>OY781963.1:0-2782038 GCA_963677515.1 Arcobacteraceae bacterium | reverse complement strand
GACCCTTGTGGACTGGCTGAAAAAGAAAGGTGTGTCGCTTTCAACCATAAGCGGCGAGGAGAGGCACGGGATAGTCCACAGGCTTGACAAAGGGACAAGCGGCCTTATAGTAATAGCCAAGACAAACGAGGCCCACACGGCACTTTCCAAGCAGCTGGAGGACAAAACAATGGGCAGGTACTACCTGGCATTTATAGACCTGCCTCTAAAAGAGGATATAACCGTCGACAAGCCTATTGCCAGAAACCCCAACAACCGCCTTAAAATGGGAATAGTCCCTACGGGCAAAAACGCAAAGACCTCTTTTATAAAACTTGACACCTCCCTTAACGGAAAATACGAGCTTATAGCCGCAAAACTCTTCACGGGAAGAACCCACCAGATAAGGGTACACCTGGAAACCCTCCACAGGCATATCCTGGGCGATGCTTTATATGGTTTTAAGGGCAAAACAGATAAAATCAATAGAGTTTATCTGCATGCTTTCTGTTTATATCTGAAGCATCCCGCCACGGGAGAAGATATGAGTTTCAAAGCTGATTTACCGAATGATATGAAAACATTTTATAAAGAATACTTTCAAAAGGAAAACTATTGTGAAAAGATTAACGACAAGTTTATTATTGATAGGTTCAATAGTCCTATTTAGCGGTTGTGAAAAGAACCTTGAAGTTGCAGAGGTTCCAAAGGTCGACAGCAATCTGCCCGTAGTGGATGCCAATCAGATAAGACTTATCCCGGACCATGAAGCTGTAGCTTTGGAATGGAAGCCTATAACCAACGAGTTTGTAAAGGGTTACCATATCTACAGAGCCAATATGCAAATAGACGGGCTGAAATATACAAGGGTTGAAACCCTGAAAAACAAATTCACAAGCCATTACCTTGATAAAAAGCTGATGTCAAACTCAAAATACTCATACTCTATCTCGACCATAGGGGATAACGGTTTCGAATCAAACCCTAGCGGCGACGTTATGATCACTACGCTTCCAAGGATCGAGGCTATAAGCCTGGTTGACAGTATAAGCAACCTTCCAAGACAGATAAAAATACTTTGGAGACCCCACCCGAGCCAGAGAATCGAGAAATATCTCGTAGAAAGAACGACCCCTACCGAAGCCGAGTGGAAAAAAATAGCTACCAACAAAGGCAGATACAATATCGAATATATCGATGAAAACCTTGGAGACAACGAAACATATATGTATAGAATTACTGCCGTTTCTTTTGACCATATCAAGTCGATCCCCAGCGAAACCGTAACGGCTACGACGAAACCTCTGCCGAACCAGATATCACAGCTTACGGCTACAATTGACCTTCCAAGGAAGATACAGCTTGCATGGGGAAGATCAACCACTCCGGATGTCGTAAAATACAATATCCACAGGGCTACGAGCGCCAACGGTTCTTACAGTAAAATTGCCGAAGCGGATATGGACCACAACAGGTTTGACGATATCGTGAAAGAGGACGGAAAGATCTATTTCTACAAGATAACAACTGTTGACAAAGACGGCCTTGAGAGCAAGATAGAGGAAGTTTCCCCGGCAATGGGGCAAACCCTTGGGAAACCTAGAATGCCTCAGCTTACGCTGGCTCAGATACAAGGGGAGAGAACGATCCTTAACTGGATAAAAACGGATGACAGAGCTGTCTCTTACAATGTTTACAAAGTAATCAAAAAAGACTGGTATTCAACAGGTGAAGAGATCATTATCCCTAATATCAATGCTTTGAGATTTGAAGATCCGGATATCGTAAGGGGTGTTACTTATAAATACTCTATCCAGGCGGTTGACAAATACGGTCTTGTATCGGAAAGAACAAAAGAATCTTCTCTTATCCTACCGAAACTTGAAAACTTAAATTAATAAAATAGAAATTATAGATGCCTCACATATTATTAGAACCACACAACGATATAAATCTGGACAAAGACAACTCTTTGGAGTCCAGATTTAATTTTATTGCAAAATCGCAGTACGACCAGAAGATCTCCGTAAATATCGGAGAAAAAGAGTTTTTACTTACAAAAGTAGAAAAAAAAGGGAACCACCTCGTAAAGCTTGACAATCCCACAAGGATGACCCCCGTAAGCCTGATGAAAACTGCACTGAACGATTATGCCGCAGCTTCAAAGGCAAAAGTTCTTTTTTCAAACACAGACTCGATCCATAAGAACAAAGTTCCCCCTCAGGAAAAATACCTTAAAACAATCGATTATTTCGTGAACGAATTCGATACGGACAAAGAGATATACGTGGAGGTTGGATTCGGAAGCGGTACGCACCTTCTGCACCAGGCAAAAACAAACCCAGACAAGATAATCATAGGGCTTGAGATACATACCCCCTCGATCGAGCAGGTATTAAAGCAGACCCTTCTTCAAAACATTGATAATATACTTGTTATCAACTATGACGCCAGATTGTTCCTGGAGTTTTTAAGATCAAACAGCGTTGGGAGGATATTCGTGCACTTCCCGGTACCCTGGGACAAAAAACCCCACAGGCGTGTAATGAGCGACCAGTTCATAGAAGAGTCCTTAAGGGTTCTTAAAATAGATGGGACACTGGAGCTTAGAACAGACAGCCCCAAATATTTTGAATACTCAAGCTCACTTCTTGACCATTTCAAAGATTACCCCCATGAGATAAGAACGAACCAAGACCTTGACGTTGTAAGTAAATACGAAGCAAGATGGAAAAGACAGGAAAAAACCATCTGGGACGTTACCATAACTTCTACCCAAAACTCTCCAGAGGTTGTATTGGAGGGTGATTTTGATTTCCCGGATGAACTTAATATTGGAAAGATAAAGAACGACCTTCCCGAAAAAGCTGTTATAAAAGAGGATTACCTGGTGCACTTTGAAACCGTTTACGTAATAAACGACAACAGTTTCCTTATCAAGCTGACCCTGGGAAGTTTCAACAAGCCTATCACAAAATATATACTTATCCAAAACGGCAATGCAAGATATTTCCAGGGCGCTCCGATAAGGACAAGAAGCAATCTTGATTCCCATAAACTGATTTTGGAGTATTTAGTGTGATCTTAGCTACAAATATTACCCTTGCATACGATAATAAAAGAAATATTATCGAAAACGGAAATTTCAGGATTAAAGAGAGAGAGTTTATCTTTATAAGCGGTTCAAGCGGGAGCGGTAAATCCACCCTTTTGAAATCTCTCTACGGCGAGCTTAAAGTGAAGCAGGGGCATCTATTTGTAAATAAAATGGACCTAACAAAAAACAGGGGAAGAAAACTTTTGGAGCTTAGGAAGAACCTGGGAATTATATTCCAGGACTACAAGCTTATAAAAGAGTATACCATTGAAGAGAACATCATGCTCCCTTTAAAGCTTCACAATTACGATGACAAAACCTCAAAAGAGCAGGTAAAGAAGCTTCTAAAGCATGTAAGGTTAAGCCACAAGATCGACGCCTACCCTGAAGAGCTAAGCGGCGGCGAGCAGCAAAGAGCAGCCGTGGCAAGGGCACTTGCCCATAACCCAAGCCTGATCCTGGCGGACGAACCTACGGGGAACCTTGACGAATACTCGGCTGATGTTATCTGGAAACTTCTAAGGGACGCAAACGAGCACCTGGGGATCACGGTTATCGTAGTAACCCACAATATCCCTTCAAACTTCGGTATAAAATACAGAAGATTTAATATTGACGACGGAGTGATATATGAAGCTTCTTAAATCTTTCTTTTCGTTCCTTCTGCCATTGACGGTAATGCTTATCGCATTCTGCCTTTTCTTGATAGTGAACAAGGTCGTGGATAACTATAAAGCGAATATCACAAACGATTACTCTATCGTGGTTATCTCAAACACACCCCTTATCACCATAGATAAACTGGCTGGGATCAACGTAAAAGAGGTAAAGATACTCCAAAGGGAAAATATAATAAAAGGGGTCAAAGAGAACCTTTCAGAGTCTTCCTTGAAGCTTTTGAACAGCAAACTGCCCTACTTTTACAATATATACCTTGAAGAGTTCCCAACAACCCAGAAACTGGAGCAGATAAGAAAAGAGCTTACCACTATTGCAAGCGTAAAAAGGGTCGAGACCTTTTCAAAGGACCATAACAAGATATATTCAATTTTAATGTTGATCCAGAATATCGTAATAACGCTCTTCAGCGTTATACTGATCCTTTCATTCCTCCTTATAGGGAAACAGATAAAGATCTGGTTCTTTGAGCATATTGAAAGAATAAAGATCATCCAGCTTCACGGAGGATCGGTATTTTACAGTTCAAAACCCATATTCAGGATCATGCTTGGAAGCACCGTTCTATCCATACTGATAGTTTCCACTTTGATGTATATGCTTATTACCAATATCAGCATGGTGGTGCCTGCAGAGATAATAGAATTGATACCGGGTAATTTCCAGATCGAACTTGAATTGTTAAAGATCGCACTGCTTGCCTTTGTCGTACCTTTGGTTACATTTTTCGGACTTATAGTAAAATACAAACTGTCGTAATGGTAAAAAAACTTTTTTTTATAACCTCATTGGCTTTATATTCCCAGGCTTCCGTAAAGGATATAGAGAAAAAAATAAGCTCCAACAATGAAAAGATATCCCAGATAAACGAAGACAAGCAAAGCGTGAACAAAAGCATCGATATCCTAGCTTCCCAGATAAAAAAAGAGGAAGCCAAATATGACGATATCGTTAAAAAGCTGGAGATCACAAACAACAATATCATCCTGAATAAACTGAAGCTCCTAAACGCAAAAAGCAAACTAAAAGAGCTTAAAGAAGATGCCCTTAAACTTCAAAAAGAGAAAGAGAAGATCGAGCAGAACGTTATCGATTTCATAGTGGAAAGATATGCCATGAGCATGGGGATAGACCAGGCAGACAAAAGCTCGCTCAAACAGGTCATAGACAAAGAGGTTTACACCCTGATCCTTGAAAATGCAAAGCAGGAGGTTCTTGACCTCAATATTGACTACTTGAAAGTAAACAGGGAGAAAAGATCCAACGAGGACAAAACAAAAGAGCTTTTGAAATACGTGGAGAAACAAGAAGAGATCAAAAAAGAGTTTGCCTCTATGCAGAAAGAGCAGGAAAAAGCCATAGACTCTTTAAGGGGAAAACATAAAGAATACCAGGCGAAACTAAAGCAGATCATCCAGAAACAGTCGAAAATAAAAGACCTCCTTGGAAGCCTGAATATCCTGAAGAAAAAAGAGATAGAGAAAGAAAAAGAGAGAATAGCAAAAGAGAAAGCAAGGCTTAAAAGGGAAAAAGAGCTTGCACTGAAAAAAGAGCAGGAAGAACAGAAACGAAAAGAAAAAGCCGAAGAGAACAAGCCAATGAAGATAGTTTCGAAAAAGAAACTTGACGACGATATAGATATAGAGGTAAGGAAGCTGGGATCTTCGGCAAAAGGGATAGAGATCTCAAAATACCGGGGTGAAAAAACAATAGCCCCTTTAAAATCCTACGACATAACAAAAAAATTCGGTAAATATTATGACGAAGTTTACAAAATGCAGCTGTTTAACGAATCTGTATCCATGAAAACGAAAATACCCAACGCAAAGGTATTTAACGTACTAAGGGGACAGGTTGTTTACGCAAAACAAAACTCGGGATTGTTAGAAAACGTGGTTATCGTCAAACACAAGAACAACCTGCATACCATCTATTCCCACCTTGACAAGATATCCCCCAACCTTAAAGTGGGCAAATGGATAGAAAAAGGTTATGTGGTGGGTCGTATAAACGACACATTGATGTTCCAGGCCACAAAAAACAGCAAATATATAGATCCCCTCCAACTAATCAAATAAAAAAGGAAAAAATGAAAGCTTTAGCATTATTCAGCGGCGGGCTAGACTCTGTTCTGGCCATGAAGGTTATAAAAGACCAGGGTATAGACGTAATAGCGGTAAATATAAATATAGGCTTCGGTTCAACTGTTGACAGGACTGAACATATGAAAAATATGTGTGACCAGATAGGTGTAAAGCTGGAGATACTGGATCTTCGACAGTTATACCTGGATGAAGTGCTTTTCTCCCCTAAATACGGTTACGGGAAAAACTTCAACCCCTGTATAGACTGCCACGGTTTTATGTTCAGGCATACAGGAGCCCTTCTGGAAAAATTCGGCGCATCGTTTATGATAAGCGGGGAGGTTCTGGGTCAGCGCCCTATGAGCCAGAGAAAAGACGCCATGGAAAACGTAAAATCCCTAAGCAGCTACGAGGAGCTTATAGTAAGGCCTTTAAGCGCAAAACTGCTTCCCCCCTCAAAGCCCGAACTTGAAGGCTGGATCGACAGGGAAAAACTCCTTGATATAAGCGGAAGAAGCAGGAACGCCCAGCTGGAACTGGCAAAGAGCATAGGGCTTGAGAACTTCGAATCGCCGGGCGGAGGGTGCCTGCTTACCGAGATGCAGTTCAGCCAGAAGCTGAGGGATTTCACGGAGCACGACAAACTTGAGATCGAAGATATAGATACATTAAAAGCGGGACGTCACCTAAGGCTTCCTGACGGGGCCAAACTTATCATAGGAAGAGATAAAGAGGATAACGAAAAACTAAAAAGCACACACAGCCAAAAATATCTCAAAGCAAGGATAAAAGACGCTACGGGTCCCTTCGTGCTTTTCAGCAAAGATGCAAGCGAAAAGGATAAGGAACTAGCGGCAAAACTTATCATAACCTACGGAAAATGCGAGGCTGACAAAGAGTATGAGGTATTGTTCAACGATAATGAAAATATTGAGCAGTTCAGCCTTAAAAACATAAAATTCCCGGACAAGAAAGAAGCCGCAAAATATATGATATAAAAGTCTTGATTTTGTATTAAAGCAAAAAAAGATATAATCGCAATTATTTATGAAGGTAAACGTGATTGGAAAATATAAATATACTTGATATTATTGTTATTGCCCTTGTGACACTCCTTGGATTGAAAGGTCTGTTCAAAGGATTTACCAAAGAGTTCTTCGGGCTTGTGGGTATAATCGGTGGTGTTTTTGTCGCTTCCAGAGTGGCAAAGGACGCCGGTGTTTTAGTAAACGGGATCATCCCTATGAATAACGAGAATACCATACTTTTAGCAGGATTTATCGTTTCACTGATCATCTTCTGGATAATCGCGTTTACGCTTGGAACCCTGTTTGCAAAAGTTCTCGACCTAAGCGGCCTTGGGGTATTTGACAAACTTTTCGGATTTCTTTTCGGTGCCGGGAAAATATTCCTGATATTCTCGATAATCGCTTATGCCGTTACACAGGTAAAAGTGGTAAACGACAACCTGAAACCAAAAGTCAAAGACAGCATTGTTTTCCCTCTTTTAGTTGAAACGGGGAAATATATAATAAAGCTTGACACTTCAGGTTTAAATGTAGGGGAGAACATCGACAAAGCGGTTAACTCCACAAAAGAGACCATAAAAGAGCTATCTCAAAAAGAGGTAGAGGAAAGATCCAAAGAGCTTGCAAAACAGCTTCAGGAAACAACATCCGAGAAAACCGAGGAAGCAGTAAGTGAAGAACAGTAACGAAGCGATCGAAAAGCTAAAGTCTGTTTTAAAAAACAAGGGGATGAAATATACGGAGCAAAGAGCTTTGATACTTCAGCTTCTAATGAAACTTGACGAGCACCTGAACGCTGAGGAACTTTACGAAGTGGTAAAAAAAGAGCATCCCGAGCAAAACATAGGGATCGCAACAGTTTACAGGACTTTGAACTTTCTGGAAGAGGTAAACCTTATCTCCTCCATCTCATTCGGGAAAGAGGGAAAAAAATATGAATCAAACGATACTGAACACCATGACCATATTATCTGTACCTCATGCGGGAAGATCGTCGAATTCTTCGACGAAGAGATCGAAAAAAGGCAGGAGAGCATAGCCGAACAAAAAGGCTTTATTATCACAGACCATAATATGCAGCTCTACGGGCTTTGCGAAACATGTAACGAAAATAAATTTTAAGAAGGGATATAAAAATTGTTCGAGAATAAATATATACAACAAAGAATAGAAAAAGCAAACAAACTAAGAGAGATAGGACTGAATCCTTACTGCAACAAGTCAAACAGAAATACAAGCATAGATAAATATATCAATGTTAACAGTGATATTGAGCAAAAAGAGGATAAAAGGGACGAGAACAGGATATATACCGTTGCCGGAAGGATCAAGTTCTTCAGGCTGATGGGTAAAGCCAGCTTCCTTAAAATAGAGGATGAAAGCGGTATTTTACAGGTTTACGTGGCAAGGGACAATATAAAAGAGGGATTCTACAACGACGTATTCAAAAAAACTTTTGAAGTGGGTGATATCGTAGAGGTTGAAGGATTCCCGTTCGTTACAGGTAAGGGCGAGCTTTCTCTTCACGCAAACGATATAAAGATACTTACAAAAGCGATAAGCCCTCTTCCTGAGAAATACCACGGTATCCAGGACAAGGAGCTAAGATACAGACAAAGATACCTTGACCTTATAATGAACTCAGAGGTTAAAAAAACTTTCCATATCAGATCAAAGGTTATCAGTCTAACCAGAAGATTCTTTGAAGACAAAGGTTTCCTTGAAGTTGAAACGCCTATGATGCACCCTATCGCAGGAGGTGCAAACGCAAAACCTTTCGTAACTCACCACAACGCACTTGGTGTCGACAGGTTTTTAAGAATAGCACCCGAGCTGTACCTTAAAAGACTTATAGTTGGTGGATTTGAAGCTGTGTTCGAGATCAACAGGAACTTCAGGAACGAAGGTATGGATGCTACGCACAACCCTGAGTTCACATCTATCGAGTTCTACTGGGCATACAAAACATACAAAGACCTGATAGCTATAACAAAAGAGTATTTTGAATACCTGTTCGACCACCTTAACCTCCCTACGATCCTCCCTTACGGCGAGTTGGAGATAGATTTCAGCAAATTCAGCGAGATCCCTCTTATCCAGTCTTTAACGGATATAGGAGGGGTTCCTGCAGATGTGGCGATCGATAAAGAGAAAGCTATTGCATACCTTAAAAACGACGGCGTGGACGTAAACGAGTCAATGAACATGGGTCAGCTCCAAGGTGAAATGTTCGACGAATATGTTGAAGCAAAACTTATCAACCCTACATTTATCACTGAATACCCAGTAGAGATATCTCCCCTTGCAAGAAGAAGCGACGAAAAACCTCACTTAACCGACAGGTTCGAGCTGTTCATTGCAGGTAAAGAGATAGCAAATGCCTTCAGTGAGCTTAACGACCCTATTGACCAGCTGGAGAGATTTGAAGGTCAGATGGCCGCAAAAGACAGCGGTGACGATGAAGCTCACGAGATGGATGCGGACTTCGTAAACGCTTTATCTTACGGTATGGCCCCTACTGCGGGTCAAGGTATAGGTATCGACAGGCTAGTTATGATGCTTACAAACCAGCATTCTATCAGAGACGTGCTTCTGTTCCCTGCGATGAAACCTATCGCAAACGAGGTTGACCTGCATAGTGATGAGGATCAAGAGTAGTAGAGTACAATAGTACATTAAAATGCGGCTTCTGCCGTATACGGTAAAACAAAAAAATACATATAAATTTAACAAAAGGAAAAGAAAATGAGTTTTTTAAGCAACGACAATTTAGCAACAGCGGACAAAGAAGTTTTTGAAATTATTGAAAGCGAGTTAGAGAGACAAACAAACCACCTGGAGATGATCGCATCTGAGAACTTCACCTCTCCTGCGGTTATGGAAGCTGCCGGTTCTGTTTTTACGAACAAATATGCTGAAGGTTACCCGAACAAAAGATATTACGGTGGATGTGAATTTGCGGACAAAGTTGAACAGCTTGCTATCGACAGAGCTTGCGAGATCTTCGGATGCTCTTACGCGAACGTACAGCCTCACTCAGGGTCACAGGCTAACGGTGCGGTTTACGCGGCACTTTTAAAAGCTGGTGACAAGATCCTTGGTATGGACCTAAGCCACGGTGGACACCTGACTCACGGTTCTAAACCTTCATTCTCTGGTAAAAACTACCATGCATTCTACTATGGTGTAGAGCTTGACGGTAGAATCAACTACGAAAGAGTAATGGATATCGCAATGATCGTTCAGCCTAAGATCATCGTTTGTGGTGCTTCTGCTTACGCCAGAGAGATCGACTTTAAAAAATTCAGAGAAATTGCTGATGCCTGCGGAGCTATTTTATTTGCAGATATCGCGCATATCGCAGGTCTTGTTGCAGCAGGTGAGCATATGTCTCCGTTCCCTTATGCGGATGTTGTTACAACAACTACCCACAAGACTTTAAGAGGTCCAAGAGGTGGTATGATCATGACAAATGACGAAGATATTGCTAAAAAGATCAATTCTGCTATCTTCCCTGGTCTTCAAGGTGGTCCTTTAGTACACGCTATAGCTGCAAAAGCGGTAGCATTCGGTGAAGTTTTAAAACCTTCATGGAAAGAATATGCAAAACAGGTTAAAGCAAACGCGAAAGTTCTTGGAGAGGTTCTTGTAAAAAGAGGATATGACCTTGTATCTGACGGTACTGACAACCACCTTGTACTTGTAAGCTTCCTAAACAAAGATTTCTCAGGTAAAGACGCGGACGCTGCGCTTGGAGCTGCCGGTATCACGGTAAACAAAAACACGGTTCCAGGTGAGACAAGAAGCCCGTTCGTTACTTCAGGGATCAGAATCGGTTCACCTGCACTTACCTCAAGAGGGATGAAAGAAGCGGAATTTGAACTGATCGCAAACAAGATCGCGGACGTATTAGACGATATCAACAATACCGACCTTCAAGCTCAGGTAAACAAAGAGCTGGAAGAACTGGCTAAGAAATTCGTAGTTTATACAAAACCTACTTACTAGTAGGTTTTTCGTAAAACAAGCACACTTTAAACTAACTTGATCAAAGGGGAGAAAAGTATGAAAGTAGACGGAAAAGAGTTCCTAAGAAACGTAGGCATTGAAGAGGATAAAGAGAGACTTAGACAGGCCCAGGAAAAGCTTGAAGATCAAAAAAGGGAATCTATCAGAAAAGAACCCGGTTTCTTCGACAACAACCCTGCGGAAGATGACGCCGTTTCCCTTAACCTTTCATCCGGTGTCCTGCCTGAGAGTGAAGAGGGAGACAACAACCTTTACGATATAAAGCTTGACCCCGACTCGAACGGAAAGAACAGAAAAAAATATATCATCCTTATCATCTCCTTGATCCTCCTTTTTACTATCACTATCGTAGTTATCAGGCTTATATCCAACAACCAGGAAGAAGATAAGCTCTCAAATGCAGGGCAGCCTGTACAGCAAATAGCAAAAGACAACCAGCTTGACAAGATAAAAACGGACGAAGAGTACCAGAAGATCATCAACAAGCAAAACGAGGAAGATGAACTGTTTAAAACGGAAGCTGCAACTCAAAAGAAAGAGCTTATCCTTCCCGAACCCGTAAAAGAGGAATCTCCCGTTAAAATAGAGTCCAAAAAAGTTGAAGAGACGAAAAAAGACCTGTTCGGGATAACTAAAGAGACTCCGGAAGTAAAAGCCCCGGAGGTTCAAAAAACTGCCGAAACTGTTATCGAGAAGAAAAAAGAGGAAGTAAAAAAAGTATTCCAGCAAATAGAGAAACCTGAACCAGTAAAACAGGTCACGGTAGAAGCACCGAAGGTTACAAACTTCGTCAAAAAAGAAGCGGCAATAGCAAAAGGCTACTATATTCAGATAGCGTCCTTCACCAAAAAACCTGCGGACAGTTTCCTTAACGGTATCACAAAAAAAGGCTACAGCTACAAACTGCACCAAATGGATATCAAAGGGAAAACATACAATAAGGTTCTAATAGGCGTCTACCCGTCATACAATGCGGCAAAAGAGAGGCTGCCTAAGATCAAGAAAGACCTGAACGCACCCGGTGCATATATATTAAAACTGTAAAAGAAGCAAGGGCAACATGAATTTTTATACAAACACATTATTTTTAGACCAGTTCACTCCCGTATCTATCTATCAAAAAGTAAAGCAAATCTACAAAGACGAGATAACTTTCCTTTTTGAATCAACCATAAGCAACAGTACCGACGGTAACTACAGCTATATTTTCATAGGTGCCAGGGAAAGGGTGTGGCATGAGAATAAAAAGAGTTTTTATAAAAATGAAAAAGGTGAAGTAAGCGAAATAGACAAAAACCCTTTTGTCTTTTTAAAAGAGTATTACAACAAGCTTGACAAAGAGTTCTACAAACAAAAAAGCAAAGAGCTTGGAATCGGGCTGATCGACGGCTTCATAGGCAATATGGGCTACGATATGGTTGCTACCTTTGAGCCTACACTTGAAAAACATATGGACAATCTTGAAGACACCATAGGGATAGCCGACTGTGACCTTATAAGACCCAAGATCGTCCTTATATTCTCCCACAAGACCTCGAAGCTTACTATGGTGACATCCTTAAAAGAGTGCGAGTCCAAGATAGATGAGATAGAAAGCAGGTTAAAAGAGCCTTTCTCCTACACCCCTATCCAAAAGGCAACTATTATTGAAGAGGGAAGCTTCTCCCATACAAAAGAGAAGTTCTTTGATATGATCGCAAGATCAAAAGAGATGATAAGAAGCGGGGACGTATTCCAGATACTTATGACCAACAGGTATACGGCAAAGGCGAAAGTAGACAACCTTAGCTTCTACAGGCTTCTACGAAGCAAGAACCCAAGCCCATATCTGTTCCTCCTTGAATATGAGGATTTCACTATAGCCGGAAGCTCTCCTGAGGTTATGGTAAGGCTGACCGACAACAGAATACTTCTAAGACCTATCGCGGGTACCAGAAAAAGGGGCAAGACTGTAGCACGTGACCTTGAGATGGAACATGAGCTAAAAACAGACCCAAAAGAGGTTGCAGAGCATGTAATGCTGATCGATCTTGGAAGAAACGACGTAGGACGTGTAGCAAAGGCAGGAACCGTAGAGGTTACCGCTAAAATGAGGGTCGAGAGGTACTCACATGTTATGCACCTTGTTTCAGATGTGGAAGCGAACCTGGATGACGAAAAATACGATATGTTCGATCTGTTTGCCTCTACCTTTACGGCGGGAACCATGACGGGAGCCCCAAAGATAAGGGCCATGGAACTTATAGCGGACTTCGAGCAGCTTAAAAGAAGTTTCTACAGCGGAAGCATCGCCTACTTTGGCTTTGACGGCAATATGGACAGCGCCATTACAATTAGAAGTACCATGATAAAAGACGATACTATCATCTTCCAGGCTGGTGCCGGAGTGGTTGCGGACAGCATACCTGAACTTGAATACCTGGAAGTAAACAATAAACTAGCAGCAAATATCAGCACCCTAAAAGAGCTGTCTGAATAATATCTTTAAAATATCCTGCTATTACTAGGCGGGGTATCTTTTCTGAATCTAGAAATAACAATCTAAATAACCAATAATATTTACGGCAAAACGGCAGCAGCTAAAAACAGATTTTCAAGGAAACTTAGCATAGTTTGTGTTTGATTATAGTTATGTTATAATATTCAAAATATTAAAAGAATATAAAATGGAAAAAGAATTAATTATACAATTACTGGAATCATTTAAAAATAGCAATAAAGATAAATACGGTATCGAAGCTATAGGGCTGTTTGGCTCAGTTGCAAGAGATGAAGCAAAGGTAACCAGTGATATTGATATCTGCATAAAAACTAAAACTGCTGATATGTTTACGATGGTTCATATTAAAGATGAACTTGAAAAGTTAATGTCAAACCATATTGATTTGGTAAGAATTCGAGATAAAATGAACCCTTTTTTAAAAAATAGAATTGAAAAAGAGGTTATCTATGTATGACAAATCCCTAGTATCAGAAATCTTACTTCAAATTGAAAATGCAATAAAAATTACATTGCAACGGTTTGAGGTAGTTGACAGTATAAATTATCTTACTGATACACCGCAGGGTATGGAAAAGTTAGATAGTATTTGTATGCAATTAATCGCCATAGGCGAAAGTTTAAAAAATATAGATAAGATCACAGATAAAGAATTATTAAAACAATATCCCAAGATTGATTGGAAAGGTGCCAAAGGTATGAGAGATATTATATCTCATCATTATTTTGATATTGATGCAGAAGAGATATACAATGTATGCGATACAAAATTAGAGCCATTACTTAAAACAATTAGACAAATAAAAAGTGACTTGCAAGAAATTTAATATTTAAAACTTTAATTTTTATATCTTCCAACTCTTGTTTATATCCTACCTTTTATAATTCCAGTATTTTCCAAAATCAGATCAAAGATTTATAGGACAACTTTATTATTTTCACCTATCAATACAACATATCTGAAAAAATAAACTTTTATACCAAATTAATAACTTTAATAAAAAATAAAAAAACACTCCATCCCCTCCCCTTCCAAGCCCCATTATAAAGCCATAAGATAAAGTTATAACTTTTTTGTAACTTTGGTATAAAATTTTATTATTTTTTCTTTAAGGTTTATTTTCCTAAATTTTTGAAATATAAAAGATTTTTAGCTCTGTAATAAGAGTAAAAGATCAGATTGAAAGAATCGGGGAAAGTAATAGATTTTACAATCTAAAAAGGAAAATAGCATGAAAAAAATATTTTTAGTTTTACTGTTATTTAATAGTTTGGTATTTGCCGAAAAAATAAAATTTTACAATCCAAGTTTTAGTTGTGATAATGTTAATCAAGGTAGTATTGAATATAAAATTTGTACGAATGAAGAGCTCGCAAAGTTTGATAAAGAATTAAATTCAGTATATTCAAAATTAAAAGAAATAGTAAGCGATGTAGATAAACAACAACTTATAAAAGAACAAAAATATTTTTTAAGAGAAAGAAAAAGTTGTAACAGTCAATATTGTATTAAAAATTTATATCAAAGTCAAATTATTACCTTAGATAATATTTACAAATTATATCAAAAAAATAAAAATTCAAAGAAATTAGAAAATTTTCATATTGGGACTTTCATACATCCAAAAAATAGAAATAGTATTCTATTTGTAAAGGAACTTTTAAAAGCAATTAAATATCAATCACTTAAATATACTCAATTTAAAAATATTTATTTATTTACTGTTAGCTCACATAAGCTCATTGCCGGATTATATTGTGCAAACACTATTACAGGAGAAATAAAAAGATTAATAGGAGGATTTTCTAAATATTGGTATTTACTTGATCAAAATACTTTAAATATTGTTGTAAAGTCTGGTGGAGGTAATCATGGGAGAGGTTATGAGAAGCTTAAATTACTTAAAATTACTGATTGTTCTCATGTAATTAAAAAAACTATTGTTGAATATGAATATGATATGGTATCTGGTTTTTGCGGTAGAGAATTTTTACAGTTAAAAGATAGCGGTGATATTGACAAAGTTGAAATAGATAAAAAGAATAAACTTATTAAGATTGATGTTAGAGAACAAAAGTGCCCTAATGGGAAAATCGTTAAAAAAATATTGAAATATGATTTGAATAAAGCAAAATTTATTAAATAGGAAAATATCAAATGAAAAAAACTATAAAAATTATATTGGTTATATTATCTATTTTTTTGGGGATAGTATTGGTGGTTTTTTATAGAATGGAATGGATTCCTACATATGAAACAATTTTTAATGAAATAGAAGTAACCAAAACATTAGATTTAAAAAAAGTTGGAGAAGTTGCTAATTTTGATGTGGATATTCCAAAAAAGAAAGGTTATACCTTTTCTCTTGATTATCTTAGAAATTTAGAAGAGCATATGAAAGAGAGAGAAGAACTTGAAAAAAATTTAAAACCTGGAGAACGTATGGACAATGATATGACCTTGTTTTACAAAGCTCTTGGTCGTAACAATAGTTATGAGATTACAAAAGAAGGTGCAAAAATAGTTTTAAAACTAACCATTACTCCACTTTTTGAGCTAAAAGATGATTATATTTATTGGAATTTCGAAGAATTTCCTGCTTCTAGATATACAAAAAAAAGTAATAAGCCTTTTGAGATAACTATTGATTTATCTCAAACTCTCTCTCACTCTGGGAGGCATAGTGATATTCATGATCGTAAAAAATATTTTGGAAGAGAGAAAGAGATGTTTCACTTACTACTTCCAAAAGGCAAATATAATATAAAAGTAGAAAACTTAAAAGATGTACCTAATATAGAAAAGATAATAACTGTATTAATTATATATATTCAAAAAAGAAAGGCTTAGAAGATGTCAAAAGAATACACACTAACCATAAATATAGAAGATAGAGGAACTTTATATACAACCATAAAAGATGGTGTAGAAGTAACAAGCCCATCAATAGCTGGGCATATGTGGTATAGTATAAGTGATGGAGTAAGCAAAGATCAAAATTTTGGTTTTGCTTCAGAAAATGGATTACCAATAGATGCAGGTGATCCAGTTGATAATGATGCAAATAATTATGCGGGTGATCCAGCTTATTCTGTAACTATAAATGTAAGTGAAGAACAATATAATAGCTTGAAAAATTATGGAAAAAGTCAAGATATTAGTTCTTTTAATGACGACTATTATAATGTGGCTACAAATAGCTGTGTAGATTATGTATATGGTGCACTTGAAGTTGCAGGCTTAAATACCAATGGATTTGAAGGTGATTTAATCCCTATGAATAATGTAGATAATATTCAAGAGATGCTTTCAAGCCAAAATATAATTCAAGAGAGTTTTGATGGTATCTCTGTAGATGAACTATTTTCTAGTGAAAATTCTTATTCATCAGATACTACTATAACCAATCTATCACCTATAACAGGAAATCCAATATTAGATGCTATGGAAACCGCAACAACTTCAACCATAAACAACTATACTCAAACTACAACACAGTCAAATACTTGGGAAGATTTTGGAGGATTAGATTTAATAATAGACACTTATCAATATAACATAGCAAAAAATTTGATTATCAATGAACTTGGAGGAGTATCAAATGGTTATGAAATTTCAAATGCAGGAACCGGTAATTCGAGTTGGTCTTTTGGAGGACAGCAATTAGATATTGCAAATAATTCTACTGCCAGTGATTTAATGAAAAATATCTTAGATCATGAATATGGAGAGGGATATTATGATAGTGTCGAATCACTTTTAAAAGGTGATAGTCGTTCTTTTGATAATTACAGTGACATTAAAAATGAAATAAATTCTGCTTTAAGTTCCGAATATGGTCAAAATGCTATAAATACAAACTTTGTATCAGAGGTTAATAATATAGCTACTCATATAAATACAGTGGAAACTATGCTTGGTATAACATTATCTAATGGCGAAAAGTTAATGTTAGCAGACTATCATAACCAATATAATTTATCACTTAACACTACAACTAGTAATTCTATGTTTAAAAAACTTCAAGATATGGTAACCCAAAAAGGTGATATTTCTGTAGATGATATAAAAGGCTTTATGGAAGAAACAACATATGCTCAAGATAATTCTACTCAACAACAAAGAATAAGTAATATATACCAAGCAGCCAAAGAACTTGATTCCATAGAAAACCCAAACAACCCCCTAGATGACCTCCCTCCAACATCTTCAGGAGGAGATAAAAATAGTACCGACCTAGAAATCCTTATGGAACTGGATGAACAAGAAAAAGACTTCGGAGACGGAGATATACTTGCAGATTCAGGACAAATAGCTACAGACGCTGTATACGGTTCCTATGATTCGTATACAAATACCATAACATACACCGATAAAAACGGCAATCAACAGCAGCTAACATATAATGAAGAAAACGACCTGCTTATCTACGGAGACCTGACAGATCCTGACAAGATAACCTTTACTGACCCAAACACTGGTGAATATCAGGAATGGGGAAAAGATGAAAACGGAATATATGTAAGAACGGATACTATTGATTATTCAAGAGTTACAAATACGGCGATAAATCAAATAGGAAGCTTGATCATTGCCAATAATGAAAACTTTTCAAATATTGAAAAAAGTAAAGTTGTATAGAAAGATTTATTATTTCCATCTAAAAATACAATATATCTAAGAAAATAAACTTTTATACTAAATTAATAATTTTAATAAAACACAAAAAAACACTCCATCCCCTCCCCTTCCAAGCCCCATTATAAAGCCATAAGATAAAGTTATAACTTTTTTGTAACTTTGGTATAAAATTTTATTATTTTTTCTTTAAGGTTTATTTTCCTAAATTTTTGAAATATAAAAGATTTTTAGCTCTTACTATAAGAGTAAAAAATAGATTGAAAGAATCGGGAAAGTAACTTAATGAGTGGATTGATAATCATACCAATATATATTATATATGTAGTTGTAGGATTTATAGTTTTTAAATTTTTGTTAAAACTTTTTAATAAAAAGCTTAATTCTATAATTATTTTAGCTATTGTAATTTTATTTCCCTTTTGGGATATATTTGCAGCAAACGGGATATTAAAAATATTATCCTATACAACCAAGCCTATAATATATGAGATGCCCAAAAAGGATAAAGATGGAAAGATTGAGAGTATTGGGGCTAGCTTAACTAAAGGGTATATAGATTTAGATGATTATAATATGGAGTTTTATAAAAATACATATGCACATAAAGTTAGTGACTATGTAGAATATACTGCAAGAACTAAAAACCCTTTATATAAAGATAAGAAAAATTTAATTGCAAAAGTATATTTAGACCCAAACTCAAAAAAAGATTATGAGATTATTGAAAAATCAGAGGCTAGGTATATATACAAACTTGTAGATTCAGAGGATGGTACATTATTAGGATTTAAGATATTTAAATCTCAAGCTGAATTTATAGATACTAAAAAAAATAAAACTATAGCAATAGCTCCAAGTATTCGTGTAGGAACCCCTTATATTATGAATTTATTTCGTGGAGGTATTTTAATGCTTATAAGCGGTGGAGGGGGTGCCCCTATGTTTGGCACTAAACCAATAATAACATTTCAAGATTGTAAAAAACAACTATTTGATATAAAAGGATTATAAAATGGCAACTCAACCAACAATGGATGAGATTTTAGAATACGGTTTAATCTCTGAGTTTTCATATCTAACTTTAGAGAGTCAATATTTTCAAACGGCAAATTTAAAAGATGGAAAGGTATCTTATGATAGTAATACTATTAAAGAATACCTTCAAGCCACAGAACAACAAATTGAAACTGCATTGGGAAGTAATGATGTCATCATCCCTAAAGATCAACAATCTTTAATAGAAAAAGTTGAATCAAATATCCCTTTTTATGATGAAGGTTTTGTCGAGAGCACTGACGTATACCGAGATATACAAACAGATAGAGTAGATGAGATGATGGGTATAAATGAAAGGTATGAAGTCTTAGAGTTTAAATCAGACCCTAATACAGATTTACAAATTATGCTTTTACAAAACAAACAAACAGGTAAGTATGTAATAGCTTCTAGGGGAACTGCAAGTACAACCGATGTACAAGTTGATACGGATATGGCAGCAAATGTTAATTCACAATATCAACCAGCACTTGAATTTACCGTAGGTGTTATGAACAAATATCAAATCAATGTAGAAAATTTAGTGTTTGTAGGACATAGTTTAGGTGGAACGACAGCAAATATGCTTGGAATTGCAACAGGAGCCGATGCTTACTCATATAATCCATACGGAGCGTATAATATCTATACAGGAGAAGTATTTGGAGTAGACCCAAATGTTGATCTTGAAACAGCAAAAGAACATTGTTTTATCATATCTTATCAAGATAAAGGAGATGTCAATGGAGATATCCTCTCAAATTATGCAACGAGTATAAACGGTAATCAACATGTAGGAACAGTAATTCCTATTTTTGGAGAAAATGTTGGTTTAGGTGATGGACATAGTATTGTTACAATGAATAAAGCAAATGAAACTCGGGCAGTAATATACAAAGAGTTTTATAGCGATTATGTTAATGGAGGTAATGAACCTTTAAATTTTGACACATGGTTAAAACAAGAACAAGGTAATCTTTCCACCTTAGATGGAGGATATGCTAAAATCGTACAGTACAAATTACCCGATAGCGACAACGAAATCTACCTAGTAAAAAATGAAAATGGAAACTACGATAAATACGAATTAATCCCTGATTCTTATAACCAAAACGGAGAAGTAACAGCATATAACCTAAAAGCCTATGATAGTGAGGGAAATCTAACCTATTCATATGATGCAAATGAATCATATGAGTTAAAAATAACCCAAAACGGAGAAAACCTAACATTAACTAAACTACCTGTAATAGATACTTCTAATATTGTTACGGGAGATATTAGAATTCCTACTGCCATCCCTTTAACCCAAGGCCAAACCATCTCTCATATAGCTGCAAATACAGACTACACCTCAATAGACCTCCTGGAATATAATAACCTTACCCTAGAAGAAGCAAAAAATCTTCCGGTAGGCTTTGAAGTACAAATACCAAAAGATATCACAGAAATACAAACACCCCAAGGAAATATAAAAATATATGAAGGATACGATGAAACAGGTGTAGTACTGCAGCCTGACAATACAAGAATTCAGTATGATGAAAACAGTGATATGCTTATCTATGGAAATAATGATAAGATAACATTTACTGATACAAACGGAATCTACCAAGAATTATCAAAAGATACCGATGGAAATATTTATAAATCCCTAGAAGTAAATAACAACTATAGCATATCCTATGATTCTCAAAATAATACAACAGATATACAAATATATGGAGATAATATAAGCCTTGAAGATATAGCAAACTTAACTCCTTATTCAAAAGAAGATCTTCAAGCTTTTAATTTCCTCGATGGTGATACAATAGATGCAGATACGAACTTCTCTTTACCTGCGACAAAAGAAGAGAATATCCAAGGTGGATACGGCGATATTACACATTTTACTACAAAAGAGGGAAATGATCTATTTGTAGTACCCCAAGAAGACAAAAGCACCATTACATATTCTACATTTACAGACGGCTTTGAAAACCAAGCTTATTATGAAAAAAATTCCAACGGCTCAATGGATATACTCTTATCAAATTCTGACGGAAGTACCAGGGTTATTATAGCTAATAGTGACGGGTATTCTTTTGATTCGTACGGGTTGGAAAATAAAGTAGATTTTACCTATATGCAAAATGAAAACGGCGATAGGGTAGTAAGTGGATTTACTCTTAAAAATGAGACCTCTTTTCAAGAGCTGGTAGATAGTGGCGCGATACCTGATGATGCTGTTGCTTTTGCAAACCTCAATCAAATGGGAAGTGTATTTGATACAGAAACATTACAAAGCGGTTCATATAAAATTCCTGATCCAGAGAATACTTTTTCTATAGATGAGACAGATACACAGGTATATAGAAGTATAGATGGGGATTATGTAGTAAAAATGGGAGATGAAATTTATACTTCCAAAAATACTTCACAAGGAAGAGTATATGAATATATCGATAGTAATAGAAATACTACTTTATACCGAACCGATGAAAACGGAGTTGATCAAGAGATATCTTTTACCACATCTGATGGAGAAAAGTTCGCTTCAAGGGAGAAATATATTTCATACAAAGAATCAACAGGCTCACAATACGGAAGTGCTATAGGTGGACAGATAGGAAGCTTGATTATTTCAAATAATGAGTATTCAAATATAGAAAGGGTAGCTATATCTACCGTAAGTACTGTAGCCGTACAAAATATTGGAGAATATATTGCTTTAGAACAAAATGGATTGGATGGAAGTGAGGCTTATAATGATATTGGCGGTGATACAATAAAAATTGGAGCAGGAGCCATAACTTCTTTTTTAGTGTCATCTTACTTTGCTAAAAATGATAATGTTTCTGACCTCTTGGGAATTGATGGAACCTTTTTGGGTGATTATATGGATTATGAAGCTGTACAAGGTATAACCTTTATAGCAAAAGAGTTAATTACCACAGGAACAGTAAATTGGGCTAATTTTAATCCAACAACTATAGTTGGCGGATATTTAGGAAATGCCTTAGCTAATGAAATAATGGACTGGGATACAAAAGAAGAAGTTACAGGAGCTACTATAGGTTCTACAATAACAACCATAGCTTTGACTGAGGTTATTGGTACACTTATGATGATGGGACCTGTAGGTTGGATCGCTGCAGCTGTGGTTACAATTTTTGGTTCAGCTTTAGGCAATATAATTGGAGGAATAATCGGAGGCCTCTTTGGTGGAGACGAGCCGACCCCGACAGCCCATTCAAACTTTGAATTTGATGAAGAAACCCTGACATACGCACTATTATCCAGCAGCAGTGCGGACGGCGGGAATGAAGCAGCGATGGTCTCCATAGGGGAAAGCCTTGGGAAACAGCTTGTTAGTATGTTTACCATACCTGGAGGCCAGCTGGTCGATGCCAGTGCGATGACGGATATATTCGTACGTCAAAATGATTCCAAGGTTACCCTTAACGGACATCAGGGAACATTTGACAATATCAATGAATTGATAGCTCAAACTGTAAGTGAAGAAATCCCTTTTATCAATGTGGAAAACGGTGATCCTTATATCCTAAGAGCCCTAAACAGAACAAATGAAGAGTTCCTGGAAGGGGACCCCGATGCTTTAGGCAGAGCAGACCTGGAAGAACTATATGAGAATATACAATTGGCTACGGAATACAGTAACTATATGAATGAGCAGACCGTTATAGTAGACAGTAACGGAAATATGATAAGCGCCCCTGAGAAATTAGCAAAAATCAACAATGAATATCTATCAATAGGAGATATGGAAGAGAGCGACGAAAAAGAGTCAGCGTTGCAGGAGTTTTTGGAAAATTACAGTTTCATTTCCCAAAAAGATTACGTCGATAATCTTTTTGAAGAGATCAGCCAGCAGGAGATAGAGGGCTATCAGGAAGAAAGAGCAGAGTTATTAGCGAATTATAATAACCAAATATCTCCTCTTCAAAACAAACTAACAAAAATAGAAGCACAAATAACAAGTTATAGTTTACCAACTACAAAAAAACTATTTTATGATGAACTTCAACTTTTAGAAGAGGAGAAAGAGGAACTCCAAACCCTTATCTCAAACTTGGAAAATGAAAAAACACAAGCCTTGACTCTTTTAGATGAAGAGAATGCAAAAGAGATAGAAGCTATCCATTGGCAGGAAGTTTTCTCCCTGGCTGAAGAGCTGCAGCTGGACGAGCACCATTATAGTGAAGACTTTAACAAGCTAAATAGCGAAATAGCGAAATACAACTATGAAATGCATGAAGAAAACGACGAGTTGTTGGAAATAGATTATGATGAGTATCTAGACCAGATTGCACAGAAGATGATAGCTGTCTATGAAGCCAACGGTGAAGATGAGATAACAAAAGAGGAAGCTTATGAAATACTTATGGAGATAGGTTATGAGTTTGATGAAGATTCTTCCAGTTTTGAAAAAATGTTCAGCGAACGTAAAGTTGAAATTTCTGTTGAAAGATTTAATGAGTTATTAGAGTTATCAGGCATAGAAAATCCGTTTGAAAGTTTTGAACCCATAGAAGATGCTTTTTCATTCAGGGGGAAAAGCTTAAACGACCTCCAATTTGAACTACAGGACGGAAACCTTATTATCCACACTTTTGATAAAGATTTGGAAGAAGATGCTGCTTTGGAAAAATCACAGGTTTTCATGATAGAGGACTGGGACTCATGGGATAAAGAAAATTCCCATATGGAACTTCCGGACGGGACAAAAGTCAACCTTCAGGCTTTACTGGAACTTATCGGCGTGGAAGAAGGCAGCGGTTTGATAGATGTAAATGAAGCCTTTCTCTCAATAGTATCGGAAAATGAAACTATAGAATCATACCTTGAAAAATATGAATCGAACCGTGTATTTGTAGGGACTTCACAGGATGATATCATAAAATCATATTTTGACGATAACCTCATCGTAACCGGAGAGGGGGAAAACAGTATCTTTACGGGAAGCGGTGATGATATTATTTTTGCCGATAAAGGGACAAATACTATATCCGCAGGACTTGGAAACGATACTGTCAGTTATGAACTAAGTGACGGTGCGGTTTATGCCAGTCTGGAAGATGGCGGAACAAACGGTGTCGCCCTGGGGGATACCTACGAAGGCGTTGAGAATCTTATAGGAAGTGATTTTGACGACTCTTTGGAAGGGAACAGCGAGGATAATACCCTTTTAGGAAAAGCGGGTAATGATATTTTAAGCGGTGGAGAAGGTGCCGATAATTTAGACGGTGGTGAAGGTATAGATATCGCCTCTTATGAAACATCCGATGAAGCCGTGCAGATCAACCTGAAAAACGACTATACATACGGCGGAGAAGCCGGGGGAGATTCTTTATCCAATATTGAAGGTATTATGGCATCACAAAATGATGATGTAATAGTGGGAGATTCAAACTCAAATGTGATCTATGCACAAGCAGGAGATGACAGAGTCTTTACAGGTTTGGGTGATGATAGAGTTTATGCAGGGTCGGGAGATGATTATATCAAAGGGGGAGAAGGGAACGATACCCTTTACGGTGAAACCGGAGATGATATCTTAATAGGCGGAGAGGGTGATGATACTTTATACGGGGGTTCAGGAGAAAACACCCTGCTTGGAGACAAAGGAACTGATACAGTTGTTTATGAGGGAGTTTCATCTGATTATCAAGTCCTTTTTTTCAACGAAAACACACTCTTTGTAAAATCAAAAGACGGAAAGATCCAAGACACTTTAAAAGATATAGAAGAGATCGCTTTTGACAATGCACTTTTTACCGTAGATTATGAAAACAAGATACTTATCAGAAAAGTTACTTTTGAGGGGTATGAGCCAGAAAATATCGAGGAAACTACTACACAAAGTGCTCCAAATGAAAACAATAATCAAGCAGCCACGATAGCTACTGCTATTATGATAGGAACGGTAGCGGCTGCGGAAACAACAGAATCTTCAACAGATGAGATGAACTACCTTAGTGATGATCCGGCTTCTTTGGATGAACTTCAAGGTAATATTTCCAGTGAACAAAGTACCATAACACCTGTATTAACGGATGAAAATCCTTTATACGATTCTATACAATTGATCAAAGAATATAATCAAACCCAAAACAATATCACAATATTATCTGATGAGAACTACGAGGAAACAAGTTATCAGGTAAATTCAGATAATACGACAAACGATCCTACAGAAAAAACTCCGGATGAAACAACTAATATCGAGATAATAAGCCAAAATGAAGAAAAGAATACAGAACTAGTTGTTACAAATGAAGAGCTGAACAGTGAAATAGAAGAACAAGATGAAAGCCTGCCTCTTCTAATCAATCCCGAAATTATTTTAAATCAAACGGTGATAGACGAGGATAATAATCTATTCGGGATCGAAATATCAAATCCAAACAGCGATACGACTATGAATGTAGTGTTTTACGGAGTACCCGACACCTTCTCTTTAAGTGCCGGAGAAAAAAGATCTGACGGGAATTGGTACCTGATACAAGAAGATCTGCAAGATCTGCAGATCATCCCGGAAGCAAACAATTCGGATGATTTTGAACTTACCGTTAAAGCTATTATACACGATACCCACGGAAGAGTCATTACCAGTGAGATAACACAAACCATACAAATAATAGCCGTAGCCGATACCCCTGATTTTGAAGTCGAGAAGAGCACATTCGGCTTGGAGGATACGGCTATTCCTCTAGTCATATCTGCTTCATTGGTCGATGACCTGGGAGGAGTCGACGGAGAAGAAAGTATCATAATAAGTTTTGAAAATCTACCTGATGATGCGATATTAAGCGCAGGAGTAAAAGACGTTAGCGGAATATGGTACTTGACCCCCGAAGAGCTGGAAAATCTCACTATAACCCCAAAGCAGCATGACGGAGATGATTTTACGATAAAAGTAACCGCATATACCATAGAAAGTGAAAACGGGGATATTGCTTCAGTCAGTGAAGATATATTTGTAGAGGTATATGCGGTAGCCGATACCCCTGAATTACACACTTCTGACATTTTGGGAAATGAAGATAGCCAAATTGCTTTAAATATAAGCTCGGAACTTATCGATAAAGACGGCAGTGAAGAGTTAAAAATAAAGATAGAAAACATACCTGACGGAGCCGTTCTAAACCATGGAGTAAAAGACAATGAAGGAGTTTGGCACTTACTTCCAAGTGAACTCAATGCTTTAACTATAACTCCGTCAGCCCATGACGGAGATGATTTTACGATAAAGGTAACAGCATATACGACAGAGGAAGAGAACGGTGAGGTTGCACAAATATCTCAGGATATTTTTGTAGAAGTAAATGCAGTGGCTGATGAAGTTATTCTTGATACTCTCCAACAATTAAACGGCAGAGACGACCTGATTGAAACGGCAGAAGATGTTAATATAATATTATTGGATCTATCTTCAACTTTTATAGATAATGACGGCAGCGAAAGTGTATATTATACAGTCGAGGGATTACCGGAGGGGACAAGTTTAAATAACGGTATAGAAACAGCCGATGGCACATGGAAGGTTTTACCAGAAGAGCTGAACGGCCTGGGTATGATTTTGACACCGGACAGCGATGAAGATTTTAGAATAAAAGTATCTGCTGTAACTACCGAAGCGGAAAATGGAAACCAAAGGATCACATCAAAATTTTTAGATGTGGCTATAGATTCGATGGCTGATTATGCTACTTTAAGTGTAGAAGATGCCACGGGTATGCAAAATGATTTTATATCTTTAGATATAGAAAGTTCCCTTACCGATACGGATGGAAGTGAAACATTGCAGATCATCATCGAAGATGTTCCTGACGGAGCTGTTTTAAATCACGGTATAAAGCAAACTGACGGGAGCTGGCACCTGACACAAGGGGATCTGAAAGATTTAACTATTAGACCCGAATTTGACAGTATTGATGATTTTGAGATAAAAGTTAGAGCTATCACTACAGAAGCAAAAAATGGAAACAGCGCTGAAAATGTAGCTAATATTATAGTAAATGTAGAAGCTATTCCAACTTCGGTAAATATAACGGTAGAAGCGGCAGAAGTCTTGGAAGACCATGATAGTTATTTATCAATAAATGTCGATGAAAGTACACTTCACCCTTCAGAATCTCTTTATTTGGAACTGTCAATACCTCAAAATTTCAGCTTAAGCCAGGGGCAGCAGCTGGATGATACTACATGGAAATTAAGAACAGACCAGTTGGAGAACCTCAGTTTAAAAACCGTGCCCAATTATGCAGGAAGTTTTTCAGTGGATATTATTTCAGTAATAGTAGAGTCAACAGGAAACGAAAGAAGAAGTGAATACCCTGTGAAGCTTCCTGTGGATATTATCCCCGTTGCAGATGAAACTTCTCTGGAAGTAAACGATATAGAAACAGATGAAGATAGTCTGATATACCTGAATATTCTTTCAAAACTTAATGACCTGGATGGAAGTGAAAGCTTACAATTGAAAATCCGGGGCATCCCTGACAATAGTTTACTCAATGCAGGGGAAAAAGCAGGAGATACATGGATTATTCAAGAGAAAGATATAAAGACCCTTGCCCTGCTCGCTCCTGAAAATATGTCAGGAACTTTAGAGTTGGATATAGAATCTGTTAGTACAGATAGCAACGGTGATACCAAAAGTATAACTAAAAATATAACTATTACATTAAATGAGGTTGTCGATCAACCTATTTTGAATGTAAGTAATTCATTTGTAAAAGATGGTGAAAGCTATCTTGCAATAGACTCGTTTTTACAAGATACTGACGGAAGCGAATCTTTAAGTATCGAGATATCGGGAATCCCCGATAGTGCAAGTTTGAGTTCCGGAATAAAAACAGACGAAGGAAAATATATATTAACAAAAGAAGAACTAAATGATCTAAAAATATCCGGTTTGGATGACAATGTTCTTACTTTAAACGTAAAAGCAATCAGCAGCAGCGGTATGCTGTCTGAAGCTGTAGAAAAAAGTATAGATATCCACCCACTGGAAGATGAAGAAAACCCGTTTGTATTTATCAATAATCTTAGTATTACTTCACAAACACAAAATGGAGAAATTCTTGAATATTCCGGTGCAAATGATGTAGTACAAAGCGGTGGTGGAGCCGATATAATAAATACTTACGGAGGAAGTGACACCATCGAAGCAGATAAGGCAAGCGGAAATATCACTCTTTCTTTTTATCTTGAGGCAACACCATATAAAACAGACGGAAGTGAATCAGTAATATTTCATATAGAGAACCTCCCTGAAGGGTTTGTTTCCAATACGGGATATATAAACAATAATATACTTATAATTGAAAATGACGGGTTTGACGGGAATATTGAGCTTTCATATCCTTATACCCAAGAGACTGTTCCTATGAAGATCACGGCAAATGCGATAAGTAACGATCTCTTTAACCCATACACAAAAAGTACCGTTTTGGATATTGATATACAAGTAGATGAAACTGCAGGAAACGATTTTATCGATGCAGGGGACAACAATGATACTGTTTACGGGCAAGATGGAGACGATATTATCCTAGGCGGTAATGGAGATGATCTACTTTTAGGCGGAGACGGTAATGACTATATTAACGGTGGAGAGGGTATAGATAAAATTGACGGAGGAGCCGGAGATGACTATATAATCATGGATTGGGAAGATTTTTCTTCAAATTCATTGATTGTTGAAACAATTAACGGCGGAGAAGGGTTTGATACTCTTATGATCCAGGATGAAACAGGTGTTAATTTTGATATGGGGTTAACGAGTATTGAAAATTTTATCGGAAGTAACGGAGCTGATAATATCATAGGAAGTGAAAATGCCGATATCATAAAAGGCGGATCAGGGGCAGATACATATTATACCCTGGACGGCGATGATATAGTTTATATTGATGCAGGTGATATCCTGGCGCAATCAGGCAGTTTTGTAGATACGGGAGCAGGTTACGACAAAATATATATAGAAGACAGCAGCGGCGTTACTTTTGATGTTGCAGATACAAATGCAGAAGAGATTATATCCGGAAGCGGGAATGATATTTTAAGAAATACGACAAATGAAAACATCGTAATATATGGAATGAAAGGAAACGATAAGATTTACGGTTCATCGGGTACAGATATTCTTGACGGCGGAGAAGGCATAGATACGATAGATTATTCAAATAGTGATTTTGGGGTTACAATAAATCTTGAAACAAACAGTGTATCCGGAGGATATGCACAAGGTGATACTATAACTAATTTTGAAAATATCATAGGAAGCAGCAAAAATGACAATCTTACAGGTAGTAATTCGGATAATGTAATATTCGCAGGAGATGGCAATAATATAATAAATGGACTGGAAGGAGAAGACACGGTTATATTTGAAGGTGATCTAATCGATTATTTCAATGGGAAAGATATAAAAAATATAATCACTGATTTTGATACAAATGCTACAGTTTTTACCGATAACGGAATCAACGAATTAACAAATATAGAAAAACTGCAATTTGACGATTATACCGTATATCTGGATGGTACGAATAACTTGCCTTTTGTATATAATGACCGGCTTAACGGTACAGAAGATAATAAACTGATAATAAACAATGAGACCTTATTGGAAAATGATTTTGACCTGGAAGAGGATATTCTCAAAATCGTAGAGGTTAAAAACAGCACGAACGGCAAAGTAACCTTGAACGACAACGGGACAATAACTTTTGATCCTAATTCAAATTATAACAGCAGTACAAATAACCAATTTGACGAAAACTCGGCCTTATATAAAGGGGAAGCAGGTTTTGAATATGTGGTAGAAGATTCTGAAGGAAATAGGAGAACTGCTTATGTCGACGTAAATATCTCTGCCGTAAACGATGCCCCTACTATAGAAAGAAGTTATTTTAATAGAAAAGGTATTATCAGCGGGCACGGGCGCGTTATTATCGATGATATCGACAGTGATGTAAGCAGTGCGACAATCAGCGTAGTTAGTAGTTTAATTGGTCATATAACTTTGCTTGGTACAACAAACTATTTTTCTACAACTTTAAATTTATCCAATAGAACACCTGATGATGACGGCATATTTGAGTTTGATTATAAAGGGGCAGCTTGGATAGGTTGGGCGCATTTAATTTATAGTATGCGGCCTTTTGTTTTGCAAATTACGGACAGCGGAGATCCTTTGACGGGAGATGATGCAAAAAGCGTATTGGTTCAAAGCGGGATTTATTATGATTATGTCGTTCCTGACCCGGTTGTGATCGACCTGGACGGTGACGGTATCGAGATAGATGAGTATTATTATGAAAAGCACGATAGTTATCTAACGGGAGTAGGCAAAGATGATGCTATATTAGTTTGGGACCAGAATCAAGACGGGACCATAAGTTCGACTTTTGAAACAAACTGGCTTAACCTTTCCCAAACTGCCCAAAATGATTTAGATGTATTAAGAGAAATATTCGATACCAATCAAGATAATATTTTTGACCAGGAAGATGAAGAGTGGGAAAATTTTGCACTTTGGCAGGATAAAAATATGGATGGATTAGTAGATGATACTGAATTTACTAAAATAGCAGATAGTGATATTCTGCAAATAAACTTAAATAAAGACGACTCTCAGGAGATCACATATCCTGTTGAAGAGTATGCAAGCTATATAACAAAAGAGGGGGAGGAAAACAGTGTTGCGGCATCTTATCTTGATATCACGATAACGGAAGACAAATTATCGGAAGAGGACAAATTGATCTTAAAAGAAGCGATAGTTCTTAATGAACAGTTAGCTTCCGTAAATGAAGTTTATAATGGAGATTATGAAATCGTCGGTAACACAGATATATTTTATAACGAATATGAAACAGAAGAAAACATAGCATAAAAGGAATAACATGGAAAAACAAAACAAAACATTTGAGATAAAAACAAAAGCAACAGAGGTTTTAGGTGAAGCACTACTTGTATTAATGAACTCAAACGCTCATAGATTGAACTTTTTTATAGGTGATATTGAATGGTTGTTATTAGCACCGATCATGAAAGAACAATTCAGGCTTTATAAAGACAAAGAAGGGAAACCTGCAGGATTGATTCTTTGGGCATTTGTAAATGACGAAGTAGATAAAAGACTGGAAATGGGGATCGGAAAACTTGGTATGGACGAATGGAACAACGGAGATACATTATGGATTATAGACCTCATCGCACCATTGAGAGGAAGTGATAAAATGGTACAGGAATTAAAAGATACAGTATTTAAAGGAAAAAAATTCAAATATCAAAGTATCGATAAAGATGGAAACAGAACTATTTTGGAAGATCAAGGAAACTAGGCAGAATATATGAAAAAAATATTTTTAAGTGTATTGTTTAGCAGCTTTGCATTTGGTAAAATTTATGATCTTGTGGATATCTATAACTTATCACTTCCAAAGAATGAATCGTACCAGATAAGCAAACTGCAAAAGCATTCCAATGATAAAGAAGTTGACAAGTCTCTTTCCTCTTTTTATCCAAAAATTGATATTGAAACCGAATATAAAAGAATCAATGAATTTTCCGTAGTTGTTGACAGCGTAGAGCAAGAAAGAAGAAAATACAGACGGGATATAACTTTTAATATCGAGCAATTACTCTATGATAGAAGTTCATATCTAAACTACAAATTAAAAGAAAATACTTATTTACAAAGTGAAATAGATGTCAAAAAAAAACATCAGGAACTTGTATCCGATGTAATCAAATATTATTTGGATACTTTACTAAAAGCAAAGCAGGTAGAACTCATAGAGCAGAAACTCAAACGTCTTGAAGTTATTTTACAAAGAGCTGAAATAAAGTTTGAAAACGGATTTATCTCCAAGGCTGATTATTTGGAAGCAAAACTTCAAAGAGATGAAGGCTTAACGCAAAAAATAAAAAAAGAACTCGATTATGAGGTAAGCAAATCATTTTTAGAAAAGTATACGGGTATTGAGGATATGGATATAAAGAAGAATATTGAGTTGGACTCATTAAGTATAAATCATATAAATAGTTTATTGGAGAAGATTGACGATAACCTTGATATCCAGATACAAAGATTAAAAACACAATCTTCCCAAATAAGTGTAGATCAAAGTATTAGTAAATTCGAACCTACTTTATCTTTAAACTATGAATATATTGGTAATGATGTACCTGGAGTCGACAACGATAGAACTTTGAGTTTATTATTAAAATTAAATATATTTAACGGTTTTTATGACCAGAAAAATTATCAGCAGTCAAAAATACAAAAACATATTGAAACCCTGGCACTGGATAAATTATTAAAAGAGATAAATCAGAATATCAAAAACAAAATCAGCAATGTCAATTCTTTTTTTGAAATAATTCAAGAATACCCGGCAGTCATTGAATCAAAAAAGTTTATTTTAGACGGGATGCAGGAGAGATTCAATATCGGGACAAAATCGTTGATAGACCTTCTTGATGAGGAAAATGAATATTTTGAAAAACTCAATATATTTACGGAATACAAATATCAATTCCTTGTTGAATATACGGAACTGATGGAATATACAAATGGTTTAAACAAAGTGTTTTTAAAAGAGATTAATAGGTTGGTTTATGAATGATAAAATAATAGAAAATGAATTAGTGCATTCTTTTTTACTTTTAACTAGAATGCTGAATTGTGAGATAAGTTATGATGATATAATTTTTAAAGTAGGTTCTTCCGATGAAATCATTGAAGAAGATATTTTTTATGTAGCAAATGAATATTTTGGATTAAAAACAAAAAAAATAGATACTGATATTCAGAAGCTTAGAAATAAACCTCTACCTGCAATAGTGAAATTAAAAGATAATAGATATAGTTTAATCCTTTCAGTCAAGGAAGACAAATATACTGTTTATGATCTTGATTCATCAAAACAAATAACCCTGACACAAGATGAATTTGCCGACATTTATGACGGCTCAATAATTTTGGTATCGAAAAAAGACACTAAAGATGAGATTATAAATTTTGGTCTTACCTGGTTTATAAAGTCTTTTTTTAAGCAGGACAGATTAGTCTATCATGTGCTTTTTGCTGCTTTTATTATTCAGATCTTCGCACTGGTAACCCCTTTATTTACCATGATAATTATAGACAAGGTTTTCAGTTCCAGCGGGAACAGCACTTTAGAAGTTTTAATTATAGGGTTGTTTATCATATCTGTTTTTGATTTTATTATAGGATTTAGCAGAAAACACCTGTTAAGCCACATGACTTCAATTATCGATGTAACTATGGTATCAAAATTTTTCAGGCATTTGACATCATTACCCTTAAGTTTTTTTAGCAGCAAACAATCCGGGGATACCGTGGCAAGATTTAAAGAGATAGAATTTATCAGAAATTTCATTAGTTCAGGACTTTTGACCTCTTTTATTGATTTTCCGTTTGGGATTATATTTTTAATAGTAATGTATTTATTTTCTCCTACTTTAACGATCATCGTTCTTATTGCTATTGTTATCATCTTTTTATTATATGGGGTGGCGAATCCTATTTTAAAAGAAAGGTTAAAGAAGAAATTACAGTTATCGACAGATTCCCAATCTTATTTGTTCGATTGTGTGTCCTCTATAGAAACAATAAAATCAATGTCGATTGAACCGACTATACGAAGAGATTATGAAGAACATCTGGCAAAGCAGACAAAACACAATACAAAAACAGATGATATTTCAGGAAATATTTCTCAAATAGCTTCGTTTATCAATAAATTAACAGTTGCATTATGTTTATGGATAGGAGCTGTAAGTGTACTAGACGGTAATATGACAGCGGGACAGTTGATCGCTTTTAATATGCTCATAGGGAGAATAATGGCTCCCGCACAAAGAATAGCACAAACATTGCAACAAATTTATCAAGTAAAGATATCTACAAAAAGAATACAAGAGATTTTTAATACAAATCAAGAAGTAGCAATTAATTCACACCAGACAAATCTTCCCAAAATAAAGGGGCAGGTAGTATTTGATAAAGTTTCATTCAAATATAATGAAGAAACACCTCTTGTCCTGAATAATATCAGCTTAAAAGTTAATATCGGTGAAATTGTCGGAATTGTCGGAAAATCAGGATCCGGGAAAACAACCTTCACAAGGCTTCTTCAGCGTTTGTTTTATCCAACAAGCGGAAAGATCTCTATAGATAATTTTGATATTGCAGGAGTTGACCCTAATTGGTTAAGACGACAGATAGGTGTAGTGATGCAGGATAATTTATTGTTAAATAAATCTATCAAAGAGAATATCACATTAGCAAACCCAAAAGCGACAATGAAAGAAGTAGAATATGTTTGTAAACTAAGCGGGGCAGTTGAATTTATAGAAAAATTGCCGCATGCCTATGATACGATAGTAGGAGAACGCGGCAGTTTATTATCAACAGGACAGAGACAAAGAATAGCAATAGCAAGAGCTCTTATCAATAATCCCAAAATACTGATCTTTGATGAAGCAACAAGTGCAATCGATTTTGAGTCAGAAATGATAATACAAAAAAATCTGAAAAAAATATGTGAAGGGAGAACTGTGTTCATTGTATCACATAGGGTATCGGTATTGAAAATTGCTACGAAAATAGTCTCTTTATATAATGGAAAAATCATAGAACTAGGCACGAAAGAAGAACTTTTAAAAAATGAAAAAGGGTATTTTGCAAACTTATGCAAAGCCCAAAATATATTAAGTGAGATATAATGAAAAAAGAAAATATAGACTTTTTATCCGGCATAGAATCAATATTGGCATCAAGGCCGTCAAAACTGTTATGGCTTATCCCCTTATTAATCGGTAGTTTATTGATCATTATTATTCTATGGTTGGTTTTTAGTAAAATTGATGTTATTGCTACATCCAGCGGAAAAACCATACCTAGTTCCAGAATGATCTTAATTCAGCCAAAAGATACAAGTATAATAGAACAAATATATGTAAAAAACGGTCAAAATGTAAAAAAAGGAGATCTGCTTATCAAATTTAAAGATAGTGAAGAAAACTATGATAACAATAGTATGAAAGCAAAGTATGAAACACTTCTTCTAAAAAAAATGTTTTTACAACAAATGATAAATCATATTTTAGGGAAAAAAGCAGATCCAATCGAAGATCCTGCAATATCCAAATCCTTACTTAAAATCACAAATGATAAATTACAAAGCAATATACTCTCATATAATACTGAAGTCAGTGCATTGAATATGAAAATAGAAAAAGTTCTCTATGAAAAAAAAATGGTTGAAACAGAGGTTAAAAAACTGAGTGAGCTTTTACCTTTTACACAATATAAATTGGAACAAATGAAAAAGTTGGTTGAAAAAGGCTTAGAACCTGAAATAACATTAAAGGATTTGGAAAAAGAATTTATAGAACAAAAAAACGATATTGATATTAAAAAAGATGAATTTAGAAAATTAAATACACAATACGATATATCAAAAAAAGAATTATTAAAATTTGAAAATGTTACAAAAAAAGAATTAATCGAAGAACTTAACCAGACAAGCGATGAATTAACTGCTGTGATACCAGAGGTTGAAAAAAGTAATTATATGCTTAGCAGTAAACAAATCTATGCTTCAGAAAATGGTTTTATATATAATTTGAATAATAGTACAAGTGGAAGGGTTGTTCAATCTGGAGAAGTAATTATGGAACTTATTCCCGATTCTTCACCGCTGGAAGTGGAAGCAAAAGTATTAAATCGTGATATAGGGTTTATAAATGTTGGTCAAAAAGTAAAAGTCAAACTTGATAGTTTTAAGTTTACGAAATACGGATACATAGAAGGTACGATAAAAAATATAGAAAAAGCTTCAATACTAGATGAAAATTTAGGAGAAATTTATCCGGTAATAATAGAGCTGGATAGCGATAAAATGAAAATCAATGATAAATATATAAAACTAATGCCCGGAATGACCTGCATTGTAGATATAAAAATAGGCAAAAGAAGACTAATAGAATATATCATATCCCCAATGATAAGATATAAAGACGAGGCTCTTAGGGAAAAATAGATTCCCTGCAGCCTATTTCTTCACTAATATCAACTCCCCATATCTTATAAAATCCATATGTGGATTTTATATTTTAAATACACCAGAGGAATTAGACAAAACACCTGCAGAATTTTTAAATGAATATAATAAACCATTTTTGGATAAGACTATTGAAAGAGGAGATGATATTATGTTGGCTACGAAGCCTGAGCTTAAATATTAAAAAAATAAAAGAGTAAAATAAAATGCCAAGAGTAGCAAGAGGATTAGTAGATAATCAGATTTACCATATAATCAATAGAGGTAATAGAAGAGAAAGTGTATTTCATGACAAATATGACTATGAAAGATTTTTAAAACTACTTTTAGATTCAAAGGAAAAATACAATATGAGAAAAGTAAATTTAATTGTGCCTGTCCCCTTTATCCTTTATCCAGGAGAATATAATGAAAAAATTAATAGTGCAAATAAAGGAAATGAATAATGAGTTTTTATTTCCTTTTTCATAAAATTAAATTTAAAAGATTATTTATTTTATTTTCTCCTTTGTTGATTTATTTTATTTGGGTTTTACTTTTAATTTTCTTTGATATTAATAGTGCAATGGATAATGAGAGTGTTTTAAAAAATGCTATTACAATTTTGGGAGGTTTAGTAGCTGGTATTATCAAAGAGTTTATTTTACCATTTATGATAATTATATATGTACTCAAATATATAAAAAATCGAGACCGTTCAAAAATCTGTGTCAAGTAACTAATCGTAACTTGTAAAGTTACACTTCTAAATAATCGTCTAGCCTTCCCTCAAAAAATATAGCAAGTTGAGAGATGGTTAGGCTCCAGTTATGGACTGGCTGGGTCCATTTCTTTTTCGCATTTATTATTCCCATATACAGCAATTTTAAAAGTGAATTTTCATTTGGAAATGCTCCTTTTGTTTTTGTTAATTTTCTAAATTGTCGATGTACAGATTCAATGATATTGGTTGTATACATGATTTTTCTGATCTCTTTTGGATACTTAAAATAGTAAGATAGATTTTCCCATTTATTCTGCCAAGACTGTAAAACTATAGGATATTTTTTACTCCATTTATCATCAAGTTTCTGAAGTTCCTCTTCTGCAATATCTTTGGTGGTAGCTTGATAAACAAGTTTTAGATCTTTCATAAACTCTTTTTGGTCTTTTGAAGCTACATATTTCAAAGAATTTCGTATTTGGTGAACAACGCAAAGCTGAACTTCTGTTTTGGGAAATATGGTCTTTATAGCTTCAGGAAAGCCTTTTAATCCATCAACTGATGCTATGAGTATATCTTCAACCCCACGGTTGTTTAAATCTGTTAAAACAGAAAGCCAGAAGTTTGCTCCCTCACTTTCAGACAAGTAAAGTCCTAAAATATCTTTTTTACCGTCAATACCCATACCTAAAACAGTATATACGGCTTTAGTGACATATTTGCCGCCGTCTTTGACTTTATAATGGATTGCATCCAGCCAGACGAATGGATATACCGCTTCTAACGGGCGAGATTGCCATATTTTTACTTTCTCTATTATTTTATCGGTTATAGCACTTATGGTTGCAGTTGAGAGTTCTATACGATATATCTCTTCGATATGTTTGATAATATCTTTATAGCTCATTCCTAAGCCGTACATAGAGATAATTCTTTCTTCTATTTCATTTGAAATTGTTGTCTGATTTTTCTTTATTATTTGAGGTTCAAATGATCCTGCTCTATCTCTAGGGGTATTAAGTTCAAATGTACCATCTGTTGATTTTATAGTTTTAGATGTTTTACCATTCTTACGGTTTTTATTCCCCGATAAAACATCGGCTGTTATGTGAGATTCTACTTCAGCTTCTAAAGCTGCTTCTACTAATTGTTTTACTAAAGGTGCAAGTACACCATCTTTCCCACTGATCTTTTTACCAGCTAAAAGTTGTTGTACTGCTTCATTAAAGTCAAATGTATTTTCTTTTTCTTTCATGTTTGTCAATCCTTGATATTATTTTATCAGATTGACACAGAATTTCTAACACTCCCAAAAAATCAAAGTTTATTTTTTATTTTTTATTTTTTATTTTTTATTTTTTATTTGTAATCTCTGTACATCATTTAACTTCAGAAGTTGCGGTAACAAATATGTATATTCTTGATGTAGTATCCTTTGTATTTGCTGTAGTATTTGTTTTATATCATGTATTTGAAATTGAAAAACACACATTAAGATATTTTTTTGCATTTTTAACAGTAGTAAGTTATATATATATAAAATTTATTTCTTTTTCTTATTTTACTAATGATATAACTTATTTAAAATTTCAAACTAATCCTGTTTTTTATACTTCAGGTTTGTATTTTATAACACTGTTTTTTGCACTAACTCAATTATTCATAGAAGCATATTATTTTTATAAAAAAGAAAAATTCAAATGGCAAAGATTTGAAAGAATGCAAAAATATAAACAAAGTAAAATAAAATGAGTGTAAATATCACCTTCATAGCCCAAAATGGAATAAAAAATATAAGCGCGGATATAGAATAAAAGGGACAGGTACAATAAAATAGGATAAAAGGAACAGGCAACTTTAAAAGTTTTTTACCTATTTTTTAAAACTGTGACATTACCTGTGACAGAAATATATTACTATATGATTAAATTAAATATAAGTAGTCAATATATGCCTAGAATAGCAAGAGGATTAGCGGATAGTCAAATTTACCATATAATCAATAGAGGAAACAGAAGAGAAAGTGTATTTCACGATAAATATGACTATGAAAGATTTCTGAAACTATGCACTGGAATCAACACTAAATCCAATTAGAAGACCAAGGATGAAAGATGCAATATGAAAAAAATAAATATAATTGTACCTGTCCCCTTTATTTCTTTAAATTTTAAACTCATTCTTACTCAAAAAAAAACCTAGCTATTAACTGCATACAGACAATTCAAATAACCAATAATATCCACTGCAAAGTGACAACAACTAAAAACAGATTTTTTCTTTCTTTTTGATCGCTGCAAAAAGGAAAAAATGCAAAACAAGTAATATTCACGGACTAATTAAAACTCCGCGTGCTAAAGCAGGACTTTTTTGAAAATAGATTCCCGCTAGCCTATTTCTTCACCAATAAAAACTCCCCGTATCTTATAAAATCCATGTGTGAATTTAGAGGGGTATATTTGACCAGGTTTAATTTTAAAGTTTCACTGAAAAAGTCTCCATTTATCTTTCCCGTAAGATCGTTAGACTCCAAAACCTCAAATCCTGTTCTTTGGGCCAGATCCACTATTTTCTCCATAGGAACCAGCTTGAATTTCCAGTAGTTTTCCCAGTGGATCCTGTTTTCCTTCTCCTCTTTGGATTCATCCTCTTTTAAAAACAGATCTTTTAGATAAAAAACACCTCCCGTTCCTAAATTGGAATAGGTGTTCTTTAAGGTTTTCTCAATATCCGCATAACCGGAACTCTCAAGACTCAGGCAATGGGTCAAGGGCTCGCTTGATCTGAAATTCTCCATATTTCCCAACTGAAAATCTGCATCCGGAAAATTCCTTTTTGCCTGCCTTACACACTCTATACTGTTTGAGATCCCCAAAGCATCGCAATCCTTGCTTAAAGAGTTTACCAGATAACCGCTGCCGCATCCCAGGTCCAAAACTTTCGCATTTTTGAATATCCCGGCTTTTTTAATTATATATTCCATAAACTCTTCATTGGTGTTTCCTATCATGGAGACATGATAAAAAGATTTATTGGAAAGAATCTTCTTTGCATGCAGGTCGTAAAACTCTTCTGAAGTCTTCCATGGCAGGATCAGTTTTTCATTGTTTCTTACAAACTTGAATCTGTTATGTGCGGCTGCTGTAAGCTTTGGTTTTAAGGATTTGTTCTCTTTATGCATTTGAATAGCCCTTTTGAAACTGATAGATGTTTATATTCTAACATAATGGGATTTATTTTACGAAGTGTTTTAGAAAAGAAAATCTTAACAGTGTTAAAATACGCTCATAATAAACGTTGTAGGGTAGATAAATACGTTTATATACCTTAACATCATATTCATGGGCATATCAGGCAAAATTTGCGTTATATCCTCATCTTTGTCTATCTTGTTCATCAAATGCAGTTTAAAGCTGATATCCGCAAATTTAAGACCAATGATCATGGTCATCAAAAAACTGTAATTGTGCAAAGAGTATGAAAGATATATGGAGTATATAAATGTGGGATTTAAAAGCAGGTATATAAAGATGCCTTTTTTATAGGCCGTGTAGTTGTTCTTTATGACACCGTAAAAAGTATCTGCTTTCTGCCAGTTTGATTCGAAAATTTCAAGAGCTATGAAAAAAAGGAGAAGATAAAGTACGTTTTCCATTAATATGTGCAGTAAAAACAGAGTTTTAAACTCTGTTTTTATTAGTTCTCAGAAGCGAACTTAACTTTTTTGTTTCTGTGGATACCAGTTCCCACAGGGATAGTTCTACCGATAACAACGTTCTCTTTAAGATCTGTCAACATATCGATCTTAGAGCTTATCGCAGCTTCAGTTAGAACTTTCGTAGTTTCCTGGAACGAAGCAGAAGAGATAATAGAGTCAGACGTTACCGCAGCTCTTGTAATACCAAGTAGTACAGGCTCGGCAAGTGCAGGCTCTCCACCCATCTTAACGATTCTTTCGTTCTCTGCAACGAATCTTTTCTTGGAGATCATATCACCAGGAACGAACTTCGTATCACCGGATTCCAGGATATTTACCTGTCTTAACATTTGAGATAAGATAACCTCGATATGTTTGTCGGCAATGCTAACCCCTTGTCCCCGGTAAACCGATTGAACTTCTGAAACGATAAATTCGCTTAACGCTTTGATACCAAGAATTTTCAGGATATCGTGTGAAGCGATCTGACCGTCAGTTAACTGCTCACCTGCGTGAACGAACTCTCCGTCTCTTACAAGTACGTTCTTATCTTTAGTGATAAGGAACTCGTCTTTGTTTCCAGCGTTGTCAGTGATGATAAGTCTTATTTTGTTTCTTAAAGGCTTACCGAAACTTACTACACCGTCGAATGTTGCAAGTACCGCAATGTTCTTAGGTCTTCTTGCCTCGAACAGCTCAGATACTCTTGGAAGACCCCCTGTAATATCCGAAGATTTAGAAACCGCTTTTGGTGTCTTACCAAGGATATCAGCGACTGCAACTGTATCACCTTCGCTTACAAAGATAGAGGTTTTTGGCTCCAGTAAGTAACTGTTTACCTCTTTACCTTTGATGATGATCGCAGGTTTTAGGTTGTTAGGGATATACTCGTTAACAACAAGTTTAGAAGTACCTGTTAACTCATCGTATGCCTCGCTTACAGTAACACCAGGGATGATATCTTCGAATACTACCGTACCCTCTTCCTGAGTAATTGTAGGGTTCGCATATGGATCCCACTCTGCAACTACAACATGCTCAACACCGTCATTAGGTTTAGCGATAACCGTATTTACATCAACTTCGCTGTCATCAGCAATTTCGATGATAGACTCTCTTGAAATATAGTGTCTAGCAGCTTCTCTCTCTTCACCGTCAACAATAACCGCGAACAGACCTTTTTGCTTAACTACGTCACCAACGCTTTTTGCAGTGTATCTTTCTAAATAGTCACCGTTAAGTTTAAAGTATTTAACCTTACCTTTTGCACCTGCTTCGATTGTTCTTGTAACAGGCGCACCGTTGTCAACTTTAAGCTCTGACGCGTAAGGGATCCTTGAAGGTACGTTCCATCCGTCTTTGATAACTTCAACGATTGAATCATACTCTTCAACTTTGTCACCATTTTCGTAAGGGAAGTATAATTTTCCTTCGATCTTACCTGAAACACCCGCAAGCTCGTTCGGCTTGGCAACGTCGTTCTTTCTGAAGTAGTATTTTTTCTCTTCAGATTCACCCGCAACAGTGATAATAAACTCTTCGTGGGTAGTCTCTATACCGATTCTACCTGCGAACGGAGCATTGATCTTAGGCTCAACCAACAGGATCGCAGCATTTCTTCTGTTTGCGATGATCTTGTTCCCGTTCTTATTTTCATAAGTTCTGATATTGTAGTATCTTAAGAAACCTTCTTTAGTCGCTTTAAGCTCTTTTTCCGCTTGCGTTGCAGATGCAGTACCACCGACGTGGAACGTTCTAAGCGTAAGCTGAGTTCCTGGCTCACCGATCGATTGTGCAGCAACAACACCTACAGCCTCACCAGGAGTAGCTTTTCTCTGCTCACCAAGGTTCAGACCGTAACATTTAGCACATAGAGTATTCTCTGCTTTACAAGTTAAAGGTGTTCTGATAACAACAGACTTGATACCAGCTTCTGCCACAACTTTTGCATCCTCTTCAGTGATCAGAGTACCCTCTGAGAAAAGGATCTCGTTAGAGATAGGATCAACAATATCATCAGCGATAACTCTACCTGTGATTCTCTCTTCTAACGACTCGATAAGCTCGTTACCGTCAACGATATCAGTGATCTCGATACCTTCGTGAGTACCACAATCTTCCATATCGATCCTAACGTTTTGAGAAACGTCGATAAGCTTTCTTGTAAGGTAACCCGCATTCGCTGTTTTAAGAGCCGTATCGGCAAGACCTTTTCTCGCACCGTGGGTAGAAATAAAGTATTCAAGTACATTCAGACCTTCCCTAAAGTTTGAGATAATCGGCGTCTCAATAATAGAACCGTCAGGCTTAGCCATAAGACCCCTCATACCTGCAAGCTGTCTGATCTGTGCAGAAGAACCCCTAGCTCCCGAGTCTGCCATCATGTAAATAGAGTTGAATCCGTTCTTGTCAGATTGTACAAGCTCCATCATTTCGCTTCCAAGTTTATTATTTAGAACTGTCCAGATATCAATGATCTTATTGTATCTTTCCTGCTCAGTTAACAGACCCTGGTTGAACTGTCTTTGAACCTCGATAACCTCTTTCTTAGCAGCAGCAACGTGCTCACCTTTAGAATCAGGGATCCTAATATCGTCAACAGAGATAGATACCCCTGCGTTTGTCGCATATTTGAAACCTAAGTTTTTAAGGTTGTCAAGGAATCTTGGAGTAACTTCATATCCACCGTGTTTGTAGATGTAGTCAACCAGGCTACCGATATCTTTTTTCTTTAAGATCTTGTTCCATAATTCTAAAGGAACGAAAGAAGGTAAGATATTTTTAATGATCATTCTACCAACAGTAGTTGTTACAACCTGACCGTCGATAACTGTTCTTATCTTAGCATGGATATCAACTTTTTTAAGCTCTAACGCCATCATAGCTTCGTCAAGGTTTGCAATGATCTTGTGCTCACCTTTAACACCCTCTTTCTCCAATGATAGGTAGTAGATACCTAAAATCATATCCTGAGAAGGAACAGCGATCGCTCTACCTGATGCAGGAAGAAGGATATTCATAGAACTCATCATAAGAACTTTTGCTTCAGCAACAGCTTCTTGCGATAAAGGAACGTGAACCGCCATCTGGTCACCATCGAAGTCGGCGTTGAACGCAGCACACACTAACGGGTGTAACTGGATAGCCTTACCGTCGATAAGGATCGGGTGGAACGCCTGGATCGAAAGTTTGTGAAGAGTAGGAGCCCTGTTAAGTAATACAGGATAATCTTCAACGATCTCAGAAAGACATTCCCAAACTTCGTTTGTCTGGTGCTCTATCAATCTTTTTGCAGATTTTAAAGTCGTTGCGTAACCTTTTTCCTCCAGTTTTGCCATTAAGTGCGGCTTGAACAGCTCTAACGCCATTTTCTTAGGAATACCACATTGGTCCATATTTAAAGATGGTCCAACAACGATTACAGATCTTCCAGAGAAGTCAACCCTTTTACCAAGAAGGTTTTGTCTAAATCGTCCCTGCTTACCTTTGATGATCTCAGATAATGATTTAAGAGGTCTTTTGTTTGCACCCTTAACCGCATTTGCAGTTTTTGCATTATCAAACAGTGCATCAACAGCTTCTTGAAGCATTCTCATCTCATTTCTGATAATGATCTCAGGTGCGTCAAGCTCTGTTAATCTTTTTAGCCTGTTGTTTCTGTTGATAACTCTTCTGTAAAGGTCATTAACGTCTGAAACCGCGAACTTTCCACCGTCTAGTGCAACAAGAGGTCTAAGATCAGGAGGAAGTACCGGAAGTACAGTCAACATCATCCACTCAGGTCTGTTTCCTGAGTTAATGAAGTTCTCAACTACCTTAAGTCTTTTAACGATAGTTTTTTTCTTAGCTTCAGATTTGGTTGCGTTCATCTCGTCTTTTAAAGAGTTAAGAAGTTCAACCAGGTCAAGTCCTGAAAGAAGCTCTTTAATAATAGTACCACCCATATCAGCTTCAAAACCAGTATGTGAGTAGTTCTCTTCGATACTTCTGTATTGCTCTTCATTCAAGATATCGTATTTTGCAACAGGTTTAGCAGATTCACTGTCGTAGTATGCTTCACCAGGATTTTTTACGATATATGCTTCGTAGTATAATACTCTCTCAAGGTCTTTCAGTTTTACACCTAAAAGTGTACCTATTCTTGAAGGTAAAGATGATACCATCCAGATATGCGCTACAGGTGCAACAAGGTCGATGTGACCCATTCTGTGTCTTCTTACTTTTGCAGATGTTACTTCAACACCACATTTTTCACACACAACACCTTTGTATCTCATTTTTTTGTATTTTCCACAAATACATTCGTAATCTTTTACAGGTCCGAAAATTTTAGCACAGAATAATCCGTCTCTTTCAGGTTTTAGTGTTCTATAGTTGATAGTTTCAGGTTTTTTAACCTCACCGCTAGACCATGATAGGATCTTTTCAGGACTTGCCAGCTTAAGCTGGAAAGCTGAAAAATCTGTCGGTTTATCTAACTCTTGAATCTCTATTGGTCTTAACACTGTTTCATTATTGCTCATTCTCTTCACCCTCTTCAAAAATCTCTGCATCAAGTCCAAGTGCTTGAAGCTCTTTTGTTAATACGAAGAATGTCTCAGGAACACCTGATTTTGGAACATTCTCTCCATTTGCAATTGCTCTATATGCTCTTGTTCTACCCTCAACGTCATCCGACTTGGTAGTTAACATCTCTTTAAGTACTGCTGTCGCACCGTATGCTTCAAGTGCCCAAACTTCCATTTCCCCGAATCTTTGTCCACCGAACAGTGCTTTACCACCAACCGGCTGTTGCGTTACAAGTGAGTATGGTCCAGTAGATCTTGCGTGAACTTTTTCATCAACCAAGTGGTGTAGTTTTAACATATACATAACACCAACGTTAACTCTTTCCGCCATCTTCTCTCCGGTCATACCGTCGTAAAGTACTGTTTTACCGTCTGTATCCATTTTTGCCAATTCAAACAATTTTTCAAACTCTTCAGCTTTTGCACCGTCAAATACAGGAGTAGCAAATCTAACACCTTTTGACCAGTCTCTACCGTACTCGATAAGCTCTTCGTCAGAAATAGAGTTTAAGAACTCTTTACCGTTCATAAGCTTTGTAACATCAGCGATCTCGATCATTTTAGCTCTAAGGTCTTTGATGAATGTCGCTTTTTGCTCTTCGAACATATCCTGGATCTGAGCCCCAAGTTTCTTACCTGCATATCCTAAGTGAACTTCCAGGATCTGCCCGATATTCATCCTTGATGGTACCCCCAGCGGGTTAAGGATAACGTCAACAGTGCTTCCATCTTCCATGTAAGGCATATCAACTTGAGGAACAATGTTGGACACGATACCTTTGTTACCGTGACGTCCTGCCATTTTATCCCCTACTTTGATCTTTCTCTTAGTAGCTATGTAAACTTTAACCTGCTTGATAACACCGTTTGGAAGGATATCATCATGCTCCAATACTGCAAGCTTCTCTTCGTGATTCTCTCTTAGAACCGCTTTTTCTTTAATGAAGTGCTCTTTAATATCATTGTATTTTTTTGCAACATCTTTAGAGAATGAAGCGATAACTTTTTTCATTGCGAATCTGTTGATGTTCTCAAGATCGTCTAAAGAAAGCATATCGCCTTTTTTGAACATCTTGTCACCGATCTCAACGTCAGTCTCAAGCTCGTTTGAAGAGATAAGTTTATTTATCTTAAGGTTCTCTTCCCTGTCAAGCATCATAAGCTTGTCGTGGTGCTCGATATCAAGCTCGGCTTTTTCAGCTTCAACTGTTGCAACCGCTCTGTCGTCTTTTTCGTAACCTTTTTTGGTAAATACTTTAACGTCTACAACTACACCCTCGATAGATGCAGGACAGTAAAGTGATTTGTTTATAACGTGACCAGCTTTTTCACCGAAGATAGCTCTTAAAAGTCTTTCTTCAGGAGTCGGTTTGATCTCACCTTTTGGAGTAACTTTACCAACCATGATCATACCTGGTTTTAGGTATGTACCTATTTTTACGATACCACAATCATCAAGGTGCTCGATAGACTCTGCTTTTACACCTGGAAGATCTTTTGTGATCTCTTCGTTACCGTGTTTAAGCTCTCTTGCCTCAACCTCTTTTTCATAGATATGAACAGAAGTAAACGCATCTTCTTTGATTAACTTTTGAGAAAGGATGATCGCATCCTCGTAGTTATATCCGTTCCAAGGCATGAACGCAACTGTTGCATTAACACCGATCGCTAATTCACCGTTATCCATAGATGGACCGTCAGCGATAACCTGACCTTTTCCGATCTCTTGACCAGGCTTAACGCTTGCTCTTTGACCGAAAGTAGTATTGTTGTTCGTTCTTGCATTTTTACCTAATGAGTAATGGTCGATAAATGCACCCTCTTCATCTTCACCTTTGATGAAAATGTTTCTGGCATCAGCTTTTTCAACAACACCCGCTCTTCTGGCTTTTAAACTTGCCCAAGAGTCTCTTGCAACAGTTTTTTCTAAACCTGTTCCAACGAATGGAGCACTTGGTCGTAGAAGAGGAACCGCTTGTCTCATCATGTTCGATCCCATAAGCGCCCTGTTGGCATCATCGTGCTCAAGGAATGGAATAAGTGATGCGGCAACCCCCATAACCATCGCTGAAGAGATATCTATAAGCTCAACTTTAGATGACTCGATAAGCATGATCTCACCGTCTATTCTAGCTTCGGTAAGCGCTTCTGCAATTTTACCGTCTTTTGTAAGCTTCGTAGAACCAGGAGCGATAACTTTACCCTCTTCCTGCGTTGCAGTATAGTATTCGATCTCGTCTGTAACAACACTATCGACAACTTTTCTATATGGAGTCTCGATAAATCCAAGATCATTTACTTTAGAGTAAGTTGATAATGTATTGATAAGACCAATGTTTTGACCCTCAGGAGTCTCAACAGGACAGATTCTTCCGTAGTGAGTAGGGTGAACGTCCCTTACTTCAAATCCTGCTCTTTCTTTAACAAGACCACCCTCACCAAGTGCAGAAAGTCTTCTTTTATGTGTTACTTCAGATAACGGGTTAGTTTGATCCATAAATTGAGACAACTGACCAGAAGTGAAGAACTCAGTAATAGTAGATGTGATCATCTTAGAGTTGATAAGGTCGTGAGGCATTAGATCTTCTAATGTACCGCTTAACGTAGTCATCTTGTCTTTTATCGCTTTTTGCATTTTAGAAAGACCAGAGTGTAACTCGTTAGATAAAAGCTCACCGATAGATCTGATTCTTCTGTTACCTAAGTGGTCCCTGTCATCCACGTGTCCGTGACCCGCTTTAACTTTAATAAGGTATTTAACTGTTTTGATGATATCTTCGTGTGTTAGAACCGTTACATACTCAGGTACATTAAGACCTAATTTGTGGTTCATCTTCATTCTACCAACTTTAGTTAAGTCGTATCTTTCAGGATCGAAGAATAATTTCTTAACGAACTCTCTGGCAGCTTCTTTTGTTACAGGCTCACCCGGTCTCATAACTTTGTAAATTCTGATCGCACATAGATCATTCTCGTCATCTATCTGCTCAGTTTGTTTTAACAGTTTAATTGACTCTGTATCAGCTTTGAACGCGTTGATAATAGAATCGTCAACATCGTCAGCCAGGTCGTTTGCGATTTCGAACTCGTCAAAACCAAGGTCTAACATTTTTTTCAGTTTAAGATCGTCTAACGGAGTTAACGCATCAAATAAAACCTCTCCCGATTCCGGATCGAAAATAGTGTTTGCAGTGTGTCTTTCCATTAACAGTTCAACAGGGTACTCAACAAATTTCAATCCACCCTCTGCAAGAGCGTTTGCTTTTCTTGTTGTAAGCCTTTTACCTGCTGCAATGATAAGGTTACCTTTATCATCAATAAGGTCGTATTCAACTTTACCTGTAAAGTCTTCTGCTTTGAATTCTGTAAGGAATTTGTGATTTTTCACTTTGATCTTAACAACAGGGTAGAATAGTTTGATTATCTCCTCTTTAGAGTAATCCAAAGCTCTTAACATAATAGTAATAGGAACTTTTCTTCTTTTGTTGATTCTTACGTATAAAATATCTTTGGCGTCATATTCAAAATATAACCATGAACCTCTATCAGGGATGATTTGTCCGGTATAGATCAGTTTGCTAGAACTGGTTGTAGCCTCTTCCTCTTTAAAAATAACACCTGGAGATCTGTGTAACTGGTTTACAACTACTCTTTCAACACCGTTAACTACGAATGAGATTCTATCAGTCATTAAAGGTATTTCTCTAATATATAAAGATTGCTCTTTAATATCTTTTACACCAACTTTTTCACCTGTTTTTTCATCGATGTCCCATAGTGTAAGTCTTACGTTGATTCTTAAAGGAATAGAATATGTAAGTCCCCTTACCATAGACTCTTGAACAGTATATTTAGGTTTACCAACTTCACTGTTGATGTAATCCAATGTAAATCTATTTTGAGAATCGTGAATAGGGAAAGAAGATTTGAAGACTTTTTCGATACCTGCTTCGCTTCTGTCTTCATGTCCAACCATAAGAAAGTTTTCGTAACTGCTTTGTTGTAATTGTAAAAGATTAGGGATTTCGATTCTTTGAGGGTTCTTACCAAAATCGATTCTTAATCTGTTTCCTGATTTTAGAGAGTTTAACATATTTACCTTTCAATAAATTTTTAAATTGTTATAAAAAATAACACCAAAGTCAATGTATTTTAACCTATAGATACTCAAAGCATATACATAGGTTAGAATAGATTTTTATAGAAACGACAAAAGCCCCGCAATAAATTGCAGGGCATTTTTGTCCTAAAAGTTTAAGAATTCAAATATAAGAATTACTTAACTTCTACTTTCGCTCCAGCACCTTCAAGTGCAGCTTTTGCAGCTTCAGCGTCTTCTTTAGAAACACCTTCTTTTACGATTGCTCCAGCTTCTTCTGACATAGCTTTAGCTTCTTTTAATCCAAGACCAGTTAATGCTCTGATCTCTTTAATTACGTTGATTTTTTTATCACCAGCGTCAACTAATACAACGTTGAACTCTGTTTTTTCTTCAGCAGCTTCAGCAGCTCCACCAGCAGCCGCACCAGCAACTGCAACTGGTTGTGCAGATACACCAAATTTTTCTTCAAATTCTTTTACTAATTCAGAAAGCTCTAATACGCTTAAACCTGAAATATATTCTAATACATCTTCTTTAGAGATTGCCATTTTATTTTCCTTGTTTTTTATATAATAAAATTTTAATTAAAGTGATTTTATATCACAACATATTCGAAGCTTATGCCGCTTCCTCTTCTTTTTTTCTTCTAAGAGCATCAAGACCGATAGTAAAGTTTCTAACAGGCCCCATCCATACAGATGCAAGCATACCAAGAAGTTCTTCTCTACCAGGTAATTTAGCGAATGCGTTAACAGTGTCAACGTCAGCAGCTTTACCTTCAATAACACCACATTTGATTGCAAAAGTATCTTTATTTGCAGTTGCAAATTTATCAGCTACCTTACAAGCAGTAATTTGATCTTCAGACCATAAGAAAATGTTAGTTCCAGTTAACTCTAACGCTTCGTAATCAGCGTTTTTAATAGCGATAGAAACAAGGCTATTTTTAGCAACTTGAACTTTAACCCCAGCCTCTTTTGCAGCTTTTCTTAATTGCTCAAGAGATTTGTGAGAAGTTCCTTTATAATCAGCAACAACGATTGCTTCAGATGCTTTGAACTCAGAAGTTAACATTTCAATTTGTTCGTTTTTTTCTACTTTAGTCATTTTTCCTCCTTCCAAAACACAAAAACTTCGGCGGGACTTACGAAAACCTAATCGATCCATCCTCCGCAGGTGATCTATCGATCACATCTGCTTCGGTTTCGAATCTAAAAAAGCAAAACTGTTTGCTTTTTTAAACGATTCTCACCAGCTGTCTTTAGTTTTAAGATAAAGCATATTGCTTTTAATACTTTAATAGGCTAGATCCCGCAAAAGCAGGATCTAACCTTGTTTTTCCTATTCGGAATTTTTAAGTTCGCGAATTATATCTAATTTAAAATTTAAATAAGCTTTAAAAAAAGCTTATTTAATATCCATCATTTCAGTGCTGTCTAAAACAACTGATGGAGACATAGTTAAAGATACTGCCGCTTTAGTTACGTATCTACCTTTAGCAGTAGCAGGTTTAGCTTTGTTAACCGCACCCATAACCGCAGAGATGTTTTCAACTAATGCTTCTGCAGAGAAAGAAACTTTCCCAACACCACAGTGAATATTACCTTTTTTATCAACTCTGTATGTTACTTTACCACCTTTAGCTTCGCTAACTGCTTTTGTAACATCCATAGTAACTGTACCTGTTTTAGGATTAGGCATTAAACCTTTTGGTCCTAAGATTCTACCGATTTTACCAACTAGTCCCATTGTATCTGGAGTAGCGATTAAAACGTCAAAATCGATGTTTCCAGCTTGGATAGACTCAACTAGATCGTCGCTTCCAACGATATCTGCACCTGCAGCTTTTGCTTCGTCAATTTTTGTTCCTTTTGCCATAACAGCAACTCTAACTGTTTTACCAGTACCGTTAGGAAGAACAACAGCTCCTCTGATCATTTGATCAGCGTGTCTTGGATCAACATTTAGGTTTAATGCCAAATCAACAGTTTCATCAAATTTTGCTGATTTTAACTCTTTTACTAAATTTACAGCATCTACTAATGCGTATTGTTTAGTGTTATCTACTTTTTCTAATAAAGATTTGTATCTTTTGCTCATTTTTTTCTCCGCAATTTTAAATATGCTACCACTTTTTAAGCCATGTGGTAATTGGGCTGTGATCTAAAATAACCTAAAATTAAGCTATTTCGATACCGATTGATCTACATTGACCTTCAACGATCTTAGCAGCTTGCTCTTTATCGTCAGTGTTAAGGTCAGCGATTTTTTGCTCAACGATCTCTAAAACCTGCTCTTTAGTAAGTTTTGCAATTTTGTTTTTAAGAGGGTTGTCAGAACCTTTTTTGATGTTAGCTTTTTTCATAATTAATTCACTCATTGGTGGTTGTTTAGTTACGAATGTAAAACTTTTATCATTGTAAACAGTGATCTCTACTGGGATTTTGAATCCAGCGTTTTGTTTAGTTTTCTCATTGAACGCTTTACAGAATTCCATGATGTTAATACCTCTTTGACCAAGTGCAGGTCCAACAGGTGGTGATGGATTAGCAGCACCAGCAGGTATTTGTAGTTTTAAAGTACCTTCTACTTTTTTTGCCATTTTTTTTCCTTATTTCTTGTTTGAGATAAACTCTTTTGATGTTTAGTTACTATAGCATAAATGCTAAGTGTTAAATGTTATCGCATAACACTTAACACTTAGCACTTATATTGAGGATCTACTCTACTCTTTCAACCTGAGTATAAGAGATCTCTACAGGAGTGTTTCTTCCGAAGATAAGAACGTTCAGCTTTAACATTCCGGAAGCCATATCGAATGATTCTACAACTCCGTTGAAGTTTGCGAATGAACCTTCGGTGATCCTTAACATTTCACCTTCGTCGAACGAAACTTTTGGTTTGGCTGCAGCTCTGTTTTGAACTTTTTCCAATATCTGGTTAATATCTTTTTCACTTAAAGGTGAAGGTTTTTTAGATTCACCGATGAATCTTCCAACCTTAGGCATAGACTGGATCGCATGCCATAAAGCAGTGTCAAGGTCTATTTTAGCAAACACGTACGCTGAATATAAAGGTTTTTCAACGATAACTTTTTTACCTTTTTTAATTTCTATAAGATCTTCAGTAGGTACTATTACCTCTTCGATTCTTCCGTCCTGCATATCTCTAGATAATTGTTCTAGAGCTCTTTTAACAGTTAATTCACTCCCTGAGTGTGTTTGTATAGCATACCATCTATGTGCCATAAAAGCTCCTAATTCATTACTGAAGATAAACTTACTGACATGATCGCATCAATAAGTGCCAAAAATAGTGAGATAACCGTCACTACAACGAAAACTGAAAGATAAGCACTTTTAATCTGCTCTTTAATAGGGAAAATTACTTTGTGTAACTCATCTTTTGCTTGCTTATAATATGAAACTAACTTATTCAAAATAGTACCTTTTAAAATAGAAACTAAAAGATAAAAAGAGATTTTTACTTTTTACTTTCTATTTGTAACTGTGGGTTAATGGCAGGCCAAGAGGGACTCGAACCCCCAACACCCGGATTTGGAATCCGGTGCTCTACCATTGGAGCTATTGGCCTAAAAATGAAGTGTTGAAACAAAAGGTGTATCGAAGAGTCGATACCCTTGAGTTTCACAGGAAAAGAAGATTAAGACTTAAGCTTAACTTCTTTGTGAACTGTATGTTTTTTAAGTCTTGGACTATATTTTTTAGTCTCGAACTTTTCTGTATGAGTTTTAGGATTTTTCATAGTAGTGTAGTTGATATCACCACACTCTTCACATTTTAATCCTATTTTTATTCTATCACCAGCCATGGCTTATTACTCAATAATTTCAGCAACAACACCAGCACCAACAGTTCTACCACCTTCTCTGATTGCGAACTTAGTACCTTTTTCCATTGCGATTGGAGCAACTAACTCAACAGTCATTTCAACGTTGTCACCTGGCATAACCATTTCAGTACCTTCTGGTAAAGTAACAGAACCCGTAACGTCAGTTGTTCTTACGTAGAATTGTGGTCTGTATCCTGAGAAGAATGGAGTATGTCTACCACCTTCCTCTTTAGAAAGGATATATGTTTCACATCTGAATTTAGTATGTGGAGTAATTGATCCTGGCTTAACAAGAACTTGTCCTCTTTCTACTTCTTCTTTTTTGATACCTCTTAATAGGATACCAGCGTTATCACCAGCTTCACCTTGTTCCATTTCTTTTCTGAACATTTCGATACCAGTTACTGTAGTAGTTTGAGTATCTTTGATACCAACGATCTCGATAGTCTCACCTAATTTAACAGTTCCTCTTTCGATTCTACCTGTAACAACTGTACCTCTACCTGCGATTGAGAATACGTCCTCAACTGGCATTAAGAAATCTTGGTCTACATCTCTCTCTGGAGTTGGGATGTAAGCATCAACTTCGTCCATTAATTTGTAGATTTTTTCTGACCACTCACCAGCAGTTCCACCTTTAGCTTCTTCTAATGCTTGGAATGCAGAACCAGCAACGATTGGAGTGTCATCACCTGGGAAATCGTACTCAGAAAGAAGTTCTCTAACTTCCATTTCAACTAATTCTAACATCTCTTCTTTATCTTCGTCGTCAAGTTGATCTTCTTTGTTTAAGAATACAACGATGTAAGGTACACCTACTTGTCTAGATAATAGGATGTGCTCTCTTGTTTGAGCCATTGGTCCATCTGTAGCAGCGATAACTAAGATAGCTCCGTCCATTTGTGCAGCACCAGTAATCATGTTTTTAACGTAATCGGCGTGTCCTGGACAGTCAACGTGTGCGTAGTGTCTAGTTTCAGTTTCATACTCAACGTGAGAAGTAGCAATTGTAATACCTCTTTCTCTTTCTTCTGGAGCATTATCGATTTGATCATAATCCATAGCAGCTTGACCATTTTTAAGCGCTAAACACATAGTAATAGCAGCTGTTAATGTAGTTTTACCGTGGTCAACGTGACCAATAGTACCGATATTTACGTGTGGTTTACTTCTGTCAAATTTTTCTTTTGCCATTTTTTTTCCTTATTTATTTAAATTACCCTCTGAGTAGATAAGCCTGTGGCCGATCTATTCAAAGGGATATTTTATCTCTTGTTTTAATTTTATCTTATAAGTGGAGCCCACGATAAGACTTGAACTTACGACCTCTTCCTTACCAAGGAAGTGCTCTACCCCTGAGCTACGTGGGCGTAATCTTAACCAAATAAAACTAAAACTAAAATAAAATGATTTACAAACGGATATAATATACTGATAAGTTACGAAATGTTCGTAGGCTATATCAGCTTCCAGTTGTATTTCGTTTTAATGGAGCGGGAGACGAGACTCGAACTCGCGACAATCTGCTTGGAAGGCAGAGGCTCTAGCCAACTGAGCTACTCCCGCAATTTTAGATGGTGGTGGGAGAAGGATTTGAACCTTCGAAGCCGTAGGCGGCGGATTTACAATCCGCAGGATTTGACCACTCTCCAATCCCACCAATAAAAACTGGTAATAGCGCTGATCTTTTATAAGATGAACACTTTTAACAATAAAATGGAGCTTCAGATAGGAGTCGAACCTACGACCTGCTGATTACAAATCAGCTGCTCTACCAGCTGAGCTACTGAAGCATAAAAACAAAAATGGTGGTTCGAGGCAGAATCGAACTGCCGACACAAGGATTTTCAATCCTTTGCTCTACCGACTGAGCTATCGAACCCTCTTTGTTTTTGTGCCGAAATTATACACGGGCAATACTTAAAATACTCTTAATTTTTCAGCAAATTTACAAACTTTTTAAATTCTTCCCCTCTTTGCTTATATGAATCGAATTGATCAAGTGACGCAGCGGCAGGAGAAAGCATTGAAACACTAGTGTTTAAGGCATTTTGAGCCTTTAATTTTTTATCTATTGCCCCAACCGCTTCTTCAAGATTTATAAAACAATTACACGAAATATCGTACTTTTGGGCTAAAATTCCCAGTTTTTCACTGTTTGAACCTATAGTAAAAAGCTCGATATCGTAATTTTTCATATCTTCGAACAAAGGATTCAGGTCTGCACCCTTGTCGTCTCCGCCAAGTATAAGGTTTATCTTTTTATCTTTATAACCTTTCAGTGCCCAGACAGTCGCATCAAGATTCGTAGCCTTGCTGTCATCTACCCATAATCTGTTTTGACTGTCTTTGAACTCTTCTACTTTATGTTTATCCACAACGAACTCATTTATTGTTTCATAATCTATATTATTGGAGATAAGTTTCTTTACGCAAAGAGCCAGTAAAGAATCCAGAAGGAAAGGTTCGTTGAACTTTATTTTGTTTGTATCTATATTGAATTGTTCCGCCAGATCACTGCTGTCATTATAATAGTAAGTAACTGCATCTGTTTTTATGTTCTTGTATTTTGAAGGTATTATCGCTATATCACCGCTGCCCATTATAGACAAGGGTTTCAGTTTTGATTCTTCATACTCTTTAAATGTACCGTGCCAGCTTACATGGTCATCGCTTATAGGCAGAAGTATATATATGTTTGGTTTGACCCTGTTTGTGTAGTGAAGAGTAAAGGATGATGTTTCAAGGATCAGCTGTTGATATTTTTCTTTACTATTATTATATGTTTCATATATTTGGGCTAAAGGCGTTCCTATATTCCCGCCGCAAAGGGAAGTTTCCCCTAAAAGCCTGTATATCATCTGGGTTGTTGTGGTCTTTCCGTTTGTTCCGCTTATCCATATTGTTTTTGCTTTTATGTTTTCCAGAAACAGGTCATAATCACTTATTTTGTTCTTTGTGTTCTTTACAAGATAATTATGGGGAGGAATTCCTGGACTTACTATTGTAAGCTCGTCACTATTTATATCATATATCTCTTTATCTGCATCATCATACATAACAGCATCAGGATATACTTCATTTATCCCTTGTGCTGTTTTGCCTTTACCAAGTATTCTCATCTTTCCCTTTCCCATAATAAAATTACCGAATTTTTAAACTTGCCACGGCAAGGAGGTTTGTCATAAACGCAATTATCCAGAACCGTACTATGATCTTATTCTCCATCCATCCCATTTGCTCAAAGTGATGGTGTATAGGAGCCATCAAAAAGACCCTTTTCTGCCTGTATTTATAGCTTCCAACCTGTAATATCACGGAGACAGCTTCAAGAACAAAGATAAATCCAATCAAAATAAGCAGTATCTCACTTTTTGCGACTATTGCCATATAACCTATGAACCCGCCTATTGCCAGGCTGCCGCTGTCCCCCATAAATACTTCCGCAGGATGCGAGTTGTACCAAAGGAAACCTATAAGCGCCCCAATAAAGCAGGCACCTATAATAGCAAGCTCACCCACAAGCTGTATATTCGGAAGCAGCAGATAATTGCTGATTACGGCGTGTCCCGTAATATATACGATAAGGGAGAGGGAGAAAAACGCCATTATGGAAGGAACCGTGGCAAGGCCGTCAAGGCCGTCGGTGAGGTTCACCGCATTGGTGCTTGCGGTCATTACAAGTATCCAGAAAACTACTGCGAACAACTCCATGTCAAATAAAGGGTATTTATAAAAAGGCACATAAAGCTGCGTAGTGTGCCCCGCATAGAAAAGCATCCCTATAACGACAAGCGATGCTAAAACCTGCAATACAAGTTTCCCCCTGGCGCTTAAACCCTCGTCGTTCTTGTTTGATGATATTTTTGCAAGATCATCTTTGATACCTATAAAGCTGAATAGAATTATCGCGGCAAGACCCGCAAATACATATATATTGTTAAGTTTGGCGGTCAGTACGGTAGCGATAACCGTTGCCGTAACGAAAACAACCCCTCCCATTGTAGGGGTGCCGCTTTTTGCCTGGTGGGAATCGGGTGCATATTCATAGATAGGCTGGTTTGCCTTTCTTGCCCTGGCCCAGGCTATGAACTTCGGCATAAGATAAATCGTAAAGAAAAAAGCTATAAAAAAACCGATCCCGGCGCGTATGGAGATATATTGGAAAATATTAATATCCAGATGTCTGTAAAACCAATAAAACAAAATCTAACCTTTTATAAGAAGTTTAATGCTATAATAGAAGGGATTATATCTAAATTATTATTAAGGCAAAAGAGTAAATATGTCAACTAAAAAAGCAATTTTAATTATAACAGACGGTATAGGGCATAACAGCTCTTGCAGTTACAACGCGTTTTGTAATGCAGATAAACCTACATATGATAAATTATTCAAAGAGGCGCCGTACAGTTTAATAAAAACCTACGGAGAACATGTGGGACTTCCCGACGGACAGATGGGAAACAGTGAAGTGGGACACATGAGCATAGGTGCCGGAAGGGTACTTTACCAGGACCTTGTAAAAGTAAATATTGCAATAAAAGAGGATACTTTAAAAGAGAACGAAGTATTGAAAAACACTATTGAGAGCTCGAACAATATCCATATTATAGGACTATTGAGCGACGGCGGGGTCCACTCCCATATAGACCATATCACAGCTTTGGCAAAGATCGCCGAAAGCATGGATAAAAAAGTATATCTGCACCTTATAACCGACGGTAGGGATGTGGCACCTGACTGTGCAAAAACATATACTGCAATGGTAAAAGATATTTGCAATGAAAATATCCGGATTGCAACTCTTGGCGGTAGATACTACGGAATGGACAGGGACAACAACTGGGACAGGGTACAAAAAGCCTATGAGCAGATAGTAAACGGCAAAACCCAATGCGACACAGATATCGACTCATATATAGATTCCCAATACGCAAAAGAGGTTTTTGACGAATTTTTGGAACCCGTAAGTTTCGATTACAAGGGTATGGAGGATAACGACGGTGTTATCTTTGCCAATTTTAGAAGCGACAGGGCAAGGGAGCTCAGCTCTGCTATTGCAAAAAAAGATTTCAGCGAATTTGAAAAAAAAGATATCAAAGTAAACGTTGCAACCATGACGCAGTACGACAAGAACCTCCCCCTTCCCGTACTGTTCCCCAAAGAGATACCGACGAACACTTTAAGCGAGATAGTGTCAAAAGAGGGGCTTAACCAGCTTCACACTGCGGAAACCGAGAAATATGCCCATGTGACGTTCTTCTTTAACGGCGGGATCGAAGAGCCTTTTGAAAACGAAAAAAGGGTATTGATACCTAGTCCTAAAGTGGCAACCTATGATTTGCAGCCGGAGATGTCGGCACCTGCGGTGGGGGAAGCCGTAAGAAACGGGATTGACGAGGGTCAGGACCTTATCGTGGTAAACTTCGCGAACGGGGATATGGTAGGCCATACGGGTGTTTACGAAGCGGGTGTAAAAGCTGTTGAGGCAGTAGATAAAGAGCTTGGGCTTATTATCGAAAAGGCCAGAGAGAACGGATACAGCGTAGTTCTTACAAGCGACCACGGAAACTGTGAAATGATGAAAGACGAAAACGGCAATACACTTACCAACCATACGGTTGGAGACGTATACTGTTTCGTGATCGCCGACGGTGTAAATGAGGTAAAAGAGGGAGCACTAAACAATATTGCGCCTACTGTTTTAAAATTAATGAATATAGAGATCCCTCAAGAGATGGACTCACCTTTAATCTAAAGGATGATTATGACTATAGAATCAATATTGGAAGACCTTAAAAAAATCAATATATTAATTGTTGAGGACGGTCAGGATATCAGGGAGATAATGTCCAGTACATTAAACAAACTGTTTAAATCTACAAACGTTGCCGTTGACGGGGTTGACGGACTAAACAGCTTTAAAGAGTTAAAACCCGATGTGGTAATAACCGATATACGTATGCCCAATATGTCAGGGAACGATATGATAGACGAGATAAAAAAAATAAGTCCCGATACCCCTATTATAGTGGTTACGGGTCACGGAAGAATGTTGAAAAAAACCAACAAGGCAAATCTCGTATTGGAAAAACCGATTAAATTTGATTATCTTATCAAAGAGATACACAAACTTGTAAAATAACACAGGTATATATGTCTGCACTTTCTATTGGTAAATTGGTCATTAACGATTTTAACGGTAACAGTATAGTTAACCTGTCATTGCCAGGGGACGAGCCCCTGACGATCCAAAGCTCCCTGGCCCTTGTGGGGCAAAGCGGGAGCGGAAAATCCCTGACTCTTAAAACCATACTGAATATGCTCCCTTCAAGCCTTTCCAAAGAGTTTGAATATAAAAGTGATTTTGAGCTTAACTTTGAGAACCTGGCATTTATACCCCAAAACCCTTTCACTTCCCTATCTCCCATGACGAAGATAAAAAAACAGTTTTTCTGTGAAGATGAAAAAATAGATGAACTTTTAAAGCTGGTCGAACTTGACCGTGAGCTAAAGAACAGGTTCCCCGTGCAATTAAGCGGGGGACAGCTTCAAAGGGTAATAATAGCAATAGCATTAAGCAAAAGCCCCAAGCTGCTCCTTTTGGACGAGCCTACCACGGCACTTGACGAAAAAAGCAAAAGCACCGTTATCGCCCTTTTGAAAAAACTGCAGGAAAAACTGGGATTTTTAATGATATTCGTAAGCCACGATATAGACTCCATCGAAAACATATGTGAAGATATAGCGATCCTGAAAAACGGCCGGATTGTGGAGAAGGGAAGACTTTTGGAAGTCTTGAAGGAACCCAGGAACGACTATACCAAAAAACTGATCTCAAGCAGTTTTTCACACAGGGAATTTAGAATATGATAAAAAAGTTTTTTCTCCTTATCGCACTTATCGGTTTGGGTGTGCTTGTCTGGCTGATATTCCTTTATTCCCAGATAAGGTTCGATATTGACAAAATAGTCAATTACCAGCCCAAGCTGACTACCCAGTTCTTTGACAAGAACGGGAAACTTTTAGGGAATATATTTGACGACGAACACCGTATCTACGTAAAATACGAAAACATCCCCCCAAGGATAACCGAAGCCCTTGTTGCAATAGAAGATACAAACTTCTTTGAACACGACGGGCTGAACGTGGATGCCATCGTAAGGGCGATTATAAAAGATATCAAGCATATGGCCTTGGTGGAAGGGGCCAGTACCCTGACCCAGCAGCTAATAAAAACAATGGTACTGACCAGGGATAAAAAGATCATAAGAAAGATAAAAGAAGCCCTTTTATCTTTAAGGCTTGAATCACTGCTCACAAAAGAGGAGATCCTGGAAAGATACCTGAACCAGGTATATTTCGGTCACGGTTATTACGGTATCAGGACTGCTGCAATAGGCTATTTCCACAAAGAACTTGACCAGCTGAATCTCAAAGAGATAGCGATCCTTGTAGGTCTGCCTAGGGCCCCGAGCTTTTATGACCCTACAAAAAACCTGAAATATTCGCTGATCAGGGCGAACCAGGTTATAAGCAGGCTTTACAAGCTGGGGTGGATAAGCACAAAAGAGTATGAAAGATCCATAAACTATATCCCGGTTGTTTACAATGACACCTTAAGCCAGAACAAGGCTCCATATATTATAGACTATGCGATAAAAGAGCTAAAAGAGGAGATCCATGATCTTAGAAGCGGTGGATACAGGGTAAACCTCACCGTCGACCTTGAAGCGCAGAAACTCTCACGTGAAGCATTAAGATACGGTTATGAGCAGATCAAACAAAGAGATCTGCACCCCGATACGGAAAAAAGCACCACCAAAACACTTAACGGAGCCATGATAGTTCTTGACAATAAAACAGGAGCTATACTTTCAATGGTGGGAGGGATAGATTATAAACAATCATCTTTCAACAGGGCAACCCAGAGCCTAAGGCAGCCGGGAAGTGCCGTAAAACCTTTCCTTTACCAGGTGGCATTGAATCTCGGGTATTCAACTGCAAGCAATCTTGTGGATATCTCAAGGACATACAGGTACAAATCAAACACGAACGAGAAAAAGACCTGGCAGCCGAAAAACTACGAGAAAGACTTCAAAGGGCTGGTATCGTTCAGGTATGCCCTGGTGCATTCAAGGAACCTTGCGACGATAAACCTTGTAACGGAGATAGGTATAGATATTCTGCACAAAGAACTTACAAGGTTTAATTTCACGGATATCCCCTTTGACCTCTCCATCACCCTTGGAAGTTTCGGGATATCACCTTTGGACTTAAGCGAAAAATATACCATATTCTCAAATGACGGAATAATGGTAAAACCGTTTTTGATATCATCTATACAAAACAGGTATAACGAGACCCTGACCTTTGACCCGGAAGAGACATATATCACCTCACCTTCCCAAAGCTTCCTTATGACATCCATATTAAGGGACGTAGTAAGAAACGGTACGGGGAAAAGAACACAGGTTTCAGGAATTGAGACAGCAGGTAAAACAGGTACTACAAACAACAATATAGATGCCTGGTTCTGCGGATATTCCCCTTCCCTTCAAACTATCGTATGGTACGGGAATGACGACAACAAACCAATGAGAAGAACGGAAACGGGTGGTAGAAGTGCCGGGCCTGCGTTTAAGTATTTTTATGAAAAATGGCTTGATATACATCCGGAGATACCAAGAAAGTTCCAAAAGCCCAAGAACGTATTTGAGCAATACTATAACGGCAAAAAAGAATATTTCACCGATATATCAAATGTTCCCGTGAAACAGGATAGTTTTGAGGAAAAAACAAAACTCCTGGAAGAGAATAAGATATTATTCTAAAGGAGCCGTTTTGTTCGATATACTGAAAAACTTTCTAAAAGAGAATCTAAAGCCTGCATACATCTTTGACAGGAAAAACGGCACCGTAACCCTATGGGCAAATAAGAAAGAGCTTTTTATACAGCTTGATGAGTATTATAAAACTACTCAAAGTTCAAGCTGTGTCCAAGAGGGATATTCTATTCTTTGTAATAATTCAAACTACGGAAAGCTTTTTCTTGAATATATGTCTGTTCAGCCCCAATGTGACTGGCAATCCCTTCCCCACGGAAATTTTAAAGATCTTATAAAAAAACAGTTAAAACTAAAAGAGATGAAAACTTTACAAGAACTTGATCTAAAGAACTTTGAAGTTTGTTCATTTAAAGCAGATGACAAATATAAACTCTTCACTATAATTATAACTGACGGCAAAAGATATACATTTATTCTCGATTATGAAGGAAAACTTTCCAAAGATATTGTGTCTATGTTCGATAAGGATATTGATACATTAGGTGAATTAGAGATTCTTTCTTTAAATTACGAAGGAAGCCTGGCAAAAATAAATCTGACAGAGAATTATATAAGATAATAAAACGAACTAAAATTAGTCCGTTTTAGTTTTTAAGCTCCTCATCCAGAACCTTAACACCTTCGTCGACCAAAGAATCGATCTCCACAAAGATATCACTTGAATCGTTAAGAAGTGAATCAAACTCTTTAACGTCTCTTGCCAGTTCATTGAACGAGCTTACCGTTTCAAGAGCTACTATCAGGTTATTCCCTTTTTGGATAGAAAGATCAAGCTTTGCTATGTTCTTCTCTATTTTTACGATATTTCCCGCCATCTTAAGGGCTTTTTCCTTGCTGTACTCTTTCATCCTTTTTTTAAGGGCATCGTCGTTCTTGATCTTGTCAAGGTTCTCGTCAAGGTGGTCTACAAAGTTTTCGGTCTCATCTTTGTAAACCTCGAATTTCTCTTTCAGTGTATTTACTTCCCTTTCAGCCTCTTTCCATTTTCTTACGAACTCTTTTGTTTTCTCGTTCTTGAACACATAGTTTACTTTTTTCGCTTCGCTTTGAGCCTGGATCGCATCCTGGTATGTGTTTTTAACCGTATCTTTTTGTTCCGTAAAATCATTTATGGCATCTTTGAACTGTACCAGATATTTTGGGGTATCTTTATATATATAATTCTCTTCGATATAATCCCAAACGAAATATCCTACGATAAGAAGCAGTATGATCTGAAAGGTAGAAAGCCCTTTCCTGAAATTGTGAGGTAGTTTTCCCATAAAATTATCCTGTGAATAAAAGAAGCTTACGCTTCTGTTTTATCCATATGTATATCCATTTGAGGATAAGGTATAGAGATATTCCTCTCGTCAAAAACAAGTTTTACTTTTTCTATGGTATCAAAATGTACCGCCCAGTAATCACCCGACTTTACCCATGCCCTTGTAACAAAATTCACGCTTGAGTCCCCAAGCTCCGAAACCGCAACGAAGGGTTCGGGATCTTTCAGTATCCTCTCATCGCTGTTTAAGATCTCAAGCAAAGTCTCTTTTGCAAGTTTAAGATCGTCGTCATAACCTATACCGAACACAAGATCGACCCTTCTTGTCTCTTTCCTTGAATAGTTGGTTATATTACCCCCTATTACCCTTGAGTTTGCCACGATTATAACCTTATTGTCCCCTGTCTTGATCATGGTATTGAAAATATTCACCTCTTCAACGGTTCCCGTAGCACCGCCCGCTTCAACGAACTCTCCCACTTTTATGGGCCTGAATATTATTATCATAACCCCAGCGCTGATATTTGAAAGTGTATCTTTAAAAGCAAGGCCCACCGCTAAACCGACGGCACCCAAAATAGCTATAAAGGATGTTGTCTCGACTCCCAGCTGCCCTAAAGCAGATAATACAACCAGTACAAGAAGCACCCCGTAGATCACGCTTGAAAGGAATCCCTCAAGGGTTTTATCTATCTGATCCGTTTTACTTAAACTTTTGACCGTAAAATCAGTCAACCATCTTGCAGCTTTTTTCCCGATAAAAAATATCAATAAAGCCAGAACAATCTGTCCGCCGTATGCGATGATCATCTCACCCATTGTTTCCCCTTTTTTAAATTAATAGCTAATTTTACATAAATATAATTAAATTACTTATATTTAAGCCGTGATTTCCTGAAACTCCAACTTGGCTTCATCTAAAAGCTTCTGTGCCTCTTCAAGCTCTTTTAGACCTTTTTTATAAACTTCGACGCTTTTGCTCAGCGTTATATCTGGCTCGATCAGTTTTTCCAGAAGCTTCTGAGCCTCTTCTATTTTTGACTCGAAAGCCGTAACCTCTTTCTCTTTTTCAGGTTCATTCACTTCTTCACAACCCTCAAAATCCAAAATATCTTCACTCATATGTTCCCTCCAGCATTGCAACTATTTTATCCTCGAATTTTTCAACCTCAACCAAAAAGGCGTCATGCCCGTAATCACTCTCTATCATCTCGTAGGTGCAGTTATCTTTACCCATTTTCTTCATTGCATTATATATCTCTTCCATCTCTTCAGGGAAGAAAAGCATATCACCCTTGAAAGACAGAAGGTGCAGTTTCGTTTTTATCCTGGATAGAGAATCCTCCAAAGAGTCATAATTTCTTGAAGCATCAAAGATATTTATGGTCTTTACTATATACAGGTAGCTTAAGGGATCGAAATTATGGGGAAATTTATATCCGTTGTACTCAAGATACCTTTCAACCTCAAAACGCCCGAAAAGTTCATATAGACCGTCCTGCTTGGTATATTCCCGCCCGAACTTCTCATCCATGCTGTCTTTTGACAGATATGAGATATGCCCAGCCATTCTTCCCACAGCCAGACCTTTTAAGCCGTTCTCTTTTATATCCGCAGGATCGTAAAGGCCGTCCTTGAAATCAGGGTCGTTCCTTATGGCTTCTATTACCACCTTGTTAAATGCAATGGCCCAGGGCCTTGTATAGGCAGTCGTAGCCATAGGTATGATCATATCTGCAAAATCGGGGTACTCTATGGCATAACAAAGTGCCTGCATACCGCCCATGCTTCCGCCGATGACCGCTTTTACATGCTCAATGCCAAGAGAGCTTAGAAGTTTTTTCTGTGCTTTTACTATATCGCTTATGGTTAAGATAGGGAACTTTAGCCTGTAGGGCTCGTTCGTACTTTCCTGGATGCTCATAGGCCCCGTGCTTCCGAAGCAGCTTCCTATATTATTGGTAGCTATTACGAAATATTTGGTCGTATCTACCGCTTTTCCGTCACCTATAAGTGTATCCCAGTATCCGGGACGGCTGTCACCTTCATAATATCCGGCAGCATGGTGGGAACCGCTAAGGGCATGGGTGATCACTATAACATTTGACTTATCTTCGTTTAGTTCCCCGTATGTTTCATACGCCACCTCGTAAGGGTTTAATATCCTACCGCTTTCTAAATATAAAGGCTCTTTAAATTTAGCTATTTTTGTAGTTATTTCCAATAATTACCCCAGTGCTTTAGTCAGGTCGTCTATAAGATCGTCGGCATTTTCAAGACCGATGCTAAGCCTTATAAGACCCTCACCGATATTTGCCTGGGAGAGTTCCTCTTTACTTAACTGCTGGTGGGTAGTGCTTGCAGGGTGAGTGATGATAGACTTGCTGTCCCCTATATTTACAACAACAGAGAATATCTCTACACCGTCCACCACTTTTTTAGCCTCTTCCAAAGTCTCAAGCTCGAAGCTTAAAAGGCCGCTGCAGCCGTTGCTTATATATTTTTTTGCCCTTTCGTAATTGCTGTCGCTTTTTAATCCCGGGTAATTTACTTTTTTTACTTTCGGGTGTGCTTCCAAGAACTCGGCAACTTTAAGTGCAGATGAACTGTGCTGTTTGATCCTAAGACTTAATGTCTCAAGCCCTTGTATCATAAGCCAGGAGTTAAACGGACTTGGAGTCGCCCCAAGATCCCTTAGAACCGTCAATACCATTCTAAGAGAAAAGGGAGGGAAAGGAAGATCCGTATAAACTAGCCCGTGGTATGATTCGTCAGGTTCGTTAAAGTGGGCATATTTTGCATTCCCTTTTATCTTTTCAACACAACTTGCAGCCTCAACTATGATACCCCCAAGGGCAAGCCCCTGCCCCGTAGTATATTTACTGGTAGAGTGAACCACAAGGTCACACCCTAATTCAAGAGGCTTGCAAAGTATAGGGGTAGCTACAGTATTGTCAACCACTGTTATGATATTGTACTTGTCCGCAATTGCGGTTATAGTTTCAAAATCAGCAACCTGAAGATTCGGGTTCGATAAAGACTCAAAAAGTATCATTTTTGTTTTTTCGTCAATAAGCTCTTCAAGGTTTGAAGGGTTTGTAACGTCGAATTTTCTTGCCGTTATCCCAAGTCTTTTGATAGTATGGTCCGTTAAAGTGCTCGTACCCCCGTAAACCGCATTTGCCACAAGGATATTATCCCCCGCTTCGCAAAGATTGACGATAGAAGAAAAAATAGCACTCATACCGCTTGCAGTGGCAATAGCGGCTACTCCCCCCTCAACTTCCGCGAATCTTTTCTCGAATACCGCGCTTGTGGGGTTCATAAGCCTCGTGTATATATTCCCAAGCTCTTTCAACGCAAATAAATTTGCAGCATGTTCGCTGTCCCTGAACTCATATGCAGTGCTCATATATATAGGTACCGCCATTGTACCTTGTGAATCTTTTTCATATCCTGCATGTAATGCTATAGTTTCTTGATGCATATTATCACCTTTTATAATATTGATACGCGATTATATCCAATTTTAATTTAGAGGAAATTGATAAGCTCCCTTTAAAAATGCCCTTTCCCCTTTACAGGGAGGGGATGATTTTAAGCTTTTATATGGAAAATGATATTAAAATACCACAACAAGACAAAGAAGGAAACATATGAAAAGAAGATCATTCCTTATGTTCTGCACTGCCCTGTTTGCCGTAAAACTGTTTGCAAAGGGTAAAACAGAACAAAACAGCATGGAGATAATCAAATCGGCAATGGAGCATATGTTTCCCTCCACCAACAAATACAAAGGTGCCCGGGAATTTAAAGGATTCAGGTTCCTCCTTTTCGTAAGCACGCACCCGACCTTTGAAAAAAAAGATTTCAAGCTTCTAATGGAAGGGGCAGAAGAGCTGCAGCAGCGGTACCCGGGATTTGCAGGTTTTAACCGGGCGCAAAAAGAGATATCCCTAAGAGAGTTCGAGACTACCCTCTTTGGGCAGAACTGGCTCTCACTGCTTTTATACTACGGCCTTGAAGCGATGCTGGGCGATCCAGTATACGGCGGCAACGATAAGCTATACGGCTGGAAAAACCTCGACCACACTTCTCCAAAGCCCATGGCTGCCAAACCTTTCGGGGAACTTTTATGAAAAATGCTGCTTACGATATCTGCATAATAGGAAGCGGCGCAGGAGCTGGGCCCGTTGCATATGAGCTTTCCAGGGCGGGATTCAGCGTCGCGGTGCTTGAAAAAGGGGAACACTACGAAAGGAAAGATTTTTCCAAAGATGAGATAGCCTATACAAAAAGAGCCGTCACTACCCCAAAACTGGAAGATGAATACCACACCATAGAGGATGGAAACCTGGAATACACCACCTATGAGGCGGACTGGAATTTCTGGAACGGCTCGATAGTTGGGGGGGCGTCGAACTTTATGAGCGGCTTTTTCCACAGGCTCCATCCCGACGACTTCAGGCAGAAAACAAAATTGGGGAAAATAAAGGGTGCAAATATAGAAGACTGGCCCATTAGCTATGAAGAGCTGGAACCTTATTATGAGAAGGTTGAGAATATCGTGGGAGTAAGCGGCAGGTTCAAAGATTCAAAATACGAACCGCCAAGATCCCGTAAAGATTTTCCCTATCCCCCTACGACGGAGCACCCTATCGTTGAACTTATAGATAAAAGTGCCGAAAGTTTAAGCATGAACCCCCTGACAACCCCAAGGGCGATCCTCTCGAAAGATACAAAGAACAGGAATAAATGTTATTACTCCAACTACTGCGGAAGCTATGGGTGCAGCAGCGGGGCAAAGGGAAGCAGCAGGGAAGCCCTTATAAACCCGGCCCTTGAAACGGGGAACCTTAGCCTTATTACCAATGCTTATGTAATAAGGCTCAATGAAAAGAACGGCAAGCTTACAAGCGCCCTGTATATAGATAAAAATACCAATACAAAAAAAGAGATTTCTGCCAATATATTCGTAGTGGCAGCACAGGCGGTCGAGACAAGCAGGCTGCTTCTTAACTCAACTTCGAAAAATTTCCCGAACGGCCTTTCAAACAATAATGGGCAGGTAGGGAAAAACCTCCTCTTTAGCGCAGGGGGAATAGTCAAAGGTTCATTTGACAACAACTCTTTCCCACTTGAAAAGCTTATGGTACAGGGGTATTTCGTAAACAGGGTCATAAAAGATTTTTACTTTATAAAGAACCAAAAAGGGGGTATCATGGAGCTTCTTTTTGAACACGCGAACCCCATAAGAAAAGCCAATAAAGAGAAATGGGCGGATAACGGCAAGCTGCTTTGGGGCGAGGCACTATATGAGAAGCTGTACCAAAAGTTCAACAGGGAAAGAACCCTGAACATAGAGATATTCAACGACTGGCTCCCAAACGACAACTGCAAAGTAAGCATAGATAAAAACAGATACGACAAATACGGCATCAACGTAGCCAAGATAGCCATAGGCTCCCACCCCATAAACGAGATCACGGGGAATAAAATAGCCCTTGAAGCTGTAAAACTCTTAAAAAAAATGGGGGCAAGGGAGATAAAAAGCGATATCTCCCCCTATCCCCCCTCGAACCTGCAAGCGGGCGGGTGCCGCTTCGGGGACGATCCCGAAAGCTCGGTTCTGGACAAATACTGCCGAAGCCATGAGGTAAAAAACCTTTTCGTAACTGACGGGAGCTTTATGCCTACAGGCGGCAGCGTACCTTATACCTTTACCATATATGCCAACAGTTTCCGGGTGGCGGAGTACATAAAAGAGAACTACAAAAACATATAATAACTTCATAACGTCTTTTTATGTATAATCCCCTTTTAATTCACTCAAAAGGAATAACTTGAAAAAAGTTGTCATCATAGGGGCCGGTTACGGAGGTCTTCGGGTCATAGAGAAGCTTGCCAAGCAGCCGAACCTGGATATAACGCTGATCGATGCCAATCCCTACCACTATATGCAAACGGAAGCCTACGGCTATATTGCCGGGAAATTCGACATCTGCGATATAACCGTCGATATAAAAAGCTGGTGCAGCGGCTTTTCCAAATATATAAAGTTTATAAATGAAGAAGCCTTGAATATAGATACCAAAGATCAAACGGTAACTACGACGAACCAAAAGCTCCACTACGACGAGCTTATAATAGCTACGGGAGCAAAAACCAACTTCCCCGCATTCATTGAAGGTCTCAAAGACCACACCTACGGGGTAAAGATCCTGGACAGGGCCTATGAGCTGAAAAGAAAATTCGAGAAAATAATCTACAGCAAGATAAGGCACAGCAGCGACGACGAATTTAATATCATAATAGGCGGTGCAGGATTAAGCGGCGTAGAGATAGCAGCCGAGATGGCATATATAGCCAAAAAATTCACGGGCAGCATCGGAATAAGAAACAACAAGATACATATCTATCTGGTCGAGGCATACGATACGATCCTAAAAGGTCTTGATCCTTATATCATAAAAAACAGCATAAAAAGACTTGATGACCTCGGGGTGAAGGTTATGACCGATTCTTTTATACAAAAGGTCGGGAAAAACCATATCGAGCTTAAAAGCGGTGAGATAATAGATTTTGACTTTATGATATTCACAGGGGGCATAAGGGCATCAGGGCTTAATGACGTCCTTGAGGTCGAGAAGAACAGGATGAACCAGTTTGTCGTTGACGAATACCTGCACCTAAAAGGGTTTGAGAATATCTATGCCATAGGTGACTGCGCAGAGATAAAGAACAGCGACGGAACCCTTCTGCCTCCTACTTCCCAGATAGCGGAACAATGCGCGGAACAGGTGGCAAAGAACATAATCGCAAAAGAGAAGTTCCAGGATATACAAAAATACGAGGGGAAAATAGACGGTATGTTCGTGGCCCTTGGGGGAAGCTATGCGGTGGGAACCCTTTTTAACACTGTAAAAGTGAAAGGGTATCTTGCATTCCTGCTTAAAAAAGCGATAACCAAAATGTACCACTACGGACTGATATTAAGACTAAACAACGGCTACAGACTAAGGAAATAATATGAATGAACTACTAACGGCGATAAGCTACTCATGGAACTCAATGACATGGATCACATGGCTTGTGATTATACTTTTGGGCGCAAAAAGCGTACAGTCTTTTAACAAGGCTTTCAAAGAGAACAAAAGCTATGAGCAGATGAAAAAAAACCAGGATAAAAGCGGGCTGGCTCAATTTTATAACGGCATAGTGCTGTCGATACTTTGTATTGTCGTATTTTTCCTCCCTTATATCATAAACTACCAAGGATAAGAACAATGGATATAACAAAAATAGCCGACTTTGCACTTTATGCAATAGAAAATAATACAACTGCACTGAATGACAAAAAGCTGTCAATACTTCTTTTTCTAATAGACTATGAATCTATGCAGAAAAACGGAACCAAGATATTCGGCGACGAGTATATAAAATCGCCCAGAAACCCGGAACCCAAACAGCTTACCGATATCTTTGAGGTAATAGCAAATGACGAAGATCTTGCAGATGACGACGAGAGGCTTTATATGATACAGGAGCTTCTTGCCTTTATAGATATAGAGGTGGTACAGAAAAACAACTTCGTTGAACTGAAATTTCTAAAGTTCGAGGAGGAGTTCGACCCTTCCGTTTTCACAAAAGAGGAGATGAAGATCATCAACGATGTTTTAGACAAATATAAAGATATGAGTCCAAGAAATATCGCAAACGCCTGCTTCAAAATAGAAAAAGTAAGACAAACCCCAAAAGATGAAGTGATAATATAAGATCACTTCATCGCTACTATTTATACAATTTCCGTAAAATTATTTTTCTGATTTATATTATAATATCACCCTGAATATAACATAATCCAAAGGATATTATTTGAAATATATCTATATCTTAAAAACAGGTACCACCTTTGAGTCCACAAAAGAAAAACTTGGAGACTTCGACCGCTGGGTAAGAAACAATATAAACGAAAAAAACATCAAAACAGTAAATATAGAAAAAAATGAAAAACTCCCCGGGCTTAAAAGCGCAAAAGGTTTTATCATAACAGGTTCCCACTCCATGGTAACAGAGGAATTAGGCTGGAGCCTTGAGCTGGAAAGATATATAAGGAAGATATCTTCAAAAAAGATACCCCTACTAGGTATCTGCTACGGGCACCAGCTTATAACAAAAGCCCTTGGGGGAATAGCTGATTTTAACAAAAAAGGGAAAGAGATAGGAAGCGTAAAGATAAAAAAACTTATCTCTTCTAAAAACGACCCCCTTTTTTATAATATCCCGGAAAAATTTTACGGTCACGAGACCCACTACCAAAGTGCAGTGAAACTTCCCTCATCTGCCGTGGTTCTTGCCAAGAACTCACACGACAGGCACCAGGCGGTAAGATTTGATGATACTACCTGGGGAGTACAGTTCCACCCGGAGTTCGATGAAGATATTATGAAAGAGTATATTGTAAAGCAGGAGAAAAGCCTGGAGAGACTGGGGTTTGATAAAGATAAAATTTTAAGGGGAGTGAAAAACTGCAAAATAAGCAGCAGGGTATTAAAGAATTTTCAAAAAATAGTCAATTCCTGAAGAGTTTTAGCTCTTCAGCCCTTAGACAAGCTCTTTTTTAATAGATATACTATAAATACTTTATTATCAACTATATTTTTAGATATTTTCTTTTAAAAAGATAATACTTACACTCTGCAAATAAAAAACCACCGATTTTTTTCATTTTCTTTAAATTCTTTTTTAGAAATCAGCTCACCTTTGTCATTAAATACAACTATATTGGAAAAATAATGACTTAATTGCATATAGATTTCTTCCCCTGTTCTTGTAGTTTCTTCAATAGTTTCTTTTTCTTCCCGATATAGTCCTTCACCAGTTTTAACCAAAATACGTACATCAAAAAGAAAATTGGTCTCATTTTTTTGAAGAAGTTTCATAAAAAAATAATTATCATCGAACTCTTTGCACATCGGCGGATATGTTGTAATTTGCTTTAATCTTTGTGTAGTATTGGCATCAAGTATAAATACACCCTCAGGAGTAAGAGAAGAAGCAACATTTTCAAAAAAAACTTGCCACTTGGAAAAATCCAATATATGATTTATTGTATCAAATAAACAAAGGGCAACATCAAATTTTTCTTCTGTCGAAAAAGAAACCATGTCTTTGCAATAAAAAGTTCCTTTAGGGATCTTTTCTTTTGCTTGTTCAAGCATATTACTTGACAAATCGACACCGTAAACGGAAAAGCTTTTAGCATATTTCTGCAGTATATTGCCGGTGCCGCATCCAAATTCAATGATCTTTTTATCCATATTGGCTTTAGGTATATTCTCTTGGATAATATGATGCCAGAGAAAATAATCTGTATTCAGAGTATCATAATATTTTGCATATATTGAATAGTTATTTGTTTTCATACTTTTACATCTTAATCATTTTCAATAAAAAAAGCCCTTGATTTAGTGCTGTTTTCTCGAAGATGTTTTATTTTTAAATACTCTTCTGAAGAAAAACATTCTTGTGCTTCTTCAAATGAGTTAAAAGCTATAATTATAGATCTTTCAGGCTTTTCCCCGCTAAAGGGTATTATTTTATTGCTTCTTGCTATATATTCACCATTATATGCCTGAATAATTTTTACAACTTGTTTGATATAATCTGAATACATATCTGCATTGTATATCTTTTCAATGATTATAACAAAAATTATTTTTTTCAAACTATTTCCTTTGTTTTTCTTTAGCTTAATGTCAGAGCAGAACGAAACTATGAGATAAGTATAAGAAAATAAAACTTTCATTTGATTTATTAAGAGAATTTGAGTAGTGTATTCACTTCAACAGATTGTTATCTGAAATCATAATGTGATATTTTAATTCTTGAAGAGCTAAAGCTCTTCGCTTATTTTCTTCTTTTATTGAAAAGAAGAAACAAGAAAGCAACCACGACTTTGAAGCTCACTACGTGAGTACCTTCTGATTTATTCATAATTTACTATGTTGCGGAACTCACTCATAAAAGTACATTTAGTACTTTTATTCATTCAAACAGTCCTCACATTTTTCCGTAAATTATTTATAAATCCTCAGCTTCTGCAGATGTGGTGTTGGTGCCATGGTGATTCGACTAAAAAAATACTTTACTTGACAATATAATCATCTTCTGAATATCACCATTGAAGATAATAAAGTGATATTGGAACCGATAAAAAAAGATATCCCCGAATATAACCTTGAAAAGCTTATAGCAAAAATCCCAAGCGGCTATACACCAAATGAAGAGTTTGAAACCTCTTTTGGGAAAGAGGAATTGTAGAAAAATACAGTTTGAGGAAAAGGTGTATAGGGAGATATTAAATCAGGTGTTGAGTATTACTAAAAGTGTTATATTTTAAATATATACTATAATTTAAGTTCTTGACAATATTATCATATTACGATAATATAACTATATGATAAAGTCTTTTAAATGCAAGTATACGGAACAAATATTTAACGGTATATATCAAAAATAGTTTCCTCAAGCTGTAAACAAAATAGGAAAAAGAAAACCTGATATGCTGGATGCCTCCTATAATTGGGAAGATTTAAAAGTTCCTCCCTCAAATAGATTTGAACATTTGAAGGGTGATTTAAAAGAGTTTTGCAGTATTAGGATCAACGATCAATATCGGGTGATATTTAGATTTGAAAATTCTAATGCTTATGATGTATATATAGATGATTATCATAAATAAAGGAAAACCATGGAAACTATCAGACCAAGCACACATCCTGGAATCATACTAAGGGAAGAATTTGCAGAGCCTATGAATCTTACTCAGGCAAGACTTTCAAAAGATTTGAACGTGGGGATAAAAACACTTAGCGAACTATATAATGAAAAAAGGGGTATCACCCCTCTTATGGCACTGAAACTGTCAAATTACTTTGGAACCACCCCTCAGTTTTGGTTGAATCTTCAAAATGCCTACGATCTTTATAAAACATATAAAAAACAAAAAAAGCAAATTGAAAAAATTTCCCATGTGGCGGCAAAAATATATTAAATCAGGTGTTGGGTATCACTAAGAGTGTGATATTTTAATATTGCCTGCACCTTTTATTCCCTTTATTCTACTTATTGATATTAGTAACGCACATGTTGAAAAAAAAATAGATATTTTTTCATATTTTGTCATTCTATTTCCTATTTATTAGACTCATAACGTTTGAATTAAGTGGACGAGGGTATTTGACCACTTGACTTTTAAACTCCATTCTAGCTTCTTTAGGCTTTAAAGCTTAAATTACCGCAAGTATACCCTCGTTCACTTCTGAGATTTGTTAGCTTTATCATAGTAGTCTTTACTAACTTCTTTTTGTTTTGCTAATTGTTTTTTCCATTTTGATTGTTGTAAACATTGAGCATTCTCTTTTTTTGCTATTTTCATTGAAGTTGTATATACCAAACCAGTACATTTTCCAATTTGATTACCAATTTCAGCACGCTCATTTATTGATTTTGCAAGTATCATTTTATTTTCATATTGTTTCCAACATGCTTTGACAAGAATATTCATCATTGTAGTACAACCTTTTTGATCAATATCATAACATTCTACATAAAGTTGATTCTTTTGACATAAAATCTTAGGAGATTTTTCTATAACTGCATTTTTAAGATTTAATATGGCGTTATTATTTTCGGCAAATAAAGATACTATTAAGAGGCAAGGAATAATTAGTTTTTTCATTATTATTTTCTCCCTTTAAGCTAACGTTTAAAATGAGCAATCAAAAAGCCGCCCGCGGGTTTTTGATTGGTCTCCTTTGGTTTGTTATCTTACACTTTCTCCAAAGAATGATTTAGTTTGTCACCTAAGAAAAGTAATAAGTTTTTAAAGTTTTCTATTGTTTCGCTATCTAGCGCAACTTTCTGATGATTTACAAGCAGTTCTTGTACACATTGATTAAATATTTTTTTTCTATATTGTTTTCTTTCTGGATAAAAAGTTTGAATCACTTTGAGCTTGTCGTCATTTGTAAAGAGTTTTTCTAATTCAAATCCATTCCAATCAGAATTAATATCTCCAATATCGAATATCTTTTCTTCTACTAATTTGCCAAACTCTTTGTTGTAAATATCTTTTTGCTTTCTTCCTTCATTATCAGAATCCAATAAAGTGACAAAGTTTCTTCCCCATCCAACATACAGAGAAATTAATGTTTTCAAATTACTTGCACTTGTTCCAGGAACTATTTTAGGTAATTTTTCTTCAAGTATGACATTAGCCATATACGTTAGTGAGTAAAAGTCATTTTTACCTTCTGTAAAAATGACATCAGGAACCAATTCTAGGCTAGAAGGTGAATAGTTTAATACCTCTAAAATGGGCTGAAAATAATTTGTTTGATTAGGGTGATTTACAGCAAACTCTCTATATGTACTAATTTTTATATCAGTGTTTTTAGAATAATAATCTTCTTCATGTTCATAATCGATAGCCTCATTTTTTACAATAAATGTATTCTCTAGCCATTTTGGGTTAATTAAGTAATGGCTATGTGTAGTATAAAGCACACTTGGAAGTTTCTCAAAACTTTTTAATAATTCATTTTGCGCTGATGGATGTAAATTTGAAGCTGGTTCATCAAACAAAAATAATAGTGAATTTTCATTAGTTCTATAACTTCTAAATCTTGTAAAAAGAATGTAAACAAAAAACCATCTAAATCCTAGAGACCTTTCATCAATTCTATATGTATCAATATTGTCCTTGACATTAAATTCTAAATAGGGACCAGATTCATCTTTAGCGTGCCTTAATACAACTTCTGTATTTTCAATCTGTTTATTAAATATTTGATTCCAAGATGAAAAGATTTCTTTTGTTAGTTTTCTTTGCATTTTTCCTATTAAACTGTCTAAATTGCGCCTTTCTGTATCTTTTGCCGAATTAATTCTAGAAATTAGATGATCATCAATACTCAAATCATTTTCTAAAGAATCTAGAACATCTTGGATGATCCTTCTATAAAAGGACATCTTCGGATCAGGATGATTGTCATTTAAATATATTTTTTCGGGAAATTCAAAAAGAAAATTTGGAAAATATAGAATGTCGGGAATCAAACTCGTAATGAATGAAAAAACTAATAAAGCTTGCTCATTTGTCAGTTTTTTTATTTTACGTTCAGTTTTTTTCTTTCCTTGAAAAGAATAAGACCAATATGATTTTTTTTCATTAGTGTATTTCGAATTCTTAAAGGAATAATGTTGTGTATATGATATTTCCTTTCCACATTCGGCAAGTATTATGTCATATTTCAAAAATTCATTTTTGATTTTGCGGATATCTTCATCATCCAGTATTAAACCAGCTTCGATGACAATATCATCATTAAAATTATCTCTAAGATTGATAGGAATAATTTCATGTATATCTGATATAGAATAGTTTTCAATTCCTAACTCTTTAAGATTGGCTGATTTGTATGTAAAATAATTCATTGCTTCAAGAATAGTTGTTTTTCCAGATTCATTTAAGCCTACCAACGCAAAGACATTTTTTGAGGGATTTTTATTTAAATTTATTGTTTGTTCTGAAATACCTTTAAAATTTTTAAATGTGAAATATTCAAATCTCATTTTTCCTCCTTTTTATAGATAACGTTTGAATTAAGTAGACGAGGGTACTTGACCACTTTTGGCTATTTGAATTACATTTTAACTTCTTTAGGCTTTAAAGCTTAAATTATCGCAAGTATACCCTCGTTCACTTCGAAGATTTGTTAATCTTGATAGTTGACTAAAGTCTAATTTTAATTGTATCATATATCCATTTTTGATTATTATTTATGTTATTATAGATTTCTTCAATCAAATCAAAAATTTCTAATTCGTAAATTTCATTATCCTTTACTATTTTTACTATATAATTTTTTATATTCTCATATGCAAATTCAATTTCACTTTTAGAAAAATATATTTCATTGTTGGTTGTACTTTTAACTTCAATAAAGATAAGTTCATCATCTCTTGTATTGAACAAATCAAAAGGTGCATATGGATCAAAATTTTTCGAGTAGTGTATTAAATCTTCAATTTTACTACTAATTTCAGTAATTTTATTATTAGAAAAAAATTTATTTAGCTCATTGATTAAAACTTTTCTATTGACATCATTTTTTATTGATTCATATACCAATTTTTCAGCGTTAACTCCATTTTCTATTTTTGATTTTTCAATTTCTAAAAATTTTTCTTTTTCAAATTTTCTTGAGCTCAGAGTAGGTCTATAATCTTGTTTGCTTTTTTTCTCAAATTTTTTTGGTAATATTTTTTTAATATTAGTTTTTGATATACTACCAATATTTAAAATAAAATTTATAATCCTCTTTGGTGGACGATTAAGTAAGTAATGAAAAGAACCATCATTATTCCCCTCATTAACTTTTTCAAATGGACACCCTAACATTTCGGTTTGTCCTAAAATATTTTTTTGCTCAATAATTTTCTCAAATTCTTGGTTTCTTGTTTCATCTAAGATGAAACTCCATTTTAAATCAGAACGTCCTGATTTTATTCCTTCTAAAATATAATATGCACCAAAACACTCATGTGTTTTTGTTGAATAAGGTATTAAAATATGATTAGAATAATTTATTGTACTATAATCAACATCAAAGCGATTACCTATTTCATTTTTCATAATTTCTTGAAAGAAATTTAAAAAATCATCTTTTTTAGCATCATAATCTTTCCATGAATATTTTTTATTTGATAGTGGTTGAAGTATTATTCCCTTAATGTCAGTCAAAAATTCTCCTTTTTGATTAACGTTTGAGTTGAGAAATATTTGAGCCGCAGGGTCAAATATTTTTCTCCAATGATTTGTTATATTTTAATCGTAATTTGTTTTCCACCAATTTTTATCATTTCTTTAATATGTGAATGGTGATAGTCTTTTTCAATTGTAATATGACTTTTTTGTTCAACAACTATTTTAATAATTTCTTTTGCATGAGTATGATGAATATTTGATTTTTCTCCAATTATAATGTTGACCCCTAGTTTTGCCATTTCTTTTGCGTGAGTGTGATGCATTTTTAATTTTCCTTTTAATTTTTTTAATATTAACTTCTTAATATAACTATTTATTAATACTACATAATGTTAAATTATTACGAAATCAACCTTAATATATAACACTTGTTATGTTATATATAATATTTATATATTTACCTTAGCTAAAGGCTTTATAGTGATTTTTGTATATTATTATTCCAATATATCTTCAAATTTCTAGCCGTTATGTAGTAATTTAATGTATATTTATTATAGATATACAGTAATAAACCAACATTATCTACTATTATTTGTTAAATATCTTGATAAAGATACATTATGTTGTTTTATTTTTTTTGTAAAAAAGTATAGTTTATTCAAACCATTACGATAAATGAAACAAAAAGAATAGATCATCAAAAAAAGCTGTTATAAACAATTAGTAAAATTGATTTTAGAGTATTGAATTTTAGTTTAATCAAGGAAGAGTTCAATATTAAAATAAAAAGTTTTAGAATTTAAATAGTCAAGACAGACAAGTTTTTAGAGGCAGGAGTTTACTTGAAGTAAATGACTGTCTCTAAAAATGAAGGTGAACGCAGAATATTTAAAAAGATAAAACTTTTTAAATGTGGTAGTTCGGCGACTCGTTTGTAATCGTTACGTCGTGCACATGACTCTCTTTAAGCCCCGCACTGGTGATCTCAACAAACTCTGCTTTCTCTTGGAACGTAGGGATATCTTTAGATCCAAGGTAACCCATAGACGATCTTAATCCTCCAACGAACTGGTGGATTATATCACCCACGTGACCTCTGTAAGGAACCATACCTTCGATCCCTTCAGGTACTAGTTTATCAGCAGCAGTTCCTTCCTGGAAATATCTGTCCGTACTACCTTTTGTCATAGCACCTATCGATCCCATACCTCTGTATGATTTGAACTTTCTACCGTGAGAAAGGATAACTTCACCAGGACTCTCTTCAGTTCCTGCCAGTGCAGATCCCATCATAACAGCACTCGCGCCTACAGCCAATGCTTTTGCAACGTCACCTGAGTATTTGATACCACCGTCAGCTATAACAGGCACACCGTGTTTAGCGGCAGCAGCAGCACACTCATCAATAGCACTGATCTGAGGTACACCCACACCAGCAACGATCCTTGTAGTACAGATCGAACCTGGACCAATTCCAACTTTAACACCGTCCGCACCTGCAAGAATAAGATCTTCAGTAGCTTCGGCAGTCGCAACGTTACCTGCAATAACATCTACGTCAAGCTCGTCTTTGATCATTTTTACAGTATCAAGGATACCTTTAGAGTGTCCGTGAGCCGAGTCAAGAACAAGTACGTCCGCTCCAGCTTCAACAAGGGCTTTTGCTCTGTCCATCTGCCATACACCGATAGCAGCAGCTACTCTTAATCTTCCGTGCTCATCTTTGTTTGCATTCGGGTATTCCCTTTTTTTATTGATATCTTTGATAGTGATAAGACCTTTTAGTTTATTCTCTTTATCAACGATAGGAAGCTTTTCGATTTTGTTCTTGTGCATAACATCCGCAGCTTCTTCCAAAGTAGTACCCTCAACACCCGTGATCAAAGGCATTTTAGTCATTTTTTGGTCAACAAGCTTGTTGTAATCTTTTGTAAATCTCATATCCCTGTTTGTAAGGATACCGATAAGGGTATTGTTAGCGTCAACTACGGGAACACCAGAAATTTTATAATCATCCATGATATCCTGAGCTTCTCTTAAAGTCTGGTCTGCTCTTACAGATACGGGATCGATGATGATACCGCTTTCAGATTTTTTTACTTTTTTTATCTGCATAACCTGAGATTCGATATCCATATTTTTATGAACAACGCCGATACCGCCTAGTCTGGCCATAGCTATAGCCGCTTCAAACTCGGTAACTGTATCCATAGCGGCACTTACGAACGGGATATTTAAAGATATATTCTTAGTAAGTTTTGATTCCAGGTTTACCTCTTTTGGTAAAACTTCAGATTTTGCAGGTACTAAAAGTACATCTTCAAAAGTTAATGCTCTTTTTCTTATTCTCATTTATGATATCCTCTTTATTTAGTGTAATTAATATTTTGTTCTAGACTTAAAGCACCGTCGAATACAGTTTGTTCATCGTATGCTTTACCTATAAGTTGAAGACCGATCGGCATCCCCTCGTTATCTTTTGAAACAGGAAGTGAAATTGCAGGAAGACCTGCAAGGTTCACGGAGATGGTGTAAATATCGCTCAGGTACATCTCCAGCGAGCTTGAGAACGCACCGAACTCAGGAGCCGTTGTAGGAGCTACCGGGTTTAGGATCAGGTCTGCTTCTTCATATATCTTGTCAAACTCGTCTTTGATAAGGTGTCTTACTTTTTGCGCTTTAATATAGTACGCGTCATAGTATCCCGAACTAAGTACGAAAGACCCGAGCATAATTCTTTTCTGCACCTCTTCCCCGAAACCTTCCGATTTCGTTTTTGTATAGGTGTCTTTCAGGTTTGAAGCCTCTACCCTGTTACCGTACCTGATACCATCGTATCTGCTTAAGTTGGCACTGGCTTCCGCAGTTGCCACGATATAATATGAAGAAAGGATGTTTTTAGTATCCATCATGTTTTTATGAACTATCTTATGCCCTGCAGCTTCTAAAGCCTTGATAGACTTTTCCATAGCCGCTTTTATCTCGTCGCTGGCCTCTTCGATGAAGTTGTCTATAACGGCGATAGTTAATTTCTTTGAAGCGTCAAGGTTAGGTGCAACCGGAGTGTACTCAACATCCGCGCTCGTAGAATCTTTGGGATCATATCCGCTGATGATATCGTAAAGGATAGCGGCATCTTCCACATTTTGTGTGATAGGACCACACTGGTCAAGTGAAGAACTGTAGGCAGCTATTCCGTATCTTGATACCCTTCCGTATGTAGGTTTCATCCCCACACATCCGCAGTATGCAGCAGGCTGCCTGATAGACCCGCCCGTATCTGTCCCAAGCGCCGCTACGGCAAGCCCTGCAGCTACCGCCGCAGCACTACCGCCTGAACTTCCCCCAGGAACTTTCTCTTTGTTCACAGGATTTAAAGTCTTCCCGTAACAGCTTGTTGCGGTGGTACTTCCCATTGCGAACTCATCCATGTTCGTTCTACCCATAGGGCTTAAACCGTTTTGCTCCAATTTTTCGATAACCGTTGCATTATACGGAGCGATATAACCTTTTAATATATTACTGCTGCAGGTAAGTTCCCAGCCTTTTACATTGATATTGTCTTTTATTGCTATGGGGATACCTGCCCCTGTTTTTGAAAGCTCCGCAGTGGTCAACTGCTCGACGTAAGCCCCCAAATCTTTATTTTCTTCTATTTTTTTAGATATATCTTCTCTTAAGGATACTATCTCTTCTTCACTTAAACTTAAAGCTTCCTTTAAAGTAACCAAATCTGCTCCTAGTTGATCTAAATTATGGTAGCGATTATATCTAAAATTTGCTATAAATATTATTAGACTAAGAGGGAGCCGATTATTAAATCATGCTGAAATCAGATTTCAAGAGTCTGCACCCTTGAACCTTTTTATCGCTTCCTCCCTGGAGCTTTTAATATCAACTATGGGCAGGGGATAATCTATAAAGATATTTGACTGAACCCCGTTTGGTTTATGCAACAGCCTTGGGTCGGCATCCTCAAGCTCTTTTAAGACCGACTTTATGAACAATCCCTTTTTATCGAACTTTTCACTCTGGATATAAGGGTTGAATACCCGGAAATAAGGTACGCTGTCCGCCCCCGTGCTTGCACCCCACTGCCAGGAGCCTATATTTGAAGAGGCTTCATAATCAAGGAGCTTTTGTGCAAAATAGCTTTCCCCCCACTGCCAGGGGAGAAAAAGGTTTTTTGTTAAAAAAGAGGCAGTGATCATTCTAAGCCTGTTGTGCATGGTCCCCGTTTCGTTCAGGTGCCTCATGGCGGCATCTATTACGGGCACTCCTGTTTTCCCCTCGCACCAGGCCTTGAAGTGCTCTTTGTCCCGGTTCCATTTTATAACCTTACCGTTGAAATTCTCAAATTCGCTTTTTGGGAAATGGTGCAGTATATAATTGTAAAACTCCCTCCAGAAAAGCTCCCTGATAAAAAACTGCGAATCTTCAAGTTTTCCTAGCTCGTTGAAAACCTCTCTGGGAGAGATAAGCCCGAACCTTAGATGAACCGAGAGTTTTGATGTGGCGTCTTTATAGAAATAATCCCTGTTTATCTTATAATCTTTTAGCTTCCCTTTGAACTCCTCCAGCAGCGCAAAGGGGTCTTTGGCTAAAAAAGAGGGCAGTTCTTTGGAAATGAACCCCATGGAGGTTAACAAGGGAAAAGCTTCATAATCAAAAGGGGAAAGCTTCAGCTCCCTGTTCGTGCCGTAAAGCTCCAGGCTTTCGCTTCCCCACAGATATTCAAGATTATTGTAAAAAGGGGTAAATACCCTGTATGGTGTACCGTCCTCTTTCAATCCTTCGTCAGGATGAAGCAGATAACTGTCGTAAAACCTTTTCATTGGAAGCAGGGATTCTATATCTTTATCCCTATTTACGGCATAATCGTCAAAGTCGCAGGAGCACAGCACCTCATCGTATCCCCCTTTAAGTTTCATAAATACATTAACGGGATAATCATAAAACACAGCCAGGTCAAGCCCCTGGGTTTGAAGCTGCTGCTTTAGTTTTAGAACGCTGTTATAAATAAAAGAGACCCTCTTATCTTCCGGTGGAAGTTTATCGAGTATGTTCCTGTCGAAGATAAAGATGGGAAGCACTTCCCCTTTGGCACCGGACAATACGGCATTGTCCCTGCCCCTTAAGTCCCTTCTGAACCAAAGTATCTGTTTCATTATTTATAAGCCTTTATATGCGACCGCAGGCTGAGCTCCCCGGGATAAGGATGGAGAAACTTCTGCTTTGCCAGGTATTTTTCATCAAACCTTGCAACATAAAGGTTTATAAGCTTTGTTACCGCAACAAGGGGGATGATCCCTTTCTTAAACTCCTCGCAGGCTTCAAGCAGGTGCTCTTTCTCCCCTTTTGTGATAAGCTTTTTAAAATACCCGATTATATGCAGAAGTACGTTGTAGGTCTTTTTGATGCTGCTTTTTTGCGCGATCGCCTTTAGGAACTCCTCTTTGTAAAGGCCTAAAAGCTCGTCCATCTCTTTTTTTTCATGGTTTGCCACGATCTGCCCCAGCTTTTTATAGGCTTTTTCAGATTTGGCGAATATAAGGTATTTATAGCAGGTGTGGAATTCCACCAGCTCCTTAAGAGACAATTCTTCGGATAAAAGCTCATGCAGTTCCCCGTAGGCGAATACCTGCATAAGGAAATTCTCTTTAAGCCAGGGGTCGTTAAGCCTCCCCTCCTCCTCTATTGGAAGATAGGGATATATTTTTTTCAGTTCCTTCGCAAAAAGCCCCACCCCTTTTTTCTCGCTTGGGGCATTGACCGTTTGGTACACCTTGACCCTTTCCATGCCGCAGGTGGGGGACTTTGATTTTAATACGAAACCGCAAAGCTCGTCAGCCTTTGCCTTTTTCGCAAAAGAGACTGAAGAATCCAAAAGTTCACGGGTCACATCCTTTCCGCTCTTTCCTATATGAACCCTAGTCTCATCTTCTACTTCAACAAGCCTGATGGTATCCCTGGGAGTGCCGAATATCTTCTCCTCCGGGCAGTAAGCTTTAAGCTCGAAATATTTTGACAGCTCATCAACCACGAAAGCATCTTTCGAACCGCTCCCGTCATATCTGCACCTGTTTCCCAAAAGACACGCCGATACCCCTATTTTCATAATGTTTCTCCATTTTTTAATTTGACCATTACTGTACCATTATAACTTTTTTATTTTATAATATTAATTTGGATTTTAGTAGTTTGAATATGTCGTTTAATGACAATAAAGTAACTTATTGATAAACTTACGCTTATGATTAGATATTTAATTTTATTTTTGGCGGCATACGGTTTTTCCGCGGATATATTCGACAACTCTTTTATCACGAAATACGAATACGGGAAAATGTTATACGAAAACCCCAGAGGTATCAGCTGCAACAAATGCCACGGCGATGATGCCAAGGGGAAGGTTATAGTAAGATTTGAGCAGACCTTCAACAAAAAAAGATACATCTGCGAGATAAGATCAAGCGATATAACGAACCTTTCCTACGAAGAGTTCAAAAGGTTCCTTGACCCAAAACTGGAAAGACCGAAAAAAGAGTTCGGCAAAGACCAAAGATGCGAAAAGTTCACCTACGGGAACAGTATGCCCACATACTTCCTGACAGACGAAGAGCTTGAATCGATACATTTTTACCTGGTAAACAAAGGGAGCGGAAAATATGAATAGATCCTATTTAATGGTAGCGGCAGACAAAGAGAAACACCTTGATAAGCTTATCTCTTTAAAATGCGACACTGCGATGGTAAACCTGGAAGACGGCGTTTTTGACAAAGAGGGGGCAAGAAAGCTTCTAAAACAGAAATTTCCCCGGGGATTAAGATGCGATAATAAAAAAGTGGTAGTAAGGGTGAACCCGCTTGATGAATGCGGGATAGAAGATATCAAGGCGATGAACGACTTAAAACCGGACGCCATAAGAGTCCCAAAAATAAGGACAAAAGATGACGTGGAAAAAGCCCTGGGGCTTATCGGAAAAGATATCGGGATCCACCTCTCCATTGAAACAAAAGAGGCTTTTGGAAATATCGCTTCCCTAAAAATCGACCCCAGGGTCACTACCGTTTACCTGGGGATTCTGGATCTTATGGAGTCTTTGGGACTGCCCCAGAAACTTCTAAGCCTTAAGAATCCCACTATCGATTATATCCTCGGCAAATTCCTGATCGACAGCAGATGTGCGGGCTTCTACCCGGTATCTTTTACCTACCAGGACTACAAGAACAAGGAAGAGTTCTCAGCCTGGTGCAGAAAGGTCAAAGATATGGGATATACGGCGAAGTCGGCCATAAGCCCCGTGCAGGCCGAGATAATAAACGAAATATTCGCGAATGATGAAGAGGAGATGAAAAAAGCCCTCTATATCAAAGAGATATTCGAGAAGAACAAACAAGCGGGACTTACGGGGTTTGTGGATGAAAAATACGGATTCATAGATGAACCCATCTATAAAAACGCCCTGCTGGTTCTAAAGGGGTAATTTCATGCTTATTTCATCTTTGCTTAATATAATGGTATTAAATAATATAAAATTTACGGATCGATATGAAACTTTTAATAATAGAAGATGATGAAAATATACTCTCTTTTTTAAAAAGGGGATTTAAAGAAGAAGGCTGCGTCGTTGATACGGCAACAGACGGGGAAGACGGGGAATACCTGGCAACGACCACAAACTACGACGTTATCATACTTGACTGGATGCTCCCTTTAAAAAGCGGGATAGAGATACTAGAGTCCCTGAAAGAGAAAAAAATAGCCATACCTACTATCATGCTCACAGCAAAAGACGAGATAGACGACAAGGTCCTGGGGCTTACCAAAGGGGCTGACGACTATTTAAGCAAGCCTTTCAGCTTCAAGGAGCTTTACGCAAGGGTCCAGGCCCTTTACAGAAGAAGCGTATCAAAAGGGAGCAACACCATAAGCGTAAAAGATATCGAAATAGATATAGATAAAAAAATAGTCAAAAAAGATGGAAACGAGCTGGACCTTACCCAGAAAGAGTATGAACTGCTGCTGTTCCTTATAAAAAACAAAAACGCCTCCGTGTCAAACAGCATGATAGAGGAGCAGCTTTGGAACGATGAAGAGTATATAAACAGCAACGTGATACAAGTAACCATATACAACCTCCGTAAGAAAATAGGCAAAGAGTTCATAAAAAGCTCAAGGGGACTAGGATACAAAGTTGAAGTTTAGAAGTCTTAAAACAAAAGTTCTTTTCTGGTTCGGTACTGCCACATTCCTTATCCTTATGCTTTTTAATGTGGCGATCTACCATTTCCTTGAAGAGAACACAAAATTAAGCATCCAGAACAAGCTTTACAACAAAGCGGTATATATCAACAGGAACCTACTTGGGAGCATGCCTATTAAAGAGCTTTTGGAAGACGAGGCACTAAAAGACGTGGACGTGGCCATCGTAAAAGAGGACAAGATCATCTTCAAAAAAGGGGATACGAACTTCAACCAGTTTGTAAAGCTGATAAAGAAGAAAGAATCTTTTTACGTATTCAAGGACAAGGGGAACCTCGACGGACTTTATATATTGAATATCTCGACCCCTTTTGAAGGGGCCATACTGTTCTACGAGAACAAAATTGACCAGCAGATAAACGACAGCATAAAAGAGATAAAAGAGATACTCTTTGCCCTGGAACCCATACTCTTTTTTATCCTTATTTTTATGGCCAGCAAACTGACAAGAAAGATACTAAAACAGATAAACAAGATCATAAACACCGCGAACAATATCTATGTAAGCGACCTTAGCACCGAGATACCCCAGCCCAAATACGATGACGAGATAAAAGACCTGGTCGATTCTTTTAACGGGATGATCAAAAGGCTTAAAAGCGGCGTGGAGACCCTGGAACAGTTCAACAGCGACGTTTCCCACGAACTTAAAACACCCCTTACGGTTATAAAAGGTGAAATAGAGATAACCCTCAATAAAGACAGGGAGAAAGAGTATTATATAAACAGCCTTAAAACGATAGAGAAAGAGACCGAACAGATACAGGCCATAGTGGACAACCTGCTTCTTTTGACAAAATACACGAAAGAGAATATCAAGCAGACCTTCCAGGAGGTAAGCCTTGATTCTATTTTGTTAAATACCCTTGACAAATTCAAATCACAGCTTAAAGAGAAAAATATAAAACTTTCCATAAACCGTTTTGAATCGATCACGATGAACGCAAACCCTACTTTGATATCAACCGTATTTTCAAATATAATAGACAATGCCGTAAAATACACCCCCAACGATAAAAAGATATTTGTTTCCCTTTATAAAAGGGACAGGATATATTTCATAGTAAAAGATGAGGGGATAGGTATAGACCAGGAGCAGATCCAGAAAATAACGGACAGGTTCTACAGGGTGGATGAATCAAGGAACAAAAAAATAAAAGGTTTCGGTCTGGGGCTTTCCATAGTCAAAAACGGTATAGAGCTTCACGACGGGGAGATGCACATATATTCGAAAAAAGGTATGGGAACAACAGTTAAGGTTATATTGTAACTGCCTGTACGTCTTTATTTCATTCTCAATTCATTTTCGTTTTTTATAATTTGATTACGAAATTTAACAAGACAAGAGAAACAACGTTATACTTTTATTATACAAGGTAGAAGTAAAAAGACTCATTTTAAAGAATTGTTTTCCTTGCAATTCTTTTCCTTTTTTTATTTTTTAAACAAACCTTAAACATCTTTTAGATAAAATCCCGATTCAAAACTAGAGAACACCTATTTCCCTAAAGAAAAAAGTTTCTTTGGTAATTACAAATTAAGGACTAAAAATGTTACAAGGTATACTTAGAGATAGTATCGCAAAACAATCTACAAAACAGTTAAGACGAGATGGTTATCTAATTGCCAACATTTACGGAAAAGGTATGGAAAACGTAAATGCTGCTTTTAAATTAAATGACTATGTTAGAGCTTTAAAAGCTAAAGAAACAATCGCATTTGACGTTGAAATATCAGGTACAACTTACAAAGTAGTTGTAAAAGAGTACCAAAGAGATCCAATCACTTCAACTCCTATCCATGTTGATTTAATGCTTGCACAACCAGGTGTAAAAACTACTTACTCTGTGCCGGTTACAACTGAAGGAACTCCAAAAGGTCTTAAAAACAAAGGTCTTTTATTCTACCACAGAAAAAGAGTTGACGTAAAATGTACAATCGAAAACTTACCTGAGTCTTTCCACTTTGACGTAACAGACCTAGATACTGGTGACAACTACCTAGTAAGAGATATCAAATTACCAGAAGGTGTTGATTGTTTCTTAGACCCTAGAGTACCAGTTGTTGGTGTAATCAAAGCTAAGTAATTTTAGGTAAACCGTAATGTATTTAATCGCAGGGCTGGGTAATCCCGGTGTTAAATACGAAAAAACAAGACACAATATAGGATTTTTAGTTATCGACGAGATAACTAAAAACCTTGAAACCACAAATATAAACAATCCCCAATTCAAATCTATCACAAAAAAACACAGCACAAACATATATGCAAAACCCCAGACCTTTATGAATCTCTCGGGAGAATCCATACTGAACATTGTCGAGTATTATAATATTCCAAATGAAAATGTTATAATAGTCCACGATGATCTTGACCTGCCGTTTGGAACCATCAAGTTCAAACTTGGAGGCGGCCACGGGGGGCACAACGGGCTTAGGTCCATAGATGCAAATATAGGGAACGATTATTTAAGGGTGAGATTCGGTATAGGCAAACCTGCCAATAAAGGCGATGTTGCAAATTATGTATTAAGCGACTTTTCAAAAGAGGAATTCAACAAGCTTGCAGATTTAATCCAACATTGTATAAAATCTATCGATGCTTTACAAAAACTGCCTTTAAACGAGGTCAAGTCTTTATATACTTTTAAACTTTAGGAAAATAAAGTGAATATAATCACTAAATATCTTTTGGGTAAATACCTGAAATATTTTTTCATCATACTTTTATCCCTTGAACTTTTTTTCGTGGGGATAGATTTTTTACAGAATATCGGGAAGATACCCAACTCTGCGAACCTTCAGCTTCTGTACCTTCTGTACAACGGATTTTTTACCCTTACGATAACCCTTCCCCTCTCACTTGTGTTCGGGTGGATCGTGACCCTTACCATTCTAGTTAGAAACAACGAGCTTGTAAGCTTCTATGCACTTGGGATCTCCCAAAAGCAGGTTCTATTCCCCATTATAAACATATCGGTGCTTATGACACTGGTGCTTATAGCTTTACAGGCAACACCTTTGGCATACTCATACGAAGAGAAAAAGAAAATACTTGACAACCAGTATTTCGTAAACGTCCAGTCGGATATATTTTTAAAATACAATGAATATTTCGTATACTTCAAAGAGCTTTACCCTATAGAGAAAAAAGCTGTTGATATACATATCTTTAAAACAAAAGGTACCGATATAGTCCAGACTATAGTAGGGGAGAAAGCCTACTACCAGAACAATAAATGGTACGTAACCAATACAAAGATAACGAACAAACCGGAAAACATAGACTGGAACGAATCAAAACTGGAAGTTTCATACGAGAAGTTCCTTTATACGCTGGAGGGTTTCGAGCCTAAGATACTTCACAACGTAAATAAGGCTAACGTGCAGTTCTCCATCATAGATGCCGTAAGAACAATGCTTCTTCTTGACAATGAGGATTTCAATACCGACAAGATAAAATCGACACTTTACTCGCAGGTTATCATGCCCTTTTTTATCATGCCCTTAATTGTAATCATCTTTTTGTATACTACGATCAGTAATAGATTTTTTAATGCTGCAACATTCATCTCCGCGGCAATTTTCTTCACGCTGATCAGCTGGGGTATAATGTTCGTACTGCAGAAACTCTCCATGGGAGGGGTTATTATGGCAGAAGCGGCAGTTATCCTCCCCATAGCATTACTTTATCTTGTTACTTATTATCTCTACATGCAAAAGGTTAAATAGATGGCCAAAAAGGTGAAAGCTTACGGTATTTGCCTATATAGAAAAGAGTTTCATACAATGAAAATACTACTTTGCAAATCGGTTAACAGCAAGAACAAATGGGGCTTTTTAAAAGGTGTAGCCCAGGATTTCGAGACAAAAAAAGAGACTGCCTTACGGGAATTTTTTGAGGAAAGCAGCATAGATGTTGAAGAAAAGCTTCTGGAAAACTATTTCGAGCAGATAAACAGGACCAAAGATATTGGTATCTTTTTAGTAAATTTCGATAGAATAAAAGGTATATATCAATACTTTGGTAAAGAGCAGTTGTTTAAACAATACTTATCAGGTGAAAATAGCAGTGTAAGGTTTTTCAATATTGAGGAACTTCCCGCTATTAAAGAGAAACAGACTGAACTTACTAGGGAGATAACAAACTTTTTACGTAAGGAAAGATAAATGTCCACGGCATCATTCAGCAGCACATCAAATCCCACTATCAAGATACTGGGAGCTTACGGGGGCAAAGCCACAAATATGCAGCTGACCTCCATACAGCTGTCCAAAGAGGTTGTACTGGATGCGGGTAATATCCTGGAGGGGCTTGGGAACGGTATAAAAAACATCAACCACGTGTTTATAACCCACTCCCACCTTGACCATATAAACGATATAGGTTTCCTAATAGACGCAACCTTCGAGCAAAGAACCCAGTCCCTGAAGATCTACGGCAGGGAAAAAACACTAAACGACATCCAAAACCATATACTTAACTGGGACATCTGGCCCGACTTCACGAAGATCTCGCTTCTGGACTCGGAACAAAAAGCTATAGAGCTCATTCCCATTGAACTAAATGAAACGATCGAAGTTGACGGCTGCAGAATAAAAGCCATAGAAAACAACCATACAGCCTCAAGCAACGGATATGTTATAGAGAAAGAGGGAAAAGCCCTTCTTTTTACCTCCGATACCTACTGCTGTGATGCCCTATGGGAAGAAGTGAACGCCAATAAGAAGATATCTTCCGTTATCATTGACGTATCGTTCCCCTCAAGGATGGCCCAGCTCGCATACGACAGCAAACACCTGACCCCGGCACTTCTGCTGGAAGAGCTGAAAAAACTCAAAAGAGACGATGTAACCATACATATAAACCATATAAAGCCCTCATACAAGGTTGAACTGATCAAGGAGATAATCAAATCAGACGTCCTTTTAAACGACGGCATGATACTTGAAGCGCAAGACGTGGTCGAGTTCTAGTAATGAACAATATAAAGAAACATTTAAAAAAGTTCTTTATCTACTTTAGTGCCGTTGCCCTTTTATCGGTACTTCTTTCCCTTCTTTATTCATATATACCCAAAACCCTGGAATCTTTTGATAACAGGCTGAGGGATTATATGTTCATCTTAAGGGGTGAAGAGCCTGACAGCGGAAATGTCGTAATAATCGACCTTGACGACAAATCTTTAAAAGAGATAGGGCAATGGCCCTGGAGCAGGGACACCGTTTCTAAAATGCTGGTAAACCTTACCGATGCAGGAGTGGGACTTGTCGCTTTCGACGTTGTTTTTGCGGAAGAGGACAGAAGCAATCCCGTAAAAGTAATGAAAAAACTGAATATCCAGACTAATCAGGAGATACCCGATTATGACTATATCTTTGCAGCAACAGTGGCACAGACCCCGACAATTCTAGGATACCAGTTCCAGCTTTCAAAAGATAACTTCATAGAGAAAAAAGCCCCCGATATCCCGGCAATATTCATAGAAAAGAACAGGACCGACCATAACAGTGATATGGTGATAAACGCTTACGGCACGATACTCAATATCCCGCTGGTACAGGACAACGCCTACTCCAGCGGTTTTTTTAATAACGTGCCCGATGAATCAGGCGTGGTCAGAAGCGTCCCCCTTATCATAAGATACGACGGCCAGCTTTACCCTTCCCTGGCCCTTGAAGTAATAAGAACAATAAGCGATGCGGGGAAAGTTTATGTGAACTATGACGCCAACGGCGTTTCCGATATACAGGTCGGGGATTTTAATATCCCCACAGACAGGTACGGAAGAAATATCGTAAATTTCAGGGGCGGAGAGAAAAGCTTTTTATATATTAGCGCTTCAGATATAATCAAGAAAGACTTTAACAAAAAAGAGCTTGAGGGTAAAATAGCCATAATAGGTACGAGTGCCGCAGGACTGCTGGACTTAAGGTCTACCCCTTTTGAATCGATCTACCCGGGAGTTGAAGTTCACGCAAACGTTATAGACAATATCCTGACCTCGGATTATATACAGAAGCCCTCATGGGTAGACGGGCTTAACCTTTTGCATATATTTGTACTCTCATTCATACTGCTTATGATAGTTGCATATTTCCCCCTATGGATCTCGCTGATATTTATTACCGTGATTTTCAGTACCGATATGTACTTATTGTTTACGGCACTGTTTGACCACGGCTTGATCCTTAATATACTGTTTCCGGTACTGACTGTATTTGCATCGGTGATATCGGCGATGACCCTTAACTATTTCCTGGAAACAAGGCAGACAAGAAACATAAAAAACAAATTTGCCTCCAAGGTTTCCAAAGAGGTTATGGAATCACTGCTGGCAAATCCGGACGAAAACAGTTTTGCGGCTATGGATAAAGAGATCACCGTGTTTTTCAGCGACGTAAGGAACTTTACCAATATATCCGAAGCTATGCCAAACGCAAAAGTTCTGATCGAGTTCCTAAACGAATATATGGACCCTATGACCCAGATCATTATACAACAGCACGGTACCGTGGATAAATTTATAGGTGATGCTATCATGGCTTACTGGAATGCTCCCGGTGACGTTCCTGACCATGCAGAGCGTGCCCTTGTGGCGACGCTTGAGCAGCTGCATATACTTGATGAATTAAACGCTAAAGTGAAAAAAGACCCGAGATTTGAAAATGTGGTAAAAATGGCTGAAGAAAAAGGGGTCGAGCCTATAGATATAGGGATAGGCCTTAATACTGGCGTTGCCGTAGCGGGAGAGATGGGAAGCTCTCAAAGAAGTGATTATACGGTTATAGGGGATCCCGTTAACCTTGGGGCAAGGCTTGAGTCACTTTGCAAATACTACAACTCAAAATGTAATATATCCAACTTCACAAAAGAAAAACTCACAGGCGATTATATATTCAGGTTCCTTGACCTTGTAACGGTAAAAGGGAAAAAAGAGCCCGTGGAGATCTGGCAGGTGATAGATTACGACAGGGACGAGTCGTTTCACAAGCTTTACAAAGTAAGCAGAGAAAAGCTGGATGAAGAACTAAACCTTTATAATAAAGCAATAGCACTATACAAAGATGCAAAGTTCGATGAAGCATTGGAGTTATTTAAAGAGCTTGATTCAAGAGAAGATAAAACAAACAATAATATCTATAATATCTATATCCAAAGATGCGAACACTATATAGAAACGCCCCCTGAAAATTTCAACGGGGTATTTGAGCATACCACCAAAGGGTAAGGGTCAATAGTTATTCTTAAGAAAATAACTCTCTACCCCGTCCGATATCCCCTGGGCTATGATCTTCTGGTAAGTTTTCGTGCTTATCCTTCTCCCTTCAGATGGATGGGATATATATCCCACCTCTATTAAAACTGAAGGCATCTGGGCACCTACTAGAACCCAGAAAGGCCCCTCTCTAACCCCGCCGTCAAATATAGCTTTCTTGCCGTATTTGTTCCTTAGGCTGAAAAGCATATGCTTTTGTATATCTATGGCCATCTTGTTTGAAGCGGTTATCTTGCTTTGGTTCAGGATCGTAAGCAGCGAGTTCTTGCTGCTCCATCCCATATTTGACATATCACCTTTGTTCTCAAGGGCTGCAACCCTTTTTGCCCTTTCGCTCCTGGCAGGTGAAAGGAAATAGGTCTCTATACCGTGCGCCTGGTCAGCCCTCTTTTTTGCCACTGCGTTGGCATGTATGGAGATGAACATATCCGCATTCTTTTTGTTGGCGTATTTTGTCCTGTTGGGAAGTTTTACGAACCTGTCGCTGCTTCTGGTTAGATAGACCTTGAAACCTTTTTTGACCAGGTCGTTCTTCAGATACCTGGTGATATTTAAAACAATGTTCTTTTCATATATTTTCCTAGGACCCACGGCACCCGGGTCTTTACCACCGTGTCCCGCGTCTATTACAATGACCTTTCCGTAGGTATAATTTATATTGCTTTTTATATCATCGCCCTTGGAAGTGCCTTTTGGCCCCAGGTATTTTATAATCAACTGGTTCTTGTTTATGATATATATGGTTTTCGGGTTTGTTTTGTTCTGAAGGTATATTCTTAAAACATCTTTTTTATACTGGTAGATCACCGTTTTATCAACACCGTTTAAAACTATCTTTTTCTCTTTCGCCCCTTCAAAATCACCTTTAAGGTCGAAATAGTCCCTGTAAAAACTGCTGTATTTCTGTTCCGTGAAATTTATGTAGGACTTGTCTATATCCTTGTCAAAGGTTACGGTAATTGCGTTGTTCTCCTGCTCGACGCTTGTTATAGAGTATCTTTTTTTAAAAAGCACCTCGTCAAATTTTTTCTCTTTGAAGCTATCTTTTAAAAGCTTGACTTTTTCCGCGGCAGATTTTTCTTTTTTTACAGGCTTGACATAAAGATGCTTTATTATGATCTTGTTCTTGCTTATTATATATATGGTTTTGGGATTTTCCTTATTTTGAAGATATATACGAAGGATATCTTTTTTATGCTGGTAGATGGTGGTTCTGTCTATCCCCTCAAGTTTTATCTTGGTCTCTTTGGCAAACTCGAAACTACCTTTTATATCAAAATAATCCCTTGAATAGTTTTTGTATTTTTTCTCGAAAAAATCTATATATGATTTATTTATATTCTTATCGAATTCTATAGTGATGGAATCAGCCGTGTAGGATACTGATTTTATGGTATATTTCGGTTTTAATTTAAAAGTGGTCTGCATCGATTCGGAAACGACAGCCGTTTTATCCAGACGGTTTAGTTCCCTTTTGTATTTTAAGGTGTCGGTATTTAGTTTATCGCCGTAGGAGATGATCTTTTTAAGATATTTTATCTCATTTTGTTTATCTCCCGACATCACGGCGCCAAGATAGAGTTTTTTACTTTCATCGAACTTCTGCTGGTAATATTTGGAAGAAGCCGGTGAAAACTGAAATGACAATATAACTAGTAAGAGGATCCTAATATATATTTTCAATTTTAAATCTACTCGCCGTTTGTAAGTTTATCCATCAACTCTTTAACACTGATAATCTTGTCAATTTTATACCCGTTGGACCCTGTGAAGAACAATCCGGTCTCAACATCTCCCTCGTAAGCGGCACTTAACCTGTCGGCAATACAGTAACCGACCGCTTTAGCCTCTTCACCCCTGTGGCATGGAGCAACACAGTTGCTTATACATGCTACTTTTGGAGCTGTTCCAGCTTCTATTGATCTTTGAAGGTTCGTTATCACTCCCCTTGCAGGAAGCCCGACAGGAGATTTGATAAGTTTGATATCGTCCTCTTTTGCATCAAGCAATACCTGTTTGAAATTTTCATCCGCATCACACTCGAAAGTCCCGATGAATCTCGTAGCCATCTGTACCCCGGCACAACCGAGATCTAAGAACTTGTCTATATCGTTCTTGTCCCAGATACCTCCGGCTGCTATAACAGGGATCTCCCCCCAGTTCTTAGCCTCTTCTATTACGGGACCCACTATATTTTCAAGCTGTGATTCCTCTTTGAAACAATCCTCATACTTAAATCCCTGGTGCCCTCCGCTTAAAGGCCCTTCAACTATAACCGCGTCAGGTATCTTGTTATATCTTTTCCATTTTTTACAGATAAGCTTCAATGCCCTTGCCGAACTTACAATAGGTACAAGCGCTACATCGGGATAATCCGCCGTGAACTCCGGCATATTCGTAGGGATCCCTGCACCCGTGATAATAATATCCGCACCCGATTCACAGGCATCCTTTACAACCCTTCCGTAGTCGTTTATAGCATAAAGAACGTTCACCGCCAGAGGCTTGTCTCCGCAGATCTTTCTTGAGTTCTTGATTATCTTGTCAAGAGCTTCCTGTGAATAGAAATTATCCACCTCGTAAGGTTTCCCCTGAATCAGCTTATGTGCATATTTCTTATGTTCGTAGTAACCTGTCCCAACAGCGCTTATTACACCAAGGCCGCCCTCTTTTGAAACGGTTCCCGCTAATTTGTCCCAACTGATACCGACACCCATTCCTCCTTGAACTATCGGTTTCTCAATTGTGTGCTTTCCTATTTTTAGTTGATTCATTCTATTCCCTATTTTACTATTACTTTTGCGAAGTTCTTTTTACCTTTTTGTAAGATATATTCTCCACTATCCAAATTTAATTTGTCGTCATCCAATTTTTTCTGGTCGATCTTTACCGCACCCTGTTTTATGTCTCGTCTGGCTTGTGATGTTGAGGGTACAAGCTTAGTATCCACAAGAACCTGGCATATCCAGCTTCCAGCTTCCATCTCGTACTCATCCATTTCCGTAGGGATATCTTTTTTTGCGAAAATCTTTTCAAATTCCGCTCTTGCTTTCTCGCCTGCCCCTTCTCCGTGGAACCTGTCCACGATCTCCATAGCAAGCATGTCTTTTACTTTTTTAGGATGAAGGCTCTTATCCTCCACACCTTTTTTAAGCTCTTCGATCTCTTTTATGGATTTTGAAGAAAGAAGCTCGAAATATCTCCACATAAGCTCATCGGAGATACTTAGGATCTTCCCGAACATATCGTTAGGAGCATCGGTAACACCTATATAGTTCCCTAAAGATTTTGACATCTTTTGTACTCCGTCAAGACCCTCAAGGATAGGCATCATAAGAACTACCTGCTGTTTTTTGATATTATACGCTTTTTGAAGCTGTCTACCCATAAGCAAATTGAACTTCTGGTCAGTTCCCCCTATCTCAACGTCGGATCTTAACTCCACAGAATCGTAACCCTGAAGAAGCGGGTATGTGAACTCGCTTACCGCAATAGGTGAATTTGAAGCATATCTTTTTGAGAAATCATCCCTTTCCAGCATTCTTGCAACAGTAAGATTTGAAGCAAGTGCGATTAATCCCCCGGCACCAAGCTCGTTAAGCCATTGGGAGTTGAACACCACGTGGGTCTTTGACTCGTCAAGGATCTTAAAGACCTGTGTTTTGTATGTTTCTGCATTTGCAAGAACATCCTCTTTGCTTAACACTTTTCTGGTCGCGCTTTTGCCCGTTGGGTCACCTATCATTGCAGTAAAGTCACCTATAAGGAACTGGATGATCGCACCGTATTTTTGAAACACAGATAATTTTTGAAGCAGAACCGTATGCCCCAGGTGAATATCGGGAGCAGTAGGGTCAAAACCGGCTTTAACGTAAAAATTATCGCCATTTTCAAAATAAGCCCTTATCAGCTTTTCAAGTCTCTCCTCGTCGATAATCTCTTCGCTACCTCTTCTTATCTCGCTTAGTGCTTCTTTTACCTTAACTTCTATATCCATAAACTATATTAACCTTTTAAAATTTATTTGTAAGCATCTTGAACCATATAAAATTCGATGACTTTCATCTTTTGTTCACAGAATGCCCTGACATCTTCTTTTGAATCATTTTTTATCTCAAACTCAATAGTACAATACTGATTTGACGAATGTTTATCCTTACCGTAGTCCACAAGCAGGATAGTCGCTTCATGATCAAGAGACAGATATTTCAGTACCCTTGCCAGTTCTCCCCTTGCGTTCGGGAAGCTTATAACCATCGTATATTTGTAAAACTTGTCTTTGACCCAGTCACAAAACAGCATCTGCTGATGTTTCTTCATCTTTTTGTATGCGGTTTCACACATCTTATGGTGGATCGTTACATCTTTATTCTCTTTTAAAGCAACGATATCATCACCGAATTTCGGATGGCAACAGTGGTCAAATGATACTGAATTTATACTAAAATTCGAATATATCAATACATTGTCGAACTGTATCTTTTTTAGCTTCAATGTTTGCAGTTTTATTCTAGCCAATATACCTTCAGTTTTCCTAATATAGTTTTCAAATATCTTCTTTGTATTCTTCAGGTGATCCAGATTGTAAACAACCTTGGGAAGGCTTGTTACGTTTACGTCCGTTATCTCGTCGAGTATCGCTTTTTTATGCCTTGAGAATATGGTGTTGATTATGTTCCTGCTCGTTAGCTCGTCTATATGTTTCAGCCTGTTCTGGCAAACTGTTTTTATAGCTTTTTTGGCCTTTGTCGTAGCAACCATGTCTACCCAGGTGCACCTTGGGACTATATGTTCCCTTGTCTTGATGGAAACTATATCACCGCTTTTAAGTTCCGTTAAAAGGGGTTTGCCCACTTTGTTTATCATAGCCTCAACTGCATGGTTCCCCACATCCGTATGGATAGCATAGGCAAAATCAAACGCCGTAGCACCCCTTGGGAAAGTAAAGGTATCACCTTTTGGCGAATAAACCACGATATCCTCGCTGAACAGGTCATGCTTGGCATCATGGTAAAACTCTTCGGCGCTTCCCTCGCTTGAAGCAAGAGCCTTGAGCCATTCAAGGTTCGGGAGCTTTGAAGTTGTCGTGGTGTTTCCGTCTTTATATATCCAGTGGGCCGCAACCCCGTATTCAGCTACGTCGTGCATATCGAAAGTTCTTATCTGTACCTCGAATATCTTTGACTTAGAAAAAACCGTGGTGTGGATCGTCTGGTATCCGTTCTCTTTGGGCACCGAGATATAATCCTTGAACCTAGCAACCAAAGGCTTGTAATTCGTATGGATAATACCAAGCACGTCGTAACAGTCCAGAGGTTTCTTTACAAGTATCCTTATGGCAAAAAGGTCAAGTACCTCGTCTATGCTTACACCCTTTCTTTGCATCTTGAGGTATATGGAATAGTTATGCTTGATCCTGCTGAAGATCTTTACATCTCCGTCCATAAAGCCGTGCTGTTCAAGTATCTTTTTGGTATTTGCAAGGAAATTGTTGATAGTAAGCTGCATCTCCTGCTGGTACTCTTTAAGATATACGTCTATTTTCTTCCACTCTTCCGGGTAAAGATAATAGAAAGAGAGGTCTTCCAAAACGTTTTTAATGGTAGATATACCAAGCCTGTGTGCGATAGGAGCATAAACAACCAGGGTCTCTTCAGATATCCTTTTCTGCTTTGCAGGGGACAGTGCATCCAGGGTCAGCATATTATGAACCCTGTCGCACAGTTTTACCACCATGACCCTTACATCGTCTATGGAAGCTATAAGTATCTTCCTGAATGTAAGTGCAGAGGATAAAAGCTTTTTATTCTCAGTTGAAGGCAGAAGCTCATGATCCCTTATCTCATCGATCTTCGTCAAACCGTCAACAATGTGGGCAACGTCGCTTCCAAACTCTTTTTCAACAGTATCCAAGCTGATATGGGTATCCTCAACCACATCGTGAAGCAATGCTGCTATCACCATATGCTCGTCATTACTGTAATAAGCTGTTATAGCAGATACGAGTATGGGATGAACCACATAAGGTTCGCCGCTTTTTCTAAACTGATCTTTGTGTGAATCTATTGAAAAGTTCAATGCTTTTTGGACATTGAAAGTTATAGGGAAGTGTAAATTTAAAAAATCCGTAGCATCGTCTATATTGTTAATAGTTTTTAAAGATTTTAAAAATTTATCCAAGAGTAATTTTTTCCTCTAAATTTAGACAGTTTAGTATTAAACTAAACCGTCGATTTTTAAAACTCCGCTAGCTATCTCTTTGATAGCGATGTCTGTATATTTCATGTTTTTTGTTTCACTGCTTTCAAGTAAAGGTTTTGCACCCTTGCTTAATTCGTCAGCTCTTTGTCCCACAGCTACTGCTAAAACATATCTGTCGTTACCAACTTTTTCCAAAGCTTTTGATAAAATCTCTTCTAATCTCATTGTTTACCTCTTTTATTTATTTTACGATAGAACATTGACTATAATCACCGTTGATTATATTTAACAGGTTCCCTTTTTTGTTCATGTTAGCCACAACTATCGGCAGTTTGTTGTCTTTTGCAAGAGCGATCGCCGTATCATCCATAACTTTGATATGGTCTTTAAGCGCATCGTCGTAACTTAGGCAGTCAAGTTTAACCGCATCCTCGTATTTCGAAGGATCTTTATCGTATACACCGTCAACTTTCGTTGCCTTGATAAGCATCGAAGCCTCTATCTCCGTTGCCCTTAAAGTTGCCGCAGTATCTGTAGTAAAGAAAGGATTTCCCGTTCCGGCACTAAAGATAACGACTCTCCCTTTTTCAAGGTGTCTTTTTGCACGTCTGACGATAAACGACTCGGCTATCTGTTCCATTTTTATCGCTGTTTGAAGTCTTGCGCATATACCTTTATGCTCCAAAGCTTCCTGCATAGCAATACCGTTTACAACGGTAGCCAGCATCCCCATGTAGTCTCCGCTGGTTCTTTTAATGATACCGTCAGCCGCCGCCGTAACACCCCTAATGATGTTACCGCCGCCGATAACTATACCAACTTCAATGCCGTTGTCCAAAAGCTGTTTGATCTCTTCGGCAATATAATCTAGTATCTGTGTATCGATTCCGTAACCGCCCTCACCGGCAAGAGCTTCGCCGGAGAACTTTACAAGGACCCTTTTTTCCATCATCATCCTTTCAGTATTTTTGGGATTATATCGAAAAATTAATTATATTTCGGTTATATGATTTTTTTATATACCATTTAAAGAGAAATTTACTTTTTTTAGATAGTATCTTTTTTATGAAAAATTTTATCAGTTACAACAAATCCGTAGAGATTTTAAACCAAATAAACATCGAAAAACGATCCACCAAAAAGCTGTATATATCCGATTCTTTGGAATATGTTCTGGCGCAGGATATTGTAGCAAAAGAGAATTCCCCTGCATTTGAAACCTCCGCTATGGACGGTTATGCCGTAAAAGAGGAAGACCTTCATTTAAAAAAAATAAAAATAATAGACAAAAACCCTGCCGGGAGCGTTATTGGATCTGAAGTTTCAAGCTCCACATGTATAAAAACTTTCACCGGCGCTTTGATGCCAAAAGGAAGCGACACCCTTATACCTATTGAAAACGTCACCGTGGAAAATGATCATATAATCATCAACAAGCCTGTCCCGAAAGGTTTTGCAGTAAGAGAAATCGGTGAGAACTATAAAGAAAACGAGGTCCTTATAAAAGCGGGAACCGTTATAGATTTTGCCCAGATAGGGGTAATGGCGAGCCTGAATATAGTCCATGTGGAAGTATTCCTTAAACCGGTAGTTTCCATCGCCTCAACGGGAAGCGAAATTCTGGATGTGGGGGAAGTTCAAACCAACGAAGCCCAGATCAGAAGCTCAAATCACCTTACCCTTGAAGCGATCGCAAGGAAGAACGGTTGTGATGTTCACCAGATGGGTACTGTAATGGATGATAAAGGATCGATCACCAGGCTTCTGAAAAACGCCCTTGAGAAATCGGACATAGTGGTAACAACGGGCGGTGTAAGCGTCGGAGATTACGATTTTGTAAAAGACGTTATCAAAGAGGAACTCAAAGCGGAAGTTTTATTCCAGGGGGTCACTATGAAACCTGGACGCCATATCCTGTTTGCACAAAAAGGTGACAAGTTCATAATAGGGCTTCCGGGGTTTGCATATTCAAGTACCGTTACTTTTCTTTTATATGTACTTCCTTTAATATACAAATTCAAAGGATCCAAAGAGGCTTTAAAAACTGTAGATGCGATAATAGACGAGCCTTTCCCTAAAAAAGCTCCCCTTACCGTTTTCAGTGCCTGCAACGTTTTATTAAAAGAGGGTAATTACCATATCAACTTCAACGGCAAGAAGAACGGCTCAAGCGCGATCCTGACAAATATGCTGGGAGATACGGGACTTCTTGTACAGGAAGAATCAAGCCCTGACCTTAAAACAAACGATAAAGTTAAAGTGATATTACTTTAACCTTATCACGAACAAAGCACCCCTGTAAGCTTTCCCATTATAATCAAATTCGCAAGTTTCAACCTCTATCGATCCGTTCATCCCGTTATTTATCATCTGCATTGCGGAATATAATCCAAGCCCTTTGCCTGCGGTTTTATGCTTTGTGGTAAAATAAGGATCGAACACCTTGTCAATTATGGCTGGAGATATCCCCCCTCCATTATCCCTTATCTTTATCACGGATTCATCTTCAATAAGCTCCGCTTCTATAAATATGAGTTTCTCTTCAGGGTTCTTTTGTTCCAGTATATCTATGGAGTTTCTGACTATTGGAACCATGCTTTGGAGAAAAAGGTTGGGATAGTTTTTTATCCTTAGATCATCGGGGATATCCAATATAACCTTTATATCTTTTTCCGTAAGATTCAAAGATAGATTTGATATCATGTTCTCCAAAAGTTTTTTTACGTTGAATTCCTTCATTTCAGGCCGGGAAGAAACAAAAGCATTCCTGAAATACTCAATAGTCTGTGACAGATCCTGGGTTACGGTTACTATATTGTCCAAAAGATCCTCGATATCTTTTTTCTCCAATGTTCCCATCTCGTTTTGCAGCTGCATGATCCCTGCCGTTGTTGATATAACGGATAAAGGCTGTCTCCACTGGTGTGCTATGTTTTCTATAAGCTCGCCCAGTGCGGCATTTTTTGACTGGAGGTAAAGCTGCTTGTTTTTATATTCAAGTTCTTTCTCCAGCATCCGGGACCTGGCAAACTGCTCTATTATGCTGAAAAGCTTTTTCTTGTCAACCGGTTTTAACACATAACCGTTTATGCCTATATCTATAGCTTTGAGCAAAATTTCCGATTCGCCGTGGGCGGAAGTTATGATAATAGGAAAGTGGGGATCATCTTCTTTTATTAGTCGTGCCATTTCCAGACCGTCCATTTTGGGCATTTTAATATCAGTGACTATTATGTCGGGCTTGGAAGTTTTATATTTATGCAGTCCCTCTTCCCCGTCAGCGGCTGTTTCCAGGTGTTTGATCTTTCTTTTCAAGGTAGTTGATAGTATATCCCTGATCGTTTCATCATCTTCAACATAAAGAACTTTTATCTCTTCCAATATATCCATTTTAATATCCGATATTTATAGATTCGGCTGTTATACCGTATAAAATATTTTAACATTATTTTGATCAATAAACAAAATAATAAAAAATTTTATGATTGATTAAAAAACTATATTATTTTCTTGCTTTTCAATGCTTTATAAACAATCTCTTTTCTAAAATCCAATTGTTCTTTTTCCATATCACCGTTAAACGTAAAAAAGTATACTTTATTATCGGTTTTTATATACCCGATATACCAACCGACACTCCCATCCCAGCCGCTTTTTGCTTTTAGTTCATAATCGCTGTTTTTATCTATTGTGATAATTTCTTTGACTAGATCAATATGCTTTTTTGGGATAGGAAGATCTTCCTTATAGAATTTTTTTAAAAACTCTATCTGTTCATAAGCTGATATTTTCAAATCACCGTTAAGCCAAAACGAGGATCTGTCTTTCCCTACAGTTTTATTGCCGTAATTAAACTTTGAAAGGTAATCTTCATATTTCTCTTTTGAAATATTTTGAGTGAATTTTTTATAACACCAAACACACGAAACCGAAATTGCGGATTGCAGTGTCTGATCCCTGTTCCATGGATCATATCCCCTGTTTATTCCGTCCCATTTTATAATATCGTTCCCGGAGCCTATCAGTTTTTCGTTTAATACTATAAGGGTATGTGGTATTTTAAAAGTGGAAGCTGCCGGGAATCTAACATCTGCCCTTTTGCCATTATACACATATAGTTCATCGCTTTTAAGTGTAGTTATGATCAAAGTACCTCCAATATTAAATTCCTTAAAGATTTTTTCGAAAGACTTATCATTTGCAGTTGAGAACACTATGCTTAGAAATAAGAGGGCAAGAACTTTTATCATTGTTATATCCGTTTAGTTTCTTTGATTTTATCAAAACTAAATTAAATATGGTTATCAGAAAATAGGGAATAAAAAAAGAGTGCCTTTATAGCACTCTTTTTCTTAACGGTTTCTTGCGGCCTTAATGGCTTCGTTTTACTCCGACCATCAAGTCTGAGCAAAGGACGAAAGAGACGCAGGTCTCTTTCTCAAACCTTTGCTTACATCATACCCATTCCAGGCATTCCACCCATTCCGCTCATATCAGAAGATCCTGCAGATGATTTTTCCTCTTTAACATCTGAAACGGTAGCTTCAGTAGTAAGAAGAAGTGATGCAACAGATACGGCATTTTGCATAGCAACTCTTTCAACTTTTGCAGGATCCACGATACCTGCTTCGAACATATCCACATATTCACCGCTTGCAGCATTGAATCCCAGGTTTGCATTATCTGATTTAGCGATCTCGTTTACAACAACACCTGCATCAAATCCTGCATTTAAAGCTATCTGCTTCATTGGAGCCGTTACCGCTCTTATAATGATATCCGCACCTATTTTTTGGTCACCCTCAAGGTCGTGAGATACTTTTCTTGCAGCTTTGATAAGTGCAGCTCCACCACCTATTACTATACCCTCTTCAACAGCGGCTCTTGTTGCAGAAAGTGCATCGTCAACCCTGTCTTTTTTCTCTTTCATCTCGGTTTCAGTAGCAGCACCAACTTTGATAACGGCAACACCGCCAGAAAGCTTAGCAAGTCTCTCTTGAGCTTTTTCCCTGTCGTAATCACTTGTTGTGTTAGCTATCTCGTTTCTGATCTGACCGATTCTGGCATCAACGGCAGCTTTGTCTCCTGCACCGTCAACGATAGTAGTGTTATCTTTGTCTATTACTATTCTAGCTGCAGTTCCAAGAGTATCCATTCCTGCACCCTCCAAGGTCATACCCATCTCTTCAGAGATAACGGTACCGCCTGTTAATACTGCAATATCCTGAAGCATAGCTTTTCTTCTGTCACCGAATCCCGGAGCTTTAACAGCTGCAATATTCAGGCTTCCTCTTAATCTATTCACAACCAATGTTGACAATGCTTCACCCTCTATATCTTCCGCGATAATCAGAAGCGGTCTTCCAGACTGGTTCACAGCTTCAAGGATAGGAAGGATATCTTTTAAGCTTGCTATCTTCTTATCACTTAAAAGGATAAACGGATTCTCTAACTCAGCAACCATTTTTTCAGTGTTTGTTACGAAATACGGAGATAAATAACCTCTGTCGAACTGCATCCCTTCAACTACGTCCAACTCATCGTTGATACCTTTTGCTTCCTCAACAGTTATAACACCGTCTTTACCAACTTTGTCCATAGCTTCCGCGATCATATCACCAATAGCAGTATCAGAGTTTGCAGAGATGGTTGCAACCTGAGCTATCTGCTCTTTTGTATCTACAACTTTAGACATAGCCTTGATCTCTGCCAGGATATCTTCGCAGGCTTTATCCATACCTCTTTTTAATTCAACAGGATTAGCTCCCGCAGTTACGTTTCTAAGACCCTCTTTAAAGATAGAGTGTGCAAGAACCGTAGCAGTAGTAGTACCGTCACCCGCTTCGTCGTTTGTTTTGGATGCAACCTCTTTAACCAGCTGCGCACCCATATTTTCCAAATGCTCAGGAAGTTCTATCTCCCTTGCAACACTTACACCGTCTTTTGTAATTGCAGGGCTTCCGAATGCTTTTTGTAAAAGTACGTTTCTACCTCTTGGTCCCATTGTCACTTTAACTGCGTCTGCCAGTTTTCTAACACCTGTATATAGGCTGTTTCTAGCCTCATCACTAAAATGTATCTCTTTTGCCATGTATTTTCCTTTCTTTTTTAAATGGCATGGTTAAGTTGCTTCGCAACGTATGCCATCTATTTTCCTTTTTATCTCTTCTATAATCTGTTATATCTATTTAAGTACGCCTAAAATTTCGCTGACTTCCATCACTAAGTATTCTTCATCATCAAGGGTAACTGCCGCTGTTCTCGCATATTTGGCAAAAACCACTTTATCGCCAGCCGACACATGCTCAACTTCCGGACCTATTGCCATAACTTCAGCTTGAGTAGGTTTCTCTTTAGATGCGTTGTCAGGGATAATGATTCCACTTGCTGTTTTTGTTTCAGGCTCTTGTATTTTAACAAGAACTCTATCACCTAATGGTTGAAAATTCATAATTAATCCTTAATATTATTATTAGTTTGAGTTGTTAAGACTCATTGTTGTTTTATGATTTAGCACTCATTTATTTTGAGTGCTAGAATTGTATAAGATTTTTTATTGTTTGTCAAGAGTTTTTTCTAAAAAAAAAGATAAATTGGGAAATTTTTATTTATGCCTGTAAAGGTAATTTAAAAGGAGTTCTTCCAAACTGTTTTTTAACTCTGCGTCCAGTTCTTTCAAAGTATTTTCGCAAGAAGCGGCAAGCTTGTCTGCACTGTTTACGGCACCTTCCAGTCCCAGAAGATTTACAAAAGAATTCTTTGCCCCGTCGTTAGAGGTCGTTTTGCCCGCTTCCTCTTCCGTGGCGGTTTCATCTATTATATCATCCTGTATCTGGAACAATAAGCCTATATCTATACCGAACCTATAAAGTTTCTCCTGTATATCCAAGGGGTAGTTTGCAATAACAGCACCCATCTTTAAGCTGGCAGCTATAAGCTTTGCCGTTTTATGGATATGCAGAAACTCCAACTGTGAAAGTTCCAGCTTCTGGTTTTCGAAATAGCAGTCTATCGCCTGCCCGATGATCATGCCGTCAATCCCCCCGTCGCTGCTTAGGATCCTGATAAGCTCGATTTTAACGTCGCTGCTTAAAGGGGCATTTGCCAAAAGACGGAAACTCTCCGTATTCAAACCGTCACCTGCAAGTATCGCAGTTACTTCGTCATAGGTTTTATGAAGTGTAGGCTTCCCCCGTCTTAGGTCGGCATTGTCCATAGAGGGCAGATCGTCATGTATCAATGAATATGTATGCAGATATTCTATTGCCAATGCCGCAGGCATTGCATTTTTCATAAGAAGTTTATTTGTAGAGTTTACCACCGAAAGCAGCAGCATAGGCCGGAATCTTTTCCCCCCTGCTTTTAACATCTGCTGTAAAGAATCTTGGAAGACCGGATGGAAACTGTTTGAAAGGGGAAGATTATCAAGAAGATAATCTTCAAATTGTTTTAAAACTATTGCAGTATTGCTCATGGAACTATTTGGCAAACGGGTTCATACCGCCCATCATATTCATCGCCATAGCTTTTTTACTCTCGTCACTTTGCTTGATCACGTCATTCATAGCCGAGATCAATAATATCTGAAGTGAGTCTTTGTCTTCGAGAAGGGAATCATCGATCTTTAGATCAACAACTTCAGAGTTCCCGTTTATGGATAACTCTATCATGCCTCCGCCTACTTTTGAAGTGAAAATCTGTTTTTCACCCTCTTCTTTAGCTTTGGCTGCCATCTCCTGAACTTGACCCATCATTTGGCTTAGGTCGATTTTACTTAAATCTATACCTTCAAACATTATCCGTCACTTCCTATAAGCTCGTTTGTGATCTCTACTATATCATTCTTTTCGTCAACATGTACAACAATAGGTTTGTAAGCATCAAGCTCTGATTCATTATATGAAGCGTAAGCGATTACTATGATCTTGTCCCCTATTTCCACTTTTCTGGCTGCTGCACCGTTCAGGCACATATCTCTTGCACCCCTTTTCCCTTTAATAACATAAGTTGAGAATCTCTCTCCGTTGTTTATATTAACGATCTCAACTTTTTGACCGACTCTTAAAGATGCAGCTTCCAGCAGCTCTTCATCGATCGTAATAGAACCTACATAGTTAAGATTTGCATCACTAACCGTAGCTCTATGGATTTTACTATATAACATATCAAATGTCATCTACTTTCCTAAAATTAAAATTATCTAAGCGGTTGAGGCTCACCCCAAAATTGCTCAGGTATGATATATTCTTCTACAGGATTTCCACCGATCAGGTGTTCTTCTATAATTCTATCTATTTTTTCCTTTGTAAGTTGAACATACATATGATGCCCAGGCTCTACCATCATTACAGGACCCATTTGACATCTTCCTAAACAGCTTGTTCTAATAGGTTGAACAGGACCCATTAAACCTTTTTCCATCATCTTTTGCGCCATGTGATTGAACAGATCTCTTGTCTGCTCGTTAACACATGAAGGTTTCGGCATACCAGGAGGTGAACTCTGCTCACATTTGAAAATATAAAAGTTTGGTTGCGGTATAACAGGCATTTCCATAATTCTATCCTTTTTTATCTGTTTGTTTAAAATTTTTTGAATTTTATCCGAGAAGTCTTAAAATAATATAAAATTGACAATTTAAACTATTTTTAATAAAACACTACTTCTAAATTGTTACTTTTCCAGAATCCCTAAAATAATATCTTTATCGTTCAGTTCAAATTTTTTATCATATATGATCTGGTATTGTTCATCACCTTTACCGAGAATAAGTACAACGGGATCATCATAAGACTTTGAAAGTTCCAGGGCTTTTTTTATAGCTTCTTTCCTGTTAAGTTCAACCAGGACATTCTCTTTATTGTCTATACCTTTTAATATATCCTCACAGATAAGATCGGGATCTTCGAACCTGGGGTTGTCGCTTGTTACGATTATCTCTTTTGAGTATCTTTGTGCGACTCTTCCCATCAGAGGCCTTTTGCTTACGTCCCTGTTTCCTCCGGCACCGAATACCGTGATGATATCCTTATCGGCAAAACTCTTTAAAACCTCGTCCATTCCGTCAGGGGTATGGGCAAAGTCAACTATAACCAGAGGGTCATTTGATACTATCTCCATCCTCCCTGCAACACCTGCGAAAAACTCAACCTCGTCGCATATCTTCTGTAAAGGCTCTTTTGTTAAAAGATTCACGGCAGCAACCGCGGCAGTCAGGTTGTATACATTGAACAATCCCATCATAGGTGAACTGTAGCTTGCGATATTGGCAAAATGCTGGATCGCAACATGGATCCCGTTTTTCAGGCTGTAGGCGTTTACCTTGTATGTTGCTGGATTGTCAAGGGCATAGGCATATGCATTTTTCATCTTGAACTTGATGTTCGGGTCATCTTTGTTTATAAGCTTGGGGGTATCGTCAGAGAAAAAGCTGTTCTTTATATTGATATACTCTTCTATGGTTTTATGGTAGTCAAGATGGTCCTGGGTAATATTGGTATGAACCTTCAACTCAAACTCAAGCCCTTCTATCCTCTCCTGCTCTATAGCATGGGAGCTGACCTCCATAACAAAGAATTGGCATCCGTTATCGATCGCTTTTTGTATATGGGCGAAATTTCCAAGCTGTATCGGTGTGGTAAGGGAATAATCCTCCACCCTTTCGTCATTTACGAAAAAACCTCTCGTACCCTGCAGGGCAGCTTTGTAGCCAAGATCAAGCAGAAGCGAATATACCGCCGCTGCCGTTGTGGTTTTACCGTTCGTTCCGGTAATACCTACTATTTTAATAGACGAAAAATCAACCTGCTCTTTTAATTCGCTGCTGTTTATAAAATCAGTACACCCGTTTTCCCTGGCAGCTTCTACGAATCTTTCATTATGTTTTGATACCACGAAAACAGAACCGCTGTCTGCTTCTTTTGAATTATCGGTAAAAAGCCTATTGTTTAGAAATGTCTTCAATATCTTTTCTCTCTAGTTTTTCATATAGGCTCGTTACCTCATCATCGAACGAGAAATACTCATTAAACCCGTCCAGGTATTTATATGCTGTTTTATTGAAATTGTTATCGATCAGTTTATTTATAAAGTCGATCAGGTCCTCTTTGGTCGTGATCGCGACTTTGGTGCTGAACATAATATCTTGGTAGGCTTCTTTAAAAGAACCCCTGGACTCCACAAGTTTCATAAAATCTTTATAATCTATCGCGTTTAACGATTCAACACTTGTTTTTGATATATCCTGGAAAATATTCATCATCTTGTCATTATCCCCGTCATAGGCATTGATAATGTCGTAAACATAATCTATAGCCTCTTTAAGGTTCACCGATTTTGACACTTCAAAATAATCATACAGGTTTTGGGCTTTCCCTTCATTATCAAATCCCAGGTCACACAATATACAATATAATTTATATGTTTCGTTGTCCGGTTCATAAGATAACACTTGGGAAAACAGGAATAATGCTTTATCAAATTCTTTGGCACTGAAAAAAGAGTGTGCCTGTTTTAATAATTCATCGATTTTAACCATTAAGTATCGCTTCCTCTTGTCCTTGCGGCACATTTACAATTTCAAGGTCCGGATGAATCGCTGCTTTTAACTCTTTTTCAACTATGAACTTCAAAGTACTGCCGCTGGCAGCACACCCTACGCAGGCACCTTGCAATTGAACATAAACTTTTCCGTTTTTTATCTGTAATAATGAGATCGCCCCTCCGTCCCTTGCAAGCATCGGAGCGATCTTTGTTTCAATAATGTTACTTACAGGCTGCTGTAAGTCTTCATCACTAAAAGGCATAACCATAAATATATTCCTTTATATGTTTTATTTTTTTAATTTTACCAATACTATCCCGACTGCTGTCATTACAAGGATAGCACCTATAGTTTGAAATATAAATGATAAAGTAACAGGTTCAGACATCAATTAACAACTTCTTCACATCTTTTACAAAGCGAGTCTTCATCTGCACTTCTATATTTCCAACATCTAGGACATTTAGCCTCATCTGCTTTGTAAACCTCAAACTCTTTTCCGTCTACAACAAATGAACCTAAAGCTTCATCTCTTTTTTCTTCTATCACCTTACTTACCACGAACCAGTCTTCGGCTACGGTACTGTCAAGATCCAGAACATCTTCGCTGTTTGTATAAATAACCAGCTCAAGAGTAGCTTTTATCACTTTCTCTTTATTTAGTTTATCTTTTATTTCTGCAAATTTTCTTTTTGCTTCCAATAAATGTGATTCGTTAAGTTTGCTTTCAACTTCAGGAAGCTCATACTTTTCAATATCGAAGATATCTTTCGCATCGCCTTTTATAACTTTCGGAGCATGCTCTATAAGCTCATCCATAGTAAAAGTCAATACTGGAGCCAAAGTACTGATAAACGCTTTTGCGATCATCGCCATGGCACTTGCACTTGCAAGCCTTGCGGTCGAATCTTTACCGTCACAGTACATCTTGTCTTTACATACGTCGATATATACGTTGGAAAGTTCCGCAACAAGGAAATGGTTCAGCTTGTTCAATCCCCTGCTGAAATCGTATATTCTAAAGCTTTCATCAACCTCTTTAAATACTTTTTGAGCCTTATCCAGGATCCAAAGGTCAACTTCACCCATGGTATCAAGCGGTGCAATTTCTTCAAGGTCTGAAACATTTCCTAGTAATATCTTACCTGTGTTTCTTATCTTTCTGTACTGCTCCGCCATCTGTTTTAAGATCGCATCAGAGATTTTCTGGTCATTTTGGTAATCAGACATTGCAACCCACATTCTAAGGATTTCTCCACCGAACTGTTTCAATACTTTATCAGGTGCTACAACGTTACCTTTTGACTTGGACATCTTCTCACCCTTGCCGTCCATAGTAAATCCGTGAGTTACCACACTTTTATAAGGTGCTATTTCACTTGAAGCAAGAGAAGTTAAAAGTGAAGACTGGAACCAACCTCTGTGCTGGTCAGACCCTTCAAGATACATATCGGCAGGATAGGTTCCCGCATCATAGTTCCTGCTTCTTAATACCGCATTCTGGGTAGACCCTGAGTCAAACCATACATCAAGGATATCCATTGTTTTTTCCAACTCTTCAGGGTTCAGTCCGCTTCCAGGGTATAAAAGCTCGGCTATATCAAGGTCATACCATGCATCCGCACCTTTTTGTTCAAAGATCATAGCAACATAGTTTAAAACCTTCTCGTCATAGATGATCTCATCCGTTACCTTATTTCTAAAGAATGCAATAGGCACACCCCAGTCTCTCTGTCTTGAGATACACCAGTCAGGTCTGTTCTCGATCATTGTTCTTAGTCTGTTTCTACCGTGCTCAGGATAGAATTTAACATCCTCTATGGCTTCAAGGGCATTTTCTCTTAATGTTTTCCCTTTTTGCCCGTAAGGCTGGTCCATAGCTATGAACCATTGTTTGGTAGCCCTGAAAATTACAGGCTTGTGTGTTCTCCAACAGTGAGGGTATGAGTGGGTTAGGTCAACCCTTTTTAGAAGTGCATCGCCTAGAAGCTCCAATATCCTGTCGTTTGCTTTAAATACGTTTACGTTCAGGAACTCTTCAGGGTTTGGAAGAAGGTTTTCCCTAACTATCGTATTGTCATATGCTCCGTTTGCCCCAACCGGCATAATTACATCTAGTCCGTATTTAAGACCCACTTTGTAGTCATCCTCACCGTGTCCGGGAGCCGTATGTACCGCACCGGTACCACTATCCATAGTAACGTGATCACCCAGAACTATTTTGGAGTCTCTTCCGTTTAGAGGGTTTAGAGCTAAGGTATTTTCCAAAGATTTTGGATCTATATCTTCACCCATCTCACCTTTTACTATACCCTCTGCCAGCAATGTCCCGAAAAGTTTTTTTGCTACTATAAATCCGTCTGTTGTTTTTACGTATTCCTCTTCACCGTTTAAAGCGATCCCGGTATTTGCAGGAAGCGTCCAGGGAGTCGTTGTCCAGATGATAACTTTTGCGTCAGAATCTTTTAACTGGAATGCAACGTAAATAGATGGAGATACTTTGTCCTCATATTCAACTTCGGCTTCGGCAAGTGCAGTCTGAGCCGCCCAAGACCAGTATACAGGCTTGCTTCTTTGTACCAGCAGTCCCTGTTTTGCTATTGCGATCAATTCTCTGTAGATATTCGCTTCAAATTTAAAATCCATTGTTAAATAAGGATTGTCCCAGTCAGCCAATACACCAAGCTGCTTGAACTCGTCCCTTTGGATATCGATGAATTTTGAAGCATGGTTTCTGCAAAGCTCTCTTAATTTTGATTTTTCAATCTCTTTTTTCTTTTTGCTTCCAAGCTTCTCTTCAACTTTCTGCTCGATTGGAAGACCGTGACAGTCCCATCCCGGAGTAAGTCTTACAGACTTCCCGTCAAAATAGTGGTATTTTACCACCATATCTTTAAGTATTTTGTTCAGTGCATGTCCTATGTGGGTATTCCCGTTGGCGTAAGGAGGCCCGTCATGCAGGGTAAAGCTCTCACAGTCAACTCTGTTGGCTTTCATCCTTTCATAAACTTTTGTCTCATCCCAAAGCTGATATCTCTTTGGTTCATTATTTGGTAAGTTACCCCTCATAGGGAAACTGGTATTGGGTAACTGTAATGTATCTTTATAATCTATATTCTCTGCCATTTTTTTAATAGTCCTGTAAAGTAAAATAAGCTAGAGTATATCTAAAAATAGCTTAAAATGTTTATTAATGGAGTTTCCCTTGGTATATATAATCATGTTCATAACCGCATTCAGTTCGGCAACCCTTATACCCATGGGAAGCGAGGCGGTGCTTTTATACAACATCTCCAAAGGTTATGACCTGTATACGCTTTTTACCGTTGCCGTTATAGGAAATACCCTGGGGGCTTATGTGAACTATTACCTGGGATTCAAGGGTGAAGAGTATCTGGTAAAAAAGAAGTATCTAAAAGAGAAGAAGATAAACAAACACAAAAAAACCTTTGACAGATACGGGGGATTTGCCCTTTTGCTGGCATGGGTTCCAATTATAGGGGACGGGCTTACCTTTGTAGCAGGGATACTAAGATACAGTGTCGCCAAATTCTTTGTATATGTATTTATCTCCAAATTCTTTAGATATCTGGCGGTAGTGCTTATTTTTGACAATTATAATTAAAAGGGGAAAGAGATGGAAAGATTTGAACATATGCAGAAGCTGCAGGATATACTTAAAAAGAACAAGCAGACAATAACCTGCGCCGAAAGCTGCACGGGTGGACTAATAGCATCTATGATAACGGAGCTTTCGGGATCTTCCGAAATTTTCAGAGGATCTGTGGTCACATACTGCAATGATATAAAAGAGCAGGAGCTTGGGGTAAAAAAAGAGACCATGATTAAACACGGAGCCGTAAGCATCCAGACCGTTGACGAGATGCTTGAGGGGGTTATAAAAAAGTTTGACGCAGACTATGCTATAGCAGTAAGCGGAGTAGCCGGACCTACGGGGGGAACAAAAGACAAACCGGTCGGAACAGTAGTTATCGGGGTAAAAAAAAGAAACCAGCCCCCTATTTCGGAAATTTATCATTTTGACGGGGAGCGCAAAACCGTGCAAACAAGGGCTTCCGTCAAGGCTTTTGAAAAAATTTTTGAAATTTTTCCAGAAAACCCTTGACAAATAAAAAATTTTCTATTATAATTCCGCCACCAAAACGAAATAAACGTTTTAAAAAATGACCTGTTAGCTCAGCCGGTAGAGCATCTCCCTTTTAAGGAGGTGGCCGTTGGTTCGAATCCAACACGGGTCACCATTTTTTATGTTTACGGTCGATTAGCTCAGTTGGTAGAGCGCTACCCTTACAAGGTAGATGTCGCAAGTTCGAGTCTTGCATCGACCACCATAATTTTTTCAAATTTAGAATGGCCCCATCGTCTAGCGGTTAGGATCCATGGTTTTCATCCATGTTACAGGAGTTCGAGTCTCCTTGGGGTCACCATTTTAAATTGACTTAATAATATATTGGCCCCATCGTCTAGCGGTTAGGATCCATGGTTTTCATCCATGTTACAGGAGTTCGAGTCTCCTTGGGGTCACCAATATATAAACGGTCGATTAGCTCAGTTGGTAGAGCGCTACCCTTACAAGGTAGATGTCGCAAGTTCGAGTCTTGCATCGACCACCATAACAATGTATAAAAGTGCGGTTGTAGTTCAGTTGGTTAGAATACCTGCCTGTCACGCAGGGGGCCGCGAGTTCGAGTCTCGTCAACCGCGCCACTTTTATTTATTACTTTCATGACCTGTTAGCTCAGCCGGTAGAGCATCTCCCTTTTAAGGAGGTGGCCGTTGGTTCGAATCCAACACGGGTCACCATTTCAAAATCAAATCACAATTAAAGTGCGGTTGTAGTTCAGTTGGTTAGAATACCTGCCTGTCACGCAGGGGGCCGCGAGTTCGAGTCTCGTCAACCGCGCCACTTTAAATAAAAATCAAAAAACATCTCAAAGCAACATTTAATCTCGCCAATTCGAGAAGTAAATGCAATTTTTCACCTAAATTAAGCAGCCATTTGTCTGGCAAATTCTTTCATAAATACTTCAAACGGAGTTTTGTAGTTCAAAGATTTTCTTGGTCTATGATTTAACCGATTCTGAATAGTAACAATTTCCTCCTTAGAGATATTGCTAAATTCTGTTTTCTTAGGGATATACTGCCGTATAAGACCATTAGTATGTTCATTTAGTCCTCTCTCCCAAGAGTGATAAGGATTGGCAAAGTAGAAGTCAGTATTTAAAGCTGATGATATATCTTTGTGATAAGCAAATTCTTTACCGTTATCTGACGTAATAGTATGAAGTATTGGTTTTATAGGTGTTAGCATTTCTATGAGTGCTTCTGATACTTCATTGGCTTGCTTTGATTGAACTTTGCGAATAAGTGTAAACTTTGATCTTTTATCAACAACAGTAACAAGTGCACCTTTATGATCTTTACCGATAATGGTATCGATTTCTAAATCACCTATACGTTTTTTCTTATCAACTATCTTAGGACGTTTATCTATCATGATTCTATCAATAAGCATACCTCTTTGTTGATAATCTTTTGTTCTACAATGGTACTTTTTATTCTTATGACGAAGAAATTTGTAAAGCCTACCTCCATGTGCTTTATTACGATAGATAAATTGATATATAGTTTCATGATGGATAGTCTGATTTATATCCAGTATCATACGTCCGCTTATCTGTTCCGGACTCCAGTCTTCTTTGAGTTTTGAACGTATATATTTTTCAATTGGTTTGTTTAAAACAGTATACTTATTCTTCTTTTTCTGCCGTAATGTATATTCAGCTTGTGCTGTTAGTGGCTGATATTTACCATGAAATTTATTACGTCTTAATTCTCTACAAATTGTACTAGGATGAACACCTAATTCATGTGCAATCTCAACTTGTTTATATCCTTGCTTTCTCAAAGCTGAAATATGGTATCTTTTTTCTAAGGTTAACTGAGTGTATTTCAATGCTATTCCTTGTTTTGTGGTGAAAAAAGGATAACGAAATATAGCTGTTAACCTTACTTTTCACTATTATTCAAAAAATTGCACTTTTGATTCGAATTGGCGTCTCTTATTTATATTTATCTTAACAAAGATAACCGTTCATATTAAACGTTATAGTTATCTTTGTATTTTTCTATATTCTCAAGAACCTCTTTATTTACGATCTGGATATTAAGATCCATCACAAAGGGGCTTATATCAAACTGCTCAAGCTTTACAAGGTCTTTTTGTGTAGTTACGATATCAAAACCTTTATAATCGTTTTGTATCTTTTGGATATCCTCTTTTGTAAAAGAGTAATGGTCGGGGAATATCCTTGTTTTTATATCTTTGGGCAGATACTCCAAAAGTCTCTGGGCTTTTGATATAGCAGTAACAAGAACAAGCTTTTTGGGTAAACTTTCTACAGGCTTGTTATCTTGACTAAAAGTAACCATTCTTTTAAAATCAACACCGTCCCTTAATACCGCATCGGCAAAAGAGTAAAGCATCTTAGTATCCCTGTATCCCCCGCTTGGAAGGCAGAAGATATTGGTTGGTTCCTTTTCGGGCCTTATTAATATATCAAACTTTTTTATCCCGTGCTTGCTGTAGCCGTCGTCAAGATAAACAGCTTTAAGCCCCAGCTCTTTTGCTTTTAGGATGGCTTCTTCCCTGACCTCGGCAACTATTACCGTTGCATTGGGGAGCGACTTTGCATAAAGCATAGCTTCATCGCCGCTTGTTTTTACATCTACAAGTATCTTGCCCTTGTCTGAAACTACATGCAGACCTTTTGATTCCCTTCCGTAACCCCTTAATACAACGGCTATATCTTTTAGATCTTTGGTTAACTCAATAGTTACGGGGGTTTTACCGGAACCTCCAACAACCAGGTTACCAATGCTTATAACAGGAATACCAAAATCAAAAGGCTTTTGGGATATCCTTTTATATGCGGCAATAACACAGTAAATAACAGTTAAAGGGAGTAAGACTATAGAGATAAGCTGCTGGAAAGGGGTTGGGAAGAACAGGTACTGTTCAACCCACTTTATAAGATATTGCTTCAAATTAAACCCAGGAATCTGAAACTTTTTTTATCATGCTGCATACATATTTTACATCTTCGTCACTCATTGAAGGATAGATAGGAAGAGATAAAACCTGCCCGTAATTTGTCAGGGCATTACCGAATGCAGTGATCTTTAATTTATACTTCTTTTTATAATAGGTTAAAAGGTGTAAAGGGATATAGTGCAGTCCCGTTGAAACACCCTGCTCTTTTAAGGCTCTTGCAAAACCGTCCCTGTTCTTGGTCACTTTTATGATATACTGGCTGAAGATATGCTCTTCATCATATGCAGGTCTGATGATATGTTTCACATCGGCAAGCTCTTCATTGTAAATAGCCGCTATCTCCTGTCTTCTTTCACAAAATGAGTTTGTTTTGTAAAACTGGCCTAAGTTAAATGCAGCTTCAAGCTCCGTCATATCGTATTTATAACCTATATCCACAACATCATATATATAATCAAGGTTACCGTATGCGTCAAAACTTGTGTTGATAGCATGGGTTCTTAAAAGTTTTGCCCTGTTGGCAAGCTCTTCGTCGTTTGTTACTATAAATCCGCCCCTGCTTATTGCAACCTTGCTGTTCGAGTGGTTAGTAGAGAAGATCGTCATATGTGCGTCCAAAGAACCGACCATTTTATCGTTATACATAGCTCCCAGGGCACTCGTAGCATCCTCTATGATCATAATATCGTATTTTCTTGAGATCTCGTAAACCCTGTCAAGGTCGGGAACTTCACCTGCGACAAAAGTGATCATAAGCGCTCTTAGTTTTTTAGAGTTGTTCTCCTCAAGGTATTTTTCAAGCTTGTCAAGATCGATGTTAAAACCGTTTGATTCAATATCGATAAATACAGGCTCCGCATCAAAATGCCTTACGGTTTCAGGCAGGTTGGGGAAAGAGTTGACGCTCATTAGAACCTTGTCCGCCCTTTTAAGTTCCATCGAGCTTAAAGCCAGGTGTAAAGCAGATGTCGCATTGTTTGTTGCGATGGTATATTTTACCCCTATAAACTCTGAAACCTCTTTTTCCAATTCTTCAACTTTACTTATGGTTCCAATCTCATTATTTAAAACATTTAAAACCTGTTCTTTTTCCTCTTCATCAATGGTAGGTTTAAAAAAAGGTATGTTTTTTTCTACTTTTTCATTCTTTAGCATCTATTTTCCTTTGTAAAGTTTAAAATTCTATTTTAGCAATTGTCGGCAGCTTGCCTTTAAAGGCATTTGCCATTATTCTGTATTCCAGCATATGTATAAGTTTCTCATCTACTCCGTTTAGCACTAGATCCTCTTTGCTTTTACCTTCATCAACAAGTTGTTTCAGCACATCATCCATTGTTTTATAAGAATACCCAAGTTCCTCTTCATCGCTTTGACCTTCCCAAAGGTCTGCGCTTGGTTTTTTATCTATTATTGATTCAGGAACTCCTAGAAATCTTGCAAATTCGAATTCATCGCTTTTATACATCTGGCCGATTGGGTTAATAGCGCACGCGGTATCACCGTATAGTGTACCGTAACCTAAAAGTATCTCTGATTTATTTGAGGTTCCTACGACTATTGTATTATCTCTTGCGCTTACGTCATACAATGCAGCCATTCTCATTCTTGCGCTGAAGTTTCCTATTCTAAGGGCAGTTGCATCCTCTTTATCTTTGAAGTATCCTTCCACCATAGGTGCTATGGATACAACTTCATAGGATATATCGAATTTCTCACATAATTCTTTTGCATGTTCAATACTCTCAGAGCTTGAGTATTGCGAGGGCATCATAACGGTATGGAGATTTTCCCCGAATGCCTCTTTACAAAGAACGGCAACTATAGCAGAATCAAGTCCGCCGCTTAATCCTACCGTTACACCCTTGACACCTATACTTGATGTCTCCTCTTTCAAAAAACTTATCATCTGTTCTTTTATCTTTTGATAGTTCACTTTATAAAACCTTTTGTTTTATTATTAAATTAAATAAATAATTGCTCGATTATATCAAATATTTCTTAATGAAACAAGGGCGATTTTGTCTTTTAATGATAACTTCTATATAATTATGTATCTATGAAACAAAGGATTATAATGGATAAAAAAATATTTATTGAATTATTTAGATTTAACCATAAAACTGATTATCTTCCTTACTATAAAAAGTATGAATTTACCTATGAAAAGGAAGATACCGTAAATGACCTGTTGAATAAAATCAACAGCGTGGAAAAGTTCGAGTTTAACGGAACCGACAAATTCGGTGTGAAAATAAATAATTATTTCGCCAATGTTGATACACTGATCGGTGATATCGTATCCAAAACTTCAAATGAACTTGTTATTGAACCGGTCAGCTCATACAGAGCCGTAAACGACCTTACTATAAACAACGACGACTTCTTTGAGAAGATGGAACTTTTGGGTAAATATCTAAGCGATGAGCAAAAAGAGGCTTATGCTTCAACTGCCCAACTCCTATACTACTCTTCAAACACCTTGAACTTCAACAAAGGTTACATCGGGGATCATATGCTTCTTATTGCAGATGATATAATCAATGAGAACCCTTCTTTGCAAGATGAAGTGTTGAATATCCTAAAAGACAATAAATCAGGCGGCTGGTACCATACATCGCTTGAGAAAAGAGTTTTCGATCTTGATAAAGATGTAAAGAACAAGATCGATTCCACACTTCTTAAACTAACTGGCAAAACTACACAAAGCCCTGCAGAGCTTACAATGGAAGATCTGCAGATCGCCCAAAAGTTCACGAACTTCAATATTGCGGTTTACGACAAAGACGACACCTCGGTTTTGGAGAACTATATCTCAAAAAGTGATGCGAAATGTATCGCAGCTTCGTCAAAAAACGACGATCTTGCACTTCACACTATTGAAATCGACAAAAGCTTCTCCTACAAAATTGCAGGAAATATCCTCCTTGAAGCAAAAGACAGCAATGCCGATTTCATGGTAGTCAAAGATGAAGAGATTTTCAAGATCTTTGACAACAGCCAAAAAGAGATCGCCAAAACAGTAGGGAGAGAGATAGATTTACCTATCGTAACATTTGAACAGTTTACAAATATTCTTTCAGGAGAAAAAGATCCTGAAAAACTAGGATTTAAAAAGCACAAAGTGGATGTAAACTTTCTTTAATCCCAACATTCGGTAAAAAGTGATCCCACTTTTTACTGATTCAATTCGTAACAATACCCCTTTTATTCAAACCATTCCGAAATATTTAATAAAATTATACATAAAACTTGTGTAGAATATGACAAAGTTTAATCTTATTTAAATCACAAAAGGAAATTATATGAGTATTCCAATTCATAAATACGATGTAGTTATTGTCGGTGCAGGTCTTGCCGGTTGTGCAGCTGCCAGAGAAGCGGCACATGCGGGACTTAGCGTATGTGTACTGACAAAACTGCACCCATTAAGATCACACTCAGGTGCTGCTCAAGGTGGGATCAATGCTGCTTTAAGTGAAGAAGACAGTGTAGAACTGCACGAATTCGACACGGTAAAGGGCAGCGATTATCTTGGTGATCAAGATGCTATACACCTTATGTGTTCCCAGGCTCCTGAAACGATCAGATGGGCAGAAAGAATGGGAGCTGCATTCAGTAGAAACAGTGAAGGGAAGATCGGACAAAGACCGTTCGGGGGACAAAGCAGCCCCAGAGCCTGTTATGCAAAGGACAGAACAGGTCTTACACTTTTACAAACGATCTATGAGCAGGCACACAGGGACGGCGTGACATTTATGGACGAATACTATGTATCGGATATATTATACGAAGAGGGTAAAGTTAACGGCGTATTTGCTTACAACCTTGTTGACAGCAAGCCTATGATCTGCAACGCAAGAGCAGTTATGTTCGCAACAGGCGGGTACGGTAGAGCATTCAAGATCAACTCAAACGCACATGCGAACACGGGAGATGCCCTTTCGATAGTTGCAAGACACGGGCTTCCGCTGGAAGATATGGAGTTCGTACAGTTCCACCCGACTGGAATAGCGGGAAGCGGCGTGCTGATTTCTGAAGCTGCAAGGGGTGAAGGGGGAAGACTTTACAACTCTTTGGGTGAAAGATTTATGGAGAAATATGCTCCAAACAAATTGGAACTTGCATCAAGAGACGTTGTAAGCAGAGCTATTACTCAAGAGATCCTTGAAGGTAGAGGATGCGGTGAAAATAAAGACCACGTAAAGATCGACCTTACCCACTTGGGTGCTGACCTTATCAACGAAAGACTTCCTGAGCTTAGGGACCTGGCTATCACATTCCTGGGACAGGATATGATAGAAGAGCCTATCTCGATCGCGGCAACTGCACACTACTCTATGGGTGGGATCCCTGTTAATATAGACGGACAGGTAAGAAAGAACAATAATGAACTTGTAGAAGGTTTCTATGCTGCAGGTGAATGTTCATGTGTATCTGTTCACGGGGCTAACAGGCTTGGGGCCAACTCTGTTCTTGAAGCACTGTTCTTCGGAAGACACGTAGGTCAAAGCATCGTAAAAGACGTAAAAGAAGGTATTGAATTTAAAGATGCTTCAGTAGATTGCGTAAAAAATGCGCTTGAAGAGCTTGAAAAGATCAAAAGATCGAACGGGAACGAAAGAATACCTCAATTAAGAGAAGAACTGCAGCAGTCAATGACAGACAATGCAGGTGTATTCAGGACCCAGGAGTCTTTGGAGAAACAGGAAACTATCATCAAAGAACTGAAAGAAAGATTCAAGAACATAAGAATAGACGACAAGTCTTCTGTATACAATACTGACCTCCAGGAAGCTGTAGAGCTTGGACATATGCTTGATTTCTCTGCATTTATAGTAAATGGAGCTATAAACAGGAAAGAGAGCCGTGGAGCACACTACAGAAACGACTATCCTTCAAGGGATGATGAAAATTACCTGAAACACACCATGGCATACATGGACAAAGAGGGTAATATCACTACTGAGTATATGGATGTAGCATTAGGTAAATTCGAGCCTCAAGAAAGATCGTACTAAGGAGCAGATGATGACAGAAACTAAAAAATTAACATTTAAAGTATTCAGATTTAACAAAGAAACAGATTATCTGCCTCACTATGATACTATTGAGATGGAAGTAACCAAAGACGAACTTGTACTTGACGTAATGAACAGGATCAAATGGGAACACGACGGAAGCTTCTCATACAGAAGAAGCTGTAGACACGGTATCTGTGGATCGTGTGCCGTAAAAGTGAACCAGAAACCTACATTGGCCTGTAAAGACAATGTTTTTGAACTGGTAAAAATATTCGGCGAAGAACTTACTATAGAGCCTCAGGATATGAAAAGAGCCTACAAAGATATGGTTATCGACAAAAACAACTTCTGGACAAAATACAACTCTGTCCAGCCTTATCTTGTTGCAGATATTGACGAGCACCCTGAATCAGAGAATATCGTAAGTGCCCATGATGCGGAGAAACTTGATGAAGCTGATTACTGTATCCAGTGCGGAAGCTGTTTCTATGCCTGTCCTGCAGTTGAAGTGAACCCTGAGTACACTGGTCCTGCGGCACTTGTAAAAGCATGGAGATTCAACTCTGACGTTAGGGATACCGCAAAAGAATCGAGACTGGAAAGCCTTCAGCAGCTGGGAAGCGGTATCTGGGATTGTGTCAAGTGTAACGAATGTGCCGAAGCATGTCCTAAAGAGCTTGATCCTATAGGTAAAATAACAAAACTTCACCAGCAAACATTTGAAGAGGGTAAAGCCCTGAATAATGTTGCGGTTAAACACGCAGTCGGGTTCAAATGGTCTATCCAAAAACACGGTATCCTTGATGAGGGTGAACTTGTAAGATACTCTGAAGGGAACATTGGTGTAATGAAACATATCCCTGAAGCGATCGCAATGTTCAAAAAAGGCAAAATAGTAATGCCTTGGAATATGCCGAAATCCAAAAACCTGGATGAGATCAAAAAGCTTGTTGAGATAACTTCAACGGCAAAATTTTAGAAATTAGGGAGTAAAGAATGAAAAAATTAAAATATGCACTATACACGGGTTGTACTGCGAGAGAATCTACTCCTGAACTTTTAAAGTCAACTATGGCGATTGCAGATAAACTGGGGATCGAACTTGTTTTACTTGATGAAGCTTCTTGTTGCGGGGCAAGCCATTTACAGGACTTTGACGATATGCTGTCATTGACTTTAAATGCAAGAAACCTTTGTTATGCGGAAAAACTTGGTCTGACCATGGTAACTATCTGTAATACCTGCCAGTTAAACACTGCAACTACGAAAGACAGACTTGACAGTGATCCTGAACTAAAAGCAAAAGTAAACGAAAAACTTGCAGAGGTAGGATTGGAGTATAAAGGGACAAGTGAAGTTAAACACTTCTTATATGCCCTTCAAGATGATTACGGTTACGAGAATATTGCTAATGCGGTTACGAACCCTATGTCGGATATCAATATTGCATCATTCTACGGATGCCACAATATCAGGCCAAGCCACCTGCAAAACAAAACAAACGGAGGGGAAAACCCTTACAAACCTACATCATTGGACAACCTTGTTAAAGCCCTTGGGGGTAATGCGGTTGAGTACGAATCAAAGAACAAATGCTGCGGGTTCCATGTTGAACTTCAAAACCCCGATACGGCAAACAAACTAAGCGGTACGGCGATGCTGGATGCTATGGATAATGATGCGGATATGATGGTAACTCCCTGTCCTTTATGCCACTTAAGAATGGACGTACAGCAGCACAATATTTCAAAAGCAATGGGAAGAGAGGTTGATATCCCTGTTCTTCACCTGCCGCAGATGGTAGGTATCGCACTTGGGATCGCTCCAAAAGAGCTTGGTCTTAACCATAATATCAACCAGACGGGATTAAATGTAAAATAATTTAATTTAAAGCTGACAAGAAGTTTCAAGCCCCATATTTTATGGGGTTTGCATATAAACTTTTTTAAGAAAAAATTATTATTTACTTAAACATTTTTATTAAGGACTATTTTTATCTTTTATATTAAAGTTTGTTTGAGTATAATTTATTCAATTTAACAAAAAAGGAAATTAAAATGCCAAAAATTAATAAATACCAAGATATCAGCGAAATCGACAGAGAAGCGAAAAAAGACCTTATAGACAGACACTCTCCGTTCATTCACTGTGCAGATACTGCAAAAGCGGGAGAGCCTTTTGAAGTAACTGTTAAAATGGGTAACGAATACACTCACCCTGATGATTTCGACCACTACATCGAATCTGTTTCATTATTTAACGGTGAAACACTATTAGCAAAAGCTACTTATGTTCCAGGAACATTAGGAAACGTAAAAGCTCACAACACTACGACTTTTACAATTATCCCAACTGGTAAAAAACTTAACCTTGTAGCTCACGGTTACTGTACTAAGCATGGTATCTGGGAAGGTACTGCTAAAGAAGTAACAGTTACAGAATAGTAAAAGAGACGGTCATGGCTTTTTTAGGTAACGATTTTATAATCTCATCCCTAATCTGGCTGTGTGTCGTTATAGCTTTTGTCTTCACTTTCAGACATCAGCTTAAAAGACTTTTTTATAAAAAATCATCTTTTGATGTTTTTATAAGCAAAGTGAAAACCTACTTAAAAGAGACTTTTCCCAAGATCACTTTTGATTTTTCGATCATTGAAACAAGTAAAAAAGAACCCAACCCAAATACAAGAAAATTTCTTATAATAGACAATATCATAGACCAGTTCCTGGCCCTTAGGATGGACAATAAACCAACGCCTAAACCCATTGCAAAAAACCTTCAGTGGCAAAGCTATACATTTAACTGCGAACCCAACAGGGATAAACTGCCGCCGGACTGGCTTCAAAGGAAAAACGCGCTTCTGTTAAGGGACAACAAGATATGTTTCAGGTGCGGCCGGCATATTACCATAGAAACCTGCGATATACATATGCTGAGATCCCTGGAGCAAGGGGGAAAATATTATTTGGAAAATCTTGTGCCAGTCTGCAAGGATTGTAAAAGGGTATTGTCAAAAGATCCTAAAAAACAGAACCATCTTGATATAAAAGATGACCTGCAGGCCATCGTAAGAAACTCCTGAAGATTTACACGTAACCGTTTTTTTATCGATTTTTAGATAATATTAAGGCCTTAACAGCAATTTAAAGGAATATACAAAATGACTATACTTGACGGTAAAGCATTATCACAAAAAATAAGATCACAAGTTAAACATGAAGTTGAAGATTTACAGCAAAAAGGGGTTACTCCGGGCCTTGCAGTAGTATTGGTAGGTTCAGACCCTGCAAGTGCTGCTTACGTAAACATGAAAAGCAAAGCATGTAAGGAAGCGGGAATCTACTCTATAGTTCACGAGATGCCCGAAACCATCTCACAGGAAAATATCCTGGAGATAATTACAATGATGAACAACAATCCAAACATCGACGGTATACTTGTTCAGCTTCCTCTTCCAAAACATATCAATACAACAGAGATACTTGAAGCTATCAATCCCGCAAAGGACGTTGACGGATTCCACCCTTACAATGTGGGAAGAGTGGTTGCAGGCCTTGACGGTTATATCCCTGCAACACCGTACGGGGTAATGGAGCTTTTAAAAGAGTATGATATCAACCCGGAAGGTAAAGACGTATGTGTAGTTGGAGCCAGCAATATCGTAGGGAAACCTATGGCAACATTGATGTTAAATGCAAATGCTACCGTTGATATCTGCCATATCTATACAAAAGACCTGAAAGCACATACGGTAAAAGCAGATATAATCTGTGTAGGTGTAGGCGTTGTTAACCTTATAACGGAAGATATGGTAAAAGAGGGTGCCATAGTCGTGGATATCGGGGTTAACAGACTTGAAAGCGGAAAACTTGTAGGTGACGTTGACTTTGAAAATGTAGCGCCTAAATGTAGTTATATCACTCCAAGCCCTGGCGGGGTTGGACCTATGACAATTGCAATGCTTCTTAAAAATACTATTAAATCAGCGAAAAACAGAAAAACAAAATGATAGAAAAAGCAAAAAAAGTTTACCATTGGAGCGGTACCTGGACAGGTACCGTTATCATTGTTCTTGCTATTATTTTCTTTTTAGCCCAGGCATTCGTAATACCTAGCGGAAGTATGAAAAACTCCCTTCTTGTAGGAGATATGCTTTTCGTTAAAAAATTCAGCTACGGAATACCGACGCCCCGAATCCCTTGGATAGAACTTCAGGTAATGCCTGATTTTGACGGAGACGGACACCTTATAGCAGCCGAGGGTCCCCAAAGGGGAGATATCGTTGTATTCAGATATCCAAAAGATGAAAATATCCATTACGTAAAAAGATGTGTGGCAAAAGGCGGAGATATAATCTTCTTAAAAGACAAGAACCTTTACCTTCACCCTAAAGAGGGGAATGACTATGTCATCAAAAACTATGCAGGATACAAGATAGCACAGCTTGGGGAGAAGCTATTTGTTGAGAACCCTTACAAAACGGAACATCCGGGTATACACACCGATCCTAGCGTTTTGAACAACGGTCTTCAGCCTATGCAGCTGTTCCATATGATGCCAATAGAGATACCTGAAGGCGAGTACTTTATGATGGGTGACAACAGGGACCACAGCAACGACAGCAGATTCTGGGGAACTGTTCCGTACAAATTTATCGTAGGAACACCTTGGTTCATCTATTTCAGCTGGGATGAAGAGAAAAAAATAAGATGGGACAGGGTATTCCAGACACCTGCACAGTTAGAGGATACTCACTATACAAAAGAGTTAAAACTAGATCATAAAAAAGGGATATATTAATGAAATATTTTATAGGTTCAGATCATGCGGGAGTTGATTTTAAAGCGTTCGTAAAAGATCTATTCGAGAAAAAAGGTTACGAAGTCATAGATATGGGACCGGAGACAAAAGAGAGGGTTGATTACCCTGATTTTGCCGCAAAAGTGTGCGAGCAGGTTCTAACAAATGAAGGAAGCAAAGGTATCCTTATCTGCGGAAGCGGTATAGGTATGTCTATGTCGGCAAACAAATTTGACGGTATCAGGGCCGCGCTTTGCCACAATGAATATTCTGCCATGATGGCAAGACAGCATAACGATGCAAACGTACTTTGCTTGGGAGAGAGAGTATCAGGGCTTGGTATGGTAGAAGCTATCGTTGAAGCATGGCTAAGCCACTCATTTGAGGGTGGAAGACATGAAGGCAGAGTTGAAAAGATAAACAAGCTTGGAAGCTGCAGGATCTAAATAAAATGTTCTTTTAAATAAAAAAGGGTGTTGGAAAAACCAACACCCTTTTTTTATGTTTTTTAAATCTGATTATAAAACTTTAAAAGCCTCTTCAAGATCAAGCGTTCCCTCATAGAATGCTTTTCCTACTATACATCCTGCAACGTTTCCGTTCTCTTTACAGTTAATGATATCCTGGATATCTTTTACCCCGCCGCTTGCTATAGTATCTACACCGCTTGCTTTTGCGATAGATTCGGTAAATTCAACATTCACCCCGCAAAGCATACCGTCTTTTGATATATCTGTACAGATAATAGCCTCTACGCCGGCATTTGCAAACTCCTGTGCCAGGTCGGTTGCTTTCATGGATGAAACCTCTGCCCATCCCTCAACAGCGACCATACCGTCCATAGCATCGATCCCTACGGCAATAGGGTATTTTGAGGCCATATCTTTTACGAACTGCGGGTCTTTCACGGCAATAGAACCAAGGATCAATCTGTCAACGCCAAGTTCAAGGTACATCTTGATCGTCTCTTCATCCCTGATACCGCCGCCCAGTTCAACTTTCAGGTTACAATTCTCCCTGATCTTTTTGATCTGCTCCAAATTTGCAGGCTCCCCTGCAAAAGCACCGTTAAGGTCAACTACGTGAACCCATTTGCTTCCCAACTCTTCAAACCTTTTAGCTACCTGCCAAGGCTCGTCACTGTATATCTTTGCACTATCCATAAGACCTTTGCTAAGTCTTACCGCTTTTCCGTCTTTTAGATCAATTGCGGGTAATATATCCATCTATTGTAACTCCATAAAATTTTTAAGTATCTTGATTCCGTTGTCATGTGACTTTTCGGGGTGGGGCTGGAATCCGTAAATATTATCTTTGTTCACGGCACTGGCGAACTCATATCCGTAAAGTGTCTTTCCTATGATGTACTGCTCATCGGTCACGGCATGGAAAGAGTGTACGAAATAAAGGTAAGGATCTTTTAATCCTTCAAAAAGCTTTGACTCTTTGTTAAAAACCCTGTTCCATCCCATATGGGGAACTTTGTGGTCTTCCATATTCATTCTTGACTTGTCAAATGCCACTACTTTCCCGGGAATCAATCCAAGCCCTTCTGTCAGACCGAACTCTTCGCTTGATTCAAACAAAAGCTGCATCCCAAGACAGATACCTATCATAGGCTTGCCGCTTGCGGCGAACTCTTTAACCGCTTTATCCATTCCCGTTTGCTTCAAGTGCTCCATTGCATCGGCAAATGCACCTACTCCCGGAAGTATAACCCTGTCAAAATCTTTTACTTTTTCCGGGTCGCTCACTATTTCGGCTTTTGCGTCAAGGAGATGACACGCATTGTAAACCGAAGCCAGGTTTCCCATATTATAATCAATAATTGCTACCAATACTTTTTCCTAACGAAATTCTTTTTAATAAACGAGATTATACTAAAACTTTGCATCACTTAAAGTTAAAGCAAACAATACCTCGCAATTATGCTTTTCAAGCACTTTTTTTGCTTCAAGTATCGTGGTTCCCGTGGTTACGAGATCATCCACCAGTATCACCTTTAGGTTTTTCCCTCCCCTGTATTCAAACCCTCTTGGGTTTTTCTTCCTGAACTCCAGGTCTTTTCCTGCATATTTTACAATCTTCGAAGCTTTCAGGGTATTGAACTTAGGTCTTATATATTTTGAGCTTAGGGCCTTTGCCAAAAGCGCCGTCTGGGAAAACTCGTGCCTGGTATGGTCATCTACGGGGATTGCCGTGATCATCTCCCCATACTTGAAATTCCGTGCGAACTTTTTAAAGGCAAGCCCGGCAAGGATGGTAAAAATCCTGTCCCCGTAAAACTCGTACTTGGTATTTAAAAGCTCTTTGATATCCTCGTAAGAATAAAAGCTGTAGACAAAAAACCCTTTTTCCAGCTCCCTTTTGTTAAAGGTGGGTTCCATGAGGTTTTTTTGGCAGCTTTTGCAGACGGCGGAAAAGGAAAGTCTCTCACAGCTAAGGCATCTCATAAAATCATTATATAAAAATTTTTCATAATATTAACATAAGGATTAAGTGATATATTTCCATAAATTTTAATATAAGGATTTAACAATGTATACGATCAACGTAGAAAAAGAGTGCGGATGTTTTAAAAGAAGCGCTTACGAAAATAATATGAGCTTTGAATCAAAAGATGACGCGCTAATGCAGGCGAACCTTATGGTAAACCATATGAACAGCAAATTCTGCGGAAAGCATGATTTCCAGGTAATTGAGAACGGTGATACATTCCAAATAGGCGTATCTATGGCCGAGCAGCAAAGCAGCGGATGCTGTGGCGGAGGGCACTGCTCTTAATAACAACAGAAGGCTTCACGATCTTAATTTTGTGGAGCCTCTTTCTTTTGCGACTCGATCATCTGCTGCTGTAGCATCTGGTGCTTTTGCTCATACATGTCATTCCCTTTAAGAAGGTAAAATAAAGCAACCGCAGCTAAAAATCCCCAAAATATAATATCCCCTGTTTTCATCTCTTACCCTGTTGTAAAATAATCTGTTTTAATTCCCTGATCTCATCTTTTAACGACTCTATCTCTTTTAGAGTATGGTCTTCGCTTGTCTGGATATTATCTTTTATATCTTCCCTCTCGCTGTTTTGCAGTTCACCCATTGCATCGACCACCACTGCGATTATAAGGTTTATCATAATAAAAGTGGCAATAAATATAAAAGGGATGAAAAATACCCAGGCATATGGATGCTGCTCCATAATAGGACGAACTATCCCCATAGACCAGGATTCAAGCGTCATAACCTGGAAAAGGGTATAAAACGATTCACCCAAACTTCCGAACCACTGGGGGAACGTTTCGCTGTAAAGGTTCGTGACCATAATGGCAAAAATATAAAAAAACAGTATCAGAAGTGCCGCAATAGATGCCATTCCGGGGATCACGCTTACAAGTGCCAGAACTATCTTCCTCATCTGGGGGATAACGGTAATTAGCCTGAAAAGCCTAAGCACCCTTAGTATCCTGAATATCTCAAAGCCGCTGCTTGAAGGTACAAGAGATATGGCAACTATGGTAAAGTCAAACAGGCTCCAGGGATCTTTAAAGAAACTTACCCTGTGAACATAAATCCTAAGAATTATCTCTATGGTAAATATCATAATAACCACTTTATCAAAGAGGTGTATAAATCCCCCCATTTGTGACATGATATCCCTGGAGGTTTCCATCCCCATGGTTATACCGTTTAGTATGATCAGGGCTATGATAAAATTCTGGAAAACCCTGCTTTCCACAAAATCCTTTATATTTCCGTATAACATTCTTTACCTCTTAAAATAATATAAGCAGCATAACCGTTGTAAAGATTATCTGCACTATGAAAATATATGTTGCGATTAAAAACGCTTTTGAGCCGTGCTCTTTGATAGTTTTAAAGTTTATCTTCAATCCTATTGCCGCCATTGCAACCAAAAGAAGGTAATGGCTCAAAGATGAGATAAGATCAACGATGAATTGAGGGGCGATCTTTGTGGTGGCTATTATGGAAAAGATTATAAACCCCACTACGAAAAAAGGTACCTGCAGTGCTTTTGGCTCTTTTACATTGGTTGATCTTTTTGCGATAAAATAAAGAAGGAACAATATTACAAAGGTAAGCATAAGTATCCTTCCCATCTTTACGATGGTAGAACTCTGCCCTACTGCGTCGTTTACGCTAAATCCCGCTGCTACGACCTGCCCAACAGCCTGAAGGGTATTTCCTATTAATATTCCGGTCTTAACATCCGTAAAGCTGAATATCAGTCCTATCAAGGGTACCAGAAATATCCCTACTGTTCCAAGGAAGTTCACTATCGCAACGGCCAGTCCCGCTTTTTGCTTATCCAGACCCACTATATCTTTGGTAGCCGCGATTGCCGCACTTCCGCACACCCCGTTACCGATCCCCAGGATCAGGGAAAAATCTTTGTCAAAGTTAAAAAGCTTTGCAAAATAAAGGGATACTGCTATGGTAACTATAACGGAAACAACAATTAAGAATATAGACTCCACCCCAAGCTGGGAGAGGATCACAAAATCAAGGTTTATCCCCATAAAAGCTATGGCAAATCCCAAAAGCTTTTTTTCACTGTAGGTTATTCCCGGGTTATATTTATCTTTTAATTTAACCGTATTTCCTATTACAGCCCCTATCACTATGGCAAGGGCAACTGCTCCTATGGGAAGGAGCTCGGCCAATACAAGCGCCAAAACACCAATCCCTATAGCTAATGTTATTCCGTAAATATTTTTCAAATCAAGCCTTTGTATACTTATATATAAAATTAAAAAGGAATTATAATTAAACTTTTAAAAAATAAACATAAAAATAAGAGTATAATAATTTTTTAACAAAAACTTATAAATAGGGAGTATAAAATGAAAAGAACCTATCTTATATTAATAAGCTTATTAATATTCTTTACAGGCTGTACATTCGGGAAACAGGAAGTTGACCTTTCAAAATACAAGATAAAAGAACCTGACACAAAAAGTTATCTTCTGCACCAAAAACAGATCGTCACATACAACTACGACGAACGGACCCTGACAAAAACAACTTTCAGCGATCAGGAGGGGAAAATTTACAAATTCTACAAAAGACTTTACCCGGTTGATCCGAAATATGTATTTCAAGAAGAGATCCTGATCTATATGCATAGGCTGAGACAGCAAGGGTGTGAACTGAACAATATAACAAAATGTCTTGAAAAAAATATAGACAAGGATCTTTTTATAGATGAAAATGGCTCAAAAGACTATATTCTAAAGAAACAATTCGGTCTGGAACTTTTTGATATTGTTGACGATTATATGGAATTTATAAAAAAACAGGAAAGAAAAAAAGACAGAGATGAAGATATCATCCTTGACTAATTGAAATTAGATATTAATCTAATTTCAATACCGCCATGAAAGCTTCCTGAGGTACGTTTACCTTACCTATTGCTTTCATCCTTTTTTTACCCTCTTTCTGCTTTTCAAGAAGTTTTCTTTTTCTGGTGATATCCCCTCCGTAACATTTAGCCGTTACGTTCTTACCTGTGGATTTTACCGTTTCCCTTGCAATAATATCTTTTCCGATACTAGCCTGGATCGCTACTTCAAAAAGCTGTCTTGGGATCAGTTCTTTTAACTGCTTTACAAATACCCTTCCCCTAGCCTGGGCTTTCTCTTCAGGGACGATGATACTAAGGGCATCAACAGGGTCTCCGGCAACAAGCACGTCAAGCTTTTTAAGGTTACCCGGTCTGAATCCGGTGATCTCGTAATCAAATGAAGCATAACCTTTTGTGGTAGACTTTAACTTGTCGTAAAAGTCCATAACGATCTCGTTCATAGGGATATCGTATTCCAAAAGAACCCTTTTGTTGATGTAATCCATTTTTATCTGGATACCCCTTTTATCGTTAAGAAGCTTTATAACATTTCCCAGAAACTCGTCTGGAACCAAAACAGTCGCTTTTACGTAAGGCTCGCTTATAACGGCTATTTTATTCACAGGGGGAAGATCATAAGGATTCTGGATCATCTTTATCTCACCGTCCGTCGTCTCGACTTTGTAAACAACCGTCGGCGCAGTTGCGATAAGATCAAGGTTAAATTCCCTTTCAAGTCTCTCTTTGATAACCTCCATATGAAGCATCCCGAGGAAACCTGTCCTGAATCCGCTTCCTAATGCAGCAGAAGACTCAGGCTCATAAGAGATGGAACTGTCGTTTAGTTTAAGTTTTTCCAGGGCATCCCTAAGATCCTCGAACTTGTCCGTCTCTATAGGGTAAAGCCCCGCGAATACGAAAGGTTTCGCAGGCTCGAATCCTTCGATGGCTTTCTCTGTCGGCTCTTTGGCATCGGTCATGGTATCACCTACAGCAATACCTTCCGTTGTTTTAAGACCCAAGACAACGATACCTATCTCACCCGTTTTTATCTCGTTCGTTTTTTCTCTTTTAATAGGGTGCGGGTACATAAGGTCAAGAACTTTATGCTCAACCTTGGTATTCATCATCTTTAACAGCTGCCCTTTCTTGATGCTTCCGTCATAAACCCTTACAAGTGCCAGGGCTCCCAGGTAGTTGTCAAACCAGCTGTCGTAGATAAGGGCTTTTGTCGGAGCTTGCTCATCCCCGTTTGGAGCGGGAATAGTATCAACGATATCGTCAAGAAGCTGTTTTACCCCAAGTCCCGTTTTTGCGCTGATCAGGTTATGTGCCGTACAATCAAGACCGATAGCCTCTTCCGTTTCCTCCAAAACCCTTTCAGGGTCCGCTGAAGGGAGATCTATCTTGTTTACCACCGGCATCAACGTAAGATCATTTTCCAAAGCTATATATACATTTGCTATAGTCTGGGCTTCAACACCCTGTGTAGAGTCAACGATAAGAAGAGCACCTTCCGAAGAAGCCAGAGAACGGCTCACCTCGTATGAGAAATCCACGTGCCCCGGAGTGTCGATAAGGTTTAAGACATAGTGTTCACCGTCTTTTACGTAATCAAGCCTTACCGATTGGGCTTTGATGGTGATACCTCTTTCTTGTTCGATATCCATGGTATCCATGACCTGAGCCGACATCTCTCTGTCGGTTATGGCCCCGCACTCCTGGATTATTCTGTCCGCAAGTGTAGATTTACCATGGTCAATATGTGCGATAATTGAAAAATTTCTAATATGACTTTGCAATTTTTATCCTAACTTTTTATGAATTTTTCTACTTATAAATAGCGGATTTTATCTAAAAATTGCTTTTATTTGGGTTTAACTTTTAATCTCTCTTAAAATCTGTCAGGGTCGTCAAATATCTGCCCGCTTACAGGCTCCCCTTTTTTATTTAGGAATCCCCATAATTCCCCTTTTTTCACTTTTGAAAAACCGTTTCTGTAATCGTAGGCATAATCATACGAAGGTTCCGTAACGATATTGCATTTTTTATCCATAAATCCCCATTTGTTTTCAAGCCTCACCCTTTTTAAGGCTTCTGATTCAAGGTAGATCATATTATAAACGGGTTCTGCCTTTATATCCATATTCTTATCCACGCAGCCGTATTTCCCGAAAAGCTTTATAACAGCAGCATCACCGTTAAATTCCTGAACCTCATCATAAACAGGTTTTAGCACCACTTCGAACTTTTCATTTACCAAACCGTATTTTCCGTTCAGCCCCACCTTTGCAAAGCCGTTATAAAAAGTGCTTATGGAGTCATATATGGGTTTTAGTCTCAGGTTACCCTGCTTGTCTATTATCCCCATTTTATTACCGCTGCTTTTTACTATAGCATATGTCCGGTCCGGGTCATCGTGGAGATTATGGAAATTGAAATGGTTGGGATGGTAATACTTCTCGTTCTCTCCCTGAAAGCTCCCTACATTATCGTAAACAGGCTTTGCAGTGATTTCTCCGCTGCTTTTAAGCACTCCCTCTTTTCCCCCCTCATTTACGATCGTCTCATTTGAAAGTTTTACGCCGCATCCGCTTAGTACCAGCCCTGCAAATAAACCGGATATAATTATAATCTTTTTCATATCGTCTTCTTTTTATTTTTTCTCTATTCTAAATTCAACTCTTCTTGAAGCAGAAGCGTTCTCTACACCGCTTTCATCCAAAATAGGATTGTCATAGGACATTCCGTAGGATTTGAAAGTATCATCTACCCATTTGGCATCGACACCCTCGGTCAAGGAGCCTTTTGCGACAGAATAATCCCTGACCGCATCAGCCCTTTCCTGGGAAAGTTTTTTGTTTAAAGCATACCTTTGCTCATCATTTTTTGCAGCTTTATATTCCGAAGAGGTATGCCCCTCAATTCTAACCTCTGCGATTTCATCTTTATAAGACTCCAGGGTTTTTAAATACCTTGGGAAAAAGTCGCTCAGGATATTCGTGAACTTTTCGTTCAATTCACTCTTCCCTACCGCAAAAAGCGCGCTTGGGTTTTTGAACCTGAAAAGCAGTTCATCTTTTGTAAGTTCCGCATTCCAAGGTTCGAAATCATCTTTGAACTCTTCCGTTAATGCCTCATATAAGCCCACGAAAGCAGGTGCTTCCTGAACATCGGCCGGGGCTTTTGGGGCTTCAGCCTTTGTCTCTTCAACTTTTTCAGGAACCTCTTCCTCTTGGGGCTTGCAGAAAGGATCAAGATCCTGGGATCTTAACATTTCGCTGATGATTTCATTATTGTTTTTTGTGCTGTTGTGAAGAGGCGTCATATCGTGGGCATCTGCCACGTTCCTGTATGCCCCGTTGCAGATCAGAAGTTTGGAGATCTCGGTATAGTCGTTTCTTGTAGAATCCAAAAGGGGCGTATCTTTGTAGTTATCCACACTGTTCACCGCGGCACCGTTTTCTATAAGCAGCTTGGTGATCTCAAATTCTTTAAGCCTTACGGCTATATGCAAAGGGGTATACCCGTAAATATCCTTTGGGTCTATCTTGGCACCGTCGGAGATAAGTTTTTTTACAAGTTCAATATCTTTTGCCCTTACCGCGTCGTGCAATGCCGTTTCACCTATAAAATCGGCTTTGTTGAGTTCTGAAACTTTTGCCTGGGGATCTTCCCCTTTTTGTACCTGTGAAGAAGCAGTACAGCCGCCTATCAGCATAGATATCGCAGCCAGTGATAATAATTGTGTCCTCATCTTCAATCTCCTTTTGTTATTGATTTTATCGTTCATGTAAAGATCCTTCTTTTATTTTTAAAATAGGTTTCAGGAAAAAGTCCATAATCGTTTTCTTCCCCGTAACTATATCTACGCTTGCCACCATTCCCGGTATAATAGGGAGTTTTTCCCCGTTTCTTTCAAGATAGTTCTTATCTGTCTGTATAATGACCTGGTAATAGCTTTTATCCTCTTTGCTCTCCGTATCCTTTAAGCTGTCCGCTGAGATCTCGATGATCTTCCCGTCAAGCCCCCCGTATATGGCAAAATCATATGCGGTGATCTTTACGACCGCTTTTTGGGCAGGAGAGATAAAAGCTATATCTTTAGGGTCTATCTTTGCCTCGACCAGCAGTATATCGCTGTCGGGGACTATCTCGATCAGGTCAACCCCTGATTTTACGACCCCGCCTATGGTATTTATATTTATCTGCTTTATAATACCGTTTACGGGAGATCTTACGATCGTTTTTTCCAGTTTGTCTGTTTCTGAAATAAGCCTTGAACCGATTTTATTCAGTTCAAACGATACTTCCTGAAGCTCGTTGTAGGTTTCTGCCTTAAAACCTTTTACTTTTTCCAGTATCTTATTCTCGGCTTCCGATATGGCAAGCTTTGATCTTGGAAGGGAGAGTCTGGCACTGTCAAGGTCACCCTCAAGCTGGTTATACTCTTTTTTCATATCTATCAGCTCAACTTTTGATTTTGAACCAGACCTCACCATTTTCTCTATCGTTTCCAGCTGCTCTTTTACAAGCTTTACGCTTGTGGTAAGCTGCTTGATCTTCCCTTCGATCTCTTTTTTCTCCTGGATCTTCTGCTGAAACTGAAGCTCCAGTATCTTTAGAGAACTTTTATACTCTTCTATCTTGTTCCTGTATATCCTGCTTTCTATATCGGTGTATTTGCTTAAGCCCTTAACATCAACAGGAAAATCGATACTCTTTAAGGTTTTTGAGGGATTGAACTCAAGCTGGGATTCAAGCCTTGCTTTTTTTGCAAGTAAAGAGAGTTTCTGCTCTTTTACCTCTTCCAGGGATGCCTGGAACCTTGTGGTATCTATCCTCATCAGGGGCTGCTCTTTTTCCACGTGTTCCCCGCTTCGCACAAGTATCTCCGAGACAAGTCCCCCGTCAAGGTTCTGCACCTTTTGTATTTTGCTGGGAGGGATGATCTTCCCCTCACCCCTTGCCACTTCGTCCACTTCGGCGATATTCGCCCAGATCAAAAGCCCGGTGATTATTATGATCACGCTTACGAAAAGGAGGTCTATACTTGATTTGGGCTTGTCGTAGACCTGCCCGTACAAGGAGTTTACAAAACCTATATCATCTTCTTTTAAATTAGACATTATTTTGCTCCCCTTGGTTTAAATACCTGCTCTTTTGGACCGTCGGCTATAACTTTCCCGTCATCAAGTATGATCACCCTGTCCACGAGTGACAATACGGACATCTTGTGGGTTATCAAGATAACGGTCTGATCGCTTATCAAGGTTTTCATTTTTTTCATAAAAGCCTGCTCAGTCTGTTTATCCATCGAATTTGTAGGTTCGTCGAGTATCATTATATTGGGATTTGTGATGATCGCTCGTGCAAGTGTAACGGACTGCCTTTCACCCCCGCTCAAGCCTTCTCCCCGCTCGCCTACTAGAAGATCGTACCCCGCTTCATGTTTACCCAGGAACTCATGCACCCCTGCCGCTTTGGAAGCTTCCAAAACCTCTTCATCGGTTACATACTGCTCCCCTATGGTAATATTGTCTTTTACGCTCCCCATAAACAAAAAAGGCTCCTGGGGCACGCATCCGATCGCACGTCTTAGATCAGCTGGATCGATCTGCCTTATATCGGTGCTGTCGATAAGAACTGAACCTTTTGTCGGGGAATAAAGATTCATAATAAGCTTGGACAAGGTTGATTTCCCGGAACCTATTCTTCCTAAAATAGCAACCTTTTCCCCCTCTTTTATGGTCAGGTTGATATTTTTCAAGGTATCGAAATTCTGCCCCTTGTATGCAAAGCTTACATCCTTGAACTCAATGTCCCCTTTTAGGTTCGGCCTGCTTATGTATGTTTTATCTTCCCTCTCAACTTCCATCATCATTATTTCATCTATATTTTGCAATGAAAGCATTGTCTGGTCGTACCTTATGATCATCCCCACGATCTGGGAAATCGGGGCGACAACTCTTGTATTAAGCATCATGGCTGCGATAATCCCGCCCATGCTCATATCCCCGGCCAGGGAAAGGTAAACCCCGGCAACTATTATCCCTATGGTTGAGAACTTTGCTATAAGTCCCGTGGTCTGGGTTGTGAACTGAGAAAGGAACTGTGATTTTTCACCGTAGTAAAGTGTTTTGTTCAAAGACTCGTCCCAGTGGGTTTTCATCCTGTTCTGGGCCCTTACGCTTTTGATTATCTCCAGTCCGGCAACCGCTTCGTTAAGGGTAGTCTGCCTCAACTGCTCCTCTTTTGAGGATTTTTCGATCACTTTTTTTATCCTTTTTTGCATAACCCAGGAAAAAAGCAGGACAATAACAACCGTGGCAACGCTTATCCACCCTATCACCCCGGCAAAATAAAAAATAACCCCGATAAAAAGGATAACAAAAGGGATATCCACAAGGGTGGCAATGGTCGCGCTTGTAAAGAAATCCCTAACGCTTTGAAAAGACTGCACACGGCTTACGAACTGCCCCGTGGACGCGGGCTTTTCACTAAGCTTGATATTTAAAAGCTGGTCAAATATCTTATTGCTCATAATAAGGTCCGCCCTTTTACCCGCTTTACCCAGGTAATAAGCCCTCAACAGATTAAATATAAGATCGAACACCATTATAAATATGATCCCTATGGCCATCGCCCAAAGGGTTTCTATGGCATTATTTGGGAGAACCCTGTCAAACACGTTTTTCATAAATAAAGGCAGTGCCAGGACAAAAAGATTTATGAAAACTGCCGCTACTATTACCCTTTTATAGATGGGCAGATTGTATTTCAATGCTCCCCAGAACCATTTTTTTGGTTCCGGGATAACTATGTCCCTTGAGATCTTGTTCTCGAAACTGTAAGTGGGCTTTATGATTATAACCTGCCCCGTAAATTCCGAGTGAAGCTGGTCAACGGGCATAACAGTTTCCCCTTCGCTCAATCCCGGAAGTATCACCCTTGCCTCGTTTTTATCGAAATCTATATCCAGAAGGACGCACGATCTCTCTTTTTTCAGTATCAAAACAACGGGCAGAGCCAGTTTCGAGATCCCTTTTAATTCCCTTGTTACCACTTTTGAGATAAGCCCTATCCTTTTTGAGGAGAGCATAAAATCTTTTATGGTCATAGACTTATTATGTATAGGGAGTCCCGAAAGCAGGGATTCCCTTGATGCCGTTCTTTGATAATAAGTGGATAAAAAAACCAGTGACTCAAGCAGAGAATCAACCGTCCTTCTATCTTTCATCACCTCATTTTTTATCCCTTGTTCTTGTATATTTTCATCCACTCAAATTGCCCTAATTAAAATCTTTGTATTTGATTTTTATATTATCATGTTTTTTTATATTGTCAATATATGCCCCGTACGACAAAGCCTTTTTATCTATCATCTCCATATCTTTTCCGGCAGATGTGAGGTTTTCGTATGAACCGTACAGCAGCTTTATATTTTCCCCGTTTTTACCGAATCTGTAAAAACTCGCTTTATCCTCTAAAGAATACTTTTTTATAAAATCCTGCACCTCTTCCATAGTCTCGAAGTTAGCCATATTTAAAGTATACTTTTTCCCTACAGCAGTTTCATGAGTGATTAAAGTTTTTTTTTTAATGTTTGGAACTTTAGGGTCAGATATCTCACCCTTGCCGTAAATATCTTCAAGACGGCTTGATATATCAATTGAGCTGCTGTTGTCCATTTTCAACATATCATCAGGAACGGGAGTTTTTTCTTCACTCTTCTTTTCTTCTGCGTTTTTAGGTTCTTCCTCGAAAACATTAAGCAGTTCGCTGCTTAGCTTGTCGCTCTCCTGCTCTTTTAAAGACTCGTCCACCCTTGGGGTAAATACATATTTCGGACAAACCTGCTCCTGCTGCATAAGTATCGTATCACTTAAAACCGACATATTGAAAAGCAACTGGTAATACGACGATAGAAGCTCGAACTCCTGCTCTATTTTCGTTATATACGCCCTGTAAAGCTCTGATTCTGCATTTAATATATCAAGAAATGTTCTGGTACCGTCAAGAAGCTGTTTTTTGTAAACGGACAAAATCTCGAAATTGTCATCAACATAAAGTTTTATGTTTTTGATCCTCTTTTTGTAATTCTGGTATGTTCTGTATACGCTTTTTATCTCGTCCACCACTTCGTTTGTTATCTGGTCGAGTTTTTTCTGCTCCTCTTTTAGGAACAACTGCTCTTTCTGGGTCGCATGATATGTTTTGCCACCGTTGAAAAGGTTCCAGGTCATATAGATCCTAGACCTGTATATATCCTGTCTTCCGTTATCGTCAAGCTCCAGGTCGTTGTCCAGCGATGTCTGAAACTGGAATGAGATAGTAGGCCTGTATGCAGACTCTTCCTGGACTATCCTCTCCCTTTGCTCATTGATCTTTTCTATCTGCTCTTTTATCTTATAGTTTCGTCTAAGCCCAAGCTCTATAGCTTCTGGCAAGGTTGAGGGGATATATTTGTCATCTATTGCAGGTCGGCAGATATTACCCTCAAGTTCTTCCCCTACCAGGCTTTTATAAAGGCTTCGGGACTGGTCCATCTCGTTTTGCTGTTCAAGGAATTTGTCAAGGACAAAATGGTACTTTGAATTTACCTGGTAAGTTTCAAGTATCTCTCCGCTTATTTGTTCTTTCTCTTTTGCCACGGTAAGGTATTCTTCATGGATATTGATATTATATTCGGATAAGGCTGTAAGCTCCTGCTTACTTACAAGGTCAAGATAAGCATCTGCAACGTCAAGGATCGTGCTCTCTACTTCCTGGGTGCTTCTGTAATTGTTCCCGTAGAATTTATGCCTGAACTCGGCAGCTTCACTTGGCGTAAGCCCCCCGTCATACAAAATATGCTCGAACTTTAATGCGGCATACCATCCGTCCTTGTTTATCCAGTTGTCAGCGGTATCGTCAGGGTTCTCGTAGTTTTTTGATCTTTCCGCATAAGCTTCCAGGTCAAGAGTAGGAAGGTAATCCCCCTCCTCCTCGTCAACATATTTCTTATACGCTTCCCGGTTCATATACTCTGCGATAATACCCGGATTTACGTTTAAGGTCTTTTCTACGCTGTCTTTTAAACTTGTAGCACTCAAACTTGTCATGCATATCAATGAAACAGATATGGACATTTTAATTTTATTATACATAATACCCTTTTCCCAAAAGATCATTTTTTAGATTATATTTTAAAAAAGTTGCTAAAAGGTTCCTAAATCTTTTTTTTTGAAAAAAAAAACTTTTTTCTGCTAAAATTACCCTATGATAAACTTTAAAGACACACTTAAACAATTAAGAATATTATATATCGAGGATGAAGACGGGGTAAGGGAGTATTTTACCAAAACCCTGAACCTCCTCTCCAAAGAGGTGATATCCGTAAGCAACGTGGAAGATGCAAAGGATATCTATTCATCCCAGAACGTGGATATAATAATAAGCGATATAAACCTAAAAGGCGTATCGGGCATAGAATTTGTAAAAGAGTTAAGACAAACCGATACGATCACCCCTGTTATTTTACTTACCGCCCATTCGGAAAAATCGTTTCTTTTCGAGGCTATCAAGTTAAACCTTATAGATTATCTGGTAAAACCTGTGGATTTCAACCTTTTAAACGAAACTCTCAAAAAAGCGGTAAAAAGCCTGGTACAGAACGGGAAACTTGAGATAACCTTTATCAGCGGCATCAAATACAATCTAAAACAGAATCTTCTTTACGATGAAGACAACAAAGAGATAAAACTCACATCAAGCGAAAAAAAGCTTCTTAAGCTTCTGCTGCAGAACAAGGAGAGAACAATAAGTTCCGAAGAGATCAAATATCATATCTGGGAAGATAATTTTGCCACGGACGGGGCTTTAAAAAGCCTTATCAATAAATTAAGGTCCAAGATCGGGAAAGAATCTATAAAGAACCATTCAAGTATAGGTTATCAGCTGATTCTTCGGGATTGATTATTTCGTGACCAGGTAATACCCGATCCCCGATACGTTGCGGATCGAGGATTTACCTATTTTATTCCTTAATTTGTGCAAAAGGGACTTAAATGCGGTATCCGTAGCAAAATAGGGATCATCCCATATATGGTTCTTTATCTCCTGCATCGATACCGTACGGTGTTTGTTCCCTATAAAAAAGTTCAAAAGGTTTGTTTCGCTTGCGGAGAGTTTTTTCTCCATATTGTTCTCATAAAGCAAGTTCTGGCGGACGTTGTATTTCAAGCCCCCTTCGAACTCCACTATATAATTACCGTCGCTTATTATCTCCAAGGCGGCGTTTACCATAGAATTTTCAAGCTCGCTGAAGGTGATGGGTTTTGTCATATACTCCACAAGTTTCAGTTTCGCAGCTTCAAGCAGATACTCCGTATCGGTATGGGCAGACAACAGGATTATCGGTATTTTCTTGTCATTTTCCCTGATCTTTTTAACCAGTTCTATACCGTTCATTTCACCAAGGCTGATATCGCTTAGGATAATATCGGGCTTTTTTGAACCGTAAAAACCCAAAGCCTCCTCTGCCGAAGAAAAAGGGTAAACCTCGCAACACATAAGTTCCAGTGTTTTTGTCAGGTCTTTTCTTATATTGTCTTCATCTTCAATATATAAAACAGATAATGTTTTAAGGACGTTCAGGGCTAGCTCTTTCTCTTTCATGGGAGGATTATACAATAAAAAAGTTGCAATAAAGTTTTTAAGGCAAAAAAACAAAATTGGTAAATTTACCCAAAATTATGTTAAAATAAACCACTTAAGGATGGGGATAATTATGTTTAAATTATTAATTAATTTTATACTCATATCATCTGTTTTTTTAACTTTTATAATTGCCAGTATCCCTGTTAATATTTCAATGGAAAAATTAAACCAGATAGAGAAGAAATACGGGGAAAAAGCAAAAAAAAGGGTTCTTCTGTGGGATCAGATGCTTGAATCCGCAAGGGATAAAGAAACTTTAAACAAATTAAAAATAGTAAACGACTTTTTCAACAAGATAAGATACAAAAGAGATCTTGACCACTGGCACAAAAGAGACTACTGGGCATCCCCTTTCGAATTTTTGGGAAGCGGAGCGGGAGACTGCGAGGATTATGCCATCGCAAAATATTTTGCACTCAGGGAGCTTGGGATACCCGACGAAAAGCTCAAGATCACCTACGTTAAACTAAAAAGCAGGTATAAAAAATACGAAGAGGCCCATATGGTACTGAACTATTACCATAAGCCAAACTCCGTACCCGTCGTTTTGGATAACGTCAACAAAAAGCTGAAGCTGGCAACGGCAAGGGAAGACCTCAAACCTATTTACAGCTTCAACGCCGTAGGATTGTGGAAAGCCCAAAACAAAGGGAAAACCGAGCAGAAGATCGGAAGCAACAACCTAAAAAACTGGAAATCTTTAATTCAGAGGATATAATGGAAAAATCAAACTTAACACTAGGAGAACGTGATGTCTTTATCTAAACAGCTTTATATGATCATCTCTTTTATATTTTTTATGATCTTTGCGGGGAATTTTGTAATAAGTGTAAAAAATACAAAAGAATACCTGGAAGTGGAATCAACGACAAAGGCACAGGATACGGCTACGGGTCTTGGGATGACACTGAAAAGCCTTATGGGCAATAAAAAAGACCCGGAGATAGTATCTATAATAAATGCTATTGCAAACAGGGGATTCTACAAAGAGATAAGACTGGAAGACGTTTCTTTCAGTTTCTCGGAAGAGGCTCTTCTAAACTCATCAAACCTTATGGGTGAGGGCTGGGAAATAAGCGATATCAAAGTTGACGGCAGAGTCGGCACCATAGAACCCCTGGGGCAGGAGGGTGAGCTTGGCAAACAGCTTGCACTTTTGGAAAATGAAACAATAGATCCCTTCGATGAAAAAAAAGATTCCTTAAAATATATCTTCAAACCTGCAAAGAACTTTAAAGACGGTTCAGATATAGATATAACGTTCAAAGCCTCAAAAGGTGAAAAAACCGTAGAATCAAAAGCTACGGTGAATATCTCCAAGATACTTGTAAAGGTTTCAAGGGCAGAAAAGTTTGAATATGTACCCCAATGGTTCATAGACCTTGTCCCGTTAAGGCTTTCAGAAATGAAAAGCGAGATCAGCAACGGGTGGAACACTACTGCAATTATATATGTAAGCGCAAATGCGGGAGATGCCTACGCAAAGCTCTATGAGCAGGCAAAAGGTGCAATCATCTATGCAATAGTTGCATTTCTTATCTCAATAGCATTATTGGTGATTTTCCTGCAGCTAAGACAGACCTTTGAAACCGATATGAAAAAGATGTTCATATCAAAAGACGAAGGGTTTGTGTTCAGCATAAAAATAGACGATCTTGGCGAGTTTGCAAAAACACATACGAACAAGGAAACGGACAAGTTCCTTATAGAGTTCTCCAAAATATTAAGCAGCCTGTCGAACAAAATAACCCCTTACAGGTTTTTCGGCTCAGAATTTGCCATGATAGCAAAAGGGATGAAACTTGACGAACTGAAATCAATAGTCGATAAGCTGAAAAAAGATCTAGGCGAGTTATCGGTAAAGATCCATAAAAAAGAGATCGCACATATCGGGGTAACCCCTTTTAACCCTATAGGAACCATACCAGGCATCGTGGCTTCGGCACACGAGGCTTACGAAAAAGCCAAGCTGATCGGTCCAAACGAGGCACACATCAGGGATGACAGCGACCTTGCAAGGGATATGGAAGAGTGGAAGTCCCTGGTTTTTGATATTATAGACAACAACAAATTTGAAGTAAGTTTCATAGGACAGGCCTACGGACTTTCAGACGAAAACCAAAAAACACTTTTAATGGAAGAGGCGTTTACCCAGGCAAGGGATAACGAAGGGGAAGATATACCAATAGGAACTTTCGTATCTATTGCGGAAAAATACGGCAAGATCCTTGAGTTTGACAAAGGGGTCGTATCAAAAGTGATCGACCATATAAACAGCAGCAAGATAAGCCACAGCATCTCCATCAACCTGTCGCTGGATTCGGTTGTGAACCTGTCGTTTAGGAGATGGCTGAAAGAAAAAATCGAGAATAATGAAGATATCTCATCACAGCTTGTGTTCAGTGTTACGGCTTACGGGGTGGCAAAAGATGTAGAGGAGTTCAAAAACTTTATAGAAGATGTCCACAGCGTGGGGGCAAAAGTTATAATAAAAAGATTTGAAACAAAATTCATACCTCTTGACCATATAAAAGATTTCAATCTTGATTATATAAGGCTTGCAAGAGACTACACCAACGGAATAAGCAAAGACAGCAGTAAAAAAGGCTTTGTTGAATCGATGCAGGAACTCTCTGCACTGCTTAATATAAAACTGTTAGCGGAAAACGTGAAAGAGGACAGCGACCATGAAGTGGTCAGGTCCCTTGGATTGTACGGAGCCAGCAGGTAACGAAGGCTTCTTTTTAGCCTAAGTTTATCCCAGGGGGATAGAAATTGTAAATTTCGCCCCCTCTTCAAAATTGGATGCTTTAAGCTGCCCCTCCATATTGTTTTCAACGATAAGTTTTGACATAAACAATCCTATACCCGTACCGTCTTTTTTTCCGTGGGTGTAAAAAGGCTCGAAAACTTTTTCCACCGGCAATGCTTCGATCCCTCCGCCGTTGTCAAAAACTTCTGTTATGCACTTGTTGTCTTTTACATAGATCTTTACGTCTATTTTCCCATCTTTGATCTTTCTGTTTGAGATAATATCTTTTGCGTTCGCAATTATATTTATCAAAACCTGGGAATACTCGTTTTTAAAACCGTAAACTGTAGGATTGTTCTTCAAGATGATGTTCAACTTTATATCTTTGTTCTCCAAAGCGCTGCTTATTATGTTTGCGGCTCTTTTTACCTGTTCGGATATTTTAAAGCTTGTTTTCTCTTTGTCTTTTGCAAAAAAATCCCTGAAATCGTCAATGGTGTTTGACATATATTTCATAACGTCGTTTGATTTGCTGATCATTTCAAGGATCTCTTGATTTGAGATATTGCCTGTTAATTTTATTTTGGCCTCGGTAGTTATCAAAATAGAAGAAAGCTCCATCAAAGGCTGTCTCCACTGGTGTGCGATATTCCCTATCATCTCCCCCATTACGGCCATTTTGGACTGTCTGGTTAATATCCTGTGGTTATTGTCGCTGTTTTGTTTAAGGCTTTTTTTTAAATACTCTACCTCTTTTTCCAAAGAGCTTATCTTCTCTATATAATATTTTTCATTTTTCATTTTTATCCAATTAAAAAGGGAGTAAAAACTTTACCCCCTAATTCATTATATAGTATCATCTACGCTGATATCCGTATCCACAAAGATAGAAACGGTACTGTTCGTATATTCTACAAATGTTCCCTCGTAACCTTGCAGCTCTTTTGCCTGTCCGTCAGTCTGCCAGTCATTTATTCCGTCTCCGTCAAGATCGTCTTTTAGCTCTATCTCGTCACCGTTCTCTCCGATTATGACCAGATCATCCTCGTCATCGGTCATATCAACCACATCCTGGAGATCTATATTCTCGATCATCTGAGCCTTTCCATCACTGAAGTCCACGGCTTCTATGTCTTTGGCATTTTGGGCGATCTCGCTAAAGTCGATGGTATCATTGTCGCTATCTATAGATAATGTATCGATTATGGTCTCAGAATCTCTTCCTACAACGACATCACCTATATCTGCTTCCAGTGTATTATCATTGTCGACAGTTACATCAAATGTCACAAACTGTTGATCGTTACCGTTAATGATCTGGGCACCAAACTCAAAGGTTTGTTCAGGGTTGTCTAAAGTTACGCTAGTTGTTTCATCGTAAGTAACAGTGATATTATCGGCAATCGAATATTCGTCATTGCTGTCAACGGTTCCAAAATCTATATGCTCAAGAGTTTTTCCCTCAGGTATGGATATGGTAATACCGTTTGCATTATCGGCATCAACATAGTAAGTATAAGGATTACTCTCACCTGCATAATATACTAATACAGATGCATCGTCACCGTCGTAATAATAATATCCTTCTTCAAAACTGTTAAAGGATACCGCAACGCTTGTAATAACAATATTCGAATTGGCAGTAAAATCCATAATCAGCTTTTCACTGTCTTCAATTTCGTACCTGTCTTCTCCCCAAGAACCGTCAGAGTGATTAACTCCAAGTTTGTGATCAGATTCATACACATTACCTTTATTTGAACGTAGATCTACTGTTATTCCATCAGCACTTCCGCCTGTCGTATTCAAGCTTATATTTGCAACTTGATCTTCAGCGACGGTTACTGAACTTGTTACCGGATCCAGTTTTTGAAGCATTGTTACTTTATAGGTATTATCCGTAACATTTTCACTTATTGTAAATACTGATGTATTTGTATCTTTTGAAACTGCAGTTAATATACCGTTTATCTCCTGGTATTCCAGTTCTTCCCCTAGGTATTTTGCATTTACTTCAAGAACATTTCCGTTTGTATCGGTTACTTTTGCAACAACAGTTTCTCCGGCAAGAGGATTTCCTATTTTATCGGTCAAATCAATAGAAGTACCTGAATATCCGCCAAGTGAAGCTTCAATACCATCAGAAGTCAGTCCTGACTCATTGGCAATTACCGTATCAACTACACTTTCCGGAATATCGACAGCAGCTACTGAAACATCCACATTCTCAAAATTTCCTCCCTCAATTCTAAGAACAGTTGCACTTAACTCTTCATTTGCATACATTGGTACATTTAAAGTTCCTATACCGTTCGTACCGATACCTACAGAGTATTCTGTATCCCCAACTAAAACAATAGCCGTTGCCGGAGTTTGAGGAGGATTTGAAGTAGTGATCTGCAATGTAACTTCACCGTCTTGAGACAATACATCTGTAATCTCGCTGGCATCAACAACTTCTTTGTAAGTGATCTCATGGATCAGATAATCATCATCATAACCAGGTGCAGAGAATACGGCTTTAGTAAAAGTCTCTCCGTTACCCGGTTCAAATGTATAAGGATCATCAACCACATCCGTACCACCCTGAGTAGTCACCTCTTTAATGAAATTATCATTTTCATCATAATATGTTACAGTAGCCCAAGTATCTCCACCGATATTTTCACCGCCGCTTACTGTAGCCCAGCCGATCAGTATATCATTACCAAACTCATCTTCGTTATAGAAAGAAACCTTTGCGGTTTCACCCGGATTTCTCCAGGCAAGAGCCACATCAAGACTTATAACCTCTTTCTCAAACTCTACAACTATCTTCTCGCTGTTTCCTGAGTTATCCGCATTTCCAAGCTCGGAATCTGCACCGCTTCCGGTAGTTGTCCCGTCAACCCCGAATCCAACTGGATTATTATTGATTGATATATCTCCTTCTGTACCATCAGCATTAAGTGCATAAACACTTATTCCGTTATGATCCTCTATCAATACATTGTCCACGTCTATAACCGCAGGTTTTGTTACTGTTCCCGTAATAGATACGGTTGTTACATCGAAGTCATCAATAACTGTTGCATTAACACTGTTTTCATCATAAGTGACTTCACTGTAACCGCCTCCGCTGTAACCGATTATCGTAGCTGCAATTGTATCATCCCCCTGGGTATAATAATCATCAGCTCTTACTGCCACATCAAACGTCGCACTTGAATCAGGATTTGTAATAACAATCTCTCTTGGTGTACTCTCTCCTGCTACTTGAACCTGTACTGTTAAAGGTGAACCCTCAGCAGGAGCATTATCCACATTCAATGTATAAGTTATATATTCAGCATTTTCATCAGTATCATAAGCACTTAAAGTAATATTTGCCGTCGTATTTTCAAAATTTACACTTATTGAACCTGTATCCGTATCTCCGTCAGTATCGGTAACTGCAATATCGAAACCTAGATTCATACTCTCTACACTGGTAACCTGGTCATATGTAATATTATTTACATTCGCACTTAACTTTCCGCCTGTGTTTTGAATATCGATATTGCTGAACTCTTCATTTACATATATTGTATATGTATCAGTACCAATTTCCACAGAGCCGTTTACTTTGGTATCGTCAACAATGATCTCAACTGTTGCATAATCTCCTGCTGGTTTAGAAACACTGATCGTTGATGTTGAATTAATACCCGCAGTATCTCTGGAGTCGTCAGTTACTATAGTAAACTCTACTACATCGCTGTCACCGCCGCCCGTAAATTGCTGTAAAGTAAAGCTGACAAATTTCTGCTCATTTGCAAAATCCAGGAATAATGTCTGGTTAAGGTCAATAGTAGTAGTATCTACACCTACACCGTGTTGTGATGCATTTGCCGCATCACTTGTATCAGCAGCATCACCATTGTCTGCATAGATAACTAAAGATTCATCTAAAGTAGCAATCTGACCGATAGGACCGAATGCATTAAAATCTTCCCCGGATACAGTAGTACTAGACAATACCTCATTTGCGATCATTGTAAAGTCATATGATTTATCCGCATTAATATTTAATTCAAAGAATTCTTCAGATTTTAATTCATCTTGGAAAGCTGTTAACGTAGTACTACCGTCTGCAGCCGTGCTTGTTTCATAATAGAAAGTAAATAACAGGTTTCCTTCAAGATCATGAACTTCTATAATATTCAAGCCCTCAGTAGTCGTACCAGCAGGATCAAAAGTCACACTCTCTTCCCCAATGACAGCGTTTTGCTGTAATCCGGCAGAGATATAACCTAAACCGTCTCCTCCGTAATTTACGTCAAGCGTACCGCTGTATGCAGCATCTCCTGCATTTGTTAACGCAATAACCGGATCATTGTTTATAACAGGTGAATCATCTTCCACAGTTACAGATAATGTGCTGTCAATATCCAGGTTGCCGTCAGTGATCTTAATACCTGCATTAAAACTTAAAACATCTTCAACATTGACAGTATCGTGGTCTATCCCTTGCGATAATGTAACAGTATAGGCTCCCGTGTTATTCAATGTGATTTTGATCACTTCGTTTCCGTTTACGCTACCTGTCAGAGTTCCTGTATTATTACCGCTCCAAACTACATCCTCTCCTGCAACTTTTAATGTTTCAGCAGGGGCAGTAAGGGCAAAAACAGCTCCCGCAGTTAACACTAGATGTGAAATATCCAGTGATCCTGAAGCAGTTTTTGAATTTGTAGTATCACTAGTACCTGTAGTATCAGGAGCACCGTCCGTAAGCCCCTCTTCCGAAACAACTGCTGATGTAGGATTGATATCATTATCTGTGATTGCTGTTGTAACAGAGTTATTAGCAGTATCTATTCTAAGATCTTCCAATCCTCCGTTACCTGTGATTGAAGAGATTGTAATAGTAAATGATTCACTGTTTTCAAGGATATTATCATCTATGGTATCTATTGTAAATTTATCGTTTGGAGTTGTACCTGCCGGGATAACCGTACTTGCTACACCCGTAAAGTCTGTTCCGTCTACTGCTACACCTGTGTATGTAAAGTACACTGTTACATCTTGGGTTGTAGTTTGATCTATGCTTACTGTGTAATCTGATGTTGTTGTACCCTCAACTACTGATGCAGGGCCTTCTATACTTACATAAGCAGTCTGATCATCCGGAGTTGTTGGAACGCTCTCATCTGTGATTGCTGTTGTAACAGAGTTATTAGCAGTATCTATTCTAAGATCTTCCAATCCTCCGTTACCTGTGATTGAAGAGATTGTAATAGTAAATGATTCACTGTTTTCAAGGATATTATCATCTATGGTATCTATTGTAAATTTATCGTTTGGAGTTGTACCTGCCGGGATAACCGTACTTGCTACACCCGTAAAGTCTGTTCCGTCTACTGCTACACCTGTGTATGTAAAGTACACTGTTACATCTTGGGTTGTAGTTTGATCTATGCTTACTGTGTAATCTGATGTTGTTGTACCCTCAACTACTGATGCAGGGCCTTCTATACTTACATAAGCAGTCTGATCATCCGGAGTTGTTGGAACGCTCTCATCTGTGATTGCTGTTGTAACAGAGTTATTAGCAGTATCTATTCTAAGATCTTCCAATCCTCCGTTACCTGTGATTGAAGAGATTGTAATAGTAAATGATTCACTGTTTTCAAGGATATTATCATCTATGGTATCTATTGTAAATTTATCGTTTGGAGTTGTACCTGCCGGGATAACCGTACTTGCTACACCCGTAAAGTCTGTTCCGTCTACTGCTACACCTGTGTATGTAAAGTACACTGTTACATCTTGGGTTGTAGTTTGATCTATGCTTACTGTGTAATCTGATGTTGTTGTACCCTCAACTACTGATGCAGGGCCTTCTATACTTACATAAGCAGTCTGATCATCCGGAGTTGTTGGAACGCTCTCATCTGTGATTGCTGTTGTAACAGAGTTATTAGCAGTATCTATTCTAAGATCTTCCAATCCTCCGTTACCTGTGATTGAAGAGATTGTAATAGTAAATGATTCACTGTTTTCAAGGATATTATCATCTATGGTATCTATTGTAAATTTATCGTTTGGAGTTGTACCTGCCGGGATAACCGTACTTGCTACACCCGTAAAGTCTGTTCCGTCTACTGCTACACCTGTGTATGTAAAGTACACTGTTACATCTTGGGTTGTAGTTTGATCTATGCTTACTGTGTAATCTGATGTTGTTGTACCCTCAACTACTGATGCAGGGCCTTCTATACTTACATAAGCAGTCTGATCATCCGGAGTTGTTGGAACGCTCTCATCTGTGATTGCTGTTGTAACAGAGTTATTAGCAGTATCTATTCTAAGATCTTCCAATCCTCCGTTACCTGTGATTGAAGAGATTGTAATAGTAAATGATTCACTGTTTTCAAGGATATTATCATCTATGGTATCTATTGTAAATTTATCGTTTGGAGTTGTACCTGCCGGGATAACCGTACTTGCTACACCCGTAAAGTCTGTTCCGTCTACTGCTACACCTGTGTATGTAAAGTACACTGTTACATCTTGGGTTGTAGTTTGATCTATGCTTACTGTGTAATCTGATGTTGTTGTACCCTCAACTACTGATGCAGGGCCTTCTATACTTACATAAGCAGTCTGATCATCCGGAGTTGTTGGAACGCTCTCATCTGTGATTGCTGTTGTAACAGAGTTATTAGCAGTATCTATTCTAAGATCTTCCAATCCTCCGTTACCTGTGATTGAAGAGATTGTAATAGTAAATGATTCACTGTTTTCAAGGATATTATCATCTATGGTATCTATTGTAAATTTATCGTTTGGAGTTGTACCTGCCGGGATAACCGTACTTGCTACACCCGTAAAGTCTGTTCCGTCTACTGCTACACCTGTGTATGTAAAGTACACTGTTACATCTTGGGTTGTAGTTTGATCTATGCTTACTGTGTAATCTGATGTTGTTGTACCCTCAACTACTGATGCAGGGCCTTCTATACTTACATAAGCAGTCTGATCATCCGGAGTTGTTGGAACGCTCTCATCTGTGATTGCTGTTGTAACAGAGTTATTAGCAGTATCTATTCTAAGATCTTCCAATCCTCCGTTACCTGTGATTGAAGAGATTGTAATAGTAAATGATTCACTGTTTTCAAGGATATTATCATCTATGGTATCTATTGTAAATTTATCGTTTGGAGTTGTACCTGCCGGGATAACCGTACTTGCTACACCCGTAAAGTCTGTTCCGTCTACTGCTACACCTGTGTATGTAAAGTACACTGTTACATCTTGGGTTGTAGTTTGATCTATGCTTACTGTGTAATCTGATGTTGTTGTACCCTCAACTACTGATGCAGGGCCTTCTATACTTACATAAGCAGTCTGATCATCCGGAGTTGTTGGAACGCTCTCATCTGTGATTGCTGTTGTAACAGAGTTATTAGCAGTATCTATTCTAAGATCTTCCAATCCTCCGTTACCTGTGATTGAAGAGATTGTAATAGTAAATGATTCACTGTTTTCAAGGATATTATCATCTATGGTATCTATTGTAAATTTATCGTTTGGAGTTGTACCTGCCGGGATAACCGTACTTGCTACACCCGTAAAGTCTGTTCCGTCTACTGCTACACCTGTGTATGTAAAGTACACTGTTACATCTTGGGTTGTAGTTTGATCTATGCTTACTGTGTAATCTGATGTTGTTGTACCCTCAACTACTGATGCAGGGCCTTCTATACTTACATAAGCAGTCTGATCATCCGGAGTTGTTGGAACGCTCTCATCTGTGATTGCTGTTGTAACAGAGTTATTAGCAGTATCTATTCTAAGATCTTCCAATCCTCCGTTACCTGTGATTGAAGAGATTGTAATAGTAAATGATTCACTGTTTTCAAGGATATTATCATCTATGGTATCTATTGTAAATTTATCGTTTGGAGTTGTACCTGCCGGGATAACCGTACTTGCTACACCCGTAAAGTCTGTTCCGTCTACTGCTACACCTGTGTATGTAAAGTACACTGTTACATCTTGGGTTGTAGTTTGATCTATGCTTACTGTGTAATCTGATGTTGTTGTACCCTCAACTACTGATGCAGGGCCTTCTATACTTACATAAGCAGTCTGATCATCCGGAGTTGTTGGAACGCTCTCATCTGTGATTGCTGTTGTAACAGAGTTATTAGCAGTATCTATTCTAAGATCTTCCAATCCTCCGTTACCTGTGATTGAAGAGATTGTAATAGTAAATGATTCACTGTTTTCAAGGATATTATCATCTATGGTATCTATTGTAAATTTATCGTTTGGAGTTGTACCTGCCGGGATAACCGTACTTGCTACACCCGTAAAGTCTGTTCCGTCTACTGCTACACCTGTGTATGTAAAGTACACTGTTACATCTTGGGTTGTAGTTTGATCTATGCTTACTGTGTAATCTGATGTTGTTGTACCCTCAACTACTGATGCAGGGCCTTCTATACTTACATAAGCAGTCTGATCATCCGGAGTTGTTGGAACGCTCTCATCTGTGATTGCTGTTGTAACAGAGTTATTAGCAGTATCTATTCTAAGATCTTCCAATCCTCCGTTACCTGTGATTGAAGAGATTGTAATAGTAAATGATTCACTGTTTTCAAGGATATTATCATCTATGGTATCTATTGTAAATTTATCGTTTGGAGTTGTACCTGCCGGGATAACCGTACTTGCTACACCCGTAAAGTCTGTTCCGTCTACTGCTACACCTGTGTATGTAAAGTACACTGTTACATCTTGGGTTGTAGTTTGATCTATGCTTACTGTGTAATCTGATGTTGTTGTACCCTCAACTACTGATGCAGGGCCTTCTATACTTACATAAGCAGTCTGATCATCCGGAGTTGTTGGAACGCTCTCATCTGTGATTGCTGTTGTAACAGAGTTATTAGCAGTATCTATTCTAAGATCTTCCAATCCTCCGTTACCTGTGATTGAAGAGATTGTAATAGTAAATGATTCACTGTTTTCAAGGATATTATCATCTATGGTATCTATTGTAAATTTATCGTTTGGAGTTGTACCTGCCGGGATAACCGTACTTGCTACACCCGTAAAGTCTGTTCCGTCTACTGCTACACCTGTGTATGTAAAGTACACTGTTACATCTTGGGTTGTAGTTTGATCTATGCTTACTGTGTAATCTGATGTTGTTGTACCCTCAACTACTGATGCAGGGCCTTCTATACTTACATAAGCAGTCTGATCATCCGGAGTTGTTGGAACGCTCTCATCTGTGATTGCTGTTGTAACAGAGTTATTAGCAGTATCTATTCTAAGATCTTCCAATCCTCCGTTACCTGTGATTGAAGAGATTGTAATAGTAAATGATTCACTGTTTTCAAGGATATTATCATCTATGGTATCTATTGTAAATTTATCGTTTGGAGTTGTACCTGCCGGGATAACCGTACTTGCTACACCCGTAAAGTCTGTTCCGTCTACTGCTACACCTGTGTATGTAAAGTACACTGTTACATCTTGGGTTGTAGTTTGATCTATGCTTACTGTGTAATCTGATGTTGTTGTACCCTCAACTACTGATGCAGGGCCTTCTATACTTACATAAGCAGTCTGATCATCCGGAGTTGTTGGAACGCTCTCATCTGTGATTGCTGTTGTAACAGAGTTATTAGCAGTATCTATTCTAAGATCTTCCAATCCTCCGTTACCTGTGATTGAAGAGATTGTAATAGTAAATGATTCACTGTTTTCAAGGATATTATCATCTATGGTATCTATTGTAAATTTATCGTTTGGAGTTGTACCTGCCGGGATAACCGTACTTGCTACACCCGTAAAGTCTGTTCCGTCTACTGCTACACCTGTGTATGTAAAGTACACTGTTACATCTTGGGTTGTAGTTTGATCTATGCTTACTGTGTAATCTGATGTTGTTGTACCCTCAACTACTGATGCAGGGCCTTCTATACTTACATAAGCAGTCTGATCATCCGGAGTTGTTGGAACGCTCTCATCTGTGATTGCTGTTGTTATAGACTCACCGATAATTAAGTTTTCAAACTCATTTCCACCTGTATATCCGATAATTTCCAATTGATAATCTTCAGGGTTTTCTATATAATTGTCATCACTTATATCTACAGTAAAAGGATCAGACGAAGTTTCACCGGCCCTAATCAAGACCTGGATAGTTTTAGTTTCAATATCCCCGTTTGCGGGGTTATTGCTTGGACCATCCGCTTTGTTCGTGATCTCTACATCAATAAGCATATCTTCTAAAGGAGGATTACTTATATTAAGTGTATATACAGCAGTTGTACCCTCTTCTACCGACGTTGGACCAGATATGGATAAAGTGGTATCATCGATCGTATCATTAACGGTAATGGTTGCACTACCTTCTATAGTCAGATTATCATATCCGCCACCTACCGTTGAAGATACTGAAACTGTTTCTGTTCCCGGGTCAACATACACATCATCACCCTGCACCGCAAAAGGTGTAGATGTTCCTGAAGTCTGCCCTGAAAGGATCGTTATAGTCGCCCCGTTGTCAAGGGTAATGCTCAAGTCTGTCAAAGGGGGATTGTCAACACTTGCCGAGATAGTTACATCGGTTGAACCCTCAGACGCCGATATATCCCCAAGAGTTATAGTTGCGTTATAATCTGCAGCATCGGTAGGGATATCGGTAGTCGTCAAAGTAACATCATCGGGACTTTCAGGTCTAGTGGTACCACCGTCAAGAGTAACCTCCTGCTGTGAACTCTCTTCCAAAGGACTTAAATAAGCTGTATCTTCAGGACCTCCTGCAGCTGCCGCATCAAGCATGTTCAGCAGTGATTGGAAATCATCGATGATCGCCCCGGATGCAAGCGTTGATCCATCCATGGATAAAGCTTCTTTCAATGCGTTAACTATCTCTCCGCTTTCAAATTCGGGATTATTCAAAGCTTCATCTATCTGCTTGTCACCCTCTGTGTTTGTCGATACACCGAAAATCGTATCAAGACTAAATACGTCCAGAGGATTGTTCAGCTGGATCAATTGGGCAAGATCCTGCAATACAACGTGTATCCTATTTCCGTCGTTATCGATAAAATAGACGCTGAGCGTATTGTCTCCATCGGTCAGATTAAAGGTATAGCTGCTTACACCAGTAAAATAATAATGTTCACCCTGAGACGGGTTAAGAATCATATCATTTGATATCTGCGTTTCTTCCAAATCACCGTTCGAATTTCTAAGTACCAACTTTATCATGCAAAGTCCTTTTGATAGTTTTATATTATCAATTATAATAAATAAAAGTTTCTTCCGGGATTCTTTTTTCGTAAATTTTAAAATTTATAAAAAAATTATTAGTAAAAAATTTGATTACTTTATAAATTGGGTTTATAATATTGTAAATTATTGGATTTTTTTAATATTTGAGAGAAAAAAAGAGAGGGTTGAAAAACCCTCTCTTTTATATAAAGATACTTTGAATAGATTCTTTTGTATAGATTCTTTTGATAGCTTTTGCAGTTATTTCCGAAGCAGTTAAAGATGTTATCTTAGGATGCTGGTCTTTGCCTGGGATAGTATCAGTTATAACAAGCTCGTCCAATGCGCTTTTTTCGATTCTGTCAAATGCAGGACCGCTTAATACACCGTGTGTACAACATGCCATAACGCTTGTAGCACCTTTTGCTTTTAATACATCCGCAGCCTTTGTTAAAGTCCCGGCCGTATCAACCATATCATCAAGGATGATCACGTCTCTTCCTTCAACCTCACCGATGATGTTCATAACTTCGGATTCGTTTGCCTTTTCCCTTTTCTTGTCAACGATAACAAGATCATATCCAAGTTTTTCGGCATAACTTCTGGCTCTTGCAACACCGCCTACGTCAGGGCTTGCAATAATAGGATTTGGAAGGTTTTTTTGTTTGATATAATCTACGAACAAACTAGCACCGATCAAATGATCAACAGGGATATTAAAGAATCCCTGGATCTGAGCCGCATGAAGATCGATAGTTATAACCCTTTGAACTCCGGCTCTTTCAAGCATATCAGCAACAAGCTTAGCAGAGATAGGAACTCTGGGAGCAGCTTTCCTGTCCTGTCTTGCATAACCGAAATAAGGGATTACCGCGTTAATAGTCCCGGCACTGCTTCTTTTTAAAGCGTCAACGATGATCAAAAGTTCCATAAGGTTGTCGTTTGCAGGAGCACATGTAGGCTGAATGATAAATACGTCCTGTCCCCTTACCGATTCCGTGATGTTCACGTTTATCTCGCCGTCGCTGAATCTGTTGACTATAACTTCAGCCAAACCTTTATCTAAATACTTTGCAACATTTTTGGCAAATTCAGGATGTGCAGTTCCCGATACCAGTTTATAAGAATTCATAAATACTACCCTTCAATTGTAAATATTTCGCAATTATATCTTAATATCACTTTAATATTCTTTGTAAATTTTTAGACTAGATCTTTACGGTAAATAATGCCCCGTTGTCAAGATTCTGCGCAGTCAATATACCTCCGTTCTTTTCGCAAATGTTTTTCGCCATATAAAGCCCTATACCGGTACTCTCCTTGCCCGATATAAAAGGGAGGAAGATATCATTTACCTTTTCCAGGTCTATCCCTCCCGCATTGTCCATAAGGGTTACTTTTGATCTTCCATCCTCGCTGTCTATGGTGATCACTATCTTCGGCTCTTTTACCTGCCTTAACTTGAACATATCCTTTGCGTTGCTTAGAATAGAAAGTATTATCTGGGAATATTCATTCTTATTCCCGAATATCTCGCACTCGTCTAACTCGGCCAGCTCAACTTCTATATTTTCATAAAAGAATGTTGCATCCAGGATATTTACCGCCATCTGCACCCCGCTTTTTATCTTAAATATCTCTTTGTTCTTGCTGGGAACATAAAAATTACTGAATGTGGACAGAGTCTCCGACATAAAGCCTAATATCTCAGAGATCTTCATAAAGTTCTCTTCAAGCTCAAGTTTGTCTATCTCGTTCTCTATCTTTAGCTTTGTAAGGTTATACATATTGATACTCCCTATCTCGCTTAAAGGCTGTTTCCACTGGTGTGAGATATGCATCAAGAGCTCGCCCATGTCAGACTGCTTGGACTGCTGGCAGATCAGCTGCTCGTTCAGCTTGTTTTTTTCTATCTCGTCTTTTATCTTCTGTTCAAGGTTCTTTTCATAAGACCTTAAGGAAAGGTGGGTTGTGATCCTGCTTTTTAGCTCGGTGGGGTTAAAAGGCTTCGTCACATAATCCACTGCGCCAAGTTCAAAAGCCTTTTGGATATCTTTGGATTCCCCTTTTGCCGTTAAGAATATAATAGGTATCTTTTTTGTTACAGGATCGAGCTTCAATCTACGGCAAAGCTCGAAACCGTCGAGTCCCGGCATCATTATATCAAGGAGTATAAGATCTATGGGCTCTTTTTTTACCACTTCAAGGGCCGTTTCGCCGTTGAGGGAAACGATCAAGTCAAAATCGATCAGTATCTCGGACAAGACATTCAAGTTCAATTCATTGTCATCAACTACCAGTATGGTTTGTTCCCGATCCATTTTTACCCTCTTTTGTCATAATTGTAACTTAAAGTTTAATTAGTGTATTTTTAAGAAGATTTTAGTATTATTCCACTTATGATTAATTTAGAAAGTATAAAAAAAGCACAAGAAAGATTGTCCGGGATCATCAGGGAAACCCCTATGGCTTTTGCACCAAATTTAAGCAGAAAAAGCGGAGGGAAGATCTACCTGAAAAAAGAGAATCTTCAACTAACGGGAAGTTTCAAACTAAGAGGTGCCTTTAACAAGATCGCTTCATTATCTGAAGAAGAGAGAAATAAAGGTGTTGTTGCGGCAAGTGCCGGAAACCATGCACAAGGTGTAGCATTCAGCAGCAAGCATTTCAGCTGTGAAGCTACCATCGTAATGCCTGAAGCAACACCTTTGACAAAAGTAAGCGGGGTAAAAAGCTTCGGGGCGAATGTTGTTCTGCACGGGGCAAACTACGATGAAGCATACCAGTATGCAATAGATTTCGCAAAAGAGAAAAATGCTACATTCGTACACCCTTTTGAAGATGATGAAGTTATCGAAGGTCAGGGAACCATCTCTTTAGAGATACTTGAAGAGATAAACGACGTAGATATGATGATCGTCCCCATAGGTGGTGGAGGCCTTATCACAGGTATGGCAACTGCCGCAAAAGCTATAAATCCAAATATTAAAATAGTAGGTGTAGTTGCAAGCGGCGCAAAATCGATGAAAGACTCTTTTTACAAAAAAACCGCCATCGACTCAATAAGCGTAAAAACCATTGCCGACGGTATAGCGGTAAGGGATACCAGCCAAAAGATGCTTGACCATGTCTTGGAAATGGTTGATGAGATAATCGAGGTTGAGGACAGGGAAATCGCAAGCGCTATTTTATTCCTTTTAGAGCAGCATAAACTGGTCGTAGAGGGTGCGGGAGCAGTAGGGACTGCGGCTATTATGCACAATAAAATAGACGTCAAAGGGAAAACGGTAGTGCTTCCTCTAAGCGGCGGGAACATAGACGTGACCATGCTGGCGCAGATCATAGAAAAAGGTCTTGTAAAATCTGCAAGAAAAATGAACCTTATGGTCACGCTTATAGACAAGCCGGGAAGCTTGAGAACCCTTACACAGATATTTGAAAAGGTTTCTGCAAATATCGTTCAGATAGATTACGACAGAAACTCCGTTGCTTTGGATTTCGGTGACGCCAATGTTACCATCTCCCTTGAAACAAAGGGAGTTGAACATCAAGAAGAGATAAGAATGATGCTCAAAGAGAACGGTTACAGATTTAACGAGCTGTAAATTTATAAACTTTTTATAATTATTATAATATAATTGCGGAAATAATTAGCGGATTAAACGAAAAAGAAAAGGAAAACATACATGGAAGGTAGATTATTTACATTCTTCGGTGCTATCGGTGGACATGGTCAAGAATGGATCATTTTATCACACTTAGCACTTACTGTTGTTGTAGTATTTTTAATTGCAAGAGCTGCAACTAAAAACATTCAATTAGTACCGACTGGTGCTCAAAACGTTATGGAAGCATTTGTTCAAGGTGTTGTTACTATCGGTGCAGACACAATGGGGAAAGAAAATGCAAAAAAATTCATGCCTTTAATTGCTACATTAGGGTTCATTATTTTTATTGCAAACATGATGGGTATCGTACCTGGGTTCGAATCTGTTACAGGTAACATCAACTTTACGCTTTCTTTGGCACTTATAGTATTTATTTACTACAACTACTTAGGATTTAAAGAAAACGGTGCGGGTAAATACTTAGGACATATGATGGGACCTGTTCCTGCTCTTGCTCCACTTATGTTCCCTATCGAGGTTATTTCACATATCTCAAGAATCATATCTTTATCATTCAGGCTTTTTGGTTCTATCAAAGGTGATGATATGTTCTTAATGGTATTATTAATGTTGGTTCCCTGGATTGCTCCGCTTCCTGGATTCTTCTTCCTGTTTGCATTCGGTATATTACAAGCGTTCATCTTCATGATGCTTACATACGTATATATCTCTGGATCAATTATGATGCACGAGGAGGAACATTAACAACAAAAGTGAGTAACCTCACTTTTTTGTAATGTGACCACTGATAGTTTATGAAAACTATTGATACTTTAGAAAAAGGGAAGGCTTTTAAGTCTTCCCTTTTTTATTCTTACCTTATTACAGACCCTGCCGATTACGGCAATACCCCCTGCACTCTCTCTTCAAGCCTTGAAAGAAGCTTTTCAAACCACCGTATAGATATGGTATGTTTCAGGGACAAAGAAACCGAAGATACAAAAGCTTTGGCAAAAAGCTGCCTTGAAACCGCAAGAAAATACAATATAGAAAAAGTACTGATAAACGGTGATATAAAGCTTGCTTTGGAGCTGGGCTTTGACGGGGTACACCTGACATCAAAACAGTTTAACCAGATCAAAACAGCAAAAGAGAACAATCTTTTTACCCTTATAAGCACCCACACCGAAGATGAGATAAAACTGGCTAAAGATCTTGGTGCGGACGCAGTGACCTATTCACCTATTTTTTACAAAGAAAACAAAGGGGAACCAAAAGGGTGTGAAAAACTGGAAAATATGGTAAAGAGATACCAGGATGAAAAGTTTTTTATAATCGCCCTTGGGGGAATAATAACCCAAAAGCATATCGAAAGGATAAAAGAAACCGATGCAAAAGGTTTTGCCTCGATAAGGTATTTTACCTCTTAATCCAGGGCGTTATCTACGGCATCCTTGGTTGCTTCCCAGCCTGTGCTTGTGTCCTCTTTAAGACCATCCCATGTTGCACATCCGCCTAAGAATATGCCCAATAACACGCTTAGTAATAGAGCCTTTTTCATATTAACCTCCTGAATCTATTTGTTAAATGAAGATGAGATAATAGACATAAACTCATCTTTTGTTTTTTTCTCTTTTTTGAACAATCCCCTAAGTGCAGAAGTAACCGTAGTCGAGCAGATCTTCTGCACCCCTCTCATCTCCATGCACATATGTCTTGCATCGATCACAACCGCAACCCCTTTAGGGCTTATCGCTTCGTTAATTGCGTCAGCGATCTGCTCTGTAAGCTGCTCTTGTATCTGCAGCCTTCTTGCAAAAACATCCACTACCCTTGGTATTTTTGAAAGCCCTATTACCTTACCGTCAGGGATATAGGCAACGTGCGCTTTCCCTATTATAGGGAGCATATGATGCTCACAATGGGAATAAAGCTCGATATCTTTTACAACTACCATCTCGTCATTGCTGCTAGTGAACAATGCTTTTTGGATGATCTCTTTTGGATCCTGGGAATAACCGCTTGTCATAAACTCCCATGCTTTTCTAACTCTTTCAGGTGTATCTATCAGACCTTCCCTATTTGGGTCTTCACCGATATGTTCTAAAATCTTCCTAACTGCGTCTTCCAATTAATATTCCTTAAATTATTTAGTTTCGATTATCCAGCCGCTTCCTATGACCTTGTCCCCGTCATAGAAAACCGCGGTTTGCCCGCATGCCACGCCGTATATGGGTTCATGCAGTTTTATGGATGCCGTTCCATCCTCAATATCTACATCGCATTTTACAGTTACACTTCTAAATCTTAGTTTAACGTCACAACTGAAATGCTTGTCGTCTATAAACATATTAAGCCTGTCTGCTTTTACTTTATTTATGGCAAGCTGCTCTTTTTTCCCCACAACTATGGTGTTATCCTCTTTGTTCTGCTTTAGTACAAAATGGGGCTCATGTGCCCCGTGGACGTAAAAACCTCTTCTTTTACCCACGGTATAGTGCATATAACCTTTATGGTGGCCCACTACGTTCCCCTCAACGTCAAGGGTTTTCCCCGGTTTGTCGATATTCGTGTATTTTTTCAGGATATCGGTATAAACCGTATCTACGAAGCATATCTCCTGGGACTCTTTTTGTCCCGCTATCTCGACAAGGGCAGGTATCTTTGAAGCCTCCTCTTTAATATACTCTTTGGTATATTTTGCCATAGGGAAAATAAGCTTTGGAAGAACCTCTTTTTTAACCTGGCCCAGGAAATAGCTCTGGTCTTTGGTAAGATCTTCCGCCTTGTAGATAAACTCCCCGTCCGTTCTTGCATAATGCCCCGTTGCAAGGTAATCAGCACCAAGCTTCATAGCCTCATCGTACAGTCTCCCGAACTTTATGTTTGAGTTGCACTTTACGCAGGGGTTGGGAGTCTGTCCCTCAATATAGCTTTGGATAAAATAGTCGTATATCTCATCCTTGAAGCTTTCCGTCAGGTCAAGGATATGGTATTTTATCCCTAAAAAGTCGGCAACTTTTTTTACGTTTGCTATGTTTTTTTCGTGGTATCCCTCAACGGTCTCGTGAAGCTTCATATAAACACCCTCAACCTCATAGCCCTCTTTTTGCAGAAGGTATGCGGTCATGCTGCTGTCCACTCCGCCGCTTAGTCCCACTATTACTTTTTTCTTTTTTTCCATAATCTAGTTTGCTTTAAAATCAAGGGAGATAGAGTTTACGCAGTGTCTTGTCATCTTTTGCGTGAACCCCTCCCCTTTAAATACATGTCCGAGATGTCCGCCGCAATTTGCGCAGACTATCTCCACTCTCCTGCCGTCACTATCGGGCAGCTCTTTTACCGCTCCTTCAATGGCATCATCGAAGCTCGGCCATCCCGTGCCGCTGTCAAACTTTGCGTCTGAATTAAACAAAGGGGCATTGCACTGCCTGCATACATAAGTACCGTTCTCATGGTGATCCCAGTATTTCCCCGTAAAGGCCATCTCGGTGCCTTTGTTTACAATAACCCTTGTTTCCTCATCGTTTAGTTTGTTATAAGCCATTTTATATCCTTTATGACTTCTTCTAACCCAGTTCGTTATAAAGACTGTCCCTTTCCACAGGCTCGAAACCGCTGTTTTGGATAAGCTGCACGAATTCGTTCTGCTTCATCCCGTTCGCGCTTTTTGCCCCTGCGGCCGAGTTTATGGACTCTTTCTCTATTGTCCCGTCAAGGTCGTTTGCCCCGAACTCCTGGGCTAAAAGAGCTAATTTAATTGACGATGTTACCCAATAAGCTTTAAGGCTCGGTATATTATCCAACATAATTCTGCTGATTGCGAAAGTTTTAAGGATCTCCTGTGCCGTAGGGAAATCGGTAACTTTCAGGAAGTTGTTCTCTTTTTGGTAAACTAAGGGGATAAATGCGTTGAACCCGCCTGTTTTGTCCTGTACTTCCCTAAGTCTGATCATATGGTCTATCCTGTTTTCCCTTGATTCTATATGACCGAACAGCATGGTTGCGTTTGATTTTCGTCCTCTTTCGTGCCATTTCGTATGTATCTCAAGCCACTGAGGGGAGGTAACCTTGCCGCCGCATACCCTTTTTCGAACCGTCTCGTCAAATATTTCGGCTCCGCCGCCCGGCATAGAGTCCACGCCGTACTGAATCATCATATCAATTATCTCATCATAGCTTTTATTATACTCTGTAGAGAGGAAATGTATCTCTGCCGCCGTTAATGCCTTTACGTGGATATCAGGATATTTGTCTTTTATCTTTTTAAATATCTCCAGATACCATTCAAGTCCCGTGTTGGGGTTGTGTGCAGATACTATGTGCACCTCTTTTATTCCGTTTTTTACGCTGTTGTCAACGGTTGACATGATCTCTTCATGGGTCATGGTGTATTGGTTGGGGTTTTTTCTGCTGGCGCTGTACGCACAGAACTGGCAGACGTCCTTACAGATATTGGTAGGGTTTATATGCCTGTTCACATTGTAGTAGGTCTTTCTTCCGAATCTCTCTTCCCTAAGCTTTGAGGCATACTGCCCAAGCTCTATAAGATCCATATCGTACAGGGCAAGGCCCTCTTCATAATTCAATCTAATATTATTCTCTAACTTCTCTTTTAATGTCATCGATTTATTTCCTGTATTTAGTGGGGGTATTGTATCTTTTTTTTGATAAATGATCGATTTAAGATAATTAAAGTTTTCTTAACAAGCAAAACTAAAAGTAAACTTTAGGTATAATCGCGAGCGATTAATAACATAAGCTATTATTAACAAAATAAACGCTTAAAACAGGAAGGTTTGTATTTTGAAAATTGTTACGGGTGTTGTGGGTAACGATATCCACGTCGTTGCCAACAGGCTTATAGATATATCCCTGCAAAGCAGAGGATTTGAGGTATTCAACCTTGGGGTGAACACCTCTTTGGAAGAGTTTATCGACGCAGTTATAGAAACGGACGCAAAGGTACTTTTGATCTCGTCGCTTAACGGGGAAGCCGAAGGACAGTGCCGGGAGCTTCTAAGACTAAAAGAGCAGAACAGCCTGCAGGACGTGGTCTTTGTCATAGGGGGTAACCTAAGCGTGGGTGAAGCCGACAGCAAAGAGATCGTACCCAGGTTCCGGCACTACGGTTTCGATCTTGTTTTTCACCAGATCGACCTTATAGAGGGGCTGGACACCCTTGAAAACTTCATAAAAGAGAAAAACCAATGAGCCTGCTTCAAAGAGACAGAGAGATAATCGTATCCAACGAATTTGTAAAAGAGTTTGATTTTGCAGAGATAGAGGAGTTCGTAAAAAACGCAAGCAAGAACCTTTTCATCTCCCATAAGTTCAAAACAAACAGAGGCAAGACCATGGTACAGCCAAGGGGAGGATTCCCTACCTATAAAAAGATGTACCAGCTTTATGAGCACTTCAAGTCTGTAGACGTTGACGTCCTTCCAATGACCATCGACAGCAACACAAGGCTCAATGACTATGCAACAGCCGACAAAATGCTCAAACTCTCCCGGGAGGAGAACAAAGACCTTTTAAACGGTTATCCCCTTATAAACCACGGATATAAAAAGACAAGGGAGATGATAACCCATTTTGACACCCCTATCAGCCTGCGTCACGGGACACCCGATGCAAGGCTGCTTGTGGATATGGCTCTTGCCAGCGGGGCTTTTGAGATCGAGGGGGGACCCATAACCTATATCCTTCCATATTCAAAGAATTTTCCACAGGACAAGGCATTTCTTTACTGGAAGCATGTGGAGAGGGTCTGTGCCAGGTATTCGGAACTAAACGAGCCTATAAACAGGGAATCTTTCGGCCCATTAACGGCAACCCTCGTTCCCCCTGTGATAACCATAGTTATACAAATAGCAGAGATGCTTCTCTCCCTTGAAGAGGGTGTAAAGTCGTTCTCGGTCAGTTTTGCCCAGACGGGAAGCCTCAACCAGGATATAGTAACCGCCAAGGTTCTAAGAAGAATGGCGGAAAAATACGCAAAAGAGATAGGGGTGGAGGATGCCGCTATAAACCTTGTATACCACCAGTGGATGGGTGCGTTCCCAAGGGACAAGCACAAATCGGACTGCCTTATTGATATGGGTGCCATGATAGCAGGCATGGTGGGTGCGGACAAGATCATCACCAAAACAAGGGCCGAGGCGTTCGGGATCCCCACAAAAGAGGACAACGCCCAGGCTGTTTCAAACGTGAAATATATCCTGAACACCCTCAAAGGTATCCCTAACTTCGTTGACGAGGAAGAGGAGGAGAACCTAAGCAGGGAAGTTGAAGAGGTATTTGAAGCTATCTTTAACGACAAGGCCGATACCCTTTGGAGAAAAGTGTTCAACTCCATCAAAAACGGCATCATCGACGTGCCTTTTTCTCCCCACATCATAAACAACAACGAACTTATCACCATGAGGGGGAACCAAAGCAGCATCCGTATCTACAAAAAAGGGAAGCTTCCCTTATCGGAAAAAAGCATGAGATACGAACACTCCAAGCTGGAACCAAAAGAAAATCCAAACTCCGTGGTAAACCAGATAATCCACGATATAGGGATAATGTTATGAGCAAAGTATTAATAGACATAGGAAGCACCTATTTTAAAGTAGCTACGGCAAAAAAGATAGAGCATCATTTCAGGAATTTCGATATCTCGATCTACGACGACCTGACAGGCAAATGCGGCGATATACTGCAAAACCACCCAAAAGAGGATATATACATCTGCAGCTCCGCAAACGGGGGATTGAGCACCCTTATCATAGGGCTAACGGAATCTTTCAGCCTGAAATACGCCAGCAATATAGCATACAACTCAGGGATAAATATCATCCAGACCATAGCCTACAACCGCCTTGAAAGCTATGAGATCCCAAAAGACGCTATAGATGTGGTCATAATAGTGGGCGGTATCAACAGCAAAAAAGAGGTGTACGACAAGAAGCTTATCGATTATCTTGAAAAGGTCAATTACCAGAACATCGTCTACGCAGGAAGCAGTTCCCAGACCGATTTCCTCACCACCTATATCCAAAACCTGGTGGTGCTTCCAAATATCATAGACGACAAGCTTAAAATGTACGAAGAGGACCTCAAAGATTATCTGACCAACCTTTACGCAAGCGATATAGAGGGGAAAGAGGATATAAAAGAGCTCTATACGCTTACAGACAACCAGATATATTCAACACCCTATATCGTAAACAGTTCCCTTCCTTTTATAAACACCAGGCTTGAGGTAGCAGATCCCTTTATCGTTGTAGATATAGGGGGAGCTACTACCGATATCCACTACAGCAAGGACCTGGTCGAGGACAATATCCTGACCCAGAACGAATACGACAGGATGGTGTTCAAGAAGCTGGGCGTATATAAAAGCGCCGACTCCCTTGTGTTCAGCGCAAAGAATAACGAATACGTATATGAGCTTCTGGCATACTTGAACAAAACAGAAAACGTGATGGAAAAAAGGGACGAAGAAGCTACGAAACTTCTTATGCAGCTTTCTATCTTCCTGGTACTTTACAAGGTGTCCCACTTCCACAGGGCATATTTAAATATAAAACTAAGCTCCCTTAACAGTATAGTCCTAACGGGAGGGATAACGAAGGTTCTCTCAAAAAAGGAGATGGAAAGCATCATCTCGTTTTTCTATAAAAAGATCCTGGGATTTCATACGATACCCAATATCGTGGTTGACAGCGATTATTCTATCTGGACTTTGGGAAACCGGCAATAAATGAAATTAGGCAGGAGATTTCGGCTCCCTGCCTGAAAAAAGTTTCACTCCCCCATCACCTTAACACAGTTCCGGCCGCTTGATTTAGCCTTGTACAGCAGCTCGTCCCCTTTTTTGTACAACTCGTCGGCTCCTGTGATCCCGTCTGCATTTTTAGATATCAATCCCATTGAAGCGGTTACCCAGCTGCTTGCACTGTTTCCGGCGTGTTCTATTTGAAGATTCTCTATATTTTCTCTTATGAGTTCCGCGAACTCATAAGCTTTTTCTTTTGAATCTGCTTTAAATATGACTCCAAACTCCTCTCCGCCCAGTCTGAAACAATGATCATCGGCTCGGTGCAACGACCCTTTAATAGCCCCCGCAACCCGGATAAGCACTTCATCCCCCATTTGATGTCCGTATGTATCATTATATTGTTTAAAGTGATCTATATCCATTATTAGGAACGATACCAGGGTATTCTCTCTTTTGGCAGAATTTATAATTTTTGGGAACAGATCATTAAAGTGCCTTCTGTTATAAATTCCCGTTAAGCCGTCGGTTATAGATATCTCCTCAATGATCTTTTTATCGGTAATATTCTGCCTTATGGCGGTGTATCCGATTTTTTTGTGTTCGTCGTTATAAACAGGGCTGATAGATGCCTTTACCCAATATGTAGATCTGTCTTTAGCCAGGTTTTGAATCTCCCCTGTCCATGTTTTATCTTCGAGTATTGTATTCCACATATCTTCATAAAAACTTTTAGGCAGGTCAGGGTGCCTTATTATGTTATGTTTTCTGCCTATGAGCTCCTCCTTGGTATAACCGCTTATATCGCAAAAGGCTTTTGAAACATTTGTTATAACCCCGTCCAGGTCGGTTGAGGAGGTAATTATGTTTTGGTCGATCAATTGAACATAATCTTGCAGCTGTTTTTCCCTCTTTTTGCTTTCCGTTATATCTTTTGTTGCTATTAAAATACTTTGGCGGTCAGGCATCATCGCAAGAGACATATTTATCTGGACTCTTTTGTTATCTTTAAGAATGCAGGTTTTCTCAAAGTTTTCCACAGAACCTTTTTCCAACACCTCTTCTAAAACTTTTTTTGCCTTGGGCATATCTTCGGGAGCGGAAAGCCCGGCACAGCTTTTTTCCAACAACTCTGACTTTGTAAATCCCGTCATTTTTAAATAGGCGTCATTGAAATATAAAAAGTTCGTTTCCAAGTCCAATATGGCAATACCGTCTTTTGTCGTATCAAGAATGGTCTGCAGTTCGTTACGTTGTTTTTCCAGCTGGTCGCTTAAATATTTCTGGTGGGTTATATCTTCGGCTATTCCCATATAACCTATTACTTCCCCTGAAATATCTTTTAATGCGGTCATATGAAGAGAGACCGTAAACTCTATACCGTACCTGCTAACATAAGTCCATACATCATCGTTATCCAGCCCAGCGTCCGTTTTGGCAGTGAACACTTCAAACCCCGGTTCTATTTTTTTATTCAATGCTTTTGAATACTCTTTTGCTTTTTGGACTATTTCCTCTTTTTTATGAAATATTTCCGGTGTCGCTTTACCCACCACTTCCTTATCCGAATACCCTAAAAGTTTTTGTGCCTGTTTATTAAAAAGTGTGATAGTGCCTTTTTTGTCCGAAGTGATTATCCCATGGGCTGAATTATCCAAAATTGACTCTATAAAAAGCTTGTTCTGTTTAAGCTCTTTATTGAAGCTGTTCAGCTGCCCATTGGCTTTTACCAATGATGCTTGCAGCCTGGTGGGTTTTTTGGCAAGAATCGAAGCTATTGCCAAACTAAATAAAAGATTTATAAATAGCGTACCCGAAGCCACTTTTATCTCATTTACAGTATGTTCCTGAAGATATTCATCTTTGGGCTTTAAAACAAGTATCGCCTTGTCATCGTTGGGAAGAAAGGTATTCAGGGAATAGAGGAACATATTATCCAATCCATTCGGAAAATCCTCACTAAGATCTCTTTTAATGTTTTTATATCTGTTAAAAGAGTATTTTTGATCAGGGTGTAGAATATAATTGTTGTCTTTATCTATAATAAAATGCTCGAAAACAGTTGAGTTAGCTAATTTTTCCAATAATTCTGAAGCATGTAAATTAATTATAACTATACCATTGAATAGTTCATCAACATAAACAGGCATTGCTATTCTCAAAGTAGGTTTATATGGAATTTCGATTTTCCCGTTTTCAATATTTAGATCAATTTTTGAAAACCAAACCTTGTTCTTATCCAATAATGCTGTTTCTTGAAAATAATATCGTTCTTTTTTATCTTGAAGCTTTAAATCATCGACAACAAATGACTTATTGGTTTCTTTATCTCTGTCAACCCTGACAAGCTCTTTCCCATCGCTTGACAAGAACCTTACTTGCATAATATTTTTATTTCCGTTAGATATAGAAAAAAACATAACCTGTAGATTTTCTTTAAGGTTTGGATCATTTGTAATAATATATTGTTTAAGAATATTTGATTCAACTATGTTATATAAGGTTTGTTTCAAATTTATTAATACGGGATTGAAACCGTCATTGATTTTTATATTGAAAACCTCTCGGGCTTTCTCTTTTAAAATATCATTTTGTAATGTATTATGGTAATAATAAGTTATAAGTCCACTGGATAATGATATGATTAAACCAAAAACTATAAAATAAGAAACAAACCTTCTATAAAAATTTACTTTACTCATAACCCTCTCCCTTTATATAAAACATTATAAGTGATTTTAAAGGGTTTATGAGCTTTTGTCAAGGGGCAGCTCAATGAAAAACTTCGCCCCTTCACAGGTATTTTCCACATAAAGTTTCCCTTTAAGGCTTTCTTCGATTATCTTATGGGACATATAAAGCCCGAGTCCCGTACCGTTTGATTCCTCTTTTGTGGTGAAATAGGGGTCAAATATCTTCGGGCATACCTCATCGGGTATTCCTCCCCCGTTGTCCTCTATGGTTATGAGGACTTTGTCTTTAAGGTTTTCCAGTTTTATTTTCACATGGGGGTTCGGGGTGTTTTTCTCCACAAGCACGTCTTTTGCGTTGTTTATGATATTTATTATCACCTGGACAAGTTCACCCATTATCAGTTTTATTTTCACGGGGCTTGAATAGTCGACTTCATTTACCAGGGTTATATAGTTACCCTTCAACGATGCCTTTGTGATATCCAAGGCCTTGTCGATCCTCTCTTGAAGCACCACCTCTTTCAGCTCTTTTTTCTCCTTGATAAAGTTCCTGAACGTATCGATGGTGGTTGAGAGGTACTGGGCGCTGTTCTCTATCTCGCTTAGGGTCATATCAAGAAAATCGTCATCCAGGCAGCCGAACTCTTTTTTCAACTGAAGCCCGCTTGCCGCGGTGCTTATGACGCTTAGGGGCTGTCTCCACTGGTGGGCGATATTTGCTATCATCTCTCCAAGCTGTGCCATTTTCGTCTGGGAGTAGAGCATCTGCTCCTGCTGCCTGTTCTGCTCTTCAAGTTTTTTGTTTATATTTACGGCTTCGGTGATATCGTTTAGGAAGACCTTGATAACGTTGTCGTTCATAATGGTTCCGTAATGGGCCCTTATCTGGAAATGGCTTTCGTTGATCTGCATGGTGTCAAAGAACATTTTTTCCGATTTAAGCCTGGAGAATATCTTTTCCCAGATCTTTTGGGGTATCACCCTTGTTATATTGTCGTCTATGTTTATTCCGAAATTCTCTTTTGTGATGGTGTTCGTCCAGTAGATAACCTGCTCGTCCCCTATATCCACAAGCTCGATGATATATTCGCAAAGGGTGTTAAAGGTATCCCTTATATCATACAGCTTTGATTCCAAAAAGGTGGTATAGTTCCCTTTTATATCGTTTATAACGTCTTTTGAGTTTAATATATGGAAGCTTTTGCTGTTTTCGTTGTACGTGACCACCCTTCTTATATTTTTCTCTTTCATCAGAACTATCATCTCGCTTACGGAAGAGGATGATTCTATGGTGATAAGGGGTGAGTGCATAAACTCCCTGATCTTCCTATCCAGGTTGGTATGCTCTTTTGCAAGGTGAACTATGTCGCTTTCGGATATGATCCCTGCGGGATTTGAATCTTCTGAAACGAGTATTGAGGTAAGTTTCTCATTTACCATGATCTCCAAAGCCTCTTTAAGGCAGGTTTCGCCCTCAAGTATCTTTGCCTCGTTGTTTGCCCTTATAAGGGTATTTATATCAACTTTTGAGCTGCTGAACCTCTCCTCGAAGTTATATACCAGGTCCTCCTGCTCCACGCAGCCCTGGTATTCTCCCGAAGTATTGACCACAACTATCTTTTTTACGTTGTTGTCGATCATCATGCTAAGGGCATGCTCGGTCAATCTTGTGCTGTGGAGTATAAACAGGCTTTTTGTAGCATACTCTTGGGCAGGGGTGTTAAAATCGACATTTGTCCTAAAGAGCCTTACTATATCGTTTTGGGTGATTATCCCTACGGGCTTTTTCTCTTTGATAATGATAACATAGTGTAAATTGGACCGGGACATGATATCTACCGTTTCCTGGATAGTAGTGCCTATCTCTACGGTGTCATTTTTCTCTTTTATAATATTCTTCAAAAACATACTAAAATTTTACTCAAAATTTATATTTTATCAACTTAAAGATCGCCTTTATTCAAGTGATTTGGATGAATTCTTGACGGCGATTTCCCAGCATTTTTGTATATTTCGTTCTATCACCTCAACCACCGAGCCGTCAAGACTGCCCTGCTCTACTTTTTCTTTCAGTATATCAAGTATATCAAGGGGTCTTAACCCTTTCCTGTAGGGCCTGTCCTGAGCCAGTGCCTGGAAGATATCGGCAACGGCTATTATACGTGAGGGGAGAGGGATATCGTTCTTTTCCATATGGTAGGGATATCCCGTCCCCATAAGGTTCTCATGGTGCTGGGACGCCCAGAGGGTTATATTCTCAAGGCCGTTTACTTTTGAAAGTATCTGGTGGGTCTCATAGGCATGTATCTTTACGGTGTTGTATTCATCCTGGGTCAAAGGACCCTCTTTTTCTATAAGCTCGTCGGGCACCTTCAGTTTCCCAAGGTCATGCAGAAGCCCAGCTATTTTTATCATCTCAGAGGTTTGGAACCCGAGGTTCATCTGCAGCGCTATGAATTTTGAAAGCTCCGCCACGTCCATGGAGTGGTCTGCCGTGTAGGGGCTTTTTGCATCTACGAAAAGGGCAAAAAGCCTTGCTATATCCACAAGCCCCGTAAGCTCGATATCCGTCTGCTCCTGCTCGTTTATATACTCTTCCAGGTATCTATGGAGATTCTCCTCCTCAAGGGAGAACCAGAACGATTCCCTCTTTGAGACTTTCAGAAAAGCTTCCACAAGCTCAGGGTCGAAAAAGCTCCCCGACAACTCCTCCACCTCTTTTCTGACCGATTCCGCTATGGAAAGGAGATTTCCCCCTTCGTTTACCTTGTGCTGCGCGGTCAGGGCATCAACCCTGTCAACCAGGAATATCAGGTTTGCAAGCCTGGAGGTCCTAAAGTCGATATTGAGCTTCTGCAAAGTATCAAAATGGGTATGGTGGTATAAGATGATATTGCTTAGATGCTTCAGCTCACGGCTCAGGTTCAAAAGCTGATATCCCCTGATACAGTGGTCTTCGGCACCCTCCCAGTCAAGTATAAAGACAAGCTTGTCGTGGATCCTTGAAGAGGAAACCCCGCAGTCGTGAAGCAGCGAAGCGTGCAGTATATCTATATAGTCGTTTTTTCTTAAGCTAAGTTCCCCTGCCGTTTCCAGAGCCATATACGCCACCCTCTTCCCGTGGTAAACGTCATCAACCCCCACAAGGTCCAAAGCGTCAGACAGGGCATATATGATTTGGTGTAGATTTGCCATAAAACTCCTTTGAATTGTACAAATATATAAATATTTGTAATAAATAGTCAAACATGATATCTACTGAATACTTTATCCAAATATTTATTTAAAACCCTGTAAACAGGAGTTTTTCAGGAGAAATGGGAATCTTCCCTTTTCAATTTTTCCCGCGAGGTTTCCCGCACGTAATCCATCCCTATATAAAACTCCTTCATAAGGGTCAGGAAAAAATATTTTCCGAACATAGTTGTTTCGTAGGAGTCCTTTCTCAATACCCCGAGCCGTTTTAATATCCAAAATTCCCATTTGAATTTTGAGACTATATCGATCCCGTGGTTTTTTATATATTTTTCATTGGAAAAACTGTTTGAGAAAAGATCAAGGAGCAGCTGGTATTTGACTATATCCTCTTTTTCGTATCTTTTGAATCTCTCAATAGAGAATTCCCCTTTTAATATCCTCTTTTTATACTCTTTAAGCGAAAAGGTGTTTATATACAGGGTATCTTCTATGAAACTGAACGACCCCGAACCAAGCCCCAGGTATTCGTTGTACTCCACCACATATTCGTCAAAGGTGTTTATCCCTTTTTTGGCAAAGGTCCAGGAGGAAAGCTGGCTGTAGCTTTCAGTCAGGGTTTTCAGTATCAGCTTATAAAACTCAACTTCGCTGCTGTTGTGCAGCCTGCCCAGGTTTCTTTCGATCGATTTTTTTACCGAAGGGGAATACATAAGGGGATAATATGATATCTGCTCGGGCTTTAGGATATCCCTGATCCTTTGAAGGTCCCTTTCCAGCTGCTCTTTTGTCTGCCCCGGAAGGTTGAATATAAGGTCCACGTTTACTATGGGGAAATGCCCTATCGCTTTTGATATATTGTTCATCTGCGCTTCTGAGGAACCGAACTTTTTATATCTTTTTATTTTTTTCAATATTTCGTCGTCGGTGCTTTGAAGCCCTATGGATATCCTGTTTATATGGGAGGATAAAAGCTTTACCATCTCATCGTCGATCAAGGGGTCCGCCTCGCAGGTCACTTCCTTGATAGAGAAAAGCTCTTTTGCATAGTTTATCGTTTTGACAAGTTCATCGGGCAGTATGGTCGTAGTACCTCCCCCTATATACAAAGATACGAAGTCAAAGCCCTTTTGCTTTGCGAGAAGCATCTCGGATCGAAGCAGGCTGAAATATTCCCTTGCCGTTTCCTCTTTGAACTTGAATTTATGGAAAGAGCAGTAAGGGCACAGAGTCTTGCAAAAAGGTATATGCAGATATAAAAGATAGCTTTTGTCACGGGAAGGCTTTGGGGAAGCTATCTTTTCAACTCCGTAGCTGAAGTCCAGAAACTTTTTCGTCATCTTCTGCATATAAAGCTTTGCAAGTTTTATAAGAGCTTTTTGGACTATCCCGTATTTAAAATCATCAAAAGCCTCGTCACCTTTGGGGCTTGATCCTTTATGGTGATTTGGGTCGTACTGTTTCATAAGATCACAATGCCCCGAACTTGGACAGGGATATCTTTACCAGGGAGCTTGTGCTTATCCCAAGGCTTTTTGCGAACCTGTCTATTTTTTCTTTTTCCGTTCTGGTAAGGTTCACGAACACCTGTTCGCTTGCCTTGTCCTCGTCGTTCTTCTTTGGACGCCCCGGTTTCCTTTTTTCTTTTACCGCAATGCTTGTGGTTTTCATATCAGCATTTTCTATAAATGCGTTTTTCCCGCTTTCCTGCTCAAAGTCGTCGATATCCGCTATTTCCATAATCTCACCTTTATTGCTTGTTTTATATAAGTATTAAACTAGTTTAATATCATATCTTTAATCTCTTTAGATAAAGATTTGATCTCTTTTGCGGCATCCCCTTTTTTATTATACTCTTTAACGGAAAGCCCTTTTGCGTAAGAGTGTTTATAATCTGCCCTGCTGTGCAGAGTTGATTCAAGAAGGTTGAAATAATCCTCGTTTTTCCGGATATATTCCCTTACGGACTTTATGGCCTTTTTGCTTCTTGGGTCCACATTGTTCAAAAGTATATGGGATTTTATATTCTTCTTTAAATAAGTAGATGCCTCTTTTAGTATCTTCCTGAACTTCTGCAAGCCAAAGAGTTCGATCTGTGATATCCCGACGGGAGTTACAAGTATATCAGCTTCGACCAGGGCAAGCCTGTTTACCTGGCTGTCGTACCCCCCGCTGTCGATCACCAGGATATTCTCTTTGTTACCTTTGTATCTTTTCACCAGTTTTTCAAACTCTATCTCGTTTTGGGTATAGCAGTCGATCAGTTTGTGTTTTGTGGAAGCCCGAAGCCTGTTAAAAAGCTTGACGGAATTTTGGCTGTCAAGATCAAACAGGGAAATATCCTTGAACCATTTTTTAAACTCGTACGCGGTATTGATTGCGGCGGTGCTTTTGCCCACGCCCCCTTTTTGATGAACGAATAGTATTATCACGGTGCTCCTTTTTATTTGATCAGGGATTATAACCTCTTAAATATTAAATACTATTAATTTAATATATTTTTACTAATTATTTACTTGTAAAATATTAGTATTATAAAAACCGTTGGAAATATAACAAGGGTATAAGCAAAAGAAAAAAAGAAAAAATATCAGGCTTCGGGAGATAAAGAAGCCGCGGTCTGTTTAAGGTCTTGTTTGGTATTACAGTGCTTGGGAAGCGTAAGCGGCTTCAAATCTTGTGTCAAGTGTAGCACAGAATATGTCGTTCAGGTCTATTGAATAGTTTTTGATAAGCTTGACGTTTTTCTTGTCCAGAAGAAAACTGCTTTTTACTATCTTATCGATAGTTTCCTGGTTGTGCTGAGTTATAGGTATAACATAGCCGTTTGATATTAGTTTTATTATATGTAGTTCATCGTCTTTAAAATTCATCGCGAAATTTTACAAAAAAATACTTAAACTATCTTTCAATTTTTCTACAAATTAATTACATTTTATTTTACATAAATTCATTTCATTTCATTTTCATTTCATTTTGGTATTTTATACTTTCGTTAACAAGACAAGATGAACAAGCTTTTTCATTGAATTTCGAAATTATGAAGCTTCGCTGAAAGGCGGGGCTTTTTTACTTTAGGGAAGAAACAATTGGATTTGAAAAAATATCTAAACGACTGGTCAAATATGAAATTCGACAAAAACAGCAGAATAATCCTACTGGTCATTTACGGCGTCCTTATGCTCACCTCTATCGCGAACAGCATAGATACCCTGACTTTTATAACCTTATTTGCCCTTGTCCCTTTTGTTATATATATCTTCGTCAAAAAAATATTTCCCAAAAACTGACCCTCTCCTATTAAATTGATTTTAATAATCAAACCTAACTGTATATGAATATTCAATTGACTATAATTCCCCAAACCAGATAAAAAAGGCTTAGTATGAAAAAACTGTTTACGCTGTTATGCCTGATCGGAAGTTTATATGCCGAAGATCTATGGGACAAACAGGTGCATATCATGGGAGACCTGGACAGAACGATGAACTATGAGGGGTACGGGGAAAGCTTTTTTTTAAAGAAGCTTGAAAAGTCCCCCTCCTTATACGCAATAGGTCTCAAAGAACACCTTCAAGGGGAGATACAGATCTTTGATTCGAAGGTTTTTATAAGCTCGGTGGGGAAAAACGGCAGGATAACCCTAAACCCTGACCTAAAGACCAACGCCTCTTTTTTGGTCTACGCCAACGTTCCCCAATGGGTTTCTTTTAAGATACCCTCCCATATATATACGAAAAAACAGTTTGAAGAGTACCTGAACGAAACTGCTGACGAATACGGCATCGATACCTATGAACCTTTCCCTTTTTTAATAGAGGGGAAGGTCAAGGCAAACGAATACAGGATATTCACCCATAACCCCAACGACACCATTACAAGCTACGGGGGCACCTGCGCCTGCGACCTTGTAAACCAAAAAGATGAATCAAAAAAGAAATATATCCCCTTAAGCGTAAACAAGACAATGACCCACGCTTCTGTAACGATCCTGGGATTTCACACCTTAAAAAGGGGAACCATAACGGAGCAGTATTCATATACGAATATGAACTTCGTAACAAAAGATAAAAAACTGGCGGGGCACTGCAAGAACATAATGATAGGAAGTGGTATGATACTGAAGCTTCCGAAGATCAAGCAGCCCTGAAGCTTCTAATCCCCCATCACCTCTTTATCGTTTAATACGGAGATTATATTGGAAGATCTTTGGAATCCCATAAACGGGTATTTTACATCTATGCTGCCGTCATCTTCGATCTTCAGGATATATGTGGTGGGGAAATACTCCACCTCACCGAAATTTCCCGTCTTTATCAGCTTCTCAAAAAGAGCCGAGCCTTTCATAACCTTGAAATAAGCCATATCCTTGAATTTCGGTTTTACGTTCTTTAAGATGGACCTCTCCTGCCTAATGCAATAAGGACAGAACTCCATGGAAAAGATCAAAATGATATTTTCCCCTTTAGGAAGCTGGGAGAACTTTTCCGCTATATCTATTTTATCCGCAAAAACCGTTTGAGCCAGGATCAGCACCGTCAATATAATTTTTTTCAATCTTTAAAACCTTTTAATATTTACTTTTTCTTATTATATCCTAATTAGATTTATTCATATGATATAAAATTTAATATCAAATATTTAATAAGTTTTATTATATTAAATATTTAGTTTTTTACCAGTAAAAATCAATCCCTGAACTCATCCCTGATCTTTAAGAACTCGTCAAGGTTATCAAAGAATAGATCTACAAGATCAGGATCGAAATGCCTGCCCTTTTCCTCTTTAAAAAGTTCCAGTATCCTATCCAGTTCCCAGGCTTTTTTATAACACCTATCGCTTCCCAGAGCATCAAAAACATCCGCCACTGCGGTGATTCTTCCATAGATATGTATATCTTTACCTTTTAAGCCTTTTGGATAACCGCTGCCGTCCCATTTCTCGTGGTGTTCCCCTGCAACCGTAGCCGCAGCTTTTAAAATAGGCCTGCCGGAGTGTTTAAGCATCTCATAGCCCAGCTCGGCATGGCTTTGCATGATCTCCCACTCCTCTTTGTCAAGTTTTCCGGGCTTTTTAAGCACGCTGTCGGGGATACCCACTTTTCCTATATCATGCATAGGGCTGGCAAGCCTTAACATCTCCGCCTCTTTTTCTCCCAAGCCGTATAAAACAGCCAGGAGCCTGGAATATTCAGCAACCCTTTTTACGTGGTTTCCAGTCTCTTTGCTTCTGGTTTCCCCGATCTCCCCCATTTTATATATTATCTCTTTTTGGGTGTCTTCCAGTTCCTGGTGCAGATTTATGATCTCGCTGATATCATGCATCAGGTGCAGGTGCTCGATGATCTCACCCTTTTTGTTTACTATCGGGTAAATAATAGTATCAAGGAAGAACAGCTCTTTGTTCTTGGCAACATTCGTGAAAACGATCGACATAACCTCTTTGTTTTCCATTTTCTCTTTAATGTTTTCGCAGTCGCCGGTTCTTATATGGTTTTCATGCCTGAGCTCTTTACAGTCCATACCTTTTAATTCATCTTTTGCATAACCGCTTAGTTCACAAAACTGGTCATTCGCATATATTATGATATTGTCCGTATCTGTTTTTAAAACAGCCGTTGAGTTGTTTATCGCTTCTTCGTACTGCCTGGTATAATTTATATTTTCTTCAAGGGACTTGGTAGTATCTTCCAGCTGCTCTTTTAATATCTCTTTATATTTTTCAAGCTCGGTTATATCATGCCTGATCGCAATATACTCTTTTATTTTTCCGTTTAGGTCCACTATGGGAAGTATCGTGGCATCGACGGTATATTTTGAACCGTTTTTTGCCCTGTTTGTTATGATCCCGTGCCAAACTTCTTTCTTCTTTATTGTTTTCCACATATCCCTGAACAATGACCTAGGGGTACTCTCTTCCCTTACGATATTGTGGGGACTTCCTATAAGCTCGCTTTTGGAAAAACCGGAAAGCTTCTCAAAGGCGTCGTTTACATAGGTAATTATCCCTTTTGGATTTGTTTTTGAAACCAGGGTCGTCTGGTCTATTGCATTGGTAAGCTGTTCTATGGTTATGGTTTTATTTCTTGTCTGCTTGTAAAAATAGAGTAAAAGGGTAAACAGTATCAATGCCACCGCATATTTGACCAGCTGCATTAACGCTATCATATGAATAGTGTTGTCGTCCCTTACGGAGAAGAAATACCCTACATCTTTGCCGTTTACGTCAAGTATCGGGATAAAGATAAACGCTTTCACATTCCCCTCTTTATCGTGCCCGAAGCTTACGAAAGAGTCTTTTTTCCCCAGGGAATCGTAAACGTCCCCTTTTATTTCCATCAAGGTATCTTTTACCAGGTCTTTATCGTTATGGGTGGAGTTTGCCATCAGATATTTGTCATCGGCACAGAAAGAGTGGTAAAGATCGTTTATCCTCCCCTTTTCCACATTTTTGGAGATTTCATCTTTTTTCAGGATCACGTTATATCTTGCATCAAGCATCTCTTTCATCTGCTCCAGAAGATAAGACGTCTTGACGGACGCTTCCACGCTTCCTATATATTCCCCTTTGAAAAATAAAGGATATATATACCTGAACCCTTCGAAATAACGCCCGATCTCAAATCCGATAACCTTTTGCCTGCTTTGGATAACTTTCTGTATGCTTTTCCTGAATAAAAGATTATCCCCGTATCTTTGGGGCTTGTGAAACCTTAAAAAACTTTCCCCCGAAGAGAGATGGAATTGAAACTGCTCGATCCCTCTTTCCTTGAAGCTTTCAAACTGTTCTTTATAATGATTATAGAGTTTTTCCCGGTTCTGATCTTTTTCTATCCCCTTATTGGATTCTGCCAAAAGCCCTTTCATATAATCATCTTCAAGAATCTCGTCAAACAAGGCCTCTATTATCTTATCGTTGAATATTAATTTACTTTTATACTGGATTTGCAGATCGTTTATCTTTTCACCGGTATACATCGTCTTTTTTATATTAAATTCTGCAAACATCACTACGGATAAAATTATAATACTAAAAACATAGATTATGTTTTCAAACTTGATCATATCGGGGTCCCCTTGAATTAGTTGCAAAATAATAACATACTTATAACTAATAAACTTATTAAGTACCCGCTTTAATTAATCTATGGGCTCAATAGAATTCGTCTTTTTTGATCCTTACGAGCATTGTAAGATTGTTATTTATATACCGTACTTCAAAGATATCAAGATACTTGACCAAGCCCCCGAGTTTTTTAAATCCGTGGTTGATCGGTGAAAAGGAACTGTTCTGGCCGATATAAAGCCCCACGTCTTTAAGGTCCGCCCAGCCGTTGTTTCCCGATACCTGGTCTACCGCCTGGATAAGAGCCCTTTTCAGCTTATGATCTTTTCTCGCGTCGTAGTCGTCACCCTGGTAACTGTTCTTAAAGTCGTTATTGACATGGTTATATTCTGTTGCCGATTCTTCAAGCTGGATGAACTTCTCCACGTAAATGAACTGGGAACAGGCATTTACCAGGGCCTTTGGGGTTTTTTCCTCCCCGTAGCCGTATACGGTGATCCCGTCAGAAAGCACCCTTGTAACAAGGGGAGTGAAATCACTGTCACTCGTGATCAGGGCAACGGCGTCTATGCTTTTTGTATATATGGAGTCCATCACGTCGATCACTATTGCTATATCGCTTGCATTTTTATTCTGGGTATATGCAAACTGCTGTACGGGCTGGATATTATAATCCTGCAGGATATTTTCCCAGCCCCCAAGCTTTGAATCTTTCCAGTTTCCGTATGCTTTTCTTATATTTACTTTCCCGTACTGGGAAAGATCATCAAAAATATTTTCTATAAATTTTGCGCTTACGTTGTCGCAGTCGATATACATCGCTATGTTTTTCTGTTTTTTATCTTCCATAAAATATCCGAATTTTTGTTTTAATCATATCCACTTTTTCTTTTATCTTAATTATTGCCACTTCTGAATTTTTTCTGATCGGTAGAATCTACTATGCTTTTTGCGATCGATGCGGTGGTATTTGCTATCTCCTGGGTCTGGTTCGCAACGGAAGCGTTTTTCTGTGTCTGGGCGTCAAGAAGAGTCACGGCGTTGTTGATCTGCTCGATCCCCGAAAGCTGCTCTTTGCTTGAGGTTTCCACGTTCGATATAAGCTCTATGGTCTTGGAGATGCTTTCGTTCAGGTGGCTATACCCCTCTATCATCTCGTCTGCGATATTTTTACCGTTATTTGCTTTTGCCGTTGCGTTTTCTACCAGGCTCTTGATCTCGTTGGCAGCTTCTGCTGATCTGCTTGCCAGGTTCCTGACCTCCTGCGCGACCACGGCGAACCCTTTTCCCGCCTCACCTGCAGTTGCCGCTTCAACGGCCGCATTAAGGCTTAGGATATTCGTCTGGAACGCTATCTGGTCTATTACGGTGATCGCTTCGTTTATCGCTGTAACTTCGCTGTTTATCTGATCCATCGCCGTTGTCGTGTCATTTGCCAGTTTCTGTCCCTTTGCGGCAGAATTCGTAACTTCATTTGCATAAGAGGCCATCTGTATTATATTATGGGTGTTGCTTGAGATATTTTCGGTCATCTCCTCCAACGCCGCCGCCGTCTGCTCCAAAGAAGCGGCCGCTTCGTTGGAAGAGGAGCTTAGTATCCTGACGTTTTCCAGAAGTGTTTTTGCGGAACTATCAAGCATCGTGCCGTGATCTTTGTTCTCTATAAGCATATGGGTGATGGAACGCCCCAGTATATTCACCCCTTCCGCCAGTTTAAAGATATGCTCTTTCAGGTCTTTGGTCTCGACCTCATCCAGGTAATCATAATGGGTATATCTCTCCAGGGTCGATAATATATTATTTATATTGCTTTCCAGGTTTTCCCCCATCTGGTTTAGAAGCTCCGTTAATTTGCTTAATGCGGGATTTGAGCTGTCCGTATCCACCCTTTGGCTCAAGTCCCCTTTTTCAAACTCGGAAAGGATAGAGATGGTACTGTTTATAACCTCCCTCTCTTCGTCTATATTTTTTTTGGTTTTCATTATATTGTCGTTGATAAGTTTTGACATCAAGCCAAGCTCATCTTTGCTGCTGCTGTTCAGGTACTCGATATTGTCCGTTTCTTTGTTTAGGTATCTAAAAAAGCTTACTATCCCTTCTTCAAATTCTTTTAAGGGCTTGTTAAAGAAGTTCGATACCAGAAAAACGATCAAAACTATAGATACCAGCAATAAAACAACCGAGATAATTCCCGTTTCGATTATGCTGAACCGCAGGCTGTCGCTGTTTATCTTGTCCATCTGCTTTATCTGTTTATAAACGTCATCAACATAAATACCCGTTACCAGCGTCCAGTTCAGCTCTTTGATATATTTTGAATAGGCGATCTTTTTCAGTATCTTGTCGGTATTCGGTTTTTGGTAATGATAGGTTACGAACCTGTCTTTCAAACCGTTCTCTATCAGGGCTTTTCTAAATGCGAATCCTTTGATATCGGGCTTTGTTATATCTGTTTCTTTACCGTTAAGCTGCGGCTTGGTTCCGTGAAAAGCGAAATGGTATCTGCCGTTTTTCTCTTCATATGCAAAAAAATAACCGCTTTTGTTCTCAAGATACCTTATCTTTGAGAATATATTTATGATCTCTTTTTTAGCTTCCTCTTTATCGCTTTGTTTTGCCAGTACCGCTTCTATAAGTCCGTTGGCGCTTAGGATCTGGTTTTTGATCAGCTGCTGCTTCTCTTTTAACATATCTTTTTCATATAACTCTATCATCGATTCATTGTTTGAGACTAGATTAAAAATCCCCGCTATGCTTAACAGCACCATCGTTATTATTATGGGCAGGATCGACGTTGCCAGTAGTTTTGCTTTTAGAGTGTTCATATATTTCCTTTTATCGTTTATATTCTTTTATCCCCTATGCGGATTTTTTCAGAATAAGAAGTGGACTATTCTACAAAATAAATGTCACAGCTAGCGTCACAGTTTTATATAAATAACGAAATTTAATCTTCTTCTAATTGCAATTGTACACTTTTATTTTTTTCTTTAATAAATTAATTATTAGCATACTAACTATTAACACTTAAACTATTTATCCTATAATATACAAAAAACAAAGGGGAAACTATGAGCTTCGAACTTGACGAATCCTTGGGGATATTGATAGCAAACGTAAGAAACAGCCTGAAAAACCACGTGGAAAAAGAACTGCTGCCTTACAACATCACGCCTGCGCAAAGGCTGATCATATTAAGGCTTTGCGAAAAAGACGATCTTACCCAAAGAGAATTGGCACAGGACACCTATTTTAAGCAGTCCAGCCTAACCCTGCTTCTTGACAAACTGGAAAGAAACGGCCTGATCATAAGAAAACCGAAAAACGACGACAGGAGAGCCTACCTAATAGGGATAACGCCAAAGGGAAGGGAACTAAAAGATATACTTATCAATATAGGCGACGAAACGGAAGAGAAGGCACTTGAAGGAATAAAGGGCGAAGATATAGAGATATTGACCCGGACTTTAAAAAAAATGTACAAGAACCTGAAAGAGAAATAAGCATGACCGTCAAGAGTATTGTTTATCCGCTTTTGCTTGTTTCCTTGTTTTCAGGCTGCGTCCCCAAGATCAACAAGGTAGATACGGTAAAAAAAGATACCGTTGAAAAGGAGATGAAAAAAGACCTGGAACACTTCAACAGCAATGATATCGCATTGAAAAACGACTGGTGGGAGAACTTTAAAGACCCCCAGCTAAACGAGCTTATTAAAAAAGCCCTCCATGACGCGCCCTCTTTGAAAACCCTGGAATCAAGATATGCCCAGGCAAACAGCCTGATAAAAATGCATGAATCAAAAAACCTGCCGAACATATCTTTGGGTTCCTCCCTTTCGAGGCTGCGGTTCAGTGAGAACTATATATTCCCGGCACCAATGGGCGGGGGAAGATACGATCTTTATAATATCGGTGTTTCCCTTGATTATGATTTTGATTTCTGGAACAGCAGAAGTTCACTTATAAAAGGGGTGAAAAACAGCGCATTGTCCCAGATGGCGCTTTTAAAGGTTAAGGAGCTGTCCATTACCACGGCTCTTTCAACACTGTATATCTCATGGAACTATAATATAGAAAAACTGGAAAAACTGGAACTTATTGAAAAGCTGCTTCGGGAGAAAACAGCCATCTCGGAAAAGATATTTGAAAACGGCCTAAGCGACGAGATATACCTAAACGGGCAGAAAACAGCTTTGGAGCAGACAAGGCAGCTTGTATACAAGGTTGAAACCGACATCGACAATATAAAAAAATCCATAGGGATAATAGGTGGGTTTCTCCCCTCTTATGTTGAGAGCCTGGAACGGCCCGGAATAGACGGGCACTGCGTATCGCTGCCAAGGGACCTGCATCTTGATATCTTGTCCCACAGGCCCGATATCGCCGTTGAGAAATACCTGCTTTTAAGCAAAGAACAGTTTATCGAGCACTCAAAAGCAAAATTTTACCCGAATATCAGCCTTAAGGGATTGTTCAACCTGACCTCGTTTAACTGGTCGAAAATGTTCGATCACTCATCCGTCGCCCCGCTTGGAGGCGTCGCGCTCTCCCTTCCTTTGTTTGACGCGGGGGCAAGGGAAGCCAACCTTAAAAAAAGCGTTGACGATTATAACGCGCAAGTTCACAACTATAACGGCGCGATCGTAAAAGCCGTTAACGAGATCGTAACGACACTCAAAGACCTTGAGATAAGCAGGAACGAACTAGAATCAAACGAAAAAGAGATCGCCGTAAAAGAATCCGTAAAAGATATTGAGAAAAAGAAATTTCTTCTGGGTCTTAAAAACAAGATCTCTTATCTTGATTCCGAAATATCTTTAATAAATACGCAGCTTTCCAAAGCCGTATTGAAAAACAGGGAATTAAGCCTGAAGATAGAACTTATAAGATCTTTAGGCGGAGGATACGAGAACAAGGGGCAAGATGTCAGCAACAGCTAGAAACGATTATAAAGCCGCTTTCAAAGAGTGGGCGGCCACGGACCTATCCAGGTTCATCTATGTGGCAAAAGTAACTATCGCCGCACTTTTGGCCATGGCGGTTTGTATCGAGGCAAACCTTTCCATGCCCCAGACAGCGATATTTACTGTTTTTATCGTGATGCAGCCCCAAAGCGGGATGGTATTCTCAAAAAGCTTTTACAGATTCATAGGTACGTGCATAGGTATAATCATCTCCATATTCCTAATGGATGCCTTCTCCCAAGATCGGGCCGAGTTCATCATACTTCTGGCGATCTGGATAGGGATATGTTCCGCAGTAGGGTTTAAATACAGAAACTTCATGTCTTACGGTTTTGTCCTTTCTGGATACACGGCTGCTATCGTATGTCTCCCTACCCTGCCTATGCCCTTGAGCGTTTTTGACTTTGCGGTGGAGAGGTTTTCGGAAGTCAGCATCGGGCTTTTATGTTCAAGCATAATAAGCGAGATACTTTTCCCAAAGACCCTTTCAAGCTCATTATACGCCAATGAAAAAGCAAGATACTCTTCCGTCTGGGGAACATTTATGGACAGCTCCAATATATTTGAAGAGGGGAAAAACAGTTTCAACTACTCAAAAGATATTTTGGGGACGAACGCTCTTAGGATAAACAGCTCTTTTGAGACCAATATAAACAAAAGCGACAAGATATACTTCCAAAGGCTGAACTCCGAGTTCATGCACCTTTGCACAAGCTATTTTTCCTTAAAAAATATTCTGAATACCCTTGAAAAAAAAGGGAAAGAGGATATCATAATATCCCTAAAGCAGCTATATGAGCCTATTAAGGGCACCTTGAAAAAGAACTACTCCAAAGAGCTGGCTTCAAAAGACTCGGTAGAGGATATAAAAAAAGAGTTAAGGGGGATCAAGAAAAGGTTAAGAACAGATATAGAGGAGAAAAAAAAGGAGCTTCAATTAAGCAGTTTCAACGACCTCAACGACTTTAATGCCGTAAGCAGGCTTATGGAAAGAGTTTTGGGGGAATTCATACTTTATATATCAACTTACGCTTCTTTTAACAAAAAAAGCAAAAAGGGTTATGAAAGCTTCTCCCAGCCCATCCAGTTCTCCACCCATACAGATAATGTGCTTCTGTTCTTATCGGTATTAAGGGGAAGCGGCGTTTTTATTGTGATGATGCTGTTTTGGATATTTTCCGGCTGGGAATACGGGCCTTTTTCGGTGATCGCGGCAGTTGCCTCCACTTTATTGCTTGGCTCAGCCCCAAGCCCCGTCGATGCCGTGAAAAACTTTCTAAAAGGTGCCTTTTTCTCGTTTTTCGTAACAGGGGTTTATGATCTTTATATCCTCCCTACTTTTGTCAGCGATATCCAGACACTGGCCCTGGCGGTTACACCACTGCTTGCATTTACCGCATGGATGATGACTATACCCAGCAAGGGATTGTTCGCTTTCGGGTTTATACTTATTTTTATAACCGTATGTTCCATGGACCTGCAATACAGTATGAACCTGAACGTATATATCGATACAAGCATTGCGACCATGCTGGGGCTTATGGGTGCCGGTGCCGCATTTATCGTGGTCAATTCCTGGTCTGAGGGCTGGAACAAAAAAAGGGTTTCAAAACTTTTATCCCAAAAGATATCTTCCCTGCCTACCAAAAAACTCTCCCTTCAAAGGGTGAAGCTTGAGAGTTCGGGATTTGACCTGATACAAAGGTTTTCCACCCTGGGAAGGCTCAACAGCACTTCGAGCAACCAGCTGTTCAAATGGCTCCTTTCGACCCTGGAAATAGGAAGGGCCGTTATAGATATAAGGATCAGCCTTGGGCATTTTGAGGCAAAAAATGTAAAAAAGGTTTATCTGATCCTGAATATCATCAGGAAGCTTTTTAACGAAAATGACAAGAACGATAAAAAAGCTCTGGTCGATAAGTTTGAAAAGAACTTTATCGAGCTTTCAAATACCAGATACACCATGGCGAACGAACAAAAAGCGATGCGTAATATCCTGCTTGAGCTTTCGATCATACATACGATCATAAAAAACAAAATCTCACTTCCGATTCAAGGAGCGGACAAATGGAATTGATCCTTACGTTTTTGGGTGTTCAGATACCTGCATTGGCATTGATATTCCTTATCTGCGGTATTTTCCAGATACTGCTGAACAGGGTAATGTCCGATCTTGGCGTATACGACTATGTCTGGCATCCCGGTTTATTCAGGATAGCCCTGTTTTTCTGCATGTTTTGCGCAGCATCACTTTTTATTTATCACTAAGGAACTTTAATGGAAAAAAACAAATTTATAAAACTATTCAGGTATATCATAACTTTCAGCGTGGTCTGCATAGCGGTCACACTTGGAATAATATTATGGCAGGCGTATATGGATACGCCCTGGACAAGAGACGGAAGGGTAAGGGCCGACGTGACGCTTATCGCTCCGGATGTACCGGGCCTGGTTAGTAAAGTATACGTAAAGGACAACCAGTATGTACGGCAGGGGGAGAAGCTCTTCGATCTTGACAAAGCAAGGTTCCATGAAAGGATAAAAGAGCTTGAAGCCGTAGTAAAACTAAAAGAGGCAAATTACCTTATGAGAAAGAAGGAGTACCAGAAACGTTACAAGGCGGAAGACAGCATAGTCTCAAAAGAGAATAAAGACAACGCAAGCTACCGGCTTGAAATCGCAAAAGAGGAGTTAAACGAAGCAAAAGCAAAGCTGGATATGGCTGAACTTGACCTGGAACGATCCACCGTATATGCCGCAAATGACGGCTGGGTAAGCAACCTGCTGTTAAAAAAAGGGGATTACCTGAAAACGGGTGAAAGCAAAATGGCTGTTATAAACGAGAAATCTTTCTGGATATACGGCTATTTTGAAGAGAACAAGGTTCCCCATATCCAAATAGGAGACAAGGCAAAAATGAACCCTCTTGGGACCGACTTTGTGATAACCGGGCATGTTGAAAGTATAGCGAACGGTATAACTGACAGGGACAATGCCTTAGGAAGGCAGCTTCTTTCAAACGTGAATCCCTCTTTTACCTGGGTAAGGCTTGCCCAAAGGATCCCCGTTAGGATCGCTATAGACAGCGTACCTGAGGGCTTGATCTTAAGGGCCGGTATGACCTGTACCATAGAGATAAAAAAAGAATTATAAAATAATAGTTTTATTTTATAATTTTATTAGTATTTTACAAGTATAAAACTATATATCAAAATATACTGCAAAACTAAAAATCAGGCCTCGGCTACTCGCCGAAATTGCTAAAAGCGGCTTCGGCGCTTGTAATAGTTTTATAGTTTGTTTTTGAGAATCTTACGTTTTTTGTTTTAAGATCACATATTGCGATTTTAAAGCTGGCGCCAATAAACGGTTCTACTGCACAGATGATTTTATCTTCAACCTGTCGTGTTAGATAAACAGTACCCTGTAAAGAGGGGAAAAAATACTTTGGATAACTTAACGGTGTTATTTCAACAATTTGCATCGCTTCCTGATTTTCAAGAGTTTGCAATATGATCATAGCATCGTCATAACTCTCAAATTGAACACACCAATCATCGAAATTCTTATTGAAATGATCTAAATCCTCATCCAGAAAGCCGCCGGCTAAAGATTGTAAAGCATAAATAGACACAAAAAACACCTTTAAATATTTGTAATTTCAATTGCAATTATACCCTTAAATATCTTATTCCAACAATAACCTGCAAAATCTATATTAAAGGAAATATCAAAAAATATTTTTACGTATATTTACATTTTTTTGGTGATTATCTATAAAATTTAAAGTATAATACCGTTTTTATAAAAAGGCATGATTTAATGGTCAAAGAAAGACAAATAATAGATTTCTTATCACAAATAGGAAAACTGCTTTTACAACACGGTGCGGAGACGGAGCTGGTTGAAACAAGCATAAAAAAAGCCGCTTCAAAACTGGCTTGCAATGATATAGATATACTTATTCTTCCCAATGTTATTTTACTGAGTCTTCCCTCCAAGGAAAAAGTTTACAACTCCAAACTGCAAAGGGTAGCGCGGCAGGATGTAAACTTCAGTGCACTTGATAAAGTGGAATCGATGATAGAAAACATGAGTCCTGCATCAGATATTATCCAATTAACGGCACAACTTAAAGATGAAAACAATTTCAGTTTTATCTATCCTTATTACCAAAGAAATATCATGGCAGGTGTCGGGTGTGCTTCTTTCAGTTTGCTTTTCGGCGGTGATATTTATATTTTTATAACTACTTTTATCGCTTCTTATATCGGATTTTATCTGAATGGTTTTATGTTAAAACGATACTTTAATCCTTTTATCGTAATTATGTTGGTAGCATTTACAACAACCATGATATCCGGTCTTTTGAATATGCATCATGATATTGCACATATTGCAATTTCATCCTCGATACTCTTTTTAGTTCCAAGCGTTGCATTTATCAATTCGATCAACGATCTCACAAAAGGTCATTATAATACGGGTCTTATAAGAGGAATAAGGGGTGTTATTGTTTCTTTTGCCATTGCAATAGGGATAACTTTGGCATTGAATATTTTAGGTGTGGAGAATTTTTTATGATACTTGATATTTTTACGGGATTGTTTGTTTCTTTGGCTTTTGCAATACTTTTTAATGCCCCGAAGCGTGCACTGATACCTATTGTTATTATCGGGATAGTTGCTGTTTTCGTTAAAAAAAACATGCTGCAATACGGTTTTAGTCTGGAGTTTTCAACATTTGTCGCGGCATTTTGCATAGGAACTATGTGCATATATTTTTCAGGTAAACAAAATATACCGATCCTGGTTTATGCTATCAGCAGTTCGATAGTTCTGGTTCCCACGATCAACGCCTATAAAACCATGATAGGCTTGATCCAGATATCAACCCACCAGATTATGAATCAAGATGTAATTATCCAATCTTTGCATTACGGATTACGAACATGGCTGGTATTTGGAGCCATTACCATAGGGATCGTACTTCCTACCCAGTTTATTAAGAAATACAGATTTAAGATACTTTGATTTGGATTTCAACGGGGACTTAAAACAGCTATAAATAAAAGGATTTTTGTTTGATAAATTTCCCTAAAATTAGGAAATTAAGGGAAATTGCGGGACCGTTTTTCAAGGAAACTGCACTTCGTTTGTTTTGGGAACGTTTTTTTCATCTGATCTTTTCTTCTTATGGAATCTTAGGTGGTGTTATCTCTTCACCTAAAAAAGCATAGCTTTTGCCTATTCTAGCTACTGGATCAAACTCTATTGTAAGTCTTTGTTTGTCTGTGATATTTTCATCTTTTATATATATCTGTTCAACATTTAAAACAAGTGGTATTGTTGTACCACCCCCTAAATCTATCTCTTGATTAAATGTACAAAAATAACTACAAGGAGTATCCTCTATAATTGGCGGAAACTCTTCAAACATTGTTTTGGTATTTATATCAAAAAGTTCTGCTTCACTTATATCTTTATCAAGTTCTTTAGAGCTAAAGTGCATCTTTTGTAAACTTTTTTCATCAACCATACAAATAGTACATTTTTTATGTTTTCTTATATTTTCCAGAGTATCTTTTGGAACAGCATCTGCTTTATGTCCTACAGATACTAAAACTGTCGCTGGATTTGATGACAACCCTATAAAGTAACTAAATGGTGCTATATTTATTACCCCTTCATCTTGAGTAACTACCCATGCAATTGGTCTTGGTATAATTGTTTGAGCCATAAGTTTATACTTGTCATTTATCTCTTTATTTTCTAAATTAAATATCATTGATTTCCTTTTTTAATGATTTTGTCAGTTATAATCCCTTGTACAACTGCAAAGATTATAATATATAGATTGATAACTATCGTAAACACTATTCCAAAAATTTCGACCATAAAAGGTAATAGTGGCAATTTTATTGTCCTTGCATATAAAAAAACAATTATCAATCCATCTTTAAGTCCATGCTCTCTCAAGTTATTAAGTATTCCATACCATGCATACATAGGTCCATGACTTAAAATACCTCCTAAAATCATAAAGAGTAAAGATTTTTTGCTATTGTTTTTTTCAAAATACTTCATAACCTTTTTTGGTTGCATAAAATAGTTTATCAAAGTTGTTAAAAGAATTATAAAAATAAATATTGGGATTAAACTAAAAATTATATTGACTGATTTATTAAGTGCCTCACTGATGTTTTGAAAATCTATTACAAACAAAACTATATAAAGAGCTAAAATAGTAAAGAGAAATTTAACACCTTTGTATTCTATCTTTTTTACTTCCATACAATAAATCCAACAGTAACTATAGTTAAATATGTTACTAAAATCGTACTAATCAGGGCCAATAGATTTTTGACAACTGTAAATCTTAAACCAAATATACTCACTTCTGCAGGAAGTTGGACAAATCCTAAAGTTACCCAAGCTAAGATAAATGAAACAGTTGCATATACAGATACACCTTCATTTTGCAATCCTTGTGCTACAACATAGCTTATTGCCGCATTTCCAGATGATATAGCACCACTAAGCGTACCTATTAATGTATCTGAGAAATTACCGTATCCAAATAGATGTGATAACATATCAGGTGTTATATAGATTTTAAACAGACCTATTGATAATGTTACAGCCAATATCATAGGTACTATCTCAATAAAATTTTTAATTGCTCCTAAAAAAGAGTTTTTTATCGTTGGTTTGTTTTGTTTATTATTCATCTTTTTCTCTTTTACCAAATTAATTTAAAAGCTAACATATATAAAACAACAGCTGTAAGTTTTTTTATCATCGTTAATGAAACTTTAAAGCACTCGTTATAACTGTTGAGATAAAATTTACAAAAAGTACGCCCAACTTTCATATTTTTAAAACCGATATACTGAAACAATATTATTCATAGTGGCTTCTCAAGTTTAAAATATAAATAAATCTTATAATATTTTAACTTATATATGTGAATACATGTTCAAATTATGCCAGTTTTATGAACATATGTCAAGAAGAAGCTGCTAAAAGTATGGAAGTATCTCGTCCAACTTTTACAAGAATAATCAAGAGTGCAAGACAAAAATTAGCAAATGCAATTATTAGTGGCATTATATAGACAGCTTGGACAAACTCTATTAACCACACCTTTACCACAACATCTGTAAAATACACCTCATCAAACAAAAAAGATTAAAAAAACTTTTACGTCGGTATCTATCTAGCGTTTAAGTTTTCAAAAATTTTGGGAACGTTTTTGGGAACGTTTTATATAGCGTAGTCCTAAGAAGCCCATAAACGAAAAGGTTATAACATGCAAATTAGGATTTATTATGAAGATACCGACGCGGGAGGTATCGTATACCATTCAAACTATCTCAACTTCTGCGAAAGGGCAAGGAGCGAGTTCTTCTTTCAAAAAGGGAAGCTTCCAACCATAGAGGGGGCGCATTTTGTAGTCAGGCACATGGAGTGCGATTTTGTATCTAGTGCCAAGTTCGGGGATATCATAGAGGTAACTACTGAAATAAAAGAGATAAAAAACTCCTCTTTGAGCATCTACCAGGAGATAAAAAAAGATCAAGAGGTTTTATTTAAAACTACGGTGCTGCTTGTTCTTGTTGATAACGGAAAAGTAAAAAGGCTGACAAAACAGATCAAAGAGTATCTTCGATCACTTTTTTCATAATCTTTGATCTATAAAAGATTCATAGATTTTTTAGTCACCATATTCGCCTGGCTAAGCTTGAAAGATCCCGCGTAGGAGAGTATGTTCGACTTATCAAAACTGATACTTTCCAGAGCATAATCTATATTTGACAAAAGATACTGCTCTGTGTCAAGCTTGTTTTCTCCTGTCATTCTCTTTATGGATTCCTCCAGGGCACTTTGGATATTGGAAAACTGCTCTTTCAACTTTAGGAGGTCTTCATTTGCTGTTTCTATATCCATTCTTTTGACCGTAATATAATCTTTTATATTCTCTTTGCTTTTTTGTGAACTCTCAAGATCACCCGCATCATCAAAAGATCTTGCCTGTTCCAATATCTGCGTAAAAAGGTTCTCATCCTCTTTAAGCTCAGACAGGCTCCCTTTGGCATACCCCTCTTTATCCAGGTTTGCGGCTATAAAGCTTTCATGATCTATGATACTTTCATCTATAAAGTTTCCAAGCTGGTATATCAGGTTAAGGTTCCTGCTTTTATCCGTGGAGGAGGACTGAAGGAGATACTCCCCTTTATAGGTAGTTTTGGAAGCTATAAACTCAAGGTTTGCCATAAGCTTTTGTATCTCTTTTGCCACGGCAAAAGCCTCGCTGATATTGGGCAGGCCGTTTTTTATCCTGCTCAGTTTAGTATCAACCTCGTTCAATATATTTGATTGTTCGCTTAATGCAAGATTGGCTATCTGGGTTATTATTATGTTTTCGTTTGCTTGTTTGATATTTGAAGATATTTCATTTGAATTGAAGTAAAGATTATCGGAAACGACTATTTCCGAGTGTTCGTTCTTGATCTTTCCCCGGCCTTGTTCGTGGTAAAGCTGGCTTAGGGAATCATTCAATTCCGTATTGATACTATTGGTGGACTGTTTGCTATAATTGTTCAGTGTACTGTTTATTATCATCATTCAAACCTATTCTTGTACATATTCACATATATGAAGTTGTAGCCTTTTATATAGCACATCAAAATCAGCACAACTTCATACTTCTGAATATATAAAATATTTTAAGAAACGCCTTTGTTTCCGTTAAGTTTTTGTGTTTCTTTGGAGATTCTCTCTTCCAACTTCTGTTTTTGATCAATTAAGAACATAATATTTTCTTTCAGTGCAGTTCTATGTTCGTAAGACTCGATTATAAACTCGTAAAGTTTAGGTCTGTTCTGTTTCCAGTTATGAAGAGTAGTTTTATTGACTTCCAGGTCAGCCTCAAGCTTTCTTAAACTAGGTCCTTGTTTTACATTTGGTGCAGTCATATGTATCCTTAAACGATTAATTTCTGAAAGTGTACCAAATATTGGAACACATGTCAAGTATTTTAAACTATTTTGTTCCAATAATTGGAACAAAATAGTTTAAAAGCTCCGCTTCTGTACAATTTCATATGACAAGTTTGCAAAAAAACATTTTATTAAAAACCCTGAAACAGTATAAATTATGCGGTATTGGCTATATGGAAGATATAAATATAACCAAACTGGACTCCCATATAAAAAGGCTGCCGGACACTTTTGGGAAACTTGAGGAATTCACGAAAAACTGCAATCTGTGCAACCTCTCAAAAGATAAAATATCCTGCGGCTTCGGGGAAGGCGACAATACTAGCGATATATTCATAGTAGGGGTCAGTAAATACCAGCTTGAAAACGAAGCGGTGTACGATATGCTTAAGAATATGGTGGAAAAGGTTCTTTTGATAAACATGGACGATATATTTTTAACCAATATTTTAAAATGCACCACGAAAGAGGATTATAAAAAACTCGACAGCGAAATCAACCTTTGCATAGACTACCTGAAAAAACAGATAAGCATAGCAAAGCCCAAACTTATAATCACACTCGGCGACGCCTTTAACTATCTTCTTAACAAAGAAGAGAACATAAACGATATAAGCGGGAACCTTTACAGGTACAACAATATAAAAACGATCCCCATACTGCACCCGGAGTTTGTTTACAAGAATCCCTCATTCAAGCAGCAGTCCTTTAACGACCTGAAAAAAATAAAATTGATTTTGGAGAAACTATGAGATATATAATTACCCTTTTGGCATTAATGATATTTTTCACCGGGTGTGAAAAGAACGCACCCCAACCATCAAAAGAAAGCGCATCCTACAGCTACACTTCAAAAGCAGGCACCTCAGATACCTATATCCCGGCAGCCCCGGTTATTGAAAAAGAGGAACCGGTAGAACCAAAAGATACCGTGGCTTTGATCTTTGCTTCTTCAAATATCGGCAAATATGCCCTTGACTCCATAAACTCCATAAACACGTTTTTAATATACAAGAACCAAAACTTCAAGCTTGAGGTATACGATATACAGATACAAAGCGACAAAACATACCAGGAGATATTCCAAAACTTAAAAGATAAAAATATAAACAAGGTGATAGCCTTGTTCACAAAAGAGTTCTTTAAAGAGTTCTCAAAACCCGAACTTTTAGACGATATGAAGATATATATGCCTTTGGTAAACAAATATGACCATCAGCATGTCAAGAACCTGGAAGATAAAGAGATAACCTTTGGAGCCATAAGCTACAAAGACCAGATAGACACACTTGTAAGCTACAGCGGCAAAAAAAACATCATAGACCTTTACGACAATTCGGAAGTGGGTAAGACGCTGCACTCTTATTTAAAAGATCAGGACCTTGTATACTCAAAAGAGGTCGATGACCAGAACGGAAGATACAAAAGATTTCTAAGGATAAACAACGGCTTCAACGATTCGACCGTGTTTTTAAATACCCCTATTATCAAAAGCTCCATACTTCTTTCCCAGATAACGGTAGCCGAGCTTGAAGTGGCTTCATTCCTTTCAACGCAGCTGAACTACTCCCCTTTGATCCTTTCTTTGACTCAAAAAAGGGATAGAAAAAACGTAACAGTAGCAAGCTCGATAGGCTTTGTCCCCGACGAGCTTCTGGAAACTGCGAACCTTACAAACAGCGATATCCAATACAACTGGGTAAACTACTCATCTATAGTCGGGGTTGAATACCTGACATCAAACAATATAGAACTTTTCAAGGATTTAAAAATAGAAAAGGACCAGGTGATCTACCCGGTATACCTTTATAAAGTGATGAATCACTCTTTTGAAAAGATAAGGTTTTAGATAAAATCTAAAATCTTTGTAAGGTCTTTCTCCTCGATAATTATATTCGCCTCTTTTTTCAATACCTCTTTGGCACAAAAAGCTGCCCTTTTATCTGCGAACTTGAACATGCTTCTGTCGTTTGCCCCGTCACCCACTACAAGTGTTTCTTCCCTTGTAACGTTTAAAAGCCTCTGAACCCTTTGGATCATCTCACCTTTGCTTGTATCAAACATCATCTCTCCGCCAACTTGTCCAGTAAGGATTCCTGCTTTATGGTGCAGGATATTGGAAAAATCAGCGTCAAGACCAAGCTTCTCTTTGGCAGGCTCCGTAGCTACCCTGAACCCGCCGCTGAAACATACGATCTTGTACCCTTTTTCCTGCAGCTTGAACACCGTCTCTTTGGCTCCGGGCATCAAGGGGAGATCTTTGGCTATTTTTACCACTTTTTCATACTCAAGCCCCTGGAGAAGCTGAACCCTTGTTATCAAACTTTCAAAGAAATCAAGCTCCCCGTTCATAGCTTTGTCGGTAATAGCTGCAACCTCTTTTTCAAGCCCAAGCTCTGCTGCAAAAAAATCTATAGTTTCCCCGTCCATCAACGTAGAATCAAAATCAAATACGGCAAGTTTCATTTTCAACCTTTTTTTACATTTATTGTTTTATGGTATAATTATTATCTTTATAATAAAAAATGAATTATACCGAAAAAGGATTAAACCTAAATGTTCGAAACATTAATATCAAAACTAAAAGAAGATAAATATTTAACACTTGAAACCACACCGTCCCACGACTCGCAATTTGACCATATAGTAGAAAAAATAAAAGAAACAGGCGTGGATAAAAAAGTGGACGGTTTCAGCGCTACGGATAATCCTCTTGCAAAACTGAAATATAATGCACTTTTTGCCGCAATGAAACTGCAAAACGAATTTCACAAACCCTGCATCGCAACAATGACAATGAGGGATCGAAATAAAATAGCCCTCCAAAGCGACCTTTTGGGGGCCAACGATTTTGACGTAAGGGCTATCCTTGCATTAACGGGAGACCCTGCAAAAATGAGCGACCAGCCCCATACAAAAGGGGTATTTGAGTCAAATTCCAATATGCTTCTAAAGATAATAAAGTCATTTAACTGCGGCATGGATTTTGCCGGACGCCCTTTCAAGCACGAGCCCAAAGAGATATACCCTTTCGCGGTTACAAATTCTTATGCAAAAAGCTTTAAATCCCTGGAGAAAAAGATCCATAAAAAGATAAACGAAGGTGCTATAGGGATCATCACCCAGCCCGTATTTGACCTGGACAATGCCAAACAGCTCCTTGAAAGCTTTGAAAATGCAAAAGAGGATATTGCCGAGGATAAAAAAGACGCACAGCTTATATTCGGGATATTCCCTATTACAAAGCTTAGAACCGCGATGTTCCTCTCTGCGCAGGTTCCGGGGATCCATGTACCACAAAACTGGATAGACCAACTTGAAGCGGCCCATAAGATAAGTGAAGAGGAGGAATATAAAGTGGGTATGGAGCTTAACAGGAAACTTTTAAGCGACATACAAAAGCTTCACCCCAAAGTTCACCTGATGACAGCCAACAAATTCGACCTGGCGAACGAACTATTATCATAAAAGGATAAAATATGTTAATCTTGAAAAAACTCTGGAAAGCGCTTAACCATGCCGGCAAACCCTGGCAGATATCATTGGCCGTTGCACTTGCAATGATAGTGGGGCTTACCCCTTTTGTTTCACTGCACAATATAATTATCATACTTTTAGTGCTTGTGTTTAATATCCACCTTGGGATATTTATCCTGGCATCGGGTTTTTTCAGCGGGGTTGCATATATCTTCGATCCTTTGTTCCATGATCTTGGACTTTTGATACTTCAAAACGGTGCACTGGAAGGTTTATGGACCACTCTTTATAACAACCCGGTATTCAACCTTTCACACTTTAACAATACTATTTTAATGGGAAGCCTTGCGGTTTCACTGGTATTGTTCTTCCCTGTTTTAAAGCTTGTCAGCACACTGCTTGTAAAATACAGGGAAAACATAGCAGTAAAGATACAAAACATCCCCCTTTTAAACAGGCTTTCATATTTCCATAATGAAGAGGCTTCTGATGTAAAAACATTCAGAACAGCGGGGCTTATCGTAATAGCCGTTATCCTTATTCCCGTGTTTATAGTGACCAAGTTCTACCTTAACGGTTTCGTGAAAGAGCAGCTTGAGATCAATATCGCAAAGAACAGCGATAAAACCGTAACCTTCAAGGATGTGGACGTATCTCTTCTTGGATCAAACGTTACCGCAACGGGGCTTATAATAAGCGACAAAAATAAAAAAGGGGAAAACATTGCAATTGACAAGGTTGCAATAGATATAGATATCCTGAACCTTGTTATGAAAAAGTTCATCGTGGAAAACCTTGCCGTAGAGAACATAAACTTCCCGGACCATGTGAAGCAGAGTGTTTCAAAACCCGTGTCAAAATCTGAAACTACCTCATCCGATTCGAAATTCAAGTTTGACATAAGCCAGCTTTCCAAAATAGACACCTCCAATATCAAAAATATCCAGCAGGACCAGGTAAAGAACTATTACGACAAGTTCAAGGAATATTACGAGAAGGCAAAGCCCTTGTTCAACAAAGCCGCAGCCTCTGAAAGCAAAGCTGACGAGATCGTCTACAAAAGAGGTGTAGGAAGCTTTATAACATACAAGGACAATACCAACCTTCCCCAGATCCTGGTGGAAAAAGGGAGTTTCAGCATAACTTACGAAGATATCGTTTATAAAGGTAATTTAAAAGACTTTACCACAAACCAGGCTAAATACCAGAAACCTTTTTTACTTAATATCTCTTCACAGAACGAAAAGTTCAAAGAGCTGAAAGTGGACGCTTCCATATACCAGGTGCCCAACAAGGAGAAGAACACAATCAATTTTAAAATGTCCGAATTTAAAGCGGATGATTATATAAGTGATGATTTCTCCCTGGCAAACAGCCTAATAAACGGAACACTTGCCATGGATATAGGAAAGAACGACACTATAAAAGGAAGCGGTAAGCTTGATCTTGTACAAACGGATATCTCATTAAAAGAGTCAAACAAATATATCACCGAACTGAACAAATCCCTGAAAAATACGCAGGGGATAAACGCAACCCTTGCAATAAAAGGGAGACTGGACAATCCTGCCATAAAGGTTGATTCAAATATTCAGACGATATTAAAATCAAAGATAAACGATCTTGTAAAATCACAAAAAGAGAACCTGAAAAAAGAAGCGGAATCAAAAGCCAAAGAGCAGCTCCAAAAGAAACTGGGAGACAAGCTTGATTCAAAAACAGGAGATACTATAAAGGGACTGTTCAACTTTTAAGATGGAAAAGAGATACGCAAGCATAGATATAGGACTAAAAAGAATAGGCTGCGCCTTAAGCGTGGCTGCCGGGATAGTAACTCCCAAAGAAGCTATTTTAAGGAAGAACAGGAACCAGGCCGCAAACGACGTGGACAGTTTTTTAAAAGAGTGGGATATAGATGTCCTGGTGGCAGGTTATCCCGAATCAAGCGAAGATATGAAAAAAAGGGTCGAGCACTTCGTAAAGCTTTTAAAGTTTGAAGGGGAAATAGTATTCCAAAACGAGAACCTAAGCTCACAAGAAGCAAAAGATATGACAAAGGGTGAGATAAAGCACAAAAGGGACGGACGTATAGATTCCCTTGCGGCCAAGATAATCCTTGAAAGGTATCTGGCAAAAGTATGATAGGCGTTGATATAGTGGTTATTGCAAGAATCGAAAAGATGATGCAAAGATGGGGAGACAAAGCTTTAAACAGGTTCTTAAACGAAGAAGAGATAACTCTGGTAAGATCGCCTTCAACCGCGGCAGGGTTCTGGGCGGCAAAGGAAGCGGCGGCAAAGGCCCTTGGGACAGGGATCGGAAGTGAATGCGGCTTCCATGATATAAAAATATCAAAAACAAAAAAGAACGCCCCGAAAATAAAGTTCAAAAAAAATATAAGAAAAAAATTCAAGATAAAAGATTCAAGCCTTAGCATCACCCATGACGGGGGATTTGCCGTTGCGGTGGTGGCTTTAGAGAAAAAATAATGGTAAAAACAGCTTTTAGAAAACTCATATATCTCTCCGTGATGTTGTTTATAATATCACTTATATCGTTTATTGCCATAAACCTGGCTCCAAACAGCTTTTTTGCAAGCGGGGAGCTTAATCCAAATATCACAGAAGAGTCCATAAAACAGCTAAAAGAGGTTTACGGGCTGGACAAGCCTTTGTATGTGCAGTTCCTGTCCTGGATACAGAATATACTTATGCTTGACTTCGGGATATCCTTTGCAAGCGGGGTAAGCGTAAAAGAGGAGATATTAAGCCGGATACCCATAACCCTTACAATAAATATAATAAGCATGGTATTTATCTTTGTCCTCTCTTTATATCTTGGTATAAAAGCGGCCCTTAACAAAGACGGGATCTTTGACAGGTTCGCAGGGCAGCTGTCGCTTCTTAGCTTTTCACTCCCCTCCTTTTACCTGGCGCTTCTTGCCGTTTTGGTATTTGCGGTAAATCTTGATGTGCTTCCAATAGCGGGGCTTCACAGCAGCGGACTTGAAGAGGGAAGTATAGATTACTACCTTGACGCGGCCTGGCACCTGATACTTCCCATATCTATTATCATATTCGGCGGAATTGGAAGCCTGAGCCTTTATATCAGGTCTTTGACCCTGGAGATACTAAAAAGCGATTATATCTTTTTTGCAAGATCGAGGGGACTGTCAAACAAGGATATACTTAAGTTTTATATTCTTCCCAACCTTTACCCTCCCGTTATAACACTTCTTGGGCTAAGCCTGCCCGGAATCATAGGGGGAAGCGTCATACTTGAAACAATATTCGGTATAGACGGCATGGGACTGCTATTTTTCCAAAGCGCCCTGAGCCGAGACTATCCCGTGATCATGGGAATACTTATAATAGGAGCCTTTTTAACGCTGCTAGGGAATATGCTGGCAGACCTGGTGCTTTTAAAGCTTAACCCCAATTTCAAGCAATAAGTTTATATCTTGCGTTAATGGATAAATTTCCCGTTCTTTACCTGGAATTTATCCTCTTTTAAAAGATCATCCGTTATTTCCAGTTTTTTAAGGAACTTATCCCCTTTTTCAAATGAAGAAAGACCGAAACAGAATATTATCTTCAAAGTCTGTCCCGACTTGCTTTTCAAAGTAGAGTTTGACAGGGCGATCCTTATATTGTTCATAAAAGAGTTCACCTCTTTTTCATCCTGTTCTTTGACAAAAAGCAAAAACTGGTCTCCCGCATATCTTGCAAGCTCGAAAGAGCCGGTATCCTCTTTCAGCTTTTTCAATAAAAAATTGCTAAGATACAAAAGGACGCTGTCTCCTATGATCTCGCCGTACTTTGAATTAATCTTTCCAAAATCCTTTATATCTATTAGCACCATTGTACCGCTGTTTTTAAACTGCCCCTCTTTATTAAGGAAATTGTAGCTTATCCATTTCCTGTTATACAGCTTGGTCAAAGAATCTTTATAAAGCTGCCCCTGCAGCTTTTTGATCTCTTCTTTCATCCCATTTACCAGTTCATCTACCTGGGAAAGCTTTTTTTCGTCTTTGTTCTTTATTGCATCTTTGGCATCGTCCGCAGCAGCCGAGAGCAGTTCTATATTTTGTATGGTTCTTTTCATATAAAGTTCTATTTTCTTGAACTCCTCTACCACTACCCCCTCGATCTCCTTTTCAAAGCTCTCCTCTTCAAGGTTTACCGTCTCTTTTTTCGCATTTTCGTCAAAAGTGGTGAAATAAAGGGAAGGGAGAATTATCTCGTTGTTCAAAAGCTGCTGGATCGTGGAATCTGTGATCTTTTTTAATTTCTTTTTCATTTTTTCCCTTTCCTTTCGTTTATGATCTCATCTATGGGCTTCGGTTTTGAGATATGGTATCCTTGGGAATAATCTATCTTTAAAGACTTCACGTACCTTAAAATCGCCAAAGAGCTTACAAACTCGGCTATAACCTTTATATTCTGCTTTTTACAGAAGCTTACTATACTTTTAATCAGATCGTAATATATCTCTTCATTTATACGTTTTACCAAAGATCCGTCAAGCTTTATATAATCAACATCAAGCTGCAGGATATGCTCATAGTTTGCAAACCCGGTCCCGAAATCGTCAATGGCAACCAATACCCCGTATCTCCTAAGCTCTTTGATAAACTCATTCACTTTCTCGAAATCGTGTATCTTCTCGCTTTCAAGTATCTCAACGGTCAGGTATTCCCCTATCTGCTCTTTCTCCAAAGATTTTATAATAAAAGATTTTAAATTGGGGTTTATAAGATCATGATAATCAAGATTGATACTTGCGTATATCTTATGCCTGGCAATAACGCCGAACACTTTTTCTATCATTATCTCCATAAGCTTGGGATAAAGCCTGAACTTCTTGGCCTTGTCCATAAATGCATAAGGGGCAAGAATATTCTCCTGCCTGTCCATAAGCCTCATAAGCGCCTCGTATTTATGGGTTTTGAGCTTTTTATTGTCCACTATCTCCTGGAAAAAAGGTTCAACCATCTTTTCGTCAATATTATAGCGCATGATATCAAGGAGATTGTTGTTTATCATTGTATTCCCGCTTAGGGAGTCATCGCAGTATGAATAGTTCTCGTAATTCTCTTTTGCGTTGTAAAGGGCTTTTTCCGCATAAACCGTAAGTTCATCATTATTTAGTCCCTGTGAGCAGCCCATGGTGATATCTATGTTTATATTTACCCCGTGATCCTCTATATAAAACTGCTCCGTCAGGAAGGTATCTGCTATCAGGGATTTTATTTTAAGGATCAGCCTTTCATCAAGCTCGCAAAACAGTTTAAGGGCAAAGATATCCACATAATGGTTCTTGAACTCCATATTGTTCTTCTCTATTTTAAATCTCGCGAGTAATTGTTCGATCTTGGGAATAATGCTATTTATAAAAAGGGAAGAGAACTGCCTGATGATCTTATTTCCGCTTTCATAGCCGTAAGCTTCGTTCAGTTCCCTCATATGCATTATATCTATGAGAAACAAAGTATTCACAGAATCAAAATTCAGATCCTCTTTATTGATGTTTACAGGTGTGACCAGTCTCATTTTTTGTCCTTTGATTTTACTCTTCCCAATTTTTATTAGACAATTCTTAATATTAATTTACAATTTTTTCACTATTTAACTTAAAATTTAGTAAAAAATTAAATTATAATGTGATTTTTTTGTAACTTTTTTAAGGTGTATGAGAGATATAGGTCTTTAGAAGTTAAACAAAGATTTATTTTAAATCTTTGCTTGTTTTTGGAAGATAGGATTATCTTGACTGGGAGATAAGAACATCCTCGATTACTTTATCCAGGTCGCCGTCAAGTATAGCCTCTATATTGCTGTAGCCTATATTGCTTCTGGTATCTTTTACCTGCTGATACGGCTGCATAACGTATGATCGGATCTGGTGTCCCCAGCCTATCTCGGATTTTGAGATACCCTCTTTTTCGGCCATCTGCTTTTCAAGCTCGAGCTCGTAAAGCCTTGATTTAAGCATCTTCATGGCGCTTGCTTTGTTCTTGTGCTGAGATCTGTCGTTCTGGCACTGAACTACTATACCCGTTTGGATATGGGTTATCCGAATAGCAGACTCTGTTTTATTTACGTGCTGGCCGCCGGCTCCACTTGCCCTGTATGTATCTATCCTGATATCCTTGTCTTCAACTTCAATATCGATGTTGTCGTCGATTTCAGGAGAAACCATAACGGAAGTAAAAGAGGTATGCCTTTTTGCATTGGAATCAAAAGGGGATATCCTTACAAGCCTGTGGATACCGTTCTCCGTTTTTAAATAACCGTAGGCGTTTACCCCGCTTATGATAATACTCACATCCTTGATACCTGCTTCATCGCCCGTCTGGTAATCCAGTATCTCAACTTTGAAACCGTGTCTTTCAGCCCATCTAAGGTACATTCTGTAAAGCATACTGGCCCAGTCGCAGGATTCGGTCCCCCCTGCACCCGGGTGTATGGTAACAATAGCGTTGCTTCCGTCATCGGGACCGCTTAGCATAACCTCTATTTCCGTCTGCTTGATTATCTCCTCAAGCTGTGGTGCTTCCTCGAAAAGGGTTTCGATAGTTTCCTCGTCACCCTCTTCCGTGGCCATCTCAAACAGTTCATTTGCATCGGTCAACGCCGCATTTGCCTTGTTGAACTTGTTCTTTCTCCCAAGAAGCCTGTTTTTCTCCTGCCCTATTTTCGTGGCAGTTTCCACATCGTTCCAAAACTCCGGATTCTGCTCCAAAGTCTCAATCTCGTTAAGCCTGCTTTCTATCTCCGCAGGTTTTAAAATAGATTCGATGTTTTCAAGTTTTAAATTTAAGTTTTTAAGTAATTGTGTATATTCGTAGTTATCCATGGTGAAATTATATCGAAACTAAAATAAATTGATTGTCCCTATATATCACATATTGCTTGTCGCAGAACAAGGAGGGAAGATTGATATAATTGTCTGTTATCACGTTTTGGTGAAAATGCCCTTCGATAACCAGGTCGCTGTTATATCGGGATATCCTTTCCTCTATCTTGTTTGAGAAGTTTTCATATTTTGAGCATATCTTCTTGTTCATCAATGCAGAATCTATCTTTTTTGTTATAAAGTTGTTTATATCAAATATGTTCAGGAACTTTAAAAGCCACTTGGTCCTTAATATATAAGTATAAAGATTGTACCCAAAGGGGGTAAAGATATCTCCGTGGGATAATGCTATATTTTTCCCCTCATGCTCTATGAATACGGGCTGCTCTTCCCTTTTGTATACTTTTACGTTTGGAAAAGTCTCCTGTATAAGAAAATCATGGTTCCCCTCAAAATAGACAACTTCTATTTTTTGGGATATCCTGTTTATAAGATCGATTACCTTTTTATTTATCTTTACGAAATAAGGCACATATGAAGATAAAAAATCAAAAATATCACCCATAAGGATCAATTGCTCAGTTTTTACCTTGCCCTTGTCAATATCTGTCAAAAGGTCTAATAAAATAGTTCTTTGTTTATTGTAGTGGGAGTCCGCTATAAATAGTGCGTTGTTTTTTAGTTTCATTGAAAAGTAAAAAATAAAGTTGATTAGCTTTACGCTAATCAACCCTATTTATATCTGTGGGTGATTCTTCCCTTATCAAGTGAGTAAGGAGTAATCTCAACTCTTACAGTATCACCCAATAAGATTTTGATGTAGTGCATTCTCATTTTCCCCGAAATGTGACATAATACTACATGACCGTTGTCCAACTGTACCCTGAATGTTGCATTAGGTAAAACCTCTATAACCTTACCGTCAACAACAATTACATCATCTTTAGCCATTTTTATTCCTTTAACCTTTAATCAACTTTTGATAAAATTTCAGCTTTGCCGTTAACTATAGCAACAGTGTGCTCGTAGTGACTTGTCCTAAGACCGTCTTTACTTCTGACCGACCAGTTATCTGTAGGATCGATAACAGGTTCTTCATCTTTTTGACAGATCATAGGCTCAATACAAAAAACCATACCGTTTTTGATTTTCGGCCCTTGCTTTGGATTATCCGAATCTAAATAGTTTGGAACTTCAGGGTCACAATGTGGTTGTCTTCCGATTCCGTGCCCGCAGAACTTAACCAAAGGAACATAACCCCTGTCAAGAATAAAATTCTCGATAGCCAGGCTTAGTTCTTTGAATCTCATTCCCTCTTTTATAATATCGATCGCGTAATATAAAGCATCTTTGCTGCACGCGATCAGATCTTCATCCTCTTTTGAGATCTTTCCTATTGGCATAGTAACAGCGGCATCTCCATACCAACCGTCTATTTCACTACCGAAGTCAAGCCCCAGGATATCTCCCTCTTTAAGTACAGTGTCATCCGGAATACCGTGTATAACAACCTCGTTCAAAGATGTACAAACAGCATTAGGGAAACCGTACAAACCTTTGAATGCAGGTCTTGCACCAAGGTCGCGAAGGTATTTTTCCCCCATTGCATCAACTTCTAATAAGGTCATTCCGGGTTTTACGTTTTCTTGAAGATAGATCAGAGTCTTCGCAACCGCCTGGCCGGCGATTCGAAGTTTTTCAATTTCAGCAGGTTTTCTTAATGGGATAGCCATCTTATAAACCTACCGCACTTAGAGTGTTGTATTTATTCGTATATTGCTGAGCTTCGATCTTTCTCATTGTATCGATAGCAACCTGAACAACGATAAGTACCGCAGTTCCCCCGAAGAAGAACGGAACACCCATAGCTTTTACGATAAGCCAAGGCACAGTAGCTATCAATCCAAGATAGATAGAACCCCAGAACGTCAATCTGCTTGCAGTTTCATTTAAGAACTCAGAAGTACTTCCACCAGGTCTTACACCAGGTATAAACCCGCCTTGTCTTTTAAGATTCTCCGCTATATCTTTTGCGCTGAACGTGATCGAAGCGTAAAAGTAAGAGAAGAACACTACAAAAAAGAAAGTCAAAAGATTGAACGTATAGCTGTTAGGGTTCATATAATCTGAAATAGCAACCAATGTTTCATTCTGCGTACCTTGTAGAACCGTTGCAGGGAACATTAAAATAGCACTTGCAAAGATAACAGGAATTACACCACTTAAATTCACTTTAATAGGAATATAGTTCATAATTCTTTTATTTTGATTTTGCATCATAACTTTTCTGCTGTATGATACAGGAACTCTTCTTTCCCCAAGCTCTACGTAGATAATAGCACCTACAGTAGCCAGGATAACAACCAAAATAGCAATAACCGTTAGGAAATTCATTTGACCGTTATTAACAAGGTCTATCGTACCGCCGATAGCACTTGGGATCGCAGAAACGATACCTGCAAAGATAATTAAAGATATACCGTTTCCGATACCTCTTTGAGTGATCTGCTCACCGATCCACATCAACATCATAGTACCAGCCACCATAGAGATAGTCGCAACGGCAATGAAGGTGTTCATATCGATCATGATCGCGCTTTGCCCTGAAGTACCAGTTAAAGAGTTTAGTCCCATAGAAACACCGATAGCCTGTACAAAAGTGATAACGATTGTTGCATATCTGATGATCTGCATATATTTCTGCATACCGTCTCTCTCTTTTTTCATTTTACCAAGAGCAGGGAATGTGGCAGCTAAAAGCTCCATAATAATAGAAGCAGTAATATAAGGCATGATTCCTAGTGAGATTATACTTAATCTTTCAACGGCGTTACCGCTGAACATATTAACAAGTCCTAAAGCGTTGTTTGAGTTTGTATCGAAGAATTCTTTTACAACAGTTAAGTCGACCCCAGGTACCGGCACGTATGCCAGTACTCTGTATATCAAAATAAAACCTAATGTGATCAGGATTTTATTTAATAGATCTTTATTCATGGTAATTATTTACCAGTAGTAGTTACATTTTCATCTTTTATCTTAGATGCGATATCTTTTACAGTTGAACCGATAAGTTTAACTTTAGATACATCTTTAGATAATTTATAAACAGATCTGATAGATTCCATTGTGATCTCTTCAAGGTTTGCAACTTTTTTTACTTTATCAACATTGATAGAGTAAGGTTTTTCAACTCTTGAGTAGAATCCAACTTTTGGAACCCTTTTTTGAAGCGGCATTTGACCACCTTCAAAGTGTCTTTTAATTTTGTAACCAGATCTTGCTTTTTGACCTTTGTTACCTTTACCTGCTGTTTTACCAGTTCCAGAACCTTGACCTCTTCCTAGTCTTTTTCTGTTCTTAGTACTACCAGCAGCTGGTCTTAAATCTTGTAATAGTGACATATTTCTATCCTTTAATCTTAGCTAATGCTTCAACAGTAGCTTGAACAAGGTTGTTAGGGTTGTTAGATCCTAACGACTTAGCAATAATATCTGTAACACCTGCAAGTTCTAGTACCGGTCTCGCAGCACCTCCTGCGATAAGTCCTGTACCCTCAGAAGCTGGTTTTAATAAAATCTTACTTGAGTTGTACTTGTACTCAATATCGTGAGTAATAGTAGTACCGTGAAGATTAACTTTAACTAATGATTTGAATGCATCGTCTAAAGCTTTCTTGATCGCATCAGGAACCTCTTTAGCTTTACCTGTACCAAAACCTACAGTACCGTTTTTATCACCAACAACCACTAAAGCGGTAAATCTAAATCTTCTACCACCTTTAGCAACTTTCGTAACTCTTCCTATCTTAACGATAGCTTCTTCAAAGTCTTCTCTATTTACAGCCATCATCGCCCCTTATAATTTGATACCGTTTTCTCTAAGAGCATCAGCGAATGCTGCAACAACACCGTGGTAAAGGTATCCGTTCTTATCAAAAACTACAGTTTCAATATTTTTTGCTTTTAAGTTCTCAGCCATTTTAGCCGCAACTTGTGCAACACTTTCTCTACTTACAGATAATTTTAGTGCTCTACTGTCAGCTGAAGCAAGAGTAATTCCTGCTATATCGTCGATAGCTTGTGCATAAAAATATTTGTTAGATTTGAATACAGTTAATCTTGGTTTTTCAGCACATCCGCTGATTTTACCTCTAACTCTTCTTTTTCTTCTTGCTCTTAAAGCATTCTTTTTTACTAAATCTTTTGCTCTACTCATATTCTCATACCCCTACTTAGCTGTTTTACCGGCTTTTCTAACGATATGCTCGTCAGTATACTTAACACCTTTACCTTTGTATGGTTCTGGTGGTCTGAATCCTCTGATCTTCGCAGCAACTTGTCCAACTTCTTGCTTGCTGATCCCTTTGATGCTGATAATGTTTTTATCAACAGCGATTTCAATATTTTCTGGAATATCGAAGTTAACAGGATGAGAGAAACCAAGTTGTAATTCTAGAACTTTACCTTTAACAGCAGCTCTGTAACCAACCCCATTGATCTCTAAAGATTTTGAGAACCCTTCGTTTAAACCAACGATTGCATTGTTAGTTAAAGCTCTGTAAGTTCCCCAGAATGCTCTGTCTTGTGCTTCTTCACCTTTAAGTGAGAATGTAACGTTACCGTCAGCAACTTCAACACCAACTCTTTCGTAAGTATTTACTTCGATAGATTTGTTTCCTTTTTTAACTGTGATAACACCGTTATCAACAGCTACTTCTACTCCGCTTGGGATCGCTATAGGTTTTTTACCAACTCTTGACATCTACAACTCCTACCATACCGAACAAAGTACTTCACCACCAACATTAGCTTTATATGCCTCATCATTAGCTATAACACCTTTGTTAGTACTTACTATAATTGTTCCGTATCCATTTTTAAAACTTTTTAATTCAGAAGCGCTTTTGTAAACTCTTCTACCAGATTTTGAAAGTCTTTTAATTTCATTGATTACACTGTTTTCGTTGTCATCGTATTTTAAAGTAACTGTAATACTTTTCTTTTTTGGATCTGTATCAACTACTTTGTAATCTTCAATATACTCTTTTTCTTTTAAAACATTACAAACAGCTTCTACAGTATTAGAATGTACAATAGTTGTAACTTCAAGTTTTCTCATTGAAGCATTTCTAATTCTTGTTAAAGCGTCTGCGATTAAATCATTCATCATGGGCTTTTCCTTTTTCTACCAACTAGCTTTTCTAACACCAGGTAATAAACCTTCGTTAGCCATTTTTCTTAAACAAACTCTACAAATACCGAAATCTCTGTAAACAGATTTTGGTCTTCCACAAATTGAACATCTAGTATAAGCTCTAGAAGAGAACTTTGGTTCTCTTTTAGCTTTTGCGATCATAGATTTCTTTGCCATTACGCTCTCCCTTTAGTAAATGGTATACCGATTAATTCCAACAATCTGAATGCTTCTTCATCTTTAGAAGTTGAAGTAGCAATAGAAATATTCATACCGTGAGTTTGAATAATGTTGTCGAACTGTACCTCTGGGAACATTAACTGCTCTTGTAAACCGAAGTTATAGTTACCTGCTCCGTCAAAACCGTTTCTGTCAAGACCTCTGAAGTCTTTAACTCTTGGAAGTGCGATAGTACATAATTTGTCTAGGAATTCGTACATTCTTTCACCTCTAAGCGTTACTTTAACACCTACAGGCATATCTTCTCTTACTTTAAATCCAGCAACAGATTTTTTAGATAAAACAGTTACCGCTTTTTGTCCTGCAATTAAAGAGATAGTATCGTTAATGTTTTGCATTAATTTAGTATCTTTCATCGCAAAACCAGTACCAACAGAGATAGAAACTTTTTCTAACTTTGCTGTTAACATTTTGTTTTGAGGGAACTCAGACTCTAATTGTGGTCTGATTTCGTTGTTGTATCTTTCTAATAGTCTTGCTGCCATCTTATTCACCTTCTACTTTTGCTACGTTAGAGATATCGATAGGCATCTCTTTATTAACAAAACCACCATCTTTGTTCTCTTCAGATGGCTTAACTGTTTTCTTAGCTATTTTACAATCTTTAACGATTACTTTACCTTCTTTTGGTAATACAGCTAATACTTCTCCAGTTTTACCTTTGTCATCACCTGAAATGATTTTTACAGTATCACCTTTTTTAATTTTAAATTTAGCCATTATAGTACCTCCGGTGCAAGTGAAACGATTTTCATGAATCCTGCATATCTAACTTCTCTCGCAACTGGTCCAAAGATTCTTGTTCCAATTGGTTCTCTTTTTGCATCTAGGATAACTGCAGCATTGTCGTCAAATCTGATTAAAGATCCGTTTTCTCTTTGAACCTCTTTGTGTGTTCTAACGATTACAGCTTTAACAACTGCTCCTCTTTTTACTTTACCAGTTGGTAATGCTTTTTTAACAGAAGCAACGATCACGTCTCCAACAGAAGCGTATCTTCTCTTAGATCCACCAAGAACTTTGATACACATGATCTCTTTTGCACCAGTGTTATCCGCAACGTTTAATCTTGAAAAACTTTGAATCATTATTTAACTCCTGTTGCCACTATAGTCTTTAATCTGAAAGATTTAGTTTTTGATAATGGTCTACACTCAACAGCTACAACTTTATCACCAACATTTAATTCATTTCTTTCGTCATGAACTAAATATTTTTTAAATCTTTTTACAGTCTTGTGGTATTTTGGGTGTAAAACGTTTCTTGTTACTAGAACAGAAGCAGTTTTATCTCCAGATTTCTTTACCACTACACCTTGGATTTCTCTTTTATGTGTCATAATTTCAATCCTTCAATTACTTAGCTGCAGTTATTGCAGTTTGAATTCTAGCTATATCTTTTTTTACAGCTTTTAATTCACTAGTGTTAGTTAATTGCATTGTTTTTAACTTTAATTTAAGTTCGAACAATAGCACCTTCTTCTCTTTTAATAACTCGTTTAACTCAGTTAAACTCTTACCGCTAATATCAGAATAATTCATTTTCACCCTCTGCTGTAATTATCTTTGTTTTAAAAGGAAGTTTACTTTGTGCCAAACTTAATGCAGCTCTTGCAGTTTCTTCAGAAACTCCTGCAACCTCAAAACAAACTTTACCTGGTTTGATGTTCATAACATATCTATCAACTGGACCTTTACCTTTACCCATTCTCACTTCTAGTGGTCTTTGAGTTAAAGGCTTGTCTGGGAATACCATGATCCAAACTTTACCTTGTCTGTTCATCTTTCTTGTCATAGCAATTCTGGCAGCTTCGATTTGTCTTGCATCAATTCTGTTGTGCTCTAAAGCTTTAATTCCGAATTGACCGTAAGCTAAAGTATTAGCTCTTTGAGACTTACCTCTGTTTCTACCTTTCATTTGCTTTCTGTATTTAGTTCTTTTAGGCATTAACATAATTATTTACCTCTTTTTCTTGGTCTTTTTGACTTTTTGCTATCATCAGTTGTAGATTCAGCAGGGATACCTTTTGCAAGAACCTCACCTTTGAATATCCAAACTTTAATACCGATACAACCGTAAGTTGTGTGACCTTCAGCAAAACCGTAATCAACTCTAGCTCTTAGTGTATGTAAAGGAACTCTTCCCTCTAAGTACCACTCAGTTCTAGCCATCTCAGCTCCACCAAGTCTTCCTGATACAGAAACTTTGATACCTTTTGCACCAGCTTTGATTGCATTTTGCATAACTCTTTTCATAGCTCTTCTGAATGCAACCCTTCTTTCAAGTTGTTGTCCGATGTTCTCTGCAGCTAATTGAGCAGAAAGGAAAGGTTTTCTCTCCTCTTTGATGTTAACGGCAATATCTTTTCCAACAAGTGCTTTAAGACTGTCTTTTAGTTTTTCAACGTCTGCACCTTTTTTACCGATGATGATACCTGGTCTTGCAGCAACTAAAGTAACTCTAACTTTTTTAGTAGTTCTTTCGATAATTGTTTGAGCAATTCCTGCATAGTAAAGTTCTTTTTTAACGAACTTTCTGATTTTATCATCTTCTGCAACGTTAGCAGACATTTTTGACATGTTAGGGAACCATCTTGACTCCCAGTTTCTGTTGATACCTAATCTTAGTCCAATAGGATTAACTTTTTGACCCATTACTTGTCTCCTTCTATTGCGTTAACTTCAACATAAATATGTGCTGTCGGTCTGTTTTTTGGAGATGCACTACCTCTTGCTCTTGGAGTGTATCTTTTAAGAACCGGACCTTTGTCAACTCTACAACTAGTAACTACAGCTTCTTCAGGCTCTAAACCTGCATTTGCAACTGCTGAAGCAACAACTTTAGCAATGATTCCTGCAGCTTTGTTAGGAGTGAACTCTAAAGATGCGATCGCAACTTCTGCGTTCATACCTTGAATCTCTCTAGCCACAAGTCTAGCTTTGATTGGAGATAGTCTAATAAATTTTAATGTAGCTTTACCCATATCTATTAACCTACCTTTCTTTGTACTGAACCTTTATGACCTTTAAAAGTTCTAGTTGGTGCGAATTCACCTAATTTGTATCCGATATGATTTTCAGTAACTAATACTGGTACAAAACTTCTTCCGTTGTGTACATTGAATGTAAGACCGATCATATCTGGTAAAACCATACTTCTTCTTGACCAAGTTTTGATTGGTTTTTTGTCTCCGCTTTCAATTGCTTTAGCAACTTTTTTTGCTAAATGAGCATCAACAAATGGACCTTTTTTAATACTTCTTGCCATCTTTTATACCCTTACTTCTTTCTTTTTGAAATGATTAGTTTATCACTAGCTTTTTTCTTTCTAGTTTTGTAACCTTTAGTTGGCATACCCCATGGAGTAACTGGATGTCTACCTGAGTTAGTTTTACCTTCACCACCACCGTGTGGGTGATCGATTGGGTTCATCGCAGAACCTCTAGTTTGAGGTCTAATACCCATGTGTCTTGTTCTACCAGCTTTACCGATTACCATATTAGAGAAATCTTCGTTACCAACGATACCAACAGTAGCCATACAAGCTCCAAGGATCTTTCTCATTTCACCAGAAGGAAGTCTTAAGATGATGTATTTATCTTCTCTACCCATAACTTGCGCATAACCACCAGCAGATCTAGCGATTTGACCACCTTTACCAGGTTTAAGCTCAATGTTGTGAACCATTGTACCAACAGGGATACTAGCTAATTTCATTGCATTACCAGGAAGGATATCTAGTCCAGACTCAGCAGCTTGTACTGTGTCACCAACTTTTAATCCAGAAGGTTGGATGATATATCTTTTATCACCGTCAGCATAGTTAACTAAACAGATTCTACAGTTTCTGTACGGATCGTACTCAACAGTAGCAACTGTTCCAGGAACGTTTAACTTGTTTCTTTTGAAATCAATGATTCTGTATAATTTCTTTGCACCAGCTTCTTTATGTCTAGAAGTGATTCTACCGTTATTATTTCTACCTGCTGTAGCTTTTACTCTTGTAAGTAAAGATCTAACAGTTGGTTTTGAAGTAATATCAGAAGACTCCATTACAGACATGAATCTTCTAGCAGGTGTTATTGGTCTAAATTTTTTAATTGCCATTACTTACTTCCTTATGCTGATAGGTTCGCTATCTCAGCGCCTTCTGGTAACGTTACATAGAATTTTTTGAAATCTGGTCTTGAACCGATTCTTCCTCTGAATCTTTTAACTTTACCCTCTTGTCTTAAAGAGTTTACTTTTGTTGGTGTTACACCGAAGTACTCTTTAAAAACCTCTTTTAAACTATTCTTTGTCATTCTTGGAGTTGTTTGAACAACTATTACTCCGTTTTCTTGAAGTTCAATAGTTTTTTCTGTATAAACAATCGATTTGATATCAGTAATATCTGCCATTTTTATACCTCTTATAATAAGCTATCTATAACTGCTTTTTCGATTAATACCGAGTGGTAAGCAGCTACTAAATAAGCATTTAATTCTGATTTTTCAATCACATAACAGTTTTTGATGTTTCTGAAAGCTAAGTAAGTTTTCTCATCAAAGTTTTCAACTACAACTAACGTATCTCTTTTGTCAAGCTTTGCTACTACAGCAGCAGCATCTTTAGTTTTACCAGACTCAACTTTGATTGAATCAGCAACGAAGATGTTACCTTTTTCAGCTTGTGCATTGATAGCGTATCTTAAAGCTAACGCTTTTTGTTTTTTGTTGATCTTTTGGTTATAGTTTCTGTTTGATGGTCCAAAGATTTGTCCCCCACCAACGAATAGTGGTGATCTTTTAGAACCCCATCTAGCTGCACCAGAACCTTTTTGAGCTTTAGGTTTTTTACCACCACCGCTTACTTCAGATCTATTTTTAACTCTTGCAGTGTTTGCTCTTAAACCTGCTAGGTAAGATTTTACATATAAGTGTAAATTATGAGAGTTGATACCATCAAATTTTTCACTTAATGCCATTTCACCTGCATTTTCAAATTTGTCATTTAATACTACTAATTTACTCATTATGCAATCCTTACTTTACCTAAAGAACCGTTTGCACCAGAAACAGAACCTTTAAGTACTAAAATACCTGTAGATGCGTCAAAAGAAACTACATCATTTTTGTGTGTAACGTTTGTGTTACCGTATTGTCCTGGCATTTTTTGACCTGGTTGAACTCTACCTGGCCACTCACACATACCGATAGAACCTGTTCTTCTACCCATTCTATGTCCGTGAGATGCTCTACCACCTGCGAAACCGTGTCTTTTAACAGCACCTTGGAAACCTCTACCTTTTGTTTTAAATGTAGATTTAACTAAAGCACCTTCAACTAATGCTGATGTATCAAGATCTCCAGCTTCAGTGTTTGCTACAGCGATTGTTGCAAATTTGTTAAACTCTTTACTTAAGTTGTACTTTTTTTGTTGACCTTCAATTGCTTTGTTAAATTTTTTACCATCACTGTAAGCAACGATAGCTTTACCATCATTAACTTCACATACTTTAGTCTCAACAACTCTTACAAGCGTAACAGGCACAGCTGGAACAGAAACAGTTCTACTCATACCGATTTTTTCAACGATAAATTCCATCTATATCTCCTTCTTACTCTTGACCCATTGATCTAACTTCAACATCTACTTCAGGAGCTAAGTCAAGTTTCATTAAAGAATCAACTGTATCCGGCGTAGCAGAAACGATGTCGATCATTCTTGAATGAACTCTGATCTCAAATTGCTCTCTAGAGTCTTTGTTAACGTGTGGTCCTTTTAAAACAGTGTATCTTCTGAATTTAGTCGGCATTGGAATTGGACCAATTAATTCAGCACCTGTTCTTTTAACAGCTTCAATAATTGAAGCAACTGAACGATCTAGTACTCTATGATCGTAAGCTTTTAACTTTAATCTAATTTTTTCCATTTTTTTTCCTTTAAAGAACTCATCAGAACAACTTAAAATTATCAATTTTGCATCGCTCTGACCAATGTATGGACGCGGATTATATCTTTTTTTAGACTAAAAGTCAAGAAATAAGGTAGTTTGGTAGATTTTTTTGGGGATTTGTTTCCTTATAAAAAGGAAACAAAGGTTTGTTTATTCTGTGATTGTTTTTACCCTTAACATTGTCATGTATGGTAATTTTGAAGGTAATTTTATCGGATTTGTGTTTCCGCTGTGTACAGATTCGAGTTCTTTTCCCGATTCAGTAACTATTCTTTTGAACTTAACGTAGTATTTCCCGTCATCCTTTTTATAGATGGAACCTATCTCGTTGTCAGATTCTTCTATAGAGGAGTTTAAAGGGGCAAAAATCTCTATCTCATCATCAGGGTATGTTTTGTATTTGCAGAGGAAATACTCCCCGCTTTCAAGTACAAGCCCGCTTACCTCGTAGCTTCCCGCACTTAGTGCATAGTCGTGGTTTTGGGTATCGTTCTTTTCAAAAGGCTTGTGGATAAGGTATGCGTCGGTAAAGCCCCTGTTCTTCGTGGTATTAAGCTCGTCCTGGTATTTCTGAGCCTCGAACTTGTCGTTTTGGGCATCTTCCAAAGCCATTTTATAGGCATAAGCCGTAACTGCCGCGTAATAAGGAGACTTGGTCCTACCCTCGATTTTAATACTGTCCACGGCGCCGCTGTCAACTATCTCTTTAACGTGTGACGCCAGGTTCATATCTTTTGCATTGAAAATATAAGTTCCAACATCAGGCTCCTCTTCAAGCCTGAATAGTGTACCGTGGTCTTCGTTCGCCGCATAAAGGGTGTATTGGAACCTGCAGTCATTCGCACAAGATCCCCTGTTTGGCACCCTTCCCATCTGTACGGCACTTATAAGACATCTGCCGCTGTAGGCAAAGCACATTGACCCGTGAACGAATATCTCTATCTCAAGGTCCGGAAGCCTTTTTTTTATCTCTTCAACATCTTTAAGGCTTATTTCCCTTGCTGCTATTATTCTTCTGACACCCATGTCGTAATAAACTTTTGCGTCAAGATAATTCATAACGTTTGCCTGGGTTGAAAGGTGAATAGGAATTCCCGGAGCCAGCTCGTTGCATAGGGCAACAACACCCGGTGTTGCCACGATTATGGCATCGGGTTTGAGTGAAGCTATATTTACAATATGTTTTCGCAACAGTTCGATCTGGGAATTAAAAGGGAAGCCGTTTACCGTGGCATAAACTTTTTTACCTAAAGAGTGGGCATAATCTATCCCCTCTTTGAAAGTTTCCATGGTAAACTCTTTACCGCTTCTGATCCTTAAACTAAAATGACTGACTCCCCCGTATACTGCATCTGCCCCGTAAGCGAATGCAATTTTGAGTTTTTCAAGATTTCCGGCAGGAGAAAGTAATTCGATTTTCTTCATTATTATCTAGATCCTCTTATGTAGACTTTTTATGCAATTCTGCCCTTTAAGTGCTTAAAAAATAGAATGATATTTGATCATCAATTTTATTCTTTAAGTGTGGCAAAAGGTTGCCAAAGATCAGCCCGGTATAGAGTAAATCAATAAAAAATTTATTTTTAACCTCTGATTAACCATTATAAGATAGAATATCAATTATTAAATATCACGAGGTGTGTATGTCCGGCATTGCGAATGCTCAAAATCTTGAGTTCCTGATCAATAATATCAACGCTTTGGTATATGTTATCGACCTTAAAAGCTATAAAATCCTATTTTCCAACGACAAATGCAAAGAGGAGTTCGGAGATATAGACAACAAAGTCTGTTACGAGGTCCTGGAAAAGAACAGGAAATCCCCGTGCGAAGACTGCTCCTTATGCTACACAAGCGACCTGAAAGAAAACGATTCATATAAATGGGAACACAAAAACAGTAAAAACGGAAAAACCTATCTTCTAAATGAGAAGATAATCAAATGGGACGACAACACCCTTGCCAAAGTTCAAATAGGACTGGACATAAGCCGCCAGAAACAGCTTGAGGAGAGAATATCAAACTTCAAAGATGAAAGTATCAGAACCTTTGAGGCTTTTACCAATTCTACCATCGAAGCCCTTCTTATATACAGCGAAGAGAAAAAATGTATAAATGCAAACAAGGTTGCCCCTGAGATGCTTGGGTATGAAAAAGAGGAGCTCATAGGGATGAGCGCTTTTGAGTTTATCGCCCCCGAATCATTAAAATACGTAAAGAAAGTAATAAAAAAACGAAACATGGAACCATATGAAGCGATTATGCAAAGAAAGGACGGTTCCAAGTTCCCTGCAATTTTAAGGGGTAAAGATATAATATTAAACAATAAGAAGATACGTGTATCAGCCGTAATGGATATCACCAAGATCAAAGAGAAAGAGATGCAGATATCAAAACTTGCCTATTACGACTCCTTGACAGGACTCCCAAACAGGCTCCTGCTGAACGACAGGCTGAACCAGCTGCTTATAAAGATCAAAAGAACTCCTATTTACGGGATCCTGATTTTCGTTGACCTTGACAACTTTAAAAACGTCAATGACACCAAAGGGCATATGCTAGGGGACAAACTGCTTGTCGAGGCTTCCTCCAGGCTCCAGCAGATCGTAAGAAAAAGCGACACCGTAGCAAGATTCGGCGGGGATGAATTTATTCTGCTTCTTGAGACAGACACTTTTGATGAAAGTATTGCGGTATTTGATGCAAAAACTGTTGCAGACAAGATCCTCTCCCGATTGAAAGAGACCTTTTATATCAATAAATTTGAGTTCAGCCTTACCGCAAGCCTTGGAATAGTCTTGTTTAACGATAATGCCCATAATGCAGGAGAACTGATGAAATTTGCCGATACGGCAATGTACAATGCAAAAAACAAAGGGAAGAACAAGTTTGCCTTTTTTGATCCGGTTCTGCAGTCTGAGATCGAGAGGAAAGCTCTCTTGACCGAGAAACTGAGAAAAGCCATAGAGAAAAAAACAATAACCTTGAATTACCAGATACAAGTGGATATCAACGGTAAGATAGTAGGCGTCGAGGCATTGGCAAGATGGATCGATAAAGATCTGGGCTTCATATCCCCGGGAGAGTTCATACCACTTGCAGAGGAAAGCGGACTAATTGTCACTATGGGGAATAATATAATAGACGAGACCTTCAGGCTCCTTGCACAATGGAAAGATGACGCTATAAAAAAAGATTGGAGGATCTCCATAAACATCAGCCTGATCCAGTTTGAGAAAAAAAGCTTCGAAGAGTTTATCAAAGAAAAAATAGAACAGTACAATATCAAACCGCAGAACATAAGGCTTGAGTTAACGGAAAGCCTCCTTTTAAAAAACACCAATAATGCACTTAGAAAGATCAACCGGCTTAAAAAACTGGGGATTTCACTCTCCATTGATGATTTCGGTACCGGGTACTCCTCTTTGTCCTATTTGAAAAAGCTTCCTATAGATGAATTAAAAATAGACAAATCTTTTGTTGACGACATAGTAACCGATGAAAATGATGAAACGATCGTTAACGTTATACTATCCCTGGGAAGAAAGTTCGGCTTCGAGGTTATTGCGGAAGGTGTCGAGAACGAGCAGATGGAACATAAGCTTAAAAGCCTGGGCTGCAGATTTTACCAGGGGTACCATTACGGATACCCCGTACCAAAAGAGAAACTTTAACAGCTTTTAAAATCTTTTAACGTAACTATGACAGTAAGGTATCTTGTTATGCTTGAAATAATAATCCTGGTGGTAATCCTCAGCTTCAAAAAACGGCGTATTGTGTGTTGATATCAATCTTGTAGCAACATCATACCCCTTGGCTTCCAATTGTGCTATCAGGTTTTTTACTATATTTTTCTCATCCTCGTCATTGTAAAATACGGCACTAAGATACTGGCTCCCTATATCGGGTCCCTGTCCGTTTGTCTGGGTAGGATCGTGTATCTCAAAGAAAAGCTTCGCAAGCTCTTCATATGATACCAAGGAGGGATCATAATCAACTTTTACAACCTCAAGGTGTCCCGTAGTTCCCATACAAACCTCCCTGTAACTTGGGGCATGTACTGTACCGCCCATATATCCGCTGACGGCAGACTTTACACCTTCAAGATTCTCGAAAAAATATTCAACTCCCCAGAAACATCCACCTGCGAAATAAGCACTTTTTACCATATCTACTCCATATCTTAAAATAATAAAAAGTATATACAAATAAAATAAATCGCAACTTTATAATACCATCTATATTTTTGAAATAAAAAAAGGGAGACAGCAAAGCTGCCTCCCTTTGGAATTAAAAAAGTAATCTACTATACAAATGAGATGTAAGCCATTTGTGTAGCATCACCTCTTCTGATTCTAGTTTTAATCACTGAAGTGTACCCACCGTTTCTTTCAGCGAATCTTGGTGCGATTTCAGTAACTAATTTATTTGTAGTTGTTTTGTCTTGTAATAACGCGAAAACAGCTCTGTGAGAGTTTAAATCCCCTGAAGCGGCTTTTGTTATTAATTTGTCAATGTATCTTTTTAACTCTTTAGCTTTTGGTAAAGTAGTTTCAATCTTTTCTCTTTCGATTAAAGCGATCGCAAGGTTTGCTAATAACGCTTTTCTATGAGAAGATGTTCTACTAAGCCTTCTATATCCATGCTTATGTCTCATTCTATGATCCTTTGTTTATTATGCTTTTAGTTGCTCTAGTTTTCTTCTTAAAGCTGATGCAGTATCTTCATCTAAAGAACCATCTATCGGATATCCGATTTCAGAGAACTTGTCAGAAATCTCTTCTAAAGATTTTTTACCAAGATTCTTGATACTTTTTACTTCAACTTCACTCATAAGTGCCAAGTCACCTACGTATTTTATACCTGCCCTGTCAAGAGAGTTAAAACTTCTTGCACTTAGGTTAAGGTCTTCAATTTTTACGATTAAGTCTTTTAAGTCAATTGAACTTTCAGCACTGTTTGCTTCAACCATTTTAACTTCAGAAAGATCGAATACTTTGTTAAATACCGACATTTGTGAATACATAGTTGAAATTGCCTCTTTGAATGCGTCAATTGGAGAGATCTGCCCGTCAGTATCAACTGTGAATACCGCTTTTTCATAGTTAGGGTTGTCTTCTACCAACATTTTTTCAATATCGTATGTAACTTTTTTTACAGGTGTAAAGAATGCATCAAGTGGAATGTAATCCGCAGGAACTAATTCTCTTAGATCTTCACTTGGAACATATCCGATACCTCTTTGAACGATAACTGAGAAGTTTAGCGTACAGTCACTGTTGATTGTTGCTAAATGATGATCACCGTTGATAACCTCGATATCATCGTTCTCTAAATCTGCACCTTTAATTTCTCTTGAATTATTAAAGCTATATTCTATTTCTAATTGCTCTTGCTCACCTTTGATTTTAAATCTGATCTCTTTTAGATTGATTATAAAGATGGCAATGTCTTCTAACATACCTCTGATAGAATCAAACTCGTGTTTTGCACCTTCAACTTTTACGGCAATTGGAGCATATCCTACAGAACTACTCATTAAAAGTCTTCTTAATGGGTGTGCTAACGTGATAGCATACCCACTTTCAAAAGGAAAAGCACTGATTTTAGCACTAGTGTCAGTAATTTGTTCGATTTCTACCTCGGTAGGTAAAAATGGAGCATCTACAAATTTTTTCATATTTTTTCCTTTATTAAATTTATTTATTATTTAGAATATAACTCGACAATTAGTCTTTCTTCTACAGGTATAACTACTTCTTCTCTTTGAGGTATTCTTGTAAAGATTCCAAATACTTTATCTTTATCTACGTCAACCCATTCAACCATACCTGTTTGGTTAGTTAATTCTAATGATCTAACGATTTGAGTATTAGCTTTAGACTTTTCTTTGATCTCGATTTTTTGTCCCGGTTTTACAATGAATGAAGGGATATCAACTTTTTTACCGTCTACTAAAACGTGTCCGTGAGTTACGAATTGTCTAGCATTTGCTCTAGTTGTAGCAAATCCCATTCTGTAAACTACGTTATCAAGTCTTTGCTCAATTAATGTAATAAGGTTTGCTCCAGTGTTACCTTCTCTTCTTGCCGCTTCTTTAAAGTATTTTCTGAATTGTTTTTCAGAAACACCGTAAATGATTTTAGCTTTTTGTTTCTCTTGTAATTGTTGACCGTACTCAGAGATTTTTCCTCTTCTTTGCCCGTGTTGACCCGGCGCAAATGGTCTTTTTTCTAATGCAGACTTACCGTTAAGTCTTCTTTCACCTTTAAGTCCAAGGTCTGCGTTAAGTCTTCTTTCTAATTTTTCTACTGGTCCTCTATATCTTGCCATGCCTTAACTCCTTACACTCTTCTTCTTTTTGGAGGTCTACAACCATTGTGTGGTAATGGTGTTACATCCTTAAACCATTTAACTGTTAAACCTTCGATAGAACCTAAAGATTTAACCGCTGTGTCTCTACCGCTTCCTGGTCCTTGTACTTTAACACCTACATTTTTAATACCATGCTCCATAGCTTTTTGTAGTGCATCTTCAACTGCAGCAGTTGCAGCAAAAGGAGTAGATTTTTTACTACCTTTGAATCCAAGGTTACCCGCACTTGACCATGCAATTGCATTACCTGCGTTATCTGTTACAGTTACCATTGTATTGTTGAATGTCGCTGCAATATGAACAACACCGTCAGCAATATTCTTTTTTACTATTTTTTTTCTAGTTACTTTTCTTTTTGCCATTCGTTATTCCTTACTTAGCTGCTGCACCAACAGTTTTCTTTTTACCTTTTCTAGTTCTGGCATTAGTTTTAGTCTTTTGCCCTCTACAAGGTAACCCTCTTCTGTGTCTTAAACCTCTGTAAGATCCTAAAGCCATTAATGCTTTAATATCCATAGCAACTTTTTTTCTAAGATCCCCTTCTACCATGTAGTTATCTTGAATCTCATTTCTGATTGCAGCTACTTCATCTTCTGTTAATTCATGAACTCTTTTGTCATAAGAGATACCTGTAGCATCTAAAATCAATCTTGATGTATGTAAACCTATTCCGTAAATGTACGTTAAAGCATACTCCATTCTTTTCTTTTGTGGTAAGTCTGTACCTGCTATCCTAGCCATGCTTATCCTTGTCTTTGTTTATGTTTTTTGTTCTCACAGATAACTCTAGTGATCCCTTTTCTTTTTACGATTTTACATTTATCGCACATTTTTTTAACTGATGCTCTTACTTTCATAAAGCTATCCTTTGTTATGTGTATTTCCAAATCCTAATAGGCTCCAAATCGAGGCTTTTTGAGCCAACTCTTTATAAAACTTAAAACAAAATTTTATAAAAACTTCTTTCTGCTATAGAAAATGGAGGCTAATTATATTTAAAAGTTTCTTAATTTTTGATAAAAGATGGAGAAATTATGATTTAAGCTGTTTTTCCACCTTTCTTCTCTCTTCACCTTCATATTCCGTGTCGAATATTTTCTTTCTTACTTTTATATTCTCTTTCCCGTCAAACTTGACTCCGCTTGCATCGTCTACTATCTTTTGTGCTATATCACTTGCCTGCTGCGCAACGAGGTTCGTCTCTTTTGCTATTGCGGCATTTTCCTGAGTAACCTTGTCTATATCACTAATAGATTCGTTGATATGTTCTATTTTGTCCCTTTGGGTATTGGTATCGTTTGCCACGGACTGTATCAATTCCGTGGTCTGGCTGATATTATTGTTCAGCACCTCGTACCCTTTTATCATCTCTGTAGCTGTCTGGTTCCCTATATCTGTCTGCTCCGTAGCCTTGTCCACAAGATTCTTTATCTCGTTTGCAGCTTCGCTTGATCTTGAAGCCAGGTTTCTAACCTCCTGTGCAACAACCGCAAAACCTTTTCCTGCTTCGCCTGCCGTTGCAGCTTCAACGGCTGCATTTAGTGATAAGATATTTGTCTGGAACGCTATCTGGTCTATTATTGTAATAGCTTCAATTACCGCATTTACCTTGTCGTTTATCTCATGCATTGCTTCAGATGTTTTTGTCGCAAGCTGCAGCCCCTGGTTTGAAGAGTTTATAACCTCGCTTGCCAGCCTTGACATCTCCTGGGTACTTCTTGTCGTATTCTGGATGTTCATAGTCACATCGTTAAGATCCTCAACTGTCTTGTTAAGGGACTGTGCCTGAAGTACGGAAGAATCGGCAAGCTTCTGTACGTTTTGGGAGAACACTTTTGAAGTCTGCTGAAGAGCCTTACCGTTTTTAAGGTTCTGACCGCTTAGTTTTGTCAATGTAGCCCCAAGCAGATCAACCTGCTCAAACAATCTTTTTATTTCACCTGTGGTATTACCTTTTGAATCTATCCTGCTTTCGTAATTATCGTTCGAATAATCATCAAGTACGTTAAGGGTTCTGTTTATATTATAATTCAATGAGGTGATCAGCTTATTTACTATCTGTGTCAGGTTATTGATCTCAGGATTGTTCGCAACGGCGCTTATCTTAACGTTAAGATCACCTTTTGAAACATTTTCACATACAAGAGCACTCTCTTTTATTGCATCGGCATCCTGCTTTAACCCTTTTGTTGTTTTTGCAATGTTCTCGTTGATAGAAACGACCATCTGCCCTATCTCATCCATACTGTGAACTTTAAATGGCTCAATAGTATCCCTTTCGTTTGCAAGGAAAGAGAAGAATTCTTTAAGCTCTTTTTGCAGTTCATTTAAAGGGTTGGTTGTTTTTCTTACGACAAACCAGACAATTACAAGGGTAAGAGCTATAAAAATAACAGAGATAGTTAAAATGAACGCGATGGTCTCGTCTATGGTTTTATCCGCATCATTTAAAGAGAATGTAAGATCGATGACACCTATCACGTCACCCTCTTTCTGGTTTGCATGGCACATTAGACACTCATTTGTAGCTATCATCGGTCTTAGAACTCTTAAGTAATGCAGATCACCCTTTGTAGCTTCGATAACTTCCTCTTTTTTCGTCTTGAAAGTATTTAAGATATCTTTATCTTCGGTGAATTTAGTCCCCGGAGAATACATCTCTATAGTCTCTTTGCTCTTTGCAACCGTAAGGTCCGTTAAGCCTTTGATATTTTCCCGGCTGTCATCTTCCGCTTTTTTGATAACAACGGGATCGCCTGTGTTCATGGCATTTCTTAAAGTTAAAAATATCGAATCGGTAAGCATATTCAAAGACTCTTTGGCACTGTCTTTGGCCAAGGTGTTCATATGGGTGGTAGTGACATAGTTTGTTATAACATTTGCAATTGTAAGAACAATAACGATAGGAATAATTATTTTTGTGGAGACTCGGAGTTTGTTGAACATTCTTTAACCTTATTAATTTATAATAATGAATTTGTAATTTATTATTTTATCCAAACATTACTTATAAAAAAAGCTTTATCAAAACTCTTTGGGATTTAACAAAGCTTTTTTCACCAATTGCAGATAATTTTCCCTGCTTATATTTTCTGCGCCGAACATAGCCAGGTGTTCCGTATATATCTGGCTGTCTATAAGGGTAAAGCCCTTATCTTTCAATCTCTCGGCCAATACAGCGAATGCAGCCTTTGAAGCATTTGACTCAAACGAGAACATCGACTCCCCGCAGAAAATATCCCCAACCGTTACTCCGAAACCGCCCCCTGCAAGCTTGCCGTTCCTGTAGCTTTCGAAGCTGTGGGCAAAACCTGCATTATATAAAGCTATATAAGCTTCTTTCATCTCATCGGTAAGCCAGCTTCCCGTCTGCCCTTCCCTTTTTACCGAAGAGCAGTTATCTACCACATCTGTAAAATTATGGTCGAACTTTATCTCGAAAATATTCTTATCTATGATCTTTTTCAAGCTTTTAGGGAGATTGAACGATTCAAGGTATAGGACAAACCTTGGGTTGGGGGACCACCATAAAATAGGATCCCCTTCCTTGTACCAGGGAAATATACCGCTGCAGTAGGCTTTCATCAGCCGGTTCACGCTTAAGTCCCCTCCGTAAGCCACTATCCCCTCATCCTCAGCCGCCATGGGATCGGGAAAGGTCAGGCTGTAAGGGCTTAAGGGGAATATGTTCATCTTAAAGCATATCTTTAATAGATAAAGGTTCTACAGTTTCCTTTGAAAATACCTTTTCAAGCGCTTCAGGTATAACCTGCTTGAGCTTTCCGTAGGCTGACGGGGAGATAAACCTTACATACTCGAAACTGTCATCCTTGTCCTGGACGCCGTCGTATAAGAACCCTATCTCTTTCCCCTGCTTCAGGGCCCATTGGGCTATATTTACGGCATATGAGGTTATACCCGAATGGTGCTTGTCAAATTTATGCCCCCAGGCAAAGAAGATGAACTTCCCGTTATAGCTTATATTTTTATAATCGTGGTAATTGTCTTTTTTTGCAAATACGGTCAGCTGGTTGGTATAAAGTTTGTCAAGGTCCATATCGAATACTTCAAGTGCAGAAGTAGGCTGGATATTATCTTTGTTATAATTGAATAGGTATTTTACCTCTATCAGCTTCCCGCTGTAAGGTTTCAATGCCCGACCCAATACCCTGATAGAATCTTCAGGCTCCAGCTCGTTAAACTGCTCTTTAAATATAAAGCCCTGATCCGACAGCTTTTCATCTTTATTGTACCCAAGGGGAACCATGCAGGGATTGTATAAAAAAACCGTCCCCGCCACGTTCTTGTTTTTTTTCTTCAACAAAAGATTCAAATCCTCGACGCTTAGCTTTTCATCCTGGTCTTTATTGATATACATATAACACTTGGTGATATATTCCAGTTCGTGTACCTCTTTATATATTCCGAAAACCTGCATTATACCAGTGCACCTAACTTTTCACCCGCAAGCAGATGGAAATGTACGTGTCCAACTTCTTGTCCGCCGTTGCTGCCTATATTTGTTATAAGCCTGTATCCGTCGCTTTTAACCCCAAGCGTTAAAGCAACTTCCTGTATAAACGTGGTCATCTCGGCCATTATATTAGGTGTCATTTCATTAAAAGATTGAACGTGGACTTTAGGTATTATAAGAACATGGATCTTTGCCTGAGGGTTTATATCCTCAAAAGCCAAAAAGTTCTCATTTTCCAATACCGTTTTATTCGGGATCTCACCTTCAATTATTTTACAAAATATACACATTATATTTCCTTTTAGTTATAAATTTGGGATATTATAACATAAAAAAACCCAAGCCTTAAAAGACTCGGGTTTCAAACTCTGCAAGGGGATAGATTAATTTTTTAATTTATCCGATCTTGGGTAGATAAATACCGCTTTTCTAAATACTGATACTTTTTCAGGATCCTCTTTTGCGTAAGCTCTTAAAGTCACCGTTACAGGTGTATCTTTTGTATTGTCATCCACGATTTTCTCTTTTGTCGAAAGCTGGATAACTTTTTTAGCAAGTTTACCTCTGCTAAGACTGAACGGAGTAAATCTTTTTATCTCGAATTTATCCGCATACTCGCCTACGATCTCAAGATCATAAGTGTATTTCTCTTTTTGAGTGTTTTGGAACAATAATACAAAGTTGTTTCTAACTTCGTTGTCGTCATGGATACTGTAAAGCTTAGTTGTTTTGTTAACATTTAAAAGCATATACTCTTTTTCACCGCCCATAACGAAAAGCATACCTACAATCGCGATCAACGCTATAGTATACATTATAGTGTTTTTTCTTAATATTTTTGTAGGCTCGCCTTTAACGATATCATTCGTACTTGTCCATTGAACCAGTGATTCTTTACCTAGTTTACCCATAACCGTCGTACAAGCGTCAACACACTCAAGACAGTTGATACACTCTAACTGTGCACCTTTTCTGATATCGATATGCGTAGGACAAACAGTAACACAAGATTGACATGCCGTACATTCGTCACCTTCGTTCAGGTCTTTTTGTTTGAAAACTATCTTCTCTTTCTTCGCGTCATATATCTTACCACCTCTGTTCTCACTGTAGATAGCTTGGTAAGTATTATCATCATAAAGTACAGATTGGACTCTTGAATATGGACAAACGTATACACAGAAATTTTCTTTCATAAATACTACGTCATAAACAAGGAAAGCCGCAACACCGAATACAAAACCGAGCATCACCGTGTGGTCAAGAGGATTTTTCAAATACTCAAAGAAATCTTCAGGCGGTACGAAGAACCACATAAAGTCTGCCGCTGCCAATAAAGCAAGAGCGAACCAGATCAAAATAGCAACTACTCTTTTTGACGCATTTTCAGGTTTTGACCAGTCAGGTTCTTTTTGTTTGTTCTTGATTCTTCTAAGTCCTAAAAGTTTCCCTTCGATCAGGTCTCTGTAGATAACCCTGAACACTGTTTGGGGACAGGCCCATCCACACCATGCTCTACCCCCGATTGCAGTAACTGCAAAAATACCAAGAAACATCAACATTAATAAGAAAGGCATCATATACAATTCCTGCATATCAAAAACCGTTCCTACTAAGTGTAATTGTTTTTTGTCAAATGATAACAAGAAGACATGATTATCATTTATTCTTATCCATGGAAGCCCGATTGCAACGATGGTTGCTGCAATATAAGCCCAATATCTCTTTATTCTATAAGGAGTGGTACTCTTTTCCATTATATATCCTTTTTCTGTCATATGTTAATTATACGTTAATTATATATTATCGAAACTTATATTTAGCATAAATTCTTATTAACATCTTAAACTTTATATATAAAATATTTAATTCATAAATATTAAATTAAGTCACTTAAAGGCAAAATTCCAAAATGGAAAAATTTAGAAATTTATACCTGGCACTAAAATTCACAATAAGTTATTTTACCACTATTCCGGTTACATTCAAAGAAAACGATAATATAAACAACAAAACAACACTCTCCTTTTTTATATATTTACTCCCTGTTACGGGATTGATCCTTTCTTCGGCAGTCGTAATTCTTTATAATATCTTTGAGCCCTCTTTATATTTTGCACTTCTTAGTTCTGTAATATATATGGTTTTATACGGTTTTATTCACACCGAAGCAATAGCCGATGTCGTCGATGCCCTTTATGCAAAACACTCCGGCGTTGATCCGTATAAAATTATAAAAGAACCTACGATCGGGGCCATGGGACTGCTTTATACCGCTTCGTTCCTGATTCTAAAAGTTTCAACATTGACATATATGCTTTTAAATGAGCTCTTTTTTGAATTTATAGTTATTTCCATATTTAGCAGGTCAAGCGTAATTTACCTGATCCATTTTTACCAATTCAAATCAACATTTATAAATAGTATAAAAAAGCACTTTAAGAAAGTTTATGTAATATCTTTTTTACTCTTTTATATATTGACAGGATTTATTCTGCTGGGTATTGATACGATTTACCTCTTGCTGATAAGTGCTTTTTTAACGATCTTCACAGTTAAAAAGCTGAATAAGAATCTGGGATTTATAAATGGGGACGTGTTGGGATTTAATATTGAGGTAACTGAACTTATGCTTATGATATTTTGTATAATAATATCAACTGGCTTCTAGGATATCTTTGGCACCCTGCACCGTTATGGTTTTCGTGTTTATATCAACATTTAATATGAACTGTTCTATATAAGGGAGCAAAAAACTTTTGGCAAAATCTTTTTCCACCAGATCATTTGAAGTTTTAACCGATAGGTAGTCGCTTAAAGGAAGTCTTTGAATATCTTCAACCGTTCCAAGTTTTTCACCGTTCTCAACTATATCGCACTCTATGATATCAAACCAGAAATATTGGTTTTCACCCAGCTTGCAGTTGTCTTTTGTATCTTCTTGTGATGAGTATAACAGCCTGTTGGTAAGCTTTTTCGCCTCTTCAACGGAATCTATCTCTTCAAATTTAACGGTTTCATTTTTTGGATTGTAAGATTCAACTATGAGTTCTTTGTTCTTGTCTGTGTAGAACTTTGAACCTTTTTTGAATTGTTCTGGAAAGTCAGAGTCAATATAAAGTTTTGAAAAACCTTTCAAACCGACAGTTTTACCGATCTTTGCTACATAAACTTTTTTCATTGGGGCTCTTTATATTAAATTGTTTTAGATTTAGTAAAGTGAAAGTGTCTCACTTTTAGTATTAGGTTTTCTCGTAACGATCTAATTCATTTCATTCATTACGATCGATACGCTATCGCTAACTCGCACCAGAGTCACAGGTAAATCCTTGATTTACAACTGTTCCTCTTATTTCTCGAAAATAGTGAAGCAGTTCACTATTTTCGAGAAATAACCTGTATCTTATAGGAATTGCCGTCTTTTGCCTTGCAACCGTTAAGGATTGTTTTTATGGCATTGATCATATTCCCGTTCTTTCCGATAAGTTTCCCTATATCTTCATTGTTGGCATAAATAATAACTTCATAAAAAGACTCATCAAGTTTTTTAACCTCTACCTCGACTTCGTCAGGGTAGTTCACTATCAATTTAGCGTATGAGGAAACAAAATCAGAAACCATGATGATTACTTTTTAGCAGTTAGTTTTTTAACTTTTTCACTTGGTTGTGCACCAACGCTTAACCAGTAGTTAAGTCTCTCTTCATCAATTTTTAATACTTTTGGCTCAACAACTGGGTTGTAGTAACCGATTGATTCGATCCATCCTGAATCTCTTCTTTTTCTTGAGTCTGTTACAACGATTCTGTAAAATGGTTTTTTATTTCTACCCATTCTTGTAAGTCTGATTGCTGTCATGTTTTTTCCTTTTTTAATTTTAATATTTTTCTTTTATCCACTTCCGATAAATTATATGAAAAAGTAAATTTTTCAAAAATTTATTTACGTGATGTGGCAGAAGCCACATTTGTCTCTTAAGTGTTAAGAGCTAAACTTTAAAAAATAAAATTTAGCTCTTAACACCTTGAGATCTAGCTACTTAGGTAACTTCATCCCGCCTTGCTGCATCTGGGACATCATTCTTTGCATATCTTTCATACCGCCTTTACCGGCCATCTTTTTAGCCATTTTAGCAGCATTTTTGAATTGTTTCAATATCTTGTTCACCTGAACCTCGGAAAGCCCGGCACCTGTCGCCAGCCTCTTTTTTCTTGAGATATTGATTATATCAGGTGTTTCTCTCTCTTTTGGGGTCATAGAAGAGATCAGTGCCTTTATCCTTACAATCTCCCCTGAGCTTTCAAGGTCCATATCTTTCAACTGGTTTGCCATTCCGGACATTCCCGGGATCATTCCCAAGATAGATTTCATAGAACCTAATTTTTTCATCATCTCAAGCTGTTCTAAAAAGTCATTAAAGTTAAATTCACCTTTTTTGATCTTTTTGGTAACCTCTTTTGCTTTTTTCTCATCGATAATTGCTGCAGCTTTTTCGCTAAGACCCTCAACGTCTCCCGCACCCATAAGCCTTGATACGATCCTCTCAGGTATGAAAGGCTCAAGATCGGGCATCTTTTCACCGATACCTATAAATCTAAGTGGTACTTCCACCTGATGGGCGATAGATATAGCAACACCCCCTTTGGTATCACCGTCATATTTAGACAGGATAACACCGTCGATTCCTATCTGCTCTTTAAATGAGGTCGCCGTTCTTGTAGCATCATGTCCTGTTAAAGAATCCGCAACATAGAATATCTCATCGGGAGATACGGCTTCTTTTACTTCTTTAAGCTGTGCCATAAGCTCTTCATCTATTGCAAGTCTACCTGCAGTATCCACTAAAAGAACGTCGTATAGTTCATCTTGTGCTTTTTTCTTTGCAGCCAGGGCTATTTTAACGGGATCTTTCTCATTATCGTCAAAATATACGTCAACTTCTATCTGTGCACCTATTTGTTTTAGCTGCTCGACTGCCGCTAATCTTTGAAGATCGGCTGCAGCTATTAAAACTTTTTTGTTTCTCTGTTTTAAATAAGTTGCAAGTTTCCCTGTAGTAGTAGTTTTACCGCTACCTTGAAGTCCCGTCATCAAAATAGTTGTAAGCGGTGAACTGCCGCTGTAAACAAATCCCTGGTTACCCGATGTTGTAAGGATATCTGTTAAAGATGTTTTAAGGGCTTTTAGAAAAGAGTCCTGACCTATCCCGTTCTCTTTTGTAAGAAGTTCAACCTGTTTTACTAATTCTTTTGTTGTTTTATGGTGTACATCAGATTTTAATAAAGACTTTTTAAGCTCGTTTACCGCTCTGGTTAAAGCTTTTGCGTCATCTTTATATCTAATCTTACCTACAACGCTTTTAAATGAATTGGTTAAAACATCAAACACTTCTTAACTCCCTGTTTTTTATAAGTTTGGGATTATAGTTAATTTATTATAAGATTTAGCTTAAATGATTTTTCGTGAGTTTTTAACAGAACCCCTTAGTTAAGGGATTCTGTTTTTTTTCAATATGTTTAAATTAAGTATTTTTTAAGTATTAGTATCTGTAACTAACAGCCAATCTGAAGTTTGAAGCTTCTTTTACAGCTCCCATTCCGATTGCTTGTGCAGAATTTATATCAAATGGTGTACCGTCTGCACCGAAGAAAGCCTGGCTTCCAGTGTAGTCATATTCAATATCAGTATATCTAGCACTTAAGGTTAAAGCTTTTGTTAAAGGCTTGGTATAGTAAACTTCCCATGCTGTACCTCTGGCAGCTATTTTACTTCCTGCCATAGTATCCTCACCGTAAGTCATACTTCTCCAGTATTTACTACCCTGGTTCCACTCTACACCTATTCTTCCGTCAGCAGTTAAAGGACAAGGCATATTTACACCTATCCATTCCGAGTGTCCTGTTTCACTTTGACTGCTTCCTAACATCCCGCCATTTAAAGCATTGGTTTGATTAGGATCTGTTTTTGACATTGCCCAAGATGCAAAGAATCTTGTATCATCAAGGAAGTCGCTGATACCGCTTCCGATACCCTCAGCTTTAAACATTACAGTAGCCAAAGTCATATCCCCTACATCTGAAAAAGCAAGATTTGACTGTGCATCCATAGCTTCGGTCGGTGTAACTACACCATCACCCATTGCTACACCCATTGCAGTTTGGTATGCACCCATCGAGGCATTTGTATACCCGATCAGGTTAACAGCTTTTGCCCAGTTTGTATGTACTGAATATTGTCCGTTATCCCATGGTACGAAAATAAACCCGTACATATCAACGTTAGGATTTTTTGTCTCATCATCGGTATATGATGATCCGTCCATCTGGAATCTCTGGGTTGCATTTGTCAGACCCCTACCTGTACATAGTTTCCACCACATACCCTCAACGCCTGTTACCTTATCTAGATTGAATTTTGCACTTAATCCGTCAAATTCAACATTTACAGTATGGGATAAAGGCGAGTTGTCTTTCATCCCCTCTCTCATATTGATCCCAAGACCGTCAGTAGATGGTCTTCTACCCACAGAAACAGTCCAAGGAACCTGGGTATCAAAGAACGTATCGTTCATATACAGCCAGTATGCTTCTTTTACTTTTACACTGTTATCCAGTGCATTTTCGTTTGTTACCCAGTCAAAATCCGCATATCCGGGCTGAGTATTTGATTGTGAGTGGTTTGCGCTGTCCCCGTAAGCTTTCATATAAGAAAGTTTACCTTTAAAGATATTATTATTATCAGGAGCATAAGCCATACCAAGCCATAATCTGTTGGTTAGCAGCCCTGAATTTTTAGAGCTTGTTCCGTCTGCATGTTCATAATCTATATAATCATATGCAGTCCTGAAATCAATATCCCATTTGATATTATCATTATTAGCAAGCATTTTAACGCCGCTGATACTTTTCTTGTTTCTTTTTACAGTTTTATTTACCTTTTTAACGGCTTCCTCATTTTCCTGAATCTTTGCTTCCAACTTTTTCATTTGATTTTTTAAAAGTTCCAATTGAAGCATAACATCTTCATTGGCAAACGAAGCCGTTGCAAATGAAGCCGCAACCGATAATGCAATTATCTTTTTTGTCATGTCTCTCTCCTTAAAAATAACTTCTTATTCTAAGGCAGATAAGCTTTTATATTCCTTAATTTTACATAATATTTTCTTATGATTTATTATTAGTTTTATTTATAATAAGAATGTGAAGGTCAAAATTGATTCAAGTGCCAGTTCTTCAGGCTCGGCACCCAAAAGCCTGATTGACTGGTTCAAGTGGATCAAAATATTGAAAACGATTATCTCAAAACTGCTGTTGGAGGGATCAAGCAAAGATTCTTTCCCCGTTTTTAAATGATCGATATCCTCTATATTAAACTTATAAGTAGGATCTACGTTTAACTTTTTCATCAACTCGACCTGCCAGTTGTTCTGCCATGTCAAAAAGATATAATTGTTATAAATATCTTTATTATGCTTTATCCTCCAATTCAGAACCTGCATATTCTTATATATCTTTTGGAATGTTTCAACATCATAATCCAAAGCTGTTATCTTATGGGTACTTTTCATCTTATAAGCATCGAAAAACATCTTGTACATACCAACTATAAGATAATCATTCCTGTTTATAACACTGCCTTCTTTTGAAAGGGCATAATTCAGATAATCCGTGTAACGGGTGAACCTGCCGTGATATTTTGAGTTTAGGGTTATATTATTTGATTTTTTTATATTCTCACGTAAAAGAGGGTCAAGTGACCTGTCATAGTTTTTGGGATTTCTTTTGTCGATTTTTGTCTTGTATTCAAGCAGAAGCTTTGTGATATCTTTATAATGATTTTTTATATGTTTGGCATTTTCCGTCTGGAGCATATCTGATATATTTATTTTAGAACCCGCACATCCGGTGAACAATAAAAGGGATAAAAGAAGCAGTGTAAATTTCATCCTTAATTAAAACATAATTAATATATTTTGTCAATAAAAAAAGGGGAGAAAACTCTCCCCTTTTTTCTGTATAATATTGATATTATCTTTTACAGTGTTCAGCGTAGAACATACCGAACTTATTCTTAGTTCCGTGTTTATCGCTTTTCTTGCTGTATCCTGTCCCTACCGGGTTACATTCATCTATCCAGCTGTAAAGATCATAGATCATTACTTTCTTGAATCCCATCTTTTTGAATGTCTCTGCTTCTATTGATGCTCTTGATGCAGAGTTACATACTACGATTATTTTATCTTTTACGAATTTCCCCTCATCATTCAATACAAAGTTCTCAAGTGCTTTCTCAGGTGCCTGTCTTCCAACTCTCTGGCTCCCTTTGATATGTGCTGCCTGCCACTCTTCCATTGTTCTTACATCTGCTACTATCCAGTCTTTTGCTTCCAATGCTTTTTTTACATCTGCTGCTGTTGCAACGTTACCCGCTTTTTTTGCTTCCGCTTTTAACTGTTTTGTTAATCCTTTATAATCTACAAAATCCGATGCTGTTGCGCTCGTAGCCAATAATGCCGCACTTAGTGCTAAACTTCTTAAAAACATATATTCTCTCCTTGAGTTTTTTTAGAGAAATATACTACATGATGAAAACTTAGGGCTTTATTAAAATTGCATAAGAAAAAATTATAAATAATATATATGTAAAGTATTTGTAACAGGGCATATAAAAGATAGAAAAACTATCTTTTATTCCCTTTTTTTATCTCCTCTACTTCCCTTTCAAAAAGGTCTTCCTGCCTAAGGCTTATACCTTTCATATGGGAAATAGGAACACAAAATGCTATTCCGTCACCGCTTGTTGTTATATGAAGAGATCTTATTATCTCTTTGATTATATTATCAACTATCTGCGTAGGAACGATAAATAAAAGAAGCTTATCGCTCTCTTCAGGTTTATGCCTGTAGAAATTGTCAAGCTCGGCAAGTCCCATTCCCGAAGCATTCAGGATCGTAACACCGCTGGCACCTGCTTCTTTTGCAGCATGAAGGGCATCATCCTCTTTCCCATTAGGTACAATGATAATAACAGCAGAGAACTGCAATTTCATCGAGTGTCTAAGTTCCGTTGCATCAAGGTTGATAGTAGAAAGGCTCATATCATCAACACCCTCAAGGCTTCCGTGAATTTTGCTTCTTTCCTCTTTAACATCCTCTTTTGCGATCTGTGAATCACTTTTGACATGGAATCTTTCAACAATAATACCGTACACCATAACAGTGATCATAGGGAACAGTGAAGCAAAAGCGATCAAACCGAACCCGTCTATCAAGGCACTTCTTCCCTCAATGTTCGTAGCAAGCCCGATACCAAGTGCCGCAACCAAAGGAACAGTAACGGTAGATGTGGTAACCCCTCCCGAATCATATGCGATAGGGATAATATATTTCGGTGCAAAATAGGTCAAGATGATCACAATTACATATCCCACGATAATATAATAGTGGATATGACCTCCGTCAACTATCCTGAATGCTCCAAGGGAGATACCTATTGCCACGCCCACCGCAACAAATATTCTAAGTGTCAGGTCATTTATCTGCCCGTCACTTATCTCTTTTGCTTTTTTGGCTATCGCCATTAAAGCAGGCTCCGCCATTGTGGTTGAGAAACCTATAGCAAAAGCAAACAGGTAGATAACCCACATATTCCCGGCATTTGTAAGCTGGTAAGCCATTGATTCACCAAGTGCGAACAGCCCAAGCTCCAATCCTAATATAAATGCGTAAAGCCCGATTATAACAAGAACAAATCCAAGGATAACCAGCTTAAGGTTTTCGATCTGTTTCTTTAAAATACCGTATTGAAAGAATAAGATTATCGCCAAAATAGGAAGAACGTCCCTGACAACGGCCAGGATCCCGCTTACTACAGATTCCAAAGTAACCGTAGTGGATACGGATGCTTTTGCCTCTATTACAACCTGTGCAACCTGGCTTGCTTCAACAAAGTTATATACGAAGATACCGTAGATTTGAACAAAGATCATAGGTGTCAGCGAAGCAAATGCAATAAGCCCGAACCCGTCAATTACAGGATTTCTACCTTTTATAGTAGAAGCAAGCCCGATACCTAGTGCCGCAACAAGAGGAACCGTAACCGTAGAAGTCGTAACACCTCCAAGATCGTAAGCCAGACCTATAATCTCTTTGGGTGCCGCAAAGGTTACCGTTACTACAAGGATATACCCTGCGATGATATAATAATGTATCGGATGACCTTTTATGATCCTGTATACACCAAGCAAAATGGCAAAACCAACGGACAGGGCAACCACATACCTAAGTATATTCGCATCGATCCTGCCGCTGCTTATCGCAGCCGCCTTATCGGCAATAACTGCTAGCGCAGGTTCCGCAATGGTCGTACCGAACCCTATGGCAAAGGCAAATATAAGTATCCAGATGGTAGATCCGCTCTTTGCGAAATCCCTGGCAAGCCCTTCCCCTACGGGGAATATACCTATTTCAAGCCCCTGAAGAAAAATCGCAAGACCGATACCCACTATTATCAGTCCTACTGTTGTCGGCATCCAGTTATCAGGTACGGTTTGCAGTACCCCCAGCTGGAAGATCAAAATAACAATTACAATTGGCAAAAGATCTCTAAACGACTCAAATAAAAGACGTCTAAAGAAGTTCAATTGATTCATTCCTTATCCTTTAGTTTAAAATCAGGCGAATTGTAACACAACTTTAATCAAAGTTGATAAAAAAAATTGTTGTTTTTTGTAATATAATAGAATAGGCTAAAAATTATTATTTATATATCCTGGGCTATTTTCCTGAAAGTTTTCAGGTCGTGGGAATATCCAAGCACGACCAGGGTATCCCCGTGATCTATTTTATGATTTATGCCGCTTGAGAAAAAGATAAACCTGTCATCTATCTCTTTATCCTGGATCCCTATGATTATTAAATTATATTTTTTTGCAAGGCTTATATCTTTCAGGTATACCCCGTCAAATATGGAACCTTTTTGGATGGTGATCTCAGTCACTTCGATATTGGATTCACTGAACAGTATATTATCAAGCATATCAAGTATCAAAGGTTTGTGCAGCTGCCTGAAGATACGAAGGGCCCCGATCTCGTACGGGTTTATAACCTTGTCCGCACCTGCTAAGAGTATAGCCTTATTGTCATCCTTTGAAAAAGAGACGGTTATGATCTTTAGCTCTTTGTTTAGGTTTCTTGCACTAAGGGTGACAAAAAGGTTCTCGTTCTTGTCCGCGCTTAGGCAGAAAAAAGCCTTGATATCCTTTTCTATCCCAAGTGATCTAAGGTTGTCATCATCCATCAATGACATTTTTTGAACCTCAAACCCTTTGCTTTTTGCTTTTTTCAATAACTCTTCATCCTCTTCTATCACCAGAAGTTCATATTTTTTCTGCCTCAATACCTGGGTGATCTGCTGGGAAAGTTTCCCGAAACCGTATACTATGATCTTATTTTCCACGGAAAAGCCTTTTTGGTTTGGAAGATAAAAGGTCTAACTTGAATTTAACGATAGATTCCTTATTACCTATAACTATCAATATATCTTTGTGCCGTATGGTATACTGGTCGCTTTTTGGATTGAACTTGAACTTTTTCCTATCTTCCGCATCAACGATACCTATCAGGGTCAGATTATATTTGCTGAAATCTATATCCTCAAGCTTGTGGTCTATATAATTTGATTTACCAAGTATCTCTATCTCATCCATAACCGCACCTTCGTTATCCAAAAGGATATCATCTATCGCTTCGAAAGCCACCGGCTGCCCTATATACTCAGAAGCTACAAGAGCCGATATCTCGTTTGAGATTATCACGTTATCTGCACCGGCTAGATAAAGTTTCTCTTTTGACTTTTCATTGTTTGCGGCAGCTATGATATATATCTTGCTGTTCAAACTTCGAGCAGTCAGGATAATGGAAAGATTCACCGCATCATCGCTTGTTATTGCCACAAGGGACGAAGCACCCGTATTGATACCCACCTCTTCCAGCAATGTGGAGCTTGTGGCATCCCCTTTTATGGCAAGAAGATTCTGCTCATCTATATCATTCAGGATATCTGCATTTTTGTCTATAACCACAAATTTCTGGTTTACGTTCAAAAACTCTTCTGAGAGAACCTTCCCCATTCTCCCGAAACCGCAGATGATCACAAAATCATTTAAAGCGTTTGCCTCCCCTATTACCTTTTCCTCTTTTAAAATGGTAAGTTTGGAGTTTAAAGCCGTCGTAATAATCGAGGTAAAAAAAGCTATTACCCCCATTCCCCCTATTACCAGGAAAAGGGTAGCTACCCTTCCTTGTACAGTTACGGGGCTTATATCCCCGAACCCTACGGTGGATATTGTGATCACCGACCAGTAAACCGCATCGAAATAATCATCGATATTTGGATTGACCCCTGAACCTTCATAGATAAATATAATGGTTGACCCGAAGATTATGGCCATCATAAACATAATACCAAGAGTGAAAAATTCAAACTTTTTCTCTATAAACACATATCTGAACTGTTTGATGGAGTTTGTATACCTAAGCAGCTTGAATAGCCTGAACAGCATCAAAATACGCAAGATCCTAAGGGGCCTGTAGTATGGAAGTATCGCCAAAAGGTCAATTATTGACATAGGGGAGAAGATGAACCTGAGCTTATCTTTTATGATCTTTTTCAAAGATTCATTTACATTGAATTCCTGGTTAAACAGCTGGGACTTTTCATAATCGTTTATAATCTGCCTGTGGATATGGGAACTTATCCATAATCTGCTTAACCACTCTATTATAAATATGATTATAGCCACTGTTTCATAGGTATCAAGCCACTCCAGCGGCTTGTGGTTTACCTCGTATATCAATATGGCAACGGTGCTAAGCACCAGAAATATCATAAAAAAATCGAAATATCTTCGTTTCTTTGCGGTCTGAGACTCCAGAAGCTCATAAAAAAAGTGCTTAAAATTATAATACCCCCGGCTGGCACCGAGGGTATATGCAAAAGAAACTATTAATTTAGACATGACCTACACTTGGTGTGAAGAATCTTTTTTTAACATATCCTTCATTGATAAATAACTGTTCAATGCGCCTATATACGCTCTGGCACTTGCCACCATCGTATCTACGCTTAAGCCGTGTCCTATCATAGGCGGGTTTTCGTCATTGAAAGTAACTTTTGCAGTAACCTTTCCTAAGGCATCTTTACCCTCGGTTACCGCTTTTACGCTGTAATCGACCAAGGTACCGTCATATCCGGTTATCCTGTCTATGGTCTTAAAGATCGCATCCATAGTACCGTTTCCTATAGCCGCATCGGTGATGATCTCATCATTGTGCCTGATCTGGACCACCGCACTTGGAACACCGTTGGAACAATCGGAGATCTGTACAGCCACTACCTCGTAGGTTTTGTTATGGTTTAATTTCTCGTCAGCGATCAACATTCTTACGTCATCGTCAGCGATATCTTTTTTCTTGTCACATAAAGCTTTGAATCTTTCAAATGCCGCATTTAACTCATCATCTGCAATATCGCTGAAACCTAACTGTACCAATTTGTCTTTAAAGGCAGCACGACCCGAGTGTTTACCCAACACAATAGAGTTGTTCTTCTCTATACCGATATCCTCAGGCTTCATGATCTCGTAAGTTTCCTGGTGTTTCAATACACCGTCCTGGTGAATACCACTTTCGTGGGAGAATGCATTCTTACCTACGATCGCTTTATTCGGCTGAGGCTCGATCCCCGTGATATTGGCAACCATCTTGCTTGCCGTTATGATCTCTTTCGTATTTATCCCGGTATCAATTCCGGGGAATAAATCCTTTCTTGTTTTCAAGGTCATAACGATCTCTTCCATTGCGGCATTTCCGGCTCTTTCACCCAAACCGTTTATAGTACATTCAACCTGTCTTGCACCTGCTTCAATACCCGCTAAAGTATTGGCAACCGCCAAGCCCAAGTCGTTATGATTATGTAAAGAGATGATCGCATCCGAGTTTATCGAATCAATGAAAGCAACCATCTGCTCAACCATATATTTTATCTCTGAAGGCAATCTGTACCCTACCGTATCGGGTAAATTGATCGTCCTGGCTCCAGCTTCGATCACGGCCTGTGTTATCTCTTTCATAAAAGGCAATTCGCTTCTTCCCGCGTCTTCCAAAGAGAACTCAACGTCGTCAACGAAAGTTTTGGCATATTCAACCGCATGGACTGCTCTTTTGATAACCTCATCCGGTGACATTTTCAATTTATACTGCATATGAATAGGACTTGTCGCTATGAAAGTGTGTATCCTGTTTGAATTTGCTTTTGCAACCGCTTCACCTGCCGCTTTTATATCCCTGTCAACGGCTCTTGCCAATGAACAGATCCTGCTGTTTTTTATCGTTTTTGCGATCTGTTCTATAGCATCAAAATCCCCTGGACTTGCTGCAGCGAAACCTGCTTCTATTACGTCAACCCTTAATCTTTCCAATTGCTGTGCGATCTGGATCTTCTCCGCCGTGTTCATTGAAGCTCCGGGACTTTGCTCTCCGTCTCTTAAAGTAGTATCGAATATTATAATTTTATTTTTGTCTTGTGACATTTTATTAACCTTTTAAATTTAAAAATAGTATTTAAGGAAACCTTGGTTTCACTTGTTTTGGAATTTAATAATTCAACAGTAGTCTTAAAAAATTGTATGATTATTTTGAGAGTAAGAGGAGCAGGAGTAGATTAGTACTTTTAAATATGATATTTTTAGAAATGTATGTAGCTTTCATAATCTACCTCCTTTTTATTTGTCAGTTAATTTAATTTTAAAAATTTTATCAAAAAAACTTTAAATTCTTTATAAAAAATAAAATTTATATAAAAATAAACTGAAAAATTTTAAATTCCCTCTGCAATCATGGCGTCGGCAACCCTTTTAAACCCTGCTATATTAGCCCCGTCAACATAGTTCCCGGCTACGCCGTAATCTTCCGCCGTTAAATGCACCCTTTTACATATGGACCTCATGGTCTTCTCAAGCATCTTGTCAACTTTCTCGTATGACCATTTTTCCATACCGGCATTTTGGGACATCTCGAACTCGCTTACTGCAACTCCCCCCGCATTTGCTGCTTTTGCAGGTGCGAAAAGTATATCGTTTTCTTTGAATAACTTAATAGCTTCAGGGGTCGAAGGCATATTTGCCCCCTCGCTTACGCTTATACAGCCGTTCTCTATTAGGTTCTTTGCATCCTGTTCATTAAGTTCGTTTTGGGTAGCACAAGGGAATGCACACTCCGTAGGGATGGTCCATACTTCGTGTCCCCCTTCTGGATAATCTTCAACTCTCGTATATATAGCATCGGAATGCTCGTTGCAGTATTCCTCAAGGCTTCCCCTTCTTACAAGTTTAAGATCTTTAAGGTATTCAAGGTCTACTCCCCTTGGATCATAGATAGTTCCCTTGCTGTCCGTACATGTTACAGGTTTCGCTCCTAAAGTATAAAGCTTTTCTATAGTGTGGATTGCAACATTTCCCGCACCGCTTACGGTGCAGATACGACCTTCGAATCCTTTTACGTTGGCATACTTTAACATCTCGTCAGTAAAATAAACACACCCGTAACCAGTAGCCTCAGGCCTCATCAGGGATCCTCCGAACATAAAAGGTTTACCCGTTAATACACCCTCATATGAAGAGGTGATCTTTTTATATTCTCCGAACAGATACCCTATCTCTCTGGCTCCGACCCCGATATCCCCTGCAGGCACGTCGACCCTTGGGCCTATATATTTATGAAGCTCGGTCATATATGCGCTGCAGAACTTCATCACTTCAAAATCAGATTTCCCCTTAGGATCAAAATCGCTTCCCCCTTTTGCCCCGCCTATAGGAAGACCTGTCAGTGAATTTTTAAATATCTGTTCAAATCCTAAAAACTTCAAAATACCGCTGTTTACGCTGGGGTGAAACCTAAGTCCCCCCTTATACGGTCCAAGGGCATTGTTAAACTGTATCCTGTATCCGGTGTTCACCTGGATATTCTGGTTATCGTCTATCCATGTAACTTTGAACTTGAACTCCCTGTCAGGGATAGTCAGCCTTTCTATTATCCCGTGTTTCTTATAATCGGGATCGCTGTCCAAAATAGGCTTCAAACTGTCAAGAACCTCCTCAACAGCCTGAAAAAAAGTATTATCCGTATGGGTGATACTTCTTCTTATTCTTTCGATTGTTACATCTGATATGCTCATTTAAAATCCTCAAGTTTATATCCGACATAATATCTTAAATATTTTTATAATTTTATTATGATAAGATTCCGTTTTTACAAATACAATTATCTTATTCAAAACTTTAAGGAAAAACTTTTTCAATGCCCCTATCAAATCTTAATGAAGAGCAGCATGCCTCTGCAACCTGTAATTTAGGACACAATCTAACTATAGCCAGTGCCGGGACCGGTAAAACATCCACAATAGTGGGAAGGATCGGACATCTGCTGAACGGCGGCGTGCCTCCGGAACAGATACTCCTTTTGACTTTTACCAACAAAGCCGCATCGGAGATGATACAAAGGGTTGCAAAGTTTTTCGATGAAAAGATCGCGAAATCCATTATTTCGGGAACTTTCCACAGTGTGAGCTACAAGCTTTTAAAACAGTTCGAAATGAACATCACCCTAAAACAGCCCAATGAATTAAAAACCCTTTTTAAATCTGTATATGAAAAAAGGGTGTTCGTTGACCAGACAGATACCAAGCCTTACGATGGAGGATATCTTTACGATATCTACAGTTTATTTCTAAACAGCACCTATAACGAGACTTTTGAAGAGTGGATAACGGGAAGGAACGAAGACCATAAGCCTTACGTACTTATCTACCAGGATGTGGTGGACGAATTCAACAAAATAAAAAAGCAGTACGGCTATGTAAATTTCGACGACCTGCTTTTGGAGATGCTTGAGCTTCAAAAAACCACTGAATTCAACTTTACGGAGATACTCGTCGACGAATACCAGGACACAAATCCCCTGCAAGGGAAGATACTTGACGGATTCAAGCCAAAAAGCCTTTTTTGCGTGGGTGATTATGACCAGAGTATTTATGCCTTTAACGGAAGCGATATAGGTATCATCTCTTCATTTGATAAAAGATATGAGGGGGCTACGATCTATACCCTTAATAAGAACTACAGATCAACCGCCCCCATATTGAACCTGGCAAACAAGGTTATAGAGCACAACCCCAGGATCTATGAGAAAAAACTTGAAGTTGTAAGGCCTGAAAGGGAGCACCATCCGCAGCTTTTAAAGTTTGAAGAACTTTATATACAATATGAGTTTATAGCGAATAAAATTTCCCAGACACAAACCCCAAAAGAGGATATTGCCATCATATACAGGAACAATTCAAGTGCCGACGGTATAGAAGCCAACCTAAGGGACAAGGGTATTGACTGTAAAAGAAAAGGGGGGCACAGTTTTTTTGATGCCAGGGAGATAAAGGCGATACTTGATATTATGATTATGATGACGAACCATAATGATATGATGGCCTTTATCCATGTTATAGAATACGGGAAAGGAATAGGAAAGGCTATTGCAAAAGATATCTTTGAAGCACTGATCCGTGTTGGACACGGTAACTTGTTCCACGGCCTGCTAAACCCCGATACAACCATAATCAAACCGTATAAAAGTAATAAGACCACAAATGTGCAGCTGGGCCTTTTTGATCATTTTATAGAGATGGGAAGCGTTTCAAAGTTCAAGAACCTTGGATGGGAAAACAAGTTTTTAAACAATCCCATACTAAAACACCCCAAGCTTAATGTTGAAGGGGGAGAGTTCTTATACTCCTTTTATACCTTGATAAAAGAGCTCAAAAGGATCCAAAACCCAAAAAACATGATCACCCATATACAAGAACATAAATTCTTTAAGGAGATCGTTGAACACCTTTGTACAAACAGGGCAAAGCAAAAAGACGGAAGTATAAATGAAGAGATTAAAAAGACTGCACTATTCAAGGCAAAAAGAAGGGTGGAAACCCTAAAACAGCTATCAAGAAGACACACAAACATAAACAACTTTATCAATGCAATGATACTTGGAGGCGGTGAAATGAGCGAAGGGGGTGGGGTAAATCTGCTTTCTGTTCATGCCAGCAAAGGCTTGGAATTTAAAGAAGTATACGTCGTTGACCTTATGGACGGAAGATTCCCGAACAGAACATTAATGTCAAAAGGCGGCAGCCTTGATGAAGAGCGTCGATTATTTTATGTAGCAGTAACAAGAGCAAAAGAGATCCTTTACTTAAGCTACGCATCCTTTGACAGGATAAAAAAACTTGATTTTATCCACAGCCCCTTCTTAAAAGAGGCCGGATTGGTAAAAGACGAAGAATAGATTATTTTTTATTAGGGACAACAAGCATATTTACATATCGTCCCTCTAGTTTAGGCTCGCTTTCTCTTGTAGCGATATCCTCAACCATAGGCCAGACTCTTGAAAGTACTTCAGCCCCCGCTTCTGGATGTGCCATCTCCCTACCTCTTAGGAAGACTCTGAATTTCACGTGATTTCCTTTTTCCAAGAACTCTCTTGCGTGTTTAACTTTATAGTCGATATCATTTTGTGCGATCTTTACTGAAAGTTTTATCTCTTTAGTAACTATGATCTTTTGGTTTTTTCTAGCTTCTTTCTGTTTTTTCTCTTGTTGATATTTGAATTTTCCGTAATCCATTATCTTTACAACAGGCGGTTTGGCACTTGGTGCTATACACACCAAATCCAATCCCGCTTCATCAGCCAATGCCAATGCTTCGGCAGAGCTCATTATCCCGTGGCTTGAACCGTCATCAGCATTACATCTAACTTCTTTGAACCTAATATCTTCATTCATTAACACATCGTCTTTTTTATTATTTTTGAAACTCAAATTTTATCCCCTGTTTTTTGTGAAGTTAACATATCCATAAACTCTTGTTTGGACATCTCGCTTCTTTCTCTTTTTCTTCTATCTCTTAACGCAACTTTTTCATTTGCAACTTCGTCGTCACCTACAACAACTATCATAGGTACTCTTTGTTTTTCCGCTGTTCTGATTCTTTTATTTAAAGATTCGTTCTTACTTGAGATCTCACTGTCTATCTCGATCATTGAAAGCTCTTTTTGTAACTGTTTTGCATACTCTAAATGTGTATCGGCAATAGGAACTATCACCACACCTGTAGGTGCTATACTTATCGGGAACTCACCTGCGTAATGTTCAGTAAGTATTCCAATAAATCTTTCGAAACTTCCAAGTATTGCCCTGTGGATCATTACAGGTCTTTCTTTTTTATCTTCACTTGTCGTGTAAGATATATCGAATCTTTCAGGAAGATTCATATCTACCTGGATTGTACCACACTGCCATTTTCTACCGATCGCATCAAGTATCTTGATATCGATTTTAGGTCCGTAGAATGCTCCGCCGCCCTCATCAATACCGTAAGAGTAACCGTTCTCATCAAGGGCATCCATTATCCCTTTTGTAGTAGCTTCCCAGAACTCGTCGCTTCCTATTGCTTTTTTAGGTTTTGTTGAAACTTCCATCTCGTATTCGAACTCAAAATGCTTCATTAGGCTTTCAACGAATTCCAGAACCTCCATGATAACTTCTTTTACCTGAGAAGGCATACAGAAGATATGAGCATCATCCTGGGTAAATTCCCTAACCCTGAACAATCCGTGCATTACACCGCTTAGTTCGTGTCTGTGTACTACACCGTACTCGAAGAATTTTAAAGGAAGGTCTTTATAGGATACAAGGTCGTTTTTAAATATCTCGATATGACCTACACAGTTCATAGGCTTTATACCGTATTCCTGACCGTCAACCTCTGTAAAATACATATTCTCTTTGTAGTTTGCATAGTGCCCTGATTTGATCCATGCATCTGCTTTTAATATCTCTGGACCCCTTACCGGCTGGTAGCCTCTTATTCTGTGGGCTTTATATAACAACTGCTCCAGCTTACTTCTAAGCCTCGCACCGTTTGGAAGCCATAAAGGAAGCCCTGCCCCTACATCCTCACTGAACGTGAACAGTTTAAGTTCGGTTCCCAGTTTTCTATGGTCCCTTTTCTTAGCCTCTTCAAGTTGAGTAATATAACTTTTTAACTCCTCTTTGTCAAAGAACGAGATCCCGTAGATCCTTGTGATCATCTCATTCTCTTCATCACCGCCTAGATATGCTCCGGCTACCCTTATAAGCTTGAAGTTTCTGATCATTCTTGTATTTGGTACGTGAGGTCCACGACATAGATCCTCGAAATCACCTTGAGTATAGGTTGTCAAAGTATCATCTTTGATATTACCAAGTACCATCTGTTTTAGAGGATCCCCTGCAAATTTTGCTTCCAGTTCAGCTCTTGGATACTCTTTTCTGACTATCGGCTGTTTTTTGCCTGCCAGTTCTTTCATCTTTTTTTCTATTAGAGGAAGATCCTCGTCACTTAACTGGTGATCCAGTTTAAAGTCATAGTAAAATCCCTCTTTTACTACAGGGCCTACAAAGAATTGAGCTTCCGGGTGTAGTTCTTTAATAGCTTGAGCCATTAAATGGGCAGTTGAATGTCTTAAAATTTCTAAAGCTTCTTGTGAATTATCAGCTTTTATCTGTTCACTTTCATCCGCTTGAATATTTAAAATTTCAGCAGTTTGAAGGTCATAAACCTGACCGTCCTTTTTAATACCTATATAGTCCAATAAAGTCCTTTTTTTTTAATTTTTAAAATTTTTCAATTTTATCAAACTTTAACTTTATTTTTCTATAATCAAAATTGATAAAAGATTATAAAGGTTTCATATGGTAAAGAGTTTGATTATTGATGATGTAAAATTCATTTCTATAAATTTAACTAATATTTTAAAAGATCTGGGCTTCGATAATATAAAAACGATTAATGACCATAAAGATATACTTGATATCCTAAATAACGGGAACCTTAAAGATATCGATATCATATTCCTGAATTTAAACCTTTCTATCTCCCGGGAGCTGGAAAACAGTTTTGATATAATCAGGAAAATTAAGAATATTGATCAAAATATAAAGATCATAGTTATAAGCGAAAACGGCAGGCAGCAGGATATTTTAAAGGCTATGCAAGCAGGAGCTTTCGATTATATAGAAAAACCTTTAAACAAAGAGAAAATAGATAAACTCTTGAAGAAAATCTAGTTATAGATTTTCTTCAGATATTCCATCTTTGAATCCATATTAAGAAGCAGCATATCTGCCAAGATAAGACTCATCATAGATTCACAAACTACACTTCCCCTTAATGCAACGCAAGGATCGTGCCTCCCTTTTAGATTATATGTCATGTCATGATTTTGGGTATCGACGGTTTTCTGCTCGATAAATATTGAAGGGGTGGGTTTGAAATATACTTTTACGATGATATCGTCACCGTTGCTGATTCCTCCCAGTATTCCGCCGCTGTGGTTCGTTTCAAAGCCGTGTGAAGTTATCTGGTCGTTGTTAAAACTTCCCGTGTTTCTTGAAGACTCAATTCCATCACCGATCTCAACTGCTTTTACCGCATTTAATCCCATCATGCCGTTTGCTATCTGGCCGTCAAGCTTGTGATACATAGGCTCACCAAGTCCTACCGGAACTCCCGTAGCTTTTATTAAAACAGCACCCCCTAAAGAGTCGTGCTTATTTAAAGCTTCGGCGATGGCATCTTTTTGCTTTTGCTCCATATCTTTGTCAAGGGCGAATATCTCGCTTTGTTTTGCATGTTCAAAATCAAAGTTCTCCCCTTTGATCCCGCCAACTTCAAAGATACCGCTATTTACGTTGATATTAAGCTCTTTTAGCATCATCTTCGCAATGGCCCCTGCTGCAACCCTTGCAGAAGTCTCCCTGGCACTGCTTCTTCCGCCGCCTCGGTAATCCCTTATCCCGTATTTATGGAAATATGTAAAATCCGCATGTCCCGGTCTAAAGAGGTCCTTTACATTTGAATAATCCCTGCTTTTTTGGTTCTCGTTATATAAAACCATGGCAATTGGTGTCCCCGTTGATTTACCCTCGAATACGCCGCTTAATATCTCTATCTTGTCAGATTCTTTTCTCTGGGTCTCGAATTTTGATTTGCCGGGCTTTCTTCTGTCCATCTCACTTTGTATAAACTCTTCGTCAATATCTATACCTGCAGGAACCCCGTCAACTATACAGCCAAGGGCTTTCCCGTGAGACTCTCCAAAGGTCGTGAATCTGAACCTTTCTCCGAAACTGTTCATTTTCTTTTACCGTTAAGCTGGTTTAAAACGATCTTCGCTGCAGCCTGCTGCGCAAGTTTTTTGCTTTTTCCCTTTGCAGTTGCGTAGTGCTTGTCGTTTATCCAAAGGCTTAATTCAAACTCTTTTTCATGATCCGGACCAACTGCCGATTCAAGCTTATAAACGGGGATCGCCCCGAATTTTGCCTGTGTTACTTCCTGCAGTGCAGTCTTATAATCACTGAACAGCTCATCCAGGTTTATCTTGTCGTAATTCTCTTTTAAAAGCTTTAAGATCAAAGGCTTTAGGATCTCTAATCCCGATTCAATATAGATCGCACCCATAATAGCTTCAAAGGCATCACTTAAGATTGAGGCTTTTTTTCTACCGTTGTTTCTTTCTTCAGCTTCGCTAAGGTAGATATAATCGCCCAGATTTATAGCTTTGGCAAGTTTAGTAAAGCCTTTTTCATTTACAAGGCTGGCCCTGATTTTAGAAAGCTCACCCTCATTTGAAGCCGGGAACTTATGGAAGAGAAACTCCCCTACTATAAGGTTTAAAACCGCATCCCCTAAAAACTCCAGTCTTTCATTGTTGAAAACCTTCTTATAACTTTTGTGTGTAAGTGCTTCGACTATCAGGTCTTTATTCTCAAACTGATAACCCAAGCACTCTTCAAGCTCTTGGTACTTTTTCATTTTTTGTCCTAATGATATTTTTTTCGATTATATCTAAAAAAAACAAAACTTAAGTTTTAGTCTTGTTCTTTTTTCTTTGTAAAAACTCTTGCGATAAGTCTTGGAACCCATACTATCAAGTATACTACAAGTGTAAATACTAAGGGGTGCTCGGCTCCCAGACCGTAAGCGCTTGCGTGTGGCAGTGCTTTTAAATGTTCAATCGGATGGCTTGTCCATTGGGCAAAATGCATCCCGATAGCCAAAAACAAAAATATCCCTATAAAGATAAAAATTTCTTTTTTCAATAGATTTCCTTAAAATTATTTTGGCCAATTGTAATAAAAAAGATATAAAAAAACCCTAAACCTTCCGGTTTAGGGTTTAAAAGTTTTATCAAAAAAGCTATTAAGCTTTTCCAGCTAACATTCCGTAAACTGTCATTGGTTTTAATAAATAGAATTTTAATAACCACCAGATGTATCTTTCTTGAGTTGGGTCAAGGAATTTTAATTGTGCAGCATTTGAACCGTCACCAGTCTTTTTAGAATCCCAGTTGAACTCAGCAAGCATAACTGTACCGATGCTTGTGATCAATGGACAAACTGTGTATCCGTCATATTTAGGATTAGACTCAGGAATGCTTCCTTTTTCCATCATAGAGATAACATTGTTTACAACAACTTTATATTGTTTTCTTGCAGATCCACCGGTTTTACCCATTGGAACAGCTGCGATATCACCTAAAGCGAATACGTTAGGGTATTTAACGTGTTGTAATGTTTCTTTATGTACTGGGATCCATCCTTTTCCTGAACCAATTTTTGAGCTACCGATCTCTTCTGGAGCTTTCATTGGAGGAGTTACGTGGATGAAATCGTAATCAACTTCTACCATTTCGTGGATTTTTTTCTCTACGTGCTCTTCTAAATCCGGATCCCAAACTTTTTCAGATTTTGAATGGTTATCAAATACAGCTTTGTTACCCTCTTTGATCTCTACAAGGTTGTGTTTGTAAGACCATTTCATATCTCTTGCTTCGAATTGTTTAACGATTGCATCGTGGTAGTTTTTAATACCGAACATTGTTCCACCGTTTGGATAGAAATGTAGATCAGCATTTGCTCTTGCACCAGCTTCTTCAAGTCTTGCATTTGTTAGGTACATGATCTTTTTAGGAGCACCACCACATTTGATTGGAGTGTTAGGGTGAGTATATACACCTTTTACTTTTTTACCGCTTTTTGCATCAGCGATGAATTTTTCCATGTTTTTCCAAGTTGCTTCAGCACCGTCTGCAGTGTAGATTGAAGATACACCTTTTGCAGTCATAGCAGCGATTGCAGCTGAGTTGTCACCTGAAGAGTAAAGCTCACCAGCATCTTCTAAACCTTTGATTCCCGCATAGTTAAGTTTTAAACCTGCAGCAATGATTAAATAATCATAAGAAACTTTTGTCCCTTTATCTGTTGTAACAGTATTGTTATCTGGATCAAAAGACACAGCTTTTTCAGCTACTAATTTTGTTCCAGAAGGAACGAAATCGTCTCTGTTGTAAGCGATATCAGATTTTTCCCAAAGACCTGCACCAACTAAAGTTTGACCAGGTTGGTAAGAACAAGATAATGCCTCAGGCTCGATTACTGTAATATCAGGGTTAGATAATTCATTTGTAAGTCTAGCAGCAGTAGACATACCTGCCAAACCACCACCAACGATTACGATCTTACCTTTTGCATCGCTAGCTTTTGCAGCTGTAGCAGCTTCAGCTTCAGTCATAGCTCCGCCAGCCATTAAAGCAGCTCCGCTTAGTCCCATCATCTTCATTGCATCTCTTCTTGAGATACCTTGATCTTTTAAAATAGCATCTAATTGCTGTAAGTCTTTTTTCAGATTTCTGTTTTCAATCATTTAGTTTCCTTTTTATAGTTTTCGTAATTCTAAGCAGTAGATTATCACAAAAGAAATAATATGTAACTTAAATTGAACGTGGGTCAAATTAATATTACCTATAATTTTTAGTTATATTATTTATCGTTTTATTGTATAAAATTATATTTGTAAAAGCATTGATGATTTCAAAAAGAAAGCTTTAAAGGCAGTGTTTATAGGATAGTTATGTAAAAAAGGTGTTTTTTTAGTTATTTAAAAAAGATTAAAAATTAATTTTTGATAAAATCATTTTATTAAAGCAATTGTATAAGAGACAGTTGCTGTTTTTATAAAAAGCAAGGCTTTTTAATAATTAAAAAAATGTTAAATTATTTTATAGAAAAAAGGGGAACAAACCTCCCCTCTTTTTATTAGATAGACGCAGGATCCGTAATATATCCGCTTATTGCACTTGCCGCAGCAACCGCACTGTTTGAAAGGTAAACTTTCGAACTTCTGCTTCCCATTCTTCCTACGAAGTTTCTGTTAGTTGTAGAGATACAAACCTCGCCGTCCCCAAGGATCCCCATGTATCCGCCAAGACACGCACCGCAAGTTGGGTTTGACACAACTGCTCCCGCATCAACCAATGTATCGATATATCCTAGTTTTGTAGCTTCTCTTAATATCTTTTGAGTCCCCGGAGTTACGATCATTCTTACATGCTGTGCAACTTTTTTATCTTTTAATATTTCAGCAGCTGCTTTAAGGTCACTTAATCTTCCGTTTGTACAGCTTCCTATAAATACCTGGTCAACCCTGATATTATCTGCAACAGCCTGGCTCATGCTGTGCCCGTTCTCTGGTAAAAAAGGATATGCAATAACAGGCTCAAGGTTTGCAACATCTATCTCTAGAACCTGGCAGTAAGATGCATCTTCGTCAGAATAATGGATCTTTGGCCCAGATCTTAGAGCACCGTTAGCTTCCCTTCTTTGGTTCATGAACTCTTCAGTTATCTCATCATATGCAACGATACCTGATTTTGCCCCTGCTTCAATAGCCATATTACAAAGTGCAAATCTGTCATCCATACTTAAATACTGGATAGTGTCACCCGTAAATTCCAAAGTTTTGTATAATGCACCGTCAACACCTATTTGTCTGATGATCTCCAAAATAAGGTCTTTACCTGTTACGAACTCTTTTGGCTCACCTGTAAATACAACTTTAATAGACTCAGGTACTTTAAACCAGTTTCCACCCGTTACCATTGCAAAAGCAAGATCCGTACTTCCCATTCCCGTACTGAATGCTCCCAATGCACCGTGGGTACATGTGTGAGAATCGGCACCGATTATAACATCACCCGGAACTACAAGCCCTTTTTCAGGTAAAAGCGCATGCTCGATACCCATATCTTTTTCGTCAAAAAAGTTTTTAAGATTGTGTTTAGCGGCAAAATCCCTTGAGATCTTTGCCTGGTTCGCACTTGCAATATCTTTTGCAGGTATAAAGTGATCAAGAACTATACTGAATCCGTCGGGATTGGCAAGTTTTTGGGCACCGCTGTCCTCAAATGCCTTAATAGAAATAGGAGTAGTGATATCGTTTCCTATAACCATATCAATAGGACTTCTTACTATCTGTCCCGCATAAACTTTTTCACCTACATGTTCGCTGAATATTTTTTCTGTTATTGTTTGACCCATATTTTAGTTGTAAGTTGTAGGTTATAATCCTAAAAAATCATAACTTTAGCTTACAACCCTCCTTGTTAAAATTGATTTGTTTTACTTAACATTTCAAGTAATTTATTAAAATTTTAACGCAATAATATCTAAATTTTCTTTTTATACCACTTATAAGAAAAATTTGGATAAAATCCCAAGCACTAAGCTGTTAAGGAACTATATTGCAACAAAAAGAAAATATTATATTAATCGGTTTTATGGGAGTAGGTAAAGGAACTATTGCCAGAGCCCTTGTAAAACAAAGCGATTACTTTGCAATTGACACGGACGATATCATTGAAAGTCTTGAGAACACAAAAATAAAAAAGATCTTTGAAACAAAGGGCGAGCCATATTTCAGGGACCTTGAAAAAAAATGTGCCCTTTGGTGTGAAAACAGCCTGAAGAATACTATCATCTCCACAGGCGGCGGATTCCACAAACAGGAAAATATCAAGAAAATAGGCAGGATCGTATACTTAAGATCATCTTTTGAGGGGATCATCCAAAGATTAAAAGATGCCCCCAATTCAAAGAAAAAGTTCAAAAAAAGACCCCTTCTTCAAGACCTTGAGGTTGCAAAAGGGATATACGACCAAAGAATCCATGATTATGAGAATGTTGCAGATATCATCGTAGATGTGGAGAACAGATCCGAAGAAGAAACAGTTTCACAAATACTACAAGCTATAAACTAAGAAGGTTAATATGAAAATTATAAACACTAAAGATAAAAACTTCCAAAACGAATTCACGGAACTTTTGGGAAGAGCAAAAGTCGATATAAAGAACGTATCAAGCATAGTAAACGGGATTATAGACGATATCGTTGAAAACGGTAATAAAGCAGTCTGCGAACATATCTCAAAATTCGACAAATGGACACCTGCCAATGAGGAAGAGCTGTTTATCAAAACCGATGATATGGAAAAAGCTTACAACAATATAGACAGTGAACTAAGAAGATCACTTCACCTGGCATACGACAGGATCAAAAACTACCATGAAAAACAGCTTCCGAAATCGTGGCTTGATTTTGAAAAGAACGGTACTATACTTGGACAAAAAGTAACTCCCGTAGATAGGGCAGGACTTTATATCCCGGGAGGAAAAGCGGCATACCCAAGCTCACTTTTGATGAATGCCATCCCTGCGATCGTTGCAGGGGTTGAGGAGATAGTTGTATGTACCCCTACTCCCGATAACGAGCCAAACGAGCTTTTACTTGCGGCTTGCCACTTATGCGGAATAAAAACAGTTATGAAAGTAGGAGGGGCAAGTGCCGTTGCCGCTATGGCATACGGAACTGAAACCTTAAAAAAAGTTGACGTTATCACGGGTCCAGGAAACATCTTTGTTGCAACTGCTAAAAAGCTTGTATTCGGTGAAGTTAATATCGATATGATAGCAGGCCCTAGTGAAATAGGTATCTTGGCTGATTCTACTGCCAAGCCAAAATATCTAGCGATCGATCTTCTATCCCAGGCTGAGCATGACGAAATGGCAAGTTCTATTATGATCACTACTGACGAAAATATTGCAGCACAAACAAGTGACGAAGTTGAGAACTACCTGAAAGTTCTAAGCAGAAACGAAATAGCAAGAAAATCAATAGACGACAGAGGTTGTATCATCATTGCAGAATCAATGGATGAAGCGATCACTCTTATGAATGAAATTGCACCGGAGCACCTGGAAGTAATGACACAAAATCCGTTCGAACTGTTACCTTCAATTAAACATGCGGGAGCTATATTCCTAGGTGAAAACACTCCTGAACCTATAGGGGATTATATAGCGGGTCCTAACCATACATTACCGACCGGTGGAACCGCTAAATTCTACTCTCCACTAAATGTTGAAGATTTTATGAAAAAAAGCTCCATTATAAGCTTCTCAAAACAGGCAATCAACGAAATCGGCCAAGAGTGTGCGTTACTTGCAGATACGGAATCTTTAACTGCCCATGCAGAATCCGTAAGAGTTAGATGTAAATAAGCAAAAGTTTGCGATAATCGTTTACAAAAAACTAAAAGGATTAAAAATGAGCAAATATGACGCATTATTTGAAGATGAAGATAATATCTTCGGGGGAACACCAAAATCTAAATTTTGGGATATAGCAAATCAGGCAAGTGACGATCTGGTAAAAGACCAGTTCGATGCTTTTGTTGAAAAATACACCATCATGGAAAATCTTTTATGCGAGATGCACGGGGAGGAAAAGCTGGAACAGATCATCAAACAGCATGCCCTGGAAAACTCCATGCAGGTCGAGCAGGATAAAAAAAGCACTTACATAGCCTGGACAGGTGAGATCGTTTGCAGGTTGGACAGCTAAAAAAATAACAGGATTTTAATAAATTATGGAAGAACTAATAGAAGTAAAAAAACAGATCAAAAGTTTTGTTGCCGAGTGTAACGATAAAAAAAGTTTAGAACTGCTTGACCTTTTAGCGGAAGGTAAAATGTTAAGAAGCAAGCTTATTTTAAAAATTGCAGGCGTAAATGAACAGACAATAAAACTTTGTGCGATTGTGGAGATGATCCATGCTGCATCACTATTACACGACGATGTAATAGATGAAGCAGATACAAGAAGGGGGAAACCATCTATCAACGCACTCTTTGATAACAAAACTTCTATTATGTTCGGAGATATATTATATTCAAAGGCATTTACGGAACTTACCAATATGCCTACAGAAGTTGCATATACGGTATCAAATGCTGTTACGCTTCTTAGTATCGGTGAAATGCTTGATGTTGAATTAACCAAAGAGTTTAACAGCTCATACGATGCTTATTTGGATATGATATATAAAAAAACCGGATCATTGATCGAAGCCGCTGCAAAAGCTGCCGCAATATTGGTAGATAAAGACAAAGATGCCTTTGCACTTTACGGGAAGAACCTGGGCCTTGCATTCCAAATGGTTGACGATATACTTGATATTACACAGGACAGCGCAACACTTGGAAAACCTGCAATGCTTGATTTTGTCGAAGGAAAAGTAACTATCCCTTATCTATTATTACACGAAAGAATAGAAGACAAATCAAAACTTGAATCATTATATAAAAAAGAGTTAACAAGTGAAGAGTCAGGCTGGATAAAAGAGCAGATGAACGCCACCAAAGCTTTGGAAGACAGTATCAAACTTGCCCAAAAACTTGGGCTTGAGGCGATCGATGCCATAAAAGAGGAAAATAACGAAGATCTTCAAAATATCATGGGTGCCATGATAAACAGAGAGTTTTAATGGAATACTTAGTAATAAGTTTCACACATAAAAATACAAATATCTCAACAAGAGAAAAACTGGCGTTCAACAATCAACTGGAAAAAGAAACTTTTTTAAAAGAGATCTCGAGATTTGACTCAATTAATGAGGCTATACTTCTTTCAACCTGTAACAGGGTTGAACTGATCCTTAGCGTTTCAAAAGCAAAAGAGGCATCAAAATCTGCAATAGACCAGTTCAGTATCCATTCAACACTCTCAAAAACTGCACTTCTTGATCTTGCAGATATATATGAAAACGAAAGTGCCGTTCACCACATATTTACCGTGGCTTCCTCCCTAGACAGCCTTGTTGTGGGTGAAACACAGATTGCAGGTCAGTTAAAAGATGCTTTCAAGTTCTCAATAGATAAAGGATTCGCTTCCGCAAAACTCTCAAGGGTACTGCACTATGCCTTTAAATGTGCCGCACGAGTAAGAAATGCCACACAGCTTGGAAGCGGTTCAGTTTCCGTAGCCTCAACGGCGGTTGCACAGGCAAAAGAGATATTTAAAGAGCAAAACAATATAAGGGCACTTGTAATAGGTGCAGGGGAAATGAGTGAACTAGCCTGTAGGCACTTGCTCAAATACGGATTTAACGTCGTTATATGCAGCAGGGATATTAAAAAAGCAAGAGTTCTTGCCCACTCTATTATAAGTGACGGAAACGGAGAGGAATATCACCACTCCCAGATCGAGGTAAAACCCTATGCGGATATAGAAACTCTTCTAAACTCTATGCAGCTTATGATCACGGCAACAGCAGCACCCTATCCTATTATCAAGCAGGAAATGGTAAGACCGTTTGACAAGACAAGGCACTGGTTCGATATAGCTCTTCCAAGGGATATAGACGAAATAGAGTTTGATGATCTTAATATCTACAGTGTAGACGATCTTCAATGTATAGTTGACGAGAATATGGAACTTAGAGCAAACAAGGCAAAAGAAGCATACCATATAGTAAGCCTGATGACAAAAGAGTTCTTTACCTGGCTTCAGACGCTCAACGTAGAACCAACGATAAAACACGTTCATTTAAAAGCGGAAGAGATCATAAATAAAAAGATCCAAAACGCTATAAAAAAACACTTTATCAATGAAGATGAGAAAGAGAACATTAAAAAACTCTGCCAGTCTGTAATGAACGAGTTTTTACACCATCCTACTATCATACTAAAAGAACAGTCTAAGGCTATCGACTCTGATGTCATTCTAACAAGTGCTCAAGAGCTTTTCGGCATAAAAGAGAGTGAAGAGTGTTAATACACCCTTTTCACTGCTCTATAGCTATTTAAAACACATTTACGCATCTCCTAATAACTATCCATATTAACTTTTTTAAAATTTGTAAAAATTGTGACGTTAGTTGTGACATAATTATATTATTATATAATCTATAGAAGGATATAGGTTGCTGATTGCAAAATTATAATTTAAAGTTAGCTCTCTTCTCCTTTATTATTTCAAGGAAGTTTTGCTTTGGGCACGTGGAGTTTTAACTAGTCCGTGATCATTACTAGGATTGCTTTCCATTCTTTTCCCAACGATGGAAAAGAACCAAAAGATCTGTTTTTAGGTGCTGTCGCCCTGCTGTGAATATTATTGGATATTTAGATTGCCTGTATGTAGTTAGCAGCCTAAGTTTTTTCTTCTTTGGTAAAGGGGAATAGAACTTTTAAGGTTACCTATCTCTTTATTTTAACATCACTAATACTATTAAATATAAAGAGTTTATGATACATACAATAAACTGATATAATGATACTAGAAAGTGGAACCACCTCCTCAATATTTACGAGAAAAGGATTTTGAAGATAATTAAGCCTTACTGGTATTAAATAAAATGAAAATTGAAAAAAATTTGCAACAGAACAGGAGAATTATGTTATGAAAAAAGTCAGCAATAGGGAGTGTTAGAAATTCTGTGTCAATCTGATAAAATAATATCAAGGATTGACAAACATGAAAGAAAAAGAAAATACATTTGACTTTAATGAAGCAGTACAACAACTTTTAGCTGGTAAAAAGATCAGTGGGAAAGATGGTGTACTTGCACCTTTAGTAAAACAATTAGTAGAAGCAGCTTTAGAAGCTGAAGTAGAATCTCACATAACAGCCGATGTTTTATCGGGGAATAAAAACCGTAAGAATGGTAAAACATCTAAAACTATAAAATCAACAGATGGTACATTTGAACTTAATACCCCTAGAGATAGAGCAGGATCATTTGAACCTCAAATAATAAAGAAAAATCAGACAACAATTTCAAATGAAATAGAAGAAAGAATTATCTCTATGTACGGCTTAGGAATGAGCTATAAAGATATTATCAAACATATCGAAGAGATATATCGTATAGAACTCTCAACTGCAACCATAAGTGCTATAACCGATAAAATAATAGAGAAAGTAAAAATATGGCAATCTCGCCCGTTAGAAGCGGTATATCCATTCGTCTGGCTGGATGCAATCCATTATAAAGTCAAAGACGGCGGCAAATATGTCACTAAAGCCGTATATACTGTTTTAGGTATGGGTATTGACGGTAAAAAAGATATTTTAGGACTTTACTTGTCTGAAAGTGAGGGAGCAAACTTCTGGCTTTCTGTTTTAACAGATTTAAACAACCGTGGGGTTGAAGATATACTCATAGCATCAGTTGATGGATTAAAAGGCTTTCCTGAAGCTATAAAGACCATATTTCCCAAAACAGAAGTTCAGCTTTGCGTTGTTCACCAAATACGAAATTCTTTGAAATATGTAGCTTCAAAAGACCAAAAAGAGTTTATGAAAGATCTAAAACTTGTTTATCAAGCTACCACCAAAGATATTGCAGAAGAGGAACTTCAGAAACTTGATGATAAATGGAGTAAAAAATATCCTATAGTTTTACAGTCTTGGCAGAATAAATGGGAAAATCTATCTTACTATTTTAAGTATCCAAAAGAGATCAGAAAAATCATGTATACAACCAATATCATTGAATCTGTACATCGACAATTTAGAAAATTAACAAAAACAAAAGGAGCATTTCCAAATGAAAATTCACTTTTAAAATTGCTGTATATGGGAATAATAAATGCGAAAAAGAAATGGACCCAGCCAGTCCATAACTGGAGCCTAACCATCTCTCAACTTGCTATATTTTTTGAGGGAAGGCTAGACGATTATTTAGAAGTGTAACTTTACAAGTTACGATTAGTTACTTGACACAGATTTTTGAACGGTCTCCAGCAATATTTTAAATTATAATATAGAATTGTTTAATTGACAGTTTTTTATTGTTTTCATTCATGATTATGATATTTGTTTATTATATATTTATTTTAATTCCTAAACAAATTAATAATAGTCAATTAATATGGTGGCTTGTATTTATATCTATTTTCATTTTATCTCCAATTAAAGTATTATTACTTGTTCTATATGCTTCATTGTTTTATTTAAAAAATAAGAATTCAAGTGATGCTGATAGCTAACTACAAATACTTAAAAAATTTAAATCTTAACTTTAGTTTTCATTTAATTATTTTCTTTATAACATAAATTTAAAATATAGTAGCTAAGCTAAGTATTAATACAAATACAATATAAAACTAAATAAATAGTAATTAAGGGTGACAGCACCTAAAACAGAGTTTTTATTTCTTTTTTGTCGTTGTAAAAAGAAAAGAAAGCAAACCAAGTACTGATCACGGACTAGTTAAAACTTCGAGTGCCAAAGCAAGAATAAAGGGGACAATTTCCCAGGCAAAACATACAAGAGGTAAGAAAAATATAGATTAAATGGGATAAAAAGCAGAAAGTTTCAGTAAAAACCGAGCAAAAAAAAAGCACCTAAAGAGTTGGCGGCGACCTACGTTTCCACCAGGGGACCCGGCAGTATTATCGGCGATGGGAAGCTTGACTGCCAGGTTCGAAATGGAGCTGGGTATTTCCTTCCCTCTATAACCACCAACACTTTAAGTGCTGATTAGAGTAATAAGTGTTAAAGTTAATCATAATACAATTTCAATCTTACTTACGCTTAATAAGATAGTAGCTTAGAATAATAAATAAGCCAAACGATCTATTAGTACTGGTCAGCTAAACAAGTTACTTTGCTTACACATCCAGCCTATCAACCTCATAGTCTTTGAGGGATCTTCAGGGAAAGTTCATCTTGGAGTCGGCTTCGTGCTTAGATGCTTTCAGCGCTTATCTCACCCGTACGTAGCTACCCAACGATGCCCTTGGCAGAACAATTGGTACACTAGTGGTACGTTCACCCCGGTCCTCTCGTACTAGGGGCAAATCTCCTCAACTTTCCTACGCCCACGGAAGATAGGGACCGAACTGTCTCACGACGTTCTGAACCCAGCTCGCGTACCGCTTTAAATGGCGAACAGCCATACCCTTGGGACCTGCTCCAGCCCCAGGATGCGATGAGCCGACATCGAGGTGCCAAACCTCCCCGTCGATGTGAGCTCTTGGGGGAGATCAGCCTGTTATCCCCGGCGTACCTTTTATCCTTTGAGCGATGGCCCTTCCACTCAGAACCACCGGATCACTATGACCGACTTTCGTCTCTGCTCGAGTTGTCTCTCTCACAGTCAAGCTAGTTTATGCCATTATACTCAACATCCGATTTCCAACCGGATTGAACTAACCTTTGTAAGCCTCCGTTACTTTTTAGGAGGCGACCGCCCCAGTCAAACTACCCACCAGACATTGTCCTGAAACAAGATAATTGTTCCCAGTTAGCTATCAGAATATTCAAGGGTGGTATCTCAAGGATGACTCCCTACCTACTTGCGTCTGTAGTTCATAGTCTCCCACCTATCCTGCACATGAATATCCCAATAGCAGTGTCAAGCTATAGTAAAGGTGCACGGGGTCTTTCCGTCTTTCCGCGGGTAGGAGGAATTTTCACCTCCACTACAATTTCACTGGATCCCTGGTTGAGACAGCTCCCATCTCGTTACGCCATTCATGCAGGTCGGTATTTAACCGACAAGGAATTTCGCTACCTTAGGACCGTTATAGTTACGGCCGCCGTTTACTCGGGCTTCAATCAAATGCTTCGCATACGCTAACATCATCAGTTAACCTTCGAGCACCGGGCAGGCGTCACACCTTATACATCCTCTTACGAGTTAGCAAAGTGCTGTGTTTTTGGTAAACAGTCGGGAGGGACTCTTTGTTGCAACCTCTATAGCTTTCGAGAGCAAGTCTCTATACCATAGTAGGCACACCTTCTACCGAAGATACGGTGCTAGTTTGCAGAGTTCCTTAACCAGGGTTCTTCCACGCGCCTTAGAATACTCATCCCACCTACCTGTGTCGGTTTACGGTACGGGTTATTATAAATATGCTTAGTGGCTTTTCTTGGCACGACAGTATCATCGATTCCAAACGCTATCCGAAGATATTGTTCGGCCTGTAAGATCTCGGTCTAGTGTTAAGCGGATTTGCCTACTTAACAACCTACGTCCTTCGACCCACTATTCCATCAGTGAGCTCGATTAACTCTATGCGTCCCCACATCACGCTTCATAATAAGTATAGGAATATTAACCTATTTGCCATCGTCTACCCCTTTCGGACTCGACTTAGGACCCGACTAACCCTACGATGACGAGCATCGCGTAGGAAACCTTGGGTTTTCGGCGTTAAAGATTCTCACTTTAATTATCGCTACTCATGCCTGCATGCTCACTTCTATCCGCTCCACTGCTCCTTACCGGTACAGCTTCAACGCTGAATAGAACGCTCTCCTACCACTCATAGTAAACTATGAATCTAAAGCTTCGGTGCATACTTTAGCCCCGTTATATTTTCCGCGCAGAATCACTAGACCAGTGAGCTGTTACGCTTTCTTTAAAGGATGGCTGCTTCTAAGCCAACCTCCTGGTTGTCACAGTAACTCCACATCGTTTTCCACTTAAGTATGACTTTGGGACCTTAGCTGTTAGTCTGGGTTGTTCCCCTCTCGACGGTGGATTTTATCACCCATCGCCTGACTGCCGTGGTTACACATATAGTATTCGAAGTTTGATAGGGTTTGGTACCGCGGTAAGCAGCCCTAGCCCATTCAGTGCTCTACCCCTATATGCTACTAACACGACGCTATACCTAAATATATTTCGGAGAGAACCAGCTATCACGAAGTTTGATTGGCCTTTCACCCCTATCCACAAGTCATCCCAAGACTTTTCAACGCCTGCGGGTTCGGTCCTCCACTGGCTCTTACACCAGCTTCAACCTGCTCATGGATAGATCACTTCGTTTCGGGTCTGCAGCATATGACTAATTCGCGCTATTCACACTCGCTTTCGCTACGGCTTCACTCTTGGCTTAACCTTGCCATATACCACAACTCGCAGGCTCATTATGCAAAAGGCAGTCCGTCACCCTGTACAAGACATAGGGCTCCGAATGATTGTAAGCTAATGGTTTCAGGTTCTATTTCACTCCCCTCACTGGGGTACTTTTCACCTTTCCCTCACGGTACTTGTGCACTATCGATCTATAAGTAGTATTTAGGGTTGGAGGGTGGTCCCCCCATATTCAGTCAAAATATCACGTGTTCCGACCTACTCATTCCTTAACCTAGTACCACACAAATGTTTTCGATTACGAGGCTTTCACTCTCTACGACGTTGCATTCCAACAACTTCATCTAACATATGTGCTATCATTAAGTGCCCTAATCCGTGTTCGCTCGCCGCTACTAACAGAATCTCATTTGATTTCTTTTCCTCTAGGTACTGAGATGTTTCACTTCCCTAGGTTCGCTCTCCCGTAGGAGTAATACGCATAACGTATTGGGTTGTCCCATTCGGAAATCACTGGATCAAAGCTTCTTGACAGCTCCCCAATGCTTATCGCAGTCTAGTACGTCCTTCATCGCCTCTTATAGTCTAGGCATCCACCATTAGCCCTTAATAGCTTATTTTGTATAATTAAAGATTGAATTATGATTTAACATATTTCTTTCTTCGCTTAATTATGATTTATTCTTTGGCTACTATCTTATTAAACATAAGTTCAATAAAACAGAAATTGTATTTTTTTTCCATATAGAAAATTAATTAACTTTAACATTATATTTTTAAATAACTCTTTCAAGGAAACTCCCTAAAAGTCGTTTTGATCTCTTATTGAAATCAAATATTAATTCTACGCATAGAACTAATATTTAACTTCTTAAAAGTCAATATTTTACATGTCTTGCCCTACACCATGCTCTTTGCATTCGCATAAGGTTCCGGGATTCAAAACTATAAAAGTAAAACTCTTTACTTCTATTACGTTTTTCTGGTGGAGAATAGCGGGATCGAACCGCTGACCTCCTGCGTGCAAAGCAGGCGCTCTCCCAGCTGAGCTAATTCCCCATGGTGGGCCTAACAGGACTTGAACCTGTGACCTCACGATTATCAGTCGAGCGCTCTAGCCAGCTGAGCTATAGGCCCATGCAAAATAATTTCTTTTTACTCTTGTTAACAATAAATCTTCTCAAGATTATTCATAATCTTTATAAACTAGATATCAAGAAAAACATCTTCTTATGATATGTCTAAGTATATCATTCTTATTTCTCTCTGAATCTATCTAAACGAATAGATAGATTATATTCTGTGAAAGGAGGTGATCCAACCGCAGGTTCTCCTACGGTTACCTTGTTACGACTTCACCCTAGTCGCTAATTCCACTGTGGAAGGTAGCTACTTTAGCATCCCCGCTTCGAATGAAATCAACTCCCATGGTGTGACGGGCGGTGAGTACAAGACCCGGGAACGTATTCACCGTAACATTGCTGATTTACGATTACTAGCGATTCCAACTTCATGTAGTCGAGTTGCAGACTACAATCCGAACTGGGAGGCATTTTATGAGATTTGCTCCACGTCACCGTATCGCTGCTCTTTGTATGCCCCATTGTAGCACGTGTGTAGCCCTGGTCGTAAGGGCCATGATGACTTGACGTCGTCCTCACCTTCCTCCTCCTTGCGAAGGCAGTCTGTCTAGAGTCCTCAGCCGAACTGTTAGTAACTAAACATGAGGGTTGCGCTCGTTGCGGGACTTAACCCAACATCTCACGACACGAGCTGACGACAGCCGTGCAGCACCTGTATATAGGCTCTAGCAAGCTAGCACTAATCCATCTCTGGAAAATTCCTACTATGTCAAGACCAGGTAAGGTTCTTCGCGTATCGTCGAATTAAACCACATGCTCCACCGCTTGTGCGGGTCCCCGTCTATTCCTTTGAGTTTTAATCTTGCGACCGTACTCCCCAGGCGGTACACTTAATGTGTTAACTGCATTACTGCCGTATCTAGTACGGCAACAACTAGTGTACATCGTTTAGGGCGTGGACTACCAGGGTATCTAATCCTGTTTGCTCCCCACGCTTTCGCATCTCAGCGTCAATAATGTTCCAGTAGATCGCCTTCGCAATCGGTATTCCTTCTGATCTCTACGGATTTTACCCCTACACCAGAAATTCCATCTACCTCTCCCATATTCTAGACAGACAGTTTTGGAAGCAGTTCTATGGTTAAGCCATAGGATTTCACTTCCAACTTATCTATCAGCCTACATGCTCTTTACGCCCAGTGATTCCGAGTAACGCTTGCTCCCCCCGTATTACCGCGGCTGCTGGCACGGAGTTAGCCGGAGCTTATTCATATAATACCGTCATTATCTTCTTATATAAAAGGAGTTTACGCACCGAAATGTGTCATCCTCCACGCGGCGTTGCTGCATCAGGGTTTCCCCCATTGTGCAATATTCCCCACTGCTGCCTCCCGTAGGAGTCTGGACCGTGTCTCAGTTCCAGTGTGACTGATCATCCTCTCAAACCAGTTAAGCGTCATTGTCTTGGTGAGCCATTACCTCACCAACTAACTGATACTATACAGGCCAATCCTATAGCTATAAATATTTCCCTTGCAGACTTAGGTCTTAAAGGCATATGGGGTGTTAGCAGGCGTTTCCATCTGTTATCCCCCTCTATAGGGCATGTTACCTATACATTACTCACCCGTGCGCCACTTAGCTGACAGTTAAAGCAAGCTTTAACCCGTTCTCGTTCGACTTGCATGTGTTAAGCACGCCGCCAGCGTTCACTCTGAGCCAGGATCAAACTCTCCATAAAAAAGTGTTTGAAACTGACTTTAAGTTTTTTACTTAAAATCTTTCTTCTTTTAAGTTTTTGGTGTAAAACCAAAACTCATTGTTTAGACGAAGTTTTCTTGTATCTAGTTTATAAAGATTACTCTTTACAAACTTTAGATTTCTTATTAACATTTATCTTTTTAAAGAACTCATAAACTCGATGGTTGTCAGTGTTTCTCTAAACATCCTCTCGTTTTGTGGGGCGAATTATAATAGATTTTTTGAGCTTTGTCAAGAGTTTATTCTTAATTTTATCTGAAATTTTGAAATTTTATTTTCAGGATTATTCCATTATATAAATTTTTGTTATCAAAAACAAGGCAAAAGGCTGTATTTATCGCCATTTCAAAATTTAATATTCAAAAAGAATGTGATTTTTTACAAAAAAGTATTTTCTATTGGATTTGATAAAGAGAGTTTGAGTTAATAGATCTATAGTTTACTATTAACTCTTGGAGGGTTTGGTGATTGGAAAAGATTTAAGATAGTATTTACCATTTTTGAGTTTTTTACATCTTCTATGTTTAACTCTTTTTGAGCCAGTGATGGATTTTTCATCCCGCTCATGCTTGCAACACAGCTTGAAGGCTGTTCAAAATCTTCGTCGTCTCTTATATTTTCAGTTTTTTCTTCGGCTTGGGCTTTTGTAATGGTGGCTTTGATTATCCGGGCCGATTCCTTTTTGGCTTCTTTTGCAACCTTGTCAAACTCCAGGTCCACATCTTCCCCGAAAACTTCATATATAAAGTTCTTGATATGGGCGAAGTTTTTATAAAGCATTGTTTTACAGTCACCTTGGGCTGTACTGTTCAGTTTCAATACTTTATTTTCAAAAGATGAGAGGCTGAAGCTTTTTTCAAAACATTCACCCAAGTCATAATTTTTTTCATATATATTTGAAATAAGTCTTTTAAATAATATCTGAGTATTATCTTCTATATTCTCAACTTTTATCTTTTCGCTGCTGACAAAATCTTTTATCTCCTCTTTATGCTCTTTGACATATTCCACGTTTTGAGCCTGGGAGATCGATTCTTTTATATCTTTTGTCAAATGTTTTTCATGAACTTTTACGTTCTCTATATCGTGTATAACCTCATCTATTGTTTTAAAGCTTACGGCTTCTACCATTTTAGATAATGTAAGTATCAGAACAAAACCACTGTCGCTGTTCATATTAAGAAGTTGTTTTGAATCTGCAATGATCCTAAAGAACCTGTCGTACACATAGATGTCGAATTTTACGTCGTTTAAAAGCATCTTGTTTTTAAGGTATATCGTTATCTCGTCAAGAACCTGTCCTACTTCATAACTTTCCAGTGATTCCACTACAGGCCTTATATCACCTTTTGATAATATAACATCGAACATATTGTCCAAGAACTGGGGATCTATCATTCCCAGCATATCTGTTACGCTGCTTGTAGTGATAATACTTTTAGAGAATATTATCGCCTGGTCAAGCAAAGTAAGGGTATCCCTTAAACTCCCCTGCCCGCTTCTGGTTAATATCTCTAGAGCCTCATGCTCATACTCTATATTTTCAATATTTAGTATATGGCTTAGGTGGTGGATGATATTCTTATCGGAGATCCTTTTAAACCTGAAATGCTGTGTCCTGCTTAATATGGTCGCAGGAAGTTTTAAAGGATCCGTAGTTGCCAAAATAAATTTAACGAAATCGGGCGGTTCTTCAAGCGTCTTAAGAAGGGCATTGAAGGCCTGGGTGGTAAGCATATGCACCTCATCTATGATGAAAACTTTGTATTTGGCGCTTGCAGGTTTGTATTTTGTCTGCTCGATCAGGTCTTTGATATCGTCGATACCCCTGTTTGAAGCGGCATCCATCTCTATAATATCAAGATGCCTGTTGTTATTCGCGCTTATACAGTTCTGGCATACTTCACAAGGCTTTGAGGTTGGAGAATTATCACACACAAGGGCTTTTGCCATGATCCTGGCTGTACTTGTTTTACCGCTTCCCCTAAGCCCTGAAAAAAGGTAAGCATGGGATAATCTGTTGGTATCAAGAGCCAGGGCCAAAGTTGTAGATATGGTATCTTGACCTATTAGGTCCTCAAATCTTTTTGGTCTGTATTTTAGCGCTAAAACCTGTCTTGTGTTTGCCTGTTCTGTTGTCATTAAATAAGTTCTCCTAACCATTGTTTCGCCACCCGTTTTAATCCGTCAGGATTTTCCGAGGCAAAAAATACCGTTTTTGTAGTATCAAACCTTTTATCGAAATTATACTCTAATTTCAAATGATCTACTATAGCCTCGCCGCTGTGGATCGTTATGGCATCATTCAGGTATCTTGATATTTGATTTTCTATAAGGGGGAAGTGTGTACATCCCAATATCACGCCGTCTATATTGTTCAAGCCTTTAAAATAGTGCTCCATGGCAGAGTTTAGGATATTTCCCTCAAATATACCCTCTTCAACGATAGAGACGAATAAACCAGTAGGTATAGATATGATATTGGAATAGGAGAGTTCTTTTAAGGCGATCTCATATTTTTTGGAACTGACCGTTGCCTTTGTTCCTATAACCAAAATATTTGAATCTTTTTTTTCAAGCTTTTTGCTGCAGGCTTTTACCCCTGATTCTATAACACCTACAACAGGTATATTTGTATTTGCCCTTAATTCATCCAAAGCGTACGCGCTTACGCTGTTACACGCAACTATAAGTATATCCACATCAAAGTTCTTGAAGAACTCCAAAGCTTCAAGGGAATATCTTATAATGGTATTTTTATCTTTTACACCGTAAGGTACCCTTGCGGTATCTCCAAAATATATAATCTCTTCGAAAAGTTTATTTTCCAAAAGTGATTTAACTACCGTCAATCCCCCTATTCCGCTATCAAATACCGCTGCTTTCAAAAGACACCTTTTATTAATAATTTGAAAAGGATTTTATCATAAAGTTTTGTATATCTTTATTAGTCTCTGCTTTTTGCTTATTTTATAGGCTCAATTTATAAAATACAAAATTATTTTTATAAAATTGTATAAATTCATACCATATTTATTGACTTAATCTAGTTTTAATTGTAATTATTTTATCATACTTAAGCTAGAATTAATAATGAGTAGTTCTTTTAAAACTTAATTAAAGGGAGGTCAGGCAAATATGAATGCAATAATTGCGGTTGAAGAATTGATTCAAACTACAGAAAAAAGAATCAAAGCTTTAAAAACTCAAATTAGCGAACATGAATCTGGAGAAAATAAACTTTCAGCCATGAAACTGGCCTCGGCTGAAAAAGCACTGGAAGAATCACAAAAATCATTGGAAAAGAACCGCCTTATACACCAGGAACTTCTAAAACACGACCTGCAGGAACTGGAAAAAGAGGAGAGGATAAAAGAAGCGATAAAAAGAAAAAACTATTTTAAATACCAGAAACTCCGTCTCAAAAGATCCACTAAAAGAACCACAAACGAAAAACTTGAAGCCATGATGATAATAGATGAGCTCCCTTCCGATATAAATCTGGAGGATGATGATATATTTGATATTGCATCATCGATCATAAAGCTTGACCTAAGAGTGCATGACGAACTTGAAAGCAAACTTGCTGAAATAAAATCTGATTTTGAAGAGCTTCTAAAAAATACGAAACAGGAAGATATAATAAGACTTGGTATGCTCCATGCCCATATCCCCATAGTAGTATTGCACCTTAACGTCCTTATAGAAAATATAAAAGAGGATATAGAAAGAAAAGAACTCCCACCTTTCAAAGGCTTGCCCAGGTTTGAGGATTGGTGGATAGATGAGCTTTGGAAAAACCACCAGGCATATTTCGGTCTTTATAAATGGAAAGAGATAGTATCTTTTCTATGTATCACAGATGAACAGAAAAAAGCATGGCGATCTATATTTTCAAACTGGGTGTTTATAAAAAAAGCCCTTAACAGGAAAGGGCCGCTGGCTTATGAGTTTAACTTCGCCTTTGATATGCTGATGCAAAAACACACCGAGCTTGAAGAGGAACTGGACTCCGGCAACCTGAAAAAGATGGAAACTATCATACAGAATATAACGACAAAAGAGAAATTAAACACTTATAAACATGAGCACTATATAGAAACAGAATATCTCGATTTTAAAAAGGGGAAAATTGTTGCATCATATATTGAAGAATAGATATGAAGAATAGATATAATGTTTAAACATTTTCATCCATACAAACCTTTTATAAAAAATGATACGACCAGAATCATTATGGGAACCCTGCCGCCGCCCAGATTCTGTACAAATGAGTTAAAACCGGAAGATGTGGACTTTCCTTACGGTTCTTGCGACAATCTTCTCTGGAAAGCTATAGATAAAATATTTGAACTTGGATTTTTATACGACAATTCACAAAAAGCTGTTCAACAGAGAAAAGACTTTCTTGAAAAGAATAAAATCGGTATATGCGATATAGTGGATCACTGCTACAGGGAAAAAATAGATGCAAGTGATATAGGGATGAGAGATATAGTTCTTCGTGATATATTAGGATATCTTAAAAAATATCCTGAAATCGATACTATCATCTTCACAGGAGGTTATTGTAAGAACTCTCCAGAATACTTTTTAAGACAGATTTTGAAAAAAAACAGTATAAAGTATGAAAATATATCGAATGAAGTACCGAAAATTCATAAGTTTACTTTTGAAAACAGGGTAATAAAAACCATAAGTTTAACATCTCCTTCGAATGCGGCAAATAGAAGTATCGGGGCAAATAAGGTTTATAAAGAGAAAAAAACTGAAAATAGTGATTATTCTACTTTTGATTTCAGGGTTGAACAGTATAAAAAGGTATTCAAGTTTTCATAAAAACTAAACTGGTATCTTTCTTGCTTTTCATTTTTTTATAATACTTTTAAGATCATCAATCGTATATGGAGGGTTTTTTCTATGAAGCATTGCATGGCAATTAGGACAAACCGGTCTTAAATCTTTAATAGAATCAACTTTATATTCTTCTCTTATTTCTGATAAAGGGATTAAATGATGTACATGTATAAACTGTTTCCCTATTTCTCCATACTCTTTTTCAAAATCAAATCCGCAAACAGAACAACTATATCCATAATGTTTAATACACTTTTCTCTTGCTTCTGAATTTCTTTCATATGAATTAACAATTACTCGTTTTTTAACTCCTTCCAATAAATCTACATCATTATTCTCAATAATTTCATCTGGATAAATTATATTATTTACTCTTTTCCTTAATTGAGCCGTATATTTAGGTAATACTTCTAAAAACTTAATCATTGTATCAATTTGCCATTTAATATAAATATCCCAATTTTTCGTATCTTTAATATCAGCTTTCATTTTTGCATAAATTCTATAACGATTAGAGTTATCACCCTCTTGTTTTGCTCTCCAATAAATAATAGTATTATCAAAAGACTCTTCTATATTCATTTTAAATTGTTTTAATTGATTAAAATAAGAGTCCCCATTACTTTCATCATCAATTAAGAACTCAACAATCACTCCCTCAAAACTTTTACCAAAAATTCTACTCTTGGAACTTGAAATAACGAAGCTATAAACAAATCCTTCATATATAAAATGATTTGTATAGCAATTATTTCTAGAATGATTAAAAATTTTATTTTGAGGAAATTCATCTGATCTATTGGTAGCAACTTCAATTAGTTTTTTAAAATATTCTTTATAATTCATAAATAACCTTTCTAAAATTAACTTTATTCCTTATATCTAAACATGTTTTATTTATCCTGCTATTAAATTTATAACATAAAAATATATTATTGACTATAAGAGAAAGGAAATTTAGTAGAAATTTTATAATTTTATAGGAATTCTAGGATAGTTTTTTACTTTGTCTAGCACTATGGTTATCTTTTAGAAGTGACAGTAAATTTAACCTTTTTTAATTTACTGTCTATATCATAAGCGAATAGCTACTTATACTTTAAAATTTTCTTAGTATTATTAACACTATCAAAGAAGATGATCTGAAACAATGGATTAAACTCGATCAAATCATCATTTATAGTATTAAAAGGTTTGAAACTAAAACCTAACCCATCTTTTTTATCTTTGTTCTTTACGACAAACTCCAGCTTAGCCATAGTCTTGGCAGCATTTACAAGCTGTTTTCTTAATTTATCATTCTCTACAGAAAGAAGATTGTTCTTAGGGGCATTGATAACAACTTTTTTCAAAACATCTATCTTATCTTCAAAGATATGTTTATCCCAAGCTATGGTTCCTGTTTTAAAATGAAGTTTCCCTGTTTTATTTGAAAGGGGATGTTTTTTTGATTCCCTGATATCCTCGATCATTTTAAAAAAGTTAAATTGACCATTCAGTTTTTCGATACAGTCATTTAACTCTTTTTGGATATCTATTTTTTCATCATGTGAAAGGTTATTGAATCTCATATATCCCTATCCGTTCATAGAGATCAAGAATTCAGCGTTTGACTTAGTCTCTTTCATCTTTTTGTATAAGAATTTCAATGACTCGACCTCATCCATCTCCGCCATTGCATTTCTAAGTATCCAGATCTTTTGAAGCTCTTCAGGGTGAAGAAGAAGTTCCTCTTTTCTAGTACCTGATTTTACAACGTTTACTGCCGGGTATACTCTTCTGTCAGCTGCATTTCTGCTTAATACGACTTCCGAGTTACCCGTACCCTTGAACTCTTCAAAGATTACCTCGTCCATTTTAGACCCCGTGTCCACAAGGGTAGTTGCAATAATTGTTAAAGACCCGCCTTCTTCTATATTTCTAGCGGCACCGAAGAATCTTTTAGGCTTATGAAGCGCGTTTGCGTCAACCCCACCCGAAAGTACCTTACCTGAACTTGGAGTTACCGTATTGTAAGCCCTAGCAAGTCTCGTGATAGAATCAAGAAGCACAACTACGTCTTTACCCATCTCAACTTCCCTTTTTGCCTTATTGATAACCATCTCGGCTACTTTAATATGGTTAGCTGCCGGAAGATCGAACGTAGAACTGTAAACTTCACCGTTTACACTTCTTTGCATATCCGTTACCTCTTCAGGTCTTTCGTCAATTAAAAGTACCATTAGTGTAGTATCGGGATGGTTGGCGCTTATACCGTGAGCTATCTCTTTTAAAAGTTCTGTTTTACCCGACTTCGGCGGTGCAACGATAAGTCCCCTCTGCCCTTTACCCATAGGTGCGAACATATCCATAACACGTCCGGTTAATCTGTCCGGCGCATATTCGAACTGGAATTTTTCTGTTGAGTATAATGGAGTCAGGTTGTCAAAAAGAGGCCTGTTCTTTGACTGGTTTACAGGTAAATAGTTAATAGCTTCTATTTTTAAAAGAGCATAATATTTTTCACTCTCTTTAACAGGAGGTCTAACCTGTCCTGAAACTATATCCCCGCTTCTTAGGGCAAATCTTTTGATCTGCGTGGCACTAACATATGAATCGCTGTAAGAGTCGCTGAATTTTCCGTCTAAAGGTCTTAAAAACCCGAATCCCGCTTCTTTTATATCAAGGATCCCCGTGAACAGGATATATCCACCTGCCGTTGTTTGGGATTCCAAAATAGCAAAAATAAGATCTTGCCTTTGGTACTCCTGCGGGTTTTCTATATCAAGCTCTAAAGCGGTCTTGATCAGTTCATCCATAGGTTTTTCCCTAAGCTGTTCTATAGTCAGGCCTTGAACAGGGACATGGGTTCTTGTTTTTTGATTGGTTTGTTTTCGTGTAGCTCTTTTTTTGGGTTCAGCTTTTTCGCTTTTTTCTTCGTTGTTATTAACTTCTGTGGTATTTGTTTCTTCCATAAGTTTTATGTAGCCTTTTGATTTTTTATTTGAAAAGTGATTTCTAAAATTTACGTATTTTAGTTAAAGTACACAATTTTACCATTAGTTTTCTTAAACTTACTCATCTTTTAAGATGAATTTTATTTTCCTCTCTTCAAAAAACTTGACAAATAGATCAAAATACTCTTTTGCCTCATCTTTATCATAAGATGCAACCGAGATAACAACAGCCCTTTTATCCCCGTTTATCTGCGGCAGGGAAGAGACATCTATATTGGATGGAATCTTTTTCATGGTATCTATGATCTCATTCTCACTGCAGAATGCTTTCAGGCTGTATCTTGTTTTTTTCTCGTTTTGGGGATAGAACTTATCAAGAGCTTCTATTACCATGCTTTGCGCCATAGAAGGGAATCCCGGGACGAAAAAATATCTTTGATTCACATAAAATCCGGGAACATTCGTAACCACGTTTTTAAGAAGCCCGGCATTTAAGGGCAGCTTTGCCATATTTATCCTGTGGGGATAAGCCTCGTCCCCGAACTTGTCGAGTATACACTTTTTGGCGCCAACATTTATCTCCATCTCTCCATCGGTAAAAACATTTGCCGCCGCAACCCTTGTATAATCATCAGGAGTCGCGCCTATGCCTCCGAAACTGAACATAACTCCGTCTGGGTCGTTTTTGACAAGATTAAATATATCTTCTATAAAAGAGGGTTCATCTTTTATAACAAAAGAGGCTTTCTGCTCCCATCCCCTTTTTAAAAGTTCATCGTTTAAAAACTTGAAATGCCCGTCTACTCTTCTGCCGTTTAAAAGCTCGCTTCCTATTATCACGGAGTAAAAATTCATCTTAAATACCTGCTGTTATACCCTGGACTGGATAAACCGATCCATCTCATCGACGATCTCTTCTATAGCTCTTTCCCCGTTGATCTTGTGTAAGATATCCCTTTTTGTATAAAAAACCTGGATCGCAGCCAAAGGTTCAGTATAGACTTTCATCCTGTTATTGAATACCTCGTTGTTATCGTCTGCTCCCCTTGCGCGCCCAAGGACCCTGTCCCTTGCCACTTCTTCCGATACTTCAACCTCAATAACATTTAGCAGCTCAACTTCAGATTCCTTTGTCAAATATTTATCCAGCTCTTCCATCTGCTCCATACTTCTAGGGTATCCGTCTATTATAACAACCGGTGTCGGGGCTTTTTTAATAGCTCCTACTATAGTTTCTATAGCTATCTCTATAGGTACAATGTTTCCGGCACTGATATATTTTTCAATTGTTTTACCAAGCTCGCTTCCCGTTGCAACCTCAGCCCTGAACATATCACCTGCGCTGTAATGGGCAATATTTTCATGTTTTTCGGCGATAAGAGCTGCATCGGTAGTTTTACCGCTTCCGGGAGCTCCGATTATCAAAAATAGCTTTTTACCTGTAAGTTTCATCATACCATTTTACCTTAATATTGTTTTTGAAGGATTATAGCCAAAAGAGGGTTAAATTAGTAATAATGGGAACTATCCCTTTTTTTCCTATTTTAGGGCACTTTATTATCTATAATTAACTACTTTTTCTATACAATACGAAAAAAGAAACGAAGGAAATAGAATATGAATTTAATGCTATTTGGCGCTCCAGGTGCAGGAAAAGGTACACAAGCAAAATTTTTGATAGAGAAGTACGGTATCCCTCAAATCTCTACGGGAGATATCCTAAGAGCTGCTATTGCAGATAAAACCGATATGGGTATGGAAGCTAAAAAATTTATGGACGAAGGGAAGCTTGTTCCTGATTCGACTATAATCGGTATCATCAAAGACAGACTTGCAGAAGATGACTGTAAAAAAGGGTTTATCCTTGACGGTTTCCCAAGAACACTGGCTCAAGCTGAAGCTTTAAGTGAACTAATGAAGACTATGGAGATCTCTTTAGATAAAGTTATCTCTTTAAATGTTCCTGATGAACTTATTGTTGGAAGAATCACGGGAAGAAGAGTTTGTTCTAAATGTGGTGCTTCATTCCACGTAGAGTTCAATCCTTCAAAAGAGGAAAACGTATGTGATTACTGCGGCGGTGAGCTTATCATCAGAAAAGACGACAATGCCGAAACGGTAAAAAGCAGGCTTACTGCATACCACGAGCAGACAGCTCCTCTAATCGACTTCTACACTAAAATGGGTGTAATGGTGGAACTTGACGGAACAAAAGATGTTGCAGAAGTAACATCTGACATGATAGCAGCTATCAAGTAAAACCCCATATGAAAAAGCAGGCATCTTTTGATGTCCGCTTTTTATTTCCCTGCAATTATAAAACCTTAAATTAAATTTACCCCGACACCTCTTTAAATCCCCTGTATTAATAAGCTATTTACCAACTATTCAATATAATAAATCAAAAATTATTTTAGGAAAATATATGTTTGATATTATCTCTGAAAGCAGTACCAGAATAAAAACAAGTATCGCTTTGGCCGCCGTTCTTTTAGCCGTAGGATTGATAGATTCCCTTTTCTTGACATGGGCATTTTTGGGGGCTCTTATGCTTATCGCACTTAACGAAAGCATGAGGCTTTTTAATATTGACGACGATTCTATCTATGTTTATGCCGGTATCGGGTGGGTTATAGCTTATATATATCCAAAACCAGAGGATCTTGTATTTGTAATAGGTATTATTTTTGCTTCCATACTGGCTTACAGCAAGAACCTGAACAAGCAGCTGTTTTTACCTTTGATGTATCCTCTTGCGTCATATCTTTTCCTTTTCTCTTTATATCTGGGCTTCGGGATGGAGTCGCTTTTATGGCTTCTTGTGGTTGTTGCGGGAGCCGACGTAGGTGCATATTTTGTTGGTAAAAGCATGGGCAGCACGAAGTTCTGCGAAACAAGCCCCAACAAAACACTAGAAGGGGTTGCCGGGGGTGTTATAACTGCAGCGATCCTGGGAGTTACTTTCAGTCTGAATGAAGTAGGCTTCTGGGCATCTTTATTTATCTCCCTTTCGGTTGCAGTTGCATCGGTATTCGGAGACCTTTTTGAAAGCTACCTGAAAAGAGAAGCAGACGTAAAAGACAGCGGGGACATACTTCCGGGACACGGCGGGATCCTGGACAGAACCGACGGTTACCTTTTCGGCGGGGTGGTGATGCTGGTACTTTTAAGGCTGTTCGTTTAGATGATAGTTTTAGGATGTACAGGTTCAATAGGTGTAAATACACTTGAAATAGCAAAAAAATTCGATCTTGATATCGAGGTTCTAAGCGCAGGGAAAAATATAAAGCTCTTAAACGAACAGTTAAAAAGCTTTAATCCAAAAGTGGTGGTAATAGCCGATAAAAAGGATATACCGAAAGTAAACCACCATAACGTAAAAGCGGGAAGCGAAGCCATCCTTACAGCCATAGAAGAAGCTTCCTCCCCTATCGTGGTAAACGCCCTTGTGGGCTTTGCGGGATTAAGCCCCACATTAAAAGCCATAGAATGCAAAAAGAAACTTGCCCTGGCAAATAAAGAGTCACTGGTAGTTGCCGGGAAATTCATAGATACAACAAATATAACCCCTATAGACAGCGAGCACTTCGGACTTTGGTACCTTATGGACGAAAAGAAGAAAATAAACAGCCTAACCATAACAGCAAGCGGTGGAAGCTTCAGGGATTATCCCCTTGAAAAGCTCTCTGGCGTAACTGTAAAAGAAGCCTTGAACCACCCAAACTGGTCGATGGGCAACAAGATCACCATAGACAGCGCCACTATGACGAATAAGCTTTTCGAGCTTATCGAAGCCAGATGGCTTTTTAATACGACAAAATGCGATGCCATAATAGAAACAAGATCGATAATCCATGCCATGGTAAACTTTTGTGACGGAAGCACCACGGCACATATCGCTCACGCAAATATGCAGCTGCCTATTGCCTATGCGGTTATGGGAAAAGTAGATACCCCCATATTGGATAAAGTGGATCTGCTTGAACTTCAAAACCTTGAATTTAAAGAAATAGAAAAATCAAGGTATAATATATGGGAAGTGAAAGATGAACTTCTTCATAATGAGAACCTGGGTGCGGTTTTAAATGCGGCAAACGAAGTAGGTGTTGAGAAATTCTTAAATGGGGAGATAAACTTCCTTGATATATCCAAAACTTCATTAGATGCCCTGAACAGGTTTCACAATACGAAACTTCGAACGATAGATGATATTTTCGAAATAGACAAAGAGGTAAGGAGTTACTGCAATGGGTGATATGATGATACCTTTTATTATGCTTTTGATCGTAACCGTGGCTTTGGTTCTTGAAAGAAAATACCACGAGGACAAGATAGTCGATATTTACGAAAAAAAATTTGACGAATGGAAAGAGCATCACGGCGGTGAGAAACAAGAGAAAAGCTGTAAAGAGCTGGTAGGTCTTGTTTTTCTGGAAGATGAAAAACTCTCCATAGAGGTTCTTGAAGAAAAAGTTCTTGACAGGCTGGAAAGAAAAAAATACACAATAAAGGGGTGAGGATGAAAAAGTTAATTCTCCTTTTATCATTTTGCGTTTCCCTGCTTTGCGGCGATCTTGTAAAAAGCGGCAGCTACGTAATAGACAAAACCAACAACAAAATGTGGCAGGATACGGAAGAAAACGTAAAACTGCTTTTTTCGCAGGACGGTGCCGAAAAATACTGCAAAAGCCTGAGACTTGAAGGATATGAGGACTGGAGGGTCCCTACCGTAGAGGAATACAGGCAGATCCTTGATATGTCAAGGAAAGAGGAACTCAAAGTTTCCAGAAAGTTCACATATGTTCTGGCAGACGATTACTGGGCAAAAGACAGGACATGGAGAAACTTCGGGCAGTACGGATATTACGTTTTTTTTAAAAGCGGTGCTTTTTATTACCAGAACAGGACATATCCAAAATATATAAAATGTATAAGAGATCTTAAATAATGAATAAAAAAGTTTTAATACTCCACGGCTGGGGAGGGAGCGACTATCCCCACTGGCAGGCCTGGGCTGCCTCGGAACTTATAAAAGAGAATTATACGGTTTCGTTTCCATCTCTGCCTGATCGCGACGAGCCTAAATTTGAAGAATGGATCGAAGCCTTGAAAAAAGAATTCGATCATTTTACCCCCGATATAGTGGTCTGCCACTCTTTGGCAAATATATTGTGGTTCCATTTCGTTTCAAAATACGATATAAAACCTATAGAGAAACTGATGCTTGTGGCACCTGTGAGCCAAAAGCCCATAGAGGAGCTCAAAAGTTTCTATCCATACCCCATAGTCGATGACCTCAAAGCAAAAGAGGTTATCATGGTTGGAAGTACAAACGATCCTTATATGAGCGTTGAGGAGATCATGCAGCTGCAGTCAAAACTTAATGTCGGCCTGAAGATACTTGAAGATGCCGGGCATATCAATACCGACAGCGGCTATGGGGAACTTCCTTGCGCCGTTGAATGGATAAAAAGAGAAGTGGAGTAATTAAAATGATCTTAAGCATCGAATCAAGTTGTGACGACAGCAGTATCGCTATAACAGATATTGAAACAAAAAAGCTGCTCTTCCATAAAAAGATATCCCAGGAGCTCCAGCACTCCGTCTACGGGGGAGTAGTTCCCGAGCTTGCGGCAAGGCTTCATGCCGAAGCCCTGCCCAAGATACTAAAAGAGTGCGAGCCCTATTTTGACAGGCTGAAAGCTATCGCCGTCACAAATGCGCCGGGGCTTTCCATAACCCTGATGGAAGGTGTTACCATGGCCAAGGCCTTAAGCCTCAGCCTAAACCTTCCTTTAATAGCAGTTAATCACTTAAAAGGGCATATCTATTCCCTTTTCATAGATAAAGAAGCAGATCTTCCATGTACCGTGCTTCTCGTATCGGGCGGGCATACCCAGCTTATCGAAGTAAATGACCTTAATGATATGAAGATCATTGGAAGCAGTATAGACGATAGCTTCGGAGAAAGCTTTGACAAGGTTTCAAAAATGCTGGGACTTGGATACCCGGGAGGCCCCGTAGTGCAGGAACATGCCATTAAGGGTGAAGCTACAGCTTATGATCTGCCTATACCCCTTAGGCAGTCCCCGAAGATCGAGTTCAGCTACAGCGGCCTAAAAAATGCAGTAAGAATGGCCATACTAAAAGAGGCTCCAAATGATGAACCGCTAAAAGAAGAGCTTATAAACAATATATGCGCTTCTTTCCAGAAAACTGCCGTTGATCATATAATGATGAAACTGAAAAAGTATTTCAAGAACAAGCCTTTGAAAAAGTTTGCCATCGTTGGTGGTGCCAGTGCAAATATAGAACTTAGAAGCGCCTGTGAAGAGCTGTGCAAAAATCATGATGCGCCCCTGCTTCTTGCAGACCTGAAATATTGCAGCGATAATGCGGCGATGATAGGGCGTGTCGCCATTGAACAGTATAAAAAAGGTCTCTTTACACCTATGGAAGAGATAGATATACAAACCAGGACAAAGACCCTGTAAAAAAGGCGAAGAGGATCTCTTCACCTTATCTTGTCATTAAGGCTGCTAGATCGCCATGGTCTCAAGCTCTATAATGATCTTGACCCTGTCCCCTACTGCAAATCCGCCAAGCTCCAAAGCCTTGTTCCACATCAGGCCGAAGTCTTTTCTATTTATGGTTCCTTCAAGGGTGAAACCTACCCTTGTGTTGCCGTCAAAATCTTTTATAACACCATTGATCGTTACGTTAAGCTTTACTTTCTTTGTAACATCCCGGATAGTCAAAAGTCCCTCCATCACTCCTTCGTCTCCCGAAGCTTCGTAGCTTGTCATTTCGTAGGTGATTTTAGGATACTTTTCAACCTCGAAAAAATCTTCGCTTCGTAAATGGTTGTCCCTTTTTGTTATTCCGGTATCTATGGACTTGGCCGTAACATCCGCTTTCAAAGATCTAAAGCTTTTGTTCTTTATGTCAAAATCCATTTTTGCGTCGTATTCCTGGAATTTACCCTTAACATTCGAGATCATCATATGCTTGATGGAAAAGCCAACTTCACTGTGTGAAGTGTCTATTAAAAGCCCATCCGCTTTTACAAAAGAAAAAAACAGGAAAAAACCTATTACCACATTCCGTACCGTTTTCATTCCAACCCCCTTTTGTTTATTTCAATCACTACTTTATTATAAGTTTTTTTAATTAGAACTTATGCTTTTATATTAATAATAAGAAACAATTATACAGTTCTTAATTACTATTTAGTTACAATATATACCAGTATAAAACGGGGAACGGGAGATTAATGAACAGTTCATACAAAAACTTGAATATCAAGATATTTTTATATATATTAACCTTAGGGTTTCTTATGTTTGCAATTATCTCATATATCTCCTACAAAGACTACCAGATCAAAATAGATACCAGGTACAACCAGCTTTCCAAATCCCTGGAGCATATTATAAAAGCCGAAGAGAAAAGGATAGTAAAACTTTATAAATCAAGACTGATAAAAAACCTTAAATCCTACGGAGTGATCGAAGCTTTAAAAAACCAGGACAGGGAAAAACTATACAAACTCATAAAACCAAGATATGACGAACTAAGAAAAGAGAATAAAAACCTGTTCAATATGCATTTCCACACAAAAGACAATATCTCATTTTTAAGAATGCACAAGCCGGATAATTACGGGGATGACCTTTCCAGTTACAGGCATATCGTAGTAGATACGAACCGCGAAAAGAAATTCTTCAACGGCTTTGAAGAGGGGAAATTCGGTTACTACTACAGGATCATTATGCCCGTTATAGACAAAGGGGAGCATCTGGGAAGCGTCGAATTCGGCTTGACCCTGGGATACTTTACCCAAAACTTGAAACGGCTTATGCCCGATACCAACTTCGGTCTCGTAATGCAAACAAAAAAAGAAAAAAGTGAAAATGCGGTTTTTATAAATAACCATAAGCTCATAATTGACTACAACTCTTTTTTCAAGCCCCTTGCCAATAACATAGACCTTAAGGAAAAATACCAGCTTTTGGATATAGCCGCAAGATCATACCTTATAAGCAGCAATATCTATATGAAAGATTACAAAGGTGAGGATGTCATCAAGATCTTGTTCGCTACTGATATAACCGACTTTAAAAAAGAGCTGATAAACCAGTTTTTGTTCCTCCTTATACTCGGGGCATTTACCTATTCACTCTCTTTTATCATAATAAACTTCGGCTTCCAGCAGTATATAAGGTCTATAAAAAGGCAATCAAAAAAACTAAAAGAATACACCGATATCATAGATGAATACGTGATCGTCTCCTCCACCGACCTTAAAGGGCGTATTACATACGCAAGCGACGCATTCTGCAAAATAAGCGGTTACACAAAAAACGAACTGCTTGGAAAATCCCATAATATAGTAAGACATCCGGATATGCCCCAGTCATCCTTTAAAAAGATGTGGAATACAATAACCCACCAGATGATATGGAAAGGGGAATTTAAGAACCGTAAGAAAGACGGCGGTTTTTACTGGGTAGATGCCGTTATATCCCCCACATACAACGAAGACGGTGCAGTTACAGGCTATATGGCAATAAGAAATGATATCACAGACAAAAAACTTATCGAGGAGATATCCCAAAAAGACAAGCTGACACAGATATACAACAGGCTTAAACTGGATAATGAACTGGAAAAAGAGATAAAAAGGACAAACAGGTATAAAATACCTTTTTCAGTGATACTGCTTGATATAGACAAGTTCAAATCCGTCAATGACACCTACGGCCACCAGGTTGGGGACATAGTGCTTCAAAATACCGCAAAAATACTTTTGAGCAATATCCGAAAAACCGATATCCTAGGAAGATGGGGAGGGGAAGAGTTCCTTATAATCTGCCCCAACACCACGGGGGAGAACTGTAAAATATTAGCAGACAACCTAAGGGCAAAACTTGAGAACTTCGATTTTGAGATAGTTGGTACGAAAACCTCAAGCTTCGGGGTAACGGAATATATCCAGGGAGAGGATAACAAGAATCTGCTAAAAAGATGCGACGAAGCCCTTTACGAAGCAAAAGCGAACGGGAGGAACCAGGTTATTATAAAATAACGGTTTGGCTTCCCGCCATATTATACTTTAGTATAAATTTCAAAATATAACTTCCCAAATTATACTATACTTACGTATATTACAATATAATATCTTTTCTTATAACATGATCGGAATACTTAGATACAGGAACTATTATTGAAGAATAAAAAACATAAACTTTTGGTTATTTTTATTATATTTGCCCTAACGCTTATATTCTTCCAAAGAATGCTTGAACATCTTTATTTTGGGAACGAATCAAAGAAAACGGTCCTTCACAATGCTGTGAACAAATCCCTTGAAAGGGAAAAATACCTCAATAATTTCCTGCAAAACTCCACAGACAACCTGAAAGCTTTAAGGGATATGGAGATGTTCAAAGAGTATCTAAACGGTAACTACCCCCAAAAGGAACTTGAAAAGATATTTATCACCTTTTCAAAAGCCCACTCAAACTTTATGCAGCTAAGATACCTGGATAAGGATGGATTCGAAAAGATCAGGATCGACAGGGACAAAGAGAACGGTAAAGTTTATCCAATAGAAGAAAAGAGACTTCAAAACAAGGCAAATCGATATTATTTTAAGGATTCCAGGTCCAAAGAGCTTGAAAAGGTATGGTTCTCGGCTCTTGACCTTAATATAGAAAGGGGCGAACTGGAAATACCCTATAAACCTACTCTAAGGGCTATACTTCCGGTTAAGCACGAAGGTGAATTTAACGGTATAATTATCATTAACTATTTTATGGAAAACTTTCTAAAAGATTTTTTGAACACTCCCCTTTACGATATTATATTATGTAATGAAAAAGGTTATATACTCAAGCATTATAACAAAGAAAAAGAGTGGAGCTTTTACAAGCCGGAAAAAAACTATACCATCCAGGATGAGTTTCCGGAAGAATATGAAAAAATACTTTCTTCCGGTTTGTTTCAAACAAAAGATTTTGTCTCAAGAAAGCTTGACGTAAAAGTACATGAAGGCTTATACCTTATCTTAAAAGCAGACAAGCAATATATTCAGAAGGAAAGATATAATACCTTCATCAAACATCTAACAAATTCCATGATCGTGATCGTTTTCTCCATTGCATTAAGCATGATCATTCTTAGAAAATATTCAAGGACACTCCTTAACCTGGACGAAATAAAAAAAATAAACGACAAGCTCACCACAGCTTCAAAAATAGCCAAAATAGGTTTTTGCGAAATAGACAGACTTACCCACGATATAAACTGGAGCAACGAGCTGTACGAGATATTTGAGATAGAGGACAAAAAGGCAAAGATCACCTATGAGAGGTTTTTCTCTTTCGTGGAAGAAGAATACAAAACAAAGCTCAAACACCTGGTAGCTTCATCCATACATAAGCATAATAAATATTTCATAACCTTCAAGATAAGAACCGAAAAAGGAAATATCAAATACCTGGAGATGAGAGGGAAGCACTATTTCGACAACAGCGGGAAGCTGCTGCGTTCATTAAGCAGTATCTACGATATAACAGAACTGTATCAATTGAAAAACCATCTTGAAGAGAAGGTAAAAAAACAGCTTGATATAAACCTCCACCAGGAGATACTGCTCTTTGAACAGTCAAAAATGGCGGCAATGGGTTCAATGATAGGGAATATCGCCCACCAGTGGAAACAGCCCCTTTCAACCATATCAACCATAGCTTCCGGGATCCAGACAAATTATGATTACAATCTTGAGATAAGCCGCGAGGATATGGTTGATTTTATGGAGCAGATACTTAACAGGGTGGATTACCTCTCAAACAATATTTCCACTTTTAAAAACTTTTTAAAAGAGAATAAGGAATATAAAACGGTTATATTGCAAAACGAGATAAACAAGGCTCTTGATATATGCCTTCTTATGCTCACAGATAACGGCATAGAATTAAAAAACGATATCGATTACGAACATAATATTCAGATGAAACTAGTAAGCGGCGAGCTGCCGGAAGTGATTATAAACATCATCAATAATGCAAAAGACGCCCTTAAGGACAAGTTTACAGAAAACCCGTGGATCAAAACCGCCGTCTTGGAAGAGAAGGGAAAAGTCATTATAACTATTGAGGACAACGGGGGAGGGATATCAAAAGATATCATGCCGCATATATTCGATGAATACTTTACTACAAAAGATGAAGAAAAAGGGACAGGCCTGGGGCTGCATATGAGTAAGCTTATAATCCAAAACAGCCTTAACGGAAAGATATATGCCCAAAATACCCAATACGGCGCGAAGTTCTTCATTGAGCTTCCAGCTGAAGAATAAAGTTCTAAAGAAATCTTATAGTATAATTAAATAAATCAAAAGGATGGTAAATGAAGAATCTATTAATATTGATAGCTGGAATATTTGTTGTTTTATCCCTTAGCGGATGCGGGGAAAAAACTACGGGTGAAAAACTTGACGATGCCGTAGACTCAACGAAAGAAGCGTCTAAAAACGCCTGGGACGATGCAAAAAAAGCATTAGGAAACTAGACAACCCTGTTTTAGGCATCTGTTTTGATGCCTGGGTTTATATAATAGCCTTGCAAACAATTTATCTCCGGGATTAAAACATCTCTACGTCTGATCCATATATTATTCTCAATCGACTTATCATTTATACAAAAAAAACATCAACAATAAATATCAAATATTATTTCAGGTTTAAAAAAGATTTTTAGATATGATCATAATAGTAGCAGTGGTCTCCCCAAGAGGATTCGAACCTCTGGCTAGGCCTTAGGAGGGCCCTGCTTTATCCTGCTAAGCGATGGGGAGAAGTATAAGACAAATAAAAAAAAGCCTTGCAAAAATAAGACAGCTTATCTTTACAAGGCTTTAAATGGTGCGGATGAAAGGACTTGAACCTTCACGCCGTGAGGCACCAGATCCTAAGTCTGGCGTGTATACCAATTTCACCACATCCGCAAATGGTACTCCCTGCACGATTCGAACGTGCGACCTACGCCTTAGAAGGGCGTTGCTCTATCCAGCTGAGCTAAGGAAGCATCAAAATATAAAACTTAAACTGGGGTGGATAATGGGGCTCGAACCCACGACCCTCGGAACCACAACCCGATGCTCTAACCAACTGAGCTATACCCACCATCCTAAAAATAATTTTAAGCTTTATTATAAATTTTAAAAATAACAATGGTCGGAGTGAGAGGATTCGAACCTCCGGCCCCCTGGTCCCAAACCAGGTGCGCTAACCAGACTGCGCTACACTCCGAACTTTTAAAGATGTTCTCTTTAAATGTGGCGGAATTATAATAGATTTTTTTTAATTTGTCAAGAGTTTTTTGAAGAAATTTCAAAATTTATGAAATTTCTTCAAAATTTGCTAAAACTGTATTAGTCCGTCAACAGGAGAAGATGCCGTAGCATAAGGCTTTTTAGGGATTCTTCCAGCCTTGTAGCTTAATCTTCCTGCAATAGTTGCATGCTTGAATGCTTCCGCCATGCTCATAGGATCCTGAGCCTGTGCTATAGCTGTATTAGCAAGTATACCATCAGCTCCAAGCTCCATAGCGTATGCGGCATCACTTGCACACCCAAGCCCCGCATCAACAATAACAGGTACGTTTACCGCATCTTTTATAAATGCTATATTGTAAGGATTTTGGATACCAAGCCCCGAACCAATTGGTGCAGCTAAAGGCATAATAGCATCAGCGCCCGCCTCTTCAAGTCTTTTTGCTATGATCGGATCATCGCTTGTATAAGCCATGATCGTAAATCCGTCTTTTTTCAAGACCTCGCACGCTTTGATAGTTTCTATGGTATCCGGGTATAATGTTTTTTGTGCATCACCTATAACCTCAAGCTTGATGATATCTATCCCCGTTGCTTCCCTCATAAGCCTAAATGTAGTGATCGCCTCTTCCGCCGTAAAACACCCTGCAGAGTTCGGAAGAAGCTTTACGTTCGTATCTTTGAAGTAATCCAACAGATTCTCCTCGTTCGGGTTTGTAATATTAACCCTTCTGATTGCAACTGTGATCAATTCGGAACCTGAAGCCAGTGTTGCTTCCCTTGTGGTTTTAAAATCTTTATATTTACCACTTCCTACTATTAATCTGCTGTTAAACTCATAATTACCTATTTTTAGAATGTTGTCATTCATTTTGTATTTTCCTTTATAAATTTTTTATAGTCTTGACTGATTTTCGTGACTTTGAACCCTATAATTTCAGGCAAATCATAGCTATGATTTTCTTTTATTTTGCTTTGAATCTTTTTATAATTTTCTTTTTTGGTTTTAATGGTGAGCAAGTATTCCTTATCTTCACAAAGTTCCTTTTCCCACCTGTAAAACGACTCTATTTCCGACACCTGCACACAAGCCGCCAGATTGCATTCTATCAAGATTTTTGCGATTTTTTCCGCTTCTTTTTTACCGCCGCAGCTTGTCTGCACCATAAAAGGTGTAAAGCTCATATCATTTTAACCCCGTTAATTAGATCAAATGGGGTCATAGAAAAATCATTGCCCTGGTAATCTTTCGCGGTTTTTGCATGGATAAGGCTTCCATTTATGGCCGCATCCAGAGGCTCATACCCTTGTGCAACTAAAGAGCCTATAAATCCTGCCAGAACATCCCCGCTTCCCCCGAAACTGAGCTTGGAAGAACCATGGGGATTGATATACACCTCATCCTCTTTGGCTATAAGGGTATTGGCCCCTTTTAAAAGCAATACAACGTTTGAGTAAGCCTCGCAGAATTTTTTCACATAAAGAAACCTGTTTTTCTGCAGGGTTTTTACATCTATATTAGCTATATTTGAGATCTTTAAAAGGGAGCAGAACTCTTTTGGGTGCGGGGTTAATATTATATTCTCTTTATCAAGCACACCTAAAATATCCTCTTCATAAAAAAGATCCGCATCTATCACTTTTGGTATATCATTGTTTAAAAGGTTCAATATTTCGCTTTTTTCATAATTGCCCAATCCCATCCCTATAGCTATTGCAGTAGTGTTCTCGGGCAGTTTATGGTTTTCCATTATATGGTAGGGGGGATTTAGGTGATGATGGTCTATCACGCTTACAAGCCCCGCGCCCAAAGTATAACCGGCCTCTGCACACAGCATCCCGGCACCCGTTTTCTGCCCGACAATAACCGCAAAATGCCCGAAACTTCCTTTATTTGTATTTTGGCTTTGCCTGTAAGGCAGTTTTATATCTTCCATATCCAGTAAATAATGGTTGGTATCGGATTCATATAACTTTCTTTGAAGCCCAAGATCGGCAACCATTATCTCACCCGTGAAATCCTTGACTTCGTCATTAAAAAGTGAAGTTTTCAAAGCACCCATTGTTATGGTGGTATCAGCTTTAAATGCAACACTGTTGATTTGACCTTTATTATCTATACCGCTTGGTATATCGCAGGAAAGCTTATAAACCCCGCTTTGGTTCAGCTTCTCTATTATCTTCTGGGAATTTGCATCAAGCTCCCGGTTAAGCCCGCTTCCGAAAAGGCAGTCAACCACAAGGTCATATTCCTGCAGCAGGCATTCGTAACTTATAAGGGGCTCAATGCCTGTATGCCCTGCCCTTTCAAGCTGCAGCTTCGCCATAGGGGACTTTGCGCCAAAAGGAAGGAAAAGAGTTATATTATATCTTCCCTGCAAAAGCCTTGCCAGTGCGATCCCGTCCGCACCGTTATTACCGGCACCGCTTACTATAAGGATGTTGCTGTTTCCCTCAAGCTTTGCCTCAATAAAGTTCAGCATCGATATTGCCGCATGCTCCATCAAGATATCTTCACTTAAGCCGAACTGCTCATAACACCTTTTATCCAGTGTCCCCGTTTCATCAAATACTTTTTGCATCATAGAATCCTAATCTGATTATTTTTTCCTGAACTTCCAGCCGTCAGCTTCCAAAACCTCAATGATCCTTGTCTTTACGTCGCCCTGCAGTTCAAGCCATTCATCTTTCACCGCACCTCCGCAAGCCAGCTTTTTCTTTAAGAGTTTCAAGACCTCTTTTTTCTCTTTGTCACTTAGGAAAAATCGTCCTACCAGGGTTACGGGCTTCCCTTTTCTCTTTTCAAAGGTAAAAACAAGCTGGTGCTCATTTTTGGGTATCTTTTCGAAAGAGGTTTTTTTCTCTTTCAGCTTTGAGGTTTCCCAGCTGTCCCCTTCAAGTTTTGCTCCCATTTCGAATATCATCGGATCTCCTTAAATCAGATATAAAAAAAGGGACCTTGAAGTAACCTTCAAAATCCCTCTTGATATTTTATAATATGTAATTATTATAGTAAGCTATTGATTTTATCTGCAAATGCTTGTTTTGAAGCGGCACCAACCATAGTATCTACAACTTCACCGTCTTTCATGAAGATGATTGTAGGGATAGATCTAACACCGAACTTCATACTTAGATCTTGTTGCTCATCTGTATTTACTTTACAGATTTTAGCTTTTCCGTCAAACTCTTCAGCTAACTCTTCGATAACCGGAGAGATCATTCTACAAGGCCCACACCATGGTGCCCAGAAGTCTACCAATGCAACACCTTCGTTTGTAGTTGCCTCAAAATTCTCATTTGTTAGTTCAATATATTTACCCATTGATTTTTCCTTTATTGGTTAAGTTTTGAAAATTTTACACTTTTTTTTCTTTACCTAAAGTTAAAAAAATTTACTATAAAAAAAAGTACAAATTTAATTCTTTTTTAGATAAAATCACGAAATAGAATAAAAGATATAGGAAAAATATGGATATTAGAAAAGAGTTTTTAGATTTTTTTGCTTCAAAAGGGCATGAGGTTATCAAAAGCGCGCCTTTGGTTCCCGATGATGCAACACTACTATTTACAAATGCAGGGATGGTACAGTTCAAGGATATTTTCACAGGAGCCGTGCCGATCCCACAAACACCACGAGCCACAAGCTGTCAGCTTTGTATTAGAGCCGGTGGGAAACACAACGACCTTGAGAACGTAGGTTATACGGCAAGACACCACACGCTGTTCGAGATGCTGGGGAACTTCAGCTTTGGTGATTACTTCAAAGAAGATGCTATATCTCATGCATGGGAGTTCGTTACAAAGAACCTGGAACTGCCTGTTGAGAAACTATGGGTAACTGTACATAACGACGATGATGAAGCTTATGATATTTGGAAGAACCATATAAGTGAAGACAGGATCATGAGATTCGGGGACAAAGACAACTTCTGGTCAATGGGTGACACGGGAGCATGCGGTCCTTGCAGCGAAATATTCTATGACCAGGGAGAAGAACACTTCAACGGCCCAGAAGATAAAATGGGCGGAGAGGGTGACAGATTTTTAGAGATCTGGAATCTTGTGTTTATGCAGTATGAAAGAGCTGCAGACGGTACTATGACACCGCTTCCAAAACCATCTATCGATACCGGAATGGGACTTGAAAGGGTAATTGCCATCAAAGAGGGTGTATTTAACAATTTTGATTCATCAAACTTCCAGCCTATCATTAAAAAACTTGAAGCATTGGCAGGGAAAACTGCAACAAAAGAAACTATAGGTTCGTTCAGGGTAATTGCAGACCATTTAAGAGCTGCTTCATTTATGCTTTCTCAAGGTATATTATTCGGTAATGAAGGTAGACCTTATGTAAACAGAAGGATATTAAGACGTGCGGTAAGACACGGTTACCTTCTTGGTTTCAGAAAACCTTATATGGCTGAACTTTACGATACTTTATGTGATATAATGGGTGGGCACTATACAGACCTGGTTGATCAAAAAGATTACGTAAAAGAGCAGTTAACACTTGAAGAGGAAAGATTCTTTAAAACTATCGATTCTGGTATGGAACTTTTCAATGAAGAGCTTGAAAATACAAAAGAGCTTTTCAGCGGTGAGATCGCATTCAAGCTTTACGATGAAAAAGGTTTCCCTCTTGATCTTACTGAAGATATGTTAAAAGACAAAGGTCTTAAAGTAGACGTTGAGAAATTCGATGCGCTTATGGCCCAGCAAAAAGCTAAAGCTAAAGCCGCTTGGAAAGGAAGCGGTGACGCTTCAAACGACGGTGACTTCAAAACACTTATCGAAAAATACGGCCTAAACGAATTCGTAGGATATACGAATACAAGATGCCAAACTACGATCAAAGCTGTTTTAGATGAAAACTTTAAAGAAGTAGAGAATCTAAACAGCGGTGAATCTGGATGGGTTATGCTTGATAAAACTCCTTTCTACGCAACAAGCGGGGGGCAAACAGGTGATATCGGTGCTTTGGAAGACGGTGAAAATATCGCTATCATTGAAGATACTCAAAAATTCCACGGTATGAACCTTTCTAAAATAAAAGTTGAAAGTGCAAACATTTCAAAAGGTGAAACTGTCGATGCAGTTGTTGTTGACAGAGGTGAAGTTGCTAAACACCACAGTGCTACACACCTATTACAAAGTGCATTAAAAATGGTACTTGGTGAAACAGTATCTCAAGCGGGATCATTAAACGATGCCAACAGGTTAAGATTCGACTTTACTTATCCGAAAGCTATGACACAATCACAAATAGAAGAGGTTGAAGATCTTGTAAACTCTATGATTGCAAGAGGTCTTAACGGAAACGTTGAAGAACTTCCTATAGAAGAAGCCAAGAAAAAAGGTGCCATTGCAATGTTCGGTGAAAAATACGGAGATGTTGTAAGGGTGGTTAGTTTCGGTGATGTTTCTGTTGAGTTCTGTGGAGGAACACACGTCAGCAATGCACACGATATAGGAAGCTTCTATATCACGAAAGAGTCAGGTGTCAGCGCAGGGGTTAGAAGAATAGAAGCGGTTTGCGGGCTTTCGGCTATAAAATACACGAAAGAGATCATCTCTAAAATGAACGAAGTTCAAGCTGAAGTTAAAAATACCGACCTAATAGCAGGTATCAAAAAACTAAAAGATCAGATAAAAGAACTAAAGCAAGAGCTTAAAGAAGCGCATGAAAATGTTGCAGCACCTCTAAAAGAGGAGATGATAGGTGACGTTAAAGTCGTGGTTGATATTGTTGAAAACGGTGATATCAAAAAACTTGTTGACGACATGAAAAACGGCAATGAAAAAATAGCAACTCTTCTTCTACAGGCAAAAGGTGACAAGGTTATGCTTGTAGCAGGTGTAAAAGGTGCTTCTATCAAAGCTGGAGACTGGATCAAAACGATCGCTCCTATCGTAGGCGGAGGCGGAGGGGGAAGACCCGACTTCGCACAAGCAGGCGGTAAAGACGCATCAAAGATCAATGAAGCAAAAGATGCGGCACTGGCTTACGTAAAAGAGAACCTGTAACAAACTTCCAAATATCTTTTAAGATCTCATAACCCAAAATCCCAAATACGGGGTTTTGGTTATGGGAACATCTATCTCTCCAAAACAGTTCCTTCACCAAAGTAAAATTTCCGGAAATAAAATTATATCTTCTACTAACATGATATAAATAAAATTTTTGTTACAATCTGTTTAATATAAAATTGTAAAATCAACCAAAAAAATTTTATTAAAGGATAAGTCATTTTACACGAGAAACTATTACAACAGCAATTGGAAAGCCAGGCAAAAAACAATAACTATGATACTATCCCTATCCATATAGTAGGAACTCTTGACGACATGGCATACGGTATAGCAAAACAAGAAGAGCTTGATTCTTACGAAGTTAAACAAAAACTTGTAAACAATATCAATAAGCTTGCACCGCAAGATATGAACTACCTGATAAACCAGATGTCGATACTTATTGACAGATCGGTTAACCAGAATGAAGAGATCAACGACAATACGGTAGAGAAGGATTTTATATCTTTCCTGATCAAGTTGTATTATTAAAATTAAGAAACTATCATGGTAATAAACCTGTCAAAAGTAAAATCGGAAGCATTGCTGCTGTTCTGCAGAGATCTTATCGAATCCTATAAACAAAACAATACGGATACTTTTGATATAGATGAAGATATAAGGCAGTTTATAGATATAAGGGTAGAACAGCTTTTAAAGGCCATAAACGTACCCTGCCAGCCTATTGCCTATTATATAAGGAACAAACAGGTATCAAGAATCGCCATGATCATAAAAGGGTATGATTTTATAAATAAAACCATTTCACTCAAATTCAAAGAGAAGCAGCTCTTCAATCCCGTGATGCTGGCCTTCAGCCTGCTTTCCACATGGTTTGCGGAACTCTCCCAGTGTGAAGACGATAAGGAGTTCCTTTTCTTTACCAGATATCCTTACGGGGAAGTTTACGACAAGCTTCTAATCGAGATCGAGGATTCAGAATACAGAAAGCTGAATCTCTCTATGCTTAATATTGCAGAAGACACAATAATAAAACTAAACAATTACAGGTTCAGATAATGATTGACGGTGAAGTTTTAAATTTCAGGGATCCCCTGTTCGGGATAATCATAATATTCCTTTTCATATTCGTAGCTTCTTTTCTTACTTATACCTACGGGCTTTATAAGGAAAGGATCGCAAGAAAAGAGTACAGGAAGCTTCTAAAAAGATTTGAACTGGGGAACCTCAAAGAGGATGACTATATACATCTTTACTCCACATATAACCTCCCTTTTGACTCCATAATCCTCCTTGCAAGCTCATTTTTACACAAAGGGCAGTACAATAAGGCGATCTCCGTATATCTTGCACTTCTGGAGCATGTAAAAGAGAGGGTAAAAAAAGAGGAGCTTCTTGAACACCTTGGAAACGCCTATTTTAAAAGCGGAATGCTTCAAAGAAGCAAGGATATCTATCTTAAAATATTAAAATTCAGCCCAAGAAACAAGCTTGCGCTTAATCACCTGCTTTTGATCTTCCAAAGCCTGAACGAATTTGAAAAAGCGAATGAGATTCTGGATGCCCTTGATGAGCTGGGCGAAGACGTAATAAAAGAAAAGATATATATAAACGTCCTAAAAACCATTAACGATCCCCTTTTAAGCTTTGAGGTAAAATCAACACAGCTTTATAATAATTTCACCATTAATAAATCTTTACATAGAATTGTTGCCGATTTTTTGGTAAAATTCAATAAAAAACTGTTTTGGGAACACATAGACGAGTTCGAACCCAAAAAGATGGTCGACCTTTTATGGTACTTTGATTTTGACGATATAGATTTTGACAAGGTACAGCAGGATGATTTTCTTCAGGAGCTATATACCGCAAAAGGCTATATAGACACGAAAAATACAAGCTCTATTTTTGAGCTTGCTATTTTAATTGCACTTAGAAATTCAACTTCAAAGGTTGACGTTGATCTTAATTTCGAGTTTATCTGCGGTAAATGCAAAAGATCGCATCCGATCTATGAATCAAGATGCCCCCACTGCCACGAGATATTATCGTTCAACGTGAAACCGAAATTGGCAAAATCTATATCTAATATAACGAGTTTGGTATAATATATGAAAAACATAACTATTTACAGCGACGGTTCCAGCTTGGGAAATCCTGGTCCGGGGGGCTGGGGAACGATACTGGATTACAAGGGTAATACAAAAGAGTTAAGCGGGGGAAATAGTGACACCACCAACAACCAGATGGAATTAACCGGGGTGATCGAGGGATTGAAAGCTTTAAAAGAACCTTGTAATGTTAAAATCGTATCCGATTCAAAATATGTGGTTCAGGCCATAAACGAATGGCTTGTCAACTGGATAAGGAACAACTGGAGAACAGCCGGCAAAAAGCCCGTGAAGAACCTGGAGCTTTGGCAGGAGTATGTTGAAGTGTCAAAACCGCATCGTATAGAAGCAACCTGGGTCAAAGGTCATGCCGGGCACCCGGAAAACGAAAGATGCGACGAACTTGCTAGAAACGAGGCAGAAAGATTAAGATGACCATATCAAAAGAGAAAAAACTGTTAGAATCAAAAAAAACAGCCGGGTTTATTTTAAAACCCAATGCTTCTACCATAAAATCCATATATTTCGATATTAAAAAAGTATTCGAAAAACACGGTATCGAAGTGCTGCTTGACTCAAACAGCGCCCATGCACTGGATATAAAAGGGGGGATAAACTTTGAAGAACTCTGTAAAAAAAGCGACTTCCTGGTAACCCTGGGCGGCGACGGTACTTTAATATCCGCTGCAAGAAGAAGTTTCAAGTATAATAAAGCGGTGCTTGGGATAAACCTGGGACACTTAGGCTTCCTTACCGATGTTATGCCTAACGAGCTTGACGAATTTCTAAACGACTTCGTAAACGACGAATACAGGATCGACCAAAGGATGATGATCACGGCGATCATCAACGGCAGCGAAATAGTGGCATTCAACGATGTCGTTATATCAAGGGCAGAGGTTACGGGGATGATAAAGCTTGACGGGATGATCAACGGGAAGCTTTTCAACAAATACAACGGAGACGGGCTTATTATCTCGACCCCTACGGGATCTACTGCATACAACCTTTCATGCAACGGACCTGTTGTTTATCCCTTAACGGATGCATTCATAGTAACCCCTATCTCGGCCCATTCCCTTACCCAAAGGCCCTTGGTACTGCCCGTGGAATTCAAGATAAGCTTTAAAAATACCCACACGGAAAACGCTGTTATTATTATAGACGGGCACGACACCTATAAACTAAAACCTGACGATACGGTAACCGTACAAATTGCTTCCGCAAAAGCCCAGCTGATACACAGGCAGGAGAGAAACTATTTTGACGTATTGAACAAAAAACTAAGATGGGGTGCAAATTGATAAACAGATTTTATCTCGAAGATTATTTGTCATTTAAAAAGGTCGACCTTGATTTCCAAAAAGGTCTTATAGTGTTCACGGGGCCAAGCGGTGCCGGGAAATCGATACTGTTTAATTCCATACTGGCACTTTTTGCCTCAACCGAGGCAAAAGCGGCGTTAAGCGAAGTGGTGATAGAGGATATTGCTATAGAAGATGAAAACTTCGGAATAGAAAAAGATGACGATATCATAATCAAGCAGACAACAAGCACTAAGACCAGATATCTTCTAAATAACCAGACCATATCGAAAAAAAACCTAAAAGAGTTCGGTTCAAGCTTTGCAAAGCACCTGCACCTTAAAGACACAAGCGATTTCGACAGTGAAAAAATAATCTCGTTCTTAAATTTCCTCTCATCACAAAAAGACAAAAACTACCAAAAAACATATGATCTTTTCAGTGAAAAATATAAAGAATACAAAGAGATAAAAAAGAAACTGCAAAAAATAGAGCAGGATGAAAAAGACCTGGAAGACTTAAAAGAGTTCGCCAAGTTCGAGATAGAAAAGATAGCAAAGATCGATCCGAAGGTTGATGAATATGAAGAGCTTAAAGAGATCAAGACGAACCTTTCAAAAAAAGACAAGATAAAAGAGATCCTGGATGAAGCGGCGCCTTTTTTAGGCAACACCCATAAGATCTCAAGCGCGCTTGGTATGCTTGAGGTTGAAAGCGAGTTTTTCGACGATGCCATAAACGAGGTGAACAATATATTCGAGAAATTCTACGACAAGATCTCATCAATGGACGATATGGACGTGGGAGAGGTGCTTGACAGGATAGAAGAACTGGCAGGCTTAAACAAAAGGTTCGGGGGTATCCAGGAGGCTTTGGATTATAAAGCACAAAAAGAGAAAGAGCTTGAGAGGTATGAAAATATATCTTTTGAAAAAGCGATTTTGGAAAAAAATGAAAAAAAACTGAGCCTGGAACTTGCCGAACTTTCACAGCAGATATCATCAACAAGGGGTAAATACCTGAGCCTGTTTGAAAAAAAGATAAATGAATACCTGAAATACCTCTATCTTGAGAATCTCACCATAACCATGGATAAAAAAGAGCTTGACGAAACCGGATGCGACAAGGTAAGCTTCAAGCTTAACAATATAGAACTTTCAAAAGTGAGCAGCGGGGAATTCAACAGATTAAGGCTTGCACTTTTAACGGCGAGAAGCCATTATGAGATAGATACCAACGGGATACTGTTTTTAGACGAGATCGATGCGAACCTAAGCGGTAAAGAATCGCAAAGTATAGCAAAAGTTCTTAACGAGCTTTCAAAAAACTACCAGATATTCGCCATATCCCACCAGCCCCAGCTAAGCGCCACGGCTCACCAGCACTTTATGGTAACAAAAAATAAAAATATCTCAAGCGTAAAAGCCCTTGACAAGAATGAGAGAATAGACGAAATTGCAAGGATGATAAGCGGGGAAAACATCACCGAGGAGGCATTGGAGTTCGCAAGAAAACTGTTATAATTTTGTATAAAATTTCTTTATCTTTTTATTAAGTAGATTTGAATAATATATGTGCAAATAAAATTTGAGGATCTGCCCTTGAGCGAAGCGGTAAAAAGATATATTGAACAGTTCAACAAAACCCTTAACCTTTCGGGGATCTGCTGGTGGATAATAGACTACGAAAAAGATCCCGACCATTTCCACTGCAATCAATTTATGGCAGAGATATTCTCCCTTGACAAGAACCTACAAAAACACTCAATAGCAGACACCTGCCCCATCAGCGGAGGCTACAACAAAAATATAGCGATAGCCGAGAACTCAAAAGAGAAGGCAAAACTTGTATTTGAAGAATTTTTCAAGCTGCTGACTAAGGAACTTAGCGAATATAACAACCAATTCCCCTATTTTAACAAAGAAAAAAATAAAACCTTTTATTTCTCAAGCCGGGCAAAAGTGCTTGAAACGAATAAAGAAGGCGATGTTTCCATACTCTACGGAATAATAGAGGATATAACCGCAAAAGAGCTTCAAAGAAAAGAGCTGGAGAAACTTTCCCAGATAGATAAGCTCACGGGGATCTACAACAGGCTTAAACTTGATGAATCGATCCATATAGAAATAGAAAGGTCAAAAAGATACACAAGTAATATTTCGATCATCATCATAGACCTGGACAACTTCAAATCGATCAATGATACCTACGGCCATTTGGAAGGTGACAAAGCACTTGTCAAAACTACCGAGATATTGAAAATAAACATCAGAAAAACAGATATACTGGGAAGATGGGGAGGAGAGGAATTTATGCTTATCTGCCCCAACACGGATAAAAAATCTGCATTAATACTGGCACAGAAGTTACGAAGTTCCCTTGAGAACTATCCTTTTGGGAATATAGGAAACCAAAGCGCAAGTTTCGGGGTGACCCAGTTTAAAAAGGATGAAGATATCGAATCTTTTATATACAGGGCTGATGAGGCTTTGTTTAGTGCCAAACGAAACGGCAGGAACAGGGTCGAGGCTTTATAGTTACTTACTATTTTTATAAGTATGTAAAATCTCTTAATGATAACTACTTTTTTAAAAAAGTAACAAGGAGAAATAGTTTTACAATACTTCATAATAGCATCGCAAACATTACACTTAACCAAACTTTAAAGTTTAAAAAGATAAAATCGCATTCCTTTAATCCAAACTTAACCGTTTTGATTACTGTGAAACTTCACATGCAACAATTCTGGAAAGGGTTGTAAGTAATACGTCAAGTACCACTTATAGATGGTTGCAGAGGAAGAAACCCCAAAAAATAATCCGGGCAAAAAGCCCAAGAAGAAGGAACAATATTATGGTTACAATGAAAGACCTATTAGAATGTGGTGTACACTTCGGTCACCAAACAAGAAGATGGAACCCAAAAATGAAAAAATTCATTTTCGGTGTAAGAAAAAATATTTATATCATTGACTTACAAAAAACTTTAAGATACTTCAGATACACATACACTGTAGTTAGAGATATGGCTGCTGAAGGTAAAACAATGATGTTCGTTGGTACAAAAAAACAAGCTTCTCAAGCGATCAAAGATGCTGCTGAGTCTTGTGGTATGCCATACGTTAACCACAGATGGTTAGGTGGTATGTTAACAAACTACCCAACAATGAAAAAATCAATCAGAAAATTAGAGATCATCAAAAAGATGAGAGAAGAAGGTCAACTTGATCTTATGACTAAAAAAGAAGCTTTAATGCTAACAAGAACAGAAGCTAAATTAGAAGCTTACCTTGGTGGTATCAAAGATATGAAACAATTACCGGATATGATGTTCGTAATTGATGCAGTTAAAGAAAAAATCGCTATCTTAGAAGCAAAAAGATTAGGAATCACTGTAATCGCTCCTTTAGATACTAACTGTGACCCAGACCTAGTTGATTTCCCAATCCCAGGAAACGACGATGCTATCAGATCTATCCAACTTTTCTGTACAGAAATGGCTGCTGCAATGAACGAAGGTAGAGCTGCTTTAGCTGAAGAGAACGGTGAAGAGCTAGAAGTAACTGAAGAAGAGATCGCTGAAGTAAAAGAGGAAGCAGCAGCAGAAGCTGAAGCAACAACAGAAGAAACTACAGAGGAAGCATAATTATGGCTGGTGCAACTCCAAAATTAATTAAAGAACTTAGAGAAAAATCTGGTGCAGGAATGCTTGATTGTAAAAATGCATTAAACGAATGTAACGGTGACATCGATGAGGCAATGAAATTCTTAAGAGAATCAGGTCTTGCAAAAGCTGCTAAAAAATCAGGAAACGTTGCTGCTGAAGGTCTTGTTACTATTTTAGTAAACGATGACAACACAAAAGCAACTATGACTGAAGTTAACTCTCAAACTGACTTCGTTGCTAAAAACGACCAATTCATCGCTTTAACAAAAGAAGTAACTGCTCACGTTCAAGCTACAGCATCTTCTTCTCAAGAAGAACTGCACAAAACTGAGATCAACGGTACTTCTTTTGAAGAATACCTAAACAGCAAAATCGCAACTATCGGTGAAAACCTTGTTGCAAGAAGAATGGTAACTGTTTCAACTGACAACGGTGTTGTTAACGGTTACGTTCACATGGGTAAAGTTGGTGTTATCCTTGCTGCTACTTGTAATGACGCTGCAAAAGAAAAAGCAACTGACCTACTTAAAAAAGTTGCTATGCATGCTGCATCTATGAAACCTACTGTTATCTCTTACAAAGATTTAGCGGCTGATTTCATCGAGTCTGAGAACAAAGCTATCATTGCTGATATTGAAAAAGAGAACGAAGAGTTAGTAAGACTTGGAAAACCTCTTAAAAATATTCCTCAGTTCGTTTCTAAACAACAACTTACTGATGAAGCAGTTGAAGCTGCAAAAGTAGAGATGAAAGAAGAGTTAATAGCTCAAGGTAAACCAGAGAAGATCATCGACAACATCGTTGCAGGTAAGATCAACAGATGGATCGAAGACAACTCTCAACTTGATAAAGCTCACGCATTATTATCTCAAACTTATGTTATGGATGACTCTATGACTGTTGAGCAAGCTGTTAAAGCTTGTGACGAGTCTATCGAGATCGTTGAGTACGTAAGATTCGAACTTGGTGAAGGTATCGAGAAAAAAGAAGAAGATTTCGCGGCAGAAGTTGCTGCACAAATGGGTAACTAATACCTTTTCGGTTTAAGTTCCCAAATTGTAAGTTGCAGGTTAATGGAAAATAGAGATATTTCAAATAACCCTGCAGCCTGCAATATAAAACCTACAAATGTTTTGCTTCAGGCAAAACATATCTCACATAATTTTGATTATCCCCTTTTTGAAAATATCAATATGGACCTGTCAAAACAGGAATCTATAGCAATTATCGGTGCAAGCGGCAGCGGTAAATCTACACTTTTGAATATATTCTGTTCATTGTTGATTCCAAATAAAGGTGAAGTATACTACAATAGTAAAAATATTTTCGAATTGAAAAAGAACGATCTTTTGAAAATAAGAAGAGAAGATTTCGGTATCATATTCCAGGCACACTACCTTTTCAGGGGATTCAGTGCAAAAGAGAATCTTCATATTTCGGAACTTTTAAGTGGCAACGATCTTGACGAAGGGTTGCTGAAAGATCTAAAGATCGATCATGTGATCAACCAAGGTATCGGAAGCCTGAGCGGCGGCCAACAGCAAAGGCTCTCCATCGCAAGGGTATTGACAAAGAAACCTAAAGTTATATTTGCAGACGAGCCTACGGGAAACCTGGACCATAAAACCGCCCTGGATGTTATGGATAGCTTGTTTGATTACATAAAAGAAAATAATGCAGGGCTTATCCTTGTGACACATGAAGATGAACTTGCATTTAAGTGTGACAAGGTATATAAGCTCGATGATTTCAAATTGGAACAGTTAAAATAATGAGACATTTAATTTTAGTATCGAAAACGCCTATTGTAATACAGATCTTTACGCTTGTATGTAAAAAACTAAATATAAAACTTGAAGTTTTAAATGAAACCCAGATAGACCATAAAGTCGATATTATAGTAATAGACAAAGAGTTTATCGACGACAGGTTCAGTATCTTTAAAACTTATGCGAAAAGAATAGGTGCCATAACTAACGAAAAGCTCTCATTCGACACGGCAAACGATTTTGTCGTACCCTCCCCCTTTCTCCCCTCTTCCTTAGAAGTTATTCTTGACGAGCAGATCCAGGAGATAATCAAAAAACTAAACGCCAAAACCTATGTATCCAATATAGAAGTCGAGGATGAAGATTTCCCTATGTTCGAGGAAAAGGGATATAAGGACAAAGAAAGGGACCCGGCTATTGATTACCTTGATTCCCTGGCAGGAAGCATAGCCTCCGACCTGGATGAAGAGAATGACGAAAGCGTGGTAAATTTTGCTTCTCTTGGTGAGACCAAAGGGGGAGTTTTGGATAATAACGAGCTTTCAAAACTTGAAAGCATGATAAACCCCCAAAACGATATCGACGCCATAACTGAAGATGTTGCGGGATACGGGGATGATTCTCAGGAATGGCTTGACCTTGCCGATATTATTGACCAGGCAATAGACGAAGTAAATATAAATAACGACTATTACAACAAAGAGGAAAACAAGCCTATAAAACTCCTTTTAAACAACTACAGCATGCAGGAACTAACCCCCCTGCTTAATATGCTGAACCAGGAGCTGATCGACAGCCTGGCAGACGGACAGGAGATCACACTACAACTAAAACTAGGAAATGCCAATGTACAACAACCTGAATAAGGGTGCTATTCTTTTGATCTCAGGCCCCAGCGGCTGCGGGAAAAGCTCTTTGTTAAAAGAGGTATATAAAACTATCAACAATTATTACTTTTCAATCTCTACAACTACCAGAGACCCGAGAACAGGTGAGCAAAACGGTGTCGATTACTTCTTTGTGCCAAAAGAGGAGTTCAAAAAAGATATCGAAGAGGGCAATTTTCTGGAATGGGCTGAAGTCCACGGGAACTATTACGGTACTTCCCTAAAGCCTATAAACAAAGCTTTAGAGGAAGGGAAACTGGTGATCTTCGATATAGATGTTCAAGGATTTGAGCAGGTTGTAGCCGATAAAAGATTAAGAGACCTTACAACTACGGTATTTATAACGACACCCTCACTAAAAGAGCTTGAGAACAGGCTTAACGGCAGAGGAACAGATGAGAAAGATGTTATTGAAAAAAGAATAACGAATGCGAAAAAAGAGATAGAATATTTAGACAGATATGATTATTTCATAGTGAACGATGATCTAAAAAAAGCATCGGAGCAATTAACAGCCATTGCCCAAGCTTCTTTAGCAAAAACATCTCTTTTCAGTAAAGATGATATTATAAAAAGCTGGTATAAGTAAAAAAGCTTTTAAATAAAAAAGAGACCTTTTCTTAGATCTCTTTTGTCGCTACAGGTTTCCCGAAGTGGTAACCCTGCATATAATTTATCCCAAGGCTCTTCACCTTTTCGTAAATAGTATCGCTGCTTACGAACTCTGCAACCGTCTGGATATTTAATTTTCCACAGAATTGTGATATGGTCTCAACGATAAGCGCCTGCTTTGGCAGGGTATCTATATCCCGGATAAGTGAACCGTCAATTTTAACGAAGTCGATATTAAGGGCTTCAAGCATATTAAAGTTTGAGTACCCTGCCCCGAAATCATCGACTCCCACGGTACAGCCGTGCTCCCTTACTTCGTTTATGAACTCTTTAACCACTTCAAAGTTCTCAATCTCTTCACTTTCAAGTATCTCAAAATCAAGAAGCTTTGCCTCTTCCGGGTTCTCTTTTAATTTCTCTATTATAAAATCATAAGTGTCTTTGTTCGCAACATCCTCAAAAGAGATATTAACGGCAACCCTTATCTGCTTCTGCCTTATCACCTCGATCACGCTGTTCAGCATCACTTTTATAATAACAGGGAACAGCTTTGCCTTCTTGGCAATAGGGAGGAACTTATAAGGGGGGATCTCCGTACCGTCATCCTCTATATACCTGATAAGAGCCTCATATTTATGGATATGTTTGTCTTCGGCGTTTACTATAGGCTGGAAGAAAGGCTGGAAATTTCCGTCCGTTAAGCCCTGCTTTAACTTTTTGATCCATTTTATATTTTCCCGGAAGTCTTCCTGCTGTTCAAAAAGGTTCGGGTCGTATACCATTATCTGGATAAACTTCGTTCTTGCTTTTTGTACAACCCTTTGCGCATACTCAAAAGCATGCTGGTCGTCCGCAGAAGCTATCCCTATTGTAGTATTTACGTCTATCTCGTCATCCGGCAGGACTATACCGTTGGTATCTATATCCCTTGTGAACTTTTCCGATATCTGTTTTAGGTACGTGTCGTCAAACTCTTCGTTTAAAGCAAGGGCAACGAACTTGTCGGACCCCACCCTGTAGATCTTGAACTCCTCAACGGGGAAATACTCTTTTAGCTTGTCCGTGAACTTGATAAGGATCTCATCCCCGTTGTCCTCTCCGTACAAATCGTTTAGAAGGGAGAACTTGTCTATGTCTACCAGCGCCATGGTTGAATTTTTCTGGATATTTATGTCTTTTATCAGGGCATTCCTGTTTGGAAGCTTCGTAAGCTGGTCAAGATAAAGGTCTCTTAATTCATGGTAAAGAAGCGATTTACTCATGGTATCAAGAAGTTTTTTTATATTAACAGGTTTTAAAACATATTTATCCACACCAAGATCGATAGCTTCAAGGAGGTATTCGGAGTTTGAGAATGCAGTAGCTACGATGATAGGGATATTGGAGTTTATCTCTTTTATCTCTTTCGCCATCTCAAGACCGGACATATTAGGCATATTTACGTCTGTTATAACAAGATCGATCTCGTTTTGGTATTTCTTGAAATACTCTAATCCCTGCAACCCGTCTTCAGCTATATATTGTTTTTTCGTAAAGGATTTAAGGATGCCGCCCGTCACTTCCCTTAAGTTTTGTTCATCTTCACAATATAAAACCGTGATATCTTTAAGTCTAGATACGTCTTTACCCATTATTCTTCTTTTATATAAGTTATTAGGTATAATAACAAAATAAAAATGAAAAACATATAATATATAAATATCTTGGAAATAAATGTGAATAAGAATAACAAAATGTTGATAATCAATACGGGAGGAACTTTCAATAAAGTTTACAATCAGCTGAACGGTTCCCTGGAAGTCCCCAGAGATAACAAAGCGGTCAAATCTATCCTGGAGCTCTCAAAGATCAAAGATATCAAGATAAAAGGACTGATCTACAAAGACAGCCTTGATATCACCGATGATGACAGAAAAAAGCTTTGCGAATATATTTCAAAATCAAAATATAAAAAGATACTTATTATCCACGGCACGGACACCATCGACAAAACAGCTTCGTTCCTATCACAAAACATCAAAGACAGATCCATAGTATTAACGGCATCGATGCAGCCTTACAGCATAGACCCGGTCGAAGCCGTTTCAAATATGATGACGGGATACGGTTTCTTGGAAAACTGCAAAAAAAAGGATATCTTTATCTCAATGCACGGATTTGTAAAAAAATATAATAAAATAAGAAAAAACAGAGATCTTGGAGTTTTTGAATGTCTTTAGTAAAATGTACCCACTGTAACCTGGAGTTTGATGAATCGGTAATGATAAAAGAGGAAGACAATCCTGAATTGAATTTCTGCTGCAACGGCTGCCAGGGAGTTTACCATCTTCTAAAAGACGACGGACTTGACAGCTTTTACGAAAAAGTGGGCAAGAACACCCTAAGCGCACCCCTTGCAGTGGGGCAGGACAGTTCCAACTTCGATATGGACAGCTTCAAGCAAAGATATATCAAAACCACAAGGGAAGGGTTCAGCAGGGTCGATTTGATAATCGAGGGTATCCACTGTGCCGCTTGTATCTGGCTGAATGAAAAGGTTCTTGACGAAACCGACGGGATAGTGGAAGCAAGTATTAACTTTACTAACAACAAAGCCAAGATAGTATGGGATGACGATATTATCAAGCTTTCCCAGATCATAGACAAGATCAGAAGCATAGGTTACAACGCCTATCCTTACGACAGGTCGATAAGCGAAAAGCAGGCCACAAAGGCCAACAAGGATTATTTCCTGCGAATGTCCATAGCTATTTTTGCTTCCATGAACATTATGATGATAGGGGTTGCCAAATATACGGGATTCTTTACTGGTATGGATGAAGAGATCCTGAAAATGGTGCATATGGCGGAGTTCATCTTCTCCACCCCCGTGCTTTTTTACAGCGGATGGGTATTTTTCAGGGGTGCCTATTTCGGACTTAAGAACAAAATAGTAAATATGGACCTGCTGGTTTCCGCCGGGGCGACGCTTACTTATATCTATTCCCTATATGTACTCTTTGGTGGCGGAGGCCACAGCTACTTTGACTCGGTCGCCATGATAATCACCTTTGTGCTTGTTGGTAAATACCTGGAAGTGATAGGTAAAAAAGGCGCCGTGGACACCATGGACAAGATAAAATCCCAAATACCCCTTGAGGCTACCATTATAAAAGACGGGGGCAAAGAGGTGGTATCTTTGGACAAGATCCAGGTGGGTGATATCATAGAGGTCAAAAACGGGGAAAAAGCAAGCGTCGACGGTGAAGTATTAAGCGGTGAATCCTCATTTGACGAAAGCAGCATCAGCGGGGAATCGATCCCGGTATCAAAAAAACCCAAAGATAAGATATACAGCGGTACAATAAACGTAGGTTCGGTTATAAGATACAAAGCCCTTAAGAACTATGCGAATTCAACCCTTAACAATATCGTTGAGCTTTTGGAGGAGTCTTTGAACTCAAAGCCCCAGATACAGGAAAAAACTAACGAGCTTTCAAAACACTTCTCCATTACTATTTTAAGCCTTGCTCTGGCAACCTTTATAGGGTGGTACCTTTATAACGGAGAGTTTGAAAACTCTTTGATAACCGCGATCTCCGTTATCGTTATAGCCTGCCCATGTGCCCTGGCTTTGGCAACCCCTATTGCCAGCCTGATGGGGATAGGATGGCTTTCAAAAGAGGGGATTCTCCTTAAAGAAGCCAAATTTATAGAAACCTTCGCAAAAACCGACGTTGTGGTTCTTGATAAAACGGGTACCGTTACGGAAGGTAAACTCTCAGTAGTAAATGCAGAGTTTAAAGAGTTGAACGAAGAAGAGCTAAACCTTCTATATTCCCTTGTGGACAGCTCCACCCACCCTGTAAGCGGTGCGGTTAAAAAGTATCTTCTGGAAAAACACGAAAACCTTAGCCATATAGACCTGGAAAATATCGAGCAGCTTCCCTCTCTTGGGATGAAAGCTCTTTATAAGGGTTCTGAACTATTCGGAGGACGGGGAAGCCTTGAGAGCGACTTTACCACTTTCATATTCAAAGTAAACGACACCCAGCTTGCTTCATTCGAATTAGAAGATACCATAAAACAGAACGTTAAAGAAACGGTGGAGTATCTTCAAAAGCAGAATATCCAGGTTGTTATGTGCAGCGGGGATAATGAAAACATCGTAAAAGATGTGGCTTCCAAAGTAGGGATAAAAGAGTATAAGGCGAATATGAGCCCTATAGACAAGGCAAACTTCATAGAATCTTTAAGAAAAGAGGGTAAAACTGTTGTAATGGCGGGAGACGGTATAAACGACGCCCTGGCACTTAGCAAAGCGGATATCGCCATAGCAATGGGAAGCGGTGCCGATATTGCCATAGCGGTTAGCGACGTGGTCGTACTGAACAACAATATGGAAAGCCTGAAAAAAAGCTTCTATATCTCAAAAAGAACATACAAATTTATAAAACAAAACCTGTTGATATCTTTGATATACAACCTTATAACGGTGCCTATAGCAATTGCCGGATACGTGATACCTCTTGTTGCCGCATTGTCGATGAGCTTAAGCTCGCTTCTTGTTGTAGGGAACAGCGTTAGAATAAAACAGAAAGGGAAAATATGAATAATGCGATCTTATGGCTGGAGCTGGTTGTCGGTATAATAGTCAGCTTCACCCTTTTGGGTATATTTATCTGGGGTGCCAAGCAGGGGCAGTTCGACGACGGCAAGAAAATGATGGACGGCCTTTTATTTGATTCAACGGAAGATCTCCAAAGTGCAGTGAAAAAAGAGAAAAAAGTTGAAGACCTGAAAAAGAAAAAAGAAGCGGAAAAAGAAAAACAGGAGAAGCTTAAATAAATTTTAAGCTTTTTTACAATATAATTTCGCACTTTAAAAGGAGCCATAGCAAAGTGGCTAATGCATTGGATTGCAAATCCTTGATCCTCGGTTCGACTCCGAGTGGCTCCTCCACTTTTTATAAAATCAGAAAAACTATTTTAATACGATCAACGGACTTACCTTTTGGCTAAATTTATAACCCGTTTTATTTTCATAATATTTATCTCCACAAAGCTTTATTCAAGTGAAAAGTCAGAAACATTAAATAAAAATATAAAACAATTTGAGAAAAAATACGGCCCAAGGGCAAAAAACAGGCTTGAGGGCTACTACGAATTTTTAAACAAAATAAAAACAAAACCGGTAGATGAACAGTTAAGAGGGATAAACGGTTTCTTTAACCGCTTCCTGTATAAAAAAGATATACATAACTGGAACAGAAGCGAATACTGGGCGAACTTGAGGGAATTCATAGGAGCAGGCGCCGGCGACTGTGAAGATTATGCCATAGCCAAATATTTTACCCTCCTGCAGCTGGGGATTCCCCAAACGAAACTAAAAATCACCTACTCAAAACTTATGGATAAAAGATATAAAAAAATGATCCCCCATATGGTTCTAAGCTACTTTGAGGAACCCTACTCAGAGCCCCTTATCCTTGACAATGCAATAAAAGAGATAATACCCCTTTCAAAAAGAGCAGACCTTCATATTCTCTCAAGCCCTAAAATAGAGAAACAAATATCAGAAAAACTTGAACAATTGAGCTTTTACAAAATTTAATACACTACGTTTCATTTTACAGGAAATTCGTTGCACTTCATTTTCATTTCATTTTTATATTTTATACTTTCATTAACAAGACAAAAATCCTATTTTAAATTTCGAAAATAAAAAAAGCTCCGCTTTACAGTGGGGCTTTTTTTATTAATTTTGATATAATACGAAAAACTATCAAAGGCAATAAAACTTGAAAGGTTTAAAAAAACTTCTTACGATCACTGTTATCGTTTCTAGCATATCATTTATATCCATGTTCTATGCAACACAATTCTTCTCAAACAAGATAAAAGAGGAAGCCCTGAACTTTTACACCATGAACTACCATAAAAAACAGTTAAAAGATATCTATACCATGTGTATGATCGACTATAATATCAATCCAAAAGGGAAAGATATACTAAATGAATGCGAGAAGGTCAAAACGCAGTTATTGTTTACAATGGAGAATTCAAATATAGAAACCCCTTTTTTGAATTTCTATAATAAATACCTGAAAGAATAAAAACTAAAAATTGATTTTCAGCCTTTTGAGCTCATTATTCCACTTCATTACCCTATTGTAGTATTTATGGTTTCTTGTTCCGCCGTTATAGCCGCTGATCGTTTTAAAATAGCTTTTTCTGGTATTTGAGAGATGGATTATATAAAGTGTTGCTATTTTAGCAGAAAACCTCACATCCTTTAAAAGCTTTTCCCTTAAGCTTCTGTCTGTCATTGCATGGATCTCTTTGAGTTTTTTGGGAAAAACCGAAGAGATATACCGGGCCGTAGGCACCCTTATCTGCATAGCACCCAAAGAGGAATAGAATTTTCCCTTCTCCTGGGTTGGATCACCCATCAGGTTAAGCCCTCCAGAAGACTCCGCCATACAGATCGCTGCGATCGTATTAGGGAAAGTCTCACCTTTGTCATCCTTGTATTTAAGGGCTACTTCCCTTACAATATTAAGGTTCTTTACCTGCTCCTCACTCAACTTTATTTGGGCAAAAACAGGTAAAATAGATATAATCAGTAATATAAATAATCTCATATTAAGCTTCCTTTAAAATTAAAGCCGCGATTATATCTAATTTTTACTTATAATTACTATTATTTTACAAAATAACTGCTCTGCCGTTTTTCATAACGACGGTGTCTTCTATCCTTACGCCGAACTTTTCACCAAGATAGATCCCGGGTTCCACGGTGAAAACCATATTGTCTTCTATGATAATATCGTTTCTGGAATTTATGTTCGGGTATTCATGGATATCAAGCCCTACCCCGTGTCCGGTACTGTGGACAAAATAGTTCCCGTACCCGGCTTTTGTGATAATATTTCTTGCTATCTTATCGATCGCGGATGCTTTCATCCCGCTTCTAGCTTTGTTGATCGCCGTGGTCTGGGCTTTTAAAACTATATCGTAAACCCTTTGTTCCTCTTTTGTTTTGAACTTCTGCTTCCTTTTAAAGTCAAAACCGCTTCCCACATATGAGGTGCAGGTTCTGTCGCTGCAGTATCTTTTGTACTTAACTCCCGCATCGACCAAAAGCAGGTCTTCGTTTTTAAGCTTTTTGCCTGTAGGCATGGCATGGGGTTTTGCGCTGTTCTCGTTTATGGCGACTATAGGTTCAAAACTTAAGTCAAGCTGCCCTTTGTTGCTCATGTACTCTTTTGCCTTAAAAAAAAGGTATTTTTCGTTTTTCCCCACACCTTTTTTCTCTATATACTTACCGAACCTTTTAAAGCCTTCCCTACCAAGCTCCATAGCTTTTTTGATAAGCTTTATCTCATCATCGGTTTTGATTATCCTTTTGGTTTTAGAGAAATTCGGCTTTTGTATAAATTCTGTTTTAAGCTCTTCTTTCAGCTTTTCATAGGTAAAAAGTGTAAAGTCGTTCGGGTCAAAATAAAGTTTTTTGATCTTTGACTTTTTAAGTATGCTCTTTGCATCTTTGATCAGGTCGTTGGTGATCACAACTTCACAATTTTTAGCTTGAAGTCTGGCTTCTATCTCATAACGCCCGTCGGTGATAAAATAATTATCACCGTTAAGGTTCAAAAATATTACATTGTCGCAACTATATCCGCACTCGAAATAAACAGCGTTTTCATCCCTTAAAATATAGTTCTTCATATTTTTGTCTTCTTTAACTGAATTAAGCTTCAGCCTGCGCCTGAGCTTCTTGTGCAGCTTTTACTTCGTTTAATATCTGCATTAGAGCAATAAGCCCCATATGGTAACCGAATGGCCCGAACCCTGTAATAACACCTAAAGAAGATCCTGCAGTAACAGATTTTTGTCTGAACTCTTCCCTTTTATAGATATTTGATATATGTACTTCAACAACAGGCATGTTAACTGCCGCAATCGCATCTGCGATTGCGATACTTGTATGTGAATAAGCCGCAGGGTTTATAATAATACCGTCAACAGTTCCTAAACACTCCTGGATCTTGTCAACGATCTCACCCTCTAAATTACTTTGAAAAAACTCAAGCTCAACGCCGTGCTGTTCGGCACTTCCTTTCATCTGCTCGTGAATTTGGTCCAGTGTCATAGGTCCGTAAATATTTCGCTCTCTGATACCCAGCATATTTAGGTTCGGCCCTTGAATAACAGCAATTTTCATTTTAATCCTTTTATATAATTTGTTCTAACTATTATTTGGTATAATACCCAAAACTATATAAGAGGATTCTAATTTATGACAATTTTATATGCTGATTGGCTTTTGGTATGCGACGAGGAATTCAACATCATAAAAAACGGTGCAATTGCATTTAATGAGACTATTGAAGATATTGGAACATATGAGCTGATAAAAGAGAAATACCCCGATAACGATATAAAATATATGGGTGAAAACTCTGTTTTGATGCCGGGACTAGTAAACACCCATGTGCACCTGGAATTCAGCGCGAACAAAACCACGCTGAAATACGGAAATTTCGTAAAATGGCTTTTTTCGGTGATCACCCACAGGGAGGAGCTTGTTGAAAAAGCAACAGACGAGCTTATATCAAAAGAGCTTGACAATATGCTCAAAAACGGTACCACGACCATAGGTGCCATCAGCTCGTACGGCTACGATATGAATGCCTGCATAAACTCTCCCATAAACGTGGTTTATTTCACGGAGATCCTGGGGAGCAAGCCGAATATGATAGATACTTTATTTGCGGATTTCAAGGCAAAACTTAAAACCGCACAGGAAAATGCAAAAGAGAATTTTATCCCGGCTATCGCCATCCACTCACCCTACTCTACCCATCCCCTTTTAATAAGGGAGGTTTTAAAAATTGCCAAGGCAAACAATATGCCCGTATCGGCACATTTCCAGGAAAGCCGTGCAGAGAACGACTGGCTTAATTACAGCAGCGGGGAATTCGAGGCGTTTTTCAAGGATATGCTGGACCAGCACGAGTCACTGACAAAACCGAGCGATTTCCTTTACCAGTTCAAAGAAACGCCGAACTTAAGCTTCACCCATTGTGTACAGGCAAACGAAAAAGAACTGAAACAGATAAAAGACCTAGGAGCAACTATCATCCACTGCCCCAACTCAAACAGGCTTTTGAACAATGCGGCACTTAACTTAAGCTACCTTGATAATATACCTTTGGCCATGGGTACGGACGGGCTTAGCTCCAACCACACCCTTAACCTTTTCGAGGAATTAAGAAGCGCCTTTTATATCCATACCAACCTGGAACCTGAACAATTATCCAAAAAACTTTTAACGGCTGCCACAAAAGGGGGAGCCGAGGCTCTGGGACTTAAAAAAGGTATCTTGAAAAAAGGCTACGATGCGGATATAATAAGTTTCAACCTGCCTGACAAATGTAATGACGAGCTGAATCTTCCGGTATCCGTGCTACTGCATACGTCAAGTGCAACAAACGTATATATAAGGGGAAAAGATGAACTTCATAAGTAAACTCTTCTGGCCGATCACGGCTCCTATAAAGTTTATCCAGGAAAACTTTAAAACGGTGTTTTTTCTGACCATCGTTTATTTCCTGGTCGTTAATACCCAAAACACGGATATCAAACCTGCCAACCTTCAAAAAATAGACCTCAAAGGGCCTATCATGGTTGCTTCGGATGTTCTTGAGAAGATCGAACAGGCAAAGAACAACCCCAATATAAAAGGGGTGCTTCTGGACGTAAACTCCCCGGGAGGTGCCGTTGCACCCTCAATTGAGATAGCTTACGCCATAAAAGAGCTAAAAAAAAGAAAGCCCGTTATCGCTTATGCCAGCGGAGTGATGGCAAGCGGAAGCTATTATGCCTCCATCTGGGCCCAGAAGATCATAGCAAATCCCGGAAGCATGGTGGGAAGCATCGGGGTTATTATGCAAAGCGTTGATGCAAGCGAGCTGATGGCAAAGATCGGGGTAAAAACCCAAACGGTAAAAATGGGGGCATTCAAAGAAGCCGGAACCCCTACAAGGCAATGGACCGAAAAAGAAAGAAAAGAACTTGAGAAGATAACAAAAAGCACCTACGATATGTTCGTTACCGATGTTGCCAATGCAAGAAAGCTGAAGATAGAAGAGCACAAACTATATGCCGATGCACATATCTTTACCTCTGTCCAGGCAAAAAACGTAGGGCTTATTGATGAAGTTGCGACCCTTTCCAAAGCAAGAAGCGACCTTATAGCCCTAAGCGGCGTTAAAGACCCTGTATGGGTAAAAGAGGACAAGATGGAGAAATTCATCGACAGGCTTGCAAACGAGACCATTTTGAAGATCACAAACAATCTAAACGGCCTGATGGCTTACTAAAGGAAACAGATGAAATCATATACTGCCGATATATGCGACAAATACCCCAACGATGTGCAGGTCCTTAAGCCGCACTACAAATCTTACGGCGGTGTGGCAATGTGCCACGGCAAGATAACCACCATTCAGCTTTTTGAGGACAACAAAGCCCTGGTTGAACTTCTAAGGGACAACAGGGGTGACGGAAAGATATGTGTGGTTGACGTTGTGGGTGATTATTGTGCCGTGGTTGGGGAGACGCTTATGGGATACGCCTACCACAACGGCTGGTCAGGTATAATCATAAACGGCTACGTCAGGGACACACACCAGACGGCGGTCATCCCCGTGGGGCTTTTTGCACTTGGCACATACCCTTTTAAAAGCCAAAAAAAAGCCGAAGCCAAAAAAGATATAAAATTAAGTTTCGGGGGAGTGGAGTTTAATCCAAAAGAATATCTTTATGCCGATAAGGACGGCATAGTAGTGACAAAAGAGGATATAATCTTATAAAAAGACCATATCCCCTTTTTTATTTCTCCAAAGCTTTTTGTAACTGCTCTTCGGTTTCCACATATTCTATGTGTGAAACTTTCAGATTATCAAGATAAACAACTACTATTTTTTCAATATTTTTCTCATCTTTATATTGAGCCGCCAATTCATCATCTTCGATCAATAGAACAGGGAAGTTATAGGAATCAAGCGCACCTAAGGCAAACCATCTCACAAACGCCGGCATTGCAGAAACATCCGCTATATAATAACCGTTTCTGGAAGAAAGGTAATCCCCGCTTTTCTTGCTTAGATAATCTTTTACAAGATGACCCGTCGCTTTTTTGAAAGCGAATACAAGCATTTTGGTATCTTTTGATATCGTATGCTTTTTATCAAACTGGTCAGGAAGTTCAAACTGTTTTAAATCCTGGTTTAAAACAATCTCACCAAATAAGCTGCTGCACGCCATCAAGGCAATAAATAATACTCTTTTCATAGGATGAATGTTATCTAAATAAATTTATAGTATACTTATCCAAATCAATTAATGGAGCACAATTATGTTTGCTATGTACGATGATGACGGACTCAATTTCAGAAGTACCATCGAAAGGCTTTACAATATAAACGAGGTCGACAAATCACAAAGAATACACAACAGACAGGACGACGAGCCAAAAAAAGACTTCAAACAGGAACTTAATAAAGAAAGCAAAATAACCAGGGAAGCGAAAGAGAAATACAAGCAGATGGCAAACCTTGACACCACAAGCGAGGTTTACCACGTTGACCAGATCATGAGCCACCCGGTTATCACGGTTGACGGATCAAAAACGGTGCAGGAGTGTTACGAACTGATGAAAGAGCACAATATCCAGCAGCTCCCGGTATCTGCTGATAACGGCGTGCACCTTAAGGGGATGGTAACACTGCATGACGTTTTGGAGGTTCTAACCCAAGATATAGATTATGCAAGAAACAATATCAAAAGAACAATTGAAGATATAGCGACAAAAGGGATCATAACCACAGATCCCGTTTCCGATATAAGAAGGGTGGCAAAAGTGATGCATGACTTCAAGCTTAATGCCTTACCCGTAGTAAATGAAAATGACGTCCTGGTAGGGATAGTATCCAGGGATGATATTATCAAAGCTGTATCCCTGTTTCCCCACCTTCAGATGTGGGCCTGAATTAAAACGGTGCCTTCCCCGTCCAGTCCCTTATCATCTTTATCTCCTCTTTACTGAGCTTTGCCTCTTTATGAAGTAAAAGATAGCTTGAAAGGGGCATTGCTGCATAAACGGTTCTGAATATCCCTTTTAATTTGTCGTCTTTCTCTTTTTCCGTGTAGTTTTCCCATTCCGAGAAATTAAGCCATTTTCTGCCAAGATCAACATGTTTTTCTATATAGAACGATCCGGGTGCGATCGAGGAATACCAGGGTACGACAACCTGGTTTGAGTGACAGTCGTAACATGAGCGTTTAAATACCGCCATCACTTCTTGGGGAGCTTTTATCTCCAGGTTCTTGTCTGTTTTTGGATTCTCTATCTTTGAGGGGATGAACTGTATCAGGATAAATCCCGCAAAAAGGATCATAAACACTTTTTTCATATAAAACTCCTATTCAAAATACAGGCTGTAAGGTCTTTGAAGCTCTTTTTCAAGCTCAAGCACCGAGATATTCCTGCTTTTTCTTATAAACTCTTTTCCGTCAAGGTAAATTATCAAAGTAGGGACAGAAAATATACCCAAAGCAGCGGCGGTTGCCTTATAGTCATTTGCACTTATAAACAGCTGTTTTATCTTCGGGAACTTTTCCTCAAGCATCGATTTTATCTTCGGCCTTAAAACCTCGCATACTCCGCAGTTCTCGCCGCTGAAATATACCATTAGGGCTTCATTTGAAGCTATTTGTCCGTTTAACTCTTCTATATCCATTTAAAACCTTTATATCTTGTATCTTTTCAGGAAAGCATAGCTTTTGCCAGGGCCAGGAAACTGAAAAATCCCATAACATCCGTAACCGTGGTCAATATGACCGTGCTTCCTATTGCAGGGTCTATATCAAGCCTTTTTAGAACCAGAGGTATCACCGAACCGAAAAAACCTGCACAAAAGAGTGTAATTACCATTGAAAGGGCAATAACAAACCCAAGTGTAATATTCCCGAACCATAAGGTTGCCACGCCCCCGAGGATCAAGGCAAACAAAAGACCGTTTGAAATAGATATCAATACCTCTTTTTTAATAGCATCACGGCTGTTCTGGTCGTCGATATCACCAAGGGCAAGCTGTCTGACCATTACGGCAAGGGTCTGGGTTCCCGCATTTCCCCCCATTGAAGCGACTATAGGCATCAAGATAGCCAATGCGATATACTCTTTCAGTGTTTCGTCGAATATCCCTATAACAAAAGAGGCCAGGATCGCCGTCAACAGGTTTATAAAAAGCCAGGAAGCCCTTTTTTTACCTATTTGAAGAAGCTCTTCATTCTGCTCGTACTCTTCATCAACCCCTGCCAGCTGGTACATCTGCTCCGTTGCGTTCTGTTCGATGACATCCAGGATATCATCGGCGGTGATCCTTCCTAGAAGCCTGTTCTTGTAACCGGTAACCGCAATAACTGAAAGGTTGTATTTCTCGAACTGTTTGGCAACCTCGTCTATACTGTCCTGCCCCTGTACATATAAAGGCTTGAATTCGTTCTCCACGTCGTTTTTGACCACGAACTCATATGTCGTATCAAAATCATAGGTTATAAGATCTTCAAGGGCAACCGAAGCTATCAAGCAGTCCTCATCGTCAACGATAAAGACCTGGTGAATGTTCTCCACTTCGTCCTGCTCTTTTAATTCTTTAAGATTCTCGATAGATTCTTTAATAGTAGACGAAAGCTTCGCTTTAAAAAGCTCCGTCTGCATATATGCGCCGGCTTCATCGTCTTCATATTTTTTAAGCCAGTTGATATCATCCTGGTCTTCCTGGTCAAGGGACTCCAGGATCTGGTTCGCCTTTTGTTCGTCTATCTCTTCCAGGTCCTGGATAATATCCGTTGCGTCATCGGTCTCAAGCTCTTCAATGGCATGTGTTATCTGATCCGTAGAGAGTGAGTTATAAGCTTTTTCCCTCAACCATTCAGGCATCTCAAGGAGGACCTCTCCCAGCTCGTCTTCGGGCAGTTTGTGAAGTATCTCGTAAAAAAGCTCTTTGTTCTGCTTCTTTATCCTTTTAAGCTCATCTGCGATATCGGAGGGGTGCATCTCCTCCACAGAATCAAGAAAACTCTCTATATCTATATTTTTTTTTATCTCTTCCATATCACAGACTTATTTTGTAGTTCAGATCAAAATCTTCCAGTTTTAAAGGTTTTTCCTCTTTATTCCTGCTTGCAAGGAGGTCTTGTTTTATCCCGTTTATATAGCTTAGGAATTTCTGTCTTTTATCCCCTTGGAGCTTTGTTTTCGTGACCGTGATCACTTTTTGGGGGTCTACCGCCCTTCCGTTTTTATATATTGAAAAATGCAGATGCGGTCCAGTACTTCTACCAGTAGTTCCTACACGACCTATAAAATCCCCCTGCTTTACCCAGGAACCTATTTTCAATTTGTTATTGTAACTGTTCAAGTGGGCATATAAAGATTTGTAACCGTTCTTATGCTTGATCATAATGGTCTTTCCGTACCCGCCTTTTCTCCCTTTGTGGATCACCTTTCCTTCTGCGGTGGCTACGACCTTTCTTCCTGTTGGAGCCGCATAATCAACCCCAAGATGTGCCCGGTATCTTTTCAAGATGGGATGGAATCTTTTGTATGTAAACTTGCTTGATATTCTTTTATATCTAAGGGGGACTTTAAAAAGTATGCTGGTCAGGCTTCTTGCATTGTCGTCATAATATCTGTTGTCGTCCGGGTTTTGAAAAATATAATGCTCTTTCCCCCGTACCTGTACAGAAGCCCCCAGTATCTTGGGATTACCGAAATATCTTCCGTGCCTCACCTTCTGGGTATATTTGATAGAGATGATATCATCTTTTTGCAGCTTTCTGAAATTCACGCTTTTTTTAAAAGCAAGGAGGAATTCGTTTGCCAGAAGCTTGTTTTTCGTATGGATCCTTATATCCTCGTAAGGCGAGTTCTTAATGGGGATCGATATGGTCTGGGTTACCTCTTTGTATTCTATGGGGATAATATCAAGGACAAAGTTCTTATTCTCATCCTTGAATATATGAAGTTGCATCTCTTCACTGATAGGGATCAAAGCCTGCTCAAGCTTTGAATCCTTTTCATTAACCAGCTTCTGGAACTTGACACCCGCACTTATCTCGGAACAAAGCTCTTTGTCGGTTTTGGAAAGATCGAAATAAACGTTTAAAGGGATATGGTGTTTTTCAAAAAAAGTAAGAAGCGTCTCCCCTTTCCACCATACCTGTTCCTCCACATAAGATGAGTATAGGAAATTTGTAAATAATAAGAGTGCTATAATGTGTTTCAATGTAATTTCTCGTTGATTGTTTTTAGATTTAAGTGTTTTATTATACAATACCGAATCTTAAAACTATCGGAGAATAATGAAAGTTTTTTTATTTGTAATGTTTTTGTTAAGTTCTGCTTATTCAAACAGCAGTAAAAATATTGTGGACTACTACAGGCTATACGGGATCAAAGAGGTCGAAAAGCAGATAAACCTGCAGCTTCAGGACAGAGACTACTGGCTTGAGTATCTTCAAAACGTGGATACCTCAAACGGCTATTACGAATCGATCAGGTACATAATGATCTGCCAGAAAGATATGAAGAACATGGATGTCTACGATACCCAAAAGATGCAGAAACTTTTCTCCACTTCTGTTTTCACAGGGAAGAACAACGGCGACAAGGAAAAAGAGGGCGACCTTAAAACCCCTATCGGGGCATATATGCTTGAACAGAAAATAACAAAGCTCGACCCCTTCTACGGACCCCTTGCCATAACCACCAATTACCCGAACATTTATGACAAGGCAAGGGGAAAAACAGGTTCCGGGATCTGGATACACGGGCTTCCGAATGATGAGCAAAGGGATGAATTCACGAAAGGGTGCATCGCTTTGGACAACCAAAAGATAAAAAAACTGGACAAGACCATAAATATCGACAATTCGGTCCTTGTAATAAGCGAGCATAAGTTCAAGAATGCCTCAAAAGAAGATATCTCCATAATACTTTCAGATATATACAAATGGAAATATGCCTGGAGCAGCAGCGACATCTCCTCATATATCTCTTTTTACGATGACACTTTCACCAGATCCAACGGCCAGGGGCTGGATTCATTTAAAAAATACAAAAGCAGACTTTTTGAAAGAAAAGAGGAGAAACAGATCCAGTTCTCCAATATAAATATCATTCCCTACCCAAACAGCAATAATAAAAAATTGTATAAAGTTGTAATGGATGAATATTACAAAACAAACTCTTACCAGTTCGAGGGAAGGAAAGAGCTTTATTTAAAGATCGACAAAGACAAAATCTCTATCTTAACCGAAAGTTAATTTTTTTCGATCTTTAATCCCTTAAACTTTTATACAACAAAATTACAGTATTATTCACAAAAATAACTCAAAACAGAGGGAAACAGATGTTAGATTTAGCTATTATCGGCGGGGGTCCTGCTGGATTAACTGCGGGACTGTATGCGACAAGAGGCGGACTTAAGAACGTTACTATGTTTGAAAAAGGTATGCCGGGCGGTCAAATAACGCAAAGCAGCGAAATAGAGAACTATCCGGGACAGCTTGATGTGGTGACAGGGATGGAACTTATGGACAAATGGCCGCAGCAATGTCAAAAGTTTGGATTGAAACATGATATGAGCGAAGTTAAGAACGTAAGCAAAGAAGGTGAGACTTTTACTTTGACCTTGGGATCAGGCGAAAAAGTGAAAGCGAAATCCGTACTTGTGGCAACAGGAAGCGTTCCAAGAGCTGCAGGGGTAAAAGGTGAAGCTGAATTTTTCGGGAAAGGCGTAAGCACCTGCGCGACTTGCGACGGTTTCTTCTACAAAGGCAGGGATGTAGCTGTTATAGGCGGCGGAGACACTGCCGTTGAAGAAGCTATATACCTTGCAAACATCTGTAAAACTGTTTATATCGTCCACAGAAGGGAAGAGTTCAGGGCAAGTCCCCATGAAGTTGAAAAACTTAAAAAGTTCGATAATATCGTGCAGGTTATGAACCATACCACGGAAGAGATCATCGGTGACAATATGGGTGTAACTGGAGTTATCGTAAAAGACAAAAATTCCGGGGAAACAAAAACACTGGATGTGCTTGGGGTTTTCGTTTTTGTAGGAAGAGACGTGTTAAACCAGTGCCTTATCCAGGAGGATGGAAGTTTCCTTTGTGACGTGAACGAATCAGGGGAAGTGATCGTTAACCTGAAAATGGAAACTTCGGTAGCCGGGTTATATGCAGCCGGAGATATAAGAATAGATGCACCGAAGCAGGTAGTTTGTGCCGCCGGTGACGGGGCAACCGCCGGTATAGGCGCAATTGCTTATTTACAATAATTAAAATTAGGGAAGAGTTGAAATGTTAAAAGTTGGGATTTTAGGAAGTACGGGAAGAGTGGGATCATTGCTTATAGATGATCTAACAGCAGACAGCGAAGCGACAATAGGGAGCGTCCATGTTTTTGATGATATGAAAAAGCCTCTTCCTGAAAACACTGTCGTAACGAACGATATGCAGACAATGCTTGACAATTGTGACGTGGTAATAGATTTTTCTGCACCTGCTGCAACTGAAGAGCTTCTTGCAACAGTTATCAAATCTGAGGTTAAAAAACCTTTGGTTATAGCTACTACAGGATTTAACGAACACCAAAAAAATCTTCTAATTGAAGCAAGCAAGGTTACACCGATACTTTATGCTACAAACATGAGCCTTGGTGTTGCGGTACTTAACAAGCTTGTATCACTGGCAGCTAAAACTTTGGCGGATTTTGACTGTGAGATCGTAGAACAGCACCACAGATACAAGGTTGACTCACCAAGCGGTACTGCACTTACCCTTGCGGAACATGCGGCAAGTTCCAGAGGACTTGACCTTGACAAAGTAAGAGTTTCCGGACGTGACGGAGTTATAGGTGCAAGAACAAAAGACGAGATCGGTGTAATGTCTTTAAGGGGTGGTGATATCGTAGGAAGACACACCGCAGGTTTTTACAATGACGGTGAGTTTATAGAGCTTCACCATACTGCAACATCAAGAAACACTTTCTCAAGAGGTGCCATCAAAGTTGCAAAATGGATCGTAACCCAGGATGCTGGTTTATACTCCATCAATGATTGTTTAGGATTATAATATGTGTGCAATAGTCGGTATCTACGGAAATGACAACGCTTCAAGGCTGGCTGGGGCTGCACTTTTTGCAATGCAGCACAGAGGTCACGAGGCTACAGGGATCAGCAGCGGCGGTTATACGGATAAAAAGATATATACTATCAAAAAAAGAGGTTATGTAAGGGATGTTTACGACGAAGAGGCTTTCGAGGTCCTTCAAGGGAACATGGCCATAGGTCATAACAGATATTCAACTGCGGGAAGCGATTCCGTGTTCGATGCGCAGCCTATCCATGCCAGATACAAACTGGGTGAGATATCTATTGTGCATAACGGTAACCTTGTAAACAAGCAGGAAGTAAGACAAAGGCTTATCGACGAAGGTTCTATCTTCCAAACGGGTATGGACACTGAAAACCTTATCCACCTTATCGCTAAATCCACAAAAGACAGATTAAGGGACAGGATAACTGAATCTTTAGAGCATGTAAAAGGCGCTTATAACTTCATTATCCAAAGTAGAAGCAAGCTTTTCGTTATAAGGGACAAACACGGTATCAGACCCTTGTCTTTGGGAAAACTGAAATCAGGCGGATGGATAATTGCCAGCGAAACCTGTGCTTTTGACCTGGTGGATGCGGAATTTGTAAGAGACGTAAAACCGGGAGAGATGCTTATCTTCTCTGAAAACTACGACGAGCCTGAATCTATCCAGCTTTTTGAGGGATTTGAGTTCAGACCTTGTGCTTTTGAATATATCTATTTTGCAAGACCTGATTCTGTAATAGACGGTAAAAGCGTATATAGAACAAGAGAGAACATGGGTAAAGAGCTTGCCAAGAACGATCAGAAAGATGCCCTAAAAGCTGATATGGTCATTCCTGTTCCCGACAGCGGTGTACCGGCAGCACTTGGGTATTCACAGGAAAGCGGGCTTCCTTTCGAGCTTGGTATTATCAGGAACCACTACGTGGGTAGAACGTTTATCGAACCTACACAAGAAATGAGAAACCTGAAAGTAAAAATGAAACTTAACCCTATGAGGTCTTTGATCGAGGGTAAATCGCTTATCGTGATCGACGATTCTATAGTCAGGGGAACAACAAGTAAAAGGATCGTGCAGATGCTGAAAGAAGCGGGAGCGGCAGAGGTTCACTTCAGAGTTGCAAGCCCTATGATCCAGCATCCTTGTTATTACGGTATAGATACTCCTACGAAAGAGGAGCTTATCAATGCCACTATGACTAAAGACGAAGTTTGTAAATATATAGGTGCCGATTCTTTAGAGTATCTTTCAATAGACAACCTAAGGGACTCTCTAGGAAGAGACAGAAACTACTCACTTGTTAGTTTTGACGGTGACTATTTCGTAGTATAAATCTTAAGGGTGCCTGTCCGGGCACCTTTTCAGCGCTATTTTCAGTAAAAGTATAAAACTATAAAGGTTATTTGATTTTTGAAACATCTTAATACAATAGGGAGATATTGGAGAGATAAATACGGCCAAAAAGTTTACAAGGTGCCAATAAGCATCTCGGGCTTTACCTGCCCCAACATCGACGGTACAGTCGCAAAGGGGGGCTGCTCTTTCTGTGAGAATGAATCCTTCTCACCGAATCTTGTCGACAAATCACGATTTAAGCTAAATCTTTTCAGTGTTGAAAACCCGTATTTGGAAAAACAGCTTATGCAGCTGAAAATGCAGTTTGAAGCTACAAAAGAAAGGCTTGAGAATAAATTCGGAGCAAAAAGATTTATCGTTTATTTCCAATCCTTTACAAATACCTATGCACCGCTGGACACCCTGAAAGCTCTTTATGAAAAAGCCCTGGGGTTTGAGAATGTTGTAGGCTTAAGTATCGGTACAAGAACCGACTGTATAACAGAGGAAACCCTGGATTACCTAAAAGAGCTCTCAAACAGGCCCCTGCCAAAAGAACTTATAGACGAAAACACAAAACAAAAAACCTACGAGGTATGGGTCGAGTACGGGATACAGTCCGTATACGACGAAACCCTTGAAAGGATCAATCGGGGGCACGACTTTGCCAATATAAAAGAATGGATCGAGAGAACTAAGAAAAAAGGGCTTCTTGTCTGCGGTCATATGATATTCGGGCTTCCGGGCGAAGACCAGGATATGATGCTCACAAGCGTAAAAGAATCCATAAAGCTCGGGATCGACTCTATCAAGTTCCATCCCCTTTATGTGGTAAAAAATACTCTTTTGACCAATGAATATAAAAAAGGTATCTTCACCCCCATAAGTGAAGAGCTGTATATAGATACACTTGTTAAATCTATTAAGCTATTACCTGATAATATATCAATATCAAGGGTCACGGCGGGGATAAGCGACAGCTCCCTTCTTGATCCTTCCTGGTGCAATAACAAACACCGGCAGATACACAATATAAAGCAGGCTCTTTTAAAGGAGAATCTGATCTATTAAGGAAAGATAGAATGCTACTGTTATTTACTATCCTTTTAATATTTATCCTGCTGTCCAGGATCGTGGAAACATCCACAAAGATCCCCTCCACCCTTACTCTGATAATATTATCGTTCCTGTTATCCTTTTTGTTCCCAAATACCCTCTCCATATCCCCGGAAGAGTTTGACGAGATATTGTATCTTATGCTTCCGGTTATACTACTTCCCGATATTTTGAATATATCGATGAACGAACTTAAGAAGAACTATAAAGAGATACTCTACCTTGCCGTAATAGCCGTGGTCATCTCTATAACAATAGCTGTTTTTGTCACGCCGTTTATCCTCCCTGAACACCAATTCACCATAGGGATGCTTATAGCGCTTTTCTCTATGCTTATGGCAACGGACGCAATTACCGTTGCAAGCATTATGTCAAAGTTCAAGCTTCCCGAAAAACTGAAAATATATGCCGAATCGGAATCTTTGTTCAACGACGTTACCGCACTTATCATATTCTATTTTATAGCAATCCCCATGATAAGCGGCGGAAGTGTTACGGTTCTTGATATAAACCTTACCCTTTTAAAGGTTTTATTCCTTTCTGTTACCATAGGGATATTTATAGCATATATAGGGTATTACGCAATAAAGGTTCTGAAAAACTCTTTTGACCAGTTTTTGGTGATATATCTTGTGGTAATAGTCTCTTTTATGACCGCAGAGCATTTTAAAATAGCAGGTATCCTATCGATTGTAACTTCTGTGCTTGCTTTTAAATACCTTGTTAAAAAAGAGCTTTCAAAGAATAACCTCTCGGGAGGAAACAAAATAGACAATGAGGATCTGCAGTCCTCCATACTGAATCTTATAAAAAAAGTGCCCGCCCTTAGCAAAAAAGATTTTAGGGAATATAAAAAAGAATCGGAATATATAGGGATATTTGCCAATGCGATCGTTTTTATCATTGTTGCCAATATTATAAACTTCGAGCTGATCCTGAAATACTCTTTCGAGATCATTGCGGTATTTATTCTAACCTCACTTATAAGGGTTATGGCAATAGGTGCAATGATCGTGAAAATGAAACTCCCCCTTAGGTGGGTATCCGCCCTGACCTTCTCAGGAGCAAAAGGTGCTCTTGCAATAATCATGGTCCACTCCCTTCCGGAAAACTTTATATACAAAGAGATGTTTGACGCCATAGTCGTGGGCAATGTTCTGCTTACCACCTTTTTATATACGGTATCATTGATGTACCATATCAAAAGAAACGAGGAAAAATACAAACTTGACCTTCAGGCTTCGGGTTCCATGGATGAGAACCAGATCGCCATGAACCTTGTGGAACTGATTGAGAAAGATCCCCAGACGGGAGCATTTACCCAGTCTTTTATAGAAGAGATAATAGAAAAAGAGCTTCAGCGTGCCCAGCGTTACAAGACCGAATTTTCCCTTGTAATGATCAACCTTAACAGCCAAGAGGGCAAAACATATGAAACAGTAGGAAAGATCATAAGCTCAAAGATAAGGGTAAACGACTTTTTCGGCCGCTTTGAGAACGGGAACCTGATAATCCTCACCTCAAACACTTCCCTTAGCGGGGCCATGATACTGGCTGAAAAGCTAAACGAGATATTTAAAAGCGACCCGGATATAGTCCAAAGCTCAAACCCCATGTTCGGCATCACCCAGTCCGGGGATACCGATAATATAAAATCTATCATGGAAAAGCTCTATGATGCCCTGAATAAAATAAAAAACAAACAAACGAGAGGAAATATAGAAATTGAAGCATAGCAGATGTAAAAGCTTATTTAAAGAGGATTTTGAGAAACTGCAAAAGGCAAAGATCCTTATCCTGGGTGTAGGGGGTGTAGGAAGCTTCGCCCTTGACTGCCTTTACAGAACGGGTATCGAAGATATAACGATAGTTGATTATGACGTATTTGAGGAAACGAACCAGAACAGGCAGATTGGAAGCGATGCAGTTGGGATGGTAAAGGTTGAAAGGCTTAAACAGCTATACCCCAATGTGATCCCTATAAACAAAAAAATAGATATCCAGTGGATAGACAACTTCGACTTTGAACCCTATGACCTGATAATCGATGCCATAGACGATATAAAACCGAAAGTCGAACTTATCAAAAGATACCATAAGAAGCTTATCTCTTCAGGGGGAAGCGCAAAAAGGATAGATCCCACAAAAATAGAGTATATAAATATATTTAAAACCTATAACGACCCATTTATCAGGAAGATACGGGAGGAGCTGAAAAAAGCGAGGTTCAACAAAAACTTCAAAATAGTGTTCAGCAGCGAGAATCCCCAATGCCGTGAACTGGGCAGTTTCGCAGGTGTCACGGGCTCTTTCGGCCTTACCATATGCTCCATAGCAGTTAAAAAACTATTAAGTCAAAAATAGATAAAATAATCTTATTTTCAAATCAATTCAAAGGAATTATAAATGAGCGGAATTAGTAACAGTGTAGAGCAATTAACACAAGCTCATCTTAGAAACGTGCAGCAGCTTGCAGTATTCTATACGGGTCATAATGATATTTACGCTATCAATATTGCTAAGATCAAAGCTTTTATTATCACTGAAGAGGTTGATATCACCGATACGCCTACGGATACGCCTGTTATTGAAGGTATCGCGACTATCAGGGGAGAACCTGTTACACTTATAAACTTGGATAAATGGCTGGGTTACGATAAACTGCCTATAACAGAATACAAGCTGATCATTTTTTGTGAGTTCAACCACAAGCAGGTAGGTTTCCTTGTAAAAGATATGGTTAATATCGTTGAAAAAACAACTTCCGAGCTTATTAATTCTGAAGACCAAAACTCAAAAGTCACATATACTACATATGTAGAGGTTGAGGGTAAAGACAGGCTTTGTACAGTATTTAACGCGGAGCAGCTTTTGGCCGATATCGGATGGACGGACGTAAGCCCAAGCGACCTTGACAGATATGTGACAAAACCTGTAAAAAGCGACAAGAAAGTTCTTGTTGCGGAAGACAGTGCCGTTGCAAGACAGGTTATGACCCAATTCTTGAAAAAAGCAAAAGCAGACTATGAGATATATACGGACGGTGGAGATCTTTTACACAGGGTTGATGAGCTGGATCCAAGCCAGATCGGTCTTATCATTACAGATATTGAGATGCCGGGAACCGACGGTTACCAGGTTGCACAGGCGATAAAAGACAACAGTAAATACAGCAGTATCCCCGTAGTCGTAAATTCAAGTATGACAACAGAAGCCGTTAAAGGCAAAATGGACAGAATAGGGATCGACGGATTCGTAGGGAAAACAGATGTTGCCTCACTATATGAAGTTACTGCCAGATTTATAGGATTTGCAGACTAATTTATCAAAAAGTCGTTTTGTTTGTATATAACGATCTGGACTTTTGATTTGTAGATTCCAAGATGACCGGAATTGATAAGGATATTTTCCTCATCTTCCGGTTTTTTTATACCCTTTTTAAAATAAAGCTTTATCCTTTTATCCCCGCCAAAATACAAATAACCCTTTTTATACACCCCTTTTAAACCTCTTACCATTTCGTTTTGATTGTTAAGATCAAAAAGATCGAGTTCTGAAGCGTTTTTATATAGCTCTTTGTAGTTTTCGTAAATACCAAGCTCTTCTGCCCTTAATATATTTTTTATCTCTTTTAAGCCGAAATAGGAGTCGATCCTGTCGAAAGCGATTTTATAGACAAAACCCTCTTTTAACTCTTTACCGGGATCATAAACGGTTATGCACCTGTTGTCTAGCTGTTTTATAACCGCTATCTTATTCTCTTTGTATAAAACCACTATATCTTTAAGCTCAACTGCTTTATCAAGCTTCTCTACCCTGTAAAGCTCATCTATGTTAACTATATCTTTTTTACTCTTTTGAGGGAAAGAGTAGTTTTGTTTCACAGTTGAAAAATCTGCATATACGGGAAGATGGTCGGAATACCCCTTCCCCCTTTTCATATCCCACCTGTTTATATAACGGCCGTAAAGGTAGCTTGGCTTGAATACGTTAAAACTGTTATTGATATAGGAGATGTTCTTATGGTCGAAAAGCTCTTTTGGGACGATAATATTATCAGGCGTCGTATCTCTTCCTTTGAACTTGCTGCTGAACCTGTTCTTCTTGTCAAGTTCCAGCCAAAGGTTATAATGAAGCTCGTCGCTGCTGTTTATTTCACTTTTCAAGACCAGGTTGCCGTCTATCGTGGTATTTAATATCTGGTTTATCCCGGTGATACCGTATGTATCGTTCAACTCCTTTTCATATTTAAAGGTCTGGTACTCGTTGTAGTTTGAATTAAGATCCCCCAGGATTATATAATCTTTTCCCTCTTCCAGCTTCTCTATATCTTTTTTTAAGGAAAGGGCATATTTGATCCGGGAGGATTCCGCAGCCCTTTTTGATCTCCAGTGGTTTACATATACGATAAGTTCCTTGTTATTAATATTTAAAAAAGCTTTTAAAATATACCTGGAGTGTTTGTCATATCTGTCCGCGTCTATTTTTTCCCATTTTGTTATTGGATACCGGCTTAAGATACCGACACCCACAGAAGAGGTGCTTTTTTTCAAAAAAACACCATAGGGATAATTGGTTTTTTCTTTTAAAGTTGTAAATGCTTTATTCGACTCTATCTCCTGCAGGGTTAATATATCTGCATTTAACTCGGTTATTACACGGGAGAGGTTATTAAGCTTGTTTTCAAAAGATTTTTTATTCCAGTATTTGGAAGAAGGGAGGTATTCTTTATATTCAGTCCCGTCATATTGCAGGTCAAAAAGGTTTTCTACGTTATAACTTGCTACCTTAAAGTCAAGTGCATAAAGATTTATACATAAAAACAGAAAAAAAGAGATAACTCTTTTCATCTATTTATCTTCGTTTTCGTACATACTTGTCCGGTGAACCGATCACTGCAAGCCATCTTAAAATAAATAAGAATATCAATACCCCGGTGAACACTAAAATATGGAAATTGGTACTGTTTGTAAAAAGGTCGGATATGCTGTTTATCTCTTCATTGTTTATTTTGATAACGTTAACGATAAACTCTCTTAGGGTTAGTATTATAAAAGCATCTATAAGTATCCGTATCTGGACCCTCTGCTCTCTAAGAAAACTCATTACTGCTCTTACTATCTCAAGCATAATGATAAAGTACAGCAAATAGATTATCATTGTTACTATACTGTCTGTAGCAACGGCAACGATAAATAAAACCGTTGCCACTATAAGTTCTATATAAAACTTGTTGTAGAAAAATCTTCTTAGACTTCTCATATTTTGAACTGTTCCCTTGTTTTGTCAGCTTTGTTGTAAAGCACCTTGCCTATTTTTTCTTTTTTATCTGTTTTGAGTTGTTTATTAGTGGCGACATTGACTTCCATCTTATATCCTTTATATTATATTTATAATCGAAACAGTAATTATAGAGATCTCTATCCCCAAGATTATGTACATGTCTCTTTTATTTTCTTTTATTCTGTCTATTATTATATTTTTCATTGTTTACCCTTTGTAAAATAATAAAGGGAACAAGTTCAGTAAAGGTATCTTACTTTTTTTTCTTTAAATTTAGTTTATTGTTATATATATCCCTATCAATTGTAAGTGTTTTTTAAGTAGTGTTACTTTTTAATACATACTTTAAAGCTTTAAAGTCTTGTATTGTTAATAAAAGTAACATATACCTTTTAAAAGAAAATAGATATTCCCAAAATATATTTAAGATAGAAAAAAGTTACGATTTGTAATAAAGAAGAGCTGAACAGCTTCTAAAATTTAGAAGCTGTTTGAGATAACAAGAGCCAAAACTGTCATCATAACAAGCCCGGCGCTTTTATTGTAAAGTTTGTTCGCGGTGATAAATACCAGCATCACCGATACTATCAGTGCCGCGGTTATATCAAAGAAGTTCGTATTAAGGTCAACGTTCAGGGGATTAACAATAGAGCTTAATCCAAGCACCATGGTAAAGTTGGCAACATTGCTTCCAATGATGGCACCTATTGCCATATCGGCGTTATTGTTTCTTGCAGCCTGAATACTCACCACAAGCTCAGGTAAACTGGTACCGAACGCAACAAGGAACAACCCGATAAGCCATTCGCTTACACCAAATTCCCTTGCGATATTACCGGCACTGTCAATTGCAAAATCCGCACCCCCTACTACAAGCAGGAAGCCTACAAAAAGAAGCCCCAGGGTTTTACCCCATTTGAACTTCTCTTTTACCAGGTCCTCGTCGATCTCTTCCATCTGGTTGCTTTGGATCAGGAACAATAAGTATGCTCCCATCAAAATCAGGAACAATACCCCGTCAAGCCTGCTTAACTGCCCGTCTATGCTCATAAGTATAAATACCAGTATAGGGAAAAGTGACCAGGATGAATCTTTGGCAAAAAGATCCCTTTTTGGCTGAATACTCTTGGCAATCAGGAACACAGATCCCAAAACAAGCGAAATGTTAAAGATGGTACTACCTATTACGTTTGCCACTGCTATATCGCCGCTTCCTTTAAAGGAAGCGCTCATACTCACAGCCATCTCCGGCAGGCTTGTCCCAAGCGCGATCAGGGTGGCCCCTATAACAAAAGGGGAGATATCAAAATGCAGCGCTATTCTCTCGCTCTCCTCGATTATAAAATCGGCACCGTATATCAATGCTCCCATTGAAATGATAAATATCAAAATATCCATTAAATATTGTCCTTGTTTATGTATTTCTTATTATAAGGCTTTTGGGAAGGCCGTATTTTAATATCAGCTCCTCCTCTTTGGCCCTGTGTTCACCGTTGTCCACTTCGTGGTCAAACCCGAGAAGATGCAGCAAGCCGTGAATGAAAAGGAGATTAAACTCTTCGTTTAAGCTGTGGTTATACTCTTTTGAATAGGATTGGACAAAATCGTAAGATATTACGATGGATCCCAATGGTACATTGGGCATCTTTTCATAAGGGAAGCTCAACACATCTGTCGGCTTGTCTTTTCCCCTTGTTGAGAGGTTTATCTCCTGCATCTCCGAATTATCGGTAAGGATCAGCTCCACCTCACCGGCACCAAGATCATGTATGATCTTTTTTGCCAGCTTAAGATCGGGTTCAAACTCTGTACTGTTCTCAAATACTATATCGAACACTTATTTATGCCCAGCTCTTTCATAACCGCTTCACAGAATTCCCCCGAAGTTCTCTGGCAGCTGTCAAAACCGAATTCTATAGAATAGTTCCCGGCAGATTCGCTGATAGCCCTTCTTACCACGTCAGGGTTTAGCCCCATTTCTCTTTCAATCTTTGAAATTGCATCCTGTATAGCATCCCTGCTTGTATCGTTGTTATACTCGATACTCATTCTCATATAACCCTCTTCCATCTTAACGTCGGCACACATATCTCTAGACATTATATATCCTTTCCTATTTTTTATCATGTCCGAAAGGACAACCCATCTTCGGCTTATCGCCCAAGTTCACTTTATCTTCTATCGTTTCCCTGTCATTTTGGTAATTAACTATATGTTTAGAGAATACTTCAAGCCAATTCCAGTAAGACTGGATATGCTCATGGTCTACTTTGTCCTCAATTTCCCTTAAAACCTCTTCCCAGCATCCAAGCCACTCTATTCTGGCCTTGTTCGGGATAGAAAACGGTTCATGGGTTTTTAACTGGTTAAAATCCCCGCCGTATTTGGAGATATATCTTTCATCACCCCCGCATATCATCATAAAATATGAAGCATTTCTTTTCTTTATTAAAGCAAGCTCCTCCTCATCGTCGGGGAAATAGTGAGCTATGTCACTTTCAACTATGATATCATAAAAATTGTCAACCATTTTCTGGAAACCATCCGGAGTCAACTGCTGTAGAAACTCAGGGTTCGGAACTTTGAACTCAGGCCTTTCACCCATAACGGCATTAGTATAATAGTAATTTACCATCATTATCCTCTGTCATTAAAATATTTTTGTAAGTATGCAGATTTTAGCTAAAAAGGACTAAAAAAGTTCCAACATCTTTACAACTTCATCAACGGCAAAACATTTAAGGTCTATTTTCGTAGCAGGCTTTTGTGCGATTATAGCTTTCTTTATCCCCTGGGAACTTGCTTCTTTCAATCTTGTCTCCATGGAGTAAACATCTTTTATCTCTCCGGTTAAACTGACCTCCCCTATAAAAACACTCTCTTTTGAGATGGGCCTGTTCCTGAAGCTGCTTATTATTGCAGCGATTACGGCTAAGTCGCAGGAACTTTCTTTTACCTTTATGCCGCCGCTTATATTTACGAAAACATCATAGGAGTTCAAAGGCAGGTCCAGCTTTTTTTCCAAGAGGGCCAGAAGCATATTAAGCCTGTTGGTGTCAAAGCCAGTTGCGCTTCTTTTTGGATTCGGGTAAGTTGATTCCGTTACCAGGGCCTGAACCTCAAGTATCAGGGCACGGCTCCCCTCAACGGCAACAGTAAGGCAGCTTCCACTTTGGGATTTGTTGGAGTCAAAGAATCTTCTGTTTATATCCTTTGCACTCTCCAATCCTGCTTGCGTCATCTCGAAGATACCTATCTCGCTCGTGCTTCCGAAACGGTTCTTGAATCCCCGCAGCATCCTTATCTCTTTTGAGCTTTCACCCTCGAAATAAAGCACCGTATCAACCATATGCTCCAATACCCTGGGACCTGCGATTGAACCGTCTTTTGTGATATGCCCTATTATGAACATGGCGATCTGGGCGTCTTTGGCTTTTCTCATCAGCTCAAAAGTTATCTCTCTTACCTGGGATACACTTCCCGGAGCCGAAGTCAGCTTATCTGAATAAATCGTCTGGATCGAGTCGATTATGGCTATCTCGTAATCCTGTCTTAAAAGCTCGTCGTTTATGGCCTCGAGGGAGATCTCTGACAAAAGGAAAAGATTATCCTCGTTTGCGTCAAGCCTGGTGGCTCTCATTTTTATCTGGCCGCCGCTTTCCTCACCGCTTACATAAAGAACTTTTTTACCGCTTTTTGCAAGGTTACCTGCTATTTTTAGAAGAAGCGTTGATTTACCAACTCCTGGACTCCCCCCTATAAGGGTAAGGCTTCCGGGAACCACTCCCCCTCCAAGTACCAGGTCAAACTCCTCATTGTGGGTTGAGAACCTGGTAACATTATCCTGTTCGATCTGTGTGATAGGTGTAGCTTTTGAAGACTGGGTAGAGATCTTTGCCGCATGCTGGACAACCTCCATCTGCTCGGCGGAAAGCTCTATAAAGCTGTCCCATCCCCCGCAAGAGGGACACTTCCCAAGCCATTTTGCACTTTGCTCGCCGCAGTGCTGACACTCAAAAATTGATTTTTTCTTTTTAGCCATATTATAAAACTCCTAATTATTAGGGGAATTATAATAAAAAAATTTTAATAGAAGGAAAAATATGGCAAATTGCCAAACTTATTTTTTATCCCTTTTCTGACCTATGATCCTTTTTCCCCTAAGCTTGGGCTGTTTTTTCTCCGCTTTTTTTGCCTTGCTCTTCCCGAAGGCTCCCGAGACCTTCCCTTTTTTTATCTTCTCGTCCTCTTTTGTATGGACGATATTCTTCTTTGCCATGGAGTGGATCTTTTTATCCACTTCGAAGCCTTTAAGCTCGAGTCTGGGGATCTTTATCTGGATATATCTTTCTATCTCTTTCAGGTTTGCCATATCATATTCATCTACTAGAGTTACGGCAACTCCGTCTTTCCCAGCTCTGGCAGTTCTTCCTATTCTGTGAAGATAATCGGTTACAAGGAAAGGAAGATCGTAATTTATCACATAAAAAAGATCCTGGATATCAAGTCCCCTCGCAGCCACGTCCGTTGCCACAAGAACCCTTATATCCCCCTCTTTGAATTTTGTAATAACCTTTTTCCTGAATCCCGGGGTCTTGTCCCCGTGAACAGCTTCCGCTTTAAGCCCGTCAAGGTTCAGGTTCTTTACTATGGCATCCGTCTGTTTTTTTGTTTTACAAAATACAAGTACCTGCCTCATATTCTGGCTTCCTATTAAATATGAAAGCATCTCAAGCTTCTGCTTGTGGGAAACAGGATAAGAAACCTGCTCAACCTTTTCGTTTACCCTGTCGTTTGTTTTTACCTCGATAACTTTGGGGTTCACCAGTATCTCGTTTGAAAGCTTTTTCACGTTCGGCCCAAGGGTTGCGGAGCTTAGGACGGTCTGCTTAAGGTTGGGAAGGTTCGACATAATAAGCTCTATATCTTTGATAAATCCCATATCAAGCATGGTATCAGCCTCGTCAAGCACAAGTGTGTTTACCTTTGTAAGGTTTATATTCCCGTTTTTTATAAGATCGATAAGTCTTCCCGTCGTGGCAACCACGATATTAGGTTTTGACTGCAGCATCTTTATCTGGGGGCTTATATTCGAGCCTCCGTAAACGCATCCCGCTTTCACATCTATATATTTACCGTACTCTATTACGCTTTGTTCCAGCTGCCTTGCAAGCTCCCTGGTGGGTGCTATTATAAGTTTCGTAAGTTCGCTTTTCTGGGCAAGGTTGTGTTGGATCTCCTGAAGCATAGGCAATACAAAAGCGGCGGTTTTCCCCGTACCCGTTTTTGCTATTGCCAGAAGATCACGTCCCCTTAAAAGGATATCTATAGCCTCTTCCTGTATCGGCGTGGCCTGCTCGTACCCTTTTTCACTGAGCGCTTTTTGTATCTGCTCACTTAATCCAAGTTTTTTAAATGTCATTATTTGCCTTTTGATTATCTTTTGAATTGATTATTCATATATTATAGCATATAGTTCTACTTTTTTAAATTATACTTTCTCACCGCGCTTGCAAGGGAGTTTAAAAATATATGGTGGGGAGAGAAATAAAGGTTCTTGAAATCATCATCCCGGTAATGGGATATCACCCCTACAAAATAATATTTCAGCTCATCCTTATTATTGCCCGCACTTAAAACAACGGGCCCGCCGGAAGCCCCGCTAAAGGCATTGCAGCTGCTTTTGCCGTAAAATTTGTTGAAATAGTCAAGTTCACATTGGGGATCATAGGTCAGGCGGAAACCGTGCTCCCCTATATCACTTGAATAACCGGCCATAGAACCAAAAGAGTATCTCCTGCTTTTTTTGATATCGCCGAAACTGGCATTTGGTATTAAAAGGGGGACCACTTCACTTTTATCTATGGCACTGCTTAGGATCAGAATCGCATAGTCGCTATTCTTGTCGGTGTTCTTTTCATCATAGAAACTGTCCTCAAAAACTTCCGCGTATTTTTGGATAACATCCCCTTGGATGTTTTTTATAAGAAACCTTATTATACCCGCTTCCTTATCGTAATTGCTCAGGCAGTGGGAAGCTGTTACTATAACTTTGCTGCTTTGGATATTTGAAAAATTGACCAAAGTAGCGGAGCATTTCTTCTGGCTTATCTTGTAACCCGATCTGGTAACTTCAAGTTTCGTGGGTATCACCAGGCGCCCTATCGCTTTTGTCCAGGAGGGGGAATCGTTGTCTACAATCTTTCTGGTGTCGTCATCAAGCTTTTCATAATGCCTGAGTATCTTTTCCGTCTCCCCGAGTTTGGGCAGGACCCCTTTATTTCCAAGATCAAACGCTTTTTTATATGAAAGGTATGCTTCGTCGAATTTTTTCCCTTTTTTATAAAGATCGCCTATATTCTCGTAAAGCTTGGAAAGTTTGGCATCGGCAAGCCTGCTGCCGTGTTTTTTTGCAAGAAGGTAGTATTTCTCGGAACTTAAAAAGGCCCTTATTCGCAGATAATTGTCCCCAAGCTTTATATAGCTCATTACAAGTTTTATCCTGGCTTTGTCGTCGCCGCCTTTTAAAGCTTTTTCATATTCCCCCACAGCGCTGTTATAATCGCCCTTTGCAAAGAAAAGGTCCCCTTTTTCTATATAATCGTTAGCAAGAAGCAGGTTCAGGCTAAACAGTAAAATAAAAAAGCTCTTCCACATTTCCGCTTTTCCCCGCAAGAGCGCTTTGTTTGTTGTGTATAAGTTTCCAGCCGTGATTTCCGGTCCGGGAAAGAAACTCTTCCCTGCTCTTTTCTATGGCTGCCTGATCCTGAACCACTCCGGCACTGTCCCTTTTAACACCTTTTCCCACTTCGAACTGGGGCTTGTATAAAATAATGATCCTGCTTGAGGCAAGCCTTGCTATATCGTCAAGTATGTTCAGGATACTGATAAAAGAAACATCGCAGGTTACGAGGTCATATTTCTTATCCGGCCTGAAATCCCTTATATCGGTATTTTCCTGTACTATTATCCTTTCGTCGCTTTTTAGGGATTCGTGCAGCTGGTTTGAGCCTACATCTACACAGGTTATGCTCTTTACGCCGTTTTGCAGGGCTATCTGGGTAAAGCCCCCGGTTGAGGAGCCTATATCAAGGGCATCTGCACCTTTTATATCTATATTGAATTCTTCAAGGAAATATTTGAGTTTATATGCGGCACGGCTGACGAAGAATTCATCTTCGTTGATCGATACTTCCATCCCCTCTTCAACTTTAAATGAGGGTTTTGTTACTATTTTGCCGTTTACGGTTACTTTTTGTAATTTTATTAATTCTGAGGATTTGTTCCTGCTTTGGATATTGTTGTGCTTGGTTAAGTATATATCTAGTCTCATAAGGAATTATAATAAAATTTTAGTTAGATGTAGCAAAACTATTAACAAAAACCTTTAAGATATTTTTTATCTTATTTCATTAAACTTACATCACTTATTTAATTATTTAACAAAAAAGGAAAACAAAATATGGCAACAGTAACATTTAAGAACGATATCGTTTGTAATTTAGCTGGAAACGAAATCAATGTTGGAGACACTGCTCCGGAAGTAACAGTTGTAAACTGTGACCCGATGCTTCAAGACGAAACTATCGGTGGAGAAGGTAAAGTTCAATTAGTGGTAGTTGTACCATCTTTAGACACTGGTGTTTGTGATGCTGAAACTAGAAGATTCAACACTGAAGCTGCAAGCTTAGAAGGTGTAGAAGTTATCACTGTATCAATGGATTTACCATTTGCATCTGCTAGATGGTGTGGAGCTGCAGGTATTGAAAACCTAAAAGTTTGTTCTGACTTCAGAAACAAAGATTTCGGTAATGCTTACGGAACTTTATTGGCAGACGGTCCTTTAGCTGGTGTTTTAGCTAGAGTTGTTTTCGTTATCGGTAAAGACGGAAAAGTATCTTACAAAGAGCTAGTGCCTGAAATCACTGCTGAACCAAACTACGAAGCTGCATTGGAAGCTGCGAAAGCCGCTTGTTAATAAAAGCTCATTAACTATCTTTTCTTCTAGGCTGTCTTCGGGCAGCCTTTTTTGATTTCTGCATTTTTTCCAGGGGAAACTTTCTTCTCCTATTTCTCTCTATATATTACCTTTTTATTACATATTGCATTTTTTATGAAATTTAACGATTTTTTACAAATTCTTCACTACTTCTTCACTATTTACTCACCCTTTCTTCACTTTTTACGATTATAATCCAGCATAATTTTTTTTAATACATGACTATAAGGAGATGAAATGTTGAAAAACCTAAAAGTAAAAGTAAAAATATTCCTGATCGTATTATTGGGTATATTTTCTTTGGTAATCGTAGCGGTTCCTACCATATTGGAATTAAACTCGACCGTGGACAGAATGGGAAAATCGGACGAGCTGAACAAAGTTGACAGAAGATTCAACGAAATGAGAAGGCAGGAGAAGAACTTCACGATCAGAAAAGACCAGGCAAGCCTTGACAAACACAAAGAGATGTACAACGAAGCTATCCAGATACTTAACGACCTGTCAAAAAGATTTAACAATCCCCAAAATATCAAGATGGTTGAAGATATAAAAGGCTCCGTTAAAAACTACAGGGACGACTTTTTATTATTTGCGGAACAATACAAAGAACAGGTTGGCCAGGAGTATGTTATGAACGATAAAGAAAAAAGCATGGTCCTAAATGCAAGAAAAGTGGGAGAGATAGTAACCGACTTTAGAAGAGACCAGAACAAGCAGGCTAACGAAGATATCAATTCACTGAAAACCACTATTGTAACGGTAGGTATCATTGCATTTATCCTGCTTGTATTGATCGGTACCCTGATAGTAAACTCTATCATTAATTCACTAAATACCCTAAAAGAGGGACTTCTTGGATTCTTCAGGTATTTAAACAGGGAATCAAAAGATACCGAACTTATAAAGATCGATACAAAAGACGAGTTCGGGGAAATGGCACAGGTCGTAAACGAGAATATCAATATCACCAAAAAAGGTATCGAAGAGGATAGAAGGGTAATAGACGATACTATTACAGTACTTAGCGAATTTGAACAGGGTGACCTTTGCCAAAGAGTTACTACCCAGTGTAACAACCCTGCACTTCAAGAGCTTACAAGACTTCTTAACCAAATGGGAAGCAACGTTGAGAACAATATAGACAACGTACTTGACGTACTTGAACAATACTCGAACAGCAATTACCTTAACAGGGTAAAAACAGAAGGTATCAAAGAACACCTTCTTAAACTGGCAAGAGGTGTAAATACACTTGGTGACGCTATTACAGAAATGCTTGTAGAGAACAAGTCAAACGGTCTAACACTTGACCACAGCAGCGACGTGCTTCTTAAAAATGTTGATATACTTAACCAGAACTCAAATGAAGCAGCAGCAGCACTGGAAGAAACAGCTGCGGCACTGGAAGAGATTACTAGTAATATCTCTAATAACACAAATAATATTGTTCAGATGTCAAACCTGGCTTCAAACGTAACCCAGTCAGCATCTACAGGTGAAAAACTTGCAAACGATACAACCGAAGCTATGACTGAAATAGATAAAGAGGTAAACGCTATCAATGAAGCTATTACCGTAATTGACCAGATAGCGTTCCAGACAAATATCCTTTCTCTTAACGCGGCAGTTGAAGCTGCAACCGCAGGTGAAGCAGGGAAAGGGTTTGCGGTCGTTGCACAGGAAGTTAGAAATCTGGCAAGCAGATCGGCAGAAGCCGCAAATGAGATCAAAACACTTGTACAAAACGCTACAACCAAAGCAAACGACGGTAAGCAGATAGCAGACCAGATGATAAACGGTTACAGTGAACTTAATGATAATATCTCAAAAACAATAGAGCTTATCAAAGATGTAGAGATGGCAAGTAAAGAACAGCTTCAAGGTATAGAGCAGATAAATGATGCCGTTAACTCTTTAGACCAGCAGACACAGCAAAATGCAATGATAGCGTCCCAGACCCATGATGTTGCACTTGAAACTGACCAGATCGCAAAACTGGTAGTTGAAGAAGCAGATGCGAAAGAGTTCAGCGGTAAACAAAACGTACAGAAAAAAGAATCAACAGCCAAACAAAACAGCCAAAGGCACCAGCATACGGAACCTTTGCAAAACAAACCTGTAAAAAAAGATCCAATAAAGGATAAAGAGAAAAAGCAGCCTGCCCAAAAGCTGGAAACCATCACTAGCAACAGCGACGATGATGAATGGTCAAGTTTTTAAAACTTGGCTGTTTTCACAGGAAAATCTCTCTAAATACTCTCTAAAAAATCCTTTTTTTTCAAATTTATAATTATTTACAAAAATATAACTTTCTATTTACTTTCTTATGATAGAATTCACGCCACTTTTATAATAAAAAAAGGGGAATTATATGTTTAAAAATATGAGTATCAAGATGAAACTTATTTCATCTTTTTCAGTTATTGCCGTACTCATTGCTGTTCTGGCTTTTTATAGTATTTATGCTGTAGGAAAATCAGCCGACGGTTTTTCAAGCTACAGAGAGATGGCAAGAGACAGTGTCCTGGCAGGAAGGATCCAGGCTAATATGCTTATGGTAAGAATGAACGTAAAAGATTACCTTGCAACGAAATCCCAACAAGATATAGACGAATTCAACGATTATTTCAGTAAAACCATGGGCTTTACTGATGAGGCTCAAAAACAGATCAAAGATCCCTCAAGAGCTCCGCTTATCATAAAGATAGACCGGGAATTGGAAAAATATAAAAACAATTTCATAAAAGTAACAGGCTTTATGAAACAAAGGGATGATATAAAAAATAATTCTCTTGACGTAAAGGGTAAACAAATAGAACAGCTACTAAGTTCTATTATGTACAGCGCCAAAGAGGATAAAGATTTTATAGCTTCCCTTGAAAGCTGCGGGGCAATAAGGAACGTGATGCTGGCAAGACTTTACACGGCAAAATTCCTTGACTCAAACAGCCAAAAAGATTTTGACAGGGTAAACAAAGAGTTTGACGACCTGAAAAAAGAATTGATCATATTAAGAAAAGAGATCCAAAACCCTAAAAGAAAAAGCCAGCTCAGTCAGGCGGTCGAGCTTATAAACGAGTATGAAAAAGGGGTGGCTTCCATCCACAATATTATCGTTGAAAGAAACAAAGCTATCCATGAACTGAACATCGCAGGCCCGCTTATTGCAAAACTGAGCGAAGATATAAAATTATCCATTAAAAAAGAGCAGGATAAGATCGGTCCGGAGGTTGCTTCATTAAACGAAAGCATAAATATGACCATAACCATAATTTCGGTCATTATCCTGGTAATGGCTGTTACATTATCCATAGTGATCCCAAGAAACCTTGCAGGACTTATAGATACTTTCCAAAAAGGTCTTTTAGGATTCTTTAGATACCTTAACAAAGAAACAGCTTCCGTAAATCTTATAGATATAGATACGAACGACGAGATAGGGGTAATGACGAAAGTCGTTAATAGCAATATCGAAAAAACAAGAAGCCTTATCGAGCAGGATACGGCACTTCTTGATGACGTGAAAAGGGTTGTTACCGAAGTTGGTCATGGAAGGCTGAACCAAAGGATCGAGAAATCAACCCAGAGCGAGAACCTTACGGAACTTAAAGAGATATTCAATAATATGCTTGAGATCATGTCAAAAGACGTATGTGAAGATATCAACAAACTTAACAGGGTTCTTGGAAACTTTGCCAAACTTGACTTTACAGACAGGGTCGAAAATGACGAAGGTGGTGTTGCAAAAGGGCTTAACAACCTTGCAGAGATCATCAATGAGATGTTAAGGGAGAACAAATCAAACGGTCTGACACTTGACCACAGCAGCGACGTACTTCTTAAAAACGTTGATATACTTAACCAGAACTCAAATGAAGCTGCAGCTGCCTTGGAAGAAACTGCGGCGGCACTGGAAGAGATCACAAGCAATATCTCTAACAATACCAACAATATCATCCAGATGTCCAATCTGGCAAACAGCGTGACCCAGTCCGCATCTACGGGTGAAAAACTTGCCAATGAAACGACAATGGCAATGACGGAAATCGATAAAGAGGTAAATGCTATAAATGAAGCTATTACCGTAATTGACCAGATAGCGTTCCAGACAAATATCCTTTCTCTTAACGCGGCAGTTGAAGCTGCAACCGCAGGTGAAGCAGGGAAAGGGTTTGCGGTCGTTGCACAGGAAGTAAGAAACCTGGCAAGCAGATCGGCAGAAGCCGCGAACGAGATTAAGACACTTGTTCAAAACGCTACGACTAAAGCAAACGACGGTAAGCAGATAGCAGACCAGATGATAAACGGTTACAGTGAACTTAATGATAATATCTCAAAAACAATAGAACTTATCAAAGATGTTGAGATGGCTTCAAAAGAGCAGCAGCAGGGTATAGAGCAGATAAACGATGCCGTTAACTCTCTAGACCAGCAGACACAGCAAAATGCCATGATAGCATCGCAGACCCACGATGTCGCACTTGAAACGGACGAGATAGCAAAACTTGTAGTAAGCGATGCAAACTCGAAAAACTTCATAGGAAAAGAGAGCGTACAGAAAAAAGACTCAAATAAAGGGCAGAACAGACAAGAGCATGCTTCAACACCTCCTGCGGCAAGCGAACCAAAAACGCAAACAGCAGGGAATAAACCGGCTTCCCAAAAACTGGAAACGGTTACAAGCAACAGCGACGATGATGAATGGTCAAGTTTTTAAAACTTGACTGTTCTTAAAAAACAAACTACCCATACAAATTCACCCTTTCAAGAGCATTATTAATCGATTTTTGGATATTGTATTAAAAATATTATCCAAGGATTATTATGAGGATATTGATAATATTTATATTATTCTTCTCCGCTTTATATTCAAAACAAGACAAAAAAATCTCATTACAACTTCAATGGAAACACCAGTTCCAATTTGCCGGGTATTATATGGCAAAAGAGAAAGGTTTTTTTAAAAACTCCGGATTTGACGTAGATATCAAAGAGTTCAAATACGGGATGAACGTAACAGACGAGATACTTGCCGAGAACTCAACCTTCGGGACGGGAAGGCCCACTTTGCTTATCAACCGCTCCGCAGGGGACAAGATAGTGCTTTTGGCTTCCATATTCCAGTCTTCCCCAAATATCCTTCTGGCATTAAAAAGCTCCAATATAAAAACAATAAAAGATTTTAAAAATAAAAAGATCATGGTGACGGGGGACGCAAAATACGATTCAACCATAATGTCCATGATATTTTCAAAAGGCTTGACAAAAAAAGACCTTATCTTCAAAGAGCACACCTTTAACCTGGACGATCTTGTAAACGGCAAGACCGACCTTATCTCCTCCTATATATCAAACGAACCTTTCCTTTTGAAAAAAAGGGGTATAGAAAGCGTCGTGTTCGATCCAAAAGATTACGGGTTTGATTTTTACAACGATATCCTGTTCACTACCCAGGAAAATATAGAAAACAACTTTGAAGAGGTAAAAAAGTTCACCGAAGCCTCGCTTAAAGGATGGGAATACGCCTTTAACCATATAGATGAGACCGTTGAAGTGATACTGAAAAAATACAATACCCAGAATAAATCAAAAACGGCTCTTCTTTACGAGGCAGATGCACTAAAAAAACTAAGCTTCTATAAAACAGATACCATAGGTAAAATAGATACAGACAAGGTAAAAAGGATATTTGATTATTACAGATTGATGGGTTTTATAAAAGAAGAGATAGATTACAATAGTTTCATTTACAGTTTCAACAACCATTTCAAATATTCTTTGACAAAAGAGGAAACGGAATTCTTAAAAAAGAAAAAAGAGATAAAAGTATGTATAGATCCAAACTGGATGCCTTTTGAGAAAATAGAAAACGGCAGCCATATAGGGATCAGTTCCGATTATATAAAAATATTCCGTGAAAAACTTGAGATCCCAATGCTGCTTGTGAAGACAAAAAGCTGGGACGAATCCCTCCAAAAGATAAAAAACAGGCAGTGCGACATAATACCCCTCGTATCAAAAACCCCCTCCCGGGAAGAATATATGAGATTCACAAAGCCCTATATAGAAACCCCCATCGTAATTGCCACAAAAACGGGCCTCCCCTTTATAGACGAGATATCCCAGATCAAAAACAAAAAACTGGCCATCGTAAAAGGGTATTCCCTTTTTGAGATACTAAAAAAAGAGCATCCTTTTCTAAACCTTGTAGAGGTTTCATCCATCGACGAGGGACTTGAGAAGGTTCAAAAAGGGGAGGTTTTCGGATATCTTGACAATACCCAGGTTATAAACTATAAGATCCAGAACAATTACCTGGGCACTATTGCGGTATCGGGAAAGATCAGGGACATGGTTGATCTCGGCATTGGGGTCAGGAGCGACCAGGGGCTTTTAAAAACCGTATTTGATAAACTTATCCTCAGCATTGACGATTCAACAAAAAGGGGTATCCAGGCAAAGTGGATAAATATAAATTACAACCTGAAAAAAGATTTCACCCTGATGTGGGAGATCGTCCTTATATTCCTTTTTATATTGTCGGGGATAATATACTGGAACAGGAAACTATCAAGCCTGAACAAACAGCTGCAGCAGCAAAGGGACAAGGCAAGGGAGGCCACAAGGACAAAATCGAATTTTCTGGCTAATATGTCCCATGAGATACGTACACCCATGAACGGTATCATAGGGATGTCCCATCTTATGCTGAACACAAAACTTGAACCAAAACAAAAAGAGTATATAAACAAGATCGACGACAGCGCGAAGCTTTTAATGGAGATCATAGACGACATACTTGATTTCAGTAAGATCGAGGCGGGAAAACTAAAAATAGAAAAAGTGAACTTCAACCTGAAAAAACTTCTTGATTCGGTCATTCACCTGGTTGAGTTCAAGATCAAGAAAAAAGGATTGAAGCTCCATATCAATTATATGAACGAATCCCAGATATATTTCGGCGACCCATTAAGGATATCCCAGGTTTTGATGAACCTTCTGTATAATGCAGTTAAATTCACCCCCAAAGGGGAGATAACCGTAAATATAAGGGAGAGGGAAAACCATAATGTTTTATTCGAGATAATAGATACCGGGATAGGAATAGATAAAGATAAGATTGGCAAGGTTTTCGAATCCTTCACCCAGGCAGACAGCAGCACCACCAGAAGATTCGGGGGAACGGGGCTCGGGCTTTCCATATCAAAACAGCTTGTTGAACTTATGAACGGAAAGATCCATGTGGATTCCCAAAAAGGTGTAGGAAGTAAATTCAGCTTTGAAATAGAGCTTCCAAAGGTCAACGACAAGGACCAAAGCTCTTTCGAAAAACTGACCTACTACAATGAGAAGGAACCAAACCCGCAGCTGCAGAGCATAGAGGGGATAACTATCCTCCTTGCGGAGGATAATAAAAGCAGTCTGCAAACAATCAAAGAGCTTTTAGGCAATCTGGGGCTTGAGATAGAGACCGCATATAACGGAGTGGAAGCCGTGGAAAAGTTCAACCGGGACAAGGAAAGATACAAACTGGTTATTATGGATATACAGATGCCCTTTATGGGAGGGATAGAAGCGGCAAAGATCATAAGAAAGCTGGATAGCCATGTTCCCATCGTAGCTTTGGGAACAAGCTTTATGACACAGGATATAAACCACTTCAAAGAAGCTGGGATAAACAGATACCTTGAAAAACCGCCCGAGGTAAAAAAGCTCTATTCTATTATCTATGAACTGCTGAATATAAAAGACCCCTGCCAGGCTGTTACGGAAAAACCCGTAAAGAAAAAAATAAACGATGAGATCCTGCAGGAGCTTTTTAAAGAGCTTAAAACCGCGGTATTAAGCCAAAGGCCTAAAAAGTGCCAAGGGGTGATCGACAGGTTCGAGGAGTTTGAGCTGAACGGAAAAGAAAGCGAGCTTTATAAAAAGATAAAGAACAATATCATCTCCTATAAATTCAAAGATGCCCTGAAGATACTGGAAGAGTCGGGAATTTAATGAAAGAGAAGATCATATCCTTTTTCAAAGAATCCCTTAAGATTCTTTTTATAACGGCACTGCTTTTAAACCTTGTAAGCTTGTATAAAAGCCGAAATATAGAAACAGGCGATATCCCCCTAAAAGATATAAAACTTATAGACGGCACCGTTTTTAAGCATGAAAAAAACAAACCCCTGGTAATCCACTTCTGGGCGACATGGTGCCCGGTATGCAAAATAGAGAACCGCACCATAGAAAAACTCTCCAAAGATCACCAGGTGGTAACCGTAGCCGTAGAATCAGGCGATGACAAAACCATAAAAGAGTTTATGGAAAAAAACGATCTGAACTTTAAGACCATAAATGATACAAATAGAACCCTTGCCGAAAGTTTCAATATCCAAGGATATCCCACGACCCTGATCTACGGCAAAGACGGGCAACACCTTTTCACCGAAGTGGGCTACACCTCAACGCCGGGGTTTAAACTCAGGCTTTTATGGGCCGATTTGTAAAAACTTTGGTATAATCACACAATGATAAAACATATATTTACAAACAGTGCGGGTATCCTGGTATCAAGGATCCTAGGTTTTCTAAGAGATCTTTTAACGGCTTCCATTTTAGGGGCGAATATCTACAGCGATATATTTTTCGTGGCCTTTAAACTGCCGAACCTGTTTAGGAGGATCTTTGCCGAGGGTGCCTTTACCCAGGTTTTTATCCCCTCTTACGCAAAATCGAACAGGAAAATAAGTTTCAGTACTGTTATCTTTTTACAGTTTATTGCTTTTATACTTGTACTGTCCCTGCTGGTTACGCTCTTTTCAACGCTTATAACAAAAGCTATTGCCATAGGTTTTGACCAAAATACCGTTGAGCTTGCAAGTCCCCTGGTTGCCATATGTTTTTATTACCTTCCCCTGATATTCATGGTTACTTTCCTGGCGGCGCTTTTACAGTACAGGCACCATTTCGCAACAACGGCCTTTAGTACGGCACTGTTGAATATCGCCCTTATTATTGCCCTTTTGATCTCCCAAAATATGGACAAATACACTATCACCTTTTATCTAAGCTGGGCTACGGTTGCAGGTGGGATTTTGCAGGTTGCCGTCCATCTTATAGCGGTAAAGAAACTGGGCATAAAGTTTTTCACCACCAATTTCAGGAAAAAAAGAAGGGATATAAGGCAGTCCAGATTCTACAAGCAGTTCTACCCTGCGGTGTTTGGAAGCAGTTCAGCCCATGTTGCCGCATTTTTGGATACCTGGCTTGCCTCTTTTTTGGTAAGCGGGTCTATCAGCTATTTATATTATGCAAACAGGGTATTCCAGCTTCCCCTGGCGCTTTTTGCCATCGCCACTTCCGTTGCGCTTTTTCCCACTATCGCAAAGGCTATAAAAAAAGGGGACGAACAGCAGGCGCTTAAGTTTTTGAAAAAAGCATTTTATATACTGCTGGGGCTTCTCGGAGGTGCCGCTTTTATAGGTATAGTTTTTGATAATTTTATAATATGGCTGCTTTTTGAAAGGGGGGCTTTTGATGCTTCAGACACTGGTCAGACCGCATCTATACTTACCATGTACCTTATAGGCCTGCTGCCTTTCGGTCTTGCCAAGATATTCTCCCTCTGGCTCTACTCATATGAGAAACAGGGGCTTGCAGCGAAAATAACAATGAAGTCTTTATTATGGAATATCATATTCTCACTTCTTCTGATACTTCCCTACGGGGCCGTAGGTCTTGCTCTTGCCAGCAGTCTAAGCGGATTTATACTTCTGCACCTGACCTTAAAAGAGTTCGGGTATAAAAGGTTCAAGGAGAATATAGTTTTTTAGAACACCTCTTTGAATGCCCTTATATCCTCCGGAGTCAGTTTAAGGTTCCCAACCTGGTTCCTTTGCAAAACGGCATTCATCAAAGCACCCCTTACATTGACATGCTCCACTCCCGTCATATGGGCTATCTCATGGGCAAGTATGGCTTTGAGCTCCCCGAAAGAACGAAACCCGTAAATCTCTATTTTTTCCATATAATTATCCTCCACCAGTTTTTGAACCCTTTGGCCGTTTTCGCTGAAAGTCTTGAAAACCACCTGCTTGTAACCAATTGCGGCACCTCTTACTATTTTAGATGCCCTTGAGACCAGCTCAAGTTTCCTTTGGAGACGGTAGAACTCGTTTACATGGCTGTTGTACAAAGATAGTTTTTGTTTATATGCACTCAATAGATCGTTCAATCTGAGTTTTTTCTGGTTGAACCTGTCCTGGGCCGAGATGATCTTTCTTCTTTCTTTTGCTATATATTTCTGTCCTTTCTCATAATCGGACATATCAACAACCTGCTTTTCGTTCAGTCTTTTTATATAGCTGTTTAACTCCATAACCCTTTGGTTCAGCTTCTCTGCCTCTGATTTAAGCTTCTGCTGGGTTTGCATGATATAATCCTCCTTTGAGAGGAAATATCCCTGCATCTTTTCTATCTTTTCTTTCTCCCTGTTCATTGCTCTTTCAAGCTCGTCTGCCTTTATACTTGCTTTTGAAGAGGGAAGATGGACAAGGTTTATGGGCCGTCCCCTGTCTTTTTCAAGATCAAAGACATCAAACCCGAGTGTCGATTCAAAAGTGTTTTCGATCTCTTCTACTATCTTTGTAAGCTCTTCTTTGCTTATCCTTTTATCGTAAAAACCGTCTATCTCCCCTATTCTTAAAGTCACATGGGAAGCGTTTAAAAAAGTAAAGCTCAAAACCCCAGCTATAAAGAGTTTTCTTAACATCGGATCCCTTTTTCATTGTTTATCTATTCTTATATTATATCCCTTTTTAAACTTCACTTCATCTTAAAGCTATTTGGATATAATCACCCTAATACAAATATCATAAATTAGGAACTTTAATGATCTCATATGAAACGATAAAAAAGATATTGTTCAACTTTGACCCGGAAACTGCTCACCATATGGGGGAGATAGCATTAAGAATGCTTCCATACTGCAGGCCGCTTAATAACTACATGGTGGAGCAGAACTTCGTAAACCACGAGATGCTTACCCAGGAAGTGTTGGGGGCAACCTTTCACAACCCTATAGGCCTTGCCGCGGGATTTGACAAGAACGCTACCATGGTAAAAGCGATGCCTGCCATGGGATTCGGCCATACCGAGATAGGGACCATGACGCCAAAACCGCAGCCTGGAAACCCGAAGCCAAGAATGTTCAGATACCCCGAATACGAATCTGTGCAAAACGCAATGGGATTTAACAACAAAGGTGCCTACGAAGTTATACAAAACCTTAAAAAAGTGTACCCTTTCTCTATCCCTATAGGTGCAAGTATCGGTAAGAACAAAGTAACTCCCGAGAACGAGGCATTAAAAGATTATGAAACCCTTATCAAGGGCTTTAAGGATATCTGTGATTATATGGCGGTAAATATCTCAAGCCCAAATACTCCAAACCTGCGTGACCTTCAAAACGAGGAGTTCATCAAAGCTGTGTTCGGTATGGCAAAAGAGATAACCAATACCCCGATCCTTCTTAAGATAGCTCCCGATATGCAGGAAGAAACGGCAATAACGCTTTGTAAAACCGCCATTGAAGCTGGAGCGGACGGGATCATCGCTACAAATACCACGAACGATTACAGCCTGCTTCCAAACCCGAAAGATTTCGGGGGATTAAGCGGTAAAGTCTTAAGTGAAAAATCTTATACACTTTTTAAAGCAATAGGTAAAGAACTTCATGATAAAACTACGTTAATAAGCGTAGGTGGGATCGGAGATGCCGAAGATGCCTACAGAAGGATAAAAGCGGGTGCAAGCCTGGTTCAGATCTACAGTGCCTTTATATTCCAGGGACCTGCTATGTGCAAGAACATAAACAACGGCCTTATAGAGCTTTTAAAAGCTGACGGTTACACAAATATAAGTCAGGCTATCGGAGCAGACTTTAAATAAAGGAAAAGAGATATGATAAAAAATATATTGCTTTTTGCTTTTTTAGTTTTAATTTCAGGAGAAAATCTAATGGCCAAAACAGCCTTACCAAAATATTATGAAAAGACTTTAAAGAACGGTCTAAAGATAGTTGCTATCCCTATGAAGAACGATACGAACGTTATAACCACCGATATATTTTACAATGTGGGAAGCCGTGACGAGATCATGGGTAAAAGCGGTATTGCACATATGCTTGAACACCTTAACTTCAAATCCACAAAAAACCTAAAAGCGGGTGAATTTGACGAGATCGTAAAAGGATTCGGAGGGGTCAACAACGCATCTACGGGATTTGACTACACACACTATTACATAAAATCAAGCTCTAAAAACCTTGACAAATCTTTAGGGCTTTATGCGGACCTTATGGAGAACCTTACACTAAAAGATGAAGAGTTCCAGCCTGAAAGGGACGTCGTAGCGGAAGAGAGAAGATGGAGAACAGACAATAACCCTACGGGATACCTTTACTTCAAGCTTTTTAACAATACATTCACTTACCATCCTTACCACTGGACACCCATAGGATTTATGTCCGATATCCAGAACTGGAGCATCAAGGATATAAGGGATTTTCACTCAAAATACTACTCTCCAAACAATGCTGTTGTGATAGTTGCGGGGGATATAACAAAAAAAGAGGTTTTTGAAGCTGCATCAAAACACTTTAAAGATATCAAGAACAAAGTGAAAAAGAAAGACAGGAAGAACTTCTATATGCAGGAGCCTGTACAGGACGGGGCAAAAAGGGTAACCGTCCATAAAGACTCTCAGGTGCAGATGCTTGCCATTAATTTCCATATACCAAACTTCAAACATGAAGACCAGGTTGCATTAAGTGCCCTAAGCGAACTACTAAGTTCAGGGAAAAGCAGTAGATTAAACGAACTGCTTGTAGATGAAAAACAGCTTGTAAACACAGTATACGCATACAATATGGAGCTTAAAGACCCCGGGGTGTTTATGTTCCTTGCCGTATGTAACCCGGGAGTTAATGCAAAAGAGGTTGAAAAACTTATCTGGGAAGAGATAGAGAATATAAAACAGGGGAATATCAAAGAGCATGAGCTAAACAAGATCAAGATAAACACGAAATCGGACTTTATCTTCGCCCTTGAAAGCTCAAGCTCCGTTGCAAGCCTTTACGGAAGCTACCTGATCAGAGGAGATATATCCCCCCTTATGACATATGAGGAAAAAATAGAGAAACTCAAAATAGAAGATATGGTAGGTGCCGCGAAAAAATACCTTACAAAAGATACAAGCACGACGCTAATCTTAAAAAAAGGGGAAGAGAACTGATTCTCTCCCCTCTTTTAACCTTTGCTTAATCAGTAATTACTTTTCATACGGATACAATATATTATGGAAAAAAACAACGAACTTCAATTATTAAAAAAAATACTTATATTTCCATCTTTGATAATCGTCTTTTTCTTTTTAGTTATAGCTTTTTTGATCATCAATTACAATAACCATCAATTGGCAGCGGAAAGTAAACATATTAAAAATGATTTTATCCACTTTCATAAAGACATAATAAAAAAAGAGGTTGAGAAGATATATGAATTTATCGACAGCGCCCAAAAAGAACGCTCCGATTTTCTAAAACACTTTACGGAAAAGCAGATCCAAAAAAGGGTCCTCGAAAGGGTGGCAGCTATGAACTATAATGAAAAGGGATATGTTTTCATCATTGATTACGAGGGTAATTATCTGCTTAGGAAAGATCAACTGAACCCGAAACACCAAAATGTGGGTCACTTAAAAGAAAAAATAATTGAAACTGCACAGAAAGGGGGAGGTTTTATCTCTTATATGTTCCCATATAATCAAAATGACGCCCCCTCCCTTAAGATATCCTATATAGAAGATTATCCTAAATGGAACTGGGCTATCGGGTACGGATTCCATCCGGACAATATCCAGCCGCAGATAGACCAGAGGATCAGCCATCTGAAAAAAGATCACCTGATCTTCCTGGAAAAGATCAGTTTTGTTTATCTGGTTCTTGCTTTTATCCTTTCTTTTACCCTTATGGTCTTATCAAGCAAGATAAAGTTCATCCTAAAATCCTATAAATCAACGATCGAACAGAACGAAAAGAAAAACAAAGAGCAAAACGAGATAATATACCACCAGTCCAAAATGGCGACCATCGGGGAACTTCTAAATATTATTTCCCACCAGTGGAGACAACCCCTAAGCCAGATAAACTCTTTGACCCTGGATACCTACCTTGAACAAAGGCAGGGGAGCTTAAACGAAGATATTTTAAAAAAGAATATGTCCAATATAGAAGAGATTACGGAATATCTTTCCCAGACCATCGACGATTTCGGTAATTATTTTGTTCAAGAGAAAAACAAAAAACCCTTTCTTGGCAATGATGCCGTCAACGGCTGTATCAAGCTTCTCTCCCCTACTTTGAAAAATCTGGAAATAAATATCAGTATGACAAGCCAAAAAAGAATAAACGGTTTTATCACCCTTTTTCAGCAGGTTATACTTACGATCATTACAAACTCTTTGGACGCATTTAACCAAAATCATACAGAAAATCCCCGAATCACAATCAAAAGCTACGATAAAGATCAATTCACCTATATACAGATCAGCGATAATGCAGGAGGGATAAAAGAGAAAGAGATCAATAAGATATTCGATCTTTATTATTCCACAAAAACAAAAAGCACCCCAAGCGGACTTGGGCTTTATATTGCAAAGAAGATTATAGAAAACACCATGAACGGCTATATCTCTGCCCAAAATATCCCCAACGGTGCAAAATTTACAATAAAGGTGGCAAATAGTGGAACAAAATGATTTCTCGATACTTTATGTGGAAGATGATTCTTTTATAAGATCCAAATACGTAAAACTTTTAAAACTCTATTTCAAGGATGTTTACGAAGCCTCAAACGGTAAAGAAGCCCTTGAAGTTTATAACGATAATAAACCCGATATTATAATACTGGATATAAATATACCTTTGATTAATGGTTTGGAGGTTGCCAGGCAGATCAGAAAAGACGATCCCTCTATAAAAATGATATTCTTTACCGCCTATTCCGATAAGGAAAAACTTCTGCAGGCTATAGAACTAAGGGCCGTAAAATATCTTATAAAACCCATAAAAACATTTGAACTTGAAGAGCTGATAAAGATAATAATCGATGAGCTGAAAGGGGATCTAAAAACGACGGATATTATCTATCTTGACGAAGGGTATTACTGGGACAAAAGTCTCGATACACTTTTTGACAAAGATAATAAAAGTATCAAACTTACCAAAAAAGAGACCCAGCTGTTTAGACTTTTCTGCCAGAACAAACATAAAATATTCTCAAACAGCGAGATACTGGATTATATCTGGGAAGATGATTTTGACGATTCGAATACAAACAAGCTAAGGATACTTTTTTCAAAACTCAAAACAAAGCTTTCACACTCACTTTTCAGCTCCCACTATAATCTGGGATATAAAATAAACTTTAAGGAATCATAAGAAAAGAAATATTTAGGAAACTTTTATTTTGTACAATATTAGCATAAAAACTTATATTACAAAGTGAGGATTTTCAATGTTTCAAAACTTATCTACGAAAAGCAAGCTGTTAAGCTTCCCTATTCTTGTTGTGATCATGATGGTCGTATTGGGGGCGTCATTTAGTTATTTCAACAATGTAATGAATAAGCGGGTATCTGCAGCTACCCAGACCGATATCTTTATCCAGCAGGTTTTAAAAGGGAGAATCTCCGTTTACCAGTTCTTAAGATCACCGGTTGAGGAAAAAGCAAACGAGGTCAGAAAAGAATTTAATATTCTAATAGATGAAGTTCAAACCCTAAAGCCTCAGTTAAGTGCCCAGGAGAACAGAAAATTATGCGATGAGATAATTTTCCTTTCTACCCAGTATATCAAATATTTTGATGATTTTGCACCTTTAAGGATCAAGGATCACCAAAACGGTATAGAAAAAGAGATGCCGAACGTTGCCGCTGTTATCTCAAAAATGGTTCAAACCGGACTGGTTCTGGAAGATAAACTGGCTCTTATAAACAAAAGCGCAATGAAACTCAAAGAGGAAGCAGAGTCCCAATTAACCAATGTACTTCTTATCATCTCGGTTATATCGGTTATAGTATTTATAGGTATCTCGATCCTTATAGCAAATATCATAGTTAAATCATTGAACAGTTTCAATGAGGGGTTAAACGGTTTTTTTAGCTACCTGAACAGGGAATCAAAAGATACCCAGCTTCTTGACGATTCGGCAACAGATGAATTCGGGAATATGGCAAAAGTGGTAAACCACAATATCCAGAGAATAAAAGTAGGAATAGAAGAGGATAGAAAGCTTATCGACGAAACAATAACGGTCCTTACCGAATTTGAGCAGGGTGACCTCTGCCAAAGGGTAAAATCAAGCAGCAGCAACCCTGCTTTACAGCAATTAACCAGCCTGCTTAACCAGATGGGTTCAAATATGGAGAACAATATTGACAACGTATTGAACGTGTTGGAACAGTACAGTAATTATAATTACCTGGGGAAAGTGGAAACAAACAATATAAAAGAGCATCTTCTAAGGCTTGCAAACGGTGTAAACTCTTTAGGTGATGCTATAACGGGTATGCTTGTCGAAAATAAGCAAACGGGTCTTACTTTGGACAACAGCAGTGACGTGCTTCTTACAAATGTTGATATCCTTAACCAGAACTCAAATGAAGCGGCGGCAGCCTTGGAAGAAACCGCTGCGGCACTGGAAGAGATCACAAGCAATATCACGAGCAACACCGAAAACGTTATTAAAATGTCTAATTTTGCCAACAATGTTACCCAGTCGGTTTCAACAGGTGAAAAACTTGCAAACGACACGACCGAAGCCATGACTGAAATAGATAAAGAGGTAAATGCTATAAATGAAGCTATTACAGTAATAGACCAGATAGCGTTCCAGACAAATATCCTTTCACTTAACGCGGCAGTCGAAGCTGCAACCGCAGGGGAGGCAGGAAAAGGATTTGCCGTGGTTGCACAGGAAGTTAGGAACCTGGCAAGCAGATCGGCAGAAGCCGCGAACGAGATCAAAACACTTGTCCAAAACGCTACAACCAAAGCAAACAGCGGTAAACAGATATCTGATGAGATGATAAACGGATATACGGCATTAAACGAGAATATCTCAAAAACAATAGAGCTTATCAAAGATGTTGAGATGGCAAGTAAAGAGCAGCAGCAGGGTATCGAGCAGATAAACGATGCGGTTAACTCACTAGACCAGCAGACACAGCAAAATGCAATGATAGCGTCCCAGACCCATGATGTTGCACTGCAAACCGACAGGATAGCAAAAAAAGTGGTTGAGAGTGCAAACCAGAAAGAGTTTCACGGTAAGAACAGCGTAAAAGCCTTTAACAGTGATTCCTCCCCAACTGCTGCGGCACCAAAAACGCAGACAAAGCAAAACGAACCTGGCCAGGCACAAAAAGAGCAGCCGAAACAAAACAACATAACACCTATCACCGCAAAAAGCGATGATGATGAGTGGGCAAGCTTTTAAGGCGTTCCCTCCCTTCGCAAAAGGAAATTAAGAATATTTCCTTTTGTAAAAGCTTTTTAACTACAAAAACTTGATATAATCGCCCATATTTTATTAGAAAAATCACACAAGGGATAATTATAATGCAAAATTTAACAGGAGCAATGACTGCACTGGTTACACCTTTTAAAAACGGTAAACTGGATGAAGTTTGTTACGAAAGTTTAATTAAAAGACAAATAGCTCAAGGAATGGATGCTGTTGTGCCCGTAGGAACTACCGGAGAGAGTGCAACACTTAGCATGGAAGAGCATAAAAGATGTATCGAGATCGCTGTAACTACCTGTAAAGATACTGGTGTAAGCGTTATTGCGGGTGCAGGTGCAAACTCAACAAGCGAAGCTATCGAGCTTGCGGTTCATGCCCAAAACGTGGGAGCCGATGCTATCCTTTCGGTAACTCCATATTACAACAAACCTACCCAGGAGGGGTTATACCAGCACTATAAAGCCGTAGCAGAAGCTATAAATATCCCGGTGATGCTTTACAACGTACCTGGACGAACAGCCGTTGATATGAGTGCGCAGACAACAATAAGGCTTTTTGACGATATTTCAAATATTTACGCTACAAAAGAGGCTACGGGAAGCCTGGAAAGAGCTATAGAGCTTACTTCAAAATCACCAAAGCTTGCGGTATTAAGCGGTGACGATGCTATAGACTACCCTATGCTTGCGCAAGGGGGTGCAGGATTTATATCAGTAACTGCAAACCTGGTACCTAATATCAAAAGCAGCATCCTAAAAGCGATAAAAGAGGGTGACTATAACAAAGCAAGAGAGATAAACAATACTCTATACCCTCTGAACCAGTCGCTGTTCGTTGAAGCGAACCCTATTCCTATCAAGGCTGCCATGTACCTTGCGGGTCTTATGGATACCCTGGAATACAGGCTTCCGTTAACAGCTCCAAGTAAAGAGACCATGAAGCTTCTTGAAGAAACTATCAAAAACTACGAGATAATAAAATAGTGTAGAAGATGTACACTGTTTTATTTCTTCTTATCTCTTTTTTAACAGCGGTATTTTCAATACTGCTTTACTTCAAACTCAAAAACTCAAGAAAAACAGACCTTGAAAACGGCATCTGCCCCTCATGCAGGGAATCATCAAGAACCTTCAAGGATGAAAACACCGGAACCCTTTTCAAAGTGGATGTTATAAAAAGCAGGCTCCTTAAAAGCCACGGCTGCAGCGGGACCGCGGAGATCGAGTATACCTGCAGCAACTGCGGACTCAAAGAGGTACATACTGTTAACCGCAACGGCAGCTGCGGTGTTTGATAAATCACTTTAAAATAATAATTTTGGTATAATCCTACTTAATATGAGAGCCCAAGTAACAGAAATATTAGAAGACAAAAGCACACTATTAACGGAACAATACTTCAAGCTTCAGCAGCTGTTTGAGGAAAAATACGGCAAAGATACCGTAGTCCTTATGGAAGTGGGTACTTTTTTTGAAACCTACGAAGTGAACAACGACGAAGAACAGATAGGAAAAGCAAAAGAGGTAGCCGAACTTTTAAATATACAGCTTACCCGAAAAAACAAGACCATCCTGGAAAACTCCCAGACCAATCCTTTAATGGCCGGGGTTCCCGCCATATCATTCGAAAAACATATCAACAGGATCATTCAGGAGCAGAAATACACCGTTGTCATTATAAAGCAGATCGGCGTGCCTCCCAAGGTAAAAAGAACCCTTGATGCCATAATCTCTCCGGGGACAAACTTCGATTTTGCAGTAAACAGCGACGAGAACAATATCACCTCCATCGTTATAGACCAGATAAGGGGAAATTACCTGGTTGGGTACAGTGCCATAGACGTAACGACGGGGAAATGCTACTATAATGAGGTGTTCGGTACAAGCGAAGATCCAAGCTTCGCCCTTGATGAAGTGTTCAATTATATGAATATGCATAAAACAAGCGAGGTTGTGGTTACTTTTCTGGATAAAAGCATAGATCAAAAAGAGGTGATAGAGTACCTGGAGCTTTCACACAAAACCCACCATATATCAAACATCCACCCAAAAGTAAGCTACCAGAACGAACTATTCAGGAACGTATTCGAGGTAGAATCCCTGCTGACCCCTATAGAGCATCTTAATATGGAAAGATATGCCCTTGCAAGCGAAAGCCTTGCCATACTTATAGATTTTGTCATCGAACATGACAGCAAGATCATCCAAAAGCTCTCTATACCCGTAAAGCTGGACGTAAACAAATATGTGTATCTCGGGAACAATGCCCTGGAGCAGCTGAACATACTTGAGACTCCCCACCAGCCAAATCTTTTAAAGCTTGTAAACAACACCTCAACGGCAATGGGAAAAAGACTTTTAAAAGAGAGGCTTACCCACCCCATAAAAGACGAAAAAGAGCTCTTAAGAAGGTATAAGCTCTCCCGCGACCTTTACGACTACCATGCCCCCATGGAAAATGCCCTGGCAAATATCTACGATATAGAAAGGCTTACAAGAAGGATAAAGCTTAACCGTCTGCACCCCTTCGAGCTAAACTATCTCTACGACTCATTGGAGTCGATCAAAGAGGTTGTGGTATTTATGGAAAACTACAACTTCGTAAAGCCCCCATGCAGCAGCGATGATATAAATATCTTTATAAAAACCATAGAAGACACCTTTGATCTAACATCCTGCGGGAAATATATGCTCAAAGATATCGACTCGAATATGATAGAAAAAGGGATCGACAGCAAGATCGACGAGCTTTTAAAAGAGAACGAACTTCTTGAAGATAAACTCGAGATATTCAGGACCCATATATTAAAGCTTTTAAATACCGACGATAAGAACTATGTGACCATCACCCGCCTTGGAAAAGAGGGATTCTACATAGGGTTGACCAAAAACAGGTATTCAAGTATCAAAAAAGAGCTTTTGGAGTCCCACCTTATAATAGACGGCGATTTGTATCTTTTCAAGGATTTTAATATAAAGGTGCAGACCACAAGCGTAAAGATAACAAATACCCTTACCTCCACCATATCGGACAAATATGTCCATAATATGCAGAAGATCATAGAGCTTAACAAGGTTATATTTAAAGAAAAGATAGCATATTACGAAAAGAAATTCGCCGAGATGTTAAGCGACCTGGTATCTTTTATCGCGGAAGTTGACCTTACCGTGTCGAATATAAAAACAGCAAAAAGATACAACTACGTTGAACCCAAGATAGTAAAAAGGGAAGAGAAAACAAACTTCATAGAAGCTGTCGATCTGCGGCACCCTATCATTGAAAGAAGTGAAGAGGGAGGCATCTATGTACCCAACGATATAATCCTGGGAGATCTTACCCTTGCATCCAAAGAGTATAATGAAAATATCATAATCAAAAATTCCCGTCCCGATAATATGAAAGACAACAAGATGCACGGGGTGCTGCTGTACGGGATAAACAGCAGCGGTAAATCCTCACTGATGAAATCCATAGGTATCGTTGTGATCATGGCCCAGGCAGGCTTCTACGTGCCTGCAAAATCTTTCAGGTATTGTATCTTTGACGAGATATTCACAAGGATCTCGGGAAGCGACAATATAGCAAAAGGATTGTCCTCTTTTGCCGTTGAGATGCTTGAGCTGAAAAATATATTCAACAGGGCCACGGGGCACTCTCTGATACTGGGAGATGAGATAAGCCACAGTACAGAGACCATGAGCGGAGTAAGTATCGTTGCAAGCGCCATACTGAAGCTTGCATCTTTAAGATCTATTTTCGTATTTGCGACCCACCTTCACCAGCTTCCGGAAATTGAAGAGATAGAGAAGCTGAAAAACATCATCTGCCTTCACCTCAGCGTATTTTACAATGAAGATGACGACAAGCTTATATTCAACAGAAAGCTCTCCTTTGGCAGCGGAAGCAGCATGTACGGATTGGAATTCGCGAAATCTCTACATATGGACAAAGAGTTCCTTAAAACCGCAAACGATATAAGGAAAAGGTTAACGGACGATTACGATACCATTGAAAGACTAAGCAAGAAAAGAACAAGCACCTATAATAAAGACCTTTATATTGCTTCCTGCGCAATATGCGGGGCTCCCGTGGACGATGTACACCATATACAGGAGCAGAAGAACAGCGACGAAAAAGGCTTTATAGGGCATGTGAACCAAAACCATAAGTTCAACCTGATTCCTCTATGTAAAAAGCACCATAAGCTGGTACATGAGGGTAAGATAAATATAAACGGTTTTGTGACCACATCAAAAGGATTAGAGCTTCATTACAGCAGCATAGAATAATTTTCTACCAAAAAGAAACTTTTTGGAGAGTCTTTATTGTTATAATATTAAGATGAAGATTTTAGTTTATGATAATAACCATAATGATATAGAACATTTCCACGGCTTGCTGGATAATATGCCTTTTGATATAAATGTTGAAAAGTATACGCGATACAGCGATGTTGAGAAGAACTTCAAGCTTAATTCCCATGATATGGTATTTTTGGATATTGAAAGCGACAACAGCCCTAAGCTGTTAAAATATATAAATGAACAAAGCCCCAAACAAAAAATAGTGGTCTTTAACAACAGCTTGAAATGTTCCGAGGAGCTTGGGTGTGAACACTGCAGGAGCAACTATAACAAATGCCGTATCATAAAGCCTGTAAACTACCAGGATATAATCTATGCCCTGAAAAACAACCATTGTGAATATGATTACTGCGGTACTGATATAGAGGCAAAACTTTCTGTTTTGTCAAAACCTTTTCAAAGCTTGAAATTGAACATCGACAGTTTACAACTGAACCATTCCAATTCCAATAACAACCTTGTGATCTCAGATACCATAGACTTCACAAAACTTTTGGACAAAAATAATATAAAGTTCAAAGTTTTTGAAAACTATATTCAGGTCTACGAATAGTTTTAACCCGTAAATTTCCTAATCAGCCTGATTTATAAACACTATTTTCTTTACAGGTCAATTCTATCCTAAAGAAAAATATTACCTTTAGGATAAGTTTATGAGTTTCTTAACTCTTTGTATTCTGAAGGGATCAGGTAGTCTTCCGCTTTTATAAGTTCATCATAGAATCCGTGCTCATACCCCAAAGAGTAAAGCTTGTCCAAAGCTTTATACTGCAAATCGCTTAACTCTATAGAATCATCATTTGCGTAAAGCCCGAGATAAGTCTGCAGCGTATCATGGTCAACCCTTATAAGGTCTCTTTCAAGAAGCATTTTAGACAGCAGCAGTTTATTGTCGTTTGCCACGCGCACGGCTTTTATCAAGCTCTGCTCATAATCAATAGCCTTGTTTAAAGGGATGCTTCTTCTTAGGCACATCCCGCCAAGAGGCAAGGGAAGCTCAGTGCCTGCAAGCTCCTGCCAGATATCCCATATCTCTTTTTCAACTTCAAGTTTTTCATCATAAGTCAATATGGACTCATGTATCAAAACACCTGCATCAACAGTTCCGTCCAAGACCGCCTGTTCAATATCAAGGAAGTTCATATAGGTTATTCGTGCATTAGGATAGGCTATTTTAAAAAGAAGGGCATTTGTCGTATATTGCCCGCTTAGGGCAACTTTGAAGTTTCTTTTTAACTCTTTGTTTTTCAGCTTTACAAGTTTCGGCCCGTACCCGTCACCGAAACTGACCGCTGTTTTTAAAAGGGCAAAATCATCTTTTACAAATGGGTAAAGTGCAAAGCTGATGGCACAGATATCATATTCACCTTTTAACGTAGCCTGGTTCAATGTTTCAATATCAAGGGCGATATTGTCAAAGCTGGTATCTTTTATATCAACCCATCCAAACTTGATGGCATAATACATAAAAATATCATCGGCATCCGGCGAATGTGCTACTGTTATATTACTCACGATAATACCTTTTATACTTCTTTGAAGTTTGTTAAGAATTCTTCCAAAGAGTATTTCTCCCTGTGAGCCTGAGTCATGATATGTATCAAGATATCCCCAAGGTCCGCAATGATCCAGTCCCCGTCCTCTTCTGTTCTTACGAACTCTTCACCTGCAGGCTTTAATCCCTCTTTCAGGTGGTTAAGCAGCGCAAACGTGTGCTTATTGTTCAAAGCTGTACAGATCACAACCTCATTTACTATATAACCTTTACCGCTTAGATCAAATGTCTCGATATCTTCCGCTTTGTTAAAGTCCAGTATCTCAACAATTCTCTTTATTCTTTCTTCCATACTCTAAAACCTTTTTTACTATTTTTTTTGGTATATAATCCAGATTTAGTTCATCTCTTAAATAGCTTGAACTGATATTTATATCCAAATCTATTCTTTTAAACCGTATTATATCATTTTTAGCTTCATATCCATTACGAGTAACGACTATGAACTCCACAAGGGTATTTAACCTCTCAAAATCTTTCCATAAATGAAGATTCTCAAGATTATCCGCACCTATTACCACATATATTTTATCGGGGGAATATTTCTTTTTCAGGAACTCCACCGTCTCAATGGTAGGGGTTGCTTTGTTATTCAATATCTCAAAATCACAAACTTCAACTTTTTCTTTATCTTCCAGCAGATCTTTTAAAAGGGTATATCTTTGTTCCGGAGTAAAATGAAAGGTTGATTTAAAAGGGTTAAGATAAGTTGGCACCACGAACAGCTTATCTATATCCCCAAGCTTTGAAACTTCATTTATTATAGCTTCATGCCCCTTGTGGATAGGATCAAAGCTGCCCCCGTATAAAGCGATGTTCACCTGGGATCTCCTTACAGAAGAATCGCTGAAGCCGCTACGGTAACTGCCGTTTCACTTCTTAGGATTATACTTGAATCCACACCCACTACTTTATCTTTATCAAATAAAGTGACTTCTTCATCGCTGAAGCCCCCTTCACAGCCTATAACGATAGTGGAGATATCATCTTTTTTGTCTTTTATATTGTTTTGGGAAAAGTTAAACATATATGAATCAGGGTTTTGGGACAAGAACTCTTCCAAACTGTCGCAGTGCGCTATCTTGATAATAGAACTTCTGCCGCACTGCCCCGAAGAATTAAAAAGCAGCTTTTCCAGTTTCTCTTCATTTATATTATATTTTGACTGGGAAAATCTGCAATAGATAAAAGTGATCTTCTCTACCCCTATCTCGTTTAAAAAAGGGATCGCCTTCTCTACCGATTTTGGATCGATGACGCACCATCCAAGGTGAAGCTTTTTTTTAGCCTCAATTATCTTTTCTTCTGAACTTATTAAAGATAAAACAGCTTTTCTTCTGTCTATCGAGTCTATTTTATATTGATAGATGTTTTTATCATTAAGGTTCCTGAAAAATATATTTTCATCAGTTCTATGGCGCCTTACCTTAAATATATAATTATACTGCTCCCCATCTATAACAAGTGAAGATGAACCGCTGTTTTCGTTAAATAAAAACTGCAACGCTACACCAACTTGGAAACAATATAGGTAAATACCAAAGCCGATAATTCCATCATATATATTTTTTTGGCGAACATTACAAATTCAAGCTGTTTTTCATAGTCTTTTGACTTGATTACTCTTTGCTTCTTATACCGTTTGATCTCCAGTACCATTACAAAAATAGAAGTTGCTATCATTAAAACAACAGTGGGGCTCAGATCATGGGAAAATGCCGCAACGATACCTCCCGTATATGCAACTATCGCATTTGAAAAATGGTATAAAGGGGTCATAAACCTTAACTTTTTCGTTAACTTGATAAAATCTTCAGTTTTCAATACGGTAAAAAGGTTATAGATCATTATAAGCATCAATATTGTTATTGCGAATATATGCGTATTAACAGAGGTTGAAATAAATTCCATTTATGAATAATCCTAAATATTTATTGTTTGATTTTCTATGTTGTGATACATAAAAATATTAATGTAAGAACTCTTTTATTTTGGAGTTAGAGTCCATTCGAGTTTTTAGTTCTTGTCTGTAGTTTTTTAAAAAGTTCAAGTTTTTGTAGATCAATTCCGATAATTTTTTCAGATCAGCCAATTCAAGATCAAACTCTTCTATGGAAGACTCTACTAGATTTTGCTCAACCCACTTGGCAAGCTGTTCCGCTTTTATTTCGCCGTCATCTAGAGAATCTATATAAACAAGTCTATTTAAAGATTCTATAGACCTGTTTCTTCTTTCCATGCTTCTATCAATCCTGTTACAACTTTTTTAACCTGAGCTACCGCACTTAAGTTATTATCCACTCCGGCACTAAATAAAGTCTCAATTTGATAAAGATAAAGCCCGTCTAAATAATAAGCAACATCTCCACCGTCAAAATCAAGAATATTTCTAAGCTCGTCAAATATTGCTATAGATCTGTTTATATACTCAAACTTTGTCTCTATATCGTCATCTTCTATAGCTTTTTCCACAAAAGAAAGATACTTAAGTAATCCTTCATAAAGTTTAAGTATTAACATATAAGGATCTTCAGTCGTTGCAGCTTGTTGGTTGTATACCTCTAAACCCATTATCTTCTCCGCATTTGTTTTTGTATAATGATTATAGTGTATTAATCCTTAATCTAAACATTAATCACTTGCGGTTGACTGTGCTATCATCATTTGTAACCCGCTAAACGATGCTTCCATTTGTGCTATAATACTCGCATATTCCGTAAATTGCTGTGCCATCAAACCATATTTTGCATCTAAGGTATCAATAGCACTTTCTCTGTCTTCTTCAAGCTTTTCTTTTCTTGATGTCATACTGTCTAAATATGAAGTAATAAGCCCTCCGTTATAACTGTCAAAATCATCGAGAGTTTCTTTTAAAAGTGTTCCCAAACCCTCATTTTCGGCAGATCCCACAAATATTTTTCTTAACTCTTCAGGATTATCTGCAATCGCATCATTTAATATCGCCGAATCTATGACCATATACCCATCTTTGTCAAATGAAAAACCGTAATTAAAAATACTTTTATCATTGTTTGTTACATTTGAATAATCGTAAACTATATCACCGTACTCATCGACCTGGCTTCCAAAAGTAGGTGTATCGGCACCATATTGCTGGAAAAAAAGATCTTTTACAGTCGAAAGGATATTTCTTAATGAACTTTTATCAGAGATTACGGTATCGGATGAATATATTTCCTCATTTACCATATCAACAAGTTCATTATATTTCGCTGCCATTGCATCAAAAGCAGTACTTAAACTTGAATAATCTTTTTCTATAGACAATGAAGCATCACCAAGCTTAGTAGCCGTAATTTTTAAATTTCCGTCCACGGTAACAGTGTTAGATGAAGTATTATACGTTATACCATCTACAGTCACTATAGAATTTTGTGCTGCCAATACTCTTCCATCAGGATTTCCGTCACCGTTTAAGTCTTCGGTTAATCCCAGATTTATACCCGTCTCTGTTATATTCAATGAATTTGTCGTACCTGTTTCAGTACTTTTAATAACAAGTTTATATTCATTATCCCCGACTTGTTCTACAGAAGCATCTATCCCTTCTATTTGATCTATTTCACTTGCCAATTCTGTATATGTTTTCCCCACCGTTGAAAAATCATGTTGGACACCTCCAATCTCTATACTAAGTGTATCTCCTGCATCCTGTCCCCCGTTTACCAGTGCATCCGGATCTGTAAAACCTGTAGTCTGATAAACATCTTTTTGTGCCAGCTGGCTTACAGATACAGAGGTTACTCCATTTTCAAGGTCAGATATATTCACAGCATCGAATATTACGGAATCCCCCGTTGTAGAAGCACTGATTTGATCAAAAACATTTGTACCCGAAGAGTATAAGTAAAATGAATCCATTACATCCATAAATTCATTAATCTTTGATTGAATTTCATCTATTTTTTCAGATTCCAATTCTATATTCGACAATCTTTCATCTATCGGATCAATAACCGCTTTCTCTTCCGCTGCCCTGATCTTATTAATCATATCACCGTTTAATGATTGTGTAGCTTCACTTCCAAAACTACCTATCATACTGTAATCGTAACTTGTTTCCGTGGTACTTGTTATTTCTGCCATAACGTCCTCCTTAATAAGGGTTTAATTACCTTTTTAATCCTAAAATTGTTTCCAGCATCTCATCTACTACCGTTATCATTTTTGCATTGGCTTCGTATGCTGCTTGAAACTTGATCAGATCAACCATCTGCTCATCCTTATCGACTTTTGTCAATTTATCGTAAGTACTCTGCAATGATTCCTGAACCGCTGCCTGGTTTTCCTGTTTTTGAATCGTCAATTCCCTATCTTGCGCGATAGTTACCCTAACACTTTGATAATATGTACTAAATGAAGTAAGATGTCCTTCCTCGAACTCTATATCATCTTTCCATCGGACACTCGTCATATAATCCAGATCTTCCTGCTTCAGGGTATAAACATTGTTCGAGTTAAAAACCAAACTGTCAACAGTCGATCCCTGGAAAAGATTGATATCTACACGTTTGTCAAAATCATCATCCGCAAAAACTGCGTCTTTTCCGTATATATAATTATCTCCCCCTACTTCAATGTAAGAGCTGTTCATATTAACAAAAGTATCTACGAATGTATCCAGCATTTTTTTGTATTCTGCGATTTTATTATTCGGGTCAAGTGTACTTAGGTTATCAACAATCGGTGCAAATTCACCCTGTGTCACATCTATCTTTGAATCATATAGTTCAAGGAAGACTTCATCTGCACCCACTTTACTTCTGTCTTCATCTTTTAATACAACCTGTCTACTGTTATTTGTTCTTACATCACCGACAATAATATCTCCGACAAATCTCCCTTTATCACCCTCTATATCAGATTCAATAACCAGGTAATGATCTGTGGTAGTAGGCTGTTTATAAAGCTTATTCCCCTCTTCATCATATGAATACTGCCCGTTATACGCAGTAACGTATTCTTTGATACCAGGAGTATTATTGATCATATGTGCCATTGCCTGAACTACATTGGTTTCATCTACCGTGATAGGGGTATCGGGCGTACCGTCCATATCCGTATCAATTGTCATGGTATCCCCGTATCTTATTGTAAAAGATGTGGTATTATTAAAATTATATGTAATACTGTCTAATACACCGCCTTGAGTTTCAAAACTTGTCGCAAACTGAATCCCGTTACTTTCAACTGCCGGGAGAGAAGGTACGTTTCCTTCCGTATCGGCATAAGTGATTTCCAAAATTGTAGGGGCACTTCCTATTGAGATACTGTCTATTTGCTGTTCAGGGTTATTTGCATTCCATGTAGCGATAATATTTGCGCTGTCAGCCAAAATCTTACCAACAACCGTTGCAGGATCATCTCCCGAAACTACAGGATTACCGGACCCTGTCCCGACTAAAGCCCCAAGAAAATAGATATCCCCTTCTGCCTGACCGGATAAACCTACAGTTTGTATCTCTTCAGTCCTGTCCGTACCGTCCCAGGTTGCAGAGTCAATAAGATTACTTACGTATCTGCCGTTCGTATCAAACTTCCCGTAAACATCTTTTTGTGACGTATACTCAGAGTCAACAGTCATGCTGTGAACATTATTATAAAATCTTACTGCCGTATCTCCACCAATTTGAAGATTATAATCTTCCACCGTACTGTGGATAATACTTACGTCAGTATAATCTGTCAAACGCTGTTCTAAAGCATCCCTTTTATCTAAAAGATCATTATTCGCATAACCTTTTTCTCTGATCTCGTCATTAATTGCCCCGATCTGGGTTAAAATGATATTAACCTCTGAAGTATGATCGTTCAGCTTTGCTTTTTCCGATAATTCCAATTCTTCCAATTGGGAATAAAGATTTTTTATATCGTCAACCAAGATATTTCCGGTATTTATCAGATCGTTTCTGTAAATTTCGTTATGGGGGCTTAATCTTAAGTTTTCAAGTGCTTCAAAATATGCTTCCAAGTCGGCAGAAAAACCGCTTTCGTCAGTTTCTGCAAATATACCCTCTACCTCTTCAAGCATAGTGTTCAATTCCCCGTATGCTGATGATTTGGCATTCTCTTCAAGAAGGTTTTCATACATATAAAGATCAGTAACTCTTGTTACATCTATAACACTGCTACCTCTACCTGCCAATCTGTCATCGATCATGGCAGCTTCTTCGACATTTACATTTCTTGTTTTATATCCGTCGGTATTCTCATTTGCAATGTTATTCATAACATTTTCAACTTGAATCTTCGCACTATTCAATCCGGTTTGAGCAGTGTTCAATGAGTGAAGCATTTTTTACCTCCTATATTATTATACATAATCATATTTTACTCCCACAATTCTTAAGCTTAGTTTAAAAAGGCCATATAGTTTCTACGGCTTTGGTTCCCCACCCTTTCTCCAGAGCTTCTTCATTACCAAGTTTATCGTAATACACTTTCAGGTTAGCTATACGGTCAGACTGAACTATATTGTCCCTTTCTATATCGTAAGGCCTTATTATCCCGCTTATTATAACTTTTCTTTTTTCCCCGTTAATTAACGTTTCTTTAAAACCTTTTATAAAATAGTTGCCGTTTTGATATATCTCTTCGATCACGACCGAGATATAGGTCTCGAACCTGTCGTCAGATTCAACCTTGCTTGTCCCTTCAAATTCATTTTCAGTATTTGTCTGGAAGCCTATATTCGTAAGCCTGTTTAGATTTGAAGCAACCCTTCCCAAGGTGCTGTTGGGAGCTCCAGGAGTAAATAACCCGCCTCCAATCTGGGTGGTGGAGGTTTTATCATTTTCCCTTGTCTCTTCAGACCTGTTGGTTGATATCTCCGTAATATCTATCAACACTATGTCGCCCACCTGAAGGTCTTTCTTATCGGAGAATAAAGAACCTCCCCTGTTCGAATACAAAGAACCTTTGTTTCTCTGAACCGGTTCTACTTTTTTTGGCACCTGGAGCTTTGGCTTAGTATCCAAATTCAAGTTAGCCTGGTTATTGCTGCCGCAGCCTATAAAGAAAACAGCTGTAATCAAACCCAGGATAAAATTACTCTTCATATTTGTTCTCCACGATGGTTTTAACGTCTATTGCTATTTTTATATTTTTTGCCGTATTCTTAACGAAAGCCTTAACGCCGTATCTTATAAGAATAGGTTCAATATCAGTGTTATAATCACATATGATCAATAACTTGTCTTTTATTATTTTAACGGACTGAATATGCTTCTGTTCCAGAAGATCGACAATTATCACTGCTTCTTTATATATTTCATCTTCATACGCCAAAGACTTATTTAAAGTTTCCTCTTTTTTCTGGATATTTAATTCATTCTCAAGCTTATTGTTCTGGTCTTCAAACTTCGTGCTCATATGTCCATAGTAAAAATAGAATATAATTATCAGGGCGAGGTAAGACAAGCCTTTTACAAGTACTCTTCTATAATCAAACCCTTTAACTACAATTATCATCTTAGCCCTTCCCTTTTAATATTATCTATTTAATTACAAACGACGTAAAATATATATCTTTTACAGAATCTCTTTTTACTTCCTCTTCGTTCGTCGTTTCGTTAATGATATTGTTCAGCTCTTCCATCATCTCCTCTTTCAGCATAGCTTTACCGCTTACGGTTAAAAGCTCTTCACTGCTTCTTGCGCTTACCTGTCTTATAACAGAATCTATCATCTGATCCTTGTTCGTTTCAACGATCGAAGCGATCGTAGGTTCGGTACTTTTTAGGGTAAAAGAGAGTTTCATCAGTTTTGCTCTGCCTTTAGCATCGGTTATATTTAAAACCAGGCTGTCAATTTTTGCGGTAAATGTCTCGGCATGGTCTTCCTCTTTATCCTGAACCGTAGTTTGTTCAACATTTTGAGGAGTTTTAGCTTCAGGATCGAACAACCCTTTGCTATACATAAAATAACCTATACCTCCCACAGCAGCAAGCAGCAGTACGATCAAAACTATCAGTACAAGGATAAGTCCTTTCCCACCGCTTTTTTCCTCTTTTACTTCTTCTTCAGCCATTATTCATTCTCCTTTTTAGATTTCTCTTCTTCTTTTTCTTTATTTATTCTCATTCTTTGCATTAATATCGTAGCTGTTTTCGTATCCAGTTTTTTTAATATCTTCATAACTCTTTTTTCTTTCATTCTTATAAGTATATCAAAAACCTCGTCAATTTCACCGTTTTTTATCATTTCATTGAAAATATTAACAGCAACACCCAGTTTCATTTTATCATACATTGTCATCGCTTTTGAAGTTATCACCCGGTTTATTTCATCAAGGATCTTTTGGTTTTCATCCCTTACCTTAATGATATTCTCTTCATCTGCTTTTATTTTTTTGTGTATCGTTTCAAGTTCCGCTTTTTGCTTCTGGTACTCAAGCTCTTTAAGTTCATAGAATTCGTTAAGCTCATCTTTCACTTCCATAAGCTCCTGCTTTTCCCGGTAAAGATTACCCTCTTCCATTACCACCGCAAATAAAAGATTTTGTAAAACAGCGATTATAAAAATTATTTTAAAACTTTTTTTCATATTTAGATTCTACCTATATATTTTGACTGCATATATTCAGCTGCGACATTTTCTTCCTCTTTCAATATACGTTTGAGTTCCTCTTTTTTATTCTCCTCAAGTATATAATTGAACTGTTCGCTCTCTTTATTAAGTTCAACGATCACGCCGTCATACTGTTCGATCTGTTTTAGAAGCATCTCTTTGCTCTTATGCAGTTTTATCATATGCTCTTTCATAGTCCCTTTATGAATCTCAAGAACCCTGAAATCGGATATAGCTCCCATTATATTCACCGTCGCACTGTGAAAACTTTTATTAAGCTGTTCAAGCTCTTTGTCTATATCATCGATCTTTGACATGGCCTGCTGCTTTAATTGAAGCTGCCTGTTTATCTGCTGCTGTTTTAACTTGTAAAGCTTCTCTATCATTCATTCTTCCCGAATAATATTATCATATCCCAAAGATCAAGGGTATACTGCTCGATATGATCTCCCACCCAGGGAAGGGAAATAAATATAAATATAGAAACCAGGATCATTTTAGGGACAAACGCCAAAGAAGCATCACTTATCTGGGTAACTGCCTGGAATATACTTATTATAAGACCTATAATCATACTAACGATAAGAGAAGGCAGTCCCAGAAGGAGAATGATCTTTACTGTACTTTGGGCTATCGCTATAAGGTCCATTTTTAATCTTTGATTTTTATTGTTATCTCAATGGTTTTATTGTTTAACAATTTACTTAGAATATCGCCAAGATCATTCAATGAAGAACCGCTTAAGGAGATCTTTTCCTCTTCCTGCTCTTCCAGGGCGGATTCTATCTCCTGCAAAGGAAGAATCTCTATTTCTCCCGGATCAGCTATCTCTTCACCGCTTGAAACCTCTTCTTCGATTGATTCCGTTTCTTCAACTTCATCCAGCAAGCCCTCGGGAATATTCGTTATATCTTCAACAGGGCTGTTTTCTTCACCTGAGACAAGCTCTTCATGCTTGAATACATCAATAATATCTGTTTCGTTTATTTGATCCAATTCTGACAAATTACCAGACATCTTATATCCCCTTTTAATTAATCATAATGCCCAAGCATCTCGTCAATGCTTGTGATATCTTCAGCTTTAACTTTGGGCCTTAGTTTTTCCATAGATTTTATTCTTCTTTCTATATAAAAAACCAGGTCGTTGGGAGCCTTGTCCGTTACGTCGCCCATCCCGTGCTCCTCAAGAAACTTTTGGCTTATACCCTCTTTGGGCTGTAAAAACTTAAGTTTTCGGGATAAAAAATCATCATAAATTATTTTATTCTGGTCGATTAAATATATCTGCTCCGGGTCTTCCTCGATCAATTCCCTGATCTTTTCGAGACTCTCCACCTCTTCAACCCTGCCGTCCCCGATTTTGAATTTTATATTGCCGTGTTCAAGAGTTCTGTAAGTTTTTTCTCTAAATTTTTTGTTACCGTAAATATATATATTCACTGGATTCCCCAAAGTTAAAATTATTTGGATTCATTATATCTATATTTTATTAAAGTTTAGATAAAATACTTACATTTACTATGCTGTATAGGTAAGGATGCTTTTTGAGAAACATATTAATAATTTTTTTTATGACTTTATCGGTTTACGGGCAATTGTTGAAAGATATTTCGAATATTGTTGGTATCAGGGAAAACCAGCTTATCGGTTACGGTCTTGTCGTAGGACTTCCGGGCACCGGAGATAAAGGGAGCGACCTTACTAAAATAACACTGCAGAACCTTTTAAGAAATTCCCATATCAAGATCTCCTCGGACGACCTTAAATCCCAGAACCTGGCAACAGTTATGGTCACTGCAACGCTTCCCCCTTTCGCAAGGCAGGGTGATAAACTAAAAGTAAAGATATCCTCCATAGGCGACGCAAAATCAATTGACGGCGGGCAGCTGCTTCTAACACAGCTTAAAGCGGTAGACGGAAAAGTATATGCACTTGCCCAGGGCTCCATACTAGCAAGCGATATTGCTAAAACCACAGGTTTCATATATGAGGGCGCGATCGTGGAAAACGAGATCCCTTATACTCTAAAAGATGAAAAGTTCATAACCTTGAGCTTACTGAAGCAGGATGCAAAAACCACGGCTCTTGCAGAAGAGAAAATAAACAAAAAATTCGGGAAGAAAATCGCCGTAGCATACGACACGAGAACAATAGAGGTTGCAAAGCCTGACAATATGAGCATCATAAGATTTATCTCCGAGATACAGAATATCCAGCTTGACACCCAGATGAAGAAAAAAGTCATCATCGACGTGAACAAAGGGGTGATAATAGCAGGTTCCGATACAACCATCAACCCCGTTACGGTGACAAGGAAGAACTTTACGTTAAGGATCAAGAAAAGTTCCCTTGACACCGCTTCGTGGGATGATGCAACAAAAAATTTGGGTGTTGATATAGGAGACGATGCAAAAATCGGTGACCAGGCAGTTCAGGTAAACCTTGACAATGCCCTTTTAAATACAAAAGAGCTGCCTACGGTTTCAGATCTGATGAGGGCGATGAAAGTGATGAAGTTAGAGATCAAAGAGATAATTGATACGATCCAGATGCTTAACAGCATGGGAGCTATCAATGCAGATGTAGAAGTGGTGAAATAAGATATGGCAGAGTTTTTAAGTCAAGACGAGATTGATGCGCTTTTAGATATAGCGGATGAAGACGGTGATCTAGAGGATTTTGAGGAAGCAACGGCTTCCGCAGCCAAAGATAAAAGTTATGCTATTTACGACTTTAAAAAGCCTAACAGGATATCGGCAGATCAGATGAAGGCATTCAATGCCCTGCACGATAAAATGTTAAGGACCACAATCAGCGACGTGTCTGCTATGCTTAGAAAGATAGTGGATATAAAACTTTACTCCATCGAGCAGATGACATACGGGGAGTTTATACTCTCTATCCCGCAGATAACAAGCTTGAACACTCTCTCCATAAAACCTTTGGACGGTAGGATAGTAATGGAATGCAACCCTGGGATCAGCCATAAGATCATCGCACACCTTTTAGGGAACGGGGACAGTGCATTAAGCGACTCCACTGAAAAAGAACTGACAGAGATCGAGATGCAGGTTTTTGACCATTTCTACCAGCTTATGGTCAACCACCTGAAAAAAGCATGGGACGAGGTTGCAACCATAAACTTTAAAATAGAAAGCCGTGATACGAACGCAAATGCGATCCAGATCATCTCCGACCACGAGATCGTACTGCTTGTAGTATTTGAGATCACTATTGACGACGAATCGGGATTCCTTTCTATCTGTTACCCTATTTCTTATATAGAGTCGCTTTTAAATATAATCGTTGAAAAGATATTCGCAGAAGCAAAAAATAAAAAAGTAAGTAAAAAGAAAGATATCAATACCCTTATCTCCGGGGCAAGGATGAAAATAGAAGCCGTATTGGCGGAAACAGAGATGAGCGTTAAGCAGCTGCTTGACCTTGAAGAGGGTGATATAATCTCATTCAGCAAAAATGCCACAAGCTCCTCCGCAAAAGTTTATATCAACCATAAAGAGAAATGGTCCGCACTTGCGGGATCCTCAAACAACAGGAAAGCGATCCAGATCCAGTCAAATATAGACCATGAGAAAATGGAAACCCTGGCTTCCCTTAGAGCTTTAAACGAGCAAAGAATGGAAGAGACCAAAAGAGCGAACGAGGCGATTGCCAAGCTTCTTGAATCCAGAGATGAATTAAAATAATAGAAAACAAAATGTTTGATAATGCAAATATATTAATAACTGGCGGAACAGGAAGCTTCGGTAAAAAGTACACTAAAATTTTACTTGAGAAATATAAACCCAATAAGATCATAATATTCAGCCGGGATGAACTTAAACAATATGAAATGGCCCAGGAATTTAACCAACCCTGCATGAGATATTTTATCGGTGATGTAAGGGATGCCACCAGACTTAAAAAAGCCATGAAAGATGTAGATTATGTTATACATGCGGCAGCTTTAAAACACGTTCCTATTGCGGAATACAACCCGATGGAATGTATCAAGACAAACATCAACGGCGCCCAAAATGTTATAGATGCAGCGATCGAATGCAAGGTAAAAAAAATCATCGCACTATCTACGGATAAAGCTGCCAACCCAGTAAACCTCTACGGAGCAACAAAACTGGCTTCAGATAAACTTTTTGTTGCAGCAAACAACCTGACAGGTACAAAAGAGACTATTTTTTCTGTAGTAAGATACGGTAATGTAGTAGGGAGCAGAGGAAGTGTCGTACCATACTTTAAAAAGCTGATCTCTCAAGGTGCAACGGAACTTCCTATAACAGATGAAAAGATGACGAGATTTTTTATAACACTGGAAGATGGGGTAAATTTTGTTTTAAAGAATTTTGAAAGGATGCAGGGGGGAGAAATCTTTATTCCCAAAATAGCTTCAATGAAGATAGTCGATATGGCAAAAGCCCTGGCTCCTGAGCTTCCCCATAAAATAATAGGGATAAGACCGGGGGAAAAACTGCATGAGATCATGTGTCCTTCCGACGACAGCCATTTGACACTGGAGTTTGAAGATCACTATGTAATAAAACCCACTATTCAATTTGCGGGAGAAAGGGACTTTTCAGTAAATGCCTTAAATGAGAAAAGCAAAATGGTAGAACAGGGTTTTGAATATAATTCCGGAAACAATACACAATGGCTGAGTGATAAAGAGCTGTTGAAAATGTGCGAGAATATATAAAATGAATTTTATTCCTTACGGGAAACAATCAATCGAACAAGATGATATCGATTCCGTAATTGAAGTTCTAAAATCGGATTTTTTAACTACCGGGCCCAAGGTTAAAGAGTTCGAAGACTCTTTGACAAAATACTGCGGTGCAAAATATTGTGCAGCCGTATCAAACGGCACAGCCGCTCTTCACCTGGCTTCTTTAGTACTCTTAGAAGAAGGGGATAAGGTATTAACTACCCCGAACTCCTTTTTAGCCACTTCCAATGCTATCCTTTATGCGGGTGCAAAACCTGTATTTGTAGATATAAGAGAAGACGGGAATATAGACCTTGAACTTTGTGAAAAAGAATTAAAAAAAGACCCCTCCATAAAAGCTCTATATGCGGTGGCTTTTTCCGGACATATGGTTGACCAGGAAAAACTAAATTACCTGAAAAAAACCTACAATATTAAAATTCTGGAAGACTGCGCCCATGCATTGGGTGCAGAATCAAACGGTATAAAAGCGGGCTCCTGCAAAAACAGCGACTGCTCGATTTTTTCTTTCCACCCCGTAAAACATCTGACAACCGCCGAGGGCGGAGCAGTAACTACAAATGATAAAGAGATATACGAAAAACTCTTAAGGCTAAGATCTCACGGTACGGTTAAAACTTCTGATATGAAACCGTGGGAATATGAGATGAGAGATCTTGGGTTTAATTACAGGATCACAGATGTTCAGTGTGCCCTGGGTCTGTCACAGCTAAAAAAACTTGATAAATTCATAGCAAGAAGAATTGAAATAGCTAAAAACTATGACAAAGCATTTCAGGATTCACCCATAAAACCTCTTTATACTTTTGACGGGAAATCATCATACCATCTATATGTGGTGAAAATGGATTTTTCAAAACTTGATTTCACAAGAGAAGAGCTTTTTAATAAGCTTAAAGAAAAAAATATCGGGGTACAGCTTCACTATATCCCTATAAACAAACAGCCTTACTATGAACATCTGGGCTACGGAGAAGAAAATACCCCTCTTATGGATAACTATTATAATGAATGTTTTTCCCTCCCTATTTACCCGAAATTAACAGATGATGAACAACTTTACGTTATAGAGAACTTATTTAAAATAATAGGATAAAACATGGGCAAAGTTATTGCTATAATTCCGGCAAGAGGCGGAAGCAAAAGGATCCCGAAAAAAAACATAAAAGATTTTTTCGGCAAACCCCTAATATCTTACACTATACAAACCGCCAGTCAAAGCAATCTGTTCGACGATATAATAGTAAGTACCGATGATGAGCAAATAGCTGCAGTTGCAAAACAATACGGGGCCAGCGTTCCTTTTATAAGACCTAAAGAATTAAGCGACGACTTTACAGGAACGAACGACGTAATTAACCATGCCGTTGATTATTTAAGATCCCAGGGGGAAGAGATTGATTATGTATGTACAATCTATGCAACAGCTCCCCTATTAAAAAAAGAGTATCTGATAGAAGGTATTCAAAAACTAAAAGAGAGCGAGGCGGTAAACGCTTTTTCGGTAACAACAATGCCCTTCCCCATCCAAAGAACATTTAAAATAGATAAGAACGGCCGCTGTGAAATGTTCTGGCCGGAATACTACTACTCAAGGAGCCAGGACCTTGAAGAAGCGTATCAGGATGCGGGACAGTTCTACTGGAGAAACCTCAACAGACCCTCAACGGATGTAATGTTTTCAAAAGAGAGCATCCCCGTGGTCCTGCCAAGGCACCTGGTACAGGATATCGATACACCAGAAGACTGGGAAACGGCTGAATATCTATATAAAATATCAAATAAAGAGTAACAATGAATATACTTGTTATAAGCGACTCCTCCTCTTACATAGGTACAGGTCATATAATGAGGGATCTTGTATTGGTAAAACAGTTCAAGAACGACAACATAATATTCTGCACCCGTAATCTGCCGGGGAATATAAACCAAAAGATAATTCAAAACAATATTCAATTGGAAACTGCAAATGTACTGGAACTTGACAATATACTAAAATTGATAAAAGAATATTCAATAGATATGGTCGTAATTGACCATTATGAAATCGATTTTGATTATGAAAAAGAACTGAAAAGAAAAAGCGGAGTGAAGCTGTTCGTATTGGACGATACCTATGAAAAGCACTATTGTGATATTCTGCTAAACCATAATATCAACGGCGACCCAAAAAAATATAAAAAACTTGTTCCCGAAAACTGTGAATTAAGATGCGGGGCAAAATATACTCTTCTAAGGGATGAATTTATCAAAGAGAGAAAAAAAACTAAAAAAACCCACCCTACTAAATACAAAACTTTGTTCATAGCTATGGGTGGGGCAGACCATTCTAATATAAATATAGATATACTAAAAGTAACAAAAAGGTTTAAAAACATAAAAGTAAATTTAGTTACAACAAGTGCAAATAAAAATTTAAAAACTTTAAAAAAATACTGTAAAAATAAAAAATGGATAAATTTATATATAAATTATAATAAAATAGCTGAAATTATGAGAAAAAGTGATCTTGCGATAGTTACCCCAAGCGTAACACTAAATGAAATATATTTTATGAATGTTCCTTTTATAGCTATTAAAACAGCTGATAATCAACTAGAAATATATAGATATCTTAAAAAGAAAAAATATTTAACTATCAAAAAGTTTACTAAAACCAAACTTGAAAAAAATATATTAAAACTTTTAAAAGCAAAAGAGATCAAATGAAAATAGCGATATTGACTTCATCAGAACAATGGTTTGTTCCATATGCTCAAAAACTACAAAAGCAACTAGAAAATTCAGAACTTTTTTACGAGCATGGTAATATTATAAAACGATATGATATATTGTTTATACTAAGTTATCATAAAATTATCAAAAAAGAGTTTCTTATAGCAAAACATAATATAGTAGTACATGCAAGTGACTTACCTTCAGGGAAAGGCTGGGCTCCAATGTTCTGGCAAATACTTGAAGATAAAAATGAAATAGTTTTTTCTATGTTTGAAGCATCTGAGAATACAGATAGTGGAAATATATATATGAAAAAAAAACTTTTATTAACAGGGTTTGAGCTAAATAAGGAATTAAGAGATAAACAAGCAGCTTTTATTATTGATATGTGTTTAGACTTTATAAGTAATTACAAGAAATATCGTAATCCTTCACCCCAGGTAGGTAAAGAAACTTTTTATAAAAAAAGAACTTGGAAAGATAGTGAGCTTAATATAAACAAAACTATAAATGAGCAATTTAATCTGCTTAGAATAGTAGATAATAAAAACTATCCAGCATTTTTTTATAAAAATGGGAAAAAATATATTTTAAGAATAGAAGAGGATAAAAATGAAAATAGGCAATTTTGATCTCAAAAACGATAAAGTATTCATCATCGCGGAATTAAGTGCTAATCATAACGGTAGTCTAGAAAATGCACTTGATACAATCAAAGCAGCAAAAGAGATAGGAGCAAATGCCATAAAACTGCAAACTTATACCGCAGATACCCTGACTCTTAATTGCGATAGGGAAGACTTTGTCATCAAAGGTGGAACATTATGGGATGGTAAAAAACTTTATGATCTATATAAAGAAGCCTATACACCTTGGGAATGGCATGAAGAGCTCTTTAGATATGCAAGAAGTTTAAATATAGATATCTTCTCTTCCCCTTTTGATAAAAGTGCAGTTGATTTTCTAGAACAATTTAACCCTAGCGCATATAAAATAGCTTCTTTTGAAATAACTGACTATGAACTTATAAGATATACTGCATCAAAGGGAAAACCCATAATTATAAGTACTGGGATAGCTACAATAGATGAGATCCAAGATGCTGTAAATATCTGTAGAAATGAAGGAAATGATCAAATAGTTCTTCTGAAATGCACTAGTGCCTACCCTGCACCTTTGGAAGAGGCAAATTTAAATATGATTCCTAATCTAGCACAGACATTTAACGTAATATCCGGCTTTTCAGATCACACATTAGGAATTACTGCCCCCATTGCGGCAGTAACCTTAGGTGCAAAAGTCATAGAAAAACATTTTATATTAAATAAAAATATAGGTGGACCAGATGCATCTTTTTCCATGGATAAAGGGGAATTCTCCCAAATGGTAAAAGCTGTAAGAGATACGGAAAAGCTCTTAGGCAATATAGACTACAGCTTAACGGAGAAAAAGAAACAAAACAGGCAGTTTGCCAGAAGTCTGTATATATCTAAAGATATTCAAAAAGGAGAGCTTTTTAGCGAAGAAAATATCAAAAGCGTGCGTCCAGGATATGGGAAACACCCTAGATACCTGAATGAAATCCTGGGTACTAAAGCACAAAAAGATTATAAGTTCGGTGACAGATTAAACTGAAATAAAACAAAGTATATTATAATTAATACTTTAAAAGGTTTTAATATGAAAATAACTCATCAAAGAAAGACTTGGGAAGAAGAATTCGGGGAAGGATATTTAGAACGAAATGTTTATGATCCTACTGAACTAAACCAATTTTACAAAGATAGATTTGGATTGACGAAAGATCAGATCAATGACCAATTCCTGGAAAATGTTCCAAAGGATGCAAAAATCCTTGAAGTAGGTACAAATATAGGGAATCAGCTATTTCATTTACAATTACAAGGCTTTACTAATCTGTATGGTATCGAGATACAAGATAGAGCTATAAATTATGCAAAACACCGAACCGATAATCTTAACATTATAAAAGGTGATGCTTTGGATATCCCTTTCAAAGACAATTATTTTGATCTTGTATTTACCCACGGTGTTTTGATACATATATCACCGCAAAATATAAAAAAAGCCCTGAATGAGATATACAGGGTCTCAAACAAGTTTATCTGGGGATTGGAGTATTATGCCCCTGAATATACCGACCTTGAATATCACGGACAAAAGAATATTATGTGGAAAACAGACTTCATGAAGGAATACACAAAAGAGTTCCCGGATCTTAAAATTGAAAAAGAGGAAAGACTACCTTATATAGGCCAGCCTGAATTGGAAGATCAAATTTATCTATTAAAAAAAGTTTAACCATGCATAATATATTTTTAGAAACAAAAAACCTTATCTTGGAACCTTTGGAAGAGAAACATATAACTGAAGAATACGCAAGCTGGTTAAACGACAAAGAGGTAACACGCTTTAATTCGCACGGAGTATTCCCCAACACCCTGGGTAAAACTGCCGATTATGTAAAAAATGTGCAAAACTCTCCAAAAACAATAGCACTGGCACTTATTGACAAAAAAACCAAAAAACATATCGGGAATACAGCGATTGACAGTATCGACTTTATAAACTCCCATGCAGATCTTACAATAATGATAGGGAACAAAGACTTTTGGGGGAAAGGTTATGCAAAAGAGGCTTTGCGGGAACTGATTAAACATTGTTTTAATAAATTAAATTTAAACAAGATAACTGCAGGAACAACTTCAGATAATGTTAACATGCAAAAAATACTTCAAAAACTGAATATGACACAGGAAGCCACAATAAGGGAAGCGGTAAGAAGAGACGGTGAATATTTTGATATATACAGGTATGGATTATTAAAGAAAGAATTCATCCAGGAATAAAGGGAAACAGATATGAAAATCAATATATCTATAGAAGCCAGAATGACCTCATCAAGACTTCCAGGAAAAGTATTAAAAAAGATTAACGGTGTTCCCGCTCTGGAAGTTATGTATGACAGAATAAAAGAGCTGCCTTTAACCAATGACATTATTGTTGCAACTACCGTAAACAAAGAAGATGATCTGATTATTCAATGGTGTGAATCAAAAGGAGTCAGCTATTTCCGCGGCAGTGAAAATAATGTTTATGAAAGGGTTCTGCAAACCCATCAGAAATATAACAGCGACGTAATCATAGAGCTTACCGGGGATTGTCCCCTGCTTGATCCTTCTTTGATCGAAGAGGCATTGAATATCTATTTAAACAACGATTACGACTATGTTTCAAACTCTTTAAAAATGACCTACCCTGTAGGTATGGCTGTACAGGTTTACAGCCTTGAAACACTACAAAGTGTTTCAAGGAGCAGAAACCTGGAATACCAGGATATGGAACATGTCACGCCGTATCTATACACCAGCGGGAAATACAAAATATTCAATATCGAAGCTCCTTCACAACTATATATGCCGGAACTCTCCGTCACACTTGACACCATTGAAGACTTTAATATGATAGAAACAGTTTGTAAATATTTTAACCGGTTTGATTTCACCTTGAGTGAATTAATAGAATATGTTAAAGCACACAGGGAACTTTTGCAGATCAACGGTTCCATACACAGAAAAGGTTTGGCATAAAATGTTAAACGTGGCTTTAATAGGTATAGGAAATATCGGTTTATTGTATGATGATGATATAAGCGATAAAAAGAAGGCACTTTCCCATATAAAAGCCATCTATCTGCATAAAGAGTTCGATCTGAAATATGTAGTGGATATCAATAACCGCCATATAGATAAGGTAAAAAGGTTTTTCCCTGAAGTTGACTTTTATAACGACCATAAAACGCTTTTATCAAAAAATGATATAGATATTCTGGTCATTGCAACACCTACGAATACACACCTGAATATACTTAACGAGTTTAAAAATAAAAAGAATATAAAGCTTTTTTTCATAGAAAAGCCTCTATTCAACAAACATACTGAATACGCTGAAGTTGAAGAAAACTTAAAAAATAAAATAGTCGTAAATTACCTAAGAAGATTTGACAAGAATATAAACAAACTGAAAAAACAGATACAAAGAAACAAATTCGGCAATATCCAGAAAATAGTCATCAATTATTGCAAAGGATTGAAAAACAACGGTTCCCATATGATTGATATGGTGAACTTTTTATTTAACAATCCTCCCATCGTATCAACAAAAATATTATCAAAAACCATCGGATTTTCCCATGAAGACCTTACCTATGATATATTTATAGAGATAAGCTACAGAGGGCAGATTATCCCTTTATACTTTCTGGGACTGGATCACACTTTGTATAATATAATCGAGCATAACATATATTTTGAGAACCATATCGTCAAATATATAAACTCTAAAAGCTCTATCGAATATTACGGAATCGTAAGGGATAAAAACTTTTACGAATATAAAGTAAGCACCCATATACCTAAAATAAAAAAAGTAAAAACCACAACTTTAATGTATGAAGCATATGAAGAATTATATAATATGGTATACAAAAACAGGAAAAACATATCTTCTTTTAAAGATGAAATTGCAAATATAGATTTTATAGAAACCATTTTGAGGGATAAACAATGGCACTTTTAGCGATCAACGGCGGAAAAAAAGTAAGAGACGCTCTTTTCCCCAGATATAATATTATAGATCAAAATGAGGTTGACGAAGTTGTCAATGTTTTAAAAGAGGGAATCCTGTCCAAATTCCTGGGAGCCTGGTGTGATGATTTTTACGGAGGGGAGAAGGTACAGAAGTTTGAAAAGCTTTGGAGCGAAAAATTCAATGCAAAATATACTGTAAGCGTCAATTCAAATACTTCGGGACTCATCACTGCGCTTGGGGCATGCGGGATAGGATTGGGTGATGAAATTATCGTAAGCCCCTACTCCATGTCCATTTCTGCAAGTGCACCTTTATTTTACAATGCTACTCCTGTATTTTGCGATCTTGAAAAAAACAGTTACGGCTATGACTGTGAATATCTAAAAAAAATCATAACAAAAGATACGAAAGCCATTATCGTTGTACATATATTCGGCTGCCCCTCAAATATGGATGAGATTTTACAAATAGCAAAAGATCATAACCTATATGTGATAGAAGATTGTGCCCAGGCACCCGGAGCGACATATAAAGGGAAACAAGTGGGAACACTGGGTGATATAGGGGTATTCAGCCTGAACTACCATAAACATATACACACCGGCGAAGGGGGTATGTGTACCACGAACAATGGAAATCTTGCCAATAAAATGCAGCTTATACGAAATCATGCCGAATCGGTTGTAGACAATAAAGGGGAAACCGATCTTGTCAATATGCTGGGCTTTAACTTCAGACTCACCGAAATACAGGCTGCAATCGGGATAGAACAGCTTAAAAAACTGGATAGGGAGGTAGAGATAAGGCAAAAGTATGCAAAAATGTATGATGATGCCTTGTCCAAATACGATTTTATAGAAACAACGGTTATAAATGACAGAACCCACAGCTATTATATCCAGGCTTTCAGATTTGATGAAAAGAAAGCAGGGATCTCAAGGGATAAATATATAGAAGCGGTCCGTGCTGAACTTATGCCCGTTGAAAAAAGGGAAAAAGAGGGGGTTCCTATTTATACAGGTTATGTAAAACCTTTATATCTATTATCTATTTTTCAAGAAAAAACAGCCTATAATAGAAAAGGTTTCGCTTTTAAAGATCACATAAACTACAACAAAGGCCTATGCCCGAACGTAGAGGAACTTCACTACAATGAACTTTTCACACACGACTTTACAAGAAGCCCTCTAACAAAAGAGGATGTACAAAATGTTATAGATGCTTATGTTAAAGTAGCAGACAATATTGGTACGATAATCCATTAACTATGAAGCGGGTAAAAAACAGATTATTGATTTTCGCAAATGACGCTGCCAGTGCGAATGTAACGGCAGCTTATGCGTATTTATACAAAAAACACTTTTCCCAGATTCTCGCCTTTGCAAATAATACTGCATTTGAAATATACGCTCAATATATACCAGAATATGTTTCAACCGAAAAAACACCATTCCTCACTGAAGACACAGTAGTTACAGGGACATCAGGAATCAATGCCCGATATGAGATGGAAATAATAAAAAAAGCAAAAAAAGCAAATGTCAAAAAAATCATAACTATTTTAGACAACACCCTTAACTTCAATATGCGTTTTTCATTAAACGGAAAACTTCTGGAAAAAAAATATTTTCCTGATGAAATCTGGCTTTTTGAAGAAAACTTTAAAAGTGAGATAAAAGCTTTAAATCAAAAATTTATTTACAAAAAAGATATATATATTGAATTTCTGGAAAAACTGTTTAAAGAAAATCCACCCCGGGTTAACCATTCTTTTATAAAAAAATTCAAGAACCGCTATCTTGTAATATTAACTGAATATGTTTACGAACTGTACGGTTTGAGATTTGGATTTACAGAATATGAAATATTGGAGAATATTTTAAAAAGTATTTCAGAGTCAAATCTAAATATTCCCGTATTTCTAAAACTCCATCCAAGGGAAAAACAGAATAAATACAATATTATTCTAAGGAAATACGACCATCTCGATATTTTAAAGGATCAATGCAATATTCAGGAATTGATATATTATAGCAAACTCATATTGGGAATCAATTCTTCGGTATTTAAAGAAGCCTCCTTATTTAAAAAGAAGGCCTATAGTATCCAGATTGGTTCAAACTCTTCGCTTCCCTTAAAATTTTTAACTAAAAAGAATATAATATATTCTACAATACAATTAAAAGAAATCTTAAAAAAAGAATTTATAAATGAATAATGAACTTATCCAGACACTAACCCAGATATACAAAAAAAATATAAGCTATTTAAAAAGTGAACATCAAAATATTTTTGAAAAAATCAGCTCATTTGAAAAAAAATCTGTTGAAAACTATTTTATAGACTTTATCGACGGAAGCTTTGAACTAACAGACGGCAAAGGCAAAAGGTATTATAACTGCGATCCTTTTTATGATGCCAAATACAGGGCGGAGAATATAAATAGTTCCATCAGCGGTATAAAAACTATTCATACAAGCCCTTTAAGCCCAAATAAAGAACATAGCTTTGATGCCAAACTTTTTCTCAATCAATATATCGATCTTATTAAAAAAAAAGAAATAGATGAAAATAACCTTTTCTATGACAAGTTTATTTTTATAGGAACTCTTCTTGGGGTACATTTAAACGATATAAATAAAAAAATAAAAGCAAAAAGCTATCTAATAACGGAACGCTCTATTGAAATTTTCCGATTATCCCTTTTTTTAACTGATTATACGGATCTTGCCGCCAACAGTAAACTGTTTTTTGCAATAGAAGAGAATGAAACTAATCTTGAAAAAATCATAAAAGAATTCCTTTTGTATAGATATGAATCAAATGCTTTTATTAAATATGAAGTTGCTTCAGATTCTCATATAGAACTTCTTGAAAGCTGCACAAATATAATCTCAGGGCAAAGCAAGCTGGTCTATCCTTACAGTGAGTTTTTAGAAAACTATATCTGTTCCATGAGAAATATCAAGAAACTTAAAACAGGTATTTTGAATATATCAGTTCCCGGGCGTGTATTCTATGACTACCCTATAATGTTTATCGCTTCCGGTCCTTCACTTGGGGAAAACATTAATTTTATTAAAAACAACAAAAACAGATTTCTTATCATATCTGTTTTATCATCGTTAAAAAGACTGGAAAAAGAAGATATCATACCTGATATCATAATATCAATAGACGGAAACAAAACCGTTGAAAATTCTCTTCCAAATAATGAAAAATATTATAAAAATTCACTGATAATTGCATCAATCTCAACACATTACGATGTTTTTGAGAAACTGAACAACGATAATTGTTTTTTGATACAGACCCACTTGTCATTATTTGAAAAACTTGGATGTGTCCAAGGTGTCTCTGTAGGAGACTCTGCTATCGATATTATTAAAAAACTTGGATTTAAAACAATATATCTAAACGGTTTTGATGCGGCATTGGATCAAGACTCAGGATCTACCAATGACAATCTTCATGCATACAATATACAAAAAGATCTCGAGATAACAAATATACTGCGTGAAGATAATATTGATTATGTAAATAAAGTACTAAACGTTAAAGGTAACTTCAAAGACGAAGTAGTAACAACATTGTACTACAAAATGATTATCGACAGTTTTAACGATATTACCCGGGATCTTAGAGATAAACAGATTTATAATCTTTCAAACGGCGCTTATTTAAACAATAGTATTCCATTGGATTACAATAAACTGAATTTATCAAAATATGAAATACTGAATAAAAATTTTATACAGGAAGAAATAAAAAAAATATTGTTAAAATCAAGTAAAAGCTCCTTTTCAAAAGAGGATAAGGATTCCCTTGAATTAGAATACACCATAGCTTCCGATTTTGAACATTATAAGAAAAACAAGAAGATTTTAAAATCTTCTATCCTGGGACAAATCATCATTGAATATAAATATCTGGTCGAACCTTATATCAGTTATTTGAAAAACAACAGTAATATTCAAGCTAAAGTTTTGGATAATCTACAAAAAAAGCAGATAAATATTATCCTGGATAACTTTAAATCCGCTTCATTCAAACCTTAAATATAGACGGGGTAATAAACTCTATCGAAAGCTTTTTGCTTAGATAGTCTATCCCCTCTTTTATTTCATTATTTTCTATCTCCATAAACTTACCGTTAACTACTGAATCACTCTGGGAATAAGAATATAGTTTGTCTTCTTTTACATAACCATCCAGTCCGGCTAAATATATTTTACTTTTTAGATCATATTTTAGAAAAATATTTAATAGTATCAGCGTAACATTCGTAGTTATAAAGTTTTCATTGGTCGTTGCGTTTTTATAATTGATTTTATACTTTGTCATCTGCTTAATATTTGAAGTTGTTATTGTTTTTTCCAAATCTATTTTATCCTTATGCTGCAGGAACCTCTTCGTATTGGAAAAAAATACAAAATCTTCATCCAAATGGTTAGCATGATTTACGGAAATAACACAGGCGTTATTTTTGGACCTGATCAATTCTTTGATATTGTCGATATTATCCTTCACACTTTTACCGCTTGCAATTATAAAAATATTATCATAACTTTTTAATAGTTCTTTTAAATCACTGCTTTGTTCATCGCTTTCCATTATTGATAAATATTTATTAAGAAATTCTCTTGCTGCGGAAGAATCATATTTCCACCTTTGTTTTAACGGAATATCATTTAATATATTATTAATATCGTCGATTGTCAGTGTTTTCTTTCCTATAAAATATTTTACATAATTGGGATGACAATTGTATTTTGCAGATAAAAAATATTCTATACTGTATCCCCATCCATATTTCTGCTTTAAATAAGCGTAAAAGTTATCTATCAACTGCAATACAAATTCCAAACGGTATTTTTTATTTGCAATTGAATTCAAATATTCCATAATAATTTCACTATTTAAGTTTCCTGCACCCCTGCCCATACCGTAAATAGAACTGTCACACATAACTTCCCGGTTGGTTGCACATTTAAATATTTCAATAGCATTTGCAAAAGCCAGCTGTTTATTATTGTGTCCGTGAAAACCTATTTTAACAAATTTGTTCAGATTATTATCTACCAAATAAAACAATCTTTTTACATCAGAAGTATTCATACTTCCAAAACTGTCCACTATGTAAAAAGCTTCTATCTCTATTTCATTACACATCTTTACGAGCCAAAGCAGTTCAAGGTCGGTATAATTAATCGTAGACATAGGCTGTACACAAACTTTATAACCTTTTAAAAGCAAAGCTTTAATATAATTTACGGCATTTCGTAAATCCTCTTTATGAAATGCAACTCTTATACCTTCCAGGTTACTGGACACCTCTTTATCAGGGATTTTTTCTATTTCAATATCACCGTAGTTTATCATTAAATATAACTTTGAATCCAGTTTTTTATCCATATTATTGATAAAAGTATCAAACCCCTTTACCGAATTAAAATTCGTCGTATCGCTTGTCTTGCCTGTTTCTTTCAGGTATCCGCATTCAATATACTCTATTCCTGCATCATTTAGATAACTGAGCGTTTGAGCTATCTGTTTATTGTCAAATTCCCAGTTGGTTATATACCCTCCGTCTCTTAACGTACAATCCAATAAATTCATATTTCCCTCAATTCAGTGCCATATATATTTTTTCCGCAATTTCGAAATCTTCAGGCCAATCAATATCTATACTTTTAAGCCTGTCCATTTCAAATAAATAAGGTTTTATACCTACTCTGTCCCTATTTTCTTTCATTATATCTTTTGAAGCTAAGAAAATTGCGGAATTTACCGAATACAGAGGCTTTATATTCTGGGTCATCGGCCAATTCCCCTCTTTTTTTCTATCATAATTTATAGAATTAAACTCTCTATCCCAAATAAAATCCTGTATTTTTTCCACGGAAACAAGTGAATCGTTTTCTTTCAAACTTATAAACTTTTCAATTGATTGTTCATAAACGGTTTCATCAACGAAAGGAGAAGTCACATGAGTCCATAATAAATTTTCAAATTCAAATTTGTCAATCACATAATTTATCAGTTCATCGGTAGAGCACTCGCTGGAGGCATAATAAGCTTCTCTTCTGTCAATTTTGATTTTATCGTTATCAAGTTTTTTTATTATATCTATTATTAACTGGTCATCTGTAGAAACAATAATATTACAAATCGAATCAATACTCAAAAGCTGCTTGATTTTTATTTCAAATAAAGAACTTCCGGCAAAACTTTTAATATTTTTTTCTTTTACCCTTTGGGAACCTTTTCTACACGGTAAGAACGCTGTAATATTCATATTTTCACTCTACTTCATATAATTTAACTTATGTTATTATACTACTGAATTTTAAATAAAAGGCATATAAATATGACTCCGGAACAACAACTTCAGCAGGCGATATTAAACTGTTATAATAACAATATGAAATATCTGAAAATGTATCATAAAGATATTTATAACAATATACAAGCTTTAAATGAAGCAATAGATTCCGGTTTTTATGAAACAAAATATGAACTTGAACTGAAAGAAAACTCATATTTTGATATATTTGATAAAGTGAATAATAATTTTATTTACAATACCAATTCTATTGAATTTTCCCAAAAATTATTAAATAATTTCAAATTTGACGAGAGTGGTCTGAATACGATCCATAACTTGTTTTTTGATAATTTGAACCTAAGGGGGGCAAAAAAACATTTTAGCCTGAGTGATTATCTAATATCTCCCGTTCTTAATCAATATTCCAAGATTTTAAAACCGAAGAAGAAAAAAGATATTAAATTCAAACGAATAAACAAAATGATATTCAACGGAACTTTACTGGGTATCCATCTGCCTATTTTTCATAAAAAATTAAAATCATCGGTTTATTTTATTGTTGAAAACAATCTGGAAATATTCCGACTCTCCCTTTTCACAACGGACTATGCTTCGATCTCCAGCGAAAGCACTCTTTTATTTTCGGTTATGGACGAAGATTTCATTTTTCAAAGAAAGGTCAAAGATTTTGCGACATTGCAGCTTGGGCTGAACTATAATATCAAATATCTTAATATCTCCAAACAATACGATACAAAACTACAGACTATTGTGGATATTATTTACCAAAACTCCAGTTTAAACTTTCATTATAAACTTCAATTGAGAAATTTAAGACAGGCGGCAGTAAACCTGAATAACAAATTCAATTTTTTACACCCCCGAAAAGATATCAACAACAAAAACAATCCTTTTACTCAGTATCCCGTCTTGATACTGGGCCCGGGACCTTCTCTTAGTAAAAATATAGAGTGGATAAAAAAAAATAAAAACAACTTTATAATAATAAGTTTGGGAGGAGCTTTAAAAAAACTGGTTTCAAACGGGATAAGACCAGATATCATAACAACGGCAGACGGCGAGCATACCTTCTTTGAGCAGTTTAATATTGAAGATAAATCAATATTTAACGACATCATACTTTTTGCTTCACTATATTCTCCAAAGAATATTATGAAACTATTTAAACCGGATAATTCTTTTTTCTTTGAAAATATAAATATACTTCCAAAAAATGATTTTTCTATTGATTGTTTAACCATAGGAGAAGCTTCGTACGCCCTGGCTTTGATATTAAACTCAAAAAATATTTATATGTTAGGTTTGGATCTTGCCATTGACAATGATACGGGAAATACCCATGATACATCATACAAAAGCTCATCAATAGATCTCAATAACTTCGATAAAGATTTTTATAAAAAAAATAACAGCGTCAAACCCAACAACCTAATATTGAAAAAGGGAAATTTCAGGGATGAGATTTTAACAACCAGGCATTTTTATTCATCTTTATATTTCTACAAAGCCAATTCCAAAGAATACCAAAACAGCGATCAAACCGTATTTAATCTTTCCGACGGATTGTTTATCGATAATACCGTTCCTGCACATATAAAGGACATAAAAACCACAGAAACAATAAATAAAGACAAAATATATCCTGATCTGATCAAATATTTAAAAGAAAACTCTTTTTCCTCTTTAAGCAACGACGAGAAAAAATATTTTATTACTCTTTTAAACAAACTTAACTTATGTGATTCATTTTTATCAAATTTGAAAAATAAAGAAATACACAGCTTTAAAGAACTTATCGAAATAAAAAACAATATACTTTCTTTTTTTGTCAAAGAATTAAGTAATTATAAATTTGCATATTTACCGTTTTTTAATTTTGAAGGAATAATAGGAAACTATCTTAACTTTTTTTATTTTCAGAAAAACATAGAATTAAACAAGGAAGAAGTGCAAAGTTTATATAATAGAATGATTAGAGATCTTCACTCCATACTTCACAAAATAACAATATCTTCAGAATTGATCAGTAAAAAAAAGCCGGATCTTAAAACCCGGCTTTCTTAAATATAATTTTATAACGAATTAATTACTATTGTAATAATCTCATTACGTTTTGTTGTACCGCATTAGCTTGACTCATTGCGTAAGTACCAGCTTGAGAAATTATATTCGTTTTATTGAAGTTTGCACTCTCTGAAGCGTAATCAACATCTCTGATCACTGATTCAGCAGCTTTGATATTTGTTTGTTGAGTAGCCATGTTTCTTAAAGCCGACTCAAGTTGATTTTGAGTAGAACCGAAGTCTGCTCTCCATCCGTTTAGTGTATCTAAAGCACTGTCAACAGCAGTCATTTGAGCTCTTGCAGTAGTGAATGTTAAATCAGACGCATCTGCAAAACCAGCTAATGTATCAACAGATAAACCTGTTGTAGTAGCTGTAACTGAACCAGCCGTAGAGATAAGGTCAGATGCAGTTTCACCCATTTGGAAATTTAAAATTTCACTTGCACCATCACTTCCGTCTTGCAATAAAGAGATACCGTTGTAGTTAGTTTGAGTTGAAATATTATTCACTTGAGCTAACAGTTTACTGATATCTTTTGCAATTGCTGTTTGACCCGCACTACTTGTAGTAGCAGTAGATGCCTGGATTAATTTTTGTTTTACAATATCTAAGATATTCGATTGCTCAGCCATCGCTTTATCTGCAATTTGAGTTAACGCTACCGCAGAGTTACCGTTAGAAATTGATTGACCGATTGAACTAGCTTGTGTTCTTAATTTATCTGCAATTGCAAGACCTGAAGCATCATCTGATGCTTTGTTAATTCTAAGACCTGAAGAAAGTTTCTCTAAAGAACTACTTAAAGTTTTATTAGTATTTGTAGCTGATTCTTGTGCAGTTAATGATGCAACATTTGTATTAATTCTCATAATTTATCCTTTTGATTTATGACACATTGTGACTCTTGCCACTACGGAAAGCAAAATAAACTTTATCCTGCCACGTTCTTGTCAAACATCAGTTTTTCAAGCATAGGGGATAAAACCCCTTTGGAATCAATCGATCCCTACAATTTAAAACATTTTACTGTTTTCATAAGAGAATTATCACATTACTTTTCTTAAAACTAGATTAAATTTATGTAAATATTAAGAAAATACGATTTTCACCCCGAATAAAAAAAAGGAGAGGTTAAAACCTCTCCTTTTTTAAAGCTTTTAAGTTACAAATAATATATATTGACTACTGAAGCAATTTCATTATATTTTGCTGAACATTATTAGCCTGACTTAAAGCATACGTACCAGCTTGAGATATTATATTTGTTTTATTGAAGTTCGCAGACTCTGCAGCATAATCTACATCTCTTATTACAGATTCTGCAGCTTTTATGTTTGTCACCTGTGTCATTTGATTTCTAATTGCAGATTCTATTTGATTTTGTGTAGATCCAAAATCAGCTCTCCAACCATTTAACGTATCGATTGCACTATCTACTACACTCATTTGCGCTCTCGCATTTGTATAGGTTAAAGTTGAGGCATCAGTATAACCTGCCAATGTATCCAATGACAATCCTGTAGTTGTAGATTGAATAGCCCCTGTAGTTGCTACAGTATCTGTTCCTGTTTCCCCCATTTGAAATACAAGAGCAGTACTTGCACCGTTAGAACCGTCTTGTAATAAATTTACTCCATTATAGTTTGTCTGAGTTGATATATTATGTAACTGGCTGACTAATTTTACAATATCTTTTGCAATGGCTGTTTGACCGGCACTACTTGTGGTTGCTGTAGATGCCTGTATCAACTTCTGCTTTACAATATCAAGAATATTAGACTGCTCTGCCATCGCCTTATCTGCAATTTGCAACAATGCTACCGCACTGTTTCCGTTATCAACAGATTGCTGTAGAGAACTTGCTTGTGTTCTTAGTTTATCAGCGATAGAAAGCCCTGATGCATCATCAGATGCTTTATTAATAGCAAGACCTGAAGAAAGCTTTTCTAAAGACTCTTGCAGTTTTCTGTTGGTATTGGTATTTGCTTCAAGTGCAGTTAGGGAAGCTACATTTGTATTTATCCTCATTTTGTATCCTTTTTCATTTGTAAGGTGTGAATTTTGTATGTGCTATATGGTAGTATTATATTTGAACAAATCTTAATCTAAGCTTAGAAATGACTTTTTTTATTACGAGAAAACCCTTTTGTTAAGGGCTTTCCTAAACTTTTCTTAAAATAAGATTATGATTAATTTTTTTTTAAGAATTGAAGAGTATAGATCACTAAGACTTATACAGTATTACACCTGATTCGATATGTTTTGTATAAGCAAACTGATCAAAAAGTGCAAAGTTTTTAACAGTATGTGTTTTTGTTAATTCAGTCAAGTCCCTGTGTAAAGTCTCTGGATTACACGATACATAGATTATTTGATCAAATTTACAGCATAATTCCCTTGTGGTATCATCAAGCCCCGCCCTTGGTGGATCAACGAATATAGTACTGAAATTATACTCATCAAGATTGACGTTTTCCTGCTCCATTCTTCTGAATTCCCTTACATTGTTCCTTGCTTCAACGAATTCCTCACTGCTCATTCTGATAAACTTGATGTTTTCCACTCCGTTAAGGGCACAGTTATTCTTTGCAGACTTTATTGATGTTTTGGATACTTCAGTAGCCAGAACCTTGTCAAACTTAGTTGATAAAGGGATCGTAAAATTACCGCCGCCGCAGTAAAGTTCGCAAAGATCGTCTTTGGCTTCCATATTCTGCATTACCCACTCGATCATCTTAATATTTACTTTCTGGTTAGGCTGGGTAAATCCCCCTTCAAAATACTGAAAATTATATTCTTTTTCGTTTATCAGAAGCTTTTCTTCGATAAAATCTTCGCCAAGGACAAGCTTCTGCTTTCTTGCCCTTCCCGTAATTTTGCAGTTTAGTTTCTTTTGAAGCTCTCTTGCCTCCTCTTCCCACTGCGTATCCAGCTTTTTATGGTAAAGCATGGTGACCAAAAGATCCCCTTTTAGGGAGCTTAAAAACTCAACGCCGAAAAACTTTGTACTTAGAAGCTCGCTTTTATTCACCTCAGCAAGCAGTTTTGGCATCATATCTGAAATAGTTGCAGACACGATCGGGCACTCATCTATAGGCAGAGGTTTCTTATCTATGCTGTTCATAGCGTAAGAGATCTTCCCCTCTTTATGGTATATCCTGAATTCTGCCCTATTCCTGAAAGCCTCATACTCACTTTGAATCAGATCTATCTCTTCGGTATATAGATCTAAAAAATTTTTTTTCTGCTCTTGGTATTTAAAATCCAGCTGCTCTTTATAATCCTTGCTGAGATTACAGCTTCCGCACTTTCCAAAATACTTACAATCCATTATTCCTCTTTCATTTTTTTCTTTGCTTGTTCAAGCACTTCTATGTTTAATATAAGCTCTTTTTGACTTTGTTCAATTATTTCACTGATTCTATCGATGGTATTTATATGACTTTTAACCCTGCTTTTCATATTATGGTTCTTGATATGTTTTTTCAATATTTTTGTATACTTATTGTAATTCCTGGAGCCTTTTTCAAAAGTCGCCAGTTTCTTTTGGATCTTCAGTATATCCTTTGGGATCGGTCCGTCATTCATTTTAATTACCTTATGTGAAAATATTTTAATTATGTCAACTGTTACTTACTAATAATCTGCTATTATAACATATGATTAATGAAAGCTTCAAACAACAATTAAATACACTGCTTAAATGTGATATAAAAGAGTTATATCCCCTTGCCAGAGAGTTAGACAGAAAACTTTACTTTTACGTAGGACCTACAAACAGCGGGAAAACCCACCAGGCTATGGAAGAACTTAAAAATGCCGATACGGGAACCTACCTGGCCCCTTTAAGGCTTCTTGCCCTTGAAAATTATGAAAGCCTGAAATCTGACAATATCAGGGCCTCACTTGTGACCGGAGAGGAAGAGATATTCGACGAGGATGCGGGGCATATCTGTTCAACAATAGAGATGCTCAACTACAACCTGGAAGTTGACGTATCGGTTATAGACGAGGTGCAGATGCTAGAAGATGAGGACAGGGGATGGGCCTGGGTAAACGCCATTTTGGGAACCCCTGCTAAAAAAGTCATAATGACAGGAAGCGTAAACGCCCTTGATATCGTAAAAAAAATAGCTTCATACCTTGGCGAAGAGCTTGAAATAGTAAAATTCAAAAGAAAGAACCCAATAAAGGTTCTGGAAAAACCCATAAATCTCAGGGATATAAAAAAAGCAACGGCACTTATAGCATTCAGCAGGAACGATGTATTAAGACTCAAATCAAAACTTTCCAAATTTCACACAGTTTCCGTTCTATACGGAAACTTAAGCCCGGAAGTTCGAAGAGAAGAGGCAAAAAGGTTCAGGGAAGGTAAAAGCGATATATTAATAGCAACCGACGCCATCGCCATGGGGCTTAACCTGCCTATAAGGACACTGCTGTTTACCACCGACACGAAATTTGACGGGAAATCAAAAAGAAAGCTTACCCCCAACGAGGTTATACAAATAGCGGGTCGTGCGGGAAGATACGGCTTCCATGAAATAGGACATATAGGGGCAACTGCCAAATCGGTTCTGGCACATATAAACCATATGTTCCATTCCCCTATGCATACCATAAAAGCCCCCGTAAAAGTAAAGGCTACCCAGCTGCAGGTTGAGGAGCTCTCAACATTTTTAAATACAAAGAGCCTTACCCAAATACTAAACTACTTCTCAAAGCATATGAAATACGACGGCCCTTTTAAGGCGGTAAATATCAAGACCATGACCGAACTTGCAGATATTCTTGATAAAAAAACGAATATGTCTTTGGAAGATAAATATATGTTGGCTTCGGCACCTATCAATACAAGATCACCCCTTATCGTGGGAGCATATTTAAAATATATAAACGGGGTGCTGAACCACAAAGTGACCAAATTTACTTCATCTTCAAAAACGGTAGGGCTGGCAAAAACACAAGAAGAGCTTCTAATTGCCGAAGATGAAGTAAAAAAAGTATCTTTATACCTGTGGCTTTCATATAAATTTCCCCACCTTTTCCCCGACAGTGAAAAAGCACATAAAATAAGGATCGAAGCAAACAGTTTTTGTGAGAATTCACTAAAATCAAACAGGTCTTTGGTAAGGGAATCAAGAGATCATAACAGAAGAAAAAGATTCAATAATAACCAAAGAAAAGCAAAAGAAACAAGAGATAAAGAGGAGCAAAAAAACTCAAGGGGAAGAAGCAGAACAAGAAGAAGATACCGATAATTTAATTCTTAACCAACTTTTCGCTATAATTAATAGATATTAATAGAAGAAACCAAAGAGAAAATATATGAAAAATAACTTATCAATTATAATTCTTGCCGCAGGTGCGGGTACAAGAATGAAATCAGACAAACCTAAAGTATTGCATAAGATTTCCGGCTACGAGATGCTTTTTTACTCTATTACAGAAGCTAAAAAACTAAGCGACGATATAACGGTGATTCTTTACCACCAGGCAGAACTTGTAAAACAAACCATGGAAAAATACTTTTCTGATATAAACTTCCATATACAGGACCATGAAAATTTCCCGGGAACAGGCGGTGCTGTAATGGGGATAACCCCAAAACATGAAAAAACCCTGGTACTTAACGGAGATATGCCTTTAATTGAAGCTGTTGAACTGGAAAAACTCATAGGTAATGACACCATAACCATGTCTATTCTTGACCTTGATGATGCCTCGGGTTACGGAAGGGTTATAGTAAACTCTCAAAACCATGTTGCGAAGATCGTTGAACAGAAAGACTGTAACTCTCAGGAACTTAAAGTAACTACGGCAAATGCAGGCATCTACTGCTTTGATACAAAATTCCTCCTTGATTCTCTGCCAAAACTATCAAATGAAAATGCTCAAAAAGAGTATTATATAACTGACCTGGTAGAGATGGCTATCACTCAAAAGCTAAATGTAACTCCCGTGATCGTAAGTGAAGAGAATTTCAAAGGGGTAAACTCCAAACTTGACCTGGCCCATGCGGAAACTATCCACCAGAACAGGATCAAAGAAAACTTTATGAAAGAGGGAGTCTTAATGAGACTTCCTGAAACCATTTATATCGAATACGGTGTAGAGATAGAAGGGGAATCTATTTTAGAAAACGGTGTTACCCTTTTAGGTGACACAAAGATCATAAACTCCCATATAAAAACAAACACAATTGTTGAAGACAGCATCATCCAAAACAGCTCTGCCGGACCAATGGCAAGGGTAAGACCTAAAAGCAACCTGCAAGATACACATATTGGAAACTTTGTTGAAACAAAAAAAGCAAACCTTAAAGGGGTGAAAGCGGGACACCTTTCATATCTTGGGGACTGTGATATAGATGAGGGTACTAACGTTGGTGCAGGAACCATCACATGTAACTATGACGGGATAAACAAATATAAAACAACCGTAGGTAAAAATGTTTTCATAGGAAGTGATTCACAATTAGTTGCCCCGGTGACCATAGAAGACGATGTTTTAATCGCTGCGGGTAGTACAATTACTTCAGACGTAAATAAGGGTGACCTGGCTATAAGTAGGACAAAACAAAAATCTATAAAAGGTTTCTTTTATAAATTCTTTAAATAAAGAGAAAAACAATGAACTTACTTGAAAACAAAAATATTTTAGTAGCAGTTACGGGAAGTATCGCCGTTTATAAATCTTTGGAGCTTATCAGGCTTTATAAGAAAGCTGGAGCCAACGTAAAAGTCATAATGACCCAGGCATCCAAGAAATTTATAAACCCACTAGCTTTTGAAACGATAAGCCAAAACAAGATTTTGGACGATACAAATGAGGACTGGAGCACTGAAACGGCAAATAACCATATAGCCATAGGGAAATGGGCAGATGTATTTGTAATAGCTCCCTGCAGCGCAAACAGTATAAACAAGCTTAGCAACGGAATCGCCGATAATATATTTACCCAGACTGCTTTGGCATACCCGGGCGTAAAACTGCTTTGCCCTGCAGCAAACACAAATATGATCCAGAATCCTTTTACAAAGGCAAGCCTTAAAATGCTTAAGCTTTGCAACTATAAGCTTATAGATACTGTAACAAAAGAGCTTGCCTGCCGTGATACGGGCGACGGGGCCATGGCTGAAGTTGAGGATATATTCCATGCAACGGCAAAAGAGCTTTTGAAAGATTCCTACTGGAGCGACAGGAAAGTCGTGCTAAACGGCGGGGGGACTATTGAAAAAATAGATGATGTAAGATTTATAAGCAATTTCAGCAGCGGCAAAATGGCTGCCTCTTTGGCAACTGCCCTTTACTACAGAGGTGCAGACGTATGTCTTGTAACAACAAAGAAACTTGAGATTCCAAATGAGATATATACCATTCAGGTGGAAAGCTCTCGGGAGATGCTTCAATACTGCCAGGATGCGATAAGGGTCTCAAAAAAAGGGAAAATGTCAAGCGCGACACTTATGGATAATTCCCAGATGCAGCTTATACAAAAGAAACCCTACTTCTTCTCAGTTGCGGCAGTTAGCGACTATATACCCCAATTCCCCCAAGAGGGAAAAGTGAAAAAAAGCGATATAGGGGAAACCTGGGATATCCCTTTGAAAAAGAATATTGATATTCTTGGGTCTTTGGATAAAACTGATATCTACACTATAGGGTTCAAAGCTGAGACAGATAAAAGCAGTGCTTTTAACAGCGCCCTGGATATGCTTGAAAAGAAAAACCTGGACGGTGTATGTTTAAATATTCTGGACCAAAACAACAATTTTGGAAGCGACAATAACTCAATAGAGCTTATAACGGACCAGATCACCTCTAAAAAGTGGGAAAACCTTCCCAAGCTTGAATTGTCATTTCAAATATTAAGCTACCTGCAAGACCAGTTTAATGAACAATAAGATAACAGTTCCAGATCATATTGCCCTGATTATGGACGGCAACGGCAGATGGGCCAAAGAAAAAGGCCTAAACAGGACCGCAGGACATGAGCAAGGGGCTAAAACAGTTAGAATAATAACAGAACACTGCGCAAAGCTGGGTGCAAAATACCTGACCCTTTATGCTTTCAGTACCGAAAACTGGGCCAGGCCCAAACTTGAAGTTGAATACCTTATGAAACTTCTTGAAAGATACCTGAAAAGCGAACTTGATATTTATCTAAAGAACAATATCAGGTTCAAGGCAATAGGCGATATAAGCGGATTCTCAAAAAAGCTGCAGCAGACTATAAAAGACGTTGAGCACAAAACGGAAAAAGCTACAGGGCTTACACAGGTTCTGGCACTAAACTACGGAAGCCGTGATGAGATAACAAGAGCAGTTAAAAAACTGAATGAGGAAGATCTTGAAATAACTGAAGAGAATATCCAGAAATGCCTGGATACGGCAGATATGCCGGATGTGGATATATTAATCAGAACAAGCGGAGAGATAAGAGTTTCAAACTTTCTTTTATGGCAGATCGCCTATGCGGAGATGTTTTTCACACCCACATACTGGCCAGAGTTTACTACAAATGAACTTGATGATATCATTTCCGATTTTAATAACAGAGAAAGAAGATTCGGCGGGATATAAAATGGAAATTCTGATTTTTTTAACGGGTATCGTAATGGGAAGCTTTTTAAATGTCCTAATTTACAGGTTGCCTCTAAATATATCCTTGATCGACCCTGCAAGATCAGTATGTCCTGCCTGCAGAAGAACGATAAAGTGGTATGAGAACATCCCTTTGGTATCATATTTTCTTATTTTAAAAGGGAAATGCTCCTCCTGCAAGGAAAAGATATCCGTAACTTACCCTGCAGTTGAATTTATCACAGGGATAGTTACCCTGCTTCTATTTATAAAACTTGGGACAACTTTTGAATTCGTAACCATAAGTCTTTTATTTTACACTTTGATAGTTCTTTCCTTTATTGATTTTAAGTATAAGGCTGTTCCTGATTATCTTTTGATACTGGCACTTGTCTTTTCATATATTGCCATGTCTGGAAATATAATGGAAGCAGTAAAAAACAGCTTTTTATTTGCAGGAGCCATTGCCCTGCTTGAACTTGTAGTAACTTTTTATATTCAAAATATAAAAGCAAAAATCTTAAAAGACGAATCGTTGAAGACCCAAAGATCGATGGGGGAAGGTGATATTCCCATCTTTGCCGTAATAGGGGCCGTTGCGGGATTAAAGTTCGGCTTTATAGCAATATTCCTGTCGGCAGTTTTTGCTCTGATACCATCTTTGATAAAAAAAGACTTGGAGATACCGTTTATCCCTTTTTTATCCTTAGGTTTGTTCGTTACATACCTTTTAGAAAAAAATTTTATTAACCTTTTGGAGACCACAAACATATGAAACTTTTAAAGCAATATCTTTTTAAAACATATTCAGGTACATTTTTCCCCATATTTCTAATACTTTTTATTATCACTTCAATAGTATTTTTAATAAAAATAGCAACCCTTACATCTATTATACAGATAAATTTTTTAGAGCTTATGACCCTGTACTCATATACCCTGCCCACTATTTTATTTTATATACTACCGGTTTCCATATTTATATCGCTCTCCCTTTCCATTGCAAAGTTATCTTCAGACTATGAGCTTATAGTTATTACAAGTTTCGGTTTGAATCCCCTGAATATCCTTAAGCATATCCTTGTGCATTTGGTAAGCGTTACACTTTTATTGCTTGTTATTTCACTTGTGCTTATTCCCAAGGCACAATACCTTAATTCAGAATTTTTGGAAAAAAAGAAATCAGAAGCCCAGTTCAACATAAACCCCAGTGAGTTCGGGCAGAAATTCGGTGACTGGTTCATATATGTAAACGGGAAAAAAGATAATAACTATTCCGATATGGTATTATTTAAAAACGACCAGAAAAAAAATGAGAGAGATATCATTATTGCCAACAATGCCCAGGTTCAAAACGTAAAAGGGGACAATCTTGCCCTGGATCTTTACAGCGGTAAAGCATTTTATATCCAGGAAAATATAAAGCAGATCGATTTTAACACCATGACCATAAACAACAAAATAGAAAAGATCAAACTTATCAATACTTTTGACGATGTGGTTGATTTCTGGAAAAGAATGGAACGTGCAAAACCTGTTGAGAGGGAGTTTACCTTTAACGTTTTATACTCACTGTTCCCGTTGATATCCATACTTTTTGTTATAACCATAGGTTACTTCAACCCAAGATACGACAAGAACAACTCTACAGTTTTGGCACTAACCTTGATAACTGTATTTGTAGTAGCAGGTCAGAAACTTTCCAGTTCCATTGGGCTCTACACACTGTATACACTGCCGTTTATTTGGCTGGTATTAAGCGGTTTTTACTATAGATTAAAAGTAAGAAGCTATTATTAGCATGAAAATAAAACTTATTATCTCCTACGACGGGAGCCACTTTTACGGTTCCCAGATACAACCGGGAAGATCTACCGTTCACGGCAAACTCGATGAAGTATTTAAAATACTCAATATCGAGACAAAATTCGATTTCAGCGGCAGGACCGATAAAGACGTTCATGCATTTAAGCAGGTTGTTTCCTGCAATATACCAAAACATTTCGGTAATGACCTTGAGAACTTCAAAAAGCTTTTAAACAAGCTTTTGCCAAACTCGATTAATATCAGGTATGTTTCAATAGTCCATGATGATTTTCATGCCAGGTTCAGTGCAAAAAAAAGGGAATACAGGTATATTTTCACAGATAAAAGGCCAAGCCCTTTTAACACCAGCTATATCAGTTATTATGAGAATATAGATATGAATAAAATAAACCAAGCCCTTAAACATTTTTTTGGTATCCATGATTTTGAATATTTCAGCAAGAAAGGAAGCGATCCTGTCTCTACAGTCAGGGAGATATATGATATCAGGCTTTATAAATATAAAGATATATATGTCCTAAAGTTCAAAGCGAACTCATATCTAAGAAGCCAGATAAGGATGATGGTTGATTTTATTATGAAGATATCTTCAGGTAAATTAAGCATAGAAGATTTAAAGAAACAGCTCAATAAAGAAAAGCTTGTCTCCTGGACCCTTGCACCGCCGTACGGGCTTTATTTGAGTAAAATAAGCTATTAAAAAAGGGAAAGCTAAAAAGCTTTCCCTTTTTTTAGAACCGTAAACCTGGGGTTACCAGCTTCTAACGATCCCGTGACATCTTGAACATGCATTTAACATATCAGAATACCCTTCCGCAGCTTTTGTATAAGCTTTGTCGTCAAGGTTTAATTCGATAATGTTTGCATCAAGATGGATTCTTTTTGAAGCGTTTGTAGCAACATTTACCATATGTTTTTTATTTTCAGGTAAATACTTTTTAATAACACTTTCATCTGAGAACATTTCGTTCCCTTTTTTGATCTGAACAAGTCCCTCTTTGATCAATTCTGCATTATTGTTTATAAATCCGAATTGAACCTGCTCGATACCTTTTTGCATAATATTCATAGATTCTTTCATTACATCGTTTGCATTTGCAGCCGAGAATGATAAAATTCCAGCTATTAAGATTTTAGATAATTTCATTTTTTCTCCTACATTAAGAGAAGTTCTTAGTGAACTTCTCTCCAGATTTTAGCTTTCCATAGCCAAGCAAAGATAGCAAAGATCACTAAATAACCCAAGAATGGTCCCGCTAAAGATTCTCTTTGCTCTTTAGAACTGTCACCAACTTTGGTCATATATGCAATTACCTGCTTTTCAGCCTCTTGAGTCAGACCAACTCTTGGCATAGCTGTACCTTCAAGGTGTTTTTGAGGATCATTGATAAACTCATGTAACCAGGAATCTCCTCTTGATCTAATATATTGAGATAGATCAGGCGGTGTTTTACCCATATATGTAGTAATATTAGCTACAGGTGTTTTTGCAGCCATTGTTCCACCGAAGAAATCTCCGTATTTAATACCGTGACATCTTTGGCAGGCATTTTGGAAAACCTCTTTGTCTGTTAAAGATTTTGGAGCGATAGATTTAAAGTATGCAACGATATCTGCAACAGCTTGATCTCCAAGCCATCCGTAACCAGGCATTGGGTGAACTTTACCGTCAACAAATACATGCTCAGCTTTTGTAGCTTTTACAGGATCTTTGATAAATGCAGCAAGGAAGTTCTCATCATAGATAAGTCCCGCAGCACTTAGATCAGGTGGAACCACACCGTATGAAGCCGCAGCAGTAGCGTTATCCATAACAGCAGGGAATCCCGCTTTTTCGATAGAGTGACAAGCAGTACAGTTCATAGCAACCTGCTCGGCACCTTTTTGTGCATCACCAGTTTTACCGTTAAGCCCGTTCACATCTTTAAAAGTGTAATCAGGAGCTTCTACGTGAGGGTGCATCTGAGAGTGGGCGAAAGGCTCAACTCCCCAGTATAATACAGCTGTAAAGAATACAAGTACTGCAAATATTTTTAATTCTCTCATTATAACGCTCCTCTTGCTTTTGCATCAGCTTTAGATACAAAAGGTAATAAAATGAACAGTGCAAGGAATACTGCCGTTGCAAAGAATCCTACCCATGCGTTTGCACCGGTTGGAGGTAATTTACCGTAAACTGTAAGAACAAGAAGGTCTACGATCATAACCCAGAACCAGATCATGAATCTTGGTCTTTTATGTGCAGGAAGGATATCCGGATCTTTATCTATAAATGGAACGATCAGGAACGCAACTTGCGCAAATGCGAACACGATAAGACCGATGTCTCCCGCTTTCATACCAAGCATATCAAAGAAAGGCCCTCTTAATGTTTCATATGACCATAAGAAATACCACTCAGGGTAAATATGCGCAGGTGTTACCATAGAGTTTGCAGGGTCGAAGTTAACAGGATCCATTGCGAAACTGTAGTTAAAGAACACAAGGTAGAAATAGAAGATCAGGAATACAGATAATACCGCGAAATCTTTAGACAAGAATACAGGCCAGAAAGGTATAACTTTAGCTTCTTTTTTATTTCCAGATAAGTATTTTTCAGCTTCCGCATCAAAATCTATCTCTTCAGATTCCTGGTTATTAACGTGAGGAACTCTTAGTGTATAGAAGTGTAAAACGATAAGCATAATAATTACTATTGGTAATAGGAATACGTGTAACATGAAGAATCTTGTTAAAGTTGCATCATTAACGGCAAATCCACCTCTGATCCACTCAACCAATCCCCAAGCTTCTAAAGAACCACCAGCAAAAAGGTTGGTAATAACAGCAGCAGCCCAGTAAGACATTTGTCCCCATGGCAGCATATATCCAGAGAAACCTTCAGCAGAGAAAGTAACGAATAATAACATACCTGAGATCCAGATCATCTCTCTACCTTTCTTATAAGAACCGTAGTAGATACCTGTGAACATGTGAATGTAGATTATAAGGAATACAACTGATGCCGCAACACCGTGCATATGTCTGAACAGCCAACCGTATGCAACTTCCTGCATGATTGTGTAGTTAACAGAGTCAAATGCCAAGGCCGTATCAGGCTTGTAATACATAAGTAAGAAAATACCGCTTACAACAAGAATAGTAAATGTAGTTGCAAGAACAACACCCATTGCCCATAAGAAGTTTATATCTTTTGGAATCCAATATTCCGTCATCATAACCTTGTTGAACTTCTTGATAGCTAATCTTTTATCAAGACCCTCAACACTAAATAACGATTCATCAATTTTTGCCATCGATCACCCCTTACGCTCTTGCATCTATCATTTTTTTAGATTCAGGACCATCTTCACCAAGAACAAGAACTGAACCTTTAACACTGAATGGTGGAACTACGAACGGTTTCGGCGGTGGTCCGAAAGTCTGCTGACCGTTTGCATTGAACTCACCTCCGTGACATGCACATTTCCACATATCTTTTTTCCATGCCGGAATACAACCCAAGTGTGTACATAATCCGATCACTACTGTATATCTTTTATCTCCGATAACCAAATCACCATCGAAGTCTGCCATATCTTTTGTTTTTTGAAGAACAAAGATAGGTTTACCTCTCCATGTGAATGTTTGTGGTTTCCCAGGTTCTAACCCAATTGCGCCAAGATCTATTGTTGTAAATCCCGCTGCTAATACAGATGGAAGTGGATCCCAAGCTTGTTTCATTCCAACAAGTGAAGCCGCTCCTCCAACTGCAGCTACAGCTGCAAATGAATACCCAAGAAAATCCCGTCTATTTGTTTCATTAGACATATTTCTTCCTTTGTTTAGATTTAAAATCCGTAAATTATATTCACTTTTAACTTAAAATGATTTGACTTGTATCAGAATTTAAGGAAATATGAAGAAAAAGTAACACTTTTTTAATAGCCCTGGATTATATTTATTATTAAATCTTATTAAAGAATCTTTATTTGTAATATAAAGTTATATTTTGTTAAAATCACGAAAATAAAATAAAAGGGAATTAAATGGATTTTGTTTCTATTATCATGGGTAGTAAATCAGATTACGAGATTATGAAGAACTGTGCAGACACTTTGGAAAAGTTCAACGTAAAGTATGAACTTATCATCTCATCGGCTCACAGAAGTCCTCAAAGAACCAAAGATTATATCAAATCTGCGGAAGAGAAAGGTTCGAAGGTATTTATTGCGGCTGCAGGTATGGCTGCACACCTTGCCGGTGCTTTAGCGGCAGGAACAACTAAACCTGTAATCGGTGTTCCTATGAAAGGTGGAGCTATGGACGGTATGGATGCGATGCTTTCAACCGTTCAAATGCCTTCTGGTATGCCGGTAGCAACGGTTGCGTTAGGGAAAGCGGGAGCGGTAAACGCAGCTTACCTTGCTATGCAGATTCTTGCAATTACGGATAAAGAGCTTGCCGTTAAATTGCAAGAGGACAGAATCGTAAAAGAGAAAACAGTAGTAAACGACTCTAAAGAGATCGAGGTTTTATTATAAAACCCGTTATAATTTTTACCGCACCGAAATGCAAATGGTGCGGTGAAGCAAAACAATATCTAAAAGATAAAAAAATTAAATTTTCCGTAGTAGACGTCACTACAAATAAAAAAGCTATGAAAGATTGTCAAAAAAATGGATGTCGAGGTGTGCCTGTTTTTCTAATAGGGCAGACTTGGGTATGCGGCTTTGACAAACGCAAAATAGAAAAAACACTGGGAATAAAATAGATGATCACATTTTCACAATTACTTTTAAAGTTACAAGAATTCTGGGCAAATCAGGGGTGCAATATAGTTCAGCCCTACGATATCCCGGCAGGTGCGGGTACTTTTCACCCTGCAACACTTTTAAGAAGCCTTGATTCAAAGCCTTGGTCAGTAGCATATGTCGCGCCAAGTAGAAGACCGACTGACGGTAGATACGGCGAAAACCCTAACAGGCTTGGAAGCTATTACCAGTTTCAGGCGCTTATCAAGCCAAGCCCTGAAAATATCCAGGACCTTTACTTACAATCTTTGGAATACTTAGGCCTTGATCTTAGTAAACATGATATCAGGTTCGTAGAAGACAACTGGGAATCTCCGACTCTTGGTGCATGGGGACTTGGATGGGAAGTATGGCTTGACGGTATGGAAGTAACACAATTCACATACTTCCAGCAGGTTGGTGGATTAGCCTGTGACCCTGTTGCCGTTGAGATCACATATGGAACTGAAAGGCTTGCCATGTATCTTCAAGGGGTCGATACCGTATTTGATATCGTTTGGAACGAAAACGAGCACGGGGTAACTACATATAAAGATATCCACCTGGAAAGCGAGATAGAGTTCAGCAAATACAACTTTGAGATCGCGGATACGGATATGCTGTTCAAACATTTTGACGATGCTGCGGCTGAGTGTAAAAAATGTCTTGAAGCTGAACTGCCACTTCCTGCATACGACCAGTGTATGATGGCTTCGCACGCCTTTAACACCCTTGATGCAAGAAAAGCAATAAGCGTTACGAGCAGACAGAACTATATCCTAAAGGTAAGGGAGCTGGCTCTTGGCTGTGCGGAACTTTACAAAGCACAGGAACCTGAAAGATTAAAAAGATTAGGATACTGATTTGTTGAAAATAAAAGAGATATACGATCTCCTGGACGAACTGTCCCCTTTTGAGCTTCAGGAAAAATGGGATAACAGCGGCTTGATCGTAGGGAGTTTTGAGGATGAAGTCGAAAATCTCTATATCTCTTTGGATCTTGACCTTAAAACGGTAAATGAGATCAAGCCCAACAGTCTGATCATCACCCACCATCCGCTGATCTTTTCCCCTTTAAAAAGAGTGAATGATACAAGCTACAGTGAAAAGATACTAAAGCAGCTTATTAAAAAAGATATATCTTTGATATCCATGCATACAAATATCGACAAAACCCACCTGAATGCCTACGTGGGCAAGGAAATCCTGGGCTTTGACTTTAAACAGGATGATGATTTTGTAATGACAGCAAAAGTGGATATGAGCTTTGAAAGCCTGCAGAAACATATCAAAGAGAAACTGGGGATGGATACCCTTAAGGTCGTTGAAGCGAAAAAAGAGATAAAAACCCTCTCTTTGACCACGGGGTCCGGGATGAGCCTGCTTCCTTATATAAAAGCGGACTGTTTTTTAACGGGTGATATAAAATACCATGAAGCCATGGAAGCTATGGCACGAAATATCAGCCTGATCGACATAGGTCACTATGAAAGCGAGATACACTTCAGCGCCCTTTTAGAGGGGCTGATCGCAAACTATTTGAAAAAAAATAAAATAACAGCTATAATACTAGCTTCACAAAATCCATTTAAATACAAATAAGAGGAAAAAAGCATTGAATAAACACTTAGAACAATTGGTTAAATTATCACAATTTGATAAAGAGATTGTAAACTTTGAGCCGAAAATCGAAAACGAACAAGAGAAACTAAAAGCATTTACCCAAACAGTAGAAGAGCTTACAGACCAGAAAGACAAGCTTTATGCTACAATCGATGATATCAAGAACAAAAGAATCAAAAACGATATCCATCTAAAAGAATTATCTGACAAACTGGAAGAAATCGCAGGTAAACACAAACTGGCAAAAACAGAAAAAGAGGTAAAAGCTTTACAACTTGAAGAGGAGATCGCAAAAGAGCAGATCTCATTTGCCAATGACGAGATCATCAGACTTGACAACCTTATCGAAACAAAAAACGCAGAGCTTGAGACTTTAAGTGAAGAACTTGCAAGTGAAGAGGAAGCGGTAAAAGAATTAAAAGAAGCTATCGATAAAAACATCGTTGCACTTGAAGAATCAAGAAACAAAGTTTACGAAGACAAATCTATACTTGTATCTGATATAGATACAAAAGTTTTAGCTTTTTACGAAAAAATCAAAAGATGGGCAAAAGAAACTGCCGTAGTACCTGTAAAAAAACAGGCATGTTACGGTTGTCATATGAAACTAAGCGACAGATTCTATGCAGAGTTCGTGATGTCTGATGAGATCATGACTTGTCCACACTGTGGAAGAATTATCTACAAAGCAGAAGACGAGGAATAGAAAAGCTCTTTTTGCTACTATCTTCGTTAAAGAGTTATTTTTAATCAGTCACATACTTCCGGTATGCTTCTTCATAAAAACGACTCTTCGCCTTGGTATTAACAAAATTATCAATTTCTCTTCCACTTCTTGGAAGAGAGAAGAGAAAAAGAAAAGTTTATGTTTAGATATATTTACTACCTGATAACTTTAACAGTTTACATCCTGGCAATCCCCTATCTACTTTACAAGTCAAGAAACCCAAAATACCGTGAAGCGATACCTGCAAAATTCTTTTTAAAGAACAACCCGAAGTTCGAGAAAGAAGCACTCTGGTTCCACAGCTGTTCAATGGGTGAGACCAAAGCTTTAAAACCTATTTTTGACAAACTTGATATTGATAATATCAATTTATCCGTTATAACAAATACCGGCTTTGAAGCAGGAAAACAGATGGTAAAAAGCGTAAGGTATCTCCCTTTCGAGATATTTATGCCCTTTTGGCAGACGAAACAAAAAGTACTCGTAGTAATGGAGGCGGAACTTTGGTATATGCTGTTTTTAACGGCAAAGGCAAAGGGGACCAAAACAATACTGATAAATGCGAGGATAAGCGACAAATCATACAGAAGCTATAAAAAGTTCTCCTTCCTTTACAGGCATATATTCAAAAATATAGACAAGGTATTTGCCCAGACGGACAAAGACAGGCAAAGGCTGGAGGAGCTCGGTGCATCAAATGTGGAAGTTATAGGGAATATAAAACTGGCAAACCTTCCAAAGGTGACAAAAGAGTTAAAAAAACCTGATGCCTTTATTATAACGGCCGGAAGCACCCATGAGGGGGAAGAGGAACTGATATTCAATTCATGGGACAGATCACAGGGAAAACTTATAGTTGTCCCGAGGCATCCCGAAAGATTTGACGAAGTGTTTGCCCTGATGGAATTCTATTACGACAATTCGGATGTGACGTTCCATAGATATTCCCAAAAACAGGACTTCCAAAGCGACGTGATCCTAGTGGATAAAATGGGTGAACTTAATAATATTTATGCTATAAGTGATATTGTGATCTTAGGGGGCGGCTTTATAAAAACAGCAGGGGGCCACAACCCCATCGAGCCGGCATTTTTCAACAATGCGCTTATAAGCGGAAAAAACATATTCAACCAGGAATCATTGTTTGAATGTGTGGACAACTATTATCTCCTGGAAGATAATCAATTAAAAGAATATTTAGATAACGGAAAAAATTTAACAAAAGCATCATTGATGAAAGCGGGCTCGATCGAACCGATTTTAGATGAGATAGGAAAATAAAATGGAAAAAGCATATAAACTGTTAGCAGAACAGGAAAACATATCAAACGGAAAAGCAAAAGAGCTTATAGACAAAGGGGTAGTAAGCGTAAACGGTAAAAAACTCCTTATCGCAAGGGGAATGTTAAAAGAGGGAACAAAGTTCAAGGTAAAAGATATAGCAAGAGCAAGAGTTATCTTTGAAGATGACGATATCATTGCCGTTGACAAACCTGCGCACCTGAACGCTACTGAGGTTGAGGACCAGTTCAGCGATGCGGTTCTTCTAAACAGGCTTGACAAAGAAACAAGCGGCGTGATGCTGTTGGCAAAAAATGAAGAGTTTAGAAAAAAAGCGGTTAAAGAGTATGCCCAAAACAAAGTATATAAAGAGTATATTGCCGTTGTTGAGGGAAGAGTGGTAGAAGAGGTCGTAATAGACCTGCCTATCTCTACCATTAAAGGGAAAACAGCAAGAAGCAGGATAGACGAGAAATACGGAAAGCCTGCAAAAACAACCGTTTACCCGTATATGACAGAGGGTAGAAAAAGCAAGGTCAAAATTGTGATCGAAAACGGAAGAACCCACCAGATAAGGGTGCACCTTCAGCATGCGGGAATACCTATTATAGGAGACCTTCAGTACGGCAAGCCTTCAAACCAGGTACACAGGGTAATGCTCCACAGCCATATAACGAAAATCTTTGATTATGAGTTTGAAGCTCCCGAGCCAAAAGAATTCTTCCATTTCGGGTTTTAAAATATAAATGGAATTTGGATTTATACTTAAAAAATTCATTTCCGCATTAGTAATGCCCTTATCGATAGGGTTATCCCTTCTGTTTCTTGGGATAATCCTTCTATACTTCAACAAGTTAAAAAAAGCAAAAATCATTTTAACAGCAAGCTTGGTCTGGATATCTTTGTTCGGGTATGTACAGTTCTCAAACCTTCTGCTTTATCCCTTGGAGTCTCAATATAAGACTTTAAATACTATTCCAAAAGATATTAAATATATTCTGCTTCTGGGCGGGGACAGATACAACAGGGGCTGGGAAGCATTAAGGCTTTACAACCTCATCCCAAATTCAAAGATAATAACATCAGGCTACGTCTGGGAAAAAGACCAGGAATCAGGAGCTTTAAAAACAGCAAAACTTCTTATGGCTTCAGGGGTAAAAAAAGAAGATATCATAATCCACAGCACGCCAAAAGATACCAAAGAGGAAGCAGTAAAAGTAAAAGAGCTCTTAGGGGAAGAGTCATTTATTCTTATAACCTCAGCAAGCCATATGCCAAGGGCCCTTGCCCTGTTTAAAAAAGAGGGGCTTAACCCTGTCCCTTCGGCAACGGCGTTTGAGATAAAAGAGGAAGACAGAACCTATGATATGCCAAACGGGCACGCAATGGACAAAAGTGAAAAAGCCTGGCATGAATATCTGGGAATATTATGGGGCAGATTAAAAGGGGATATCTGAAACTAATCCTGTTTTAAACCCTCTATGGGTTTTAGGTATTTAAGCTTGGTCAATATCTTGGCCGTTTCCCTGAACACAGGCACGGCAGAATGGGAAGCATAATAATAGTACCAGTATTTACCCCTTGATATTGGTTCCCTTACCGTTACCCCTATCGTGTATTTGTTCTTTTCATCATTAACGAAGCCGAAAAAACTGCTCATATATTTCCTCTGGTAAGACCCGTGTTCTGCTATATTTGCAGTACCCGTTTTACCGCCAACTATAAGCCCGTCAAGTTTTGCCTTTGTCCCGGTTCCTTTTTCAACAGTTGTGATAAGAAGCTCTTTTATCTTGTCAGCCGTTTGTTCCGAGATGATCCTTTCTGGCTCCTGGGGCGTTACGTTTGCCGCAATAAAAGGGGTAACTATCCTTCCGTCATTGTTAAAGACCGAATAAGCCCTTAATACCTGCATAAAATTGGTGGTAATACCCTGCCCGTAGGAATCGGTTGCTTTAAAGATATTGTCTTTCCCTTTATCTTCCCCCGCCCTGTACTGGTAAAGTTTATGTATCACCCCTATACTCTCGCTTGGAAGGTCAATACCCGATTTTAAAGAAAGGCCGAAGCTCCTGAAACCGTCGTAAAATTCCTGAGCGCTAAGCCTGTTTGCAATGGTCAGGGTACCTATATTACTTGAATATATAAAAATATCTTCCAGGGTAAGGTAATGCTTGGTAAACTGATGGTCGTCCCCTATTCCGTATCTTCCTATATAATATTTCCCCCTGGGAAACTCCCCTTTTGAGTTTCGTTTACCCTTGTTGTGAGCAAAGAAGAGTTCCTCCTCGTTAACCTTGTTATTCTCCAAAGCAAGGGCAATGGAGATAGGCTTGATAACGGACCCCGGCTCAAAGGCAAACCAGGTCGCGTTTATTTTAAGATTGGGAACATCATCCTGCTTTATATTGTTCGGGTCATACCTGTTTGAACTTGCCAGGGAGAGTATCTTCCCGGTTCTGCTGTCCATAACGGATACCAGTATCTCTTTACACCCAAGCTTCTCTTTATACCTGTCAAGCATAAGCTCAATATTTCTTTGAAGTTTCAGGGGGATCGACAAGATCAGGTCCTCACCGTCCCTTCTTTGGATAATTTCCGAGTCTTTATTGAAAAGGATATATGAAAGGATATCTTTCTCCCCTTTTAAAACGCCGTTTTGCATATTATTGAGTTTGCTGTTGTATTTTTTCTCAATACCGTCGACGCCGTTCACCCTTATTTTCCCGGCTTTATTATTATTGGTTCTCATAAAACCTATAATAGGGGTCATTGCATCCTTATAAGGATATACCCTCTCTTCACCGCTTTCAAATATATCAAGCCCGTACAACCTGTCCACGCCGTTTAGGGTTATGGGCTGGAATACCCCGAGCCTTCTTAGCTTGAATGCCAGCAGCTTAAGATTCTTAGCCGTTCTTTGATCGATCTCGTCGGAGATAAGGAGAAAGCCTTTTTTTGAATTGATCTTCTCTTTTAGTTTCTCTTCGGGGATATCGCTGTAGATGGAAAACAATGTCGTAAAAAGCTCTTTTTTCTCTTTATCAAGGGACCTTGTATCGATCGAAGCGGAGAAGATTTTTCTTGAGGTGCCTATTTTAAAATTGTCGGCACTGTAGATATTACCCCTGACGGCAAGGTCTTTTTTGGTTGTAAGCAAAGAGGGAAGATCCCTGTTTTCATTTATGGTTCTATATACTGATATTATCAGTACTATAAATGCTGTAATGATCAATGGGACAAGGATAAGAAACTTCTTGATCCTCGGCATCTGTTTTTGCTTTGAAGGTGTTTTGCTCATATATTATTCTGGTTATCTTTTATTAGTGATTGGATATACTTTCAAAATGAATAATATCAAAAATAAGATTAAATCCCTAACAGATAATAAACAGCCTGATTACGTACTTTTTTTCCTGGCATCTTTTTTGATAATCATAAGTATCATATTTTCATATTCATTATCTATCTATACTGTCGTTTACCATGATTATATACAGTTTCACTTTTTTGTAAGGCAGCTTATCACGGGTATTTTGGCCATCTTTGTTATGTGGAGCCTCTCCCAGATAAAGCCGGAGGTCCTTGTAAACAACCTGGGCTGGACCCTTTTTGGGGTCTTTTCGTTCCTTATTATCGTTATGCAGTTCCTCCCTGCTTCCCTGGTCACCGAATCGGGAGGGGCAAAAAGATGGATCAAGCTTCCCGGGCTCTCTTTGTCTCCCGTTGAGTTCTTTAAAATAGGTTTTATCTATTTCCTGGCAAACTCTTTTCACAGAAGACTGACAGGGATCACGAAACTTCCTTTTAAAGAAGAGGTGAAACTAATACTTCCTTACGGGATCGCTTTTGGTTTCGTTGCCGTTATGATAGCCGTGCTTCAAAAAGATCTGGGACAGGTGGTGCTTCTTGGGACCACACTGTTTATTATGCTGATGTTCGCAAACAGAAGCTGGAAAGTGTTCGCTTCCCTTATAGGGCTTGCAATAATGGGGCTTGCGGCACTGATCCTGCTCTTTCCCCACAGGATAGCAAGGATAAAAAGCTGGTGGAGCATGGTCCAGGACGGTGTACTATCCATCTTCCCCGATTTCCTTGCAACCAGCCTAAGGGTAAAAGAGTTTCCCGAACCCTACCAGGTGGGACACTCATTAAATGCCATGAACAACGGAGGCCTCTTTGGTACGGGACTTGGAGAGGGCTCTTTGAAGCTTGGCTTTTTAAGTGAGGTACATACGGACTTCGTGCTTGCCGGTATCACTGAAGAGGTGGGATTTGTAGGGCTTGTTTTCGTCCTGAGCATATTTATGCTGGTTATTATCAGGATATTTCGTACAAGCAGAAGGGTGCAGGACAATAAGTTCCACCTATTCAGCTTAGGTATAGGGCTTATGGTCTCTATAGCCTTTTTGATCAACTCCTACGGTATATCAGGGCTTATCCCCATAAAAGGTATTGCCGTGCCGTTCTTAAGTTACGGGGGAAGCTCCATACTTGCCACCTCCATTGCAATAGGGATGATACTTTCCATAAGCAGGAATGTTGAACACAATGAAACAAAGAGGGTAAATAATGAACAGCAGCACTAAAACAGTAGTTGTCACAGGAGGAGGCACGGGCGGCCACCTAAGCGTCGCAAAGTCATTTATAGAAGAGTTTCACGACAAAGGTTACCGCGTAATATTCATAGGTTCCACAAAAGGGCAGGATAAGCAGTGGTTCGAAAATGAACCCAAACTTTACAAAGCTTTTTTCCTTGACACTAAAGGAGTGGTGAACCAGAACTTCTTTGGAAAAATAAACTCCATGCTTCTTATATTCAAAGCAGTTCTTCAATCCGTAAAGATCCTGAAAAAACACAATGTCTCAAAAGTGGTAAGCGTAGGGGGATTCAGTGCGGCAAGCGGAAGCTTTGCAAGCATACTTACAAGAACCCCTTTTTATATCCATGAGCAGAACTCCGTCATGGGGAAACTGAACTCCATAACCTCAAAATTCGCAAAAGAGGTTTTCAGCTCCTATCTTGAAAGCTCTAAAATAAAAGATTACCCGATAAACCAAAAGCTTTTTAAAAGCCAAAGGGTAAGAAAGAAGATAAACACCGTAATATTCCTAGGGGGCAGCCAGGGGGCAAAAGCAATAAACGATTTTGCCCTGAATATTGCCCCGGTATTAAAAGAAAAAAATATAAATATAATCCACCAGGCGGGGAAAAACGATTTTGAAAGGGTAAAAGAGGAATATGAGAAGTTAAATATAGCTGCCGATGTTTTTGACTTCACTCCCGATATCCTGGCTAAAATGAACGACTCCGACTTTGCGGTAAGCCGTTCTGGGGCAAGTACCCTGTGGGAGCTTACGGCCCTTGGGATTCCCGCTTTGTTCATCCCCTTCCCTTATGCGGCTTCCAACCACCAGTATTACAATGCAAAATACCTCCTTGATAGAAACCTTTGTTTTTTAAGAACCGAAGCTGAACTTGAACAGAATATCATTATGGATATATTAAATAAAGATATTGAAAAGATGAGTTCGGGGCTTATAAAAACGATAAAAAAAGATGCCGTAAAAAACATTATAGAGATAATTGAATAATTTTTATAAATTTAAGCTAGTTTTAATTGACAAACAAAAAAACTTTGGTTATAATCCCGCTTACAATTTAACCCAAGTTAAATTCTAGCCATGTGTCAGGGTAGCTCAGCTGGCTAGAGCGCTGGTCTCATAAGCCGGAGGTCGGGAGTTCAAGTCTCCCCCTTGACACCATTTAAAGCTTTGTTTTATTAACTTAAGGTTGATAAAATAAGGCTTTTTTTCTTTAAGCTGAATTAACTAAAAATGCGGGTATAGCTCAGGGGTAGAGCGAAACCTTGCCAAGGTTTAGGTCGCAAGTTCGAATCTTGTTGCCCGCTCCATTTATTCAAAGCCTTTTCGGCATATTATCATTTTTTAAATCATACTTATTATTTTTACCAAAAGTAAATCTTCTATTTACAATTAAAGCACTTTTATTTCCTATACTTTTAATAGATATTATATTTTATTATTATAATAAATTTTAATACATTAAAATTACTTTTTCTTATTTTTTGTGTTATAATAAATTTTAATAAACACAAGGAGATAAAATGAAAAAATTGGTACTACTTTTCCTGGCAGGCGCTCTAAGCATGCTTTTTGCACAGGATGTACAGATAATCAGTCAAATGAACAAGGACGGGAAGATCACTCCCAAAACCATTGAGGCAGAATTTAAAAAAGCAGGCTTTTATATATCAGACAACAGGGATATGAACCAGCCGTTTATGATACAGTTCAAAAAAACAGATTTCAAGGTTTATAATCTTTTTACCCTTTACCATATAGATTCGGTCCAAAAACTGGCTAAAGAGTATCCCAGAATCGGATTGTTCAGTCCTATGAGCATGTCTATTTATACACGAGAAGGTGAGGATATGATCCATGTAGCCTTTTTAAGTGTGGAGACCATGTCCAAGATCACAGGTATCCCTGCTGACAACAAGCATTTACAGCATATAGGAAAGCTCGTAAAACAGACCCTTGAAAAAGCCCTTCCGAAAGGAAAATATGAAACTGTCAGATATGACGTCTCCCCTACCCAGAAAGAGCTGATCACCAAAATGCATATCCAATTGAAAAACCTGGACTGGAACGAAGACACCGATGCGGTTATCGAGGATTTTGAATCAAATATCGAAGTACAGGGGTTTGTCCAGGCCGGTTACACAGATATAAACTACGATTTCAAGAACATGGGAGACAATACCTTTGACCTTTTTGTTTCCGAGTCGATCTGTAAACTGCCCGTGATCTATGCCGTTGCAAAAACAAGACCGGAAGCCGGAGCTTTTGCCCCTTGTTCCGTTATGTTTTACAAAAAACAGTCGGACAACTTTCTACATGTAGAATACCCGAATGTTTACAACTGGATAGCATCTTTGACGATTCAGGATCAGGAAGCGGTGAAAACACTTTTAAAAGCACAGGCGCAAATGGAAGTTATCTTATATAAGATAAAGAATGAGTATGAAAGCTATTAAACCGGTCTTCCACCGGTTTATTTTAATTCCTTGATCTGTAAATACTTCATAATCACCAAAACTTCGTAAATACTCCAGTTATAATTTTTCCTGTACCTGTATATGGGCATTTTCATATTGATCTTATTGTACTTGTTTATGATCTTGTATATCTCTTGATTTATTTTCCTGTTACTGAAAGTGTTCAGCCAGGAGGGGAACAATGAGGGATATAAAAGGGAAAGGTTTTTTTTAGTCTTATTGTATCTTAACAGCATATTTATCTCATGGTCATTCCACTGCATATCCCCCATCGCCCCGTAAACCGTGATATCACCGTAATTAAGGCTTCTTATATCTTTGAGCTTGGTTTGAATAAAATTCTCCAGATCTTTTACGGGGATATTCCTGTAAATGGAGGGAAATTCGATCTCAATATGGTATACGGACTGTTCTATCGGTTCTTCAAAATTCCAAATTCTTATTTCAGGCACTTCTTTTCCCCCTAAAAGAAGAACTCTTATCCTCTCCAGTATGGCGATTAAAATATCTTTCACGCTATAACTCTTGGGAAGATCCCTTTTGTTTTTTAAGCATTAATTTTAACCTGTAATTCTCCTGCTCTATCTCTTCAAGCCTTTGAAGCTGGGAATGGGTTTCGGTGCTTGATTTGACCAGATTCTCTTTCGTATGCTCAAGAACCCCGTGCTTTTTCATTAACTTGTCGTATTCCTCCTGTATATGGTTTTTTTGCTTTTTCAAAGAAACATTGTCAAAATATAAAATCAGGACAACCAGAAACATCACCGCGTAAAATACAATTGCCAGCATAAATCTACCTTGTGTTAATCTTCATTAATTATAAAATTAATTAGCTTCATAATAAATTATTGCAAAGGCTGTAAATAAATCCCCAAAATTCACAATATATACCAAGGTATACTTTTTTTCCCTGCGATATATGTTATAATTGGTAATAAAACTGAAGGAGTTATTATGAAAAAATACTTGATATTACTGCTTTTCCCTATCCTGGCATTTGCCGGGATCGGTAAGATCACCACTTTAAAAGGTGATGTTACGGTAAAAAGGGACAATACCGTTATTGAAGCCAAAACAGGCACAATATTGGAAAAGAACGATTTTATATCTACCGATAAGAGCGGTAAAGTTCAGATTGTATTTAATGATAACACTATTTTTACCATCGGTAAGAACTCAACTTTGGATATCGCCGATTACCTTTATGACGAGTCTCAGCCCAAAAAGAACACTGCTCAGTTCAATGTCCTAAAAGGTGCGTTCAGCAGTATCACGGGTAGAATCGGGAAATTGAACAAAAGCAAGTTCAAACTGAAAACAAAATCTGCTTCTATCGGTATCAGGGGAACTATCGTAAAAGCAAACCAGACGGAGATCATGTGTACAGAGGGTGCCATTACTGTACAGACTCCTAACGGCCAGACCGTAAGGGTTGAAGCGGGTGAGAAAACAACCGTTTCAAGCGGTTCACCTACCGCTCCTGTTGCTATAACAAAAGATGAAGTCGAGTCTATGGATATTGAGGCCGGAGCGGCAGAGAACGGCCAAAACGGGGAAACAGCAGAGGCAGAGGCGCCTGCAGCGGAATCTGCAAACGTCGTTACCAACGAGCCTGATGCAGAGCCCTACAACGAGCCTGAGACAAGGGATATAACTTTAAAAGGTAGATCGATAGGAAGCGACGGGGCATCAAACAAAATAACGATCGATGCAAAAAACATCTCGGGTGAACTGAATATGGGTGACAGTGGACTTGTAATAACTGACGATGCAGGGAATGCGGTTGACTCAACATCCAACGAAACGATCACCTGGGGACACTGGGCCGATGATCCTAGTACAAAATGGGTTGCAGGTAAACAAACCGATGCAAAAGTATTGGAAGATATGCAAAATGACCAGTCAAAAACCGTAAATGCTTCATACAGCGGAAAAGTTATGGGTAGCGTTAACGGAAGCGATGATATCAAAATGGACAGCACAAATGAAGTGAATATGAATTTCAAACTGGGTCAAAACCAGAACACCATGACAGGTGATATGAAATTCGAGACACAAAGCAGCCAGTCATGGAACACTACATTCTCCGGATCTGCAAGCGGTAACAGCTTTGAAACAGATACTATAAGCGGTACAGGGGGAGAAAATGCGATCCAGGATGCTACGAGTACCGTTAAAGGTGAATTTTACGGCGACGATATAGACGCAGTCGGAGGTACGTTCAAACTTGATACGGATACAGATACCGCAACAGGTGTTTTCAAAGCAGACAAACAATAAAAATAAAATTTATTAAAGGTGTAAAATAGTATTTTTTCGATACAATTAAGGCATGTTAAAGAAAGTTATTCTATCATCATGCCTCCTTTGTACGAATCTTTTTACCTACGAGATAGACCTAAAAGATATCGACACCTCAAAAAACGGTATAGTTTTAGGTACATTCTTTGCCAAAAATGAAGCATACGGCCTCATAAACAAATATCCCCAGTTCGATACATATATCAAAGAGATCAAAACCTCAAATACCCCCTATTACGTAGTATTTGCACTGAATATCAATAAAAATGAACACAACCTCATCTTTGAGATAATCAAGAAGCAGACGAAAGACGCTTTTAAAACCTCCGGTGAAGTTATCCGTGAACTGACCCTGGGAGAGGAAGAAAAGAAAAAAAATGATATCACTTCAATAAAAAGGGAAAAACCTTTCGTAAGAAAAGGTGTTGAAAAAAAACAGCCCGATCTTTCTATCCAAAATAATGAAGAGTTTCAAAACCGGGATGCAATAAGCTATGATCCTTCCCCTGAGCTTATAGACCAAAACAAAAAAGCTATTGCCCTTGGAGCTTTTAATACAAAAAAGCAGGCAGAATCCCTGAAAGAAAAATTTCCCGATGATGAGATATATGTGAAAAAAGTAAGTGCTAAAAACGACAGCTTCTATTTTGTCTCATACAGCGTGAACATTTCCAAAGAGAACTTAAAAACAGAGCTCAAAAGGATACAGCAGATCCTCCCTACGGCATATATAGCATCGGATAAAAGAGTCGGCGATCTTGCGGAAATCTACAATAAAAATCCCAAGCCAGGGATAAAAACAAGCAGCAATATTATTCAGGAAACCCCTAAAACTGAAAACAAAGAGATAAAAACACTCTCCATAAATACGAATCTCCCCGATGACGACTATTATGACGAGCTTTTTATTGACGATTATTACCTTGAGAGTTTTAAAAGGGAAACCAAGCCCGAGAAAAAGCAGTCTTCCAATGAGGATAAAAGATATATAGATACAGGTAAAAAAGCAGTGGCCATAGGTGCCTTTAACACGGAAGATCAGGCCGATACCGTAAAACAGAAGTTTCCCGGGGACACGATATATATAAAAAAAGTGACCTCCCGGAACGGGAAATTCTATTTTGTGGCATACAGCGTAAATATCCCTAAAGAGGAATTGGGAACAAACCTTGAAAGGATCAAAAGCATCTCCTCTTCCGCATATATCACTTCAGATAAAAGGGTTAGGGAACTGGCGGAACTGTTCAACGGTAAAGCTGAGGGTGATTTTGAGATATCAGACAAAACTGCCCCAAGCCCCCTGCCGGATATAGAAGAAGAGTTTAAAAACACAAGGGCATTAAAAGAGAAAAAAGAGCCAAAAGAAAAGATCACCCTCTCAGAGCAGTATGAAACCGTAAGCTACGGGGAAATAGATACTTCAAAAAAAGCTATTGCCCTTGGAGCCTTCTTTACACAAAAAGATGCCCTCTCCTTAAAAGAAAAGCTTCCCGATGACGAAATATATATAAAAAAAGTAAGTTCCAAAAACAACTCCTATTTCGTATCATACAGCGTAAATATACCAAAAAGTGAGCTCTCCTCAAACCTTTCAAGGATAAAAGAAACACTCCCTACGGCTTATATCACCTCCGATAAGAGGGTTAAAGAGCTGGCGCTAATCTATAACAAAACAGCTTTTAACGAAAATATCGTTGCAAAGAACGAGACCTATCCTGAAGAAAATCCGGAAGAGATAAATACCTCGCTTCCCGGATCCCCTTTAAAAAATGAAAGCCCGGACAATAATAAAGGAAAAGGCAAAGAGGAAAACCTCTTTTATATTGAGAATACCAGGGAAAACAAATTTATAGACAGGACAAAAAGATCCCTGACCGTTGCCAAAGCAGCCACCCTGGATGAAGCCAAAGAGATCGCAAAATCCCTTTACTCATACGACGTGCTTATCAAGGCCCCCGTTGTAAAGAACAGGGAATTTACGGTTTACCTTGTCAATATTGAGAAAGAAGAACTTCTTTCCGTAAAAAACGAGATAAAGAAAATATATCCTTTGGCTTTTGAGACCTCAAGAACAAGGCTAAGCTATTTTTACAGAAAACAGCTCAAAAACGACCTTTTTATAAAAAAGAACAGTTTCGCCCCTTTAAAAAACGATACGGCTGTTATCCCGAAAGATAAAAACACTCCCTCAAACAAAGAGCAATACAACTATGCGAAAGATCTTTTCAGGGAAAGAAACTATAAACAGGCCCTGAACATCCTCCTTGAACTTTCAAAAAAAGATACCGACAATCCCGACCTTAACTTTTATATAGGAAGATCCTATTACGAGATAGGTGATTACGAAGCGGCAAGTTCCTATTTTGAAAGAATAACGATAAAAGACGATAATAACCTCAGGGCAAAACTTGAATTGGCCCAGACATATATGAAGCTTGAGCTTTATACTGACGCGGTTGAAAACTTCAATACGGTACTGCAAAGCGATATCCCCAACAATGTGAAAAAAAATATCCAAAACAGGCTTTCATATATTGAGAACAGGCAGAAAAAGCATCTCTTCGGGGGAAGCTTTAACTTTAACATAACCCATGACAACAACTCTTACGACGTATCTGACGTAAAAACTTTCAATACCCTGGCATACGACGGCCTTGAGGTAAGTGACGAAAGATACAGCGAGATATCCCAAACCGCCCTTTTAAACCTAAACCATATCTATAAAATATCAGACAACTATAATATAAAAAACAGAATCAATATTATGAAAAAGCTTTATAATAAAGATGACCAAAGGCTGAACGATCCTACAGCAACGGGTATCACAAGGGAAGAGAAAAAAGATCTCGATCTTTTATCTTATGCCCTCTCTTTATCAAAATATTCAAAAGATGATGCGATAACCGGGGAGCTTGACATATCAAAAACAGATGTGGGGGACAAAGATTATCTGAAAACATCCGGGTTCAGTCTTACTTACCAAAGAATACTCTTCAGGAAAATAAGATCGATGCTTTCGGTGAAGATGTACAATAAAAGCTACCAGCAGCTTGAAGATAAAAACCTTGACTCGAGAAACTTCCAGTTTATGTTCGGGCAGATGCTTCCATCCGATAACTGGGGAAAATTCAATCTTATATATATCTTTGCCGATGAGAACAAGAGATCTCCCCTGGCAAACGGTTACGACAGCCGAACGGCGGACGAGTATATGAATACCCTGTATCTAACGAACTTTTACGAGCTTACCAATTCCCTTTCACTTCAATCGGGAATTTTATATTCGGTTACCAAGACCAAAGATTCAGACTCAACCTTCGATACCTTCGGGATAAGAAGAAAAGACACCATGAGAAGTATCTTTACCCAGCTTCAATATTCATATAACAAAGATATCACCTTGACTGCCGCATTGAAATATTATGATAATGAATCAAACATAGATATCTATTCTTACGACAAGATGCTTATAGATTTCGGATTCATCTACAGCTTTTAGATTACAACTATCTCCTGTTCCAATTCTATGCCGAACTCTTCTTTTACCTTTTGTTTTGCAAGGTTAATGAGCTTTAACGCCTCGTCAAAGGTCCCCTCCCCCGTATTCACCAGGAAATTAGCATGGATGGAGCTGAATGCCATCCCCCCTATCGTATACCCTTTTAAGCCCGCTTTCTCGATCAAATAACCGGCACTGTGCTCTTTTGGGTTTTTAAAACAGCTTCCGGCACTTGGGAGGTTCGGCTGGTTATCCCTCATCTGGGTGAACATTTTCTGGTTTTCCATACTAAAACCTTTTTCAATATCGAACACTATCTCAAAGATTATATCCTCGATATCCGTGTGCCGGTAGGTGTAGTTTATATCCTTTTTTAAGATCTCCCCTTTTGAGGTTTTTATGGAATGGATATAGTTGAATATCTCCCACTGTTTAAGCCCTGCGTTCATCTTTGCAAGACCACCCATATTCCCGGGTAGTTTTGCCAGGAATTCAAAGTTCGCTATATCGTTCTTTTTGCAGTAGGTAAGCATTTTGCCGCTTGTTGTTGCGGCCCCTACTATCAGTTTGCCGTTCTTTTGGATGATATAATCGAACTCTTCCCCCAAAACGGCCATTTTAGGGGGATTGTTTGATATCAAAAGGTTGTTTCCCCGACCTATTATCTTATACTCTTTATAATCGCCTATTTCGTTTATAACTTTAACATTATGTTTCCCACCGATATTGATCGATGTATATTTTTTAAAATTTATTACTTTGTACATAAACACGATATTAACATAGATTTTTTTATAAAGTGCTTTTTATAAAATTTTGGATATAATCGCTAACAAAAATATTGATTTTTTAAAGGATAATTATGCTTTTAACACCTGGTCCAACTGCCGTACCGGAATTTGTAAGAACTGCAATGTCGGCGGAAACCCTGCACCATAGAACCCCGGAATTTGAAAATATATTCAAAAATACAAGAGAATTATTATTAGAGATTTTCAATATGCCTGAAGCCGTAATGCTGGCTTCAAGCGGTACGGGAGCGATGGAAGCTTGTGTTACAAATCTAACTAGAAAAAAAGCGTTAACAGTGAACAGCGGTAAGTTCGGTGACAGATTCGGAAAGATCTGTGCAGCGTACAATATACCAAATGTCGAGATCAAACACGAATGGAACACTCCGGCGAACGTGGAAGAGATCGTAGAAGCAGTTAACAACAACGGTGATATAGATTCTATCTGTATCCAGATCTGCGAAAGCGCGGGAGGATTGAGACACCCGGTTGAAGCTATAGCAAAAGCGGTAAAAGAGATCAACAGCGATATCATGGTGATCGCGGACGGTATTACTGCCGTAGGTGTTGAAAAGATCGATACTACAAACATAGACGCACTTATCACGGGAAGCCAGAAAGCTCTTATGCTTCCTCCGGGGCTTGCTATGATAGGATTAAGCAACGCTGCCGTTTCAAAAATCGAAGAATCGCCAAGAGGTTACTACTTCAACCTGGCTTCCGAAATAAAAAAACAAAAAGCGAACACAACCGCTTATACGGCTGCAACAACCCTTATCATAGGTCTTGGAGCTATCCTTGAGAAGATAAAGGAAACAGGTTTTGAAAACCTTTACGAAAAAACCGCAATAAGAGCGGAAGCTACAAGGGAAGCTTTAAAAGCCATAGGTCTGGAAATCTACCCTGCGGCTCCCGCAAATGCAATGACGACAATCTACACGGAAGAGTCAAATGCGATCAGAAAAATCTTGAAAGAGAAGTTCGACCTGAACATTGCAGGGGGTCAGGATCACCTGAAAGGTAAAATATTCAGGATCAACCATATGGGGCTTGTAAAAGATTATGAAGCTGCCTGGGCCGTAAATGCAGTTGAAAAGGCTTTGGATGAACTTGGTATCAGGACTTTTGACGGTACTGCCAACAAAGTTTTTATGGAGATTAATTTTAAGTAATGATTTTTGAACACGAAATACCTACGGGGAGCAAACTATATTTCGGTGAATCTGCAAAAAAGAAAAGGGAGCTTGAGACAAAGGCAAGCGACTTTTTAAAAGCTAAGGGTTTTGAGGAGATAGTAACTCCTGCACTCTCTTATTCACAGCACCAGAGTATAGACAACAGTAAAAAGCTGATAACCCTGAGCGACGAGTCTAACAATGCCATCGCTCTAAGGGCCGACAGCACTTTGGACGTGGTAAGGCTTATTACAAAAAGGCTGGGAAGAACGACCGAGCATAAAAAATGGTTCTATATCCAGCCTGTATTCACATATCCTGCGAACGAAACATACCAGATCGGTGCGGAATGGATAGATTACGACAATATAAGCGATATTATCAATCTAAACTGCGAGCTTCTTGATATCCTCGATTCAGAAGCATTGGTTCAGATCGCAAATATAAATATCCCCCTGATCATCTCGAAAGAGTGGGATATAGATATCGACCTGTTTAAAAACGGAGAGATCGGGCAGCTGTTCGACCTGGAGCTTCCATGGCTTTCAAAGCTTATAAAAGTCAAAACAGGCGAAGAGCTTGAGGCTATTTTGGATATCATCCCTGAAGCTCTAAAAAATGAGTGTCAAAAACTAGTAGGTATTTCAAAACAGATCAACTATAAAAACGTGACTATTTCACCTATATACTACAGTGCCATGAAATATTACGACGACCTGTATTACAGGGTAATAGACGGAAACTTCACTATTGCAAAAGGCGGTAGCTACAATAGTGACGGATTAAACTCGCAAGGGTTTGCAATATATACAGATAATTTATTAAAAGTTTTAGAAAGGTAAAAGATGAGTAAAGCAGATGTTATTGTAGGGATACAATGGGGTGACGAAGGTAAAGGTAAGATAGTAGACAAACTTGCGCAAGAGTATGATATGGTCTGTAGAAGCCAGGGTGGACACAATGCGGGACACACTATCTGGGTAGACGGAGTAAGATATGCGCTTCACCTTATCCCTTCAGGTATTTTAAATCCCGAAGCAGTAAATATCGTAGGAAACGGTGTTGTTATAAACCCTGAATCTATTATAAAAGAGATGGAGCAGTTCGATAAGCTTGAAGGAAGGCTTTTCATATCAGATAAAGCGCACCTGAACCTTCCGTACCACAGCCTTATAGACCAGGCTAGGGAAAAACTTAAAGGTGAAAATGCTATCGGTACTACGGGAAAAGGGATAGGACCTGCATATGCGGACAAAATTAACAGGATAGGACAAAGAGCGGAAGCCCTTTTAAACCCTGAAAAGCTTTGTGAAGACATTTTGGCTTATTTTACTGAGAACAAGGTTATATTCGATGCCCTTGAAGTTGTTACTCCAAACAAAGAGGAGCTTTTAAAAGAGCTGAAACATTATAACGAGAAACTGGCTAGCTTTATAACGAACACTACAAACCTTATCTGGAAAGCCCTTGACGATGATAAAAAGATCCTTTTGGAAGGTGCGCAGGGGACGCTTCTTGATATAGACCACGGTACTTACCCTTACGTAACTTCATCTTCAACTGTAAGTGCGGGGGCTTGTACGGGTCTTGGGATCGCACCTAAAGATATAGGTGTAGTAACAGGTATCGTAAAAGCATATACCACAAGAGTCGGGAATGGTCCTTTCCCAACTGAAGACTTTACAAAAGCCGGTGAGATAATGGCCGATGTAGGAAAAGAGTTCGGAACTACCACTGGTAGACAAAGAAGATGCGGCTGGTTCGATGCGGTTGCCGTAAAACACGCAAGCAGGCTAAACGGTTGTGACCAGTTGGCTTTAATGAAGCTTGACGTTTTAGACGGTTTTGAAAAAGTAAAGATCTGTGTTGCTTATGAATCAAACGGGGAAAAAATAGATTTCGTTCCTTCAAACATGGATGACGTAAAACCTGTATTTGAAGAGTTTGACGGATGGGACAGCGTAGTTGGATGCAGAGATTTCGACACCCTTCCCGATACTGCAAAACAATATATAAAAAGAATAGAAGAGTTGACAAAAACTAAAGTAGGTATCATATCAACAAGCCCTGAAAGGGAAGATACGATAATCCGTTAAGAAAGAGTGGAGAGTTTTCCCCCGCAGCTGCGGGGCTGCTCCTCATCTTTTGGGATCCAAATCCCAAAGAGTTTGAAAATAGAGTGCATGAAACAAAAGCATTGAGAAACAAAGTCAAGATTAAGAAGAAACATTACAATTTAAGGAGTGGGGAATTATGAAACTAAGAAAGCAGCATAGCCCTTATATAGCAAGAAAAATTACTAAAGATTTAATAAATACAGATTTTATAGAGATTAGAAAAGAGAAAGCATCTATTACCGAAGTTTGTGAGAATTTTTTAAATGAAGATATTCAAAAAGAGATAGAACTGGATGAAGCGGTGAACGAGATCCTGGAGAAACAGGAAGAGGAGATAGAGTTCTATAAAGCTGACTTCAGACAGCTGTTCTGGATGACAAAGAAAAGACTTGCTAACGAATACGGTGTTAATTTAAACTATGAAGACAGATTTTCAAATATTGCGCACAAGATCATGGACTATTTATACGAAGAGGATTATATCCACTTTGAAGTAAACGACAATCAGGTTAAAAACATCATAGCCAATAGTATCAGCGAATTTATGAAAGGGTATGATGAAGCCGACTCTATAGCTTACGAAAAGATCAAAAGCTATAAAAGGAAACTGATCCCGGGAACTGAGGACTACGATATAGTATTTAACAGACTATATGAAGAAGAGCTAATAAAAAAAGGACTACTATAATGGAAAAAGTTTATATTTATCTGGAAAACGGAACTTATCTTGAGGCTAAATCGTTCGGTGCAAAAGGTACAGCAGTTGGAGAGATAGTATTTAATACTTCAATGACCGGTTACCAGGAGATCATCACGGATCCAAGTTATGCGGGGCAATTTGTCACATTCACGGCTCCCGAGATCGGGAACGTGGGTGTAAACGACAATGATGCTGAAAGCTCCCAGGCTCACTGTAAAGGTATCTTTGTAAGAAACTACAATGAAAACTACTCGAACTTCAGGGCTGAAAAAAGCTTAAGCGAACTTTTAAAAGAGAACAACACCCTTGGTATCTGCGAAATAGATACAAGATACCTGACAAAAATGATCAGGGACGAAGGGGCTATGATGATGATAGCTTCTACCGAGATATCTTCAAAAGATGAGCTTAAAAAAGAGCTTGAAAACAGCCCAAGAATCGAGGATATCAATTATATAGAGCAAGTAAGCACAAAAGAAGCGTATGTACATAAAAACGGTGCATGGAACATGGAAACAATGTCTTACAACAAAGCCCTTATGAGTGATAAAAAGATCGTAGTTATCGATTTCGGGGTAAAAAGAAATATCCTTAACGAGCTTGTTGAATCGGGTCTTGAAGTTGAAGTTATTCCTAGTGACTTTAAAGCGGAAGATTTGATTCAAAGATTCGAAGCAAATGAGATCGGGGGAGTGTTCCTAAGTAACGGTCCTGGAGATCCTTTAACACTTACAAAAGAGAAAGCTCAGGTTCAAAAGCTGATCGACAAGAACATCCCGATGTTCGGTATCTGTCTGGGGCACCAGATGTTAAGTATCGCGCACGGATACGATACATTTAAGCTTCCTTTCGGGCAACACGGAGGAAACCACCCTGTAATGAACGACAAGAACATCGTAGAGATCACGGCACAAAACCACAACTACAACGTTCCTGATTCTATCAAAGAGATTGCTGACGTTACGCACGAGAACCTTTTTGATAACACGATCGAGGGTGTTAAATACAAGAACAAGCCTGTATTCTCGGTACAACACCACCCAGAAGCTAGTCCGGGACCGCACGAAAGTAAATATATATTTAAAGAGTTTGCCGATATAGTTAAATAAAACTATATAATTGATCACAAAGGCAGCTTTATATTAAGCTGCCTTTTTTTTAAATAATAAAAGGAAATAAAATGAAAGAGACCATAACATTTATAGGCAACGGCAATATGGCTTTATCGATCGCTTTGGGGATAAAAGAGCAGTTTGATATAGAAGTTGCGGGCAGAAGCATGGAAAGTATCGGTGAGTTTGAGCAGAAACTGGGTGTGGAAGTAAAAAAAGCCCTGCTTGATGATTTTGATATAAGCGATAAAACGGTTATACTTTGCGTCAAGCCTGCAAATATCCAGGAAGTGGGACTAAAACTTGCAGGCAAGGCAAAAGAGTTTTACTCTGTCCTTGCAGGAACACCCCTTGAAAAGATAAAAGGGTGCATAAGCTCCCAGGCTTATATAAGAGCTATGCCCAATCTTGCGGCAAGCGTTGGGGAATCGCTCACCACTTTAACCGGTGACTCTGCACTAAAAGAAAAAGCTTCAAAACTTTTTGAAGCCGTAGGTCAAAGCGTATGGTTATCGAGCGAAAAAGAACTTGATATAGCAACTGCAGTTGCGGGAAGCGGTCCTGCATATCTGGCTCTTGTGCATGAAGCACTTTGTGACGGTGCTGTAAAACAGGGAATGAAAAGAGACGATGCAATTAAGGTTGCCAACGGATTATTCAAAGGTTTCGGTGAGCTTATCCCGTCTACCCATCCCGCAATATTAAAAGACGGGGTTATGAGCCCCGGGGGAACCACAGCTGCAGGTTACGCGGCACTTGAAGAGAATGGGGTTAGAAGCGGATTCATCAAAGCCGTCGAGGCAGCATACAAAATAACTCAGGGGAAATAAAATGGAGCAATTTTTAGAAAAAGCAAAAAACTCAAACAGAATAGTATCCCAGATCTCAGGTAAAGAGAAAAACGCCATCCTTCTTAAAATGGCGCAAAAGCTGAGAGAAAACACTTCAACTATCATTGAAGAGAATAAAAAAGATATGATAGACGCCGTTGCCAACAGCTTAAGCGACTCATTAAAAGACAGGCTTCTTTTGGATGAGAAGAGGATAGAAAGTATGGCAAAAGCCATAGAAGAGATAGCTGCCCTTAAAGATCCCCTTGGGAAGATCCTGGACGGATGGATAACCGAAGACGGACTGAAAATAGAAAAAGTGACAATACCTATCGGTATAATAGGGATCATCTATGAAAGCAGGCCTAACGTTACAAGTGATACCGCCGCGCTTTGTTTTAAAAGCGGTAACGTATGTGTATTAAAAGGGGGGAAAGAAGCCCAGAACTCAAACGTGATTATTGCATCACTGCTTCAAGAGGTACTTACAGAGAACAATCTTCCAAAAGAGATAATATCTCTTCTTCCCGACAGCAGCAGGGAGGGTGTGGCAAAACTTATAAAGCAGGACAAGTTCGTTGACCTTATCGTTCCAAGAGGGGGAGAAGCCCTTATAAAATACATTAGCGAAAACTCAAGCGTGCCTGTGGTAAAACACGATAAAGGGCAGTGCCATATCTATGTAGACAAAGATGCCAATATGCAAAATGCCCTTAAGATAGCCGTAAATGCCAAATGCAGTCGTCCCGGGGTCTGCAACGCCATGGAGACGCTTCTTGTAGACAAGGATATCGCAAATATTGCCCTGCCGGCATTTGAAGAGGTCTTTAACGAGAACGGCACCCAGCTTATAGGATGCGCAAAAACAAGAGAGCTTATAGAAGCAGACATTGCAACAGACGAGGATTACCATACCGAATACCTGGCAAATATCTTAAATATAAAAGTTGTCGACGGGGTTCAGGGTGCCATTGAACATATAGCCCAATACGGTTCGGGACACTCCGAAGCCATCATTACCCAGAACATCACTACAAGCGAGAAGTTCCTAAACAGCGTAGATGCCTCAAGCGTATATGTAAATGCAAGTACAAGATTCACTGACGGCGGGGCTTTCGGGTTTGGTGCGGAAGTCGGGATAAGTACAAATAAACTGCATGTAAGGGGACCTATGGGGATAGAGGGTTTAACCACTTACAAATTCAAAATTTACGGAAACGGGCAGATTAGATAATTATTAGTGTAACTTAGCTAAAAAATAAACAAAATAAATAAGTGTTTATAGAATTTTAAAGAGACTTTTATTTTTTCTATGATAAAGTGCCTTAAATAAATTTCAAGGAGAATCAAATGGCAGTAGTTATTACTGATACATGTATTTCATGTGATGCTTGTTTAGACGAGTGTCCAACAGAATCAATCGTTGATAATGACGAGAATCCAACAGGTGAGGATATCTATTACGTAAATCCGGAAACTTGTACAGAATGTATTGGAGACCACGATACTCCAGCATGTGCTGAAGCATGTCCAACTGAGGGTTGTATCGTTTGGGGAGAAAACCCACAACACGAAGGTGCAGTTGCAGGTGAACCTGTAATAGAAGAATAATCCTTTAAAACTTAAAAAATTTTATAAAAAAAAGGCAAGAGATTCATTTCTCTTGCCTTTTTTTATTTTTTTCGCTATAATCCGCCACTTTAATTATACATAGGAGAAATTTATGGAGCAAACTTTATCAATCATCAAGCCTGATGCAGTAGCTAAAAACGTTGTTGGTAAGATCTTAGATAGATTTGAAAGTAACGGATTAAGAATAGCTGCAACTAAAAAAATCCAATTATCTAAAGCTGACGCTGAAGCATTTTACGCTGTTCACGCTGAAAGACCTTTCTTTGGAGAATTAGTTGAGTTCATGATCTCTGGACCTGTAGTTGTATCAGTTCTTGAAGGTGAAAATGCAATGGCTAAAAACAGAGAATTAATGGGAGCAACTAACCCAAAAGAAGCGGCAGCCGGAACAATCAGAGCTGATTTCGCTGATTCTATCGATGCAAATGCGGTTCACGGATCTGATTCTTTAGAAAACGCAGCGATCGAAATTGCATTTTTCTTTGCACAAAGAGAGATCTGTTAATAAAGACTCGATTTTATGCAAATAGAGTTTAGAAAAGTACCAGTTCAAGAGTCTGAGTTTGAAATTTCTCACGATTCAGTAAAGTTTTCGGGTACTTTCAGTAAAATATCACAGAAAATTGCAAAAATTTCTGCTGTTATAAGCGGGGATATTACCGTGGAATGTTGCAAATGCGGTAAGGAGATCGAGCTTCCTATCAATGAAAAGATCGATCTTTTAGTAAGCGACGGTGTTTACTCATCAGCTGATGATGAAGATGAGATCGTTATCGAGATTGAAGATCATATTATCGATTTCGATGAGATCTTGATTAGTGAGATTGAATCACTAAAGTCCGAATATTACGTATGTGACGTATGTAATAACAACGAAAATTTAATAGAAATAGAATACTAAGGATAAGAAATGGCAGTACCTAAGAGAAGAGTGAGTAAAACTAAAGGTCTTCAAAGAAGAACTCACTATAAAATCACATTAAAAAGACCTGTAAAAGATACAGACGGGACATGGAAAATGCCTCACAATGTAAACCCAACTACAGGTGAATATAAAAACTAATGCTAAAAATAGCAATAGATGCGATGGGTGGGGATTTCGGTCCTCAACCTATAGTAGAAGGTGTTATATCGGCACTGAAAAAAGACAGACACTTCCAAGCGATACTTGTTGGTAAAAAAGACGAACTTTTACCTTTAATTCCTCAAAAACTCGAACAAAGAATAATCATTCACGAAGCTGACGACGTGATCAGTATGACTGACCATGCAACCGATGCACTAAAAAGAAAAGAAAGCAGTGCATACAAAGCTATAGACCTCGTAAAAAAAGGTGAAGCTGATGCTTACGTAAGTGCCGGACACAGCGGTGCCAGCATGAGTTTGGCAACCCTTAGAATAGGAAGAATTAAAGGTGTAAGTAGACCTGCTATCGCTACGCTGATGCCTACCGTAAACGGAACAACCCTTGTTCTTGACGTAGGTGCGAATGTTGACTGCGATGCAAAAAACCTTCAAGAGTTCGGTATCATGGGTCAGATCTATGCGGAAGACGTACTAGGCGTAGACAATCCTTTAACAGGGCTTTTAAGCAACGGTGAAGAGGAATCAAAAGGTAACGAAGTTACAAAAGAGGCTTTCAAGCTGCTTGAAAAAACAAATAATTTCGTCGGTAATATAGAGGGTAACGATATATTCAACGGAAGTGTAGACGTAGTTGTTTGTGACGGTTTTATCGGAAATATTATGTTAAAAACTGCAGAAGGTGTTGCCGATACTATCGGAAAGATCATCAAGGATAATTTAAGAAGATCTTTGGTGTCAATAGCAGGTGCGGTATTGATGAGAAAGGTTTTCAAGAACCTTAAACTGAAAGTTGATTATGCCGAATACGGGGGAGCTCCCCTTATCGGTGTAAAATCGCCTGTTATTATTGCACACGGAAAATCAAACTCCAAAGCTATAAAAAATGCAATTTTCCAGGCTATCTCAGCTGCAGATTCCAATCTAAATATACATATTGAAGAAAAACTAAATCAATATAAATAATAAGGACTTTTTTTATGCAATATGCTTCTTTCAGATCAATAGGTGCTTATATTCCTGAAGAGATTCGAACAAACCAGTGGTTTTGCGAGAGAATGGATACAAGTGATGAGTGGATTACAAAAAGAACAGGTATCAACGAAAGAAGAATAGCCCATAAAGATGAAAACACCAGCGACCTTGGTATGAAAGCAGGCCAAATCGCGATCGATCGAGCAGGTATCGAAACAAAAGATATCGATCTTGTAATTTGTGCAACTATCAGCCCGGATTACATGTGTATGCCTTCAACCGCATGTCTTATTGCAGACAAGCTTGGGATAAAAGGCGTTATGGCCTTGGATATAAGTGCGGCTTGTACAGGCTTCATCTATGCAATGAGCGTTGCAAAGGCATTTATCGAATCGGGGATGAAACAGAACGTACTAGTTATAGGTGCTGAGAAACTAAGCAACATCGTAGATTATACGGACAGAACGACTTGTATGCTTTTCGGTGACGGCGCAGGGGCTGCGGTCGTAAGTGCTACAAACAACAAAGACGAGGCTATCGTAGATATCAGCTGCAGCGCGGACGGAAGCCTGAAAGATCTTTTATTGACTCCGGGTGTTGCAAGCGATGAAGCAAGCTTTATGCAGATGAAAGGTAACGAAACTTTCAAGGTTGCTGTTAGAACATTAACCAGCGACGTGCAGAAGATCATGGAAAAGAACAATTATAAAAATGAGGATATCGATCTTTTTATACCTCATCAGGCAAATTACAGGATCATAAAAGCGGTAGGTGACGCTCTTAATTTCACCGATGAGCAGAAAGCCCTTACCGTACACAAATACGGTAATACTTCTTCTGCATCGATCCCTATGGCTATAAATGATTATTTTGAAAGCGGTAAGCTTAAAAAAGGCGATACTATGCTGCTGGACGCTTTCGGCGGCGGATTGACCTGGGGATCGGCTATCGTTAAATTTAACGGTTAAACCTTTTTAATAAAACACATAAAGCCCGTAAAGTTTTCTTTGCGGGCTTTTTTATTGCCCGAAAATTGCAATAAACTTTAAATTAGATTAATATTTATCCATTTTTTAAAATTAGTTTAAAGTTAATATTGTTATAATTATCTTGCAGTCAGATGTATCAGTCTTAAACTTTTAAGATTGGTATATCGATTTTAATGCAAGGATATAATTATGAAAAAGTTAACGGAAAATCTAAATAATATATCTATAAATGCCATTATTGCGAAACAGCAGTCAGGTTTTAATAATTACGGGAACGGGAACTTCAGCTCTTTTTTAAAGAACAGCCAGACAGAACAGACCCAGGAACAGGAAACTGCAACCGACAATACCAATGTACAGACCCAGGTCTTGCACAAAGAAGCTTACCTGAACAAACTTGTAATAGAGTCTGTTGCGTAAGATTATTTTTATTAGAAACTAAAGCCTATGCACTTTTGCCGGCTTTTAATGTATTGATCTTTTCTTCCATTGAGATATACATTTTAAAATATTTATCCATTTGATCGGTCTCGTCGATCAGTTTGCCCACTACCGAGAGCATACCTTTAAGAACCAAAGGGTTTTCTTTGTTATTATAAGACTCCTCAATCAGTTGTAACTGAGACTCTATAAATTTATCTATATTTACCATTATTTCCCTTATCTTGAAATGTGGATTGAAATTATATCAAAGTGCGCTTAATAATAAAAAAGACCCGGGATTGACCGGGATCTTCTAAAACTAAATTTGATAAAGTTTTGAAACATCTTTGGAGAGATTAAAGTATTATATGACAAAATTGTAATCTTGGCAATATCCCGGCAGCTTAAAAAATATACAACACTATTTCTTCTCGATTAATACAACTTATAAGATTTCAACTATATAATACAAAGTTAATTTTTACGGAAAGGGTAAAATTGTTCAATACATCTTGGACTTTGTGTGATGAAGGCTACTATAGAATAGATCACGGGAAACTTGTATATGCTCCGATTAACAATATCGACTATTCAGTAGATATGTCTCAGGAAGTAGAAGTTGACATCGTAACCCCCGAACAGCTAGAAAAGATCAACCAGATACTAGGCACCCATTATACTATCGACGAAATAAACGCTTTATAGCATATCTTAAACTTCCATTTAATTTCCACTTTTAATCTCCAAATTAATAATTAAATATATTATTGGTTATACAATATACTTATATCAACACAAGGAGTAAGTTATGCAACACGTAAAATATATAGATATAGAACATAAACTGCACCGGATAGATAAAACACTGGCCCGAAGCCTTAATGAAAAGAGGCTCGATATAGCAGAACTGAACAGGGCTTGCGAAAAGTTCAAAAAACTCCTGCAGCACAGGCCTTCATTGAAAAATGCCTCATATGTTGTTTATTCAAAATATATGACCAGGCACCATAATGAGGAGATATTCGTTTTTCTGGACAAGGAGGGTGACACGGTGGATAATGTACACGGATATGAATTCACGCTGTACGGGATGATAAAGCTTTGTGAAGCACTTGAAAGCAAGATGTCCGAAAGATTCTAACTTTGTTAATTAAGTTTAATTTCAATAAAATGTTTTAAAGCTTAAACCAACACAAAGGCAGATCATATGAAAAGGATTCTTGCTTTATCTATTTTATCTTCCTGCATACTTTTTGCAGATACCATGAGCGTACAGGTAAAGAACACTTACCTTAGAACCACCCCCTCATTCCTTGGGAAAAAGATCACCCAGTTAAACTACGCGGACAAAGTCACCGTAAACAAAGAACAGAACAGCTGGATAAATATATATTCTCCCTTGAAAAATAAAAGCGGCTGGGTACACTCATCCGCTTTGAGTAATGACCGTATTGTGTTAAAAGGGAGCGACGACGCAGCCCAGGACGCTTCCAAAAGCGAGATCGTAATGGCGGGTAAGGGTTTCAGCAAAGAGGTTGAATCCCAATACAAACAACAAAACAGATCTTTAAACTACAGGCTTGTTGACCAGATGGAAAAGAGCACCATAAAAAGTGAAAAGATCGTCAAATTTGCCAAGAACGGCAGTCTTAACCTAAACAACTAAAGGATAAAAGATGAAAAAAATCAGAACTACGTTAGCCCTTTCTTTTCTTATATTGTCTTTTTCCGGGTGTACAGAGGAGCAAATAAACCTGACACTAAACTCCATTACCAACGTAACAAAAGCATCCAAAGAGCTCAACCCCGAACAGGAGTATTATCTGGGAAGAACAGTATCTGCGAACATATTCTCGAGATACAGCCTCTACAACAATAAAAAAGCCACATCATATATCAACTATATAGGCAATACCCTGGCGCTTAATTCAACCGTGCCCGAGACTTTCGGGGGATACCACTTTGCCATACTGGAAAGCAGCGAGATAAACGCCTTTGCAGCACCGGGAGGTTTTATATTCGTAACAAAAGGGATGCTTAAATTATGTAAGAACGAAGATGCCCTGGCAGCCGTTCTGGCACATGAGATCGCGCACATAGAACTTAAGCACGGTATAAATTCAATCAAAAAAAGCAAGATAACCTCCGCCTTGTCGCAAATAGGGATGGATATAGCCGATGAATACGGCGATGAAGATATCAAAAACATCACAAAGGAATTCGGCGGTTCAATAAACGATATAGTAAATACGATGATCGTAAAAGGTTATTCACGCTCATCTGAATATGAAGCGGATATTTCTGCGGTGGAACTGCTGCAAAAAACAGGTTACGACCAAAATGCCATGGTCCAGATGTTAAGCAAAATGGATAAAAGGCTCAAAAACGACCATGCAGGTTTCGGCTCCACGCACCCAAGCCCGAAAGACAGGATTGAGAACCTGACACCTTACCTGTCCCAAAACAGCAATAAGGTAACCGCTTTTAGAGATAAAAGATATAAATATAATATGGGTACTCTTTGATCTTAAAAAAAGCAGTATATAAATATCTGGCAAGTGCGCTCTTCGCACTACTGGCATCTTTGTTCTTTATCAACACCCAGTGGATAAACAAGATCGAGAATATCCTGTATGACCTAAGGGTGCAGCTGCTTAGCCCTTATAACAAGCCTTCCCAAAATATCAAGCTTATAGTTATAGACCAAAATTCTTTGCAATGGGCCGAAAAATCAAACGGCATAGGGTGGCCGTGGCCCAGGGAGATGTACAGTGCTATAAACAGTTTCCTTTACCAAAGCGGCGCAAAAACAGTAGTATACGATATGATCTATTCAGAGCCCTCTTTTTACGGCAGCGAGGACGATAAATATTTTGCATCGACGCTGCAAAAGCTGCCCTCCATAGGAGCCATGTTTTTAACAAAAGGGGAGGAGGGGATCAAAAAATGGCCCTCAATGGAAAAAAAAGCGGAAGAATCCCAAATACCCGTATGTACAAAGAGCGATTATAACAAACTCATTTTACCGGTAAAAGAGATATTGCATGGTTTCGGTTCCCTGGCCCTGGCAAACTCGGACTCTTCAAGCGACGGGATCATACGTAAAATAAACTTCTGTTATGAATTTGACGGCATTAAGCTCCCTACCCTTTCAACATCGGCTTACCAAAAATTTGCAAAAGAAGTTATACCCGTCAAAAACGAAGATGCCTATATAAATTATTATAACTCGCCTTTTTCTTTTAAAACATACACCGCAGCATCTGTTATAAATTCCTGGCTTCAGATAAACGAGGGGAAAACGCCCCGTATAAAAAAAGACGAATTCAAAGATTCTATCGTTTTTGTGGGGGTCAGTGCAACGGGACTTCACGATAACAAAACAACACCGCTTTCAAACAACCACCCGGGAGTTGATATCCAGGCTACGATACTTGACAACCTGTTCCAGCAGAATATGATATATAAAAGCTCTAGTGCCACCCTTTTTTTATTTCTTATCATAGGGGCCTTTGCTGCATCGCTGAGCCTTTATTATTTCAATAATATCTGGGCTATGATCCTGACCATCTTCACTTTGGCTGCAGCTTCATCTTTGCTTGCCGGATGGTTTTACCTGTTGAATATCTGGCTTCCCCTGACCCCTATTCTAATGGCGATATTTATATCCGCCCTGCTTTCAGGTATCATAGGATATATTGCCGAGAGGGAACAGAAAAGACAGGCGATAATAGAAAAAAACAAAAAAGTAAAAGAGCTCCTTGATTCCTTTATCAAGCTTATAGCAAGCGCCATCGATGCAAAAAGCAAATATACGGGAGGTCACTGTGAAAGGGTGCCACAGCTTCTGCAGATGCTGGTTGATGAGGCAAATAATTCTAATTACGGTATTTTTAAAGATTTTTCCATAAAAAACGAGGACGAAAGATATGAGCTGGGTCTTGCAGGATGGCTCCACGACTGCGGAAAGGTCACCACCCCTGAATATGTGGTGGACAAGGCAACCAAGCTTGAAACCATCTACAACAGGATCCATGAGATAAGAACAAGATTTGAGGTTATCCACAGAGACCTTACCATTGAAGCTTTAAATAAAAAACTCTCAGGTATAGATGAAAAAGAGGTTGATGCGTGGCTTGAAAAAGAACATGAAAAACTTAAAGAAGAGTTTAAAACCGTAGCCGATGCAAATGTGGGTGCCGAGTTTATGAACGAGGAGACAAAATCCAGGATCAAAGATATCGCCCAAAGAACCTGGACCAGGTATTTTGACCATACTCTTGGTCTGGCAAGCGAAGAGAAACAAAGGGTATTGAACGAAAAAAGCCCTACTCCCCAAACCGAAAACCTTTTATCCGACAAGCCCCAGCATATAATAGAAAGGGAAGATTTCGATTATGACGATTACAAAAGGATGGGATTTAAGGGGGATGTACCCCGGTACCAATACAATAAAGGGGAGATTTATAACCTGATGATAGAAAAAGGGACTTTGACCGAAGAGGAAAGGTTCAAGATAAACGACCACGTAAGGATGACCATAAAAATGCTTGAGGAACTCCCTTTTTCAGACAATCTTAAAAACGTCCCCTCTTATGCAGGCGCCCACCACGAGACCCTTATAGGTACGGGATATCCACGACAATTAAAAAAAGAGGATATCCCCCTGCCTGCCCGTATGCTGGCCCTTGTTGATGTATTTGAGGCACTGACCGCATCGGACAGACCATACAAAGAGCCCAAAACTCTTTCCGAATCTATCAAAATATTAAGCTTTATGGTAAAAGACCGGCATATAGACAAAGATGTATTTGAACTGTTCCTAAGAAGCGGTGTATATGAAAAATACGCAAAAGAGTATATAAAACCGGAACAACTGGATAAAGTTGATATTGACAAATATCTCTGATATTTGTTAATATCCTTTCTTATTCAAAGTTTAACTCTAAACTATCATGCTCGATAAGGCTGTTTACCAGCTCTTCCGTTGCTTTTTGCGCCGTTATATCCACCCTTATTGACTTATATCCTATTATATTGTCCTGTTCATCAACCAAAGGAAATATCACGCTTTCCACCCAATAGTCACTGCCGTCTTTGCTTTTGTTTTTTATCTGTCCCGACCATACTTTATTGTTTTTGATCGTTTCCCATAAGTTTTTATATAATTCATTTGGCATATCTTCGTGCCGTAGAATTTTATGGGTAGAGCCTATAAGTTCCTCTTCCGTAAAACCGCTGATATTCAAAAAAGGCCTGCTTGCATAGGTTATCTTTCCGTTCAGGTCCGTTTCATCGGTTATAGTATAGTTGTTAAAAAGATCGTTCAGCTCATTTGTATGGAGAATATCTTTTTTTAGTTTATTGATTTCTCTCTTTGCATCGGCTTCAATTTTTTTATTCAGGGCTTCCAGTTGTTCATTCTGTGATTCCAAAAGCTTTTTCTGGTAAACGGGGAGATAGGCTTTTTCAAGTTTTTTCAAAAGATCTGGAATTTTAAAAGGTTTTATAAGATAATCGGAAACATGCAGCTGCAAAGCCTCAAGGAGATAATTATTGTCAGAATATGCAGTCAAGAATATAACGGGGATATCTTCATCTGCTTGTTTGATCCTCCTTACCATCTCAAGTCCGTTCATTACGGGCATGTTTATATCTGAAAGGATAATATCTATTTTCCCGCTTTCACTAAACTTCTTCAAGCCCTCTTCTCCATTTGATGCGGTAACGGTTTCTTCGAAAAGTTTGTTGAACAAGGTTGAAAGTTCATCCCTTAAAACATCGTCATCTTCCACTAAAAGCATCCTCAACGACTTCAGTTTTTCCATCTCTTCTTTTTTCATATCTTTTCCTTATCTTATCTATACACAGAAAGAAATAACATTTTAAAATATTTTACCATAGTTTTTATATTTTTAAAGAAGAGAGGCAGGATTAAAGAATTTACGATTCAAGAAATTATAAAAATCTTAGAATCAAAACTTGAACTGTTAAATGCTAATGACTTTATTTTGTAGATAATAAAAAACAGATAACCATTAGCTAGGTTCAAAACGTATAAAACCTATACTTGATGAACTGTTTAAGCAGAAGCTAGATAAAGAGAATACAAAGAATAGAGTTGTGACCCATACCTTACGCCATAGTTTTGCAAGTAACCTGGCAATCCAAGGTAGCGATACAAAAGCTTATGAATCATAAAGATATCAATATGACTTTACGATATGCTAAGCTGGCTCCTGATAGCGGTAAGGATATGGTTGATATTATTATGAGTAAGATTATTTGATTTAGTGTTATAATTCTTCACTTTTTTATTATCATAGTACTTATCGTATGCTCTAGAAATATCTATTAAAAATGACATTACTATAGCAAAAAATATTGTAATCGTTAAATACTTTAAATCTTTACTAGATAAATTTTTGTAGTAATTTCGTATTTCTGGACAAACCCCTTCGATAAAAACTAAAAAAATAAATAATATAAAAACTACAAAAAACAAAACTATGAATATTCCTTCTCCAGATATAAAGTTAAGGCTTAACATTTCATGTAATTTTTCTTTTGAATGATTATATCCAATATAAAACTCAGCATATTTTGTAATAAGAACTAAAAGTTGTCCAAAAGACAAAGTTGCAATATATAATAAACCTTTAATTATATTTTTATTTTCAAAAAAGACAAATAAAGACAGAGCTAAAATAAGTAAATAGATAAATAGTTTTAATAATACAATTTCCATTCCTATAATATATTTTGAATACCAAACTACTTCTGATGTAATCCAAGGACTTAAAATCATTAAAATATTTTGTAATGTAAATATAAAAAAAGCAAAAATTATTATTTCAATATGGTAAGCCGAGATTTTTTTAAAAAAACCTTTTAAAAATTTTAAAAGAATACTTGTAAAAAATACTATATAAAAAAGTAAAATAATCTTAGAAAACCAATAGAAATAAATATTATCAACTTTGATATCAAAATCAAAAAAGTTGAAAAATGAAACTGCTGAGATTATTGAATAAAAGTATATTTTTTTATAGATTAATTTAATTAATAAAGATTTTTTAATTAAAAAGTACTTTTTAAAAAAATCTTTTTCTGATAATATAGCTATAAGTATAGTTAATATAGTTAATGTAATTAAATTTTCTATATATAAACTATTTATAGTATAACCTTAATATTAGATATTAGTCATAGAATGCATATTTAGTAAATTATCTTATTGATCTATACATAATAATTCTGCAATTAGATAGTCTTCTAAAGTTTCGGCATTTTCTATAGCACTTTCTAATCTTGTACATAAATTACCTTCCAATGGTCCCTGTTCTATTAGAAAACCGTCTTCATATTCTTCTTCTCTTATTATATTTTTTAAATCTAGAATAGTTTTTTCTTTATTAAAATATTTGGATTCATTTTTTTCTATTATTACGCAGTCAATTAAATTTATTTGATTACTGTAATAATGATTATCGTGTTGAGATGTAGGCAAAATTACATTAATAGGAAATTCGTTAATTTTACAATTAAGTGTTAACCAATATTTATCTTTATACTCTCCTGTATCAGAGAATTGATAATCTTTCCAATGAAAAACTGTACATCGGTGAATAATTAATGAGTTTTCCATTAATGCTTTAAAGTCTGACATATATCAGCAAGCCTTTAAAAACTTATGAAATTTAAGATTTCTTGCATAATTTGTTTTTTCAAATTCTGAATATGCAATATATTTACTTATTTCTTCGTCATCTACCATTGATTCATAAGTAATAATTTCATTAAAATCTACAGATTTCCATGCATTTGTTTCATGAGAAAGTTCAGAAATTGCACTTGCCGAAATATTTTTAAATTCTTCAGAAACTTGCATTAATATTTTAATTTGAGATTTGCTAAAATATTTTTTATCAAATTCTTTTAATTTTGTAAATATTACTTTAGTTCCCTCATCCCATTGTATTTCTTCTGTAGCGATAAATTTATTAAAAACTTTTACTTCATCTTCAAAGTCATAATCGAAGCTTCCACTAATTTTTGTTCTAATAATACTATAAAGCCAAGTAGGTACAGGACCTCTTGGTAGTTTAGTATAGGTATGATTAAAAATTGGTTTACCAAATTGTTCTAAATGATATTTATCTGCATAAAAACATAATTTCATTAGTTTAGTGATTCCAAGATATTTAACATTACTATCAATAAAGAAAATAATAGCATTCGCTATTTTTCTAACATCATAATGTTGTTCCATTAAAATATCTCCACATTGAATTTTATAATACTCTTATATCATATTTTATTAGAAAAGTCAATAAACTATATAACTTATTATAATTTAAAAAAGAAATTAGCTTTCAACCTTTCCAATTTATTGAATAGTTTTTTTATTCTTTATATAATAAATTTAAGGAAGTCTTAAAATCCATTCTTAATGCTTTATCTATCGATTAAACTCATATTTACTATGTTTCATTTATGGTTATCCTGCCACAAATAATATTTGTTTTTTAAAAGGGAGAGTTTATCTTTACCCTCAAGTATCCGATATTATGTAGCAAATGCACAAGACTTTCGGCCTGAATCTTCGTTAAAATTTCAATGTAAAAATAATTCAACATTGGAGTTAAATTATGGCAGAACCTCATGTAATATCAGCGCTTGTAAAAAAGCGAGCTGAACTGCTTGGAGATATAAAATATTACGACAGATAATAAAAGAATATAAAGAAAATCTAATCTCTATCGATAAAACAATCCTTATCTTTGATGAAAACTATAAGCTATCATCTGTCAAACCTCTGAAAAAGTATAAAAACAGGTATTTTGAAACCGGGGAAGCTAAACCCATGATCCTTGATACTCTTCGCAAAATGGATGAACCCGTTAAATCGGAAACCTTGTATGATCTCCTGGCAAAAAGAAAAAATATAGCTTTTGAAAATGCAGATCAAAAAAAAACCTTTGCCAAGGCTGTTGCAAATGTTCTTAACAGAGTTGAAAAAGAAGATCTAATTGAGAGTGTCGGCAAAGAGGGGCTTATGGCTATATGGCAGATAAAGGCCGTTATCTAGGCACCCAGTCTTTCGGCGGTTTTTTTATTGCCTTGCCAGTATCCGCAAAATTCATTAGATACAGGAGTCATGATACATTTAGTTAAAATATCATTAAATATCTTACCGTTTGACCATCTTCTCGTATCTTCCCTGTAGGCGATCTCATTAGCATAGTTTGAAAGATACAGATTGCCAATTTTATGACATTGACCATAATGCATTCTTCTGAATCTTGAATGTTATGTTTTAATAAATAATTATGACGAGATATTACAAAAAAAATAAACTGTGACACTACCTGTGACATTTATCTAATATAATTAGCAAACTATTATATTAAACAAGGATTTAGAATGAAAAAATTAATATTATATTTGTTAATTCTCCCTTTTATTGCAAATGCTAATGAAACTAAAAAAGATAAATATTCATATTTTAAACAATTAGAAAAAGAGGGAGAAAGTTCAGATCTATATAAGCAAATGAATCAAAAGTCTAGATTTTCATCAGATTTTGAAAGTAAAGAACAAAGTGAACTTATTAAAGATAAAGAACAAAAAAGGTAAGAATATGTTTAAAGCTATAGTAACATTTGGTTTAATATTTGTAATTGGTATAGGTATAGGTTTTATTTCTTCTAAATACATTGCAATAAAAACTGCATTAAAGCCTGTTCCTTATAGTTCTTTAATGATTAATTCATTAAAAATACAAAAAGATTTAGATATAAAACCTATGGAGAACTTATTGACTTCAACATGGTCAAGTCAAAGCGTTTGTTTAGATATTAAGGGAGATATAGAAATTGTACAAGAGCATGATATTCCCGAATTACAAAGTTTATATGGGAAATGTATAAGCTTAATTGAATTTAGAAAGTTATTAAAATACTATATTGACAATACTAAAACTGCTTATGAAAAAGTATTAGATGGAGATATATAATATTTGGCTAAACTCAATACTACTATATAAAACACTTAAAATATTTAATTTTTAATAAGGAGTAAAGAAAATGAATCGTTGGCAAGAAACGCTAGATAAACATCCAATACATGAAACGTTAAAGCTATTAGAAAGCTATGTATCAAAACAGTTTGATGATATAAAAGAAGATGAAATAAAAGAAAGAAGAAGATTTTTAAAAATTATCTCTATTTACCAAGAACTATTATCTGATCTTGATCCTGAGTTAGTACCTATAAATCAATTAGATGGATTAAATAATACACTTAGACATCAAAATATTTGGAATCAAGTTACCACATATTCCTCTAATCAGAATATCTCACATCTTATAAATGCTAATAATAATTTATCAAATCAATTAACTCAATTATCAATTTTGTCAGCTATCACAAAAAAAACAAAATTAATAAAACCTTTTGACCAAGTTGAAAATCTTGTAGATGATTTTTCAAAAATTATTTCCTCTCAAAAAACAAAACTTCAAATAGAACTAAAAGAATTAGCTGAGTCGTTAAATGTAAAACAACAAGAATTAGCAAAACTTGAAAAACTTATAGAAACACGAAAAAATGAAACAGATACACAAATCTCTCAATGGCAAAGTCAATTCTCAGAATCTCAAGAAAGAAGAAATACTGAATATGCTAACTGGTCTAAAAAGACTAATGAAGAGGCTGAAGAAGAATTAAAAAATATTCTTGAAAAAAGTAATAATGAATTAACAAAGCATCAAAAATCTTTTGAAGAAAAAATAACAAAGATCATAGATGATAGTAATGAAAAGCATCAAGCAATATTGGAACTTTATGAACTTACGGCTGGTGATAGTGTAGGAGCTGGATATATTAAAAATGCAGATACAGAAATGAAAGATGCTAATAAGTGGAGATGGATTTCGATTGGTTTTATTATTATAACAGTTGCTTGGCTGATGATTGTATTTTTTAATAGTGAAGGTGAACCAAACTGGATTAAAGTACTTTCTGCTTTTTCACTAACAGGTGTTATGTTATATGGTGCAGCTTATGCATCTCAACAATCAACAAAACACCGAAACAATGAAAAAAGGGCTCGATGGTTTGCCCTAGAAGTCAAAGCATTTGATCCTTTTATTAGTTCATTAAAAGAAGAAGAACAGCATGAATTGAAAAAACAATTAAGTGAAAGATTATTTGGTCAAAATGAACATAATAATCTTAAAGACAGTAAAGTCATAGATGAACATGCCTATAAAACTATTATAGATGGAATTTCAAATATAATTTCCAAAATTCCTAAAACTACCGAAAAATAAAATTGTTTTATAGTTGGAAATAGGTTGGAATCAATTTTTGAAGCCCATAAAAAAAGCCTTACTCAATCGGCTCTAAAGTCGATCAAATAAGGCTTTGTAAGTGGCACGCCAGGAAGGATTCGAACCCTCAACCACCGGGGCCGAAACCCAGTGCTCTATCCAGTTAAGCCACTGGCGCATCTATTTAGGAATTATATATAAAAAAAGATAAAAGAAAAATCTTTTATCTTTTAATTTATGCTTTTGTATCAAAGATTACAGTCTAGACTCGTATCTTCTTAACATGTAAAGCTTTTTAAGCATTTTCTTTCTAGCATTGATTTTTTGCTTTTTCTTTTTCTCTGGATTAGATTCGAAGTATCTTCTTGCTCTAGTCTCAGTAACGATTAAGCTTCTATCACATTGCTTTTTAAATCTTCTGTACGCTTCGTCAAAAGATTCAGTTTCTTTTACTTTTATACCTGGCATAGTGTCATCACCCACTTTCTTTATGAAAATTTTGCCGCAAATCAGGTATAGACTTTACGACCATAAAATTGAAATGGAATTTTATATAAACTTATCTTAATTTTACTTTAAGTATAATATATATGAAATATAAAAAGATTTTTTGGAAATAGAATATGAACTTAACACACCTGGATGAAAACGACAGACCGAAGATGGTCGACGTATCAGATAAAGAGGATACAAAAAGAATAGCCGTGGCAAGCGGGATGATAACTATGTCCCAAGAAGCCTACGACAACGTAATATCAAACCAGAATAAAAAAGGCCCGGTATTGCAGACTGCCGTGGTGGCAGCTATAATGGGTACCAAAAAGACCCCTGAGCTTATTCCTATGTGCCATCCTTTGCTTTTAAGCGGGATTTCTTGCGACGTGGAAGAGCTTCCGGAACTTCCAGGATTCAAACTAAGCGTTACCACCAAGCTTTCTGGTCAGACCGGAGTGGAGATGGAAGCCCTGACGGGGGTAAGCATAGGTCTTCTTACCATATACGATATGGTAAAAGCCATAGACAAGGGTATGGTCATAAGCAACGTGCAGCTTGAACATAAAAGCGGCGGCAAGACCGGAGATTTTCAAAGAAACTAAATACAGGAGGATATAAAATGATAGATTTAAACCAACACAAACTGGAGCTTGAATATCCTTGTGAATGGGAATACAAGGTCGTAATAAGAGCAGAACACAATATAAACCCTATTACAAAAGAGATATTCGAAGCAAGAGAGCATATAGTAAGCTCTTCAAAAACAAGCAGCAAGGGGAAGTTCAACAGCTTTAACATCAAACTTACCGTGCACAGCGACGAAGACAGGACCGATATATACAAAAAACTGCACAGCCATGAACGAATAAAAATGGTAGTTTGAAAAATGGACGGCATAATATACCAAAACGATCTCGTAAAGGTTGAAATAGAACCTTTCGAGATACCCTGGCTTAAGATCTTTACCCAAAAAGATATAAAAGAGTTCAGCCAATGCGATACCGAAACTAAAATGGAAATATTAAGGTGTCTTGACATTATCGAAAAAGAGATGCTTGAATATTTCAAGCCCGACAAGATAAATATCGCATCGTTCGGCAACTATGTTCCCCATGTACATTTTCATGTCCAGGCAAGATTTAAAGAAGACAGTTTCTTCCCTGAGCCAACCTGGGGTAAAAAACAGAGGGAAGCAGATCTGAAACTTAAAAATTTGGACAACTTTTATTCTAATATTTCTTTAAAGCTAAAATAGGATAAAATCGCGTCTATGAACAGAAGAGAGTTTTTAATATTATCGGCAGTAAGCCCATCCTTTGCCAAAGATTTTATACAAAAAGATCAGGATATATATCTGTCCCCCAAAGATCTGAAAACCTTAAGATCCCTGGATAAAAGACTTAGAAAAGTTAGAAGTTTTGTGGGCTTTGGGAATTTCAACTTCATCTCCTTTGATGAAATGCTCTTTTATGCAAGAAACTACTCCTCAATCGGGAAATTCACACCTGAAGAATTGGCCCTGACGGAGAAACTTTTTTACTCAAATCCCAATAAATTCGGCTTTTACGGCAATAAAACCGTCGATAATATCACAAACACCATAAACGAAAAAGATCTTTTCAAGGTCCCCTCATCGGGGCATTATATATATAAAGGGAAAGCCCTTAACGATTACAACAGGATCATAAAAGACGTAGGTGACAACCTTATTTTAACTTCAGGCGTCAGGAACGTGGTAAAACAACTAAGCCTTTATGTTGCAAAGATAAAAATGCTCGAGGGTAATATCTCCAAAGCTTCAACGATCATCGCCCCTCCCGCTTACTCCTACCATTCCATCAGTGATTTCGATATCGGGAAAAAAGGATGGGGAGGGAAGAACTTCACTTCAGAATTTGCCAGAACGGCGGAATTTTACAAAATGATAAAACTGGACTACATAAACATCAGATACACATTGAACAATAAAGACGGCGTCAGATTCGAGCCGTGGCACGTGGAGGTGATATAAGAATGGGTATTATTTTCAAATCTGTTCTGATATTATCATTTATATTCCTGAACATCTCTTGTGCAAACGAAACCCTGATCAAAAGGCAAAGTGCCAGCATGGGGGAAAGGGTATCCAAGAACTTTGAGTTCAATATCATAAAAAAAGGGGAACAAAACGACAATACCCTTTTAATAGTAGGGGGTATCCAGGGTGACGAACCGGGCGGCTTCATGGCAGCATCATTGATAGCCACCCATTATGATATCCTGGAAGGTTCCGTATGGGTGGTTCCCAACCTTAATTTTTACAGTATCATAAAAAGAAGCCGGGGGCCTTTCGGGGATATGAACAGGAAATTTGCCGATATCTCCTCCGACGATCCCGATTTTGAATCGATTCAGAAGATCAAGAGCTATATAAAAGACCCGAACGTCAAACTTGTGGTAAACCTTCACGACGGAAGCGGTTTTTACAGGCCCACATATGAAGACAGTCTCCACTCCCCTTACAAATGGGGTCAGTGCAATATTATAGACCAGTCGGTAATAAAAACCCAAAGATACTCAAACCTTGAAGAGATCTCCCAAAAAGTGGTAAACCATGTAAACGATTTCCTCCTCAAAGACGAGGACAAATACCACCTGCATAACACAAGAACTGCCGAGGGCGACAAGGAGATGGAGAAAACCCTTACCTACTTTGCCGTCAACCACGGTAAAGCGGCATTCGGGAACGAAGCAAGCAAATCGCTTCCAACCCACCAAAGGGCCTACTACCACCTGCTGGCACTGGAAAAATTCATGGATATCATGGGGATAAAATACAAAAGGAAATTCAACTTCCATGAAGAGGTGGTCAAAAATATCATAGACAACGATATCGAAATATCTTTATACGACAACAAGATAACCCTTCCTTTGGCAAAGGTAAGAAACTTTTTGAACTATTTCCCCGTAAAGCAGGACGGGACAATAGATTTCGTGCCCAGCAATCCCCTTGTGAGTATCATTAAAGAGAAAAACGAATACACAATATATTACGGCAACAGAAGGCTCTCAAGACTCAAAGCCGACTATAAAGCTTTGTCTGATCCTTTAAGGGAAGAAGTACCTTTAAGCATCGACTCAAAGGTCACCCAGGTCAAATTCGGCTCGAAAATAAAAGTAAACCAGAATTTCCTGGTACACGACATGGATGAATACAGGGTCAATGTAATTGGTTTTGTGGGAGATTCAAAGAGTGAAACGAATGTAAATATTGACCATGAAAAAATGTTAAAAAAGTTTTCAATAGACAAAAGCGGATCAATATATAGAATAGAATACTATACCAAGAACACCGACAAGTTCGCAGGTATGGTTTTAATAGAATTTACTGGATAAAATATGACAACAAAAGAAACGATTTTAAATCTGATAAAAAAAAGACCCCTTATAATCGACGGGGCTATGGGAACGCAGCTTCAAACATACAAGGTACCGGAAGAAGCATGGATAGATGATGAAGGTAACAGCCAGGAGGGGTGTAACGAGCTTTTAAACCAGACGGCTCCCCAGATCCTTGAAAAGATACATAACGCATATGCAATGGCAGACGCCGACCTTATCAAGACCAACACTTTCGGTTCTATGCCGTGGGTACTTGACGAATACGGTTTGTCCCATAAAAGTTACGAGCTCAGCCGTCTTGGATGTGAACACGTAAAAAAAATATGTGAAAAATACTCAACGGATGAAAAACCGAGATTCGTACTGGCATCCATAGGTCCCGGAACAAAACTTCCAAGCCTCGGGCATATCACGTATGATGAGATGTACGAAGGTTACTGCACCATGGCAAAGGGGCTCGTTGACGGAGGGGCTGATATATTCCTCCTTGAGACCTGCCAGGATCCCTTGCAGATAAAAGCAGCCCTTCACGCCTTAAACGATACGGCACCTTCCATACCGGTAATGGTATCGGTGACCATTGAACTAAGCGGAACCATGCTAATAGGAACCGATGCACAGACCATTGCCACGATCATGGAACCTTTTGATATTTTATCCCTTGGATTCAACTGTGGTACCGGTCCTGAGCAGGTAAAAAAACACCTTGAGGTTTTAAGCGAGGTTTCCGACAAGCCCCTTTCGATACATGCAAATGCGGGATTGCCCCAAAACAGGGGAGGATACACCTTTTACCCTATGGGTCCGGATGAGTTCAGCTCGATCCAGAAAACGTTCCTTGAGTTTGACGGGGTAAGCTTCCTTGGCGGCTGCTGCGGGACAACTCCACAGCATATAAAAGCATTAAGCGATGCGGTGCAGAATATCGCCCCAAAACCCTCAACCGGCAGCCACCCTACATCCTTGGCTTCCCTTTTCCAAAGTGTTGAGCTAAAACAGGACCCGGCACCTCTACTTATAGGGGAAAGAAGCAATGCTACGGGATCAAAAGCATTCAGGGAACTTCTAAAAGCGGAAGATTATGAAGGAACGCTTACCGTAGGACAACAGCAAGTAAGAGCCGGTGCCCACGTGATCGACGTGAGCGTGGGATTTGCAGGACGTGACGAAACTAAAGATATGAACGAGGTTGTTTCAAGGTATTCACAGAAGATAAACCTCCCTTTGATGCCCGATTCTACCCAGATAAAAGCTTTGGAAGAGGCATTAAAACTTATCGGGGGGAAACCCATCATCAACTCCGTAAACCTTGAGGACGGGGAAGAGAAGTTTGACGAGATCTGCCGGCTTGCAAAAAGATACGGTGCCAGCCTTGTATGTCTGGTAATAGATGAAGTAGCCATGGCAAAAACAAAAGAGGACAAGGTAAGGATCGCCGAGAGGATATACCAAAGGGCCGTAAACCTGCACGGTATGGATCCTGAAGATCTTGTTTTCGATATGCTTGTATTCACCATAGGAAGCGGTGACGAGGAATATTTCACGGCAGGTATTGAGACAATCGAAGCTATCAGAGAGTTTACAACCATCCACCCTGAAGTTAGCACCACCTTAGGGCTTTCAAATATCTCTTTCGGTCTTGACAAGGACGCAAGGGTTTATCTAAACAGCGTGTTCCTGCACCACTGTGTTGAAGCGGGTCTTAGTTCTGCTATTGTCAACGTAAAACACCTGGTACCTATAAACAAAATGAGTGATGAGGATCTAAAAGCCTGCGAGGATCTTCTTTTCAACCGGCGTGAAGAGGGTGATCCCCTCTTTGCCTTTATCGACCACTTTTCAAATGTGGGTGCCGTGGAAGAGAAAAACGACGAAGAGTTTGAAAAGCTTTCAGACAAAGAGAAAGTTATCCAGCTTTTAAAAGACGGGGATAAAGAGAGGCTTATCCCTCTTGCCATGAACCTTAAAGATTCTATGCCTGCGGATATAATCGTAAACGAATGGCTTATCGAGGGGATGAAAGAGATAGGGGAACTGTTCGGAAGCGGTATAATGCAGCTTCCTTTCGTACTTCAAAGTGCAGAAACCATGAAAGCTACCGTTGACCGGTTAAACCCGTATCTTCCCAAGATCGAGAAATCCACGGAGACCACTTTGGTCCTTGGGACAGTAAAAGGCGACGTTCACGACGTGGGGAAAAATCTGGTTGACATCATCCTTTCAAACAACGGTTTCAAGGTTATAAACATTGGTATAAAAGTAAATATCCAAGACTTTATAGATACGGCAAAAGAGCATAACGCCGATGCCATAGGTATGAGCGGCCTTCTTGTAAAATCAACCAACGAGATGAAGGCAAACCTGGAGGAGCTTGAAAGCCAGAATATGGATATCCCAGTAATACTTGGGGGAGCTGCATTGACAAAAAGCTTTGTTGACGATTTCTGCCGTCCTATATACAAAGGTCCTATATTTTATGCAAGGGATGCTTTTGACGGGGTAGTGGCGATGCAGAGAATAGAAAAAGGGGGAGAGATCGATACCCGGATGGCTGCCGATCTTATCCAAATAGACGAATCCATAAAAAAAGAGGAAAAAGTTGAATTTGACCCGGATATCCACACCCCCGTGCTTTTGGATTACGAGCACAGCTTCAACCCGCCTTTCTGGGGAAGAAGGGATATCTCCAAAGTCCTGGATCCTTTATTGCCTTTTGAGTGGATCAACCACAGGGTGCTGTTCAGGCAGAGATGGGGATATAAAAGAGGAGAGATGACCCCGGAACAGTTCAAAGAACATGAGAACAATGTGGTTAAAGCCCTTTATGAAGAGCTTAAAGACGAGCTGCTGGACAAAGGTGTATTCGAGCCTATAGCACTGTACGGATTCTTCCCGTGTAAGGCGAACGACACGAAAATAGAAATTTACGACGAGCATAAAGAAAATATAATCGCGGTGATGGACTTCCCAAGACAAGGAAAATCTCCCCACAGATGTCTGGCGGATTATTTCCATTCGGATAAATTTGACGTTATAGGATTCAGCTTTGTAAGCTCGGGGTTGAAAATAACCCCTTTTGAGCAGGAGATATACGGGAAAGGTGAATTCGGGAAATATTACCAGGTTCACGGTCTGGGTGTTGAGCTTGCCGAGGCATTGGCCGAAATAGTCCATAAGCAGGTAAGGATGGACCTTAACATAACAAACAATGAAAAACCTGTGCTTAAAGACGTGGTTATGAAAGGCTACCAGGGGTGCAGATACTCTCCTGGATACGCAGCATGCCCTGATCTTGCCTTGAACAGGACGATATTCGACCTGCTTAAACCGGAAGAATACGGTATAGAACTTAGTGAAACGTACCAGATCCACCCGGAGCAGAGCACGGTAGCCATAATTGTCCCTAATAAAGAGGCAAAATATTATAATATATAACTTTTAAAAGTATTTTATTACATTTTTACTACAAAATCAGTATAATTTTGCACAAATAACGTGCAGGATTATACGATGAAAAGATCAACCATCTCAAAAAAGTTCACACTGATATCCATAGTTGTCTCCGTTTCAACTATAATATTGGCTTATTTCGGACTTAATATTTACAAATCGACAATTAAAAACGATGTCTACAACAACACAAGAACGGAACTTCTGTCAAACCTTGAAGAGAGTATAGAGAACAAAAAGAATATAGGTATAACAAACGCCTACTCCATAGCGAACGACCAGCAGATCAAAGATTCCCTCCATATGAACAACAGGGAGCTTGCTATAAACTCGCTGGATACCATAAACAAAACCTTTAAAAACAATACCGACTTTAAAAATATCAAAGTTCATATCCACACTAAACAAAACCGCTCTTTCCTTAGAAACTGGAAACCTGAGAAATACGGAGACGACCTGAGCTCTTTCAGGAAAAGCGTTGTTGAAGTGAACCGTACCCAAAAGCCCGTGAACGGTTTCGAGATAGGAAAAGCGGGGCTTAGCCTAAGGTCCGTAGTACCTGTTATAAACAGTGAACATCTGGGTTCTTTGGAGTTCATACAGGGAGTTAACTCCGTGGCAAAGAACTTTAACAAATCAAAAAATGGCTTTTTACTCCTTATGGATATAGATAAAAAGATCGTTGACCCTGACCCTTCAAAGATCCTGAACAACAGATATATCATCTCACAGAAATTTATAAACGAGGAGTTTTTCTCCGATATCAAGAATCTTGATTTTAACGCCCTGTTAACAAGCCCTTACCTGATAACAGAGAGGTATTTTTATACATACAGCTTTGTGTACGACTCAAAAGGGGAAAAGCTTGGGATATACCTTGTGGCAAAACCCATAAGCATAGTAAACCTTGCTCTTGATAAAACCTCACACCTTATTTACATAGCCTTGCTTATACTTGTAGCCGCAATATTCATAAACCTGCTGTTTACCCTTTTAAATCTTAAAAACACGGTATTAAAGCCCATTTACAATTTAAAAGAATCTATAATAAAGGTGCAAAAAGACAAAAATTCAGACCTTATAGAGATAGAGGAGAACAATGAGATAGGGGATGTGGTACAAAGCTTCAATGACTACCTAAAAACTATGGCAGAGGGGAAAGCCAAAGACCAGATAGTAATCAACGAGGCAAAAAGCGTTATTACAAGGGCAAACAGGGGTCTATTGAACACTAGCGTAAAATCAAAAGCCGACTCAAGCAGGGTACAGGAGCTTGCAGATTCCATCAATGAACTTATTTCAGGAACACAGACGAACCTTGAAAAACTCTCCGAAGTCCTTGTAGCATACAGCAATGCCCATTTTGACTATGAGGTTAAACCTCTAAAAGGTGTTACGGGAGAGATAGCTTCCATTATGTCAGGAGCCAAGAACACGGGTGAGGCCATGTCGGGGATATTGGCAGTGATAGACAATACCACAAAAAGGCTCCTTTTCTCGGCAAAAGATCTAAGTGAATCCTCCGCAAGCCTAAGCAACTCCTCAAATACCCAGGCGGCAGGTCTTGAAGAGGCAGCCGCGGCAATAGAAGAGACCCTTAACACCATCAGGCAAAGCAGTGAAAACGCCTCAAAAATGGCACAGCTTGCAAATGAGGTAACCGCTTCGGCAAAACACGGTAAAGAGCTTGCAAATATGACCTCAAACTCGATGAAAGACATCACCAACGAGGTAACTGCGATAAGTGACGCGATAACTGTAATAGACCAGATAGCATTCCAGACAAATATCCTATCCCTAAATGCTGCGGTTGAAGCCGCAACTGCCGGGGAAGCGGGGAAAGGCTTCGCGGTAGTTGCCCAGGAGGTAAGGAACCTGGCATCCAGGTCCGCAGAAGCCGCAAACGAGATCAAGAGCCTGGTCGAAAACGCTTCATCCAAGGCAAACGAGGGGCAGAAAATCTCCCACGATATGATTGAAGGGTATAATAATCTCAATGAGAACATCACCTCTACCATAGAACTTATACACGATGTCGCAAGAGCTTCCCAAGAACAGCAAAATGCAATGACGCAGATCAACGATACCGTTAACAACCTTGATAAGGTCACCCAGCAAAATGCAAACGTAGCTGGAACCATTAGCCATATGGCACAGGATACCCAGAATCTTGCAACCGATCTTCAAACGGCCGTGAACAGAACCACGTTCTTTGAAAAAACGAAAAGAAGGGTTTGCGATATTGACCTGATGTTCGACCTGAACAGCCTTAAAGCAGACCATATAAACTTCAAGGATACGAACTTTGCAAAATGTACCCAGCTTACAAGATTCAAGGTAAAAGAGCATACCGAATGTAGAATGGGTAAATGGATCAACTCAATGAAAGACCCCGATTTCCTTAACGCTCCACAATGGGAGAAACTAAAAGAGGCCCATAGAAAGGTTCATATGATGACACAGGATACCGTCGATCTTTATGCAGGAGGATATGCAGACGGGCAGGTATTCTCGGTAACAGAAAACGTTGAAAAGAATATGGAAACAGTTTTTGAAATGCTTGATGAGATAAGGGAGCACAAATGTACACAGGTGATGAACCGAAGAAAGAGCAAAGGAGAATAGCATGGCTGCGGGACAGGAAACGTTATTAAAAGAAGATTCTTTCCTTGTGAGCGAAACCGACTCAAAAGGGAATATAATATTTGCAAACGAAGAGTTTTGCGATATTGCCGAATACACATTGGATGAACTTATGGGGAAACCCCATAATATCGTAAGGCACCCTGATATGCCAAAGGCTGCTTTTAAAGATCTCTGGGATACTGTAAAAAAAGGGGAAGTCTGGAACGGATTTGTTAAGAACAAAACAAAATCGGGGGGTTATTACTGGGTTTTTGCAACCGTATACCCCTTTATAAATGAAGAGGGGGAACAGTGTTATCTATCGTGCAGAAGAAAACCCTCCAGGGAAAATGTGGAAAAGCACGAAAAGCTTTATAAGACCATGCACTAAAAGATACGCTTACGGAACGTAAGCTATCTTGTTTATACCAAGGTCCTCTTCAAAACCGCACATAAGGTTTGCATTTACCACCGCTGCACTTGATGCACCTTTTAAAAGGTTGTCTATGCTGCTGTTTATAAATACGGCATTTCCGTTTTGCTCAACATATATATCGCAGAAGTTCGTTCCCGCAGTGCTTTTTATATCAACAGGAGTATCTTTAACCCTTACGAAAGTACTCTCTTTATAGTACTGCTTTAAAACCTCTTTTACATCTATGTCTTTGTTAAGCGTACCGTATACGCTTACAAGCATACCCCTTGTCACAGGGATAAGATGGGGCACGAAATTAATATTCAGTTTTTTACTGCCAACCAGCTTTATCTTTTCCTCGATCTCAGGCATATGTCTGTGCTTGAAAGGATTATAGGCGAAGATATTGTCGTTTACTGTTACGAACTGGGTTGTCGCGCTTAATTTTTTACCTGCACCGCTTACCCCGCTTTTTGCATCTATAAAGATATTCGAGTTCTCATCAAAATATTCAACAAAAGGCATTAGTGCCAATAAGGAAGCAGTAGGATAACATCCCGGGTTTGCCACGAGATTTGTCTTTTTGATATCCTCTTTGTAGAACTCTGGCATACCGTAAACGGCATTCGGGATATTTCCTTTATCCTCGTGCGGACAGTAGTATTCCTCGTAGGTTTCAAGCTCCAGCCTGTAATCCGCGCTAAGGTCAACGACTTTCACTCCAAGTGCAATAAGCTCTTTTGCAAAAGACATTGATGTCTTATGGGGCAGGGCCAGGAAACAAAGCTCTGCAATTTTCGCTATCTCATTCGGATCCGCTTTTTCAACTTTTTGGGAAGTTACCTTGCTTAAAGCAGGATGCAAAGCATCAATAGTAGTATCCCCCTCGCTGTTTGAGATATACGACAATTCAAACTTTGGATGGGTTAAAAGTATCTTGACCAATTCAAGCCCGGTATATCCGCTGGCTCCTACAACTGCTACTTTTATCTTCTCTAACATATCTTTGACTCGTCGAAATATATCTCTTCAACTTCAAAATCTTTGGTTCCGCCCGGAAGTTTTGCCGTAAATTCGTCACCTTCCGATTTACCTAAAAGCTGTTTTGCAAGAGGGGAATGGAAAGAGATATTCCCTATTTCCGGATTACTGTGAAGTGAAGAAACGATAGTATATACGATCTCCTCTTCAGTATCAACGTCTATTAACTTGACAGTTGAACCGAAACTTACCTTATCATGTGGAAGTGAGGCAGGATCGATTATAACGACTCTTGTGATCATATCGTCTAGCTCGGCTATCTTTTTATCGATATTTGCCTGGTCCTCTTTACCCGCATGGTACTCGGCATTCTCTTTAAGATCGCCAAGCTGTCTTGCTTCCTCTATTGCCACAAGTATTTTTGGTCTTTGTACAAGTTTAAGGTCGTTCAGGGTTGCGGTAAGAGTATTATAATCTTTCTCTGTCATAGGTTCTTTTTGCATTAAAATTCCCCTTTTGAATGCTTATGCTTATGTTGTTTTTTCCACTCTTTCTCAAACTTCTTTCTTTTTAGGTAAGAAAGGTTTTCGATAAATACGTGCCCAGTTAAATGTTCCATCTCATGCTGCCATGCCACGGCCAGGAAATCCTCCGCTTCTTCAACATGCTTTTCACCGTTTCTGTCAAAATACTCCACAACTATATGCTCGGCCCTTTTAACCTCTGCATGGTATCCTGGAATACTAAGACACCCCTCATTGAAAACCTGTTCCCCGTCTTTGTGGGTTATTACAGGATTAATAGCCTCGATCAGGTTTTCAGGCAATTGCTTGCCGTCGTTTGGATCAAATTCATTATCCACAGGCAGGTTAATAATCAAAACATTTAAGTCGACACCGACTTGAATAGCAGCTAATCCAACTCCGTTTTCTTTCATCATAGTTTCATTCATATCGTCAAGAAGAGTATGAAGCTCCTCATCGAAAACTTCAACATCTCTTGATCTTTTTCGTAAAATCGGATTAGGGTAAGTTAATATTTCTCTAATCATTTAAAACTTTCTTTTATTGGTGTTTCTCGATAACTTTATCTATAAGTCCGTAATCACAAGCTTCCTGTGCACTCATAAAGTTATCTCTTTCTGTATCCGCAGCAATCTTCTCAACATCCTGTCCGGTATGTTTTGCTAAAAGCTTATTAAGTTCATCTTTCATTCTTAAGATCTCTTTTGCCTGGATAGCGATATCTGTCGCCTGACCCTGTGCACCCCCTAAAGGCTGGTGGATCATGATTCTGCTGTGAGGAAGTGCAAATCTTTTACCAGGAGTTCCCGCACTTAATAAAAATGCCCCCATAGATGCTGCCTGACCTATACAGATAGTGCAGATATCCGGCTTGATGTAGTTCATGGTATCAAACATAGACATACCGCTTGTTACTACTCCACCCGGAGAGTTTATATATAAATATATATCTTTATCCGGATCTTCTGCTTCCAGGAATAAAAGCTGCGCAACTATTGAAGAGGCAACCGCATCGTTCACCTCTCCGCTTAACATAACAATTCTATCTTTTAGAAGACGGGAATAGATATCGTAGCTTCTTTCCCCTCTTCCCGTTTGTTCAACAACTACCGGTATATAAGACATTATTTTCCTGCTTTTTCATCTAAAAGTTTTGAGATAACTTTTTGCTCGATCATTGACATTTTAATAGCAGGTAAGTAACCAGCTTCTTCATATTGCTTGATCAATGCTTGACCGTCTTGTCCAGTCATCATCGCTTCGTAGAATAATGTTTGAGTAACTTCCTGGTCTGCAACCTCAACATTCTCTGCTTTTGCAAGTGCATCAACGATGAATGTAGCTTTTACGCTGTTAGTTGCTTCAGGAGTAGCTTCCTCTTTCATTTTTTCTATTTTGTCTTTATCTTCTTGTAAAGCTTTGATCTCATCTTCGCTCATATTTCTGATCTGCATGTTAAGAACTTGAGAGATCTCCTGCTCTAACACTGAAGTTGGAACCGCGAAATCGATTTTTTCAACTAGGCTTTCTAAATACGCAGGTTTTAACTCTTCGTTGTAGTATTTAGCTTTTTGCTCATTTACGATCTGCTCTTTCATTTTTTCTTTTAGAGTTTCAACTGTTGCGTTCTCTTCTTGTGGAAGCATTTTTTTAGCGAACTCGTCATCGATTACAGGCTCAGCTTTCTCCTGGATCTCGTGAAGTTTAACTTTAAATACGACTTCAGCACCTGCTAAATCTTTTGCCTGGTAGTTTTCAGGGAAAGTTACAGTGATATCTTTTTCTTCTTCGTATTTCATACCGATAACCTGATCCTCAAATCCAGGGATGAATGAACCAGAACCGATCTCTAAGGTATATTTCTCAGCTTTTCCACCTTCAAAAGGCTCACCGTCTTTGAATCCCTCGAAATCGATAACAACGAAGTCACCTTCTCTTACCATTCTTTTTCTTTTGATCTTTTCTAAAGGTGCAGAGCTTCCCGCGATCTCTTTTAATCTCTCGTCGATCTCTTCGTCAGTTACCTCGATCTCTTTCATTTCAGGTAATAATGCTTTGTAATCACCAAGATCGATCTCAGGTCTGCAAGAGATTTGGATCTCAACATCGATTTTACCGTCATCTTTTTTATCGAATTTAGTAATAGCAGGCTCACCGATAAGTGCGTCCGCAGCTATTTTTAACTCTTCTAAAGATTTGTTTAAAACTTCTCTTAAAGCTTCACCCTGTGCATCTTGCTCTAATCTTTGCCCGTGTCTTTGCTTAACTACGTTTACAGGTACTTTACCTTTTCTGAATCCCTGGATATCCATAGATTTAGCAGCTTGCCTAGCAAGTTTGTCTACGTTTGCAGCGATTGCTTCCGCAGTTAGTGTTGCAGCTACTACTGCATTTGCTTCATTTATTTTTGTTGCGTTAAATTCCATATATGTTGAACTCCGTTTTTTAAAATTTTAGGCTGATTTTATCTAAATATTGCTTAAGAAGATAAATTATCTAATATATACCTTTCCAAATCTGAATGTTTTATCTCTTCCTCTTTCGCCTTTTCGTAAATATCAGCTACCTCTTTTGAAAACTCATCGTAAGGGAAGTGGGGAAAATGCAGATGCCACATGTTTTTTATCCTCTGCTTTGCCACGCAGTCCCTGGTCCAGTCCTTAAAGAAACTGAATATCCCGAACAGCAGCGCCGTGAAAAATATAGCTATTATAATAGAGGCATGGCAGTCCAGTTTCTGGAATATTTCATGGGATATAAGCGCCAGCGGCACGATTATTATATGTGCCAGCACCAAGAACACGATATATGCCCTTCCAAGCCTCAGCCTGAAGCCCAGTTTGCTTCCGTCAAGCTTCATCCCCTCATGGTGAAGAAGGTTCGCTTCAAGAAGCTTATCCAGTTTTACAGGCTGTTTTGATACTTTGTAGATATAATTTATGATTTTTTCTTTAAATTTCTCAAACATAGATACTCCTGATAATATTAATTTAGGAATAGATTATATCTTAAATATATTAATCTTCGGCACCTGCTTATGTATATAATATGCTATTTTAAGGAAAGGATATCGTCTATCACCGTCTGGCGATTGGTGATCTCAAGCTTCTTGCAGGCGCTTTTCATCGCTTCATCCTCACCCACCACGTAGCACATGTTTTTTGCCCGTGTGATCGCAGTATACAAAAGCTTGGTATTGTGCATGATAAAATGGGAAAAGGTCATGGGGATAAGTGCCGTATCATACTCCATACCCTGCGTTTTATGGATGGTCAGGCAGTATGCCAGAGATACGAGGGAATCCAGCAGGTCAAAATCATAAAATACAACCATATCATCGTTCGGATATAATACTATAAGTTTTTTATTGTCGTGGTCAACTTTTATCACCATCCCAAGCTGCCCGTTGAATACCCTTTTTTCCACAAAATCACCCTGTCCGCTTTTATAACTGTGAAGGGTCTTTATCTTCATGTTCTCGTTTTTTATATGGATAACCTTGTCTGCAAGCTTGTATTCGTACAACTTCCCCTTTACCCCTTCCTGCCTTGTATTGTTTATAAGCTTTTGAAGGTTTATATTAAGGTTTTCTACTCCCAGGGTACCGCTTTTTATGGGGGTGATCACCTGGAAAAGGGTAAGAAAATCATTGATCTGCTTGTTGTTTATATGCTCATACATTGGCTTTATATAGTTTGATGCTATATTTAAAATAGTATGAAGGATATTATAGTTGTTCTCATTCCTTAGCATATTCATCTCATAATCGCTGATAGTGGCTTTCTTTGAATAATAGTTTGCGATTGAGACATCAACGAACCTGAAATCCTCATACTCCTCTTTATATTCGGGAACCTCACCCTTTCTTATCTCGTTTGCCAAAAGGGCTATCGCCTGGTGCTCGTTCTGCCTGTAGATCTTGGTAAGCTTGCAGATGGGCGCCAGCTCGTATTTGATGGCATCCCTTAATATATCTCCGGCACCGATCGCCGGAAGCTGCCCGTCGTCACCCACTATTATAAGTATGGTGTCGGGATCGATCTTTGAAAGCACCTTATAAAAAGTGACGCTGTTTACCATGCTGGCCTCATCTATAAGCAGCACCTTATAATCAAAATAATCCTTGTCGCTGTTATCAATCTTAACCAGCATGGACTGTATGGTGCTGCTGTTATAACCCGTGGTATCGCTTATCCTTTGGGCTGCAATGCCGCTAAGCGCACAGCAGTGGATCTCGTCGTATGTCACTATCTCCTCAAGCAGTTCCAAAATAGCCCTGCTGGATGTTGACTTACCCGTTCCCGCATAACCTATAAGAAGGATGGTGTTCTCTCCGCTATTTATAAGGCTGACCGCTTTTTTCTGTTCATCGCTTAGCTTAAAGCCTAAAGTTTCCTCTTTTTTAGTGATATAGGTGTCAAAATCTTTCACTATGTCGTTTGGCAGTTTATGGTGTTTTCTTGTCTCAAATATCTCCAGGATCTTGGTCTCGGAATAGTAATATATAGCAGGAGCATATTTATCTTTGCTTGTTTCGTTTATCTGCTCTTTGTTCAGAAGATTTAAAAGGGCGCTTTCGTAAAGCTCGTTTTTATTGCTAAAACCCAAAGCATCATCCATAAGGGAGAAAAGCTGCTCTTTTTTTATACTGCTGTTCCCGTTTGCCTCACAGAACTCCCTTAGTGTATAGTTCATGCAGGCGGTTACCCGAAAACTGCTTTCCCTGTCGATCCCGAGGTTCACCCCGATCTCATCGGCACGCTTAAATCCTATCCCTTTCATGGAAGTTAGCATATAGGGATTTTCTTTTATTTTCTCTATCAGGTTCTCGGTCTCGCCGAACTCCTGGTATATTTTGTTTATAAGGTTGGTGGTCACCCCGAACTGTGCCAAAAAGGTACCCAGTTCACGAAGATGCTTGAACTTGTTCCAGGAACTGACTATCTGGGTTAGTTTTTTTTCTTTTATCCCCTTGAACTGCAAAAGTTCGGCAGGACGGTTGTCCAGTATCTCGCAAAGTTCGTCATCGCTGTATTTCCCCGTCAACTCAAAAGCGAGTTTTTTTGACACCCCTTTTACTATCCTTGTAAGGAAGAAAAATATCTCCGCCTCTTTTATCTCCAAAGAGGTAAATACGAACTGCACCCCGTATTTCTTATGGGTGTTCCAGTTTCCCGTTATCTTTATCTCTTCCCCGACCATCTTTTCAAGATCCGTATCGAAATACTGCCCGCAGATCTTCTGGTCGTTGTCCAATACTGCTATATAGTAGTTATTCTCGGCATTGTTGTAGAGTATTTTTTTTAGAGTTCCCGTAAGGGTGAATGATTTTTGTTCGTCCATTAATAGCCGTCGTTGAATTTTTTGTGTTTATGTTTGTCTTTTTTATATGAACCTTTGTTTTTCAGTTTCTGAAGGAGATTATACTCTTTTAAAAGCCTGTCTTTCTCCTGCTCTATAAACTTTTGGGGTTCGGTTTCAACTGTATCAAGCGCAAGCTGAACGAAATCTCTTAAAGCTGTAGGGTATTCGTTGTATAAAGGGACGCTTTTTGCCTTTTGGAGGGACTCGTATGTTTTTAATATAGCTTTTTTATAAAGTTCAAAATCAAAGTTATCGTATTTTAACAGGGTAACCGTTTTTGTGGAAAACTTTTCCAGAAGTCTGATATATCTAAGCCTGATAGTTTTTTCATTTACTTGTTTCATGGATTGTATTGTAGCTAAAGTTGTTTTATAAACTCTAGTTTATGTTTTTTGGGAAGTTTAAAGGTTGTATTATAAAAGGGGATATAGTTTAAACTATATCACACCCTTTAACACCTGCTTCAATGTGGCCTATCACATATCCGTCGGTGTTTTCAAGTACCGCATCAACATTTGCAGGATTTACAACAAAGATCATCCCCACACCCATATTAAAGGCTCTGAACATCTCTGCTTCTTCTACATGCTGACCCATAAGTTCAAAAATAGGAAGAACTCTTACCTTGTCTTTTTGAACTACGGCTTTCAGGTTCTCAGGAAGTACTCTTGGAAGGTTCTCAACTATTCCTCCGCCTGTGATATGAGCAAGGGCGTTTATCTTGTCTTTGTTCGCCTTGAACTCTTTTACATAGATTCTTGTAGGTTCAAGTAAAGTATCGATCAAAGGCTTTCCGTTGAACTCGTCCTCGAATTTCATCCCAAGTTTATCGAATAGAAGTTTTCTAACCAGGCTGAATCCGTTCGAGTGGACACCTGAACTAGGAAGCGCTATAAGAACGTCACCCTCTTCAACCTGCTCTACCCTGTTCATCTGGGATTTTTCGGCAATTCCCACACAGAATCCCGCAAGGTCAAAATCACCCTCTTTGTACATCCCCGGCATCTCGGCAGTTTCACCGCCTATTAGTGCACATTCGCTTCTTACACAACCTTCGGCTATACCTTTTACAACTTCGCTTGCCTCTTCAACCTCTAATTTTGCAGTCGCATAATAATCAAGGAAGAATAAAGGCTCACCGAAATTACAGATAAGGTCGTTTGAACACATCGCAACAAGGTCGATACCCACAGTATCGAATTTTTTGCTGTCGATCGCCAGTTTTAATTTGGTACCAACCCCGTCGGTACCCGCTAGAATAACAGGCTCTTTATATCCGCTTGGAAGCTCGAAAGCACCTGCAAAAGAACCGATACCCCCTAAAACTCCGGGGATAGTTGTTCTTTTTACGTGAGGTTTGATATTCTCAACAAAGCTGTTTCCGGCATCGATATCAACGCCCGCATCTTTATATGAAATTGTTGCCATTATTCCTGCTCTTTCTTTTTACAATGTCCGAACATTTTTCCAAATGCCCATAATGAAGGACAAAAATCGGTAATAGCCCAAACAATAACCATCGCGATCACAAACACTTGAAGAACGAAACCTATTACAGAACCTATACTCATAAAATACATTGCAATCAAAAGAACTATTGCCATTAACAATCTTTGGATCTTTTCAGCACACATTAATAACTCCTTAGTGGCTCCATTTTTAAACGGTGTTACCAAATAATTAGAATATTTCTTTATTTGGTATTATTCAAATGGATTTAAAATTTTTTTGCTATTATACCAAAACTAACTGAAAGCGACAAATTTGTAGGCTTTCAACAAATCAATTTAAGGGCTATATACAATGGCAAACATGGAAAATAAAAATTTTGCATTTGATGAGATGATGGTACACGTACCTATGTGTTCCCACAAAAATATCAACAAAGTGTTGGTTGTGGGAGAGGTAAGCGAAGATTTCAGATCGGAACTTTCAAAACATGAATGTAAAGATATTACATACAGCGACACTTTAAACGTGGAGGGTGAATTTGATATCATCCTTTATACGAAAGCAACTCCCGATGAACTGGAGATGGCGAACGTTGAGAGATGTTTAGAGCAGACAAAAGGGATCTTCTGCTGCGTGGGATCTTTTATATACAAAGACTTTGAGGTTTCAAAAAAAGAGCTTGAAACGGCAGGGAAGAACTTCTGGATATGTATGCCGTACAGCTTCGGTCACAACACTTTGATACTGGCTTCTAAAAAATACCACCCTCAAGCGGAGATCGTGCTTCAGGTATCTGATCTTTTGGAAGGATGCAACTATTACACTACGGAGCTTCAAAATTCGGCATTCGTACACCCTGCATATATCACGAAAGGGATCACCGGAATTGCCAAACGATAATTTGGGAAAAGACAATTTTGAACATGCGATCGTCCTAACTGGGGGGATAGCTACGGGGAAAAGCACCGTGGCCTCCCTTTTTATGCTTCACGGGTTTCTAACCATAGATGCGGACAAGATCGCCCACAAGATACTCGATCAGGAGTATAAAACCATAGAAAATCTTTTCGGCTCACAATATATTGAAAATCAAAAGGTCCTAAGAAAAAAGCTTGGGAAACTGATCTTTAATGATGCAAAAGAGAAAGAGAAACTTGAGAACTTCATCCACCCCCTTATAAAAAAAGAGATACAAAAAGAAGCAAAGGTTTTCGAAGAGCAGAAAAAACCCTACCTTATCGACATACCCCTGTTTTTTGAAAAATCAAACTATGATATAAAAACTTCCGTAGTGGTTTACACGCCAAAAAACATCCAGATCCAAAGACTTACCCAAAGGGACAACTGTACAGAAGAGGAAGCACTTTCCAGAATTAATAACCAAATGGATATCGAAAAAAAGAAACTTCTTGCAACATTCGTGATCGACAATAGCAAGGATTTAAAGAATCTGCAAAAAGAAGTTGAAAACACAAAAACAAAAATACTCGCACTAAATCAACAAAAATAACCATTTCCCCTTTTACGCGGGAGAAATTATAAATTTAAGAACAATTGTAGTAAAATAATTAAAATCAACAAATGGCAGCTATATGACAGATTTAGAGAAAGAGAATCTTGAACTTAAAGCTTATATTGAATCTTTAAAAGAATCTAATATACAGAAGATGACAACTATAAGCCGGCTTAACTCCATCGGGGTCAGCCTTGCTACGCAAAAAGATGTCTCTTCAATCCTTAAAAACATACTTTTAAATATAAAAGAGTTCACCAATGCCGACGGGGGAACCATCTATATCGTTTACGGGGACAAGCTTACTTTTAAGCATGTATTGAACGATAGCTTGAATATCATGGAAAGCGACAGCGAAGAGCTGGATGAAGTATGGAACTATCTTGAGATAAAAGAGGAAAACCAAAATATGGTTTCCGTAAAATGCGCCCTTACAAAGCAGATCATAAAAATAGACGATGTTTACAATAGCAGCCTTTATGATTTTTCGGGAACCAAAGCCTTTGACGCAAAAACAGGTTACCAGTCAAAATCTATGCTCGTAGTACCGATGGTAGGCGACGACAATACCCTGGTGGGGGTTCTGCAGCTTATAAACAAGCTTGACATACACACAAAAGAGATCCTCCCCTTTACGGAAGACGACGAGAACCTGGCACACTCTTTGGCTTCCCAGGCCTCGGTAGCCATAAACAAGTTTCGGCAGGACCAGCTTATCATGCAGCAGTCGAAGATGGCTGCCATGGGGGAGATGATAGATGCCATCGCCCACCAATGGAAGCAGCCCCTGAACGTTATAAACATAGATGCAAGCGAACTTGAAATGAATGTGGACTTCGGGCTTGAAGTAACGAAAGATGAGCTCAAAGATGTAGCCGTGGATATCCAGACCCAGGTTTCCCATCTCCTTAACACCCTGGATGAGTTCAGGTCTTTTTTAAGGCCGGATAAGCCCAAGGAAAAAATAAAAGTTGTAAAACTGATAGAGTCTGTATTCCTGCTTTTAAAAGACGACCTTATCTCCAACAATATAAGCACCTCAATAAGCGGTGACAAGGATCTGGAGTTCGAGGTGATCGTAAACGAGGTGAAACACATCTTTATCAACCTTATAAGCAATGCAAGAGATGCTTTTATACAAAACGATATAAAAGACAGAAACATCGATTTTCATATTTCCCAGAAAAAAGAGTTCATCTCTGTAGAGGTTACCGATAACGCAGGCGGGATACCGCCCCACGTGATCGATGATATATTCAAGGCAAACGTTACGACAAAAGAGGAAGGCAAGGGTACGGGCATAGGTCTTTATATGTCAACCCAGATCGCCCAGAAAAATAACGGAAGCCTAAGCTCCGTGAACCTGCCGGGCGGGGCAAGATTCACTTTAAAAATACTAAATACTTAAAACCAAGGGCAAAAGAATGGCAATGACAGAAAATGCTGCGATGCAGCAGCTTTTAAAAGTAAGAAAAGGGGTGGATTTTTTCAAGAACCTCACAGAAGAGGAGATCTCCGAGATCGTATACAATATCAGATTCAGGAAATACAATGAAAAAGAGGTTTTGTTCAAAGAGGGTGCCAGAGACAACAAAGAGATGTATTTTCTGCTGCAGGGAAGCATAGATATATTTGTATTGAACAAAGAAACTTTAAAACAGATGCACGTAACCACTTTTGACAAGGCTTTGCTTTTCGGGGAGATGAGGGCTTTGATAAACGAACCCCGGACCGCAACCGCAAAAGCGGGGGAAGACGGCGCTATTTTACTTACTTTTAATATAAAAGAATCAAATGAAGACCTTACCCCTTTGGCCTTTGCAAAGTTTTATAAGAACGTAAGCGGAATACTTGCAAACAAGATAAAAGAGATGAATAAAAGATTGGAAAAATAATCTTTTCCGATCTTTCCTAAACGAACCAGATCAACAATACCAGGCCGAACAATATCCTGTATATACCGAACGCCACGAAGGTAAACCTTTCCAGAAAAACAAGAAACAGCTTAATAGTCAGGTATGCAACTATAAATGCCGTAACAAACCCGATACCAAGAACCAGCAGATTTGCATCACTGAAATCCTTGTAGTGTTTTAAAAGGTCATATCCCGTGGTCGCGCACATAACGGGAAAGGCAAGAAGGAAACTGAACTCTGCGCTTGCTTTCCTGTTAAGCCCCACAAGCATGGCGCCTATTATTGTGCTCCCCGCCCTGCTGGTACCCGGGATCAGGGCAAAGATCTGGGCAATCCCTATATATAAAGCCTGCCAGTAGCTTACTTTCTCCACATCGTCTATATGGTATTCGGTCTCTTTATAGAACTTTTCAACTATTAAGAATATTATCCCGCCTATTATGAACATTACTGCAACTATCTTGATATCGAACATCACTTTTATCTGGGATGAGAACAAAAATCCTACTGCACCTATTGGTATAAAGGCCAAGACCAGCTTTTTCCAAAGCTCTATCTTGGAAGGATGGAACTTGTCGCTGTAGTTTAAAAGCACCGCCAATATGGCCGCAAACTGGATAATAACCTCGTAAGCCTTTGTTACATGGTTTTGGTCTATATTTAAAAATTCCGCCGCTACGATAAGGTGTCCAGTGGAACTTATAGGCAAAAATTCAGTAAACCCCTCAATAATACCCAGAATGATCGATTCAATGATTCCCAAACTTCAAGCCTTCTTTTTTTGCAAGCTTTAGAAAAAGCTTTAATGATTTTCTCTCTTTATATGAGATCTTGTAGGATATCTTCGTAAGGTAATGAACTATCTGCTTGTTTGAGATACCCGATCTTTTTGAATAATGGTTTAATATATACTGGGGGATCTTTACCTTCGTGGAAAGAAAATCTTTCACCATCTTTTTAAGGGATTTCTCCTCTTTGTTGAAGCACATCCTCGCAAATACGAAAGGAAGCCCGTATTTGTCTTTCCAAAGCTGGGCCATATCTATGATATCCTCGTCTTTTGCATTATGGTAATAGTGCAAAGCCTTGTCGCCTATTAGCACTCTTCCCTCGATCCCCAGTATCTTTGCAAGGGCATTGGAGGTATCGGACTGGTAATCCTTCTCATACTTTCCTTTTAACGCAAGAACCGACAAAACCTCGTTTTGTGCAACTATTCCCATATCCAGGCATCGGCATCTTTTTGAAGCGATCGATGAGATTATTGCAGCATCTATCTGTCTTTTTTTAAACTGCTTGTTTATTTTGGACGGATAGGATTTTTTGTGGTTTATTATCTGTTTTGCCTGGGTTGATCTTAGGTTCTTTTTTAGGTAAGTATAAAAGGGAAGTAAATTGATAAAATCTATTTTTGCAAATATCATCCGCAAACACATCCTTAAAATTATTTGGATATAATACCTTAGTTTTAATAAGAAAAGGGTAAAGATTTCCTTTTATTTATGGAGAGAGATAATGGTAAAAATAGAATTTTTGGGACCTATAAACAAAGAGCCTTTAAATGTAGATATAAACAGCCTGGAGCAGCTAAGCGAGATACTCAAAAATGAAGAGGGTGTATCAAGCTGGCTTGAGAACAGCGCGGTTGCTGTAAATGATACACTGGTTCAGGACAGGTCTATGAAACTAAAAGACGGGGACAAGGTATCTCTTCTGCCTCCTGTGTGCGGCGGATGAAAATGGAAGAACAGTTTTTAGAACTATACGACGGCGACCTACCCGTTGAAAATATAACCAACAAATGGTATGAGCGATTCAGGAACTCCAACTACGGGGCGATTATCACCTTTGTAGGTGTTGTAAGGGATGAAGACAATATAGAGGGTCTCAGCTTTGATATATATGAACCTATATTAAATTCGTGGTTTAATGCCTGGCAGGAAAAAGCAAAAAAACAAAATGCCATAGTGCTTATGGCCCACTCAAAAGGTGACGTGCCAAACCATACAAGCTCATACATCGCTGCCGTTTGCAGCCCCAAAAGAAGGGTTGCCCTGGAACTGATAGATGAGTTCGTTGAAGACTTTAAGGCAAATGCCCCTATATGGAAGTATGACCTAAAAAATAATAAAAGGGAATATGCCCTGGACAGAAGCACTGCCATAAAAGGTGCGGGGCTGCTAAAATAATGAGAGTAGATCTTCACAACCACACGACCCTTTGCAACCACGCAACCGGAACCATTGAGGAATATGTACAAAGGGCTATTGAGTTAAATATAGATTATTACGGCTTCAGCGAACACGCTCCCATGAAGAACTTTGACGACGGATACAGGCTGACGCTTGACAAAAAAGAGTTCTACGAAAACAGCGTTAAAGAGATAAAAGAGAAATATACAAACGACATAACGGTACTTCTTGCATACGAGATAGACTTTTTAAACGGTGATTATGTTTTGGACGAAATAGTAAATGCAAAGGTTGATTACCTTATCGCTTCAGTGCACTATCTTGATAAATGGGGATTTGACAATCCTGAATTTATAAGTGAATACAAGAACAAGGATATAGACAAGATCTGGGAAGAGTATTTTGAAGCAGTGAAGCTGATGGCAAAAACTGCCAAATTTGACATAGCGGGTCACCTTGATCTTATAAAAGTCTTTAACTATCTTCCAAAAAAAGATATAAAACTGATTGCCCAGGACGCCCTGAAAGAGATAAAAAGATCCGATATGACCATCGAGATCAACACGGCAGGGCTTAGAAAACCCGTCAAGCAGCTTTACCCGTCAAAAGAACTTTTGGAACTGGCATTTGAACTTGATATACCCATTACTTTCAGCAGTGATGCCCACAGCGTTGAGCAGATAGGATTCAAATATGATGAAGCGGTAAAAATGGCAAAAGAGGTAGGTTATACCAGATGCAATATATTCAAGGAGAGGGAACCCTTCTCTTTAGAGTTTTAATCTAAAAACGAATATAATTAAATATATCAATACTAGGAGTATATTTTGATTAGATTAATTCTTGCTATTCTTTTACCGTGGCTGAACTTTTTTACTATAGGGAAACCTATTTCGGGTATCATCTGCCTTATCCTGCAGCTAACGCTTATAGGATGGCTTCCTGCGGCAATTTGGTCCGTATATGCCCTAAGCCAATATAATACGGATAAAAAAATAAAAGAAGCTATGGATCAAAAATAGCTATGGATTGATTAAAAACAATATCTCGTCAAATTCATTTATGAAATAGGAGTGTATTGTTTTTAGTCCCAATGTTTCCGGGTCAAACAGCTTTTTTGATTTTTCCTTGTGTGAGATAAACAACATCACCATATCGCAGCTGCTTTTTAACATATTCAATAGATTCAACCCGCCCTCGATCATCACGAAGTTTTTATCTATGCTTTCAATATCACTGCTTATTTTTACTTCCCTGTTCTTTACCCCGAAAAGAGGTATGGTTCGATCAAACTCTTTTTGCTTTGAGTAGATAAAGATGTCGGGACTTTTAGGGCTTTTGGCAAACCTGGTATCCAATGTGGGCCTGTCAACCCTTACGGTCTCTCCCCCTATTACCATCAGGTCAAGTTTCGTTCTTATATTATGTACAAGTTCCAAAGAGTCTTTGGTGGTGATATATCCCCCCTCAACGCTTCCGTCTTCCCTCATAGCTATTTTAAAGAAGCTGAAATTCTTTTTCTGCCAGGTCTTAAAAGGGAAAAGCAGATTATCGGTCTCCTCTTTACATATCCCCGTTTCAACTTTTATCCCTGCATCTTTTAATCTTTGAAGACCGCCGCTTGCCTGCTTGTTAGGGTCAAGGGTACCTATATAAACCTTTTCTATCCCCACTGCTTCCAAAAGCATTGCGCAAGCAGGAGTTTTACCCATATGGTTGCATGGCTCCAATGTTACATATATCTGGCAGTCGTTAAAAAAATCTTTGTGGTTAAGTGTTAGGTAATGGTGAATTTCATGGGAATTATCTAAGAATCTTAATGAAGAATTTGGATATTTTGTAAGATATGCTTCTTTTAATGCAAGGACTTCCGCATGGGGTTTCCCTGCCTCTTTATGGGCCTCGGTTGATAAAACCCTGCCCCCTTTTACCACAACCGCACCCACGGCAGGATTCGGATAGGTTAAAAACTGGTACTTCCAGGCCTTATCAACCGCAAGCTGCATAAATTGCTCGTTGGCAGCTGCCATTGTCATAGCCTTGGATTATTTCCAGTCGAAATATGTTGAAGCAGCTAATACGTCGCTGAAATTTGTTTTCAACTCTTCGCCGCTTTCATCTTTAACGCTTATAACACCCTCGTCGGTTACATCCAAAAGTTCACCTTTTATAACTTCAGTAGAGTATTCTTTGATCTTTACATTCTCACCGATAGAACATTTGAAATGATCCAGGGTCTTTAGTTTTCTTTCGATCCCCGGAGAACTTACTTCCAGGTTGTATTCACCCCTGAAAGGTTCGTGGATATCTAAAAGGGGGGATACCATTCTACTCACCTCGGTACACTTCTCCAAGCTTACGCCCTCTTTTGAAGTGATATATATCCTGAGGATATTTTTATTATGCTCTTTAGCGGTAACAATATCATAAAGTTTTACACCGCAGCCTTCAACGGCCAATTTTATAGATTCTTCTAATTCTAGTTCCATATATTTTCCTTCATAAGTAGCTTCGTTACAATTATTTCGGTTCCGAATCTAAAAGAGTGAAGCTATTCACTCTTTTTACGATTCCCATCTTTTGCGATCATTGCAAAAAGCTCATCCATTCTGGCTCTTTTATCCATCATATCGTCAATTTCGAATTCAAAATTGGGACACTTGTACCATCCTGTCGCGTTTAGGATATATGATTTTATAGCACCGTTTGCTTTCCTTAGGCTCATTCTGATAAGCTTTTGTTCCTGCTTGTCATAATCGCTTCCGTCATAATAAACTTTTGCATCATATTTACCGTTTTTACAATCAACTTCCGTGATCGCAAGGCCGTTTATCAATTCATCGTCCAACTGCCCTAAAGCTTCAGGGATGAGTTCCATCAACAATGATTCCGTTCTTTGTAGATTTATACTTTTGTTTTTCATTAGTAACCTTTTTTATAAAAGATTTTAGATTTTAACACTCTAGGCTTAAAAGCTTTAGAATGTATGAGATTTTGCCGAACTTTATATGAAGATGTACTAGAGTACCTCAAATATAAAGTTCGATAAAAGATTACGTGCTATAAAGCTCTTAATCTATTGTTTGCTCTTCTTTGTGCTCTATAAACGTTTCTATATAGTCACCGACCCTGATATCGTTGTAGTTTTCGAAAATGATACCACACTCGTATCCGTTAGAAACCTCTTTAACGTCATCTTTAAATCTTTTAAGTGATTTAATAGATCCTGTATAAACAACAACACCCTCTCTGATGATCCTTGCAAGTCCGCCTCTGATAACCTTACCGTCAGTAACTTTTGTACCTGCAACAGTTCCAACTTTTGGTACGACAAATGTTTCTTGAACTTGTGCCTGACCAGTGTTCTCTTCGATCACAACCGTACTCATCATACCCGAAAGTGTAGCTTTAACGTCATCGATAAGATCGTAGATAATACTGTAAGTCTGGATCTGTACACCTTCAGCTTTTGCTTTTGTTTTAACGCTTCCCGTAGGTCTTACGTTAAATCCAAGGATTATACAATCATCACTTGCGCTTGCCAATGCAACGTCGGCTTCAGTAATTCCACCAACACCGCTTGAGATGATCTTAACCTTAACCTCTTCATTTTTAATAGATTCAAGGCTTGCTTTAATAGCTTCCAAAGAACCACCCGCATCCGCTTTCAGGATCACAGGAAGTGCCTTGATCTTACCTTCTGCGATAAGACCAGCCATCTCGTCAAGAGATACCTTCGTAGATTTGCTAAGTTCTTTCGCTCTTGCATGCTCTGCTCTTGTAGTTGCGATCTCTTTTGCTTCGGCAGCAGTTTTTTGTGCAACAAGGTGAGACCCGGTAGGAGGCACGTCATTAAGACCAACGACCATACCTGTTCTGCTTAGTCCAAGCTCTTTACAAGGCTTGCCGCTGTCGTCAAGTAAAGCTTTAACCCTACCGAACGTAGTATCGGCAACAACATTGTCCCCAACCTTTAAAGTACCGCTTTGAACGATAACAGTTGCCACAGGACCTCTACCTTTAACCTGAGAAGCTTCGATAACCGTTGCTTTTGCAAGAGCGGTAGGATCCGCTTCCAGCTCAAGAAGTTCGGCCTGGATAAGGATATTTTCCAATAGATCCTCGATCCCCGTTCCTGTGTGTGCAGAAACAGGGATGAACTCTATCTCTCCACCCCAGTCGACAGGAGTCATCTCATGCTCAGCCATACCGGCTTTTACCATATCGATATTAGCTGTTTCTTTATCCATTTTGTTAACCGCAACGATAATAGGAGCACCGCTCTCTTTAGCAGCTTTTATAGACTCGATAGTTTGAGGTTTTACACCGTCGTCTGCTGCAACAACGATGATAATAATATCAGTAACGCTTGCCCCTCTTCTTCTCATTGCACTGAACGCTTCGTGTCCCGGAGTATCCACGAAAGTTATATCCTGACCGTTCTTTTGTACAGTGTATGCGGAGATATGCTGAGTGATCCCTCCTGCTTCACCTGCTGCTACCCTTGAGCTTCTGATCTTGTCAAGAAGTGAAGTTTTACCGTGGTCAACGTGTCCCATGATAGTTACAACAGGAGGTCTTGAAACAAAGCTTGACTTGTCAATCTCCTCTTCATGGTAATCTTCAACATAATTTACGTCTTCAAGTTCATCTTTAACAGTGATATCTATACCGTACTCTTCACCAAGTATCTCGATCTCGTCTGCTCCAAGGAAGTCGTTTTTCGTAACCATCATACCAAGCATGAAAAGTTTACCGATAACGTCACCTGCTGATTTGCCGATCTTTTCCGCAAATTCGTAAACCCTGCACTCTTCAGGTATAGTTACTTCTGTGATCTCAACCTCTTCGGCTGCTTTTTTGTATTTCTTTTTCTTTTTGTTTCTTTTCAGACCTCTGGGCACATTACCGAATGCGCTTGGTTTAGTTGTTCTAACGGCTTTGGGCTTAGGAGTTTCCTGAAGGAACTTGGAAGTTTCAAGTTCACCCATATCAAGAAGTACTACCTCTTCACCAAGGATCGAGTCTTCTGATTCCCTGAAATCGTCCCTGTCGTTTTCCATTGTGATCTTAGTACCGTGCTCATGTGCTTTCGCCGCTGATTTAGGTTTTATTTTTTTAACTTTTGGAGTATATTGCTCTTTTATCTCAGGGCTTCCTCCGAACAGATCGCTCATAGAAGCCATTTTTTTCTTTTTAGCTGCCGTATCATCAGATTCGCTTGTTATTTCAGATGGAGATTTTGGTCTTTTTTTCTTAACTATGGTCAAACCTCTTTTTTTCAATTTGACTTTCTGGATACCGTCTTCGTTCTCATCTTTTGCAGTTGCCTTTGGTTTTAAGGTTTCATCTTCTTTCTGTTCCTCTTCAGGAGCTTTTTCTTCGACGACCTTTTCCTCTGCAGGGTTTACTTTTTTTACTATTTTCAACTCTTTTCTTTTCGGTTCCGTTTTCTCGGCTTCCTCTTTTACAGGTTCAGCAGATTTTTCCTCTTGCTGAACTTCCTGCTCTTTTTGAGGTTTTTTCGCTGTTTTTGCTTTCGTCTCTTTCTTCGCTTTTATCAGTTTGCTTTGACCGGTCATAATATAATCGGCTATGGCTTCTGCCTGCTCAAACGATACGGTAGACTGCGGCGATTTTAAAATAATTGATAACTCTGCTGCTTTTTTTATTACTTCAGTACTTGTAGCACCAGACTCTTCAGCTATTTCGAAAACCCTTACTTTATCTTCCATTGGCAACTATCTCCTTTAATTGTGCGATATACTCGTCTTTGTTTTTACAGTGTCTATATAAGGCTTTTTCAAGCTTCTTTGTATTTTCCATACAATCATCGCAAATATAGAAACTTCTACCGACACCGTCAAATTTACCAAGTTTCTTCTCTTTGCATTGGAATCTGTTTAGTAAATTTTTCTCTTGTCTAACTCTGCACGAGATACACATTCTTATCGGTTTTTGTGGCATTATATCTAAACTACTCTTAATCTTCTTAATCTTCTACTTTCACACCCGTATTATCAAAATCGCATGCAAAGATCTTGAAATGGGGGAAATTATCCTGAAGTTTTTTAACAAGCCTCGGCGCGTCTTTTGCATATGTCATATTAAAGAACGTAGAACCGGATCCGGATAATGTGCTCATCAAAGCACCGTTTCTAAGGGCAACTTTCTGTACCGCAAAAAGTTCCGGCATCTGCTTCATTCTGTAATACTGGTGGAATCTGTCTTTTGAAGCTTTTTTCAGCATTCTCCAGTCTTCCGACATAAACGCGGCGGTCAATAAAGAACTGTGGGAAATATTAAACACCGCGTCCTCTTTCGAGTATTTAAAAGGAAGTGCCTTCCTTGCAAGATTCGTGGAGATCGGCCTGTTTGGTATAACAACAACCGCTTTCAATGATTTAGGCAGCTCTTTTCTTATAAAGAAAACCTCGTTTTCATGTATAGTTGAAACGGTGAACCCTCCCATAACCGCAGGGGTAATATTATCCGGGTGTGATTCATAGCTTAACGCAAGGTTTAAAAGCTTTTTATCATCGATCTGTATACCCTCTATGGCATAAGCGGAAGCAATGGCACTGATTATCACGGCACTGCTGCTTCCAAGCCCCCTTGACATCGGGATCTCGTTTTGAAACTCAAATCTGAACTGCCGTCTCTCTTTGCTCAGGTTCTGGTAAAAATCATTGAACGTGGAGATGAACATATTGTTATCTTTTAGTTTAGGATTGTCTGAACCCTCTCCTTTGAGGGAAACACTGTGAAACTTTGCCGGTTTTATGGAAACATAATTCCTTATGTCTAATGCCAGTCCAAGTGTATCAAATCCTGGTCCCAGGTTTGCACTGGTTGCCGGTACGCTAATTCTCATTATATATATTCCTTATCTAATTTAAAACTAATTTACTGCCGGAAGGTTATAACTTGGTAGGTTATCATCGTTGAAAATTTCAGTATTTAAAATTTTCGGCAGTTCAAATTGCTTTATTTGATCATCATCTTTTAAAAAATCAATCGATATATTACCATCTTTGCCATTAAAAAAGTATTTTTTCCCCAGGGCCTTTATGGGTGTATTACCGTTGAATTCAAAGCCCTGTGCCGCAAAAAGTTCTATATTTTTGGAGATGCTTAGGGTTTTTAGGAACATATATGCCACTTTTATGGCCATATAGCTTCCCGGGCCCTTTGCATAAAAAAGTGCGTCTATGTCATATTTTGACAAAAGATCTTTAAATACAAGGGGGAGCACGTCACTTGTTTTTCCCTCCTGTATTATCGTTTCGATCAGATTGTTATTGCTGTCGTATACCCCTACAAGAAGAGGTGAGCCTATAGGTATTACTAAGATATTCAACTACAGGGCCTTTTAAGCATAAGCATAAGCTTTTTGTAAAGCTTCAGCTTTCTCTTTCACCTCTTCAAGGTCCACTATCTCATAGTTTTCAGGATCTTCAAGAAGCTTTTTGGTCAAGAGGTGGTTAAGGTGGTGGCTTCCCGCATGGGCATTGTATTCACCTATCATCGTATATCCAAGCAGAGACATATCCCCGATTGCATCAAGTATCTTGTGCCTTACGAACTCGTCGTCATATCTAAGTCCGTCTGGATTCAATATCTTCTCCTCATCAAGAACGATGGCATTATCCATGCTTCCCCCTTGGGCAAGCCCTATACTTCTTAGGTATTGAACCTCATGCAAAAACCCGAATGTTCTGGCACGGCTTATATTCTCTTTATACTCTTCGATGGAGTAATCGAACTTAAACTCCTGCTCCCCTATCGCCGGGTGGTCGAAGTTTATGGAGAAATCGTATATTATGTGGTTTGACGGGGACAGCTTCACATGTTTGCCATCCACTTCTACGGAAACCTCTTTTTTAATCAAAAGAGCTTTCTTGTTTTTCTCCTGATCTTTTATCCCCACTTCATCAAGAAGCATGCAAAAACCGCTGCTGCTTCCATCCAGTATGGGTACCTCGTCGTTATCAAGAACAACCCTTAGGTTATCGATCCCATAAGCATAAATAGCAGAAAGCAGATGCTCTATCGTTGAGATAACCACATTATCTTTACCTATAACGGTTGCCATCTTTGTATCGATAACATTCTCCGGGGTCAAGGGGATGGTAACAGCTTCGTCAGACCTGTAAAACACTATCCCCATATCGTCATCCAAAGGCTCCAGGATCATTTTCACGGGCACGCCCTTGTGAAGTCCCACACCTACTATCTCGACACTTTTTTTAATTGTTCTTTGTTTCATCGCACACCAGCTATTTTATTTGATCGGCACCGTTTTTTAATATATCGGTGATCCTTGTTTTTATCCAGTTCTTATCCATCCACTCTATAGGATTTACCTCAGTTCCCTGTACCAGCACTCCAAAATGCAGGTGATCCCCGAACACACCTCCCGTAGCACCTGTGTTTGCTATTTTCTGCCCGGCATTAACGTTTTCACCCACTTCCACATCCTGGCTGCTTGTATGGGCATATAAAGAAAATAATCCCATCCCGTGGTTTATGATTATTGTGTTTCCGTATAATCCCAGATAATCCTTAAATACCACTTCACCTTCATTTGATGTTCTGATAGGGGCTTTTTTAACGCTTGCCCAGTCTATCCCCAGGTGCCACGCTTCATTTATCTTTTCGCCGTTAAGGTAGTAATGTCTTCTCTCCCCGTACTGTGCTACGGTTTTTGACCCTCTTAGTCTTCTAAAAGGCTTGATCGAAAATGATTCCGTAAGGCTGTCCCTTGGGAGAGATTTTTTTGCAACCTCCATCAGGGTCTTAAGGTTTTTAGCCCTTAACTCCTTGTTTGAGTAGATAAAGATATCTTCAATATTTTCAGGTATTTTCTCCAGGCTCTGCTCAAGCACGTTGGCGCTTACGTTTTTTATGAAGTTCTCGCTTAAAGTTATCTTATCAACTTTTACCGGTTTTTCCTGGATATAAAAAGGGACCTTCGTCACGGTTTTATTATTTGCCTTGTCAACTGCCACCAGGTTAACCCTGCTGAAGTTCTCAATATCTATAGGCCAGGCTATTATCGCACTGTAGTAGTTCTCTTTTTTGAAAGGGAGAAGCTCAAATCTTGCCTTGCCGTTGAACTCTATGTAAAAATCCTGGAGATTTTTATCTTCGACTTTTACCACTACCGCGGCGCTTCCGCCCCTTTGGATATATCTCGAGTTTGACAAAACGTTTGCAACGGGCTTTTTCATATCAAGCTTGATAGGCACGCTTTTTACTATCTTGTTCCCTTCCATGAAATTCCATTTGCTGTTATCAACGGCCTCGATCTCAAGAACCCCTTCGTCACCTTTATAGAACATATCAAGTTTTGGAGGCAGCACCTCGATAGTTAATTTTTTTTGGATATCGTTTAGAACCCTTTGGTTCAACTCATATTCCCTCTCCCCGTCTTTAAAAGTGATCTTGTAATATTTTATACCGCTCTCGTCGCTTAGATCAACGGTAAGTTTTGATTTTAAATTCCAATATATTCTATCATTAACGTCGATTTTCGGTTTGTTCTGCTCGAACATAGGTGAGAAATAGATATACCCGCCACCGCACAAAATCAAAATCAATATAATACTGACAACTAAACCGCCGGATTTTTTTCTTTTATCTTTAAATGTCAATTTTCTAACCTTTTGTATAATATCTTTTCATTTTAACATAAAATGGTTTGAGAACCTATTAGACCCTTTTATAATGTAACTCCTTATACCCCTCTTTTCGCTTTTTAAAACTGCTTAGTGCAAATCTGTTATTTATATCTAAGATATCTATGGCCAGGCAGTCGCTTCCCCCTCTCCCGATCCTGCCTAGATACTGGATCAGCCTTCCGTGGTAGGAGATTGGCGTTGCAAAAATTACGGTATCAAGATGGGGAAAATCTATCCCTTCCCCGAAATAGGAGCTTGTAGCCAGAACCAGTGATGAGTTTTCCACCTGTTTCATATTCTCCTGCTGGATATCTTTTTTCAAGCTGCCGTGTATGGTCGTAAAATCTATATTCTCATATTTCAACAAAAGCTCCAGGTTTTCTATATGCTCTATCCTGTCGGTCAATAAAAGTATCTTTCTTCCCTGATACTCTTTTATCTGTTCTATTATCAACCTGTTCCTTCTGTCGTCGTTTATTATCTCGGATATAAGGTCGGAAAAATTATCCGCCTCGCTTAAAAAGTCGCTTTCCACTATTTTAAGCCTGTTGGTTATTTTTTTCTTTGATTTCACCTCGTAGGCAATTGAGCCCAGCTGCTGGTAGATCAGGGGATCCATCCCGTCTTTCCTGTTTGGAGTCGCACTAAGGCCCAGAATATATTTTCCGCAGAACTGCTTGATTATTTTTTCAAAGGTAAGTGCAGGGATATGGTGGCATTCATCAACTATGACAAAAGAATAGTTCTTTATGATATCCAGGTTGTTTTTCAGGCTCTGCATCGTTGCCACGTCAAGCTTGCCGTTGAGATTGTTCTTACCTTTCCCGAGAAAACCTATCTCTTTTTTCCCGTAAGCGAAATACTCGCAGAATCTGTCAATCCACTGATCAAGAAGCATGTTTTTATTTACTATTACAAGGGTATTAACCCCTCTTTGCTCTATGATCTTTGAACCTATAAAAGTTTTGCCGAAACCTGGAGGCGCTATACAAAGTCCGAAATCTTTTTTCAAAACCGCATCTATAACCCTCTGCTGCTCATCCCGGGGAGGGAATATCACATTTGGGAACTCTTCTTTTTGTTCAAACCTTTCATCCTGGAATTTGGTATTCAGGTTGTTTCTTTTCAATATTTCGATAACTCCCCGCATCACACCCCTTGGGAGTTTTAAAAGATTATCCTTATATTCAAAGCTGTAGATCTTTTTTGGCATATTATATATGGGACGTCGAAGGGATAAAAGTGTTTTGACCTGGGGATTGTCAAATGTGGCAAGGGCTTTAAGCTCATTAAGGATATCTTTTGTTAGATTCGAGGTATCTATATATATGGCGTCTTTTAGGGTAAACTGGTATGTGGTGTTTTTTTTCAGGATGGCTTCCAGCCTGGCTATCTCGTTTTCGATAGAGTTTTTTTGTTTGTAAAGATTGTCCAGCTGTTGTTTTATCTTATTCATTATCTAAGATCTGCGGATTTTCCAATATCTTCTGTATAGCCTGGGTTGATCTTAAATAATCACTTTGATACTCAAAATCCTGTTTGTTAGCCTTTGCTTCAAAAACAGCATCCTTTTGTATCTCCATATTCTGGTAGGTCACTTCCCCTATCACCCGGGCTCCCGTACAGACTTCTATATTCTCGCAAACGATTTTTGCATCTATCGTGCCGCTTACGATGATGTTTTTGGCTTTTACGACGCCTGTTACTTTTCCTGTTTCACCTATAATAAGAAGATTCGTGTTTAATATTACGCCGTTCATCTCGCCGTAGATATTAACGTCTCCCGTAGTATTTATACCGCCTGTTATGCTGCAGTATTGAGGGATTATTGTAGCTGCTGTTTTTTTATGTGTTCTGCCATGAGATTTATTATCTTTTCCCATTTCACCCTCCTTTGTACTTCAAATATAGATTCATAACTGTTTATTTCCCAATTTAAAAACGGCTTGGGGTCAAGGCTTTTTATCCCGTATTTGATCTCATAATGCAAATGGGGGCCGGATACCCTTCCGCTTTGTCCCGTAAGACCTATTATATCACCTTTTCTTACTACATCGCCTGCTTTTACTTTTGTCTGGGCCAAATGTGCGTAAATGGTTTCAAAACCGTAATTGTGGGAGATCCTTACTACTCTTCCGAAACTACCCTGGTTCCTGTCCTGGACAAAATTAACGATACCGTCCGCGGTAGCGTAAACCCTGGTCCTGTTATTTGCCTTTAAATCGATCCCGTAATGAAACCTTCTTTGTTTTGAAACGGGATGTATACGGTAACCGAAGTTTGATGTTATCTCCCTGTTCAGCTTCAAAGGATAGCCGTTGGGTAAAATATCAAGCATATATAATCTCTGTGCCGATGTTATCTTAGCAATGCTTGCCCTTGCCATAAGATCCTGTTCGTCATCAGCTTTAAGACCTATTATTTTTTCTATATCTTCAAGCTTTGAACTTAACTCTTCCATATCTTTTGCTTTCTCTTTTATCTGTAAAGAGTATACTTCATTCTGGCTTTTCAGGGTTTCTTTTTTCTGGGTAAGGACCTCTATTTCCTTGCTTTTTTTCTCTTTAAAATCGTCATATTTTTCATTTAAAATATTAATGAACCAGAAACTTCCCCCTATAAGGACTATTGCTGATAAAATGATAACAAAGATCAATCTTCTTACCATATTGTGCAGATTGTAAGACTTGCTGCTGTGTATATCAGATATGGTAATTGTAAATCTATTTTTCAAGGCTGAACTCCTTTAAAAAAGTCTCTGCCACGCTGAATGAGCCGAATACCAGGTAGTTCTCGTTTTTATCTATTTCAGCGATTTTGAAATCTTTATATCCAAGATCAAGTTCATCCAATACCTTTTCAAGATCTTTTTTTTCAACTATCCGTCTATCCCGGCAGGGGATGATCATCACCTCTTTAAGATGGGGCTTTAAGATACTTAAAACACTTTTATAATCTTTATCCCCAAAACTGTTGTAGATAAGGACAAGCTTTTTAGCCTCTTTTTCCAGTTGATCTGCCAATGCCTTTGCCGCAAGTGGGTTATGCCCCACATCAAGGGTGATATTTGAAGCTATCTTTTCATATCTCCCATTTAACTTAGGAAGTATAAAGTTCTTGGGAATCTCTTCCCCCAGATATTTAAGGGTTAACAATACGGTTTTTAAGTTGGATCTTAAAAAGTGGGGAAGATCAGCCTTAAAATCCTCAAGCCCATCCAGGTCCTGCTCATCTGCTTTTATAATATCTATCTTTCCCTTGAACTCTTCATCAAGGATATCGTAAACTTCGCAGTTTGGCTGTTTTGTCACGATAAGGGTATTATCGCAGCTTCTAACCTTTGTTAAGGTGATATCTTTAATAGTGTCACCTAAAAAATCCTGGTGGTCAAGCCCAATGGCGGTTAATATTGAAAGATCGTTTTTCACCACATTCGTTGCGTCAAACTCTCCCCCAAGACCCGCTTCAAGTACCAGATAATCCATTCCTGAACTTAAGCAAAGTCCAAGAAGAGTCGTATATTCAAAATATGTAAGCTTCTCAAGATACTCTTTTGGAAGTATCTTCTGGAGTTTTCCATGTGCTTCGTTTAACTGAGCGTCGCTGCTGTCTGATCCGTTGATCCAGATTCGTTCATTGAACTTTAATATATGGGGTGAGCTGTAATGAAGTACTTTTTTGCCGTTTTGAAGCAAAAGGGAAGAAAGGAACCTTCCGGTGCTTCCTTTACCGTTAGTTCCTATTATATGTATTACAAAAGGGATATTTATATGTTCTTTTAAAATATCCCAGGAAAGTTTTATCGTATCATAATCGATCTTATCGTAATAAAGTGACTTTTTATCTAAAAATTCTTCTAATGATCTCATTTTAATTTTTCATATTGTTTACCGCTATTTTAGAGAAAATATTCGATATAGCTTTCTCCGAGGCTATCCTTATAGCTTCGTTTCTCTTTTGCGTAGTCACCGTTGAGCTGGCATCAACTATATAATCGTAATAATCAGATACGCTGATCGTTTTAAACGAAGTGTTTTTCGATTTATACGAAACCTTTGCATTTACTTTTGTTCGGTAAGTTCTTGTATATCCTGTAGTATCTGTTTCTATTGCCGTATTGCTTATTGATTTCAGGTCTATTATAATATATGAGTCCGCCTCTTTTTTATCAAATACCAGAGAACCTTTAAACCTGTTTAATACCATTTGGTTTATAGCATCCTTAATATAAACGGCGTTGCTTGAGTTTTCAATATCTATAAGTACGTCTACGAAAACCTTACCCTCTATAGCTCCCTTTGCATAATAGCTTGAAGGCTTATAACCGCAAGCTGTAAAACCTACCAGGGAAAGTACAATAAAAAACGGTATAAAAACAGATCTATTAAACAAAACTACCCTTTTACTACTATATTTACTAATTTATTAGGTACTACGATCTCTTTTATTATCTCTTTCCCTTCACACCATTTGATAAATGCTTCAGTTTCCTTGGCTGCTTCCAGGATCTCTTCTTTTGTTGCAGATGGGGAAACTTCAACCTCACCCCTTTTCTTACCGTTAATTGTAACTGCCAAAGCGATAGTATCCTGGACAAACACTTCCTCTTTGACTTCAATGGTTTTTTCAAAATTTTCCATTCCAAATAAGCTTTCGCTTATCTCCCAGCAGGCATGTGGAATAATAGGTTCCAGAATATTTGACATTATATAATAACCCTCAAGCCAGATAGTTTTATTATCCTGCTTGTTAAGTGCGTTAAGAGCTTCCATACAAGCTGCTATCAGGGTATTGAAGGCAAAGGTTTTGTTCATAACCTCATGTGCTTTTTGCAAGGCCTCATAAACTTTTTTTCTTGCTTCTTTTTCATCTTTTGTTAGTGTCGAGTGATCGATATTCTCAATTGAAGATCTCTCACCCCCTTCACATTTAGCCGCACTTTCAAAGAATCTTCTAATGAATTTGAACGCACCCTCAACGGCACTGTCGTTCCACTCCAGTTCTTTGGTCGGAGGCGCTGCGAACATCATGAACAGTCTTGCAGTATCGGCACCGAACTTTTCAACGATCTCGTCCGGATCCACAACGTTACCTTTGGATTTTGACATCTTAGCACCGTCTTTTAGAACCATACCTTGTGTTAAAAGATTTGCAAAAGGCTCTTTTGAATTTGTATATCCCAGCTGGTTTAAAGCTTTAGTGAAAAATCTTGCATATAAAAGGTGCAGGATCGCATGCTCGATACCGCCTATATATTGATCGACATCCATCCAGTAATCACTGTCCTCTTTTGATATACCCGTATCATTCCATTTTGAAGGGTTTGTAGCATATCTTAGGAAATACCATGATGACTGTACAAAAGTATCAAGAGTGTCGGTTTCCCTAAGAGCAGGCTTACCACATTTTGGACAAGTACAGTGTTTCCAGGTAGGATGGGTATCAAGAGGATTACCCTCACCTGTGATCTCTACATCTTCAGGAAGTGCAACAGGAAGGTTTTCACTTTTTTCAGGTACAAGCCCGCATGATTCACAATGGATAAAAGGGATCGGTGCTCCCCAGTATCTTTGTCTTGAAACTCCCCAGTCCCTTAGTTTGAAGTTTACTTTTTCGCTTCCAAGTCCCAGTTTTTCAAAATGCTCGATAATAGCTTTTTTTGCTTTAACGTTCGGCATATCGGTGAACTCTTCCGAATCAACCAAAAGACCCTCTTCCGTGAATGCCTCTTCAAGGTTGATTATCCCCTCGTTCGTATCAATAACGATCTTGATATTAAGTCCGTATTTAGTAGCAAATTCAAAATCTCTCTGGTCATGGGCAGGTACTGCCATAACTGCACCGCCGCCGTATGAAGCAAGTACGAAGTTTGCAACCCATACAGGCACCTCTTTGCCCGTTAAGGGATGAACAACTGTGATCTCAAGATCAAGACCTTCTTTATCCTGCGTAGCCCTGTCCCTTTCAGTTACTTTCTGCATAGCTTCTATTGCGCTAATTTTCTCATCGCTTAAAAGCTTGTTCTCAACTATATATTTTACGATCGGATGCTCAGGTGCCAATGCGGAATAAGATACCCCGTAAATTGTATCGGGTCTTGTAGTAAATACTGAATATTTATCGAAATTATCTCCAAGTTTTGCTTTTGAGGACTCGCTTAAAGAGAAATCAAACTCCAGCCCGGTACTTCTTCCTATCCAGTTCTCCTGCATGGTTAGAACCTGTGAAGGCCACTTCCCTTCCAGTGTTTTAAGGTCATCAAGCAGAGTTTGTGCATATTCCGTAATAGCTATATAATATCCGGGCATCTCTTTTTGAACCACTTCTGTTCCACATCTCCAGCAGCATCCATCTTCCAGCTGCTCGTTTGCTAAAACGGTCAAGTCGTGGGGACACCAGTTTACCGTGGTTGATTTTCTGTATAAAAGCCCCGCTTCATACATTTTAATAATAAACTCTTGTTCCCATCTTGTATAAAGTTCGTCACTTGTAGCGAACTCTCTTGTTTTAGAGAAGCTAAGTCCCAAGCCCTCTAGCTCTTTTCTCATATAATCGATATTTTCGTATGTCCATTTTTTCGGATGAAGCTTGTGTTTTATAGCAGCATTTTCTGCAGGCATACCAAAACTGTCCCAGCCTATAGGGTGAAGTACGTTAAAACCGTTTTTTCTAAAGTGTCTTGCAAAAGCATCACCAAGGCAATAGTTTCTAACATGTCCCATATGTATTCTACCGCTTGGGTAAGGGAACATACTTAAGATATATTTTTTATCTTTACCGCAATCTTCGTTCTCAGGTTCAAAACTATTGTTCTCATTCCAATAGTTCTGCCACTTAGCTTCTATATCCTTTGGATTATACGTCATTATTAATATTCTTCCTTATCTGAACTTTTTGAACTTTCTATCAATGCCAGGGCAACGGCATATATATTTGCAACCACTGCACCTATTGCAAGACCTATCGCCATACTTACATTATCTGTAAATGTAAATACTACAAAAGCAGGTATCAGGTGTAAGTCTGCTACAAGCGAACTTGCCAGTAGTTCCGCAGCAAGAAGGTTTCTAACACCGATCTTTAATATGGTCGATATAACATTGACTCCCGCAGCCACAAAAAGCGCTACCGCGTTATGATCATACAAAAAGCCCGCTGTTGTTGTTAAACTCATCAATGAAAAGAATATATATACTACCTTACCCCAATCCATTTGAATCCTTTGTAGTTGGTTTTCTAAAATAGTGCATATTATATTTAAAAATTAGTTACAAATGGGTTAAGCAGCCCCTTGGGTAAAAATTAAATAATAAAAAAAGGCAGAGCTTCGAACTCTGCCTTTTTATTGAGAAAAATAAGGTTTTAAACAGTCCCCTGCTCGAACTGGGCCCTCATCCTCTCTTTATCTTTCTGTTTTTTCTCTTTTTCCGCTTCTCCGGCTCTGTAATTATCGATAGAGAACCTTAACTGGACAAGGAATGACGCAGCGATAAAGATCGAACTGTAAGTTCCAACTACAATACCGACCAAAAGAGTAAAGCTGAATCCGTTTATGATCTCTCCACCAAAAAGGAAAAGGGTAAGCACCACAAAGAAAGTGGTCAATGAAGTAAGTGTAGTCCTGCTTAAAGTCATACTAACAGATTCATTTACAACCGTACCCAGTTCATTTTCCTTGGAAGTTTTTATCCCTTCCCTTATCCTGTCAAATACGATAATGGTATCATTTAAAGAATACCCCAGAATTGTAAGGATCGCAGCTAAAATATCAAGATTCACGTCTATCTCGAAAAGCACTATTGCACCAACTGCTATAGAGACGTCATGGATAAGCGCAAGTATGGAGGCAACGGCGAATCTCCATTCGAATCTGTAAGATACATAGGCCAGGATCACGATCAAGGCAAGGCTTAAAGCCATGATACCTTTCTCCTGCAAGGCATCACCAACCTTAGGCCCTACCATATCTACTCTTCTTATCTTGTATTCACCGGTAGGTTTAAGTATAGCTCTTATATCATCCCCGATATCTTTACCCAAAGTGGTTGTAGCCGTAGGTATTTTTATAATAACCTCATGCTCGCTCCCAAACTTCGTTACGCTTGCTTTTTCAAATCTTTTGTCCGTTTTCAGAACATCCCTGATATCCTGGACAGGTGCAGCTTTTGTATACTGCACCTGAATAAGGGTACCACCAGAAAAGTCGATCCCCAGATTCAGACCTTTTGTAAAGATCAGGATAAATGACGCTATAACCAGAACGGAAGAGAAAGCTAAAAACGGCAGCCTCTTCCCCATAAAATCATAAGTTTTGTTTCCTTTGAATATTTCCATCACTTAATCCCAAACCATTTATTTAAGTTTTTATCTTTTGCCATTTTAGGCATCAAGGCTTCATATATACCGTGCGTACCCAGAATTGCAGTGATCATAGAGGCTAATATACCGATGCTTATGGTTATTGCGAATCCTTTAATAGGACCAGTACCGTAGGCATACAGAATAACCGCAACCAAAAGGGTTGTGATATTTGCATCCAGGATTGCGCTCATGGCATTTTTATACCCGTCTTCTATCGCTTTTGGGATACTGGCACCAGCTCTTAAAAGCTCCCTTATCCTTTCACTGATAATAACGTTTGCATCAACTGCCATACCGACCGTTAACACGATACCTGCCATACCTGGAAGGGTAAGCGTTGCACCGAACATTGCCATAACCGCAATAATAATAAATATATTGGTAATAAGAGCGATATTGGCAACAATACCGCCTATACCGTAATAAACTATCATAAATATTACAACAAGTACAAAACCTGATATTAAAGCTATCATCGAAGCCTGGATACTGTCTGCACCGAGGCTTGGCCCCACGCTTCTTTTTTCAAGCATAACAACAGGGGCAGGAAGGGCACCGCTTCTTAATGCAATTGCTATATTCCCCGCTTCATGCACTGTAAAGTTACCGCTTATCTGACCGCTTCCGCCGCCTATTCTTTCCCTGATCACAGGGTCCGAGAATACTTTTCCGTCAAGTACCACGGCCAGTCTTTTCCCTACGTTCTTAGCAGTAAAGTCACCAAAAACCTTGGCACCGAAAGAGCTTAGGGTAAAATTGATTATAGGCTGGTTTGTCTGCTGATCAAATGCAACCTTTGCATCTACAACTTCCCCTCCCGTTAGGATAGGGATCTGTTTAACCAGGTGTTTGATCTCTTTATTATTGGTATCTTCCAATATAAGGTCTCCAAACTCCAACGCTTCCTCTTCACTCAACTCATAAACCTGGTCGGCTTTTAACTCATCCACCGCCATAAGCTCAAGGTTTGCAGGCTTTGCAATAAGGTTTCTTGCTCTTTGCTCCTCCTCCTGGGTTTTTATCCCGGGAAGCTCAACAACTATATCGCTTATACCCTGTCTAGCTACGGAAGGCTCTGCAAGCCCGAACTGGTCAAGCCTGTTCCTTATAGTCTCAACAGCCTGCCCCACTGCCATATCTTTTACGATATCTATCTCTACAGGGGTTAATTTGATATTATATGTTAAATTATCACCTTTATTGACATCAAGTCCCTTGATCTCGGCAAGCATCGTATCTACTTTAGATGACTCATCCGGATCCAGAAGCAGAAAGCTTAAACTGTCTTTTTTTATTATCAGGTCCTCAATAAGTATATCTTCATTATCGGTAAAATATTTAACTGTTGCAGCAACAGATTTTATCTTGCCTTCAACTGCTTTTTCGGTTTCTACACCTAAAAGCATATGAAGACCCCCTTGAAGGTCAAGACCCAGAGATATTTTCTTTCCTTCCTCGCTTTGCAAAAAAGATGGAATAGAGAACAATATCCCGAATACGGTGACCAGTATAAATATAACCAGCCTATAGTTTAAAAATCGCAATTGTTTACCTTTTTAAGATTAGTCTTCCCATTTGCTTGCAATATAATTTCTAGCAACTCTTAATTTTGTTCCATCAACATTAGTTACAGTTAAAAACTCTTCTTCAACTTTTTCAATTTCAACAATTAAACCACCGTTAGTCATTATCTTGTCACCTTTTTTAAGTGACTCCAACATTGCCTGGTGCTCTTTTTGCTGTTTTTGCTGTGGTCTGATTATCATAAAATAGAAAATCGCAAATAATACGATAAGTGGTAGTAATGATCCGAATAAATCGTTGCTCATAATAGTATCCTTTTAGATTGGTTTTCGAGAATTGTATCTAAAAAAAACTTAAGCGGTTAAAATTCTTTAGAACTCTAAAGTACCTTCAATTGTAAATTCAGCCCTTGCGTCAAGTTCCGCATGACTTAATACTGCAATATTAAGCCCGAACTTCTCGAATATCTCAGCAAGTCTTCTTCTTAAACTAGGATCAACGATCATCGATACTACGGTTATACCTTTGTCATCAGCCTGCTGGATAAGGGCCCTTGTTTTTGTCACAAGGTTATTTATCTCACCTATACTAAGCATCAAGTGGCTGACCCCGTGCTGTTCCTGAAGTTTGCTTATGAAATCCTGCTCAAGCTCTGATTTTATGGTAAATATATGCAGCGTGCCGTCAGGGCCTGTAAATTTATTCGTAATAAGCCTGAAAAGTTTGCTTCTTACATGCTCAAGGATTATATCAGGTGATTTTGTAAGCTCTGCAATATCGGAAATAGCTTCCAATATAGTGATCATATCAATTAAAGGTATATTTTCATGTAAAAGATCTTTACAAACCTTTAATAATGTCCCGTAAGAGGTAACTTTCATAGCCTCTTCAACAATTATAGGATGTGTTTCTTTTATCCTATCCACAAGGTTTACAAGATCCTGCCTGGTTATTATATCTTCGGAGTGTTTCTTGATTAATTCAGACAGATGTGTAGAGATAATAGTAGGCGCATCAACTACTGTAAACCCTTTATTTAAGGCATCATCTTTATCTTCAGGCTTGATCCATATTGCATCAAGTCCAAATACAGGCTCTTTTACCCTTTTACCCGGGATCTTGGCATTGGCTATCCCTCCCATTGCAAGCAGATTATGTAACTCCACATTTCCTTTTGCGATAGGTATTCTTTTTAGGTTAAAAGTATATTCATTCATTCCAAGTGCAGGATTATCGCTGATCCTGATCTGAGGAATTACAAATCCAAGTTCTCCCGCTATTTTGTTTCTTATACCTTTTATCTTATCAAGAAGTTCACTGTCTCCTTGCACAAGTTTAAGAAGCTGTGCCCCGAGTTTCAACTCTAAAATCTCAAGTTTCATTGTTTTATCGATTGCCTGTTCTTCAGAAGGAACAGCTTCTTGTTTTTTCTTCGCTTTATCTTTTAGTGCCTGTTCAGCCTGCTGCTTTTTCTGTTGGGTTAATTTATCACCTTTTACAAATCTTGTAAAAGCATTGTCCCTGTCCTGCTCTATCATATAAACAAGATAACCCACACCGCTCAGCAAAATACCCATAAAAAATAAGATTCCAGTAGGGAAACCGGGCACAAAACCGAACATCAGCAAGGCTATACCTGTTATCATTAAAGACTTACTGTCATTTGCAAGCTGTGCGATTGTACCGCTTGCAAATTTTTCCTCATCGGTATTTGATCTGGTAATGATAATCGCAGTTGCTGTTGAGATAATAAGGGCAGGAATCTGGGCAACCAGTCCGTCACCTATAGTTAGAATAGTATAGATATTGGCACTTTCCCCTGCTGTAAGGTCATGCTGGAAGATACCTATAAGTAATCCACCTATCAGGTTTACAAGGGTAATGATAATACCTGCGATCGCATCACCTTTTACGAACTTGGCGGAACCGTCCATCGTACCGTAAAAACTAACTTCGCTAGCTAACTCTTCCCTTCTTTTCTTTGCCTGCTGGTCATCGATGAATCCGGCATTAAGATCCGCATCGATCGCCATCTGCTTACCTGGTAAAGAATCCAGGGAGAACCTAGCCTGAACTTCTGCAACCCTTCCTGCACCTTTAGTCACGACCATAAAATTAATAAGTACGAGTATGATAAAGATTATAATACCAAGTACCATATTCCCGCCAACTACGAACTCGCCGAATGCCGTGATTATGGAACTTACGGCTTCCGGGCCGTTATGCCCCTCCCCTAGAATTGATCTTGTGGTTGCAATATTCAAGGATAAACGGAATAATACAAGGATCAATAACAGAGTCGGGAATGTTGAAAGATCTGTAGGTTTTTGGATAAATAGAGAGATCAAAAGTATTAAGATCGCAGATGTAAGAGATAAAATCAAAAAGAAATCCAGCATCCCTTTTGGCAACGGAACAATGATTATTGTCAACATCGCAAAAAGGAATGCTACTAGAATATACTCCTTTTTAAATAATACCTCCCTAAAATTCATTTAGTTTAAAAGACCTGTTTATTTTATATAATTCAATAATGACATTTCATTCATTTTAGAAATTGTCGAATATAATGCAGAATAAGTCAATTCCAAAGATGAAGATTCCATCGCAAGTTTTGCCATATCCGCACCATTGGTTTCCTGAAGCAATATATTATAGTGTGTTTCCTGGGTTGCCAGTTTTTCCAAAGCGCCTTCAATAACACTACTTCTGCCGCCAAGTTCACCGTGGCCGATATTTGTATAATCATATTGATCTGTTGTACTTTGAAGTCCTGATCTTACCAAGTCATCAATAAAAGTCTCATCTGCAGGTGTAGTCCCTATTTGTCCACCTTTAGTTCCGTCAAGATTCGTCACATACCCTTCCAAAGCATTAATTGTTTTATTTAGATCATCAAAATAATTATGTTTAGCCTCAAAGACTCTGCTGTCCACCTGAGCAAGCATATCGGTATTTGTACCTAATATCGTATAGGTTTCCCTTACTGCATCCTGCCTGGTTACGGCATCAGCATCAATTTGAGCAGTGACAATATCGATTGCGATTCTTGATTCTGGATATTTACTTACATCTATCATCTGTCCGTTATGGTCATATTTTTGTAAAACCAAAGGAACGATAGGATCATTTGGATCCCTTTCAAGATTTGTAGCAGGATCGATTACTTTCCATTCATAACCGTCTTCGTCGATTATTCTCTCCCTCTCTTCAAAAACAAAATCATCACCCTGGCTTTTTAAAGCCCTGCTGCTTGTATAGAAACTGACATCGTATGCGGTTACGCCTCTTTCCCTGTAGCTTCCCGGCTGTACAGCCAGTTTTCTCAAGAAACCGTCTCCACCGTAATCAACCCGGCCGTTTATTGCAAAATCATCGTCGACCTTTAAAGTTTCATATGTACTGTTCGAACCTGAAAAAATATATTCCCCGTCAATCCTTGTGTTTACGGCATCTATAATATTATCTCTTATTCCGTTCAAGTTTGTTGCAAGTGCAAGTTTATCTGTCCTTGCCATCCCGTCATTCAAACCTCTTAAAAGATCTGTTTTAATACTGTCCAATGCGGTTTTTACTTCAGCTATACTCGAATCGGCAGTATCATTCATAGCTTTTGTTTTGGTTAATTGCAAAGACAAACTTTCTGTTATTCTTAATTTATCCTCAAGATTTATAACTTCGGCATGTAATATTGAATCATCACTACCCTTATCCAAGACCTTACCCGTAGCCATTTGATAAGAGATTCTTTCATTTTCCGTATTTAGATTGTTAATGTGATATAACATCGTACTTGTTTTATCAATCATTTGTCACCTCCATAAGTCCATTGACAATTTGTTCATAAGTGTATTTTTCATCTACACCCTGGGATAAAAACGCCCTGATCTTGTCCTTTTTGTATAAAGCATGATCCAGTTCTTTATCCATACCTTTTTTATAGGCACCAACCCGAAGTAAAACTTCATTTTCCTTAATTAGTGATAATACCCTTTTTAACTTTAAAAACCTATTATATTGTTTTTGGGGTATAACTTTATCAATAACCCTTGAGGCACTTTGGAGAATATCGATAGGGGGATAAAAACCCTCTTCCGTTAATTTTCTGGTTAAAACTATATGCCCGTCGAGGATAGATCTACTTTGATCGGCGATAGGGTCGTTCATATCATCCCCGTCCACAAGAACGGTAAAAAATGCTGTAATGGTACCGAACCTGTTGGAACCTGCCCTTTCCATAAGCTGAGGAAGCAAGGCAAAAACTGACGGGGGATATCCCCTTTGGGTAGGAGGCTCACCGGTACTAAGCCCTATCTCACGCTGAGCCATTGCAAACCTGGTTACAGAATCCATCATCAAAAGAACATCATGCCCTTTATCCCTGAAAAATTCGGCAATTGCCATGGCGGTCATCGCCGCATATTTTCTCATCAAAGATGATTCATCGCTCGTTGCTGTTACGATAACCGTGTTTGTAAGATCATTCCCCAGGTTATAATGGATAAACTCCGGGATCTCCCTACCCCTTTCACCCACAAGCGCGATCACTTTTATCTGGGCTTCACACCCTTTTACGATCATCCCCATCAGGGTTGATTTACCCACACCCGAACCTGCAAAGATACCAACTTTCTGTCCTTTACCGCAGGTAAGCATGGAATCTATGGCCTTGACACCGGTTGAGAATCTTTGGTCTATTATTCCCCTCTCAAGAGGAGAAATGGTCTGCTTGTTTATAGCTGAGTTTTCTTCTATATCGGTTAACTTGCCTGCACCGTCTATAGGTTCACCCATGGCATTTACAACCCTGCCCAAAAGACCGTAGCCGCATTTTACGCTAAGTCCCTCTTTTTGCAGGTAGACCCTGTCCCCTATTTTAAAGCCGTCAATAAAAGAGAAAGGAACGATGGTAAAGTGAACATCCTCTATTGCGGCAACCATCCCAAGTACCGTGTAAAGGTGCGCTGCAGATTCTATTTTTACGATGTCGCCTATGGCTACGTCAAGCCCTTTTGCTACAATATTGGTATTGTTTATATTTATGATATTCCCGAAAGGGATGAACAAGTTATTCTGGTCAATACTGTTTAATAAATTATCTAAATCAACCATTATAACCTGTCACACATTTTTTTATAGTAGCTGTCCACGTCTTTCAGGTTCTTGCACTTCTTGATCATCGTTTTATATTTATTCTCTTTATTCTGGTATTCGTAGATCTTTGCCATCTCATAATATATCTGGGCTAGATCCTCTTTTTTTATTTTCCGGTCAACTGTCAGACCGTCCATCTCTCTTTTGATATTAAGCCCTTTTTGAAGATATTCAAGTGCCTTGTCGTAATTATCATCCAGTTTTTCATATTTTGCAAGCTCTATCTCCACAAAAGGGGAATAAACCCTTGCTTTCATCTCATTTTGTTTGTCGAACAGTTTTAAAAGTACAGAGATTGCTTCAGCTTCCTCTTTCTGTTTTAAAAGATACAGGTAGTACTGGTAATAAAAATCAATAATTAAAGGATTATTTTCATTATTGCTCATAAACTCCCTGTTCTCTCTGGCATATTTGAAAAACTTCTCCATGGCAAAAGAGCTGTTTTTTTCTCCGTAGATCAAGAACCTGTATAAAAACTCTTTTGATAAAATTTCGGGGTCTCCGAGCATATCAAGTTTTTGTGAAAAAGCCTCCGCATCAGTGTATTTTTTCAAAAGAAGCGCTACTTTTTCAAGGTTGAAATAAACTTCCGCATTTCTTGACCTGCTGAATACGCTTTTGGCAATGGTATATGTACTGAGCTTCGGCTCCTCCTGCATGCAGGCAAAAAGATTTTCGGTTGCTTTTTTGTTTTCGATCAAAAGCATCAGGGCATCATTTGACACCCCCTTCATAACCTTGTTAAGCTCCGTACACTGTTTTGCACTCAGGTAATACTCAATAAGCTTGAAATTGACCATGCTGTAGATATCATCCATGCTTTTATACCCAAACCTGTTGACGATCCTCTCCGCTATGCCGTAATAGATCTTTTTCATCCTTATTATCTGTTCATACTTCTGGTCTTCTATGGCATTTAACAGCTCCTGCATCATTGCTTTTTGCTGCATTGTTTCCGAGGCGCTGTATTTTGAAGCTATCATCTGGGGATCAAACTTACCCTCTCTCATAATGATCTCGTCAAGATACATTTTTGAACGCTTGAAATAAGGATTCCCTTCCCTTACTTTCAGAAGATCTTCATATATATTTTTTGCTTCAGGCATATATTCGGGCTCAAATCCTGCAAGCTTCATATATGTATTTGCAAGAATAAATTTAAAATTGTCTATACTGTCCGTAACGCTTGCTTTTTCAAGAAGCCTTTGTATGATCTTTATAGCAAATTTGTCCATACCGTTGTCAAGAAGCTTGTTTACTTTTATAAGGGCCTTGTAGCTGTCGTTTGCGTAATAATCGATATTTTTCCCAAGAACCTTGTCCACAAGCTCATATGCTTTTTCATTCTCATCGTTAAGGATATATGCATCATAAAGTTCATCCGCAACTATTGTCGCTACTTCAAGGTTGTTTGTTTCTATAAGCTCTTTTTTCAGAAGTTTTATCGCTTTTGTATAATCCCTTCTTTTTACGTGTATCTGGGCCTGGGCTATTTTACCGTAAACTTTCGACGTCGGATCATCAAAACCGTGAAGTATCGCGTTAGCATAATACTGGGCTTCGTTCGCTTTATTTACCCTGATTTTCAACAACACAAGAAGCTTGTATGCTTCAAGAAGATCATCTTTTGTTATTCTTGAGTCATGAATAGCTTTTTCAAGCAGATCTACGGCCTCGACGGCTTTGACCTTTGTTTCCATTTTATACAGGATCTCACTGTGAAGGAGAATAGCTTCAGAATTTAAAAGCTCAACTTTATTTGAGTTCCTAAATGTCAATATCTGTTTATAGGCAAGATTCATCTGTCCCTCTTTGACTAGTATCTTTATATCTTCCAAAGCAGCATTGGCATTTAATATCTCTCTTTTTTTACTTTCTGAAATCTGCGTTAAATCTGGAGTAATAAAACTGTAATAGAAATCCTCTTTTGCATAAAGAAATGAAATAGATAATAATAAAATAAAAATTTTCTTCATCAACTGCCCTTTAACCAATCGTTTTGCCGCTTAATTTATACACATAAGTAAATATTTCCGCTATTGCCTTATAAAACACTTCGGGTATCTCCTGTTCAACTTCGACCTGCTCATATATCGCCCGTGCCAATGCGGGATCTTCTATAATAGGTATTTTACTCTCTTTTGCTATATCCCTGATTTTCAATGCGATAAAATCAATACCCTTTGCAACCACCACAGGAGCATTTTTCTTACCCTCTTCATATTGAAGGGCTACAGAATAATGGGTGGGATTGGTAATCACAACATCCGCATTAGGCACTTCAGACATCATTCTTTGTCTTGACATCTTCATCTGTATCGACCTGATCCTTGCTTTTACCTGAGGATCCCCCTCCATCTGCTTATGTTCATCTTTTATCTCTTGCTTGGACATTTTAAGCTGTTTGAAATAATAATATCTTGTAAAAAAGAAATCTATTATAGCAAAAATGACTATAATTAACAAAATAGTCAAAAGAAAATACATCGTCAACTCTATCATGGCATCTATGGAAGCATTAAGCTCTTTATCCATCATGGCAAGTATACTGTCCCATACAAGTGCCATTATTATTCCCATTACTATAAATATAATAATCAGTTTTGCCGTAAGTTTCAATGCCTCAATAGCTTTTTTCATACTGAATACGTTTTTAAACCCGCTGATAGGATCTATTTTTTGAAGATCCAGTTTAATGGGTGAGGCAACAAACCCGAACTGCATCAGATTAAAAACAACAGCCAAAAATATAATAAGCACAAATAAAGGCGCTAGTGCATATAAAAGCTGCACAGCTATAGTCAGGGTGATGTTATAGAATACTTTGCCGTCCATATCTGCACCTATATAGGAGTAGATATAAAAGATCATGTTTTTTATTTCATTATATACGTTGTCCGCAAAAAACAATAGATATATGGAACTGAAAAACAGTATGGAGGCTCCCGGAACTTCCGCAGATTTTGGGACGTTCCCCTCCTTTTTGGCGTCGGCAATCTTCTTGGAGGTAGGTTCTTCTGTTTTTTCTTGTTCGTCAGCCATTACTCAAATTTCCCTATAAAATATGCGGTAAAAGTGTCAACAAACACTTCAAACCCCAGCATCATAAATATAAATATCAATGTGAACTTGATCTGGAAAGTAACAACGAAGGGTGAAAAAGCGGGCATCGATTTTGTACCGTATCCGTAATATATATCCAAAATAAATCCTATAAAAAACAATGGGAAGGCAAAAGAAAAAGCAAATGCGAACATTGCGTTTATCTCTTTTATTGCTATTGCAATCCCGTCGTAACTGTAAAGATTGAAACTTCCAAGGGTTATGGACCCGAAACTCTGGGCCAACATATAAACTGTTATCTCGTACATTCCCGATTCAAGATAGATCACAAGTATAACAAGGTATAAAAATTTACTGACTATACCCTGCTGCGTCCCGGTTGAAGGATCGAACATATTTGCCATAGACAAAGCTGTTGCATAACCTATCAGGTCACCCACTACCTGTACTGCCATAAAAATAACCTGAACCAGGAAAGAAGCAACCAGTCCCAAGGTTATCTCACTTACCAAAGCCAGTAAAAATTCATCATCATTTAAAGGTGTCTGGGTATGCCCTACCAAAGGGAAGATGAAAACCGACAAATAAAATGCGATCGCTACCCTTACTGTAGGATTTATGGTTTTATCCCCAAAAATAGGCATAAATGCCATAAATGCTAATATTCTGGCAAATAAAAGTAAAAATGAATATACAGTTTGCTGATCAAGTAATGATATTAACTGTTCCATTCTACTTTCTTACATATAAGTTTGATCTTCCAAAACCTCTTCGGAAAGTTCCTCTTCAATAATTCTATTATTTGTCGAATTTTGATTATTCTGGTTATTATTCTGCCCGCTGCTGCTTTGCTGGTTAAACGGATTTTCACTTCCGTCGCTTTGGTTCTGCATACCGAAATTTAATGATATTGTAGAGCCGTCATTCAGGTTTCTTGAAAGTGCATTTTGCAATACGGTTTTATTATCGGCAAAAGCATCCATCGTAGAGGAACTTGACATATTCATACTTACCGATAAAGTGTTGTCACTCTTATTTGCTTTCATTACAATTGCTATGCTTCCTAAGTTTGCAGGATTAAGGTTTACCCGGAACGAAGTAACAGGCGGTTTGTAGTTTTGATACATATTTCTTGCGATCTCACTCATAAAGCTGCCCATCTTCTGCTGTGCACCTATTATCTTATTTTGTATTGTTTCAACGATTGCCGATGGGACTTGTACCGTTACAACAGTTTCTTTCAGGCCGGACTCAATCTCTGTCGCATTTATATTGCTTACAGCTTCAGCTGCCCCTTTTTGCTGAACAATACTCTCTTTTAGAATATTGCCTTGAGACAATACCTTTTCACTCAGCTGTTTTTCAAGGAACATCCTGTCAAGAACCCTGTTGTTTGAAGTTACTACTGTTTTAGGCTGGCTGTTCTTTTCCTCAGTTAAAGGATTTTTTTTCAACTGCCCGGCCTCTTCGCCCCCTTTATCAACTTTCACTTCCATATCTTCAGCATTTAGTTCAAGCATAGAAGCACTTTTTGATATAGATTGCATAGTTTTATTCTCTTCTATATTCTTTTGGGCACTGTTTAACTGCTCTTGGGAGGTAACCTCTTTAAGTTTTCTTTGTGAGCTTAGGAACATGCTTGCCAATAGAGGGTCTTTAAGATCCTGCTTTGTTTTCGCTTCACTGGAAAGATCTTTAAGATTTGAGGAAACAGTCGGATCATCTTTTTTTGATTCTGTTTTATTTTTTCGATTATCCTCTTCCCCATGTGATTTTTCACTAAAAACGCCTTCAACCAATGTATCTTCATTTAAAATAAGTGTTTCGGGCATAACTTCGGTTTTTATTGAAGTTGCTTCCTCTTTTACTTTGGGATCACTCTCTTTACTTTTAGCTGTCCCTTCACTTTTAACAGAAGAGTGTAAATCTTTTGGCGTAGCGTCTATTACTTTACTATCGGCTTTTGCCTCTTTTATTTGTGAGGTAATCTCTTCGTCGGATCCTACTTCCGTAGTTCCCTCTTCCACCGTAACTTGCGTTTTAAGATCTTTGATATCATTTTTTATCTCTTTGCTGTTATCTTTTAATTCGGTTTTTAGGGAAGTTTGAGCCACTTTTGCAGCACTGTTCAGATCCTTTAGATCAGCTTTTAATTCTTTTGTTTGAGATCCAATATCTTTTCTTGATCCCTCTTCCACCGTAACTTGTGTTTTAAGCTCATTGATATCGTTTTTTATCTCTTTGCTGTTATCTTTTAATTCGGTTTTTACAGAAGTTTGAGCCTCTTTTCCAGCAGTGTTCAGATCCTTTAGATCAGCTTTTAACTGGCTGTTTCCCTGACTATTTAACTCTTTTGTATTGCCTTTTCCTCTCTCAAGTGAAATATCTTCTTCAGCTGTTTCCGAACTTACATCTTCCGTAACACTTATTTGTTTTTTTAGCGGGCTGCTTTCCTCGCTCTTTAGCTCTTTTGTATTGCCTTTTACTTTCTCAAGTAAAATATCTTCTTCAGCTGTTTCCAAACTTACATCTTTTGTATCGGATGTTTGTTCTTTCAACTTACTGTTTGGTTCGCCTTTTATCTCTTTTGTCCGGGTTTTAACTTCATCAGGGGAAATATCTTCTTCAGATGTTTCCGACTTTACTTCTTTTGTATCAGTCTGTTTTTGTGAAGTTTCCGCCTCTTTTGTTTTATTCCCTAGCTCTTCTTTAGCTTTTTTAGTGACCATATCAACAAGCTTTTTTGAAACCTTTTCCATCGAATCATTTGATTCGCTGCTATCGCTTAATTCACTTTTAGGCTCTGTACGGGTCTCTTTAGAGATTTCAGTTTTTTGGTCCGCTGTTTTAAGTGTAGTTTTTGATTTAGTTTCTTCCTGTTTTTTCTCTAGACTGTTATCAGGTTTTTCCTGTGAATTTGCATTATTTTTAACTTCACTTAAAATAGAGTCAAATAGTGATGGAGCTGTTTTTGGCTCCCCGTTTTTTACAGAAGATGATGCGCTTCCCTCTTTGGGAACGCTTTTGTTAAGGTTTAATAAAATATCAGCCGACATTTTATACCTTTATAATATCCAGGGTTCGGGTATCCATCTCTTTTTGAGATTTGAATGCGGAAACATTCGCCTCGTAAGATCTCATTGCCTCGATCAGGTCCACCATCTCTATAACAGGGTTGATATTGGGATAGGCAACATAGCCGTCCTCATTTGCATCGGGATGGCTTGGTTCGTATTTCATCATAGGAGCCTCTTTTGATTCTATTATCTCCTTAATTCCAACTCCCCTTAAAGACAGATCTGCTCTATCTTTATCTGTTTTGATCTCTTTGGTCTTGCCGTTCTCGTCAAACAGAACTTCCTGAAAAGAAACATTCTGCTTTTTATAAGGACCGCCGTCTACTGTATGTGTAGTCTGCGCATTTGCAAGATTTGAACTTACTACATTAATCCTTGCTCTTTGGGCACTCATTCCCGATGTTGCTACATTATAACCGTCAAATAGACCCATCATTTATCCTTTAAGTTGATTAAACCTGCATACTCATTATTTGTTTATATGCACCTAAAGCTTTGTTTTTAACTTCAAGACCGAGTTTCAGACTAAGTTCAGCCTCTTCAATTTTCTGAACCGCATCCTGGAGATTCTCAACTCTACCGCTTGCTATGTCGTTCATTGCATCATAAGCTTTAACCTGGGTATCGTTAACCTCTTCAATTGAATTCTTCAATACATTTGAAAATGAATTAACATCATTTTGCAGGTTTTGCCCGTTTGCATTTATTCCGCTGCCAAGATCGGTCAATGAAGTATTAGATACCAGACTTTTGTTCATACCAGATAAAGAATTGGTTATTTCACCTAATTTCATAATTTATCCTTTATTTTTCGTTTCCGTTAATATTTTTTTTACTTTGAACAGCTGCTTCCTGGATAGCCAGATCATTTACAAGTGATTCCAGCTTATTTGCAGATTTTTCAAATGCTATTGCATCCTGGGTATTATCCAGTTTCATCAATGAAACCGTTAAAGAGAACATAATATTGGCAACACCTTTAAAACCTATGGTTACCAACACGATCCAGAATATCATCTCAAACGGCGTGTAATAGTTTGCATTTAAAACAAAAAAAATCAGAACTGCAAAAAATACCGTAGCTACATAAGTATCAAATATTTTACTACTTAATAATTTCCTTGAGAAATTTTCAACTACCATATATCTCTACCTTAACTTTTTAAGTAAATTATCTACAACCAATCCAAGCTGCGTTACAGCCAAATCTTCGTTAAACTCTTTTGCAAAAAGCTTTCGTAATCTTCCGGTTGTGGAGATACTCCTGCTCTCACAAATATTTCCTATATATTCTACCATAAATTTTCTATTAAGTTTATTTTTTATAGCCAAATTTACCAAAGATTTTGTAATTGCTTCCCCGGTTTCATATTTTTTAGTATGGTTAAAGCACAGCATCATTGAATCTTTTTTACGGCTTAGCATCTTGAAAAAAGCATAAACATCGGTTAGGGCACTTGGATCTGTAGTCGTTATGGCAACGATATTATCGCTTAATTCCAAGAACTCCTGTACATATTCGTTTATACCTGCTCCCGTATCGATCAAAAGCAGGTCAAACCTGTTCATTGAAACGATATCGTTCACGATCGATGAAAATACCATGCTGTTGTTCATCCCGATATATTCATGCCCGCTTTTACCAGCAATAAGTGTTATATTGTTATATTTGGTAGGGGTTAGGATATCATTTATTTTGGACTCCCCGTTAAAATAATCAAAAAAGCTTTTTTCAGGCTTCACATCCAAAAGAACCTGCAGATTGGATAAACCGATATCGGCATCGAGAACGGCAATATTTAAACCCTTTTTTGCAAGGACGTAAGCCATATTTGAGGTCATTGTGGATTTACCGACCCCGCCTTTACCTGATGTAACAGTGACAATCTTCGTTTTTGAGTTTTTTTTAAGTTTTCTGCTTAATGCAACCAACTTATTTGCTTGTGTGGATATCGGATTAAACAAAACTACCTCTTAGGTATCTCTTTGTTCATAAAACATTCAATTATATAATTTGCATCAGCTTCTATCAGGTCATCGGGAACATTCTGCCCTATGGAAAGGTAACAGATCGATTTTTTCGTTTTATGTGCAAAAGATATAAGATTTCCGTAACTTCTGGTTTCATCCAGTTTTGTAAATATCAGGTTATTTATATGCAGCTGGGAATAGCTGTTATATATCTCCTGAAGATCGGTTGATTTTACATTTGAAGGAAGTACCAGCATCTTTTCTATCGGGATCTCTGTCAACTGCATCTGGTACTGGTTTATGGCATCTATCTTGTCTATATCATACTGGCTACCGCCTGCGGTATCTATCAGGATATAGTGGCAATCCCTTAATCGACTTATAGCCTCATTCAATTCTTCAGGTTTTTTAACTATCTCCAAAGGCAGCCTCATAATATTCGTATATGCCTTTAGCTGCTCTATTGCGCCGACCCTGAACGAATCCAGAGTGATTATACCCACCTTGTAATTTGTCCCCATTTTATAGGCATATCTTGCCGCAAGTTTTGCAATTGTTGTTGTTTTACCTACACCGGTAGGTCCTACAAACATCATTATCTTTCTCTGGTGTGTTCTTAACGGTACCTCATGTTTTACGGCTATTATTCTTCTTAAGATCAGTTTGAAAAAGTTTATGATCTTTTCAGGGTTTGACTTCATTGCAACAGGAAGCTGTTCAATAGTCTTTTTCATAATAGAGTATGTCATTTCGGGATCGAACTCGTTTTCTTCGAATAGAGTATATATATCGACGAACTCAAACGGTATGGTCAGGTCATAAAGCTGGCTTTTGGGTTCCCACAGGCTTCTTTGCACATCCTGTATAGATTTTTGCATCTGCTCGATCTGTGTTTTAAAGTCATAGAACTGGGCACCTTTGTATGATGAATCCATGCCTTCTGACCTGTTTTCCCCGACAATCTTTTGCTTCGGCATATCCGATTGATTATCGTAGTCCTCTTCCAGCGCAACAACTATCTCATACATGTTCCCGCTGTGTTTCCCTTTATTAGAGATCTTTTTAGTCGATATTACAACAGCATCCGGTCCACACTCTTTTTGGGCGTTTTGTAAAGCTTTTGTTGGAGTTTCCCCTAAAAATGAAAGTTTTTTCATTGTCCTCGTTCATCTTTGTAGATTTTTTCTATTTTACCATCTAAATTCTTAATTTTAATATATTTATCGGTTTCCCTTATAACTTCACCCTCTTTTTCTATTTCAATATTTCCGAAATTGAATTTTATCTTATTAGACTTGGCAATATATGCATCATCGTAACAAATGGGTGTATTTTTAAGTATATAGTGTTTTGCCCTGTATTTATTCTCTTTTAATTTCTCGATATCAAGATATTTTTTACATTTATACCTATTGTCAGCCTGTATCAATTTTACATTTGAGGCAGTGATCTGCCCTTTCCACTGGATATCAGATGTTGAGACAGGGAGAACTTTTACATTTGCAGCACAGGAAAAAGTAATTAGGGATAAAGCAAATAACAGAAATTTCACTATGCCATCACCTCTACCAGTCTGCCTCCGTTTGCAGCCGTGATCTCTTCAATTATCTCTTTATACATCTCTTTTACCGGTAATACGATCGAACCCAGTTTTCCGTTCAGATAATAAAGATGCCTAAGTTCCCTTTCCAGTTCGTCTATCGGCTCTTTATATAAAGAAACATCTTTCCCCTCACTGAACTCTTTTGATAATTCATTATTTAACTGCTGTTTTAAAGAGGAAAGCTTCTCCATTGAATCCAATTTTACCTGGTTTCTTTCAAGAAGCTCTTCATGCTTTGCAGCCTTGACATCCTCTATATCCTGTTTTATCGAAGCCTGAAGCTCAAGAGTAATGCTTTTTAGTTCCTCTATAGTATCTAATATCATGATTTTTTCTCACTTAAAAATTTATATAACATTTCACTTATACCCATATTTCCACCGGATTCCCTAGACAAGGCATCTGTATACATCCCTTTGATTATTTCGGATCCGGTTCCTTCCCCTGCAATATTAGAAGTTTTTAAGGAGACCTCTAGAAATTGATTCATGAAGAATGATTCAAAATCATTACATACCTCTTTCAATGCCTTGTCGCTGTCAAGAGAGTTATTGTTCAAGTTATCAAGTCTTTTGGGCTTGATAGAGTTAACGTCTAAAAATTGATTTGTCACATCCATCTTCTTCTCCTTTTAGATTATTCTTCTATTCTATCAAAAAAATTTTCTTCTGCTGCCATATTACCATAATCTTGTGAAGTTGCGGTAAATCTAAGTTCAACTCTTCTGTTTTCAAAAGCATTATCGCTTTTCGGGCGATATGAGCCGAATGCAACAACCTTGAGTGTTGCAGGGTCCACCTGGTTTTTTATCAGTTCCTTAACTACGGAAATAGACCTTAAAGCCGAAAGGTCCCAGGAATCCCTGGGTATCCCTTCGCTTCTTAAATAATTGGATCCCGTATGACCCATAACCTCTATATCGAACTGCTGGGTCATGGTCCTAAGTATCTTTGAAAGTTTATTTATAAATCTTTTCGCATTGGGATTCGTCAGAGCATACTCACCCTCTTCAAACATCAACGAAGAGGGTACGTCAAGGGTAAACTCATTGTTCCCTTTCATTGTCATATTGACTTTCTGGCTGTCTTTATCGCTTGTATCGTTAAACTCCTGAGTTACCTCTTCCACAAGCTGCGCAACATCCGCGGCTTCAGTGTTCATACCCTGGTCGTCACCGCTTCCTGCCTGGCTTTTATCAGCATGGTAAGAAGACAAACTCTCTTTTTCTGCTTCTGCCGTATCCATGGAACCTTGCAAAAATCCCATGCTTCTTCTCATGATCTCAAAATACTCTTCAACTTTCTTTTTATCCATTGTCGCCATGGATAAAAGCAGAACGAAGAATACAAGAAGAAGCGACATAAGGTCACCGAACTGTACAAGCCATCCAGGTAAACACTTAGGGCATTCAGGACATTTGTCTTTTCCCATCTACTACTCTTCTTCCGGAGGGAGGATCGCACCAAGTTTCATTTTAATATTTCCGATCGATTCTTCCGATGCGATCATATGTGATCCCTGGATAATTATCTGGCAGGAAACCATCTCCCTTGAATGCCTTACGCTAAGTTTATTCTCAAATATACCGCCGTAAAGGTTACCTATCAAAGCTCCGTACATGGTCGTAAGCAAGGCAACCGCCATTGCTGGCCCTACGGCTGAAGGGTCTGAAAGGTTTGCAAGCATAGCAACCAGTCCAACAAGAGTACCGATCATACCCATTGAACCTGCGACCGAACTTATACTAGTAAATACCGATATTTGGTCTTTGTGCCTGTTTTCCATATGTTCAAGCTTTATCTCAAGCAGGTTTTCCAAAACATCGGGCTTAGTGTTATCCACAAGAAGATTGAACGCTTCTTTAAAGAAAGGGTTTATCTCCTGTTGTATCTTTGATTCAACGGACATAACACCGTTCTTTTTTATATCAGTAGCATAAATGATTATTTTTTCTATCAGTTCGGGTATAGGTTCTATATTCTGCTCATTCATGGCAATACTGTGTGACTTACCGAATTTCTTTAAAATAGTAGCATCAAACTGAGCTATGACTATACATGCCGTACCACCGATAACTATGATTACCGAAGGGATATCAAGATAAGGACCAAAACCTGCCCCGCCTAAGAAAATTGCAAGGGCAACAAGCCCCATACCACCTACTAAACCACCAGCTGTTGTTTTATCCATACTTAACTTACTCTTCTTCTTAATTTAATCTGGGTTCGCCGATATGCTTAATCTTTACACCAAACTTTCCGTCAACGATTATCGCTTCACCCTGACCTATAACAACATTATTAACTAAAATATCCAAAGGCTCGTTCGTCATCTGGGTAAGTTCGATAATTTCACCTATATCCCAGCTGATAACATCCCTAAGCAGGCAGACTTTTGTACCAAGCCTTACGCTAAGCCTCAATTTTATATCCATCAACAATCTCAGGTTATCAACAGATTCCTCACTTAAAATTGTAGATAATAATGAATTATTTACAGGGACTGCAGCTTCTGTTTTTGTATCGGTGTTTTCAACATCTGTAACTGCATCATCGGTAAGCTGAAGCATATGAGGCATTGCAACGTCATCGAACGATATATATAAAAGCAGTAACTCCTCATTCAAAGAGATCTCAAACAAAAACGTATTGTCTAAGGATAAAACCTCACTGCATTCGACAACACCGCTCTCACCTAAACTGAACTTTACTCCGCTAACGTCATCAAACCCCTGAGCGTTTATGCTTGTGGTTATGCTTCCGCTTATTGTCGAGATTATCTCTTTAACCGCATCCGCTATCTCATCATCAATCGCATCTTTCAGGTCAGTTACGCCGCCTAGCATCAAATATTCAAATTTTGCCGCCGTTTTGGTCGGTATGGAAAAATTCCATTTGGAAGAGACTCCTGATAATTCAAAGCTAGACTCTACCTTTAAACATTTACCATCTTCTGATCCGCTTGTAACTTTTTTTACATCCTTTACTGCAACGGCAGCCGATAAAAGATTTTCAAGAGTGTTGACAATTTCACTCTTTACGATATTAGATAAATCTGATGCCAATTTCTATCCTAACTGTTCTGAGAGCTTTTATAAGCTTCCATCAATGTTTGTTTTAATCTCATCATATCCTCTGTGGGATATTGGTATTCTCCGTCTCTGGTCTTGATCCTGACAAAGAAATCATTCGTTTCAGAATTAAACCCGAACTTTACATTATCCAAGATAACTTCATTATTTTCAGTCTGTAATTGAGGCTGTGCGTTTTTGTATTTTTCATCGGGATCTACTTTTGTTTTCTGATCCGTTTCCTGAATCCTGGAAGTCTTTTCTACATAATCTACTTTGGACTGATCCATCATCTCAAGTCTACCTAATTGCATGATATCCTCCTTAATTTTCAATATGAAATTATTATATCATAAATTAAATTATAATTAAAGCCTTATTATAAAGATTCTAAAAATCTGTCAAAACCTTCCAGTTTGAAATCTAAAAGCCCGCCTTTAAACTTATAATTAAAATATTGGGGTGCGGTATTTAGTTTAAGCTCCTGCAGCAACGACACACCCTCTAGGAACTTTGCATCCTGGTCATTATATATAAAGCTTATTTCACCCAAACTTGCAAATCCCAGGTTTTCCTGTCCCGAAGCAAAAAAAGCGGCTATTAATATATAATAACTATCTATACTTCTCAAGGCATATTTTTTATGAATATATTCAATTATTTTTATGCTATCTTCAGGGTGATCTATGTAAAGCTGTACCAGTGCCTTTGTTCTTAAATAACTTGGGCTTAGTTCATTCTCTATATTAAAATCGGTCCTGTTGAACAATCCCAGCGCCCTTAGGGTGTCAAGATAAAAATCTGTTATAACCAGACTGCCTTTTAAAAACATATTATTATATATTTTGGGCAGGTTGTCCTGAATCCTGGATATATAATTAAAATCACTCTCCCCTGTTTTTCTCGAAACAAGCTTTAACATATGAACCAGCTGGTCCTTGCCGAATTCTACAAGCAGAGGTTCTGTTTGAAGTATACCTTTTTTATCTACATTCTCTAAAAAGTAAAGTGCCCTGAAAAATATCGACATCTTCTCTTTCTCTGATAATTTTAGGGGATCCAGCAATGTTCCGGGGTTTTCAAAGATTTTATACATATATTTGCCCAGATACACGTATGAACCTTTGTTTGAAGTTATGTTTTTAACTAAAAACTCATTTTCTATCTTGTCTATTTTATTATTTAATCTCTTCGCTGTTAAAAGTGTCAATACGGAATATAGTTTATTCCCATGCTCCAGCTCATATGCTTTTTTGAAATATTTGTAAGCACTTATATAATCGTAAACTTGTGCATATGCCAATCCCAGATTATAATATTCGTATGCATTTGTATCATATTTGGCATCAAGCATATCCTGTAAAACCTGTACACGTCTTATGGGGTCAAGTTTTATCACTTTTAAGAAGTCTCTGTTATATTTAACCGCTGTATTCAGGTCATCCAGGTCGCTCTGGCTTTTTATTATAAAGCTTTTTGTGGATTGATCTTCAATCACGTTGTAATCTTCAAATATGAACGGGGCAAAATAATATAAAAAATCGATCTTTCTCTCAAAAGAAAATTTCGTTATTTTATCAAAATACTCTTTTGGGGTAAATTTTTCTTTATTGAAGAAAAGTTTTAATTGAAGTTCTTTGTTTGTATCAAATATCTTCACTCTTTCTTCTATTCTTAATATATCCTCTTTCAGATTGGTAAGGTCATTTGCTTTAAGGTCCCTAAACAGTTTGAACCAAAGAACGGTATTTTTCCCTTTTATCCCTTTTACCTCTTCATATGCCTTTGTCAAATGGATCTGTGCTTTGGAATAATCCCTTAATTTTATGTTTAACAATGCAAGCTTGAGATTTGAGATATTAGGCACTTTCGAAGCAAGCTCAAGGGCATACTTATATCTTTTCTGCAGGATCAGGGTATCGACAACTACAAGCTGTTCCTGTTCGGTCAGTCTTTTTGATTTTGATGCGACTTTTGTTATCTCATTTATATAATCTTTATCATTCGTTATTTTGTACAGATAAAATGCAGCACTGAAATATGAGAACTTATCGTTATTTACTATATCTTTAAGATCATATATTTTTTTTAGGTAAAGATAGGCATTTTTATGTGCATTCAATTTATAATAAGCAATACCTATGTTCAAATAGGATGCTACTTTTAATAGTTTTGCTGATTGTTTAAATAAGGCTATTGCCTCTTTATATCTTTTTTGTTCAAGATATAATACACCTGTGTTGAACTTAAGGAGCAGTTCTGTTTTTTCCTGCTCGCTTAAGAGTGTTTGGTGTTCAAATAAGATTTGCGGTTGGGATTCTAATGTTTTGTTCTCCTGAGCTGCTACAGAGAAAGAGAACAAAACAAAAATAAATATATATTTTAATATCATCACTTTTATTCTAATACACAGTTCCGACCGAAGCATATAATTCATCTACCCTTTTTTGAAGTAGTTTATTTTTATGCTCAAGTTCTGCATATTCAAGTTTTAATGCCTGGAAATCTTCCCTTGTTGATTTTAGGCTCTCCTGGGAGTCCTGAATCGTATCTAAAGAGTACTGCACCTGTTTCTCAAACTTTTCTTTAAGTTTAATCAAATTCTTATTTTTTTCCTCTACCAATTCTTTCTCTTCAACTGTTTTTCTATAAAGAGATTTATATGTACTGGCACTGCTGTAAAAATAAAGCGCCAATACACCGAATACTGATAAAAGTAAAAAATTATCCATCTAAAACCCTTACCTTGCTTTAAGCTGGATAAGTGTGTTTAATATTGTGTCAGAAGTTGTAATAGATTTAGAGTTTGCCTCAAATGCCCTTTGGAATACCATAAGGTTAACAAGCGATTCACTTAAATCGGCAGTTGATAATTCCAGTGTTTTTCCTGAAATTGCCGCTGCTTTGTCATTATTTGTATTATAGATCGCATTACCGGATTCAGCTGTTTTTGAATACAGGTTATTCCCTTCAGCTTTCAATCCCCTTTCATTGTTAAACATTGCCACGGCAACCTGACCTACGGCAAATGTTGCACCGTCTTGTTTCATGGTTACAAGCCCTGTACTGTCAACACTGAATTCACCAAAGGCACTGTCTGATATACCAAGGTTATCAAGTCTTAACTGTAAAGCTCCTCTTGAAGCTTCTTGGTTAAGTGTTGTAGTCAATTCAAGGAACTCGGCATCCGCACCTGAGTTTACACTGTCTGTTGTACTTCTGTTCAATGTCTCATCAGATGATTTAAGGTAAACATTAAAATTGCTTACGTCATAAATAGAGTTGTTCTCTACTACACCCGCAACGGTACCTGTTACAGCTGTTCCTAGTGCTCCTGTCATTTGTACAAAAGCATCATCGATAGTACCTGCAGCCAATGGAGCAGAAGTTAATGCGACGCTGTTCCATTGATCATCTACACTGTTTTTATAATAAAATACATCTTCGCCTTCTCTTGCCACAGCCGTATAATTAACCCCGTTTTGGGTAAATCTTACAACCATTCTTTCATCAGGCTCTATAGTTGCAGGTAATGTTACCGTATCTTGTTCACCTATATCTACACCTTGTGTATCAACATTTACAGAAACACTGATATCCGCCGCAGAAAGGTTAAAGTCTGCCGCAGCAGCATCTGCAATTGCTCCAGCTGTTGAAGCTGTAAATGTTACCGTACCGTTCCCGTTATCCACTGCTGTCCAGTTTCCGTAAGCCTGTCCTGCAACCAAAGATGCCACAGTTTGTGCATCACTACCCGCAGGTATAGTCACAGCCGCTCCCATTGTGTCAAATTGGAAAGTTGTATCTCCACCAACTTCAACTCCAGAAAAAGTTGCTGTGAAAACTTCTGCAGTTAATCCTTTGATTGTACCCGCACCGTCAGGAATAGTTCCCCCGTCAGTGATCGCTGATGCACTACCAACCGCATTATCTGAATCTGTTGATATACCATCATATGAGATTCCAGCTACGAAAGTTCCTCCAGGATTAGTGTTTATAGTTTCTACAACCAGTCTTCCGTTATAGTTATGTGCAGTAACCAGTTGTGACATCTCACTATGCCCGTTAATTGCCTGAACCATAGCATCCACTTTATTTGTTTCACTGAAATCTGAGCTTATATCGGTCAATGTTCCTTCATTTTGAGCATCATAAGTAATAGCTGTCGTACCTTCTGTCATACTTAAGGTAAAAGGATTGTTCGGGTCATCCGGATTTACAAGTGAGAACTCAATTGTATCTCCCGACATTACTGTAGGTAATTCAGAAGAGGTCCATACATCCCTTTGGAAACCTGCTCCAGCTTTTACCATGGCATCTCTGGCACTTTCAACTGCACCGTAACCTGTACCCTCAACTGCTTCAGTTATAGTTGCTCTTGAAGCCGGGATCTCATTTTTCGTAGAAGCTATATATTCTCCCGCATCACCTACTACAAATTCTTGCCCAGGAACCAATGATTCAATAACAATTATAGGCTCAGACCCAACACTGTTACTGTATGATGTTGTAGATCCTTCTATTCTGCTGAATGTAGAACTTTTTATTGTAGTAGTAGTTGATAAATCAACAGTTGAAGGATCTGCGATATATGCTACAAGTCCCGGTTTTTCAGATATTTTATCTGCCAATGCTTTATATGTAGCGATCCTGCTGGCAAGGATATCATCATCATTGTCCAAAGTCGCACTTGACGATGTACCGTCACCATCGTAATCACCGTCAGTTATATTTTGAGTAGCTGTAGTTTCAACATAATTAACTGACACTTTTTCACCGTTGATATAAACATATAACTGGTCACTTTCAGTAGTCATGCTACTTGTCCCGGCTCCGGGTAATCCAAGCGCAGAGACCTGAGCGATCGATGGTGACGAGTTTGCTTCAGGATCATCGGCATACTTGCTTAGTTTATCCTGATATTCAGATATTAAAAGTTCTGTATCCCTGATTTTACTTGACATACTTTTATATCCTAAACCGCTAACAACACTGTCTTCATCACTTTTTGCAGTTTCTTGGTAGTTTGTAAACTTACCGGTGATAGTTTCAATTATCCCGTCTTTCTTTACTATCTGATTACCCGCTATTTGGTTATAATCATTTGTAAAGTATACGATATTACTATTTGTTGTACTAACATCAGAGGTTGGATCAACATCAGAGATCGCCCATCCTACTACATCGTACATATTTGCATCTTGGAGTGTACCGTTTTCACCCATTCTGAAGTTTCCGGCTCTTGTATAGAACTCTTCACTACTTCCCGACGCATTTGGATCCATTACGGCAAAGAAACCGCTTCCCTCCAGTGCCATATCGTAAGCAACACCCGTTGCTTTCATATTACCCTGAGAGAATACTTTCTCGACATCAAGTACTTTCGATCCTTTACCGATACTGTCTTGATACATTTGATCGGCAAATGACATTCTTGATGCTTTATATCCTATTGTATTTACATTTGCAATATTGTGTGACTCATTATCTAAAGCAGCCTGTTGAGTTGATAACCCTGAAATACCAGTCCATAATGATCCTACCATAATAAATCCTTATTATTAAATTTGAAGTACACTGTACTTCACGAATATTAAAAAATAATATCCAAATATAAACTTTTGCAAAAAAGCTTATATCAGAATATTAAAAAAAGAGATAAAAATATCTCTTTTTAACTTATCCTTACGATACTTGATAGAGGCAGGATCTCTTCCTCTCCATATATGAATTCCGTACCGGAAACTGCAAAATTAGATAAATAAGATTCATCTGTTATCTGCACACCGTCCTGGTCCATAATGATCGGTTTACCGTTATCACTGGTTACAATTCTGCCGTTTTCATCAAGCTGAACCCTGTAATCTGTCAATTCACCGTTCTCGTACATAAAACCGGCTGATGTATATGAGATTTGTACACCTTCATAATAAAGGTTATCCTGTAAACCTATAATCTCATTCACCTTGCCAAAAAGCTCACCCTCTTGCTGAATTATAGACTGGATCGAATACTCTTTTACTTCTGTTTCCGTTACGATTTCGCCTTCTTCATCATATACGATTTCACCGGTTACGCTATCTATTTTAGGAACCTGTACTTCCATATCTGCAACACGCCCTATCATATTAGCGGCACCTGCCAATGCAGAACTTTCAAAAGCACCCTGCAGTTTTGTCATGGACTCAGCCATTTTCAGGTTAGACTCCATTTGCGACATTTTAAGCTGATTGTCCATCATTGCACTGGTGTCCATAGGATTGGTCGGATCCTGGTTCTGCATCTCTACGAGCATTAGCTTCATAAAATCGCTGTTTGTCAATGCATCAGAGGAAACAGCCGATGTATACCCGTCATCGCTCACATTTACCTGTGTACTGTCAATAATATCTTGAGAATCTTTTCTATAATCTACTGTTGTATATCCTGTAACCATAATGTCTCCTTTATTCTATCGTTAACTGTTCATCAAAGAAGAAGTTTACTACTTTCTCCGAATCCATAACATCCTGAACCCTTATAGCCAGTTTTTCATCTATAACTATAATGTCACCTGTTCCTATGATTCTTTTATTTACGTAGATATCACCGCCGGCACCTGCTTGCTTGTTCAAGGCCAATATCTCTCCGTCACTGAAGCTTAAAAAATCTTTTACGGTAATATCAGTATGCCCCAGCATCACATCAACTGTTATCTCTGTATCTACTAATGTTTCGTAATCTTTAGTTGTAATTTCCATAACTAGCCGCTTTTTTAATTTTTGGAATCATTATAACATAAAAAATATTATTTGTATAAGTTTTAAAGTAGGTTTTTTTAAATTTAAATTATTTTTCAGAAAAGTCTAGAAACTACTATACGACCGCATCAAGTGATTCAAGCATGGTCTGAACTTTTGCTTCTATATTTCCGTCAAAATTCCCAAGATCACTGGCTATTACCACACCCCCCGCCGTTACGTTAGGGTCTTCCTGCAAGGTTATTGTTTCTCCCAGGTTTAAAGTATCTTTTAACTGTACGTAGTCTTTTGGATTTAAGTGTATAGCGACTTTTGACGCGGTTTTTATCTTGGTCATCATAGAAGAGATGGTCTGTCTGGCTATTGCGGCTGAATTTTCCCCGACCTCTATGCCTATGATCTTCTGGGCAATGGATATTGCACTTTTTAGAACTTTTGTTTCCATCTGGAAAGTAGCCTGCTCAAAAAACTGTGCATAGTTTTTAAGATCTTTCATCGCCTCGATCAACTGCTTGTCAAGGTCTCTGCCTTTAACTCCGTCATTTTCTATTAAAGTAACTTTCTCCTGGATCTGCAGCAGGGAGTTTTGAAGATTTTTTATCTCGACAAGCACAGGGTCAACATTACCGTTTATCGATTTGTCGTTTAATTTTGCAACTTCTCTCATCTGATCAGTCTGAGAAATATCGTTCGATATAAAGTTCCCCAGCTCAAAAGGCTGAACTTCATCTTTACTTTTTATAACTCGTGAGGTTGTATTTACATTATTATTTGATGCCATCTACTAGTCCTCTTCTTCCGATCTTTCAATTTCACCGCTTTCAAGCAGTCTCATAGCAGCTTCCAGTATCTTTTTCTGTGCTTCTTCGATATCTTTTATTTTCGTTTTACCAAGCAACTCGAACTCTTCGTCAAATCTGTCTCTGGCCCTTTGCGACATCGCGCTTTTTATGATCTCCATCTCTTCGGGAGGAGAATTTTTAAGAGCAACTGTCAGGTCTTCCGTTTCAACGTTACCAAGCACTTTCATAAGATCATTCGTTTCAAGGGCAAGTAGATCTTCAAATACGAACATATTCTCTTTTATCTTTCCTGCAAGTACAGGGTCAATACCAGTGATGTTTTGAAGTATGTCCGCCGATTTAGGCCCCATTTTATTTAACATATCGGCAACTGTTTTAACACCCCCCACCGTAACGATAGAAGCAAGGAGCGATTCGAGTTTTTTCTCCAATACGTTTGACATGGATCTTACAATAGAAGGCGATACGTCTTTTATTGTAGCCATCTGCATAGTGATCTTTACCTTAAGGTTATCATCAAGTTTTGATAAAACCTCGGAAGCGTCGGCAGGATCCATATGTGACAACACGACGGCGATTGTTTGGGGTGATTCATCCTTGATAAAGTCCGCAAGCTGCTTTGGATCGATATTATCAAGGTAAGCAAATGAGGATTTTGCCTCCTGCATCCTTGCAAGTTTTGCGAGTACTGCATCCGCTTCAGCTTTCCCCAGTGATTTATACAGGATATCTTTTGCGTATTCATAACCACCGCTGCTTATATAAGCATTTGATTTAATAAAGATATGGAATTCTTCCAATAAGGCCAGTGATGTATCTTTATCTATTGATCTAACCTGGGTAATCGCAGTAGATATATCTTCAACTATATTTTTAGGGAGGTTTTGAAAAATCTTTACTGTTGCTTCTTCCCCTATCAATACGCAGAAGTTCGCAACTTTTTCAAGCATCGACATACCCTGCAGAAGATCATGATTAGCTTCTCTGTTTACCATATTTACCCTATTCCTCTTTAACTAGCTTTAAATTTATTATCACCTTCGGATAATAACATCTCTATCATTTTTGCGATATCTTCAGGATTGTTTGCGACTGTATTGTCTATTTCTTCGATAAGCACTTCGTATTTTGCCGCTTCCTCCGCACTTAACCCTTCCATATTATTCAATATCTGTGTTTTAACCTTTGCTTTAAGCCGGTTTCTTTCTGCATTCTCGTCAAAACTGCTCACTGCAAGGTCAAAATCCTGTTCCTCTTCGGAAGCAGATTCTTTACCTTTCCCCCCGTCCATCAGCATGATCTCGTTATTTGCAATGAATTTTTTATAGAAAACAAATAAAAGTATACTCGCAATTATATATTGCAGGTACTCACCGAACTCCTGGAGTGCAGATTTTGCTGCAAACAGCCCAAGTCCACTGCTGTCTTCTTCTGCATTCGCGTCTTCACCTGCATCTGCTCCTAAAGGTTTAAGTCCGATAAACTTAAATGCTTTTACGGTAACGCTGTCTCCCCTTTGCTGTTGGAAACCTATCGCCTCTTTAACGATAGAGTTCATGCTCTGGAAAAACTCCTCTTTATTTTCTAGTTTCTCCAGGATCGAGGAGTCGAAAGTAACTGCCGCCGTAACTTTTGATATACTGGCATATGCGTTATCACGCTGATTTATCACTTTTTTTGATATCTCGTAATTTGTTACGTTCTGAGCTTCCTCTTTTGTCGTTTTTGAAACTTTTCCCCCGTTATCGGCATTTGGATCTTCAATATTACTTTGGACTCCCGGTACTCCACCATTTTGAGGCTCGCTTTCCTCTCCGGTTGAAGCGGATTCACTTGTCTGCTGGCTTCTTATTGTCCCTTCAGGTTCAAAGATCTCCTGGGATATTTCCTGCTTTGTAAAATCAAGCTCTATAGATACTTTTGCAACCACCCTCTGGCTTCCAAGGAATGGCTGTAAAAGCTCGGTTATCTTGTTTTGATAATCTCTTTCAAGCTGTGTTTTATATTTCTCATGCTGAACAAATTTTAAACTGTCTATATCTTCCTGGGACTGCTCAAGCAAGGAACCGTCCTGGTTGATAAGCTTGATATTTTCAGGTGTTAATTTAGGTATTGCGGAAGCTATAAAATTTTTGATCCCCGCTATTTGCTTCTGGGTTAATGCCGTACCCTCTTTTAAGGTTAAAACAGCCGAAGCACTGGGCGGTACTTTTTTCTGGGTAAAAACACTCTCTTTTGGAAGAGCTATCTTAACTTCCGCAGACAGTACGCCGGAAAGTGATTCAAGGCTTCTTCCGATCTCCCCTTCAAGGGCTCTTAGATATTTGACTTTGTTTTCAAAATTCGTAGTCCCCAAAGAACTTTTATCGAATATCTCCCATCCCGTATGCTTGCTTGTTGCTGCTTCACTTGTAACAAGCTTGATTTTTGCAACGTTTACATTTGCCTTGTTTGTTTTTATGGTTAGATTATTTCCGTTACCTATGATCGAATAAGGTATACTGCTTGCGTCAAGTTCATTACTTGCAAGCATTATCTGGTTTTTAGTCAGGTTAGAGGCAACGATATAATTAAGCTCTTCATCCTGAGATTTAATATTAGAGTATATCAATAATCCTATCAAAAATAAAAACAGTACAGAGAACCCCCCAATGATGACAGCTCTTTGTGCTGAGTTTAAATTATCAATAAACTTAAATATTTGATCCATTAATTTTTTATCCTATCTAGTTTTTCGAAGAAGCATCTATCATGGTCTTGAACCATGAAGAGTCTTTTTTTATTGAGTTTTGTAAAGCATTGAAAAGTACAGAGTTTTTCGACATTTCTGACATCTGGGTATCAAGATTGACATTGTTTCCGTCATTCTGTTCTTCCAAATTCTTAACTTCATAAACATCGTATCTGTTTTTGTTATTATTAATATCCTCTATTTGCATATGCGCTTTATTTGTAATAGCCAGTTTCAGCTGAGAATTAACAGCCATATTATTATTGCTTCTTTGAAGCTCGTCTTTAAACTTTATATCTTTTGTTTTATAATTTGGGGTATCTATATTTGCAATATTGCTTGAAATGACTTTCTGTCGTTCCGAACTATAGTTTAACTGGTTAAATAATATATCTGTAACTGAACTTGGTTTCATTTTTCAACCTTATTGATTATTACCTATTTTATCTATGACTTTTTGATTGATCTCATCAATACCGTTTACCGCTTTTTGAGCCTGTTCAAACCTTCTGTTCGCATCTATCAATGCAACCATAGATTTTACACTGTTTACATTACTTCTTTCAATCGCCCCTTTTACGATATATTCCGTATTATTTTCAACAACTTGCACATCCTGCTCGTTTTTGGCCTTATAATTGTTATCGCCTATTTTTTCCAGGTTATTGAAGTTAGTTGAAACAACGGCAATATTATTTATAAACTCTTCCCCCTCACCTAATTCTATAGGCTCGTTGTTCTCATTAAGAACCTTGTACCCGTTCTGGGTCACAAGCTCTCCGTTCAAGTTTTTAAAACTGCCGTCCCTTGTAAGAAAGATATCACCGTTTTGGTTTTGCACCTTGAAAAAAGCATCACCCTGGGAAAGGGCGAAATCAAGTTTATTTCCGGTAGGGGTTATAGAACCCAGTTTGCTGTTTATAAAATTACCGTCTATTTTGGGGATCGTGTTCATTACGGTACTTAACGCCAAAGGTTCTTTATCGCTGCTGTTTTCCACCTTTTGCAGGTAATTGTTAAAAGAACCCTCCACCAAATGGTCCTGTTTGAATCCTGTAGTGTTTACGTTTGCGATATTATTGGATATCGTATCAACCCTGTTGATCTGATTTATCATATTTGCAGCTAGCGTGTATGTACCTTGTGTCATGATCAATCCTTATTTGCGAATTCTGTTATTAAAGCTTCCAAATCATCTGCTTCAACTATTTCACTGGAATCACCCGAAATATGTTTTGCGATTTGGACCTCAGGCTTATTCGATTCATCTTCAAAAATCCCGTTAAGGTAATCGTTCAGTTTTCTTATAACTGCCATAACCCTTTCTATTTTCTGTCTGTTTATATCATGGTACTGCATAAGTTCCATAGCTTCAAATATCTTCATATTTTCCGTATCGACCTTGTTACCTATCTCCTGTGCCGTTTCACTTAAGGATTTGGCATCTTCAAGATTCTCTTTAAAGAGCTCTATATTCGGGAATTTATTTGACAATGCTTCAAGCATCTCGATCTGTTTTGTCAGGAATTCCGTATTTCTTTTGTTAAAATTGGAGATATCATTATTCTCATCCAATATGAAACTCAATACGTCAAATATCTGTGAAGCCTTCTGCTCACTGTCTTCGGCAACTTCACTTAACTGGTTTACGACCTTATGCTCTTTTTCAACAGGGAGGGGATATTTATTTTGTTCTATAAGCTCCTCTATATTCGAAGAGCTTTTAGAGGAAGTGTCTTCCTCTTTTTTGCCCATTGAAGAATCATCATCGGTTATTCCGTCTATTCCGGCAAGGATATCGTCAAAATTCTCGTCAGAGGAATCATCATCCGTTATCCCGTCTATCCCGGCAAGGATGTCGTCGAAATTGTCTTCGGAAGAGTCTTCTTCCTCTTCGTTCGGAATCTCTTCCTCAACCTCTGGTATTTCGTCAGATTGTCCAGCTTCCTCATCGCTTTGGGTTGCTTCTGTCGTATCATCATCTCCAAACCCCTCTGCGCCGTTCATTAAAGCTTCAATCTCTTCTTGACTCATACTCATGGTTTATCCCTTAACTAATCCGTCAAGTTTCTCTTTTAGTACATCTGCACTGAAAGGCTTAACGATATAATTATTTACACCGGCTTTCAATGCCGTGATAACCTCACCTTTACCACCCTCAGTCGTGATCATTACAATAGGAGTTTTCTGGTGCGCACCGCCGGCTCTGACTTTTTTTACCAATTCCAAACCGTTCATATTAGGCATGTTCCAGTCTGTCAGGATTACATCATATTGCCCGTTGGTTGTCAATAACTTCCAAGCTTCTACACCGTCTTCCGCTTCATCAAAATCATCTTTTGATACGCCTAACTGTTGTACAACGTTCCCAATAATTCTTCTCATTGTCGAACTGTCATCTACAATTAATATTCTCATACATATCCCTTAATATAATTTACCTCGTCACATTATACTTTATTTAGTTTAAAAATTATCTTATATATAATTATAGGGATTTTCTTTATTTAAGTTTAATCTAATTTTCAGTAAAATCATTCAACTTAACAAAAAAGGACTGCTAATGATTAGGGGATTATATACTGCCGCAACGGGAATGAATGCGCAGCAAACCAACATTGACGTTATCTCAAACAATATCGCTAACGTTAACACTACCGGGTTTAAACAAGACAGAGCCGAATTTCAGGACCTTATGTATGAATCTTTGAATTATACGGCGGGTGCTACAACTGCCGACACTGACAATCCTACGGGGATCGACGTGGGGCTTGGGGTAAGAGTTGAAGGTGTACAAAAATCTTTTTCCCAGGGAAGCCTAAGAGAAACGGGAAATAAACTTGACATAGCAATCGAAGGTGACGGGTTTTTCAAAATAACCATGCCCAACGGAGAAACAGGATATACCAGGAACGGGGCATTCAAAGTTGACAGCGAAGGATCTTTGGTAAACGGTTCGGGATTTAAACTTGACCCTGAGATAGTCATCCCTGCAGAACTTAGTGAAATCTCTATAGGTCAGGATGGTACCGTATCCGGGACAAATACATCAACAGGTGAAGTAACCGATCTTGGTCAAATCACTATTGTAGACTTTATCAACCCTGCAGGTCTTGCACCTCAGGGCAATAACCTGTACCTGGAAACAGAAACCTCCGGAAATCCTGTTGAGGGGACTCCCGGAGTTGACGGAATGGGTAATATAAGGCAAGGTATGCTTGAAAGTTCCAATGTTTCCCTTGTAATCGAGATGGTTAACCTGATCACGGCACAAAGGGCATATGAAGCGAATTCAAAATCTATACAAACAACCGATTCAATGCTTCAAACGGTAAACCAACTAAAAAGATAACAGCTAGTTAAAATATGGATTTAGAAGAGTTAAAAAAAAGAAGAGAAGCTAACCTTTTAGCACATAAAAAAAAGAAGAAAGCTTACTACTTAAAAGCAAAACTTCAGAAAAAGCAGGCGCAGGCTTCAAGAAAAATTGATTCTATAAATTATGAAGTTGAGCTTTTCGGAGGTAACTTTTCCGAAAAACTTAAAGAGATTGCCAAACAGCAAAAAAAACATATTGAATCCAGAGAAGACGTTATCAAGAACAAAATAAGAGAGTACCGGGAAAAAAAACAGAAATATTATCTGGAGCACAAAGATGAAAGGCTCGAATATGACAAAGAGTACCGGGAAAAGAAAAAAGAAAAGCTAAAAGCGTACAGGAAAGAGTATTACAGAAAAAACAAAGAGAAGATACTCGCCAAGCAAAAAGAAAACAGACTTAAAAAGAAAATGGAAAACGGATAATGGCTTCTGATCTATCAACACTCATACAAGAGGGACTTTGCAATACCTTAAACGGCCTGCTGGCAAAAGATGCGGTTTTAAAAGAAACCACCAAAGCTGTAAAAGAGGATATGCCGAGCATCAACCTGCTTAAGGTTGAATCCACTTTCGAATTTGACAACATCACCTCGGTGTGGACCTTCTTTATTCCCGCATATACGGCATCGTATATTTTCAACACCATGCTGGGTGACGACAGCGACCCTGTACTTGAAATAGATGAAGATATAGCCGATGCCATGAACGAATTCATCTCCAATCTTTCAGGGGGACTTACGACAGCTATCAACGGCGAAAATTTCGAAGATCTGGGACAATCTAAATTCGTAGTCTCTGGAAGTGAAAAACTAAGCAGCGAAAATGTTGAGAATTTTGACAATATGTATAAATTCTCTATCGACCTTGAGGGAAAAAACCTCTTCTTATTTATCCAGTATGATGAGATAATACTCCCTTTCCTTTCTGTACTTTCACAAAGCAAAGAATCGGTCCATGAAGATACGGTAACCGTTGATGAAGTAGAGAACAGCGGTGAAGCAGCAGAAGAAGAAGAAACACTGGTCGAGGAGCCGCAGGCCGTAACTGAAGAGATAGAAAGTTTTGAACTCCAGAACGAGGAAGAGGAAACTCCAAAAGAGGATGAAGAGGAAACCCAAGCCCCTAAAGAGAACAAAAAACTCAAGATCATCGTAATAGTAATTGCGGCACTTCTGATTCTAACTCTCCTGTCAGGAATCATTATGTATTTTACAGGGGTGTTCGACGAACCTGAGGTACAGCCGGAGCCTGTAAATACACAAAAGAAAATCGAACCCAAAAACAATGTCAACGTTGTGCAGTATGAAGAGAAACCGGACTTTAACTTTAAAATAACCGACATTAACAAAAAAAGGTTAAATGCAAGACTTGAAGCCCTTACAAAATATGACATCTTAAACGAAGAAGAGATCCAGGCCCAAAATGCGGCAGAAAAAGAGAGACTTTACCAGCTTGAAAAAGAGCAGGAGCTTATAGAGTTCGCGGCCAAGAACAAAGAGGAAGATATCTTTACAAAAAAAGATCTTGACCCCAAAAGGGAAATAGAGATAAGAACAAAGTTCAGTGAAACAAAGATAGAAGGGGAAGCTCCTAAAGCAGTTGCAGAGGGAACAAAAACAGAAATAGCAACGGCCCAGAACGTAGAGAAACAAGATTCCAAAAAAATTGACCAAACAGCGGCAATAGCAGAGGAAGAAACCAAAGCACAAACTGCCGATGAAACTATAAGAACAGAAGAAGCGGAAGAAAAAAAGATCAAGTTCGTACTGGTTCAAAGCCTGAAATACAGACTGTACAATCAGCTTATCTCGCAAATTACAACAAAAGACGCAAGGATATCGATCTGCAGCGATAAGAACGGCCGGGCGGTAGTTTACATAGGGCCTTTCTCAAATGAAGAAGAGCAAAATAAAATGGTAACCCTGATCCAGGATCAAAACATAAACGACGCGGTAACTGCCGATATAACCCAGGAGGAGTTTGACGCTAGATGCAGCTTTGAATAGTTTTCAACAGCTGCTCTTTTGCCTCATCTATATTATCAGTCTCCATTGAAAGACCCGCGGCGTTTTTATGCCCACCCCCGTCAAAATTAGAAGCTATCTTTGATACGTCAATATCCCCTTTGCTTCGTAAAGAAACCCTTACTTTCCCTTTAACGATCCTAAAGTAGCAAACCATCTGCACCACTGCAATGTTCAAAACCATATTTACAACGTCGTCGCACTCCCTGACTTCTGCCCCCGTTTCATCAAGCCAGCTGTTTTCCAAATGTACCGAAGCTACTCTCCCCTCATACCTTAACTGAAGGGTATCAAGTATCTTGGGCATTATCCTGTAACGGGAAAGGGAATCCCTCCTTAGAAGATTATCGGATATATGACTTACGTCTATCCCTGTTCCCACAAGGTCATTAAGTATCTTAAAGGTTTTTGCATTTACCCGGGGAGTGGTAAAAGCTATACTGTCGTCGTATATACCCACATAAAAACATTGTGCAGAATTTTTCGAGATATTCTCTTCTTCTTTTTCGAACACTTCGTAAAGCACCTCCGCGGTGCTTGATTTTGAATCGTCAACTATATTTATATCCCCGAAAAAACTGTTCGACTGGTGATGGTCGATATTTATAACCTTCACACCCTCTTCAAGCTCCAGTCCTACCCGGTCTTTTACGGCACAGTCAACAAAAACCGCAAGATCATAAAATTTTGGCACCTGGTCGGTAATCTTGTCGAACCTGGGGAGGAAATCAAGATTTCTGGGAAGTTCTTTTGACTCGTTGAAAACTTTGTGCTTAATACCCTTTTCAAACATATAATTGCTTAATGCAAGCGCACACGAGATAGTATCCGCATCGGGATTGATATGGGTTACGATAAGGCAATACCTTGAATCTTTTATGGTTTCAAATACTTTATTTCTTTTCATCAATATATCCTAGTTCTATAAGCTTGTCGTATATTTTCCCCGCCATTGGTCCTGCCGCGCTACCCCCGTGGCCACCGTGTTCTACAAGTATAGTAACCACGTATTTCGGGTCTTTGTAAGGTGCATAGGTGGTAAGCCAGGCCTGTGATCTCTGGTAATACTCAAGTTCATGCTCTTTCATCCTTTTTTTCTCCGACTGGGGGATACCGATAACCTGTGCCGTACCTGTTTTTGCGGCTACTTTGATCTTGGACTTTATATAATTCCTTGCCGTACCCCCGCTTGCGTTCGCCACTTCGTACATACCTTTTTGGACCAATTTAAGATGGCTTTTTTTTACCTTCGTATCTATGCTTTCTACCAAAGTCTCGTCTTTTAGAAGATGGGGTCTTTCAAGCTTATTGGTGGCCATTGCCCCTGTATATCTTGCTATTTGCATAGGGGTTACGTTCATAAACCCCTGCCCTATACTTGCGACCAGGGTTTCCCCTACGTACCAGGGCCTGTTTCTTTCAGCTTTCTTCCATGACTTGTTGGGATTGATTCCCACGAACTCGTTTGGAAGGTCAACCCCCGTTTTCTTCCCTATACCGAACCTGTCGAGGGTTTTTGAGATATTGTTTATACCAACCTGCAGGCTCCCTTTATAGAAAAAGTCGTCACACGATTCCCTCAGGGCTTTTATAAAACCTGTCTTCCCGTGACCCGTCTGCTTCCAGCACCTGAACTTTCTGGCCCCAAGCTCCATCTCCCCGGTACAGTAAACCGAGAAATTGGGAGATATCCTGTTTTCAAGGAAAGCTATGGAAACACCCATTTTCATTACCGATCCCGGAGGATACAGACCGTTAACCAGTTTATTGGTGAAAGGATGGTTGAAATCCTCCTGGATCTTTTTCCACTGCTCATGGCTTACGCCGTTAACGAAAATATTATTGTCAAATTCCGGGAAACTTCCAGCAGCAAGCAGTTCCCCCGTATGTACATCCATAACAACGACGGCGCCCGCCTGCTCCTTGAACAGCTCATGGATATATTTCTGCAGCTCGATATCTATGGTAAGCTGTATATCCCTTTTTTTTGCCTCGACCTCTTCAAGAACTTTCACTTTCTGGTAAAGGGAATTTACCTGGACCTTCTCAAATCCAAGCTCCCCTCTTAAAAGATTTTCGTAATATCTTTCAACTCCCGTTCTACCGATTCTTTCCAGGTATTTATTGTTTTCGTCTTTTTCTATATCATCCAGGTTCACTTTTCCCACATATCCCAGGATATGGGCAGCCACGTCTTTGTAAAGATATTCCCTTTTTGTCGCCGACTTGATCTCTATATTGTCGTTTGAATTAAATACCGTATAATGCTTGAAAAACTTGTCGTACTCTATATAATCGACCAGCTTTATCAGGTCATGCCTGTACGGGGAATCATCCTGTTTGTATTTTTTAAGAAGCTTCTCATACTCAAACTCGGGAAAATATTGCACCACCAGCTTCGCGGCCTGCTCAACGGTCTCGAAAGCCTTTTTCGATCTTAGGTGTGGTTTGAGGTTTATACTGAAGCCTACTTTGTTAACGGCCAGGTATTTCCCGTTCCTGTCAGTTATCTCACCTCGGGAAGGTGCTTTGTATATCTTTTTTATATAATTCTGTTTTGACAGCTCTTCATAATGGGTATGGGAATATATGCTAAGGTAATATACCCTTGAAAGCAGAAGGATAAATATGGCAAGTATAAAAACTATTATTAACTTTAGTCTCAAAGGAAGAACCCCATAAATACGGTATCGATTATAAAGTTAATAAAAAAAACGGCATAAATATTATCTATTTTGTCCGAAACAAGGTACGTAACGGTAAAAAAAGAGATATAAAAAGTGAACATATAAAGGATCTGGGAAAAGATCTTTGAATTAAAGATATGCTTCAGCTGCGGGATGATCAGGACATATATGATAACACTTATCAGGCTTAGGGAAAAAACAATAAGACCGTGTACAACTTCAATAAAACAAAAGGTCAGAAACGACCCGAGAAGAAGATAATAGTCCCCTCTTTTAACGCTCTGTATAAAAAATATGAAAACTATCCCCGCTAAAAAAATATTAGTAAAATGGGAATTAAAAAGTATATTTAAAAACCATATTGAAGCCAATACGGTAAAATAAGGAAATTTATCCTCTTTGATTATATTATAGTTTCTCACTTTTTATATTCCTAGGTAAAATCTTTATCAGGTCCCCGAGGACTTCTTCTGAACCCTCCACGACAAAGCTAACGCTGTCCAAAAACTCTTTATTGGCAATATGAAGACCTAACTGGTTGATATTATACTCAACAATAGATAATGAAGCGTAATCGAAAGAAAGCTTTATTCTGTCAAGCTTGACGTAGGTTTCCCATATACTGTTCTGAATAACGAGGTTCACCGCATCGCTGTAAGCTTTTACCAAACCTCCCGTTCCAAGTTTTATACCGCCGAAATATCTTACTATTATGACGCCTGTATTTATAATATCACCGCCGTTCAATACGTTTAAAGAGGGTTTTCCGCTGGTACCCTTGGGCTCCCCGTCGTCACTGCTGTTTTCAACCACCTGGTCAAATTCATTTAGGTACCTGTATGCATATACGTGGTGCCTGGCTTTGGGATGTTCCCCCTTAAGCCTTTCCATCACGGCATTAAAATCTTTATAGGGAAAAATATGTGCTATGAACTTTGACTTTTTGACCTCTAGCGTTGAAGCGAACTCTTCTTTGACAAATTTCATCTTTATCCCTAAGAGATAAGTTCGTTGTAGATATCTTTTATATTCTGGCCTGTCAGTTTTGATATAAGCTTGGCTTTTTGTTTGGGAGGCAGTTTCAGGTCGTTTATATCTTCCAGTGTTATAAGCCCTTTATCTCCTGAGCTTTCAGCTTTTATAACAACTACCCACTCCCCTTTTATCTCCGTATCTTTCAACTGCGCGTATATTTTTGAAGCCGTATCTTTAAATCTTGTCTGGTATTTTTTGGTAAGCTCTTTTGCCAGAAATATTTCCCTCTCAGGCACAAGCGTGTTTAACTCCTCAAGAAGTTTCAGTAAACGGTGAGGCGACTCATACAACACGGCAAGGTGCTTGGAGCTTAATACTTCGTCCAGCTTGGCTTTCCGATCATTTCCTTTATGGGGAAGGAAACCGAAAAAAGTAAAACTCACATCCTCAAAGCCGCTGCTTGCATATGCCGTCAGGACCGCATTGGCTCCCGGCAGTACATCATACTCGACGCCCTGCTTAAGGCAGAAATCAACCAGAAAACTACCCGGATCGCTCACACAGGGCATACCTGCGTCTGAAACATATATACAATTGTTGTTTTTCAAGATCTCTTGATTTTGGATAGATTGTAAGAACTTTTGTTCGTTATGGGAATGTACACTTATAAAGTTAAAGTCAGGGAATGTAATATCTAAACGCTCAGATATGAGCTGAAGAAGTTTTTTTGTTACCCTTGTGTCTTCACACAAGATATATTCCCCCTCTTTCAGGACCTCGACGGTTCTAAAAGAGATATCTCCCAGGTTACCTATAGGAGTGGGAATAAAATAAAGCATTACTTCATTGAATATCTAGCTTTGAATTTCTCAATTCTACCAGCAGCATCAACGATTTTTTGTTCACCTGTGAAGAACGGGTGACAAGCAGCACAGATATCGATTCTCATAGATTCAACATTTGATTTTGTTTCAAAAGTGTTTCCACAAGCACAAGTTACCGTACAAGTTTTGTAATCTGGGTGAATATCTTTTTTCATCCTAATGTCCTTTTTAATTTTTTAACAAAAGGGTCGCGTCTTTGTCGCCCTTTATAAAAGTTTGGGATTATACTTAATTTAAGCTTAATATAAAATTAACCTGGTTTTATTTTAGAGCTAAAAAAAATCTATACTGCTGTGATCCTCTTTCTCATAAACGGCATAGGAGCTTCTCCCCTTATTTTTTGCCTCGTATAAAAAGTTGTCGGCATTTTTAAGTACCTGGTCTATATCATCGCTGTCATAAGGGTATGTGGAGATACCTACGCAGCATGTTTTTTTCAAGACCTGCCCCGTTTCTTTGTTTACCTCAACCTCAACTTCCGCAAACTGATCGATGATCTTTCGGGCGATCACCTCTGCCTCTTTTACATCAGACAGGTTGATAAGGGCTATTAAAAACTCGTCTCCCGTAACCCTTGCCACTATATCAAAATCCTTTATATTCCCAAAGATCACTTTTGCAAGCTCGATAAGAACCTTATCCCCAATATCATAATCGAACTCGTCTATGACAGCCTTAAAATGGTCTATCCCCACCATCATCAAAGTTATGCTCTCCCCTTGCTTGTTTGAAAGGGAGGTTATCTTGTGTATATGCTCGATCAGGTATTTCCTGTTATACACGTGGGTCACGCTGTCCACGGATGATGCTTCAACATGGTATTTTTTCATTATGCCGTTTTGAAGAATAGGGGAGATCTGGAAAAACGCGCTTTCAATGATATCCTTTTGGTCGTTTATCATCTTGTACTGTTCATCATCCTTTGCACTGAAAGAGACAACCGCGTTATTTTCCGTATGGGTGTTAATGATAAAATAAAAAGAATGCTCCCCGTCCAGGAAAAAGTCCTCCCCCTTTTTAAGAATAACGGTGGTGGTGTCGTTTTCCAGATTATAAAGGGAAAAGTTTATATTATCCACCCCGTACTTCCTGTAAAGCCAGTCGGAGAGGAAATCCGCCATCTCTTTTAGATTTGAGCCGTACTGAAGCTGTTCGTAAAGTTCATAAATGGAATCCAGCTCTTTGAACTTCTCTTCGTTTAAACAGGACTGCTTGATCAGACTAATTATTTTATTTCTCATAATTAAATATTATCTATATTAAACTTAAGCTTGGAATAAATTTTATACTCTTGTTTCTCATAAGTAAAGTTCAAATAATTCGCCTGCAGCATAAGCCTTTTGGCCCCCGTTGCTTCCACCCGTAATTCCCTTGGAAGCTTTTTTAAAAGATACATATCCGCATACTTCTCGTCCGTGCCGTAGATAGGGTCTCCCACTATCCTGTGCCCTATATGCTCAAGATGTACCCTGATCTGGTGCTGCCTTCCCGTAACGGGGCTTGCCTCTACGAGTGTCTGGTCGTTTATCACATCATAGGATATGGGGCTTATATGGGTCAGGGAAGCTTTCCCGTCATCGGATACTTTCATCTTCACCCCGATAATGCTGTCGGGATCTTTTTTTATCCCCCCTTCTATGGAGATGTTCTTTGAGATCTTCCCCTCCACGACCGCCAGGTATCTTTTGTCGTAAAGCTTGTTCTCGAACATATCTTTTAATACCATGTCGCTGTATTTGTTCTTGGTCACGAGCACAAGCCCGGACGTTTCCTGGTCTATCCTGTGGGCAAGATTTGCCTCCTCCCCGAAATGGTATCTTATCTCGTCCAGCAGGGAATATTCCGTATTCCTGCTCGTGGGATGGACTATGACCCCCGTGGGTTTGTCAAAAAGGGCGAAATCCTTTGCGTTGAATATAGGCTTCAATCCCCTGCTCTGCCCTTCGAACACCGCTATTTGGATAAACTCCCCTTTTGCGATCTGCCCGTTTTGCATCCTGTTTCCCTTGTCGTCGAAAACCCTCGCCTTTGCAAGGATACGCTGTGAAACAGATAAAGAGAGTCCCGCATCGTCTATCAAGAACTGCTGTATCTTTTTGCTTTGGGTGACGGGGATCTTTTTTAGAATGAAGGGCACTTTTATTTCCTTGTATATAGTAATATAATATTATACCAAATCCATTATTAAGTAGCTATCTTCAATCATCGACAAATTAAAAATTAGTTTTAAGATAATTAAAAACATCACAAGGCTGCTGCAACTGTACGGGAAATATCTCAAAACGATCCTAAAAGAATAATTGATTAAGCCCACTTTAGTTACAATTCGTAACGAATATTTTTTTAAAGGATAAAAAGGTGGCAATAACCCTTGTTGTATTATGTGCCGGGAACTCCACCAGGTTTGAGTCCAAGGCGAAAAAGCAATGGCTTCGAACGGGTGACGAACCATTGTGGCTAAATGTTACAAATAGATTTTCAGAGTATTACGGGTTTGAGAAAATTATCGTCGCAGGCCATGAAAACGAGCTGAACTATATGAAAAACTTTTCCTGTGATTTTACCTATGTATCGGGGGGTAGCACAAGGCAGGACTCCATGAAGAATGCATTACGGGAAGTTACATCAGAATATGTTATGGTCACCGATGTGGCAAGATGCTGCGTACCAAAAGAGGTTTTTGCAGAACTTATAGAAAACAGGCAGAAAGCTTCCTGTATCGTCCCTGCGTTAAACGTAAGCGATACGGTGGTTTATAATGAAGAGACCATAAACAGGGATAATGTGAAACTTATCCAGACCCCCCAGCTTTCAAATACAAAAGAGCTTAAAAACGCACTGGAAACATCAAAAGAGTTCACGGACGACAGCAGTGCGGTAAAAGAAGCCGGAGGAAGCGTATACTACGTAAAAGGCGCGTTAGAGTCAAAAAAACTGACCTTCGGGGAAGAGATAAAAGAATTAAGCTGCCTGAAAGCCCCAAGCAGGGATTTTTTTACAGGTACGGGTATAGATATACACCAGTTTGAGCAAAACAAGCAGATGGTCCTGGGGGGAGTGCAGATAGATTCTCCCGTGGGCTTTAAAGCGCACAGCGACGGGGACGTGCTTATCCACAGTATCATAGACGCGATACTGGGAGCCTGCGGGGCCGGAGATATCGGGGAGTTCTTCCCGGACACGGATCCAAAATACAAGGGTGCCGACTCAAAAGAGCTTTTAAAACATATCGTTGCCTTTGTTAAAAACGTGGGATTCGAGCTTGTAAATATAGACGTTACGATACTTGCCCAGGCGCCCAAGATCAATCCCCACAAGCAGGCGATGAAAGAACAGCTTTCAAAGCTTTTGGAACTGCCTGTATTCAAGATAAACATCAAAGCTACCACAGGGGAAAAAATGGGCTTTGTGGGAAGAAGTGAAGGGGTTGCGGTACAAAGCGCAGCTTTATTAAAATATTATAACTGGACAGAAGAGGACAAATAAAATGATGCACACACTTATTATAGACGAAGAGGTTTACCTGGCGCAAAAAGTTGCCATGAGGCTTCACGACGAGGGTCACGACTGTACACACGTGGCAAATATAAGAGAGATCAATTTCGATATGAAATACGATACTGTTCTCTTATCCACCAACCTAAGCAGCGAAGATGTTCACAAGATCATCGAGCAGTTCAAGGAAAGCACCATCATTCTGCTTGTTTCCTATATCAACGACGTTACGGTGACAAAGCCTTTGGAAGACGGGGCCGATGATTATATACAAAAGCCTTTTATTATGAACGAGCTTGTAAGGAAGATACACCATTACAGGAAATTCAAGCAGCTTAAAGCTGAGAACAAAAACCTTAAAAACTATATAGAATTCGCTTTTAACAATATAGAGTACGATTTCACCCTTCCGGATACGCTGCCGTTCGTAATAGAGACGAACGACCAGAAAATCGCCGACAAGGTGGTATTTGACGTGGCGAAGAGACTCAATAAAACGATCAAGTTCCTTTCCTTGGAAAAGCAGGGAAAAATAGAACCATCAGACTATGAAGACGAGCTTTTATATATATACGATTTCCATTTCCTGAAAAAAGCATCGAAGCAGGCTTTATTGAACAGCATTAAAGATATGGACGTTATCGTCTGCTCTTTAGAAGACGTTGAGGAATCCGACTATCCAAAGGTTTATGCAAAATCGACAAACAAGCTTTCAACTGTAGATTCCATACTTACGATCAACGATTACGTAAAAATGATGGTACTAAGCTTCCAGGACAAATACCCCGATACGGAACTAAGCAAACGTCTTGGTATCAGCAGAAAGTCCCTGTGGGAGAAAAGAAAGAAATTCGGTATCGAGAAAAACAAGGACGGTAAATAGATGAGAAAACTTTTTCTAACAGTTCTTTACAGCGGTCTTAGCCCAAAGGCTCCGGGAACCGCGGGAAGCCTGCTTTCTTTGATACTTGCCATGCTTCTTTTAAATTTCCTGTCAATATCAAACCTGTTCTTGCTGACTATTCTTATAACGCTTATTGCCGTTAAGCAGATAGACCTGTACGAGAAAGAGACGGGGGAACACGACGGCAAAGAGATAGTTATAGACGAACTTGCGGGTATGTGGCTTGCCCTTTGTATCGCCAACGCTACAAGTGACAACTTCATTATCGCCGCTTTGGCTTTTGTATATTTCAGGCTTTTTGATATATACAAACCCTCTATCATAGGAAGGATCGACAGGGATGTAAAAGGGGGATGGGGAGTCATGGGCGACGATATAGTCGCGGGATTCTTTGCGGGGCTTTGTACAAGCCTTACTTATTACCTTATCTTTTAACTTATAAAACCAGGCGGACTATTGGGCATTTATACAATGCTCAATAGCTACTCCCTCACGAAGACCGTCGTCAAATACGATAGATATATCTTTTTCCAAAACCTCGAAGAAAAGTTCATATATGGACATTCCCGTATCTATATAATCTTCCCTTCCCGTTCCGACTTTAAATATAAGCTCATCTTTGCTGCAGGAGTTTAGCTTCTTTTGTATCTGTTTTACTTCATCCAGGGTAAGGGTCGTACCGTTTACTATTTCTTTATCGTAGGTCTGGTAATCAAGCCCGTGCTTTAATGCGGCAACGGTGGTAGGGGTTCCTGCCGTGCTTAAAAAAGCATAATCAGATGTTTCGATATGAGAATCCTTTAAAAACTCTTTTACTTCATCTTTTAAAAGCTTGAAATCTCTCCCCTTGTCCAAAGACTGGCTTAGTGTAACTATCCCGTAAGGGAAGCTTTTTATAAAAGAGCTTCCCTCGTTAAATATAATAAGCTCCGTCGATCCGCCCCCTATATCAAGAAGTATGAACCTCTCATCGGGGAGATTTTCCCTTTTCAGGGCATACTGCATGGCAAGCAGCGTAAGCCTGGCTTCTTTTTCCCCGTCGATTATATTGAACCTTACCCCTGTTTGCTTTTGGATCTGCTTTATTATCTCTTTGCTGTTCTTTGCGACCCTTAATGCCTGAGTGGTGACTGCTACGGCATTTTTTGGCTCATAATCCACGATCTCGATGCTTTTCTTTACTGCATCCACTATTCTGTTTAAAGCCTCGTTGGAGATATTCCCCGTTTTGGAGAGGCCGTCCGCCGTCCCCACAGTCTGTTCATATTCCCCCAAAGTTTTTTTTGTTTTGCAATCCATTTTCAGGGCTCTAAAAGAGTTGGAGCCCAGATCTATTGAAACCACGTATGACATATTTTATTTCCCTTATAAAAACGATTCTATTCTTTTGGTAACGGTCTCTTTTTCTATACCGTTCAAGAATGCATAGGCAAGGGCAGCTCCGGCACCCACCCCCTCTTTGGCCTCGCCGTTGTCGTACAGCTTAAGGGCAGGATGGTTGGAATAGGAAAAATCAAAGTCGCTGTAGTAGCTGTTCAGCTCAAAATCCAGAAGATCAAGGATCCCTTTTATATCGCTGTTCCTGTCGCTTACTATCCATTTTGTGGTACATAAAGCTATTTTTGAGCTGTCTATCGTACCTTGCATCTCTTTTAGGATCGAATTTACTATCAAAAGCACGCTTGCCATCTGGGTACCCCCTGCAAGAACTATCTTCAGGTCTTTCTGGTTGGCGCCCAAGATAAATCCCGCATTGAATATAAGCATATTATCTGCAACTTTTCCCAGCTTTTCAAACAAACCCTCCTCTTCCTTGATGTTTTCAAGGGCTTTTTTAATGGTCGTTTCCCTTATATTCTCGGGGACATCCTTGAAACTGCTGCTGAACTTCTCCTGCACATCGTAGCCAAGTGCCAGGGCGCAGGCCTTTGCCGTCGTGGTACCGCTTGGCACGGACTCTGCCAATATCACGTAATCGCTGTCGGGATTGTATTTCTGGGCAAAATCAACCCCTTTTTGAAACAGCTCGAAAGCATCTATACCGGCTCCTGCGCTTATGCTTTTGCTGGGAGATATTCCAAGATCCTCCATCTTGATATAATCAAGTTGGGGCTCTACCCTAAGCCCCAGGTTTAAAAGCTCTATGTTCCTGAAAGGCTTTAATGTATGCACCGCCCTTGTTATAAGTGCAGGGGTGGGAACCCCTTTGGGGGTCTGGGCAATATTCTCAAGGCTCCTGACCTCCCCTACGTTTATAAACTCCGCGTCAAGGGTCGGTGTCAGGTGTATCATACCTGGTATACCCGCTTGCGTTATTCCAACTATATTTGCCGTCGCCGTATTTGAAAGCCCCAGTAAAAAGGTAGCCGTTTTACCCCTTAGGCTCTCAATAAAATCTGCTTTTCCCGTAATTGTCTTTACCATCTTTCCTTTACCCCATCGGATACATTATTCTGCATTGATCTTAAACTAAATCCTTTAAATAAAGGAGAGTTAGTTTATAAGTACATAAAAAAGGTACATAATACATTAATTTATCGCTATTTATTTAATATTTGTATTTATATAATGGGCGATTGTACTATAGTTTTGCAAAATATAAAATTCAAACTATATTATAAATCAAGTTATATATGCCGATCCATCATAAACTTTTTTCCTTCATTATTTATATTATTACTTTTTAAATTTAACTTTTTAATATATTGCCCTAATGCTTGTGTTGAGCTATCTTGTAATCGAGGGTCACTTTTTTTAATTGTCTCAAGAATTTTTACATTTGAAAGTCCAATTTTATAAAGCTTTAAAATTTTATTTCTATACGGATCAAAAATAGATTTAGTTTTTTTTCCTGACTTTCTCCCAATTTTCTTATTACTTTTTTCACGAGTATCTTTTGCACGTTGAAGTTGTTTTCTTTTTTTCTCTTGAGACAAATTAAATAATATATGTATAATATTTTTTAATTCTTGATTGTTTGAAGAAAATGATAATTCCTTTTCAACACATTGAATTATAATATCTCTTTCAAGTACTTTATTTATCATTTCAATTATTTTATCTATTGTGCTTCCAAATACCGACAAATTACTAATTATTAAAGTTGTTTTAGAAAGTATACTGTTAAGTATCTTAAGTAAATGTTTTTCTCCTGTAAGTTTACTCACACCACTTTTATATTCAAAAATATTTTTTACATTAATTTTCTTCTTACACACATATTCACTCAAGGTATTATCTTGAGTGTCTTTATCAGGTTTTAAAATAAAATACTCCATAAATAATAATACATTATATTTATTAAATATAAATTAAATTATTAATATTAAATTTTGTTAATATAAATTTTTATACTTTCCATAAAATATCTTATAACTAGTTTTAACTAGTTATATATAAAAACAATAGTATAATATCAATTATAATACTAGGTAAGGTAAACAATGAATGATAAGCTAGAAGAATGGTTTAAAAATGCTAAATCAAACGAAGTAAATGATACAATTTTATTAATAGAAAACAATACTATAAATATAAATGATTATGATACTTCTAATTATATTATTTGCGACCTTTCATCATTTGAAGAATCAAAACATAAATTATATAAAAAGAAGAATATTATAGTTCAATTTTCTAATACAAATATTCCACCAATATTTGATATATCCAAAAAATTATTAAATTACAAGCTTTTATTCATATCTCCCAAAACTATAAAGCTTAATATCACTAATTCATTAAATTCCAAAGAAGCTGATTATAAATATTATGTAATGAAACGTGACCCATATGACTTCATCATAAAAAACCCAATTAACACCACAGAAGAAGCCTTACTTTTCATTTTAGAAAACCATATATTTTGGTTAAACTATAAAAAATATGAAAAGGTTACAAGTAATATTAATTTATCAATAAGTAAATTTCATAATCAAATTAAGAGTGATTTAAATATGCTTGATAAGGATCAAATTCTTACATCTAGACTTGCCGTTGTTATTTATAGAGTTTTTTATTTAGATTTAGAAGCAAATACAACTAAAATAGGTAGATATTTTCATAAAGAATCAGGAACTAAAAGCAAAACTTTTAATTTTAGATCTCATAAATTAAAAGGAATATCATATGAGTTTATAAATAAAAATTTTAAAGGATATGATTTATCAAAGAATGAAAAAGAATTTGCTATTAGGAAAGAAATTGCAGAAAAGCTTATAAAATTAAATATTGATAACCTGACCGATGAATTAATTATACAAGCTACAGGAATCACCTCTGATGAAATGAAGCTAATTTCATTTAATCCTGTAATTCTAAAAGAAAAAATGAAAATAGAACTCTTAGGATAGCCTTTAAAGGCTACCCTAATTTTATTCAACAATCGTATTTTCTTCAAGATAGCGAATAAGTACACTTCTTGATAGATGAAGCTTATTACCGATTTTCACATACTCTATCTCATGATTTGCTATAAGTTTTTTAGCCATATCTATTTTTATAATTTTCATATCCTCAACTTCTCTGAGATTAAACAATACTCCATGAGGAATTAATTCATCGTAATTAGTTTCCATTTTTACTCCTAAATATATTTTTTCAATTGAATAAGAGCAAGAAATTTTTTTTCTAAAAAATAAAAATTGATTTCCAAGTTATTTCACTCATACATTATCAATATCGATATTATGTATTAAGCGCACAAAATATTTAGTAGTTCAAATTATTTGAATAAAGGTATTTTTTATTTAAATGTAATTTTTTATTTTTTAAGATATTATGTTTTACTTGAATAATCAAGCATAAATCAAATAAAGGATATTAGAGATGTTTAAAGAGTATGATAATTCAGAATCTGAAGAATATGAAGAAAAATTAAAACAAAAATGGGTAAATAATGGTATGGATCCAGATGAAGCAGAACAATTGATGTATGATTCAAAAAATGATCCATATAGTGGTGACCCAGATATAGATACTCATTTTGACCCATCAATAGATGATAGAGCAAACGAATATGGAGGCTTTGGTTTGCCTGTAAAAGATGAGTAGAGACCGTTCAAAAATCTGTGTCAAGTAACTAATCGTAACTTGTAAAGTTACACTTCTAAATAATCGTCTAGCCTTCCCTCAAAAAATATAGCAAGTTGAGAGATGGTTAGGCTCCAGTTATGGACTGGCTGGGTCCATTTCTTTTTCGCATTTATTATTCCCATATACAGCAATTTTAAAAGTGAATTTTCATTTGGAAATGCTCCTTTTGTTTTTGTTAATTTTCTAAATTGTCGATGTACAGATTCAATGATATTGGTTGTATACATGATTTTTCTGATCTCTTTTGGATACTTAAAATAGTAAGATAGATTTTCCCATTTATTCTGCCAAGACTGTAAAACTATAGGATATTTTTTACTCCATTTATCATCAAGTTTCTGAAGTTCCTCTTCTGCAATATCTTTGGTGGTAGCTTGATAAACAAGTTTTAGATCTTTCATAAACTCTTTTTGGTCTTTTGAAGCTACATATTTCAAAGAATTTCGTATTTGGTGAACAACGCAAAGCTGAACTTCTGTTTTGGGAAATATGGTCTTTATAGCTTCAGGAAAGCCTTTTAATCCATCAACTGATGCTATGAGTATATCTTCAACCCCACGGTTGTTTAAATCTGTTAAAACAGAAAGCCAGAAGTTTGCTCCCTCACTTTCAGACAAGTAAAGTCCTAAAATATCTTTTTTACCGTCAATACCCATACCTAAAACAGTATATACGGCTTTAGTGACATATTTGCCGCCGTCTTTGACTTTATAATGGATTGCATCCAGCCAGACGAATGGATATACCGCTTCTAACGGGCGAGATTGCCATATTTTTACTTTCTCTATTATTTTATCGGTTATAGCACTTATGGTTGCAGTTGAGAGTTCTATACGATATATCTCTTCGATATGTTTGATAATATCTTTATAGCTCATTCCTAAGCCGTACATAGAGATAATTCTTTCTTCTATTTCATTTGAAATTGTTGTCTGATTTTTCTTTATTATTTGAGGTTCAAATGATCCTGCTCTATCTCTAGGGGTATTAAGTTCAAATGTACCATCTGTTGATTTTATAGTTTTAGATGTTTTACCATTCTTACGGTTTTTATTCCCCGATAAAACATCGGCTGTTATGTGAGATTCTACTTCAGCTTCTAAAGCTGCTTCTACTAATTGTTTTACTAAAGGTGCAAGTACACCATCTTTCCCACTGATCTTTTTACCAGCTAAAAGTTGTTGTACTGCTTCATTAAAGTCAAATGTATTTTCTTTTTCTTTCATGTTTGTCAATCCTTGATATTATTTTATCAGATTGACACAGAATTTCTAACACTCCCGATGAGTAAAATAGTCAAGCAATAATCTTTGATTGACTATTTTACTTTTATCTTTACATGATCTTCTAAAGATTTTTTCTTAGTAATAAGAAGTTCATCGCCCTCATCCATATTATAATCATCATAGAACTTTTCAAGAACCAGAGTAGTTACTTGATCTGTAATATCTATTTCTGATTCTAAAAACTCATCTTCCGTATAGGTATTAAGTGTTATTTTACCAGTTTGTTTGTTGTATTCTAGGGTTTGAGTTTTCATTATGACAATAGTCTCTCAGAAAATATTTTTAATACTTTTGCAGACGGATAGTTTGATAACGATGCCACCCCATGAGCCAATTGTATTGGTAAAAAAGCTCCTTCATGTTTGTAACTTATTATTTTAGGGAGTGTTGCTAAAATTCTTTTAGCTCCTATAAAATCATCAATATCTTCTGTATCTTTATAATTACCTACCGGGATAGATATTACAGAAGCGTGATATTTATCAAGTTTTACAAATATTTTATTACCATAGTTAACACGTTGTCCGTAAGGATCCTTTCTTGTATCTTTATGTAGAATTTCTTTATCAATATATTCATTCGATAAAATAGAATAAGAAAATTCATCAGGAGAATGAAGTTTAACAAGTTCTAAATGATCATAAAACTTTCCACTTTTTTCTTGCCCCATAATATGTATAGGTACATTTATTTTTTTTGCATCCTCTAAAAACTCTCTTATTCTAATAACTAATTTTGAATATTGACTGGATAATCTTAAGGGTCCGTCTTTTATGAATAGAGAGTTAGATAAAGTCTGATAATTCTTATTGTTCCAAAAAATTCTTATACCAGTAAAAAGCATTAATGTTTCATGAATGTTCATGTAGGCTGTTGCTACAGAATTTGGTGCAGAATCCTCAGACATTTCAAGGTGAAAACCAATTAGGTCTGTTAAATAAACTTCTTTTTGACAATGATCACAATCATAAGAATCTGAGTTATAAGGTAATCCTTTAATAATCTCTCCGCAATGGGGGCATTCAAAACTAGGAGAAATAGAGGCTATCTCTTTCGCATCATCTTTCCATTTTTTATAAACTAACCATTTTAAAGTTTCATATGGATGGCCGTCTAGCGTAGGATCCTGAAAAGAATCAAAAATTATTTCTCTTATGGTATCATAGTTATTCTTATTTGGTATTTTTATTCTACTTAAAGGAAGGACTGTTGAATGATATTGTGCAGTATCTAGCATAATATCTCGAAGTGCTAAAGGATGAGGATAGTTTTGATCCAATTTCTCTAAAGCTATAGGATCCATTCTAATGATAGCCGTTTTAATAAAAGCCAATTCTCTAAATGGAGGACGTTCAGATCTAATAGTTTGTAAAGAACCATCAACTGCAAATATTAGTTTTAAAGGTTCTGAATGATCATTTGAGTTGTCAGTCCAAAAATTTTTGTAAGAATTTTCTAAATCATATTCATCTGTTACAGTTTCAAACCTTTCTATTAGTTTATTAACAAGCTCACTATTTAAAACTTCTAGATGTCCGAGCTTACTTGCTTTTTCGGCAGGGAGTCTGCCTCCTGATTGATATGGCATATTATACAACCTCAAACTTATTAGCTTGAACAGGAACAACAAAACGATGAGAAAAAGTAAGCATTCTCATGTATCCAGGCTTTTTTGTATGAGTAATATCTTTTTGAATACCATCAAAAGCGATCTGAAGACCCGCCAATGCGTTAACTTCACCTATAGAAGATATGTGACCAATAAAAAAATTCTCAGTTTGTGCTAATAACTCCTTGTTGATAGTTGATGGTGATTGAGTTGAATATATAAGCCCTATATGAAATTTAGCACCTTCTTTAGCAAAACGTGTATAAACACCCGTAAAGTCTGAATCATTTTTAGGGAATAAGTTATGAGCTTCCTCAAAATACAACTGAATAAAACTATTATTTAAAGTGTTTGATGTAAATTTTTTCTCTTGATGCAAAAAGACTTCTTTAGAAAGCATATCTGCAAAATAGTTTCTTATTTCATCCGTCGCAGAACCTAGATCAAGAATAATAGTTTTTCCTTCATCTAGCCCTTCTAGAATCTCTTTAACAAAATCTCCGGCTTGTGGAGAATGGTACTCTTTAAAGGGTCTTAAAACAATCGGGCCACTTCCTGATTTAGGATCAAGGAAATCTAATAATGCTTGATCGTCAACATCAAACATAGGATTTCCACTTGATGATATTAATGATTTATCCTCAGGGTTTTCTCTTCTGAATTGATTTATAACCTTTAATTCTGATACTAATTGATTGAGTGTATTTATTTCGGCAGGTATCTCTTTATTGGTAAATCTATATGCTTCTTCTCTTAGGCCTTTATTAAAACAAGGATTAAAATCTTTTGCATTTCTCGAACTTAAACCAAGTGTTTTTAATCTTGTTTCATCGGCATTAAAACCTGCTGATTTCAGTATCGCCCAAAAATATTGGACTTTTCTAATAGACCTAGTTCTTTCATTTGGAGATAGTTTTTTTATTTCATCAATAGATGGCATTTCAACACTTTGGAAACTTTTTATATAAATAGAACCTCTATTTTCTTTTATTAGTAAGCTTTTTAAAATATTTATTGTAGATTGAGGTTGTTCATAGAAATTAAGTTTTAAATGATTCGAAGGTGTAGCCTCTCTTGGATTTAGAGCATATACTTGACATCTATCAGGATAGGCAGAACGAATGGATTTATTTCCATCTTGTGGGTTATCATTCGCATATTCGCCATTAATATCAAATATCACCTGTCCTACATTACGTTCTATTTTGGTTGTTTCAATAATAGATCTTGCAATTAACTTTACAACATTACTTTTACCAAGTCTTGTTTTACCAAACATTGCCGTTCTAAATCCTATAAAATCTTTTGTAGAAATATTTACATCTACATTAGGTAATTTATTTTTTTGAAATGGTAGTTGACATTCAGTAGGTCTAAATTTTCCTAAAGTATACTTTCCATCTTCTCTAACCATACCATTTATTATCAATTCTAGCAATTCATCTGTGGGAGCATAAACTTTATAATGATGTGCACTAACTATATTATTTACATCACCTGAAAATTCAATTTTATTATCATCTTCTTGTGACGGATAAAACATACCTAAAATATCTGTGGTTAAAGCTCCCCATTGAAGCTCCCCAATAGTCCACTTGTCAAGTTCAGGCATAGATTTTTTATGTAATTCAAAATAAGTTTGTTGTGTATCTTGTGCTAGTGGGGTTGAGGATGTTCCCGATACGCGAAGTAATGTAAAGTGTGGTGGCATATTATCAAAGTTATCAGGGGTCATAATAAGAAAAGAACCTCTAGGTATACCTCCAACTGCTATTTTATAAGGATCTGATGTTATGATCTTTGCTTCGTCATATCCTATATCAAGAACATAACCTACAAATCTCATTTCATCATATTTTTTCGCTTTTTCTAAACTTGAATCATTATCTATAAAATCTTGTAATTTACGCAACGGGTTTGACTGGTACTGAGCACTTTGGTAAAATGATTCCACTATTTTTTTCCTTTGTTAAGTATTTATAATCGTTATAGTTAGTAATTAGTAGTTCAGTTATTTTACCTCTACCATTAGCTTTGCAATTTAACCAACGGTTAGCTAATACTTCATGCATATCAAAATCCATATATAATTTTTGTATAAAATTAGTATTTGAGTTAGATAACATAAATTTGACACCTTTATTATCTAGTTCATCACAAAAATTTCTTACACGAATTTGCATATTGCTATCAAAGCCATCCTTTGTATACTCTACAAAAGTAGATGTACTACTTAGTGGATCGTATGGTGGGTCAATATAAACAAAATCTCCTTCTCTAACTTTATCTATAATAACATTAAAATCATTAGATAATATTTCTACATTCTCTAAGATTTCACTTGCCGCTCTTAAATTATCTTCATCACATATGGTTGGATTTTTATGTTTGCCATATGGAACATTATATTGCCCCTTTTTGTTTACTCGATAAACCCCATTAAAACAGGTTCTATTTAAATATATAAAGCGACTAGCTCTTTCTACTTTTGAATAATTTGAGAAAAAATTTTCCTTTCTGTCAAAATTACGAATATTATAGTAGTATTCTTTATCGTTAATATGTAATTTTAAATGATAAATAAGCTCATCAACATTGTTTTTAACAACTTCATATGTATTTATTAATTCGCTATTAACGTCATTTATTATCGCTTTTTGGGGTGATAATTCAAAAAATACCGCACCACCACCAAAGAAAGGTTCAAAATAAGAATTATAATTTTGAGGAATATATTTAAGGATGTACGGTAAAAGTTGTCGCTTCCCTCCAACCCACTTTACTATTGGCTTACTCATTTTATCTCCTGTTTATAGCATAACATTTATTTTCCTCAAAGTTCAATATTTATATTTTTTACACCAATTGCCTTCATACATTTGAGAAAGAATACCGCACTAAAACCACCCCTGCTCATTTTATTATTAAATGATTTTTCCGTAAGACTTTCCCCATATGGTTTTAATTTTTCTACTAAGTCTTTAACTTTCAAACCTCTTCTTTGTAATTCAGACTTGATCAAATATTTTGGCATATCTTCAATATTCATTTTTTCCCTTGATTGTTGTCATATAATACATTTTAGCATAAATTATATTTATAGTCAATATATATGATAATTATCTTCATTTTCTATGATATTTTCTGTATTATCGTGTTGACATTTATCATCAATTTCGATATAATTTTTTAAATAATGATTATTAAGGATTAAAAGATGGCACAACATTTCCTACTATCAGCAGAAGCAAGAAATTTATCAATCTTAAAAATAGCCACTATGAGTGATGAAGAGGTGCATGAAATATTCAAACAAATAAGATGGGCCGATACTAATGGGAAACCAGTTTGTCCTTGTTGTGGAAGCGTGCATGAACATTACTATTTAAAAACCAGGAACCAGTATAGGTGCAAAGAGTGTTTTCATACTTTTTCAGTTACAAGCGGTACTTTATTTGCTAATCATAAAAAACCTTTAAAAATTTATCTTTTAGCTATCGCATTGTTTACAAATGCAGTTAAATCTATCTCGGCTTTACAACTTTCAAGAGATTTAGATGTTCAATATAAAACAGCATGGGTTTTGGCTCATAAAATCAGGGAATCACTTATGGAGTACCATGAAAATGAAAAACTATCTGGCGTATGCGAGATTGACGGAGTGTATGTAAATGGTTATATCAGACCTAAAAATCAAAAAGATAAAAGAGTTGACAGAAGAAAAGTTCACAAACCAAATAAAAGAACTATTATCTCTATAAGACAAAGAGCATCTATCGGTGATGATGTTGTTGGAGCTGTTAAAACTAGAACCTTCGTTACAAAAGGTGAAACTACACCAGAGATCAAAGATATCGTGTTTAATACCGTAGAGGTAGGTTCTCAAATCCACGCAGACGAACATAACGGTTATGATCATTTTCACGGTCACTACGATATGCAAAGAGTTAATCATAGTGAGGAATACTGCGGAGTATATGGTGAAAACAATAACCAAGCAGAGTCTTACAATTCAAGATTTAGAAGAATGCAATATGGTCAATGTCATAAGATTGGCAATTTATACCTGTCTAATTATGCAAATGAGATTGCATACAGGGAAGATACTAGAAGATGGTCTAATGGTAAGATCTTCAATGATATATTAACTAAATGTATCATGGCTCCTGTTTCAAATGAGTTCTGCGGATATTGGCAAGGTAACAAAAGAACTGCCGAGAGACTAGGGGCTTAAGAAAATTTTAAAACTTTTAGTGTAAAGTTCACAAAAATCAAAATAAAGGACTACCCATGAGTAAAAATATTGAAATCCCGAATACTTACTATGTACTTGACAATATAAGTACCTGTCCAATAGCTGTGCCGTTAAGAGACTACAGTAGAAAGCAAGCTGATGACTGTAAAGAAAAAAGAAAATTTGAAACTATTGCTAAGAATATACAAGATACTTGGAGTTATATTGAGCAAAGGAGAGGACAAGGTAATGAAAAAATTAGATTATTCTTGAATCCTGACGGGAATTGGAAAGATTCAATAAATAATCAGTTCCATCAACCTCCCAAATAGGATTTGTCAACACTTTCAAAAAGGGAACCTAGTAAAGAATGTAAAACTTTTATCCAAACTTTTTTATTTGCCATATAGTCATCAATCCCTCTTTGGCAACACGCTCAACCAGATTCTCTTTCTCTATTCTGTTTAAAACATTCGCAACAGCCTTGGCAAAGATTCTTTTTTGTTCAGAGGTTTCAAAAGTAATAGCTTTTCTTTTAGCCAAAATCTTATACAAAGTTTCCGATTTAACAGGCTCATCCATTTTACGAAGAGTATTAAGGATCATAACCTTGGCTTCACCTGTTTCAAAATATCTGTTTCTGTACTTTTTTAATGATTTTATGGTTGAGATTTGATAATTTTCATCAAAGATACGAATAGTTTTATCAATCGTTGTGAGATTTTCTTTATGTTCTTTGATTATTTGTTCGTAGTGTTCAATCTCACCAGATAGTTCAGCTCGCTTTTTTACAAGCGCTGATATTACATGAGGTTCTGCCATAGTCAAACTCCAATGTTTTATTAAATTTACATTGAAATTTTAACGAAGAATCAAGCCGAAAGTCTTGTGCATTTGCTACATAATATCGAATAAATTAATTAAATCAATGTCTTATAGTAATGTGATTTTTGGGAAAGAACTATATTTTGAGAATGAAACCATATTTAAAAAAGCTTATACACAGATAGAGAATCAATGTGATGAAATAATAAAGGATAAATTCTTTTCAAGTGTTAATGTTTCTTTCAATAAAAACAAATGCTATATATTTGCAGCTACCATGATATACCGTCAAGATGAAAAATCCTTTTTAGGTAAGGCTACAAAGAATGGTTTAGTTCAAGGGACAGGTAAAAGATATTTTTATGTTAATAATCTCTATGAGGATTGGTTAGAGAATAAAACTAAAATTGGTATTATAAAAGGAAATGGATCTTTTTCTTATAATTCTAGATCAGGAGAAAATATAATTCCCAAAGGTACTGTAGTTTTTCTAAAATAACCTGAATAGTTCCAAAAATTTAATTTATTCATAACAATCAATTTCATAGATTTATTTAAAGGATTTACAAATAAATATTTTAAATAAAGAAGAATTATAAAAAAGCTAAAAGAAACAATAACTTTCTATATTAAACCAAGCTATATAATAATCTTTATATAGATGATAACAAATACTATTAAATAGAATACGGTTAACTTTTAAATAAAGTTTATCCCAAATCTATTAAAAATGTGGCATGATGTACATATAAAAAGTGGCAATACATCAGAACAAAACCTATTCTGATTTTCTGTCCATTATAAAGGTTGATTTTGAAAAATAAAAAAAAGCCAATGAGTCGCTCAGAAAATATGTCCAGAATAAAAGGAAAAGACACTTCTATAGAAATCAAATTACGTAAAGAATTATGGGCCAAAGGAATAAGATACAGAAAAAACTGTAAAGATGTTCCCGGTAAACCGGATATCTGTTTTAAAAGCAAAAAGATTGCTGTATTTTGTGACAGCGAATATTGGCATGGGAAATATCTGATGGAAGGTAAATATATCCCAAAAACAAATACAGAGTTCTGGGTTGATAAAATCCAGTCAAATATTGATCGGGATAAACGGGTAAATCAGGAACTTAAAGAAAAAGGCTGGATAGTTCTAAGGTTTTGGGGAGAAGAGATAAATAATGAAATTGAAAAATGTGCAACCAAAATTATAAATCTACTTTAAAGTATTTGCCAGGAAACCCCTGGTATAATCTCACAAAAAATATAAAAGTTGAAAATGAAACAGATTCCGGTTATTGACTTATTTGCAGGCCCAGGTGGACTTGCAGAAGGTTTTTCATCAGTTACAAAAAATGGAAAACGTATGTTTGATATCAAATTATCCATTGAAAAAGATGAAAATGCACATAAAACACTACTATTAAGAAGTTTTTGCAGACAATTTCCAAAAGGTCAATTACCAAAAGAATATTATGATGTAGTAGAAGCAAAAACCGTAACTGAACGTGATCAACTCATTGAAGTTTTATATGATACATATAAAAAAGAATTTTTGGAAGCGAAAAAAGAAGCTTGGAACTGTGAATTGGGTTCAGAAAGATTTCCTGAAACATTAATAGACGACAGAATTCAGGAACAGTTAAAAGGGACAAAAGAATGGCTATTGATAGGAGGTCCTCCCTGCCAGGCTTATTCTCTTGCAGGCAGATCAAGAGTAGGAGGAATTGATTCCAAAGATCACAGAGTATATTTATATAAAGAATATCTGAGAATCATTGCAAAACATCATCCGTCTGTATTTGTAATGGAAAATGTCAAAGGTCTGCTTTCTGCAAAAGTCAATGATGAAAAAGTATTTGACTGGATCAAAAGTGATTTACAGGACCCTTCAAAGGTTTTCCCGAATACCAAGCCTGTTAAGTACAAGGTCTATTCTCTTTCTACTTCGGCTATAGATATTGAAAATGGTATTCCTGTTTATTCAGATGACAGAGACTATCTGATCAAATCTGAGGAATATGGTATACCCCAAAACAGGCACAGGGTGATTTTGCTTGGAATCAGGGATGATCTTGATATAACACCTGAAACTCTAAAAAAAGCTGATACCTACAATACTGTTTCAGAAGTTATCGGAGGATTACCAAAAATCAGAAGTGGACTGAGTAAGTCTTATAGAGGTTTTGAATGGATAGTCAAAGACGGAAAGAAAAAGAAAAAACGTAAATATCAAAAAATTGACAATACAGACAAGAACTGGAATCAGATTTTCAAAGAGCATTTAAAAGAATTCTCTTCATGGAGTGACATGAAAGCAGATATGAATATTGAATCAATGAATTACTTAACCCCCGGTGCAGAGTTTGTTGAATGCAGTGACACTATCAATCTAGCACATCCTATGTTTAAATGGTATACTGACAATAAATTAAAAGGTGTACCGAATCATGAAACAAGAACCCATTTAAAAGAGGATCTTAAAAGATATCTGTTTTCTGCACTTTATACAAAAAAACACGGAACATTTCCAAGAATGCCAGACTATGAAAAACATGATGAAGAACTTCTTCCCGATCATGACAGTGCAACATCAGGTAAATTTGCTGATCGTTTCAGAGTACAACTGCCGGATATTCCTGCAACCACCATTACAAGTCACATTTCAAAAGATGGTCACTACTTTATTCATTATGATGAAACCCAGTGTAGAAGTCTTACAGTAAGAGAAGCGGCAAGAATTCAGACTTTTCCAGACAATTATGTTTTTTGTGGTTCAAGAACAGCACAGTATCACCAGGTTGGTAATGCTGTTCCACCTTATTTGGCATATCAAATTGCAAATATTGTCAAAAATATTTTTGGTAAATAATTAAACAGCATCATTTTTTTATTCTAGCAATAGTAAAAAAACTGCTAAAAATCCCCAACAATATTAATAATACCTGCAAAGTTTAGCACTATATAAGAGCTTTTATGATTAAATAAATATCTTAATAAGTGCAGGAGCTTTATTGATGTCTCAAAATACTGAAATACAGAAAATCAGACCATCTTCCAGGTTGATTAGAACAATTGGTAAAGATCTTATCAAAGATGAATATGCTGCAATTGTTGAACTTGTCAAAAATTCTTATGATGCAGATTCTACATCTGTGAAAATAGTTCTTGAATATCAGGAAAAACAGAAACTTTTAAAAATTGTTGTAGATGATAAAGGCCACGGTATGTCTCTTTCAACAATTACGGATGTATGGCTGGTTCCTGCAACATCAGACAAACTTGAAAGAAGAACAAGTCCGGAAGGTCGTGTTTTACAGGGTAGAAAGGGGATCGGACGGTATGCTGCAGGAATTCTCGGTAACATTCTGTTGATGGAATCAACAGATGAACAAGGAAATCTTTCCAAAGTTCTAATAGACTTTGCAGAACTTGAAAAAGTCAAATACTTATCAGATATAGATATACTGATAGAAACAGGTGAGTCCAATCCCCAAAGTGGTGTATATATGGAGATGACCACGGAGGGTATTACTGCAGAAAAAGTAGTAGAAATCTGGAGTACAAACAAACTGGCAAAACTGGAACTGGAACTTCAGAAACTGAAATTGCCATTGCAGAAAAACAAACAGGACAAATTTGATATTTCCTTGGAATATATCAATATGCCTTATATGGATAAAAAGCTTGGTATTCAATATAAAACAAAAAAAACCGAAATCAAGCCGCTGCCTATTCTTGACTATTATGATTACCGGATCAGTGGTGAAGTTGATGGTTCTGGTAAAGCAACAATCAAATATGAAAATCAGAATATTCCAGGAATTCATCCGGAAATAATTGAACATGAAATTGTTTTGAAAAATAGTCAGCATTACTGTGGAAAAGTTCTGTTTGATTTCCGGGTTTTTGACCGTGACCCAGAAGCAATAGATGATCTTTTGAATCGTGGACTAAGTCATGATGCATCTATAGGAAAAATGGAAGCACGTAGATTACTTGATGAAATTTATGGTGTTGGTGTATATCGTGGTATGTTCAGAATACGACCTTATGGTGATCAGGATTATGACTGGCTTGATCTTGATAAAGACAGAGTTCAAAGTTTTGCAATGAATATCGGTATGAATCAGATTGCCGGCTTTATTGAAGTTGAACCTGAAGAGCAATCACATCTGCATGAAAAAAGTGCACGTGATGGTCTTGTTGAAAACAACAATTACCTGGGACTTCATGCAATCACACGTCATTTGATAAAACAGATTCTTCAACCCCGTCGTTTCGCATTCAGAAGCCAGGTGGGGCGTGGTCGTAAAAATGTCAATGTCTCTGAAAAGCTGGACAGCTTGTTTGATTTCGAATCAATTGAAAATAAAGTAGACAAACATCTTGAAACAATCGGCATGTCTATTGATGCGCGAAAAACTGTATCAAAAATAATTCAGAAAGAAAGACAGGACAAAGAGAAAACTTTAAAAGATATCAAAAATACCATTGCTGTTTACCAGGGACAGGTTACTTTAGGAAAAATGACTGAAGTTTTACTGCATGAGGGAAGAAAAAACCTCAGATACCTTAATGAAACTATTCCAAGACTGAACAGAGATATGGATCGTTTCCTGAAAAATCCCGAAGATACGAAAAAAGAGTCAATGAAGTCCCAAAGTGAAAAACTTCTTTTCCACAGTAAAGCAATAACTACTTTGTTTAAAAGAATCGAACCTCTTTCAAGAGCAAGAATCCCAAATAAAAAGATTACAAATATCAGAAAATCTATTTCGGATGCCTCAGATATATTCACCGTATCATTTGATGAAAACAATATTGAGTTTATCAATGAAATAGACCCGTCACTGGAAATATACGGACGGGAATATGACTTGATAACTGCTTTTTCCAACTTTATTGAAAATTCTGTTTACTGGCTGGGAAGAAGTTTGGAAGAAGACAGACAGATTGTCATCAGGTCTGATGAATCAGAAACGCACATATCAATAGAAATGTATGACAATGGTCCCGGTATTCCGGAAAACTATGCGGTAAATGTTTTTGATCCTGGTTTTACTTTAAAAGAGGATGGTACAGGACTTGGCATGTCAATAGCAGCGGAAGCATTGAAACGCTCAGGAGGAACTGTATCATTGAGTAAGGTTAAAAAAGGCACTTTAGTTTATGTTGAATTTGTAAAAGGGAAAGAAAATGCAGGAAATTAGTATACTTATTGTAGAAGATAATGAAGAACAAATTGATTTATATAAAACTGGTATTGAAGAATTTAATGAAGAAAGACATGGATTTAAAATTGTTCCTGTTTTTGAAAGAAAATTTGAAGCCGCTGATAGTGCTATACGTTCACAATATTTTGATACTGCCTTCATCGATTTGAATCTGACAGGAAGCTCTGGGGAATTGCAAGGAAAAGAAATAGTTAAGGCAATTAGAGAAAATTCCAGATATCCTATTTATATCGTATCTGGGTCTATAGATGAAGATATGAGAACTTTAGCGGCAGAAAACAGTTTTATAGAAGCCTGTGATAGAGATGAATTTGACACTTTTAAAACACTGACTGAAGAAGTAATGCCTATGTATAAGTCCGGAATAACCAAAGTTTTTGGTTCCAAAGGATTGATTGAAGAAGCCCTGCATAAAACATTTTGGGAACATTTGGCACCAAGTAAAAAGTACTGGCTTACTCACGAATTAAATGGTAAAGTGGATCTGGAAAAGATCATTCTTCGTTATGCATTGACACACATTCAGGAATATATGGAACATAATACAGATGGTCAAAAGGTACAATACGATCCTGCTGAAATGTATATCAAACCGGCGGTGAAACCAAAAATGCATACCGGTAATATTATTAAAAAGGAGGAAGAGATTTTTCTTGTACTTTCTCCGGCATGTGATATTGCCAAAGGTTGTGAAAACTTTATTATTGTCAAACTTTTTAAGCTAATGGGAATAGAAGATATTGTTTCTTTAAAGTCAAAAGAACCTGCACTAAAAACAAAATTTGAAGAAGCAGAAAGTTATTTACACAATGTTTGGCCACAGAACCCTGCAGAGATCAAAGATGTAGCATTTAAAGCTTACGATGCAAAAAAAGACTGCCAGGAAAAATATGAAAAAGCTGTCAACAAAACCAAAGATATGATTCAAAAATTTGTTGCCAACAATAAAGGGGAAAGATATCATTTTTTACCTGGATTTCTTGATTTTGAAGCTCATATTGCAGATTTCCAGGAAATTCAGACTGTTAAAAGTACTGAAGTTGAGGAATATACCTCTGGTATGACTGTCTCTACTTCTTTTCTGAAAGATATTCAGGCTCGATTTTCTTCATACTATGCAAGGCAGGGATCACCGGATTTCAATTTCAAAGCATTGGCAACAACATATTATGAAAAAAGTTGAAAATATATCCCATTTAAATTAAAATGGGATATCCTTCAAAATTTAATACGTCACCTTATGCATCTCTATTAAATCTTCGTAATCTCTATCGTCAGCCTTTTTCAAAGCAGCAATATACTCACTTCTTTTCGGATTTTCTTTAGCCAATAAATCTTCCTGCCAACGAACAGGCATTTTACCATGCTGCCGCAGATATATATTAGCCAGCATCCTGCTCCATCTGCCGTTACCGTTTTGAAAAGGGTGGATTTGTACTGCTCTGTGATGAATACGTGCAGCTGTTTCAAATACATCATAAGTTTTATTTTTATCCCAGTAAGCTATATCGTCACAAAGGTTTTTAAGCTCCATTGGTACAAGATAAGCTTTTATACCGATTGATAGTTCTATTTTTCTAAGCTTCCCTGCCCAATCCCACACATCTCCAAACATCTCTTCATGCAGATCCATCATCCAGATATATGTAAACGGTGCTTCCTTTTTTGAAGGAGGTGCCGAAAGATACCTGATCGTTGCTTTAGCAATATTCTGGGCTTCTTTTTCATATATCTCTTTTAAGGAATATGACCTGTCTTTGGGAAGCTTCAACCCGGATACATCATCAAGTGGTGTAGCATCGTCAATAGGTTTTGTTGAATCTATCATTATGCCACCCAAAGCCTATCCTGGTATTGACCCTTTAAAAACTCCTGCTCGAACTGATGAATAATATTATCTATAGAGTTTTTTTCCAAGCCCTGCATTTCAAGTGCCGATGTGCTTTGAACAAGTGAAGCCATAAAAATAGCTTTTTCTTTTGCCCTTTGCTCTTTTAGTTTTTCCAAAGACAGTATCTCGTTTCCTGCAAAATCCAGCCCAAGTTTATTTGTGATCTTCTCAATAGTACTTAACTTTACATCATCCCCTGCAAAAAACCTGTTAAGTGTTCTAATCCCTATACCGGAAATTTTTGCCAAATTTTCAATGGAAATATTTAATTGTTTTTTTCGTTTTTGTATTTTATCGATCAAATCTATTCTTGTCATCATTCATCCTTTATAATATTATGCCATAAGTGACAGATAAAATCAATATCATGCCATTTATGACATACTGATTAAGTTAAAAGTTCCAAAGCTTTTTTAATCTCTTCATCACTTTTATTTGGAAATAAAGACTTCATCATCTCAAATTTTTCATCAACGTTTGCAGTAGCTTCTCCAAACATTTTATCAAGCATTTGATCTATATATTTTCCAGTAGTGTAATAGTTTATCTTACCATATCTATCGGTTACGGTTTTATTCTGCTTATGCCCCAATAGTTGACCTACTATATCATTTCCCACTCCCATTTCATTTTTTAGATAGGTTGCAATGGCATTTCTGATCTGGTGCATCATTATAGGCCTTACATATTTGCTTGGGTTTCCTCTTCTGTCTGCATATTTATATTCTTTTGTTTTCCAATAGTGGTTAAGTGCATAAGGAGAGTATGGTAACTTTTTATTAGAAGTTTTTTTAAATACATAGCCCTCTTTCTCAACACCTATAGCTTCCAATGCTTCTTTTAATCTACTGCTTAAGTGGTAAGTCATATCAACCCTGGCTTTGTTGTTCTTCGCTTGTATCGTATAAGTATTATTCTCAAAATCTATATCTGTCCATTCAAGGGTCAATACCTCATTTCTTCTTCTACCGTGCATCAAAAACATGAATATCTCCCTAATCGGAGATAATTGGAACTCTTTTAACTCTTTAAATAAATCCTCAATCTCTTTTAAAGACAAGTCTATACCTCTTTCGTTGTTAAGCGGTGGCAGAGATATCTGTGTTGCAGGAGATACCAACTGGATACCAAATTTACTTGCCTTTAAATTAAAAAACTTAAATACCGGGTTTAGTATCTGATAAACTCTCCTGCTGTAGCTTTCACTTCTGCCGGCTCGCTTCACTCCATTGACCAACTTCAAAACATCTTCCCTGTCTACTGCTCCGATAGGCTTATCATAAATAGATTTTATCCACCTGTTAGAATACATCCAAAAGTTGTTATCGTCAAAATCGTTTTTATCCGCCCTAGATTCATATTCCAGTTTTCTATATTCTACAAATCGTTCCATAACTGTAAACAGCTTCATCTCTTTAGAAAAATGTTGATCTTTTGAAATAGTTATACTTTCTATATGATAATCATTCATCATGGTTTTATAAAGTTTATTACACTCTTTTACGGCATTAAGAAGTTTTGTGTCAGGGGAGAAAGTTAGAATTTTTTTCTTTTGAAGTCTTTTACCGTTTACCATCTTCGATATTCTTACTTGTATCTTGTACGGTTCTTTAAAAGGTATATTTGTTTTAACTATCTTGCCATCTTTGATATTGGATTTAGTGATCTGCCCATCATCGATATATGTTAAACCTGCCGTATAAGTTTTTGGTAAATCAAACTTCAAAATACACCTCCTATTTTAGTACACACAAATGGTACACAATTTGAGCTGAACACACAATAAAAGTACACAAAATAAAGGTATATGCTTATCACTATTTATATGTAGTTATAGTTTGTTTATTTTACAAAACCCTTTAAATAAAGGGTTTACTATAGTTATTTGTAATTTAAAAAGAGTATTAATATTTAACTACCCCATCGGATACATTATCTCTGATTGTATCCCTTTTATCTCTTCCATAGTCTCATCGCTTAGATTCACGTCAAATGCAGCAAAAGAATCATCAAGCTGCTCGGCCGTTCTTGCACCTATTATGGTTGAAGCAACGAAATCGAACTGCTTGGAATATGCCACGGCAAGCGTAACAGGCGAAATTCCAAGCTTATTGGCAAGCTCCATATACCTTTGGGTTGCTGCCAGGGATTTTTCATTTACGAATCTTGTCCCCTGCGCTTTTATCCTAGCATTGTCACTTTTTAAGTAGGCAGAAAATCTGGCTACCTCCGGGTAAAAGCTGCCGTTGTATTTACCGCTTAAAACGCCCCCTGCAATCGGTGAATAAGGCAATAGGGATATCTGTTCTTTTCTGCACACATCTGCAAGTTCGTCTAAAAATCTCGGGTTGTTCAGTGAAAAATTATTCTGTATAGATTCAAACCTTGATATCCCTAGCCTTTTTGAGGTCTCGTTCGCTTTTGTCAGACCGTAAGCGGAATCATTCGAGGTTCCCAGGTATCTTACCTTCCCCTCCTGAACAAGCTCGTCAAATGCTTTTAAGGACTCCTCTATAGGCACCACCGTATCAGGCCAGTGCATCTGGTAAAGGTCGATATAATCAGTACCGAGCCTTTTCAGGCTCCCTTCAATTGCCGTTTTGATATGGAACTTGTCTATTGCCGTCATCCCGTGCCTGATAGGAGGAACGAACCAGCCGTTAGCGGCACCTGCAACTTTTGAAGCTATAATCAGCTTGTCACGCTGCTTCCCTTTAAGCCATTTGCCGATGATCTCCTCGGTAGTTCCCGCATAGGATGACTTGGGCGGTACGGGATAGAGTTCTGCTGTGTCAAAAAAGTTTATCCCCCTTTCAACCGATCTGTCCATGATCCTGAATGATTCCTTCTCGTCGCTCCAGCTTCCAAAACTCATAGTCCCTAAACAAATGGGTGTAACCCTAAGCCCGGTTCTTCCTATATACCTGTATTCCATAAACTTCGCCTTTCATATTTTTTAACGGAGTATATTAGTGAAAAGTTCCATTAGGAACAATATCCCCGAATCATTAGATATCTATCTTAAGAGTTATTAAAATATTTTAACGGAATAATAACATAATAAAGGTCAGATAAAGGATATGCCATGAGAGTACTCTTAACGGGATCAACGGGTTATATAGGAAGAAGACTTAAACAAATACTTTTAAAAGAATCTGGTATCGAATTAAGGCTTTTTGTCAGAAACAAAAAAGCCGTTTCAAAAGAGGCCGCGGGAAAAGTACAGATCGCACAGGGTGACACCTTTGACAAAGAGGCTTTAAAAAAAGCATTAACCGGAATTGATACGGCATACTATCTTATCCACTCCCTAAATAAAGAAAACTACAAAGACCTGGACAGGATCTCTGCGCAGAATTTCGTCGATGCAGCCGAAGAGTGCGGTGTAAAAAGGATAATCTACTTAGGAGGACTTGGGGTAAAGAACGAGCACACAAGCACCCACCTTTTAAGCCGCCTTGAAACCGGGGAGATACTAAACTCAAGCCCCAAAGTGCAAACCGTATGGATAAGGGCAGGGGTGATCATCGGCTCGGGAAGTGCCAGCTTTGAGATAATAAGGAACCTTGTAGAGAAACTCCCTGTTATGGTAACCCCAAAATGGGTATCCACAAAGGCCCAGCCCGTTGCGGTGGGCGACGTGCTAAAATACCTCAAAGATTCCCTTTATCTTGAATATAACAAGAACCTTACGGTTGATATAGGGAGCGAAGCCTTAAGCTACGGTGAGATGATGCTCCAAACAGCACGTGCTTTGGGGCTTAAAAGAAAGATAATCCCCGTGCCGTTTATTACCATAAATCTTTCATCATACTGGCTCAACCTATTTACCCCGGTTCCCTTTTCCGTTGCAAAAGCCCTGATCCAGGGCCTTGAAAGCGAGGTTCTCATACAAAACGACAATGCTGAAAAATTCTTCCCCAATATCAAGCCTACAGCTTATATGGAGGCAGTAAAACAGGCAGAGGAGGAGATAGAGCAGAACCAGGTGGTAAGCAGATGGAACGACAACGGGGGAAAGGTCTGGGACGAAGTTCACGACAAAGAGTTTTCCGATGCGGTTTTCGTGGACAGGAGGGAATCAGATATAAAAGAGCTGGACCCTTCAAAAGTTTACGCCTCTTTCATCTCAATAGGGGGAGGTAACGGCTGGTTTGATTACGACCTGCTTTGGGAGCTTAGGGGCATCATAGACAAGCTTCTGGGAGGAGTGGGATTAAAAAGGGGCAGAAGGAGCCAGTGCGACCTTAGAACAGGAGACTGCCTGGACTTCTGGAAAGTGGTTGACCTTGAAAAAGACAAAAGGCTGCTCCTTTACGCCCAGATGAAACTGCCCGGCCGTGCCTGGCTTGAATTTAAAATAACAAATAACAGGCTTGTCCAGTCGGCATATTTTTACCCCAAAGGATTATGGGGAAGGATATACTGGTACGCCATGATCCCTTTTCACTATTTCATATTCAACAATATGATAAAAAATATCATAAATAAATCAAAATAACCAAATATTACAATAAAATGACACTTTTCAACACTCTTTAATGTTAGATTTACAGCGATTTTTATAATTAGGAGTTGGCAGGCAGGTCTTATTTAAACATAAAAATAATTATCTGGTTATAAAAATCCCATCTAAATAACAGTATCAATGTATCACATTTATGTGATCTTTAGACCCTTTAAAATAGACTATAAGCTATAAGAACCTGCCTGCATAATATTCTAATATAAAAAGAAGGAAATAATTTGTCCATCAACCTACAATGCAAAAACAGGATAAAGCCCAAACTCCTGCGGGAACAAAAAACCGAAGCCCTGCTGGTTTTTATAAGAACCACCCTGGAACAATATTTCAATGAAATAGATAAAGGAAACATCAACTTCACAATAGGGACAGAAGAAGATACAGAACATATAAACAATATTTTAAAGAAGCTCTTAAAACAGCTGCAGGAATGCGTGGTAAACTCCACTTACCTGCGAAACCTCCTTGAACACAGCCATAAGAACAAGCAGCTGTCCATGATCGCAAAAAAAGAGGAACCTTTGATGGTCTATTACGACGGAATCGTTAAGGCCATAGAGAGAAACTTAAAGAACGGCAGCCTGTGGATACCCGAGCTTATGGTGATCGCACTTTTGAGCGAATGGATACTGGAAGAGGAACGCTCCGTGCATTTATACCCGTTTTTAAAAGAGATAGACTATCTTTTGCTTCTGGAAAAATACGATATCTCGAGAAAAAACAGCGACGGGGAGAAAAAAACCGTCATCATGGATATGTACAAGCTGTCCGCAAACCTGATAAAAACCCTGAAAAACACAACTTATAAAATAAATACGACAAGAAAAAGGAAAAAAAGAAGATGAACCGCTTCCTAAACAGATTAAGGATCAAGGCCAAGATCAATATTATTACCATTTTTGTATTAATATCCCTTGGAATATTAACAAGTGTTATTTATAACAAATTAAATATATTGGAAAACAACTACATCAAAAGCAGTGATATTTCAATTCTTTCACAAGATATCATACTATCCACACAACAAGGGCTTCAAATCAATGCGGCACTTAGACAGGCTATTATAAACCCTGACGATATAAAAGCCAAAGACAGTTTCATAAAAGCCGTAGAGGAGTTTGACATCCTCCTGTCAAGACTGGCAAACAGTACGGAGATCTCCGCCGGCTACAAGACCTTCAATATTGAAAACCTTTACAGGGATCAAAAATATATCCTGGATAACCTGGCGGCTAAAATAAAAAACAACGAAGCCTTAAGCATACAGGACAACAGCGATGCCACAAAATACAGCAGACCCCTAAAAAACGCCCTTTTAAAGTGGGAAGAGAGAAACCTGGCAAAGGTCGAGGAACTAAAAAAAGACTTTAAAGAAGTGATTTCAAGCACCCTGGTATTTATCATCTCCCAACTTCTTGTTTCCATAATAATCATACTTGGGATCATACAGCTTATTGCCGTGAACATCGCATCCTCCCTTGAAAAGTTCAAGAACGGCATGGATCAGTTCTTTGCCTTTATAAACAAAGAAAGCTTTCAGGCAAAACCCATAGAGATAAAAGGGAGCGACGAGTTTGCCCAAATGGCAGGGGAGATAAACAATACCATCGAAAAAACCGTAAACGAGATAGAGCAGGATAACAAACTTGTCGAAGAGATAGACGATATCCTGGAAAAAGTAGATAACGGTTTTTACTTCTATACTATAAAAGGAAGCTCCTCGAATCCTCTTACAAACAGTATAAAAGACAAGGTAAACCAGCTGGTATCGGGGACCAACAAACAGCTTAAAATAGTGGTGGATACCCTTACTAGATACGGGGAAAGCGACTTTACCTATACCTACGATGAAAAAGAGAACGAGAATATGAACGGAAGCTTCGGTTCACTGGTAGCCTCATCAATGCTTATAAGCAACAACGTATCGGAGCTTATAGGTATGATACTGAATGCAGGGGAAAAACTGAACATGGATACCACCGTACTGGAACAGACCTCAAGCAACCTTGCAACCTCAAGCAACGAACAGGCGGCATCACTGGAGGAAACGGCAGCAGCCTTGGAAGAGATAACAAGTACGGTTGTGAACAATAACCAGAACATAAAAAGCATCCTGGCTTATTCAAAGGAGCTTAATATCTCCGTCGACAACGGGCAGCAACTGGCAAATGAAACAGCCTCCTCCATGGACGAGATAAACACCCAGGTCACGGCGATAAACGAAGCTATCACAGTTATAGACCAGATAGCGTTCCAGACGAATATCCTCTCTTTAAATGCGGCGGTAGAAGCGGCGACGGCAGGGGAAGCGGGTAAAGGGTTTGCCGTGGTTGCACAGGAGGTAAGGAACCTTGCAAGCAGGTCCGCCGAAGCCGCGAACGAGATAAAATCCCTTGTTTCAAACGCAACGGAAAAGGCAAACAGCGGTAAAAAGATAAGCGACGATATGATACAGGGGTATAAAACATTAAACTCAAATATCCAAAACACGGTCGAGCTGATAAACCATATCGCAAGCTCAAGCACGGAACAGCAGCAGGGGCTGGAGCAGATAAACGATGCCGTCAGCCAGCTTGACCAGGCAACCCAGCTCAATGCTTCGGAAGCGGGGAAAATAAACGAGCTTGTACAGGAGGTCTCCGAACTTTCAAACAACCTGGTAACGGCGGCGTCCAGGGCAAAATTCAAGCCCGAAGCCAGAAACCAGGTAGCGGACGTGGAACTTGTGTTTGAAACCGCAAAATTGAAAAACGACCATGTTACATTTAAGATGAACAACTTTATGCAGCTTGACGAGAGAAAAAGCATCCCGGTCACCGACCACCACAGCTGCAATCTGGGGAAATGGGTCGACAGGCAGATACAACAGAACAAGCCGTTCACAAAAACAGCCTCCTGGTCAGAATTTATGGTTAACCATAAAACCGTGCACGACAAGGTAAAAGAGTTTATGTCAAGATCGGCGCAAAATGCCTCAAACGAAGAACTAAAAAAGATCTCACAGCAGATCGAACACGCTACAATCGGCGTATTTAACGGCTTGAACCAGGTCAAAATAGAAAACGGCGAAGAGCTCAAAAGAAAAGCACAAGAAAGGGAAAACAATAACCGTATGAACATAGAACCAAGATCAGAACAAAACAGCCCCTTTGAACAGGCAAAGCCTGCCGCAGTTTCTACGGCAAAGGCAACGATCGAGAAGATAAAACCCCAGGCAGGAAACGATGACCTTGAATGGGAGAGCTTTTAATGTTCGGTAAACTGTTTTCTTTTATAAAAAGCAAAATAAGATACAAGATAATGTTCCTGTTGTTTGTACTGATGACGGTGAGTTCTTTTATGACGATGTTCATCACGGCACTAAAGATAGAAGAGAAGAACATCGCTGCAACCAAACAGCACCTGAACATGTTAAACGAATCTATTTTCCAAAGCCTTAGAACCTCCATGAATACAGGGGACCCGGTACAGATAAAAAAATCCCTCGACAGTGCAAGGCTTATAGAAGGGGTAAAAAAACTGAACGTGGCAAAAGGGAAGAAACTAATAGAGCTGTATTCTCCCCAAAGCAGCTTTACCCGTGACGAAGATATATTAAAGGCCTTTAAGGACAAAAAAACAAAGGTCATGGAATATGAAGAAACCAGCCATGACCTTAGAATGATAAAACCGATGATAGCAAACCAGGAATGCCTGATGTGCCACGTGAACCAAAATGAGGGTGAGGTAATAGGGGTGATGGATCTTACTTTTTCCCTGGAAAGTTCCGATAATGCCCTTGTGAATATAATAACGAACGTATTCATCGTTATAACACTGCTTGGATGGGCTACGCTGTTTTTTGTATTTTTTATTTTGAAAAAATCAACCCAGCCCATAGACAAACTGCAAGAGGCGATAAAGTCTCTGATAAATAACAAAAACTCAAACAGCAAGATAAGCATAAGCTCCTCCGACGAGATAGGGGAAGTGGCAAAAGATTTCAACACCTATATCCAATCGATCCTTGACGGGGAAGAGGAAGATAAAAAACTAATAGAGGAATCCAAAGAGATAATCGACCGGGTAAAAAAAGGCTCTTTTGAGCATTATATAAAAAGAGACACCTCCAACCAGGTTTTAAATGAGTTCAAAACGGTAGTGAACGATATGATAAAGCAGATGAACCGGCACTTTAACTACCTGAACAGGATACTGGAAGAGTATGCCAACTACGACTACAGGAACAGCCTGGATGTAACTGGGCTGCAAAAAGGCAGCTCCTTTGATATACTGGTAAACGATATCAACAAAGTAAGGGATTCAATAAACGATATGTTGACGGAGAACAGATCAAACGGATTGAACCTGAACAAAAACAGCAACACCCTGCTTCAAAACGTGAACAAGCTGAACCAGAACTCCACCGAAGCCGCCGCGGCACTGGAACAGACGGCAGCCGCCCTGGAACAGATCACAAGCAATATAGCGGGTACCACTACCAATATCATCCAGATGTCGGACCTGGCATCAAGCGTTACCCACTCGGTGCATGACGGGCAGAACCTGGCAAACCAGACAACAGGGGCAATGGATGATATAAACGAACAGGTAAGCGCCATAAACGAGGCTATCACCGTTATCGACCAGATAGCGTTCCAGACCAATATCCTCTCTTTAAATGCGGCGGTAGAAGCGGCAACCGCAGGGGAAGCGGGTAAAGGGTTTGCCGTGGTCGCACAGGAGGTAAGGAACCTGGCAAGCAGGTCCGCGGAAGCCGCGAACGAGATAAAATCCCTGGTGGAAAATGCCACCCAAAAAGCAAACAACGGTAAACAGATCTCAGACAAGATGACAATCGGGTATAACACCCTGAACGATAATATCACAAGAACTATGGAGATAATAAAAAACGTGGAGCTTGCATCAAAAGAGCAGCTTGCGGGGATAGAGCAGATAAACAATGCGGTAAATTCACTGGATCGGCAGACCCAGCAAAATGCATCTATCGCGGCCCAGACCAATGACGTAGCGACCCAGACGGATAATATCGCAAAACTGATTATCGAAGATACAGACTCTAAAGAGTTTATAGGAAAAGAGTGATCAAAATACCATAGACCAGTAAATTCTAGTCTATGGGTATAACAGGGTCAAGCCCTGAAGTATTGTGTAAAAAGTGTCTGTGCTTTTCAAACTGGTCTATTATATCGTTTGCGATCACATCCATCTCATATCCGTAGATATCATAAGCTTTGTTACCGTCTTGAAGATGCACCTCAGCCCTTGCATACTTTTTTTGCTCTTTTGTGGGATTCACTATTTCCGGGAAAGCATAGGTAGGGGTGTTATACCTTCTAAATCTCACTTCATAGGTAAAATCCAGATCACCGCTATGCTCCACGTTCAAGATCGAAACGGCATTTTCCTTATCATTAATAATATCTATATTCCAGCCGTATTTCTCAAGCTCAACTTTCACGCTTTCCATGGCAGTTATGACATCTTCATTTATATACCTTTTTGTCTCTGAAGGCTCGGGAAACTCAACAAGAAGGGAAAGCCTGTTTTTCCAGGTCCCGCTTATCTCTCCGTGTCTTCCTGCATTCATATGGTGCTGAAGGGATTCGTATCTTATTGCTTCCAGGTGCAGGGCTTTGTACATTCCCCAGCAGGCTATAAGCATGATAACTGCAAAAGGCAAGGCTATGGTTATGGAAGCTGCCTGCAAAGCCCCAAGCCCCCCTGCTATTAACAATGCCGCAGCAACGACCCCTTCTAAAACAGCCCAGAATATCCTCTGCCAAACGGGATTGTTATGGTTACCCCCGCTTGATATGGTATCGACTACCAAAGAACCTGAGTCCGACGAGGTTACAAAAAAAGTTATAACCAATATAACTGCCAAAATCGAGACCACGCCGGAAAAAGGAAAATGTTCCAAAAACTTGAAAAGTGCGGTTGACACATCTGATGAAACGGCACCGCTTAAAGCAGTAAATCCGCCGTTCATAATAGCATCCAAGGCACTGTTTCCAAATACCGTCATCCAGATAAACGTAAATCCCACAGGGACAAAAAGCACGCCTAAAACAAACTCCCTGATGGTTCTCCCCCTTGAAACTCTGGCAATAAACATTCCCACAAAAGGTGCCCAGGCCATCCACCATGCCCAGTAAAAGAATGTCCACCATCCCATCCAGGGAGTCTCTTTGTATATATACTGATTAAAGGTCATATCCACAACATGGCTTAGGTAATTACCCAGATTCTCAACCAAAGCTCCAAGAAGGAAAAACGTGGGTCCTGCCAAAAATACGAAGGCCACAAGCGCCATAGCCAAATAAAGATTCAGCTCTGAAAGTCTTTTGATCCCCCCGTCAAGCCCCAGTACAACAGAAACGGTGGCCAGGGATGTGATAACAGCTATTAAAGTTATCTGTGCAGGAAGCCCTACCGGGATATCAAAGATATAATTCAAGCCCGCATTAACCTGAAGTACCCCAAGCCCCAAAGAGGTAGCGACTCCGAAAATAGTACCAAGAACCGCTATGGTATCGACGGTATGGCCTATCCTGCCGTGTATCCTGTCACCTATCAGGGGATAAAGTGCCGATCTTACGGAGAGGGGAAGCCCGTGCCGGAATGAGAAATATGCAAGTACGAGCCCCACTACTGCATATATCGCCCAGGCATGAAGTCCCCAGTGAAAAAAGGTGATCCGCATAGCCTGTTTTGCAGCTTCTATTGTCTCTTTGTCCCCGCTTGGAGGAGCACTGTAATGCATCACGGGTTCCGCAACACCCCAAAACATAAGCCCTATTCCCATTCCTGCACTAAAAAGCATGGCAAACCAGGAAGCGTAACTATATGCAGGTTTTGACTGGTCGGGCCCCAGCTTAAAACGCCCGAAAGGGGAAAGTGCCAGAAATATGACAAATATGGTAAAGACACCTACGCTTAACATATAAAGCCAGCCGAATTTATCTGCAATAAATTCTTTGACACCGTTAAACACCTGACCTGTAGTTTCCGGCATAGCTATAGCAAATAATACCAATACGGCTATAACTATAACGGAAGGGTAAAAAACAGGCTTTAAAACCGTTGATTTTGAATCATCCAAATATTATCCTTTGTATTAAATTGTATTCAACCTAACACAATAGGGGTAAGAGGTATCTAAAAAAACGCCCTTTTTAACCTAGATTTAATTTTGAGCAGATTTTATCAAGATTCAGGCTTCCTTTCATCTGCTGAATAAAACTTTTTACCCTTGTTTCTTTGTATTTTCCAAAATCAAACCCTTTATAATCGGGATTTATCTCATTAAAGAGTTTATCCCTGAAAATATCGCTGTCAAATACCCTGTGAACGAATGATCCTTTTATGTTCCCTTTTTCAAACCACAGCGGGTAATGCTGGGATATACCGTGGTGTATCTCAAAACCGTTCAGTTTGGTTCCAAAAATTTCATAATCCTGTTTTTTAAGTATCTTCTCTTTTTGGAAATCGATAATATCATCAATAAACCCCAAGCCCTCTTCCATGGTCACTGCTTCATTTTCTATACAGTGGGAATCAACCAGTGAGACGAACATCATCTCATATCCCCCGCAGATGCCGTATATGGGCTTTTTTAAGCTTTTAAGCTGATCGAAAAGTTCCGTTTGCTTTAACCACTGCAGGTCTTTTATAACCAGTTTGGATCCCGGAAGTATCACCAGGTCAAACTTCTCAAGGTTTATATTTGAAGTTACGAACTCCAAAGCCACTTCACCGTCTGCAATAAGCGGTTCAAAGTCGTTATAATTGCTCATTGTGGGATAGTTTATCACGGCAATATCAAGCTTTTTCTTTGAGGTATCCTGCACAAAGTTCTTCAAACTTGCACTGTCTTCAAAGCCCAGGTTAAAAGGGATATAGGGAAGCACCCCAAGTACGGGGATGCCGAAATCCTCTTCAATGATACGCACCCCTTCGTCAAACAGGCTCATATCACCCCTGAATTTATTTACTATAACTCCTATGACATTTTTACGCAGGTTTTCGGGCAGCAGGTTATACACCCCGTATATGGATGCGAACACTCCCCCTTTTTCTATATCTGCTACAAGTATTATCTTTGTATTGTACTCATCAGCTATAAAGATATTTGACAAGTCCTTATCCATAAGGTTAAGTTCCACGGGGCTTCCCGCACCCTCGGCAACCACGCAGTCGTAACGCTCATCCAAATATTCATAGCATCTTTTAACGGCAGGCTTTAGGGTATCAAGGTCACGATAATACTCCCTGACATCTTTGTCTTTTACTACTTTACCCTCAACTATGAGTGAAGCACTGCTTCCACGGCCAGATTTTAAAAGTACGGGGTTTAGGTGATATGAGGTCTCCACCCCAAGCACAGAGCCTTGAAAATACTGGGCTATGGCTATCTCGCTTCCGTCGTCACATACGTGGGAGTTGTTTGATACATTCTGAGCTTTAAAGGGTGCCACGCTGTAACCCATATCCTGGATGATCTTTGCGATTACAAAGGTGATGGTGGATTTTCCGGCATCACTGCTTGTACCGAATATACTAATATTATTCATATAAGTCCACCTTTTGCACTAACTCTTACGTTAAAAAACTTTTCATAATGCTCATGTACTATTAGTACACTCCGCTTATTCAAACTTTTTTGCCTTGATCTATCACAAAATCTGAACTTATTCATTTGGTAAAATTCCAGTTTCTATAAAATTATTTATTTTTTGGAAAGTTTGATCATTAATCCCTCTTCCAATATTTAATTGAGTTGCAAAATAAGAAGACTTAATATAAGATTCATCTTCTTTAAGTATTTCTAAATTCCTTAACTTCTCATTTTCTGATGAATTCTTATTTGTTTTAATATTATTCTTAAGCTCATAAATAAATTGATTATTAGATATAAACTTTATATTTTTATATATCAATAAAAAATTATCTATCCTAGACTTCACCTCCAATTTAACTGGCGTATAAATTTCAACTTTAGTTCCAACATTATATATTTTCTTATTTACTATATTATGATACAAAATAAAATTGACATTCACTAAAATTAAGCATCTTATTAGATTATCATCATAATTTCTTTTTTTTCCCCATTCTAAAATATTATCTAAAATCTGTATATAAATTCTTGCATTTAATTCTTGTGTTTCTTCTATTGTTTTTAAAATCATATCTTTATGTTTAAATAAGTTTTCATATTTATAAACTTCTTTCCCATTTCTATCTTTTATTTTTTTTTCAAAAATTACTTCAAAAAGCTCTTGGATAGACGGGTTAAAATATAGATATTTAGATACAGTTTTTTCCTTTACATTTGAAAATATTTTTTTCTCTTCACCTTCAAATACATCATCATTTAAGATAATTACTACTTTGCAGTTAAACTCAATAGTAAGCTGAGAGATAAAACCAAAAAGATCATTTAGGTCTATATCTTTTGATTTTCTTTCAAAGTCATCAAAGCAAATTATTGCACCGCTGTTTAAATACTCTTCTGTCTTTTTTAGTTTATTTTCATCTTGGATTTGTTCTACATTTTCAAAAACAGGGTCAGTAATTTTTGATAAATCAACACTTAAGCCAAAAACGCTGACAGACTTAACTAAAGAAGAAACTACACCTGCAGAACTTTTAGCAGTTTTAATTGTTTTTTTTAAAAGTTTATCAGAATCTACACTTTCATAAATTTTTAAAAATACTTCATTTTTTATTTGTTCAATAGATGTTTTACCGTAAAGGCTGATATAATGATTTGGTATCTTTTTCTCTTTTAGATTTTTTACGATCTTTTCTATCCAAAAATGGGTTTTACCGCTTCCCCATTTTCCAGATAACATTATGGTCTTACCGTTATTATTATCATCTAATAAATAAGCATTCTCTTTTTCAACCAAATAGTTTTTTAGTATTTTCATATTCCCATTATCTGACATTATTATTCCTGCTTATATAAATTTTCACGTATTATACAAGAAAATATTAAAGCTTTTGTAACTAAGAGGTAAACTTTTTAGATGTATAATTAAAAATAATACCAAGGAGTCAGTCATGGAGAAAAGCTACATCTGGAGTATCTACAACAGGGTTTCACATATTTTAACAATAATACTTTTTGGGGTGTGCTATCTGCTTGCCGATTATGAGGATAACCTTTCATACCATGCCATTGCGGGGTATCTGCTTGGGGTAGTATTTTTGCTAAGGATCATCTGGGGATTTATAGGGAGTAGATATTCAAGGTTCAGGGATTTTAACTTTGACGGGAAAGATCTAAAAGAGTACCTCCTTTCCCCTTTATCGGAGACAAAAGAGTATGCAGGGCACAATCCTGCTTCAAGCTACGCCATCATAGCCATGATGGTCCTTGTGTTCCTCTCAATTTTTACCGGAACCCTGGCTTTCGGGATCCAGGAGGGGCAGGGGCTGTTCTCAAGCCTTTACAGCGACGGGGAGAACCACTTCTTTAAAGATGTGCATGAAATCTTCGTAAACCTGTTTTTAATAATCATAGGCATCCATATTGCAGGGGCGCTTATGGATAAATATATAAAAAAAGGGGATGCAATAGATTCCATGATAACAGGATATAAAAAGTTATCCCAAAATGAGAACGTCAGGATGAACATACTGCAAAAGCTTTATATCATCCTTGCCGCAGCTGCTTTTTTATACTGCGTGTATTATCTCGGGTTCACGGAGAATATCTTTATTGCTTAAGATCAGTGAACCCTCTTATCAAGCATCTCGCTGGCTTCCATCACCACCATAAAGGCCTCCTTGTCCACAACCTCGATGATCTCTTTTAGCCTTCCTATTTTTTTGATATCAAGAACCAGGAATATCAGGGTTCTATCCTCGTTCCTGTAAAGCCCGCTTCCGTGCAGGATGGTTCCGTGTTTTGCCAGTTTTTTCGTTATGGCGTGGCTTAGTTTCTCGGCCTTGGTTGTGGATATATGGATAACCTTGGTGCTTATGGTTCCGGTTAGAACCACATCTATAACCTTTGCTATAACATAGATATTCACGATACTCCATAAGACCTTCTCTATATCTTTAAACACGAATATAGAGGAGATCACGATTATCACGTCAGTTACAAGGATGATCTGGGCAGGTTTTATATGGCTGTTCTTCATAGCCTTTGCAATAATGGTGGAACCTCCCGTGCTGGCACCCCCTTTCATAATAACCCCAAGACCGAAACCTATAAGGATACCGCCGAATACAGAAGCTAAAAAGATGTCGTTTGTAAGAACCACGTTCTCAAACTGCAGTTTAAAGAAATCGACAAAAACAGACACAAGAAGTATCACGATAATGGTCTTTATGGCAAAAACCTTGCCCAAAGACCTGTATCCCCAGATCAGCAATGGCAGGTTCACTATAAAGATCATGGAACCTACAGACCAGCCCGTAAGGTGGTGAAGAAGGATACCCATCCCGGGTGTCCCTCCCGTAGTGATGCTGTTTGGTACCAAGAACAGTACGACTGCCAACGATATGGATAAGGCACCCGTTAATATCAACAGGTTATTTTTGATCTCTTTTTTTGAAAATGAATTTAACATAACAAGTCCTATAAAAAATAGTAATTTAAGTGTATTAACTCAAAATAAAGAATTATTTTGTTCTCTAGAATGAATAGGGAAAACCAATATTTGAATAAACATCGATTTTGCAGTTTTCAGAAATGTATTGTAATCCAAACTCTATTTATAACTTCTTACATATTAAACATTTTCTTTCATATCAAAACCTTTTATAAAATTGTAAAGAAAGTGTCAAGAGTTGTATTTATCGATTTTACAAAGTTCAAATATAGTTTCATAGTAAAAATAAAACTTGAAACAAAAAGGAAGAACCATGAAAAGATCACTGATCATAATCTCATTAATCCCGCTGTTGGCAACTGCAGCTTTTGCAAGGGATTTTAACCCTGATATGCAAAACTATATCCAGCAGTTAAAAGATGAAGCAAAACAGCAAAACAGCTCATTTACCGATTTTGATATAAAAAAGGGTGAAGAGATATTCACATCTAAGCATATGGGCAAAAGAGGAGAAAATATCTCATGTACCAGCTGCCACAATATCAACCTTAGCCAAAACGGAAAGAACCATTTTACGAACAAAACCATAAAGCCATTGTCCCCTAGTAGCAATCCGGACAGGCTGGTCAATGTAAAAGAGGTAAAAAAATGGTTAAAAAGAAACTTTAAAGACGTATACAACAGACTAGGTACCGCACAGGAAAAAGGTGACGTACTTTACTATATAAATTCAAAATAGGAGAAAAAGATGAAACGAATACTATTAACTACCTTTTTGCTTTTCGGCGTATTATTTGCGGATGATGATTACTTTTCTTTCTTTTCAAAGAAATCAGGGGTAAAGCCTGTTGACAACCAGCTGTACCTAAAAGAGTGCGGCAGCTGCCATTTTGCTTTCCAGCCGGGACTTCTGCCTAAAAGATCGTGGGAAAAGATGATGAGAACACTTGATAACCACTTTGATACGGATGCTTCACTTGACAGTGTTGACCGGCAGCAGATATTGAACTATCTTGTAAAAAACGCCAGTGATGAATCGATGAACTACAAAAGAAGTGCCAAGATCACAAACTCTTTATATAAAGATGAGTCGCCCCTTAGGATAACGGAAGTGCCTTACTTTATAAAAAAGCACAGGGAGATCCCAAGAAGGATCATAGAGCAAAAAGAGGTAAAAACCTTAAGCAACTGTACTGCATGCCATACCACAGCAGAAAAAGGAGTATACAGTGAAAGAGCGATCAGAATACCGAACTACGGAAGATGGGATGACTAGAAGCTATATCTGGCCTTTGTTCAACAGGGTATCGCATGTTTTGATGATACTCTTTTTCACAGCCTGTTATATCCTGGGAGACTTTGACGAGCTTCTAAGTTACCATGCGGCTTTCGGGCTTGCCTTGGGAGTGGTAATACTTTTTAGAATAGTCTGGGGCTTTATAGGACCGAAACATTCAAAGTTCAAGGATTTTAACTTTTCCTTGCACGAACTAAAAGCTTACCTTTTAGGGGTATTTTCAAAAGGGAAGAAATATACGGGGCACAATCCTGCTTCAAGCTATGCAATAATAGCCATGCTGGCACTCGCCCTGCTTTCCATAGTCACGGGACTTTTAGCTTATGGAATAGAGGAGAACAGAGGAGTTCTATCTTTTCTTCATATAGGCTTTTACAGTGATATGGAGGTTTTTGAGGAGATTCACGAACTCTTTTCAAATCTGTTTTTGGCAGTGATCCTTATCCATATTGCAGGAAGCCTTATGGATAAATTTGTCAAGAAAAATGATGCCATAGATTCCATGATGACAGGATATAAAACAACGGAAAGCAAAGAAGATGTAAGAACAGGTATATTTCAAAAAGCTTTTGCCTTGATTGCCATCGGGGCAATGATATTCTCTATTTACTATCTTGTTTTTTCAAAAGATAATATTTTTATAGCAGGTGCGAACGTGAAGCAGGATTATGCCCTGCTTCATCCCGAGTTTGCCAATGAATGCGGCAGCTGCCATATCACATATCCCCCTTACCTGCTTCCCCAAGAATCCTGGGTAACCATGATGGGTGACCTTGAAAACCACTTTGGGGATGATGCAAGTGTTGATGAAACTACAAATCTCTCAATACTTACTTTTTTGAAAAACAACAGTGCGGAAAACTCCACCCATGAGGCAGCTTTTAAAATCTTAAAAAGCTTAAAAGATAATAATAGTACAATAGCTGTAACAAAAACCCCGTATTGGGAAAGAAAACACAGAAAAATATCTGATGATGTTTTCAAGGATGAAAAGATAAAAAGCAAAGCCAACTGCAAGGCCTGCCATATAGATATAGAAAACGGTCTGATCGAGAACGACCTGATCAAAATTCCTATTTAAAAAGGTTTGATATGAAATTTTTACTGATACTTAGCCTTCTGTTTGCTTCACTGCTTTTAGGGGACAATGATGAATATGAGAAAAAAGATCATCACCATTACAGTAAAGACCTAAGATACCTTGATCTTTCATCTTCCCAGAAAGAACATATAAAACATATCTTGAAAAACTACAGGCACGATATAAAAAGATACAGGGAAGACAAAGAGGATATCCAGGAAGAAAAACAAAAGCTTTTCTCTCAAAATATACTTGATGAAAACAAGCTGGAAGAACTGAACTATCAGTTGACAAAAATATCATCTAAAATAGAAATAGATATGTTAAAAGCCATCCACAATGTTCTGTCCCAAAAACAAAGGGAAAAATTCATAAAGCATATGGATGAATGGGAGATAGAATGAAGATTATGCTTATAGAAGATGATCTGGAGATGCAGGAGCTTTTGCAGGATTATCTGAAAAACTACGACTTTGAGGTTGAATCTTTTGCGAATCCCCTTGATGCACTTAAAATAATTGAAAAGGGTACGAAGTATTCCGTAGTGGTACTGGATCTTATGCTTCCAAATATGGATGGCTTTGATGTATGTAAAAAAATAAGGGAATCAAGCGATATCCCTATTATCATATCAAGTGCCAGGGGAAATCTGGGGGACAAGGTGGTTGCCTTTGATTACGGGGCGGACGACTACCTTGCCAAACCTTACGAACCTAAAGAACTTATAATAAGGATAAACGCTATCCTAAGGAGGATGACCCCTAAAACTGTTTCAAAAAAGGTGGGTGAATTTGAGATAAACGAAGAAAAGATGCAGATCTGTCAAGACTCCCATCCTCTGGAACTTACTAAAATAGAATATGAGATATTCCTGCTTCTTTTAAACAACCCTGACAAGGTATTTTCAAGGGAATCGATATCCAAATGCTTAGGCCACGATTATACAAATATCAAAGACCGTACCATAGATATGCATATAAGCAATATAAGAACCAAGATACTTGATGATCCCAAGACTCCCAAATATATAAAATCTATCTGGGGTGTCGGGTATAAGTTCATAGGATAATCAATGTCGATATTTACAAAGATATTTATCCTTTTTTCCATCAGTATAATCCTGATGCTCTATCTTTCATCAAAAACAAATGATATCACCGACCAGAAGATAGGTCTGCTGTACAAAGATAAATATATACAGGCTTCTAAAGAACTTTTACCTCTTATCATAGATGAAGATATCCCGAAACTTGATAAAAAAATAAAGGAACTGAACTATAAAAAGCTTTCTATAAACACTTTGCCTTTAACACAAAAAACCGTTTATACGAGTAATATCTCTTTTGGAAAAGTTGCCGTTTACCAAAACAATAAGGGATACTATCTTTATATGAAATATCTGGATGATGAACTATTATTTTACGATAATTCCCAGAAAAAAGAGTTCGAGCAAAAAGAGCACCTGAACTATCTTATCATGGCAGATATTGCTATTTTGATGATCATGTTCCTGACTATAATAAAGATACTTACCCCTTTAAAAAAGATATCAAAGGGGATAGAAAAGTTCGGCAAAGGGGATTACTCCTGGCGGCTTGACAAAAGCCGTAGCAACGACGAGATATCAAAAGTTATAAACGAATTTAACAATATGGCCCAAAACCTTGAAGATATGATAAATTCAAGGAAACAGCTCCTAAACGATATAAGCCATGAACTGCGAACCCCCATCTCAAAAGCAAAGATAGCATTGGAGATGACGGAAGATAATAAATACAAAGAGATGCTAAGCCGATCCATAATACAAATAGATGAACTGACAAATGAGCTTTTGGAGCTGGAAAGACTTAACTCAAACAACCTGAACCTAAATATCCAAGCCTGCTCCATAGATACGGTTCTGGCTCAAGCCTTGTCAAAAATGCTGATTGAAGATGAGAACGATATAGAAGTGGAAGTAAACAATATCTTCAAATGCCGTGCCGATATAAACTATCTCTCCATCGCCATAAAAAACCTTATAGACAATGCAATAAAATACAAAGAAAAAGGGAAAGTAACCGTCACCGTAGATGACCACAATATTTTTGTAAAAAATTTTGGGAAACCTTTAAAAAGAGAACTTGATTTTTACACCCGCACCTTTACACAGGATGATAACAGCCGTACCCAGAAAGGTTACGGGCTAGGGCTTAATATAGTAAAAAGGGTTTTGGAGCACCACGGCTTAGAACTTGAATACTTCCACGAAAAGGGGAAAAATGTATTTAAAATAAATTTCCCACCTTTTGATAAGCAGACTTCAGCCTAAACATATATCATTTTCTTGGTCATACCTCCGTCAACCGTGATATTTGTTCCCGTGATAAAGCCTTTGTTTTTGAGAAGAAACTTTACCGTATCGACTATATCATCCGTCGTCCCGACCCTTCCGCAAGGGTGTTGAAGATCATCTTTTACCGACGGCTTATATTCTTCATCTGTATTTATCCATCCGGGACTTATGGAGTTCACGCTTACTTTATGTGATAAAGAGATGGCAAGGGCATGGGTAAGGGTTCTTATTCCCCCTTTTGAGGCACTGTAGCTTTCAGTTCCCTCTTCGGACATAACGGCCCTTGTGGAAGAGATATTTATAATATGCCCCTTTGATTCACCTAAAAGTGCGGCAAACTCTTTAGAAAGGATATATGGCGCCGTAAGGTTGCCTGCTATTATATTCTCCCAATCTTCAAGCTTCTGCACTTCAAGTTTTGCCTTGGAAAATCTACCTGCATTATTTATAAGGGCAAAAAGGGAAGTGAGATCTTTTTTGATGGTTTGGATGGTTTTAAGCAAGGCTTCTTTATCGCTTAGGTCACATTGGTAAAAGGTCACCCCTTTTATATCTTTTTTTACCATGTCAATGTTTATTATATTGTATTTTTTTCGAAGTTTTTTTGCAAGGGCTCTTCCTATACCGTGAGAGGCTCCCGTTATGATTATATTTTTCATAAGCGTTCCGATCTTTTTGGATATATTATAATAGAATTTTTTTAGATTTTGTATAGGAAGAGGTTCCAAAGTGCCTAAAAGGCACTTTGAAAAAAGAACTATTGAGCCAGGATTATTGTGTTTGCTTTAATTAAAGCATATACAGTATCACCTTTTGAGATCTCAAGATCTTTTGCAGCATCTTCTGTGATAATTGCAGTTATAGTGTTTTCACCTACTGATAATTTAAGTTCGCAGCTAACCATACCGTCGATCACATCTTCAACTTTTGCTTCCAAGATGTTTCTTGTACTGATCTTTCCAGGGTTGTTTTTCGCAATGATAACGTTTGACGCTTTAATGATTGAAGAAACTTCCTGACCTACAGCCAATTCCATATCTTTTACCGCATCGTTCGTGATAACCGCTTTTAAAGCAGCACCGTTCATATCTATAACAATTTCACTGTTTACTTTACCCTCAATGATCTTGCTAACTTTACCAGTTAATTGATTTCTTGCACTGATTTTCATAATTGATCCTTTGTTTATAATTTTTCATGCAAAAGAAGTATAGCACCCGAAACTTAAATTATAAGGATATATTATATATTATATAACGTTATTACATAATACATTTTTATACAACTTTTTACCAAAATAGCTTAACAAAGGGCTATATTGTCATAAAGTTGTAATTATTATATGTCCAGATCGTCAAAAAACTCGTCGGCAGTAAGGGGTCTGTCGTTGGGGTCTTTTGCACTCTCCACGGCAAACTGCAGGTCATGGTAATCCATGTACATATTAAGGGCATCGGTTAATATCTCGGTCTTGCTTTTGCCAAGCTGGGAAGAGATATCCTCTATCTCTGCGGCAAGGGCTGCGGGTATCTCCAAGGTTATAGCTTCTAACTCTTCAGACATTATTTTCCTTTCTCTATATTCTGCAGGGCATCTTCCAATGCCCCTAAATGTTTCTGCCCTTTTACGGCGATACGCACGAAACTTCCGTCAAGAAAATCAAAATTGGAGCAGTCCCGTACCATTATTTTATATGGCTTTAAAAGTTCCTGAAAAGTTTTGGCATCTATACCTTTTAACTGCACCATGCAGAAGTTTGCGATAGAGGGGAATACCCTTTGGATATATTTTGAAGCTTCGAGTATATGGGTCAGATATTCTTTGTTCTTTATGTTAACGGCCTTTGAGATCTTTGCAAAATTTTCATCTTCAAGTGCTTTTTGGATATAAACGCTGTCAAACTGCGAGATTTTCCAGGCGGGTTCTTTCTCTTTTAGTTTTTTAATATTCTGCTTTGAGGATATTACGGCGCCTACTCTTATCCCGGCACTGCTGTAGAACTTCGTCATGGACTTTAATACATAAAGCTTGTCGTAGTTTTTTATATATGAGCTTACCGACTTGGACAGGGAATCGTGGCAGAAATCCAGAAACGACTCGTCAACCAGTATGGTGCAGTTCTTTTTCATCCATTTTTCCGTCAGGGTTTCCATAAAATAAAGATTCCCCTCCGGGGTGCTTGGATTCACAAACACCACCAAAGACCCGGGCGGCACATATTTTTCTATATCCGTGAACCTGTTTATATGCTCGATGGTATAGCCGTTTATCCCGGCCGCTTTTTTATACTCCAGATATGCCGGGGAATAGATACAGCAGTGCCTTGTAGCAAACTTTGAAAACAGTGAAAAAATTGCGCTGCTTGCCCCGTTAAAGAGTTCCAGTTCATCAACCTCAACATCGTAAAGCTTCGCTATCTTTTCATAAAGCTTATCGTAGTTTGGGTAAGCAGAGATATCTATATCGTTAAAATCTATATTTATCTCCGGTTTTATGGTGTTTATATTTGAAGAGAGGTCTATCACCTCATCCACTCCGCATCCAAGCTCTAAAGCAAAAGATACTATATCTCCCCCGTGCTGGTACTGTTTCATTTTAATTTTTTCTCACTTTAATCTTTTCTCTAATCCAAACTTCACTTCATACACCTCATCGCAGATCTGCACTATTCTTTGCCCCACCGTTCCAGTAAGGTCAACGAACTTTCTGCTTTCTTTCTCAAAAGGTATCACGCCGCTTGTAACCTCGTTTAGCACGAACACTATATTTGCATTGCACTCTTTTAGACTCTCTATCTGCCTAAACATCTCTTCTTCATTTTCCATATTATTTAGTATCCACATTGAAAGGCAGTCGACAAGGTAAGTTTCCCCTTCTTTTATAACTTTTAAGAGATCTTTTGTCTCCTCTATAGTGATAAACTGCTCTTTTCTTTGAAGCTTGTGTTTTTCAATTCTGTTTTCCATCTCACCGTCGCCGAAGCTGTTATCATAAGTGGCTATATAGTATGGTTTGCCTTGTGATATTTCCAGTGTCTTTTTCTCCGACAGCAGGCTTTTGCCGGACTTCTGTCCGCCGAAATACAGGATCTTTTTCAATTGATGCTCCAAATTAATATAGATAAAACCAGAATCGTAAATATATCAAGTTTTAGCCTAAAAGACAACGCTTTGCTTATATCATCCGCTGTTATATCCTCCCTGCCGTTCCCAAAGAAAGGCTTTTGTTTCAGCTTCCCGAAATATGAGGTGGGACCACCCAGCTTCACCCCTATGCTTAATGCCATGGCAGAGATAGGGTAACCAGCATTTATGCTTTCATGCTTTTTACCGTATGTAGCAAATCCAAGCAGGGCTTTTGAACTTAAAAACAAAATAGAAATTAAAACTGCCGTCAATCTTGCGGGAATATAGTTTAATATATCATCCAGCCTGGCGCTGAACTTGCCGAACTTTTCATATCGCCCGTTCCTGTATCCAACCATAGAATCAAGGGTATTAACGGCTTTATAAACGAACAATCCCGTTATCCCAAACAGCAGAAGATAAAACAAAGGAGCTATCACCCCGTCGCTTAGGTTCTCCGCGTATGTTTCCACCGCAGCCTTGTTTATATCGCTTGGGCTTAAACTTTGCGTATCCCGGCTTACCAGGTATTTTATGCTTTGGGGGTCATTTATCACGTTCTTTACACTGTCATACAGCATCTTTGAAGCAAGCCCCGTTGAAGCTATAAGGCCCAGGATAAAAATATTATTTACATAAGATTCAAGAGCAAAAGTTATTATAAATACTATAGCCGTTAGAGAAATAGTAAGAGCCGCACCCCTAATGATAGAATCTTTATAAAAACGTTTCTCGAACCACTTTATAAAATCCCCCATAAAAACCACGGGATGCCTGTAGTATTTAAAAAAAGAGAACTCCCCGAAAAGGCGGTCAATAATATAAGCTATAAGTGTTATTTCTAAATACATTTCAGCCTTTCTAAAAGTTCCCGATAGTCCCTCTTGCCTAAATACCTGGTCACGCTGTAATAAAGCAGGGCATATCTCATATACCCTTTAAACTCTTCCGGTATTATATCACTTCCGTAAGATTCCAATAGAAGTTTTACCTGCTGATCGTTCCTGCACCAGGAGATTGCAGCCACGGCAAGGTCAAATAAAAAGTCCCCGTTGCAGGCCTCGCTGAAATCTATCACGCATGAAAGCTCGTCATCTTTAAACAAGGCATTATCCAAGAACAGGTCACCGTGAATGATACCATTATCTTTTAGTGTGATCTCTATGCCCTCAAAGATATCTATAAAAGGGGCATACCCGCTTTGTTCGATCAGCGTTCTTAATCTCTCTTTCCCAAAAAGCTTTTCATTTAAACTTGTTTTACCCTTTGTTGCTTTATGCAGCTCTTTTAGGAATGATCCTATCTGCCTGATATGAACATCTTCCGCTTTTTTTAGGATATCACCTTTGCATTTTTTGTATATAAGGGAGGGCTTGTCCTTTATATAGATGATCTCTTTTGATCTTAATTTTACGGTTTTCAGCTCTTTTACGCTATCCAGTATCTCTATCTCGTTTTGGATAATCTCTTCACCGCTGTTTTCAAATATCTTTACCGCATACTCATCATCACAGATATAAACAGTATCGCTTACTCCGCTGTTAGTTTCATAGATATTTTCAAACTCTATAAAAGGTCTTAGGTCCTTATTTTCTATTCTTGTTTTTACGCCCACTCTAAACTTCTGATTCTTTCATAATTTTCATGGGATTTTATCGCAATTAGGCTTTTGGGCTGATTTGGCAAATTATGATATACTTCCCCCATGAATTATTTTACCCTGATGATCCTGATCGTTTTATCCATCTTTGTTTTTTCCCTTACCCTTGATCTTTTAGGATCTATCCAAAGAAAAAAACTCCTTAAAGAAATAGAAGCGCTTCCCTTTGATGAAAACTATCGAAATATATTAAAAAAGATCCCCTACTATATGCACCTAAGCGATAAGGATAAAGAAAAAATAGAACGCTCCATTTTGATATTTATACATACAAAAGAATTTCTGGGAGTCAGGACCCGTGTCACCGATGAGATGAAAGTCGTCATAGCATTTTATGCCTGCCTGCTTCTTCTGCACATAGATACAAATAACTGCTACGAGGAGCTGAAAACCGTCGTGATCTATCCCCACCCGGTAGTTACCGAAGAGATCAAATCCTACGGGGGAATATATACCCAGGAGCGGTTTATGATAGAGGGGCAGTCCACTAACAATGCAGTTGTGATATCCTGGCACGAGGCAAAGTCACAGGCCTACCACTTAAGGCACAACAATGTTATCATCCACGAGTTCACCCACGAGATAGATTTTATGAGCGGTCTTCTTGACGGGGCACCGCCAATAGAGCAGTCAAAATACCACCGCTGGACCCATACTCTTTTAAAAGAATTCAAGAAGCTTAATAAAACCGCCATGAAAAACAGGAGCTGGGGAAAATACAAGCTTTTGGGAAGCTATGCAGCGACCAATGAATCGGAATTTTTCGCCGTGGTTACCGAAAGATTTTTCGAGTCACCAAACAGTTTAAAGCAGAATTTTCCAGAGCTTTATGAGGAGCTAAAAAGCTTTTATAATATAGATACGGCTGAGCTTTTAAAGAGTTGATCACTATTTAAACTCTACAACCTCCTCAAATTCTTTTTTCTTCTCCCACTTTAAAGTTTCAAGTTCCGGGATATCCGGGAACTGCTTCGTATAGCCTACGCAAAGGTAGCCTACCAGCTTATATTCGTCACTTATATCAAGCAATTTTTGTACTTTTTTATGGTTTATGATACTGACCCAGCCGATTCCTATATTCAGGCTTCTTGCCATCAGCCACATATTCTGTATGGCACACACTACGCTGAACTGCCCCATCTTTTTGGCACTGGTCTGACCAAGCACTTTTCTTACTGGCTTTTTATAAAATACCGCTATATTTACGGGGGTTTCTTTTATCCCCTCAAGCTTTAAAGAATCGTAGATGGTTCCCCTGAAATGTTTCTTGCTTTTTTCATAGCTTCTTTTAAAATTCGTATATACCTTGGCTTTGGTTTTTTCATCCTCTATGACTACAAATTTCCAGGGCTGGGAAAAGCCTACGGAGGGTGCATGCAATCCTGCTTGCAGTATCTTGTCAAGCTTTTTTCTTTTTATCTTTTTGGATAAGAAATTATTACCCCTTACGTCACGGCGGTGAAGGATAATATCGTTTAATATCTTTGATTCTTTTTTGGTAAACTTCACAGGAACTTGTCCTTTATAAGTACAGTGTTATTCCTAAACATAGTATGCAAATAAGTTCCCATAACATTCCCCTGCTTATTTTTCCAGCTCCCTGCAATTCCAGTGCCGTTTGGCTTTTTGGATAATATCTCACACCCTTTTAACAGGGTTTCCTCAGTCGGTTTCGTATAGTGGAAGCTGTGCCCTTTAACGCCTGCTTCATTATAGTAGTACCCAAGCCTTGTAAAACGATCCCCAAGTGTAAAGTCAATATCAAGGATGCCGCTCATCTTTTTATCATCGACGCTCTTTCCAAGGTATAAAAGCCCCGCGCACTCGGCGTATATTTTTTTAGATCTGCCGTGCTTAATAAGGCTTGCTTTAAAACTGTTAGAGTCTTTTATCCTATTATATGCAGCTTTACTTTCCACATAACCTCCCGGGATATAGACTATATCCGCATCTTCGGGAACGGTTTCATTTTTCGTGGAACTAATAACGCTCACTTTTTTAAAAACCTCTTTAAGAAACTGCAGGTTGTCATAATATAGAAAAGAGAAATTTTCGTCATTTACTACGCACAGGTGTTTGTCCTGCTTTGGCAGTTTTTCAAAAGGGTATCCCGTATTTTCTATAGGAGTTTCTCTTTTAAGCTCTTTTTCCAAAAGCTTTAGGTCAATATGCTCTAAAACCTTATTGCTTAAAATCTCTATTTTTGAGATATCTTCAAGATCAAGTCCAAGATGGGTGTCGCTTAAACTTTCCAAATTGTTTTCGATCCAGCCAAGAACCGCTATATCGGGATGGTCACTTTGGATGATATTTCGTATAAGTTCATAGTGCATTGAAGATGATATACGGTTAAGAACCACCCCTTTTACGGTAGAATCTTCTTTATACTCTTTTAGCCCTTTTAATACTGCACTGACAGTTACATAACTGCCGCTTCCGTCAAGTACCAGAATAACAGGGATATTAAGAAGCTTAGCCACATTATATGCGCTGCACCCTTTATCCATCCCGTCATAAAATCCCATAACCCCTTCTAAAACAGACACCTCTTTATCACTGTAATTTGAATAAAGCCATTTTACCTGTGATTCATCCATAATAAACGTGTCAAGGTTTACGCTTGGAGTTCCGCACACTTTTTTATGAAACTGGGGATCTATGTAATCGGGTCCAATCTTAAAAGGACGTACACTTTTTTTATAATAATTTAAAAGTGCAGTGGTTAAAAGAGTCTTGCCGCTGTTTGAGGAAGGGGCACTTATACATAAGTTTATCATCTGGCTTTTCCTTTCTGCGTGATCAGGTAAATAAAGAACGGAGCCCCAACAAAAGAGGTCACCACCCCTATAGGCACGTCGGAGTTGGTACCTAAGTTTCTTGCTATCATATCGCAAACCACAAGGAAAGCTCCCCCGTAGAAAAATATAGGCAATATCAGCTTATGGGCACTTTGCCTGTATATAAGCTTTAAGATATGGGGTACTATCAACCCCACAAATCCTATGGGACCCGTGATACTAACAGCTATGGCAACCGCTATCGAGACTATGAATAAAAGGATATAGTTCAGCTTTTTTACATTCACCCCTTTAAGAATGGTAAACTCATGGGAAGTTAAAAGAAGGTTTATCTCCTGACGGTATCTTAAGGCCACGCCTAAAAGGATCAATGCCCCTGCCGTTACGAACCAGACCATATCGAAGCCCACTATATCAAGGCTACCCATAGTAAAACGTACTATCTCATAGCTTTGGGAAAGGTCGCTTATAAAATAAACCACCATTAAACTGGCACTGTAAAAAAAGGACAAGGCTATACCCACCAGCAGAAGCGATGATGTCTGGGTGCTGCTAAAGCTTTTTGCCACAGTAAATAATAAGGCAATAGTAAGAATACTTCCCGCAAATGCCCATAAAGAGATAAAAGTAACCGTCCCAAGCACTATCCCAAGTGCGGTGAATAATGTAGCCCCGCTTGCCACACCAAGGGTAAAGGGGGTTGCCATGGAGTTTCTAAATACCGTTTGAAATACAAGCCCGCTTAGAGCCAATACGGCTCCCGTACAAAATGCCAGCAAAGTTCGTGGAAGCCTTATATCCCAAAAGATCTGGTGGTCCATGGTGGAGTTATCAAATATATTTTGCAGGCTTATCTCTATCTGCCCTACAAAAGGGCTAAGAGCCATTAAAGTCAAGGTTAAAGCAACTATTATATATCTCATAGATCCACCACTATATGGTTTTCATATTTTTTTACGCTTTTGTCAAAAAGCCTGTCAAGATGCTCTTGCTCAAAAAAGTCTTCATTTGAACCTTTAAAGATGATCTTTCCCTGTTTCATATAGATTATATCGTAGCCCAGTTTATAGGCAAAATCTAGATTGTGAGTGATGATTATCTTGCTTTTTAAATGACCGCTTTGTTTAAAAAGCCTGAATATCTCTTTTTGCCTGTGGGGATCAAGGTTTGAAACTATCTCGTCAAATACGGTGAAGTCCGATCCTTGAAGCAAAGAACTTGCAATAAGGACAAGCTGTGATTCACCGCTGCTTAACTCTTTGCAGGGTTTGTTCTGTAGATATACTATATCAAGACTCCCCAAAACCTCAGTTACTGCCGGGGAGTTTTCAAAACAGCTAAGTTCCAAAAACTCCCTTACGCTTAAATACTCGTCAAACACTTCAAGTTTTGTGGGAATATAGTTTATTTTTTGTGAACGTTTAGCTCCCCAGGTTTCACATAGTTTATCTCCTGAAACGGTGACCTTGTCATTTTCAATAAGGCAGCTTAAAACTTTTGCAAGGGTGGTCTTACCTGCACCGTTGTTTCCAAGGATAATAAGATTTTGCTCTTTTGAAAGTTCAAAAGAGATATCTTTTAAAATATAGTTAGTGTAACTGTCTAGCTTTAGCATCTTGTAAAAAGCCTTTTAGATCTTTCAAAAAGTATATAAGCCTGTGGCTTGCGATCCCTGCATAATGCTTGTCAAGGACATAGATCGAGCCTGTTTTCACGGCACTTATGGGAAGAGTCAGCCAGGGTTTGACAAGATCTTCTTTTGTAAGCCCCTTATCCTTGGTAAAGGGAGCCAGAAGCACTACGATATCGGCATTTGTTGCAATGATATTCTCAAGATTCAATACGGGCTGCCCGCTTCTGGTAGAAAAAAATGCGTTTTTATTGCCGCTGTGGTTTATGATATCGTCAAAGTAAAGGTTCTGCCCCGCTACAAAGATACGCTTTTCCAGGCTTGTATTGTGCCCTATTACAAAAAGTATCTTCTTATTTTGGACTATATTCTTTATCCCTTCCAATGAATTATCCAGTTCAGAGAGGATCTCTTGAGCTTTTATAGGTTCGTTTACTATTTCCCCTATTTGAACGATACTGTTTCTTATATCCTGCAGAGTTTTTAGGCTTAGAACTTTTGTTTTTATCCCAAGCTTGTTTAATTTGAAAGAGAGCTTTTCACTGCTTTTTTGCATTATCACCATATCGGGCTTTAAAGATAATATCTTCTCCAAAGAGGGGGAAAAATATCCCCCTACTTTGGGCTTGGTTTTGGCATCTTCGGGATAAGTGGCATGGGTGGTATTCCCCACTATCTTTTCCCCGCATCCAAGGGCATAAACTATCTCGTTTATAGAAGGACTAAGGGCAACCACCCTGTCGTATGAGTAAAGGTTTAAACCAAGAAAGAATAACAATAAAGCTTTTAATAACACTGTTCAACCTTATAATACCAGGTCATGGAAAGGGCACTTTCAAGCTTAAACCCGGATGCCATTTTCCCGGGGGATTTATCGTTTACCAGATAAAACCAGCCGTAAACTCCCGGAATTGATTTTTTCCCGTTTATTGATCGGACAAACTTGTATTTACCGTTTGCAACTTTTACTTCCGCCGCTTTCTGCAAAACCTCCAAAGCAGTTTCACCCTCTTTGTAAGTTGTCTCTATTACCGTATCCGGTCTTTCATCGCCGTATGTTATAGTAACCGTGATATCATCCGCAAAAGAATAAACAAATGTTAAAAGCAGTATTGCAAGATATTTCATTAGAAGCTCACTTTGATTCCCGCATAATATGCTCTTGGACTTGTTGCATAGCCGTCAACAGTCTGGTAATATTTATCCGTAATATTGTTTATTTTACCATAGATTTTTATGTTTTTTGCAAGCTCATAATTTACAACGGCATTAGCAACTGTATATCTTCCTGTCTGCTGTCCCTGTTTATTGTCATTGTCATATCTTGTACCCACATACTCACCGTTGATTCCCAGGTGAAGCTTTTCAAATCCGTAATAATCCAGCCCGAATTTCAAGTTCTCGTTAGGTCTTCTTGCCAATTTATTGTCATCTTTGTCTTTTGCTTCAAGATAAGTATAGTTCACATTGAAGAATAAAGACTCCGTAAGATCCTGTTTATAATCGATCTCGATCCCCTCAAAGCTAACTTCCCCGTCCAGGTTTTTATAAACAGCAGGGATCGGTCCCATCCAGCCATCAGGATCATACCAGTCAATAAGGTCTTTTACTTTTTGGTAAAAGTAGGTCACTTTTGTGGATTTATACTCAAATCCTATATCATAAGACTTCGATTTTTCAGGTCTTATATCCATATTCACGGCACCCCACGGGTTTATGTTCTGTACAAGTAAAGGTACACTGTAAGAGGTTCCCGCATTTGTAAAAATATTTACGTCATTTGAGAAATAATATTTCAGCCCCAGTTTGCCTGTTGTTCTTGAGTCAAAGTTTTTATGATCATCATATCTTAAAGACTCGGTCAAGATCAATTTATCAAACTTGTTGCTGTTTGTCATATAGAAATAATTAGCTTCATTTTTTGCATTCGCAGAGGTAGAATCAGCTCTTGTGAAATCCATTTTATCACTTGATCTACCCATTCCTGCCACTAAGAAATCATTTTGATTATAAGACAAGGTATCACTTACCTCAAGATTTCGGTTCGTATTATCCGTTAATTTCACACCCCATGTCGTACCTATCTGGTCTCTTTTTATATTGGTGTTTTCATATTTTAACTCGATATCATGGTTCTTGAACTTTTGATTAAAGGCAAAACTGTATATTCTTGCATCTTCGTCACTTTCCATCGTGTTGTCGTCAGGCCCGCTTGAGTCATACTCTTTTAATGCGTCTATTCTTGTAAAATAAAGCTTTAATTTTGAAGCATCCGTTAAATAGATATTGGACTGAAGATTCACTGTTTTATTCGTATATCCGTCATCTTCGTATTTGTCTATATCCTCCCCTCTTGGGGCCATAGTTGTAAAGCCGTCGGTTTCTAATCTTTGTGCACTCAATTTTATATCATAATACTTATCTTTATGCGACAAACCGGCTGAATACTTTTTCGTATCAAAGCTTCCGGCTTCAAAACCTACATATCCGTTTATCCCCTCTTTCGCTTTTTTAGTAATGATATTTATGACCCCTGCGCTGGCATCTGCACCCCATACACCGCTTTGTGCACCTTTTATAACCTCTATTCTTTCTATGTCGTTTGTCATAAGGTGGGAAATGTTGGTACCACTCATACTTGAATGATCTTTAAATTTTACCCCGTCGATCAATATCAATACCCTGTTATTACTGCTACCTCTTAAATTTATTGATGTTGTAGCCCCCAGGCCGCCGTTGCTCGTAAAACTGACACCGCTTACCAGGTTCAAAGCTTCAATTACGGAAGTAACCTGTTTCTCTTCAAGTTCCGAAGATGTGATCACCTCAACATTGCTTGTGACATCTTTGATCGATTGTTCAGATTTTGTGGCACTTGATACGGTGATCGCTCCCATCTCATAAGTGTCCTGAGCCTGTAGATTTACTGCAGCCGTCAAAGCTGCCAAACTTATTTTAAAAGTTTTATTCATTTATATTTTTTCCCTCTATTAATAAAACGCGGAACTGCCCGCAACTAAAATTCAAACACTAAATATATTTTATTAATAGAAAAGGGGGAGAGGTCTTGTATTCCTGGTATTCAAATGCTTTCGTATGGTACTGATAATTCGTATCCAAAGCTGAAAGCTTGAAGATTGTAGAATACATGGCTATGACAGCCAGTGAAAAATATCGTTTACCGTAACCTCTTAGATGTTTCATAAGCGGGATTTTATCCTATTATATATTAAAAATGGTATTTAATTATATAGTATACTGGTCCCGGCCGTTCTCTTTTGAGTGGTACAGCTTCTTATCGGCGATATTATAAAGCTCTTTCGTCGATAGTTTATAAGTAGTCTCATCTACAATAAGAACCCCCATGGAAAGAGTAAGTACACCTGTCTTGCTTGCGGTATGGGGGATCTGCAGTTTATGGAGCTCATGCCTTATATTGTTAAGGGTGTATTGCACGTATTTTAGATTGGTATTAAAGATAATGATACCGAACTCCTCCCCTCCCAGACGGAAGCTGTACTCATAATCCTTGTCAAGGCAGCTGTCAAGGACATAAGCCACTTTCTTTAAAGCTATATCCCCCGCATCATGCCCGTAGGTATCGTTATACTGCTTGAAAAAATCTATATCTATCATCACGAACGCACTTTTGAAATTGTTCTCATAGCTTATTGCCGTAAGATCGCCGAACACCGTATCGAAATATTTCCTGTTGTAAAGGTTGGTAAGTCCGTCGGTATTCGCTTCTATCTTGTACTGTTCGTTAAGGTAAGCCAGGTGCTTGTTCTGCTTTATCGCCTGGTAGGTCACATATATGGTAAGAAGCAGTACAAGCACGATAATGGTCACCTGGGAATAAAAAAGGAAATCTTCCATCTTCTGGTATTTTACCAGGAACTGCTTCCTTTGAAGATACGCAGAATCCACCTCATGCTTTATAAGGTAATCTATCTCTTTCAAGGTCTGCAGAAAACCGGATTTCGTATTTTTTGAAAGGGCATAGCGCAGCTGCTTGTTTATCTTCTTTAGAACGGCTTTTTCCTCTTCGGTTTTATACTGGTTGTAATAGTATTCCCAGTTTTTAAGGATATTTTTCTTTTCAGCCGAGGTGATCTTGCCTGAATGGATGATCTTCAGATAATCCTTTTTTATAAGGTTGAGTTTATGATTTGGAACAAAGTTCCCGAAATAGATAAGGTCTATCTCTTTTTTTAAAAGCTGTATTTTCTGAGAGAAGATAAAGCTAAGTACGATCATAGAAATAATTATTACTATCGGAAGTATTATCAGTTTGATATTAGTGTTCAATTTACCCATTTCGGATTATAACATATATTGATAAAATATCAATTTCAAAATCGCGGGCGTCGTTTTCAGCAGGCTGCAAAAGGGTTTTATTTGATTTTTTCATAAAAAAAAAGTATAATGATTAAAATAGTTTTAAGAAAGGGTAAAGGATGGATATAATAACTGACAGTTACGACAATATGACTCTCGGCCAGCTTTATAATAAAATATCCGAAAAACAAGCCCAGCTTCGAAAAATGGATATTGAAACATCCCTCGAAGTTCAAGAAACTTCGAAAAAAGATTTTTACGACACCTCTTCCTCTTCCGGAAACTATGACGAGCAGGACTTTGAAAGAGTCCTTCAAAAGTTTAAGAACAAAGATGCCCAGATCAGATCCCATGAACAGGTTCACGCAACTATAGGGGCGACAACCTCGCCCATCTCTTACGTATACCAGCAGGGACCCGACGGCAAGATGTATGCAGTTGGAGGATCGGTAAGGTTTGACGTTTCTATCCCCGACGATCCCAAAGCGGCACAGGTAAAACTTGACCAGATAAGCAAAGCCGCATCTGCCGCAGGCGATCCAAGCGCTGCAGATATGTCTATTGCGACACAGGCAAATATGAATAAGCTTTTGATCCAGATGAAAGGTGAGCAAAATGCAAGTTGACAGTAATCTCAATTCACTTATCCAACTTGAAAAAAAGCTCGAACAAAGCACTAAAGAATTAGCAAAACTAAATAAAAACGATACCCAAAGCAGCAATCAAGAAAAAAATATCAAAAAAGATACGAAGCAGCAGGAAGAGCACCGGTCAAACGACCAGGAACCCGCAAAAATAAAAGGGGAACAGACTATCCCTATTGCTTACAGCATCGGACAAAACGGTATCTCCGTACAAAATACGGCAAGCCAGACCGTTATCGATATAAAAGCTTGACCAAATTTTAACCTAAATAATACAAGAAGAAATCAAATGAAAATTTTCAATACCATAGATAAATTAAAAAGTGCTCTAAAAGAGCATAAAGACCTTAAAATAGGTTTCGTACCCACAATGGGAGCGTTGCACGACGGACATATCTCTTTGATAAAAAAAGCAAGGGAACAAAACGACATAGTAGTTGTCTCTATATTCGTAAACCCTACCCAGTTCTTGGCAGGAGAAGACCTGGACAAATACCCCAAAAAAGACGAATCGGACAAAAAGATCTGTGAACTGTGCAAAGTGGATTACCTTTTCAAGCCTGATATAACCACCATGTACGAAGAGGATGAAGTTCTAATAAAAGCACCCAAATCACAAGGGTATATTCTGGAAGGGCTTACTAGACCCGGGCACTTTGACGGGGTGCTTCAGGTCGTCCTGAAGCTTTTCAACATAGTAAAACCCAATAACGCCTACTTCGGTAAAAAAGACGCCCAGCAGTTAAGCCTTATAAGCCAGATGGTAAGAAACCTTTACCTTGATATAAATATAGTACCCTGCGACATAGTAAGGGAGAGTGACGGGCTTGCAATGAGCAGCAGAAATGTTTACCTAAGCGAAGAGGAAAGAACAAAAGCGCTGTTTATATCAAAAAGCCTTAAATCAGCCGCAAAACAGATAGGGATGGGGAAATTAAACTGCGATGAACTTATCGCTTCCATGGGAAATATCCTAAAAGAACAGGAGATAGAGATAGACTATATAGCTGTAGTAAACAGGAACTTCCACCCCATAGAAACCGTTGAGATAAACAATACGATAATACTTATCGCCGTAAAGATAGGGTCTACCAGGCTTATAGACAATATCTGGGTCTAGGCTATTTCATATTTGAATAGCTTAGATTTCCTTGAACCTTTACGCAGTATCGGGAGAACACGATACCTGTAAATCCCGTCTCCTCCACTTTAACGTTTACAAGCTCGTCACCGAAATAACCGTTTTCATTACCCTTCTCAACCGCTTCTTTTACCGCGTCTTCCACGCTAAAGCTTTTTGAGGCGTTAAAAGGTCCTATAAAATAAGCGCACTTTTCATGGGTAACCTCCTGGATATCTTTTAAGGAGCTGTTCCCTTTTGAGTTGTACATCACCTCGGATATCCCGCACCCGCTGAATATAAAAAGGATAAATAGTATAATAACCGCCTGCCTTGCCATAATATATCCCCTAAACAGCTTTTGAAGCCGCATATGCGCTGGCCCAGGCCCAGTGGAGATTATACCCTCCGCAGTCCCCGTCCACATCAAGAACCTCGCCCGTAAAATATAAGCCTTTTTGCAGCTTTGATTCCATGGTTTTGGGATCCACTTCCGTGGTATCAACGCCCCCTGCACACACCTCGCAGGTCTCGAACCCTTTTGTTCCCGTTATATCAAATCGCATATTCTTGATCATATGTACGACTTTTTGCACATCTTTCCTGTTAAGCTGTGAAACGGCTGTTTTATCTTTTAGTATATCTGTTTCAAGAAGTATATATTTTGCCAGCTTTTTGTTCATAAGGCCGTCAAGCCAGAGCAGGATATCCCTTTTTGGATGTTTCTTTATCCTGTTCAAAAGCATATCGTTTAACTTGTCCTTTGAAAAAACAGGCATGGTATCTATAGTTACCGTCTGGCTTTGTTCATACTGCAGGTTGTAAGAAAGCTCCCGGCTTACGTCAAGGACCGCGCTTCCCGAGATGCCGTACTTGGTAAAAAGGATATCCCCCTTGTGCTTCCCTATGGTTCCCTCAATTTTCACCCCTGTTATGATATCCAGGTTCTTATTGCTGCTTTGAAGCTGGACCAAAGAAGCAAAAGGTTCTATAACTGTATGCCCGAAGCTTTTTGCTATTTCGTAGCCGCTTGGGTTCGATCCAAGTTTTGGCATGGCGGGGCTTCCCGCAGCCACCACCACCTTGTCGAATTTTCCTTTTCCGTTAAGGAGAAAAAAGCCCTTTTCAAAGCGCACATCCTCGATAAAGGTATCCAGGGCAAACTCTACGCCGTTTTGCAAAGCCTCGTCATAAAGGATATCAACAACCGTGGAAGCCGTAAGAGAGAGGGGATAAGCCCTGCTGCTTTTGCCTATGTGAAACTCAATACCGAGATCGTTAAAAAACTTCTTGCATTTAAAATAGTCAAATTCCCTTATTGCATGTTTTACAAAGTCGCTATTCATGGAGTGGAAATTTTCAGGAGAGATATTCTCGTTTGTGATATTGCATCTTCCGTTACCGGTAATCAGAAGCTTTCTTCCCACTCTGCTGTTTTTTTCAAACAAAGTGACATTATGTTTTTTTTGGGAAAGAAGCAGGGATAAAAAAAGGGCAGATGCTCCTGCCCCTATTACGGCGATATTCATTTAAGGCTTATTCTATGGTGAAAGTTGTTTTATACTCTACTGAGTTGTCTATAACCTTAAAGGTCCATTCCCCTTTTGTTCTACCCTCGATATATCTGTAGTCGTAAACAGAACCGTGGTATGCGGGAACTACCAGCGTTCTTGTTCTTGTGACCCTTCCGTCCGGTTCTATCCATTGGAATTCCACCTCTTTGTCATAATCAACTCTTTCATGGGTATATTTACATATTATGGAGTTCTCGTCTTCAAGGATAAGGCAGTCAACTCCGTTTTGAAGCTCTTGAGAATAGGAAAAAGTAAAAAATAAGAAGATAAGAGTTAGATATTTTTTCATGGGGAAATCCTAATAATTTTAGGATATTTTAACAATTATGAACTTAATTGTGATTTAACTACAATATAGATATAATGGAGATTGTAACCAAAAAGTAAATTATAAATTTTAATAATATTATAGACAAATACAAGGAAATAAATTGATAAATACGAAATGCGGCTTCGTTGCTACCGTAGGAAGACCGAATGCAGGGAAAAGCTCCCTTTTAAATTGGCTTGTAGGGGAAAAAATAACAATGGTTTCCCATAAAGCCAATGCAACAAGAAAAAGATCCAACGTAATAGTTATGCATGGAGATGACCAGATCGTATTCGTAGACACCCCGGGTCTGCACGAGAAAGAGAAGCTGATAAATCAATTTATGCTTGAAGAAGCCTTAAAAGCGATCGGGGATTGCGACCTTATACTCTTTTTAGCTCCCGTAACGGACAAGATCTCCCATTATGAGGATTTCCTGGAAAAGAACACAAAAAACACGAAACATATCCTGATCCTTACAAAAACCGACTTCGTCACAAAAGACGAGGTCTTCGCAAAGATCGAAGAGTATAAAAAACATGAAGACAAATACGAGGCGATCATTCCTATCTCCATAAAAAAAGGGAAAAAACAGGCTCTTATCCTGGACGAAGTGGTAAAACACCTCCCGGTATCGCCTCCGCTATTTGATACGGAGATAATGACCACTTCACATCTCAGGGAGATATACAGGGAGTTTATAAGGGAGTCGGTATTTGAAAATATCAGCGACGAGATCCCTTACGAAGCGGATGTGGTTATCGACAGGATAGAAGAGAAACCGAACGTTGACGTGATCAAGGCGACCATTATCGTCGAGAAATCGACCCAGAAAGGGATGATCATAGGGAAAAAGGGGGAAGCGATAAAAAGGGTCGGCCTTAACGCAAGAAAAAAGATAGAGAAGCTGTCGGGTAAAAAATGTTACCTTGAACTTTTTGTTTCCGTAAAAAAAGGCTGGAGCAAAAACAAAGGCTCCCTTAAAGAGCTGGGGTACAACTTCGACTGACCATGGAACGCTCTGGCTTAGAAATCATCCACGCTAGAGACTCCAGACACCTGACACTCAAACCCACCGAAAAAATAGGAAAAAAATATTTTTATCGGTATCTTCTGACACAGCTGAAAAGCCGCGATATATTTAAAGAAGAGTTTTCCCACTACTTTTCCGGCTTCTGTGAAAACAGCCTGAACTACGAGATCATACTTTTAAATGCAGGATCAAAAGATTTTCTTTATGAGCCTTTTGTTTTTGAATCCTTTTATAAAAACAAGCCTTCGGTAAACAGCGTGGATGTTTTTGTAACCGAAGGATTCTTCTCCCTTTTTAAAAACGGCAGATTCCTTTTATGCAGGCTTGTCGACAAAGTAAAGGACGAGGAGCTTAAACTCTTTATCTCCCAGGCCTACGCACTGGATATAAGCAATATCTACAGAATAGACAAACCGGGCCTTGAAAAGCTGAAGAAAAACGCCTCTGTAAAAAAAGAGAAAAGATTTAAAAAGCTCAACCCTTCAAATCCTTTTAAATACTTTATACTTTTCAACCTCATTGGAGTATCCCTGCTTTCCCTTTTGTTGTTTAACGAATATAAGGAAAAACTGATCTCCAAGCCCCTCAATACCCCTGCCGGCATAAAAAACCGTGACAATCCGAAACCCCGCAACACAGAGCTTGTACCAAGCCTTGCTTTATTGTTTGAATATATCAAAGAAAATGACATTAAGATAAAAAATTTTGAGCTAAAAAACGGCAAAAACCTTATCACGCTCCAACATAAAAATAAAAAGAGCTTATTGGAATTTAACCGCCGTTTTAATAATAAAATATCAGATATCCACTCCATAAGTTTTGGCAAAAGGGATTTAGCTTACTCCATGGAGGTGACCCTTGAACATTAAAGAGAAATTTAACGCCCTGAAAGCTTACCAGATAGGGGAACTGTATATCTTAAGTATTTTGCTCTTTCTAAGCCTCTACCTATACAAGGAGGAACTGTTTTTCAATCATTTGCAAAGCAGTGTAGAGGTTCAAAATACAACGAGATACAAGGATATAAAGAGCACTCCCCAAATAAGATCAAATACCCTCTTAACAGAGTTCTTAAATGAGCAGGGCAAGAAGTTCAACATCACCTTTGAAAACATGAAGATACAGAACAAAGCTTTGTATCTGACCACAAACGGAAACTTCGAAGAGAACCTGAACTTCATCCATAGACTTAACTATCATATGAAACTCCTGGAACTTAAAATAGAAAATAACGGAGAAGGAACCGTAATATTCTCAAAATACGACAAAAGCCATTTTTACGAAACCGCCCATGAGCTGCAAAAAATAAAGAATATCAGGGACCCTTTTACCATTAAGGAAGAAATAGCGGAAACAAGACAGAAAGAGGAACCCTTTATCCTCAAAGGGATCATCCTTGACAATGTCAATATCAATGGGAAATGGTACAAAAAGAACAGCGTCATAGATAATAAAAAGATCATAAACATAGGGATAAACGAGATTGAGATACAAGAACCGGATAAAAACAGTATAAAGAAACTTTACATATACAAGGGGCTGTAAATGGAAAAAGATCTTGGGTTCTCAAATATAGATTACAGTTTGTCAAACGGGATAGATACAGATATCTTAAAACATTACCGCATACTTCCCGTAAAAAAAGAGCCATTGTATATAACAGCCCTCTCCTGCATGGAGCATAAAGACCTGAATCCCCTGATCAAAATATTCGGCCATCCTTTGAAAATAATAAAGGCTGATGAGAACCTCTTAAACTTTGAGCTTGACCAGCTTGAGTGGAAAAAACAGCTTTACAACTATGCAAAACTCTCCCTGGCAAAAAAGAGAAACAGCAGCGGCAGCGACGAGATCATAAGTTTCCTTGACCTGCTTTTGCAATACAGCATAAAAAACAGGGTCAGCGATATACATATCGAAGCTACCTTGAAAGAGACCCTTATAAGGGTAAGGATAAACGGGGTTCTAAACCGTTTTTTCACTTTCGGGAAAGATCTTTTTTATCTGTTAAGCTCCATTATAAAACTTCTGGGCAACCTTGACATATCCCAAAAAAGACTGCCGCTTAACAGCAGATTCTCAAGGAATATACTGGATTACGACTATGATTTCAGGATATCCACCCTTCCAACCATACACGGGGAATCCATCGTTCTTAGGATACTCGATGACCAGAATATAAAAAAAGAGCTTGATACCATAGGTTTTGAAGAAATCTCCCTTAGGGCTATCAAAGATGTCCTCTCTTTAAACCAGGGGCTTATCCTGGTAACGGGACCCACGGGAAGCGGCAAGACCACGACCCTGTACTCCATGCTGAACCATATAAACAACGCTGAGAAAAAGATCATAACAATAGAAGACCCCGTGGAATACAAGCTTGAGGGGATCATGCAGGTGAATATAAACCAGGACATCAACCTTGATTACCACCTTGTTTTAAAAAACATCCTAAGGCAGGATCCCGATATACTTATGATAGGGGAGATCAGGGATTCCCAGGCCCTGCAGATAGCCCTTAGGGCAGCACTGACAGGTCACCTGGTAATAGCCACATTGCACACCAACAACACAAGCGAAACCATAACCAGGCTGCTGGATCTCGAGGCGAAGCCCTACCTTATAGCCACTACGCTGAAGATGATACTATCCCAAAGGCTGCTTAGAACCCTTTGCGAAGAGTGCAGGGTTTATGACGAAAAAAGCGGCAGTTATATTGAAAAAGGGTGTAAAATCTGCAGCCTTACGGGATATAAAGAAAGACACCTTATAGACGAGATACTCATAATAGACAAAGAGATACGCAAAATGATAAACGGGAACTACGATACGGCAAAGATCCTGGAATATGCAAAGAAGAGTAACTTCAAGACCCTCAGGCAAAACGGCGAAGAGCTGGTAAAAAAGGGGATAACCTCATTCCAGGAATTGAAAGGGAAACTATAATGAGATACAAAATATACTACCAGCAGGACAACAAACTAAAAACCCTGATACTTGAAGCCCAAAACGATACCGGTCTAAAGGAGCTTGAAGATTATCCCCCAAATATTATAAAGATCGCTCCCCAGAAAACCTTCAAGCAGGATTTCAGGATCCTCATAAACAGGCAGAAAACTATCCTTGAGCTTTTCAAACAGCTTCAAACGATGCTTGAAGCGAACCTCAACTTTAACGAATCTATAGAACTGCTTTTAAATACGGAAAAGAACCCCGTGATCCATACCATACTTTCAGATATAAGCTTCGCTTTGAAAAACTCCGTTCCCCTTGGAGAAGTATTAAAAAAGCATTCCGGGTATATAGACGACACGGCTGTTTTATTCCTGGAGCTTGGGATAAAGAACGGGAATATAAAGCAGGCCGTCTCTTCACTCGTAACTATTCTTCAAAACCGTTATACAACAAAGGAGAAACTAAAAGAGACTCTAAAATATCCCCTTATACTTTTAAGCTCCCTTCTTATATCCGTTTCTTTGATGCTGGTATACGTCCTGCCGAATTTTGAGTTCATCTTTGAAAATATAAAAACAGAGCTACCCTTTGCCACCGTTTTGCTTCTTGGGCTTCGGGATACCTTATTCAACTATTCCCACCTGTTCGTGCTGTTCCTTATCTTTGCATATTTCACTGCGGTTTTTATCTATAAAAGATTCACTCTTGTTTTTGACAAACTTTTCTTCTTCGATATACCCGTATTAAGCACCCTTGTAAGGAACTACACCTACTACAGGTTTTTTCTTTCCATATATATCATTATCAAATCAAAATACCGTTTCCAGACTGCGCTTGAACATTCAAAACAGCTTATAAAGAACACCTATGCAAAAAAGAAGATAGAAACCGTGATCTCCCAGATCAACAACGGGGTATATATATCAACGGCTTTTGAGAATTCAAAACTTTTTGACGACCTGACCGTCCAGCTTTTATATACGGCGGAATATTCCAACAGCTATGAAAAGGTTCTTGAGGATATCACAGGCCTTTATGAAAAAAGGTTCCGCTCAAGCGTCAGGAACTTTACCTCCTTTGTCGAGCCTTCGTTGATACTGTTTATAGCGGTGATAGTGTTATGGGTAGTTCTTGCGGTGATGACTCCCGTATGGGAGCTAAGCTCGGCTCTTTAGGCTTTATTATGAAGATCAGTCTACGAACTTCGTAAACTCACCTATATCAAGTCTCGGTGTTCTGTAAGCGTTTATCGGGGCATCTTTATCCTCATACCCCAAAGCCATACCGCAGATAAGGGCTTTTGAATCATCTACATCAAGTTCCTCTTTTACGATAGAGGGATATTCGGCAAGGGCTGCCTGGATGCAGCTGCCAAGCCCCAGGCTTGCAGCGCCAAGGGCAATAGACTGCAAAAACATGCCGTAATCAAGGTATGAGCCTTTTTCCAGATTCTTATCTATAAAGAAATACAAAACAACCGGAGCGTCAAAAGCCCTGTAGTTGGCTTTCCACTGTTCCATCTGGGCTTTCTTGTCTTCCCTGGTGATCCCCAGGGTTTTATACATCAAAAGCCCCGTTTCTTTTCTCCTGCTTTTATAAGGCTCTTCCCAGCTCAAAGGGTAATAGCTGTAATCCACCACCTCTTTTTCACCGCGCTCAAAAGACTCCTGAACCCTTTGTTCAATATCTTTTTTCTTTTTTCCCTTTACCACATAAATATCCCAGGGCTGCATATTCACCCCGGATGGGGAGTAACGGGCGGCATCCAGTATCTTTATTATAAGATCATTACTGACATCTTTGGAGAGGTAGGCCCTTACCGATTTTCTTTGTTTCAAGGTCTCAATAGTATCCACTAATGTTCCCTTTTTTTGAAAATATTCTTTTTCATTTTCAATCTTATATAGAAAAATATCCCTATTGCCAGAAGCGCCAGGATAGTGATGATTATCACCCTTAGGTATTCACTGATAAGCTCCTGGTTCTGTCCTATGAAATATCCCAAAAGGGTAAGTATGATCACCCAGATACCAGCACCCAAAGAGGTGTAAAGGGAGAACTTCCATAGATCCATCTTTGCAAGCCCTGCCGGAAGGGAGATATACTGCCTCACAGCCGGGATAAGGCGCCCGCTAAAAGTAGAAATATGCCCGTGCTTGTCGAAGAACTCTTCCATCTTCTGCAAGGTTTCCTCTTTTACAAGCACATATTTTCCATACTTTGACAGAAACGCCCTTCCATATTTTTTCGCCAGATAATAGTTGAACACGGCGCCCCCCAGACTTCCCGCGATCCCTGCCAATACGGCAAGGTAGATATTCATCTCCCCTTTGGAAGCAAGATACCCCGCAGGCACCATCACCACCTCGCTTGGGAAAGGGAAAAAAGAGCTTTCCAGGAACATCATGATAAATATCCCGGCATAACCCAGGCTTCCTACCGTATCAACTATAAAATCTACTATATCGTGCAACATCACTATCCTTCAAGCATATATTTATAAACATAATTTCCGTATTGTACATAAGTTATCTTAAATATTAAAAGAAGCTGACCCGATCTCTATTAGACGTTCTCATTTGCTTTTTACTGTTTTTTACACCCTGTTGAATCAACCAAATCCGTAAATTTACTATCGGGGCATTTATCATATATATCAAGAACACCGTCAAAATCCGAATCAACCCCGCAGCCGTATCTGTCAACTTTCGTATTTTTAGGCGTCCCAAGACAAAGATCCCTGTTATTCTTTACCCCGTCAAGATCTTCATCATAGGTAACTGCCGCACATCCGCCCAAAGATATAAGAAGAAAACCGATAATAGTGCTTTTTACTATTATATTCATTATTTTCCCCCTTTCCCTCCGGATGAGCCGGAACCTCCGCTGCTTGAACTACTGGAACTTGAGCTGCTTGAACTTGAGCCTGTTACCCCTGCAAGCCCGTCATTTGAAGATGAAGCGCCTCTGTCTTCCCCTCCTGCGTTAAAGGCTTTGTCTTTATCCACCTGAACATTACCCGTTGCACTGTTAAAGGATGACATATTGAGTTCTTTCTCCTGCCTTGCATTCTTTAACATATTTTGCAATTGATCCAGTTTGTCTATTCTGTCTTTGCTGTTTTGCTGGGCAAGTTTGCTTTTAATGGCATTCATCACCATAAACCTGTATTGGGGCTTGACGTTGTCCAGCATATCCACAAGATCAGTAACGGAAGAGATACTGATAGACTGCTGAAGCTGTTTAACGGCTTTTGTCTGCTGGGTATTGTTCAGTCTGTTTTGTACCGTATCCATTGACCGGCTTGATACTTGAAGTTTCTCTTGTATCCGGTTTCTTGCCTGAACCATCTCCTGTGTCATCAGTTTATCCTGCTGTTCCAGTTCATCTAAACTGTTTCTTAACTCTATTTGGGAATTCAGCATATTCCTTTGGGTTAAGGCAAAATTATTGCTCATAATTTCCCTGGTCGGATCGATTTTTTCCGACAAAGTCCTCATTTGGGTGGAAAGCGCTTCTATCTGATCAGCAGATTCAACCATATCCTGGGTATATTTACCTTCGGCATTTTGTATCGATGTTCTTAGTCTCTGCGTTAACCGTGTCATTGTTTGTGACATTTCCAGAGACTCGTCAACCACTGTGTCATTATTTTGCAGCTGCAGCTGAGTCTGTAACTGCTCCTGGGTCTGCAGTTGCAGTCTTTCCAAATTTGTATTTTCATCCGCTGCATACAGTGAGATACTCCCTGCTACAGCCAATGATATTAGTATTTCCTTTTTCATTTTATACTCCCGGTATTTATTATTTAATGAAATTATAGAACAGAAGTGTTAGTTAAGTGTTACTTGAGAAAAGTCAATACCACTTTTGTACCCTCACCGGGCTTGCTTAAAACTCTGACCCCCATATTGTTTTCTTCGCAAAGCTTTTTCACGATATTCATCCCTATACCTATACCCCGGCTGGTTTCTTTATAATATCTCTCAAAAACCCTTTCAGGTTGTTTTATACCGATTCCCGTATCTTCTATTACCAGTGTTTCTTTATCTAAAACTATTGATACCTTTCCCTCAGTTTTATTGTATTTGCAGCTGTTTGAGATGATATTGTCGATGATCCTTATAAAGCTGTTTTTATCCAGGTTTTTTTCCCTCTTTTCAAGTTCCAGCTCGAATTTTATCAAGGGATATATTTTTTTAAAATATTCCACCCTCTCTTCAATAAGCGGTTTTAGATTCAAAAGCTCTTTATCTTTTTTGACGAAATTATCGGATATCAATTCAAAGTTTTTATATAGTTCCGAAATCCTTTTGGCGCTGATGACTATTTTTTCTATCTCCTCATTGGAACCTTTTTTTCCCAGGAGTCTGCTGTTCAACAGTATTGCCGTAACAGGGGTGTTCAGGTCATGGATAATATCCTTGAAGAATTCATCCAGAATAGAAAATGCTTTTCTCATAGGGTATAAACTGTAGTATGAGAAACCAAGTGAAAAAAGGATAAAAAATATTGCGGCAAGAAAGTAAAAAAGCGATATCTTATATTTTATACTGTTTATCTGCTCTTCATATTTTGTGAAAGGGTATATTACTTTCAAGATCTTTTCATCTATATTTGATATAGGGAATAGGGTATAAACGCTGTCAAGCGGTTCCACGTAAAGTATAAAATATTTTTTATCTTCGGCAGGGTCGATAATATCGATCTTGAACTCTTTATTTTTGAAATTATAATTAAACTCCCTCATCTCAAGCAGGATCTTGTTATTCAGGATCTGTTTTTGCTCCTTGTAATAAAAATATGCGATTATCGAAGCAAAAAACATCAAGGTGATAAAAAAGATGCTAAATGTTTTCAGGAAAGATTCTTTTTCATAACTCTTCAAGTTTGTACCCTACCCCTCTTATATTTCTGATATCCAGGCCCAGCAGTTTTTTCAAGCGGCTGATATTAACCCTTAATCCCACTTCGGAGGGTTTTTCCATCAATTCATAGATCTCCTCTTTGGGGATCACTGCGGATATGTTTTTTATAAACAGTTCAAAGATCGCCGTCTCCACGTTGCCCAAAGTTATTGTTTCGCCCGATTTTTTAATCTCTCTTGTTTTGAAGTCATAAACAATATCTTTATAGGTCAAATTGCCGTAGGATCTTTTTAGTGCCGATCTTATCCTGACCAGCAGCTCGTCAAAATCGAAAGGTTTTTTAATATAATCATCACAGCCTATATCAAAAGCTGCGGATATGGAGTCTATATCTACTAAAGCGCTTATAAAAAAAGCGGGTGTTTTATCCCCGCTTTCCCTTAACTCTTTTAACAGGTCCAAACCGCTGATACAGGGGACATTTATATCAAACAGATAAAGATCATAACTATTCTCATAGGTAAGGTCTAAAACCTCTTCCCCGTTATGGGCAAGGGTTAGATCATAACCCTCTATACTCAGAAGTTTTATTAAAGTTGATGATAAGATATGGTCATCTTCCAGTAATAAGATTTTCAATGATACCCTCCTTACACTCCATTTATATTATTTTACCATAATCTCGTGTCGGAGTATCATTGATTTTATATTCCTATTTTTTAATGAAGATGAAATTTAATCAAGTTTTTTTAACGCTTTCTTCATCAGGTGGATATGGTAATCCTCCTGAAACATGATAAATGTCAGGAACTTGGTGATATCCGCGTTTTTTACAGATGCCGCAAGATTCGCGCACTCCTCTTTAGCCTTAAGCTCCTCATCTATCCCGTCAGTTAGGAACTTCTTAATATCCTTGTTCAGGTAAAGCTCCTCTATAACAGTTCTAGGAATAGCAAGAATCCCCATCTTTGCCATCATATTACCGAAGCTTTTAAGGTGAAACTGTGATTCGTCTATCATATCCTGGTAGATATTGTATTGCAGTATATCTTCCGTATAATTCTGGAAATATGAATATAAAAGTATAAGCTCATACTCTTTATAGCTCTCCTCGAACAGAAATATGGTAAGGGCATCTCTGGATTCACAGTCAAGCTCTGCATCGCCGTACTGCCTGTTTTTGTTAAATGCCGTTATCTCGCCGTTGTTGGAAGCATCTTTCAGGTACTCCTCCAGCACCCTTATAAAATAAAACTCGTCAGATACCATCCTTGCAAATATGGGCTGGGTCGGATCATAACTTTTTACGCAGAGTTTTATCTCGGCTATAAGGTATTCAAAATACTCAAAATTGCTTTTTTTCTGGATATCTATAGCGTATTTCTCGTAATTGTAAGAGATATTCTGCTCTTTTAGCTCATTTGAAAGCCATTTCAGGTGCCGAAACTCGATACAGGCAAGCTCGTAAAGCTTCTCTTTTACGGCTTCGTTGTTTATCGCAAAGGAGCTGAATAATACTTTCAGCCACAACTCATGCTTTGCCTGGTATATCTCATTGAGCTTCATTGATATTAACCCCCTCGCAGGATTCTTTCATATCTATCGTGAACATATCTTCATTCTCTCCGTTGTCCCTGTGCTGCTTGTTCTCTAACGCCGCGTCAAAAGCTTTTAGTATCATTCGTGAACACGCCTGCTGTCTTTTTGGGGCAATGTTTAATTTCTCGTCCATAATTAAAGATGCCTTAACGGCATTTGCCAAAGTATCACCTTTTACCATCTCCGTAAAAAGAGAGCCTGCAACCACCGTGTCCTGGCAGGCGTTGCAGCCGAATGTTATATCGGCTATCTTATGGTCCTCAACCTTGATATACATCATGGCAAATTCGCCCGTTTTTTTATCCACACCCATGCCGATACCGTCGGCACCTTCCATTTTACCGTAGTTTCTGGGATTCATCATATGATCCAATACCTCAGCGGTAACCCTGTTTCTTTCTTCTTCGTTTATTTGTGATTGTTCTGTATTTTCCATAAGGATAATTCTAACGAAAGTAGTTTAAATTTTAAGCAGTATAAGGATTGAAGAGTGCGGTAAAAATCTATTTTACCGCTATTTTTTTGATAAGCTGTTCGGGAAGAAGCCCAAGCTCCTCCTCTAAAAGTTTTGTGTCCCCGTGCTGGACAAAAAGGTCATCGTACTCAAAAGAGACCACTTTCACATCAAGATCCTCTTCGTTTACGAATTCAAGGATGGCACTTCCCACCCCTCCTTGCTTTTGTGAGTCACTGAAGATGTACCAAAGTGATGTCTTGGAAGCCAGCAGCCTTAAAAGATCCTCGTCAAGGGGTTTTACGAATCTAAGGTCCACAAGGGTTATATCCTCGTTCATAAGCTCCATTGTCTCATAAGCCCTGCCGACCCCGGCACCGTAACCTATGAAAACGGTATTGCTCGATCCCTCTTTCAGTATCTCCCCGCATCCCGTTTCAAACTTCGTTGCCTGGTAAGGAAGCTCCTTAAAGGCACCTCTTGGATATCTCAGTGCACAGGGGGAATCATAATCTTTCGCGAATTCCAAAGAGTACTCTAACGTTTTTGAATCCCTGGGCGCCATAAGGGTCATATTTGGGAGGAACCTTAAATAACTTATATCAAACTGCCCTTGGTGTGTTTCCCCGTCGGCGCCTACTATCCCTGCCCTGTCAATTGCAAAGGTCACGGGAAGTTTCATCAGGCACACATCATGGATGATCTGGTCAAATCCCCTTTGGAGGAAGGTGGAATATATGGTGATAAAAGGCTTGAAGCCGTCCTTTGCCATTGCGGCCATGGAGGTGACCGCATGCTGCTCGGCAATAGCCACGTCCCAGAACCTTTCGGGGAACTGTTCTATAAGCTTATCTATCCCCGTCCCGCTTGGCATTGCGGCAGTTACGCCCACGATCTTTTCATCGCTTTTTGCAAGCTCGCACAGAGCATCACTGAATACGGCAGTAGCGCTTTTTGCCCCCGTTTTTTTAACGAACTCGCCCGATTCCACATCAAAAGGCCCAACTCCGTGCCAGTGTTCATGCTGACCTTCGGCGATGGGATAACCCTTTCCTTTAATGGTTCTTGCATGTACTATTACGGGCTTTTGCATATCTTTTGCGATCTGCAGGGTTTCAACTATCTCTTCTATATTGTGTCCGTCTATGGGTCCTATATAATCGATCCCCATCTCCTCGAACATGATCCCGGGAGTGATAAGCTTTAAACTTTCCTCCATCCTTTTTGCAATATAGGTGGCACCTTCTGGCAGATTGTTCTTTAAGAACTTATCGACCTTGTCCTTGAACTTCTGGTAAGATTTCCCCGCAAGCACCTTGCTTAGGTGTTTTGAGATGGCACCTATTGGTTTTGCTATGCTCATCTCGTTGTCGTTCAGTATTATCACAACGGGAAGTTTCAGGTCTCCCAATTCGTTCAGGGCTTCATAAACCATACCTGCCGTCATGGAACCGTCACCTATCATAACAATTGGCACCTTGTTCTCATTGTCAAGTTTGTTGGCTTTTGCCGCACCTACGGCCAATGATATGGAGGTTGAAGAGTGTCCCGCCACGAAATAATCGCTGGAACTCTCTTTTGGCTTGGTAAATCCGCTTATCCCTTTGAACTGCCGCAGAGTTTCAAACTTTTCCCAGCGTCCGGTTATAAGTTTATGGGGATAGCACTGATGGGAAACGTCAAAAATGAACGGATCGTAAGAACTGTCGAAAACTTTGTGCATACCTATGGTTAATTCCACCGCGCCCAGGGTTGAACTGAAATGTCCGCCGTTTTTGGATACGACCTCTATTATCCTGTCCCTGATATCCTGTGCTAAAGTCTCTAATTCTTCTTTTGTTTTGTTCTTAATATCAATCATCATAATCTTTTAAATCAATTTCCCAACATAATCTATTTACCATTTTATAATAGATTATAATAATACCCTTACAATCATTAAGGGATTCTTCAAGGCTTAATCAAGTTCCCCTGATTAACCTTTATCCTTCCAATACGGCGTCTAAAACTTCGAAAACCTTCGTATTCTGGTCTTCCCTTCCTATTGTTATCCTGATCGCGTTAAATCCGTATCCCGTCATATCCCTTACGATAACACCTTTTTCCAGAAGCTTTTGGGAAACCTCTTTTGAATTGTGACCGTCAAGGTATATGGTTATAAAGTTCGTATATGAAGGGATATATTTAAAGTTCTTTGCTTTTGCATACTCTTCGTATCTTGCCATCTCTTCGAAATTCTTCTTTATGCAGTCATCCACAAAGTATTCGTGTTTCAATGCCTCTATCGCACCTTCCAGGGATAGAGTAGTGATATTAAAAGGAGGTCTTAACTTGTGCAGGGTCTGGATGATCTGCTCGTTTGCTATACCGTATCCTACTCTCATCCCTCCCAAGGCATATGCTTTTGAAAAGGTTCCAAGGTAGATAACGTTAGGATATTTTTCAGTTACCTCGGCAGGTATTATCTCTTTTGCACCGTCTTTGTATTTTGCATATTCCTGGTATGCGCCGTCAAGCACTACAAGTGTATTTTCATCAACTTCATCCAGGAATTCGTATACATCTTTTGCATCAAGACACTCCCCTAAGGGGTTGTTTGGAAGACATAAGAAGATAACATCGGCACCCTCTTTTTTATAAAGTTCCCTGAACTCGTCAAGGTTATGCTCCGCCGAAGCTGTTTTTAATACCGTAGCGCCTATATGCTTTGAGTATATCTCATACATGGCAAAAGTTGTTTTGGCCATAAGCACTTTTGAAGAGGAAGTACATTTTGCATGTATACAGAACTCTATAACCTGGTCGCTTCCTGAACCTATAACGATATTCTTGTCGCTGACGTTGAATTTTGCAGCCAATGCCTCTTTCAGTTCATACATAGAATCATCAGGGTAAACATAGGCGCTGCAGGCTTTTCTGGCAATAGCGTCTACAACAGTCTGGCATGTACCGTAGGGGTTTTCGTTCGATGCAAGCTTGATTATATCCTTAGGCTCAACACCGTATTCCCTTACAACAAGCTCTATAGGCTTTCCAGCCTCGTAAATGTTCACGTTGTCTAAAACTTTATTAAATTCCATTTTCAAATACCTTTTTAAAATATGTGCGATTATATCCAAAATATTATTACACCAAAGCCGATGAGGGCTTAGGTTTAAATATCGTCAGCTTCCCTTACGTAGCTTCCCAGGAACTTTATGCTCTCTTTATGTTTTTCAAAGATCGAAGCAACGTTGGAATCGTTTTTATGACCGTTAAAATCTATAAAGAATGTCGAAACTCCCCCTACTATATGGGACTTGATCTTTGTAAGGTTTATCCCCGCTTCGTCAAAATCGTTAAGGAACCTTACCAGGGCACCGTGCTCGTTTGGAAGCTGAACCAAAATTGATGTCTTATCGTCACCGCTTTGGCCGTTCTCAAAATCAGAGATAATAAGGAATCTTGTCCTGTTGTTTCCTTTGTCCTCTATATTCTCAAAGAGTATTGGAAGATTATACATCTTTGCCCCTACATGGGAACAGATAGCAGCACAATTTGGCTCCTCGACAGCCATTTTTGCCGCTTTTGCCGTACTTTCCACAGGTACAAGTTCTATCTCGTCAAGCCCCAGGTCCGCCAAAAAGTTATGGCACTGTTCAAAAGCTATATCTTTTGAGTATATCTTCTTGATCTGCTTTACGTTATCGCAGGCAGTAGCCAGACAATGGTGGATATCAACCATAACCTCCGCAATAACTTTCAGGTTATACTCACTTAGGCAGGTTATAGTATCGCTTACTATTCCGTTGCTGCTGTTCTCGATAGGTATCACCCCGAATTTGGCTTTTTTGTTCGCAACTTCCCTGAAGACACCCTGGATAGAAGCTATAGGAAGATAGGCGCTCATGGCACCGAACCTGCTCTCCGCAGCCTGGTGGGTAAAGCTCCCCTCAGGTCCCAGATACGCTATATTTTCAGGCAGTTCTAGGTTTCTGCTTATAGCAAATACCTCCAGGAACAACGCTTCTATAGCTGCCCTGTTTAATGTTCCGCCTGCTTCTTTTGACTGTTTTTCAAGCCTGTCTATTATCTCTTTTTCCCGTTCAGGCCTGTAGATGGCCCCTCCGCTTTGAGCTTTTACCTCTCCAACCTTATGGACCGTTTCCATCCTTTTGTTAAGAAGTTTCAAAAGCTCGTCGTCGATTGTGTCCAGGGTATCTCTTAGTTTTTTTAATTCTACTGCTTCATTCATATATTAACCTTACACGCAAGCCTTTTACCCGTTGGGGATATTATCCCTTTTAAGTCAAAGCCGCATTTTACTTTTTATTACTTTATAAACTCTTCCTCGGCCGCAATAAGATCCTCGAAAGTTTCCCTTTTTCTTATAAGCCTGTCGTTTCCGTTTTCTACGGCTATCTCCGCAACCTTACCTCTCGTATTATAGTTGCTTGCCATCGTAAAACCGTAAGCACCCGCGCTGTAGATTGCCATAAGGTCGTTATGCTCGGTCTTTGGAAGTTCAATGTTCTTTGCAAAGAAATCGCCGCTTTCACATACGGGACCAACCACGTTGCAGTCGCTTGCATTTTCAGTTTTACCCAAAACCTCTATTTTATGGTATGCATTGTATAAAGAGGGCCTGATAAGGTCGTTCATGGCACCGTCAACGATAACGAATCTTTTTGAACCGTTGGTTTTCTCATACAATACTTTTGTTACGAACGTACCGCTGTTTCCAACTATAAACCTTCCGGGCTCACACACAACGGTAATATCAAGACCGAACAGTGCATCAAGGATAGTCTGTGCATATTCATAAGTATCTATAAGTTTCTCGTCATCGTAAACTATACCAAGACCTCCGCCAACGTCAAAGAACTTCAGCTCGACGTCAAGTGCAGCTTTGATATTTCTTACAAGGTCAGCTACGATATTCACGGCTTCTTTTATAGGAGCCAGTTCCGTAAGCTGGCTTCCTATATGGCAGTGGATACCTATGGGGTCAAGGTTATCTGACTTTTTAGCCTTGATATACATTCTTTTTGCAGTATCTATATCAACACCGAACTTGTTCTCGTGAAGTCCCGTAGAGATATAAGGGTGTGTCTGCGGATCTACGTTTGGATTTACCCTGATAGAGATTCTGGCTTCAAGCCCCAGCTCTTTAGCCATAAGTTCTACCCTGTCAAGCTCTGCATCACTCTCTACGTTTATCATCAAAATATCAAACTCCAAGGCCTGCTTGATCTCGTCGTCTGTTTTACCAACACCTGAGAATATGATCTTGTATTTTGGAATACCAACTTTTAAAGCTCTTTTCACTTCACCGATACTTACACAGTCTGCCCCTGCACCCTGGTCACCAAGGTGTTTTACCACGCTTAGGTTTGAGTTCGCTTTCACAGCATAAGAGATCAAAGATTTTCTTGCTTTAAATGCCTCTTTTAACTCCTGGTACTGTTTTGTAATATGATCAAAATCGTAAACGTAGTAAGGTGTTCCGTATTTTTGTGCTAATTCTTTAAAATTTATATTATTCATAATCATCCTATTAGTTTTTAATTTAAAATTTTAATTCAAAACTCAAAAAAGTTCTAAATTAAAACTTCCATATTTAATATAAAAGAACCGGTAAATAAAATTTGCATTTTGAAAGAGGGAAAATTATTTGTCTGTTACAGACATTTGGGTGCAAAAACGAAATCATAGATTTCTTTTGCACAACCAAATCTCGTACAAACCTAAAAAAGCAAAACTATTTGCTTTTTCTTAACGGTCTGTACCATTCCAGGCAATCCTAGGCTTTCCGCCATCTTCAAATTCTACAGCCGGCATACCCATGATATTGAACCCGCTGTCAACATAATGGATCTCACCAGTTACTGCTGAACTAAGATCAGAAAGAAGGTACATACCTGAGTTCCCTACTTCGTCGGTTGTTACGTTTTTCTTTAATGGAGAGTGAGCCTCGTTCCATTTAAGCATAAACCTAAAGTCACCGATACCTGCAGCTGCCAGTGTCTTGATAGGTCCCGCACTGATCGCATTTACCCTGATACCGTCTTTTCCAAGATCTTCCGCAAGGTATTTAGTCGTCATTTCAAGTGCCGCTTTTGCTATACCCATAAGGTTGTAGTTAGGGATATATTTTACCCCTCCGTAGTATGAAAGTGTAAGGATAGAACAGTTTTCACTCATTATAGGTTTAAGTTCTCTTGTTACCTCGATCAATGAGTAAACAGAGATATCCATAGCAATATCAAAGGCATCTTTTGAGATATCGTAAAATCTTCCGGATAGCCCTTCTTTTGGTGCAAAAGCTATAGAGTGTACGATAAAATCGATTTTTCCCATATCTTTTTCCAAAGACTCTTTTAAAGCTTTGATCTCTTCAGGCTTGCTAACGTCACAAGGGTATACGAAGTCAGCGCTTCCAAACTCCTCTGCGATCGGAACAACCCTTTTTTTCAATGCGTCGTTCAAATATGTAAAAGCTATCTGCGCGCCTTGGGCAGCACAAGCCTTAGCAATACCGTATGCAATAGATTTATTATTTGCAACACCTAAAATAACACCTTTTTTACCATTCATCAACATTTTGATTTCTCCTTTTAAATTTATGCTTTACTGGTTATTTCGATCATCTGTTTAAATGATTCTACATCCCACGATGCCGTACCTATCAAACTTCCGTCAACATTTTCTATTTTTAATATCTCTTCAAGGTTCGAAGGCTTTACGCTTCCGCCGTAAAGGATCGGGCACTTTATCTTTTCTCTTAAAAGATTATGCACGTTGCAGATATCCTCTATAGTGGCAACGACACCCGTACCTATGGCCCATACCGGTTCATAAGCGATAATAAGCTTTTCATAAGTGATATCAATACCCTCAAGCTGGTCCCAGATATATCCAAGAGTTTCCTCAATTCCTTGCTCTTTTACCTCCAAAGGCTCACCCACGCAGTAGATGATCTTGTATCCAAGCTCTTTGTAGTAATTGAACTTTTCCACGCACATGGATTGGGCTTCACCAAGGATATGCCTTCTTTCACTGTGTCCTATTAAAATGGTTTTTATACCAAACTCTTCAAGCTGAGAGCTTCCTATCTCGCCCGTAAACGAGCCCGAAGTTACAGGATATGCATTTTGGGTTCCTATATTCAGGTTCCCGACTCCATCGAAACTGTCAAGTGAAGTTGCACCGGGGAAGATAAACGTGTCATTTGGGATCCCTTTATCTTTTAAAAAGCTGTTTACATCCTCCACAAACTCTTTCGTACTTTTTCTTGTATGATTTGTTTTAAAATTGCTGGCAATTATTTTCACTTTTTCTCCTAATTAATTATCAATGCAATAACTTACGATATCAACCACTTTTGAAGCGTATCCCCATTCGTTATCATACCATATATTCAGCTTTACAAGCCTCTTTTTCACGTCCGTGAACCTGTGGTCTATGATCGTGGTAAAAGGCTCTTTCTCAAAATCGGAAGAAACCAAAGGCTCTTCATTGTTCAATAAAACCTTATATTTCTGGGCCTTTTCGGACTCCATGAAATCCCCGATCAGCTGCTCTTTGGTGCAGTCACTTTTCAAAACAAGTGAAACATCTATGGCTCCTACCGTTGCCGTAGGTACCCGGAAAGAGTTTGAACTGATATTATTATAATCAATTTTCGGTAACACAAAGCTGCAGGCGTTCAAAGTCGTTGTCCTGCTCGGTATAATGTTCTGGGTAGATGACCTTCCGAACTCGAAGTTACAGTCAACGCCCCTGTCGTCGCTGCCGATACAGCCTGCATCCAAAACCTTCTGATGGTTAAGTAAAGGGTGCACGGTAGTGATATTTCCGAAATCTATCCCGTAGTTTTCATCCAGCAGTTTCAAAACAGGCAGAAGCGCCGTAGCGTTGCATGAACTTGTAGATATCACCTTGTCCTTTTTCAGGTCCAGCTTATCCTCGTTTACTCCAAGTACCATATTGATATGTGCATCTTCTCTTGGATGGGTTAAAAATATCTTCTCAACCTCAAGTTTTTCCAGGATCTCCATATCGATCTTCGTGCCGCTTGCATCTATAATCAGGTCGATCCCCTCTTTCTTGAAATCGATATCCTCAAGTTTTGTGTGATTTAATATTTTAATTTTGTTTCTGCCGTTTACGATACAGTCGCCTTCCAGCTCAAACCTGTCATCTATCCTTCCGTAAGTTGAATCGTAATTTAAGGAATATGCTATGTTCTTTTTGTTTCTGTTTATCTCGTTTATTGCAACAATATCGAAGGTATCGGTATCAAGGGATATTCTTAATATCGATTTACCGATCCTTCCAAGTCCGTTTAATAATACTCTCATTTATTATTAAATCTACTCTTCGATCAGGATAGCTTTAACACCCGGCAATACCTTACCTTCAATAAGTTCCAGGGAAGCCCCTCCACCAGTAGAGATAAAGGTCATCTCCTCTTCATCGCCTGTTCTTCTTACCAAATCAGCAGTATCACCTCCGCCTACTACCGTAGTAGCGTAGCTTGCAGCTACCGCATGGGAAATTTTCGTGCTCCCTTTTGCGAACTTATCCATTTCGTATACACCCATAGGACCGTTCCAAAGGATAGTTTGTGCATCTTCCAAGGCCTGGGAGAACAACATCGCAGAAGCAGGCCCTATATCAAGCCCCATCCAGCCGTTAGGGATCTCCTGAACAGTTGTAGGTTTTGCGAACGCTTCAGCGTCAAAAGTCTCTGCCGCTATAACATCAACAGGAAGATAGAATTTCACTCCCTGTTTTTTTGCCTCATCCATTATCTTTAATGCATCCGGGATCAGTTCATCCTCGACCAAAGAGTTACCCACGTCGTGACCCAATGCCTTAAGGAAAGTAAATGCCATACCTCCCCCTATGATTATCTTGTCCACTTTGTTTATAAGGTTGTTAAGCACCTGTAATTTACCCGATACCTTAGAACCGCCTACGATAGAGACAAAAGGTCTTTTCGGGTTTTCAACGATATGGTAGAAGAAAGTTATCTCTTTTGCCAGAAGGAATCCCGCCGCTTTATGCTCGATATCAAAATGCTGCGCTATACCCTCAACCGAAGCGTGAGCCCTGTGGGACACGCCGAATGCATCATTGATGTAAACTTCAGCCATATCAGCCAAAGTTTTGCTAAGCACCGGGTCGTTCTTTGTTTCACCCGGTTCGAACCTCATATTTTCCAATAACATGATCTCGCCTGGTTTTAACTCTTTTGCCATAGCTATGGTTTCATCGCAGATAACGTTTGGAGCCAGCTTTATCTCCTGCTGTAAAAGGGTGTGAAGTCTTTTTGCAACAGGTTTTAATGAGAACTTTTCCTCGAAACCGTTCTCCGGTCTTCCGAAGTGTGATGCGATGATCACCGCACAATCATTGTCTATACAGTATCTTATAGTATTCAGAGCAGATTTGATCCTTCTGTCATCTGTAATATTCTGGTATTCGTCAACAGGAACATTGAAGTCGCATCTTATAAAAACTTTTTTTCCTGCAATATCTATATTTTTTATCTCTTGAAGTTTCATTTTATCCTTTCCGCTCCTAATAAACAATATAAAAAATAAATTTCTTAATAGTTTATCTGCGCGATATGGCAGAAGCCATATTTTTTCTATTTACCCGATATTTTATTTTAGTTTGAACCTACGTGAACAGCCATATCCACTAGTCTGCTTGAGTATCCCCACTCATTGTCGTACCAGGATAATACTTTTACCATATTATCTCCGATCACCTGGATAGTATCCAAAGGCACTACCGTTGATTGAACCTCGCCGTTGAAGTCAGAACTTACTCTTCCCTCCGTGTCGATCCCTAAAATACCTTTCAGTTCTCCTTCAGATGCAGTTTTAAATGCTTCAACAACCTCTTCCAAAGTAACGTTCTTGTTCAATGTAGCAGTTAGGTCAACCATAGATACGTTTGGAGTCGGAACCCTGATAGCCTGGCCGTTCAGTTTTCCGTTCAGGTGAGGCATAACCTTACCGATAGCTTTAGCTGCTCCTGTTGTAGTAGGTACAAGGTTCGTAGCCCCCGCTCTTGCTTTTCTAGGCTCTTTTTTGTGTTTTGCATCAAGGATCGGCTGAGATCCCGTGTATGAGTGGATAGTTGTCATAAGACCTTTTTCTATTCCGAATGCATCATCCAATACTTTTGCAACCGGAGCAAGCCCGTTTGTAGTACAGGAAGCATTTGACACTATAGACTGTCCTGCGTATGTTTTTTCATTTACACCCATTACGAATGTTGCGGTATCATCTTTTGCAGGTGCACTGAATACAACTTTCTTGATCCCGTTGTCAAGGTGCGGCTGTACAGATTCGGCAGTCAGGAATGCACCGGTACACTCTAGAACGATCTCCGCCCCGAACTCGGCAAAGTTTAATTTAGCTGGATCTCTTTCACTTAAAAGTTTGGCTTTGTCTTTTCCGATATGAATATACCCGTCTTTTACTTCGATGTCGGGTCTGTTTCCATGAACAGTATCGTATCTTAAGTTATACTGTATCATCTCTTCGCTTCCGCTGGCATTTGCGGCAACCAATTCAATATCATCTCTAGAACCTATGATTCTAGCAACACATCTTCCAATTCTTCCTAGTCCGTTGATAGCAACTTTGATCGGCATTAAAATCCTTTATTATAATGTTTATTAAATCCCCTTATTATAACAAATTAATACTGAAATTTAATAAAAGGGTGCGAAAAAAGCAGATAATGGGAATTGGTCTTTTATTTAAGATTTATTTGTTACAATTGCTTTCTTAATTTAGAAGAATTTTCAATAACAAGGTTTCACAATATGGCAATAATGATTCAAAAAAGAAACGGTCGACAAGAGATACTGGACGTCACAAAAATTCAAAAACACACTTCAGCTGCAACAGAAGGATTGGAGGGTGTCAGTCAAAGTGAACTGGAGATAGACGCCCAGATAAAATTCATTGACGGTATGAGCTCAAGCGATATCCAGGACGCGCTTATCAAAACAGCGGTTGAAAAAATAGATATCGATGTGCCGAACTGGACATTCGTTGCATCAAGACTGTTCTTGTTTGATCTTTACCATAAAGTAGGAAAAGCAACCCACGGCGTAAAAGGTAATGCCTACTGCCACCTTAAAGATTATGTCAGATACGGGCAGGAAGCGGGAAGGATAATCCCGGGGCTTGAGAACGGGTACGACCTGGACGACCTAAGCGACTACATAGAACCTGAAAGGGATTTTCAATTCACATATCTGGGGATGAAAACCCTTTATGACAGATATCTTCTAAAAAACAATGACAAAGAGCCTATAGAGCTTCCTCAGCAGATGTTCATGGGGATCGCTATGTTCCTGGCTCAAAACGAGAATGACAAGCAGGAAAAAGCAAAAGAGTTCTACGACGTGATCTCAAAATTCGAGGTTATGCTGGCAACGCCTACATTATCAAACGCAAGAACGAACAGACACCAGCTAAGCTCATGTTATATAGGATCAAGCCCTGACAATATAGAAGGGATCTTTGACGGCTATAAAGAGATGGCGCTGTTATCCAAATTCGGTGGGGGTATCGGCTGGGACTGGAACTCTATCAGAAGCCTTGGAGGATCTATCGACGGACATAAGAACGCGGCAGGGGGAACAGTACCTTTCCTTAAAATAACCAACGACATCGCTATCGCCGTTGACCAGCTGGGTACAAGAAAAGGTGCTATTGCCGTGTATCTGGAACCTTGGCACATGGATATTGAGGATTTCGTTGACCTTAAGAAAAACTCCGGAGAAGAAAGAAGAAGGGCGCACGACCTGTTCCCTGCACTTTGGATAAACGACCTGTTTATGAAAAGAATCCTGGAAGACTCCCACTGGACGCTGTTTGACCCGTATGAAGTGAAAGACCTGGCAGGACTGAACGGTGAAGCGTTCGAGAAAAGATACGAAGAGTACGAAAATGATCCCAAGATCACAAAAGAACAGATGAGCGCAAAAACTTTATGGAAAAAGATATTGACCTCATATTTTGAAGTGGGAAGCCCTTTCCTTTGTTTCAAAGATACGGCGAACAGAGCGAACCCGAACGATCATACAGGATTTATCAGAAGCAGTAACCTGTGTACAGAGATCTTCCAAAATACCAACCCTAACCACTACCTTGTAAAGATAGAGCTTGAAGACGGTGAAATAATCACTTTTGAAGAGGAAGAGGAAGTTACCATCGATAACGGTATCGTTAAAAAAGCAAACAAGCTTACGGCGCTTGACAGCCTTAACGGCAAAAAGATCTTTATAGTGGAAAAAGAGAAAATAGACGGTGACACCGCTGTTTGTAACCTTGCATCGGTCAACTTAAGCAAGATACATACAAAAGAGGATATAGAAAGGGTGCTTCCAACTGCAATTAGAATGCTTGACAACGTGATCGACCTTAACTTCTATCCTCTTAGAAAAGTAAAAGCCACAAATCTTAAAACAAGGGCAATCGGGCTTGGTGTAATGGGTGAATCGCAAATGGTAGCGGAAACAGGTCTTGTATGGGGAAGCGACGAGCACCTTAAAAAAATCGACCAGATAATGGAAGCTATCAGCTACAACGCGATCAACTCATCTTCAGACCTGGCAAAAGAGAAAGGTATCTACCCTACATTTGAAGGTTCTAAATGGTCCAAAGGTATCATGCCTATGGATTCAGCTCCACAGGCTGTTAACGCACTAGTGCAAAGAGACCTTTTCGATGCGGGTTACGACTGGGATGCTTTAAGGGAAAAAGTAAAAACCCAGGGTATAAGAAACGGTTACCTTATGGCTATCGCGCCTACAAGTTCGATCTCGATCCTTGTGGGTACCACTCAGGCAATAGAACCTGTGTACAAAAGAAAATGGTATGAGGAAAACCTGAGCGGTCAGATCCCGGTTGTTGTTCCAAACCTAAGCCCGGCTACATGGAACTATTACACCCCTGCATACGAGGTTGAACAGCTTGACATAATCAAAGCTGCTGCTATCAGGCAAAAATGGATAGACCAGGGACAGTCTACCAATATCTTTATGTCTTTGGACAAGGCTAGCGGTAAATATCTGCACCAGATATATACAACTGCCTGGCAGCTTGGGCTTAAATCGACATATTACCTAAGAAGCCAGTCACCTGAAGCCGTTGCAGATGTTGCGGACAGAAGTATGGAATGTGTAGGTTGTCAATAAAATTATTGACAACTTAATCCATAATATTACTTCTTTTTATACAACAAAAACCGTTCTGTTTTCATCTAAAAATATTTCCTTATTTAATCTTTTTTCAGATATAATCCACTTCTATATACACTATATTTTTCTTAAAACTATAGTCAAAACAAGCAATAAAAAACACTGCTAAAATAAAAAAATGCTTAAATAAGAGGATACTAAAAATATGGACAGAAAGATAATATATAATCCTACATCAAAAGAGTCGCTAAATGATAGAAGAATCTTCGGCGGTAACCCTGACGGGATGATCAACTTCACCAGGGCAAAATATGAATGGGCTCTGAAACTTTGGGACACAATGGAAGCAAATACATGGTTCCCAAAAGAGGTACAGATGACTCAGGATGCAAAAGATTATAAATATCTTACCCCTCCTGAAAAAAGGATGTACGACCTGGTATTATCGCAACTTATTTTTATGGACTCTTTGCAGACAAACAACCTGATGGACAATATCAACCCATATATCACTGCTCCTGAAGTCAATGCAATTCTTTCAAGACAGTCTTATGAAGAAGCGAACCACTCTAAATCTTACGCAGTTATGGTTGAATCGATCTCCGACAACACGAACGAGATCTACGATATGTGGAAAAACGACCAGAAACTTTTAGAAAAGAACAGTTTTATTGCCGAAACATATAAAAACCTGGCAGGGAATATCACCGATGAAAAAATAGTATTGGCGATGTTTGCAAACCAGATCCTGGAAGGACTTTACTTCTACGCCGGATTTGCCGCGATGTACGCACTTGGAAAATCGGGGAAAATGCTTGGAACTTCACAAATGATCAAGTTCATCCAAAGGGATGAAGTAACACACCTTTTACTGTTCCAGAACATGATAAACTCTACAAGAAAAGAGAGACCCGAGCTGTTCAATTCAGAATTGGAACAGGAAGTAAGAAAGATGTTCAGGCAGGCTGTTGACCTGGAAGCAAGCTGGGGAGCGTATATCACGCAAGGGCAGATCCTTGGATTCACTAAAGATATTATAAGACAATATATCGAATACCTTGCGGACAGAAGGCTTGAAGCGGTCGGGTACGAACCTGAATATAACGTAAAACACCCTATCCCATGGGTTGACGGTTATTCAAGCTTTAACGACCAGAGAACCAACTTCTTTGAGGGGAATGTGGTCAATTATTCTAAAGGGTCTATCGACTTCGACGATTTTTAATAGGTCTTTTGACCAATCTTTGCGTTGGAGCAGAACTTTAACTCAGTCACTTAGCACTAGTAAGCTCCTTCGTTAAAAACCTTCTCCGCCTTAACCTTGTCTCAAAATACCTATTAAAAATATATAAACTTTACTAAAACTATTTTAAACTATAAAGAAGATTTACCCTAAACCGATAATATTTGTACTATCATTAACCAACTATAAATCAGGTTTTAAACAAGTTTCAACTAAAATCTAAAATTAAAACCACATCACGTTTAATATAGGTAAATAACTAATGGCAACCAAAAACAGTCAAATACTTCTTATTGAAAATGTTCTATCAAACCTGAATGAACATATAAATGAAAAAGAGAGGGAAGTACAAGAGTTTGAGAATGAAACGGCCAAACTGAAAAATACTATCTCCACTTTAAAATTCGAATGTAAGAGTGCTTTTGACGAGCAGGAAAAACTTGAAGAAACGGTTTCCGAACTTAAAAAACAGAACCACCTTTTATCTGAACAGTTAAAGACAAAAGAGCAGCAGCTAAATGTAAAAGAGAAAGAGTTTGACGCCTTTAAACTCCAAAACGAGCAGTTCGTTGACAACGTAGAGAACAAAATAGAAGAGCTGAAAAAACAGCTTGATGAGAAAAACACCATCATAGCAGAGCTTGAAGCTATGAACAAAAGCTTAAGCGACAAACTAAGAAACACCCAAAAAAGCGGTGACAACGCCATATCAAGGCTCCAAAGGAAACTTGAGCAGGAAGAGATAAAGAACTTCGTCAACTCAAACAGCAGCTACGACCTCCCAAACTCAAAGTTCGAGAAGCTTGAAGCAGCCATGAATATCCAAAAAACGGAAAAACAGACTCCCGCCTTAAAACTGGACAAGCTTGAAAGCAAACTAAAACCCCATAAAAAAGAGGAAAAGATACTCAACAACGCCCATGTCCAGACCGAAGAGGATATCATAAAAAGAAACCTGGGATTTTAAAAACTTATGAACTTAACCGCCTTACAGCTAAAAACATCGGAAAACTTCAGCAAAAACCTCCACAAACTTATTAAGAACATTCAAAAAACAGATGACAATACCCTCATACTTGCCCCTGAGCTGTTTTTAAGCGGTTATGCCTATGAGAGACTCCCTGAAGCCGTAGAGATAGGCTTAAAGGCCCTTAAACGATTGAAAAAGCTGAGTTTCAATAAGATCATAGCCATTACCCTTACGACAAAAGAGGATGACAAATATTTCAACACCCTCCATATACTATATAACGGGGAAATAGTACACAAGCAGTCAAAGCATAAGCTTTTCGTAATGAACGACGAGAGAAAACATTTCACCCCCGGAGATAAGAACGATATCTCCATAATCGAGATAGAGGGGATCAAAATAGCCGCACTAATATGCTTCGAGCTAAGATTCCCTGAACTATGGGAGAAAATAAAAGGTGCCGATATTATCCTGGTGCCTGCCATGTGGGGGCTTTTACGAAAAGACAATTTCGAAACTCTGACAAAAGCCCTTGCCGTAGCCAACCAGTGTTTCGTACTGGCAAGCGACAGCGCAAACGATAATATGGCAAGATCAAGCGCCGTAATATCACCTTTCGGGAATGTGACCATGAACGACAAGGCAAAACTTATATCCAAAGAGATCGACCTTAAAGAGATAAAAAAAATGAGAAGATACCTGAACGTGGGAATTGAATAGCCCATGAAAAACAAAGAGATAAGAAGCATTATTTTCGTCTGCCTTGGCAATATATGCCGCTCGCCTTTGGCTGAAGCCGTTGCCAGGAACCTGAACGAGAAACATAACCTTGACCTGACCATAGAAAGTGCAGGTACTGGAAGCTGGCATATAGGGGAAGCTCCCTGTGACAATTCCCAGACCGTAGCAAAGCAAAGGGGGCTTGATATATCCCGTTACAAGGCAAGGCAGGTAAACAAAAGCGACTTTAAAAGCTTTGACCTGGTAATCGGCCTTGACTCAAAAAACATTGCGAACCTGAAAAATATGGGATGTAATGAAGCGCTGCTTCTAGGAAACTTCGGCTTTGAAGGAAAAGATGTACCTGATCCTTATTTCTTCGACGGGTTTGAGGGTTTTGATAAAGTGTTTGATATGATAGAAAGCTGTGTAGAACAGCTTTTCAGGGATAAAAAGCTTATCCCCTAGACTGTAAGGTTCGTCTGCCCCGCTTTTAGTTTATCGCCTATTTTAACGTTTAACGGAACATCGACTCCCAAGGTTACAACCGCTGCTCCGTCAACCAAAACAGCTATCGCCTCACCCTGTTCCACATTTTCATTTGAAGAAAACTCTATAGCTGTATTGCATTTCCCGGCAATAAGCTTCAGGGAAAGTTTTTTGTGCGATTCTTCGTTTGCAAGCTCAAGCTCTGCCTGCTCATTTAATAAAGATGCTTTAAAAGAGTTAGGGTCAAGATTCAGCCCTTTTTGGGATCTTTTGATATCAAGTTTTCCCCCTATGGGAGCCAATACCTTATGGGATCCAGTTAAAGAAACCTTGCAATATATCTTGTGCCCCTCATCCCCGGAATCTATGGCAGTGACCACACCGTCCACGGGGGATAATATATTTTGGCTGTTGGCAAAAATATACCTTGAATCATTTCTGAATACATATACCAAAAACAGGGTAAAAAGGGCAGCCAGTACCCCCAATGTATCACAAAGGATAAAAAGTACAAGGGTAAGTGCCGCACTTATTGCAACAATTTTTCCCCCCTGAGCTATCAAAAAGCCGTTATTTTTCATCTTTTCCTTCATCCTTGTTTGATGATTCCTGATCTTTTTTTGAATCTTCCTGAACTAAAGACTCTTCTACCTCTTCGGTATCTTTTTTCTTAGGCTCTTCATCTTCACTGTGAAGATCTTCACCCTCATATACCGTTCCGCCGTTCTCTATAATGATCTCCTGAACTCTTTTACCGGAGATAACCTCTTTGTCTAGAAGTTCGGCAGTCATCTGCTCCATGGCGTCGTTATTGTCCCTTAAAGCTTGTTTTACCGCTTCATATCTGTCATTTAACGTTTGTTTTATATGCATGTCAAGCTTATGTGCCATCTCGTCGCTGTAATCCTTGGAAGACATTCCGCCGCCCAGGAACTGGTTCTGCTGTTTGTGAAGAACCATAAGCCCCGCTATATCGATATCACTCATACCGTAGATAGTAGCCATTGATTTTATAATATCGGTAGCCCTGTCAAGGTCGTTTCCTGCTCCCGTACTTATTTCACCTATAAATACCTCTTCGGCTGCCCTTCCCCCAAGAAGAGTATCAACCTCTGCCATAAGCTCGTGCTTCTGCATAAGGTATTTATTCTCTTCAGGCGTGTTAAGGGTATAACCAAGCGCTGCAAGTCCCCTTGGCACGATAGATACCTTGTTTACTTTTTTGGCACCTTTTGTTATCTCTGCTATAAGGGCATGCCCCGATTCATGGTAGGCAACGATCTCTCTCTCTTTTGGAGATATTCTTCTTGATTTTTTCTCAAGTCCCGCGATCTGTCTCTCCACGGCTTCTTTAAAGTGTGAAGGTCTTACCTCGTCGTCGTTCGCCCTACCTGCAAGAAGTGCCGCTTCATTGATAACGTTCGCAAGATCTGCTCCGGCCAATCCTGCCGTCATAACTGCAATCTCTCTTAAGTCAACATCTTTGGATATCTTTACGTCTTTGATATGTACGTTAAGGATCTCGATCCTTCCCTCAAGGTCAGGCTTGTCCACAAGAACCTGTCTGTCAAATCTTCCCGGTCTTAAAAGCGCAGGGTCAAGAACTTCAGGTCTGTTCGTAGCAGCAAGGATAATTACGGGAGCTTCCGCACCGCTGAATCCGTCCATCTCTGCAAGAAGCTGGTTAAGGGTCTGTTCCCTTTCATCGTTTCCGCCCATGCTTCCGGCACTTGCCCTGCTTTTACCGATCGCATCGATCTCATCTATAAAGATGATTGCCGGAGCTACTTTTTTTGCCTGCTCGAAAAGGTCTCTAACCCTTGAAGCACCCACACCAACGAACATCTCTATAAATGATGAACCCGTAACGCTTAGGAACTCAACATCCGCCTCACCCGCAACGGCTTTTGCAAGTAAGGTTTTACCAGTTCCCGGAGGTCCCACAAGAAGTACCCCTTTTGGTATCTGCGCCCCAAGCCTTACATATCTTTCAGGGTCTTTAAGGAAATCAACGATCTCGGTAACTTCCTCTTTGGCCTCTTTGTTTCCGGCCATATCTTCAAATTTTACTTTAGGCTTTTCGGAGTTTATCATTTTTTTTGCTCCGCCCATGCCAAGGATCCCGCCGGCTCCGCCGCCAAGAGATTTTGACATTCTTCTTGCAAGGAACATCCAGATAGCAAAGAAGAAGAACAGAGGCAATACCCAGCCGAACAGCATATCCGCAAGTATATTCTGTTCGTTTACCCCTCCGTACTCTACGCTTTGTCTCTCAAGTAAAGGGATAAGGGTAGTATCGTTCGCAACCTTTCTTGCCCTGTATATTGTCTTTACTCCCCCTTGAGGCTTGCTTACGGCTTTTATGTTGGTATCACCGATACCCACATATTCTATCTGCCCGTTCTCTATAAGCTTTTTAACGTCGGAGTATGCAACGTTTTTGGTAACTGATTGACCGTATGCCGTTGATCCCCCGTTTATATTCATATCATCGCTACCGAAAAAGCTTTTGAAAGCAAATATGGTCACGACGGAAAATATAACAAAAACCAAAATAGGGTTTTTGTCAAAGAATCCGTTGGGATTGTTATTGTTCCCGGGATTATTGTCTTGATTATTTCTCATCATTTTCCTTTTTTACAACTAAAGTTACCCACTCGTTCTGCTGTAACTCTTCTAAAATTTTACAATCTTTAAATTTATTCAATACTTTTTGTTTATGTTGTTCCATTATACCTGAAAGAATTATTATACCATCATTTTTTGCGATTTTTTTGATATCTTTTGATATAAGCGTGATCACGTCTGCCACGATATTAGCTATTACGACGTCATACTCTTTTTTAGCCGTATTTGCCGATCCTTCCCAGTATTCGTTCGCGCTGACCTTGTTCGACTCGAAGTTTTTCAAACTGTCCTCTATGGAAACAGGGTCCGTATCGCATATATCTACCACTGCACCCAGTTTTGCAGCTGCTATTCCCAGAATACCGCTTCCCGTACCAACGTCGCAAACTGTGTCGTTCTCTTTTACATATTTGCCTATTGCATTCAGGCATTCGTTTGTCGTTTCATGGTGCCCGGACCCGAACGCCAAAGAGGGATCTATAACGATGTTCAGTTTCCCTGTCTTTGGCTCGTTCCAGCTTGGGTGGATATAGAACTGTCCAACCTCTATAGGGCGTACGCTTTGCTGGTACATCTGGATCCAGTCCTGGTTCTCTTTTTTCTCCAGCATGGTCTCGCAATCTATCTGCGTATCAAATGCGTTTGAAAGCTCGTTCGCGAAAGCCTCGACACCCACCTGGATATTATCAAGCTCATCCTCGCTTCTTATAATAATAGTCTCATTCAACTCTTCAATTGCGTCTTCGGTCAGGCTTGAGACAAGATCCAAAAACAATTCATAATATGCGCTTGGCTTTATAGTTAATTCATAATAGTACTTTTGCACAATTTTCCCTTACTCTTTTTCCCAGAGTGTACCGTTTGGCGTATCCATTATAGATATACCCATCGATAACAACTCGTTTCTTATTTTATCACTTAGTTCAAAATTTTTATCTTTCTTTGCATCAGTTCTTTTCTGGATTAAAGATTCTATAAGATTCTTCTCTTTTTCATCTATCCCGAACTGGAAATATGCAAAGGGGTCTTTAGATCCTACCCCCAAAATATCGCTTATAAAATCGATAGATGCGACTATCTCTTTTTTCAGTCCCTTGTCCTTTGGATTTGCGTCAAGCTTCTCGTTCACAGAAGAGATATACTCGTCAATAGCTGCCAGGGCAACAGAGGTGTTCATATCATCGTTCAAGGCTTTGAAAAGTTTTTGGCTCAACTCTTTTGCAGGCTTGGATGCACCGCCTCCGTAAACTCTTTTTTTAACCCTGTATATCTTGTCAAGGCGTTTTTTGGAACTTAAAAGATCCTCTTCGTTAAAGCTAAGATCTGATCTGTAATGGGTACCCATCATATAGAACCTGATAACTTCGCCGTCATAAGACTTCAATGCGTCTTTTAGGAAAAAGCTGTTCCCTAAAGATTTCGACATCTTCTGCCCGTCTATATTCACGAATCCGTTATGCATCCAGTATTTTGCAAGCTCCTGGTCGTTGCAGCATCTTGTCTGGCAAGCTTCGTTCTCATGGTGTGGGAAAAGCAGATCTGCCCCTCCACCGTGGATATCTATCGCATATGGAAGATTACTCTTTGAAAGATGCTTGTCTATCATGGCACTGCACTCTATATGCCATCCCGGACGCCCGTAACCAAAAGGAGCCTCGAAGCCCACTTCATTCTTGTCAAAGAACTTCCAAAGGGCGAAATCCTTCCGGTCCCTTTTTTGGGTATTCGATTCGACCCTTGCTATGGAGTTCTCGTCGCTTGCCCTGTGGGAAAGGCTGCCGTAGTTTTCATCTTTTGAAGTGTCAAGATAAACCCCGTCATCAAGGATATAGGCTGCATCCTTGGATATAAGCTTGTTTATCATATCGACCATCGCTTCTATATTCTGCGTAGCATAAGGCTCGATAGTATTGGGAAGGATGTTCAGGCTCTCCATATCGCTTTTGTATGAAGATATATAGTGTGCCGTTATCTCGTCAAGTGATTTACCCGTTTCTTTTATCTTTTTGATGATCTTGTCGTCAACATCGGTAAAGTTTTTTGCCATGGTCACTTCATAACCGTTTAGCTTGAAAACCCGGTGCAAAAGATCAAACACTATTGCGCTTCTTGCATGCCCCAGGTGTGCATCGTCATACACCGTGGGACCACATACGTAAATGGTTACTTTGCCTGCTTCCTGAGGGACAAATTCAAGTTTCTCTTTTTTACTGCTGTCAAATAGATATATAGGATCGTTCTTTTTCATTTTATTATATTACTTAAATAAAGCCTCTAGGTCTGAAACATCTTTTGTTTTACCCTCTTGTGTATCAACAACACCCTCTTCGACTTTGGCTTTTTCTCCAGCTTCAAGAACGTTAAGCTCGATCTCGCATTTTGTAAGCATAGATGCAAGCCTGATATTCAATCCCACTTTACCTATTGCCTTGCTTTTCTGGTCTTCGCTTATAGTTACTATTGCCTTGTCTTTTCCGTCTGTTCCGGCACCCTGCTCGATTTTCACACTTTTTACAACTGCCGGGCTTAAAGCACGGCTTACATACATCTCTTTGATCGGAGTGTATTCTATACAGTCTATATTTTCCCCGTTAAGCTGGGCGCTTACTGCATTGATCCTTACCCCTTTTACACCGACAACGGCACCGATCGGGTCTATGTTGGCCTCAGTCGTGGATAAAGATATTTTTGCCCTGCTTCCCGGGATCCTTGCGCTTCCCTCTATCATCACCTTGCCGTCTTTTAGTTCAGGAACTTCAAGAGTCAACAGACTTTCAAGGAATTTAGGGCTTGTTCTTGAAACTTCTATCGTAAGACCGTGTTTTTTATCGATATTCACCCTTTTTACGACAGCTTTCAAAGCGTCACCAACTTTGAAGCTTTCACCTTTGATCCTGTTCTTTCTAGGCAAGATCCCTTTTACTTCACCGATCTCGATAAAGGTATTATCATTTGCATCAACCCTTGTCACCACGCTTGAGATAGTATCTCCCACCTGGTCGTTATATTTTTTATATAAATTATCTTCGATAAATCTTTGAAGTTTGTATTCCAGGTTGCTGAAAAGGATGGTTGCCGCATTTCTCCCCATAGATTCGAATTCAAGATCATAACTTAAAGTATCACCTATATCAAGGCTTTCATCAAGCTCTTTTGCTTCATCCAATGATATATAGTTCTCAGAGTTTAAAGGCTCCCCGTTCTCATCAAGGGTACCGTCGTATAATCTTTTGTCGTCGTTATCTACAACTAAAACTTTTTGTGCAAGCTTAAGCTCTTTTTTCTCTCTGTTCACAGATGCTTCGTAGTCCAGCGTATCGTCTACCATTTTTTTGGCAGTTGCTATTAAAGACTCTTTTAGAGCCTCCTCAACGTCAGATACTTTTAACCCTTTTTCATAAGCAATTGAATCAATAATATCAATAATTTTTTCCATAAATATAATCCTGTCTTTTTCTATTGGTTAACAATGCAATGTAATTTGTGTGATTATTGCTTTGTAGAGTTTTATTTTAACTTAATTGAACTTTAATTAAACTTTATAAATTCACGCCAAAAACTTTAAACCTGAATAATAGAATCTTTTACTAAAGAACAATCTGCTACACTACAGGTATCTAATTCCTTTATGGAGCGAAGATGGTACCGAACCAGACAATTCTCATAGTAGACGACACAAAAACCAATATTGATATTTTACTTGAACTGCTTAAAGACTATGACGTCATACCTGCCCTTGACGGCCAGACGGCACTGAATATACTCAAAGAGGAGCATATAGAGCTGATACTCCTTGATATTATGATGCCCCATATGGACGGATTTGAGATATGCAAGAAAATCAAAGAGAACAAACTTACAAAAGATATCCCCATAATGTTCATCACCGCCAAGACCGATGAGTTAAGCATCCAGATGGCCTTTGAGGTTGGCGGAGTCGATTATATCACCAAACCTTTCAATACAAAAGAGCTGCTGGCAAGGGTACAGACCCAGCTGAGACTGCAAAGAAACAAGACGGAACTTATCGAGACAAAAAAACATATTGCCATTACGGAGCTTATACACAATATCGCCCACCAGTGGAGACAGCCTTTATCCGCCATATCCACCTGCGCAAGCGGCATGAAGCTGAACAAAGAGCTGGGGACGCTGAACGACGGGATCTTTTACGACTCCTGCGATCTTATCATCAACGAGACAATGAGGCTTTCTTCCACGATCGAGGAGTTCAGGAAACTTATCAACGACACATCCCCCAAAGCCCTCTTCAAGGTAAAAGAATCCATAGAAAAAAATTACGACATACTTTTCAGCAACCTTCTTGCCGGCGATGCCCATATAGAGCTTTCCCTTGATATAGATCACGACACCAAAATAAGGGGTACGGCATCTGCTTTGATACAAAGCCTCCTTTATATCCTGAACAATGCCAACGACGCCCTTTTTGAATCGGGTAATGAATTCAAGCTCGTATTGTTCAAAGTGTATAAAAACGACCAAAGCCTTTTTATAGATATAACAGATAACGGCACGGGGATAGATACAAATATCCAGAACAAGATATTCGAGCCCTATTCCACCACAAAACACCAGTCCCACGGAAAAGGGCTGGGGCTTTATGTGGTTTATAAAACCGTTACGGAGATGTTCAACGGAAAAGTAAGCGGGGAAAACCTGGCTTTTGAATATAAAAAACAGCCCCAAAACGGGGCAAACTTCCATATCGAGATACCCTTATCCCCTGAATTATGAGGATATGGTGATATCGGTTATCTCGGCTGCCGCGCCAAGCCTCATAGGGGGACCCCAAAATCCCGTACCCTTGTTCACATAGATCTGGGTATTTTCATTATGACTGTAAAGCCCGGCCAGATAAGGCTGCACGAGCTTTACCAAAACCCTGAAAGGGTATATCTGCCCGCCGTGGGTGTGGCCGCTTAGTACCAGGTCCACATCTTTTGTAACCTCTTCTATGAACTTCGGCTGGTGTGCAAGGAGAATAGTCGGGGAATCACTTTTGTCTTTTAAAGCTTTTTGAAGATCGGGCTTATGGTGGCCTGCCCTGTTTCCCATTACGTCGTAAACACCTGCCAGGTTGAAGCCTTTTTCCTCTTCCCCTATGTAAACGTTCTCATTTTCCAGAACCTTTATACCCATATCCTTCACTGCTTGTATGATCTGGTCTAACCCGTGAAAATATTCATGGTTCCCCACTATAAAATATGTACCGTGCTTTGTCTTTAAAGATTTCAACTGTTCAAGGGCCGGCATTGCATATTTTAAGGCTATATCTACCAGGTCGCCTGTTATCACCACTATATCGGGCTGAAGTTTATTCACTCTTTCCACCAGGGTTTTCATAAATTTTTCCTCTATAAGACCCCCTATATGGATATCGCTCAGCTGCACTATTTTATAGGTTTTTTTCAGGTTCTTTATCTTTATATCTACTTTTTCAACCTCGATATGACGTGCTTCATATATTGCCCTGGCACTTAAGCCGCCCGCGACCGCAAGGCTTGAAAGGTCCAGGGACTTTTTAAAGAAGCCCCTTCTTTTCTCGTTAAGGGGAATCTTGTCAATTACAACCTTGCTGATATCAAAGATAACAGCCGTGCAGAATATCAAAAACACGATCCCTATGGGAAGGGAGAGTAAAAAGAAAAGCCAGTTCGGGATGGAAGGATACTGCCTGGCTACCATATAGCCGGCTATCCCAAGAAAATTAATAAGAAGGAATATCTTGAAATATTTTTTGTAGTTTTCTTTTATATCAAGCTTGTTCACAAACCTTTTTACAATATAAAAATTCAAAAGTACGAATACGCTTAAAAATACCGTCGTAAAAAGGAGGATACGCACTTACTCTATCTCCATTATCAGGGTTTTAAGGTTCTTCTTCTCCTGTATCTCCAGAAGTTTCAGCCCTTCGATCTGGTGGTTCATAAGCTGGGCAAAGCTTTGTATATCGGCTTTTGCCAGCTCCCTTACTATCCTTCCTCTGTAGAATTTCGCCCAGTGGCTTACAACTTTACCCTCTTTTAAAAACTTGTAGGTGATCGTAGGAGCGCTTGGCTTGTAGAACTTGTCGTAAAACCCTGCCCGTAAATCTATCACCTCATCGCCCAGGTAATCGTCCAAAGGCTCTTTAATGACACTTTTATACTCTTTTATAATATCTACGGATTCTAAAGCGGCTCCTTGCTTAAACTTATAATCGGGGATAAGGTCGTCACCCCTTAAAGGGCCGAAAAGATTTGAGAAAAGGATTATGTTCTTATCGCAGTAGTTCTGCTCTTTTTCACTTAGAGTGTTGTAGTCAAGGGCATCAAAAGCAACTCCCGTATATCTAAGGATCGCTTTGATCGTGGGTTTGCCAAGAATACTCTGCTTGTATTTTTCACACTCCTGCAGGTTCTTAAGCCCGAACCATTTGGACAACTCTTCAAGGGAACTGTTCTGTAAAAAAGATTCATACTCTTTTACTATTTTATCCCTTGTATCGGAATATGACCCAAAGAAAAAATTCTCTTTAGTGTAACTCGGGGAATCTCCCCCTTCTATTTTTGTTTCTGCCGGTGCTAATAATATCTTCATAACGGAATTTTAACAAAAGCACCCTAATCTAAAATTAATTTACGCAATTAAACATAGCCTTTTCGACTCTGTTTCTACCCTTGTTTTTCGCCTGGTACAGAGCTTTGTCCACTTTTTCGAAAAGTGTCAGCTTGTTCTCATATTCGTTAAGTTCCCCGACCCCGAAGCTTACGGTGATCTTTCCTACTATATCGAAATGGTGGGTTTTTACCAGTTTTCTAAGCTTCTCGGCAAAAAGGTATGCCCCGTCAAGATCGGTATCGGGAAGAAGGATAACAAACTCTTCCCCTCCCCATCTTGCAAAGAAGTCGCTTGTTTTTATATTGTTCGCTATCATATCCGAAAGCTCTTTTAGTACCGTATCTCCCGCCTGGTGGCCGTAGGTGTCGTTTATGGACTTGAAATAATCTATGTCAAAAAGCACCAGGCTTAATTTTCTGTCCCTTTTTGCAGAATCTTTTATAAGCATGGAGAATATCTCTTCGAACTTGTCCCTGTTGAAGATCCCGGTAAGCTTGTCCATGTTTGCCTGCTGTTCCAAAGAACTGGTCATGGAGTGAAGCTCGTCAACTTTGTTTTTCATAGCCTGGTTTATGTTCTTCAACTGCTCTTTTGTCTCCTCCAGTTCTGTTATATCATGCCTTACCGCCATATATTCTATAACATCGCCGTCGATATCCAAAATAGGTATCACTATAGAGTCCACGATATACTGCCTTCCGTCCTTTCTCATGTTTTTTATGATGCCGTGCCACGGTTTTTTTGACTTTATGGTATCCCATAAGTCTTTAAAAGCGCTCCTTTCCATATCCGGATGCCGGATGATACTGTGGGGCCTGCCTATGAGTTCGTTTCTGTTATATCCCGAGATCTCGCAGAACTTGTCGTTTACGTAGGTGATGATCCCTTTCGGGTTTGTTTTTGAGACTATATTGCTTATATCAACCGCTCTTTTATATTCATTAAGAAGGTTTGTCTGCTCGCTTTTATAATCTATCTTCCCGTCTTGCACCTGGAAATACATCTGGGTCAGTTCATCCGCTATTTTCAGGGTCACCGTATCAAGCTCCACATTTAAAAAGTAGGAGAAATAGCCGTTTTCGTATATCACGTTCTCAATAGAAGCTTCAAGCTTGACCACCAGGGTGAACAGCTCGGCGGTTGAGATATTGTAATTGTTCAGTATCTTTAAGAACTCTATTTTTACATGGCACTGTTCTATGGCGTGTTCCCACTCCAAAGAGCTGATAAAACAGTCGCAGAACTCATGGAATAAAACGATATTTTTATCAACTATCGGCAAAGAGTGCTTGCTGAATATATTTTTTACCTCATTCGATTCAAGCCATAATGTAATAATATAATTCCTATTTACTTTTAGAAAATGTGAAAACTCTTTTAAATCTATAATATTTGTCATTTTATCCCCTTGTTTATCTGTTTTACGGATATGGTAAAAACCGCACCCTCTTCATCATTGTATACATCTATCTTATCACCCATATGGTCCTCAATTATCATTTTTGTCATATAAAGCCCAAGGCCCGTTCCGTTCTTTTCCCTTGTGGAATAATAAGGGATAAAGATCTCGTCAAGCTTATCCTCGGGTATCCCCCCCGCATTGTCCTTTATCACAATAAAAACCTTATCCTCGTCCTGGGTCACTTTTATATCCACGGTCTTGTTCTCTATCCCTTTTTCGACCAGGGCGTCATGGGCGTTTTTTATCACGTTTATAAGGGCCTGCCCGAACTCGTTCGGGTATCCTTTGATATTTATATCCCTGCTGCACTCCAATAAAAGATTTATGGAGTTCTGTTTCAGCATAGGCTCGATCAGGCTTACCGTCTTGGTTATGGTATCATAAAGGTTAAAAACCTTTGATTCTTTTTTTGGCTTGAAAAAACTCCTGAAATCTTCTATGGTCGTATTCATATTGTCTATCTGCTCCATGGATTTATCCATAAAGGTCTCAAAATCCCCCTCTTCCAAAACACCCTTTTTGAATTTCAGGTAATGTTTCTGGATAAACAGGGAAAGAACATTTAAAGGCTGCCTCCACTGGTGTGCTATCATTGCTATCATCTCCCCCATCTGTGCATGGCGGGACTGGTGGAACAATATCAGCTGCTGCCTTTTGTTCTTTTCAACTTCCTCTTTTATCCTCTCCTCCAGGGTATGGTTCAGGTATTCCAGCTCATCCTGGATATTTTTAATCTCCGTTATATCCGAAACTATCCCCATCCTGCAGGATTCGTGCATGTAGGTAACGGGGACTATGCTAAGCAACGCCTCGATATGGCTGCCGTCGCTTTTTTTATAAGTGGTCTTGAAGTTGTTCAGCTTGCCATCTTTGTCCATCGCCTTTAGGATCTGCTCCCTCTGCTCATCGTTCGTATAGATTATATCTATGGGGGAACCTACAAGTTTATCAAGCTTTACCGCATACACATCGCTTGCATAGGTGTTGGCATACACTATCACCCTTGTTTTCCTATTTGTTATCATTATAGGCAGGGGTATTTTACTTAACAGGTCGTCAAAATTTGTCTGGTCCTGTGAGAGGATATTACAGCATAGATTTTCAATCATTGTATCTGTCTTTGATCTGTTCAAATTTCTCTTTATTGTTCAATACCAGGTCTATAAGGGAGGGATCAAAATGTTTTCCCCTTTCATCCTGAAACAGCTTGTATATCCTTTCAAGCTCCCAGGCTTTCTTGTAAACCCTGTCGTGGCCCAGTGCGTCAAATACATCCGCAACGGCTGTTATCCTTCCGAAGATATGGATATCATCCCCTTTCAAGCCTCTTGGGTATCCGCTGCCGTCCCATTTCTCGTGATGCTCGTGGGCAACTATCGCTGCAGCTTTTAAAACAGTCCTGTTCGAGCCTTTTAATACTTCGTAACCTATCTGCGCGTGGTTTTTCATCACCTCGAACTCTTCGAAGGTCAGTTTCCCGGGCTTGTTCAGGATATTATCCGGGATAGCCACTTTTCCTATATCGTGCATAGGGCTTGCCGTAAATAGGATTTCCGCATCCTCCGGGCTAAGGCCGCTTAAAAGAGCCAGCAGCTTTGAATACTCGGCAACCCTTTTTACGTGGTTACCTGTTTCACGGCTTCTGCTTTCACCTATCTCCCCCATTTTGTAGACTATCTCTTTCTGGGTATTCTCTATCTCCTGGTGAATGGTTTTAAGTTCGGTAATATCATGCATCAAATGAAGATGCTCAACAATTCTACCGTCAACATCACTTATAGGATATATGGTCGTATCTACAAAATACGGCGAAGCCTCTTTTGAAACATTGGTAAAAACTATTTTTACATGCTCCCCTTTTGAGAGGGATTCTTTAACCCTGTCGCAATCTTTTAAGAGAATATGCTTCTCATCTCTTTGCTTTTCACAATCCGTTCCCAAAAGCTCAGCCCTGCCGTATTTGCTGATCTTGCAGTAATAGTCGTTTACATATATGATATTGTTGTTCGTATCTGTTTTTAATACGGCAAGGGTATTGTTTATGGCATCTTCATATTGCTTGATATAGTTTATATTCTCATTTAAAGATTTACTGGTATCATCAAGCTGGTCTTTTAACAGAAGTTTATAGTTCTCCAGCTCTGTTATATCACTTCTTAATGCTATGAACTCCACTATTTCCCCATTCGTATCAAGAATAGGTTTCACAGCGGCATCGACCCAGTAGTGCGAGCCGTCCTTTTTCCTGTTTTTTACCTTTCCGTGCCAGGTTTTTTTCATATCTTTTATCGTATGCCACATAGAGGCAAAAATATCTTTGGGCATATCGGGATGTCTTACTATATTGTGGTTTTTCCCTATAAGCTCATCTTTCGTGAAACCTGAAATATCGCAGAACTTCTTGTTTACATAGGTGATTATCCCTTTGGGGTCCGCTTTTGAGAGGATCGTGCTTTCATCCACCATATCCCTGTACTCTTCAAGAAGCTGGGTCTGAGACCTCAGTTCATATCTTAATTTCAGGTCTTCTATCCTGAACTTTAACTCCCGGTCAAGCTCCATAAGGTCAAAAGGTTTCAGGATATAGCCGTCCACCCGCAGCTTTATGCACTCTATAAGGTAGTGGTGCTCGCTGTGCGCGGTGATAACCACCACCGGGGTATTGGGAGAATCTTTTTTTATTCGGCGGCTTAATTCTATACCGTCCATCTTCGGCATAAGAATATCGGTCAAAACAATGTCAACTTTATTATTTTTATAAAGTTCCAACGCTTCTTCACCGTTGGATGCTACAAGAACATGAGTGAAATAATCCTCCAGAAGCTCTTTGAGCTCATTCCGGGCATTCTTGTCGTCCTCAACGTATAGTATGGTAAAATCGTTATCCATGAGATACCTTTGTTATAATTCAAATAAGGATACACTAACTTTATTTGAATTTATATAAAATTATTTCCTGAAAAAACATATAAATTTGTATAAAATTATTTTTTTTGCTCTATTATATATATTTTAATGAAACAATCACCTACAATTATAAATTTTATTTATTTGCTTATAAGATTTATTTTGTTATTTTATCATAAATCATATTTGTATTTTGTCAAACATAAAACAAAAAAAGTATTTTCTTTATAGTGAAATATTTCACCCTTAACTAAAAATACAAATACTGATTTTTATTATTACTTAAATTTGTAAAATAGAGTCTTTCAAGATCACCTGCTTAAAGGCAGTATAACCCTGAAATTTGCACCTTTATATGTTTTCCCTTTATATTCATATTCAACATTCGATACCTCAATATCCCCTTTTAGGTGCTTCTTTATTATCTGGTGGGTCATATAAAGCCCGATACCAGTACCCAAAGCCTGGTGCTTGGTGGTAAAATAGGGATCAAATATCTTTTCCATTATCTCCTCTTTTATCCCGCCGCCCGTATCTTTAAAGGAGATAACCGCTTTTCCATCGATCTTTTTGGCTTCTATAAAAAAGTATCTTGAACCGGCATCGGGAACGTTTTCTTTCTCCGCATCTTTGGCATTGTTGCAGATATTTAAAAATGCCTGTATAAGGACATTTTCATTTACGTTAACGAATATGTTTTCATCAATATCCGTTACGCATTTTATAAAATTATCCTCCATAGCCCCTTTAAGGAGATTTCTAAGCTTCCCTATTACGTTTCCAATATCATGCTCTTTTCTGTGCTCAGAATTGGAAACGAAGAACTCCCTGAAATCGTCAATCGTTTTTGAAAGATAGCTGCACTGATCCAAAACGCTGTCGGCACAGTTTATGATCTTTTCTTCTGTGATCTCTTTTTTGAAATCTATCTCCACCCTTAAGGCGCTTACATAGGTCGTGATAACAGAAAGGGGCTGCCTCCACTGGTGCGCGATATTCCCGAGCATCTCCCCCATAGCTGCGACTTTGGACTGGGTAAACAGCAGCTTCTGCTGCTTAAGCTGCTCATCTTTCAGCTTTGACAGCTCAGTGATATCCCGGCTGATACCTAAGACCCCTATATGGTTCTGGTCGTATTTGAACGGTGACTTCAATACCTGAAGCAGCACCTTCTCCCCGTTTGGGTAATCCACCAGCTGTTCATTAGTTTTATGGGAGTTTGATTCAAGTATCATCCTGTCTTTTTCCCTGAAAAGGGAAGCCTGTTTTTCATCAAATATCTCAAAATCCGTCTTGCCTATGATCTCATCTGCACTCATCCCTGCAAATTTTTCAAATGACCTGTTGCAGCCTAGATATCTGAAATCCTTGTCTTTATAGAATATATGATCCTCGGTGGCATTGATAACGGAGGATAAAAGCTCGTTCGTGTTCTCTATATCTTTCGTCTGCCTTTTTATCTCCTCTTCCAGCTGAGCCGTAGTCACCAGCCATCTTTTATGCATGATGAAATAGAATACGGCCGTCCCCGCAATAAGAAGAACAACAAGGATCAATAAAAGCTGTTCAAAATCCATCTGTATATCTTTTTGGTTTGAGAACCATTTGTCGTATATCTTCTGGTAGTCGCCGTTCCCTTTCAGCCTGAGTATCTCCCTGTCCAGCAGGTTAAGCAGGTGCTGTTCGTCCCTTGAAACAGCCATGGCCCTTTGGATGGTCATTAAGGGTTCCCCGAAAGACTCTATATTTTTAAGGTTCAGCTCTTTTATCGATTGTTCAACCAGGGTTTTGGGGTAACACAGCACGTCTATCTCGTTGCTGTTTAGGGCCGCCAGTGAACGGTTGAAGTTCTGGAAAGTGATCTTTGTATCGGTCACTTTTTCATCGATAAGCTTCGTACATATGTTTTTTATTACGACCCCCACCGAGCACTTTTTAATATCTTTTATGGAGTTGATACCCTCCAGGCTTTTATATTTGAAAAGCCCTATCTCAAAAACATCCGTGGGCTGGCTGAAACTGTAAAGCTTGCTTCTGTCTTCCGAGATACCCATATTGGGCATGATCTGGGCTTCCCCTTCATTAAGAAGCTTATGTGCGTCTTTCCAGCTGTGTACAATAACATACTCATATCTAAGCCCCAGGTTCGAAGCGATTTTCTCGAACAGTTCAACCCCGTACCCGTCAGGATCGCCGTTCATATCCACGGTATAATAAGGATACCAGTCCTCCAGCACCACCACCTTGTAAAGCTTTTCGGGAGCCTTTGCCCATAACTGCAGGGCAAGCAGGCTTAAGATCAGTAATATTTTTCCCATACTATTCACTTTTCAGGTATTCCAAGAGCTCGGATATATTTTCTTTTTCCATGAACTCTATCATCTGTTTATTGGTATCTTTATCCGTATTGAACTTTATCCCTTCCAGGGATTCCTTGAACTCCTCGAAACCAAGATCGTCGAAATAAAGCTTTACGGTATCATAGAAAGCTTCAGTGTTCTTTTTGAGTTCGGATTCGGCACTTTGAAGTATCCCCTGCAGCTTTTTGATCTCTTTTGCGCTTAGAAGCCCTTCCCTTACGCTTAAAAAGTCAAAGACCAGAAGCTTGTCGTTTTTTGTAGATTCCACCAGATGGAAACCCTTTTGCTTCAAAAGTGTCAGGTAAGGCTCGTAGGTTATTATAAGATTGGGAGCCGCCGGGTCCAGAGTAAAATCAAGCTGGGCCAGATTGTATTGGTTTATATTGTGAAGCTTAAACTGCGTATCATCCCACTCTTTTAATTTTTTCAGCCCCTCAAAGAGCAGTTCATTTATACTCTCTTTTTCCAGAAATATATTTATATATTCAAATTTTTCGTCGAACAGTTTATTTTTGGGGATATTGGACAGGATCGCATCCCCCCCGTATGAACGGTCAAAGATATAAAGTGGCATAAAAACATCTTTATCCACGGTTTTGTTGTTGATTATACAAAGCTCCCTCTGGGTCGAGGCTATACCCTCATAGCTGTTTTTCTTGAACATAAGCAGGGAAGACTGCAGGGAGTTCGTTATGATCAGTTCTATATTCATATCATCCAGCATCCCTTTTTCATAAGCATATAAAAGCGGGGAATATCCTATCCAGTTAGAAACAACAAACTGTATCTTCTTTTCTTCTTTTACCTGGGATGTACATCCTGCCAATCCTGCTGTAAGCAGCGACAATATAAATATATATAAAATTCTTATCATGATTAATTATATTCTTTATTAAATTAATTTAATATAATCAGATTTTCATAATATACAAAAAGTTTAAATATTCTCTAAATTCTCTCCAAATAGATATATTATAGAGCTTTTGGTAATAAAATTGTAAACTTTGCACCCCTGCAATCTTTCCCTTTATAGATAAAACTGCTGTTCTCTACGGTGAAACTTCCCTTTAGGTGTTTTGTTATGATCTCAAATGACATATAAAGCCCTATCCCCGTACCCTGGGATTTGTGTTTGGTGGTAAAGTAAGGTTCAAATACCCGGTTTATGATCTTTTCCGGGATCCCGCCTCCATTATCCTTGAACTCTATCCCGACGTTGTGTTTATCCTCTTTTACGTCTATAAATATATAGGACTCCCCCTCTTCTGCTTCACATAGGGCGTCTATGGAGTTTTTGAAAAGATTCATCAATACCTGGATCAACTCGTTCTCAAGGGTTTTTATATGAATATCGCCGATATTTTTCACCAAAGTTATATCGTTCTTCTCGATGCTTGAATTTATGATAACTATACATTTGTCGAACAGCTCTTTTGCAGGGAAATCCACAGGCTCCTTGCTCTGCTTGAAAAAGTTTCTAAAATCATCTATGGTTTTGGAAAGATACTGGGCTGATTTTTCTATGGATTCCATGGACTGGGAAAGGAACTCCCCGCTTAAACTGTCAAACTCTTTGTGCAGCTGGACGGCGGAAGCGCTGCTGGATATTATCGACAAAGGCTGCCTCCACTGGTGCGCGATGTTTTCGAGCATCTCCCCCATTGCCGCCATTTTGCTCTGCTGGGTAAGGAGATTCTCTTTTTCTATTTTTTCCAGCTCTAGTTTTTTGAAGCCTGTTATATCCTGGATCGTACCTACTATTGAAGCCGCTTTGTTCTCCTTGTCGTACCTCACCTGCATCGTCGACTGTACATACTTTAAAGAACCGTCTTTAAACAGCAGCCTGTAATCAAAAACCAGCTTCTCCCCTTCGGGAACCCTAATATTCAGTTTCTTCTGCACCATCTGCCTCTCATCTGGATGTATAAAGGAGAGATAGAACTCAAGGGTAGGCTCTACGCTGAAAGGCTTGATATCAAATACCCTGAAATGCTCCTTGCTCCAGATCAGTTTTTTTGAGGATATATCAAAGTAATAACTCCCTATATGGGCGATCTGCTGTGCCTCGTCAAGGAGCTCTTTTGATTTTCTAAGGGCCTTTGTCTGCGCCTGGACCATGTTTTCCAGGTTTTCGTTCAGCTGTTTTAGCTCTTTTGTTTTCGTCTCTACCGCACTTTTAAGTTTTTTGTTGGTATTGTTCGTGATCAGTCCCCTTATGGCAAGAACGACTATTATAGTGGTAAAAAACAGGAAAACGGCTATTAAAAGCCTTGTATTGTAATCTTTCTCAAACTGGACATTTTCCCATTTTAAAGCGATCTTGTCAAGTTCGTTTCCGGATACGCTGTCGATAGCTTTGTCAAGAGCGCTTACGAGCAAAGGGTAATCACCCCTTACCATTATTTTCATATCGAAAGTCAAGCCCGTGTTCCCCGATATCTTTATATTTTCAAGCCCCAGCTTGTTGATATTGTATTTCAGGTTCGGGGAGATATCCACGTAAGCATAAACTTTTTTGCTGTTCACGTATTCAAGCCCCTGCTCTATTGAATCCACAAGCACCAGCTCCAATCCGGGATAATGTTTTTTCAACATTTTATGGGCGGTATAATTTCTCCCTACGGCTATTTTTTTGTTATAAAGTATCTTTATATCATCTATTAGATTTTCATCTTTCAGGGTTGCTATGGAAACGGGGAAAGAGATATAAGACTTGGTGAACAGGGCATATTCCCTACGCTCACTGGTCTCCCCCGTACTGAATATCAAGTCCCTTGATCTGTTCTTTATATCCTCAAGCTGCCGCGTGAAACTGTCCTGGAAATAGTATTCGCTTTTTATATCCAGTTTTTCTGATATATAGTGCCAGTATTCGGCCGCCAAGCCTGCAGGCTCATTGTTATCGGAGAGGAAAATAAAAGGTTTCCAGTTTGTCGAAACCGATACTTTGAATACCCGGTTCTTTAGAAACTCCTCTTCCTCTTTTGTTAAATTCAAGGCGTTTTCACCTTTATCAAGGGTGCCTCTTATGTACCATTTACGTTCGATTTTGGAAATCTGCTCTTTGGAGAGTTTTTTAAACCCTTCGTTGAATATCTCTATATTTTTTTGATTATTGGAAATGGCCTGTATCTTGAACTCTTTGTTCAAAAGGCTTGAAGATCTTACTTTATGCAATATCCTGTTTTGCAGAATATAGAATTCTATCGCGGGCTTGTCGTCGAAAAGGAGATCTATCTTTTTGGAAAAAAGATCTTTGAAAACAGATTTGTAGTCATCATAAATCTTTATCTCGAAATTAGGGAGTTCCTCTTTCAAGAGTTCTTTATAATCACTCCCTACTATCCCCACTTTGGCCCGTGAAAGCTTTGAGAACTCTTTGTTGTTGTCCTGTAGAGTGTAAAAGAGATTTTCCGAACGGGTTATGGGAACGGAGCCTTTCATCCAATCCTCGTAAACCTCCGTTCCAAGGAAAAAGTCAACCTCGTTCCTCTTTGCCAGCAGCAAAGCGTTGTCCCAGAACTTTCCGTCCACGAACTCTATTTTATAGCGGTTTTCTTTTCCCCAGGCTTTCCAGACATCTACAAGAAATCCCTGGGGTTCATTGTTCTCTTTATAGGAAAAAGGCGCATAATCGGGATCGTAAGAGACTTTGAAGCTTTTAATTTCGGCAGCGTTGAGTATTCCCAAAACCATAAAAAACAAAATTAAAACTCTGAATACCATTGCCATCTTTACCCGTTGTTATACTTAATTTGTGATATTTTATCATAAAATATGCTAAAATAGATAAAAAACAAGAGGATCGGATTTGATTGAATATTATCAGCCTATATTAGCTTTTCATATAATTAGTGTGCTGTCTTGGATGGCAATGTTGTTCTACCTTCCCAGGCTTTATGTTTACCATCAGGAGAATAAAGAGAAAAAAGAGTTCGTCGAGATAGCAAAGATACAGGAATACAAGCTTTACAAATATATAGGCGTTCCCGCTATGTGGGCAACCGTCATAAGTGGTGTATTGATGATAATAGCCAACCCGGAGCTTTTTAAGCAGGGATGGTTCCATGCAAAACTTGCCCTTGTAATAATATTGCTGGGGTACTCCCACTCTCTGGGCTTTTACAGGAAACAGCTTGAAAACGATTCTTGTACCAAAAGCGGCAGGTTCTTCAGGGCATACAACGAGCTGCCTACGCTGCTTGCGATACTTATCGTCACTTTCGTGATAATGAAGTCTATCCCTGTTTATTTCAGCATTGGTATAACGTTTTTCTTCGGTTTTGTTATGTATAAGATAATGAGCGGCAAAAAAGGATGAAGATGCTTAAAGAGTACAGCAAATATTATGTAATAGATACAAATATCATCCTACAGGACTCGGCAAACCTTTTCAAGCTTTCCGACAACGGAACAAACCTTATAATCATCCCCGAAACCGTACTTGACGAGATCGACTCCAAAAAAAGCGGTTTTGAGGAGATAAATTTCCAGGCAAGGGAATTTGCCAGAGTTTTGGAAAACGGGCATATAAAACAGACCATAAAAATAGAAGAGCACACTATCATTGCCATACAAATAGAGAATGTGGATATCCATATACTTTCAAAGCAGGATTATAAGGTAAACAGCAAAAACACCGCCCTTAATATATACAACGACAGAAAGATCCTGGAAATCGCACAGTTCGCACAGGAATACTACCAGAAGATCATCATCTTTTTATCCCTTGATATCATGGCAAGGACAAGGGCTATATCACTGGGGCTCGTTGCGGACAGCCTTAAAGGGAACAACAACGAATTTGACTACCAGTTCATCAAAGAGATAGATATAGATTTTGAAGATACGGAAAAACTGCCCAATCAAGCTATTTACGAGCTTGACCCTGAACACAGGCCTTATAACTATTCATACTGCTTTAACGTAAAGAACTCGGACCAGGTGATCCTTGCAAATATAGAGAATGAGAAAGTTGTCCTTTTAGATGAAGCAGAGGTAAGGGACCAGATCATAACGCCGTTAAATAAAGAGCAGCTTTTCTTTTCCCATGCACTTAACAGCTCATATTACGATATCATCGTGGTTGATGCCAAAGCGGGAAGCGGTAAAACACTTCTGGCGCTCAGCGGTGCCATTAAAAAAGTGAGAAAAAAACAGTACCAAAAGATCATATATATAAGAAACTCCATCGAATCCCTGGACAAAGGGGAAGATGTGGGATACCTTCCGGGACTTGAAGAGAAGTTCGCTATATACAACCATCCTTTGATGGACAGCTTGAACTATATGGTAAGAAGCGAGTACAAAAAAAGAAAAGCAAACAAGAACAAAGAGAGAATTGAAGAGCTTGAAGAAGCCGAGGTTATGGCAAGGGTACAAAACCTTATAACCAACTACAATATCTCAACCATGTGGGTAGGAGAAATGAGAGGACGGACACTTTCAAACTCCTATATTATCATAGATGAGGCACAGAATATGTCAAACAAGACCATGCAGATGGTTTTAAGCCGTATTGACAATACTTGTAAAGTGGTGATACTTGGAAGTAATATGCAAATAGACAACTTCTACGTGAACAAATATACCAACTCTTTGACCACTCTTTTAAAATCAACTCATAAAGAGTCTGAGCTTGTAAATACTTTTGCCATCAAGCTTCAAAAAGTGTTAAGGGGTCCAATTACCGCTTGGGCGGAGGATGTGTTCTCAAAAGAGTAAAATTTTTGCTATAATTGATTTCAAATAATAAAGGAGTTGTTTTAGATGTCTATACTTACAAAAAGTATTATTTTATCAAAACTAAAAGAACTAAAGCCTGTATTTGAAAAAGAAGGCTTTATCATAAAAGCATTATTCGGTTCTTACTCAAGAGACGAAGCTGATGAAAACAGCGATATCGATATACTAGTAGAAGCCACTCCTGCTTTTGCTTCGAAATACGGCTTTCAGGCTGTCAGCAGAATAAAAGAGATCGAGTCGGAAATAAGTTCAACATTAGGTGTAAAAGTTGACCTTGCTGATAGCAGCGGTATGGGTAAAACCGCAAAAAAATTTATAATCGACAGGGCAATATATCTTTAAAGATCAATGTGAAAAAGTTTTGGAAAAGAGAAAAACTTTATAAATATACTTGCTTTCTATGTGCTATTTTTGAGATAAGCATAAGATCATCTTCCTGGTAAAAGACAACCCTATAATCCCCTATTCTTAATCTATATGCCCCGTCAAATGGGGTTTTTAACTTTTTTATTTTGGTTAATACCGGATTTTGGGCAAACTCTTCAATCCCGTCAAGTATTTTAGATGCAATTGATCTATCGAGTTTTTGCAGTTGTTTTACTGCTTTTGGATCATACTCAATATTATAAGCCAAGTGATGCTCTTACATCTTTATGGGAAACTGTTTTTAAACTCCCCATTTTATATTCCTGTACCGTTTTTGAAACAGCTAAAGTATCAAAATAATCCTGCAGGGCTTCTCTTACAACCTGAGCCTTTTTTTTCCCTGTTTCATTTGCTACAATGCTTAACTCATCTATCAAGCTGTCTTCTAATGTTATGGTCATTTTTTTAGTCATAATCAACCCTTTTAATATTTACCATATTTTACCATACTTTTTTTAATATTAAGTTGTTTGATTGGTTTTATGTATGTATTCCAAAGTTAAAACTTTGGAAGGAGGGAAGATAACGTTTGACTTGAGAAATAGTTGTGCCCGCTAGGGTCAAATATTTCTCTCCAAGGTTTTGTTAGTACTTTTAATATTAAAAATCTTCTACAATTTGTTCTGTTGTAATAATTCGTGTCATAAGTCTTTCAACATCGTGAAAAGAATAGTTTTTACCTTTTGCATCTCTAAAGAGATTTAAAAATTCTGGTATTTCACTTTCCCTTTCAATAATGACATATTTAATATCATTAGGTTCAAATGTCAACCTATCATCTACGAGGCTTTGATTTGCTGTTTCTTTATTAAAATTACTGTCTAAAGCATAAATATATTGAGCTTTTTTATTGTAATCTAAAACATATCGCCATTCTCTTTCATCAGAAAATCTATAATTTTTATGAACTGTACCACCTCTTGTTAAATCATCTTGATAATTTTTAATATATCTCAAAATATCTATAATAGACTTCTCTTTTTCATCTATACTAAGAAGGTCTTTTTTAGAATTTACTATATATTCAGTATAAATTTTAAGATAGCTGTTAGCTAATGTAGAATTTTTTTCTATGTAGATTACAGGATTTAATTTTTGTTTTTCAGCCCATTCTTTGGTCAATCCTATTCCGTATGCACCATATTTTGTAATATGGTTTTTAACTTGCGATAAAGGAATGTCACAAAAACTTACCATAGGAGCCGCAAATTCAATAGTGGCTTCATTTAAGTTCACTTTTTCGCTACAGTATGATAATCTAAAGTTGTCTGTTAAGATACCTTTTAAAGCATCCTTATTATTGGTAAAATGTATTATTGAATTTGAACTTAAGCTCATTTATCCTCTTGCTAGTTATATTTGATGTTAATACTAACTACTTATTAATAGTACATATTGTTAAATTATTACGAAAATAACCTTAATAAATAACACTTGTTATATTATATATAAAGTTTTAATATTTACCTTAACTAAAGGCTTTATAGTAAATTTTGTATATTATTATTCTAATATATCTTTAAATTTCTAGCTGATATGTACTAATTTAATGTATATTTATTATAGATATACCGTAATAAACCGACATTTTGTACTATTATTTATTAAATATCGTGATAAACATTCATTGCTTTACCTTTCATTTTTTTATAAAAAGTATCCAAAAAATCGGTTACGTTGAAAAAGTCCTGAGGATACCTTCCAATTTTATAGTTTTATACTTTGCCTGTGAAACTCGCTAAAAAGTGACGTTAGTCACTTTTATTAACGCTCAGACAATTCTCGGCAGTTCGTCAATTTGCCTTGTGACATTAAGTCACAAGTTGTCTTATCCTCACGTATAAAACTATAAAATTCTCAGCTTTCTCAAATGTAACCATCCTAAATAGTCCGTAAATATATTAGTTTCTTTTTATATGAAAATTTGCGGAGTTAAAAAGCTCCACATCTGCAAGAGCCGAAGAGATATAAATATTTTATGAAAAAGATCAAGGACTGCTTGAAAATAAAAGAGTGATAAATTCACTCTTTTATTTGAGTTCCGCAGATCAATAAAATATTTATATCTTTGAGGGAACCTTTAGGGCTCTGAAGCCGTGGAGGATTTTTGCACACTTTTATAAAAAAGTGTGAGAATGAAAAAAGACAGCTTATCTCAACTTAGAAAATAAGCTAAAACCTATTTATCAAGCATAAAAAAAGCCCCGCTTTTTACAGCGAGGCCTGATCTAACTCTTTATAAAGAATGGCTACTTAGTGACCGCAGCCACAACCGCCTTGTCCGTCACCACCGTGACTTCCACATCCACCCGATGCTTTAGCAGCTTCTTGACTAGCTTTATGTGCCTGACCTTCAGCACTACAAGCACTTACACCAGCAGGCATAGTAGGCTGGATAGCTTCGTTTCCGATTGTACCCTCTTCGTGTGATTTTTGGATATTCGCCCATAAAGCTTCCGCAGCTTTCAGGTATCTCTTACCGCTTTCAGAATCAGGATAGAAGTAAACGATAGGTTTACCCTCGTCTCCACCTACTCTGATGCTAGGCTCGATCGGCATATTCGCTATAACAGTAGTGTTATATTCTTTAGCCAGGCCTTCACAAGTTCCCTGACCGAAGATATCACTCTCTTCACCACATTTTGGACAGATGAATCCAGACATGTTCTCAACGATCCCGGCTACCGGGATATGAAGTTTTTTGAACATATCCAAACTTCTTCTACTGTCATCTAGTGCAACATGCTGAGGAGTAGTTACATTAATACCCGCAGCTACCGGAACGCTTTGTGCCAGTGTAAGCTGAGCATCACCAGTTCCCGGAGGCATATCGATAACAAGTACATCCAGTTCTCCCCAAGCTATATCCTGCAGAAGCTGAGTGATAGCTTTCATAACCATCGCACCTCTCCACATCAATGCCTGACCTTTGTCTATAAGGCTTCCCATAGACATGATCTCTATACCGTAAGCTTTGAAAGGTATTACTTTATTCCCTACAACTTCAGGCTCTTCGTTTTCAAGACCAACCATTCTTGGGATATTTGGACCGTAGATATCTGCATCAAGAAGACCTACTTTTTTACCCTGCATAGCAAGTGCAACGGCAAGGTTAACAGAAGTTGTTGATTTACCAACTCCCCCTTTACCTGAACTTACCATTACGAAGTTCTTAACCTGAGGAGCGATGTTCTTACCGCTTACAGAGTTGCTTTGCTGTTTTGGAGCAGCCGGTTTTTTAACGATAACCTGAATATTTTCAAGCCCTAAGACCTTTAACTCCTTTACAATATCTGTTTTTAAAGTCTCTTCAACTTCAGCGGCACTTGAAGTGATCTCAATATCCACGATCACGTCATTTCCGTTTAATTCAATGTTTTTCACAAAGCCGAAATCAACGATAGATTTGGTAAATCCCGGATATGTAACATTTTTTAACTTCAATTCTATATCTTGAACTGTTGCCATATTCTTTCCTTTTTATTATAATTATAATAATATCTGTTTAATTATTAATTTATCGGATTATAAATCAAATAAGATAAAAATTATCTTATTTGAAAAAATTTGTTTTGCAAGTTTATTTTTAAGCTTCCACGGCAGACAGGTCATGCTCTTCAACTATCTGTCTTGTTATCTTGTATGAACAGAATTTAGGCCCGCACATTGAGCAGAATTCCGCTTCTTTGAAGACATCCTGAGGAAGCGTCTCATCGTGGAATTCCCTAGCTTTATCAGGGTCAAGGGCAAGCTCGAACTGCCTGTTCCAGTCAAAGTTGTATCTAGCATCAGACATCTCGTCATCCACGTCAGTTGCGTTTTTTCTACCCCTTGCAATATCCGCCGCATGAGCTGCGATCTTATATGCGATGATACCGCTTCTTACATCTTCCGCATTTGGAAGCCCCAGGTGCTCTTTCTGCGTTACATAACAAAGCATAGAACATCCGTGCCATCCACCAACTGCAGCTCCTATGGCAGAAGTGATATGGTCATATCCTGCACCGATATCAGTTACAAGAGGTCCAAGAATATAAAAAGGCGCCTCGTGGCAGTATTCCCTTTCAAGTTTCATGTTTCTTTCGATCTCATTCAATGGAACGTGTCCCGGACCTTCGATCATAACCTGAACATCTCTTTCCCATGCCCTAAGTGTCAATTCACCTAAAACCTTAAGCTCATTTAACTGTGCCTGGTCAGATGCGTCTGCAAGACACCCGGGTCTAAGCGAGTCGCCTAAAGATAATGATACGTCATATCTGGCACAAATGTCAAGTATCGCATCAAACGCTTCATAGAAAGGGTTCTCTTTATGGTAGTGCATCATCCAGGATGCCATTAAAGATCCGCCCCTTGAAACGATACCCATCTTTCTTTTTGCGATGTTGGGCATATGCTCTAAAAGGAACCCTGCATGGATAGTAAAGTAGCTTACACCCTGTTTTGCCTGTTTTTCCAAGGTTTGAAGCATGATCTCGATTGTAAGGTTGTTTATATCATCACCGCAGTCATGTATGATCTGGTAGATAGGCACCGTACCAATAGGCACCGTAGAGTGAGCTATTACAGCTTCCCTGATGGCATCCAGGTTACCACCGGTGCTAAGGTCCATAATGGTATCCGCCCCGTATTTTAAAGAGGCGTCAACTTTCTCTATCTCACCTGCAATATCCGAAGCCAATGCAGATGAACCGATATTTGCGTTGATCTTACATTTAGATGCGATACCTATTGCCATAGGATTCAGGTTTTTATGGTTGATATTTGCAGGGATAATCATTCTACCCCTTGCAACTTCACTTCTTATAAGCTCAGGGTCAAGGTTCTCAACCTTCGCAACATATTCCATCTCCTCAGTGATCCTACCCTGCTTTGCGTAGTACATCTGAGTTCTTACTTTATCATCTTTATATTTGTCTAACCAATCTCTCATAATATATACCTTGTTTATTATATTCGGATAAAAACTATCCTAAATTTTCAAACGATTATAGCCAAGTTTTATTTATTTTTTCTTACAACAAATTTGTAATACCAAACAATAAAAGTTACTATTACGATGTGCTACAATTGCACCATATGTCCTACGAATTTGGACATATTATCCTGTATCTTTCCACCTTTTCTAAAGCCAAGACCGCAGGCTTCATAGGCATAAAAAACTCCTGCCTGGTAATATTTCCCCTGCTCGTCCTGCGGGAACTTTGCATACTCCTGGTATACCATCTTGAAGTTGCCGTATTCCCCTTCTGTTTTAATATCAAGGGAGTTGTCTTCGTTCACTATTGCCACATTTGAGCCTTCTCTTCCGAAGCAGGGTTTTTCCACCTGCTTTTTATTTTGAAGAGGTTCAAAAGAGGTTTCAAGAAGTAAAGGATGGTTCGGGTACAGGTCCCAAAGTATCTTTAATATACCCTTGCTTTGGAATAACAGGGTATATGCAGGATTGAAGATAATTGTTTTTTGGTCGTTGATAAGCTCCGTTAGGATAACTGCCAGCTCACCCTCTTCTATTGCTATATCCTCCCATGGTACAAGCTTGAACCAGAACTCGAATATCTCGTCATCTTTGCCGATACCGTCATCACTGAATTCCACCTCGTCAACAAAGGCAAAATCGGTCTGGTATCCGGCCTCAGAAGCTATATGCTGCAAGAGCCTTGTGGTATGTTCCTCTTCTGCACTTCCTTTTACGGAAGAGAAAAGTATCTTCCAGTTCAGTTTTGAGTAATACTCCTCAAACTTCTCTACGTCGCCGTCAAGGGTAACGAACCTTTTAAAATTGTCTCCCAGGGCTTCATAAAGTGAATTGAACTGGCTTGTCTCGTCAAGGTTGTTGTATTTGAGCATTGCCCATTGGATTATGGCCGTTTCAAACAGTGCAGTAGGGGTATCCGCATTGAACTCGATCAGTTTTATAGGTTTGCCGTCAAGCCCGCCTGAGAGGTCGAACCTGCCGTACAGGTGCCAGTGGACGTCATTTTCCCAGGACTTTTTTATCACCTCGACAAGATTGAAAGGAATATCTAGTTCATGGAACAGGTTATTGTCAATTACATGCTGTGCCGCATTGCAGTACATATCGTAAAGCTCATTTGCCGCATCGTAAAAAGCTTCCGCTTCATCTTCAGTGATACTCACCACCTCATCCGCTATATATGAGCTCTTGTCGATATCGGTATGCCATACAAAACCTATGGACTCCAGATACTCCTCCGTAAGAGGATTTAGTTTTTTTAATTTCATTTGATATTATCCGCCGAACTTACTTGTAGAGGAGCTTGTTTTTGAACTTCCGAAGAATCCCGTCTTCTTTGTCGAGGTTGTTTTAGTGCTTGTTGCAGTTTTTGCTTTATTAAAGCTGTCAACGCTTTTTGAATAGGTTGAAGGGGATTTATAGCTCGTTCTTCTATTTTGCTGGTAACTCTGGTTACCAAAGAGCTTGTTCCCTATAAAGCTTCCTATAATAGCTCCTGCCGCACTTGCAAGCAAAGCTTCGCCGAGACTTAGTCCCCCCATGCCGTTGGGATTCGTAAGGTTTGAGGTGCCGTTGTCTATCTTGGCAGATTCCTCTTTTACCAAAGCGTCTATCTCATCTTTGGAAAGGATCCTCTCTTTTCCCTCTTCCCTTAATACTATGGTGGTGTTTGTACTTGGGAACTCGTCGACTATTTTATAATTGCCGCTTGTGTCTTTTTCTATTATTACAAATGCCCCCTGCTTCTGTGCAGCCTGGGTCACACCGCCGTTTTGGGAGCTTGATCCGTTGGCGTTCTTGTCTTCACAACCGGTAAAGCCGACTATCAAAGAGGCACCGAGACCTCCCACCACTGCATAATTTGATACTTTTTTTAAAAAATATTTTTTAGAAGCCATCTCTACCCTAAAAGCTCGATAACTTTATCTATAGGTCTTCCTATCGCCGCGTGACCGTCTTTTGTCACGATAGGTCTTTCTATCAGCTTTGGATTTGCAACCACAAGGTCGATGATCTCATCTTGTGTTTTGGATTCATCAGCGATATTAAGCTCTTTGTACTCTTTCTCTTTGCTTCTTAACATAAGCCTTACGTCGGAAATCCCAAGCATGCTCATTATCTGCTTGATCTCATCTGCCGTTAAATGCTCTTTAAGGTACTCGAACACTTCATATTCACATCCCTTTTCATCAAGAAGGTTCTTTGAGTCCCTGCTTTTCCCGCATCTCGGGTTATGCCATATTTTTATCATTATTCAGACTCCTTTCCGAAATTCGCTTCAATAGCGCTGTTTAATCTTTTTATAGTCTCTTCAACACCAAGTACCGCAATGATATCGTAAACTGACGGTGCCTGGGTTCCGCCTGTTAATGCTATCCTGATAGGCTGGAACAGCTGAGGGAATTTAAGACCGTTATCGTTTATAAAAGGCTTTGTTATATCCTCTATATCAACAGGGGTATGAAGATCGGTATTGCTTTCAAGAAGTTTTATATAGTCGTTTAACATATCTGCCGTATCTTCTTTGATAAATTTCTTTACCCCTTTTGCCTCATAACTTGCAGGAACTAACAGGATATTTGAAATAGCATCTTTTAGTTCAACTAAAGTATTTGCTCTTTCCTTGCAAAGGTCAAGGATCATCTCTTTTTTATCGTGTCCGTGTATCTCACACCCGTGGAACTTAAGATCTTCCGCCAGTCTTGAATTTGGCACGTTCTTGATATAGTGCGCGTTCAGCCAGTTTAGTTTCTCTTCATTGTATGCTGAAGCAGATTTATTGATATTGTTAGGATCAAACAAGGAAAGCATCTCATCCATAGAGAATATCTCCTGGTCCCCGTTCGACCAACCAAGTCTTACAAGGAAGTTTAAAAGTGCTTCAGGAAGGTAACCGTCTTTTTTATACTGCATAACATCCATGGCACCGTCTCTTTTAGAAAGCTTCTTACCCTGAGGGTTGTTTATCATAGGGATATGATAGAATTTAGGCACGTCAAATCCAAGTGCATTGTAAACAACGATCTGCTTAGGTGTATTTGAAAGGTGGTCATCCCCTCTTAGTACGTCCGTCATACCCATCAAGGCATCATCCACCGCTACAACAAAGTTATATATAGGCATACCGTTTGCCCTTGCAATCACAAAGTCGTCCACCTGGTTTGCCTCGAATCTCATAGAACCTTTTACACCGTCTTCAAACTCGATATATCCCTCTTTTGGCGCTTTTATCCTTACAACAGGATCGATCCCCTCTGGAATAGCAGGAAGAGTTTTTCCCTCTTCAGGTCTCCATGTACCGTCATATCTGGGAGTCTCTTTTCTTGCTTCCTGCTCTGCCCTTTTTGCATCAAGCTCTTCTCTGCTCATATAACACTTGTATGCTTTTCCCTCTTCTAAAAGCTGGTCAATATATTTTTTATAGATATCGATCCTTTTCGACTGGTATTCGATCTCACAGTCGCTTGGCATACCTACCCACTCAAATGCTTCAAGGATAGCTCTTACGGCATCTTCGTTATTTCTGTTCGTATCCGTATCTTCAATTCTAAGTTTAAACTCTCCGCCTGTTTTTTTTGCCCATAGATAGCTGTAAAGAGCTGTTCTAAGTCCGCCTATATGTAAATAACCCGTAGGACTCGGTGCAAATCTTGTAATTGCCATTATCTTTCCCTTAAATTTTATTATTTTATCAATTTCGCGTATTTTACCATAATAAGGTAAAAACTACTAAATGGTAAATCTATCCTTTAACCTTATATTTGTTATAATCGCGAAATATATTATTTAACATTGAATAAAGCAATAAATAAACCTAGGAAAAGCAGATGCAGTTCGAAACATACCCTTTCGAAAAACTAAATGAACTATTAGAAGATATCACCCCCGATTCAAACTACGCGCCAAGCAGCCTGACTATAGGTGAACCGCAGTTTAACACCCCGGAATTTATTCTGGATGAACTGAAAAACTCGGCAAAACTTCTAAACAAGTACCCTAAATCCTCAGGAGAGGATTACCTTAAAGAGGCAATGATCAAGTTCAATAAAACAAGATTTAATGTTGAACTTTCCGCTGATCAGATAATACCTACGTTCGGGACAAGGGAAGTTCTGTTTAACTTCCCCCAGTTTGCACTTTTTGACAAGGAAAACCCTGTAATCGCTTTTCCAAACCCTTTCTACCAAATATATGAAGGGGCGGCTATTGCCAGCCGTGCGGAAGTTATACATATGGACCTTACAAAAGAGAATGACTATATTGCAAGCCTATGCGAAGATGAGATGAAAAAAGCTGACCTTGTAATACTTAACTACCCAAGTAACCCTACAAGTGCCTCTATCAGCATGGAAGAGCTTGAAAATTGGGTGAAAAAAGCTCTGGAGTTCGACTTTATCCTTATCAACGACGAGTGTTACAGCGAACTTTATTTTGATGAAAATAAAAAGCCTATATCACTTTTGGAAGCTTGTAAAAAAGCCGGGAACCATGAATATAAAAACTGCCTTGTGCTAAACTCCATCTCAAAAAGAAGTTCCGCGCCGGGTCTTAGAAGCGGATTTATCGCAGGTGATGCGGAAATCCTAAAAGAGTACCTGAAATACAGAACCTATGTAGGATGCGCCCTGCCGTTACCTCTTCAAAAAACAGCTGCCGCTGCATGGAGCGAAGAATCCCATGTAAAAGAGTTCAGGAAAGTTTACAAACAAAACTTTGAAATCGCCCGGGATATCCTGGATATTGCCATCCCTGATGCGACGTTCTATATCTGGCTTGAAGTTGAAGATGAACTGAAATTTACACAAGAACTTTACAGGGAAAAGAATATAAAAGTACTTCCCGGAAGTTTCCTTGGAAGAAACGGCATAGGCAAAGATTTTGTAAGGATAGCCTTGGTTGAAAATGCCGAAAAAACAGAAGAGGTCCTAACAAGACTAAAAGAGTTTATAGATCAATATAAAGGGATAAAGTAATGGAACATACAGAACTGCACGAAGCAAGGACAAACCCCGACTTTTTGGCTTATTTAAAGCAAAGGGAAGAGGAGGTGATGGAATCCCAGTCTATATCCGGACTTTATGAAGTACTTGATACGCTGCTTGTTCTGGACCTTGATGAGGAAAGAATAAACAAGATCTACCAGGAGATACTGAAAGTATCATTCGACAAAATAGAAGAGAGACTAAAAGAACATAAAAAATTAAGCCTTGAAAACGACGATATCTTTTTCATAAGAAGCTTTTACGAGCATGCCGTCGAAAAATGGAGCGTACAGAACTTCAAAGGGGCAAGGGAGCTGTTCTTTATACTGACACAGATCATTGAGGACCAGAAACTTGTCGATTCTATCAATATACACCTGCTTTCCTGTGCAAAAGAGATAGACCTGGACGACTTCTATGAAAGACAAGTGGACCTTGAGGCACCAAACAGCGACGAAAAATACGGATATTTTATCCTGGATTACAAATTCGACACCAACGAATACTTAAAAGAGCATTCTAACCTGCTAGAAGAGCAATTCAACCAGCTAAAACACCTGTTGAACTGATATGAGAGTACACTTTATAGGAATCGGCGGTATCGGTCTCTCCGCCCTGGCAAGATTTATGCAGTACAGCGGCCACGAGGTAAGCGGCTCTGATATCAAAAGTTCCCCGGTAACCAAAAAACTTCAAGAGGAAGGGATAAAGGTGACTATCCCTCAGGGGAAAAGTGCCATCGAGGGACAGGACCTGGTGATATACAGCGCCGCCGTTAAAAACGACAATGCGGAGGTGCAGGAAGCCAAAGAGCAGGGACTTCTGCTGCTTCCAAGAAAAGAAGCCCTAAGCATCATTATGCAGAAAACGCAGAACTACTGCGTTGCTGCGGCCCACGGTAAAAGCACTACCACCGCCATATTAAGCTCGATACTTCAAAGTTCGGCGATCATAGGGGCCATAAGCAAGGAGTTTGACTCAAATTTCAGGTATATAGACAATACTCTGGCCTTTGAAGCAGATGAAAGCGATGCCAGCTTTGTATTGTCACATCCATATTGTTCAATCGTCCTAAATACGGAAATGGAGCATATGGAGTATTACAACTACGATAAAAAGAAATTCTACGCAGCCTACAAGCAGTTCCTTGATATTGCCAAATTAAGGGTGATAAACGCAGAAGACGATTTTTTAAAAACTTACGACAAATATGCCATCAAGCTTTATCCCTCAAAGGATATAAAAAATATTCAGTACTTCCTGAAAGATGGGGAACCTTATACAAGATTCGAGCTTAAGGATATGGGCAGCTTTGAGGTTTGGGGCTTCGGGGAACATATAGCCTCAAATGCGGCAGCTGCAATATTGGCCGCAAACCAGACCATGCCTTTGGACGAAATAAGAAAAAATCTTTTAAAATACCGCGGGATAAAAAAAAGATTCGATATAGTTCAGAAAACCGATGATCTTATTATAATAGACGATTACGCCCACCATCCCACGGAAATAAAAGCGACTATAAAATCGGTGCAGATATATAAAAAATATACCGACCAGAACAAGCTGACAATCATCTGGCAGCCCCACAAATACTCAAGAACCCTGGATAACCTTGATGAGTTCAGGAGATGTTTCATGGGCTGCGACGAGCTTATAATACTTCCCGTATGGTCGGTAAACGAGGAACCTCAAGAGATAGATTTTATGAATCTGTTTTCGTATTATAATATTACCATGGCAGATAAAATCATAACAACCGAAGGGAAGATCGAGGTAATAAAAGAGGATAAAACCATCAAAACCATAGACAAGGGAATCACCCTTGGTGTAGGGGCTGGTGACATTACATACCAATTAAGGCATACTTAATCTGGTATGTAAATCTATGCGTACTGTAGTATGTATAGTTTTACATATCAAGTAATTAAATATTAGGAGAGAAAATGGTAGAAAGATACGCAAGACCGGAAATGGCGGAAAAATGGACACAACAGGCAAGATATGCAGCATGGCTTGAAGTGGAAAAAGCGGCGGTAAAAGCCTGGAATAAAATCGGGCTTATCCCGGATGAAGACTGTAAAAAAATAGTTGAGAACGCAACTTTCTCAGTTGAGAGAATCGAAGAGATCGAAGCTGTTACAAAACACGACCTTATCGCATTTAATACAAGCGTAAGTGAGTCTCTTGGAGATGAATCAAGATGGTTCCACTACGGTATGACATCATCAGATGCGGTTGATACGGGTGTTGCGCTTCAAATGAGGGATTCTTTGGAGATCATCATAGAAGACGTGAAAATGTTAATGGAATCTATTAAAAAAAGAGCCGAAGAGCATAAATTCACTTTAATGGTGGGAAGATCCCACGGTATCCACGGTGAGCCTATCACTTTCGGTCTTACACTTGCAGTTTGGTATGACGAAGTGGCAAGACACCTTAAGAACCTGGAAGAGACTATGGAAGTTATCTGCGTGGGACAGATCAGCGGAGCTATGGGTAACTTTGCACACGCACCTTTAGAGCTTGAAGAGTATGCGATGGCGGAACTTGGTCTTAAACCTGAGCCATGTTCAAACCAGGTTATCCACAGGGACAGATACGCAAGACTTGCAACTTCTTTGGCACTTCTTGCATCTTCTGTTGAAAAATTCGCAGTACAGGTAAGACACTTACAAAGAACAGAAGTTTACGAAGCTGAAGAGTATTTTGCAAAAGGGCAGAAAGGTTCATCTGCAATGCCTCACAAAAGAAACCCTATCCTTACGGAGAATATCACGGGTCTTGCTAGAATGATAAGAGCTTATGCGGCTCCTGCTATGGAGAACGTTGCTTTATGGCACGAAAGAGATATCTCACACTCTTCTACTGAAAGATTCTGGCTTCCTGACGCATTTATCACTTGTGACTTTATGCTTCACAGAATGAACAGCGTAATCGCGAACCTGACCGTAATGCCTGAAAATATGATGAAAAACCTGAACCTTACAGGTGGTCTTGTATTCTCCCAAAGAGTTCTTCTGGAGCTTCCAAAAGCGGGTGTATCAAGGGAAGATGCATATAAGATCGTTCAAAGAAACGCTATGAAGGTATGGGAAGAGATCCAGCACGGTAAACCTACCACAAATGAACAGGGTGAATCACTTTACCTTGGACACCTTTTAGCTGACGAAGAGTTAAGAAGCAAACTATCTGAAGAACAGATCAGAGAGTGTTTCAACTACGATTATTACACTAAAAACGTGGATGCTATATTTAACAGAGTTTTCAATAAATAATAAATAAAAACCCTTTTAAGTAAAATAATTATAGAATAAAAAATAATTATTTTACTTTAGGTTGACCGTTATGCTTATAAAAAAATCCGTTCTTTTTTTTATATTTCTTTTCCTTTCAATATCAACCTATTTCACCATCGATTCTTTAAAACAAAAACAAATATCCCTGACAGAGGATATTATATTCAAAGAGCATCTTGGTTATATGACAAACGACTTTGATTCCCTCTATAATAAATTCCGGACAGATTCCATATACAGTTCAAAACAGCTGATCGAAACCCTTGATATCGCAGCTTACCTGGCAAAGCCCTATAAAGATTTCAGCTATTATAATTCAGATGAAACATACCTGAAAATATACGATTTAAAGGGTGATCTTCTTTTTAGCAACGAAAACCGGCTAAACGGCGAAAAAAACAATGATTTCCTTCTAAAACACCTGCTGAAAAACCCCCTATTCAACAATACCCTGCTTACTTCAAGGAGAGGGCTGACCCTCAGCCACTTTTTCCCTGTTTACAAAAATGAGCTGCTGGGGGTGGCAAGGATAGATTACCAGCTTGACAAACTTACGGAAAAACTGGATAAAGAGAATATTAAAACCTTTATAGTGTTAAACAGCTCATTCTCCTCCGTTGTGGATGTCAATATGTCGTATTCAAGGAATTTTATCGGCAGCCGCTATGTGGTAAATAAGAATTCCGATAAATACTACCAGAAGATACTGGAGCAAAGCGGCTTTATACAAAAAGAACAAAAAACGCTTATAAATAAAAAAGACGGTATTCTTATGGCTAAACAGCCCCTTATGGTGAATAACAAAACCGTTATAGGGGAAATATACCTTATAAAATCGATTGAAACTATCGATCTAAGCCTGATATCGTTTATAAAAAGCTTTTTTGACGTAATAAATCTCCTTATGACGATTATATATGCCCTGATCCTTTATTTTATCTATAATACTAATAAAAACAAGAGATTCGCCATTGACAATGAAAGACTGCTCAAAGAGAATATGAAACTGAACATATTGTCGGACAAACTTGACTATAATGAGAAAAAACTATCAAACCTCTTTAACCTGCAGCCCAATATCATGTTCATATCAAACGGGGTGGATATAGTACAGGTAAATAAAAGGTTCATGGGATTTTTCAGGAGATACAAAAGCTTTGAGAACTTTAAACAAAACCATAAAGATATCTCAGAGCTTTTTGAAGCATGCGACAGGCCCAATTATATTGCAAGCGAGCTTATCGAAGGCAAATACTGGCTTGAATATATCCTGGAAAACCCTAAAAGGCTTTATAAGACCGTTATGTCCGTAGACAATGAACAGCACCATTTTATCATTAAAGTCAACGAGATGGACTATGTTAGGAATTTCCAGGAGAGGTATATAGTCGTTGCTTTTGTCGACATTACACAGGATATAGTCCAAAAAGATGAGAAAAAAACGCAAATTAACACTGCTGATCCTCTTGATATAACTTATTTGATAGAGAACAATATCTCTTCCACAATAAAAGAGTTTATAAATATCCTCCCCACCAAGCAGGCTATTTTCAAAGGGGACGAGAATGAACTTTATGAACTTAAAACCATAAGGATCGAAGCAAGGTTCACAAAAAAAGATCAACAGCTGAAATGGGACTTTTACCTTCCCGTTACCACCGTTTCATTTATTACGAACCATCTTACCTCCAATTATGATGACGGGGTAAATAATAATATAGATGAAGAGAGCATAAAGACTGCATCAAGTATCATTAACTCTTTATCAAGCCATATCTGCAGCGGACTTGACCGGGAAAAACACGAAAGCTTAAGCGGCTTGGGTGTTACCATTGCAAAAGAGGAAGCACTTGGCCAGGAGAATGACCATAAGCCAAAGAACCTTTATAAGTTCGTGATGTTTGCGGAAGATCAGGAACTCTCGGTCTATATAGACTTTGACGATGAATCGATGCGATACCTGAATCAAATATATATGCTGGGGATGTTTTTCAACAGTTAATGGATAAAGCCCGTGACAGGTTCTATAGTGATTGTTTCTTTATTCCCCTCTTTACCATAAAGTTTTATAAAGCATTTATCGCTTATCTCTACGGGGTCATCCCCAAGCCTGTTGTATATCCTGCCGTCAAAGCCGAAACTTATCTGCCCCAGACTGCTGCTGTTATTGCAGCTTACCTCGACCTTTTCGATACCGTATTTTTTTGTTAAAAGTATATCATCGCTTTCATCTTTTGATACCGTACAGTCGCTGTTCGAATAAAGATACCTGTTCGTCAGGGGCTCTTTCAAGCATTCACTCTTTTTAAAATGTGCCGTACCGCCGCTTTTATCACTGTATATAACATAATAAAGCCCCCCAACACTGTTTGAGCACCTTTGGAACTTCAAGGTCCAGAGCTTTTTTCTCCATTCATTGTCTTCTATATCCTCTTTGTTGTCTATATGGGCGATATAGCGTGTATAGTTCAGGTGAAGCTTCAATACCTCTGCGGCATCCTTTAGATCGTTTTGTTTATATTTAAAACTCACCTGGGAAGTGATAACTGCGATCAGGGCGATCACTATAATAAGCTCAATAAGGGTAAAAGATTCTTTCTTTATGTGTTCCATTTTTTGATAATAAAAAAACCGCCCTTAAAAAAAGGCGGTTTTTCAAATATCGTACCAGAAAAGATAATATTATAATATTTCTGCGTCGTCAACCTGGTATAAAATGTCATCCATCGGATGTCTATACATTGGCATTGCAAGTCTTTTCTCATCAAGAATATGCCCGATAAATCCGATTGATCTACCTAAGATGAAGAATGCATTTAATGCACCAGCTTCAATAAATACATCGATCTCGTCATCACCGTAACCTAATGCTCTCCACATATCAACCATAAGAATACCTATAGTACCGTCAACGTTAAGGATAAGGTTCTCTTTTTTAGACGTAGTTAACTGCTCAACAGTTAATGCGTAATCCAATAACGGAGTGCTTGGGAAATTCTCTTGTGCGAATTTCTTTAATCCCTCTACCCTTTTATCAGGGTTCTTAAGAGACTTGATCCTGTGTCCGATACCAGGGATCGGCACACCCTGCTCTTTCATATATTGTAAGAACTCTGCTGGAGTCAGGTCATTGTCACCCGCATATTTAAAGTATTTAGCCGCACCGTCGATTGCTCCACCAAATCTAGGCCCTATAGTTAATAATCCGGCGATCAGTGAAGAGATAACATCTTTACCCGCACGTGCCGTTACTTTTGCATTGTGTGCACCAGAAACCGCAGGACCGTGGTCCGCAACAGTTTTAAGTACTGTTTCTAAGAAATCAACAGCCCATCTTGGATATCTCTTTTTAAACCAAAGAATAGACATAACATCACCGATAGTGAATCCTGTATCAGGAGTCGCAACCGAGCTGATAGGATAACCGCAGTAGTGTGCTTCCTCACCTCTATCGTCAGAGATAGTACAAATGAACTGCTTAGGTCTTCTTACTTTTGGACAAGTGTTCATCGCTGGCTCTGGGATCTCACCGATCGTACCTTCTGCTTTTAATTTACCGTAAACTTCAGCGATTTTATTTGGTAAATCATTGAATGATACAGGTACATAGATACCAGCTTCAGCCATAGCTTTGTTTTTAGCTGCAGCAGTTTCAGCATCAGCATTTGCACTAGCACCTGCGTGACCGAATTGTACACCTGAGCTGAAGTGTTTAGCGATCGTACCTATACACCATGCAATTACAGGCTTGGTTATCTTGCCAGCTTTGATAGCCTCGATAACTTTATACTCTTCAGTTCCACCAACTTCACCTAAAAGTACCATATATTTAACATCAGGGTTTTGTTCCATTCTTAACATATTATCAATGAATACTGATCCAACGAATCTGTCCCCACCGATAGCAACACCCTCTGCAATACCGTCTGCATTAATAGCGATAATGTTTGATAACTCGTTGAATAATCCACCGGATCTAGTAACTAATCCACAAGAACCGCATCTGTGAAGTTTAGAGTTAACGATGTTCTCTATAGTTCCACCGATATTAGCGATCTTGAATGCACCAGGAGCAATAGCACCAACAGTAGCAGGCCCGATAACAGTTACACCGCAATCTCTTGCTGCCTGGTTCATTTTTCTAGCCAGTCTTTCCGGGATACCTTCAGCTGTAACCATGATCGAACCGAACCCGCCGATCTCTAAAGCTTCCATAGTTACATCGTAAGCAGTTCTGAACGATGCAAAGTTCAATAAAACGTCAGCTTGAGGCTGAGCAGCTTTAGCTTCCGTAGTGTTCTTGTATAACGGGATCATGATCTCGTCAGCACCCCAGAAGAACTTCTCGAATTTAGCAGATGATGTTGGAGCAACAATAGCCGCAACAGATGGAGTTTCTCTTTTTATTGTGTAATCGTAATCCAACATTCTCTGGATCGCAGATTTATTATTATTCCAAAATATTGCTTGTGTATCTTTAGTATATAATTGTGCCATTTTTTCTCCTTACTTCTCTAACGCCATTCTAACGATATCAGTTACGTGTGTTTCCGGTCCGTAAACCTCTATAGTTAATCCAAGTCTGTCAGCAGCTTCTTTAATATCTCTTAGACCTTTTTCGTAGTTAGGTCCACCTCTTCTTACATATATCTTTGTATTATGCGCTTTCATTTTCTCGGCATATGTTTCAAAAGACTGGATAATACCTGTAAATGTTTTTGCAACATCCGTAAAGTTCGCGATAGCCCCACCTATGATAAGGATCTTGTCTCTGCCATGAGCATCTTTGTGTCTTGTCATAAGATCAATTACCGTATCGGCATAGAACTTGGTCTCACCTGTAGTAGGACCTCCTGAATACTCACCGTAGTTTGCAAGGTCGCTTACACTTCCACCGTTAGCTTCTGCAAAGTCGGCAATAGTATCTGCGTATACAACCGATGCTCCACCACCTGCAACCATAGTCCAGATTCTACCCATCGGGTTAAGAACCGTTAATTTTAATGACGCTCCCGATTTGCTGTCTGCATCTGCGATAGCTTTCTCTTCCGGTGACTGGTCTTCCATACCGAACGCTGTTGGGTACTCAATATCTCCCCAGGTATCTCTCATCATAAATCCTGCAGTATCATCAAGTCTTGCAACAAGATCAAGGATCGCCATTTCGTTGTTGTCTAACATAACGATAGGATTGATCTCTAAATATGCAAAGTTCATATCCCTGTAGAACTTGAAGAACTGGATCGCGAACGATGCGAACTGCTCTTTATTCTTAGCAGGGATATCTGAAGGGATATTTGCTCTTACCGCGTGTTCCATATCAGCATCGCTCATAGTAATAGGGATAGCTACTTCGTTAACTTTTTCATCCCAGCCTTCTTCAACTTCCATACCACCTTCAGCCGACATATATAATACATCATCTTCACCTACGGTAGTTGCAGAGATATAATACTCCTGGTCTTGCGTATGAGGCGTAAACGGCTCAACAACGAAGTGAGTCAAAGTACCGTGTTGTCCCGATAAAAGAGTCGTAGTATGAGACATCTTCTCGTCTATCCATTTTGCAGCAACCTCTAACGATACGTCACCAGGCTTTTGATCTTTAAATAATACAAGATCGTTCTTACCTCTTTTTCCAAATAGCATATCAGGCTTTGCTACAAGCGGTTCTTGCTTTAACCATTCAAAGCCGTGTTTTTCCGCCATCTCAAGTAATTCAGCTCCGCTTGTTACTAGAACTGATTTAAATCCATAATGAAATCCACTAAAGTAATTTTCCCATTGTTTGGAAAATAATGCTTTTCCATCATATTCTCGTATCGCTTTTTGTGCCATACTTTCTCCTTGTTAAGAAATTTGATATTCTAATTTTATCTGTAGAACAATGAAAGTTTCCAAAATGTAACACTATTTAGTAACAATATTAAAATAATGTTAATATTTGTAACAACTATTCACCTTTTTTACACAATTATAACTAAATTTGTTATATAGAGGCTGCTTATTTTTTAGTTAATCCATTATTATCTATATAATGAATAGATCGTAACTATTAAATATTAGTTAAATATTACTTAAATGATTATATTGAATAGTTATACTTTGTAATATAGTAGTTAATTATGTTCTTGTTGTAGTAGTTTATTTTTATGGTTTTATATGTTGACCTGGTATTAAAAGGAGTAATAAGATACTCCCTGCCGTTTTCTATACCGTAAAACTTCAACCGTAAGGAAAGCTTTTTATCGTAAGTCGAGACTTTAGTGATACCAAGTGCTTTGAGTTTTTCAGACAGCTCTTTTGCCACATGGTATTTATATGCAAAATGTTTTCTTGGGAACTCCATAAATATATAGAGGTATTTATTAAATACGAATAGTATGAAATTTAAAAGCAGCACCCCCAATACAATTGAAGAGAATATATAATGGAATCTCCTGAACTCTTTTAAACGCACCCTTAAACTGTGAAGAAAGAGTTTCAGCATAATAGGTATGGCAATCACGACAAAAGGTGCAAAATCCTCAATGGCGATCTTCTGCCTTAAAGAGAAAAGGAGCGACAGGAAAAGAGCCGTCATGGAGATATACCAGTAAAGATCTTTTTCCAGTTTTATACCTATTCTGTATAATGAATAAAAAAAGTATAAAAATAGCAAAGGGGAGAATATGGTTGCGTATATTCCAAAAGTATCAAGGAAATACCCTTTTGGTTTTCCCCCTATCTCAAAACCGTACATACTCATGGAGATCCCAAAAAGGATAAGGGTTACTACCAATAATATATTGTCACGTTTTTTCAAAGAGTAGAAGAACAATGCCAGAAATAAAATGGCAAATGAGTTATCTATAAATAAAAAAAGCACAAGAAGGAAATAATACTCTTTCTCTTTCAATTTATAAAGGTATAGATAAAGCAGCGTACCGAATATTACTATTATGGATTCATTGACAAGAAGTGCCGCACTGTTTACACCTGGAAGCATCATAAATATCGCTGTGCTTATAACCCTGTCCCATTGTGATTTAAAATAATCATCGGTAAGGAGATAAAGCAAAATGGAACTTCCAGCATAAAAAAGTATAAAGGGCAGCCTCAATGCGAAATCGTTCTGACCGAACACAGTAGTGAAAAAATTTGTGATATATGCAAGTATATTGTTTTGGTTGAAATATATCTCGGCTTCGTCATAAGATATACTGAAACTGTTTGCAAGGTAAAGTAAAATAGAAAAGTGTATTAATAGTAATCCCGAAAAAGTTAGGTTATATCTGTTTAATACCATTTTTCTATTTTATCAAGTTAATTTTTATTCAGTTTGAGAAAATTATCCAGCATCTCGTGCCCGTATTCACTCATAACAGATTCAGGGTGAAACTGCACTCCGTATATATCTTTATCTTTTATCTTTAAAGACATTATCTCGTTATCATCAAGACTTTTTGAAGTTACTATAATATCTTCAGGCAGGTTATCTTTATTAACCGTTAAAGAGTGGTATCTGGTCTCGGTCATTTTTTTAGGAAGACCTTTGAAGATAAGATCATCGCAGACCACTTCGATCTGGGAAGTTTTACCGTGCATCATGTTCGGTGCTTTTATAACTTCACCGCCGAAAACCTGGGCAATGCTCTGGTGCCCAAGGCAGATCCCAAGTATGGGTGTGGTATCACTGAACTCTTTTATCACCTCAAGGCATACACCCGCATCATCGGGAGTAGCTGGTCCCGGAGAGATAATAATCTTCTCAGGATTCAAAGCCTTGATCTGGTCAACACTCATTTCATCATTTCTGATAACTTTCAAATCTGCACCCAACTCTAAACAGTATTGAACTACATTATATGTAAAGCTGTCATAATTATCTATCATTAAAACCATTTAATATCCTATATCAATCTTCTTTTTTATTGTTATATATAAAAAAGCCTGCCATTCCGCCTATTAGCACAACAGCTAAAAATACTACCATTATTATATCAAGTGTTCCCATTCTTTATCCTTATTATAAAGCAGTATCCTACTGCCCCTCTTTATCTTTCTCTTTTAACTGTCCGCAGGCTGCACTTATATCTATCCCCTTTGATTCCCTGATCGTACAAAGAAGTCCTTTGCTCAACAGATACTCCTGGAACTTTATCATGCTTTTATTTGTAGGTCTTTCATAATCGGTCCCCGGGAAAGGATTAAAATATATCAGGTTTACCTTTGCATTGATGCCGCTTAAAAGCTTTATCAATTTATCCGCACTTTTTATATCGTCATTTTTATCTTTGATCACAAGGTATTCGAACATCACTTTTTTTCTCGCATCAACAGGGAAGTTCTTAACAGCTTCTATAATTGATCTAATATTATAAGCTTTGTTCATAGGAATAAGCTCCGATCGTAAGTCATCATCAACCGCATGCAGTGATATAGCAAGCTGAACTCCGAGATCCTCACGTCCCAGTTTCTCGATCTTTGTACTTATACCGCTTGTTGAGATGGTCTGCCTTCTTGTGCTTATTGCAAGTCCGTCAAGCTCTGAGATGATCCTTATGGCCTTTACAAGATTATCATAATTATCAAGAGGTTCACCCATACCCATATAAACAAGGTTTACCGATTTGTTCTCAGGAATATTATTCTCTTTTTTCAGGTATTTAACCTGTGCTACGATCTCACCGGCACTTAGGTCCCTTACAAAGCCCCCTTTGGCCGTAAGGCAAAAGCTGCACCCTACTTTACATCCAACCTGGGTTGAGATACAAAAAGTATACTGCTCGCTTTTTACGATATTCCCGTTTTCATCTTTCTGCTTCTCTTTCATTAAAAGAAGCACGGCTTCTGCGGTATGCCCGTCTTTGAATTCAAATAGGTACTTTTTGGTTCCGTCGGAACTCTCCTCCACCCTTACAATTTTTGCTATATCGATAGGGAAGTTTTCATTCAGGTTTTCTTTCATATCTTTAGGGATATTTTTCATCTCTTCGTAAGAAGTTACATACTTTTTATATACCCAGTTATAGATCTGCTTAGCCCTAAAAGATGGCTTTATTGTATTTTTCAACTCTTCAAGAGTATAGTCGTATATTGTTTTTATATTAAGTCCTTTATCAAATTGTTCCTCGGCCTTCGATGATTCGCAAGCAAATACATCTCAGTCTTCCAGTTCGGAAAGAGTAAAGCAGTTTACTCTTTCTTTACGGTGTTCCACGTGGAACATTATTAAACTTTATCTTTTATGATCCCTTTATCTAAAAGATACTTTACAAGCCTATCCATAGCTTCTTTATGATTTTTTATAAAGTCTTGATGTGCATTTTTATCGGTATAGTTTGTTATAACAAAGATACCTTTTACGTCGATATCAAACTCCTTTGCAACTTTTAAAACAGAAAAAAATTCCATATTCTCAACACCTATCCCATACTGTAAAAACTCTTTTGAGAGTTTTTGATTGGTAGAGATATAGTTAGATGAGTTTACTATCGTATCGCTCTTTAGATCTGCTTTTTCAGTTTTTATAACATTATCGATCGGGGTATAGGAATCATCATTGAAAAACGACAACTCAATATTTGAAGCATCGGAGCTTTCTATAATATCAAAAATATTATACTCTCCGTAACTTCCCGCACTTCCTACAAAGATAATATATTCCGGTTTATCAAACAAACATAATCTTGTAAGATTTATGGCACTGTCGATAAGCCCTACCCCGATTGGAAGGGCAAAAGGAAATGTTTCGTTGTTCCCGGCACAAACGATCATCTATTTCACACCTTTGATTATAAAAACTTCATATGAATTATGTGGTTTATCTATTTTATTCAAGATCTCGCAGGATATATCACTAAGTCCCGCATCCTCAAAAAGTGAAGTTAAATGTTCCGTATCAAATCCAAAGTGTTCAACACCCGTATTGTCACTGTGGAACTTTCCATCTTCTGTAATAAGATCGGCGATGAACAGATGCCCGTCTTTTTTTAATGATGAAGCCAGTTTTTCAACAAACATTTTAATATCTTTGATATGGTGCATTGTCATATTCGTTGCTACAAGGTCAAACTTTTCTTCAGGCAGGTGCTCTTTATTAATATCATGAAGTCTTGACTCAATATTGTTAAAGTTGATCTTTTTTGCTTTATCATTATAAACTTCTACCATAGATTCAGAATTATCTAAACCCACGATACTGTTTACCTTATTGGCAAAGCCGAAAGATACAAGCCCGCTGCCGCATCCATAATCAAGCAGATCAAAACTCTTTATATCTTTATTGATAGTTTCTATGATCTTGTCAACAAATACCATGGCACCTTCAACCCTTTGGGGTTTAGTATCCCATTCCATGGCCAAGGCGTTAAATCTTTCTTTATTTACCAGACTTCCCATCTTACAGCCTTACAGGGATATTATTCTTGTTCAGGTATCTTTTAAGATCCATGATATCTATCTCTTTAAAGTGGAAGATCGATGCCGCCAATGCCGCATCCGCACCACACTCAAAAGCTTCTTTGATATGATCCATGGTCCCGGCACCGCCGCTTGCTATAACAGGTATATCCACAAGCTTGCTGATCTGACCCGTGATATTCGTCTCAAAACCGGCTTTTGTTCCGTCTGCGTCCATTGAGGTTAAAAGTATCTCCCCGGCACCCCTGTCGTATACCTCTTTTGCCCATTGTAAAGCATCAAGGCCGGTATCTTCCCTGCCCCCTTTAACGAATACATGGTAGCTGCCGTCGGCAACCCTTTTAACGTCTATTGCAACAACAATACACTGGGAACCGAATCTTTTCGCACCCTCGTTTATAAAGTCGGGATTGGTTACGGCGCTGCTGTTGATGCTGACCTTGTCGCATCCTACATTAAGAAGCTTGTATATATCCTCAAGCTTTCTGATCCCTCCGCCTACGGTTAAAGGGATAAAAACCTCACGGGCAACTTTCTCGACCACGTCAACGATCGTATCCCTCCCTTCATGGCTTGCACCGATATCCAAAAAGGTGATCTCGTCCGCACCTTCCACATTGTATCTCTTTGCAACCTCTACAGGGTCTCCCGCATCCTGAAGCCCAACAAAGTTCACACCTTTAACGACCCTGCCGTTATCCACATCAAGACAAGGTATTATTCTTTTTGCAAAATAGCTCATTAATTTCTCCGCCAAGCAAATATCTATAATATATCACTTAAATTTTCGATATTATACCAAATCAATATAAAAGCATTTAAAGAGATTTAAAGTAATATACAATTTTATATATTAGTTATGATAATATTACCTTATTGTAAGTTTAAATCAGCTAGACTTTTAAGATTAATATGAAAGAGATAAAAGCAAAAAAGAAATTCGGGCAGAATTTCCTAAAAGATGAATCGGTACTAAATAAAATCATCCAATCGATGCCCCATAACGATAATATGATAGTCGAGATCGGGCCTGGCTTAGGTGATTTGACAAAAAAACTTGTCAAGTGCAAAGAAGTAATAGCCTTTGAGGTAGATAGAGATTTATACTCTATATTGCAAGCCGAATTTATAAATGAGTTGGATTCCAAAAGGTTAAAGATAATCCTGGGTGATGTACTGGACCAATGGGTAAACAATCAAACTCTGTACAACGGTAAATATGACTTAATCGCAAACTTGCCGTATTATATAGCGACAAATATAATATTGAATTCATTGGACGATGATAATTGTGAGAGTATCATCGTCATGATTCAAAAAGAAGTAGCAGATAAATTTACTGCTGTCTGTGGAGATAAGGAATACTCTTCTTTATCTGTAATTACAGAACTTCTTTGTGAGAAAAGATACACTTTGACGGTTGTACCGCCGGAAAGTTTCAGCCCTCCTCCAAAGGTAGATTCAGCGGTAATCTATCTGAAGAAAAGAGAGGGAGTAAAGCTTTCTGACGCTTTTAAAAAATTTTTAAAAGTCTGCTTCCTACAACCCCGAAAGAAACTTTTCAAGAATTTATCGTCGGTATATAACAAAGAGAGCTTAAAAGCTATCTTTGATGAACTAAATATAAAAGAGACTGCAAGACCTCATGAGTGTGAAGCTTCTTTGTATAGCCATATTTATACAAAGGTAACTAAACATGGAAGAGAACAAAACAGAACAGCCAACGATACAATCTGAATTAAAAGCAGATAGCAACTCTAAACCTACAAATACTGATTCTAAAGAGAATACAAAACCAAATACGCAGAGTAATACGCAAAATAATGCAAAAAGAAATACCAACGGCGGTGCCAACAAGGGTAAAACAGTACCTCAAAAACGAAAACCGCCTGTTTCAGGAAATGGTTGGATAAATGACCTGAAAAAAGCATTTGACGCAAATGAAAAGATACAAAAAGACAGACTGAACCCGCACAATAAATTAAACCTGAAATCAACTGCAAGCGTTAGGATAACTCCGCTAGGGGGTCTAGGTGAGATCGGTGGAAATATGATGGTAATGGAAACAGACAAGAGTGCCATCATCATCGATGTGGGGATGAGCTTCCCGGATGAATCAATGCACGGGGTAGATATACTTATACCCGACTTTACATATATAAGACAGATCAAAAGCAAGATCTCGGCAATCGTGATCACCCATGCCCACGAAGACCATATCGGTGCTATGCCTTATATCTTTAAAGAGATCCAGGTGCCCGTATACGGTACATCACTTCCTTTAGAGATGATAGGTGCAAAATTTGATGAACACAAAATGAAACAGCACAGAAGCTATTTCAGGGCAATCCAGAAAAGAAAACCTGTAAAAATAGGTGATTTTGAAATTGAATGGATGCATATAACCCACTCGGTTATCGACAGTTCAGCCCTTGCGGTCACTACAGATGCAGGTACGATCATCCATACGGGAGACTTTAAAATAGACCATACTCCTGTTGACGGATATCCTACAGATCTTCACAGATTGGCATATTACGGAGAGAAAGGTGTACTTGCACTGTTAAGCGACTCTACAAACTCTCACGCTGCAGGATTTACAAAATCTGAAAAAACAGTAGGCCCTACTTTTGAAAGAATCTTTGCAGAAGCAAAAGGTAGAGTTATCATGTCTACATTCTCTTCAAATCTTCACAGGGTAGCGCAGGCTATCGAGTGCGGGCTTAGATACAACAGAAAGATCTGCGTGATCGGAAGAAGTATGGAGAAAAACCTTGAGATAGCTATGAGCCTTGGTTACCTGAAATTCCCTAAAGAGAAATTTATCGAAGCACATGAAGTAAATAAACATCTTGATAAAGAGGTCTTGATAGTAACTACGGGAAGCCAGGGAGAGCCTATGAGTGCGCTGTTTAGAATGTCTATACATGAACACAGACATATCAAGATCAAACCTGAAGATACGGTTATCCTTTCAGCTAAAGCGATCCCTGGAAATGAGGGAAGCGTATCTGAGATAATCAACCAGATCCAAAAAGCAGGAGCTAAAGTAGCATACCAAAACTATACGGATATCCACGTTTCCGGGCACGCGGGGCAAGAGGAACAAAAACTTATGCTTAGACTTATCAAGCCTAAGTTCTTCCTACCTATCCACGGTGAATACAACCATGTTGTAAGACATATCCAGACAGGTGTTGACTGTGGCGTGCTAGAAAGAAACACATACATCCTAAGCGACGGTGAGCAGGTTGAAGTTGCACCTAAATACCTTAAAAAAGTAAAAACCGTAAAAACTGGTAAAACATATATCGATAACCAAAGAAACAGAAGAATTGCCGACGATGTTGTTATAGACAGACAAACAATGGCAAATGAAGGTATCGTAATGATCGTTGCCCAAATTTCTGAAAACGAAAGAAAAGTTGTAGGACCGTCAAGAGTCAGCTCATTCGGTATAGTTGATGCAAAAACCGAAAAAGCATTCTCAAAAGAGATAGAAGATATATTGGCAAACTTCATGTCTCATATCAAGCCAGGAATTCTACAAAACACAAGATCTACAGAAGAGGAACTAAGAAAGGTAGTAAGAAAACACTGTATCAGAAAATACAGAAAATACCCTATGATCGTACCAACAATTTTTGTACAATAATATGTTATAATTTTACTAATTTTATAAAGGATCATAATGGATTATATTAGTATTGCTAAAGAGGTTCTGAATATAGAAGCTCAAGAGCTTTTGGATGCAGCTAACAGGGTTGACGACAATATGGAAAAGGCTGTAAAGCTTATTTCCGGTGCTTCGGGTAAACTTATAGTAACAGGTGTAGGAAAGTCGGGGCTTGTCGGAAGCAAGCTGGCTGCTACATTTGCAAGTACCGGTACAAGTTCATTCTTCCTTCATCCAACAGAAGCTATGCACGGTGATCTTGGGATGATAAGCAAAGGTGACGTTGTGCTTGCCATAAGTTACAGCGGTGAGAGCGAAGAGCTTAAGTCTCTCCTTCCCCACCTGAAAAGATTCGACATACCTCTTATTGCTATGGCAAAAGACAAGAATTCGACTCTTGGGTCATTCAGTGATATATTTCTTGATATCAGCATAAATAAAGAGGCCTGTCCTTTAAATACTGCACCAACTTCATCTACGACTCTTACAATGGCCTTGGGGGATGCCCTTGCGGTTTGCCTTATGAAACACAAAAACTTCCAGAAAGAGGATTTTGCATCGTTCCACCCGGGTGGAAGCCTGGGTAAAAAGCTTTTTGTAAAAGTTGATGATCTTCTGAGAAAAGATAATTTACCGATTGTTCCATGTGGAACATCATTAAAAAAAGCGATAGTTGTTATGAGTGAAGGACGGCTGGGAAATGCTATAATAGTAGATGAAAACAATAAGGTCGTCGCCCTGTTAAGTGACGGTGACCTTAGACGTGCCATGCTGAACGAGGACTTTTCTCTTGATTGTATCGTTGATGATATAGCAACAAAGAACCCTAAAATGATAAAGAATAAAGATCTTCTGGCAAGTGATGCCTTGAAGATCATTGAAGATTACAAGATACAGCTTCTATTGGTAGTAGATAAAGAGGACAAATTAGAAGGTGTACTTCATATCCACAGCCTGGTAGAAGCCGGTATAAAATAAAGGAGATAAAATGTCAAGGGAAAAACAGTCTGAAGAGAATAAAATTAGACTAAATAAATTTATCTCACACAACAGCAGATTCAGCAGACGTGAGGCTGATGAACTTATAAAATCGGGTAAAGTCTCTATAGACGGCAAGGTTATAAGCGACCTTTCTACTAAAGTAAGCCCTAAAACGATCGTAAAGGTAAACGGGAGAACCGTAAAGGTTGATTACAGCAGACCCTCTACAGTGATAATATACAATAAGCAGAAAGGGGAAATAGTATCTAAAAACGACCCGCAAGGAAGAAAGATCATATATGATACCATCCCAAATAAGTTCAGCCATTTTATCCCTATCGGAAGGCTTGACTTTGCAAGTGAAGGGATGCTAATGCTCACAGACGATCCCAAGATCGCAACTGCTTTGATGAACTCTGATCTTGAAAGGGTTTATAAGATAAAGATCGAAGGTGAAGTAACGCAAGGTATGATAGACGCTATGCAAAACGGGTTGATTTTGGATGATGCAACTGCCGGGGCCTGGGATAAAACAGATATCAAAGAGATGGAGTTCGCACCGTTCTTAGGATTCCAGATACAGACAAGCACGCCAAAATACTCAAAACTGAAAGTTGCCATTACAGAGGGTAAAAACAGGGAGCTTAGAAGATTCTTCGCACACTTTGGGACAAAAGTAGTTGACCTTAAAAGGGTAAGTTTCGGGGGTATAAACCTTAATAACCTTCCTTCCGGTAAAGTAAGATATCTTGAAAGAGACGAATACGAAGACCTAAGGCTGTTCATGAAAGAACAGACTAAACTAAACAGAAAAGACAAAGACCAAGAATATTCAGAAGATGAGTAGACTGTCAAATCTTCTTAGACCTAAAACTCTCGAAGAGTTTATAGGTCAATCCCATATAATATCAAAAGAAAAATCATTATATAAACTACTTGAAAAACAAGATATACCCCACCTCTTTTTTTACGGGAAACCGGGTACGGGAAAAACTACATTGGCAAAGATCATTGCCCAAAGAAGCGGTTACGACTTTTATTACCTAAATGCAACCAGCCTAAAAATAGAAGAACTTAGGGATATCTTCAAAAGATATGTAAATGCACTGATAAAACCCCTTATATTCATCGATGAAGTACACAGGCTGACCAAGACCCAGCAGGAGGTTTTGCTGCCCGTAATGGAAAGCTATGAAGCTATAATAATCGGTGCAAGCACAGAAAACCCTTTCTTTACCCTGACAGCGGCTATAAGATCCAGAAGCTTTCTTTACGAATTCCGTCCACTGACTAACAGTGAACTTGAAATACTCACCCAGAAGGCCCAGGAATATCTTGGGATATCAATAGACAATGAAGCAAAAGAATACCTTATTCAAAGCAGCAGCGGTGACGGGAGGGCTTTATTGAACCTTCTTGATTTTGCATCAAAAGTTGATAAAGTTGTTGATATAAAGATATTAAAAGAGCTGAGACAGAACGTTATAGGGGACGGTGTAAGCAGCAGCCAGTCCCACTATGATATAACAAGCGCAATGATAAAAAGCCTTCGGGGAAGCGATATTGATGCGGCCCTTTATTACCTGGGAAGATTGATTGACGGAGGGGAAAGCGTTGACTATATAGTAAGAAGGCTCGTGATATTTGCAAGTGAGGATATAGGCAATGCAAACCCCCATGCCCTTAACCTGGCCGTATCAACCATGACAGCAGTTAAAACAATAGGATACCCGGAATCAAGGATAATATTGTCCCAATGCGTTATCTACCTTGCATCCTGCCCAAAATCAAACAGCAGTTACAAGGCCATAAACAACGCCCTATCCTATATATCAACAAACAGGCCTTTAGATATTCCAAAACATATACAAGACAACCATATAGGATATAAATACCCCCACGACTTCGGTGGATATGTGGAACAGCAGTATCTTGAAAAAAACTTGAATTTTTACCAAAGCAACGGCGTAGGATATGAAAAAACCCTGGATGAATGGATAAATAAAATAAAAAATTTAGTATAATACGAAATAACAGAATAGGAAAAAAAATGAAACATCTAATAACAACTGCAGACTTTACAAATGAAGAGATCTTGGAACTTTTTGACGATGCCGATACATTCAACGAACTTCAATCAAACGAGATCCTAAAGGGTAAACTTATAGTTACCCTATTCTTCGAAAACTCCACAAGAACAAGAAGCAGTTTTGAAATTGCCGCAAAAAGGCTGGGTGCGGAAGTTGTAAATCTTGAAGTAAATACAAGTTCAACAAAAAAAGGTGAAACAGTAGAAGACACTATTGCAAACCTTGATGCTATGAAGCCGGATGCAATTATCATAAGACACAGCGAATGCGGTCTGCCTGCCAGTTTAATAAACCAGGTAAACTGCCCTATTTTAAATGCAGGTGACGGGAAAAACGCACACCCTACACAGGCTTTACTTGACCTTTATACTATTTACAAACATTTTGAAGGGGAAACGAAAGATAAAACAATAGCAATTATCGGTGATATCGCGAACTCAAGGGTTGCATCGTCAGATCTTGAGCTTCTTCCAAGATTTGGGCTAACACCGATTCTGGTCGCACCAAAAGAGTTTAAGGTAAAAAGCAAATTCAAATCTACAACAAATATAAAAAAAGTTTTAGATGAGCTTGATATCATTATGAGTCTTAGGGTTCAGCATGAAAGACACAATATAAGCATCCTTCCAGAAGAGCTTGAAAAAAGAAAAAAGAAATATGCAAAAAAATACTGCATAACCCAAAAGCTGGTCAAAGACAAGGATATAATCCTAATGCATCCGGGACCTGTGAACAGAAATATAGACATAAGCGACGAGATGCTTGACGATCCAAGATCAAAAGTATTGGAACAGGTTAAAAACGGCGTGGCAATAAGAATGGCCTGCTTAAAAAAATTGATCATCGACCAGTAAATTGAACCTGAAAGAGCAGCTTAACAGTTACGGAAAACAAAAAGAGCCTTTTCTTTTTGTTATCAGTTTTGACCTGAAGAATTATGATATCATCAAACTAAAAGATATAAAAGATGATATCCGCTTCTGCATAGATTCCGATAAAATAAGCCACCATGAGCTGAAGCTTGAAAAAGAGTTCATCAACTTTGAAATATACAAAAACAAATTTGAAAAAGTACAGGAAAATATAAAAGAAGGAAATACCTATCTTCTAAACCTATCCTCCCCTACTGAAATAAAAAACCATATCCCCTTAAAAAAAATATACGACAACTCTAACGGAAAATTCAAGCTTTACTATAAAGACAGATTTGTCTGCTTCTCCCCCGAAAGATTTTGTGAAATAAAAGAGAATAAGATATATACCTACCCTATGAAAGGTACCATTGACGCCTCGATAGAAAATGCGCAAGAAATCATTCTAAACGATCCCAAAGAGCTTGCAGAACATACAATGGTAGTTGATCTTCTTAGAAACGATCTTTCGATCGTATCAAAAAAAGTAAGGGTTGAAAACTTCAGATACTGCGACACAATAAAAGCGGGAGACAAGGAGCTGATACAGGTAAGTTCAAAGATTTCAGGATCACTTGATAAAAATTGGAACGAATCCATAGGCGATATATTAACCGCCCTGCTTCCCGCAGGAAGCATAACGGGGACGCCCAAAAAGAAAACAACCCAGCTGATCAATGAGATAGAAGATTACGACAGGGGCTTCTTTACGGGAATATTCGGGGTATACGACGGGAAAAGCCTTGACAGTGCAGTTATGATAAGGTTTATTGAAAAAGATAAAAACGGCACCCTTACCTATAAAAGCGGCGGGGGTATCACCTGCGACAGCGACCTGGAAAGTGAATACAAGGAAATGTGCGACAAGGTATATATTCCATGAAAATAAAACAAAACGATACCTATTTCGAAACTATAAAATGTGATGATTTTGAGGTTTTTAACCTGGAGTACCATAAAAAAAGGATGGCAAATACCACAGGGATCAACTTCAACCTGGAAGAGTATATCTACCCCCTAAACGGTGACCTTTTAAAGTGCAGGGTGGTTTATGACAGGGACGAGATACTGGATATATCATATGCCCCTTACAGCCCAAGGGAGATAAAAAGCTTCAAGCTTATTTTCGATAATGATATTGAATACAAATATAAGTCTACCGACCGGGATAAAATAGATCAGCTCTTTAGCCTAAAAGAGGACTGTGACGAGATCATCATAGTCAAAAATGATCTTATAACAGATACTTCCATCGCCAATATCGCTATCTATAAAGATGGTAACTGGTATACACCGAAAACTCCCCTGCTTCCGGGTACCACCAGGCAGAGATACCTGGATGAGGGAAAGCTCAAAGAAAAGGATATAGACGTAAATCTCTTTAAAAGTGCAAAGAAGATCGCACTTTTAAACGCCATGGTTGACTTTAGGGTTATTGAAGATTTTAATATCTAGTTTATATCGTCGATTACAGGTATCAATATCTGGTTGAATTTCGAGATATCGAATGAAAGCAGGTCGCTGTTGGTATTTAGGAACTTGAACCTTCTTTTTTGGAACATCTCCTCTTTAAGAGGCAGTATCTGCAAAATGTTCTGCTCTTTATTCAACCTTTTTATGGGATTTGATTTCTCCGATACCATTACAATGCTTTGGTTGAATATCTTCGAAAGATTGTTCAGGTGCGCTACCAGGTCTTCCGTATTTCTGTCCCCTATCGGGTCTATATCGAAAACCTTCGGCTTGATCTTAAGCTGATTTGATATATCAAAAAGTATCGGGGATATCTGCTCATATATTTTATTATCGTTTAAAAGGATAAGGGAGTTTTTCAAAGATGAAATATGCTCATCCCCTATTTTAAAAACAGGCAGTTTTAAAGAAACTATATTTTTAATGGCTTCATTGTATTTGAACAGGCTTTTTGTCAAAACGATCAGACCGATATCGAACTTTATCTTGTCATGTTTCAAAATATTTCGAATACCGATATTATGGTAATCTATATCGATTATTACGTTTTCAATACCTTCAAGCCTTTTTTCTATCTCTTCCATAACATCCACTTTTGTGGGACGTGTCACTTTTATGATCAGGGAGTTGTTCTTCATCCTTTTATGGAGTATCTTGCAATCCTCGATAGCCTCAAATACCTCCTGGGCATTTTGTATAAAAAGGTCCACATAAAGATATATATTGTTTCCAAAAGGCATAGGGAACTGGGCCATCGATTTTGAGATGGCACTGTAGGCCTGGGTAAGCACCTCGGGCCTTCCAATGATAATGATAATATCACCCGGTTTCAGGATCAAAGAGGGTTTTATGCTTATTAAAGTCCCTGCCCTGTAAAGAGCCACTATTTTCCACTCTTTCTGGCTGATACTCCCTATATACCTGTAGGCATAGTTGCTCCCGAAAGGTATCTTGATCTCCATGATCTCTCCCTTTCGAAGCCCTATATTTTGTGCGAATACGGGGATATTGGGAAGCTGTTCCACAAGACCGTTGGATATAACGTCGTTTCCTCTGTAGAACTTTATATTTTCATCGTCTAAATTTATATCCCATTTATCGAAAACCGTAAATCCCAGGTCCTTATATTTTTTTCTTATATTCTCGATTACGGCAAGGGTATCCTCCTTGCTGTCAAGGACTATCAATGCATCCTGGTAAAGCTCCTTGTTCAGGACAAAAAGCAGTTTTGAATAACTTGTAGGATCAAATTTATAGAAAATAAAATTTGAAGGGATAGATTCAGGCAGGATCGAATCATCGTTATAAACTATATTATAATTATTTAAGTTGTTGTTCAGGTCAAGCATCCTCTTTATCAAATATTTGGATATTTGACCGTCTAATATTACCAGTACATTTTTCATAAAGGCAATTATATCTAATTTATGGTAAAATCCCTAACTTTGTATTATAAATTGATTTTAATTATCAAATAATTTCAGCTATACAGATTGATGGAGCAATAATGGAAACAGAGGTTAGAAAACTGCCTAAAAAAACAAAGATTTATATCTATATTCTTATCGTCCTCGGGATCATAAGCTTTTTCCTGGTTGATGCGGGAAAAGCCGTAAAAGCTACAAAGATCCTCCACCAGCTTGGATATGAAGACGTATCAGGCGTACAGGTGTATGCTACCCAGGAATTTTTAAGGGAAGATATCAACGTAAAAGGTTATAAGTATACCGTTAAATTCATCAATAACAAGACCAATGAAGAGTGTAAAGGGTATATTTTAAAAGATTTTAAAAACAATGTAGAGAAAGATCTGCTTTGCAAAAAAATAAACTAAGGTAAAAAAATGGCTTTAAGAGAAGAGATAAACTATTCAATTTGGTGTGACTTTATTGAAAGAGATTTCCTGGAAGGTGAGTTTCAGGATATTATAAACGACGGGACGATACACGGTGCTACGAGCAACCCTGCGATTTTCCAGCAGTCTATTTGCAAATCATCAGCATATACCCAGCAGATAAATATGCTGCAGGCGAACGAAACCAAAAAGATCTACGAAGAACTTGCTATAACAGATATAAAAAGGGCTGCACAGATACTAAAACCCCTGCATGACCAGGATCCTAACGACGGTTTCATCTCAATAGAGGTTGATCCGCAGCTTTGCGACGATACAATGGGTACCATTGAAGAGGGAGCAAGACTGCACAACCAGATAGAGTATGAGAACGTAATGATCAAGATACCTGCCACCGAAGCCGGATATATAGCGATGAAAGAGCTTACCTCAATGGGTATAAACGTAAACGCAACGCTTATTTTCTCACCTGATCAGGCGATCAAGTGTGCACAAGCTTTAAGCGAAGGTATAAAACAAAGCGGAAAGGACACTAAAGCTGTAATCTCCGTATTTGTAAGCAGATTCGACAGGCTCCTTGACCAGCAGTTAAAAGAGAAAAGCCTTCCTACGGGAAAAGTGGGTATCATGAATGCTGCAAAATGTTACCATGAGATAGAAAAATTTGAGAACGCGAATATAAGAACACTCTTCGCAAGTACCGGGGTAAAAGGCGACGAGCTTCCTGCAAGCTATTATATAGATACCCTGATCTATCCAAAAAGTATAAACACCGCTCCTTTGAGTACCATACATTCATGGCTTCAGGAGGGTCAGAAAACCCAAAGCCAGATCATAAGCGAAGAAGAGTATAATAAATTCTTTAAGTTATTAGAAAAAAAAGGTATCAATATGGAAGCTGCCTACAATGCTCTCCTTAAAGATGGATTGAGTGCATTTAAGGTATCATTTCAAGAACTATTAAAACAAATAAAATTATAAACAAGGCAATATAATGAGTAATATATGGACACCTGACAGCTGGAGAAACTTTCCTATCAAACAACAGCCTATTTACGAAGATATGAAAAAAGTAAAAAAGGTTGAAAAGGAACTGGCTACCTACCCTCCTTTGATCTTTGCAGAGGAAGCTAGAAGATTAAAAACACAATTGGCTGACGTTGCCAACGGAAAAGCGTTTTTACTTCAAGGCGGGGATTGTGCAGAAAGCTTTAATGCATTTAACGCGAACAATATAAAATCACTTTTTAAAGTTATGATGCAAATGGCGGTCGTAATGACGTTCAGCGGCGGAAAACCTGTCGTAAAAGTAGGAAGAATCGCAGGGCAGTTCGCAAAACCCAGATCAAGCGATTTTGAAACAGTTGACGGCGTAGAATACCCAAGCTACAGAGGAGATATCGTAAACGATATTGAAGCAGATATTAAAGCCAGAACCCCGAACCCTAAAAAACTTCTAAAAGCTTACAACCAAAGCGCGGCAACGCTGAATCTTTTAAGAGCTTTTGCAAGGGGCGGTATGGCAGACCTTCACAAAGTACACAGCTGGAACCTTAACTATATGAAGAACCACGAACTCGGTGAAAAATACGAAGAGCTGGCTTCAAGAATATCTGAATCTTTAAAATTTATGGAATCATGCGGGCTGACTTCGCAAAATACGCCTCAGTTAAGTGAAACAACCCTGTTCACTTCCCATGAAGCACTTCTTCTTAACTACGAAGAGGCATTAACTAGGAAAGACTCTTTAACAGGCGACTGGTACGACTGCAGCGCGCATATGTTATGGATAGGAGACAGAACAAGAGATCTAAATGAAGCTCACGTTGAATTCTTCAGAGGTATCAAGAACCCTGTAGGCTGTAAAGTTGGTCCAACTATGCAGGAAGATGAACTTATCAAGCTTATAGACAAACTAAACCCTGAAAATGAAGCGGGAAGATTGAACCTTATCGTTAGAATGGGAGCAGGTAAAATTGCCGATCATTTCCCTAAACTTCTTGAAAGAGTTGAAAAAGAGGGTAAAAAGATCGTTTGGTCTTGTGACCCAATGCACGGAAATGTTGAAAAAACAGAAACCGGATATAAAACAAGGGATTTTGCAAATATCCTGAGTGAAGTTAAACAATTCTTCCAAATCCACAAAGCACAGGGAAGCGTAGCTGGAGGTATCCACCTTGAGATGACGGGACAGGATGTAACAGAATGTACGGGAAGTACGAGCAGTGCCGTTACAGTTGACAGCCTTTCAAGCAGATACCATACGCAGTGTGACCCAAGACTAAATGCAGACCAATCCCTTGAGCTTGCATTTATGATAGCAGACACGTTAAAAGAGGCAAATAAATAAAACCAAAGCCCTCCCCTGCTTCAAAAAGAGATACCCAAAAGGTATCTCTTTTTTTATTTCCGCCCTTTTTATAATTTCAAAGTGACATAATGATACCATAACGAAAATCTTACACTAAAAGGTAAATTATGGACCACAAGATCGTATTTTTAGACAGAAAAACATTAGGGGACGATATCACCCTGGAACAATTTAAGAAATATGGGGAAGTCATCTCCCACGAATCCACGAAAAAAGAGCAAACTCTCCAAAGAGTAGCAGACGCCGGTATAGTTGTAACAAATAAAGTAGTAATAGATAAAGAGATCATGGATAATTCCAATATAAAACTGATCTGCGTTGCGGCAACGGGTATGAACAATATTGACCTGGATCATGCACAGCAAAAAGGTATTACGGTTAAAAACGTAGCAGGATACTCAACCTCAAGCGTTGCCCAGCTTACTTTCTCTTTTGTTCTTGAATTCGTACAGAAGATAAACTTTTACGATAATTACGTAAAAAGCGGCGGTTGGGAAAAAAGCGACATATTTACCAATCTTGACAAACCTTTCTATGAACTTGACGGGAAAAAATGGGGTATCATCGGACTTGGTTCTATAGGCTTGAAAGTAGCAAATATCGCTAAAGAGTTCGGCTGTGATATTCAGTACTTTTCAACAAGCGGGAAAAACAATAACAAAGATTATAAAAACCTATCCCTGGAAGGACTACTTAAAACTTCCGATATTATAACTATACACTCTCCCCTTAACAATGCAACTTCCAATTTGATCAATAATACAAATATAAGTATCATAAAAAAAGGTGCCGTCCTTTTAAACCTTGGACGGGGAGGAATAGTGAACGAACAGGATATCTCAGATGCAATCAACGATTCACAGGATATATACTATGGTACGGACGTAGTCTCCAAAGAGCCTATAGAAAGCTCATCGCCGCTGCTTTCAATAAAGGATAAAAGCCGGGTACTCTTTACACCCCATATTGCCTGGGCATCAAAAGAAGCCAGGATCAGATTATTAAACGGCATAGAGGCCAACATCAAAGAATTTGTGTTATAATACATATTACAATACGTATAGGAGGTTGTTATGGCACTATTGCTCTATGAATCAAAAGAGATGTTCTCATCTACGGAACTTATTAGAAAAAGCAAGATGATCTTTGACAAGATCGTAAATGACGAGATTGAAAAAGCTATCATATTAAGGGACGGGAAACCGGGCTTTATGCTTATGGATTTCAAAAAATATGAAGCTATTATGGCCGACTATGAAAAGCTGAAAGAAAGTTGTGACAAATCAACTAAAAAAAGGGTTAAAAAGAAAAAGAATGAAGATTCCCCTAAAATCTTATCCAAACAGGAAAAGATGGAAGCTATATTAAACAACCTCCCAAACAATACAGAAGCCCAAAAAGAGCTGGAAGAATTCACTCCCTCGTTTAAGGAAGAGAAAGAGACCAAGCCCCTGGAAGAACCGGAAATAAATGAGGAAAAAAACTTTGAAAAAAACGAGCCTGAGCTGGTTGAGGAACAAGAGCAACAAAGGGAATCTTTAAATGAAGAGGATGAGATAAGGGATGCCCTTTTTAAAATAAAAGATATGAACTTCTCCCCCGAAGAGAAAGCAAAGGTTGAAGCCCAGATAAAAGAGAAAATAAAAAGGGCCAGGGAGGAAAGGGCAAAAGAGATCCATGAGCATGAAGAGTTAGAGAAAAAGGAGCTCAAAGAGGAACTACAATTGCAAGTTCAATTAAAAGAGGAAAAAAAGAAAAAAGAACAGGAACTCAAAGAGTTCTGGGATTAAAGGAAAAATGATGATCGATCTACTTGTAGTAGGAAGCGGAGGTACGGGGCTGACTGCCGCACTGGAAGCCAAAAAAAACGGGAAAAATGTAACAGTCCTGTCAAAAACCCACCCTACTTCATCCCAAACATCACAGGCACAAGGGGGGATAAACGCAGTACTGGGTAATGACAAAGGCGACAGCGTAGAGAATCATATAAACGATACCCTAAGATCAGCCCATAAAATAGGGAATAAAGAGACCATAAGATATCTCTGTGAAAATGGAGCCGAAACTATAAAATGGCTGGATAACATAGGTGTGCCTTTCAGCAGGGATAAAAACAATAATATCGCCCAAAGAGCACTTGGAGGCGCTTCAAACCCCAGAGCCTGTTACAGCAGCGACTACACGGGACTTAAGATACTCCACACCCTTTACGACAACTGCCTGAAAGAGGGTGTAAGATTTATAAACGAGCATATGCTTTTGAACCTTATTGTTGAAGAGAATAGTGTAAAAGGGATCACCGCACTTGATATAGAAACAGTGCAGGTAAAGCAGATAAAAGCAAAAAGCGTGATCATCGCAAGCGGGGGCTACGGAGCCCTTTACAATAACTACAATACCAACTCAACCGCAACTACGGGTGATGGGGTAGCTGCCGCATTAAGAGCGGGGTGTAAACTTTCAAATATGGAATATATCCAGTTCCACCCTACGGCTATGAAAGGCTCCTGTGTATTATTAAGTGAAAGTGCAAGGGGTGAGGGTGGTTACCTTGTAACAAAAAACGGTGACCGATTTACCGATGAACTGGCACCGAGGGATATAGTTGCCAGGGCAATATATGAAAAGATAGAAAAAGGGGAAGAGGTATATCTGGACTTAAGACACCTGGGACTTGAAAAAATAAAAGAGGCTATGCCCCAGGAATACGACCTGGCACTGCAGTTTGCAGGGCTCAAGCTTGATGAAGATATTATCCCCGTAATGCCTGCAGCCCACTACACCATGGGGGGGATAAAAACAGATATAAACGGAAGAACCAATATCAAAAACCTTTATGCAGCCGGGGAATGCTCCTCAAACGGCGTACACGGCGCGAACAGGCTGGGGGGTAACTCTTTGCTTGAGATAGTCACTTTCGGGAAAAAGGTTGCAAAAAGCGCCTGCGAGACGATAGATAATATTGAAACGCCTGAAGAAAAAGAATATGATATTTTCAAAGAAGATAAAAAATATATAGAAAATATATTTACCAAAAACAATGAAATAAACTTTTATGAGATAAAAAAGCAAATGGGTGAAAGCTTCTATAAAAACGTGGGGCTTTTCAGAAGCCGATCCGGCTTGGACGACACCCTGGAGCAGATCAAAAAATGGCAGGAACTCTCCTGTAAAATGGGTATAGAGGATAAAAGCCGCATCTACAATACGAACCTAAAAGAGTTGATAGAATTTGACAATATGCTGCAGCTTTGCGAAACTATCGTCCTGAGTGCCCTGGATAGAAAAGAGAGCAGGGGGGCACACTATAGAAGCGATTATGCAAAAGAGGATCCCCTTTTTGAAAAAGAGAGCATCATCTTAAAAAAAGGAAATGAGCTGAAAAGGGAGCTAATATGAAGTTGAATATCTGTGATAAAACATATAACCTGGACGACAAGCTTTCAAAAGTTGATACTCTGCTTTCTGCCCTGATACGGCTCAAAGCCGTCCAGAACAACTCCCTGGCATTTAGAAGCGGATGCAGAAGCGGCGTATGCGGAAGCTGTGCCGTTAGGGTAAACGGGGTAGAGAAACTTGCATGTAAAACAAAGATAAACGACGGTGACGATATACAGCCCTTAAAAAACTCGAGAGTTATAAAAGACCTTGTGGTGGACCTTTCAAATCAGGACAGGTTTTTATTCGAGGCAAAAGCTTTTTTAAGTGAAAAGAACGATGAAACCGTAACTTGCGAAGATGAGAAAAAGATCGACAGGGAATCAAACTGCGTACTTTGCAGCAGCTGTTTAAGCTCCTGCCCAGTTTATGAGATAAATGAAAATTTTACGGGTCCATTTGCACTTGCAAGAGCTTACAGATATGTAAGCGACAAGAAAGAAGCAGACCAAAAAACAAAAATCGACGCAGTACAAAGCAACGGGGTATGGGACTGTACCTTGTGCGGGAACTGCAATATGGTCTGCCCTGCACATATCGATATAAAAAATGATATAATGCAGCTTAGAAACAAATCAGCACAATTTGGGTATACTGACCCTAATATGGCAAATTTTGACATGGGATTCAATCAGGATTTCGGATTTAATCCAAACGGTTTTTAAGGGGTAGATTTAATGGATATTAATGACAAGTATATAAGAATTTTATATGTAGACGATAGCCAGACAGTAAGGGATATGATAGAAAGCTTACTTTTAGAACTTGGATATCTAAATATCCAGGGAGCCGAAGACGGTGTCGATGCTTTAGATATTATTGAACATGCTGAAGAGGAATTTGATTTTATTATTACTGATATCAATATGCCCAACATGGACGGTATAACCCTTATCAGAAAACTAAGATCAAAACTTGATTACGCTTCAACTCCCATCATGGTACTTTCAACCGAATGGAGCAATGAGATGAAACAGATGGGTAAAGATGCAGGAGCAACCTCATGGATAGTTAAACCTTTTGATCTTGAGCTGATCAATTACGGTATAACTGAAACAATCAAAAAAGTAAACGAATAAAAGGGTAAAATAAATGGACGTAAAACTGTTACAACACGGCAGCCTGGAAGTATGTGCCCACGCGATCAGAACATGCTGGCAGAGCTTTGACAAAAGCGACGAGGGGGGAGAAAAAGACAAAGAGCTTATAAACAGGGTAGGAAACAAGTTCAAACACGCTTCCACCCTGGAGCATCTTACATATACTTTCTATATATCCGGGATCAGCAGGGCCCTGCTGCAGGAGCTTGCAAGGCACAGAATGGCAAGCCCGAGCGTAAAGTCAACAAGATATACCCTAAAAGAGTTAAAAGAGGAAGAATCTTTTACCGAAGGTATGAGTATGCTTGAACTGAAAGAAAAATACACCAACCCTGATGAAGTATATGCTGACAAACATATGGCAAGGGCTTCAAAATACCTGGTATGGACCAATGAATTGGGAGTTGATTTCAGTTCCCTAGCAGCATTGGAAAATCTAAGGATAATGTTAAATGAAGGTATAGGGAACGATAAAGCGAAATACTGTCTTCCCGAAAGTTACAAAACAGAACTTACCTGGACCATAAATGCAAGAAGCCTGCAAAACTTTATCCATCTTAGAAGTTCAAAAAGCGCTTTATGGGAGATAAGGGATTTGGCAAAAGCCTTATACGATGCCCTGCCAAAAGAGCATCAATACCTGTTCGAGGATAGTTTGGAACTAAACTAAACTATATCTCAGGCTTATACAGAATCTATCCTGTAGCCCAGTGAAGAGTGATTTTGTATTATATCTTTGCAAGGCAATACTTTTTTAAGTTTTGAGACCAGCTGCCTTACGTGGCTGTTTTCAAAATTCTGTCCCCATACTGCAAGTTCGATCTCTTTGTTGCTTACCGATTTACCTATATTTTGAACCAGTACGTTTAACAAAGCCGCTTCTTTTTTCGTCAGGGTAGTGTTTTTATCTTTATGGTGTATAACCCTTTTTTTAATATTGTAATAACATTCATCCGTAAGTTTTACCTGATCGGCCAGCTTCTCTTTGAAAATAAGGTTTATTTTTGCGACTATTTCCCTTAGATCAAAAGGTTTTTTTATATAATCGTCACACCCCAGATCATAAGCTTTCAGGATAGTATCTATATTGTCGTCGCCGCTTATTATGAAGATCTTCAGATTCTCTTTCAAGGACTTTATTTTCTTTACAAGTTCAAGGCCGTTGATGTTAGGAAGATTTATATCAATAATATATAGATCGAAAATATCTTCGACTAACTTAAAAGCATTAGCGCCGTCTTTGCAGGAAACAACATTATAACCTATATTCTGCAAGGTTTCAGTCATGAAACCGTTTAACTCTTCGTTATCTTCTACTAAAAATATTCTCATAGGGTAATTCTAACCAACTTTATTTTAATTTTTTATAATCTTTAATTATTTATTTGATAAATAATAATTTTTTACCAATTTACTACAATCTCTGGCTGTGGGCAAGGGATACGGCAATAGCATCTGTTATATCCAGAGGCTTTATCTCCTGTTTTATCCCAAGCAGCCTTTTTACCATGAATGCAACCTGTTCCTTGCTCGCCTTACCGTTTCCCACTACCGCTTTTTTAACCTGTAAAGGAGTGTATTCGCTGAAATTCCCAAGCTCCTGGAGTATCTTAAGGCTCAAGGCTCCCCTGAACTGTGCGAGCTTAATAACTGATTTTGGATTGTATGCAAAAAACATATCCTCTATAGCAACCTCATCGATCTTGTGATTGGACAAAATAATGTCAATTCCTTCTACCAATTCCACTATCTGTTCCTGCAAAATTCTGGACTTTATCTTAATTAGTCCCGCCTCAACCAGTTTTGGCCTTTTCACATTTTCACTTAGCTCCAATACCGCATAACCACAGTTGATTGTGCCAGGATCAATTCCCAATATTTTCAATTAATCACCTTTTTTTCATCCGCTATTCACATAAGATTCACATTTTATTCACTGATGTGAAAAATAATAACATATTTTTACCTTTTTTTAGATATAATCATTACTATGACGACAAAAGAAATATTAGCATACTTAGAAAATGAAGTATCCCAAAACGATTTTGATAAATATATAAAACAAATGATCTATAAAAAATCGAGCTCAAGCGACGAACTTGCAGTTTTTGAGGTACAGAACAAATTTATTGCAAACTATATTAAAACAAAATTCAAACTGATAATACAAGATGCCTTCGAAAAACTTACAAACACCAAGCCCTCTATAGAGATAAAGATCACGGGTGAGAGAAGAAGAAGCAAAAAAGAGATCATCGACGATACCGAGATCAACAAAGGTGCCCAAAGCACCATACTTAACCAGTCGTATACCTTTGATTCTTTCGTTGTGGGAAGCTCCAACCAGATGGCCTACACCGCTTCAAAAGCAGTGGCTGAAAAACCGGGTGTTCAATACAATCCACTGTTCATATACGGAGGAACGGGTCTAGGCAAGACCCACCTTCTTCAGGCTATAGGTAACGACGCGGTCGAAAAAGACAAGAACGTTATATATGTAACCGTGGAACAGTTCATGAATGATTTCCTGTTCAGTATGAAAAACAAGAATATGGAACACTTCAAGGCAAAATACAGGCAATGCGACCTGCTTTTAATAGATGATATCCAGTTCCTAAGCGGTAAAGAAACTACCCAGGAAGAGTTTTTCCATACCTTTAACGAGCTTCATACCGCAAACAAGCAGATCGTAATGACGGCCGATAAACTGCCTTCACAGATCGCAGGACTTGAAGACAGGCTTAAAAGCAGGTTCGAGCACGGACTTAAATCCCATATCCAGATGCCGGAACTGGAAACAAAAATAGCTATTATCGAGAAAAAAAGCGAACTTAACGGTATACATCTAACAAAAGATATAGTACACTTTATTGCGACAAACCTGGACAACTCCATCAGGGAGATAGAAGGGGTGCTTATCCAGATAAATGCCAACGCGACCCTGCTTGGCCAGGAGATAAACCTGGAGCTTGTCCAAAGGCTTTTAAAAGAGCAGATAAAAGAGAAAAAAGAGAACATAAAACTGCCTGATATCATAGACGTGGTATCAAGCGAGCTTAATATCAAGCCGAGCGACCTTAAATCCTCGAAAAGAAACGCAAACGTGGTAAACGGGAGAAGGATCGCAATATATCTTGCAAAAGAGCTTACACACAACTCTATGCCTGATATCGCAAAGTTTCTGGGTATGAAAGACCACTCGTCGGTCTCTAAAAATATCACGGCTTCTAACAAGCTGATAGAAAAAGACGAAAACTTTAAATTGACACTGGAAAATTTAAAGAATAAGATCATAAATAAGGATTATTAGTAAAATGTTATGTGAATAGATGTGAACAATTTTTTCGAATTATTCAACATAAAAAAGCCAGATAAACAAAGGCTTTTGAAGTTGTTTTCATCTATTCACATATACTACTGATATTACTACTTATAAAGATAAATATAAAAGGAAAGAAAATGAAGTTTACAATATCAAAAAACATAATTGAAAATATTGTTTCATCAATGCAGCCGTTCTTGAATAAAAAAGATTCAAGTTCTATAACTTCACATATATATTTAGAGGTAAATACAAACCTTGTAATAAAATCTACCGATTACGAAATGGGATGTGAAGCTGTCGTAACTGATATCAAAGATATTATAGAGGGTAAAGCTACCGTTAACGGAGGAAATCTGTTAAATATCATCAGAAGATTAAAAGATGACGATATAGATTTTGAAGTTATAGATAACAATCTTAGTATTAAACAAAAAAGATCAAGCTTCAAGCTTCCTATGTATGATGCAAATGAATACCCTTCATTTCCTCAACTTGAAAACCTGAATCCTTTGGATATCAATACGATAAATCTTATAAACTCAATTAAAAAGATCACTCCTGCTATTGATAACAATAATCCGAAGTTTGAACTTAACGGTGCATTAATAGATATCAAATCACAAAAGATCAATTTCGTTGCAACAGATACAAGAAGGCTTGCAATCGCATATTTGGAAAATATGTCAAACAACGAAACCCAGATCATTATTCCTAAAAAAGCTATAATCGAGATACAGAAGCTTTTCCTTGATGAATCAAATATCAGATATGACGATACAAATCTTGTAGTATCAAATAACAATTATACTTTCTTTACAAAATTAATTAACGGTAAATTCCCCGATTACGAGAGAATCATACCGAACAATTTAAAATACAGTTTTCCTTTATCAAAATCTTTGCTTATAGAAGCAATCAAGTTAGTAACATCAATAGAATCAAAAATCAAGATAACTTTCAATCCTCAAAATATCGTTTTCGAGTCGCTGGATGACGACAGTGAATCAAAAACAATGATAGACGTGGATCTGAATATTGACGAAAGTTTCTATATAGCAGTAAACAGTAAATATATCTTAGATTTCCTAAGCAGTACGAACAGCGAAAAGATCACAATAGGTTACAATGAATCAAACCTTCCTTTCTATTTGGAAGACGGTAACTTTATAACTATAGTAATGCCTATAGTATTAGATAAATAATAAATATACCATGAAAAGAAGAGGCTAAGAATGAGCGAAGAGAAAAAAGAATACGGCGCTAGTAATATTAAGGTCCTTAAGGGACTGGAAGCGGTTAGAAAAAGACCGGGGATGTATATCGGTGATACGAACTTTAACGGTCTTCACCATATGGTTTACGAAGTCGTGGACAACTCTATCGATGAAGCAATGGCAGGTTTCTGTGATACTATCAAGGTAACTATCACAAAAACAAACGGGATCATAGTCCAGGATAATGCAAGGGGTATCCCAACAGATATCCACCCCGGTGAAAAGATCAGTGCCGCTACAGTTGCGTTAACGGTCCTGCATGCAGGTGGTAAGTTCGATAAAGATACCTATAAAGTATCCGGTGGTCTTCACGGGGTAGGGGTTTCTGTTGTTAATGCCCTTTCTTCATCTTTAAAAATGACCATCCACAGAGCAGGGGAGATACATTACCAGGAGTTCTCTCAAGGTAAATATGACAAACAACTTGAGGTTATAGGAACTTCTAAAAAAACAGGGACTACAATCGAGTTCCAGCCTGACGATACTATTTTTGAGGTTACCGAATACTCTTTTGACACTTTATCCAAAAGATTTAAAGAGATCGCATATCTAAACCCTATGATCACCATTGAACTTAAAGATGAAAGATCAAATAAAAAAGAGGTTTACCATTTTGAGGGCGGTATCAAACAGTTCGTTGAAGATGCAAATAAATCAAAACCTATTACCGATGCGATCGCATTCAGCGACAAAGACGAGGACGTGGAAGTTGATATAGCCTTGATGTATAACGATACCTATACCGAAAAAACCCAATCTTTCGTTAATAATATCAGGACAATTGACGGCGGTACGCATGAAGCCGGATTTAAAGCGGGTCTTACAAGAGCTATTACCAAATACCTTAAAGAAAATGCAAATGCCAGGGACAAAGATGCAAAGATCACTGGTGATGACGTAAGGGAAGGGCTTGTAGCTGTTATCAGCGTCAGGGTTCCGGAACCTCAGTTCGAGGGTCAGACCAAAGGTAAACTAGGAAGTTCTTATGTTAAACCTATCTGTCAAAAAGTTACAAACGAAGTATTAAATAAATATTTCGAAGAAAATCCTGCTCAGGCAAAACTTGTAATGGAAAAAGCCCTAATGGCTGCAAGGGGTAGGGAAGCTGCCAAAAAAGCAAGGGAGCTTACGAGAAAAACAGATAGTATGACAGTGGGTACGCTTCCAGGGAAGCTTGCAAACTGCCAGACAAAAGATCCCCAGATAGCTGAGCTTTACCTGGTGGAGGGTGACTCTGCGGGTGGTTCTGCAAAGCAGGGTAGAGACAGGGTTTATCAGGCTATTCTGCCTCTTAAAGGTAAGATCCTTAATGTTGAGAAAGCAAGACTTGACAAGATATTAAAATCTGAAGAGATCAAAAATATCATTACGGCTCTTGGCTGCGGTATCGGTGAAGACTTTAACGAAGAGAAGATCAGATACCATAAGGTTATTATTATGACCGATGCCGATGTTGACGGTAGCCATATCCAGACGCTTCTTTTAACGTTTTTCTTCAGGTTCTTAAGACCTGTAGTTGAAAAAGGCTATTTATATATTGCCCAGCCGCCGTTATACCTTTACAGAAAAGGCAAGAATGAGACATACCTAAAAGATGATTCCGCGCTTAGTGCATTCCTTATCGAGCACGGTGTAGGAAACTTTGAATTTACGGGTATGGGTACAAACGACCTTCTTGATATGTTTAAGATCGTTTCTGCTTACAGAAGTATGCTGGCAAGCCTTGAGAAGAGATATCAGCTTATAGAGGTAATTAAATACCTAATTGAGCATGATGAACTGGTTGGCATGGAAAATCAGGCTATGTTTGAAAAGATAGAAGTGTTCTTAAATGAAAAAGCATACAACATTTTAAATAAAACGATAACTGAAGAGAATATACACCTGTTCGTTCAGACAAATGAAGGTTTGGAAGAACTTTTAATCGATGATGAACTGTTTGCAAGCCCGTTCTTTGCGGAAGCAAGCTATCTTTACAAGAAGCTTTTAGAAAGGGATCTGTCTACATTTAACGGTGAAGATCTGATCGATGTATTGGAGCAGGTAGAGGCAAGTGCCAAAAAAGGTGCATATATCCAAAGATATAAAGGTCTAGGTGAGATGAACCCTGAACAGCTTTGGGAAACTACAATGACGCCTGAGGCCAGAAGATTGTTAAAAGTGACCATTGACGATGCGGAAGAGGCCAGCGAGACGTTTACCCTGTTCATGGGTGATGAAGTTGAGCCAAGAAGAAAATATATCGAAGACCATGCGAAGGATGTTGAACACCTTGACGTATAATAAAAGGGTTTTAACCCCTTTTGTTTTTATTATTTAAAGACCGATAAAGAGGGGTCTTTAAATAGGTAGTGGTTGTAATAGTGATAGTCGAATTTGAATTTTTCTTTTACTTTCGGTGCTGCTTGTATAAACAATTGGCCGTTGTTTAAAAGATTTATCACCTCTCCGTGGCTTGTTTTGATCTGGTGCATATTTTCCTTGCTTACGGAGTATATGATATCTCTTTCCATCCCTATTATAACTTTTTCAAGATCTTTATGATTACCGTCAAATTTTATCATTATAATCCCTTTTGAGTGTATATATTTATTTTATTGGAAAATATCCACAAACAGGTTACTTTTTTATTTATCATATTTATAAGGTAAAAAAGTAAAACTATTTATTATTATAGTGGTTTGGCGTCACAGGTAATGTCACAAAAATAGAAATTTTTAAATTTTATGGAAGAGTTTGTTCTGAAGGTGTTTTGACGATATAGAAAAATCTTTTTCCGACGGTATCTCCGTAAGGTTTTGCCAATACGCTTTTGGTATTTTCACCGTTCTGTATACTGACAACCTTGCCTACTTTAATGCCGTAGGGGAATATATTGTCCATATTGCTGGTAATTATATCGTCATCTATATCTATCTGTTTCCATTTTGGTATATGGTCAATCTTTAAAAAACCGTTATCGTTCATTCCAGAGGTGATGCCGGGGGCATTTTCATTTCCTATATAAACGGCATAGTTACATTTGCTGTTATTGTTTAAATAAGCCAGGTAATGTCCCTCTTTTTTTAGAACTATACCTGCACTGTGCCCTTCTGTGGTTATCATTGGCGTGATAAGCCGGGAGCTGTTTAATGAGTCCAGAACAACGATAGAAGGGTCGTATAGGCTGTAATTGGACAATACTTTGACTTTTTCAAGGAGCAGGTTGTTCTCATTTACAAAGGGAACCGTTTTTTTTATATCGTTAAGCTCTGCTGCTGCCGTATCATAGAGTGTCTTATATTTGACAAATTGATCATTTTGTTTTTTAAGCTGTTCAATATATTCTGTCTGGTAAAAATATTTGTTTATTGATGATTCTAGGGATACCAGGGTGTTCAGGTAAACGGAAGATACGTTATTTCCCAGTGCGGACAGGTTATTTTTAATAACCCTGTCCAGATTGAAGATATAACCTATTATGATTATAAAAATGGTTGTAATAAGTAGGACGCTTCTATTCATTAGAAATCAGTTTTAATAAAGATTCCTCGTCCAAAGTTTTGCTTGTACCGTACGCAACGGCCAATAATGGCTCATCTGCAACTTTTACAGGTAGTTTTATATCGTGTGCCAGGTATTTGTCAAGACCTCTTATAAGAGCTCCCCCACCTGTTAGAACAACACCGTTGTCAACGATATCCCCTGCAAGGTCAGGCGGCATCTCTTCAAGTACCTGTCTAACTGCCAGAGAGATCTCTTTTAAAGGTTCGGTTAAAGCTGTTCTTACACCTTCGCTTGTAAGATCGATAGTGGTTAAAAGCCCGGAACTGTCTCTACCTTTTACCTTGATAGTAAGGTCTTTGGGCTGCTTGATCGCAGTACCTATTTCAAGTTTGATATTTTCAGCGGTTCTGTCACCTATGTAAAGGTTGAAGTTTTGTCTTACATAATCAACGATAGCCTTATCGAATCTGTCTCCCGCAACTTTGATGGATTTTGACAATACAAGTCCACCAAGAGATGTTACACCGATCTCAGTTGTACCACCGCCTATATCAACCACAACGTATCCGTCAGGGCTGCTTACAGGGATACCTGCACCGATCGCTGCAGCCATCGGCTCTTCTACTAGGAATACCTCCCTTGCCCCTGCACTTAAAGCTGATTCTTTAACAGCTTTTCTTTCAACCTGGGTAATACCGTGAGGGATACAGATGATGATCCTTGGTCTTAAAAAAGATTTTCTGTTATGGGCTTTTTCTATAAAATACCTGATCATTCTTTCGGTCATTTCAAAATCCGCGATAACACCATCTTTCATTGGTCTTACAGCCTGGATATTCATAGGTGTTTTACCTATCATTTGTTTAGCTTCACCACCAACTGCCAATATTTTATCCCTACCGTATCTGTCGTGCTGAACAGCAACAACCGAAGGTTCGTTGATTATTATCCCTTTACCTTTTACAGATACAAGTGTGTTCGCAGTACCAAGGTCGATAGCCATATCATTTGAAAACCAACCGATAAATTTATCAAATACCATAAAAAATTCCTTTTAAAAGTTTATTAACCAAAAAAGCTTTTATATTAAGCTACTTTGGGCATCTCTGTTTTTTCTACTACTTCTTTTGTAATAGTTACGGTTTTTCCCTTATATTCAGGTAACTCGTACATCACGTCAAGCATGATCTCTTCCAAAATAGATCTAAGACCTCTGGCTCCCGTTTTTCTCGTTTTTGCGGCTTTTGCGATAGCTTTTAGGGCCTCTTCGTCAAATTCAAGGTTCACGTCATCCATTTTGAAAAGTTTTTTATATTGTTTTACAAGAGAGTTTTTTGGCTCTTTTAATATATGCACCATCGCCTCTTCATCTATCTCCTGAAGAACGGCAGTCATATGAAGCCTACCTATAAGTTCAGGGATAAGACCGTATTTTACCAGATCGTCTGCTTCGATCTCGTCAAAGATATTGTCTTTTTCCTCTTTAGTCTTTTTATCCTGGTTGAATCCAAGGATATTTCCACCCTGCCTTCTTGAGATGATATCTTTCATACCATCGAAAGCTCCGCCGCAGATAAACAGAACGTTTGTGGTGTCAAGCTGTATCGCATCCTGTCCCGGATGTTTTCTTCCCCCTTTAGGCGGAACGTTCACTACGCTTCCCTCTACTATTTTCAACAGTGCCTGCTGTACCCCTTCACCGCTTACGTCTCTTGTAATAGATCTGTTCTCCGACATTCTTGCGATCTTGTCAATCTCGTCTATAAAGATTATACCCTGTTCCGCTTTTTTTACGTCGCCGTCAGCTGCCTGGATAAGTCTTGTAACTACGTTTTCAACATCGTCACCGACGTAACCTGCTTCCGTTAAGCTTGTAGCATCAGCGATTGCCAAAGGAACATCAAGGTATTTTGCGATGGTTTGGGCCAACAGTGTTTTACCGCTTCCCGTAGGACCTATAAGCAATACGTTTGATTTTGAAAGCTCGGTAGTGTCGTCGTGCTGCATAAATATTCTTTTGTAGTGGTTATATACCGCAACGCTTAATACTTTTTTCGCTTTATCCTGACCGATAACATAATCATCCAAAATAGCTTTCAGCTCTTTTGGCGTGTGTATTTTTTTTACAGATTCCTGGTTTAAAGGCGTTTCCTCTTTCGTGTGCTCACTTTTGTGGCTCTCTATGATCTCAAATGCCGATTTTGCGCAGGATTGACAAATAGTGGCTTTATCCCCTGATATTAAAGGGTTTTGCTCGCTGTCTTCAACTCCGCAGAAATCACAAGTAACTTTATTTTTATCCATTAGATTATTTCCTTGTAAACGGTATACCTCTTTTTGTATCAAGTACAAACTGGGCTAATTTTTTTGCATATTCATTCTGTGTCGTTTTCAGGATCTCTTTTGCGCTTTCGTTCAGCGGGTCACCCGATTCAAACAGTTTTTTATATGCTTTTTTGATCTCGTCTATATCAGACCGGTTATTCAGTCTTCTTCTAAGACCTGTAAGGTTCAGACCCCTTATGGTCGCTCTGTTACCTTCGGTATTACAAAATGGAGGGATATCCTGGACAATAATACTTCCGCCGCCGATCATCGCCTGCGTACCTATTTTACAAAATTGGTGTATTGCACTTAATCCGCCTACGACCACGCTGTCTTCTATCTCAACGTGTCCCGCAAGGGTTGCGCAGTTTGCAAAGATACAGTTGTCCCCTATCATACAATCGTGGGCAACGTGCGTGTATCCCATGAACAGGTTGTTGCTTCCTACTCTTGTGATGCTTCCTCCGCCTTCGGTTCCCGGATTGAACAGGGTGAATTCCCTTATTTTATTATTGTCTCCGATGATAAGTTCTACATCTTCACCGTGAAATTTAAGATCTTGGGGGATTGTTCCCAAAGCTGCATGGGAAAAGATCTGGTTATTTTTACCGATCGTGGTTTTCCCCTCGATCACACAATGTGATGCAATACTTGTTCCTGAACCTATCTTTACGTTTTTACCTATGATGGTATAAGGTCCTATAGAAACATTTTCCCCGATTTGGGCACCCTCTTCGATAATGGCTGTTTTATGAATTTCTGCCATAATTATTTATCTACCACCATTGCTTTTAGTTCTGCTTCACTTACAAGAACATCGTCAACATAAGCTTTTCCGTCAAGAACTATAAGGTTTTTTCTAAGTTTTATAACTTCGATTCTGTATTCCAGTCTGTCTCCCGGTTTTACAGGGTTTCTGAATTTAGCTTTATCTATACTCATAAAATAGATAACTTTAGCTTTTAACTCCTCTTCGGAGAAGCCTGAACTCTTAAGAGCCAGGATACCTCCGGCTTGTGCCATACCTTCAAGTATCATAACACCCGGGTAGATAGGGTGTCCCGGGAAATGCCCCTCGAACACCGGTTCACTTATTGAAACATTTTTATAAGCGATGATATTTTTCCCCTCTTCCATTTCCACGACTCTGTCAACCAGTAGAAACGGGTATCTGTGGGGTAAAATTTTCTGTATATCTGTTACGTCTAACATTTTTTGTCCTATATTTAATATTCTTTAAGTGTCTTACACTGATTTTGTCAAATATTATAGCGAAAATTTATTAAGATAACGGAATTATTTAGAACAAAATATTATAAAACAATGGTAAAATAAGATAAAAATTGTCACATTAATAATTAAGATAATTACGATATTAATGAGAAATTTTAAAGTTATATTTAAGTTAATAATTATAAAATCCATTATAAAAATAAACAAAAGGAAAATTTAATGTATAACAGAGATTATTTGACGAATAATAGTTCATCTGAATACTCTAGAGAGAATGAAGCTTATACTTCATCAAAAGAGCAATCATATGCACCTGCAAACCTGATGGCTTTTTTAAAAAGTACTTATCAGCTTTTTGCAAGTTCTCTTTTGGCAGCTACGGCGGGAGCTTATATCGGACTTGATATGGTAAGCGCTATCTCAAGCTGGTATTGGGGGCTTGTTATATTAGAGTTCGTGCTTTTATTTGCATTATATGCGGTAAAGGACAAGCCGGGTATTAATCTAGCTGTATTATTTGGATTTACTTTTATAACCGGTCTTACGATCACTCCGTTACTTAGTTCGGTATTTATGATGCCAGGCGGTGCGTCTATAGTTGCCCAAGCATTTTTAATGACATCGGTTGCTTTCGGTGGTATCAGTATGTTCGCTTTAACAACTAAGAAAGACTACTCGTTTATGGGTAAAATGTTATTTATAGCATTGATCGTTATTGTTGTTGCAAGTATTAGCAACATTTTCTTCCAATCGCCTGTGTTACAATTGGCAATTGCGGGGGCAGGAGCATTATTATTCAGTGCATTTATCCTTTTCGATACTCAACAGATCGTAAAAGGGGGGTTCTCTTCACCTATTGAAGCGGCTATTGCACTATATTTAGATTTCTTCAATCTATTTGTTTCACTGCTGCAATTATTGGCTGCATTTAACAGTAGTGATGACTAAGGAGAATCTTCGTCTCCTTGATGCCAATCTAAACAGACTTAGAGAGGGTATCAGAGTTGTTGAGGATATATACAGATATATCTTCAACGACAAAGAAACATCTTCCAAATTAAAAGACTTACGACACAAAGCACGTATAGATAACTACAAAGAACTTCTTGACTCAAGAGATATTAAAAACGATGTTTTAAGGGCTTCAATAAAATCTGAACAGAACAGGTCGGATCTAAACTCAATACTTATTGCAAATTTTAAAAGGGCCCAGGAAAGCGCCAGGGTGCTTGAGGAGTTCGGGAAGCTTATAAGTGTTGAAGTCAGTGAGGATTTTAAATATATTCGTTATGAACTTTATCATTTGGAAAAAGCTGTTGTAAAGTAAACTATTTTTCAATATCACACTTTTTTATAAAAGTGTGCAAAAATCCTCCACGGCTTCAGAGTCCTTACGGATTCCCTTAAATATAGCAATAATTTATTGCGTTGTGCAACTCATAAGTAAAAGTAAGGTTTCTTACTTTTACTTACTCAAACAGTGCTCACTTTTCACCATAAATTATTGCTATATTTTCGGCTCTTGCAGAGGTGGAGCTTTCTAACTCCGCTAACTTTACTATTAAAAAAACTAAGATATTTACGGACTAATTAAAATGGTTGTATTTGAGAAGCTGAGGATTTTGTAGTATAATTCTATAAAATCAGAAGGTATCCATTAGGGCTTTGATGAAATCCCGTAGGAACGAGGACAAACCGCAACCGATTTTTCAAGGAAACTGTACTTCGTTTGTTTTGGTTACTTCATTAAAAAAGTAACAAGAAGAGAAAAGAAAATAAATCTCTTCTTGTAATTAAATTTATTCTGATATTTTAGATATCAGTTCTTTAGCATTCTCAAGCGCTTTTTGGCTTGAATCTTTATCAAAGGTCAAGGCAACCGCCATTCTTCTTCCTTCATGTGTTTGAGGCTTGCCGAATACCCTGATAAACGAGTTTTGGGTAAATATTGCAGGATCTACAGTTAACTCTGGAGTGAAACTGTCTGTTGTTGATTTATATGCTGCACTTGCTCCTGCACCGTAAGTTATAAAGTCTAAAGGCAGACCAAGAACTGCTCTTAAATGAAGTGCAAATTCACTTTGTGACTGTGTAATAAGTGTTACCATTCCTGTATCGTGTGGTCTTGGGCTTACTTCTGAGAAATAAACATCATCACCTTTTACGAACAGTTCAACACCGAACAATCCTCTTCCCCCAAGGCCGTCGGTGATATTTTTAGCTATCTCTATCGCTTTTTCTTTTGCAGTCTCGCTCATCTGCATAGGCTGCCATGAGAAGATATAGTCACCGTCTTTTTGGATATGACCTATAGGCTCGCAGTATGTTGTACCTGTTTCATTTCTAACGGTTAAAAGGGTGATCTCGTAATCAAAAGTGATGAACTCTTCAACTATAAGTTCGCTGGCATCACCCCTTGCCTCTTTTGCAAGCTCCCATGATTTTTCTATGTCATCAGCCGATCTTGCGATACTTTGACCGTGCCCTGAGCTGCTCATTACAGGTTTGATAACACAAGGGAAACCAATCTTGGCAGCCGCTTCTTTTAATCCGTCCAGTGTAGTTACAAACTCATATCCGCTTGCAGGAAGACCAAGATCTTCGCAGGCAAAAACCCTGATATTTTTTCTGTTCATTGTTTTATTAACGGCTTCTGCGTTAGGGATCACGTGGAAACCTTCATTTTCCGCTTTAAACAGGGCAGAGATGCTTATAGCCTCAACCTCCGGCAGGATGAAGTCGGGTCTTTCCCTTCTTATTACATCCAAAACTTCCGCTTCGTTTTTCATATTTATCACATATGATCTGTTTGCAACAAGATGTGCAGGTGCGTTTGCATAAGAATCTACGGCTATTGTTTCGATACCCAGTCTTTGGGCTTCTATAACAACCTCTTTACCTAATTCGCCGCTTCCTAAAAGCATAATCTTTATACTGTTCGATTTTAACGGTGCAGTAAAATTCATTTTTTATCCTTGGTTATAATTATTATAATAATACTTATATTGTATTATATGATTGGTTAAGAGTTTATTTAGTATAATCTATCTCTTAAAATAAAATTATTAAAAAAAAGGAAATAACCATGGGTATGCCAAGTGGATTTGAACTATTTATTATCGTTGCGATAGTAGTATTATTATTCGGAGGGAAAAAGATCCCTGAACTAGCTAAAGGTCTTGGTAAAGGTATCAAAGACTTTAAAAATGCGGTAAAAGATGACGAAAAAGAGACTGAGATCGCTGTAAACGATAAAAAAATAGAAGAGGACAAAGCAGCAGCTTCTAAAACAGAAACAACTGAAAACAAAACAAATACAGACAATAAAACAGTTTAATTGCAAGGTTTGATTAGTAGTGCAGAATATCGTTAAAAAACATATAGAAGATATTTTAGAACGGGAAGTAGTTCTAGAGAAACCGAAAGATATAACATTGGGTCACTTCGCAACGCCTGTTGCTTTCTCATTGGCAAAAGAGCTTAGAAAGAACCCTATGATGATAGCCCAAGAGTTGGCGTCAAAATTTGAAGAAAGTTCAATATTTGACGAAGTAACGGCAGTTAAAGGGTTTGTTAATTTTAAATTATCAAACGATTTTCTATCTTCAAAAATAAAAGATGCTTTGGATAAAGGCGAGCAGTTCGCCGCAGGTGAATCAAAAAATGAAAAGATCCTTTTGGAGTTTGTAAGCGCGAACCCTACGGGACCTTTGCATATAGGCCACGCTAGGGGTGCAGTGTTCGGTGATGCTTTATTGAAAGTTGGAAAATACCTGGGATATGATATCACGGCAGAGTATTACGTGAACGATGCCGGGGCTCAGATGGATCTTCTTGCCCTTTCCCTTTATCTTGCGGGTAGGGAAAATATCCTTAAAAAAGATGTTGAGTATCCTGAGAAATACTACAGGGGTGATTACCTGATAGATATCGCAAAGCTTTGCGAAGAGAAATACGGCGCAGAAGTTTTTGAAGATGCGACAATGGAAAAAGAGCTTGCGCAGTTTGCAAAAGACGAAGTTCTTGCATTGATCAAAAGCGACCTTCTGGATCTAGGCATTGAGTTTGACAACTATGTAAGCGAAAAATCTTTATACGTGAACTGGGACGAAACAAAAGCAGTGCTTGAATCTAACGGAAGTATCTATAACAAAGAGGGTAAAGATTTCATCAGGTCAACCGACCACGGTGACGATTCCGACAGGGTCGTGGTAAGGGAAAACGGTGTACCTACATACCTTGCCGGTGATATTATCTACCATAAACACAAATATGACAGGGGATATGATAAATATATCAATATCTGGGGTGCAGATCACCACGGTTATATCAAAAGGGTAAAAGCCGCGATCGAGTTTTTAGGAAATGATTCTTCAAAACTTGAAATCCTGTTGTCCCAAATGGTTGCTTTACTTCAAGGCGGGCAGCCTTACAAGATGAGTAAAAGAGCGGGTACCGTTATACTTATGTCCGATATAACAAAAGAGATAGGTGCCGATGCATTAAGGTTTGTGTTCTTAACTAAAAAAAGTGATACACACCTGGAGTTTGATATAGATATGCTGAAGAACAATGACTCTTCAAATCCTGTTTTCTATATCAATTATGCCCATGCAAGGATAAACCAGCTGTTCAAAAAAGCTGAACTAAGCATTGATGACGTAAAAGATGAATCAATCGACGGGATCAACCAGGATGCAAAAGACATAGTTTATGAATCGCTGCTTCTGTCAACGGTATTAAATGAAGCGTTTGAAAAAAGGGATATGCAGAAGATCACCGATTACCTGCACTCTTTAAGCGCTTCTGTTCATAAATTTTACAATGAACACAAGATAGTTGGTATAGAAGAGCAGAACAGATACCTGAAGGTATTGAGTATGGCAGCGCTTTCTATCAGAGCCGGTTTAGGCGTATTGGGGATAACTGCAAAAGAGGTTATGTAGAAGATGAAATGGGTATTTCTTGTTTTGGTCATCGTAATCGGTTATATGATATATAGTGGTAATCTGGGCGGGGCAAGAGATGCTACCCAGAACTATGTGGATATCCAGACCGACAGATAAAACAGGTTACAGGAAGTTTTAAATGAAATGGATATTTCTGATATTGATAGTGTTTGTCGCTTATATGATATATACGGGAAATATGGGTGGAGCAAGGGAAGCTACCCGAAACTATATTGACGTAAGAAGCCAGCCCTCTTCCGATCCAAAAGCTGCTGAAGGAAGACCTTCGGCGATGCACAGCTTTATTGAGTATAAAAGCAATAATGAAGGTAAATAGTTAAACTATTTACCTAAAAGCTCTTTGTTATAGATCTCTTCGTTAAAAGCAACCATAACTTTGTCACCGTATTCAACTACAGGTCTTTTTAAAAGCATATTCTCTTTGCAAAGCCATTCAAGTTTTCCTTCGGCATCAAGATTAAGCTCTTTTAGTTTAAGGTCTTTATATTTTGTACCTTTGTTATTAAACAGAAGGTCTATATCAACTTTTGAAGCAAAATATTTTATTTTCTCGTCATCAAGAGGTTCGGTCCTGAAGTCGTGAAACTGATACCCCAAACCGTTGTCTTTACAGAATTTCACAGCTTTTCTTACGCTGTTGCAGGTTTTTATACCGTAAATAGTAATCATAAATCTTCTACTCGATAATTGTAGGAACTACAAAATAGTTGTCTTCTGATTTTGGAGCATTTGCCATTATTCTTTCAACCTGCTCTTCATCTTTTATCGCCACATCTTCCCTTAACTGCTGACCCCCTGCAATTGTTGTGAACGTCGCGTCAACGTGGCTTACGTCAACTTGATTAAGGTTTTCAACGAATTGTACGATATCACCTAATTCTTTAGCTATTTTTTCTTTGTTTTCCTCATCGATGGTAAGTGAAGAAAGTTTCGCTAATTTATCTACAGTAGTATTATCTATAGTCATTATTTTCCTTTTTTATAGTTATATCGCAATTTTATCCAAAGTTTATTGTATTTCAGATAAGTAAATTTTTGTTGATTTGTTCATAAAATTTTCATATAAGTATGCTATAATAAATCATAGATTATATTATATATAATTAAAACTTATAATAATAAGGATAAACATGTTAGCAATACCTATTAAAAACCTTGGAGAAAGCCCGGTTATGTCGGAATATTTCGGCAAATCAAAATGGTTTGCCATAATTGACGAGGGTGTGATCAGCTTCGAAAAAAATGTTCATAAAAACGGATGCAATATTGTTGACTGGCTTTATGATCTTGGAGTTACGGAGACATTTGTGAACCTTATCGGCATAAGTCCATTCGAAAAACTGAAGAAGATGGATATCGAGTGTTTCTATTCCCCGGAACACCTGAAAAGCCTTACGGAGATTTTAGAAAAGATCGAATCCAGGAACATCACCAAAGTGGATAATGAAAACTTTGCGGAAGTTGTCGATTTTAAAAACGGCTGCAAAGACAACTGTTAGGATCAGCCGCTTATTATAAAGCTGCTGTATCCTACGACGCTTTGCCTGTCGTTCGTTATATCGGCGCTTGTCCTGTAATCCAGAAGTTGGATATTCAGATTTTGCCCGATCGCCGTTTTTACAATAGCCTTTACCCCTGTCATACCGCAAGCCTGGCACCCTTTTGCGTCAATCTTCAGGTCTTTATGCAAAATAGAGTTAAGGCAGATATTATCAAGATTATTAGCCGTGTCCAGATCATAAAAATGGCTAAGATCGGTGCTTATTACTATCATGTTGTCTTTCTCTTTTAAAAGTTCGTCGATCAGAATCGATATATCGTTAAAATCAGCCCTTGAATAAACTATCTCCAATACCTTTACATCTTTTAGGTACTTTTTAATAAAAGGAAACTGCACCTCGGTTGAGTGTTCACAGTGTACCTTCTCGTCAAAGGTGAGGAAATCATATCTGCTTACAATATCTTCCCCCAAGGTTTTGTTTATAGGGAGTTCCCCGTAAGGGGTAGGGTAGGTATCGTAAAGCGAAACGCTGGCCCCTTCAAAGGCGAATTTATGGGAAGGGCCTATTACTATAATATTTTTGATATGGCTTGGGATATGCTTATATGCCATATTTGCGGTAAAGCCGCTGTATATATAACCGGCATGGGGGACTATGATAGCTTTGAGGTCCTCTTTTGGTGTTATATTGATATGGTTTTCTTTTAATATTTTATTGAAGTGGTCCAGGTATCTGTCCAATTCCTCTTTTGTGTTCGGGTAAAACTGTCCCGAAACTGCCAAGTCTCTGCTGCTCATAATAATCCTCCAACGTTTCCTAAATGTATGTTTTTTATGCCGTATGATTCCCCTATGCTTTTTGCATGTAAAAGTGTTTCCAAAGGTGTCCTTGGAAGTTCAAGCTCTTTATAATCGGGATGGAATGCCGAAATATGCCATGGCACGTTTACGTTTAATTCATCGGCTATAAAAGAGGCTATTGCGTTTATCTCCTCATCACTGTCATTCTGGGTGGGTACTATCAAAGTGGTTATCTCAGTGTGGATACCGTTTTTGATGAAAAACTTCAGGTTGTCAAGTATCACTTCAAGCCTGCCGCCCAGGTTTTTCTTGTAATATTTCTCGTTAAAAGATTTCAGGTCGATGTTTGCCGCATCTATAAGACCTACCATCGCTTCCCTTACCTCTTTTGATTCAAAACCGTTGGATACCATGATATTTTTAAGCCCCTTCTCATGCGCCAGAGCCGCTATATCTTCAATATAGGGGAAAAAGATGGTAGGTTCGTTATAGGTGTAGGAGATCGATTCGCATTCGTAATAAAGGGTTAGGTCTACTATATCTTTTGGGCTGAAATATTTTGACTTGTCTATATTATGGGTCTGGGACAGCTGCCAGTTCTGGCAGAACGAACAGTGGAAATTGCACCCTACGGTTCCTATTGAAAAGGTTTTTGTTCCGGGAAGAAAATGGTAAAGCGGTTTTTTCTCGACGGGGTCGATATGCATAGCATTGGGATAGCCGTAGACCAGGCATTCTATTTTTTCTCCCGTGTTCTTGTTTACCCCGCAGATCCCTGTTTTGCCGTTGGAAATATTGCAGTAGTGGCCGCAGAGAAGACAGCGGATCTTGTTTTCACCGGTTCTTTCATAAAATTTCATAGTTTGATCCCCCTTTTATTGGGTGTTGGTAATTATTGGGCCTTTATTTTTTCCACATGATAAACAAATACGTCTACCGGGCTGTCAAGGTCGGTGATGCCCGCTTTATGGAAAAGATGGGTTAAAAAGTCCTCAAATTTTGGAAGCTGGTCCCAAACCTGGGGAAGGAAGGTTGCCTGCTTGTAGCCCTGTCTTACTATCATGCCGTCGACTCCTTTATGGATCTTGCTTTCCAGGTCTTTAAGGTCAGCATATTTGACTTCAAGGGGCTGGCTTAAAAGGGATATTTCAATATCCACGTTTTCAAACTCTTCTTTTGTCAAAGGGGGAAACCTGGGATCCTCAAAAGCAGCCTTGCAGGCATTTGAAGTAAGATCGTCTATAAGTGCGTTATGGGCGATAAGCGACCCTATACATCCCCTCAGGTTTCCGTTAAGGGTCAGTGTAACAAAGGTTGCGGCCCTTTTGGAAAAGTTCGGGAACTTTTTCACAAGTTCCTCTTTGTCTATTATTGGTTTATTGTACAGTTCACTGTAGATTGCACCCCTTGCAACTTCAAGGAGCATATTTTTTATATCTTTTTCTATATCATTTGCCATGGACCAATCCCTCAATTGCTTTTACGAAAAGGTTGTCATCATTGACACATTTACAAACTTTATAATCTTTCAGCCCTATCTCCTCAGCCAGCTCTTTGTATTCGATCTGCAGTTCAAATACGGTTTCGCTGTTGTCTATGATAAACGCTATAGGGTATATTATAACCTTTTCATTTTTAAAGTTCTTCAACATATCGTCAAGGCTGGGCTGAAGCCATTTCATGGGACCCACTTTTGACTGGTAGGCAAGGTTTACCGAAAGGAATTTATCGTCGTACAGGTCAAGCTTCTCTTTTAGAAGCTCCACATGCTCTTCTATCTGTTTTTGGTAAGGGTCGCCTTTGTCCACAACTTTCTGGGGCAGGCCGTGGGCCGAGAAGATCAGGTGGTAATCCTTGTATTTACCCTGTACCCTTTTTATTTCGTTGCAGATCGCGGTATTGAAAACGTCGTTTTTATAAAAAGGCTCTATAACTTTGATATTAAACTCTCCCTTAGCCTTTTCTTCAAAATCCTCCACGCTTGATTTTGTGGTGGTTGTGGAGTATTGGGGATATAAAGGGAGAAGCACTACGTCTTTTATCCCCTTGTCTTTTATCCTTGCAACGGCAGTCTGGGAAAAAGGGGAGGTGTATCTCATCGCCGTTGTTATATAATATTCGGGCAGGGCAGCCTGCAGTTTTTCAACAAGTTTATCGGTCAGGTTATGAAGCGGCGATGCACCCCCTATCTCTTCGTAGTTTTCCCAGGCCTTGTCAAGTCTTAAAGTTACTATAAAATAGGCTATCATTGATCTTAGGGTGTTGTTTCCGATCGTAAGTATGTTTTTGTCGTTGAACATATTTCTTAGAAATACTTCAAGTTCATCTTTGCTTCGGGCACCACCCATATTTAAAAGTACCAATGCTTTTTTTTCCATATAAATTATTCCTTTTTCTCTATATTTATTATTTTATCGCTGCACCAGGATGCAAGGGCATTATCATGTGTAATTAAAAGGATACCGAATTTATCTAAAAATTTTATAAGCATCTGCATCGTTTCCAAAGCTATAATATTATCCAAAGCACTGGTAGGCTCATCTGCAAGCAGGATATCGGGCTTTATAAGTATGGATCGCAGGATGCTGCATCTTTGCAGCTGCCCGCCGCTTAGCTCATGGGGCTTTTTGTAAAGCAGCTCTTTTTCAAGGTTGAGCTTTGCGCATATCTTGTCAAGCTCGTTTTGTTCTATTTTTTCAACCACGTCATTTATCTGTTCATAGATATTATATGTGGGATGGAAGGAGCTGTAGGGGTCCTGGTATACGGTTGCGATCTTTTTCCTGGTAATCTTTCCCTTAAGGGGTTTAAGGTCATTTGTGATCAGCTCGAAAAGGGTGGATTTTCCGCTGCCGCTTGATCCTACGATAGATACTATTTCACCCCTGTTTACGGTCAAACAGAAGTTTTCATATATAAGTTTTTCTTTTGTGTAACCAAAAGTAATATCGGTTATCTTCAATACGGGACTATTTTTCATAATTTATATTTTATCCTAAATTATCTAAGATAACTTAAAGTTAATTAGCTGTATTATTTTCAGAATCAAAAATTAGGAGAAAAATATGAAAAAAGTAGCATTAACTACGTTATTAGTAAGTGGTTTAGCATTATCAGCTTACGCAATGCCTGCATCATACGGTAAATGTGTTGGTTGTCACGGTGCAAAAGGTGAAAGAGCATTTGGATCAACTCCAGATAAAGTACCTGCAAACTTAACTAAAGCACAAGTTGAAACTGCATTACACGGTTACAAAGACGGTTCTTACGGTGGAGCTCAAAAAATGTTAATGAAAGGTCAAGTAATGAGTCTTTCTGATGCACAAATCAAAGAGATCGCTGCTTACATCGGTAAATAGTTAATACTTTTGACTGAAAAAAGGGTCGGCTTAAAAGCCGGCCTTTTTTTATGGCTTTTGAAAAGGCTAGTAAGAAGCCATTATACTGTCAACCTTGTCCCAGGTCAAGCCGTCCTCTTTTTTATTATTGAACATATTAAAAATATATCTTGCGAACATATCTGTTTCTATATTCACTTTTGAGTTCAGCTTATAAGTTTTAAAAAGTGTATTTTCAATAGTGTGGGGGATGATCGTAAGGCGGAATGAATCTTTTAATACCTCGTTTACTGTCAGGCTTACCCCGTCTACGGTGATGGAACCTTTCGGTATAACGTATTTTAGATACTCTTTTGGGATCTTGATGAAAAAATCGGTGGAGTTCCCGTTGTTTTTTATGGAGCTAATAGTACCTATACAGTCCACGTGCCCCTGTACGATATGCCCCTCGAATCTGTCACCCATCATCATGGCAGGTTCCATATGCACCTTGTTCTTATAATTTTCCATTGCAAGAACTTTCTGCGATTCCGGGGACAGCTCTACGCTGAATGTACCCTTTCCTACCTTGACGGCGGTAAGGCACGCACCGTTTATGGCTATAGAGTCTCCTATCTTGGGAACATATCGGGCTTTTAAAGTTAAAGTGTTATCGGCAAAGCTAACCACTGTTGCCATCTCTCTTATTAATCCTGTAAACATAAAAGAGATTATAGTAAAAATCTTCTATAAAACAAGTAAAGGTCAGATCAATTTAAAGGCTATCAGGCTTACGGACATTACAAAAAATCCCATGGTAAGCCCCAGGATGGTTGTATGGGCATTGCCGTAAACCCTGGCCGAGGGTAAAAGCTCGTCAAAAGATATGTATATCATGATCCCGGCAACTATCCCGAACGTTATGGCAAGAGTGGCATCCCCCATAAAAGGATAAAGTATAAAAAAGCCTACCAACGCCCCTATAGGTTCGGCAAAGCCTGAGAGGGTTGCATAATAGAAAGCTTTTTTCTTCTCTCCCGTTGCATGGTATATGGGAAGGGATACGGCCATCCCTTCGGGGATATTGTGTATCGCAATGGCCAAAGCTACCGTAAGGCCCAGAGTTATATTTTCCAGTGAGGATATAAAGGTGGCGAAACCTTCGGGAAAATTGTGTATACCGATGGCCAGGGCGGTGAAGATACCGGTTCTTTTTAATTTTGATCTGCTTAGTACCGAGTTGTGGTTCTCGGGCTTTAGCTCCTGCAGCTCGACAGAGGTTTTCGGTTCATGGGGGTTTACGTCTTTGGGTATCATCCTGTCTATAAAAGCGCTTAGTCCGATCCCTGCAAAGAAGAAGAAAAGTGCGGCACTCTCCCCCGCGATATCGCTGGAAAATAATGTTGTAAAAGAATCCTGGGATTTTTTGAGTATCTCAATAAAGGAGACATATATCATAACCCCTGCTGAAAATCCCATTCCAAGGGATAAAAGTGTTTTATTATCTTTTTTTGAGAAAAAGGCCAATACCGCACCTATACTGGTGCTAAGTCCCGCAAAAAGGGTGAGTAAAAAAGCAAAAAGGTAATTTTCAAAGTTCATTATTTCCATTTTGATCTCCAAACAATAGGATAATGATATATCACTTTAAATAAAAAAACAACTAAAAAAAACTTTTAAAATATCTCTATAAACTCAAGATCTTTGAAAGAATCGTTTATCGCATCCCCAAAACCGCTGCTTGATGCCCCGTCTGTTTTAAAAGAGCTGCTTTTTACAAGGCTTGAATCATGGTATGTTTCTATGGATATATTATTCTCCACCAGGTAGATACCGTAGGAGAGCTTTTTGTTTGTATTTGATCTAAGCAGCAGTATATGGGAAGCCTTATTTTTATTTGTAAGGGGGAAACCTTTTTTCGTAAGGCTTTGTTTTACTATATCCTCTACACGGGGCAGGGCAGACCTGTCATCTATAAAGAAAGATATCTTTTCTTTTTCACTGTTGATAGTTTTTGCCATGGAATCCAGTGTTTTGTAAAAAAGGGCGTCATTATATTCTGGATCCAGGGTTTTAAGGATATCCGCCTTGGCTCTTTTTGCCGAAAGCTTTTTTATTGTTCTGGAATAGCCAAGATATTTTGTGAGGGGATCTTTATTTTTCAGGTATTGGTTTTCCATTTCTATCTCATCATACAGGGAAAGGATCTCTTTTTTCAGGCTTTCCGAGAGGGTCTGCTTTTTTACCTTTACAAGCACGGCAAAGCTGTTGTATCTTAGCTGAACGCTTTTTACGGCTTCATAATCGGAGAAAGTAAGGCTTTGGGTTTGTGTGCGGATATCCTCTTTTACCTTTTTTTGCGTATATTCTCTGTAGTCGGTATATGATTCTTTGTATATGTTCGAATCGGAAGAGATGGTAAGAGACAATCTTGATGAGATGTTTAGAAGGGCATTTTTAAGGGCGCTTTCCTTATTCTCTCCTTCCCCTACTCCGTAGAGGTAAGCAGAGGTATCATCCGGTGGAGTCAGGTACCATTGAGGATAAGAGTATCTCTCCCCGGCCTGGTTAGACTGGACCTGTTTGCCTGGAGCAGTGCATCCTGAGGCAAAAATCAATATTAAAAGGAGAGGGTAAATATAATATTTCATCTAGTTCTCTAACTGCTCTTGGAGGATCTTTTTATCGTTTAGCTTGTTATTGATCCTTATTACCGCATAGCTTACGGTTTCGTTGGGTGCTTGTACCAGGGATTCGGAAAGGTCGTAGAGCTGTTTTGCCTGGTTGTATTTGCCCATCAGCTCTTTTACCACTCCCAGGTTGTAGCTTGCCACGAAACATCCGTCATGGGTAGTGTTTAAAAGCTCGCTTAGCAGCTCCTCGGCTTTTGAATACCTTCCCATCTTGATATATTCCAGGGAGTTCTCCAGCAATCTTTCCTGCTTGTCGTCATAGTCGATCTCGGGATCTTCAAGCAGTTCAACCTGCATAGATATTTTCGTAGGGGATATGACCGAGATGAAATCATCTATAATATAAAGACTCAGCTTATTGAACACTTCCCCTTTATTCGGCAGGCCGCCTGAATGATCCATGCAGTGGGAGTGGCTTTGGGAGAGGCTCATGGTATCTGCATAAATTATATCGCCAAGTTCCACGTCGGTCATCTTGATGTTTACGGAGAGGTTGTAGATCCCTTTTACACACCTTACGAAATAAACCCTGGATTTGGTGCACTTTTTGTCAAGGCATTTATATCTTCTGCTTTGGTAGTAGCTTTTGTTCAAAGAAGCATCGGCTATTTCCCCGGAGATTAGGGTGCTGACCCCTATCATTTTACCTATTTTTACGCTGGTGTCCTTGTTCACAAGGCCTGAATACTGGAATCTCTGCTCTTCAAGAATGGTGTCAAGCTCTTTTCTGCTTATTACGTTGAAATAGGGCTTGCCGTAAACCTTTTTGTTGGCCAGTTTTGTTTCAAGGGTGGAGGAGAAAGATATGGTGTCGTTGTTAAAATCAAGGACGGAGAGTTTTTTTGATTTTGAAACCCTGTCTATTTTTGCGGGCTGGTAGGATTCAACCCTTACTTTCTGGGAACATCCGGAAAAAACAAATATTATGAATATAAGGCTGAAAAGAATTCTCATAGTTCGTCAAAGGCCTTTTGGGAATTTTTCTGCTGGGTTTTATAATCTATCTCTTTTATCTCCTTGGAGGAGCATCCCCCAAAGAGCAAAGCTGTAAAAAAGAGCGTTAAAAATAGTTTCGGGATCATTTCAGGCTGTCTAACTCTTCTTTTGCGTTTTTGATCTGCTGATCATTTTCCACGATCTCTTTTACCTGGGCATCTATCTTCCCGTCAACATCGGCCTTATCTACGGCAACAAGTAAAAATATGGTTTTATCAGCAGGATTCTGCCAGTAGCTTATCTGCTTTGAGTTGTTCAATACCATAGAGGAGGTTTGTTTTGAGACCTGTTTGATAACCCTTTCTACCATCTCGTTTTCCCCGATGCCCGTAGATCTCATATAAGACTCCGTCTTGTTCTTTATCTCAAGTTCTATCTGGTTTACCAGGTTGTTTCTTCCGTTTGCCAGGGCTTCATTCCTTGAAAAGTTATGTCCCAGTTTTGAAAGGGGAGCAGAACCCACATCCGTATATTGCAGGGGATTCTCGTAAGAACCGCACACCCACATAGGTGCTTTTTCACCGTTTATTATACATTCACCTTCAACCTTGTTTGGTGTATAAACTTCCTCTTTTGGGGAACATGCGCTGAAAAGTACGCTTGAGCAGATCAATAATGAACCGATGATTGTTTTTTTATACATGGAAAAACCAGCCTTTTAATAAATATTTATCTAAATATTAGCATAAATTAAATTACAGTTCTTGGTTATAGCTATATTTAGTGTTTCTTTGAAATGGTAATGAAGTAATGTGGAATAATAGTGGATTGAAATTTTGAAAATTTAATATGGTGGTCGATACTGGATTTGAACCAGTGACCACCACCATGTCAAGGTGGCACTCTACCACTGAGTTAATCGACCGTTTAATCAGAACCGAATATTAGCAGATAATCTCTTAATTATCCATAAGTCGGCTACATCTTTTTCGCCTCTCTTAAGTTTATATTCGATAATATAAAACAAAAAGGTTTTTTTATGAGACTGTTGCTTTTATCTTTTCTTTTTATGATTGAAGTATCAGGTGGCACTATCAAGGAGCCTACACCTGTCAAGACAGGTGAAGTATACAGTTATGATGAGAATATCTCAAATAATTACTACAGCTTTTCAATGAAAGATACGGGAAATATCTTCATCTCCAACCCGGATCCGAAAGAATCCCATAAATACAGGATATACGATAAAGAGTTTAATCTTATAGAAAGCGATATAGTCACAGACAGCAAGGTTGAATCCCTTTATAACGGGGATTATCTTTACCATAATGTGCAGGGTTCCTTTTCTATACATTCAAATAAGATAGAGTAACTTAGATCTGATTTATAAGCGATCTTTTATAAATTATACATATAATTGCACTTCTTTAAAAAGGATCGTTTATGAATATTTTAATTCCCGTAAATGACAGCGACCTTGAAGAGGCGCAGATCTCATTACTGGATGAGGTTAAATACTGGCTTCTTTTAGAGCTGGATAAAGGGAAAGTGATCAAAACCGATTTTTACCAGACTAGGGAAGAGATCACGGACTGGATAGATGTTGTTGTGATAAAAAACGACAAAGAGCATGTTTGGCCTTTTATGGAGGAGAACATAGCGGTACTTGTCGCACCTACGCAAAGATATGTGGATGACATAGTTGAGGCATTTTTATTTAAAGAGCTTCATGACTTAAATATATAAAAAAGGATGAAAATGTTCGGTTTCGGAAAAGCTGATTTAAAAGAGTATGATTTAACAAAAGAGGAGTTGGCAAAACTTCAATATGCAAAGATAACTACCCAAAAAGGTACTATCTGGATCAAATTGACTCCTGAGTTTACGCCAAATACGGTTGCAAACTTTGCACACCTGGCAAATGAAGGGTTCTATGACGGATTGAATTTCCACAGGGTTATTGCAGGATTCATGGCGCAGGGTGGATGTCCTGACGGTACGGGTATGGGCGGTCCTGAATGGGCGATCGCTTGTGAAACGGATGCCGAAGGTCAGGTTCACAAAAGAGGAAGCCTGTCTATGGCGCACGCGGGACCGAATACGGGTGGAAGCCAGTTCTTTATCTGTTTTGCTCCGCAGCCTCACCTGGACAAAGGTCATACGGTATTTGGAAATATCGAGGTTCAGGACAAAGAGAGCTTCGAAGTGCTTGACGATATAAGACAGGGTGACAAGATAGAAAAGATAGAGATCCTGGAATTAAGAGATTAATATCTTCTATCTTGTAAATAAAAAAGGCTTGGGGTCAAATCCCAGGCCTTTTTTTATATCTCGCACCTGGTAGCTTTAAGGACAAGTTTCTCGGCAACGATCTCGTTCTCGTTTATGAAGCCGTGGATATTAAGATCGGCCAGGTCGTCTATCTGTGCCTGGTGGGTAACCTTGATTACGATAGATATACCGGGATTGATATCCCTTATCGCTTCACATATCAGCCTTACTTTCTCGTCGTTGTCTATGGCTATTATAACGGCATTGGCATTTTTAACATAAAGGGAATTCAGCATATGTTTTGATGCCGCATTACCGAACAGCACCACATCACCCCTTTCTTTACCCGTCTGTACATGCTGCCTGTCGTGCTCTATGGCTACATAGGGAAGTTCGGAATTTCTTAGTTTCTTTACTATTTTCTGGCCAAGAAGGGAATAGCCGCAGACGATTATATGGTTTTTTATATCCGCGCTTATAAGGGGTTCGCTCATGGCCTCGGTGTGCTCTTTCTGGAAGAGGTTCACGAATGACCTTACATGCTTAAGGGCAAGAGAGGTGAACAGCAGCGATACGATAACCACTGGGATCATTATCTGGTTTATCTCTTCACTTAAAAGGTTGTTTGAACTTGCCAGGGCAAATACCGCAAAGGAGAACTCCCCCACCTGCGCCAGGGTAAGGGCTATTTTAAATGCCCTTTTTGTAAAAGTAAAAACCCTTAATATTATAAAGATCAGCAAAGCCTTTAGCGCCAGGATCGAGACGGCAAGGGTGACTATGGTAAAGAAATTTCCAAAAAACGTTGGAAGATTTACCTGCATACCTACGGTTATGAAAAACACCCCAAGAAGAATATCCCTAAATGGAACCAGGTCCGCTTCGATCTGGTACTTGTATTTTGTTTCGGCGATCAGCATACCTGCCAGAAACGCACCAAGCGAATAGGAGAAACCGAAAGCATGGGCAAAAAGTGCGGCAGATAAAACGATAAGAAGTATCGAAGCTATAAATATCTCTTCAGTTTTGCTGTCAACAACGAATGCCAGGAACTTTTCCGTTGCGAATTTCCCAAGAAGTACAAGAACCACCCCTACGAATATCGCCTGGTAAAAGGTCTTTAGAAGCATCTCCGGCAGTGAAGCCGAAGAATCCGCAAGCATGGTTATAAGAAGCAAAATAGGGATGACAGCCAGGTCCTGGAATATCAGTATCCCTGCACTGGCCCTTCCGTAGGGCCTGTGTATATCGCCGTTGTCGTTTAGAACCTTAAGCACGATGGCCGTCGAGGAAAGGGCAAGGGCGGAACCTATAACAATAGAGGTTTTCATATCCAAAGAGAAAAAATAATGGGTTATATAGGTAAAAACCGCAGCCGTTATTACAACCTGCAGGGTCCCGAATACGAATACCTCTTTTTTCATCTGCTTTAGATGGTTCACGGAAAACTCAAGACCAATAGTGAACATCAGGAACACTATACCGAACTCCGCCACATGGTTCAGGCTCTCCTGGTTTATATTGTTCGCATCGAGAAAGAAAGATATCCCGACCCCGGTGAATATATATCCGACTATGGGTGAAACGTCGAATTTTTTCAGAATAATGTTGAAGGTGATCGATACAAAAAGTGCGGCTACGATAATGCCAAGAAGATCCATAAATAATCCTAATAATTATAATTCAAATTTCATTAGAATAATTTAACATAATTTTATGTATAATGTACTTAAAATTTATATTTTAGTTATTAAAAAAGGGATATCTGGATGAAATACGGTGAAAAAGAGATAGTTGAATTTGACATAAATAACAAAGAAAACTACTGGCCGAACGATCACGAAAAAAACTATACGGTAAACATAGAGCTGCCGGAATTTATGGCAAAATGCCCAAGAAGCGGTTACCCGGATTTCGCAACTCTAAAGCTTGAGTATGTACCGGATGAGAAAGTGATAGAGCTTAAGGCTTTAAAATTATATATTAACAGTTTTATGAACAGGTCTATCTCGCACGAGAACAGTGCGAACGAGATATACGATACCTTGTATGAGAACCTGAAGCCAAGAAAAATGAAGCTTATTGCGGATTTTAACCCAAGGGGTAATGTTCATACTGTTATTACAATAGACAGTGAAGAGAACAAATAGGAAATATTCTTGAAGAAACTAGTCTCAAGCAGTGAAGCCGCGTATCTGTTAGGGTTGTCCCTCCAGGGTGTGCACTATAGGATCAAAAAAGGCCAGCTTGAGTCTGTGAAAAAAGAGGGGAAGACCTTTGTCTATGTGGACAGTTCCCTTTTAAACAAACCTGCCGAACACCAAAGCAGCCCTTCCCAATCACAAACCCAATCAGATCCGGGCGATATTATAAAAGTGAAGGACGAACAGATAAGGTTCCTTAAAAAGAGCATCAAGTTTTTAAGAAGGCAGCATATAAGCGAGATCCAAAGGCTGGAGCAGAACCAGGACAAGATACTGAATGTTTTCCAAAGCGAGGTCGATCTTTTAAAAAGCGCTTTTAACGAGATGAAGAATATCTACGCCCTGGAGCATAAAAAAGCGGAGGATCTTGAGCCTGTGAAGCAAGAGTATCCGACACCCGATTCCCATGTGGAGTTTATGGATATAAAAGAGTTTTTTCTTTTTATGAAAGAGCACCGCAAAACCGATTCGCAGATCAAAAAGATGATCCTGGAAAGGGTCAGGGCCGGTGACAAGAGGTTTATTTACGATAGAAAGAACAAAGAGGTGATAATATACAAAAGCGACTTTTTCGACCTTCTTTAAATACTAAAGATTAGTATTGGACGCTTACCCTGCACTCTTTTAGTATATCTGGTTTTGTGATCTTTATTTGGAGGTTTTTTATGGGAAACTGCCTGTAAAGCTTTTTGTGTAAAGTTTCAAGAGCCTCTTCTATCAGTTCGAATTTCCCTTTTTTTATGATGCTTTTTATCTCTTTGGCAACCAAAGAGTAATCTACGAAATCTTTTTTCTTCTCATCATACCTGTATTCAAAGCTTGCGTTTATGATAACGCTTTGCTTATTTACCCTCTCAAAAGGGAGAAGGCCGATGATGGTTTTAAAGGAAAGATCTTCGATATATACTTTCATTAGACAACTTTACCCTCTTCACCCTTTACAAGCCTTACTATGTTCGGGATATGCTTGTAGATGATTATGAACGCTATAAGGTACATAGGGGCATTTGAGTGTATGCCAAGGCCGTTGTTAAGTAAATATGCCGCAAGAACTACGCTTATAAGCCCAAGAAGTGAGGAAAGCGAAGATATCTTCAGAACCTTTGCACAAAATCCCCATACAACGGCACCTATAAGAGTAGGGACGGGAATAAGTACCAGGAACACCCCAAGTCCGGTTGCTACCCCTTTACCCCCTTCAAAGTTCAAGTATACGCTGTAACAGTGACCAAGCACGCTTAATACGGCGATAGCCCATAATGTTTCAGTGCTCATCCCCATAGCCATTGCCACAAGGATAACCGCAGTACCTTTTACCGCATCCAGCACTACCGTTGCGATGCCAAGTTTTTTTGCAAGAGAGGGATTGGTCTGTTTTACCACCCTTAGTACGTTGGTAGCACCTATACTTTTACTACCCGATTCCTGTACGTTCACGCCCGCGAATTTTTTTGCAAGTATCAGCCCGAAAGGGATCGATCCCACAAGATATGCGGCAATATAAAATAAGATATTAGGGTTTGTAAAAAAATCCATATAAGGTTCCTTGATTTGTAAAATAAAAGGTATTTTACCCAATTATCAATAAAAAACGGGCCGGATAGCTGTCCGGCCCGTTCTATTGTCTAAGGAAGATAAGCTTTAAAGCTTATTTACCGCATTTTCCCCCGCCGCATTTCATCGCAGGTGCCGCATCGGCTTTTCCGCTTAGGTATAATGCAACAGCTTGAAGTTTTTTACCTTTTAACTTACCGCAAAGTTCAGTTTCCTGAAGGTATGTTTTTGCAGCCGCAGGATTGTCAAATCTCTTATCTGTCTGCTTACACATTTTTGCATAGATCTTTTCACCCATCGCAGCAGCTTTTGCCTGTCTTTTTTTAGTAGCGTCAATATCTTTTTGAAGACCTTTTTTCACATATGCGTAAAGCTCTTTGAATGTCATGATCTCCCCGCCGAATTTGGCAGCGAAATCTTCAGCGCCTTTTTTGGTACCGAATCCGTATTTACTGATAGGGCTCATAGTTCCCGGTTGTTTGCTTCCAACCACGAAATACATCTCTTCAGAGCTTTTGAATTTCATAGTATCGTTGTCAACCGCTTTGAAGTCTGTAAGGTTCTTTCCGTTTACCTCTTTGTCTTCAACCATACAGTGGATAGAACAGTATTGTTTGTCTACACCGTCAGCTTTTGCAGCGTGGTTTGTTTTATAGAACATAGGAAGTGTCATTCCGCAGATTGGACAGAAGTTCTTACCTTCGCCTTTTTGTAAAATCTCCGCTTTTGAAGGATCTACGGCTCTGTAGTTTTTCATAGGTTTAGCTTCTTCAGCATATCCAAACGATAATAGTCCCGCAACAATGCTTAGAACAACTAATAGTTTTTTCATTTGTTTTCCTTGTGTTTAATTTACGGCTTATTTTACAAAATAATTGTTAATTGATTATTAATTTCTTAAAATTAACATCTAATTAATTCTCTTAGGATAAAATTATTATAATTAAAATCTGGAGTTATAAATGTTGAGAAAAAGCTTTATTTTATTTTTTATCCTTTTTTCTGGTATATCTTTTAGTGCCACTTTCACAAAGAAAGCCACGGTGGAACCTGTACTTGTACAAAAAGGGCAGGGCAGATACTGGTGTCCCGTATGCGGATTGAACCTTGAAGAGAACTACAAAACAAACTATATCTCAAAGCTTCCAAACGGCACGCCGCGGCAGTACTGCAGCCTTGGCTGCCTTGTTATGGATATGGAGGAATACGGTATAGATAAAGCTTCCGTTAAAGCAGTAGATGCAAAATCTCAGAAAATCGCAGAGGTTAAAAACGGCTATTTCCTTATAGGTTCCAAGATAAAAGCCACGACAGGGAAGACAAGCAGGCTTTTCTTTGAGAACGAAAAAGATGCTTTGGAGTTCAAGAAAAGATACCGTGGTAAGATAGTGGACTTTGAAACGGCGCTGGAGATGACCAAGGCGGATATTAAAAAAGATAAAGAGTACAGCTCGAAAAAACATAGAAAAAAAACATACCCGATGGGTAAAAAGATATTTGAATTAAAATGTAACCAGGATATTGACCCTACGGAGTATATAGAGATAAACGAGCTGAAAGAGAACCTGAAGTTCGGCAAACTGTGCCAGCCTTTGAATGAGGAAAGGCTCCATGCGGTTGCCCTTTACCTTTGGGACGTAAAAAGGTTCGGGGACCTTGATGCCATAAACAACAGGGTAAAAGTTGAAGAGCATGAGAAATGCCCCGTGTGCGGTATGTTCACATACAAATACCCAAGATGGGCCGCGCAGATCTTTTACGAAGAAGGGGACGAAAAGAAACACTGGTCTTTTGACGGGGTGAAAGATCTTATAAAGTTCTATTTTGATCCTATGAAATGGGGTGATTACAAGATCGCCAAGCTGGAGAATATCACAAAGATACTGGTAACCGATTATTATTCCCAAAAGGCAATAGACGGCACAAAAGCATATTATGTTATCAGAAGCGACGTATACGGTCCCATGGGGCACGAGTTTATCCCGTTTGCCTCAATGGAGGATGCAAAAACATTTAAAAAAGACCATTTCGGCAAAAAGATCATAGGGTTCCAGGATATTACCGAGGATGACGCTTATAAACTGGACTACAATGAATAACAAAGCCAGATATTTTTTCATAATCACTGTTGCCCTTTTGATCAGCCTTGAGCTGCTGGTAAGCACACTTTTGGAAAACAGAAGCCTTTCAAAAGAGATAAAAGCAGACAAAGATATATTTATCTCGGTCGTAAAGCTCCCTGATCTTGCCGTATCCACGGAGGGTTATTTTATCAGGCACAGAAGTCTTTGCAATATGCAGGATATATTTCTGGATGCGCCTGAGCATATAGAGTATTTCCCGTCAACTTTTTCAACCAGTTTTTCAAAAGTCAAGGAAAATGTAAAATAATGTTAAATATAAATTTATATCTTATAGAATATGCGATCAATTCGCTGTTGAGGCAGAAAGCAAAAACATTGTTCATATTTTTTGTTTTTACCTTTCTTGTTTTTTTGATAAGCTCCGTGTTTTTCATATCAAATTCAATAAAGCATGAACTAAAATCAACCACCGAAAAACTTCCCTCTTTGACCATACAGCAGTTAAAAGGGGGGAAGATCACCTATATCGACAAGGCAATAGCCGACGATATCGTTGCCATCGCGGGGGTCAAGAACGCTTTACCAAGGGTCTGGGGATATTATTTTTTCCAGAATGCTGGAGCAAACTTCACCGTTATGGGGATAGACGGTTTTGAAGCCCAGTACACACAGTCCCTTTCAAAGGTGGTAAAGAACAGCGGAAACATAACAAAGCTTGAGGAAAGCAGTATGCTTATAGGAGAAGGTGTGAAAGAGATACTCTCCCAAAACTATTACAAGAACTTCTTTAATTTCATCCTTTCGGACGGATCCATGAAAAAGGTGGATATTGCAGGCGTGTTCAAAAGCGATATAGAGCTTCAAAGCAACGATATGGTCCTGGTCTCAAAAGAGCTGGCGCACGAGATTCTGGATATCGAGGATTACCTCTCAACGGATATCGTGGTAGAGATATCAAACCCGGAAGAGGTGGATACCGTAGTGCAGAAGATACAGAACCTTTACCCCTCTTTAAGAATTGTTTCAAAAGAGGATTTTCTGGTAAGCTACGAAAATATATTCGATTATAAAAGCGGGGTGTTCCTGGCTCTGTTCATTATCTCCCTTTTTACTTTTTTCATAATCATCTACGACAAGGTGAGCGGGTTGACTTCGGCGGAGAAAAAGGAGATAGGTATATTAAAAGCCCTTGGGTGGGGAGTGGATGATATCTTGAAAGAGAAGTTCTATGAAAGCTTCGTGGTCTCGTTTCTTTCATACCTTGCGGGGGTGCTTTTTGCTTTTATTTTCGTGTACTTTTTAAATGCCCCGGTTTTGAGGGATATATTTGAAGGGTACAGCCAGCTGAAAACTACGTTTACCCTCCCTTTCGTGTTTGATTTCCAGACCCTGATGCTGGTATTTTTCATCACCATTCCCGTTTATGTGGCAGCTACCATAATCCCGTCGTGGAAAGTTGCAACCCTGGATGCAGATGAGGTTATAAGATGATAGCTTTAAACGAAATAAGCAAAAAATTCCCAATAAACAAAAAAGAGACAATCACCGCTTTGGATAAGGTAAACCTCTCTTTTAAAGAGGGGGAGGTGATAGTCCTAAAAGGTGCAAGCGGAAGCGGTAAGAGCACCATCCTTTCACTTATAGCGGGGCTTTCCAAGCCTACAAGCGGGGAGGTCACTGTTGACCAAAAAAGGATATCAAAACTTCCCGACAGTTTCCTGGCCCAATACAGGAGGGAGAATATAGGCTTTATTTTCCAAAAATACAACCTTATTCCCAACCTTACGGCGGGGGAGAATATTATTCTTCCTTTGGTTCCGAACAATCCGGATAGCGAAGATCTGGAAAAAAAGATGGACAGGGTTCTAAAGACGTTTGAGATATTCGATAAAAAAGAGATCCCCGTGATGAACCTTTCAGGAGGTGAGCAGCAGCGTGTGGCCATAGCCAGGGCCATGATAAACGATCCAAAGATAATAATAGCGGACGAACCCACTGCAAACCTTGACGAAAAGCTTTCATTGGCTTTCTGCGATATTTTAAGAAAGCTAAAGCAGTCCAACAAAACCATAATAGTGGCGACCCACGATCCAATATTTTTTGATCTTGATTTCGTGGACAGAACGGTTGAGATAAAGAACGGGAAGATAGTGAAATGATACTTACACCCGAAGTCCTTGCCATATTTATATTAAACGGCATCTTTCTGTTCTTCTCTACCATAGCTTTGGTTCTAAGCATAAAGATATTCAAAAACTGGGATATGAACAAAACCACGCAAGAACAGTACAAACTGGAAAAGAACAGTTTTTTAACGGCTACTATCATTAAATATATCTTTATCGTAAAGCTTCCCTTGTTTTTGTTCTTTATCTTCACCTTGGACAAGATATCAAACACCCTTATAGGTGCCATGTGCGCAGCCGGCGTCGTTGACGCTACCAAGTACGGTATATACCTTTTTGTCTTTAAGATCATAAACCTTTATATCTTCGGTTTCTGGCTTGTTTTAAACAAAGCGGACCTCTCAAAAGAGGATCTTCCCTATACCAGGCTGAAGTTTGGCCTGTTTATTGTTTTTTATCTTCTTTTGGCGGCCGAGATAGTCATAGAAACCCTGATGTTCAGCTCCATAGATCCTTCGGTGATGGTAAGCTGCTGCGGTACTTTGTACAGCTCAACTTCCGCATCTTATATCTCCGAGATATTCAAGATAAGCAACTCCGTGCTGCTTGGTGCATTTTACGGGACGTTTCTATTGCTGCTGCTTGGGTATTATCTGAAAAACAGGTTTCTTTACGGGATATTGAGCGTTATATTTCTGGTAATATCGATAATCTCCCTTATAGCGTTTTTCGGGACATATATCTATGAGCTTCCTACCCACCACTGCCCTTTCTGCTTTTTGCAGAAAGATTATTACTATATAGGGTACGTATTGTACGTGACTTTGTTTACTGGGACTTTTTTCGGGATATTGCTTGCATTTTTCGATAAAGAGAAGCTTTTCTTTTATTCGATGGTATTTATAGGGATATATACTTTTATAGTCACCTTTTACCCCGTAAGGTATTACCTGGTAAACGGGGTCTGGCTTTAATTCTTAAGGGGGAGGGTTATTAGGAATTTCGCCCCTTTGTATTCTTTGCCGTCGAAGTTGAACGTTTCGTTGGAAACTTCTATATTCCCCTGCATCCCCTGGGTTATAAGGGTATATGTCATATGCATCCCAAGACCCGTACCCTGGCTTTTATGCTTCGTGGTAAAGTAGGGCTCGAATATTTTTTTTATGATCTCTTCATTTATTCCCCCTGCGTTGTCTTTGAACTCTATACAGACGCAGGCATCTTTTTTGTACCCTTTTATAAAAATATGCCTGTTTTGAGTGTTTGTCTCTTTCATGGCATCTTTTGAATTGTTGAAGATGTTTATAAAACACTGTATAAGTTCGTTCGGAAGCCCTTTGAGCCGGAGATCACTGTCCACATTGCTGCTTATTGATATCTCCTCTTTTGTTACGGTTGCTTCCACCAGGTGCAGGAAGCTTTTAATATTCTCTTCCAGATTAAACAGCTCCTCTTTCCTGTCCCCTTTGATAAAGTTCTTAAAATCGTCAATGGTACGGGAGAGATATTGGGCATTGTCGTTTATCTGGTCGCAGATACGGTAGAACTCCCCATCTTCAAGGTTCCCGTACTCTTTTTTTATCTTGAGTCCCGTTACACCCGTTGAGATAACCGATAAAGGCTGTCTCCACTGGTGGGCGATATTTGCTATCATCTCCCCCATGGAGGCCAGTTTTTCCGATTTGAAAAGTTTCTCCTGTATCGTTTTGCTGTTTTGGACCTCTTTTTTGATCCTTTGTTCAAGGTTCGTATTGAGCTCTTTTAGTTCGTCTTTGTTTTTTGTCAGTTCTTTATTGGCGTTTTCCAGGGAGCTGGTTTTTTCTTCTACCTCTTTGTCCAGTATCTCTTTTTGGTTGATAACCTTGTAAATAAAATAAAACAGTATACTAAGAAGGATAAAAGAGAAGAACCTGATTATGTTATTCCCTTTTATGGTGTCTTCCAGGAACTGATCGTATTCGTATGAGACCACCCAGGCAACGGTTTTGTTCTCTTTTATGTTTTTAATGGGGTAAAACGCAATAACCTGAACTCTGTCGTTGTAGTTCGTAAAAAGGGCGAACTTGTCGCCCCGTGCCATATTCCTTTTTATATCATCTTTTATACTTTTCAATTTCTCTTTATTAGACGCTATACAGATATTCTTGTCTATATGCTCCTTTGTCAGGGTTATCATATAGTTCTCATCCTCGGCGCTTTGGGTGTATTGGACCACTAGATCGTCCCTGGACCAGGCTTTTGTGTCAAAGATATGCTTGTTTACCAGGAAATGGGTATGTATCTTGCTTATTGCATTCAGGTAGTTTTGCAAAGTATCGCTGGTAAACGAGATCTCAAAAGCTCCCAGGTGTTCCCCTTTTTCATTTATAAGGGGGTAAACATGCCTGAAGGCATGGGCCGTCCGGCCCTGCTCAAATCCCCGGATCGGTTTGAGGGTTTTGTTCACCATGGCGATATCTGCCCGGTAGTTTGTTATATCATCCCCGTATTTGCTCGGTTTGTGCATCCTTAGGAATGAAACATTGTCCTTGAAAATAAAATGGTACTGCACGACCCCTTTTGTTCTCATAACCTTGTATTTGTCAAGAAGCTTTTTCCTAAGCTCTTCCCTTAGGATATCCCTTTTTCTTTCATCTGCATTAAATGCTTTTTTCATTATCTGCGTCACTGAGGGAGTGTTCATGGTTGTTTCGTATGCCGCCTGGGCAGTCGTTTCCTGATGGTATAAAAGTATCTCGTAGTGGGTTTTGATCTTTTCTATATGACTGTCAAGGGCTGTTTTTATTCTTTGGTTTTTGTTTATTTCCGTGGTATAAAAAATGATAATATTCAACAGCAAAAAAGCGCTTGCAAGCAATAAGATACTCTTATTGTCTTTATTTTTCATAGAGTTCCTATAATTTAAGAATGATCTAATATTATACCAAAATGCTCTTAAGTTATGTTACTTAAGGGTAAGGAAAATTATATTAATTTTAACTATTTTTTATAAATAAAGAAGATATAACTAAATATTTGCTATATTTCATTTCATATTTATATAAGGTAAAAAATTAATGAATCTAAAAAACGAGATTTTAAGATTAAAAGAGAAACTAAACGTTACCATAGTAGCACACTTTTATCAAAAAGATGAAGTTTTCGAACTTGCCGATATAACGGGAGACAGTCTTGAGCTTGCAAAAAAATCTATGGCAACCGATACAGAGAACATAATATTCTGCGGTGTCGGTTTCATGGGTCAGAGCGTTAAGGTCCTAGACCCTTCAAAAAGAGTTTTTATGCCTAAGATCGCCTGCTGTGCCATGGCCAAGATGATAGACGTGGATTACTACAAGATGAACCTGAAGATCCTGAACGACGCAGGAATAGCAAACGAGGATATACTTCCTATTACCTATATCAATTCATCTGCGGAGGTAAAAGCGGAAGTTGGCAAGATGGGCGGATACGTATGTACCAGCTCAAACGCTTACAAGATAATCTCCAAAGGGCTTGAAAGCGGCAAAAAGATATTCTTCGTTCCTGACAGATGCCTTGGGCAGAACTTTGCCAAGCAGATAGGGCTTAAATCTGCGGTTGTGGGGATAGATGATATAGAAGATGTCAAAAAAGCTGATATAATATGCTTTAACGGGTTCTGTTCGGTTCACCAGCTGTTCACGCCTGAGGATGTGGATTTTTACAAAGAGAAATATCCCGATATCCTGGTTGCGGTTCACCCTGAGTGTGACGTGAAGGTCTGTGACAAAGCTGATTTTGTGGGGAGCACTTCACAGCTTATCAAGTATATAACGGAAGATCTTGACCCTGAGCAGAAAGTTGTGGTGGGAACAGAGTTCAATATGGTGAACAGGCTTAGGGAGAAAAACACCTATGTATTGAGTTCAACAAAACCGGAGTGTCCGACTATGAACGAAACAACTCTGGAGGATCTGTATAATATCCTGAAATCAATAGAGAATAAAACTTACGAAAACGAGATCTTCGTTGATCCGGAAGTACAAAAATATGCGAAGATCGCATTAGAAAGAATGTTTGAGGTATAAAATAAAATATGGCGATAAATATTAGGAAATTTGTTAAAAACGCAATAATAGAAGATAACGGTAGGGGAGACCTTTTCTTCGATATTGCACCAAAAGGTAGATTCACCGCACACGTAATAGCCAAGGATGAAGGTATCATCGCAGGGGTAAAATACGCAAAGGTATTGGCAAGGGCCGAAAAGTTTGACTGCAAGTTCCTGCTTAAAGACGGTCAAGAGGTTAAAAAAGGTGACGTGATAGCGGAATTAGAGGGTAAGGCATCGATCCTTCTTAGTTCAGAGAGAACATTTTTAAATATCCTTCAGCATGCAAGCGGTATAGCTACGAATGCGAACAGATACGCAAAACTTCTGGAAGGAAGTGACGTGGTTCTTCTTGATACAAGAAAAACAAGACCGGGACTTAGGGATTTTGAAAAATACGCAAGTAGAGTAGGGGGTGCCATTAACCACAGGCTTGGGCTAGATGACTGTCTTATGTTAAAAGACACCCACCTTAAAACCATCCCGGACCTCAAAGAGTTCGTTAAAACCGCAAGAAAAAGGATCTCATGGGTAACCAAAATAGAGATCGAGTGTGAGACTTTCGAGCAGGTTAAAGAAGCTATGGACGCAGGGGCGGATATAATCATGTGTGACAATATGACCCCTGAGCAGATCAAAGAGGTTTCAGTATTCAGGGATGAGAACTATCCCCATATCCTTCTTGAAGCAAGCGGTAATATAACTACTGAAACGATCACGGGGTATTTGGAGAGCGGGATTGATGCTATCAGCTCCGGTTCGATAATCCACCAAGCGACGTGGTTAGACTTCTCAATGAAGTTCGAGTAAATTTTAATTCTGACTTCATAGAAGCACTTTCTCTTTTAGTCACTTACTGGAGTAGGGGAAAACTTGTGCCTGAACGGCACAAGGCAAACTTCACGAGTCAAGCTCCTGCAAGGGAAAAGCACTTCTATTTTGTCATAATTAAAATAGCTACTTCAAAATAATTTTTTATTGATTTTATACTTTAAATATAGATAGAGAATAAATTTTATTTTTGTTGACTTTAGTTTTAAATTTTTATATAATTATGTTGATATGAGTAATTTGTTCTCCTTTGTGGATCAAGGGGTGTACAAATAAGGTAGAAGGAGTAATTAACCTTCTACCTTTTTTTTTGTGCATCCAAAGTCCACAAAGAGGAGGATAATATGGACAAATTACTCATTATTATACTTTTAGTTTCTATTATAGTTATTAGAATGTATTAAAGTCTTTGGAGGATAGACTTAAAATATCCTCTCCTCCTTAAACTGCAAACTCCAAAACAATAAGCACAAAAAACACTATTCCCAGATATCCGTTAATAGTAAAGAATGCCTTGTCTATTTTCGTAAAATCCCTATTTACTATAATATGTTCATAGGTAAGCATAACGGCACTTACAAGTACAGCAAGGTAACCGAATAGCCCCAAGTCTGCCTCAATGGTAAACAGAAGCCAGAATATTACTGTAAGCATATGCATACTTTGGGAGAATCTCATGGTATTCTTTGCCCCGAATCTTGAGGGGATGGAGTGAAGCCCAAGCTTTTTGTCAACTTCCATATCCTGTAAAGAGTAAAGAAGGTCAAACCCGGCAACCCAGAACAATACCCCTATGCTTAAGAAAAGTGACCATAAAGTTATAGTCTCGCTTACTGCCACAACTCCCGCTATGGGTGCAAGTCCTAAAGATATACCCAAAATGATATGTGCCAGGAACGAGAATCTTTTAAAATAAGAGTAGCTTCCTATTACTATTAAAATAGGAATTGAGAGATACAGTGCCAGGTCGTTTACAAAATATGCCACGGCTATAAAGCCCAAGGCATTTGCGATCACGAAGAAAAGCATCTGGTTTGGATTTATCCTGCCGTCGACGCTCGGCCTGTTTATTGTCCTGGGATTTTGTGCGTCTATGTCCCTGTCCAGGTATCTGTTAAAGGCCATAGCAAAGTTTCTGGCCGTCAGTGCCGCCAAAGTTCCCAAAAGTAACAGTTCAAAGCCGAACCAGCCCTGTGCGGCTACGATCATTGCTATAAAAATAAAAGGCAAAGAGAAGATCGAGTGTTTGAACATCACAAGTTCATTAAAGTCGTTAAGTAGTTTTAGTATTTTTTCCATAAGGGGGATTTTACTATAATTGTACTTATGTATAAAGAAATAGCAATAATAGCCCCAACCGCATCGGGGAAAACAGACCTTTCGATCTCCCTTGCCCACAAAATGGATGCGGTGATATTGTCCCTTGACAGTTTGGCCGTGTATAAGCAGATAGATATAGCTTCCGCAAAGCCAACGGTTGAAGAAAGAGACGGGATAATACATTTCGGTATCGATATGATATATCCCGACCAGAATTTTGACGTAGTGCAGTTTATAGATGAATATAAAAAGGCAAAAAGCTTTGCAAAGGAAAAAGGGAAAAACCTGATCATCGTAGGAGGTACCGGATTTTACCTGAAGTCTATGCTTGAGGGTCTGTCGGTTTCCCCAAAAATAAGCAGCGAGACAAAAAAGATAGTCGGGGAAAAACTGCTGGATCTTGAAGAAAGCTATGATCTTCTATATGAAAAAGACAGGGAATATATGGAAAAGATAGCATCAAAAGACAGCTACCGGATCCAAAAGGCTCTGGAGATATTCTACCAGACAGGCCTGACCCCTACACAATATTTCATGGAAAATAAACCACAGCCCATTATAAAAGATCTGCAGATATTCCAAATCGAAACAGATCCAGATACCTTAAGGGAAAGGATAGCATTAAGAACCAAAAAGATGATACAAAACGGTATTATCGATGAGGTTATATTTTTGGAGGAGAGATATACAAGGAAGCCAAACTGCATGGGCTCCATCGGTATAGCTGAAACCTTAGATTACCTGGACGGTAAAATAGACAAGGCACAACTGGAAGAACTTATAAGCGTACATACGGCGCAGCTTGCAAAAAGGCAAAGAACATTCAACAGATCGCAGTTCGATAATGTTTTTAGGGAAAAACTGGCAAAGTTAGAAAAAAAAATATTATCTATGGTATAATTTACAAAATATTCACAATTATGAAATTTTACAGGAAATAATAAGTATGACTAAAGAACAGCTTGAAAAAAGAGTTGAAGAACTTGAAGACAGGTATTATCATGATGAATTAACGGGGCTTCCAAACAGGGTTAAACTGCTTGAAGACCTGGCAAAAGAGAAACCGAACGGGCTTTTGTTTATAGATATAAAAGGGTTCTCCACCATCAATGATTTTTACGGTATGAAGATCGGAGACAAGGTTCTTCAGGCCATTACCAAATTTCTTGAAACCCTGATAGAAGAGGGAAAAAAATTTTATAAAATAGGGGCGGACCAGTTCATCTATCTGGAGCAGGGCAAAAATATCCTTGATCACCACTTTACGGAAGAGAAAGTCAAAAGTATGATGTATACTATTGAGAACACCCCCATAAAAGTGAAGTTGACCGAAGATAACGTGATAGATATCAATATCTACGTAAGCTGTGTCCTTGTAAGCGGCATAGATGACGAAAATCTCCTTGAGCTTGCCGATATGACGCTTCACTATGCAAAAGACACCAGGCAGGCTTTCCTGCAGTACAGCCCCGAGTTGAAATTGAACGAAAAGTTCGAAAAAGATATAGCCGGGGTAAAGATGGTAAAAGAGGCTTTGGAGGAAGACAGGCTGATCGCCTATTACCAGCCTATTATCAAGGATTACGGGAACTCTTACGAGTGCCTTGTAAGGATCCAGGACGGAGACCGTGTCATCTCCCCTTTCTTTTTCCTTGATGCGGTTGCAAAGACAAAGTATTATGCACAGCTTACCCAAAGGATGATAGAGAAATCTTTCCAGTATTTCCAGGACAAAGATGTTACCTTCTCGATAAACCTCTCTTTTGCCGATATTGAAAACCAGGAGATGATAGTTTTCATTACTCGAAAAATGCAGGAGTACGGGGTTGCCGACAGGCTTATTTTAGAGATCCTTGAGAGCGAGAATATCAGCGATTTCCACAAGATCAGGGATTTTATAAAAAATATGCAGCTTTTAGGGGTGCAGATAGCCATAGACGACTTCGGGAGCGGGTATTCAAATTTTACCTATCTTATAGAACTAAAACCCGATTATATCAAGATCGACGGTTCTTTGATAAAAGATATCTGCAAAGTTGAAGAGTCGTATATACTTGTAAGGACCATTACGAACCTTGCCCATGAACTGGGAATAAAAGTAGTAGCTGAATATATCGAAAATGAAGAGATATATCAAAAAGCTAGAAGATTATATATAGATGGTTACCAAGGTTATCATCTGGGGGCTCCAAATTCCACGACCGAGATAAAAAAATAATACTTTAGGGTATTTCTTTTCTTTAATACTAAAAAATTGTTCCCTTTTGTTACAGTGTTACCCTTACCCAAGGGAAAAAAATCTATTTATGTAAGTTAAAATTTAATTAGAATTAGCTAGTATTACCTCAGTTATTGTGGGCTATCTGTATCTATAGTATACGGTTTGCTTATATATTTAAAGGGGAATAAATGGAACATAGCACTTTTGCACATCCGTATTTTGGTGCATTTATTATGTTTGTTTTAACATTTGGGGCATTCTATGCTACTACGATGTTATCTAGGATTGTCAGTCACAAACTGGCTAGGAAAGATACTGAAAAGTTAAAATCTACGCTTTACGAGTGTGGACCTGAGGTTAATAAACAGCCTAATACTATTTCGGTTCAGTTTTACCTAATGGCGCTTTTATTTATCCTGTTCGATGTGGAGATCATATTCATGTTCCCGTGGGCAGTTGACTTTAAAGTATTAGGTTGGTTTGGATTTATTGAGATGATTTTATTTATCCTGTTATTGGCAATAGGATTTATATATGCATGGAAAAAAGGAGCGCTTGAATGGCACAGCATAAAGTAAACTATCTACAAGACGGTGGTGAAGCTGTAAAACTTACTACTATTGACAAAATAGTAAATTTCGGAAGAAGTAACTCTCTTTGGCCGATGACTTACGGTCTTGCATGTTGTGCGATCGAGATGATGGCTGCCGGTGGTTCAAGATTCGACTTCGACAGGTTCGGTACGATATTCAGAGCGTCCCCAAGACAATCTGACGTTATCGTTGTTGCGGGAACGTTGACAAAAAAACACGCAGAGTTCATGAGAAGACTTTATGACCAGATGCCTGATCCGAAATGGGTTATCTCTATGGGTTCATGTGCAAACACGGGCGGTATGTTTAATACATACGCAACTGTTCAAGGTGTTGACAGGGTTATTCCTGTGGATATCTATCTTCCAGGTTGTGCACCCAGACCCGAGACACTTCAATATGCACTTATGATGCTGCAAAGAAAAATCAGACGAGAGCCTGCTGGTATGGCTCAAAGAGCAAAAAGGTTGGTATAGATGAGAGCTTATAAACCAAAAAACGACGTACAGAGAAAATCTTACTACAACGACAGATTTTACGTAACGCCTCAATTAGCGAAAGAAAGTGTTTATGACGATTCGACTTTCAGCAATGACTTTTTAAGTCTGGGGAGAAAAGTTGAAATAAGCGATGCATATATCCAGGCCGGGCATTTAGTTGTATATATCAAGCCTGAAGACAATGTAAAAGCTATCAAGCATGCAAAAGAGATCATGGCCTATGATTTTCTTATGGAGCTGTCTGCGATTGATTATATAGCCGACAAAGGCGGATTTGAAGTATTCTATGAGATGTTGTCTACATCAAAAAGAAAAAGAATGAGGATCAAGACCTTTATAAAAGAGGGTGAAGCTGTTGAGTCTGTAAACCCGCTGTTTAGAATGGCTGATTTCGCGGAAAGAGAGATGTTCGATATGTACGGGATCTACGTAAACAACCATCCTTACTTGAAAAGAATCCTTATGCCTGACGACTGGGTTGGGCATCCGCTTAGAAAAACATATCCGCTTCAAGGTGACGAAGCTGCTTCATGGTATGAAGTTGACAAGATATTCGGTAAGGAAGCAAGAGATATTATAGGACCTGAGCTTAGGGATGCGGCATGTGTCGACAGATACGATACCAACAGATTTTCCAGACTTGGCCACGAGGTTCCAAAAGGTATTCCTATTTCTGAAGGCAACGAGCCTGATACCCCTATCCATTACCAGGAAGAGGGCGGAGTTCAATTATTCGGTGTAAAACTTGTAACACCTTTTGATGAAAAAGAAAAAGTGCAATTGAAAGAGAGAAAGTAATATGCAGCAAACTAACAGATTAAAACCTTTCTTTGAAAATATTACTTTCGAGAGAGAAGATAATACTATGGTGGTCAACTTCGGACCACAGCACCCTTCAGCGCACGGTCAGTTAAGACTTATGCTTGAACTACAAGGGGAAGAGGTAGTTAAGGCTCATCCGGATATCGGTTACCTGCACAGAGGTATCGAAAAGATGGGTGAGAATATGATCTACAACGAATTCCTTCCTACTACGGACAGAATGGATTATATCGCTTCGGCTTCAAACAACTACGGTTATGCACTTGCAATTGAAAAATTAATAGGTGTGGAAGCTCCAAGAAGGGCAGAGGTTATTAGAACAATGCTTTTAGAGCTTAATAGAATCATCTCTCACCTTTTCTGGCTTGCTACCCATGCACTTGACGTCGGTGCTATGTCTATCTTCCTTTATGCGTTCAGGGAAAGAGAATTCGCAATGGACTTGATGGAAGACTATTGTGGTGCAAGACTTACACACTCTGCCGTTAGAATAGGGGGTGTTCCTTTGGATCTTCCTGCAAACTGGACGAACGATCTTGAGAAATACCTGAATATCCTTGAGACTCAAATCCCGATCTATGAAGGTCTTTTAACTAAGAACAGAATCTGGAAAATGAGACTTGAAAATGTAGGAACTATCTCTAAAGAGATGGCTAAATCATGGGCATGTTCCGGTATCACATTAAGAGGAAGCGGCGTTAAATGGGATCTAAGACGTGAGATGCCTTACGGATTATACCCTGAGCTTGATTTTGATATCCCTGTTTCAGACAAATGTGATTCATACGGAAGATACAAATGTTATATGGCAGAGATGTACGAGTCTATGAAGATCTTAAGACAGCTTATCCCTATGTACCATGAGAGTGATACCCAGTTGATGGCTCATGCGCCTCAATATATATCTTCTACCAAAGAGGATATGATGACTCAGAACTACTCATTGATGCAGCATTTCGTGCTTGTAACGCAAGGTATGAGACCACCTGTAGGAGAGGTTTATGTAGCTACAGAATCTCCAAAAGGTGAATTAGGGTTTATGGTAGTTTCTGACGGGTCTCCATATCCGTACAAATTAAAATGTAGAGCTCCAAGTTTCTGGCATACAGGAATTTTACAAGACCTGTTACCTGGACATCAATTAGCCGATGTTGTTACTATTATTGGTAACTTGAATATCGTATTTGGGGAGATTGACCGATAATGAAAAGATATGACCTAAGAAACCATAAAGAGAATTTCATCCCAAGAATGGTTGAGATTATGAACGCTGAGATCACTGAAGGGGAAAACGGTATTTTCCTTTTCGAGATAGGTGATTTCTTAAGCGTACAGGCAAGTGCGGATTGCGTAAAAGAGAACGGATGGACTTTAATGAACTCGTTAAAGTACAATGAAGTTGACTGGACAGTAGTTATCAAAAAAGAGAAGCCTGCAGTTGAAGCGGTTGAAGAAGAAGCGGTAGCTGAATAAGACACCGGGTCTTTAAGGATTAAGTTTTGAGTAAAGTATATTTTTCAAGCTGGCAGGGGGAGATAGTAGACAACAGAGGCGTGGCTGGTGACAGCTGGGCTGAAGCGTCTGCGAAATTTCCTGTAGCTTACAGTGAAGATTCACAAACAAAAGCATTCGTGGGATGGGACGGTTTCGTCCTGTTCTGTGAGGATGTGGATGTTGTGAAACTTGCAATGAACTATGCCAGACAGTATCAGGAATACAGTGAAGCCTGTGGTAGATGTACTCCCGGACGTTGGGGAGGACAGATACTTTTTGATATGCTGGACAAAATTGCAAGAGGAGAGGGGGAACTAAAAGATTTAGAACATATTAAAGAAGTTAGTTCCACAATGACGACCACAAGCAAGTGTGAGATCGGTAAAACGGTTCCCACACCTATTTTGGGGATGATCGAGTATTTTGAAGATCAATTTTTAACCTTGATCAAGAACAGGTCAAAATCACCCTGGTATGACAAGGATGACGAGAAATACATAGCAAATGTTACAGCCCCTTGTACAGATATGTGTCCGTCCCATGTTGATATTCCAGGATACATCGAGGGTGTAAGGGAACTTGACTTCGAGAACTCTTTAAAGGCGACAAGACAGACTATGCCTTTGGCACATACCTGCGGAAGGGTTTGTCCGCATCCTTGTGAAGATGCCTGTAGAAGAGCAAATCTTGATGAAGCAGTTTCAATTATGGAACTTAAAAGAATAGGTGCCGATTTTGAAACCGACCACGAGATGGAATGGTTCCATCCGGTAAAACCTAAAAAGCCTAGAAATGACGGCAAGAAAGTTGCTGTTATCGGTGCAGGTCCTGCGGGGCTTACTGCCGCATATTACCTGGGGCTTGAAGGTATAAGCGTGACTATTTTTGAAGAGCTTCCCGTACTTGGCGGCGAGGTTGCGGTAGGTGTTCCTGAATACAGGATGCCTATCGGCAAATACAATAAAGATATCGAGCTTGTTACATCACTGCCTACCGTTGAAGTGGTTACGAACCACAGGGTAACGGCGGACAGATTAAAAGAGATCGATGAAGAGTTCGATGCAACTTTATTGGCATTTGGTACAAGGCTTTCAAAAAAGATCAGATGTGAGAACGAGGATCCTAGCTTCGAGGGTTACTGGGGTGCTATTGATATGCTTGATAAAGTTAATCTTTGGCATAAATACAGGATCGGAAGCCCTGCTGCAGAAGACCTGAAAGACAAAACAGTAGTTTGTGTAGGGGGTGGATTCACCTCTATGGACGTTGTTAGATGTTCTATCAGGGAAGGTGCAAAAAGGGTCGTGATGCTTTACAGAAGGGATGAGAAAACTATCATCAGGAACACGACCCTTGAAGAGTACACGGAAGCCGTGGAAGAGGGTGTTGAGTTCATCTTCTATTCGGCAATAGATACAATATTCGACGACAACGGAAAGATCACCGGAGTCAGGGTAGACAAGTATGAGCAGGTGCCTGATCCAAACGGGGGAAGACCGCAGCTTGTAAAAGTTGAGGGTGCAAGTGAAGATATAGATTGTGACTATGTTATCCCTGCCGTTTCTCAAGCATGTGATCTACAGATCTTACCTGGTGACTGGGAGCTTGAGATGACCTCCTGGGGAACTCTTCAAACAAACGGTAAAGATTATATGACAAGCAGGCCCGGGCTTTTTGCGGCAGGGGATTGTGAATACGGTCCTATGACCATCGTTAATGCGGTAGGTCAGGCAAAAAGAGCTGCTTCTGTTATGTCAAGATATATTTACGAAGGTAAAACAAGTCTTCTTGATGAAGAGATCATGGAAGACCATATGAACAGACTGAAAGTTTACAATAAAAACGAAAAGATCAAAGGGTGGATGCCCGGTATCCCAAGAGAATTAAGTGAAAAACTTGAAACTGAAGTTAGAAAAGATAATAATAAAGAGGTAAATCTAGGATTCACGGCAGAAGAAGCGCAAGCTGAAGCTGAAAGATGTATGAGATGTTATTACCTGGGGATGGTGGCAGTATGAGCGAAAGAATACAACATAGAGGAAAACTGATCACTATTACTATTGACGGCAAAGAGTGTCAGGGTATATACGGTCAGACTATCCTGGATATTGCAAGAGCGAACGATATCTATATCCCTACAATGTGTTACTTAACAAAAGTATCACCGATCACTGCATGTAGAATGTGTGTGGTTGACGTAGAGGGTGTTGACGGTACCGTTCTTTCCTGCCAGGAGAAAGCCGTAGACGGTGCAGTTGTAACGACGCAGAACGAAGAGCTGTTCAGGCACAGACAAAACATTATGAAGATGTATAACGTAAACCATCCATTGGAATGTGGTGTTTGTGACAAAAGCGGTGAATGTGACCTTCAAAACAAGACTTTGGAATTTGCGGTAGACTCACAGGAGTTCGCTGCCAAAGACCTAAACAGGAAGAAAAAGAAGTGGGGAATACTGGGATATGACCCAAGTTTGTGTATCATGTGCGAAAAATGTGTACATACTTGTAACGAAGTTATAGGAAGTGCGGCGCTTTATATTAAGCCGGGCGGTTATAAATCTATAATTGACATGAAATTCTCAAGATGTGAGCAGTGCGGGGATTGTATCTCCGTATGTCCTGTTGGAGCCTTGATATCAAATGAATACAAATACACCTCTAACTCCTGGGAATCACAGAAAATACCTGCAACCTGCGCACACTGCAGCAGCGGATGTTCATTGTATTATGAGGTTAAGCATGCAGGCGTTGGAAGCTTTGATAAAAAGATCACAAGGGTTACGAACGATTCGGAATTTACCGAACTTTGCGGTGCGGGAAGATTCGGATTCAACTTTGAGAACAATGCAAAAGGTAAAGACAAAGCAGCTTTTGACAAGGCTGTGGAGGCACTTAAAACAAGTGATACGATCAGGTTTAATTCCTATATCACTAACGAAGAAGCAAAGATATTACAAAGCCTGAAAGAGAGCCTTGGAATAAAACTTGTAAATCCAGATGCATTAAATTATCAAAGATTCTTAAAGAACTATTCTGCAACAAGCGGTAAAGGGATTTACGGCGGTACGAACGAAACCATAAGAAACAGCGATGCCGTTATTATGATTGGTACCAGAATAAGCAGAGACAACCCTGTAGTCAAATATTCCGCGAATATTGCGGTAAAAAGACGAAGGGCCGATTTTGTGTATATGCATCCGATTGATGATATAAATCTTCAAAGTAAATATAACCAGTTCGTAAAATATGAAGTCGGGAGTGAAGAGGGTGTTATTGCACTGCTTGCAAGCTATCTTATAAAAGAGGTGCCCGAGCAGTACAAAGAGTTCTTTGATGATCTTGATATTGGTAATTTAAGCGGCGAGTGTAGTGTCGGTGAAGAGGAACTGGAAGCTGTAGAGAAAAAGCTGGTAAGAAGAAAAAATAAAACGCTTGTTGTGGGTGAGGATCTGTACGCACATCCAAAAGCCGACAATATAGCGAAACTTATCGGTCTGATCGACAGGCTGACGGATTTTGAAGTGGTTATCATACCATCCTCCACAAATACGCTCGGTGTAAGTTTGATCTGTGATCTTGACGAGAACGCAGGCTCAAAAGTCGTAGGTTACAATGAAGAGGGTGATTTTGTTATAAGCGGCAGCGGTGCTGGGGATATTAACGTTCCCGCACTTAACCAGCAAGAGGGTACATTTACGAGTATCGACAAAAAAGTCCTAAATACGAATGTTGCTTTAGCGTTTGACGGATACTGCCTGAACGATATTGCAAACGAGGTTTTGGGACAAAAAGTTGAAAACACCGTAGATTATACAGCTAAACTTCCTTTAGAGAAAGGATATAAAGATATCACATTTGATGAATTAAAGAACGGTTTTGACAGATACGGGAAGGATCTAAGGGGTTATGCTTTGGATCTTGAAAGTATAAAAACAGTTTCTGAAGATACAGATTTAGATGAGATATCGGATATCGATACCTATAACGGAACGGTTGTATACAGATGTGAACCTTTACACCAATTTAATAAGAATACCGGTAGGTCTTTATTACTTCAAACCAACAAACATCTAAGGGGCAGCAGCTCGTTTGCAGCGGCCGCAAAGATAAAAGACGGGGATGAAGTTAATATAAGATATAATAACCAAATTGTAAAAAAAGTGTTTAAAATTGACTCGTCAATCAAGGGCACAGTGGCTTTATATCCAACATTTGACAATGAATTTCACAATGATATGATTGAAGAGGGATATAGATTCAAGCAAGTACAAATTCAAAGGGTTGATTCATAATGGGGAATATGATAAATTTAACTATTAATGGAAAGAAGTGTACTGCAAAAGAGGGAGAGTTCATACTAAATGTGGCAAGAGCAAACGATATTTTTGTTCCTGCTATTTGTTACCAGACAAAATGTACTCCGACTCTAGCTTGTAGACTTTGTTTAGTTGAAGCGGACGGTAAGCAGGTATATGCTTGTAATGCCAAGTCTAAAGAGGGTATGGTAGTAGAAGTAAATACGCCGAACATAGAAAAAGAAAGACGTGCTATAATGGAGGTTTACGATGTAAACCACCCGTTACAGTGCGGTGTTTGTGACCAAAGCGGGGAGTGTGAGCTTCAAAACTACTCTTTATACATGGAAGTTGACAGCCAGGATTATGCAGTCAGGGATGTGAACAGACCTGCTTCGAACTGGGGGGTTATGAAATACGACCCGGGACTTTGTATCGTTTGTGAGAAGTGTGTGACTATCTGTAAGGATATGATAGGATCAAATGCTCTTGGAACGGTTAAAAGAGGTGCCGATGCCCTGGACGCGGGCTTCAAGGCTACAATGCCTAAAGATGCTTATGCGATGTGGAACAAGCTAAACAAATCACTGATCGGTTTCGAAGAAGACAAATGTATCGATTGTGGCGAGTGTATAGCTGTTTGTCCTGTAGGTGCTCTTGTAAGCTCCGACTTCCAATACAAATCAAATGCCTGGGAATTGACAAAGGTTCCTGCATCTAATCCTTACTCTTCAGATTGTTCGCTTATTTATTATGAGGTAAAACACGATACTATCGAAAACAACAAAGAGAAAAGAATCTACAGAGTTACAAATGATGCCCACTATACTTCATTAAGCGGTGCGGCAAGATTCGGATTTGATTTTGTAAACAAATCTGTAAAAGAAGCGGATAAATTTATCTCGACGGTAAAAGCTTTAAAAGAGGCAGACTCTATTGTTTTCAATTCTTTCATTACCAATGAAGAGGCGAAGATACTTCAATCTATCAAAGAAAAAACAGGTGCAAAACTTGTAAACGGCGATGCTTTAAGATTCAAGAACTTTATGAACGGATATTCTAAAATCACTGGTCAAAGCTTCTATAACGCTACGCTGGAAGATATCCATAACAGCAATTTCCTGGTCTCTGTTGGTTCATACTTAAAGTCAGATGCTCCAAACGTAAAATACGCTTTTAACAATGCAATAGGGATGAACAAGGGGGCGGCGCTTTACTTCCATCCAATGGGTGACACCCATATCGAAGGGCTTGGTAAAAAAGGTAAAACTATTGAGACAATAGCCAACAAACCTTACTCTGAAGATGCGGTATTGATGTTCATACTTGACCAGTTCGGTAAGGATTTACCTTCTGATGTTGCTTCATATCTTGAATCCCAAAGGGAAATAAGGGTAAAAACAGTAAGTGAAACTATCAAAGAAAAAGTTACCGAGATGAGCGTTGACGCCGAGACAGGTGAAGAGAAAGAGGTAACCAAAATGGTCCCTAAAAAAGTATCGAAAGATGTTGAGTATACATATACAAAGCTTTTAGATGCAATCGGGGCCGACGAATCGTTACTTGAAACTATAGAGGCGATGCTTGCCAAAAAAGATACATACAGCCTGATAGTAGGTGAAGACTGTATCACGCATCCAAACAGTGCGAACATAGCGGCACTTTGCGGTATGGTAGAGAAATACACAGACTTTAAAGTTCTGGTTATCCCTACGCAGACAAATACGCTTGGTGTTAGTTTATTATGTGATCTTGATGAAACTGCAGAGGGGAAAACAGTAGGTTACAACGTAAAAGCGGATTATATGATAAGCGCGCTTGGTGACGGTGACGTTGACGCTCCGGTTATCTCCCAGCAAGAGGGTACGTTCGTAAATATCAATAAAAAAGTGGTGCCTACAAACGCCGCAGTTGCATACGAGGGATATGTATTAAACGATTTTGCCAACGAGATACTTGATTCAAAAAAAGAGCATACGATAGATTATACGAAAGAGATATTTAATTGTGTAGATTTTGACGCTCTTCCAAACTATTTCGGTAACGACATGGTCGAGAACAGAGGTTACGAGCTTGCTTCAGAGGCGGTTGAGTTACAAAACGTAGCAGTAAAATGTGCTGAAGAAACACTTGCTATGGATGAAAATGGGTATATTGTATACAATGGTAACCCGATTAACCAGTTTAATGAGTTCACAGCAGTGGCAAATCAACTAAAAGATGATATAGTTGCACTGTATGTTTCTGAAACTATGAAAACAAAACTTGAAGCAGAATCCGGAGACAAGGTAAGCGTAACTGCAAACGGCAACACTGCTACTTTAGAGCTTAGAGTAGATAATACTTTAACCGGAGATATCTCATATATCCCTACGTTCGATAGAAATATCGATACAAAAGGGTTATTCGGATCAACTAGATTTAATACTGCAAATATAAAGAGGGTGTAAGATATGGATAACGAAATTTTAATGACGATTGTCAAAGTACTTGTTATTTTATTAGTATTCTCGGCATTGGCCGGTTTTACTACTTATATTGAGAGAAAAGTACTTGCATTTATGCAAAGAAGACCAGGTCCTTTACATGTAGGGCCTTTCGGGGTTTTACAAATTCTAGCGGACGGTGCTAAACTGTTCACGAAAGAGGATTTTATTCCTCAAAACGCTAATAAACCGATTTTTATGATAGCACCTGTTATTACTGCCGCAACTGCGTTTATCGCTATGTCTGCGGTTCCGTTCGTACCTGGTGTGATCGTATCTGATATAAATGTCGGTTTATTATTTGTTCTTGGTGTAATGGCTACGGGACTTTACGGTCCGCTTCTAGGCGGTATGGCTCAGGCTAACAAATGGGGTCTTTTAGGGGGAGCTAGGACTGCAATACAGCTTTTATCTTACGAGGTTGTTACGGGACTTTCTATCTTGGCACCGTTAATGTTGGTTGGTAGTTTATCATTAATTGATATCAACAACTATCAAGGGCAAGAGGGTGTATGGATGCTTGTTTACCAGCCGGTTGCATTTATCCTGTTCCTTATTGCAGGTTTCGCTGAAACGAACAGAACTCCGTTTGACCTTTTAGAGCATGAAGCGGAAGTTGTTGCAGGTTACGCAACAGAGTATTCAGGTATGAGATGGGGTATGTTCTTTATCGGGGAATATGCGAACCTGTTTACGATCTCGTTCCTAGCGGCACTTGTATTTATGGGTGGATTCAATGATCTATGGTTTATCCCCGGAGCGATCGCGATTTTATTAAAAGTTATGTTCTTGATATTCTTTTTCTTATGGACAAGAGCATCTTGGCCGCATGTTAGACCAGACCAGTTAATGTGGCTTTGTTGGAAAGTATTAATGCCTTTAGCGCTGGTAAATATCGTAATTACCGGTATAGTAGTAATGGCATAGGAGAGAAGTGATGAGTTTTAAAGATTTAAAAGAGAGAAATGTAGGGACTCAAGAGTATATGATGGTGGATATTGAAGAGTATCCTGAATCACCTTGGGACAAGTTCAAGCAGGTTGTTGACAGAACATTCAGCGTTGAACTGTTCAAAGGTCTTGGTATCACATTTAAAATAATGAAAGGTGCATTATTCAACAATGAGATGCACAACGTTCAATATCCTGTTGAGAAACTGCCTATCAGTCCTAGATACAGAGCCGTACATAAACTGTTGGCATTACTGGAAAGCGGTAATAACAGATGTATCGGCTGCGGGCTTTGTGAAAAGATATGTATCGCAAAATGTATCAGAATGGATACAAAAATAGATGAAAATTCAAGAAAAGAGGTTATGGAATATACTATTAACCTGGGACGTTGTATTTTCTGCGGATATTGTGCGGAAGTTTGTCCTGAGCTGGCGATCGTTCACGGCGGTAGATATGAAAATGCAAGTGAGCAAAGAGAGCACTTCGTATTAAAAGATGATCTTCTTACACCGTTTGATGAGTTAATTAACCAAGTTGAGTATGACGGTTTTGGTGCGGTATCTCCTGATGCTGACAAAAAGATCAAGAAAACTCCATTGGCATATTAAGGATTAAAGAATGTTTGAAGTAGTAGCTTTTTATTTATTTGCTTTTTTGACTATAGCAATGTTCGCAATTACGGTGATGACGAAGAACGCACTGTATGCACTTAGTTCACTGGCGGCCGGTATGATATTCATATCTGCCTTTTTCTTCCTGCTTGATGCAGATTTCCTAGGCGTCGTACAGATAGTAGTTTATACGGGTGCCGTTATGGCCCTATATGCTTTCGGTATGATGTTCTTTGACTCGATCAATGATGTTGAAGAAACAGCTGCAAATCCAAAGTTAACGTTCCTTTTAACTGGGCTTGTGGCTTTGATCGTGGTATTGATATTTGTTGCTCCGGTTATAGGTGCAAATGCTACGGCACACTATCCTGTACACCCTGAATTTGGAAATATCCAGGATGTGGGTATAGTATTATTTACAAAATACCTTGTTCCATTTGAGGTTGCGGCAGTTATGCTTCTAGTTGCAATGATCGGTGGAATTATTTTAGCAGGTAAAAAAATGGATGTATCTATCACTCAGATGAGTGAGCAGGAGCTTGACAACCACAAGACGGATACAGAGATTGCAAAGGATATTAAATGAGTATAACATTAAATGATTATCTAGTGCTTTCAACTGTCATTTTTATGATAGGTTTATATGGTGCTTTAAGGAGAAAAAACCTGTTGATGCTGTTTTTCTCAACAGAGATAATGTTAAATGCGGTAAATATAGGATTTGCCGCAATTTCAAAATTTCACGGTGATCTTACGGGGCAGATGTTTGCATTTTTTATTATTGCAATCGCGGCAAGTGAAGTTGCGGTAGGTCTGGGATTATTGATATTATGGTTCAAAAGACATAATAATATCAACCTTGATTCACTACAAAGTATGAAGGGATAGAGATGGAGAGTTATTTATTAATTGCACTTTTTGCGCCGCTTGTCGGTTCACTATTTGCAGCATTATTCGGGAATAGTCCAAAGAAACTGTTTGTAGGTGTTGTTACATCTTCACTTCTTGCAGTATCTTTAGTGGCTTCGTTAAACCTTTTAATGCATGTATATTTAACGGGTACATCTGTTAACGTTAAGCTGTTAGACTGGATCGTAATAGGTAATGTTGATATTCCGTTCGGGTTTGTTGTTGACCAGGTAAGTGTTACTATGATGGTTGTTGTAACTATAGTTTCAACTATGGTGCATATCCACTCTATAGGATACATGGATCACGACAAAAGTTTCAACAGATTTTTTGCATGGCTGTCTGCTTTCGTGTTCTCTATGATGATCCTTGTTATGTCAGACAACTTTGCAGGTCTATTTATCGGATGGGAAGGTGTTGGTCTTTGTTCTTGGGGACTTATCGGGTTCTGGTACCATAAAGAGGATATGGCAAGAAGCAAGGATATAACAAAATCTCCTTTCTCTACATTGTCGCCATACTCTTCACCGTCACCTTCTTGGGCGGCGAACGAAGCGTTCATTATGAACAGGGTTGCCGACTTGGCAATGCTTGTAGGTATGTTCCTTATTTTCTGGAACCTTGGTTCTTTACAGTATTCTGAAGTATTTGCAAAAATAGGTACACTTGACCATGCAACTGTAGTTGCAATTGGTATATTCCTGTTTATCGGTGCTATGGGTAAATCTGCACAGTTCCCGTTCAATACGTGGCTTGCAAATGCGATGGAGGGTCCAACTCCTGTTTCTGCACTTATCCACGCCGCTACAATGGTAACGGCAGGGGTTTACCTTGTAATTAGAGCAAACGAGATATATACGGTTGTTCCTGAAGTAGGATACTTTATTGCATGCCTTGGTGCATTTGTTGCAATAGGTGCTGCTTCAATGGCATTGGTTGCAACCAATATGAAAAAGATCATCGCATTCTCTACATTGTCTCAATTGGGATATATGTTCGTTGCGGCAGGTCTTGGGGCATACTGGGTGGCGCTGTTCCACCTTGCGACTCACGCATTCTTTAAATCTGTTCTTTTCCTTGGTGCAGGTAACGTTATGCACGCTATGGATGACGAGATCAGTATCAAGAAAATGGGTGGATTATACAGATATATGCCGAAAACAGGTCTTATTATGATCCTGGCTTCTATTGCATTGGCAGGTATCTTCCCGTTCGCAGGGTTCTTCTCAAAAGACTTGATCCTGGAGGTTGCGTTCGGTAACCATGCTTATGTATTATGGGCAGTGTTATGGATCACGGCCGGACTTACGGCATTCTATTCATTCAGGCTTATTATGTATATTTTCTTCGGTGAAGAGAAGTGGAGCCATAATAAAGAGGATGAGAACTATCACCATCCGCACGAAGTTTACTCTTTCGTTATCGCTGCTATGGCACCGCTTGCTATCCTTGCTGTTATTGCAGGGTTCTTCAAAGGTGCATTTGTTGAGATGATAGAGAAACTGCTTCCTGAGCTTCATGTACATATCCACGGGGCTACTTTCTGGATCCTTGTGGCGGTAACACTTGGTATTGCGTTAAGCGGTATTGCATTTGCCGTGTTCAAGTTCAGAAAAGACGGTAAATATTTCGGGGATGCTCTGAAAAACAGACCTTGTTATAAACTGCTTGCAAACCAGTACTACATGAACCACTTATGGGAAAATGCCGTATCAAAACCATACGGTAAATTAGCGGCATTCAGCTGGAAAGAGATCGATCTTAAGATTATTGATACGATCGTTGACGGGATCGGAAAAGGATTCTACGGCGGCGGTGAAGCGGGAACTGCAATGCAGTCAGGTAACCTGTCTAAAGCGCTTAAATGGATGGGTATCGGTATTGCGGTATTATTGATTTTAGTTGTTGCATTTGGCAACTTGAAGTAAGGAAGGGAAACAGATGGAACACATTTTATCAATATTAGTATTTTTTCCTGCATTTGCTGCAACTATAGGTTTTATAGTTGACAAGGGTGCAATAAGAACTTACGGGATAACTGTTACAGCAATTGAGTTTATACTTTCTTGCTTTTTATGGGCATCTTTCGACGGGAATACCGGAGGGATGCAGTTTAGCGAATATATACCTATAATCTCTCAATACGGGATCGCTTATAATCTCGGGATTGACGGTATCTCTTTATTCCTGGTCATTATGACTACGTTTATGACGATGATAGGTATCATCGGTCTTACGGAGAAAAGAGATCTTAAGAACATGATCATCACTATTTTATTCCTAGAGATGACTATGGTTGGTGTATTCGTTGCGCTTGATGCGATTTTATTCTATGTATTCTGGGAATTATCGCTTATCCCTATGTTATACATCATCGGTGCATGGGGTGGAAAATTAAGAATTTACGCTTCGGTTAAATTCTTCCTTTACACCTTCACAGGTTCACTTGTGATGCTTGTTGGTATGTTATACCTGGCTTACGTATATTTCCAGGCTACAGGAAACTGGAGCTTCAGCATTATGGACTGGAATATGCTTATGCTTCCATACAATATGCAGTTATGGCTATTCGTTGCGTTCTTCTTAGGGTTTGCCATCAAGGTTCCAATGGTACCATTTCATACATGGCTTCCATATGCGCACGGTCAGGCACCTACAATAGGTTCTGTTATCCTTGCTGCCGTACTTCTTAAAATGGGTACATACGGGTTTATCAGATTTTCTCTGCCTCTATTCCCGGATGCAAGTGTTGCGATGATGATCCCTATGGCGGTTCTTGCTATTATTGCGATTATCTATACGGCTCTTGTTGCTTATGCGCAGGAGGATATAAAACAGGTTGTTGCATACTCTTCAGTATCGCATATGGGTGTTATTATCTTGGGTATCTTCGCATTAAACGTTGAGGGTATCGGAGGGTCTATCTTCCTGATGATCTCGCACGGTATCGTTTCTGGAGCACTGTTCATGCTTGTTGGTGTTATCTATGACAGAAGACACACTAAGATGATGAACGAGTTTGGTGGACTTGCAAAGTCTATGCCGATGTACGCTACTGTTTTCGGTATCATGCTTATGGCTTCCGTGGGACTTCCTTTAACTATAGGTTTCGTAGGTGAGTTCCTGAGTCTGCTTGGATTCTTTGCGGTTTCGCCGGTTCTTGCGGGATTAGCGGGTACTACGATCATTCTTGGTGCAGTTTATATGCTTGTACTATTCAAGAAAACATTCTTTGGTCCCATCACTAAACCAGTGAATGAAAAACTTGAAGATATAAAAGGCAGAGAGGTTGCTGCACTGGTTCCTTTGGTTATGCTTGTTGTTTACCTTGGGGTTTATCCAAAACCAATACTTGACCCTGTTGACAAATCTGTTAAACAGCTTGTACAGGTTATGTATCTAAAATCAACCAATCCAGAAACCAAAGCTAAAATAGCTTCAGTTAACACAATAGGGGAGATAAAATAATGATTGAACCGATTTCTATAGATATGGCGGCGTTGAATATACCGTCATTGACTCCTATGTTAGTAGCGATCTTCGGGGCGCTTGCTATACTTTGTATAGACCTGGCAACCAAAAATCTTCACAAATCACTTTACGTGATGCTGACTATTTTGGTTTTACTTATCGATCTTGGTACCGTTATAGGGTACAGCGGGGGAACCAGAGGTTTCTTTGACGTAATGCTTGTTGACGGTATTGCAATACTTGCCCAGATCATTATTATCGTGGGATCAGGGTTATTTATCCTTCTTGCTCTTTCTCAAAAAAGATTCCATGAGTACAGATACCCTGAGTATTTTGCCCTGTTCCTGTTTATGACGGCAGGTTTCCAGTTCATGGTTGCATCAGACAACCTTATCCTGGTATTCGTTGGTCTTGAAACTGCATCTATGGCATTATATACGATGATCGCTATGCACAACAGGGACAAGTCAACGGAGGCTGCGATAAAATACTTTACAATGGGTGCCCTTGCTTCAGGTTTCTTTGCGTTCGGTGCGATGATATTCTACGCGATCACCGGAAGCGTTGAGCTTGGACAGATCTCGGCAAGCCTTGTGGCAAACGATTTCCAGCCTTATCCGTTAGTATTGGCAGGTGTTGTATTTATGATAGGTGCGTTAGGGTTTAAATTGTCTTTGGTTCCTTTCCATACTTGGGCGCCTGACGTTTACGAGGGATCAAGTTCAGCGATGGCAGGGTATATGTCTATTATCCCGAAAATAGCTACGTTTATCGTTGCATTAAGATTCTTTGAGATCTTTGTAAGCGTTGACAATGCATGGGTTGAGATGATCCTTTACATCACTGTCGTAATCACTATGACAATTCCTAATATGATAGCGCTAGTTCAGACAGACGTTAAGAGAATGCTTGCATATTCGTCTGTTTCGCATGCAGGTTTCGTTATGGGTGCTGTTCTTGTGGGAACAACACAGGCTACCGAAGGGCTTTTCCTTTACTGGATACTGTTTACATTTACCAACCTTGGTGCCTTTGCAATGTTATGGGTAAATACGACTAAAAGTAACCATGGCTTCCAAAGCGACCATCCTTTAGAGAAGTTCTCGGGGCTTGTAAAAAGTTCTCCGATAACTGCTTCTATCATGGGATTGTTTATGCTGAGCCTTGCGGGTATTCCTCCGTTTAGTATATTCTGGGGTAAAATGTACCTGATCGGTGCGGCTGTTAACAGCGATCACCTGGTACTGGCTCTTATTATGGCACTTAACTCTGCAATAGCGGCGTACTACTACTTGAAACTGATCGTTTACATGTTCCTAAAAGATCCGTTAAAAGATGACAGAATCAAGATAATGGGGAATGCGAACAATTCACTTAAAACGGTTATCGGTATCTCTGCAATTATCACTATTACGTCTGTGATATATGTCAATCCATTGTTGGAGATGATATCTACTTACGTTCAAATAAGCGGATACTAACTAATAGAAAACCTTTAAAGGTTTCTGCAGGGGCTGGCACTTTGGTGTCAGCCTTTTTTTATATCTATTTTCTTTAGAATATTTCGGGCATAAAAAAAGGGAAGATATTTATCTTCCCTTTTTGGTTTGAAAAAGCTTTTAATTATTATAATTTTTCAGCGTTTTTCCCTAAGTACTCAGCAACACCTTCAGTTGAAGCTTTCATACCTTCGTCACCTTTGTTCCATCCTGCAGGACAAACTTCACCGTGCTCGTTAGTAAATAACATTGTATCAACCATTCTGATCATCTCGTCGATGTTTCTTCCTAATGGTAAGTCGTTGATAACAGCGTGTCTGATAGTTCCGTCAGCATCGATAAGGAAAGATCCTCTAAGTGCAACAGAGTCACCGAATAATACGTCGTAATCTCTTGAGATCTGCTTGCTTAAGTCTGCAACTAGCGGGTATTTGATTCTTCCGATACCACCGTTCTCAACAGCAGTTTCTCTCCATGCGAAGTGTGAGAATTGAGAGTCAACAGATACACCGATAACATTGATCCCTCTTGAAGTGAATTCTTCGATTCTGTGAGAGAAAGCAATGATCTCAGATGGACATACGAAAGTAAAGTCTAGAGGGTAGAAAAATAATACCGCACCTTTCTCACCTAGGTTATCCATTAAATTGAAATCCTCTACGATTTGACCGTCTGCAAGTACAGCTGTAGCTGTAAAGTCCGGAGCTTTTTTTGTAACTAACATATTTATTCCTTATTTTGATATTTAAAGCGTCAAATTCTACAATAATTTGCTTGAAATAGCAAAAGAGTATTATAATAAATTATAAAAATTAAGCCACATAAAAGAAAATAATTATTTATTAGTAAAAATTATATTCTAGCAGCATTCCTGTTCACATTTTTCCAACGCATGTATCGCATCTTCATCTTCCGTATCTTCAAACAGTTCGATAATATAAAAGGCATTTGAACATACAAGATATAAAAGAGCTTCGGTAGGATCGTCTTTTGGATCTCTTGAATAATATGCTTTGGGGATTTTAGGGATAAATTTTTCCCAGTAAGCATTGTTGTATTTCGGATTTTCGCAGATTTTGATAAGATGATCAATAACTCCGCAGGCATTTTCAAAACAATCTATATCTTTAAAGCTGACATAACTTTCGTCAACCCGTATCTCTTTTTTATTTTTACAATTACACATTTTACTGTCCTATTATTTTTTGTACAATTATATATAAAAAAGGATGTGGTTTTTATGCTAATATATGAATAATCACTGACATTTTACGAAAGGTCAAATATAACGGGGAAAAATGGCAGAAGTTTCAAGTGTTACTTTTCATTATGTTTTAAAAGCTTTGGCAATGAAAACAAAGATATCTGTTGAAGAGATGGCTCATTTTGTCGATCTTGATGTTGAAGAACTGGAAAAAGACGGGACAATTAAAAGTTATAAATTATCTGCGATTTTTCGATATTGCATGGAAAAGACAAATAATCCGAACCTGGCATTCGACATAGGGCAGTCCATACCGTACCAGTCTTTGGGAATATTGGGATACCTGCTGTTAAACGCCGCCGATCTGAAAGATATGATAGAAAAATTCCATACCTATCAAAAACTCGTCAGCAAACATCTAAAGTTCCATTTTTTTGAAAATGACGAGTATTATAAATTCGCGATTTATATCAATGAAAACAGATATATACCCGTCCCCAGTTTTCATGCGGAGGTACATTTAAGTGCCATCTTAAATATACTTTCCCAAATATTAGGAGAAAAAGTGACTCCTGCATTTACCTATTTTGCTTATTCAAAACAGAACGATTCTATAAAATATGAAGAGGTTTTCGGGAAAAATATCTATTTTGAACAAGATGAAAATGCAATTTTCTTCAAAAAGAATGAACTTGATATTCCCGTGAATAATGCAAATCCCTCAATGCTGGCTTATTTTGAAGCCCAGGCGGACAAGATATTGAAAAAACTGGAAAATAATAGCTGGTTCCAAAAGACGGAAAAAGAGATATTGAAAAATATCGGTGATAAGCAAATCTCCATTGATATTATTGCCGCAAGTTTTGGTATAACTGCCCGTACATTGCAGAATTATTTAAAAAAAGAATCAAAGAAATTCAGTGATGCATTGAATAATGTAAGAAAGAATCTGTCAGAACATTATCTGGAAAAAACCAATTTGGATGACGGTACTATATCTTTATTATTGGGTTATTCGGAAGTGAGCTCTTTTTACAGGGCATATAAGAAGTGGAACGGTTTTACACCCAAAGAGTACAGAAAAAAGTGTAACGGCAGGACTTAGCCTACTGTTACGTCTTTATTTCTTTTTTTGAAATATTCTTTATCCACTCTACATAAAGGACAGGCACCCGGTGGTTTTTTTCCTCTGTGAACGTGACCGCACACTTCACATACCCACTCTTCCTCTTCTTCAGATTCAAAGAATCCTTCAGCTTCAAGGGCATCTAATAGTTCCCTGTATTCTTTTTCATGTTCAACTTCAACTTTACCTATAGCTTTGAACATTCTTGCGATCTCTTTTAATCCTTCCTCACGTGCTATCTCTTCAAATTCAGGATACATGATCTCATGCTCGTATTTTTCACCCTCTGCAGCGTACACAAGGTTTTTAGCGGTTGTGTCAAATTCAAAATCGTTTACAAGTTTATTATATGCTTTGTATTCCGCCATTGCATGGTATTTTTCATTATCCGCAGCTTCCTGTAAAAATCTTGCGATTCTATGGTATCCTTGATCGTAAGCGATATCCGCGAAGAACTCATATTTGTTTCTTGCCTGAGATTCCCCTGCGAAGGCTTTCATAAGGTTAACTGCCGTAAGGTTTTCAGTGATACATTCCATATCCTGGCCGCAACAGGATAGTGTTCCTCCCCCTACGTTTTGAACTTCTACTTCATTTCCACATTTACTGCATTTGTAAGTTTCATACTTTCTCATTCTTTCCCTTTTTTATTAGTTTAGATTTTTTTTGATATCCGCAACGAACTCTGTGATATCGTCATGCAATGCCTGAAGATCCTCTTCATGCTCAACCTCGTCAGCCAAAATCTGACTAACTATATCATACGTAACTATATCTTTATTTCTGGTTATATCAACGATTTCACTGTAGGTTTTTATGGCACACTGCTCACCCTTGATAGCATCTTCCAGGATCGCCACTACATCGAAGCTTTTCGGTGCGTCATAACCGCAGTTTGTATATTTCATCCAGTCGTTTGGATGAAGAAGCGGTGTCCCTCCAAGCTGCAGGATCCTGTCCGCAACAAGGTTTGCGTGTCTTAGTTCGTCAGCTGCGTGTTGGTTAAGTTCCGTGATCGCCGCATCTTTCATTATCCCTTTTACAACTTTTCCCTCGATAAAGTATTGGTAATACGCAAGCCACTCATCCGCGTAAGCTCTGTTTAGAAGATTGATAACCTCCTGTACCTCAATATCTTTGATTATCGAATTACCGACTCTAGCCATGATAAACTCCTTTTTGTGATTTTAATGGATAATTTTTTTCCATAAGGAAATTCTATATTATTAATTCTTATATGAAAATAAATTAGATCGATTAAAGGAAAAAGATTATCTTTTAAATTAGGAGTTTTATTGTATTATTTCAAAATGGAAGATTATAATTTAATGTTAAGAGGTCATAATTTAAAAGCTACACCTCAAAGAATAGCTATATTGGAATCTATTCACGACTACGGTCATATAACTATAGACAAACTATATGAGGAGATTAAAAAGAAATTCAAGTCTATATCATTGGCGACCATATACAAAAATATAAATGCAATGACGAAAAACATGCTTTTATTTGAAGTAAAGCTGCCAAATGAAAAAGCAGTATATGAAATAGTTAAAGAAAAACATTCACACCTTGTTTGCAAAAACTGCGGTGTTGTCATAGACATCGATTTTAATATAGATAAAGAAGCTTCAAGAATATCGGAAAAATACAACTTTGATATCGATCAAAGCGATATTATATTTTCCGGTACATGTGAAAAGTGTAAGGGTTAGAACTTCAAAAGATTTTGAAGTAACCCCTTCACATCATCACCCAACTTATCCCCCAGGTTTTTTTCCAATTTGTCTTTTGCCTTTTCTTTCAGGATCGTCTGGGCAATTTTGCTTGAAACCTTGGGGCTTTTAAGATCCCCTTTTATAACAACGTCAAAATCATAATGCCTGTATTTAAAAGCCAGAACAGAACTGATGATCTGCTTTTTGGTATCTATTACGCATCTTTTGGTGGAGATCTTGAGATTATCCGATTCCATTGTTATATCCGCATCTATAATATCCTTTTTCTTTGTCCCTTTTACTACGGCATAAGAGAAGTTCTCGTTTGTAAGGTCAAGTTTCAAGGCATTTGCCAATAACAAAGTAAGCTCATTTTCCTCGAAATGCCCGTTTTTCAGGTCTATGTTGAACTGTGCGCTTTCCTCTTTTGTGTCTATATTTATAGTCCCGTTCCCTTTTCCCGAGTACACCTGCGGGTAATAGAGCATATAAAGGGCGCTTGATACATCGATATCTTTTATTGCAATATCTGTTTTTTCATTTAATGTCGCGGTTTTTAGATGACCCTCAAGTATATCCGTATCACTGTTTAGCGTAAAGTTCTCATTTATAAGGGAGGCTATGTTTATCTGCGCGTTTCCTCTTAGTTTTCTTCCCGCAAGTGATTCAAGGGTGGAAAGGTTTTCTATGTTTAAGACACTTTTGGCGTCAATGCTATTGTTTTTTGTATCATAGGCAAGGCTTTTGATCAGGATATTAGCGATGGATGAATTTATCTCCCCCGTAGTCAGTGCAGAAGTTTTATCGAGCTTTGTTAAAAGATCTGCGGATAATGTCGTATTTTTCGGCAGCTCCTGGTTGAACTGTTTTTTTATTGTCTGGTTGTTAAGCAGGATATTGGCAATGGTGGTTTTGATATCACCTTTGAGGTTCTCCTTTTCAAGGCTTTTTATATCAAGCTCCATGTCAAGAAGCCCTTTTTTTAAGTATGGGGGCTGGTTGATCATATAAAGGATCTGGGATAGATCCAGTTTTTCTATTTTCCCCTCCAGGGATTTAGGCTGGAACTCTTTAAGTTTTACCTTCAATGCGGTGTCGCTGTTTGCAAGGTCGCTTTTGAGAGTAAGCAGCGCTTCATTCTTATCCCCTGCAATATTACCGTTTAGGGCAAGCTTCCCTTTTAATTTCATCCCGATCGCAGATTCCAGAAGCTCTAACTTTGAAATAAACAGGCTGAAATCGCTTTTTATCTCCTGGTTTTGGGCTTTTATCTTTCCTTTCGAGTCAAGTTTAGCAAGGGTGGAATCAAAATTTACGTTGTATGTTACATCTTTGTTTAAAGCTGCGTCGAATTTTGAGATAAATCTGGTCTGGGGAATATCAAGCTTAAAATCTTTTTTTATAATTTCCGTATTGAATATACCGTTTGAGACGTAACCGTTGATATTACCCAAAAGGTTATCCGGGTCAAAACTTGATATTTCAGTATTGATATTCAGTTCCCCTTTTATGATCGGTTTTTGTTTTATCATATATAAAAGCCCGGATATGTCACCGTTTTTCATAACAAGCTGTATATTTTCAAGGGTGTTGTTATTCAGGGTTATTTGGTATTTCGTATCGCTTGAAGCGATATCGCTGGTTCCTTTTACCAGGATATTCTCAAGGTTTCCTTCGATCTTGCCTTTTGTGTTAAGATTTCCCTGAAGGGGCTGTTTGGCAAGCTTGGAGAAGCTTGATATATCGTTGAACGCCACATCGTAAATAAGATTGAAGTCCAGGTTTACCAAAGAGTATTTTCCTGCAACAAGGAGTTTGTTCTTCCCGTCGATATCAACGGCCAGCGCGATCTTGGAGGTGCTGAGCCTGAAATTCTCTATTTTCGTGGGAAGATTCAGTGCCTGGGATATCTTGTCGTTTATATAGGGTGAAATAAGCGTATTTCCTATGGATGTGAAAAGCAGAATATAGACAGATATGAAAATAAAAGCAAAAAATGCCGCGATGTATGAAAGGGCTTTCATTCTAAAATCCTTGAAGTATTTGTTATTTAATTATATCAAAACTAAATTTACATACAGCATTCCTCTTTATTCTTGCATTTTGAATCCCTATTTATAGTCATATTATACAAAAAAACGGTTACCAGGATTGTAACCAAACTGTAACTGTTCTGTTTTACAATTGCACTTGAAATTCAAACATATAACAAAAAAGGAAAAAAATGAAAAAAGTAGTAACACTTGCTCTTGCTTCGGCACTTGCAGCGACGACACTAAGTGCTTCTGAGATCATTAAAGGAAGCGGAGCTTCGTTCCCGTATACTGTTTACCAAAAGTGGATAAAAGCATACAACGATGAAACAGGGATCAAAATCGATTACATCAAAAAAGGTTCATCTAAAGGTATCAAAGATGCTCAGGCAAGATCTGTTGACTTTGCGGGTACTGATAAGCCTTTATCTCCAAAAAACCTTAAAGCTGACAAACTTTACCAATTCCCGGCAGTTGTAGGTGCGATCACAATGGCTTACAATATCCCTGGTGTTGACGCTCTTAAATTATCAAGAGACGCCGTAGCCGATATCGCTTTAGGAAAAACAAAATACTGGGATGACAAAGTTATTGCTGCTTCAAACCCTGGTGTAAAATTACCTCATAAAAAAATGACTTTCGTACACAGAGCTGACGGGTCTGGTACGACTTTTAACTTTACTTACTACCTAAGTAAATCAAACGATGAGTGGAAAAACAACTTCGGTGCTAAAAAATCTTTATCTTGGCCTGGTGACCACCATATCGGAGGTAAAGCAAACTCTGGTGTAGCTGCGCTTATCAAGCAGACTCCGTACTCGATCGGGTACATCGATTACGCTGATGCGAAATCGAACGGTATTGCAATGGCATCTGTACAAAATAAAGAAGGGTTCTACATCAAGCCTACTTTAAAAGCGTTCCAGGAAGCTGCTGCAAAAGCAAGCTTGGATCCTAAAAAAGATTTCTATGCAATGGTTGCTGATCCTGAAGGTAAAGGTGCTTACCCTATCATCGCTTCAACATTTATCCTTGTTCCTTCAGAAAAGCCTGAGATGAACAAAAACGTTACAAAATTCTATGACTGGGCATTCAAAAACGGTCAAGGTATCGCTGAAGGTTTAGGTTTCGTTCCATTACCTGATTCTTTAACTGATAAGATCAGAAAATACTGGGAAGAAAAAGGTATCAAATAATCCTTTCCTCCTACTTTGAAATTTTAATAAAGACAATCTCTCCTAAATAAAAGGACCAGGCTTCCCCTCCTGGTCCTTTTTTATTTCATGTAACCAAAGTGTAACGGGCATATATTACAATTGTCCCAAGTTTTAAAACTTAATTTAATTTTTTCCATTTTAAAATAGTATAGGCTTTACCCTCTGGCTTATACTATTTTGTCAGCTTTTCTGGGCTATCTCCTGTAATCAAACTGCAATTGAAATCATTTATAATTATCTAACTTGCATTTTAGGACTTTAAGTGAAAAAACAGCTACAGAAACTAAAAAAAGTAAAACAATACTATTCAAGAGAAATCAAACTGGCTATCGCAAACAATTACGAAGGGGTGATACTTCCCGTTACCTGTGATTTTGAACTGCACGGGGTATATAACTGCGAGGATACGGAGTATATATACGAGATCGCATTTGAAAGCGGCTGGGACAATTTCGTCCTTATAGATTTTATAAACAAAACAGAAAGGTTTATAAGCCTGTATGAGCTTGAGGCCGCTTAAAAACGGTGTAATCAAACTGTAATCGATTCAAAATATAATCCTAAAAAAATTTAAAAGGGTTATATATGTCCAAACCTTATTTCAGGAAAGTTAAAACAGGCAGAAAAGTTTACGGGCTGGTATTCGGCCTTGGCAAAGTGATCGAGGTATTTGATGAGGGTCATTACAAATTCATAGTGAAATTCAAACACGGCCATGAGGTTCCTTATACTATTGAAGGGGTTCCCTCATGGGGCAATTTCAGTGAACAGACCCTGTACTATAAAAAAGATATCGATCTCAGCAGTTACGACTTTACGGCATCCAAAAAGATTTTAAGCGTAAAGAAGATCATAAAATTAAGGGACAAAGGGAAGCTTGAAGTAAGGCTTCCATCCGGTATCTGGTGTGAATGCACCTCCTGCGTAGAGGAATATGTGGAAGAGATGCTGGAAAAACAAAAATTCCACCTGTTCAGAAAAAAAGCTTAAGTAAAGGCTTGAGATGATCAATTCAAAATGGAATAATATAATATCAAAGGTGAGCTTCTCTTACCAGCCGATAGTAAATATCAAAACAGGTAAAACATACGGGGTTGAGGTATTCCTAAGAGGCTTTAAGGAAGCAGGCGGATTTTATTCCATTATCAATTTTTTTGACGAAGCATACAGCGACGGTGTCCTTTACCAGCTGGATCTGGAGATAAGATTAAAGGTATTAAAGGAGTTCTCCAATTTCAATATCGCAAATCTAAGGCTGTTTTACAATATCGACTACAGGATCATGAACATGCCAGATTTCACCGGGGGAAATACGGCGGAGATGTTCTCAAACCTTAACCTGGACAAAAACCTTATATTTTTCGAGATAAGCGAAAAATCATCCCTTAAAGACCCCAGCATCATAAGAAACCTCTCTACAAGATACAAGCAGGAGGGGTATAACGTGGTCCTGGACAATTTTGCCACAGGGGTTTCGGGATTTCAGCTGCTTTATTACCCAAACTGTGATTTTATAAAACTTGACAGGATGTTTATAAACAATATCGCCAAAGATATCAAAAAAAGGCTCTTCTTCTCCTCCATAATAAATATGGCCCATATTATGAACATAAAGGTTATAGCTTCCTGCGTGGAGACTTTGGAGGAGTATTACGTATGCAAGGACCTGGGGGTTGATTTTATCCAGGGGAATTTTGTCCATGAGCCCCAGAACAACTACCAGAAAATCGAGTCTTCCTACAAAGATATAAAAGAGCTTTACAGAAGCGATAAAAGAAGCGACAATTCAAATACCATATCCAAAGACAAGATAGAAAGGATAAAAGCACTGGAGCTTGATTCGACCTTGGAGGAGCTGTTCTTGTATTTCAAGGTAAATCCGGAGAACCATTTCGTACCTATAGTAGACAGCTATAACAGCCTTCTTGGGGTTGTTTACGAAAAAGATATAAAAAAGATGTCCTATTCCCAGTACGGCATGAGCCTTGCCAAAAACGTGAATATGGAATCGAGCGTTAAAAAATATATGAAAAACGTGGTAAGCGCGGAGATAACCTGGAGCGTGGACAAGGTGCTTGATATATACAACCTGACCCAGTTTGACAAAACAGGTATCTTTATAACCAAAAACAACGAATATTACGGCTTCGTGGACCTTAACAATCTTCTGGAACTTTCATATTTCAGGAATATCCAGATGGCCAGGGACCAGAATCCTTTGACTAAGCTTCCTGGGAATTCCCAGATAGAGAAGTATATCAACAAGGCGTTCAGCGACGAATCAAAAAAATCCTATTTTATAGTTTATTTCGATTTTAACGATTTCAAGCCTTTCAACGATTCCTACGGTTTCAGGCAGGGGGACAGGGCGATAAGCATTTTTGCCGATATCCTGAAAAAACAGCTTATGGGGAAAAAAGAAAGCTTCATAGGCCATATAGGGGGCGACGACTTTTTCGTGGGGATGAGCGATTATGAGTTTGAGAAAGTTTATTCCATAATAAGCGAGATACAAATAGCCTTCAGCCATGAGGCATCGTCTCTGTACAGTTCAAAAGACAGGGAAAACGGCTATATCAGGATGAAAGACAGGTTCGGGAATGTAAGGAAATTTTCCCTTCTGGCAGTTGCCGCGGCAATCATCGAGATAAATTCCGAGATCACGAAAAGGGATTTCGACGAGATCCTCAATGTTGCCAAGAAATCGGCAAAAAGTTCCCCAAGCCCGATAGCCATCTCTTTGCTTAAGGGGACAAATATTGAATAATAAGTGGAAACTTATATGCGAAAAGCTGGATATGGCTTTCCAGCCTATCGTTGATATAAACAGCGGAAAGATAGTGGCCTATGAATCCCTCCTTAGGAATTATAAAGAAGCAGGCTTCAGCACCATAGATGATTTTTTTGATACGGCGTACTCGCAGGGTGTATTATACTCTATAGATATAGAGCTTCGTTCAAAGGCCCTGGAAAAACTAAAACCCCTTTTTGAAGAGAGACCTGAATTCGGGCTGTTTTACAACCTTGACAACAGGATCCTTGATATGGACGATTACGAGCACGGTACGACCAAATCGCTGTTGAAGTTCTACGGTTACGACAACTCTTTTATAACATTCGAGATATCGGAAAAACACGAGTTCTCCTCTTTTATAGATGCACAGACCGTTTTCAATACCTACAGCGACCAGGGCTTTTCCATAGCCTTGGATGATTTCGGTACGGGTTTTTCAGGTTTGAAGATGCTTTATTATATGAATCCCCAATATATAAAAATAGACAGGTTCTTTATAACTGATATTTTAAAAGAGAAGAAAAAAAGGTTATTCGTTTCCAATATAGTGAATATCGCCCACCAGTCAAATATCAAGGTTCTGGCCGAGGGGGTTGAAACCCTTGACGAGCTGAACGTCTGCAAGGATATAGGGTGCGATCTTGTACAGGGGTATTTTATCCAAAGGCCCGTACTGGATATCAGGGAGCTTAAGTTTGAGTATAAGAGTGTCTGCTCTTTAGAGCAGAATATTACGAACTCGTGTGCGGATATATACGAGGCAAACTTCAATCTTGACACTTTGTATGAATCAGCAAGCCTGAACAGCCAGCTGATAAACAAATATATAATGGCAACCTCCACCGATGAGAAAGGTATCATTACCAATGTCTCCGATGCTTTCTGCAGGTTCGTGGGCTACAGAAGGAGCGAGCTTATAGGGAAAAACCATAATATAGTAAGGGATCCTTCCGTGGATAAAGAGTTTTTTAAAAAGATGTGGGAAAAACTCAAAAACCAAGAGATCTGGGTGGGGGAGCTTAGCAACCTTAACAGTGAAAACAGGGTTCTGTATATAGAAGCCACCATTTTCCCCGTTTATTCGGATGAGGGGAGATTAAGGGGTTACAGCTCCATAAGAAAAGACGTTTCATATAAAAAGTTTTGTAACAAACCCTATACAAGCCAACTTTAAGGAAATGTAACCGATCTGTAACTGAAACTTTATACAATCTCAAAATTTTTTACACAAAAGGTTGAGATTTATGGAGAAAATCTTTCAGAAGTTATCTTTAGGTAGTGCATCTTTGGTGTTTATAATACTTATAGGTATTTTTATTACACTTTTCAATGCGTCCAGACCGGCAATAGAAGAGTTCGGTTTTAATTTTATTACAGATCCTACCTGGAATCAAGAGGTTGAGATAGAAACCCCGGCTATCCAAAAGGAAGAACCGGCGGCTCAAACAAAGAGTGAATTAACAGACGAAGATCCTTTGCTTATGGAGGAGGATCCTCTGTTAATGGAAGAAGATTCTATTCTTGCGGGGGTTTCCACAAAAACGATCTTCGGCGGATGGGTGCCTATTGTGGGTACCATCCTTTCAACAATGATCGCTTTGGTATTCGCACTTCCCATTGCCATGGGGATTGCCGTATTCCTGGCAGAGATCGCGCCTAAGAATATCTCTCACGTGGTGGGTATAGCTATCGAGCTTTTAGCTGCGATCCCAAGTATCATTTTCGGTATGTGGGGATTATATTACTTTGCCCCTATAATAGCCGACGTAGTGGGGGGTTACCAGGTGTCGCTTCTTACTGCCGGGCTTGTTCTTGGGGTTATGATACTTCCTTTTATGGCTGCTATTACCAGGGACAGTATGAACACGACTCCTGATGTTTTAAAAGAGTCCGCTTACGCTTTGGGTGCCACCAAATTCGAGGTTATAAAAGATATTATTTTCCCTTACTCAAAGGTTGGTATCATAGGTTCTATCATCCTGGCTTTAGGCAGGGCTCTTGGTGAAACTATGGCGGTTGCTTTCCTTATCGGTTCTATCTTCCAGCTGCCTGACGCTATCAACGATCCTACGGTTTCGATCCCTGTTGCCATGGCAAACAACTTCGGTGAAGCTTCGGGTCTTGGGGAGAGTGCCTTGTTCTACCTGGCGTTGATACTGTTCTTAATGAGTTTTGCCGTTATCGGTATCGCAAAATTCGTATTCTTGAAAAGAGGGAGTAAATAGATGAGATTATTAGTAAATAAAATTGTTCTGGGACTGTCTATATTTTCCGCCCTTCTTGGTCTTGCATTTTTGGGATGGATATTGGCTACGCTGTTCTTTAAAGGGATCAGCTCTTTCCATTTCAGCCTGTTTTTAAACGACCTGATCGACGGGGGCTTAAGAAACCTTATCGTGGGACAGTTCATAATGGCTGCAATCGCAGGGGCTATCGGTATCCCCCTTGGTATGCTTGCCGGTATCTACCTAAGGGAGTACGGTATAGGAAAATATGCCGAGATCATCAGGGATCTTAGCGACATAATGATGTCTGCACCCTCTATTGTTATAGGTGCTTTCGTTTATGCGGTTATTGTTATCCCAAGCGGAGGTACAAGCGGGCTTGCGGGTGCAATTGCACTGGCGATCATGATGATACCTATTATTATCAATACTACAGACAGTATGCTCTCTTTGGTTCCAAAAGAGCTCAGGGAAGCAGGGATGGCGCTTGGAGCATCAAGATACAGGGTTATTCTGGATGTTGTTCTAAAAGCTGCAAAAGTGGGAATTATGACAGGAATACTCCTGGCATTCGCAAGGATTATCGGTGAAACGGCACCGCTGCTTTTTACAAGTGAGACGAGCAACTATTTCAGCCTTGATCTTACCGAAGCGTTCCCTTCATTGACTGTTAGTATCTATGACCTGGCAAACGAGCCTGTTGAGGCAAGCCGTGATCTTGCATGGGCTGCTTCATTTATACTGACGGCATTGGTTTTAGTTATAAATTTAACCGGAAGATATATTACAAGAAATAAAAATAAAAGATAAGGAAAATTATAAAATGTTAAATATTATGAATATTAAAGATTTCTCATTCACTTATGCAGGAGCTCCAGAGCCCTCATTGAAAAGCATAAACATGCCTATAGAAAAGAACAAGATAACGGCACTGATAGGACCCTCAGGATGCGGGAAATCTACACTTTTAAGATCTATGAACAGGATACACGACCTTTATCCTGGAAATAAATACGACGGCAAGATAGAACTGCTGGACGAAGAGGGGAAAGAGTACAGCAATATTCTTGATATTGAAAAAGAGAATGATTTTATCAAGCTTAGGCAGAACGTGGGGATGATCTTCCAGAAGCCTACACCTTTCCCTATGAGCATTTTCGACAATGTTGCTTACGGGCTTAGAATAGCAGGGATAAAAGACAAGAATGTCCTTGCTGAAAAAGTAGAAGCGGCATTAAAAGGGAGCGCCCTTTGGAAAGAGGTAAAAGACAGGCTTAATGAATCTGCGATGGGGCTTTCGGGCGGTCAGCAGCAAAGGCTGTGTATAGCAAGGGCTGTTGCGGTTAAGCCTGAGATACTTCTTTTTGACGAACCTACTTCGGCGCTTGACCCTATCTCAACGGGTGCAATTGAAGAGCTGATAGTTGAGCTTAAAAAAGACGTAACAATTGCAATCGTAACGCATAATATGCAGCAGGCCAGCAGGATAAGCGATTATACTGCGTTCATGTATCTTGGGGATTTGATAGAGTTTGACAAAACGGAAAATATATTCTTGAATCCAAAAGAGAAACAAACTGAAGATTATATCACCGGTAGATTCGGTTAATAACAAATTTTAAGAGGGAATAAACATGTTATCAAATTTCAAAGATGATTTAGAAGCGATAAAAAACCAGGTTACAAGTATAGGTGAAGGGCTGGTCAGCGCAAACCAGCTGCTGTTGGAAGCGATACAGGACTGTGATCCGAAAAAATTCGAGGATGCGAAATCTTATATAACAAACGTCAGCCAGAAAACGAACGATATAGACAACGAAGTTGTAAGGATATTGGCACTTTATAATCCCGAAGCAAAAGATCTAAGACAGGTTGTATCATATTTCAAGATAACCAACGAGCTTTTAAGGGCTACGACCAATACCAGAACTTTTATAAAAGGGTTCACTGAAGTATGCAACGACGTTGATATCCAGACGGTGAACGAATATGCGATCCCTATGCAGGCTTCGACAGTAAAAGCGGTAAGCCTTGCCATCTCCATGATAAACCTAGAGTGTGAAGATGAGCTTAAAGAGACCTACAACGAGGTTCTTATCGAAGAGAGCAAAACCGACGATCTTTACGAGATGGTTGAGAAAAAGCTTTTCAAGCAGGCAAACGAGTCGGATGATTTTGAAAAGTTCCATAATATGTTAAGGGCACTTAGAAAAAGTGAAAAGGTCGCAGACAGGGCTACAAGTATTGCAAATCTTCTTTTATATATTAAAGTTGGTGGAAATATATAATCGGGTAAAATAAATTTATGGATAATACAGTATTAATAGTAGAAGACGAAGAGGATATTTTAGACCTTATAGAGTACACCTTGACAAAAGCGGGATATGAGACCATAGGCTGCCTGGATACTTCAAACGTCCAGGCGATACTTGATGAAGAGCAGATAGACCTTATAATCATGGACAGGAACCTTCCCGGACTTGAAGGGAGTGTTTTTATACAGAATATGAGGAACGAGGGGTATAACCAGCCTGTTATCTATCTTACCGCAAAAGACAGCAGTGATGATATCATAGAGGGATTTGACAGGGGAGGTGACGATTATATCACCAAGCCTTTCAATATAGACGAGCTTAAAGCAAGGATAAAAGCGATACTTAAAAGAACGGTAAAAGACCAGGAGGTGTTAAGGTTCAGGGATATCGTTTACAAAGCGAACAGCAAGACTTTTTATATAGATAACGAAAAGATCAAGCTTACCCACCTTGAGCACGACTTGTTCCTGGCTTTTTTGAAAAACCAGAACATTCTGCTAAGCCGAGAATCGCTCCTTGAAGACGTATGGCCCGACAGTTTTGACAAAAAGCTGAAAACGGTGAACGTGGCTATTAAAAGATTGAAAGAGAAGATAGACCCAAGCGGGGAAAAAGAGTATATAAAATCTGTTAGAGGCGAGGGATATATCCTTTGCTGAAGCTTCACCATATATATTTAAAAAAATTCATTATACTTTTCTCCCTCCTGTTCCTGGTAATAGGGGGGATCATATATTACTGGCTCAAAGATATATATATAGAAGAGACCAAGAATTCACTTATCCAGAAAATAAATCTTGTATCATATCATCTGAAATCGGGTTATAACCTTGATGAACTGGCCGTGGAGATCAAGAACGACCTTGACGTAAGGCTTACCATTATAGACTCCTCAGGAAAGGTAATAGCCGAATCCCATGAGAAAAAAGAGCTGATGGACAACCATAAATACAGGGAAGAGATAGTACAGCTGAAAGAAAATGAGATAGGCTTGATAATGAGGCATTCAGATACCACAGGCAAGGACTATATGTATGTGGCCAAAAAGTTCGATATAGCCGGGCAGGTATATTTTATCAGGATAGCCAAAGCCATAGATGAGATAAACGAGCAGATCTTTAAACTGGGAACCGAGGTCGCAGTTGTTTTAATAATATTTTTCATATTGCTTTTTTATGCCTCTTTTTTAATAAGCGTTGAGGTGCAAAAAGAGATATCTATGATCTCCAAGTTCCTTCTGGAGCTTACAAAGAAGAGAAAGAACACCTATATAAAATCGGATTTTTCACAGGAGTTCTCCCAGATCACGGCACTGCTTACCAAGGTGAGCAAGATATTGATAAAAAAAGAGAAGCAAAAAGCTAAATATACCGCAAAACTTCGGGCTTCAAACGAGCAGAAAGACGATATTATCTCTGCCATATCCCATGAGTTCAAAAACCCCATAGCGGTTATAAACGGTTACAGCCAGACCCTTATAGATGATCCCGATATGAATAAAGAGATACAGGTGAAATTCCTGAAAAAGATATATAAAAGCGGTACGAGGCTCAGCAGTTTAATCGATACTTTAAGGCTTTCCATCAAGCTTGACGAGGGTAAACAGCCCTTAAGGTACACCAATATCAAGCTTTATACCCTTGCAAAGGATCTAAGCGATTCCCTGCAGTCAAATTATAAAAACAGGCAAATAGAGATAATAGGTGATGCCGATACGGTAGTAAGGGGGGATGAAACCCTTTTAAGCGTTGCCATCGTGAACCTTATAGAAAATGCCCTGAAATATTCAGAAGATACGGTTACGGTTAACCTTAACAAAGATATGATCAGCATAACCGATACGGGAATAGGGATAAAAGAGAAATATCTGCAAAGTATCACCAACAAGTTCTACAGGGTATCCACGAACGGATGGAATAATTCTTTGGGGCTCGGGCTTTCCATTGTTTCGAATATCGTGAAAATGCACAATTTCAAGCTTGAGATAAAAACGGAAGAGAACAAGGGTTCAACCTTTACTATACGATTTTAAGCTCCTTTTAGATACTATCTTAAAATGATAGTATACGGTAAACAAATAGTATTTTATATTTTAGAGAAACATCCGAAAATAATCAAGCAGATTTATCTTACGAAAGAGTTGGATAAAAAGCTTTTCAAAAAGTTTATGGATGTAGGCGTCAAGATAATAAGACCTGACAATAAAAAAGCCCAAAGCCTTGCACACGGGGGAAACCACCAGGGATTCCTGCTGGAGATCGATGATTTTGAGTTCACCCCTTTAAACGATATCAAGCAGGGTGAATTTATCGTTGTCCTGGATGGACTAAGCGATGTGGGAAATATAGGCGCGATCGCAAGAAGCTGTTATGCCCTCGGGGTTGACGGACTTGTTATCTGCGGAATAAAGAACTTCAACCCTGAAGGGGTGATCAGGACAAGCAGCGGCGCGATGCTTGATATGAGCGTAGCGGTTTGCGAGAACAGTTATGATTTTGCCAATGAACTGAAACAAAAAGGCTTCTCCCTTGTAGGTGCGGATATGGACGGATACGAGGTCAAAACGATCCAAAGGGAAAAGAACCAAAAGGTGGCATTGTTCCTTGGAAGCGAAGGGCCCGGCCTTTCCAACAAACTGAAGAAAAAACTTGACCTGAAAGTTTCGATCGGCATGGCGAACGATTTTGACAGCTTGAATGTTTCTGTTGCCGCTGGGATCTTAATATACGAGTTAAGGTAATATGCTTAAAGTTATATTCTCCCTTTTCCTTTTCCTTTCGCTGTTAAACGGGGATATCCTGAACGATAAGATAAAGAATCTTATCGGGGAAAGAGACTACAATATCCATAAAAATCTTATAAACCTCCTTTTAAAAGACAGATACAAATATGAGAACGGCACGGAGATAAAATATTACAACCTTATAAAGATGCTCAGGGAAAACGGGCTTCTTGACCTGCAGCTCTCTTATCCCCAGGATATAACCATAGAATTCGACCTTTTAAACAAAAATCTAAAAGGGTACAAAATACTTAAAGATACTATGGAAAACATAGGTTACAGATACTTTTTTACGGACTCTTTGAGCAGCAGCGATAACAGATTGAATTGGATAATAAGATTTAGAGCGGAATATATGCTAAATCCGCAGATTTTATTAAAAGAATTACAGCAAAAAAATTGTAAAATTCTAAATATTGAAAACAGAGGGTTTAATAGTTGGTATTATGAGATAGATTTTGAAGCCTCTAAAGTTGATGAAGCCGTAAAAATAGACAAAGACGAGAAGGTTGTATTCCAAAAACCTTTGAAGCCCTACTTTTTAACTTTAGATGATATAAAGTCTCTGCAGATTATAAGCAGAAAATTAAATAACTGGTTTCCATATATTGTTTTTTTTGATAAAGACCTGAATATTCTGAAGGTTATCAAGAAAGACAGAATATACAAAGGTTTTAAGGCTAAAGCTCCAGCTGGTACAAAGTATGTCAAAATTTCAGATACATATAACCTGATCAATATCAAAAGGGGACTTAGCATTATTGCAAGATAAGGATATAAAAAATGTTTGATGAAATAGAGTTTGATAGAATTAAAAGACTTCCAAAGTATGTTTTTGCAGAAGTAAACGAGTTAAAGATGAAAAGAAGAAGAGAAGGTTACGACGTGATCGACTTTTCTATGGGTAACCCGGACGGCGACACCCCTGACCATATCAGGGAAAAACTGATCGAGTCTGCAAAAAAGACAAAAACGCACGGTTATTCTTCTTCAAAAGGTATACCCAAACTGCTTCAGGCGATAGCTGACTGGTATAAAAGAAAATACGATGTAGACCTTGATCCACAAACAGAATGTGTGGCGACAATGGGAAGTAAAGAGGGGTATGCGCACCTTGCATACGCTATTACAAACCCAGGCGACGTTGCTGTAGTTCCGGACCCAACTTACCCTATACACTCTTATGCGTTCATTCTTGCCGGAGGAAACGTACATAAGTTCGGTTTAGTGTTCGATGAGGATTATAATGTTGACGAGGACCAGTTCTTTGAAGATCTTCAAAGGGTATTTAAAGATGCAAGTCCCAGACCTAAATATGTGGTTGTAAACTTCCCTCATAATCCAAGTACGGCTACTGTTACACCTGAGTTCTACGTCAGGCTTGTAGCGATGGCTAAAAAAGAGAGATTTTACATAATCTCTGACATCGCTTACGGTGATATTACTTTTGACGGGTATAAAACCCCTTCAATTATGGAAGTTCCGGGTGCAAAAGATGTTGCGGTAGAATCATTTACTTTAAGTAAATCATACAATATGGCAGGATGGAGAGTCGGTTTCTTCGTAGGGAACAAAAAACTTATAGGTGCATTACAGAAGATAAAATCATGGCTTGATTACGGTATGTTCACACCTATACAGGTTGCGGCGACGGTGGCACTTAACGGTGACCAGCAGTGTGTCCAGGATATTACCGATAAATACGACCACAGACAGGATGTGCTTATAGAAGCATTTACAAATGCAGGATGGCCGCTTAGAAGAAACAAGGCGAGTATGTTCATATGGGCAAAGATACCGAAATGCGTGGAGCATATGGGATCTTTGGAATTCTCAAAAAGATTATTGGTTGAAGCCGATGTTGCGGTGGCTCCCGGGATCGGGTTCGGTGATTACGGTGAAAATTACGTAAGAATCGCTTTAATTGAGAATGACCAGAGAATCAGGCAGGCAGCAAGAAATATAAAGAAATTTTTAAAACAATTCAAAGAATGCGGGATTGTTGACGACGAAGAAGAGGATAAGTAATGTTAAAAGTAGGGATAGTTGGAGTTGGAACGGTTGGTGCAAGCGTATGTAAGATACTAGAGGATAATAAGAATATTATCACTGCACGGGCCGGAGTTGAGATTATACCTACTATTGGTGTTGTAAACAACCTGAATAAAGACAGAGGGGTAAACATAAAGCTTACCGATAACATAGACGATGTACTGAACGATGACTCTATCGATATCGTAGTTGAGCTTATGGGAGGCGTTGAGAAACCTTACGAGGTGGTAAAAAAAGCCCTTAAAAAAGGCAAGGCTGTTGTTACTGCAAACAAGGCCCTGCTTGCTTACCACAGATACGAGCTTCAGGAGATCGCAGGTGATACTGCTTTTGAATTTGAAGCGGCAGTTGCAGGGGGAATTCCTATAATCAACGCTTTAAGAGAAGGGCTTAGCGCAAACCATATACTTTCTATAAAAGGTATTATGAACGGTACATGTAACTATATGCTGACCTCGATGATAAACGACGGTGTGGATTACGACACTATCCTAAAAGAGTCACAGGAATTAGGGTATGCGGAAGCTGACCCTACCTTCGACGTGGGCGGGTTCGATGCCGCACACAAGCTTTTGATCCTGGCTTCAATTGCATATGGTATAGACGCAAAGCCTGAAGATATCCTGATCGAGGGTATCCAGGATATCACTAACGACGATATCGAATTTGCCAAAGACTATAACTACTCTTTAAAACTTTTGGCGATTGCCAAAAAAGTTGATAACAAGGTTGAACTCAGAGTCCATCCTGTACTAATACCTAAAAGCCAGATGATAGCTAAAGTCGACGGGGTGATGAACGGTATCTCCGTTATCGGTGACAAGGTTGGTGAAACCATGTATTACGGTCCGGGAGCCGGCGGCGATGCTACGGCAAGCGCAGTAATAGCAAATATCATAGATATCGCAAGACGAGGTAAGGGTTCGCCTATGCTGGGCTTCACAAAGCCTTTGGAAAGCGGGCTTCAGCTGGCTGACCCTGATAATATCGAAACGAAATATTATATAAGGCTTGAGGTAAAAGACAAAAGCGGCGTATTGGCAAAAGTTTCCAAAACATTGGGAGACAAGAATATCTCTATTAAAACAATGGTTCAAAAAACCGCAAAGAACGGGAATGCCATTTTACTTTTATCTACCCATACATCTAAAGAGTCTGATATAAAAGAGGCTCTAGGGGAGATAAAAAACAGCGGTGTTGTTGAAAACACCCCTTATATGATAAGAATCGAAGAGTAGTTCCTCTTCCGCTGATCCCTTTATCTAAAGGGATCGGTTTAATGCCTGATACAGTTCCTACCCGATTTTTTAGCTTTGTAAAGAAGCTCGTCGGCCCTTTCCAGAAAGACCTTTATACTGTCTGAAATCTCTTTTTTTGTGACCCCTATTGAAACCGTGACCTTGATATCTTCGGGAAAGTTCGTGTTCTCTACAAGTTCCCTGATCTCTTCGGCTTTTATCACCCCTTTTTTCAGATCAATATCCTCAAAAAGTATAATAAACTCTTCCCCTCCCCATCTGACGAAAATATCTTCGTCCCTTAGGTGCTTTTTTATCACGGAGGTGAGTTTTTTCAGTATCTCGTCACCTGTAAGGTGGCCGTAGGTATCGTTTATTTTTTTGAAGTGGTCTATATCTATAAATATCAGTACGCCCTCTCTCTCGCTTTTGAAAAACTCTTTCAGGTAGCCGTTGAAATATCTTTTGTTGAAAATGTTTGTCAAAGGATCGTTATTTGCCTTGTTTAGAAGCCTTGAGGATTTTTTATGAAGCTTGGAGATTGTCTGGATATTTTCCTGAATATCGTTGCTGAATTTGTTTAGAACGATATATAAAAGGGTAAGGATAAGTAAAAAGACCATCAGGGTGATCAGGTTTATATTGAATAAAGAGAAATCGTTTTTATTCACGAATTCGGATATATCTTTGATTATGACGACTTTTGATATAACTTCGTCCTGATAATTGCTAAGATTTAGATTGTTAAGCACCAGGTATGTTTTGTTCCCGTGTTTGATCAGCTGTTTGAGCTTTTTCAGGTCTATCTTGTTTTTTATCTTGTCAAAGAGCGGATCTTTTGAGATGATAGAATATTCACCTATCGGGGAGTATCTCCTTTTTGCCGTTAGGACTTCCAGGCTTGGGGTTTTGACAAGTATGACCGATTTGACGTTGAACATTTTGTTTAATCTTTCTACGAAATACTGGGGTTTTATCCCGAACTCCAAAATACCGAAATGCTCATTTTTGTGAAAAAGGGGAGTAGTGATCCTGTAGACCATGCCGTTTTTCCCCACCTCAAAGGCAGATTCTTTTTTCAGGGTTTGGTTCACATAGGCTATAATGGGCCTCTTGTCGGTCAGGTCATCATTGTATATATCTGGTTTATGCAGCCTAAGGAGGGTTTTGTTCTTTGTATCAAGAAAATGCATTACATAAAGATTAGGGTCTATCTTGGCAAGCTCCTGGTAATCTTTTCGAAGGAGACGGTAAAGCCTCTCCCTGTCCCAGGTCTTATAGCACTCATATATGGTTTTTGAGTGCATAAGGTGTTTCGTGAGCATAAAATATTTATCGACGAGATTTTGTTCCGATACCAGAAACTGTTTTGTTATATTGTCAGCCAGGGCATCCTGGCGTTCCTTGAGCATATCGTTATGGTATTTTATATCGTAGATCACACGTATGATAACGACACTTGAAAGTATCAGGCTGAGTGTGAGAATATATTTCCATACGATATTTTTACCGCCCATAATCTTACCTTAAAATATATGTTGTTACATTATAACATAAAATCAGTAGTTGTCTTTGAACCTGTCCCTTATCTGTAAAAACGAATCAAGATTCTCAAGGAAAAGGTCTATAAGCTTCGGATCAAAGTGTTTACCCCTTTCTTCTTTAAAGAGCTCCAAGATACGGTCAAGCTCCCACGCTTTTTTATAACATCTGTCGCTTCCCAGTGCATCGAATACGTCCGCAACTGCCGTGATCCTTCCGAAAATATGAATATCTTCCCCTTTTAATCCTTTGGGATAACCGCTCCCGTTCCATTTTTCGTGATGCTCATAGGCAACTATGGAGGCAGTTTTCAAGATTGGTCTGGTGGAGTGTTTTAACATCTCGTAGCCGATCTCCGCATGGGTTTTCATGATCTCCCATTCGTCGCTGTCAAGCTTGCCCGGTTTTTTAAGGACATTGTCGGGGATACCGACTTTCCCTATATCGTGCATCGGGCTTGCCAGCTTTAATATCTCCGCTTCCTCTTCACCCAGGCCGTAAAGGATAGCCAGAAGTTTTGAATACTCGGCGACCCTTTTGACGTGATTGCCCGTTTCCTTGCTCCTTGTTTCACCGATCTCCCCCATTTTATAGATGATCTCTTTCTGGGTATCTTCAAGCTCCTGGTGAAGTGATATTATCTCCGTTACGTTGTGCCTAATGGCCATGAACTCTATAATATTGCTGTTTCTATCTTTGATGGGCACTATAACGGTGTTTACGAAATATGTGCCTCCCGATTTATTCCTGTTCTTAAGCTGTCCCTTCCATACTTTACCCTTGGTGATGGTATCCCAAAGATCTTTGTAAACAGCGTTTGGGGAATCAGGATCCCTGATGATCCTGTGGTTCTGCCCTATAAGCTCTTGTTGGGAATAACCGCTTACCTCGCAGAACATTTCGTTTACGTATGTGATATTCCCGTCAATATCTGTTCTTGATAATATATTGCTTTCATCAATGGCCATTTCGTATTCTTTTGCGATGAACATGGCGTTTTCAAGGTTGTCCCCCATGATATGGTGCTGCTTTTTAAAGTGCTCTTTTGCTTTTTCTATTTCCGTTATATCGTTTCTAAGGGCTATGAATTCATTGATATTCCCGTTGGTGTCAAGTATGGGTTTTACAAAGGTATCGACTATATAGTAACCACCGTTCTTTTTTTTGTTCTTTATCTTGCCGTGCCAGATCTGTTTTTTGTTCTTTATGGTATCCCACATATCTTCAAATGCCTCTTTTGGCATATCGGGGTGTCTTACTATATTATGGGATTTTCCTATAAGCTCATATTCGTTAAATTCGCTTATTTCACAGAATTTTTTATTTATATAGGTTATCTTCCCTTTTGCGTCGGTTTTTGAAACGATGGATGCCTTGTCCACTATCTCTTTGTATTCACTCAATATTTTCTGCTGGCAAAGTAAAGAGTATTCCTGTTTAAAGTATTTCGTCCAGAAATCCACCTTAAAGGTCAGCTCTTTTGCGGAAAGGGGTTTTTTTATAATGTCGGAGATACCCAGCTGCAATATCTTTTCCTGGCTTGTGAAGTCGTTGTTGCCCGAAAGCACAAGTATGGGTATATGCTCGTTTTTGAGTTTCTTTATCTCATGGATCAAAACCACAGGATCTATCTCTTTCATCTCAAGATCCAGGATGATGGTGGTTATGTCGTTTTTTCTGATCAGTTGCAGGATCTGTTCGCTGTTCTTCTCTATCTCTATTTTGTAGTCTCTGGGGGTTAAAAGGTTTTTGATCTGCTCGATCACGAAACTTGAATTTTGTACCAGCAGGATCTGGTTTAGGATAAATCTCGAAGAGATGTTCCTGATAGTTGTATCTATTATATCTACGATCTCGTTCAGGGCCTGAGATTTTTGCAAGAACTGGATCACCCCGTTGAAGTACAGGTATTCCTGGTATTGGGTATCAACGCTGCATGAAAGGATAAACAGCTTCGATTTCGTCGTGATCTTTAAGAAGTTTAGCAGCTCGTTGTGCTCGCTTGTGTCCGAATCCAGGTTTACTATTATATAGTCGTAGCTTTTTGACTGTAAAAAAGATGTTGTTTGTTCATACGAGACAGATGAGTCGACGATATATCCTATCTTGTCAAGCTCTTTAGTGAGCATTTTATTATATTTTTCATCATGTTCTATAATCAATATATTTTTATATACGTCAAACGGTATATCATCGATCTTACTGCACTCTTTCATTCTTCCCCCTGCGGTAACTTGTAAAATATTATTTTATCCAAAAAACAATTTATAAAAAAGTATACTAAAGTATAATTTGTACTATTTTTTATTATGACTTTAGCTTATTGGAGCCGGATTAGGGGAAAGGGAAGGGAAATTATTTTATTAATAGAGGTTAATCAGCCTCTATTAATTCAACTTCAAGGGATTTGAACCTTGCGGTTTTTGTGTTTACGTCGCACTCGTCCCCGAAGATAAAGTTTATATGTGACGCGGCATGGTGGAAAGATGTGAACAGTGTCTGAGGCTTGACCGTTTTTACGAACTTGACCTTTAACGGGTTTGTCTGCCCGTGTTCCGTTTTCAGGATAACCTTTTCACTTTTTATTCTATTCTTATCCTCTATGCTCATCAGAAGTATATCTTCGGGATGTTTCTCTTTCAGTTTAGGGGTCTGTATAGTTTGGGCCGCATTGTTATAGTGGATAAGGATCCTTCCCGTTGTAAGGTAGAATTTATCGTATCCGCCGTCTTCTACAAGCTTTTTAACCTGTCCTCTTAACTGGTATGGATTGTATTTAAAGTATCCGTAACCATCCGGAGTCCTGAATTTTTCCAGGTGAAGTCTCGGGGTGTCTGTTTTGTTTACGGGCCACTGCATCCCTTTTGATCTGTGTTTTTCCAATTTTTTGTAGCTTGCTCCGCCGTATCTGTAAGGGGCTTCAACCCTTACCTGGTTCCATACGTCTTCGCTCGTATTAAACAGGAACTCCCCTTTCATCTTGTTCTCGATATCCCTTAAAACCTCCCAGTCGTCCGGAAGGTCGTTTTGAACAAGGGGCTGGGAAAGATGAAGTCTTCTCATGGCATTTACGTAAACACCTGTTTTTTCGTAAGCCGATTTAACCCCGAACACTATATCGGAAGCTTTTGCTATCTCTGTCATAAACAGTTCCTGGGTCATAAGAAGCTCAAGATTACCCAGGGCTTTTTCTATTTTGTTGATATTCGGGTGGATATGAAGAACATCCTCTCCCATTACCATCATCGATTTTATTTTACCCTCAAGCATCGCATCTATGGCATCGGGGGTTTTAAGGCCATCCTCTGCAGGTTTTGTGTAATCGGGTCCGTAATAGGGGAGACATCCCATATCACAGGTACCCTGTACATTGTTCTGACCTCTAAGAGGCATAAGCCCTGCGCCCACTTTTCCTATGTTCCCCGTCATTAAAGCCAGGTTCACTATCGCCATTACGGCGTAGCTTCCGTCAAGGTTTTCCGTGATCCCAAGACCCCAGAAGATCATCGATTTTTTTGAAGCGTATTTTCTTGCAAGTACGGGGATCTGGTCCGCCAGTTCTTCATACCCTTTTATGTTCCTGAAATATTCAGGGTTGGCAAAAGGATCGTTTAAAATAGAGTTTTTATAATCTTCAAAATCTTTACATCTTGCGTCTATGAACTCTTTATCGTAAAGCTCCTCACTTAGGATAACGTATGCTATGGAGTTTAGGAACAGCAGGTTCGATTCGTAAGGGAGTATCAGTTCCTCCGTCGCAAATTTCCCTAGCTGGATGTTTCTTACGTCACATACATAAAGTTCGCTTGTTTTGTATTTTCTTGCCGCGTCAATGATCCTGTTTGCAACTATGGGATGGGCTTCGGTGGTGTTTGAACCTATTACCATCATAAATTCTGTTTCATAGATATCGTCGTAAGGGTTCGTAGCCGCACCCTCACCGATGGTTGCCGCCATACCGTTAAGGCTGGGACTGTGGCATACCCTTGCACAGTTGTCTATGTTCGGTGACCCCATGGTCTCCCTCGTGAACTTTTGAAGAAGGAAACCGCTTTCACAGGATGTTCTGGCACCGCCGGTGGCAAAAAAGCTGTGTCTTCCGTACTCTTCTTTCAGTTCGGAAAGTTTCCATGCGGCAAGGCTCGTAGCATATTCGTAACTTGCCTCGAACCAGTGATCGTCGAAGATCTTCAGGGTTCTTGTTCTTGCCTTTAGTTCCTGGGGCATTTTGTAGTAGTTCTTGTTTACGAACGATTTTTTGATTCTTGTGTTTCTTATCCTTTGCTCGGAGGCAACAAAATCAAAACCGTGCTTACCCTTGATACAGAGTTTTCCCTGGGATACATATCCGTCGCTTTGGGCATATATCTTTTCAATTTTGTTATCTTTAACCTGGGCGGTGATATCACAGCCGACACCGCAGTATGTACAAACAGAACTAATATCGTGAATCATTATATTTCTCTTTTTTTTGTATAAATTTATTGGTGCGATTATATCTAATTAGCTTTAAAAAATCAGACATAAAAAAAGTGATGTTTTTTTTTAAGTATAAACTAAAAAAGGGAAGATTTAACCTTTACTGGTTAAGTTCTTCGTTGGGTTTTCCAAGATAGAAGCCCTGCGCGTAATCTATATCTATCTCTTTGAGGAAACGGAGAGATTCTTTTGTTTCCACGAATTCGGCTACGGTTTTTACCTCGAGCTCTTTTGCCAGGGATACTATGGACTTGACAAATGCCAGGTCTTTTTTGTCTTTGTCTATATTAACGATAAAGTCCCCGTCAATTTTTATATAATCGATCGGGAACCTTTTAATATAATGGAAAGAGGAGAAACCGCTTCCAAAATCATCAATGGCAAAACTGAATCCTTCAAGTTTCAGGTTCTGCACGAATTTTTCCAGTAAGGAGAAGCTTTTTACCGTCTCCCTTTCTGTGATCTCGAACACTATATTATCCCTGTTTATATCGTATGTAAGGGTAAGCTGCACAACCTTTTTGATAAACTCCCCTATCATAAGGGCTTTTGGTGAAAGATTTATAAACAGTATCCCCTGGTAGTTGGTCTCTTTTATTTTCTGGAAAGCTTTTTCTATAACTATATAATCCATCTGGTGGACTATACCAAGAGACTCGGCTGTTTCTATGAATTTGCCTGCGGTGATCATTTTTCCCTCAAGTTCTATTCTCATTAGAAGCTCGTTTATCTCGGTTTTCCCTGTTTTTATATTAACGATAGGCTGGAAGTGCGGGATGATCTTGTGGTTTTTAATAGCATCAAGAACTATCATCGAGTTGTCTTCAAGCTCTTTGTGTATCTCCTCAAGTTCTATCTCGTTGGGGTATCTTACGGAGTTTTTACCCTCATGTTTCGCTTTGTACATCATGGAGTCCGCAATATTGAAAAGCTCCGTGGGATCCTGGGAGTGTTCAGGGAAGATAGCCATCCCTATTGATACGGTCATGCTGGTAAGGGTACCGTTTGGAGCTTCTAGTTCAAAGTTCTTGACATTGTCAAGGATCCTTTTTGCAACTGTGTAGGTCTCTTTCTGGTCGCTTTCGGGAAGGATAAGGGTGAATTCATCCCCTCCGTAACGGGAAAGGATATCCTCGTCCCTTTTTGAGTGTTCCAGTACGTTACCGAATGCTTTTAGGAATTTGTCCCCGAAACTGTGCCCGTAGGTATCGTTTATGGGTTTGAAATTGTCGCAGTCTATTACTATAAGCCCGAATTTGTATTTGTGCCTTGCGGCCCTTTTTATCTCATATCCAAGAAGATCCCGGAATACCCTTTGGGAGAATAAGCCCGTCAACGGATCCCTGGTGGCATAGAACTCCAGGTTTTCGGTGTATTTGTTGATAGCCTTTATAGATCCCACAAGATTTAAAAGGGTAGTTAGAATAGAATCGATCACGATGGACTGTATAGAATCCTTTTCCATCTGTGACTGGATACCAAGCCCTACGATACCTCCTATCTTAGGGGTGTCAAGGAGGATCGATTTTGCTTCATGCTCTATATTGTCCGTATCGATATGGGTCAGGCAGAAGTTGTCGTTGGATATATTGTGGTTTATGGTAAAGTCTATAATATCAAGGTGGTGGTACTCATGTATCATATCTTTTGCCACATCTTCAAGGTGCAGCTTCATGGTCTCTTCAGGTTTCCCAAGCCAGAAGATCTCTATCTCATACTGCTCCTCTTCTGTTTTGAATATTGTTATAAGGCAGTGTACGGGAAGGACTATGTTTATCTCATGGAGCAGGTCTTTTATATACTCTTTCCAGTCCTTGATCACGTCGGAGGTTATAACCATTTTATCCAGAAGCTTTACCTCGAACTCCAGGATATTTTTATCCACGGCTATATGTTTTAGTTTTTCGCTTAGCTCATTAAGGCCCGTTGTGATCTGGTTGAATTCGTTAAATGTTTTTTTTGAGGTTGTGACGTTTATATTCTTGAAATCTTTTACGCTGTTGATACTTTTTATCTTATCCTCAAAGTAGGTGATGGAGAGGTTTATCTTTTTAAGAAGATGCAGAGATATGAAATATGAGATAAGAAGCATCAAAGGCAGTATGATAAGGGAGAATTTAAGATATTCCATTTTTGTCTGTTCGATGAGGTCGCTGAAATCGTATTCGATCTTCACCGCACCCAGGATATCATTCTCTTTTACGTTCACGTGGCAGGAGAGGCATTCGTTTTTTGCCGTTATGGGGGTGATTATCTTGGTATGTTTATTATCGGAGGTTGAAAGCTTCTGTTTTGTCTGGAAAACATTTTGGATATCGGGGGTTATTTCACCCTGCTCGATTTTTCCGAACAGCTTTTCTACGTTACTGCTTCTGTATATCTCCACGTCGTAGGAGCTTGTCTGGAAAGAGCTTTTTGTATTATGTATGAAATCCTGGAGCTCTTCTCTTGACCATCCTTTTCTCATAACCTGGTACATGGAGTTGAAGACCTGTTTTGAAAGAGATTCCGAGATCTTCTGGTTCTCTTTTACCGTCAGGTTCGTGTGGACGTATGAGGAGAAAAGGTAAAAGATCAAAAATAAACTGAAAGTGATAACTATATTGGAAAGCCGGAAGTAATTCTTTAATGTTTTGATACCCATCTCTGTCCCCGCAGGAAATTTATATATAAGTTATTATGATATATAAAAATCACTGCTTTGTCAAGGAGAAAAAAGAAGTATCAACCTCCACCCACGAACTGCAATAGTTCCAATTTGTCATTTTCCTTGGGAACAAAGGTTTCCCAATCCTCTTTCTTCACGATCTCCATATTAACAGCAGCTGCCATTACTTTATCTTCTATCTTCAAAGAGGTGATGATCTCTTTTAGTGTTTTATTCTCTTCAAAGGATCTTTCTTCACCGTTGATAATAATATTCATCTTATTTTCCTTTTAAATTATTCTTTCCTGAATCCTGCCATTTTAAACCTGTCGCCCATTCCCGTCGGGTTTAAAAGTGTTTTTACCTTGTTCGCTTCACTTAGGTATGTTTTTTCATCGACGTTTTTCTGCAATATATCCAGAAGTTCGATAATCCCGAAATTTACCAGCGCTTTTAGCTGAGTCTCGTAAAGTATGTTTTTAGCCCCCGCTTCTTCAAAGCTGTCGATAACATGGGAGAAGTTCACATCATAGGTTATATCAGATCTGCCGTAGAGCTTTTCAAGCTCTATCTCTTCATCGAATACGGGATAAACATTGTGTTTCTCGTATATCCTGCACGAAAAATCGTTTCGCGGGTATTTTTCCCCGTAATCGAAGGTGATAAATTCAAATCTTTTGATATTCCCGCACATCTGTTTTGCGAACTCTTCATATCCTGCCGCTACTTCACCTTTTGTTATCTTGTATTTTTCACAAAGGGTTTTTATCCTTTCATTGTCGTTGTCAACGAATCTTATCTTGTGATCTTCCACAATGGCATATTGAAGGGTGTTATCTTTATTCGTATATACAAGGTCGCAGGGAAAGGCGTCGAATATCTCGTTTGCGACCACAAAGGCATTTTCCTCTTTTACCTCGTTTATATCGTTATAGTGTATCAATTCTATCTCATCCCCGAAGCACTGCTTGAAATACTCTTTCTGTTTTTGGCGCAAGTGCTCGTATCTCTCAACAATGGCGAACTTCAATGTTTTTATAAGCTCCGGCTGAAGGGTGAATATAAACTGCACCATATCCGACAGCAGATATCCGTGGTGGGCGCCTATTTCGATAACGGTAGAGTTTTTTGGTAAAAATCCCTCATTTATGGTATCAACCACACGTTTGCCGATAGATCCCCCGAAAAATCTGCTGGAGCTGACCGCAGTATAGAAGTCTCCCCCTTTCCCTATAGTTTTATAGTTGGAGTAGTATCCCTCTTTTCCGTAAAGCCAGTCGTTGAAATATTTGTTGAAGATTACCTGATTACCCATTTATCACTCTTGAGTAGATATTCAGAAGTTCCATCTGCTTTTCGATATTCAGGCTTTTTACGTCAAGTGCTTTTATTTTCCTTGAGTTTTCCATGGTCTCTACATCGCTTGGGGTTTTCATCCCTACTGCCAGCTGTTCTTGAAGCTGTGTTAAAAGGGAATCATAAAGTTCTACGTCTTTTTTTGCGATCAGGATCTTTTTATCAAGACTTTCAACCTTTGCAACACTGTTTTTATATATATTGCTTTCCTCTTTTATCTTTTCATCCAGATTTATCTTTTTTTGCAGATATTCTATTTTGCTGCTTTGGATATCGTTGGAGTATCTTACATCTAAAGGAATAGTCAGGTTAAACCCGACATTTGTAGTTCCATCCTCTGTTAAAGTAGGACTGTTATCGATATCATGGTATTTTGTATAATCTGCCGTAAAATTTACGCTTGGCAGATATTGGGAAGTCACCATACGGCTCATCCAGTAGCTGTTCTGGATATCTTCATTTTGCTGTTTGATATATATATTGTTTTCCATGAACATTTTGTTCGGAGTAAGTTCAAAAGTTGGCAGTTCAAGCTCTTCATAGGTACTGTCCGTAAAGTTTGATAAATTGTTTACGAGCATTTCTCTTTGGTATTGAAGATCTATAAGGGTGTTTTTCTGGGTATTCGTATCAAGTATCGCGTTATCCAAAAAAGATGTATCGAGTATACCGTTTAGAACCTGCTCTTTTTTCCTTTGGATATCGATCTCTCCGTTTTTTACAAGGAGCTTTTGTTTGTCAATAGTTATATCTGTTTTTTTTATCTCGAATAAAATATCAAGAGTTTGTTTTATAAGCTCTTTCTTTTGGGCATCGACAGATGTTTTTGAATAGTCACCCATACTGCCTGCATATTTTATTGCACTGTAGATACCGCCGCTTTTAAATATGGGCTGCGATACACTTACCAGTGAGCGGTGTGTATCGTAATCTTCCCCGTTATTATAAATATATTTGTATGTAATTGGGTTGATCCAGTCTTTGTTGAGTTTTTTACTATCCTCCATTGCTTTTTCATAAGAATAGTTCAGGATCTGATTCTTGGAATCAGATAATATATTCTCATCCAAGGCAAAAAGTGACGAACCCAGACCTAAACAAATCAAAGATATTTTACGATAACTTTTCAACAGCCTTCTCCAATCTCTCAAACCCTTCATTGATCTCCTCTTTCGTAATAGTAAGCGGAGGAAGGAATCTAAGGGTATTTTTACCAGCTTTTAGTACAAGAACACCGGAAGCAGCAGCTTCTTTGATAACTGATGCCAATGTTTCGTTGTCTTTAACTCTAAGACCTCTCATCAAACCAAGCCCTACCATATCGGTAAAGATATCTTTATTGTTTTCGTAGAACTCTTTTAATTTTGACTCGAAATATATTATAGTCTCATCCAGCTGTCCGCTGTTTTTCAGTTCGTCAAGGATACTGCAGGCCTCAAGCGCCGTTGCGGTTGAAAGGTAGTTACCCCCGAACGTGCTTCCATGATCTCCCGGGGTAAAGATATCTTTGTGTTTTGTCATAACAACACCGATGGGAACTCCTGCACCCACACCTTTTGCCATTGTAATGATATCTGGTTCTATCTCGTAAAGATTGGATGCCAGGAACTCACCTGTTCTGTATGCTCCGGTTTGTACTTCATCTACTATTAGAAGTATATTGTTCTCTTTCAGGTATTTAGCCAGCTTTTGGATCTCATCTTTGGGCATCGGCTGAACACCGCCTTCCCCCTGGACCAGCTCTATCATAACCGCAACTGTTTCATTATCTATAGATGTATAGATATCGTTTATTGCACTATGGTATGAGAATCCGTCAGGATAAGGTGAGAAATGGCTTTTATGCATATCCCCCTGTCCCGTTGCTTTAACGGTTGTGATCGTTCTTCCGTGGAAAGAGTGCTCCAGGGTTAAAACCTTGAACTTTTTATTGTCAAATTTTGTTTCACCGTACTTTCTTGCCATTTTTATAGCACCCTCATTTGCTTCGGCACCGCTGTTTGCAAAGAACATTGCCACGTCGTAGCCGCTAAGCTGTGCGATCTTTTGAGCCAGCAAAGCCTGGGGTTCTATGGCATAAAGGTTTGAGATATGAAGGATATTCTTTGCCTGCTTACATATAGTGTCGGCGATTCTTTCATTACCGTGCCCGCACGATACTACACCTATACCGCTTGTAAAGTCGATATATTTTTTGTCCTGGTCATCCCATAGGGTGGAATTAACACCTTTTTTAAAGTTTATATAGTTTCTAGCATATGTATTTAATACAAAACTTTTATCTATAGTTTCTATATTCATATATACTCCATTATTATCATTAATATTTTAAAGAATTGTATCTAAAGATGTATAAAAAATGAAATTAATTAATAAACTAGTTTGATCATTGCAGGCATATATTTGAGATAGATATAGAATTATCTCTATAATATGGAAAATGAGATCTAAAAAGCCGGGCCTTCTGAGACTTGTGAACAGCCGCAAATAAGAAACTTTAAAAGTTATTAAAAGTGTAAAAAATGCAAATTTCAAAATTTAAGCAGAATTTTAGAATAAACCCTTGACAAAGGCAAAAAAATCTATTATAATTCGCCCCACAAAACGAGAGGATGTTTAGAGAAACACTGACAACCATCGAGTTTATGAGTTCTTTAAAAAGATAAATGTTAATAAGAAATCTAAAGTTTGTGAAGAGTAATCTTTATAAACTAGATACAAGAAAACTTCGTCTAAACAATGAGTTTTGGTTTTACACCAAAAACTTAAAAGAAGAAAGATTTTAAGTAAAAAACTTAAAGTCAGTTTCAAACACTTTTTTATGGAGAGTTTGATCCTGGCTCAGAGTGAACGCTGGCGGCGTGCTTAACACATGCAAGTCGAACGAGAACGGGTTAAAGCTTGCTTTAACTGTCAGCTAAGTGGCGCACGGGTGAGTAATGTATAGGTAACATGCCCTATAGAGGGGGATAACAGATGGAAACGCCTGCTAACACCCCATATGCCTTTAAGACCTAAGTCTGCAAGGGAAATATTTATAGCTATAGGATTGGCCTGTATAGTATCAGTTAGTTGGTGAGGTAATGGCTCACCAAGACAATGACGCTTAACTGGTTTGAGAGGATGATCAGTCACACTGGAACTGAGACACGGTCCAGACTCCTACGGGAGGCAGCAGTGGGGAATATTGCACAATGGGGGAAACCCTGATGCAGCAACGCCGCGTGGAGGATGACACATTTCGGTGCGTAAACTCCTTTTATATAAGAAGATAATGACGGTATTATATGAATAAGCTCCGGCTAACTCCGTGCCAGCAGCCGCGGTAATACGGGGGGAGCAAGCGTTACTCGGAATCACTGGGCGTAAAGAGCATGTAGGCTGATAGATAAGTTGGAAGTGAAATCCTATGGCTTAACCATAGAACTGCTTCCAAAACTGTCTGTCTAGAATATGGGAGAGGTAGATGGAATTTCTGGTGTAGGGGTAAAATCCGTAGAGATCAGAAGGAATACCGATTGCGAAGGCGATCTACTGGAACATTATTGACGCTGAGATGCGAAAGCGTGGGGAGCAAACAGGATTAGATACCCTGGTAGTCCACGCCCTAAACGATGTACACTAGTTGTTGCCGTACTAGATACGGCAGTAATGCAGTTAACACATTAAGTGTACCGCCTGGGGAGTACGGTCGCAAGATTAAAACTCAAAGGAATAGACGGGGACCCGCACAAGCGGTGGAGCATGTGGTTTAATTCGACGATACGCGAAGAACCTTACCTGGTCTTGACATAGTAGGAATTTTCCAGAGATGGATTAGTGCTAGCTTGCTAGAGCCTATATACAGGTGCTGCACGGCTGTCGTCAGCTCGTGTCGTGAGATGTTGGGTTAAGTCCCGCAACGAGCGCAACCCTCATGTTTAGTTACTAACAGTTCGGCTGAGGACTCTAGACAGACTGCCTTCGCAAGGAGGAGGAAGGTGAGGACGACGTCAAGTCATCATGGCCCTTACGACCAGGGCTACACACGTGCTACAATGGGGCATACAAAGAGCAGCGATACGGTGACGTGGAGCAAATCTCATAAAATGCCTCCCAGTTCGGATTGTAGTCTGCAACTCGACTACATGAAGTTGGAATCGCTAGTAATCGTAAATCAGCAATGTTACGGTGAATACGTTCCCGGGTCTTGTACTCACCGCCCGTCACACCATGGGAGTTGATTTCATTCGAAGCGGGGATGCTAAAGTAGCTACCTTCCACAGTGGAATTAGCGACTAGGGTGAAGTCGTAACAAGGTAACCGTAGGAGAACCTGCGGTTGGATCACCTCCTTTCACAGAATATAATCTATCTATTCGTTTAGATAGATTCAGAGAGAAATAAGAGTAATACACTTAGACGTATAAGAAGAAGATGTTTTTCTTGATATCTAGTTTATAAAGATTATGAATAATCTTGAGAAGATTTATTGTTAACAAGAGTAAAAAGAAATTATTTTGCATGGGCCTATAGCTCAGCTGGCTAGAGCGCTCGACTGATAATCGTGAGGTCACAGGTTCAAGTCCTGTTAGGCCCACCATGGGGAATTAGCTCAGCTGGGAGAGCGCCTGCTTTGCACGCAGGAGGTCAGCGGTTCGATCCCGCTATTCTCCACCAGAAAAACGTAATAGAAGTAAAGAGTTTTACTTTTATAGTTTTGAATCCCGGAACCTTATGCGAATGCAAAGAGCATGGTGTAGGGCAAGACATGTAAAATATTGACTTTTAAGAAGTTAAATATTAGTTCTATGCGTAGAATTAATATTTGATTTCAATAAGAGATCAAAACGACTTTTAGGGAGTTTCCTTGAAAGAGTTATTTAAAAATATAATGTTAAAGTTAATTAATTTTCTATATGGAAAAAAAATACAATTTCTGTTTTATTGAACTTATGTTTAATAAGATAGTAGCCAAAGAATAAATCATAATTAAGCGAAGAAAGAAATATGTTAAATCATAATTCGATCTTTAATTATACAAAATAAGCTATTAAGGGCTAATGGTGGATGCCTAGACTATAAGAGGCGATGAAGGACGTACTAGACTGCGATAAGCATTGGGGAGCTGTCAAGAAGCTTTGATCCAGTGATTTCCGAATGGGACAACCCAGTATGTTATGCATACTATCCTTTCGAGGAAGCGAACCTAGGGAAGTGAAACATCTCAGTACCTAGAGGAAAAGAAATCAAATGAGATTCTGTTAGTAGCGGCGAGCGAACACGGATTAGGGCACTTAATGATAGCACATATGTTAGATGAAGTTGTTGGAATGCAACGTCGTAGAGAGTGAAAGCCTCGTAATCGAAAACATTTGTGTGGTACTAGGTTAAGGAATGAGTAGGTCGGAACACGTGATATTTTGACTGAATATGGGGGGACCACCCTCCAACCCTAAATACTACTTATAGATCGATAGTGCACAAGTACCGTGAGGGAAAGGTGAAAAGTACCCCAGTGAGGGGAGTGAAATAGAACCTGAAACCATTAGCTTACAATCATTCGGAGCCCTATGTCTTGTACAGGGTGACGGACTGCCTTTTGCATAATGAGCCTGCGAGTTGTGGTATATGGCAAGGTTAAGCCAAGAGTGAAGCCGTAGCGAAAGCGAGTGTGAATAGCGCGAATTAGTCATATGCTGCAGACCCGAAACGAAGTGATCTATCCATGAGCAGGTTGAAGCTGGTGTAAGAGCCAGTGGAGGACCGAACCCGCAGGCGTTGAAAAGTCTTGGGATGACTTGTGGATAGGGGTGAAAGGCCAATCAAACTTCGTGATAGCTGGTTCTCTCCGAAATATATTTAGGTATAGCGTCGTGTTAGTAGCATATAGGGGTAGAGCACTGAATGGGCTAGGGCTGCTTACCGCGGTACCAAACCCTATCAAACTTCGAATACTATATGTGTAACCACGGCAGTCAGGCGATGGGTGATAAAATCCACCGTCGAGAGGGGAACAACCCAGACTAACAGCTAAGGTCCCAAAGTCATACTTAAGTGGAAAACGATGTGGAGTTACTGTGACAACCAGGAGGTTGGCTTAGAAGCAGCCATCCTTTAAAGAAAGCGTAACAGCTCACTGGTCTAGTGATTCTGCGCGGAAAATATAACGGGGCTAAAGTATGCACCGAAGCTTTAGATTCATAGTTTACTATGAGTGGTAGGAGAGCGTTCTATTCAGCGTTGAAGCTGTACCGGTAAGGAGCAGTGGAGCGGATAGAAGTGAGCATGCAGGCATGAGTAGCGATAATTAAAGTGAGAATCTTTAACGCCGAAAACCCAAGGTTTCCTACGCGATGCTCGTCATCGTAGGGTTAGTCGGGTCCTAAGTCGAGTCCGAAAGGGGTAGACGATGGCAAATAGGTTAATATTCCTATACTTATTATGAAGCGTGATGTGGGGACGCATAGAGTTAATCGAGCTCACTGATGGAATAGTGGGTCGAAGGACGTAGGTTGTTAAGTAGGCAAATCCGCTTAACACTAGACCGAGATCTTACAGGCCGAACAATATCTTCGGATAGCGTTTGGAATCGATGATACTGTCGTGCCAAGAAAAGCCACTAAGCATATTTATAATAACCCGTACCGTAAACCGACACAGGTAGGTGGGATGAGTATTCTAAGGCGCGTGGAAGAACCCTGGTTAAGGAACTCTGCAAACTAGCACCGTATCTTCGGTAGAAGGTGTGCCTACTATGGTATAGAGACTTGCTCTCGAAAGCTATAGAGGTTGCAACAAAGAGTCCCTCCCGACTGTTTACCAAAAACACAGCACTTTGCTAACTCGTAAGAGGATGTATAAGGTGTGACGCCTGCCCGGTGCTCGAAGGTTAACTGATGATGTTAGCGTATGCGAAGCATTTGATTGAAGCCCGAGTAAACGGCGGCCGTAACTATAACGGTCCTAAGGTAGCGAAATTCCTTGTCGGTTAAATACCGACCTGCATGAATGGCGTAACGAGATGGGAGCTGTCTCAACCAGGGATCCAGTGAAATTGTAGTGGAGGTGAAAATTCCTCCTACCCGCGGAAAGACGGAAAGACCCCGTGCACCTTTACTATAGCTTGACACTGCTATTGGGATATTCATGTGCAGGATAGGTGGGAGACTATGAACTACAGACGCAAGTAGGTAGGGAGTCATCCTTGAGATACCACCCTTGAATATTCTGATAGCTAACTGGGAACAATTATCTTGTTTCAGGACAATGTCTGGTGGGTAGTTTGACTGGGGCGGTCGCCTCCTAAAAAGTAACGGAGGCTTACAAAGGTTAGTTCAATCCGGTTGGAAATCGGATGTTGAGTATAATGGCATAAACTAGCTTGACTGTGAGAGAGACAACTCGAGCAGAGACGAAAGTCGGTCATAGTGATCCGGTGGTTCTGAGTGGAAGGGCCATCGCTCAAAGGATAAAAGGTACGCCGGGGATAACAGGCTGATCTCCCCCAAGAGCTCACATCGACGGGGAGGTTTGGCACCTCGATGTCGGCTCATCGCATCCTGGGGCTGGAGCAGGTCCCAAGGGTATGGCTGTTCGCCATTTAAAGCGGTACGCGAGCTGGGTTCAGAACGTCGTGAGACAGTTCGGTCCCTATCTTCCGTGGGCGTAGGAAAGTTGAGGAGATTTGCCCCTAGTACGAGAGGACCGGGGTGAACGTACCACTAGTGTACCAATTGTTCTGCCAAGGGCATCGTTGGGTAGCTACGTACGGGTGAGATAAGCGCTGAAAGCATCTAAGCACGAAGCCGACTCCAAGATGAACTTTCCCTGAAGATCCCTCAAAGACTATGAGGTTGATAGGCTGGATGTGTAAGCAAAGTAACTTGTTTAGCTGACCAGTACTAATAGATCGTTTGGCTTATTTATTATTCTAAGCTACTATCTTATTAAGCGTAAGTAAGATTGAAATTGTATTATGATTAACTTTAACTGTATTTACTCTATATCAGCACTTAAAGTGTTGGTGGTTATAGAGGGAAGGAAATACCCAGCTCCATTTCGAACCTGGCAGTCAAGCTTCCCATCGCCGATAATACTGCCGGGTCCCCTGGTGGAAACGTAGGTCGCCGCCAACTCTTTAGGTGCTTTTTTTTGCCCTTTTTTTATTCCCCGATTTTTCTGCTTTACTTTTGCTCTCTAATTTACTATTTTTATTATTACATTGAATTCATATTAATTTGGCACGTGGAGTTTTAACTAGTCCGTTATCATTACTAGGTTTGCTTTTCCTTCTTTATTTGCTTTCAGGATTTAGTCGCTTTGCTCCGGCATCAGCGATAAAAAAGGAATAAAACAAACGCAGTGCAGTTTCCTTGAAAAAATCTGTTTTAGGTGCTGTCGCTCTTAATTATCATTATTAATTATCATTAATAGAGTTTTATAATGTATCGGTATTAATGATCACCAATTTTTTTAGCTGAAAGGAAAGAATTATTTGCACCTGTCCCCTTTATTTTAAATTGATTTTACTTATTATATGGTTTTTACGTCACATTTTGTGTCACATTTTTAGTAGATTTTATAATTTTATACAAGATAAAAGTTGAGATTGAATTTCCGGGGTGTAAGTTGGTTCTACAATATGCTATTTTAATGAGTTTTGGCTTTATGTATGCGTTCCACCTTGGAAGAGGTGGAACGAGGGAAAGCCGTTTCCGTGGAAGCTTTTGGTGATTGGAATTGAGGATTATTGTTATCACCTGACCCCTAAATTTTTGTTATTCGATATACACCTTACATATGGTAAAGCAAAATATAATCCTAAAACTCCTAAAAAAACACCTAATCCTATAAATACTCCTACACCAAGTATATCAATTATATTAAAGAAATTCATGTTAATTACCTTTAAAAACCCTGACATAAAAATTAAAATCAATCCTATATAAAATCTTTTTTTTAGTTTTTCACAATCTTTCATTAAATATTATTCCTTTTCTGCATTAGTTTTTCTCGTTCCATCTCTCCTGAGGTGGAATACATACAAATGTTAAATTTACCAAAATCTCTTAATATCAACTAATCCTTTTATATCTTCAAAATCCCTTTCTCGTAAATATTGAGGAGGTGGTTCTATTTTCTATTATAATTATATCCGTTTATCGCATGTATTATAAACTATTTCTTTTACAATAGTATTAGTACTGTCAAAATAAAGAGGATAGGTAATTCTAAAAGTTTTATTCCCATTTAAAAAATTTAGGCTGCTAACTGCATACAGTCAATCTAAATAACCAATAATATTCACAGTAGAGCGACAGCAAACAAAAACAGATTTTTTCAAGGAAACTGCACTGCGTTTGTTTTGGTTCTTTTCCATCGCTGGAAAAAGGAAGGAAAGCAATTCTAGTAATAACTACGGACTAGTTAAAACTTCGCGTGCCAAAACAAAGTTTCCTTGAAAGCAAAGCTTCCTTGAAAAAAATAAAGGAGAGAGATAATTAAATTATAATAATATATTTATGTCACAATTTTTGCAAATTTTAAAAAGAGAGAATCATCCCCCTTGGCATAGTCCTTTATAATCAGTATTAGCTATTCTTTCAAGATAAACAAGTGTATGTTCCAGTACTTTTTTTTCTTCAACCAAAGGCTGCATCTGCTGGTTTTTTAACGTCAACGACAAGCTTTGGTTATCAACAAGTTTCATAACCTCTTTTTCTATCTCTTTTAATCTTTCGTTTATTATTTTGATCATCTTCATAAAAACACCTTTATATTTATAGTAAGTGTTGATTTTATCAATTTATCTTTAATTCATGATTATTCCACATTTCATTGTTAAAGTTTCAATATAAATAAAACACAAGGGGTGCAAAATGAAACTTTTTATAAATATACTAATTATAGGCTTGTTTGGTTCGACGGTTTTAAGTGCTGATTATTATGATTATAACAGTTCATACACTAAAGCAGAAGGGTATGAAAAGTACAGGGTAATATCATCTACACCTATCACTAAAACGGTAACTAAAAAGGTATATGCAGGCGACGAGATAAGGGAGAGGATCGTTAAAAGAAGAGTATCCTGCGGAAACGGGAGGGATACCAATACCATAGGTATAGATACCATTATAGGTGCAGGTATCGGTCTTGCAGTCGGTAATAAAATAGGAAAAGGGCATGGACGTGAAGCTGCAAGGGTAATTGGCGGTTTAAGCGGCGGTTATATAGCTAACCAGATGAGAAACGGCTATGGGGAGTGTTATGAAGATGAAATAGTGCATGACAGGATTCCAAGATATGAAACTATAACACAAGAGGTGATAAGCGGGTATAACAACTGTGTAGAGATTGACGGTAAAAAACTTTGTAAAGAATCAAAAGAGAAGAAAAAATTTTTAAGGGTTAAAAAAACATACAGTATATATTAATACTGTATGTATATTGTATAGATTATTTAGCTTGAAGCTCTTCGAGCTTTTCCCTTACGACATCTGCGTGTAGGATCTCAACTGGTTCTCCGTTTACTTTTTTCTTTTGTCTTACTTTTACGTTTTCCCAAGCTGCGGCGATATTTCCCTCAGGATCGATTATAAAGGTGCTTCTAACTACTCCCATATATTCTCTTCCGTAGTTTTTTTTCATTTGCCATACGCCGTAATCCTGGCAAAGTTTTGTTTCCTCATCTGCTAAAAGCGTAATAGTCAGCTCTTTCTTTTCAATAAAACTTCTGTGTTTTTTCGCACTGTCCGGACTTACCCCTAAGATTATGGCGTCAAGGTCGTCAAATTTTGGTTCCGCAGCAGTAAAGTCGCAGGCCTCGTTCGTACATCCGGGAGTATTGTCTTTTGGGTAGAAATATAATACTATCCATTTTCCCTTAAGGTCCCTGGAGCATATCTCCACTTCATCCTGGTTTGGAGTACAAAACTCCGGTGCTTTTGTTCCAACTTCTAACATATAGTAGTTCTCCTTTTTTATTTGCCTGAATTTTACATAATTAATTTTAAACTAGAATTTAAAATCGATACTATATAGATAACTTCTGATATTTACAGGGATTTTGTTTATCCTGCATTTTTCCTTGAACTCTTTTGGCATAGCTTGATCCATAAACGGGGCAATATATATATTATCATCTGTTAGTGCCACAGATATTTTATGTGATACCACAAGCTCTTTTTTCTTAAGTATCTCGTCCCTGGTGGCTTTTGAAATTATAATGCCCCTTTGTTTTAGATCTTTATCTATAACTCTTATGGCAATATTCTTATCCCCGTTGTAGGTGTAGATATTCAGCTCTTTTATCTTATCGACACTTAAATTGTTCATTAAGGAGTCGATATCGTTCTGCAGATACTCAAATGAGTTTACGATACCTTTTGAATACTCTTTCAAAAGCCTGTCGCTGAAGTTATGGCGGAAATAATTCCTTTTATATTTCTCGTCAAAATTTGTCTGGTCGATAAAGTATTTTATATTGTTTTCATCAAGGTAAGTTTGAAGCTGCTCTTTTGTGTAGTTTAGGAGGGGCCTGTGGATACAATAGTCATTTTGGAAAGATTCCTCTTCCAGGCCGATCAGCTCAACAAGCCCCGCACCTTTTGTGAACTGCATCAAAAACCATTCAAGTTTATCGTTTAACTGGTGGGCCGTTAAAAGTGCTTCATAATTCTCTTTTGTTATAATTTCCTCAAAATATTTATATCTGAAATCTCTTGCACTTTTTTCATTGAACTTCTCATTTGAAGGAAAGCTGGAGATAAAACATTTTTTCTTGTATTTATGTGCCAGCTGCGTGGCATAGATCATTTCATCTTTTGATTGTGCCCTTTGGTTATAATCGACAATTGCAATATCAAAAGGGATATTGTTTTCAAGGAGCAGGAAAAAAAGGGCGGTAGAATCTATCCCACCGCTGAAGGCAAGAAGGTTTTTGTGAGTTTTTATAGAGATTTCAGTAATATTCATAGAGAAATTATACATATTTAAGGCTAAAAGAATGAATATAGCAAAAAACATATCCGATCTTATAGGTAATACTCCTATCATACAATTAAACAATTTTAACCCTTCTATTTACGGTAAATGTGAATTTATGAACCCTACAAGTTCTGTAAAGGACAGAATAGGGATGAATATGATCAAGCAGGCTTTGGAAAACGGGACGATCAATAAAAACTCCCATATCATTGAACCCACAAGCGGGAATACGGGAATTGCCCTTGCCAGCCAGTGTGCAGCATTAGGGATAAAGCTGACCCTTACCATGCCCGAATCAATGAGTATTGAGAGAAGAAAGCTTATGGCGGTATTCGGGGCAAATATAGAGCTGACCCCGGCAGAGCTTGGTATGAGGGGAGCTATCGACAAGGCAAAGATGATGGAAAAGAGTGAAAAGAACGCAATTATTTTGGACCAGTTCACAAACCCTTACAATCCCCTGATCCATGAGAAAACAACGGCATTGGAGATATTAAGGGATATGGAGAGCGACATCGATGTTTTTATTGCAGCAGTAGGTACAGGGGGAACCCTTAGCGGTACGGGAAAGGTCTTAAAGCAGATCAAGCCCGATATAAAGGTTATCGCCGTAGAGCCCGCTTCAAGTGCGGTATTAAGCGGCAAGAAAGCGGGACCCCACAAGATACAGGGGATCGGTGCAGGATTCATCCCCAAAACGCTTGATCAAAATGTTTATGACGAGGTTATCACCGTTTCCAACGAGGATGCCATGGAAACTGCCAGAATGATGGCAAAAAAAGAGGGGCTTTTGGTAGGTATAAGCGCAGGGGCAAACATCTGGGCAAGCAATTTTATAGCATCAAAACCTGAGTATAAAGGGAAAAAAATAGTAACTATTCTTTGTGATACGGGGGAGAGGTATCTAAGTACGGAACTGTTTCAATAACTTTGAAGCAGTTTTTTACAGTTGTCGTCCTTAAAGTCACATTCAAAGGTAAGATTTGAAGCGTCATAATTGAATCTGACGCTTGTCTCATTCTCCATCCATACGATATATTCACTGTTTGATATTTTGTTCCAGTTTCCTGCTTTATTTTCAATGCCGTTTTTTATGGGGTATTTTAATATTTTGGAAAACAGGAGATCATCGTTTTCCTCCAAGGAGTCAAGATATCCAGGGGTGCCTGAGAGTATATGCTTGTTCTTATAAGAGTTTAATGCTTCCCTTATCAAAGCTATATCGCTTTTTATCTTTACGATATTTGTTTTATTTAGAGTATTGGTTAGTTTCGGAACGGCCACCATCGCAAGAAATGCGATGATGGAAAGGGTGAAAATAAGCTCAAGGAGGGAGAAGGCTTTTTTATAGATCAAACTCTTTGAATGTGCCATTTTTATTTTATGTAGTTATCTTTTGAGTCTTCCGTGTCAAGCTCCTGCCCTATCTCTTTGTATCTGGTGAAATAGTATTGAACAAAATCATCGATTGTTTCATCGCTTGAGGTAAAGTATTTCCCTTTTTTTACGGCATACCTGCTTAGGAACTCGGTTGCGTCTTTTTTCTCAAGGTAGTGGCTTGCCAGCGATTTGTAAGTATCTATATACCATTGTTTTAAAGCTTCAATATTCTTTTCATTTTGTTCAATGGCAAGTTTTTTATCCTCTTTATCCCAGGAAAGCACGCCGCTTGCAAACAGACCGTTTAAGTGGATCATTCCCTCGCAGTAGTATGGAAGCACTTCGTCAACCTCCATCCAGCCTATAAGCCCCACGGCCCTTTTTATAGTATCGCTTATTACGAACTCTTCAAGCTCTTTTTCATCATTTTGCCTATCCATGAAAAATGATACAAGCCCTCCCGTGGTAGCCTTGAACTCTTCTATGTTCTTGAAGTTTGCCGTTTTGTTCATCACGGATTCCGTTTCATCGTCACACCATAATATATGGCCGAACTCATGCCCAATGGTCGTTATATCGTAAACCCTGTGCCAGGAAGCGGTTTCATTGAATAAGAACTCTCTCTCTTTGGTCAGGAATTCCTGACCGAAAATTTCACGGGAAAGCTTTAAAAATGGTTTTGCCCTTTGGGTCTGGAGGATCTCGTCGCTGAAAGCAAATATCTTTTTCCCCTCCTCTTTTGATACTATCTCATCATTCGGCACAACCTGTGCCGAAAAAAGCCCGTTGAACTCGGCACCGAAGAATTGAGCGGGACGTCCCAGGTAAAGCTGTACCTTGTCAAGGCTTTTAATCGAGAAGTCGTAGATCTTCTCATATCTATTTTCCTGTCCAAAATCATTAAAGAGGGTTTCGAACATCGATTTTATTTTCTCGACCCTGCTGTTGTTATTTTGTAAAGATGGATTCGTAAGCCTTATATCCCATTCCAAAGCCACGGCTTTTCTGAAGTGGTCTTCATAATACTCCAAAGGATGGCCTATCTGCACGGGAGCGGTTATTTTCATCCATGCCCTGTCAACGTCTGCCCATTTGGATACGAGCATATCGGTTCTATGTTCCGCAAATGCGGTTATAAGAGCCTGAAGGTACTGGATATATTCCCATTTTTGGTTATAGACTTCATCCTCAACCTCTATAAGGTCATCTACAAATGATTCAAGGGCATCCACCACGGCGGTTACCTCTTTTTTAAAGGAATCTATATAAGCTTTGCTTTCATAGTTATCCCCTTTTTTAACCAGGCATGAATAGCTTCTGTCAGCTATGAGTCCGTCGTGCCCTTTGTCAAAAAGATCGTTCTTTTCAAGGTATTCCATTACCTTTTCATTGTCATTGTCGAATTTTTCCAATAACTCTTTATTGACACCGTTTATGATTTTCTCCGTCCAAAGGCTCTGCCATACGGTCATTGCCGTACCTACTCTGTAAACACCCTGGAATATTTTTTGGTAAAAAGGTGTTAAAAGATCATTATCGCTTATAAAATCAACGGTCTGCTTATGAATATCGAGCCAGAAGTTTTTCACGAAGATAAATGATTCCTCCTGGAGCTTTATTATCTCCTGTTCGTTTTTCCCCTGTTTTTTCAGAACCTGTACAAGGGAATCATCCCTTAGGTTCACAAGCCTTGTAACCAGAGCTACGGTCAGGTCTTCGCTTAATTCCAGCTTCAGGTGGGAGGCGAAATCTTTTATTACGGTCAGCTTTTCTTTCTGGTTGGTTTCCAGATATTCAAACAATCTGTTTATATCGCTTTTTTGGTTTGATATAAAATCATATATTTTTTGTACATCTTTTAAAAATTGTTCTTTGGTCATTAAAATTCCTGTTTTAATATAAAATTTATATTTTTTATCCTATCACAACTTAAATTAAGATTTATTTTAGTATAATTCCAGACTTTTTTCGAAAAATTTCTTTCGAGACTAGGTAGTATTGAGATGGTTATTGCCATTTCGTAAAGAGAAGCCTGAGCGTTGCTTGATCGTTCAAACCATATTATAAAGGAAAGAAATGCCTACAATTAATCAATTGATTAGAAAAGAGCGAAAGAAACAGATTGAAAAATCTAAATCACCAGCTCTTAACAAATGTCCGCAAAGAAGAGGTGTATGTACAAGAGTATATACTACTACTCCAAAGAAACCTAACTCGGCTTTAAGAAAAGTTGCAAAAGTTAGATTAACAACTGGGTTCGAAGTTATTTCGTACATCGGTGGTGAGGGTCACAACCTTCAAGAGCACTCTATCGTGCTTGTAAGAGGAGGTAGAACAAAGGATTTACCTGGTGTTAAGTATACAATCATCAGAGGTGCGTTAGATACTGCAGGTGTTGCAAACAGAACTGTTTCAAGATCTAAGTACGGTGCTAAAAGACCAAAGAAATAAGTAGAAAGGATTAGACAATGAGAAGAAGAAAAGCTCCTGTAAGAGAAGTAATGGCTGATCCAATTTACAATAGTAAACTGATCACAAAATTTATAAATGCAATTATGTTAGACGGTAAAAAATCTGTAGCTCAAAAGATCATGTACGGTGCAATAGCAAACCTTGACGCTAGAGGTGAAGAATCTGGTTTTGATCTTTTTGAAAAAGCTGTTGAGAACGTTAAACCGCTTTTAGAGGTAAAATCTAGAAGAGTTGGTGGGGCAACTTACCAAGTACCTGTTGAAGTAAGAGCAGTAAGAAGACAAACACTAGCTTTAAGATGGTTAGTTGAGTATTCTAGAAAAAGAAACGAAAGAACTGCTGTTGAAAGACTTGCAAACGAGCTATTCGAAGCTTCACAAGAGAGAGGAAACTCTTTCAAGAAGAAAGAAGATATGCATAAAATGGCTGAAGCTAACAAAGCTTTCGCTCACTACAGATGGTAGGATTTTAGTAACCGAATTGTTACTAAGAAAATCAAGGGTGTTCAAACACCCTTTTTTTTTAGCTTATTTTAGCTATAATCACGCAAATTTATACAAAACTTAAAAGGAAAACTTAAGATGGCAAGAAAAACACCACTTGATAGAGTTAGAAATATCGGTATTGCTGCACACATCGATGCTGGTAAGACTACTACAACTGAAAGAATCTTATTCTACACAGGTGTATCACATAAAATAGGTGAGGTACATGAAGGTGCTGCGACTATGGACTGGATGGAGCAAGAGCAAGAAAGAGGTATTACTATTACTTCTGCTGCGACTACTTGTCACTGGCCGCACCCAAAAACAAACCAACAACTACAGATCAACATCATCGACACTCCGGGGCACGTTGACTTTACAATCGAAGTTGAGAGATCTATGAGGGTTCTTGACGGTGCTGTTGCGGTATTCTGTTCAGTTGGTGGGGTTCAGCCTCAGTCTGAAACAGTTTGGAGACAAGCTAATAAATATAAAGTTCCAAGAATGATCTTTGTTAACAAAATGGATAGAACCGGTGCAGATTTCTTCATGGTTGAGAAACAAGTATCAGAAAGATTAAAAGCTAATCCTGTTCCAATTCAAATACCAATCGGTGCAGAAGAGAACTACAAAGGTGTTGTAGACTTAGTTAAAATGAAAGCTATCGTTTGGGACGATGATGCTGCAATGGGTTCTAACTACCACGTAGAAGATATCCCTGCAGATCTAATGGATCTTGCAACTGAATATAGAGAAAAAATGGTTGAAGCTGCTGCTGAAGCTAGTGAAGAGATGATGGAAAAATACCTTGAAGAGGGTGAATTATCTGAAGAAGAGATCGTTGCAGGTTTAAAAGCTAGATGTTTAGCTATGGAGATCACTCCAATGACTTCAGGAACTGCATTCAAAAACAAAGGTGTTCAAACATTACTTGACGCTGTTGCTATGTATCTTCCTGCTCCAACTGAGGTTGCTGCGATCAGAGGTGAAACTCAAAACGGTGAAGAGGTTGTTGTAGATTCAACTGATAAAGGTGAAGTTGCGGCATTAGCATTTAAAATTATGACTGACCCATTCGTTGGACAGTTAACATTCACAAGAATCTATAGAGGTGTTTTAGAATCAGGTACTTACGTTCTTAACTCTACAAAAATGAAAAAAGAGAGAATCGGAAGACTTCTTAAAATGCACGCAAACAACAGGGAAGAGGTTAAAGAACTTTATGCCGGTGAGATCGGTGCTGTTGTTGGTCTTAAAGATACAATCACTGGTGATACATTAGCTAGCGAAAAAGATCCGGTTATCCTGGAAAGAATGGATTTCCCAGAGCCTGTTATCTCTGTTGCGGTTGAGCCAAAAACAAAAGCTGACCAAGAGAAAATGGGTATCGCACTTGGTAAACTAGCACAAGAGGATCCATCATTCAGAGTTGCATCTGACGAAGAGTCTGGTCAAACTATTATCTCTGGTATGGGTGAGCTTCACCTGGAGATCCTTGTAGATAGAATGAAAAGAGAATTCAACGTTGAAGCAGAAGTTGGTGCTCCACAGGTTGCATATAGAGAAACAATCAGAAATGCAGTTAACCAAGAGTACAAATATGCTAAACAATCTGGTGGTAAAGGTCAATACGGTCACGTTTACCTTAAAATTGAGCCTATGACTGCTGAAGAGACTAACGAGCAAGGATTCGAATTCGTTAACGAGATCAAAGGTGGGGTTATTCCAAAAGAGTACATTCCTGCAGTTGAAAAAGGTGCATTCGAAGCAATGTCTGGAGGTATCCTTGCAGGTTACCCAATGGTTGATATTAGAGTTACTGTATACGACGGTTCTTACCACGACGTTGACTCATCTGAGATGGCGTTCAAACTTGCTGCATCTATGGGATTCAAGCAAGGTTGTAGATCTGCAGCTGCGGGTGCGGTTATCCTAGAGCCAATGATGAGAGTTGAGATCGAAACTCCAGAAGAGTACATGGGAGATGTTATCGGGGATTGTAATAAAAGAAGAGGACAAGTTCAATCAATGGACGACAGAGCAGGTGTTAAACTTGTTGTTGCTCTTATCCCTCTTGCAGAGATGTTCGGTTACTCTACGGATCTTAGATCTATGTCTCAAGGTAGAGCGACTTACTCTATGATCTTTGATCAATACATGGAAGTTCCAAAGAACGTTTCAGAAGAGATCATTGCAAAAAGAGGATAATTTATCCTTTTTTGAATCAGGGCTTTGCTTCGGCAAAGCCTTTTTTTATGTCCATAATTTTCACATTGCTTATTTAATATACAAAATATATCTATTAAATATTATAAAAGACCATATAATATGGTATAATCACCTAATATGAGAAAAGGGGTAAATTATGAAGTTATTAAAATTCATCAAAGAGATATTAACGGCACCCGAAATCAGAAAGAAAACAAACAGCGAACATGAGAACTTTATGAAGCTGATGCAGTGGGGATGCTAGGGATTGTTTGATAAATAAAGCTATCTTTTCCTGTATGAGAGGCTTTCTATAACATGACGCTGCTCGATTATCTCGCTTTTTTCCAGGTCCGCAACGGTCCTTGCAACTTTTAATACCTTGTTCACGCTTCTAAAGGACAATTGAAACTTGTCTATGGATATATCGAGAATATCCTGTGCTTCATTTGTCAGAATACAATATTTCTTTATATCCTGATCGTTCAGTTTTCCGTTCAGTTCATTTTGTCCTCTTTGCTTTTGTATCTTGAATGCCTCTATTACCCTGTCGTGAAGATATTGGGAAGAGATATCGGAAATATCTTCTTTTTTCAGTTCGTTCATAACAACATAAAGATCTATTCTGTCCAAAAAAGGATCGGAGATCTTGTTCTTATATCTTTTTATCTCCAACTCACTGCACCTGCACTCTTTTGAAGCGGACAACAGGTTCCCGCACGGGCAGGGATTCTGTGCTGCTACAAAAAGAAATTTGGTAGGGTATTTGATCTTGGAGTTTACCCTTGAGATAGATATCTCGTGATCTTCAAGGGGTTCTCTTAGGCTTTCAAGTATGCTTTTCTGAAAATGGGGAAGCTCGTCAAAGAAAAGTATGCCGTGATTTGCCAAAGCGATCTCGCCTATGGTCGTACCACCTGCAATGGAAGCTTTTGTTCCAGAGTGGTGTGGAGAGCAGAAAGTCCTGACGGGGCTAAAGTCCGGCTGTTTGCCCTCCATTGATTCCAGCATCGCAATATCTAGTATCTCTTCAAGTTGCATCGGCGGCATTATATATTTCAGCCTTTTTGCTATCATGCTTTTACCGCAGCCAGGGCTCCCTTCCATTATTATGTTATGGTTTCCTGCCGCACTTATCAGAGCAGCTTTTTTTGCTAATCTTTGACCTTTTATATCGATGAAATCAAATTTATAATCTTTTGCAAAATAGTATTTTGTGTTATTGAGGGTTAAATAATCATATTTATACGATTTATCTGATACTTTATATATGGACCTGTCTTTAGAATGGAAAAACTCTATTGCTTCATCCAGGCTGGAAACGGCAAATATATTAAGGTTGGGTATCAAAGATACCTTTTCAATAGATTCTTTTGGGATAAGTATGTTCTTTATCTTGCCCTGCCTTGCCAAAGATAGGATAAGGACAAATATTGATTTTGTATCTTTTAAGGAACCGTCAAGTCCCAGCTCGCCGAAGACATAGAAATCATCAAGTTTTATTTTTATATCCTGCATAGCTATGAGCAGTGCAATGCAGAGGTCGATATGGCTTCCTTTTTTTGCAATTTCGCTGGGGCTTAAATTTACCGTTATCCTTTTCGGGGGAAATTTAAAGTCGTTTGTTAAAAGGGCGGACTTTATCCTCTCCTTTGACTCCTGTATGGAAGTGCTGGCAAGGCCTACTATGCTGAAGCTTGGAAGCCCTTTTGTAAAGGTTGATTCTACATTGATACTGACCGCGTTTATTCCGTCAAGGGATGCACATTTTAAAGTTTTCATATATTTTCCTCCATACAGTTTTAAAAATTTTAACACCAAATTTAAAAGCGGGATAAGAAAATTGCAAAATGACATATCTAATCCAATTTGATACAAAAGAGATAAAAATACAGTTTTTTGAAAAACTGTGACACTACCTGTGACATGAAAACCGTATAATGAAAGTAAAGAGTTTTACTTTCATAGGTTTGGAACCGAAATGGTCGGAGTGGAACGAAGCCATGGAGGAACCGTATAATGAAAGTAAAGAGTTTTACTTTCATAGGTTTGATGTAATCCCTCAGGAACGAGGACAAACCGAAATGGTCGGAGTGAAACGAAGCTGTATAGGCAACGAAGTTTGGAATAAATTAACGGAGGTGTAGGATGTTGTTTGAAGGTGTTAATTTTTTATATGAAAATTTATATGTATTGGCCGTTATCTCTTTTCTGACATTGGGGATATTCTTTAATTTCGATGACAAAAAAGAGAATAACCAGAATAAACTGTTCGGGGAGTTTCAAAGCGATAATTGCCAATTATCTCAGATGCAGAGGGCTTCAATAATAACATATATAGTATTACTGGTATTGATCACATTCAGCGGGCTGCTGTTATTTATCTGATTTTAGTATTTAAAGGTTATAATCTGTTAAATTTATAAAATCAAGGGTTGATATGAAAGATACCGCGTTAAAGCATTTTATCGAAACGACGATAAAAGGGTTGTTCTGGCTGCTGCCTATCGTTGCCATTATATTGGTAGTATTATGGTTATATGAAAAGCTCGATCTTATCGTGGGGAGCGTCTTCTCATTAGTTGGCTTCAGTCCCGAGAAGAACCTGTTCTTGTGGTTCTGCCTTGTTATCGTTCTTTTTATCGTTCTTGTATATCTGGTGGGGCATATTATGGAAACCAGGATAGCAGGCTTTATCGAATCTATAATAGCGAAAGTACCCGGTTATTCCACCCTGAAAGATATAATCAATATTTTTAATTCATCAAAAAAAGGTGAAACCCGGGTTTTGGTTGTTGCAATAAGGGGATTTGCCAACCAGGGGTATAATATAGGGCTGATGTATTCACAAAAGGAAAGCATACTAAAAGACCATTATACGGTTACCCTGTCCCAGACTCCTATCCCGAACGGCGGTTATATGTTCGAGGTGCACAAAAAAGAGATCTTCGTGCTGGAAGAAGCTTCTTTTGACCATAACCTGCAATATCTACTCTCTATGGGTGTAAAAAGCATGGCGGAAATAACCGGTATCGAGCCTAAATCATTAGACCAATTAACCAGCCTGGATAAATGGCTGGAGGGAAAGAGCGTTTAAGGACGCTCTTTTTATTTCTATAATATATCAAGATATCTTGATATATTATGTTTTTTATGTTAAACTTTTATAAATCATTACATAAGGTAAATATGACAGAGACACTTTTTGTATACGGAACATTGATGCCGAACTGTCCCAACGGGCATGTTCTGGAAGAGATCGTAGGAAAGTTCGTACCTGCAACGGTAAAAGGAAACCTTGTAGATGCGGGCTGGAGTGCAGGCATGGGCTATCCCGGGATAAAACTGGACGAGACAGGCGACACGGTGCACGGTTTTTTATTTTACTCCTCCAATCTGATAAATTACTGGGATTACCTGGATGAATTTGAGGGGGCTGAATTTGAAAGGCATTCTGTAACCGTTGAGCGTTACGACGAGGTGGAAGTGGATACCTATATCTATGTTGTCAAGGTTGACGAGGATATGCTGGAGGATTGATTGTAACCCTTTTGTAATCAATCCCGGTTAATATATCAAGATTTCTTGATATATTAACAAAGGAAAAAGATGAAAAAGATTTTATTCGTATGTATACACAACAGCGCAAGAAGCCAGATGGCCGAGGCATTTATGAAAAAATACGGGGGCGGAGAGTTTGAGGTTTACAGTGCTGGGATAGAACCCGGAGTTTTAAATCCCCTGGCTGTAAAAGCGATGGAGGAAAAGGGTATAGATATATCCGAAAATGAAACAAAGTCGGCACTTGATTATTTCAAAGAGGGAAAACTTTTTAACTACGTGGTAACGGTATGTGATGAAGCATCAGCACAGAAGTGTCCTATATTCCCAAGGGTAAGGGAAAGGATAATGATGAACTTTAAAGACCCTAACGTTTTTGAAGGCTCCCAAGAGGAGAAACTTGAAAAGGTAAGAGTAGTCAGGGACGAAATAGAGTATGAGGTTTTAAAATTGATAGATTATATTAAATCGGGTGATCTAAAAGAGAATTTTAGCAAAGATTGGAAACTGGGATAAAATGGGAAAAAAAGTATTAATATTATGTACGGGAAACAGTTGCAGAAGCATTATCGCAGAAGCTTTGATAAATGCAAAACTTGAGGGGATAAGCAGTGACAGCAGCGGTGTTAGAGCAAGCGGTAAAGTTAATCCCAATGCAAAAAAGCTTTTAGAGCAAAAGGGTATCTGGAAAGATGAATATCATTCTAAAGTTATAGACGAAGTTATAGATAACGAGTATGACCTGGTGGTAACCGTTTGTGACCATGCAAACGAAACCTGCCCTATGTTCCCGAAGGTTGCAAAAGTGATCCACGTGGGATTTGAAGACCCGGATGGGAAAGGGTTTGAGGCATTTGAAGAAACATATAAAGAAATAGAAGAGATACTGCTTCCCAAAGTAGTAGAGGCATTAAAGTAAAATTATGTGGAAAAGTTCGGTTGATTACCTAACGGTTGACTTGCTTGGATTAAGCGGCAGGGTAAATGAAACGGTAAATTTTTTTATTTACGATACTATAAAGATATGGTTCCTCCTTCTAACTATCATATTTGCGGTTTCGTATCTTAGAACACATTTCAACACTGAATATGTAAGGGCATATCTTCAGGGTAAATCTGAATTTACGGGAAATGTCCTTGCTGCACTGTTCGGGATAGTCACCCCTTTTTGCTCCTGCAGTGCAATCCCCCTTTTTCTAGGCTTTATCCAGGCACGGATACCAATAGGGGTAACCTTTTCTTTCCTTATAAGCAGTCCTTTAAACAACGAGATAGCAATAGCATTGTTATTTGGGATATTCGGATGGAAGATCACGGCAGTTTATATAGGCTTCGGGCTTTTGGTTGCAATTTTAGGGGGCTATTTCATAGGAAAAATGGGGATGGAAAAATATATCCTTCTTGATGTGAAACCTATGGAGGGTGAATTGGACGAGGTAAAAATAAAACTGACTTTCAGACAAAGGGTAAAAGAAGCCTGGGACTATACAACAGATATATTTAAGAAAATCTACCTTTATGTTCTGGCAGGGGTCGGAATAGGGGCATTTATACACGGATATATACCTGCTGATTTTATCGCAGAATATACAGGGGCGGATAATCCTTTTGCCGTATTGATAGCAGTGCTTATGGGGATACCTATGTATTCTAACGCAGCGGGTGTTATGCCGCTTGTTGAGGTGCTTACGTCAAAAGGGATGCTTTTGGGAACTGCCTTGTCATTTATGATGGCGGTAACGGCTCTTAGCCTCCCTGAGGCGATGATCCTGAAAAAGATACTGCATACCAGGCTGATAGCCGTATTTTTTGGTATTGTGGGTCTTGGGATCATCTGCATAGGGTATATTTTTAATACGATACTGTAAGGAGTAATTTATGAGAAAGTTGATTTTTTTAAGTGCGGCTGTAGTTGGATTGTTCGCGGATATCTATGATCTAAAACCCGTGAAGATCACAAAAGATATAACTTGCGTAATAGGGGATCTTCATCCACCGACCAAAGAGAATAAAGGCTTTGTTTCAAATATGTGTTATGTTGATATGGGAGACAGCCTTGTTGTTCTTGATGCAGGTCCAACATATAAGTTTGCCAAAGAGTTTTATGCTTTGATGAAAAATGAGTATCCAAAACTTGAGGTATCACATGTCATACTTTCAAATTACCATGACGACAGGGTTCAGGGAGCTTCATTCTTTAAAGAAAAAGGAGCAAAAGTAGTGGGTCATAAAACTTTAAATGATGATATAGATGAAAATCCCGATAAATTCAACAGAATGAAAATGATCCTTTCAAAAGAAGATTATGCAGGTACGACAGTTATCCATGCAGATACTTTGGTTGACGGTGGATACAAGATAAAAGGTTCAAATAAAACACTTGAGATCATAAAGCCAAGCGAGATCAGTGAAGAGAAAAGCGATATTGCCGTATATTCAGAAGATGACAGTTTTTTATTTGTAGGGAATATCGTTTTTAACGGAAGATTGTTAAGCTATAAAAAAACATCTAATATCAACGGCTGGATAGAAGCTGTAGAAAACCTGGCAAAAATAGGAGCTGAAAATTTCCTGGGAGGTCACGGAAAAGAGTATGACAAGGATTCATACAAACCTACACTTGAATATCTTCAGATATTAAGGGATGACGTAAGGGCCGCTTATAACGAGGGGATAGATGTAATAGATATTAAAGATCATGTAAAAACACAGAAGTTTAATTATATAAACCATTATGAGCAGTTGAACAGTTTGAATATTTCCACTTATTATAATCAGCTTGAGTGGGAGTAAGAGTAAGATATGCTAATTGCAGGTTTAATATTTTTAACCACACTGTTCTTTGTTATATGGCAGCCCAAAGGTTTGCAAATAGGAACTACCGCTATTTTAGGTGCAGTGGTTTCCCTGATCGTAGGAACGGTAAGTTTTAATGATGTTTTTATTGTAACTGATATAGTCTGGGATGCTACCTTGGCCTTTATAGGTATTATAATATTATCTATGGTTCTGGACGAGATAGGTTTCTTTGAATGGTGTGCAATAAAAATGGCAAAGCTTTCGAAAGGGAACGGCCATTTGATGTTCATTTATGCTTTACTTCTTGGAAGTTTCGTATCTGCATTATTTGCAAATGACGGGGCGGCACTTATATTGACCCCGATCCTTTTGGCAAAAATGAGGATATTGAAGCTTGATCTAAAAACCATATTGGCATTTTTGCTTGCAGGCGGCTTTATAAGTGACAGTGCATCGTTGCCTTTTGTGTTCTCAAACCTTACGAACATAGTTACCGCAAACTATTTCAACATAGGCTTTATGGAGTATCTGTCAAATATGATCATCCCTTATATTGTAAGTACGTTTGTTACTATTGCAGTTTTATGGGTGATATTGAGAAAAGATATACCAAAAGAGGTTGATATAACATTGCTAAAAAAACCCGATGAGGTATTGAAAAATAAAACATTGTTCAAGTTCTCATGGATTTTTCTAGGTTTATTACTTATGGGCTATTTTGTAGGCGATCATTATGATCTTCCTGTTTCCGTATTTGCACTTGGAGGAGGGCTTATCTTTTTAGCAATTGCAAGCTATACAAAATCTGCACGTGCCTGGCTTACCATAAAAGCCGCACCATGGCAGGTGGTTTGGTTCAGCATAGGGCTTTATATCGTAGTATACGGGCTTAAAAATGCGGGACTTACCTCATATTTGGAAACAGTGCTTGTCTCACTCTTAGACAAGGGAGAGTTTGTTGCCGTTGTGGGTACAGGATTTATATCGGCATTCTTAAGTGCATTTATGAATAATATGCCTACGATAATGATCATGGATATATCATTGGCAACTATTGGGAATGAGGCTATGGTATACGCAAATATAATTGGATGTAATTTAGGCCCTAAAATGACGCCGTTCGGTAGTTTGGCTACTCTTTTATGGCTTCATGTCCTATCCCAAAAAGGGGTAAAGATAGGCTTTTGGCAATACAGTAAATTCGGCTTGATCGTAACACCTCCGGTGTTATTTATAGTATTATTAACATTAATTTAAAAAAGGATCGATTATGAAAATAGAAGTTTTGGGAACAGGATGTTCTAAATGCAAGGCCCTGGAAGAGAACGTAAAAGCCGCATTGGCTCAAATAGGAGGTTTCCACAGTGTTGAAAAAGTTGAGGATATTATGAAAATAATGGAATACAATGTAGTAAGCACTCCTGCTCTTGCCGTAGACGGTGTCGTAAAATCAACGGGAAAACTATTGACGGTACAAGAGATAGTGGAACTGTTGAAATAATATGGATATCTTTCTAAAAACAATAAGTGCCGTCAACGACGGGACAAGGGTCAGGATACTTAACTTTATAAACAAGAAAGGTGAAGTGTGCGTGTGCGACGTGGAGCAGGAGTTTGATATGATACAGTCCCGTGTCTCAAGGCACCTGAAGATATTAAAAGAGGCAGGGTTTTTAAAAGTCGACAGAAGAGGCAGATGGGCCTATTACAGTATAAGAAGTCCCCTTGACCAGTTCCGTCAGTCGCTTTTAAAAGAGATAGGTTATTTAAAAGAAGATTAACCATTTGTAATAGTGGAAAACTATTTTTTTAATAAAAAAGATATTTCACTTTGATTTCTAAAAAGATATGTTAAAGTTAAGCTAAATTAATTTTAGGCAGGTTAATATGGTTGCAAATATATTTTTCGGAAGCCAAGAGGTTTCAAGGGAAAACTTAAGTGATATCGTAAACCCTTTTACAAATAAAGTGGTTACCAGGTATCCAAAATGTACAAAAGAGGACACCCTTGAAGCGTTAAAGATAGCCCAGAAAGCAAGTAGTGAGACAAAAGCCTCAACGATAGCCCAAAGGGTTGCATGGCTTGAGGACGTGGCTATAAAACTGGAACAGAATAAAGAGGATATCGCGCAAGCTTTAACGGACGAGGTGGGGAAACCTATCACTTTCTCAAGGGTTGAGGTTGACAGGTGTATAGAGACCGTTAAGCTTTCAGCCCACGCCATGGTAAATCTTGACGGTCATACCATAAATACAGACGCTACCCCAAGCGGTAAAAAAACCACCGCTTATTATTTCAGGGAACCTGTGGGCGTGGTTGCCTGCATCACCCCTTTTAACTTTCCTTTAAATCTCGTGGCACATAAAATAGCCCCGGCGCTCGTAAGCGGTAATGCGGTCGTGCTCAAACCCACACCTGAAGCTCCAAGAACCGCATACAAGTTTGCAAAACTGTTTATCGAAAGTGAATTTGCCATAAAAGATGCCCTAAGCGTAGTGTACGGTGACGTGGAAGTTGGAAGTACTTTGGTTGAAAGTGATATTCCAAGGGTACTGTCTTTTACCGGGTCGGTTCCTGTGGGAAATATCATCACAAAATCTGCCGGGATAAAAAAGGTAAGCCTTGAATTAGGGGGCAATGCCGCAACTTACGTGGATAAAACAGCGGATGTAGAGCTTGCCGCAGGCAGATGTACATTCGGGGCCTTTATAAATTCCGGGCAGGTGTGTATCTCTTTACAAAGGGTTTACGTGCATGAGGATATTTATGAGCAGTTTGCAGCCGCAATGAAAGAAGAGACCCAAAAGCTTGCAGTGGGAAGCCCGTATGCTGATGATACTTTTATAGGCCCTTTGATAAATGACGAATCGCTGGACAGGGCAAAGTCCTGGTGTGAGAGTGCCGTTGCCGAGGGTGCCGTATGTTTAACGGGAAATAAGAATGAGGGGCTTAATTTTTATCCTACGGTTATGACCGAAGTGACCGATGATATGAAAATCATTTGTGAAGAGGTTTTTGCACCTATTGTTTCCCTTGTTAAAGTTAAAGACTATGAAGAAGCATTACCGAAGATGAACAATTCACCTTACGGGCTGCAGTTCAGTATCTTTACAAATGACCTGAAGCAGACCCAGAGTTTTATACATGATGCCCAATGCGGAGGGGTGGTTATAAATGATATACCGACCCTTAGGTTTGATATACAGCCTTACGGCGGGACAAAACTAAGCGGAATCGGTAAAGAGGGACCCTCTTTTGCGATCGAGGAGTTTACCGAGATAAAATCGGTGGTTATCTGCTAGGTATCCCTTTTTTAGGATATAAAAAAAGCGGAGTTTTAAACTCCGCTTGCTTCCATAAGTTTTGCCTGGTGATCGGCGATCAATGGATCGATGATCTCATTTAAAAGACCGTCGTTCATAATCGCTTCCAGCCTGTATAGTGTCAGGTTGATCCTATGGTCAGAGATCCTTCCTTGCGGGTAGTTGTAGGTTCTGATACGACCGCTTCTGTCTCCTGATCCTACCTGCTCTTTTCTATCCGCACCCTCTTTTGCCATTCTCTCCTGCTCCTGCATATCGTAAAGTCTTGCTTTTAGAACTTTCATAGCTTTGTCTTTATTTTTATGCTGTGATTTTTGATCCTGGTTTGTTACTACGATACCTGTAGGAAGGTGAGTGATCCTAACGGCGGAGTCGGTTGTATTTACCGACTGCCCGCCACAACCGCTTGATCTCATAACGTCGATCTTAAGGTCGTTAGGGTTTATCTCGATCTCTATATCGTCAACTTCAGGTATAACCGCAACCGTGATAGCCGAAGTATGGACCCTTCCTTGAGATTCCGTTGCAGGAACCCTTTGTACCCTGTGAACACCTGATTCAAATTTCATTTTAGAGTAAACACTTTCCCCTTTAACAAGGAAAACCATCTCTTTATATCCACCCGACTCAGATTCGCTTGAGTTCATGATCTCTGTTTTCCAGCCCTGGTTTTCCGCATATTTAAGATATGTTCTAAACAGGTCTCCAACAAAGATAGCAGCTTCATCCCCACCGGTTCCTGCTCTTAACTCTATATAGATGTTCTTGTCATCGTTAGGGTCTTTTGGAAGAAGAAGGATCTTTATCTCCTCTTCAAGAACAGGTTTTCTTGTTTCAAGTTCTTTTAACTCCTCTTTTGCAAGTTCTCCAAGCTCCTCATCACCAAGAAGCTCTTTGTTCTCTTCTATACCTTCAATGATCTCTTTGTATTCTTTAGCCGCTTCAACTATTTTAGAGATACTTGACTGCTCTTTTGTAAGTTCGGTCATTTTCTTGATATCATTTAATATTTCAGGAGAAGTTAAAAGTTTGTTTATCTCTTCATTTCTGTCTATAAAAAGTTGTAGTTTATCTTGTAACATAGGTGTACCTAGTGTGGATTTAGTTGTTTGAAGAAAAAACTATCGATTTTAGATCGATAGTTTTAGTAAGAAGTAAAAAAGGGTTATTATAAACCGTTTACTTTAGTTTGTAATCTGCTTACTTTTCTAGCAGCGTTACCTTTTTTTAGTATGTTTTTACTTACACAGTGGTGAATGTATTTGTTTGCTTTTGTCATTGCTTCAGTTGCAGCAGCTTTATCGTTCGCTTCTACTGCTTCTAAAACTGCTTTTGTAACATTCTTGATTCTTGCTTTGTAAAATCTGTTTCTCTCAGTTTTTACTAAAGTTTGCTTAGCTCTTTTTGCAGCTGATTTATGGTTTGCCATAGCTGTTTTTCCTTCGTTTTGATTTTGTGTGTACCATCATTTTGGTATTAAAGTTTGGAATATTACTTAAAAAGTTCTTAAAATAAGCTTTAATTAATGTTTGAATCGTATGTTAAGTGAATCTAAGATACAATCTTATCTATATTAAAAATAACAAGATTATAAGGTAATAAAATTATGAAACTTTTCGGTACTGACGGAGTAAGGGGTCAAGCGGGAAAATTCCTTGATGCAATGACCGCATTGAAGCTGGCACAGGCTGCCGGTATATTTTTCAAAAAGAATTCAAGAACTAAAAAAATATTATTGGGAAAAGATACAAGAAGAAGCGGCTATATGATAGAAAACGCACTGGTAAGCGGTTTTACCTCTGTAGGGTATGACGTTATCCAGATTGGTCCCATGCCAACTCCTGCAATCGCGTTTTTAACCGAATCTATGAGATGTGACGCAGGGATCATGTTAAGCGCAAGCCACAACTCTTTTGAGGACAACGGGGTGAAGTTCTTTAACTGCAAAGGGGACAAACTTTCAGTCGAGGCGGAACAGGAGATAGAAAATATATTTTTCAATGATGCCCTTTTGGCATCTTCGCAGTGTACCCACAAAGAGATAGGAAAAGCAAAAAGGATAAACGACGTTATAGGAAGATATATAGTTTCCATAAAAAGCTCTTTTCCTACCGAGCTTTCATTAAGCGGACTTAGGATAGTGCTTGACTGTGCGAACGGTGCTGCGTATAAAGTGGCTCCTACGATCCTTGAAGAGCTTGATGCTGATGTGATAACGGTAAACGACAAGCCGGACGGCTTTAATATCAACGACGGCTGCGGTGCGCTTCATCCAAAGGCCCTTGGAAAACTCGTGACCCAGTACAGGGCTGACGTGGGTATCGCCCTTGACGGTGACGCGGACAGGCTGGTCGTGGTTGACGAAAAAGGTGAAGTTATCGACGGAGACAAGCTAATAGGGGCACTGGCTGTTTTCCTAAAAGAGGAAGAGAAACTGCAAGGGGGATGCGTAGCTACTGTTATGTCCAACCAGGCCTTGGAAGATTACCTGAACCAACACGATATTGAGCTTCACAGGTCAAACGTCGGGGATAAATATGTGCTTGAGATAATGAAGCAAAAAGATATTAATTTTGGCGGCGAGCAAAGCGGCCATGTGATATTCAGCGATATTGCAAAAACAGGTGACGGGCTGGCTTCCGCACTGCAGGTTCTGGCACTTATAATCAAAAGCGGCAAAAGCGCAAGCAAGGCATTGAATCCTTTTGATCTTTACCCTCAGATTTTGAAAAACCTTATCGTAGAGGAAAAAATACCTTTGGATGAGATAGCAGGGCTTGAAGAGCTGCTTCAATCTTTCAGGGAAAAAGGGCTTAGGGATCTTATCAGGTACTCAGGAACAGAGAACAAGATCCGGCTGCTTCTTGAGGGGAAAGATAAAAAAACGGTAGAAGAGTGCATGAACGAATTACAGGACTTTATAAAAAACAAACTATGTTAAAAAGATCCGTAACTTTTATCAGTATCTTTACGGCTCTTTTTTTACTTGACCAGTTTATCAAGTGGGAGTTCGTAAAAGGATTCGAGCTTCGAGGAGATTGTATCTCTTTAGTTTTGGCATACAACTACGGGGTGGCATTTTCCATGTTCTCTTTTCTTGAGGGGAACCTGAAATATATCCAGATAGCCATAATGCTTGCGGGTATAATATATCTTGCCTTGAACAAAGATGTTTTCAACCGTTATTATATTCCCGCTTCATTGTTATTGGCAGGGGGAGTCAGCAACATCCTTGACCGGTTTATCCACGGCGGCGTGGTTGATTATGTTTACTGGCACTGCTGGTTTGATTTTGCCATATTCAATCTGGCCGATGTGCTTATAGATATAGGGGTCGTGCTGATCCTTTACATAAACTATAAAACCTCAAAAGAGGAAGAAAAAATAAAAAAAGGTGAAAATTCATGAAGTGGCAGATATCCAAGCAGTTTGACTTTTGTTACGGACACAGGGTGTGGTCCCAGGAGTTGAACAAAGAGTATGCCCTCGATGAGTGCCTGATGTGCAGGCACCTTCACGGGCACCAGGGGAAGATCATAGTGCATCTTGAAAGCGACAAGCTGCATAACGGTATGGTGACAGACTTTAAGCACCTGAACTGGTTCAAAAGGTTTTTGGACGATACTATAGATCATAAGTTTATTATAGATATAAACGATCCCCTTTTTGATACCCTTCTGCCCCACTACAAAGAAAAGAAAGATTTCCACAAGATGGAGGAGAACTATATGGTTCCCGATCTGTCTTTAATAAAAGCTGAACCGAAACATATAAAAGAGATGTACGAGGGGTATATAATAGTGGACTTTGTTCCCACAAGCGAGAATCTTTCAAGATGGTTGTTAGAGATAGTGGACAAGAAGATGTCAAAAATAGACGTTAAAGTATCCCACCTTGAATATTTCGAGACTCCTAAAAGCAGAAGCGTAGTGTATAAATGAGCTTAGAAGTAAATGAAATATTCGGCCCTACCATACAAGGGGAGGGGAAAAAGATAGGAACCCCTTCGGTGTTCGTGCGGTTCGGCAAATGCAATATGAGGTGTGAGGGCTTTGAGGTTGAGTACGAGACCCCAAGCGGGATAAAAAAATGCTCCTGCGACAGTTTTCATGCAAGTGATATTGCATTTAGGGAACAGTGGAAAAAGTACGAAACGGCACAGCAGCTTATCGATGAGGTAGAGAAGTTCCTCCCCGATTACAAGGTTGATATAGTGATAACGGGCGGAGAGCCTTTGCTGTACTGGGGAGATGAAGAGTTCCAGGAGTTTATGAAGCATTTTATTCAAAAGGGATATGCGCTTACCATCGAGACAAATGCTTCCCTTGATCTAAAAATAGAGCAGGAGTGGCAGAAAGAGCTGCTTTTCTCCATGAGCGTAAAGCTTAGCAACAGCGGGGAGCCTTTGAACAAAAGGGTCAATATAGGTGCATTAAAAGAGATAATAGACAATACAAAGCAAAGCTACCTGAAATTCGTGATAGATAAAGAGTTTCTGCCCAAAGCTTCGGCGGAAATTGATGCTATAATTTCACAGATACCAAAATGCGATATATATGTGATGCCCTTGGGTGATACGGCCGAGATAATAGACCGAAATTCCTTAAGCGTAATAGAGTATGCCCTTGAAAAAGGGTATATGTATTCCGACAGGCTCCATATAAGGGTCTGGGACAACAAAAGGGGAGTATAGCATGATCCGTTTGGCGCTTGTTCTGATCATCTTGAGTTTTTCACTATTTGGGCAGGAGTGTTATTTCGCCAAAGGTGAAAGGGTCTGCTTTAAAGCTTTCTTTGATACGAAAAAGCTCAAAAATCCGAAAATCGGTGAAAAATATTACAAATTTAAAGACGGATATGTCTATACTTTCAATGACAAGATAAAGATCACCCTGAATTATATGGGGGCTATTTTATATATCGTTGAAAATTTCGAGGTGGAGTTCTTTGATAAGAAAGACCACGATACATATATATTAAAAGTAAAAAACAAGAATGAGCTCTTTTCAATAGTGACAAATTTGAATGAGCTGAGTTCGGTTAAATTGGCCGAACCGATTATTAAAAGAGAAGAATATAAACCTTTGATGGGTAAATAGGGAGAAAAAATTGACTAGAATGTTTGCAGAGTGGGAAGATCAGGAGTTTGTACAGCTTGTATTTCCCCATAAAGATACCGACTGGAACGAATACCTGGACGATGCGGTAGAGACTTTTGTGAATATCGCAAAAAATATCGCAAAATACCAAAAAGTGCTTATTATTACAAAAAATACTGAGCAGGTGAAATCTTTTTTTCCAAAGAAAAAAAATCTGACTTTCGTAAATATCGACAGTAACGATACCTGGTCGAGGGATTTCGGCGGTATCACGGTAGAGCAGGAGGGGAAACCTTTTGTCCTTGATTTCCAGTTCAATGCCTGGGGCAAGAAGTTCCAATACGACAAAGACAACAAGATAACCCAGAAGATGAAACTAAAAGGGCTTTTAAAAGGGTACGGGCATCAGTCTATAAAGTTCGTCCTTGAAGGGGGAAGCATAGAGAGCAACGGGGATGGTATAATCCTTACAACTACCGATTGCCTTATGGAAAAGAACAGGAACCCGAGATTCAGCCAAAAGCAGATAGAAAAATACCTGATACAGTTCCTGGGGGCGAAGAAGGTTTTATGGCTTGACCACGGATATTTAGCCGGGGATGATACGGACTCCCATATAGATACCCTGGCAAGGTTTGCAGACAAAGATACTATTGTTTACCAGTCCTGTGACGATGAGAATGATGAGCATTATGTCGAACTTAAAAAAATGGAAGAGCAGCTTAAAACTTTCAAGAGCTTAAGCGGCAGATCTTTTAATCTTGTGCCGCTTCCCTGGATAGAGCCCAAATTTGACGGCGACGAGAGGCTTCCCGCAACTTACGCGAACTTCTTGATTATAAACGGGGCGGTTTTAATCCCTACGTATAAAGATAAAAATGATGAAAAAGCGCTTGAGGTATTTAAAAAAGTTTTCCCGAAAAGGGAGATAGTGGGAATCGACTGTTCCACTTTGATAAGGCAGCACGGAAGCCTGCATTGCGTTACAATGCAGTATCCGAAGTTGAAAAATTAGTAGCTTAAGATCTTAGTGTCGTCGTCTAAAAGTTTTTTGGCAACCATAGGCGGCTTGGCTACTTTTACACCTGAGATCAGGTCAGCTTTTGTTTTGTTGGTGTTTGGAAGGTAAGGAGGGCACACCTCTACGTTTGCACCATCTTTGATAAGGTTGTTTAAAAGCATTTGGGGAGACATCCCTTTAGGTTTGAATTTTACCTCTTCAGATCCTTTTACAACCAGATCGGCCGCTTTCCCGCAGAAAAGTATATCTACGTTTGCACCTTGTTTCTTTGACTGGGTGCTAAGTACCATTGACATCAATTGAGTCATGCTGTCTCCTGAAGTAACTACGACCATAAGGTTCTTTTCATTTGCAGACGAGACCGCAGGTACAAGAAGACCGGCAGCAAGCAGGGCTTTGAGTAAAGTTTTTTTCATGTGTGTTTCCTTTTTTTAGATTTGAACGGCTCAAATTATATGCTTAAAGTTTTATATGAAAATTAATTTTTTTTATTATATTTTCAATTAAAATATTTTATAATAGTTATTAATATAAGTAATTATAATAGTATAAAAATTTTAAAAGAAAAATGATATAATCTGCAATAATATTAAACAGAGGTAGAACTTGTTAAAAAGCGCACTTATACAACAAAAATATTACGGAAACAAAAAAGATACCGTAGAGAAAACAGTTACGATGATAGAAGAAGCTTCAAAAAACGGAAGTGAACTGGTAATACTTCAGGAGCTGCACCAGACCCATTATTTCTGCCAGAATGAAAATGTGGATACCTTTGATCTTGCAAATTCCTGGGAAGAGGATATACAGTTCTGGTCAGGTATTGCAAAGGGGAACAATATAGTTCTGGTAACCTCTTTATTTGAGAAACGGGCACCGGGACTTTACCATAACACCGCCGTAGTTTTTGAAAAAGACGGCTCCGTTGCAGGCAAATACAGAAAGATGCATATTCCCGATGATCCGGGATTTTACGAGAAATTCTATTTTACCCCGGGAGATATAGGGTTTGAACCTATACAGACCAGCGTAGGGAAACTGGGAGTTCTTGTATGCTGGGACCAGTGGTACCCTGAAGCTGCAAGGCTTATGGCACTAAAAGGGGCGGATATGCTTATATACCCAACTGCAATCGGCTGGTTCGAGGATGATGCAGAGGATGAAAAGCAAAGACAGCTTGACTCCTGGATAGCGGTACAAAGGGGGCATGCGGTTGCAAACGGCATCCCTGTATTAACCGTAAACAGGGTAGGCTTTGAAGAAGATGATGCCGGAATTTTAAAAGGGACCAAGTTCTGGGGGAACTCTTTTGTGTTCGGGCCCCAGGGGGAGTACCTGGCTCATGCAGACCACCAGAATGAAGAGATAATCTATGTCGACCTTGATCTTAAAAGGGGAGAGAACGTAAGACGTTGGTGGCCTTTTTTAAGGGATCGAAGAATAGAGAACTACAGCGGATTAACAAAAAGGTATATCGACTGATATATGGTTACATTTGCTGATATAAAAAATATAATAATAGAAAACTCCAAAGATCTAACTCAAGAGTTTAAAAGGGTTTTTCACGGACGTGACAATTATTATGAGGGATGGAAGTTCTTAACTGTCGATTCTACTGATAAGATCTTAAGCGTGGCATTTTATTACGAGGTGGAAAAGAGTCAAGAGGATGAGGTCTTAAACTTTTTAAAAGAGTTTATCAGGGCATCAAGACATGAAACGATAATACTTCAAAGAAGATATCTAAAAAATGCACCCACCGAAGTGATAACAGGTGAACTTCCCAAAGAGAACTTTGCCCTTGAAAACGGCTTGAAAATAAAGCTGAACCTTCAAAATAACCAAAACAACGGTTATTTCCCCGATATGAAAGGGGGCAGAGAATATATAAAAAGCATCTCCAAAGATAAAAACGTATTAAACCTTTTTTCCTATACCTGTGCCTTCAGCCTTGCCGCAGCTGCAGGCGGGGCAAAAAGCGTTACAAATGTGGATATGTCGAAAAGTGCGTTAAGCACGGGAAGGGAAAACCATCATCTAAATGATATTCCCACAAAAAATATAACTTTTATGCCCTATAATATCCTGAAATCTTTTTCCAGGATCAAAAAGAACGGACCCTATGATATCATTATCATAGACCCCCCGACATTTCAAAGCGGAAGTTTCGCCGCTACAAAAGATTACCAGAAAATAATCAAAAGGCTTGACCAGCTCTCAGCTCAAAACTGCATAGTGTTATCGTGCCTGAATTCTCCCGATCTGAACAGTGATTTTATAATAGATCTTTTTAAAGAGTTCGCTCCTGATTTCAATTACGAAAAAAGGCTTGAAAACCTGGAGGAATTCATTGCCGCAGATGAGCAGAGATCGTTGAAAAACTTAATTTTTATCAAAAAACGGGTAAAATAGGGTTAATATATAAATTTATCAAAGGAATAATATATGAAATTTACAGGTAGCAATGTGCTGATTACAGGTGCCAGCAAAGGTATCGGGGCAGAGATAGCCAAAGAGCTTGCAAAGTATGGTTTAAAGGTATGGATAAACTACAGAAGCAAGCCTGAGCTTGCCGATGCGGTAAAAGAGGAGATAGAAAAAGCAGGGGGAACTGCAGCGGTTATCAAAGGTGACGTATCTGTTGAATCAGACTGGGCCGATATGGTAAAAACCATAGTTGACAGTGACGGGGCTTTATCTTACCTTGTAAACAATGCAGGTATAACTAAAGACAAGCTTGCACTTAGAATGTCTGTGGATGATTTTGACGATGTTATCAATGCGAACTTAAAGTCAACGTTCATAGGATGCAGGGATGCTTTAAAAACAATGAGCAAGAAAAAGTTCGGTGCAGTTGTTAATATCTCTTCGATCGTCGGTGAGATGGGTAATCCCGGGCAGACAAACTACTCTGCATCAAAAGGGGGAGTCAATACCATGACAAAATCTTTTGCAAAAGAGGGTGCCGCTAGAGCTATCAGATTCAATGCGGTAACACCTGGATTCATTAGAACAGATATGACCGATGAACTGAAGCAGGAGATCAAAGATGAGTATACTCGAAACATCCCGCTAAAAAGATTCGGAGAGGCAAAAGAGGTTGCGGATGCGGTTGCATTCCTTTTAAGCGACCACTCAAGCTATATAACAGGGGAGATACTCAAGGTTAACGGCGGATTATACGTATAATCAAAAAAGGTAATATAAAAGAAATTTTTTACATTTATTATGGTATAATGATGTTGAAATTTAATTAAAAAAGGAAATTGAATGTTAGAAAAAGTAAAAGAAGTAGTTGTTGAGCAACTAGATTGTAATCCTGATGAAGTAAAAGAAGAATCAAGATTTATCGAAGATCTAGGGGCAGATTCACTAGACGTAGTTGAATTAGTTATGGCTTTAGAAGAAGAGTTCGATATTGAAATCCCTGATGAAGACGCAGAAGGTATTTTAACTGTTGCTGATGCTATTAAATACATCGAAGATAACAAGAAGTAATTTTCAATTTTTAAGTTCAAGCAGTATCTTTTACTGCTTGGACTTTTTTAATATATAGATATACCAAATAAAGTTTATTTATATAGGTTTTATTTAGTATATAAATTTCAGACAAATCAATATGGAGAGTAGAATGCAAAGAGTTGTAATAACAGGCTTAGGGATGATTAACTCGGTGGGACACAGCGTAGAGGAATCATTCAAAGCTATCGTTGACGGACAAACAGGTGTTGACAGGATCACATTATTCGATCCTACAGATTATTCTGCACAGATCGCGGCAGAGGTTAAAGATTTTGACCAGACAGCGATCCTGGGGAAAAAAGAGGCTAAAAAAGCTGACAGATTTATCCACCTGGGTATCCACGCTGCACAAGAAGCGATGGAAGATGCGGGAATCGTAACTGACAATAAAGTTGACGACAGCATAGCTGACAGATTCGGTATAGTAGCAGCTTCCGGTATCGGAGGATTGTCAAACATCGAAAAAAACTCGATCATATGTGATACAAGGGGACCATCTAAGATATCTCCATTTTTTATCCCTTCTGCATTGGTAAATATGCTTGGAGGATTTATCACTATCCAGCATAACCTTAAAGGTCCTAACCTTTCTGTTGTTACTGCTTGTGCTGCCGGAACCCATGCGGTTGCCGATGCGGCAAAGGTTTTAATGCTTGGCGGAGCTGACCAGATGCTTGTTGTAGGTGCAGAATCTGCTATTTGTGGAGCAGGTGTCGGCGGATTTGCTTCAATGAAAGCTTTAAGTACAAGAAACGACGATCCAAAAACCGCATCAAGACCTTTTGATAAAGGAAGAGACGGATTTATTATGGGTGAAGGTTCAGGTGCATTGGTACTTGAAACCTTGGAATCTGCGCAAAAAAGAGGTGCAAAGATCTATGCAGAGGTTCTTGGATTCGGGGAAAGCGGTGATGCGAACCATATCACGACTCCTACTCAGGACGGACCGTTAAGAGCTATGAAAGCGGCATACGAGATGGCAAAAAGAAACAACGGCGGAGAGCTTCATATTGATTACGTTAACGCTCACGGTACATCAACTCCCGTAAACGATAAAAACGAAACTGCGGCATTAAAAGCATTATTTGAAGATAAACAAGATGTTCCACCTGTTACTTCTACAAAAGGTCAGACAGGACACTGTCTTGGTGCTGCGGGAGCTATCGAGGCTGTAATCTCTGTTAAGGCTATGATGGACAGTATCATCCCTCCAACCATTAATCAGATAGAGCCGGATGAAAATTGTGACCTTGATTATGTGCCTAACAAAGCAAGAGAGGCTGAATTAAATGTAGTAATGTCAAACTCATTCGGGTTTGGTGGAACTAACGGCGTAATCATCCTTAAAAAATTTGAAGCATAAAAGGTAAGAAATGGCAACATATTTAGATTTTGAAGAGAGTTTAAAAAAGATTGAAGAAGATATTATTGTTGCTAAGACAAAGGCAGATGAATATGCTGTTTCTATTTTAGAAAAGAAACTGGAAGAAGAGGTTGAAAAAACATATTCTAATCTTTCAGATTTCCAAAAACTAAAATTAGCAAGACACCCGGACAGGCCTTATGCGATGGATTATATAAGAGGTCTTATGAAAGACTCTTATGAGATTCACGGGGACAGACACCTTACAGATGACCAGGCGATAGTATGTTTCTTGGGATATATCGGTAACCAGAAGTGTGTGGTTATCGGCGAGCAGAAAGGTAGAGGCGTAAAGAACAAGATCAAAAGAAACTTCGGTATGCCTAACCCTGAAGGGTACAGAAAAGCTTTAAGAGCCGCTAAACTGGCAGAAAAGTTTAATCTGCCTATTTTATTCCTGGTTGACACTCCGGGTGCATATCCCGGTATTGGGGCTGAAGAGAGAAGCCAGTCTGAAGCGATCGCAAGAAATCTTTTCGAGCTAAGTGATCTTAAAACGATCATTATCTCGGTAGTGATCGGTGAAGGGGGATCTGGTGGAGCACTTGCTATTTCCGTGGGTGACAAGCTTGCCATGATGAGATACAGTGTTTATTCGGTTATCTCTCCTGAGGGGTGTGCAAGTATCCTTTGGAAAGACCAGGCAATGGTTGAGACTGCAACAAATGCTTTAAAGATCACTGCATCTGATCTAAAAGAATACAACCTGATCGATGATATGATCAAGGAACCTTTAATAGGTGCACACAGAAACAAAGAGGAAGCTATAAAAGCGCTTGGCGATTATTTTATAGACCAGGTTCAAGAGCTTGAAAAAGTTCCAGAAGAGCTAAGAATGCAGAACAGATATGACAGGCTTATGTCATTGGGAAGTTTTGATTAATAGATTATCTCGTTAAATAAAAAGGCTATGCAAAATTTGCATAGCCTTTTTTTATGGGGAAGAATTTTTCTATTCTTCCAGAGCTTTATAGTTAAAGTCAAATTGATCATCTTTAAAATCAATTTTAACCTCGCCTCCATCTTTTAAAGAACCAAAGAGTATCTCATCGGTAAGAGGTATCTTGATTTTTTCGGAGATAACCCTTTGAAGAGGTCTTGCACCCATAAGTTTGTCATAACCAAGACGTGCTAACTCTTTTTTAGCTTTTGCGGTTAGAGTTATTTTTATATTCTTGTCAGCAAGCTGAAGTTCAAGGTCTTTTATAAATTTGGTTACTATTTTGACTATCACATCTTCCGTTAAATGGGAGAACTTAACGGTTGCATCAAGTCTGTTCCTAAACTCAGGAGCAAAGAACTTTTTAACGGCCTTGTCCTCATTTATCGTATCGTCTTTCGCAAATCCCATAATACTGGCCTGCGTAGCTCCAAGGTTTGAGGTCATGATCAGTATGACATTCTGGAAATCGGCTTTTGTACCGTTGTTGTCCGTCAAGGTTGCATTGTCCATAACCTGCAGAAGCAGTGACATAAGATCGGGATGGGCTTTTTCAATCTCGTCAAGCAGTAATACCGTGTGCGGGTGTTTTCTTATAGCTTCGGTTAAAAGCCCCCCTTTTTCATATCCCACGTAACCGGCAGGCGCTCCTATAAGCCGGCTTACCGTATGGGCTTCACCGTATTCTGACATATCGAATCTTTCAAAATGGATACCCATAACGTGTGCAAGCTCTTTTGCAACCTCCGTTTTACCAACTCCCGTACTTCCCGTGAAGAGGAAACTTCCCACAGGCTTATTATCAAGTCCCATTCCTGACCTGTTGATCTTGATAGCTTTAACAATGGTTTGAATTGCATCATCCTGTCCAAAAACTCTTTTTTGCAGGTTTTTCTCCAAGGTTTTAAGAAGGCTAAGGTCTGATTTGGTTGCCGTCTTTGGAGGGATATTTGCAATATTCGCTATGGTATTCTCAACATCGCTTGCCGTGATCTTAACGGTTTTCTTCCCTTTCTTTTTTAGCTTAACGGTAGCCGCAACTTCATCTATGACGTCGATGGCACTGTCAGGTAAAAATCTGTCGTTGATGAACTTTTTACTAAGCTCAACGGCAAGCCTTATGCTCTCAGGGGAATAAGAAACATTGTGGAACTCTTCGTATTTCGGTTTTAATCCTTCAAGGATAGTCACACAATCATCAATAGAAGGCTCTTTTACCTCTACTTTGGCAAATCTTCTGCTGAATGCCTTGTCTTTGCCGAAATCGTTTCTATACTCCTCATAGGTCGTAGCACCTATTACCCTGAGCTTACCGCTGCTTAACATAGGTTTTAGGATATTGGATGCATCCATTGCGCTGTTTCCGACGCTTCCGGCACCCACGACCGTATGGATCTCGTCAATGAAAAGGATCGCATTTTTCTTTTTGGCTACCTCTTTAAGAACGGCTTTTAATTTTTTCTCAAAGTCACCCCTGTATTTGGTGCCCGCAAGAAGCGAACCCATATCAAGGGAATATATTTTTGACTCTTTTAAAAACTCGGGCACATTCTCATTTGCAATCTCAAGTGCAAGACCCTCGGCAATAGCAGTTTTACCCACACCCGTTTCCCCAAGAAGGATAGGGTTGTTCTTTTTTCTTCTTGCCAGGATCTCTACAACCCTGGCTATCTCTTTGTCCCTGCCTATTACGGGATCGATATTCCCCTCTTTTGCGTAAGCCACAAGCTCGGTACTGTTTTGTGAAAGGGGAGTCTCTTTTTCATTGAATTTTTTTGCTGTTTTTTTATTAAGGTTTACGTTCAGTTCATCCTCTATCTCATTGTCAAGCTCTTCAACATCTTCAACCCCACCGTGGCTGATCTCTTCCAGGATATCAACCCTTTCAAGACCTTGAGTTTTTAGAAGATAGGTGCTGTAGGCATTTTCATCTTTTAAAATATAAACGAACATATCCTCAACGGTAGCTTCCCTTTTACCTGAAAGCTGCGTATGTGCAACCATCTGCTCGATGGTGTTCGACAAGGTGACGCTCTCAACTGGATCGTCGTTCTCAAACTCTTTTGGGAGTTTCGGGACGTTCTTTGAGATAAACTCTTTAAGTTTTTCATATATAAGGTCGGTATCTATCCCAAGACCTTTTAGTAGGTTTTGTATAGATTCCTCTTTTAAAAGATAAACGAATATATGCTCCTGTGTTATATATTCGTGGTGGTTTGCCCTTGCATAATTTACGGCAAACCCGAAAACTCTTTGTAATTTTTGACTGATCATTACTCTTCCTTTGCAATTGCTTTCAGGGGAAAACCTGCTTTTCTGGCCATGGTCTTTACCTGCGCAATTTTAGTAAATGCTATTTCATGAGTATATACTCCGCAGATTGCACTACCATTGTTATGAACATCTAACATTATTTTTTCAGATTCCTCTAAAGATTTCCTAAATACTTTCATCAACACTTCAATAACAAAATCCATTGTCGAGAAGTCGTCGTTCAATAATAATACCCTGTATTTTTTAGGTTCTTGCAGATCTAATTCTTCATCAAGCTCATATTCATAGTTTGCCAATTTCTACTCCAATATCTATAATAGTTCATATATTTCTGAATTATAACAAGATAAGTTAAATATTAATAGTGCTTAATTGTATATATAAATTTATTTTATCATTTTTTTATAAATATGACAAATTTATTACATAGTTAACCCTTTATTATAATAAATATAATCTAGAAAAATAGATTAAGATTTGATTTAGCTAATTTGATTACAATTTTACTGAGTTCATACACTCTCCTTTTAAAGCGGGAAGCTTAAGGGCTTTCTGCTTATAATAAAAAGATGAAAGGATCTAGAATGAATAAAGAACCAAACTTAGAAGATATAGAAGATTATAATAATAATGAATCACCCCAGAAAAGAAGAACTGTTATTTTAGTGGTTGTTTTCTGTTTGATCGTGGGATTGATTTTCTCTATGCTTAGGGGAAATTACAGCGGCAATGAGGAATACGTAGGTACTCCAGAGAAACCGGGAATAAATACTACAAAAAACTATTAGCACTTTCTGTATAAAAAATATACAATATTATATAAATTAACTTTTTTATTACGGTATAATATATACAAAAAACCGGAGAATCATATGAAAGAGTTAATGGATACCTACAGCAGCAATGAAGTGGAAATTGAAAAGTTTTTAATGGAAACGGTATCTAATCTGGGCAGCCTGGAATACCGTATGTCCAATAACTTTAAAAAGCTTTTTGATATCTTTCCCTCTTTGGAACTTGTCTATGTCTGCGATAAAGACAGCTTGAACCAGATCTCTCCAAATATATGCAAAAACAGGCAAAACCCCAATCCTATAGGGAGAAACAGAAGATACCTTCTTGACAAGGTGGGTATTTTTGACGATATAGCCCTGACAAAACCTTATGTAAGCAGCGCCAACGGGCAGACCTGTATAACGGTTATAAAAAGGGAAAAAGACAAGATATACTTTTTTGACTTCAATCTTCTTTCTTTATTGCAGAAGATGAATCTTGTGGAGATACAAAAAGAGTTTAACCTTGTAAGCAAAGGCTTTTACCTTATTGTAGCCGTTACCATGATAGTACTCGCATTATTTACAATAGGTTATTCAGCCTATGAGTTCGTACACTCTGTACTGTTCAAATCAGGAATGTCCATTGAGTCCATATTTAAGCCGGTCATTGCGCTTACCCTGGGACTTGCTATTTTTGATCTTGCCAAGACCATATTGGAGCAGGAAGTTGTATTTAAGAACTATTCGAAGAACAGCAAGGCCGAATACAAAGTGCTGACCAAGTTCCTTATAACCATTATTATCGCATTGCTTATCGAATCGTTAATGGTAGTGTTTAAAATTGCCATAGATAATTATTCTTTAATGATAAATGCTGTATATTTAATATTAGGGGTTTCTGTATTAATAGTGTCCCTTGCAGTGTTTATTTATTTAAGCAGAAAAAAGGTTTAATATGGTCATGAAAAACTTTATAGCTCATTCCGAGTCTTCCAAAAAAATTTTAAATATAGCGCAGATGTCCACGGCGCTTCCCGTTAATATAATAATAATAGGTGAAGCGGGAGTCGGTAAAAAACTTTTGGCTACCCATGCCCTTCCCGATGCGACTATTTTTGACGGGCTTGTTCTGGAAAAGGCCCTTGTGGACAACACGATAAATATCAATGAATACAAAGAGATAATTATAAGCGACATTGAAAAGGTTCTTAACAAAAAAGAGCTGATGCAGAATCTTGAGGGTGTAAAAGTGGTCGCAACGGGGAAATTCACCCCTATAGAGATAGAATCCAAATTCGCCATAAAAATAGATGTTCCCCTTTTGGAGCAAAGACCCGAAGATCTTAACTATTTGATATCCATATACCTGGATGAAGCTTCATCAATATACAACTACAGACTGCAGGAAGATGAGTTGAACCTTGATCTTTCCAAAAACGGTATCTCCTTAAAAGAATCTATTTATAAAAATACCCTTTTAAAATCTTTGACAAAAGAGGATCTTATGAAAAGCCTTGAGTCTTTTTTGGCAAAAGAACTGAAGGACGGGAAAGATTATAAGGACCTTTTGGAGATTTTCGAGGTGCCATTGCTAAATGCGGCAAAAAAAGAGTTCAAGTCCCAGCTTCAAATGGCTACCAATCTGAATATAAACAGAATGACATTAAGGAAGAAAATAGCGCAATATTTTCAAAATGATTAGTGTATAATTTGTTGGAGAGTTAAAAGATGAAAAATTTTTATGAACAACTATTAGAAAACGACCTGAATCCGTATGTTTTGTTCGATTCCAACGGAAAGATAAAAAGTTATAACAAAGAAGCGGAATTTTTACTCAACTTTGTAGGGGTAAAAGAGCTTTTTGATCTTGCCGTGTCCAATGCGAGCTTGAATTTCGGGTTTAACCATAAATATGTAAGTTTGAAATTTAACAAACTGAATTTTTATGCGATACTCGTAGGTTATGCAAATGACGACGAGATAGCGCTTAGACTTTACAAGTCGGTTTCCAACGAAGCAAATGTTATAAATGACGAAAAATTGAAGATGGTCAATATTTTCAGCCTGATTGATCTTTCAAAAAGCAGTACGCTTCTTAATTCAAACCTGGTGATCGATGAGCTGTATGATATCTCGATCCCGGATATGAAGATCAATATCAATGATTTTCTCCTTTGCCTGAATGATTGTTTCTCCCTGTTTTTCGAGGAGCAGAAAATTACCCTTCAGGTACAGATAAAAATTGGGGAATATGAGATAATAAACAAAAAGAAATATAAAATCGCGTTGATCGAATTTATAGCAGATCACAAGATAGAACCGTCCGTGGAGCTAGAGATAAAGGCAAAAAAAGCCAATGCAAATATATTTTTTAACCAAAACAGGCTTAAGCTCGAGGTTCCTATCATACTATAATTGTATAAAAAATATACAAAAATGGCATGTTCATTTTTTTACTTTTTTGCTATAGTGGTACAAAAAAGTTACAAAGGTAATTAATGGACGGAAATATCTCATATGTAATAGATACATTTTATGCACTTTTTGCATTTGTATTGATCATATTTATGGTTCCAGGATTTGCAATGCTGGAAGCGGGACTTGTCAGGACTAAGAACGTCACGGCAGTTTTAACAATGAACACGATGATCTACGCGTTTGCCTCAATGGCATTTTTGCTTGTGGGTTATAATATAGCATTCGGCTCGTTCGGGAGCGAATCGATGAGCGGATGGGCTGCTTTTTTATTCCAAATGGCATTTGTGGGTAAAGTAGTGAATATCATGAGCGGGGGTATCAGCGAAAGGGCAAAGGTTATCCCTTTGACATTCTTTACTGTTCTAATGGGAGCTGTTATATACCCGTTAGTAGTAAATATAACCTGGGGTGCGAACCTTCTTGAGGGGACTGCATTGGAGCTTTCCATGTATGACCTTGCGGGAAGTACCGTTATCCACTCTACGGGGGGCTGGGCGTTATTGGCGGCTATTTTGATACTTGGTGCCAGAAAAGGAAGATACCCGAAAGAGGGCGGAGTGCGGGTAATCCCTGCATCAAATATCCCGTTGGTGACCCTTGGGGCATTTTTGCTATGGATCGGATGGTTCGGTTTCAACGGGGGAAGCGTAGGTTCGATCGCTTCTAAAGAGAATGCCGATGCTGTCGCGCTTACTATTTTAAATACAAACACCGCAGGTCTTGCGGGGGCTATCATCGCAGGCGGTATGATGCTTGTAAAATATAAAAAGCTTGATATCACCATGATCCTGAACGGTGCCCTTGGGGGACTTGTGGCTATTACCGCGGGACCCGATCTTTACAGTATCTACCAGCCGATCTTAATAGGGGGTATCGGGGGAGCGCTTGTTGTTCTTGCTGTTCCTTTCTTTGACAGGTTAAGACTGGATGATCCTGTCGGAGCGCTGTCTGTCCACCTGGTAAACGGTATCTGGGGAACACTTGCGGTCGGTATCTTTGCAAGCGATCCTGCTAACGGAATAACACTGCTTGGGCAGTTAAAAGGTGTAGTTGTAGTTGCAGTGTTTGCTTTTGTAAGTAGTTATATTGTATTATTTGTTTTAAATAAAATCATACTGATCAGAGCTTCCCATGATGAAGAGCTGGAAGGTCTTGATGTTAACGAATGCGGTGTTGAAGCGTATCCTGAGTTTAAACGGGCATTTTAAAGTTAACAGAGTATATTAAATAAAAAAGGATTATTATGAAAAGAGTAGAAGCAATTATCAAACCGTTTAAATTGGAAGATGTAAAAGATGCTTTAAGCACTGCAGGGATCTCCGGGATGACGGTTTCTGACGTTAAAGGTTACGGTAGGCAGCAAGGGCATTCTGAACTTTACAGAGGTGCCGAGTATGTTGTTGATTTTTTACCGAAGATCAAACTTGATATCGTTATAGCTGAAGAACAGGTTGATGAAGTTGTCAAGCTTATATCTGAAGCTGCAAGAACAGGTAAGATCGGTGACGGTAAAATATTTGTTTCTTCAATTGAAAAGATCGTAAGAATAAGAACGGGTGAAGAGGACGAAGAGGCAATATAGTTAAAACCTCCGTTTCAAAAAAAGCCGTTCTATTCGGCTTTTTCTCTCTCCTGTAGACTTTTGTCTATCTCCTCCCATGTACCGTACATATTATCAATATCTTTTATAACTTCCGATTTGACATTGTGGTATCTTAAAAAAGATACGATGTTCTGGTAATGGTCGGGATCAAATTCAAGGTTTATCATATCCTCATCCCCGTAGACTCTGGCAACAGCCGTTTTATATAGATTCCTTATCTTTAATCCGTTTACGTTAAGATCTGTTTTGTAGTAGGCTATTATCTCCCTTTCATCTTTTAGTGTCCCAAGCAGCCCCGAAGCTACAATTATTTTCAGGGATCTTATATTCTCAAGTTTTCTTAGATCGAATTTTTGTTCAGCCAAAGGTTTACCCTCGTCATCGGTTTGAAGATCCACTTTTACGCTAAAGTTTTCTTTCTCCTGGTCACCCTTGAGGTTCAGGGTGTACTCTTTGGCAGAAATAGTACCAATGCTTAAAAGCAAGGCAAGAAGAGTTCTTAATAACATATTTACCCCTTTATCTAATTTTGATATAATTATATCAATCATATCATAAAAGGTTAAAAATGTTAAGTGACCAGAACTTTATAAACATAGCTAAAGAGATAGCTAGTGCAAGCAAATGCGTATCAAAACAGGTAGGCGCCGTCATCGTAAAGGACGGGAGAATATTAAGCACCGGGTATAACGGCACCCCGGCAGGATATACCAACTGCTGCACCCACTGGAACGGCGAATACACAAAGGATCACCATAACTGGTCAAAAACATATGAGATACATGCTGAGATGAATGCCCTTATCTGGGCTGCAAGAAAGGGGATCTCCATTGAGGGGGCAACTATCTATGTTACCCTTGAACCTTGCAGCGAATGCAGCAAGAACCTTATAGCAAGCGGTATCAAAAGGATAGTTTTCGACCAGGGTTACGAGCATACCGATTCTGACGTGATCTCAAAGTTCTTAAGTGATAACGGCGTAATAATAGAGCAGATACAAAGTAAATAGATTTGAAGAAAATATCGAATAAAGATTTCTATGAAAAAGCGATAAAAGAGTACGGTGTCACGGCCCAGGGGGTGCACTGGAACAGCAGGTACACCCAGTATAAAAGGTTTGAGGTTATAACCTCCCAGGTAAAAAACATCCGGAACAGCTCCCTGGTAGACGTGGGGTGCGGTTTCGGGGAATACTACAATTACCTTCTTATGAATAATAAAACACCAAAAGGGTATATAGGAATAGACAGCGTGAAAAAGATGGTGGATATTTCGAAGAAAAGATTTGAGGATAAAGTTTTTTTAAAACTCGATGTCCTAAAAGACGACCTTATAAAAGCAGACTATTACGTATGCAGCGGTGCCTTGAATATCCTGAACTACGGGGAGTGCGAGCTTTTTATAAAAAAGTGTTTCCTTTACAGTAAAAAGGGGTTTATTTTCAACTTCTTGAGGGGACTTACCTTTAACAAGATATCGAAACAGGATATTTTAGGAATCTGCAGGAAGCTCTGCTTGAATATTGAAATCAAAGAGGGTTATTTAGATAATGATTTTACTATTATTATGATAAAATAAATCCAAATTAGCAAAAGCGATAAATAAAAAGGAAATTGATGAAAAAACTATTAGCAACTTTAGCGGTATTGACGTCGCTCTCTTACGGTAGTTTAATAAACGGTATTGCAGTTACCATAAATGATATGCCTATCACTTTATATGATATTGACAAAGAGATGGTTTCAAAGAACCTTTCCAAAAAAGAGGCTGTCGAGAGTTTGTTCGATACCATACTTTATGAGGAAGAGGTCAGAAAAAGGGGAATCTCTGTCGATATATTCGATATAAACGATTATATCGACAAACTTGCGGCATCCAACAATATGAATCCCCTTGATTTCAAATCCCTTATAAGACAGCAGCAGGATTATGACGCATTTACGGAAAAGGTAAAAGAGCAGCTTATACATGAAAAGCTTGTTCAGAAGATCGCCGCGGGTAACTTAAAAATCGCAACGGACGAGGATATGCAGAGGTATTATGACAATAACCTGGAGAAATTCTCTATTTTTGATACCATAGAGGTTGTTGCTTATGTTTCAAATTCAAAACAGGCTTTAATGAAGATCCAAAAAAACCCTATGGAAAATGTTGAGAACGTATTGAAACAAAAGATAACTTTGAAACAAAACGAACTGAACCCGGAAGTGAAATATATCTTAAACTCAACTTCCCAAGGGAAGTTCAGTGTCATCTTCCCTCAAAACAAAGCATATAACATGTTCTATATCCTTGAGAAAAAAGATGTGACAAAAATACCTTTTGCGGATGCAAAAACAAGAATATTCAATGAGATAATGATGGGAAGAGAACAGGCTTATCTTAAAGAGTATTTCGAGACTTTAAAGATCACTTCCCAGGTAAAAGTAAAAAGATAGTATTTCTACAGTGAGGCAAAGGGAAGATCAGTTGATCACCACCTGGTTTCTTCCGTTTGCCTTCGCTTCATAAACTGCTTCGTCAGCCCTTTTGATCGTTTTTTTGATATCTTCATTATCATTGTAAAGGGTGCCTCCGATAGAACAGGTTTTGTTCCCTATCACTTCAAATTTTTCAAGTTCGACAACTTTCCGTATATGTTCAAGTGCTTTCTTGAGGTCATCTTTTGATCTTACTTTCAAGATCACAATAAATTCTTCCCCTCCCCACCTGATAAGGGTATCGTCAGATCTGGAAAATTTTTGTACGGTTTTTACGAAATGCTGCAATACCTTGTCCCCTGTATCGTGGCCGAAAGTATCATTTACTTTTTTGAAATGATCTATATCCAGGATCGCAAGTCCCAGTTTATAATCTTCAAGTGTGAACTGTTCTATTTTGTATTTATAGTTTTGTTCGAAATATTCCCTGTTGTAGGCTCCCGTTAGTTTGTCATGGATCGTTTTTTCTTCAAGCCGTATATGGTTCAACATAGTTTGCGTAATATCGGTAAAGCTGACTATCTGCAGGTTTTCATCAAATTTATTGATAGTAATGGAAAATGCATGTATTACAAAATCGGAACCAAGCATAGATACTATTCTTTGGGAGTGGGGGAGTGTTCCCATCTCTTCCAGCCAGTTTTTCCCCTCCGGTACTTTTCCCAGGTGAAAGAACCTGTCATTGGTATCAAGGAAATAGTCACATATACATTCGTGTTCTTTCTGAAAACTTTCCAGGTCTTCAAATCCAAGGAATCTGAACATCTTTTGATTTGCAAAGCTTATAGTTTCCCCATCCGTTAATATAACAATATTATCCTGGGTATCGATAAACTTTTCAAGGTTTCTGTATATCTCTTCCCTTTCTGTTATATTGATTATATATCCCAGAAAATGTGTTATCTCCCCCTTATTGTTTTTGCTTAGTACGCAATAGTCAAGTACCCATTTGATTTCACCGTTTTTGGTCACGATCCTGTAAGGGTCATGTTTGAAAAAACCTTCCGGAGACTTTAGCCCTTTTTTAGTTTCTTTCTTTACGTATTCAAGATCCTCTTCGTGTATACGGCTGTTGTATAGTTTTTTTTGTTTTAAGAATTCATCTTTTGTATATCCTAAAAGATTTTTAACATTGGAGGATACGTATTCTACGGTTTTATCTTTGTCGTTGTTCCATTTGAACAAAACAGAATCTCCCTTGTCGAACAGGGAAAGAAGGTTGTTTATCTCTTCATAGGCGTTTTGGGCTTTTGTTTTTTCATTTTCCAGTTTTCCCCAGAGGTTATTGAGCTTTTTCTGTTTTCTATTTATAAAGAAATATCCGGCAAGAAGGACAAAAAAAGTTCCAAGGGCCATTATCGTGACGTAATAGGTGACAGAATCGGTCAGAAGTTTATACGATTTCGTGATATCCACAAGGAAAAGGATATTCCCAAGCTCTTTTTGTGATACGTCTTTCAGGGTGTTTGTATATCCTATATAATGTCTACCCTCCAGTTCCAGCCATTTTGAGTGTTCTTTTTTTTCAATTGTCTGCAGTATCAGGTTATTTACGGGAAGGGTTTCATAGACTATATAGTGTTTTGGGGTCTGGGGCAGGGTATTTATCTTTTTTTAGACAAAAGGGGCACTGTTTTTATATTCATCTTTTTTTATTGCAAAGAAGATCTCTATACCAAGCCTGCGGCTTAAAGTCTCAATGATCTTGTCTATCTCTTTGCCTATCTCCACATATCCTATGATTTTGCCGTTTACGATCCATGGGGAAACAACCCTTAGGGTGTAGTTCTTTTTAAGACCGAATTCTATACCGTGAAATGTGGAGTTTGTTTCTTTTGCTTTTAAGAAGGTGTATCTGTTTATGGTATCGGAATCTTTCGCAAAGTCGTGTACCCTAAGAAGCACCTTGCCGTCGGGTTTTATAAAATAGAAGTGCGTGATATCATTGTTCTTATTTAACATTCCGTAAAGTTCTTTTGAGTTTTTGAACAGTTCCTCTTTATTTGATTCTTGAAAGGCTTTTTTTAGGGGATCCTTCTCTTTGACTAGAGTCAAAAAGCTTTTTATCATATCTGCCTCTTCTTCTATATATGAGTCGAATCTGTCGTAATATCTGGAAACGTTGTATTTTGCGTTGTCCTCAATACCCAGTTTTTGAAAAAAGTAGTTGCTTGCCACCCCCAGCAGGGCCAATGCTATTACCGTGATGATTATAATCAGGTATATCCATTTCCCGATATTTTTAAACATAAAAAAATCCCTTTGATTATTGTAGTAAAAGTATAATATTAATATTTTATTATTATCATTTTACTACAATTTTAATTAAAGGGTAAAATTTTATTTTTCCAGTTTATAAAAGATCTCGTTGAGGTATTTTGCCACCATTTTTTCCTCTTCAGGAAACCATGCTATCTTAAAATGCAGGGCGCAGCTGCTGACCCATCCGTCAATATCTTTCAGTGTTTTTACCTTATGTTCTTTGGGGTCGTAATTTTCCCCGCTGTAGTGGCACTTTTGGCAGTTGTTGTCAAGGTAGAGGGTTTCCCCCTCTTTTCCCTCGATCGAAAAGGCGTGCAGATCAATAATCAAAAATACGAGCAGATACAGAAGTTTCATAATATCCCCTTTTTGTTTATATTAATTTCTCTTTACCCTTTTAAAAGTTATGAAACTATATAACTTGTCAAAAAAGCAAAGGCAGAACCGAATATATGGGCAACCCCGTAAAGAAATGCCGCAAAGACCTTTATAAGCAGGCTTCTTTTTAATTTAATAAGAAAAATTATAACGGAGCCGATAAATGTCGTAAGGAAGATATACATCAAAGCATCGATCAGCCCGTAAGAAGGCTTGTAAAAATTCATGGCCACTATCAATGTGAATAGGAACACGCTTACCGCAAACAAAACGGTATTGTTGATAGTATCGTAATGTTTAAATTTGTCGTTCAGGTCATATACGGGTATATCCCCCGAAACGATTGCCGTGTTTTTATTTGCTTTTATAGCCCTTATCTCAAAAACTGTAAAAGCAAGAATAGATAAAAAAACCCCGATGGGTATGATAGTCACTAATACTTCCATAGATGCCTCCTATAAGTAAAAGTAATATTATTGTAGTCCTGATAAAATATTTTTAAGCTTAAAATTATTATCTAATTGGAAGATTTTAATTTGCTGGAAAATACACATAATATTGCATTTTGCAATATAATTAACAAGATGCCCATTAATTTGCTAGAATAGAGTAAATACTCAAAGGGAAATAGATAATGGACGGTAAAATATTGGTAACTTATAAAATATTATGCAAAGCAGATTTCAATCTGGAAATAACATTGGAAAAACTTCTTTCAAACGAGAAAATCGCAAAAGCCATAAAAGGTGAATTTGCAAAGGGATTAAGAAATGTGGACTTAAGCTGTAAAAAAGGGGATACCATACTTAAGCTGGAAACAAAAAAAGAGCTGCACCGGTTCGAGGCATTAAAAGATGATTTTGCCGACCTGGTTACCTTGGCGGAAGAGGACGCTGCAAGCAAAAAGCTTTATAAAAAAGACTGCGTAGGGATCGAGCTTGTTGATATCGAGATAGTAAACGATTGAAATATTTTTTTACAAAGGATGTTTTTTGATCTATTAAGTGATTTTTCTGCTAAAATAGTGTCACTTTTATTTTAAATATGGAGATCTTGATGATTCATGATTTTTGGAAAGATTACGAGGAACTTCTCTCTTATGAGCAGGCATCACTGCTGGATTACCGTTTGGATAATATTGTTATTAAGTTAAATACTTTTTTTCAAAGATTGATAGTAACGAATATAAAGAAAAAAGATGTCAGGTTCTTCCTTGCCGGGTCGTGCCTTAAAGCGGACAGCTTCAGGGACCTGGATATGTTCTTCCCCTCAAATGAAGACAGGGAGCTTATAAACAATGCGATGAATCAGGATTATTTCGAATATGAGAACAATTCCTACACCTACAGGTATAAAAATGATCTATACCAGCTTGTATACCGTGAAAGGTTTAAAGGTGCAACCTTAAAAGAGCTTGTGGACGGTTTTGATTTTGATTCAACAAAGATAGCATTTGAATGCAACTATAACACGAGAAAACGGCTGTTTACCGTTGAAAAATGCGATATGAGAATGGAGTTTGTCAATTATATAAATACAAGGGTAAACCATCTTTCAAAAGTTAGCATCAATCCTTTCGTGTCGCTTCAGCGTGCGATCTATTTCTTAAGAAGGGGGGATGATGTACCTTACGAGGTGTTTTTGCAGGTTTGTTCAAAAATAGCTGATCTGAAAATCGAAGAGAAACAGGACACTTCCGAATACTTTAAGAACCTCCAGGGTAATCCTAATAAGCTGACCAATATAAAAGAGGCGATCAGCCACTATATAGAGGATCATAAGAAATAGGGCTATTACCTATTCTTCGGTTTTATCATCATCCTCTTCCTGGGGGATAGTGATCGTAAATAGGGCTCCTTTACAGGTTTTATCTTTGTATCGGTATTGTTCATTTTGCGCCCGTATGGTCCCTTTTATCTTTTCAATGATCATTTTCGTCATATAAAGGCCTATCCCCGTACCCTCTTTATCCCCTTTTGTCGTGAAATGCTCCTTGAAGATATTAGGGAGGATATCTTCGGGTATTCCCCCTGCGTTGTCCTTTATGGTGATGATCACGTTGTTTCGTTCCTTTTTCAAGGTAAAAATTATGATTTTCTCATCTTCTTTGACCTCTTCCAGGGCATCTTTTGCATTATTGATTATATTCATAAATGCCTGTATCAGCTCGTTTTCATAACCGTACATGGAGATATCCTGTGTATCTTTGATAACTGTTATATTCCTGTTTTTCAGTTTTGAGCTCATTAGTTCTTCTGTTTTATCAAAAGTGTCGCAGACTTTGAATCTCTCTTTCCTTTTATTCGGTTTGAAGAAACTTCTAAAGTCATCTATGGTATCGGAAAGGTGCTGGACGGAATTTGTTATCACGTCAAGAGCTTCCATCTCGCTTTTTTCACTGGATACGCCGTATTCTTTCTGCACTTTTATTCCAGTTGCGGAAGTTGATATTATGGAAAGGGGCTGTCTCCACTGGTGGGCTATGTTCTCAAGCATTTCACCCATTGTAGCCATTTTTGACTGCTGGAACAACAGCTCCTCCTGCTCCTTAACCTGTGTAAGGTTTATTATTGCGGATACCCTGATGGTTTCCCCTTTTTTATTCTTATAGTTGTATGCTTTTATTAGGGAAGGCATGATTTGCCCCTCTTTTGTTATGCAGTTCGCTTCATAGGGAGCCACAACGTCAAGCTTCTGCCTTTTCTTTGCTAATTCAATAGAATCCGGTGCTATAAAGTTTAGGGCGGATTTGCCGATGAGCTCCTCTTTTGAATCGTAGCCGAAGGTCTTAAGGGTTTCGGTATTCACGTCTATGCATTTGCCGTTTTTTGTTATCATGATCGATTCCATGGAGGTATTAAGGATATAGTTTGCCTCGTCCAGGGTGTCTTGAAGGTCGTTTTTCGTTTCGATCAGGGCCAGTTCTATTTTCCCTATAAGTTTTTGGATGAAGAATATAAATACCATCCCTACTATTATCGTAATAAACAATATCATAACAGCCTTGTTTTTTAATTCGTTTATTTTCAATATCAGTATATTTTGCTGTTTTGCCGTAAGTTCCCCCAGCTCTTCTAGGAGGAACCCCTCATACTGCTTTAAATAATCTATGGAGTTTTTAAGATCGCTCAAGGCCAGGTAATAGTCACTTCTTTCATTTGAATTAAGACCTTCTCCCAGTCTTCTTAAGATAGATTTTTCCATCACGCTTTTTTCGTTGAAAAGGGGATTTTCCAGCTTTGCAAGTATGTTTTTCGATTCGTTATTGATGGTGAGATAGAACTCTTTTATTATATTTTCCGGTATATGGTTCGTCGTTTGGAGTTTGTCCATTGAGTTTTTGAAATTGTTTTTTGAGTTTTCCCAAAGTTCTTTCTCTTTAGGCAGATTATATGTTGTAAGAAGTCTTTCCGTGTAATATTTATATTCGAGCATCGAGTTATAGGCTTCGGTATAGATATTATGGCGGTTGTTCAGTTCCTCATATTTGCTAAGAAGCGTGTAGATAAAAAAAGCGCTGAATATTATAGCTGCAACGATTGTTAAAAAACCGTATAGTGATATTTGCTTTATATTGAACTTTCTCATTAGTTGTTCAGACTTCTTTTATAATATTCGATTTGTTTTTCCCTGCCTATTTTGTCGGTGATCTTCTCCCATTTGTCAGAGACTTTCTGCAAAGCCTCTTTTACGCTTAAGTTGCCTTTTAATGCTTCATAAACTTCTTCATCCAGAACCTGGTAGTATTCTCCTGCTCCAGGAAGTGTTATGTCGTAAACAACGTTTTTATTGGTAAGCGACTTTGTGATCTCATCCAGGTATCTTCTTGCCGATTCTTCCGTAAAGCCGCTTTGAATCCACTCTTTTGCCTCTTTAAAGTGTGAAAACCTTGAAGGGTTCACTGCATTTCCGCTTAGGGCCACAAGTTTGCTTGTAAGTTCTTTTGAACCCATATGCGCGGCAAATTCAAAAGCAAGCTTTTTATATTTTGAGTCTTTGTTTATGAAAATGCTCCAGCTTCCGCTGATGGAGGATACCTGGTTGTATCTTTGTTCCCACTGTTTTGTATTTGCATTGTAAACTTTGTTTGAGCCCGGTATCTGGGCATATCCCACCTGATCGGAGCTTATTATGGATATCTTGTTTTGTGCCGCATATATCCCAAGATCTGCCCAGTCTATGGCCATTGCAACTTTCCCCGTTACGAAATTGTTTCTTACATCATGGCCTGCAAAACTTACCGCTCCGTCGGGTGCATAGTCCAGAAGCTCGATATAATCTTCCAGGGCTTTCTGGAAAGCGGGAGTGGTGAGTCTTGGTTTTAAGGTATCTATATCAAAGAAATATGCTTTGTCCTCGGGATGTTTCGCATAAGCAGCCGCAGTTGCAAAAAACTGAAGCATGGCAATATCCCCTTTTTTTCTTAATACCGCATTGCCGTATTCTTTCTCTCCGTCATTGTCCCAGTCCCAGTTATTGAAGAATTTTGCTATGATCTTGTATTCTTCCCAGGTTTTTGGCGGATTCAGTTCAAAGCCGTGCTCCTTAAAGAATTTTTCCCTGTATTGCTCATTTTCAAAAATATCTTTTCTGTAATACAGGTTTATGCAGTCGCCGTCATAGGGTATGCCGTATGCCTTGTTGTTATAAGAGAGTACGGAATCTTTATAGATGGGAAGAACATCGTCCCAGTCTATTTTATCTTTTACCCATTGGGGGACGGGTTCTATATGATTGTCTGCAAAAAGCATCCCCTGCCACATAGAGATCACTACGAAGATATCATAATTAAGGTTCGGGTCTACAAGTGATTGTTTGGTTTTTTCTATTGTTTCATTCCAGCTGGGGGTCACGACCCTTATTTTAGCTCCGCTCTCTTTTTCGAACTTTTCCGCTTCTTCTAAAATGGGGCCTCTAATAAGCCCGGCATGGAGGGTGGGTACTATTACCATGATGGTCTGCCCTTCGTAAGGCTTCTCCGATCCTGTTTGTTCTTCAGCTGTTTTTTTATCTTCACATCCGGTGATGAAAATTGTCAAGAGAATAAGTATTATAGCGGTAATAGTCTTTTTCATTGTCTGCTCCGAAAACCGTTTATTTAATGCAGTTTTATCAATATAACTTTTTATATTATGTGTATAATGATTTTATCGCTTTTATCTATAAAAAAAGTTTAAAGGGTCTATTTGTAATATTTGATTTGGGGGATAGGGGGTGATTTTAATTTGTTTTTTTACTTGAAGCTATAAACAATAAACTATTATCGTTTATGACGGTTTTCCTTCATGGTTTCATTTCATTCCAACCATTCCGGTTTCGAACCTATAAAAGTAAAACTATTTACTTTTATTTACGGTTACAGCCTACACGGCTTCACTACGTTCCGACCGTTTGTCCTCGTTCCTGCGGGATTTTATCGGTTTCGATTGAACAGCCTTCGGTGGTGTTCGTTTCCTCACACATCACCTTCGGTTCCGACTCTAAAAAAGCCAAGCAGTTGGCTTTTCTTTACGAGTCTCACATATATTTTTTTAGTACATCAGGAATTTTAATAGAACCGTCAGCTTGCTGATAGTTTTCCATAATAGCTACAAGTGTTCTACCAACTGCAAGTGAGCTGCCGTTTAATGTATGGCAAAGTACGTTTTTCTTTCCGTCTTTATATCTTATTTTTGCACGTCGAGCTTGGAAATCTCTAGTATTTGAAATAGAAGATATTTCTCTATATTTCCCTTGTCCCGGAAGCCAAACTTCAAGGTCGATAGTCGTTGCAGCGCTGAATCCAAGATCCCCTGTACAAAGCTGGACTTTCTGGTGGGCAAGCCCCAGTGAAGTTAAAAGGTCGCTTGCACAATCCACCATTTTCTTGAACACCTCTTCAGACTGCTCCTGCTTTGTGATGGCTACCATCTCCACCTTGTCGAACTGGTGCTGTCTGATCATACCTCTTGTGTCTCTTCCCGCGCTTCCAGCTTCTTTCCTGAAACAAGGAGTATAGGATGTAAGAAGCATAGGAAGTTCCTCCGCATCCACGATCTCGTCATTGTATAGGTTTGTTAATGTTACCTCTGCTGTAGGGATAAGGTACAGGTCTTCCCCTTCTATTTTAAACAGGTCCTCTTCAAATTTGGGCAGCTGTCCCGTACCCTCAAGAGTATTGGTATTTGCCATGAACGGCACATACCATTCTTCAAAACCTCTTTCCCTGTTAAAGTCAAGGAAATAGTTGATCAATGCCCTTTCAAGTCTCGCACCGATCCCTTTAAGTGCCGAGAACCTGCTTTTCGCAAGCTTTACACCCCTTGTGAAATCGATCATTCCGTTGTTCTCACCAAGTTCCCAGTGCTCTTTTGGCTCGAAATCAAATGACGGTTTTTCACCTATAACCTCTAAAACCACGTTTTCCTCTTCGTCCGCACCTACAGGAACGTCATCATCTGGAATATTAGGGATACCCATGATGATACTGTCCAATTGCTCTTCTTCGTTTCTAACTTCCTCTTCAAGTTTTTGTTTTTGTACTTTTAGCAATGCTATTTCATTTTGGAGTGGAGTAATGTCTTTACCCTCTTTTTTATATGTACCAAATTGTTTAGAAAGCTGATTTTGTCTAGCTTGGGTTTCTTCCATTACTTTTCTTTTTTCTTTGGTATTTAATAAAATATCTTGTAAATTTTCAAGCTGTTCTTGAGTAACATTTTTCTTTAACAGTGCTTTTATAACACCGAGGTAATCTTTTTCCAATAATTTTTTATCTATCATCTATCTATCCGTATCCTTGTTTTTTATAATTTTTGTTATTTCCTCTTTTTTGACGAAATCGGCACCCATACTCACTATGAACTGGCTGGCTTCGGCAACGGTGTAGGAGGTCTCTTTGACCTTGCTTTTTTCCACGATTATGGCATAACCGCTTGTGGGATTGGGGCTTGTGGGGATAAACACCACCAACACTCCGTCATATTTACTAAGTACATATGCAGGAACCCATAAGTCTTTTTTAGGGTATTCAACAAGCACCACCTCTTTCCTGTCGTCTTTGCTGTTCGGCTTGAAAAGTTCCGTTATCTTTTTTACGATCGAGTATACGGTTCTAATGGCAGGAAGCCTGTTTAGTATATTTTCAATAAGTGAAATTATATACGATTTCCCCGCTTTTTCTATGGATGAACCTATTATCGCCAGGGATATAATGATAAAGGCGATAATAAGAGCGGTAAACATCCCGTTATTGGTATATGATGAGACATAGGTGAAAAGGTCGATGCTTAAGGCTTTGACCCAGAAAACCAGCTGGATAACAACTACGAAAGGGATGATTGCCAGTGAACCAACGAACAGATACCTGAAAAACTGCTTCATCTTTTTCTCCATAAATTTTGGGTATTATATCCAATACCAAATTAAATAAACTAAGGATAGATTTTTGAGAATTTTAAGCGGAATTCAGCCAAGCGGTACCATCCATATAGGTAACTACTTCGGTATGATTAAAAAGATGATAGAATCCCAGGATGACGGTGAGCTGTTTGCTTTTATAGCTTCGTACCATGCATTGACTTCGGTAAAAGAGAAAGAGTTTTTACAAAAGAATATTTTTGAGGCGGCGGTTAATTTCCTGGCGCTTGGGATGGACCCTGAAAAATCTACGTTCTGGGTGCAAAGCGATGTGCCCGAAGTATTGGAACTATACTGGATATTATCAAATCATACACCTATGGGACTTCTTGAAAGAGCCCACTCCTACAAAGATAAAACGGCAAGGGGGATCGCTACGAACCACGGTTTGTTCTCTTATCCCGTTCTAATGGCTGCCGATATCCTGTTATACGATTCAAACGTGGTTCCGGTTGGGAAAGACCAGATACAGCATGTGGAGATGACAAGGGATATTGCAAATACGTTCAATAACGCTTACGGCGATATACTTGTTATGCCGGAGGCAAGAGTAGATGAAGTTGTTGCAACTGTTCCGGGAACCGACGGGGCTAAGATGTCAAAATCCTACGGAAACACGATAGATATGTTCGGAACCAAAAAATCAACGAAAAAACAGGTTATGAAAATAGTGACAGACTCCAAAGAACTTGACGAGCCCAAAGAGTATGCTACGTGTAACGTTTATAAGCTTTGCGAACTGTTTATGAACGAAGGTGAGCTTAAGGAGATGCAAAAAAGATATGCAACTCCCGGAGAGGGTTACGGACACTTTAAGCTGGCATTGCTTGACAAGATAAACGAACACTTCGCTCCTTATACGGAAAAAAGGGAGTATTATATGAATAATCCTGAAAAAGTAAGGGAGATCCTGGCTTTCGGTGCCGAAAAAGCAAGAAAAGTTGCACAGGAGAAACTGAAAGTTGTCAGAGAAGCGGTGGGATTGAACATTTAATGTTCAGGAGTTTGAATGTCTAGAGAATATAAGAATATCCTCCTTTCCCTCTGCCTGGCGCTGATAGGGTATTTTTTAGCCGGTCTTGCTTTTGACGAAACCCAGTCAAGGCTGGTGGGGGTAGTTGTGCTTCTGGTCGCCCTTTGGACAAATGAGGCGCTTCCTTTAGGCGTTGTCTCGCTGCTTCCCATAGTGCTTTTCCCCTCTTTTGAGATTTTAACCACTGGCGCAACCACTGCAAACTACTCAAAATCTATTATCTTCCTTTTTCTGGGGGGCTTTTTGCTTGCTATAGCCGTCGAGAAGATAGGGCTTCACAAGGTTATAGCGAACAAACTTTTAAACGTATTCCCAAGCAGCGGCAGGGGGATCATATTTGCCCTTGCGGTTACTTCGGCATTTCTAAGTTCTCTGCTTTCAAATACCACAACGGCACTTCTTTTGATGCCTATCGCCCTGTTCTTAAGCGATATTCCCAAACTAAAAATAAGGTTTGTCCTTGCTATTGCATACGGGGCTAGCATAGGGGGTATCATTACACCTATAGGGACCCCTCCAAACCTTATTTTAATGGGGTTCTTGCAGCAGAACCAGCTTGAAACCCTTACTTTTATAACCTGGATGTTCAAGACGATACCCCTAGCAGCAATTATGCTTATCGTTGTCCCTTACATATTGTCTCTTGGGGTATCTGATATCAAGATCGAGAACACCATAGAGGCAAAGCAGATGGACGGTGACCAGAAGAAGCTTTTAAAGATACTTGGGCTTTTGGTACTGGTGCTTTTTATCAACTCCTTCTTTAAATTCAGTGAAGCGGTTATCCTTCTTGGGTTCGGACTTGCCATGATGATTCCAAACTTTGGTTTCTTAAATTGGGATGACAGCAGGAAGATACCTTTTGAGATCATGTTCCTATTTGGAGCAGGATTCTCTATCGCCACCGCCTTTGGTTCAACGGGTCTTGCCGAGTCTATATCCCAGTCACTGCTTTCTTTGACACAGTTAAGCCCGGTTATTATGATCCTGATCGTAGCATCCCTTATCACTTTTACTACGGAAGTTACAAGCAACACGGCATTGATCTCAATAGCACTGCCTATTATCTATTCTTTGGGGATGGCTGCAAATATGGATACGGGGCTTATCCTTATGGTTGCCACTATTTGTGCAAGTTACGCTTTTATGCTTCCTATCGCGACGCCTCCAAACGCTATTGCCATGAGCAGCCGGGTATTGACGATAAAAGATATGGCAAAATACGGGATAGTTTTCAATATTATAGGGATATGCGCGACCACCGCGGTAGCGGTTATCTACTGGTAGTGTGATATCAAATATTAGATATCAGGAAGGCAGGTTTGAAATGACCTGGTTCCTTCCGTTTTGTTTAGCTTTATACAGCAGATTATCGCAAAGCTTGTATATCTCTTTCTCGTTGCATTCCCCGTTTTCAAAGAAGTATACTCCCATAGAGATCGTTACATGATCCGCCGCGGAGTTCTTTTCATGGAGTATATCCAGTTTTTCGATATTTTCCCTGACCTTGTTTGCCGTGTTCAGAACATCCTGGTTCCCTTTTACGAAATATATGAGGGCAAACTCTTCCCCTCCCACCCTGAATACAAGATCACTGTCCCTTCTCAGGGTAGCTTTTAAAGAAGCGGCTACTTTTTTTAGAGTCTCATCGCCCATCTGGTGGCCGTAGGTGTCGTTGTACTGCTTGAAGTGGTCGATATCAAGAAGAGAGAACACAAGTTTCCTGTTCAGTCTTTTTGCCAGGTTCAGCTGCTGATGGAAAACCTGGTCGAAATATCTCCTGTTATAGAGTTTTGTAAGCCCGTCGGTAATGGATATCTTTTCTATAACCTTTTTGTCGGTTATATCGCTTCTTATGGCATCAAAACCTATAATATTGTTGTAATAATCGTATTTTGGTTTTATGGTGGTCCTTGTCCAGTATTTTGAACCGTCTTTTTTTATGTTGGGCATCTCCCCTTCCCAGGTTTTTCCAAGCATGATCGTTCCCCACATATCCTTGTAAAAACTGTTAGGTATGGAAGGATCCCTGAATTTTCTGTGGGTGTCCCCTAAAAGCTCATCTTTTTTATATCCCGTTGCACGGCAGAATGCTTCGCTTGCATAGGTTATATCTCCCTCTTTGTTGGTACTTGACAGAAGCACATATTTGTCGATAAGTTTTATGTATTTGTCGTTTTTATCATGTTCAAGTTCATTTAAAAGGTTGTTTGCAATTATCTCTATAAGGGTTTTGTCCCTTTTGTCAAAATGCAGTTCTTTCTCCTGGCCTGAGAATTTTAACTCTACGACCCCCACTGTTTTTTTATTTACGATCAAAGGTATCGCGTAAAGGGTGGTATCGTTTTTTAAATATCTTTTTATCGTCTGGGTAGAAAATGCCTCGCCCGATATCCCTTTGTATATATTCATTATCTTGGGGGTTTTATGGATATCAGTATTATAAGAGTTTAGGAGCTGGAGCTGCATATTTTTGTAATTGGCAAGATAGATCAGTCCTTCATCCGCTTCAAACTGCTGGGCCATGAACTTTAATGAGACGTTGGAGGTGTTTTTCAATCCTTTGTTCTGCTGAAGGGTCGTATAAAAATCATTTATAAATTCAAGCCTCTGCCTTGCCCTTTTTGCCCTTTGTTTTTTCCTGAAGATCTTGTTTTCTATCTTTCTTGCACCGTAGAGGGTCGTAATAATGGCTGCTATCAGGGCCAAAGTGGCATTAAACATAGTACCTAGATATGTATCCTTATTTATTACGGTACTAAGAAGTTTCTGGTCTTGGTACAGTTCAAAGGTGAAAAGCAGTAAAGAGTATAAAATTATAAGTATGAAACTAATAGTATATATGGTATTTTTGTAATTCATAGTCTACCTCTTGTTTATTATATATTAAGCAATATAAAAAAAATAAATAAATCCTGTATATATATTATACATATATTGTACCCTTTAAGCTTCTTAATATCAGTTTAAGGTTCAAATAATTCATTACAATATTTTAAACCCAATTAAATAAATTGTAAATAAATTATAAAATATAATTATCTGTATATAAAATATACAAAATATTGTTGAATTTGCTTTTTAAAGTATGTCATAATTTAGGTATCAATATCCGGGACAGGATATTAGAGGTAAAAAAAAAGGAGTTAGAATGGAAAACTTTACAGACTTAAAGTTTATCTTAGACGGGTTCCTGTTTGTAATTTCAGGGATTTTAGTAATGTGGATGGCAGCAGGTTTTGCTATGCTGGAAGCAGGTCTTACAAGAAGTAAGAACAACGCAACAATATTAACAAAGAATATAGCATTGTTTGCAATCTCTTGTATAATGTATTACTTTATAGGTTATAACCTAATGTACGGATCTGGCGGATCATTTATGGGAAGTATCGGATTAATGGATATGACAAGTGCGGCAGATGCAGCTTACCCTGCAGCAGCAGATTTCTTCTTCCAGGTAATGTTCGTGGCAACTGCAGCATCAGTTATCTCGGGAACAGTAGCTGAGAGAATGAAATTATGGCCTTTCCTTATCTTCGTAGTTGTTTTATCAGGTGTAATTTACCCTATCCAAGGTCACTGGACATGGGGAGGATCTGAATTAGGCGGATTATTAGCTGGATTCTCTGACTTCGCAGGTTCTACGATCGTTCACTCAGTTGGTGGATGGGCAGCATTGGCTGGTGTTCTTATCTTAGGTGCTAGAAAAGGTAAATACGATAAAGATGGTCGTGTTAGACCGATTCCAGGTTCTAACTTAACATTGGCTACTTTAGGTACATTCATTCTATGGATGGGATGGTTCGGATTCAACGGTGGTTCTCAATTGGCATTAGGATCAAAAGCTGATATCGAAGGTATCGCATTAGTTGTAGCTGATACAAATATGGCAGCAGCAGCAGGTGCAGTAATGGCAGCAGTAATGACTCAAATCCTTTACAAAAAAGTTGATTTAACTATGGTTCTTAACGGTGCATTAGCAGGTCTTGTATCTGTAACGGCAGCTCCTGATGCAGGTATGATCTACGCATTCGGTGTAGGTGTAGTTGGTGGATTACTTGTAGTTCTTGCAGTTCCAATGTTCGATAAATTAAGAATAGATGATCCTGTTGGTGCATTATCAGTTCACCTTGTAGCTGGTATCTGGGGAACACTTGCAGTTGGTCTGTTCACAGAATCTGCAACATTCATGGCACAATTAAAAGGTGTGGTTGTGATCGGTGCATTCGTATTCATCGTATCGTTTATCATCTGGAAGATCCTAGATATGGTAGCAGGATTAAGAGTTGATGAAGAGACTGAGATCACTGGTCTTGATATCCACGAAACTGGTCTAGAGTGTTACCCGGAGTTCAAAAAAGCTTAATAGAGCTTTTTTGACGAACAAAAATATAAGGATTTAAAGTATGAAAAAAATAGAAGCAATAATCAAACCTTTTAAACTTGAAGATGTAAAAGAAGCTTTAAGCGAAGTAGGGATCTCAGGTATGACCGTAACTGACGTAAAAGGTTACGGAAGACAACAAGGTCACTCAGAACTATACAGAGGTGCTGAGTATGTTGTAGATTTCCTTGCTAAAACAAAGATCGAACTTATCGTAAATGACGATGAAGTAGAGAACTGCGTAAGCCTTATTACCCAAGCTGCAAAAACAGGTAAGATCGGGGATGGAAAGATCTTCGTTATGCCTGTAGATGAAGTAATAAGAATCAGAACAGGTGAAAGCGGATCTGAGGCTGTATAGTCTCATCCCTTTCCTAACATTTAACATTCAATTTTAATAAATCAGTTACAAAACCAAAGAGATATCTCTTTATACAATTTAGTTTCACTGCACTTTATGCACTTTCTTTAACAAAGAAATAAAAAAACCCGCCTCGGTCTCTCTCCCCTGGGCGGGTTTTTTTGTTTATTTTCATTTTTTTTGTTATGATTTATAAATAAAAACTTATCTGGAATTTTACTTGAACACTATTTTTAGAAACAAACTTTTTAAAACACCCGAGGGTAAGATACTTCTTTTGGGGCTGCTTATATTGCTTATATCAATTGCTGGGCTGCTAATAATATATTTTATCGATATCCAGACCGCTAACTCTATTTTTGCGATGGCGGCCACGAACCTTTTTGTAGGGAGGGTTCCTTCACTTTCCCTTGGCTATGCGTCGGGTCTGCCCCACGAGGTTGTGATTTGTACCAATATACTGGTTGAGATGCTTCTGGTGCTTTTTATATACCCTTTGTTTATCTTCAGTTTTAACAATATCCTTCATATCAAGTTTTTGGAAAAGTTCTTTGAAGACGTGAAAGCTTTCAGGGAAAAACATCAAAAACAGTTTGACAGGTACGGGATATTCGGCCTGTTTATTTTTGTTTTTATCCCTTTTTGGATGACAGGACCCATTGTCGGGTCGATTATAGGTTTTCTTATAGGTATCAGGCATTATATGATAATAAGCGTAGTATTTGTTGCCACGGTTATAGCAATGAGCCTGTGGGGGATATTCTTAAACAGGATAATCGACTTTTTAAACAGCATAGATACTAGCTATGTACCTATACTTTTATTAACGGGTTTTATAATATTTTTGGTATATAAACTAAGAAAAAGATTTTAAGCTATTCTTGAAATTCACCGCTGTGGTACAGCCACACCCCTTTAGTTTTAAAAAATTTGCTTTTTTCCGTAAATGAACTGTCTTTGCCGCTGCAGGAAAGTGTTGCTTTGAATGTCACGTATGCCTTTTCTTCCCCGTCGATAAAATCTATTATTTCAAGATTCTGAAATATACAGGTGTTGCAGAATTCCATAATGGAGTTTTTCCAGGATTCCGTATCTTCGGTAAAATCAGGATTTTCCATATGTGTGGTTTTTATGATATATTTATAATCACTCGCTGCAAAAGCACTGTATCTTGATCTCATAAGCTGCAGGGCGTTTTTGGGCAAGGCACCTTTGTGGAAGCTTTGGCAGCACTTTTTATATTTTAATCCGCTGCCGCAGGGACAAGGGGCATTTACGCTAATCTTCATTTTTTTCCGTTTCATGGTTTTTGGGATAATCAAAAAGCAGCAGCTTCTTATTGCTGCATAGGGCATCTTTCCATTTTCTTGATTCAAAAGAGATACCCACTATACCGCAGGTTGGGACATTTTCATCCATATTTATGTGGGCTTCCACAAATTCGTTTATGGTAGGATTGTGTGCAACCATAAATATAGTATCGTATTTATTATCCATATTTTCAATGATCTCTTCCAGTTCATAAAGCATGGCATGATATATTGAGGGGTCGAATATGATATCTTTTTTGGTATCAAAGATTTTTTTGAAAGCTTTTGCCGTTGATTTTGCCCTTTTAGCGGGGCTTGATATGATAATATCGGGATAGATGTTCTTATTTTTTAGCTTTTGTGCCATAAAAGGGGCATCTGTTTTCCCCCTTTTATTTAAAGGTCTGTCGAAGTCATCCAAAGCCATATCTTTCCAGCTTGATTTCGCATGTCGGATCAGATATAACTTTTTCATGATTTCTCCTTTGAAAATGTTCCATTTTAAAAGGGAACCTATCTCATTATAACTTCTTTTGGCAATGGGAGTAAATCCCATTTAAAGAAGCCTTGTTCTAGAACTCCCTTTGAGAAACCCTAAAGGGGTAAACGAGTTTACCTTTTATGCAAGACCTTTTTTGATCTTTTCTGCTCTTCTTCTTTTTGAAGGATCAAGTTCTCTTTTTCTGATTCTGATATTCTCAGGAGTGATCTCAACAAGCTCGTCATCTTCGATCCACTCCAGTGCCAACTCTAAAGAAAGATCTCTTGGCGGGATAAGCTTGATAGCATCATCCGCACCGCTTGATCTTACGTTTGAAAGCTGTTTCCCTTTGATTGGGTTAACGTCAAGGTCATTTTCCCTTGCATGCTCACCGATAACCATACCGCCGTAAACTTTGTCTTGAGGTTTGATGAACATAGTTCCTCTTTCTTGAAGGTTGAATATAGAGTAACCAAGAGCTTCACCGTTCTCCATAGATACAAGTGCACCGTTCTTTCTAGATGTAACTGTTCCAGAGTATGGTCTGAACTCAAGGAATGAGTGGTTCATTACACCTTCACCCTTTGTATCAGTCAAGAATTCGTTTCTGTATCCGATAAGTCCTCTTGCAGGTATTTCGAATTCAACCCTTGTCTGACCGTCACCCATTGGAACCATGTTTGTCATTTGTGCTTTTCTTTTTCCAAGCGTCTCGATAACGGCACCGCTGAACTCATCAGGGATATCACAAACAAGGTGCTCGAAAGGCTCTGTTTTTGTACCGTTCTCGTCGATTCTTATAATAACTTCTGGTCTTGAGATAGAGAACTCGAATCCTTCCCTTCTCATGTTCTCTGCAAGGATCGTGATCTGTAATTCACCCCTACCGTTAACTTTAAATGTACCCTCACCGCTTTGCTCATAGTTCATAGCGATATTTGTGTTCATCTCTGCATCAAGTCTTTCCTGGATCTTGTTAGATGTAACGAATTTACCTTCAGTACCTGCTAGCGGAGAGTTGTTTACCGCAAATGTTACAGACAGTGTAGGCTCTTCGATATGCATTGGATCAAGAGGCATTGGGTTAGATGGGTCACATAACGAATCCCCAACATCAATTGTCTCAAAACCTGCAACGGCAACGATATCACCGTGACCTGCCTGCTTGATCTCCATTCTGTCAAGACCTTTGAAACCGATAAGTTTGGAAACTCTACCTTTTATCTGCTCACCGTCAGCTTTTACAAGCGTAACAGTCTCACCCATGCTGATAGTACCGTTGAAGATTCTTGCTATACCGATCTTACCTATGAAGTTATCATAATCAAGTGTGAATACTTGAAGTTGAAGACCGTTTTCGTCGTTACCGGTAGGAGCCGGAACATGCTCTAAGATCATTTTGAATAAAGGTTTAAGGTCCACATTCTCATCATCAAGGTTCTCTTTTGCGTAACCGTCTCTAGCTGCTGCATAAACAACAGGGAATTCAAGCTGCTCGTCAGTTGCGTCCATTTGTGCGAACAGGTCGAATACTTCGTCAACTACTCTATCAGGCTCAGCTGCCGGTTTATCGATCTTGTTAACAACAACGATTGGTCTGTGACCAAGCTCTAATGCTTTTTTAACAACGAATTTTGTTTGAGGCATAACACCTTCTTGAGCATCAACAAGAAGAAGAACAGAGTCTACCATCTTTAGAACCCTTTCAACTTCCCCACCGAAATCGGCGTGCCCCGGAGTGTCGATGATGTTAATTCTTACACCTTCGTAATCGATAGCAGTGTTTTTAGAAAGGATAGTGATCCCTCTTTCTTTTTCAATAGCATTGCTATCCATCATTCTTTCTTCAGTCTCTGTTCTTTCATCGAAAGTTCCAGACTGCTTTAAAAGCTCATCTACAAGTGTAGTTTTACCGTGGTCAACGTGTGCGATTACGGCGATATTTCTTATATCTCTCATGTGTTTTCTCTTTTTGTTAATATATTTTCGCGATTATATCTAAATATTGCTTATAAATTAAAATATTGGGATAAAAAAAGGGGCTTCCGAAGAAGCCCCTTTTTCGATCCAAAGTAAAATTACTTTTTAGAGTAAGCAGAATCTGTTACATTGTTAGTATCAACAATGTATGGAACTAATGCCATATGTCTAGCTCTTTTGATTGCGTTTTCAACTTGCTCTTGCATTCTTTTAGAAGTACCAGTAAGTCTTCTTGGCATGATCTTACCTCTCTCGCTTAAAGAGATTTTTAAAAGATCAAGGTTTTTGTAATCAATGTACTCAACTTTCATTGCAGAGTATTTACAGTATTTTTTTGCGAATTTTCTTCTTTCAGCCATTTTATTTCCTTTTTTATACTAAAACGGTATTTCGTCGTTATCTATATCAATTGTCGGTATGTTCTGCTCATAGCTGTTTTGCTGTTGCTGCTGCATACCACCATTTTGCATCGGAGCGTTATAATTGTTTTGCTGCGGCTGGTTATATTGCGGTTGAGAGTAGCTGTCCTGCATAGACACGGCTTGAGGCTGGTTATATCCCATCCCCTGGTTCATACCCGCATTCTCACCTTTGGAATCCAAGAATTTAAACTCTTCAACCCTTAAAGTGTGTCTGTTTCTGTTCGAACCGTCCTGAGCCTGCCATTGTTCGAAGATCAATCTACCTTCAAGCATAACCTTGGAACCTTTTCGTACATACTGGTTAAGGATCTCGGCACCCTTCCCGAAAACTGAGAAATCAAGGAAACAAACTTCCTCTTTTTGCTCTCCGGTTTGTGTTTTGTATCTATGGCTTGTAGCAATAGCACTTTTCGCTATGGCACTGCCGCTTGGAAGATATTTAAGTTCAATATCTCTGGTAAGGTTTCCGATCATAATAACTTTGTTGTACATTCTTAGGTCCTTTGTTTCGTAGCTAATCTAATTACTTAGCTTCTTTTTTTGCAGCCTCTTCACTCATTGCAGACCATTGTTTGATCTCTGCTTTGCTCTCGTATTTAACGAAAATGAATCTCATGATGTTCTCGTTAACTCTGTAGTTTCTTTCTAACTCGTTGATTGATTCAGAAGGAGCTTTAAAGTAGATCACGTAGTAGTAACCTCTTTTTTGTTTGTCAATTTCGTAAGCAAGTTGTCTTGTTCCCATATCGTCACAAGATACGATCTCACCGCCGTTTTTTTCAATGTTACCTTTCACTGTAGCGATTTGAGCTTGGATCTCTTCCTCTGTAAGTGTAGGTTTAACTATAAACATAGTTTCGTAATGTCTAATTCTAGCCATAATTTCTATTTTCTCCCTTTTGGATTTAGCCGATAGGTATCAGCAAGGTTAAGAGCCTTGATTTGCATCTTGGCACTTTTGGAGGGCAATTTTATCTAATTAAAGCTGAAAAGTTTCTAAATTTGGATTGAATATAGCTATTTGAGTCCAAAGAACTGTTTGTCTTAAGCTCCAGTTCCAGTTCCTGGAAAAAGTCAAGCATCTGGGAGAACTGCTCCTGCTTGAACTTCATGGCCAGTGTTGCCCTTGCATTGGCAATGTTCTTTGGAAGGTTGTATCCCCATATCTCTATTATATTCAACTGCCCGTAAAGTTTAAGATAACTGTTTATCGTAAAAAGCTGCTGTATAAAAGAGGTTGTCTGGTTTACGAGCTGTACCTCGTTCATCCCCTCTTCAAGTATCATAAAGAGATCCTTGTTTATAGGTTTGCCCCCAAAGAGATTGATAAAAAAATCATCAAGGGTAACAGCTCCCAGGCCGAAACACTGGGCATTTGCTATCCCTATGGTTATGGGTTCGTCTAATATGGAGAGTTTTCTCAGGTCGTTCACGCAAAGATTAAGATCTTTTTGGTGCATATTATAAAGATACTGGAGCACGTCGACGGAGCATTTCACCCCGATCGAAACCGCTTCCTTGTTCAGTATCTCTATGGCCTCGTTGTCGTAAGGTGCGAAAAACCTTACCTCTGCGGAGTTTGTTTTCTTTGTAAAGCTTTTTGCCATCGCTTTAAAATCTGCATCACCGACGCAGGCAAAGATCACGAAGCTGTCGGGATTCGTGTTGCAGTTGTGGATCAGTTCGTCCACCTCTTTTTTCTGTATCTTTTTATTTGTTTTTATAAGCAGAATATTGGAACTTGAAAAAAGGGAAGACTGGGATAAAAAGTTTGAACACTCTTTAAAGTTATATTCATCGAAATATATTTTCCTTATCTCTTCACCTGCGGCCAGTCTTTGGGCGGTATCCCGGGCATATTTTTCAACCATGTAATTGCTTTGCCCGTAGAACATAAAAGCGTTAAAAACCGTACCTGATGAGATCTCTTTGTCGAAAATATTTTTATACATAAAAAGAATTATATCTTTAAATAGATTATATTTCGTATATGTCAGAAATATGTAATAAAAACAATTAGAAAAACTTATTTTAGACTATAAGAAATTAATATATTTTTAAGTGCTTATCGTATAAAGTAATAACTTGACAATGACAATTTTAAAGGAGAGACAATGTTTTCAAAATTAGTAAAAAGTGCGCTTGTTGCGGCACTTGTTTTAGGTGTGTCCGTTCAGGCTGCCGAAAAGAAAAAAAATATATTAAAAGAGGAAGGTGTGGCTATCACATACCAGGACAGTTACGGCGAAGATAAAAACGTAGCAATCAAAAGGATCCATGATAAGGTTTGTACCGATAAAAAGAAGGTAAACGGGATGGAACCGAATATGATCTGGAAAGATGATTATGCAAAAAACAGCGTTCCGCCTGAATGTAAGAAAACCTATGTGACCACGGTAGGTAAAATATCCCCTATCAAAATAGACGGGATAGAAACCTACGGTGAGCTTGAGGTGATAGATTTTATAAAAAAAGCGCAAGAGGATGATTCTATGCTTCTTGTTGATGCAAGGCTGGCACCCTGGTATCAGAAAAAGACTATACCAACGGCTATAAACCTGCCTTTTAAATCTTTTGATCCCAAAAGCCAGGATTTCGAGATAGTGATGGATGCTGCGGGAGTAACTTACGAAAACGGCGTATATGATTTCTCAAGCGCGAAAACAATGCTGCTTTTCTGTAACGGCGCATGGTGTCCCCAATCAACCTGGGCTATAGAGAACCTCTTAAAGATAGGTTACCCTAAAGAGAAGCTTCTTTGGTACAGAGGGGGTATGTACGGCTGGACCATGTTGAATTTAACTACGATCAGACCGTAATAAAAGGTTAGGCAATGTTAAAAAATATAATATATTCTATTTTCCTATCGGGATTTATGGTTTGTTCGAACCTTTACGCATCGGTTGACGAATTACTGGAAGGGGCAAAAAAAGATGTTGCGAGCATAGATACCAATGCACTTGTGGAACTTTTGAAAAAAGAACCAAACACAAGATTGATTGATGTCAGGATCAAAAGCGATATTTTGAAGCAGGGGGGCTTTATCAAGGCAAACAAGATAGAGAATATCTCCAGGGATAAGCTGGAGTTCCTTATTGCAGATACCGTGAAAAAAGAGGACAAGTTCGTTGTTTACTGTTTTGACGGGAAGATGAGCCTTCTTGCGGCAAAAAAACTGAAAGATATGGGGTATAAAAACGTACTTCATTATAAAGACAGCTACAAAGGGTGGACCGAAGCAAATCTTGAAACAAGATCTTTAGACAGGTATTTGGAGTCGTTTTTATTCTCTAAAGTAGAAAAAGTAGCCGACGGGGTATATACCTCTATAGGGCAGACAAGTCCCGGAAGATATGAGAACTCGGGTCACAACAACAACCTAGGCTTTGTAGTGGGTGATGATTCGGTGCTGGTATGGAATGCAAGCTCAAGCTATTTATTGGCAAAAAGCTTACACGAAGAGATAAAGAAGATCACGGATAAGCCGGTAAAATATGTGGTGCTTGAAAACTCACAAGGGCATGCGATGCTTGGGAGCAACTACTGGAAAGAGCAGGGTGCAACTGTTGTAGCGCAGGAGATAGCAAAGCAGGAGATCATAGACCTAGGTGAGGGTATCCATAAAAGGTACGCCAAAACGCAAAAAGACAAATTTTTAGGTACAAAGGTTGTCCTTCCTGACGAGGTATTTAAAGACAAAAGGGTCTTCGACCTTGGAGGAAAAGTTGTAGAAGCTTTATATTTCGGGTATGCCCACGAGCACAGCGATATATGTATCTGGCTTCCGGAAGAGAAAATAGTGTTTGCAGGCGATCTTGCCTTTAACCAAAGGATGCTTCCTATCTTTGAGATAACGGAAACTGATAAATGGCTTGAGGCCTGGGATCAGTTCGCGGCGCTTGATGCTAAAATAGTGGTTCCGGGACACGGTGAAGTAACAGATATGGCAACAGTTACAAAATATACAAAAGATTATCTTGTATATTTAAGAACACAAATTGCCAATATCATAGAAAACGACGGGGGCCTTAACGAAGCTTATAATATGGACCTGTCACAGTTTGAGCATTTTGACACTTTCAAAGAGCTCGCAAAACAAAATATCGCCATATTATACAAACGTATGGAGTTCGAATGATCTTTTAAACGGGCGGTCTTGGCTGCCCGTTTTTTAATCTTTGATTTTTCCACCCCTGCTTACCCCGCATCAGTTCCCCGATACTAGTTCCAAAAACATATAAGAAATCACATTTTTTAGATATTTTTTACTTTAATAAAATAAAATTAGTTTTTTAAAGGGGGAGAAAACATGAGGGTTTTTATATTTGGTTTATTGGTGTTCAATATTGTGTTCGGTGCGGATATTAAAGATATGCTGGGAAGAGAGGTCCATATAGAGCAAAATGAAAAAATAGTCTGCCTGGGCCCCGGCGCTTTACGGCTTGCCGCATATCTAAACCTGCAGGAGAGGATAGCAGGGATCGAGAAACTTGAGTTGAAATATGACCTGAAGTCTCCTTACCGTGCAATACTTGAGAAACAAAGTTTAAAATCTTTAAGCGTTGTGGGGCAGGGTGGTCCCGGCAAGATGCCCAACCTTGAAACACTCGTAATGTTAAATCCCGATATTATCTTTACCTCATTTCTTTCAAAAGAGCAGATATCCCTGATCCAAAAGAAAACGAAAATACCCGTTGTCGCACTAAGTTACGGTGCCACTTACGGAGGGGCAAAAAAAGAGTCCAAGCTTGATGCAGTAAAAAGCTCGTTGGAACTTATGGGAGAAATAACAGGCACAAAGAAAAGGGCAAAGGAGCTTGTAGATTTTATGAATCTGCAGCAAAAACAGCTCTCGGAGCTGAAGCTTGATCCAAAAAAAGTTTATATAGGCGGTGTAGGGTACAAAGGTGCCCAGGGGATCACGAGCACAGAAAGCGATTATCCCCCTTTTGGGCTTTTGAATCTGCAAAACAGTGTTTTAAAAGATAAAAAAGGGCACTTTTTCATAAACAAGGAGGCTTTGCTTTCATATGATCCTCAAATAATATTTTTAGATTACCTGGGGAAAAAGATAGTAAAAGAGGAGATGGCAAAAGATAAAACTATTTATGATAATATAGAGGCCTTTAGACAGGAACGTGTTTACTGGCTCCATCCTTATAATTTTTACAACACCAATATAGAGAATGTTTTTGTAAACAGCTGGCTTATCGCCTTATATATGGGAGCGGATGTGGATTTTAAGAGGAAGCAGGAGCAGATATATAAAATATTTTTAGGGGAAAAAGGTTTTGAGATTTTGGAAAAAATGAAGCCTTATAAGATTTAATGTACGATAAAAGCTTTTATTCCAAAAGCAAATTCAATAAAATAGTTTTTTTTACAATTTGTGTAATTATACTTTTTTTTATATCGCTTTCAAGCGGGAACAACGGGATCGCATTAAGCGATCTTTCCCGATTGCTTGATGAGGGGGATAATTTTTCCTTGATATTTTTTGATATCAGGCTTCCGCGAAGCCTGGCGGCTTTTTTCGTGGGAGGTGCATTGGGGCTTTCGGGCGCATTGATGCAGGGGGTTTTAAAGAACCCTTTGGCTTCCCCTTTTACCCTTGGGATATCCCAGGCCAGTGCTTTCGGTGCCAGTTTTGCCATAATAGTTTTGCAGGTTTATTCCGTTTCTTCGGGGTTTGAAGCGGGCTTTATAACCGCTTTTGCCGCATTTACGGTTAGTATGGCTACCACTTTTATCATAATAATGCTTGGGAAAAAAGGGAATATGAGCCCTGAGTCCCTGATCCTTTTCGGGGTTGCACTGGGGGCGTTTTTCTCGGCTCTTACCATGTTCTTGCAGTATTTTGCCGACGATACCGATGCCGCGGCCACCCTGTTCTGGACCTTTGGTGATCTTTCAAAGGCGGGATTCGGGATCGTATGGATAACGGCCTTCGTACTGATACTGGTTTTGGCAGTTTATTTCAGGTCTTTCTGGAAACTGGATGCTTTGATGTTCGGCAGGGACCATGCCCGCTCTTTGGGTATAGATACGGAGAAGTTCACTTTTCACGTGATGATAACGGCGTCACTGCTTAGTGCCTTAAGCGTGGCTTTTTTCGGGATAATAGGTTTTGTGGGGCTTATAGCTCCCCATCTGGTGCGGCTTGCTGCGGGATCGTCATATAAGTACCTGATACCCCTTTCTGTTTTAAGCGGTGGAGGGCTTTTATTGTTCGCGGATATCGTTTCAAGGACGGTAATGCTCCCTGTCGTTATACCCGTAGGGATATTCACCTCGATGCTGGGGGCTCCTTTGTTCCTTTATTTTTTATATAATAAAAAGAGATAATATGTTGGAGATCAGGAATCTTTTCACAAGGGTAAAGGGGAAAACCCTCCTTGAAGATATAAATCTAAAGGTTGAAAGTTCACGCCTTAATGTTATCCTGGGCCCAAACGGTGCAGGGAAAAGCACCTTTTTAAAATCCCTGGCAAAGATAATCGAAAGCGAGGCCGCTATATCCCTGGATAATGAAGATATCTCGAACTCTTCCATAGAAGAGGTCTCGAAAAAAATAGCCTATATGGGGCAGTTCAACGAAGGGACAAATTTAAGCGTGATAGAGGTGCTCGAGCTCTCCCGCAGAAAACACAGCGGGATCTTTTTAAATAAAGAGGATCATGCCATTATAGAGGAGCATATAAGGGAGTTCGAGCTTAAACCTTTCCTTTATAGGAATATAGACACCCTAAGCGGGGGTGAAAGGCAGAAGATATTTTTGGCCGCAAGTTTGATACAGTCACCAAGGGTACTTCTTCTTGATGAGCCTATTTCCCATCTTGACCCAAAGAACCAGATAGAGATACTGGAGCTTATAAAGGAGAAAACATACAGGAACGACCTTATTGTTTTCGTGGTGCTCCACGACCTGCAGAACGCACTTCATTACGGAGATAATATAATAATGATCAAAAACAAGAAGATCATGGAGTTCCGGGAAAGTTCACTTATAAACGAGCAGATGATAAATGCCCTTTACGGGGTGAACTGCGAGCTGTTTTGGGAAAACGGCCACCCTTTTACTTTTTTTAAGCATACCCATACGAAACACAGGGATAAAATACATTCACACAGGAGAAAATCTTGATTCTAGACAAATTAAAGCAAAAAGCGCTCAATTGTGCAAAAAGGAACAAACTCGAACTTCTGAATATCGAGATCTGCAATGTTTTTACCTATGCGGTGGTAAGCGACGGTAAGAATAGTTTTACCGGACTTACCCTTACACCTAAAAATGAGGGGAGTTTAAGCAAGGTAGAGTTTTCGACAATAAACGAGATCTTACAGAGTTCAACATACGATATTAGCCACAGGGCAGTAACCCTGGCCGTGGTAAATGCCGTAGGTCAGTATAAAATATCAAAAGATAATATAAAACTAAAAGGGAATATCCAGCAGGAGCTGTCAAAAGCCCTTTTGGAAAATACGAGCGAGATAGATAAAATAGTGTTTATAGGTCACCTAAGCCCCGTTGTGGCAGCCTTAAGGGAAAAAGGCAGGGACGTTACGGTGTTCTGCCGTATGGAAACAGATGTGAATAAGGGAGTATATAACGATATATTCGAATATGAAGCGGTAAGCAGGGCTTCGGTGGTGATCATAACGGGAGCCGCCCTTATAGGCTCTACCATAGATGCTATACTGAAGTTCACCCAGAATGCAAGGGCGGTTATAGTAGCGGGGTTTTCAGCTGGTGCCCACCCCTCCTGGTTCGAGGATACGGGGCTTACCCATGTGGCATCTACTTATCTTGGGAGTTTTTCCCCGGAGATTATAAAAAGGGATAACCTAAAAGATGTCTTCGAGAATCCAAGTTACCACTACAAGCTTAAAAGCGGAGGGGCGTTTAATTTCGCCGTCCGCTAAGGAAGGAAGATTGGCTTTTCAGCCTTGCGTTACAAGGGCGTGTATCTTTTTGGAGATGATATCGCTTGATTTTATTTTTACCGTGACTTCGCTAAAAAGTTTTTCCCCTGAATAGTTTTCTATTTGGATCCTTGCCCCTTTGATGGTAGCATCTTCCAGAACCGCTATATGTTTCTGGGTATCCACTATTCTGGCGTGAAAAGTTTTATTAAGGTTCCTGTTGGCCCATCTTGCATATTTCCTGTCTTCAAAATCCCAGACCAAAGTGGCGATCCTTCTTTCTGTATCGCTTATGGTCTCACAGATCTCTTCTATCTCTTTTGGTATTTTACTCCCCTTTAGTATTCTGTGAAGAACGAGATCCGCGTATCTCCTGATAGGGGAGGTGAAGTGGCTGTAGTCGCTGAACCCAAGACCGAAGTGGGGGATCTTTTTGAAATCGTACCTTGCCTGCTGCTGGGATTGTATGATAAGCTCGTCCACCTCTTTTTCAAGGCCTACGTTTGCGGCTTTTTGCTGGATACTTAAGATAGTGGAGTGGATATCGCTTTTAAGGGAGGCTTTTATCCCCAGAGAGTTCACGTCGTCTATAAGTTTTGCTATTTTGGCATTGGTAGGTTCCTCATGTACCCTGAATATCCCCGTGTTCTTTAATCTTTTTGCGGCTTCCTGGTTCGCCAGGAGCATACACTCCTCTATCAGGCTGTGGGAAGGGGTGGATTCTTCAGTTGAGGTTTCAAGAAGTTTCTGGTTCTCGTCCAGTTTCAGCCTTATCTCTTCGTTCCTGAAATCGTAACCGTTTTTAAGCCTTTTTGCCCTGTATCTTGAGGTCAGGCCAAAAAGTTTTACAAAATAGTTTTCTTCATCATTTTTCCCCAGGATCTCGTCAATCTCTTCGTATGTGTATCTTCTCTTGGAGTTTATTGTCGCTTCAAAAAGTTCGCTTGAGGAAACGCTGCAGCCTTTTGTGTCAAGCTTCATCTTGAATACATAGGCAAGACGGTCTTCATTGGGGACAAGGGAGCAAAGATTGTTGCTAAGCTCGAAAGGGAGCATCGGCAGGACCTTGTGGGGCAGGTATATTGAAAAAGCCCTTTTCCTGGCTTCCAGGTCCAGTTCGCTTTCCTCTTTCACGTAGGCGCTTACATCCGCAATAGCCACGTAAAGCTCCTGGTTTTTTTCATCATAATAAACCGCATCGTCAAAATCCTTTGCCCCTACGGGGTCTATGGTGCAGAAGTCAAGAGAGGTCAGGTCTTTCCTGTTGTTTGAAACGGCTTTGGGGATATCTGCACTATAAGGCTTTAATCTTTCGACCTCATTGTAAAGATACAAGCTTATCTGCTCGTCTATGGCATCGTCATACACCGTTCCTATTTTTTGGGTGATCTTCCCGTTTTGGAAGATAACGATATCCCCGTTTTGGTTATTTACCCTGTCGCAGTCGATCAGAATAGATTCTTTTACCGTGAAAAGCTCCTGCTCTTTTACGTAGCATAATATGTTCTCATCGCCCCTTTGCAGAACCGACAAGACCTTTGCCTTTGTTTTCCCCTTTGGATTGAACAACACCTGAACCAGAACAAGGTCGTTGTTATATGCACCGTTGAGGTTTGAAAACTCTACGAATATCTTTTGCACGGAGTTTGAAAGCAGATTTAACTGGGCATAATCGTTCAAAAGCTCGATCTTGCCTATTTTGTATTTGCTTTTTAAGGAGTATTCCCCGTTTTTAAAGTGTACATAATCGGTGGTATCATATAACTCTTTTAATAATTTTTTTATCAATTTTTGTCCTAATTTTAATTGTAAATTAATTCATTCAAAGATGAAGTGTGTTAAAATGATAACAAATTAATTTGAAAAAGGAAGTTAGTATGAAAAGATTGGTATTTGTTTTGGCTCTTTTGATATCTGCGGTTTCCAATGTATGGGCCCAAAGTAAGCCTACACTGCTTTTTTATTGCGGCATCACCATGGTCAAGCCGATGACAGAAATATCAAAAATAATTGAAAAGAAATATAATTGTAATATCAAGATAATACAAGGGGGATCAAAAGACCTTTACAAATCGCTTGCTTTTTCTAAGCAGGGGGATATATATCTTCCGGGATCAGACAGTTACAGGAAAAACAACCTGAAAGACGGATATCTTCTTGATTCCCAGTATATAGGCTATAACCAGGCGGCGATATTTGTCCAGAAAGGGAATCCCAAAAAAGTAAAAGATATGGACGATCTTTTAAATGAGGATATTGCAACGGTGCTTTGCAGCCCCAACAGCGGCAGTATCGGAAAAATGACAAGGGGGCCTCTGGTTTCCTACAAGGGTGAGGACTTTTTCGACGAGGCTTACGACCTTGCCGTTGAGATAGGGACCGACTCAAGAAACCTGAACAAGGCTCTTATCGACAAAAAGGCTGATATGACGATCAACTGGAGAGCGACGGGGTTCTGGGAAGAGAACTCTAAATATATCGATATCATAGAGATAGATGAAAAGTTCGCGCCCAAGAAAAAACTTGTTTTAAACCTGCTGAAGTTCTCAAATCATCCCGATATAGTAAAAGCGCTTATGGATTATGCGGCTTCAAAAGAGGGTGAGGAGATCATGACGAGGTACGGCTTTAGATGATAAAACTGACCCAGTTAAATACCTATAGAAAACTTATCCTCCTCATTTCCATCTTCCTGGTGGGATTTATCTCTTTGTTCTCTTTGAACCAGCTTTTTACCAAACTGATAAGCGAACTTGACCAGCAAAGCAGGAACCTTGAGGCCAAATTAACGATCGGTGAGTTCCTGGCATACGACGTGCTGAAAATAAGATCCCTTTTCAACGAACTTGCCACAACCACGACTTCCCAAAGATCAAGGGAGATACTTATTGAAGAGATCGACAAAACGATAGTAAGGATAAAGGAATCCCTCGTTGTTTTGGAAAAAGGGGGCGTGCTTAAAAGAAAGATCGCCCTGAACATAGTGGGGCATTTAAGTACCACGGAAGTTATTGAATACAGACACGAGGCAGGGGAACATTTCTCTTTGGAAGTGATCGATATAAGGCCGAAGCTCGTGGATATCAAGACGATGATCAAAGAGCTTGAGGATCTATTGGGCAAAAGGGATGAAGCCAGAAAACTTAAAGACAACAAAGCCTTCATGGACAACAGCCGTGAACTAAGAAGATATTACAAATCTATGCCCGCATTTTTCAACAGGCTTTCTGAAAATATCAGGAGACTCCTTTATGAAGGCGGGATCGAGCTTAGTAAACTTGAGGATGCGATTTCGGCAGATAAGCATAAATACCTGCAGGTGAAACTGATCCTGATATTCTCTATCGTGGCGGTGGTGTTGTCTTTAGGGTATATCATAATAAAAAGGGTGAACCAGGACAGTGTAAAGCTCCATGACCTGAATATCAAGCTTAACAAGAACCTGGCAAAAGTGGAGAAACAGGAGAAGTCCATAAGGGCGATCCTTGACGGGCAGCAGAATATCATTATCGTAAGCAACGGCGTTAATATGATAGATGCGAATAAGCAGCTGTTCAAGTTCTTTAAATATAACGACCTGGAAGAATTCAAATCGGAACACGATTGTATATGTGACTTCTTTGAAACAAATATCCCAAATGAGGATTATATAGTCAAAAAAGATTATAACGGCTTGAACTGGGCAGAGTATATCCTGGCCAACCCTGACAGGAACTTCAAGATCATTATGAAAAAAGGGGATAAGAACTACCATTTCTCCATCCTGGTCACCGAAACGCTTTTAAGCGAGGTGGACAACGAATCTGTCGTTATTATAACCTTGAACGATATAACAAACGAGATCAATGCCCAGGTGAAACTAAAAGCACTGAACGACAACCTGGGACTTATTGTTAACAATAAGACAAAAGAACTCCAGGAACTGAACGAAAACCTTGAAGAGAAAGTAAAAATAGAATCGGCAAAGGTAAGGGAAAAAGACAAGCAGATGATGCAGCAGGCAAGATTTGCGGCAATGGGTGAGATGATAGGGAATATCGCCCACCAGTGGAGGCAGCCTTTAAGCGCTATCAATTCCACCTCTTCAAGCATGAAGCTTCAGCTTCAGCTTGGGATCGCCACCGATGAAGAGGTGAACGAGTCTTATGACAAGATAATGAACTATGTGGATTTCCTGAACCAGACCATCGAGGATTTCAGGGGCTTCTTTATGGAGGATAAAGAGATCATAGAGTTCGATATGTCGGAAACCGTTGAAAAGTCTCTGACCATCACGAATGCCGTTTACAAAGACAATGATATAAATCTCCTGTTCAGCAAGGAAGCGGACAACCTAAGGTGTAAAGGTCTTCCAAGCGAGCTTTCACAGGTTTTCCTAAATATCCTGAACAATGCAAAAGACGCCCTTATCTCCAACAAGGTGGAGAAAAAGTTCGTGAAGATAACCTATGCCAAAGAGGGTGCTGAGAACGTGATCTATATCCATGACAATGCAGGGGGGATCCCTGAAAATATTATCGAGAAGATATTTGATCCTTATTTTACCACCAAACACCAGGCGCAAGGAACGGGTATCGGTCTTTATATGAGTAAAGATATCGTCGAGAAACATTTGGGTGGGGCTTTAAATGTTTCAAACAGGTCCATAATCGTAGAGGGTAAAGAGTATACGGGGGCTTGTTTCAGGATCGCACTGCCTAAAGTCTAAAGTACTCTAAAAGAAGTTTCAAACTTTTTTGGATATAATCCCCGAATATTTAAAAAAAAGGAAAAAAAATGGCATTAAATGTTTATTATGACAAAGATTGTAATATCGACTTAATCAAATCAAAAAAAGTTGCAATGATCGGTTTCGGTTCACAAGGTCACGCACACGCTGAGAACTTAAGAGATTCTGGTGTTGAGGTATGTGTTGGTCTAAGAAAGAACGGATCATCATGGGCTAAAGCCGAGGCTAAAGGTTTCGAGGTATTAACTGTAGCTGAAGCTTCTGCGGCAGCTGACGTAGTTATGATCCTTTTACCTGATGAAAACCAATCAGAGATCTACTACAACGAGATCGAGCCAAACTTAAAAGAGGGTGCTACAATCGCATTCGGACACGGATTTAACATCCATTACGGAAGAATCGCTCCAAGAGCTGATATCAACGTAACAATGATAGCACCTAAAGCTCCGGGTCACACAGTAAGATCTGAGTTCACTAAAGGTGGAGGTATTCCTGACTTAATCGCTGTTGGTCAAAACCCGTCAGGAACTACTAAAGAGTTAGCTCTTTCTTACGCTTCTGCAATCGGTGGTGGTAGAACAGGTATCATTGAAACTACTTTCAAAGATGAAACTGAAACTGACCTATTCGGTGAGCAGGCTGTATTATGTGGTGGTACTGCTGCATTGGTTCAAGCTGGTTTTGAAACATTAGTTGAAGCTGGTTACCCAGAAGAGATGGCTTATTTTGAGTGTCTTCACGAATTAAAACTTATCGTTGATTTAATGTTCGAAGGTGGGATCGCTGATATGAGATATTCTATCTCTAACACTGCTGAGTACGGTGATTACGTATCAGGACCAAGAGTTATCAATGATGAGTCAAAAGCAGCTATGAAACAGATCTTAACTGAGATCCAAGATGGTAGATTTGCAAAAGACTTCATCCTTGAAGGTCAAACAGGATACCCAAGAATGAACGCTGAAAGAATGATCTCTAGAAACTCTAGAATCGAAAAAACAGGTGCAAGGCTAAGAGCTATGATGCCATGGATTGCTGCTAATAAAATAGTAGACCAAGACAAAAACTAAAAAACTAAATATCTAAAGGCTTTTTTTAGCGATATCTTCGTTAATTTAAAAATTTTATCCGGTCATTTACTTTATGTAAACTCCCGGTAAAATTTTTATCTCGCCTTGATCTAACTAAAAACTACCATCATATATTTAGTTTTCTATAAATAATCAAACCCAAAAAAAGAAAATAACATGCCTGGAAAAAGAAATAAAAGAAAAATATCAAGATATGTTACCTTACCTAATATTATTTTATCTTTCATAATAATTACCCTTGCCGTATTCGGCGGTTACCTGACCATAACAAAAAATGATTTGCAGGAGCAGACGGAAAAATTTAAAAAAGAGATAACGAAACTTAAACAGCAGCAGGCTAAGTTCTTAAAAGAACAGGAGGAGCAGGTTGCAAAATATTTTGAAGAGAAGACAAAAGATTTAGAGATAGAATACTCAAAACCAATAGACAACCAACAATATATTGAACATAAAAAAGAAGACGATACGATAAAGTTCGTATACGATGATACAGATACAAAAAAGAAAGATACCTTTACTGATATTCAAAAAGATGATAAAAAAGAGGAAGTAGCGCTTCTTGATAAAAAGATCCGTGAAACGATAAAAAAAGATATCCCGAAAGCGGAACAACCTGCCGTTAAAAAAGACCTGCCGAAACTTGCCATAATAATAGACGACGTAACCACAAGCGGGCAGATAAAGAAGATTCAGGATATCGGGTATGCGGTGAATATGTCGTTCCTCCCCCCAACCCCTAGGCACAGGAACTCTGCAAAGATAGCTCAGGAACTTGATAATTATATGATCCACCTGCCGTTGCAGGCGACCAATTTTAAATATGATGAAGAGAATACCCTTTATATTACCGATGATATAACAAGGATAGAAAGAAGGATAAAGATCCTAAATGAACTCTACCCAAAGGCTAAATATATAAACAATCATACGGGGAGCAAATTCACTGCAAACAAGCAGGCAATGGATAAGCTTTTTTCCGTATTGAAAAAATATGACTATACTTTTATAGACAGCAAAACAACGGCTAAATCCGTGGCAAAGCTTTCTGCAAAGAAGTACGGGCTTAGACTCTTAAGCAGGAATATTTTCCTGGATAATAAAAAAGACAAAGAATATATCCAGGGGCAGCTGATCAAGGCGATAAATATAGCCAAGAAATACGGTTCAGCCATCGCAATTGGGCACCCTTACGGGGTTACCTTTGAAGCCCTTAAAGATTCAAAACACCTATTGGAGGGATTGGAAGCAGTTTATGTAGATAAACTGTAATCCCTTCTCTTCTTTTCCCATATCAATCAATAAAATCCAAAATTTTTAAAACCTGTGACACCACCTGTGACTTGAAAACCGTATAATAAACGATATAAGTTTATCGTTTATAGGTTTGGAACCGGAACGGTCGGAGTGGAGCGGAGCCGTGGAGGCTAAACTAGTATAATAAAAAACGATATAAGTTTATCGTTTATAGGTTTGGAACCGGAACGGTCGGAGTGGAGCGGAGCCGTGGAGGCTAAACTAGTATAATAAAAAACGATATAAGTTTATCGTTTATAGGTTTGGAACCGAAGTCGATGTGCAATTATGCACCGGCGAAGGCAGATTATTCTTTTGGAAAGGGAAAGTATATGGATATAAAAATTATCGATTTTAAAATAGATGAACTAAAATATATGAAAAAGATCCCTGAAAATATATTTTACATAGGCAACAGCGGGCTTTTAAAAAATAAAAAAATATCCATAGTAGGAACCCGCAAGCCCACCCAGTATACAAGGCTTTTCACCCATGAGATATCCTCCAAGCTCTCAAAAGCGGGATTTACCATTGTAAGCGGAGCCGCTATGGGCGTTGACGCCCTCTCACATAAAGCCGCAGGGGAGGATAATACCATAGCCGTTGCAGGCACAGGCCTTGATATAAGGTACCCTTCTGTAAATAAGAGGCTTATCGAGTCAATTGAACAAAAGGGGCTGCTGCTTAGCCTTTTTGAAAAGGGGAGCCCGCCAAGCAGGTACAGTTTCCCCATACGGAACGAGCTTGTGGTAAGCCTGGGGGAGATACTTATCGTCACCCAGGCCGACAGGAACAGCGGGACAATGAGAAGCGTCGAGCAGGCAAAAAGGATGGGAAAAAAGATATATGTGCTTCCCCACAGGATCGGGGAGAGCCCGGGGACACAGGATCTGCTGGAAAAAGGGGAAGCCTCGGCAATATACGATATAGATAATTTTATACAAAAAATATCGGGCAAAAAAAACGGTGGGATTTCTGACGAATTTTTAAATTACTGCGAAAAAAAGCCTGCCTACGACGAGGTTATGGAAAAATATCCAAAAAAATTATTCGAATATGAATTAAGTGGTAAAATTAAAGTAGAAAATGGTATCGTTATAAAGTTATAATAAGAAAAAATAATAGTTTTCAAAGGCCTGTCTTGAACCTAAAAAATATTACCGAAGTCACAAATAAATTTAAAGTGCTGTTTATCGAGGATGATAAAACGGTACAGGATATTACATACAGGGTATTAAGCTCTTTTTTCCAGACCATAGATGTTGCGGACGATGGGATCGAAGCTTTGGAAAAGTTCAAAAATAAAAACTATAACCTTATCATTACCGACCTTGCGATGCCAAAAATGAACGGGGCCGTGATGATAGAGAAGATGAGGGCTGTAAGGGATGATTTTTATGTTATAGTCCTAAGTGCGGCCAATGATTCCCAAAGTGCCATAGACAGTATAAAAGCGGGTATCGACGGTTATCTATACAAGCCTTTTATGTTTGACAAGTTTCTTGAGCTTTTGGAAGTGATCATGCAAAAAGAGACCATAAACAACAAGCTGGAAAACTATAATGAAAATCTCAATGCCGGGAAGCACAATGGGGAGAATATGTCTTTTGACGCCATGAGCGGTTTTGGGACGCTTCCTTTGCTGATCTCAAGAATAGACAATATGGACAAGTTCAAATCTCCGGTGCTTATCCTTATAAACATAGACAACTTCTCTACATACAACCAGCTTTACGGCTTGGAGTGCGGTATAGAGATACTGAAGAAGTTCTCTGATCTTTTAAGGGAATACAACAAGGGAAAAAATTACGAACTGTTCAGGATAAATGCAGACGAGTTTGTACTCTTGGAAGTGGTGGAGTATCTTGATATAGATAAATATGAAGAGGATATGAAGGATCTTTTTTTAATGGTGGAAAACAGCACTATAGAGATAAAAGACCTTGACCTGAACATTGACCTGGAGATAACGGCTGGGATCTCGTTCAGCTCTACGCAGCCTTTGAAAAAAGCCAATATGGCACTTTACGAGGCCAGAAAAAGGGGGAGAAACTTTATCGGGTTCAGTTACGAGATAGACTATACGAATGAGCTCCAGAGCAACCTGTTCTGGAGGCAGGAGATAAAAAACGCCATTTACGAGGACAGGGTCGTGGCATTTTACCAGCCTATCGTAAACAGGAATAAAGAGGTTGTGCAGTATGAATCCCTTATAAGGATAAAAAGGGAGGACAGCAAAGGGGAAACGGAATACCTTGCCCCGGAAAAGTTCCTTGATCTTTCCGTAATGACAAAGCAGTATATATTATTGACAAAGTTTATGATAGAAAGCACTTTTAGGCAGATGCGGGACAAAAACGTCGCAATATCCCTGAACCTGACATACCAGGATATCAAGAACGGCGAGATATATATGATATTGAAAGAGAATATCCAAAAATACCATCTTGAAGAGAGAACTGAGTTTGATATAAGCAATAACGTGATCTTCGAGATCCTGGAGCATGAGGGGATAGACTGCTATAACACGTTCTTGGATTTTATAAACGAATTTAAGAAAATGGGGGTGAAGATAGCCCTTGACGATTTCGGTACGGGATTCTCGAACTTCTCCCATATAAACTCCCTGGCTCCCGATTTTATAAAGCTTGACGGCAAGCTTATTGAAAATATCACCACTGACAAAAAGTCATATGAACTTGTAAAGGCTATAGTGAAGTTCTCAAAAGAGCTGAATATCAAGACCATAGCAGAATATGTCCATTCAAAAGAGGTTTTCGATACTGTATATGATCTTGGGGTTGACAAGTTCCAGGGGTTTTATTTCGGTGAACCAAAAATGGAGATAAAGTAAAAGATATCTTTAATCTGTATTTAAAGTTAATTAGACTAAAATTCCAATCCTAAATATAGGGAAGCATTGAGGGTATAGAGATACCTTGAATGCTTCTCTTAGACCTTTACAATCGTTATTTAAGGGCAACTCCCCAGGGTAGGAATACAGCAAGGAACTCTTTTATTTTGGTGTGTTTAGGTATCTGGGAGGAGTGCTTACTCCTCATTTTCAATCACAAATAACCATAATAATCTGTTTAAATATCTTTACAGCATTCCCTTATTTTTAAAAAATCGTTTAAATTTTCAAAAAATATCTCGATAAGTTTCGGATCAAAATGTTTCCCTGCTTCCTCTTTAAAAAGCTGGAAGATCTTTTCATCATCCCATGCGGATTTATATACCCTGTCGCTTCCAAGTGCGTCAAATACATCAGCAACCGCCGTTATCCTTCCGTAGATATGTATATCTTCCCCTTTTAAACTGTTCGGATAACCGGTACCGTCCCATTTCTCATGGTGCTGCAGCGCCACGATAGCGGCAGTTTTTAAAAGGGGCCTGTTCGAGGAGCTTAACATATTGTAGCCTATCTGTGAGTGGGTGTCCATGATCTTTCTTTCCTCTTTGTCCAAAGGCCCCGGCTTTTTCAATATGGAATCGGGGATCCCCACTTTCCCTATATCATGCATCGGGCTTGCCTGTTTAAGAAGTTCCGCTTCCTCCTCTTCCAGCCCGTATTTCAATGCCAGCAGTTTTGAATATTCAGCAACCCTTTTTACATGGTTGCCTGTTTCTTTTGACCTGCTTTCACCTATGGAACCCATGGTAAAGATGATCTCTTTTTGGATCTCTTCGATCTCTTTTTTGTCTGTTATATCGTGTCTTATGGCACTGTATCCTATATGTCGGTTCGATTCGTCATACAGGGGTTCTATCTCAACTTCCACCCAGTAATATGAACCGTCTTTTTTACGGTTCTTGACCTCCCCTTTCCAGGTTTTTCGGGATTTTATCTTGTCCCACATATCCTCGAACAGCTCATCTCCCATCTCTTTATGCCTTATGATGTTGTGGGGCTTGCCTATTAGTTCGCTTTCACTGTAGCCGCTTATCTGGCAGAAAGCCCGGCTTACGTGGGTGATATTTCCTTTTAAATCTGCCGTTGAAAATATTACGTTCTGGTCGTATGAGGAGAGCAGTTTTGAAAGGGTGTTCTTTTGTTTTGTGGTTTTATATATAAAATAAAGCAGAACGGCAAAAATAATGAAAGCAGTTCCTCTGATATAATAGCTGTCTTTTATGGCAGGATAGATAAAAGGCGCTTTGTTGTATGCGACTATCCATGCGGAGACCTCTTTTGTTATGTTCTGTTTGATGGGATAAAATGAGATCACCTCTATATCGTTATAGATATCTGCCCAGACCAGGGAGAACTCTTTCAGGTTTTTTATCCCTTTGTCGATCTGCTTGTGCAGATGCTCTATTTTTTTTGCGGTTTGTGCCATATGGTCATTTTTTTCAAGTGTTTTGGAAAGGGTAAGGAGATAATCCTTATGCTCGACGCTTGGTTTATAATTTACGATCCTGTCGTCCCTGGACCACATTTTAGTGTCGAAGATATGTTTGTTTACGAGAAAATGGGAATCTATCTTGCTTATATTGTTCAGGTTCTGCTGCAGAAGTTCACTGGGATAGGATATCTCTATTGCACCCACATGTTTACCGTTTCTGTCAAATATTGGATAAATATTCCTGAAGGCATGGGAGGTTCTTCCTTGTGAAAATCCCCTTACTATCTCTTTTGTCTCGTTTACCCTTGCAAAATCGTATCTTACATCGCTTAGGTTATCCCCGAACCTGTCAACCTTGTGAAGCCTTAAAAAAACCGTATTGTCCGGGAAAACAAAATGGTACTGCAAAAGTCCCTGCTCTTTGAACTTTTCATATCTTTTTTCAAGGAGGGAGAGCATCTTTTCCCTTAACAGGGCTCTTTCTTTTGGATCTTTTGTTTCCCAGGCCAGGGAGAGGATATCCGTCAAGCCTTTTGTCTTTATGGTGGTTTCATAGATCACGTCCGCCTTGTCCGCCTGGGTGGTCATAAATATCTCATAATTTATCTGGAGTTTGTTCATATGGTGAAACTTCGAATACTCGATCTTGCTTTGGGTATTTTTATCGGTTACATAATAAACAAGGGCATTTAAAGCTATAAAGGTTAATACTAAATAATATTTTATTTTCATAGGGATTTGCTTTTCTTTATTTAAGATTATAAATCCTAAATTATAACCAAAAAAAGATAATGTGCAGGTTTATTTTATTAGAGGGGAGAGAAAGAGGAGGGTTAGTTTCGACCCCTTTTTCTGTAAAACTCTTTTTTGAACTCTTCCCAGCTGTCGTTCAATATGGCAGTTCTGGCTTCCCTCATAAGGTTAAGGTAGTAGTGCAGGTTATGCAGGGACGCAAGCCTGTAGTATGTCATCTCCCCGCTTCTGTAAAGGTGGTTCAGGTATGCCCGGCTGAAATTCTTACAGGTATAGCAGGCACACTCCTCATCCAGAGGTTTTTCGTCCTCCTTGAATTTTGCATTTCTTATGTTCAGCCTTCCGAAGCTCGTAAACAGCGTACCGTTTCTGGCATTTCTTGTAGGCATTACGCAGTCGAACATATCAACTCCCCTGTCGATATTTTCTATAAGGTCCTCAGGCGTTCCCACTCCCATCAGGTATCTTGGCTTCTCTTTCGGCATAAATTGTGTCGTCCACTCAACAGTGTCGTACATATCCTCGTTGGCTTCACCTACGGAAAGCCCCCCTATGGCAAAGCCGTCGTAGTCTTCAAGGGCACATAACTGCTGGGCAGACATCTTCCTGAACTCTTTATCTATACCTCCCTGGATGATGGCAAAGATATTTTGCTCTATCCCGATACCTTTTGCCTTTTGCTCCATATGGTATTCTATAGCCTCTTTTGCCCAGGCTGTCGTTCTCTCGATCGAAAGCTTTATTCTCTCTTTTGTATTTGGAAGGGCGACCAGGTCGTCAAGTATCATCATAATATCGCTTCCCAGGTTATACTGGATATCAAGTACGCTTTTGGGTGTAAAGTAGTGTTTGCTTCCGTCGATATGGGATTTGAACATGATCCCTTTTTCATCCGGCTTGCTGTTGTCGCTTAATGAAAAGGCCTGGAATCCTCCCGAGTCAGTAAGGAAGTTGTTGGGGAATTTGCTGAACCCGTGAAGTCCCCCCATTTTTTTGATAAGTTTGCTGCCCGGTCTTAGGTACAGGTGGTAAGTGTTTCCTAAAATGATCTTGGCTCCAAGGCTTAACATATCGTTTGCATCCAGGGCTTTCACCGTTCCTTGGGTACCTACTGGCATAAATACGGGAGTCTGTACCTCCCCGTGGGCCATGGTCAGTGTTGCGGCTCTCGCACCTCCGCTTGTTGCTTCTAGTTTAAATTTCATGATTCTCCTGAAGTATTAGTTTTTTTTGATTATGTTGTATGTAGGGTATGGGATATTTATGCCGTGTTTTGCAAAGGCGTCGAAGATATCCATATTTATTTTGTACTGGGTTTCGTTGTATTTAACGGTAGGCGCCCAGTATCTAAGCTCTATATTTATGGATGCGTCGGCAAACTCTTTTATCCCCACTTGGGCTTTTGCCTCTTTTGACAGCTCTTCGTAACCCTCCAGTATCTCAAGGATCACCTTAACGGCGGTTTTAGGATCCGAAGCGTAATCAATACCCACGATGGTTTCAACGATGGTATATTCAAAGGAGTTCTTCAAGATCTCACCCACAATATGCTTGTTTGGGATCGTTATCTCCTCTTTGTCCTCCGTTTCAAGTATGGTATATGCAAGCTTGATAACCTTCACGACCCCCGTATGCCCCTGAATTGTGATGGTGTTTCCTACGATAAACGGTCTTGTCGCAATGATGGAGATACCGGCACCGAAGTTGGATAAAAGCCCCTGAAGCGCCAGACCGGCACCCAAAGACATGGCACCTATTGCCGCAACGAAAGGGGTGACTGTGATGCCCACTTTTCCTAGGGCTATGATGACGGTTCCCGCAATGATTATAATACGTATGGTCGTGGATATAAACTTCGTTAAAGTTACGTCTATATCTTTTCTTATACAGAAAGCTTCAACAAAAAGCGCAACTTTTTTCGCTACATAAAATCCCAAAAGGGAGATTATGATAGCCCCCACGATCTGGAAGCTGTAGTTTACGAAAAACTCTATTACCATATTATAAAGATTCTGCATATTCTCGATCTCTTTATCTATTTCCTTTACCATTACAAATACCCTTAATATTTTTATTAAAGTCGTATTATATCCATTTTTAGATATAATCCAAGAAAATTAACTTCAGGTGAATTGATATGAACAGATTTTTAACTTTATTTTTAACTATAACATTAAGCGTTTCCCTTTTTGCACAGGAAAAGCAGGAAGAACAAGATAGCCAGACCCCTGAGCCAAGCAGGCTTGAGTCATATACGAAGCTTCAAAAAGTAATAGCGGCCGTAGAGCTTCTGTATGTGGACGATATGAAGCTAAGCAAGATAGTGGACAAATCCATTACGGGGCTTCTGCATGAACTTGACGCCCATTCCTCGATGCTTAACAAAGAATCATACAAAGAGATGCAGGTTGAGACGAAAGGAGAGTTCGGCGGACTCGGGATCGTTATAGGTAAAAGGGACGGGGCCTTGACCATCATCTCCCCTATCGATGATACCCCTGCGTATAAAGCGGGAGTAAAAGCGGGAGATATTATTTTAAAGATCAACGACAAGTCTACAATAAATATGTCTTTATCCGACGCCGTTGATATGATGAGGGGTAAAAAAGGGACTCCCATTGATATCACCCTTGTGAGAAAAGGGGAGAACGAACCTATAAAAGTAAACATAATCAGGGATATCATCAAGATACAGTCTGTTTATAAAAAAACTATAGGGGAGGATATTTTATATCTTAGAATCGCTTCATTTATGGATATGAAAATATCAAGCGAACTTAAAAAATATATCTTGGAAAATAAAGAAAAAACAAAAGGTATAGTCCTTGACCTTAGAAATAATCCCGGAGGCCAGCTGAGCCAGGCTATAGAGACTGTTGACCTGTTCGTGGATAAAGGTGTGATCGTTTCCCAAAAAGGCAAGAACAAAGAGGACGACGAGTATTTTGACGCATCTTCGACCACAACCGTTACGGATGTGCCGATGATCGTTCTGGTGAACGAGGGTAGTGCCAGTGCCAGCGAGATCGTAAGCGGCGCGTTGCAGGATATGAAAAGAGCTATCATCGTGGGTAAAAAAACATTCGGTAAAGGTAGCGTTCAAAGGATTATCCCTATAACGGACGACCAAAGCGAGGCAATTAAGCTTACTATTGCAAAATACTACCTTCCAAGCGGCAGAACGATCCAGGCTGTGGGTATTGACCCTGACGTAGAGGTAGCACCGGGAAAAGTTCTTACTAAAAAAGAGTCGGAGTTCGTTCTTAAAGAGGAAAATATGAGGAAGCACTTAGAGGGTGAACTTGATAAAATAGGAGATGGCAGCAAAGAGGACAAAGAGGATACAACTGTTGAAAACAAGAACATCATAACAGATGAGCAGATCATGGATGATAACCAGCTGAAAGTTGGTATCGATATTTTAAAATCTTTAATTATTATGGGGAAATAAATGAATATAAATGATATTATAGCGGACGGTCTTTGGCCTGAGTCAAAGAAAACCACTACACAAAAAGGTGTCGCAGAACTTGAAGAGCTGGGATATAACCTTTTTTATATCGGTAAAAATGCCGACCTTTACACCTGTCCGGGGAATGATCCTAAAGTATTATTGGTAAGAAGCGACAGAACAAGTGTATTTGATATTCCGTTAAATCTTGAGATAGAAGGGAAAGGTATTATCCAGACAGCCATCTCTGACTCCGGTGCGCAGTTCGCCAAAGAAGCAGGGATAAGAACAGCTATCCTTTCGGAAAAAGTGGACCAGTCCTTAAGCATAGCTCCGAGATGCCAGCTTATGGAGCTTTGTAAACCTCTTGAAGCCGAGATCGAGGGGGACGTGGTACAGTTCGAGTTCATATTCAGAAACTACCTTACAGGATCTTTATTTGAAGCGACTAAAAAAGGGGAAGACCCGTACGGATTGAATCTTTCTTCTGATCTTCCCGAGTGGCATAAATTTGAACAGCCTCTTTTCACCCCTACTACAAAAGGGGTTAAGGATATCCCTTTAAATGCACAAACTGTAAAAGATGCATTTCCTGAGATCATAGGAAGCTTGGAAAAAGTGTTCAAAGAGTTTACCGTTTTTGCGGAATCCCACGGTATCGTGGTTGTTGATACGAAGCTTGAAGTGTTCGTGGACAAAGATGGTCAATGGGTTCTAGGTGACGAGGTTTTAACTCCTGAAAGCTCAAGATTTATAGCAAAAGAGGATTTTGACAAGGGTGATTATATATCTATGGATAAGCAGATCCTTAGAAACTTTGCCAAGGAAAACAGCTGGAAAGAGAGATCACAAGAGCTTAAAGCGGGTGAAAAACTTGACGTGGCAGTTCCTAAGCAGATTAAAGACTCAATATTAAGAGGATATGAAACTATCCTTAACAGGCTGCACAGATAAGCAGCTAAAAAAGGCTCTAAATTGTTATAAGGCAATTTTGGGTATAATCGCAGATATCACATTGTGATCTGATTTATAAATTAATATAAAATTGAAGGTAAAAAATGAAAGCAATTATTAACATTGGACTAAAAAAAGGTGTTTTGGATTCACAGGGTAAAGCAACACATCATACGCTTGACACTTTAGGTTTCCAGGATATGGTAAAAGACGTAAGAGTGGGTAAACAGATCATTATGGACCTGAACAGCGAAGATGAAGCTGCTGCAAAAGAGGAAGTTACCAAGATGTGTGAGCAGCTTCTTGCTAACACCGTGATCGAAGATTACGAAATCATTTTAGAGAAGTAATTATGAAAGTATCGGTATTACAATTTCCAGGAACGAACTGCGAATATGATACAAAGTACGCTTTTGAAAAACTGGGTGCAGAAGTTGCAGTTGTATGGCACGAAGATACGGCTTTGCCGGAAGCAACTGACCTTGTAGTTGTTCCGGGAGGGTTCTCGTACGGGGATTATTTAAGAAGCGGGGCTCTTGCAAAAAATGCAAAGATAATGGGTGCCGTTAAAGAATATGCAGCTAACGGGGGAAAGGTTCTGGGTATTTGTAACGGATTCCAGATCCTTACCGAAACGGGACTTCTTCCGGGAGCTTTAAAAAGAAACGACAACCTGCATTTTATCTCTAAACACCACCATCTTAAAGTTGTGAACAATGATAATAAGTTCCTTCAAGAGTTAAACACAGGCGATATCGTAAATATCCCTGTTGCTCACCACGACGGTAACTACTACATCGACGATGCGGGTCTTGAAGAATTAAAATCAAACGGTCAGATCCTTCTTCAGTACTGTGACAAAGATGGTAACAACCAGGTTCTTAACGGAAGCGTAGAACAAATAGCAGGTGTATGTAACAAAGAGAAAAACGTATTTGGACTTATGCCTCACCCTGAAAGAGCAATGGAAACACTTCTTGGATGTGACGACGGTGTAAAAATGCTTCAAGGTTTTTTTAAATAACAATATTAAGTGAAAGTTGTGAAACCATACTTTAGATCACTTTTTATCCTCTTTATCGCTTTGACCCTGTCTTTCTCGGAAGACACGGTTAAGGCAAAAGAGTTTTATCTGGATATCTCATCTTATCCCAAAAGAGTCTTTACGGGACAAAAATTCGATATAACATTAAAAGCAACCATCTTAAAACAAAAAGAGGATTACGAGCAGATCCTTTTAAGCTACGTGAACGGTGAAAATATAGATATAATAAGCACCGATCCCGTATGGGAAGAGGAGAAGGACAATATCTTCTTTACGAAGCTTACATTTAAGACAAAAGATATGAAGTTTTCTTTACCTGAAATAACGGTTGCCCTTGTAAAAGGGGAAGAGATCGTTGATTTTATATCTTTAAAACTGCCTGATATCGTATTTGAAAAGATCGCAGTGAACGAGGAGCTTTTTTCGAATATCATTGCAAAAGACCTGCAGGTGCTTACGGTAAAGACAAAGCAGTATAATAACAATACGCTTCATACGACTATCAATCTTGAAGGCTTGAACAGCAACCTTGAGGATATCCATTTAAAAAAATATGAAGAGCAGGGTATAAAAAGCTTTGAAGAGAAATACCCCTTGCAGAATGTGTTTTTCTATGTAATGACCCCAAGCCATATAAAAGAGATAAAATTCACCTATTATAATACGGTTTCAAAAGATTTTGTCACTGTAAATATCCCCGTGAACCTTGAAGAGGAGCTTGTAAGCACCCAGACAGACCTGAACCCATACAACAGCAGCATGCTTCTGTACAAGCAGAGTTTGAGCATATTGTTCCTGGTATTGTTCCTGGCTGTTTATATAGTTACGAAAAAAGAGAGATACCTGGTGTTTTTAGTGATCTCAATACTTGCGACGGCTTATTTTTTCATTCCCAATAAAAAGGTGGTATTGACCAAGGGGACAAATATCTATATTCTCCCTACAAATAATTCAACCATATATAAAACACTTGAAAAAAGGGAACTGGCACAGATAATAAACGAAAAAGGGGACTTCAGGAAGGTTCTGTTTGAAAACCAAAACATAGGATGGATAAAAGAAGATGATATTAAGTAGATTAAGGGCGGTATTCACAGCTTTGCAGTTTACCATAACGGTTTCGGTGGTTATAATCCTGATGTATATATTCAGAAACAATAATTACAAGATCAGAAGCGTATGGGCTAAGATGCAGCTGAAACTTATGGGTGTAAAACTTGAGATCGAGGGTGAAATGGATAAAAATGCCCAGATGTATATAATGAATCACCAGTCGATCCTGGATATCGTGCTTTATGAAGCCATTGCCCAAAGGGACCTTGCCTGGGTTGCAAAAAAAGAGATAGCAGATATTCCCTGGTTCGGGAAGATACTGAGCGCTCCTAGAATGATAATAGTCGAAAGGGAAAGCAAGACAAGCCTTGTGAAGCTTCTAAAAGATGCAAAAGACAGATTGTCAAAAGGCCGGCCCATAGTGATATTCCCCGAAGGTACGAGAAGCGAGGGGAACAGGCTGAGAAAGTTCAAAGCTGGTGCAAAAATGATCGCAGACAAGAACAAGCTACTGGTTCAGCCCATGATAGTAGTGGGTACGAGGAAGATATTCGATTCACAGAAGTTTCACCAAAGAAGCGGTACTGTAAAGGTAATATACCTTCCTTCGGTTCAGGCACAAAAAGGCACCTCCTGGTATGAAGAAGCGGAAAACCTTATGAGAGAAACTTTAAGCAAAGAGATAACTCATGGTATTTAATCTCCCTACAGTTCTAGCTGTAGGTGCGGGGGGCTTTTTTGGAGCTGTCGCCAGATTTTACGTAGGGGTGCAGGTGGTAAAGTATTTCCCCCACGAGATCCCTTTTGCCACGTTGGCGGTAAATGTTGCAGGTAGCTTTATCATAGGGATGCTTATAGCATTGTTTATGCACTTTACCCCTTCGGACCTTGTAAAAGGTTTCCTGGTGACGGGTTTTCTTGGAGCTTTAACCACTTATTCCACTTTTGCCATAGAAAGTTATATGTTGCTTAACAGCTCTCTTTGGTACGGAATATTAAATATTGTTTTAAACGTAGTGGGTACAATTATCTGTGCAGCGATAGGATTTAAACTAATAGAGAGGATTTTTAATTAATGCAGTTATATATTTATGCAAGAAGTGGACATAATTTCGGTCTGGAAAATATCAGAAGGGCAAGTGCCCTATACAATATGCTGGCAGACTGCGACCCTGTTTTATGCAGTGCGGACTACAGGGCTGCGACTTTTGCAAAAGCGGAACTTGGCGTGAAAAAAGGTGTGGGTGTCGACGTAATAGGCAATATGCCCAATGTTATGGAAAGAGGCGATATGCTTATTTACGACGACAGCGGTGAAGCAAGCCAGACCATGCAGGATCATATGAAAGAGTTCTGCCAGAAGCTTTTCAAGGTGGGTGCGGATATCCCTTACGATATAGTGGATGAAACCTTTTTCGAGAAATCTGAAACAATAAACGAAAAAGCTGTTTTCTTCTCGGACGACGATTATGCCCAATGGTTCTTTGATTTTTTCCAGACAGGTGAAAAACAGGATTTTCCTTTGATATGGGGGCATTATTTCTTCTTTAAAAATGAAAGAAAAACTGCCGAGTTCTTTAGTGAGATAATAGAAGATGAAGGTTATATCGATGCGATAAAAAACACAAAATACCTTTTAACGGCATCAGTGCATGCGGCTCTTGAATCGTTGGCGGCAGGAAACTGCCCGGTATTCTTTAAAAGAGGGGACAAGGAACCGCAGAATCTCCACCTGATTGATAAATACGATATTCCCGTAGCTAGCGGAGAAGATATGGATAAGCTTGTGGAGAGTTTTGAAAATATAACAAATAATTATCCCCAAACAAAAAAAATAGAGAAATACGATATCACGCCTGTAAAAGAGCAGATACAAGAGGTATTGAAAAAGTTCGAGATGGTAAAACCCTCGTTAGAGTATAAGTTTTAGTTCCGGGAACTTTACCTTTGCTTTTATATAGTTTTGGTATAATCGCGTAGTTAAATATATTTAAGGATAATTTTTTATGAGTCTGAAAGAGAATGTTGATTATATAAAAAAGGAGATCTCAACAGAAGAGAGCTTCCTGGAAAGTGTTTTTAAAGCAGAAAATTTTTACAAAAAATATAAAAAAGTGATCTTGTCCGCGGCGGCAGTTGCGGTGATCGCCGTTATAGGTACGGGAATATCCGGTTATATCAGCGAGAAGAACATGATAGAAGCAAACGAGGTTTTCAACAAGGTATTGGAAAACCCGAAAGATACAGAGGCTTTGGAGAAACTGAAATCTTTAAATCCGAAGCTTTATGAACTTGCCCTTTATTCAAACGACAGATCAAAAGAGATAAACATCGATTTTTTCAAAGAGCTTTCTTTGTACGCAAAAGCGGTTGAGGCTCAAAACAGTTCTGATATAGCCAAAGTAAGCCAGAACCCAAACTTCCTCCTTAAGGATTTCGCCCTTTTCAACAAAGCGCTGATAGAGGCAAAGCAGGGGAAATACAAAGAGGCGAAAGAGAGTTTAAAACTTATCCCTTCAACTTCTGATGTTACAGGTCTGGCAAAAATGCTTGAACACTACTTATTGACGAAATAGAGGGACCATGAAAAATTTAATTTATCTAGTAAGCGTAGCGCTGATTGTTTTTACGGGATGTGAATCAAAGAAATATTACGAGCCTGACTTTATAACTGAGGGTATGGAGCTTGAAGGCTATGTGGTAAACGATGATGTAGTTGATTATACTTTAGAGGGGGTAACCCTTGATGACGATACTTTCCTTTCAAAGAACACTGAGGTTGAAACAAAACTAAAAGAGGGATTCAAGTTTTTAAACGATGACGGGGAAACGATCCTTTCGGCAGATCTCAGCAATAATTTCCTTATCCAGTCAAAAAACAAAGAGGACAAGCTTTTGACTTTTGATTCGAACGTTCTAAGCGCAACAAAAAATAAAAACCTTATCGCGCTTCTTTTAACCGATAATGCGGCTGCGCTGTATGATATCGAAAAAGACAAAATAGTATTTAAAGAGTATTTGAACACTTCGCTTGTGAACGACGTAAAGATCCCAAGCCCCGTGTTCCTCGACACGCTTGTTCTATATCCTACCCTTGACGGAAAAGTTCTGATCGTGGACGGTACAAGCAATAAGATATACAAGACTATCAATATCGACCCTAAAAACGAGATAAACAATATCACTTTTATGGAAACGGTAGGGAACAGCCTTGTTGCGGCAACTCCCAACAAGATATTCACTTTTGCCGACGGAAGGATCAATATCAAGAATCTTGACGTAAGGTATGTTACGGTAAACGGCAATGACATCTATGCAGCTACCCTTGACGGTATGATCATCAAATACGATTTGAAGCTTACAGAGAAAAAATCAAAAAAATTCAAGTTCGCTAAATTTGTGGCTCTTGGTTACGGGAAGTCGGGACTTTACGCTTTGGAGTCACAAGGTTATATGCTGAAAATGGATAATGACCTTGAGAACCTTGAGATCTATGAATTTGACTTTGACAACGAGCAGAAAGTTATAACTATCGGGAACAAACTATATTTCGAGAATATCTATACTATCCTGAAATAAAGAGATTTTATGTCTGAACCTATTGAAGCATTCAAGGAGCATCTTACCATAATAAGATCCCTGGCTTCAAACAGCGTCGATGCTTATGTCAACGACCTGAACGATTATGAGGAGTATCTCTCCTCTTTAAAAAAAGACCTTTTAAAAGCTTCCAGCGAGGATCTTTTATCTTATCTTTCAATAATAGAAAACCCCAGAACCCAGAACAGAAGATTAAGCAGTATCAACTCCTTTTATAATTTCAGCAGCGAGAACTTTGACGGGGTGGAGAAACCCAAAGCGGTATTTGCAAAGCTGCCAAAAACACTTCCCAAATACCTAAGCGACGAGGAGATAATGAAAGCCCTGGAGCTTATCGATACCACAACGGTATTGGGTAAAAGGGACTATGCCCTTATTCTTTTTTTATATGCGACGGGGGTTCGGGTAAGTGAGCTTATAACCATAAAGCAGGAAGATATAGAGGGGAACTGGGTTAAAGTTAGATTCGCAAAAGGATCGAAGCAAAGGGTGGTTCCCATCGCCGAATTTGCCCTTGATGCGCTGAAGGATTACCTGTACGGCAGGGATAAAAAAAGTGAATACCTTTTTTTAAATTACCTGGGGAAACCCCTAAGCAGGATCAGCGTTTTCAAGATAACCAAGAAGTATTACAATTATTCTCCCCACGTATTCAGGCACTCTTACGCCACTTCGCTTATACTGGGCGGCGCGGACCTGATGGTAGTAAGCGAGCTTTTGGGGCACAGCAGCGTGGAAACGACGCAGATATATACCCATATACAGCAGAAACATTTAAGGGATACGATAGATTCATATCATCCTTTAAATATAAAGGATAACGATGGTATTGTGTGATATAGGCAATTCAACATTCCATTTCAAGACGGGAAAGAAAGAGTTCAAAGCTGGACTTAACACAAAGATAAAAGATCTCCCCGATTTCAAGGAAAACGAAAAGATATATTTTATCAGCGTCAACGACAAGGGCTCAAGCAAGCTTCTGAAAAAATATCCCGGGGCAACAGATATAGAGACCCTTATAGAGTTCAAAACGGAATACAAAGGGATGGGCGTGGACAGGAAAGTGGTATGCTGCGGAATCGACGACGGTATAATTATAGATGCGGGAAGCGCCATCACCGTTGATATAATGAAAAACGGCCGCCATCTGGGGGGATATATCCTCCCTGGACTCGGGGCATACAGGAGAATTTATCCACAAATTTCAAAAAAACTTCAATTTGACTTTAAAAATGATATAAATTTAGATAAAATTCCACTAAAAACAAACAGTGCCATTTGCTATGCAATGTTTGACAGTATTGTCCAATCGATAAAGCGGCAGTACGATACTTTTAAGACACCCCTTTATTTCACGGGCGGAGACGGGGAGATACTGATTAAGTATTTTAAAGGGATCCCTAAAGAGTTTGACAGGAACCTTATATTTAAAAGTATGAAAAAGATCATTAAAAACAAAAGAAAAGGAAAATAGATGTTAACGATTGCGCTTCCAAAAGGGAGAATTGCAGAACAGACTTTGGAAAAATTTGAAAAAGTTTTCGGGGAAAAGTTTGAATTTGAGGGTAGAAAACTTATACTGAAAAAAGCGGGCTTTACGTTCTTGAACGTAAGGAACCAGGATGTTCCTACATACGTGATGCACGGTGCGGCCGACCTTGGCGTAGTGGGGCTTGACGTACTGGAAGAGAAAGAGTACGATCTTATAAAACTTGTGGACCTTAAGATAGGGCAGTGTAAAGTTGCCATCGGACTTAAAAAAGGGGACAAGATAGACTGGAACAGGTCAGAGATCACGGTTGCCACAAAGCATGAAAAGATCGCGAAAAAATTCTTCGAAAAGAAAGCAATGGCTGTGAATATAGTCAAGCTTTACGGTTCCATCGAGCTTGCTCCTCTTGTGGGTTTAAGCGACTGTATAGTAGATATCGTGGAAACGGGAGAAACCATGAAGCAGAACGGCCTTGAAGTGGGTGATACCATTATGCACTCTTCCGTTCATTTGATCTCCAACAAGAACTCCTACTACAATAAAAAAGAGCATATCTTAGACTTGAGAGAGAAAATTGCAGCCACTTGATCTATACGCATCAATAGAACAGTACCTGGGTTTTGAGGAAGAGGTACACGAGCTTTACAAGGCTATAGCCTTTGAAGCTATACAAAAAGAGCCCAAGACACTTATAGATATCGGGTGCGGACAGGGTGAATTCTGCCGTATAATGGAGTATAACGGGATAAAAACCCTGGGAGTCGACCTAAGCTCCAAGCAGATCGAAATAGCAAACTCCAAAGGGATAAATGCCCGATGTATAGATATAAAAGATATAGAGGAGAAGTTTGACTGCGCGACGGCAGTGTTCGACGTTATAAACTATCTGCCCAAAGATTATATATCCTCTTTTTTGGGATATGTTTACAGGCTTCTTGAAAAGGACGGGTATTTTATCTTTGATATAAATTCCCTTCACGGTTTCGAGGATATAGCCCAGGGAACCCTGAACATAGATATTGAAGACAAGTTCATAGCAATAGACGCTAACTTCGAAGAGGGGACGCTTTATACGGATATAACCCTGTTTAGCAAAACAAAAGATCTTTTTAAAAAAGACAAGGGTACCATAGAGCAGTTCTTCTACGCCAATGAAGAGTTGAAAAAGCTTTTGGAAAAAGCAGGTTTCAAAGTTGAAAAGATGGAAGGCTTTTATCTTCACAGTGATGAGGATTTCGATAAATATATAGTTGTGTGTAAAAAATAAAGGGAGCGGATTTATGATAAAAGATATACTTGGGGATATAAGTTTTAAAAACCTTACAGAGAATCAGATATATGAGCAGATAGAGTATCTTTTGAACAAGGACCAGGAGTTTTCCGTTACGGCAAATATAAAAGGGGTCAGGTTCGATCCTGCTATACCTGCGGCCATCGCAAAGAACTTTTCCCAGTTCACCCTTTTCTCTTTGATGAACTATACCTATGAGACTTTGGAGTTAACAGAAGAGAACATAAAATTTGAAGCGGGGTTCGGTCAGGAGAATTTCGCTTCTACTGTTACCATTCCCCTGGGGGCGATTTTCCAGATAGTGGTTGACGAGTCTATTTTATATATAAACCCTACCGCTACGGTTTCCAAGTTCTTTGAAAGAAAAGAGGACCAGGACCCGGCAACCAGGTCTTTAAACGCTTTTAAGATGAATAAAAAGAACAAAGACCTTTTCTAGGCACTTTGCAGGTCTTTTACGGTCTGCTCTTTGAGTATATCTATTTGACGCAGCAGAATGGGGTCTTCCACCCCGTTTGAGAGCTTCTCCAGGTTCTTTATCATAGGCTGCAGTTTCTTCTTCATACTTTCTAAAATAGGCTTCCCGCTGTTTATAACGGTATCTTTCTTTAGAAGGTCTATGACTATCTGCTGCCTTCCGAAAAGGGCCGCATATGTTATAGGGAGGATATTGTATTTATCGGCAATGTTCTGTATATTTCTCTCCACCCCGTAAACCAGGTTGTAAAGCTCCAGGTTGTTGCTCACCACGCACAGGTGTATTATTGTTTTTCCCATATTATCCACGGACATATAATCAAACTTCGTAAGCTCCACAAGCTTCCTGAACAGCTTCAGGTTGCAGTTTTTTACAAGTGCCACCCTTAGGTGGATGATCTGCCCGTTCTTGTCTTTTATCCTTATATCGCTTTTGTTTATCAAAAGAAAGGTAAGGTATGCTTTGAATTCACGGAAATACTCCCCTTTTTCAAAACACTGCAGTACATATGCGTAGAAGAGGTTGACCCCCTCTTCGTTCTTTTCGTTTATATCAAAGCCGTTTTGCAGGTAAAGTTTCGTGGTACTTATATCCCCGTAAAGAAAAGGCTTGAAAAACAGGGGATTGCCGTCTATCCCCAGATAATGGAAATTGAACCCTTTGAGGTTTATTATCTCTTTGAGGATGATCATATACTGCCCGTTGAAATCTATATCTATAAGATATTCCCGGTTATTTATGGTTTTGTACTTATGGATATGGAGTATGATATCGTTTATGATCTCAGGGACGGTTTCGTCATGCCTGTTCTTTAAAGTGGGATTTGCACCGTGCTTTAAAAGCACCTTTATGATCTCTATATATTTTATCCCTTTCAGCACAGCAAGCTGAAGAGGGCTCTCTTTTATTTTGTTCTGCTGGTTTGGATCGATCCCGTTTTCCAGGATGAACACGCAGCCGTCGAAATCCCCTTTTCTTACCATCTCAAAAAGCATGGTCTCACCGTATTTGTTCACTGCGTTTATATCGGAGCCGTTGTCTATAAGGTTTTGGGCTACGTTCTTAAGTTCACCCCTTTTTTCTATTTCCACTTTGGGGGATTTTGTAAAAGCCCTCATAACCTCAAGCAGCACCGTATTTTCATCCGGGTTTTTTGCGTTCAGGTTGCATCCGTACTCAATGGCTGTGTCAAGGACCCTTTTACCCTCGTCGCCCCTTAAGGCTGTATATGTAAGGAAGTTGTAGCCGTCCTCGCCGCAGATGGTGGGGTCGGCTCCTTTTTTCAGGAGTTTTATGGCAAGGTTGTCGTCTTTTAGCACGCTTTTCTGGTGCAGCACCGTTTGTCCGTTCACATCGACATTGTTAAGCTCCAGCCCCTCGACCTCCAGTATTGTGTCAATCAGCTCGCCGCTTCCGTAGTTTACCGCATCGAAGATCACGTTCCTGTTGAATTTGTCTTTTATATTTACATCTATATCTTTTTCTATAAGTATCTTGGATATCTCGTTGTATCCCAGTATCACCGCGTCTTGAAGTAGGCTTCTTCCTGTGTCGTCTATCTGGTTGATGTTGAAATCCGCATATTTAACCAGATTGTCGATGACTATTATATCCCCTTTTTCTATGGCAAGCCTGACCGTCGAGATATTGTCCTTGTTTCTTGTGGTTATCTCAACACCCTGGATCACAAGCCAGCTGGCGGCTTTGAAACGGTTGTTCCTAAGGCACATGTCAAGGAGAGTGTCCCCGTCTTCGAATTTATAGTTTTTGTTGATTTTGGGCAGGATTCTTTCGGCAGCTTTCTGGTTGAACTTCCTCTCTTTGAGTATTTTGATGAACTCTTCTATGGAAGGATGCCTGGAATGGATAAGCTCTTTTAACATCTTTTCCTGCCTATATTATTATTTTGTTTAACAAATTATCACTAAAGACCTTAAATACATATTATATGTAGGGACTAGAAATATTATTTTTAGTTCGTCAAAAGGTCTTTGAGACTCTGCTTCGGCTGTTTCCCTTCCAATATAAGTTTTACCTCATTTGCGATAGGGGTGTATATATTTTTTTCTTGAGAGAGTTTATGTATCGCAAAGCTTGTCATAACCCCTTCGGCCACTTCACCCAGTTCTTCAAGGATCGTTTCAAGGGATTTGCCTTCGGCAAGTCCAAGACCTACCCTGAAGTTACGGCTTAGGGTACTGCTTGCCGTTAGGAAAAGGTCCCCTGCACCGCTTAAGCCTATAAAGGTGTCTTTACTGGCCCCGTAGTGCCTTGAGAACCTTTCCATCTCCACAAGCCCCCTTGATATCAAGGAAGCCCTTGCATTCTGCCCCAGCTGCAGCCCCTCGCAGATCCCGCTTGCGATGGCAAGCACGTTCTTGTAGGCGCCTGCGATCTCGGCACCCACCACGTCGTCGCTGTAGTATGTTTTTATAAAGTCGGGGAAAAAGCCCTCATAGCTGTCGTAAAAAGCCTTATTGCTTGAGTTTATAACAAGTGCCGTGGGAAGCCCTTTTATAACCTCCGCGGCAAAAGATGGCCCGGAGATGAATCCCAGGTTCTCAGCAGGAACGAATTTTTCGTAAATATCCTGCAGAAAAGCCCCGGTTGAAGCTTCGATACCTTTTGCGGCTACCAGGACCTTCTGCCCTTTATATACGAAGTTTTCTTCCAGCCAGCCCCTTATATGCTGTGAAGGGATCGCTATTACGAGATATTCGCAATTCAGCGCTTCTTCCAAAGATACGAAATTCTTTACATCTTTTTTTGTCCTGTTCGTGATAAGACACTCCTGCTTCTGGTCCAGTGCGAACCGTAAAGCCTGTCCCCATTTTCCTGCACCTATTACTGCTATTTTAGACATTTTCCAAGCCTTTGATATGTTTTATGTTTTTAAGGGCTTCTTCCATCCCTTTTGCAAAGTTTATTTTTTCAAAGATAGAGTAGATCTCTTCGTAAGCTTTTAAGGCCTTGGGGAGATCTTTTTCTATTTGGTATATATTCCCCATATTCCCAAGGCTTTGGGTTATACCCCTTATATAGTTCAGTTCCCTGTCTATCTTCAGGGCCTTTTCGTAGAATTCAAGGGCTTTTTGCAGATCACCCCTGTCCTGGTGGATTTTCCCTATATTTCCGTAAGTATCGGCTATGCCGTGGGTATGGCCCGTCTCCTGGTCGATTGTAAGGGCTTCTTTGTAAAACAGGAGCGCCTTGTCGCTATCCCCTTTTATCTTATATATATTCCCGATGTGCCCCAGGGTATGGGGGAGCTTTTGTATCAGCCCTTTTTCTTTCCTGATATTCAGGGCCCTTTCGTGGTATTGCAGCGCACGATCAAGCTCATCTTTTGCCAGGTAGATGTTCCCTATGTTTTCAAGGGCAGTGGCGATACCCTGGCTCAGTTTGAGTTTTTCGAAAATAGACAGGGCCCCGTTTTGGTAGTCAAGGGCCTTGTCCAGCTCACCTTTTACTTTATGGATATTCCCCATATTCCCCAGGTGGTTCGCCATCCCTTGGAGAGAACCTATCTCTTCGTCTATTTTCAGGGCTTGGGCATGATATCTCAAGGCCTCTTCAAAGTTCCCTTTTGCCTGGTATATATTTCCTATATTGCCAAGATCGTTGGCTATCCCCCTTGGGTTTGAGACCTGTTTTTCTATCTCAAGGGCTTTTTTATAGAAGTCCAGGGCTTTGTCCAGGTCCAGCTGCAGTTTACTGATATTTCCAAGATTCGTTAAACCTGCGGCTATCCCCGGAAGGTATTTTATCTCTTCAAAGATCTTCAGGCTTTTTTCCTGGTATTCAAGGGCATCTTTGAGATCCCCCTTGTCCTGGTATATGTTTCCTATATTTCCCAAAGTGGAGGCCAGGTCCTGGGAGTGGCCTCCTTTTTCAAATATATTTAATGCCTCCTGATGGTATTTCAAGGCTTTGTGAAGGTCACCCTTGCCGTGGTAGATATTCCCTATATTGGTGGATGTTTTTGCGATGCCCTGGGCAAAGCCCGCCAGCACAAAGGCTTCAAGGGCCTCTTTTTGGTAGTTCAGGGCTTTTTCAATATCACCTTTTATCTGGTATATGTTCCCTATGTTTGTAAGTATTATGCTTTTTTCCCTGGAGGAATCTTTTAAGGAGGTGGCTTCAAGGGCCTTTTTATAAAACTCAAGGGCATTTTCAAGATTTGAGATCTTCTGGTATTCCAGGGCGATATCAAAAAGCAGGCGGGCCAATGTTTCGGGTTCGTGGTTTTGTTGAGAGTCCAGGTAGTTCTTGTATTTTGAAAGGCTTTCTTCCACTTTGGAGGTCATTTGGGATATCCTTTTATCAGGGGTTTGAAATATAAGAGGGGGGAAGGGTATCCCCCTTTTATCTATAAAACTTTGTTTTTAGGTTTTATGCCAATCTTTCTTTTAAAAGTTTATTTATAACCTGAGGGTTTGCACTTCCTTTAGAAGCTTTCATAACCTGTCCTACGAAGAAGGCGAACATTTTTTCTTTTCCTGCTTTGTATTCTGCAACCTTGTCTTCGTTTGCAGCTAAAATTTCGTCGATCATTGCAAGGATAGCACCGTCATCTGAAACCTGCTTTAGTCCGAGTTTCTCGATAACTGTATCGATCTGCTCATCATTTTCCATAAGATAGTCAAGTGCTTTTTTAGCTTGTTTACCCGAGATCGTTCCATCTTCGATAGTTTTTACAAGGGTTCCAAGTTTATCGGCACTTACAGGTGAGTTGACGATACTTATCCCCTCGCCGAATCTTCCCTGAAGCTCGACTGTCAGCCATGAGCTTGCATTTTTTCCGCTGATCCCGTGGCTCATCATATCTTCAAAATATTGAGCCATCTCTTTAGTCGAACAGATAACACCCGCGTCGTACTCCCTAAGGTCGAACTCTTTTACGAATCTTTCCTTTTTTTCATCAGGAAGTTCAGGGATCTTGGAATATTTCTCCATCATCTCGTCACTAATGATAAGAGGCAGCAGGTCAGGGTCCGGGAAGTATCTGTAATCTGCCGCGTCCTCTTTACCTCTCATTGATCTTGTTTCCCCTGTGTTTACGTCGAACAGTCTTGTTTCTTGAACAACTTCCTGCTCATATACACCGTCTTCCCAGGCTTCTACCTGTCTTTGGACTTCGTATTTGATAGCTTTTTCTATGAACTTGAAGCTGTTCATGTTCTTGATCTCACACCTTGTGTAAAGCTTGTCGTCGCCTTTTGGCCTGATCGATACGTTTACGTCACATCTAAATGACCCTTCCTGCATATTTGCATCAGAGATATCGATATATCTGACTATTGAGTGAAGTTTTTTAAGATAAAGTATCGCCTCTTCGGCACTTCTTAGGTCAGGTTCGGAAACGATCTCCAAAAGGGGAGTTCCCGCCCTGTTAAGGTCTACTCTTGAGTGGTCTCCTGCGTGCACGTTTTTCCCCGCGTCGTTTTCAAGGTGTGCCCTTGTTACGCCGATAGTCTTGCTGGAACCGTCCTCAAAATCGATAACGACCTCACCTTTTCCCACAACGGGAACCTCGAACTGGGAGATTTGGTATCCTGTAGGAAGATCCGGGTAGAAATAGTTCTTTCTGTTAAATATAGATTTTTTGTTTATTTGAGCGTTTAGTGCAGTACCAAGCTGGATAGCCTTGTGTACCGCTTCTTTGTTTAAAACAGGAAGTGCACCAGGAAGACCTAAACATGTAGGACAAACATTGGTGTTTGGCGTGTGTCCGAAACTGGTTGCACAATTACACCATAATTTACTTTTCGTGTTAAGCTGAGCATGAACTTCTAAACCTATAATTACTTCAAACATTTATAAAAATTCCTTCTTCTTTTGTTGTTTTATTCTGATATGTCAGGATTATATCTAATTATTGCTTATAAGGTTATTCCCCTGATCTTTCAGGGGATAAGCCTCTTTGCTGTTTTCCCCGTTTCCTTTTTCCATCTGGATGAAATAGGCATGCCCTAAATAAACGATATAAAAAGCCGAGATGAAAAATGCCGCAAACGGGACCAGGGAGATCACGTATAAAAAGAGGCTTCTGTATCTCATTGGATACCTGTTCTTATAGTAGATCATGGAGAATCGCTCTTTGCTTAAAATGGTCGATCCCACGTCAAAGTGCAGCATCTTGTGAAAAAAGTAAAAAAACGGCAGATTTATGGCCACGATATTTATAAGCGGGATAAAATAAAAAGGTATAAGCAGCAGGAACAATATCACCATCACGACAGCGCTCATAAAAAGCTTTGCAAGGCCGTTAAACAGGGTGCCGTAACCGTTTACAGAGAGGTGGGAATAGTGCCTTTTATGGATTATTGAAAGTATCCTGGGCGTTAAAAGCCCTATAATAAGAAGGCTTAGGAATATGGAGATATATCCTATCGCAAAAAGACCTATGGTGTAGACCAGGAAACTTACTATCCATGATGTAATTGTATGTTTTAAAAGGAAGTCCAGTATTGAGCTTCCCGTATAGCTTTCGTGGGAGGTTTCGGTATTTTCAACGCCGTTTTCCACCACTGTGTGCTGCTGGTTTATCTCCAGGCGGCTTTGTTCCAGGGTCTCAAGCCCCATATCCGCAAGGGTGAAAAAAGCGATATACAACACTATTATACTTCCTATCAAAGGATAAAGAAGTATCTTTAATATATCTTTTGTCAGGTAATCGTTTATACTTGTTTTTAATAGTTTTATCTCTTCCATTTCATATTGTAGCAGAAAAAGGATAATGAAAATTGATTTTTTATAAAAATAGTGATAATCTTAGCTTTGTAAAATAAGGGAAAATATTATGGAAAAAAATGCCTTTACACTTTTTGAAGTGATTTTGTCTTTATTTATTTTATCGGTAACCTTAACTTCCGTTTCAAAGATCTTTGTCCAAAGCGACAGCTATGAAATATACAATAAACTGGTTGTTATGGAAAACAGTTTTACGAAAAACAAAACGGTGGAAAATACTGGGGATATTGTTTTTAAATAATATTTAATTGTTTTTTCTAATTATTAGTTATATAATATTACCAAAGGGGTAAATCATGAAAATCAAATATGCGGGGCCCAGACCTCAGATATCTCATCACGGTGTAAGTTTCAAAGAGGGGAAAGAGGATAAGTACGTATATCTTATGATCGCATTGCAGATTTTAAAAGCGATAGACAAGGATTACGAAGACAAAAAATCTTACAGTTACGATCTAAAGACCCAAAGATTAAGCAATGAAGAGATGCTGACTATCATAACCTCCTATAATCCTAATTTGGAAAAAATAGCCCAGAAAGAAGCTGCCGATTACGGATTGAAGCTTGATGAAGAGGTGAACGATGTTGAAAACAATTCTACCCTGAGCGAGGTTGAGAAAAACATCTGGATAAACAACCTGAACATAATGAAAGAGTACAGGATCCAAAGAGCGGTAAACAAGATATATTATATGCACGCAATAGAGTTTATAGCAGATGTTATAAAAAGGGAAGGGATAAAGGAGATAGATACTCCTTTTTACGAAAAATACTGGCATGTGCTCCAAACCATCGAGGGGCAGTTTGCGGATACCAAAACCCCTATCTCTACGGAGTTGAAAGTCGAGCCCGATAAAGAGGGGCGCCTTACGGCTAGAATGTTCATAAGCGGAGTTTAGATGCTGAAAAAAACTTTATATCCCCTTTTTTTATTGGGGTTTGCATATTTCCTTTTCTCAAGTGACGATGCAAAAATAATAATTGCCGGGATAGCCATATTCCTTATAGGTATGGTCTTTATGGAGGACGGCTTCAAGCTTTTCAGCGGCGGTATGCTGGAAAAGGTTCTTGAAAAAAGCACCAACACCGTCCCAAAAGCTATAGGTACGGGATTCTTTGCCACGGCAATAGTGCAAAGCTCCTCCCTTATCAGTATTATCGTTATCTCTTTTTTAAGCGCCGAGCTTATCTCTCTGGCGGGAGCTGTCGGGGTAGTATTCGGTTCCAATATTGGGACCACCACCACGGCCTGGATCGTTTCAGCGTTCGGGGTCAAGATAAAAATAGCCCATTATGCGATGCCCATGCTGATCTTCGGGGTGATATTCCGTTTTTCTAAAAGCAGATCATACCAGGGCCTTGGCAACGTGCTTGTGGGGCTTGGATTCGTATTTTTAGGTATCGGGTATATGAAAGAGGGATTCGAGACCATGAAAGAGGGGCTTGATCTTGCACAGTACGCAATAGAGGGGTATCTTGGGGTAATGGTTTATATCCTTCTGGGTGCCGTTGCCACTATCGTGATACAGTCAAGCAGCGCTACCGTGGCCCTTATCATCACTGCCCTCGCAACGGGGCAGATAACGTATATCAACGGCCTGGAGCTTGCGATAGGTGCGAATATAGGTACAACGGTTACCGCGGTGATAGGTTCTTTGACCTCAAACTCCAACGGTAAAAGGCTTGCCGTTGCCCATTTTATTTTCAATATCATAACGGGTGCCATTGCCATAGTGTTCCTTTACCAGCTTGCAAGCCTGGTGGATACTTTGGCGGCTTCTTTGGGAATAGGGGCGGATGATTATGCCATGAAACTGGCATTGTTCCATACCATATTCAATATTATAGGGGTGCTCACGGTTTCCCCTTTCACTCACCGGCTTGTAAGATTCCTTGACGGGCTTTTTATAGAGCAGGACGAAGAGATGGACAAGGCCAGATACCTTGACAAGGAAGCTATCCAGATCCCCCAAAGTGCCCTTGAGTCCATAAAAAAAGAGGTTGAACACCTTTACGACAACTCAACGGAGATATTGGCCCATGCCTTGAATCTCCACAGGCACCAGATATGGGGTGAGGGGGATATAACCGAAGTGGTGAAATCATCCAGCAAAAAGATAGATATAGATATCGACAGATTCTACGAGATGAAGATAAAGAACCTGTACGGGGAGATCGTTTATTACGCTTCCCTTTCCCAGGACGGTATGGAAGAGGAGATGGCAAGACAGGTGTATTATTACAAGGTTGCCTGTAAAGATATAGTGGAATCCATCAAAGACGCGAAGCTTATGCAGAAAAATATCGATCTTTATATAGATAGCGATAACGAAGCTATAAAAAAAGAGTACAATTACCTAAGGGAATATCTTGCAAAGATACTTAACAAGATAAACAATATCCGTCATAACGAGGATGACCTGGAAAGCCTTACAAAGGTAGAGTTCCTGAAAGATGAGGTAAAAGGGCTTGATATGATCGAGAACGGAAGGATAGACAACCTTATCAGGAACAACATGATCAGCACCAAAATGGCGACGTCGCTTATAAATGATTCATCTTTTGCATACGATATATCAAAAAGGCTGATCGAAGTGGCTACGACACTATGGATCCCTGATCCGGAACTAAGAAGACTAACGGGAGATGAGAAATGAAATTCGGGGAATTATACGACAAACTGACAGGTTTTCTGGACCTGAGCAGTAAAAAACAGCAGAAGAAACAGGACAAACTGGAAAAGCTGGATGACGAGCTTCAGGCAAAGATAAAGAAAACGAAAGAGAAGCTTAAAACGGCCGAAACAAAGAAAAAGAAAAAAGTTCTTGAAAACGAACTCAAGATATTGAAAAAACTTTCAAAAAAAATAGACAAACTTGACTAGAGGTTTAAACCTCTGTCTCGTACTGAATAGGGTCTTTCACCCCTGCAAGATCAAAACCTTTCAGCCTTAAACGGCAGCTGTCGCATACTCCGCACGCTTTGTTTTCATTTTTGTAGCAGCTCCACGTATATTGTAAAGGTACCTCAAGCTCCACGGCTTTTTTTACTATCTGCTCTTTTGTCATATGCACAAGGGGCGTTACGATAGTAAGTTTTGTTTCCTCTTTCGTACCCTGGTTCATGGCGCTTTCCATTTTACCAATAAAGTTATCGGTACAATCGGGATATCCGCTGCTGTCTTCCTGCACCACGCCTATATATAAGCTTTGCGCCCCGTGCTTTTCTGCTATTGCCGTTGCGATACTTAAGAATATACCGTTCCTAAAAGGTACGTACGTCACGGGAACACCCGCTTCGATCCCGCCTGTGGGGACGTCGATGGTGGTGTCGGTCAGGGCGCTTGCCCCTATCTGGGTAAAGAAGGGGATGTTGATCTCGTACTTTTCCTTTACGTTCAGTTCTATGCAGATGTTCCTGAATGCCTCAAGCTCTTTGTGCTCTGTTCTTTGTCCGTAGTTGAAGTGAACGGCGATGATCTCGTAGCCTGCATTTTTCGCTATATAGGAGGAGAGGGTAGAGTCCATCCCCCCGCTTAAGATACATACCGCTTTTTTATTGTTCTGGTTTTGCATTTTCCGATATTTCCTTTTTTGCTGCTCTTTGGAGTATGGTTTTTGAAAAAAGGTTATCGTTTTATTTCAGTTAAAACTGATATAATAACCTTTGTCAATATATTTTGAATAATAACAAAATAATTCAAAAATAGCGGTTAGTAGCTGCTGGATAAATGAAAATTTCTCAACTAAATTTTTCAAATAAGACTAATTTTATCTTAATTGGGTTAAACTACCAAAAATATTTAAGAAAACGGTACACTTTTTGTATATCGTTAATAGACATTCTATAAAAAAAGGTGATAATGATGGAAGTATATTTAGATAACAACTCAACGACCCAGATGGACCCGAAGGTTCAGGAGGTTTATTGTGAGAATATCAAAAAATTCGGTAATATCAATGTTATATACAACAAGGGTATTGAAGCAAGAGCATTGATAAACGATGCTTACGACAAGCTTTATGACGGTATCAATGCGGCGGATGAGGATGATATAATCATCACCTCTTCAACAACGGAAGGGAACAATATTGTCCTGAAAACATTTTTGGACAGATTTTTAAGAGGTGACAAAAAGAACCATATCATCTCGACTGTAGCAGAACACTCATCTATTAAATCACCGCTTAAATTCTGTAAAGACTTCGGTATGGAAGTAACTTACGTAGGTACTGACGTGAACGGGATCGTATCTTTGGAAGATATAGAAAATGCGATCACTGACAGAACCTGTCTTATCTCCGTGTTGACCGCTTCAAATGAAACGGGGGCTATCCAGAATATCAAAGGGATCTCTGAAATAGCAAAAAAACACGGAGTATTCTTCCACAGCGACGGGGCACAGGCAATAGGTAAGGTGAAAGTTGACGTACAGGACCTGGGTGTTGATTACTTTACCTGGTCTTCACATAAATTCCACGGACCAAAAGGTGTAGGAGGTATCTACGTAAAAGCCGGAGCTCCGTATGTTACACAGATCCACGGGGCTAAGAACGTAATGGGAGGAAAAAGAGGAGGAAGCATCTACAACAACGGTGTTGCAGCGATGGCAAAAGCGCTTGAGATAGCGAATATCAATCTTTCTTTCCTTGACCACACTACACAGGCTCTTAGAAACAAGCTTGAGGACGAGCTTTTAAAAATAGCCGATACGAAATCGTATGTTCCAAGAGAACTTAGGCTTAAAAATCTTGTAGCTATATCTTTCAGGGGTGTCGAGGGTGAAGCTATGTTATGGGATATGAATGAGAACGGCATCTACCTTTCAACAGGATCAAGCTGTTCAAGCGAAGACCTTGAGGGAAGTGCGGTTGTTGAAGCCCTGGGTGAAAAAACAGAGATTGCAAATGCAACAGTTATGTTCGCACTAAGCAAGTTCACTACAGAAGAAGAGATCAACTATGTTATCGAAAAAGTAAAAGCAACGGTTGAAAGACTAAGAGAGATCTCTATGACTTACGCTAAGCAGAAAGCTTTCAGCGTTCATTTACACGATTAAAAAGAAATAGATAAAAATAGTAAAAGGAATATATTATGGCAAGAAATGATTTAGTTACGGGAAATGTTTGGGAACAATACAGTAAAAAAGTTCAAGACAGAATGAACCAACCAAAAGCTTTAGGTGAGTTTACTCAAGAGGATGCCGACAGAACTGGAACGAAACTTATCGTTGCTGACTTCGGTGCGGAGTCATGTGGTGATGCGGTTAGGCTATTCTGGCTTGTTGACCCTAAAACAGACACTATCGTGGACAGCAAGTTCAAATCTTTCGGTTGCGGTACTGCGATCGCTTCATCTGACGCTATGGCAGAGCTTTGTATCGGTAGAAAAGTTGACGATGCTATCCATATCACAAATATGGAAGTTGAGGCATTCTTAAGAGACGAGCCGGACGTACCTGCCGTTCCGCCTCAAAAAATGCACTGTTCGGTTATGGCGTACGACGTTATCCTTGAAGCTGCCGCACAATACAAAGGTGTTGACAGAAGCGAACTTGAAAACCAGGACATTATTTGTGAGTGTGCTAGAAAAACAAGACAGGAGATCGTTGATGCAATCAGAGAGCATAACATCACCGAGGTTGAGCAGATCGTTGAGATCACCAAAGCCGGGTCATACTGTAAATCATGTATCAGACCGGGCGGTCACGAAGCAAAAGACGTGTATCTTGTTGATATCCTTGCTCAGGTTAGAGAGCAGATGGATCATGAGAAGCTTGAAGCTGCGGCGAACACTACCCAAAGCGGTGAGAACAGCTTTGACAAGATGACTATCGTTCAAAGGATCAAAGCAGTTGACGCTATTATCGAAGAGTACATCAGACCTATGCTTGTTATGGACGGCGGGGATATGGAGATCATCGATATCAAAGACAACGCTCCGTACTACGATATCTACATCAGATATTTGGGTGCATGTAGTTCATGTGCTACAGGTTCTACTGGGACGCTTTATGCGATCGAATCTACGTTGAAACAGAAGTTAGACGAGAATATTAGAGTTCTTCCAGTATAAAACTAAAAAAGTTGTCTTTTCGGCAACTTCTTCTTCATAAAGGGAAATTTTAGCAGTCACCTACTATTTGTAGGCTCCTTGGCTAAAATTTCCCTTTTTCATTGAATTTATCCAAAAATACAAGCTTTTTAATTTAGAATTTTTATTTCCAATTTATTCGTATTATTTATGATTAATTGCTTAAGATTTGGATAATTTATTTCTTCTTTTTGAATCTCATTTTCTATAACTTTAATCAAATTATAATTTTTGGTTTTTTTGTAAATTTCTCGCTCATTAAGAAGCTCTAGATGTTTCTTATATATTAGTTGATATTCTTTTGTTTCTGGAATGGAACCATGTTTTAGTAGAATATTTTCAAGAATAATACTTGTTGCTTTGATATCTAATGCGTTTATATAAGGTTTACTACTTTTATAATGTTTTTCTAAATCATCCTTAAATATTTTTTTATTAAAAAAAGCAAGCTTGGTTAAATATACCTCTGTTAGTTTTTCGATTTTTTTGTCATTTCTTATTGTCTTCTGTATATTTTCACTTTGAAGTAAATAAAAATCATCTTCTATTACGACACTGTAAAATGCTAAAAATATTGTTATTAGACTCTCTGGAAGTTTTTTATTTTTTATCTCTTTTTCAAGATCATCTTTTGTAAAAAATTTTATATTTTCATAAGATTCTTCAATTATATTTTGAGTAAAAGTTTTACTTAAAACCTTGCTTAATCTATCCGTATTTTTCTTTTTTAGCTCTATAGATATAGGGTAAAGGTTAATTAAGTAATACCAAACAGCATTTTCTATTGAGTTGTGGGGAAGGTTTTCTAAACCCTTTTTATAAAAATATCTTTTTAGGGTTCTAATTGGTGTTAAAATCTTACTATTATAATCTACTAAATGAAGAGCCATAGGAATCTGTTCATAATAAATAGAAACAAAATATGCATTATTTAAATCAAATCTTGCTTCTTGATATTTTTTTGGTATATTTTTAACAAGCTCAACATATGAACTAATATAACTTGTTATATTTATTATTATAAATACAATTAAAATAAAAATAAGAAATTTTTTAATTAGTTTTCCTATATACTTTATAAGTATCATGTTTTAACCTTTATTATTTTTATCAAACATTATCTAGTCTATCCAACAAATCAAAATTCCCAATATCCATCTTGGAAAATGCGAACCATTTTTTCCCAAGGTCTTTTAGGCTGGCTCCCAGATGGTAAAGCTCTTTTTCGTCTATTATTATAAACCTGTCATGGGAGTTTTTAAATATTTCGACGGTGATATTATCGTATTGTTTATTGTACTTTTCAAGGTCGAGTTTCAGCTGTTTTGATATTGTGTGGGTATAGATGGTTACTTTTATATTTGGTATTTTACTAAAGATAGTTAGTACGGTATCATCTATATAGTTGTCTATCAGGATTATACTTTGTTTTGCACTTCTTATCATGTCAGATATAAAGTTATATGCGTCAAAAATTTGACCGTCATAAAATATTCCTTGGGTTGGTTTGACCTGTTTAGATTCTATGGCTTTAAATATTTTGTCAAATTTATTATCTGTTTGTTGCTGATATTGTAGTTGTTTTGATTCTATATTTTCTAGTCTTTGAAATATTTCTGCGTTGGTTGATAGAAATTTTCTCATATTTACAAAACTTTTAATGATCTTTATACTTGTCTGAATAGCTGTATCACTTCTTAAAATGCTGCTAAGCATAGATACACCTTGTTCTGTAAATACATAGGGAGATTTCCTAAGACCCATTACCTCTTTATTGGAAGTCGCAAATTGCGACTTCCAATCAGCTAATTCCTCTTTTGTAAGTTGAAACATAAAATCTTCAGGAAATCTCTCAATATTCCTTTTGACCTGTTCATTTAGTCTTTTATTTTCTACTCCGTAAAGTTCTGCTAAGTCTCTATCAAGCATCACCTGTATATTTCGGATAGTATATATTTTATTGTTAATCTCATTGGTGGTTAATTGCATTTTATCCATTTTTGTAAAAGCCCAAAATAATTTAACTTTATAATATCAAAAAACAGTTTCAAAATTAACGCTTATTAAAATGAAGATAATTGGATACAAAAATATGAAGAATAGAGTTAAAAAACAGCTTATAATAATAAAAACTATTGAAAAGTAACTATATTTAAAATTGGTAGAAAGTTCTATTTATTTGTTGAAGTCTAAATTTTCGACTTCATTATATTCAAGAATTTTTATCTTGCCTTGATATAATACCTCTTAATAAAAAGGAAATGATCTTATGAAACAACTTCTCACCCTTCTTTTACTGTTCATTTATTCCCATTCCCAGGATCTTGATGCTTTATACAAGCAGGCGCAGGTTTTGGAAGAGCAGGGCAAATATAAAGAAGCGATGCTTTTATATAAACAGCTGGCCCAGAAAGAAAAGGGGATAAACGAGGTATTTGTAGACCAGGACAAGAAAAAAGAGATGGAAGTGATAAGCGAGACCTTTGATCCTATCGAGGATAAAGAGACCAGTCAAACCCTGGAACAGATATTGGCTTCAAGCTTTGATATCTACCCCCACAGGGAGAACTATTTTTTCCCTTACTCTTACGATACGAAAAACAGGGCGGACAGAGGGCAGACCGAGACGAAGTTCCAGCTGAGTATCAAAAAGCCAATAGCTTACAATCTCCTGGGCTTTAACGAGACCATAAACTTTGGTTACACGCATACTTCGTGGTGGCAGCTGTACGAAGAGTCTTCACCCTTTAGGGAGACGAACTACAAGCCGGAGGTTTTTATAACTTTCCCTTACGGCAAAAAGGACAAAACGGCGCTCAAAGGTTTTACCTTCGGTTTCCTGCATGAGTCAAACGGGCAGCCACAGGCATTTTCAAGGTCATGGAACAGGATCTATTTTGAAAGCTACTTCCAGGCAAAGAACTTCTTCATAGTCCCAAGGGTCTGGTACAGGATCCCGGAGAAAGAAAAAGACGACGACAATCCTGACCTGGAGGATTATCTGGGTTACGGGGATCTTACCCTGTTTTTCCCTTATAAGACCCACACTTTCAAGCTGATGCTTAGGGATAACCTGAAATTTGACGATGACAACAAAGGGTTCGTACAGCTTGACTGGACTTTCCCTTTTTTCAATTCCAAGCATACTTTCGGGTATATACAGCTTTCAAGCGGATACGGGGACAGCCTGATAGATTACGACCAGGAGATAAACAGGATAAGCTTCGGTATCTCTTTGTCCAGATAGAGATCCCGTTTGTAATTTTCCATAATTTTCTGCTATGCTAATATATAACTTTACCAAAAAGGATCAAGTATGGAAAAAGATCAAAATATCGACGCAAAATCGTCAAGCAAAGGTTTCCACGAGCATTTGGACTCTTTAAAAGAGGTTTACGAAAAAAGCGATTTAAAAGAGAAGCACAGGCTCAACGAGCATATCAAGCATCTGATCCGAACCTACGGTGATCCCGATACGAGATCCATAGAAGACGAGATGAAATAGTTTTAGATGTTCAAGCCCCTTGTATTTTTTCTATCCCTGGCGGTTCACTCTTTTGCCTTAAGCGCGGAAGATATCATAAAAAAGGTCGAAGATAACCTGAACGGCGAAACGGCAGATATCACCATGAGTATGGAGGTTCATACCAAAAGCTCCAAAAGGACGGTGAAGCTTCAAAGCCTGAGCATAGGGAAAGAGAAAACTTTTATAAAGATACTTTATCCCAAGAAAGATTACGGGATCACTTTTTTAAAGCTTGACAACACCATGTGGCAGTATGTCCCGAGGATAGAGAGGATTATAAAGATACCTGCTTCGATGATGCTCCAAAGCTGGATGGGAAGCGACTTTACCAACGACGACCTGGTAAAAGAGAGCTCCATAGCGGATGATTATTACCAGAAACTTTTAAAAGAGGATGAAGCAAGCTGTAAAATAGAGCTTGTCCCGAAAGAGGATGCGGCCGTTGTCTGGGGAAAGGTTGTTATGGATATCACAAAAGAGTATTATCTTCCCCTTAAGGTGGAGTATTACGACGAAGAGGGTATCCTTTCCAGGGTCTTGCACTACAAAGAGATAAAAAATTTCCAAAACAGGTTTTATCCTTCATCCTGGGAGCTTATCCCTACGACGGAGGATAAAAAAGGGCACAAAACGCTCATCACCATTGAGGATGCGGTTTTTGACAAAGATATTTCCCCTGAATATTTCTCGAAAAGGGGATTGAAAAGATATTCAAGGTAAGAGATGAGACCTTATTTAAAAGCCGCACTGAAAAACATCAAAAGCAACAGATCAAGGACCGTGGTTACTGTGCTCTTAAGCGCTGTTGCCACGACGGTTCTCGTATTTTCCACCGCTTTAATGGACGGTGAGCATAAGGCCCTGTTAAAAAGTGCCGTTGAGCTTTATCCGGGATATATCCAGATAACCCACGAAGGGTTTAAGGAGAGCCCCAGCATGGATAATATCATAGGGGACAGTTCACGGGTGCTTAAAACCCTTGAAAAAAACAAAGCCGTAAAAGAGTTCTCCGCAAGGTTTGAAACCTTTGTGTTGTTCTCTTCGGACGAAAAATCCCTGGGAGGGATGCTGTGCGGTATCGAGCCTGAAAAAGAGAAGCTCCTTTCAAAGCTTGAAAACTCCCTTTTAAAAGGCTCCTATCTTGAAAAAGGGGACGGAAATAACGTATATATGGGAAGCGAACTCTCAAAGAGCCTTAAAGTGGATATCGGTGATAAGCTGAGCTTCATAGGCTCGGGAGCCGATTACTCCTTTACTGCGGATAATTTAGTTGTAAAAGGGATATTCCAAACGGGGCTTTTTGATTTTGACTCCAGCAGCGCTTTTGTCTCAAAAAGCTATTTTGATACCATGTTCGCAAGCGGGAACAAAAGCACCCATATCATAGTGCTGCCTGCGGTAAAAGAGGATGCCTTCAAGTTAAGCGGCGGGATAAACAAGACCCTGCCCAAAGAGACGATATCCCAAAGCTGGAACGAGTCCATGGAGTCTTTGGTAAAGGCGATGGAGCTTGACAGCATGTTCGGGTATATAACCCTGGGGGTGTTTTTTATCGTGATATTTTTTGTGATACTTATATACACTTTTATAAGCATCTATGCCAGGGTAAAAGAGATAGGGGTATTGCGGGCCATAGGCACGGGGCGTAGGCAGATCACGGTGATGCTTTTGTTTGAAAGCTCCGTGTTGTCGTTCGCAGGGGTGCTTATAGGGGGTATTGCAGGTGCATACCTTGCGTACTATTTCAATATAAACCCTTTGGACTTCGGGAAAGAGTTTGATGAGCAGTTCAAGCAGTACGGTTTTGTCAATACAAAGCTTCCCACCGATTTCAATCCTCTAAATATCCTGAGGGATATGGTCGTTATCTATGTTTTGTGCATCCTTAGCACCCTTTATCCCATTATCAAGATCAACGCCTTTAAACCTGTGGAGGCCATGAACCATGTATAGGCTTATATTTAAAAGCGCCATGAATTCCCTGCTTCAAAGAAAAAGCAGGAGCGTTATGGTGATACTTATGATAGTGTTGTCTTTATGGGGATTGATGTTTATGCAGGGTATCTACGACGGGATGATAAAGCAGATGATAGACAATGCACTGCGAAGCGACTGCGGGGAGCTTTCTTTGTATGCAGAGGATTTTAGAGCTTCAAAAGATATAAAAAACTATATCAAGGATGAAAAAGCCCTGGAAAGTTTTCTTGACAGCAGAAAAGATATAAAAAGCTATACCAAAAGGATAGAGGTACAGGGGCTTTCCGCCACGGCAGGGTACAGCAAAAATATTTTTATATATGCGGTTGAGCTGGAGAGGGAGATAAAACAGTCAAGGCTGAACGAATATATAAAAGAGGGTTCTTTTGATTTCGGTTCAAAGGCGCAAGGGGCGGTAGTAGGCTTCAAGCTTGCAAAGAAGCTTAAAATAAAGCCGGGTAAAAAGCTTATCCTTACTACCCAGGATATAAACAACGAGATAGTCTCCATCAAGCTGAAAGTAACGGGGATAATCAAGACGAACAATATGGCTTTTGACGAAAATGCAGTTTTTATGGACCTGAACAGGGGTAAGAAGTTCCTAAATCTTGAGGGAATAAACCATATAGCAATAAGGGTGAACGATGAAAGTGCGATAGCGGATTTGAAAAAAGATCTGGAAAAAAGCTTCCCGAAGCTTGAAGCCTTCAGCTGGGATGAGATATACCCGGCACTACTTCAGTCAAAGAAGATGATGGAGGTGTTCGCTTTTGTAAGTTACCTGATAGTTTTCCTGACTGCCGCGGCGGGTATCTTTGCCGTTGTTCTTATTTCGGTGCTTGAGAGGTTAAGGGAGTTTGGAATATTGCGGGCAGTAGGGACAAGGTTTCATATCATAGCTTATATGGTATTTGGCGAAAGCCTTATCTTGGGCATTATAGGATTTGTTCTGGGATCGTTGACGGGGTTCTTAACCCTTTATTATTTTAATATCCACGGCCTCGACCTTAGCAGTTTCAGCGACGCTTTGGATGAGTTCGGGATGGATGCCGTAACCTATGCTGTGATAAGGGCAGAGTATTTTATCACAGGTTTTGTTGCGGTGTTCAGTGCCATAATATTAAGTATACTTATCCCTTTGAGGATATTAAAAAGATCAAATCCCGTTGAGGTGATAAATGGATAGTTTTTTAAAAGTCATAGATATAAACAAGGTATTTAATGAAGATACCCCTTTAAGGTTCCAGGCGCTAAAAAGCGTGAATCTTGAGATATCAAAAGGTGAGTTCGTAGTTGTCTCGGGGCCCAGCGGAAGCGGCAAGACAACCTTGTTGAATATAATAGGGGGACTTGATGCCCCCTCTTCAGGTTCCGTGATACTGGAAAGCAAAAACATATCAAGCCTGGATGAGAACACTCTTTGCGACGAGAGGAGGGACAATATAGGTTTCGTGTTCCAGGCATACAACCTTATCCCCGTGTTTACGGCAAAAGAGAATATAGAATATATTATGAGGCTCAAAGGCTTCGATGACGATTCTTGCGAAAAAAGGGTTAAGGAGGTGGCAGAAAAGCTTGGCATCGGGGAATACCTGGATAAACTTCCCAAGGAACTAAGCGGCGGGCAGCAGCAGCGTGTGGCGGTAGCAAGGGCGGTTGCCACCAAGCCCAAGCTGATCCTGGCAGACGAGCCTACTGCGAACCTTGACAGCGTTAGCGCGGGGGAGCTTATGGATATGATGGAGAGGTTGAACCTTGATGAGGATATAACCATCATCTTCTCCTCCCATGACCCTATGGTAATAGCTAAGGCCAAAAGATCAATAGTATTAAAAGACGGCGAAGTGATAAAAAATGAGATATCTTCTTAGTCTTTGCTTTTTAGGCATTTTTCTTTATGCCCAAGAGCTTGAAACGGCGATCGAAGAGGTGAATATCCTCCAAAAAGAAGAAAGCGGTAACAGCATCGACTATAACAGGGTTCGGGCAGAGTTCACCATAGGTTTTGAATCATATGAAAACCTGTTTGCCAAGCTTATTATAGACAACGAAAATATTTACGATATCTCAGAAGATAAAAACAGGAACGAAACAGCTATCTACAGGGGATATATAAGATATATGGACGGGAAGAACCTTTTAGGCATAGGAAAGCAGAGGATACCTTTCGGGGTGGGGAGGATCTGGAACCCTACCGATATCTTCAATCCTATTGATATTACTACTATAGAACCCGATAATAGGGAAGGGACCGAATCCGTAAGGTACGAATATGCTATCAGCACCCTTTCAAACCTTGATGCAACGGTTTCAAAAGACAAATACGCCTTAAGGGTAAAAGGGTTTTTATCTTTTGCAGATATGGCGCTGATGGCATTAAAGGACAATAAGAGCGATACCAGAATTTTGGGCTATGAATATTCGGGGGAGCTTTTTGAAACCGGAGTTGAGCTTCGAAGCGAGGGGGCCTACAGGTTCCAAAAGAACGGCAAAGATCATCTTGATCTTATAGCGGGAGCGGAATACTCTTTTGAAAATTCATTGACTCTTTTGGGGGAATACAGGCATAACTCTTTATCCCACAGTGATTATTTGGGCTCAACGATCTCTTATGAGATCACCCCTTTGTTAACGGGCAGTTTTCTGGTCTTGAAGAATTTTGAGGATAAGAGCCGTTTTTACAGCATTGGTTTTGATTACAGCTTGGCTGATGATATAACTTTGGATATTGGAAAGCTGATATACCATGGGGAGAATTCAAGTGAATACGGGAGTTTTAACGATACTTATTTTATGAAGTTCTTTATCCACTTTTAAATAGAGAAACTCTATTTTAAAAGTGTAGATAAGCTGTTTGAGATTATACCGGCGGTGCTTTCATCGCTTTGGGTCTGGAAATACTGGATAACAATGGGAACCATTGTCTGGATCAGGCTTGGGTCTATACCCATTGCAGTAAAGCTGTTCTTTAAAGTTTCAGATGAGTTTATGGCTGTGGTTGCCCCGCTTGAAACAAGCTGTGCCCATCCGGGAACTGAGCTTGTCACCTGTGATTGTTCCTCTTTTGTCATATTTGACTGTGAATACTGGAGCAGGTTTGCAACTGCACCTGAAGCCTGCTTGATATCAAGGCCGGTCTCTTTTGATACGTCGCTTGCAAGCTGGGTGGAGCTTACGGCGCTTGCCGCTGTTTTTTGGACTTCAGGCGATGAAACCACATCCATAACATTGTCAAGGAATCCCGCGTTTAGCGTTGAAAGAGCCAATATTGAACTTAAAGTCAGTTTTTTTAACATTTTAAACCTTTTATTTATATATAATTTTCTAGATTATATCATACTTGATATTTAGATAAGGTATCCCATAAGCCACCCGAGTGCAAATCCTATAAGGTGCGCATGCCATGCTATGGGGAATCCTAAAAGCAAAGGTGCGAAAGATATCAGCAGCACCCATACTATTATCCCTTTTCTTTGGAAACTATCTTTCAGGGCATACCACCCAAGCAGTACGCATATGGCGCCGCTGGCACCCACTACGTTTGCCCAGTCTCCCGTAAAGTACATATATGCCAAAGTCCCGATTGAAGTTAAAATTCCCCCTAAGAGATAAAGGAGTATATATCTTACTTTTCCTATCACGGCTTCAACCTGCGTACCGAACTGGTACAAAACGAACATATTCATCAAAATATGGGCGATGCCCCCGTGGACGAACATGGTCGATATCAGCTGGTGGTAAAGCTCGTATTTGAAAAAGTATATATTAAGCCCGAAATACAATGTGGCATTCTGGAAGCTGTTCTGCACTATAAACATTATAATGTTTATAAGGATGATAAGGTTCGTGATGTTCAAGATCTGATTATTTTTCATTTTTGGGATCGTTTTCTTTTCTGTTTAGTTTATGTGAAAGCTCTATCTGTTTTCTTCGAAGTTCAAGGTATTCCGCTCTTTGTTTCTCTTTTAGCTCCTGCTGCTTTTTTGCTTCGTAAGCGGGAGCTATATAGTTTGAGTATAGCAGTATCACAACAGATACCAGTACAATGGTCACAAGGGTGTAGAAATTGATTATAACCGCCGCAGGATTCTTCTGCCCCTTGTAGGACTTTTCCTGCAGCTTTCTTATATGATCTATTCTTTCGTCATAATCCATTATACAAGACCGTGCTGAAGCACCTCTTCGATTCTTTTTACGGGAACTATCTCAAGGGCTTCTTTTACCTCTTCAGGGATATCTTTTAGATCCCTTTTGTAGTTTTTCTCGGGGATCAGCACTTTTGTCATTTTTGCCTTGTGTGCCGCTATAAGCTTCTCTTTTAGTCCTCCTATTGGAAGCACGTTTCCTGTAAGTGTCAGCTCACCCGTCATTGCAAGGTCAGATTTGACCTTTGTGTTGCTAAGTATCGATGCGATGGTAAGGGCCATTGCTATACCAGCACTTGGGCCGTCTTTGGGGGTTGCACCTTCGGGGATATGCATATGGATATCCACGTCTTTGAATTTGCCCCCTTTTAGTTTCTTTTTGTCTATAAGGCTTTTTACCACGCTGTGGGCGATCCTTGCACTCTCTTTCATCACGTCGCCCATGTTACCCGTAAGGCTAAGGGTGCCTTTGCCGTTGAACTTGACCGCTTCTATTTTAAGCACGTCTCCCCCAACGCTTGTCCAGGCAAGGCCGTTAACCACACCAACCTGGTTGGTTTTACCAGCAGGGTCTATTTCGAATACGGGATTATCCAGGTACTCCTCGAGATTTTTCGTATTTATGGTCACTTTTTTTACTTCCGGGTTGAACACAAGCTCTTTGGCAGCTTTTCTGTAAAGCTTGCTGAATACCCTTCTTAGGTTCCTGACCCCTGCTTCCCTTGTGAACTTTTCAATGATCAGTTCAACGGTAGGCTTGCTTAAAGTTATTTCGCTTTTTTTAAGCCCGTGTTTTTTAAGCTCCTGGGGTATAAGGTAGTCGTTTGCTATATGGAACTTCTCGCTCGGGGTATAGCTGCTTATCTCTATAAATTCCATCCTGTCCCTAAGAGCCGGAGGGATATTTCCCGCGTTGTTGGCAGTCGCTATAAAGATACAGGAGCTAAGGTCTATGTCAAAGTTCAGGTAAAGGTCCCTGAACTCGTGGTTCTGCTCAGGGTCCAGTATCTCAAGCATAACGGCGCTCGGGTCTCCCCTGTGGTTTGCCCCTATTTTATCTATCTCGTCGAGTACGATAACGGGATTCATCTTGTTTGCGGTGGTAAGCCCGTGGACTATTCGTCCCGGCATTGCACCCACATAGGTTCTTCTGTGACCCCTTAGTTCGTTCACATCTTCCATACCCCCAAGGGCGATCCTTACAAGGGGTCTTTGAAGTGCGGTCGCAATAGAGTTTGCCAGGGATGTTTTACCCACGCCCGGAGGTCCCACGAAACAAAGCACGGTGCTGTTGTCCCTTGAGGTTTCTATTTTTCTCTCCTCAAGAAGCTCTTTTACCGCGAAGAACTCCACGATCCTGTCTTTTGGCTCTTTTAAAGAGTAGTGGTCTTTGTTAAGCTGCTCCTCAACCTCCTGGACCTCTATCTTCTCATCCGCTTTTTGGCCGAAAGGGATCTCCAGAACCTGTTCTATATAGGTTTGAAGAGTTGAAGCGTCCGCACTGTCGGGATGCATCCTGCTTAGTTTCTCGATCTGTTTTTTTACCTCTTTAAATCCCTCTTTGGGCATAAAAGGTTTCAGCTTTTTCAATTCTTTTCTAAAGCCCTGGATCTCTTTTTCCCTGGTGTTGTCCTGCCCCAGTTCTTTTTGGATAGCCCTTAGCTGCTCTTTAAGGAAATAGTCTTTCTGGTGTTTGTCCAGCTTGCTGTTGACTTTTGCATTGATCTCGTTCTTGAGCTTGAACTCTTCGATCTCTTTTTTTACAACGTCTATGATCTTTAAAAGCCTTTTCTCTACGTTAGTTTCCTTGAACATCTCGTACGCTTGGTCGTTGGATATTCTTAATACCGACGATACAAGGTCTGCGATCCTTACCGGGTCGCCGTTTTGCTCGATGGTTTTTATAAGGTCTACGGGAAATTTGCTGTTAAGTTTTGAAAGTTTGTCTATATTGGATCTTAAAATATCTATAACGGCGTGAATCTTTGTTTCGTCGTATTCTTCGTTTTTTAGAAGATCGACTATACCCATCAGGGGCGATCCGTTGACCACTTCTTTGATCTGTACTTTTTCAAGCCCCTGGAAAAGCACCTTTACCCTTCCGTCCGGAAGGGTTATCTTTCTCATTATATTTCCCACAACAGCCACATTGTAAAATTCGTTGGTGTCTTCTTCTGTCGCTTTCTTTGATACGGCGACCGTTATAAGCTTGTTGTTGGTCATAGCATATTCTACGGCATGGATGTTCTGCTCGTCGTCTATAAAAATAGGTGCTATCATAAACGGATAAAGGAACATATTCCCCTCTATAAGTATAGGAAGTCTGTCCGGGAATCCGTCGTAATCTTTTAACTGCATTTAACTCTCCCTAAATTATTCAAATATTGCCTGGTACCAAGGTGTTTTCGCACCCTCGATCATATCCGGGTTCGTCCAGTTCTTTGAAGCTTTCTCATTGTATATCTTTTGAGCTTCAGGTTTGTCAACCCTTCCGTAAAGGTCGGCTATCTCTTTTTCAAACAGGGCTTTTGCCATAAGAAGTCTTCCCCTCATCGTTTCCACAAGGTGGATATAGTTTGATCCCTTGTGAAGCTGTATGAATTTTTCGATCTCTTCCAGGGTGTCGTTCACAAGTTTCTGGTTCCTGAACTCGTTTTGAAACGATAAGAAGTTCGACTTGATCTTCAGGTATCTGATATAGTCGGCATCCCTTTCCAATGAAAATCTTTTCAGGTATTCGTCGAAATAGTAGTTTGCCATTTGATACTCTTCCTCATCCATATGCGCCGTTGCTATGATCATGATCGCGCTTGAGATCAGGGGTGATTTTCTGTGTTCCGATTCCAAAGATGTAAATGTATCATCCGCATCGTCAAGTTGATTGTACGATATCTGTTTCATCATCTTGTTGTACCAGTATATGGCAGGTTTGTTATACTCTTTTACGGTTTCTTTCTGTGCACATCCCGTAAAGACTAAAGCCAATAAAATTGAACTTAAAATGTATTTCATCGTAATATCCTTTTTCAATAAAAATAAATTTTATCCAATCTTTTATTTGATAATAATGAAAACCGGGAAAGAATTAATCTTTCCCGTTGAAAAAGTAGGGTTTCAGGTTTTCGTAGAAGATATCTTTCAGCACGGCATGCTCTTTGTCGTGAACGTTCTCATAAACTATTTCATATATGGATTCAAATTCCCGTACCACTTTTTCGTCAAAATGGCTTCCTGCACCCTCCCTTATTATATCTATGCTTTTATCCAGGGGGAAAGGCTCTTTATAGGGTCTTTTGGAAGTCAGGGCGTCAAATACGTCAGCTACTGCGAATATCCTGGCTTCTATTGGTATCTCTTTCCCTTTTCTGCTGTTGGGGTAGCCTTTGCCGTCAACTCTTTCATGGTGGTTTTGTATAACCCTTTGGGCATCTTCAAGCCAGGGGTCGTTCCTTACTATGTCTATCCCCTCGTTTACGTGGGTCTTCATTATCTCGAACTCTTCTGGGGTAAGCCTGGAGGTCTTTAAAAGGATATTGTCCCTTATGGCGATCTTCCCCACGTCATGCAAAAAAGCACCCTTTATAAGCGCTTTTATCTTTTCGTCATCCAGTTTCATCTCCTGGGCAATCTTGAGACTGTAATATGTTACCCGGTAGTTGTGCTCGTTCGTGTCGCTGTCCCTTTTTGCAATGGCATTTCCCAAAGATATAAGGGTATTTATATTGCTGTTGATGAGCTGCTTTTGTTTTTGGATCATCGACTTGTACTGGGAATAGACTATGGGGAAGATGGAGATAAAAAGGATAAAGGTGGTGATCACCAGGATCCAGAGGGTTTCTTGCACATCGTTTCTGATGATCTCCCTTGTTTTGTCATCCAGTTTTACAAGAACTTTATAATATATCTTTTCATTTTTAAAGTTTATAAAAGACTGGTGGTAAAGGTAAAGGTTGTCGTTCAAAGCGGGGAGCAGTTCATGGTCCGAGTTAAAAGAGGAGTTCTTAAATCTTTTTATGAAATCTTTCAGCCTTTTTATATCGGACTGTTTCTCGTAGCTGTAAAGCAGTGTTTTATTTTCGTCGTAAAATTCCATATACTCCACGACGTCGTTCTTGTCTATCTCATTTATCTTTTTTTCAACATCCCTGGGGGATAGATTATATAAAAGCCGTATCTTCTCTTTGTGTTTTCGGATCTCCTGCTCAAGCTGGGAGGATATCTGGAAAGAGTAGTAATATTTTATTAAAAAGATCCAGGCCGTACTGCTTAGGATGAAAACGCTTATTACCCTGAAGATAAATCTGTAAAGGGAGTTTGACCTGATCTTTTTATACATATTCAATCTTTACACAGGGTATCCAGAAGTATATTTGAGATAAATTCTTCCAGATAATCGGCTATTTTTGCCCCCTCTTTGCCGAAATCGCTGAGTCCCGGAAGTTCGAGATTTGACATCTGTATGGAGTAGTAGGTATTTACGGTTCCCAGTATCAAAGATTTAAGGGCAAAAAAGTCAAGATTCTTGTACCTTTCTTTCAGGTTAAGCCTGGAAACGCTGCTCACAAGGTAGACCATATCCCTTTCAAACTCCTTTACCATGGTGGTTTCCACGTTGTTCCCCGAGTTTGCAAGTTCCCTTAATGATATGGGGATGATATGGGGATGTTCTATTAATCTCTTTACATAAATACTGATATAGTTTTTGAATCTTTCTTTCGGCTCCATGGGTTTATTTGCCATCTCCTCCATATCTGACCGGCTGATAATTATAAGGTTTTTAAGCACTTCGTTGTAGAGTGTTTTTTTGTCCTTAAAGTAGTAATATATGGTAGCCTTGTTTATCCCCAGTTTTGCTGCAAGGTTGTTCATGCTTACGCCGTCATAACCGTACCTGGAAAATTCCTCTGTAGCTGTTTTTAGTATCTTGCTTTTTGTCAATTAGTATCCTTATAAGACCAACCGTTTGGTTAATTTAATTATAATTTATAAAATTTGAATATATGCTTAGGCTTTTTTATGGGAATATTATTTGGGTTTGTTTTGGAGATAAAGCCTTTTGCAATGGTTCTCAATGTAGTTTCTAAGTGGTTTTTTTAATTCTAGATTAAGTTATATTTTGTACAATTCCGGGAATAAATGAACGACGGTCATTCATTTGTAATTTTCTTAAGGAGATGCCCATTGGCGATTATTGTAGATAAAGTCCAGAAAAGAAGAGATATTGCAATGGCTTGCACAGACCTTCTTTTGGAAAAAGGGATAAAAAAAATAACGGTCGCGGAAGTTGCACAGACAGCCGGCGTAGCCAAAGGGAGTATCTATGATTATTTCAAGAACAAAGAGGATATTGTTTTTGAAGTGATCAGAACTCATATCGAAGAGTATCATAAAGAGTTTTTGTCAAAGATAGCTTTAGAAAACAAGACCAGCAGGGAAAAAGTATTTTTATTGTTTGATTTTGTTTTAAACGAGGAAGGGGAATTTGATAAAAACCATGACTTTTATAAAGAGTATATAAGTATAAATCTATCGACCGATAATGATGAGATGCTTGCTTTCAATGATGAGTGCTCCAATTTTTTCAAAAACCTTTTGACCCGGTTCATTGAAGAGGGGATCCAAAAAGGGGAGCTTATTCCCGATGCAAAAAAACTTATAACGGGATTGAAAGCCGCGGAAAAAGGGTTTCTTTTTTTTAAATGGACCCAGAAAAAAGATGTGACGAAGGATTTCAAACTCTTTTTAAACAGCATCTTCGATCTGATTGAGGTTAAAAAATGATAGATAAAAAACATGAAAAGATAGTTTTCGCATTTGTGATGAGTTTTATTATGAGCTTTGTGATGAGTTTCGTGATCACTCTTATTAATATAGGTTTTATCGACGGATTTACCTTAAAATGGCTGGAATCGTGGGTAAAGGCGTTTTTTGTCGCTTTCCCGGTTATAATAATAGTATCTCCGATAGTTAAAAAAACAGTACATAAAATTTTAAAGGATGGAAAATGAGAAAAAGTTTGGCATTATACCTGCTTGTTCCCTTTGCGCTTTATTCACAGACGCTGCCGGAACTTGTACAAGATGCAATGGAAAACCAGCTTATCGATTCTTACAAAAAGAATCTGGAATCGGTAAAAGAGGAATATAACAGCGTGAAAAACGGTTATATGCCCAGATTGGAATTAAACGGCGCATATACTGCAACAAGCAGGGAAACCGCAAGCGTGGCAAAGGACGGCTCGACAGCCTCTGCAAACTTAAGTTATATACTTTATGACGGCGGTGCAAAAGGGCACAGGTACGAAAGTTACGAGAACAGCATAAAAAGTTCAAATGAAACTTTGAACTCGGTAAAGAACGATATAGCCCTGGAGGTTATAAACCATTATTTTACCTATGAATCCCTTGTTTTCTCAAAAGAGGCGAAACAAAAAGAGATAGAGACATTGACGGCACAGCAAAAAAGGCTTGAAAGGTTCTACAACGTAGGTACGGCAACAAGCGATGAAGTTGACAAGATCATCTCAAGGGTGCAAAGCGCGAACGTTGCACTGCACGAGATAGAGCTTAATATCCAGACGATACTTCACAACCTTGAGTATCTTACGGCAAAAGAGGTGAGCATAGAGAAAGGCTCGCTTGTTGAGGATGCAAAAGATCTCGAAAGTGAATTAAAAGCGGATATCAAAGCTTTGGAATACCAGATGCAAAGTATCCTTATGAATGCAAAAACGGCAAAAAGCTCCGATTATCCTACGGTTGTTTTACAGGACAGCTACAACTATTACGACAATAATTATGATAACAGTGCTTTTGATAACGGCGTGGATACCCAGAACATATTCAAGGTGAACCTGTCTTGGAAACTGTACGATTTCGGTGAAAACCAGTCAAAGTACGAGAGCCTTTATAAAAACTACCAGGCTTTAAAGTCACAATACGAATATGAAAAAAACAAGGCAGGTGTTGACCTGAAGCTTTCAAAAAGGTCTTACGAGATAGCAAAGATGAAAATATCTTCGGCAGAAGCTGCCCTTAAAGCGGCGGAAAGTACCTACGAGGTAATAGAGAAAAAATACCAAAACGGTCTGGTTGACAATGTTGCGTATCTTGAGGCCTTGAGTGAAAAATATGATGCACAAAGTTCCCTTACTGCGGCATTGAACGATCTAGAGATCAAAAAAGCCCAGATCATCTACTATAGCGGTAAAAATTTACAGGAGTACATAAAATGATAAAATTAAAAAGTTCTATGATAGTTTTGGCGGCGGCGCTGTTTTTAAGCCCTGCTGCAACGTTCGGTGCAGATGATGCACCTGCACAAAAGATGCCTGCACCAAAAGCAGACGTGTACGTGGTTCCAAATCCCGTTGATCTTCCTATCGATCTGAAATATCCCGCACAGATAAAATCTTTCCAGAACGTAAAGGTTTACTCAAGGGTTCTAGGTGTTTTAAAAGAGAAATATTTCACCGAAGGGGAAAAGATAAAAGAGGGTGATCTTCTGTTTAAGATAGAGGATGATATTTACAAAGCAAAGGTTGAAGCTGCGGAAGCTTCGCTGAAAATGAACCAGGCAAGTTTCGAAAATGCAAAAAGGGACTGGGATAGGATAAAAAAACTTTACAAGACAAAGGCGGTAAGTGACGAGAAAAGGGATGCGACTTTCTTTTCTTATGAAAAAGCGCTTGCAAGCCTGGCACTGGCAAAAGCACAGTTAAGCCAGGCAAAGATCGATCTTGAGTACACTAACGTGAAAGCTCCTATATCGGGAGTTACGGGACTTAAGCTTGTGGATATAGGTGACCTTGTTACCCAGAATCCTCCTATGGAGCTTCTTCCTATAACACAAAACGAGAAAGTTTATATAGATTTCTCTATGCCTTTAAGCGATTATAAAAATATCAAGAACGGTCTTTGGGCTATCCCTGAAGAGGGTAAGATAAACATAAAAGTCCAGGTTGAGGGGAAAGTTGTAGAGGCCGAGGGTTACGTAGACTTTATCGATGCCAATATAGACCAGAATACTTCAACTGTGAAAATGAGGGCTTTTGTTGAAAATACGAGCGGCGTTTTGATGCCGGGTACTTTTATAAGGGTTGCGTTAAACGGTATAGTTCAGAAAAACGTTATCACTATCCCTCAAAAAGCTCTTCTTCAAAATCCTATGGGAACTATCGTTTTTGTTGAAAAAGACGGGGTTGCGGCAGTAAGACCGGTAATTGTAGGAAAAGAGAGCGGTGACAAGTTTATCGTGGCAGGCGGTGCCGTTCAAAGCGGTGACAGAGTTATCGTAAACAACTTCTTCAGGGTAAAACCGGGGCAGCCTTTGACGGTAGATAAAATAATAAACAAGTAAGGAAAATAGATGTTTTCACGATTTTTTATAAATAGGCCCATCTTTGCGACTGTTGTGTCTATTATTATAATCCTTGCAGGTCTTATATCTATCAATATATTACCTATAAAAGAGTATCCGGCGGTTACCCCTCCACAGATAAACGTGCAGGCAACCTACCCGGGAGCCGATGCAAAAACCTTGTCTACCACGGTGGCAACGACGTTGGAGAACTCGATCAACGGTGTTGAGAATATGACCTATATGACATCAACAGCATCACCTAGCGGTGTTCTTTCCATGAGTATTATGTTTGCCGTAGGTACCGATGTTTCTCAAGCCAAGGTTGACGTAAACAACAGGGTTCAGCTGGCGCTTAGCAAGCTTCCTGAAGAGGTTCAAAGACAGGGGATCAGCGTAAAAGAGAGATCTCCCGATATGCTTAAGGTTTATGCCTTTACCTCTAAAGACCAGGTGCACGATACTACGTATATCTCAAACTATCTGACGGTAAATGTTGTTGATGATCTTAAAAGGATAAAAGGTGTCGGTGACGTTATGGTTTTCGGGGCGAAAGATTATGCCATAAGAATATGGATAGATCCTGACAAGCTTGCATTTTACAAGCTTACCCCTTCAGATATAACAAACCTTATCAGAAGCCAGAACAACCAGTACTCAACGGGTAGGACGGGAAGCGAGCCTATTACGGAAGTTACGCCGTTTACTTATTCTATCACTACGGAGGGTAGGCTTAAGAACGTTGAGGAGTTTGAGAACATAATAGTTAGATCAAACCCTGACGGTTCAACATTAAGGCTTAAAGATGTTGCACAGGTGAAACTTGGTGCCGATTCCCAGAATATCTCCGCGCAGTTCAGCCAGGAACCTATGATACCTGTGGGTATCTTCCTGTCTCCCGGTGCAAATGCTTTGGAGGTGTCTGCGGCACTTGAAAAGACTCTTGACGAGATATCCAAGAAGTTCCCGGAAGACCTGGAATACCAGCTTCCGTACGATGCGACTCTTTTTGTAAATGCGTCTATCAAAGAGGTTGTAAAAACCTTGTTTGAAGCGGTTGTTTTCGTTGTTATTTTAATATACCTTTTCCTTGGGAACTTCAGGGCTACTATTATCCCTGTACTTGCTATTCCCGTCTCGGTTATAGGTACTTTTGCAGGGCTTTATGCGGCAGGTTTTTCCATAAACCTCTTAACGCTGTTTGGTATGATCCTTGCTATCGGTCTGGTGGTTGACGATGCGATTATCGTTATCGAGAATGTTGAAAGAAACCTGAGAACAAAGGCCCTTGGTGTAAAAGAGGCTACGATTGAGGCTATGAAAGAGCTTACAACACCTCTTGTAGCTATTATCCTTGTATTGTCTGCCGTGTTTATCCCGGCGGCTCTTAGCGGCGGGTTCAGCGGTGTTATGTATAAGCAGTTTGCCATCACTATCGTTATGGCGGTTGTTATTTCGGGATTCGTTGCACTTACCCTTACGCCTGCTCTTTGTGCGATATTCTTAAAAGAGCATGAGCCTGAGCCGATTCTTCCTATTAGGAAGTTCAATGAGTTCTTTGACTGGCTTACAACGATATTTATAGGGGTAGCGAAGCAGACAATAAGAATGTGGGTATTTACCCTTTTACTGTTCGGTATCTTGTTAGGGGCTACATATTCTATTATGAAAAGCACTCCAAGCGGTCTTGTGCCTACTGAAGACAAGGGTACTTTGATGGTACTTACTTATATGATGCCTTCAACTTCACTTGGAGAAGCGAAGAAAATAACGGATGATATTGAAAAGCAGCTTTTGGCACACCCTGAGATCTGGGGTACGGGTAATATTACCGGGCTTGATATTGCTACGTTTGCTTATAAAACAGATGCGGCCGTAATGTTCGCAAAACTTAAACCGTGGGATGAAAGACCTGCAAAAGAACAAAGCTCGACGGTGATCGCCGGGCAGCTTATGGGTCAGTTCATGGCTACAAGCAAAGAGGCGTTCGTAATTCCTGTAAATCCACCGCCGATCATGGGTATGAGTACAACCGGCGGGTTTGAGATGTGGATCCAGGACAGAACAGGGGGTGAGCTTCATACCCTGAACAAGTATACTCAGGAGATCGTTGCAAAAGCTTCACAGGATCCTAGATTAAGCGGGGTTAGGACAACATTGAACACAAATGTTCCGGAATACCTGTTGACTGTTGACAGGGATAAGGCAAAGTCTATGAACGTATCTATGAACGAGCTGTATAAAGCTATACAAAATACATACGGGCAGGGGTATATAAACGACTTCAACCTTTACGACAGGACGTTCCACGTAAATATCCAGTCGGAGTCCCAGTACAGGGCTACGAAAGAACAGTTTAAAAACGTTTACGCAAGAACGTCAGAGAATGCCCTGGTTCCTGTAAGCGAGCTTGTAACCATTGAAAGAAAGGTAAACGCAAGCGTTATCCAAAGATTCAATATGTTCAGTTCAGCGAAGATCACAGGGGCTCCTGGAATGGGATTTGCTTCAAGTGATGCAACCAAAGCGATCGAAGAGATAGCTTCAAGCATACTTCCAGAGGGGTACACTGTTGCATGGTCGGGAACAACATACCAGGAGAAAAAGCTTGAGGGCGAAGGTAACTATACAACATTGTATGCGGCGATATTCGTATTCCTGATCCTTGCTGCACTTTATGAAAGCTGGAGTATTCCAATGGCTGTTATCATCTCTATCCCGTTTGCAATATTCGGGGCGGCATTGGCCGTGTTCCTAAGAGGGCTGGAAGCGGATATCTATTTCCAGGTAGGGCTTATAACCCTTGTTGGATTAAGTGCCAAAAATGCGATCCTTATAGTCGAGTTCGCGGTAGATAAGCTAAAGAGCGGGTTAAGCCTGTTCGATGCGACGATAGAAGCTGCAAGGTTAAGGTTCAGACCTATCGTTATGACCTCGTTGGCATTTATTGTTGGAACCCTTCCGTTGGCTTTAAGCAGCGGTGCGGGATCTGCCAGCCGTCATATTATCGGTACTACGGTTGTAGGGGGAATGGTTGCCGCGATGGTTATCGGGACACTGTTTATTCCTTTATTCTTCTATCTTGTATTGAGAATAAAACAAAAGTTCTTTAAATCAAAAGATTAAAACCTGAAAGAATCTAAAAAGGGGAGGTATCAAGCCTCCCCTTTTTTTATTTCATTTTTATTGTCTAGCTTTGGGATTCCAGGCTTTTCCTGAACATATAAAGGGAGAAAAGAAAATACACCAGCCCTATAATAAATATATGGAGCATATCGCTCCAGACCACATCAAGCCCTGCTCCCCTGAAAAGTATCGCCTGGGAGATCTGCACGAAATAGCTTGTGGGGACAAGGTACATTATCTTTTGTATGCTTTCGGGCATGCTGTCAAAAGGTGTTATATTTCCTGAGAGCATCATTAAAGGAAGGATGGTAAGGATAAATATCATTCCAAGCTGGGGCATGCTTTTTGCTATCGTCCCCATAAAGATCCCCATGGATGTTGTTGCAAAAAGCAGCAGAAATGTACTAAAAAGGAATAGAGGGATAGAGCCTGCCAACGGTACTTGAAGAACCCCCTGGACTATAAAGAACAAAGAAAGGGTTACGCAGACCAGGATAACCAGACCCATGGACCAGATCTTGGAAAGCATTATCTCCGTAGCATTTAAAGGCATAACAAGAAGATGCTCTATTGTCCCGTGCTCCCTTTCCCTGATCAGGGAGGCTCCCGAGAGGAGTATGGAAAGCATTGCTATATTTCCTATGATCTCGCTTATGCTTCCGAACCAGGTGCTTGTAAGGTTCGGGTTGTATTTGAAACGGTTTACAAGATTAACGGGAGTTTGGATGCTTGAGGGTTCTTTTTTGATAAAGTTATTGACCTCGTCGGTGATGATCTGCTGTATATAGCCCGAGCCTATACCTGCCTGGGTCATTCTGGTGGCATCTATATTTAACTGGATATCGGGTGTTTCCCCTGATAAAATGTCTTTTTCGAAGTTTGCGGGGATAATCACCACAAATGTATAGTACCCGCTGTCCATACGGCTGTCTATCCTGGAATAGGGGATCTCGTCGGGGGTATTGAACCTTGGTTTGTAAAAACTGTTTATTATCCTGCTTGAAAGTGCAGAACGGTCTTCATCCACAAAAGCTATTGATGCGTTGTTCAGTTCTGTTGAGGCTTTTGTGGCACCAATGTATATTGCTGCGCTGAAAGAGTATATGATAAAGATAAGCATCCCTTTGTCCCTGAAAAGGGTCTGGAGTTCTTTTATCCCCAGGTGGAGTATATTCAACAGGTGTTTTAACATTTTATTTCTCCTGTTTTTTTAAAGCAAACATGCTTAATATGAAAATAACGAATATTGAGAGGATCAAGACCGTAAACTCAAGGTACAGGTCTTCAAACCGTACCGCTTTGCTGAATATACCCCTTGATACGTTTATATAGTATGTTACCGGGAATATATCACCTACATATGCACCTATGCCTTCCAGGGAGCTTACCGGTTCCCTAAGTCCCGAGAACTGGATAGTGGGAAGAAGTGTCGCTATTGCAGTTCCTGCCAGGGCTGCGATCTGGGTTTTTGCAAATGAAGACATAAGCAGCCCAAGCCCGGTGGTTACGAAAATATAAAAAAAAGAAGCCAGGGTCAAGGTTATGAAGTTGCCTTTTATTGGAACCTTGAAAACCAGCAGGGCCAGTAATACCATCCCGAAATAGCTGATCATCCCCACTACGATATAGGGAAGTTGTTTGCCCAGCAGAAATTCCAGTTTTGTAACGGGAGTGGCATAAAAATTTGTGATGGAACCAAGCTCCTTCTCCCTTACGACGCTTACCGCCATAAGTATTGCGGGGATAAATATAAGAAGTAAAGGTATAACTGCAGGAACCATTGAGTAGATACTTCTAAAGTCCTGGTTGTATCTGTATCTCATCTGTATATCCACCTGTGAACTTTGGGGAACATACCCCAGGATCTCTTTGTAGTATGATTTGATATAGGAATAATGAAGACCCGTAACATACCCTTTTATGGTTTCCGCACGAAAAGGCATGGCACCGTCGATCCAGACGGCAACTTCCACGCTGTCACCTTTTTTCAAATGTTTTCCAAAGCCCGAGGGGATCTCAAAAGCCAGGCTTAATTCCCCGTTTGACATACGGGTATCCATCTCCTCTTTGCTTCTTATTTCAGGTTGTTCAAGGAAATACCTGGACCCTGATATATTCTGTATATAATCCCTGCTTTGGGGTGTTTTATCGTTGTCCAGCACCGAAAATCTAAGGTCCTCCACATCCATGGTGATCCCGTAACCCATTGTGAACATCAGAAAAACCGTACCCAAGAGGGCAAAGGTAAGACGTACCGGGTCCCTTAAAAGCTCCAGTGATTCTTTATATGCGTAACCGAACAGCCTGATATAGCTGAAAAAACTTTTTCCGTTGTTATTGTTTTTATCCCCGATAGATGTTCTTATCTCATCACTTTTATCGCTTTTAACATCTGTCACCTCCTGGAGGTATTCTATAAACGCCTCTTCAAGATTTTCTTTGTTCCTTGATCTTATAAGGTTCGAAGGGGTGTCGCTTGAGAGGACTTTCCCCTGGTGCATCAGAGATATCCTGTCGCACCTTTCCCCTTCGTTCATAAAGTGGGTGGAGATAAAAACGGTAACCTTCTCTTTTCTTGCAAGATCGACCAGAAGTTTCCAGAAATTGTCCCTTGAAATAGGATCTACCCCCGATGTGGGCTCGTCCAAAATAAGCATGGTAGGTTTATGTATAACGGCAGCTGCAAGGGAAAGCCTCTGTTTTATACCCATAGGGAGCTCCTGGGCTATATGGTTTTCGTATTTTTCCAGATCAAATTTCCCAAGCATCTCCTTGATCCTGTTCTGAAGGCTTTTTTCCGGAATATGGAAAAGGCGTGCGTGCAGCAGCAGGTTCTGCTTCACTGTCAGTTCGTTATAAAGGGAAAAGGACTGGGTCATATAGCCCACTTTTTTTCGCGTTTCCATATTGCTTTGTTTCAGGCGTTCCCCGAAAAGCCTAGCATCCCCTTCTGTAGGGGTCAAAAGCCCTGTGAGCATTTTCATGGTGGTTGTTTTCCCGCAGCCGTTGGAACCCAGAAAGCCGAAGATCTCCCCTTCCCTTATCTTGAAGTTCACATTGTCCACGGCGGTGAAATCACCGAATTTCATGGTAAGGTTATCTGCCTCGATCGCGAAGTTTTCCCCTTTCCCGTCTTCATACGGGGGGATCACCAGGCTCTCGTGCCCTTTCCTTTTGCTTTGGGGCAGAAGCTGGATAAATGCGCTGTCCAGGTCCTGGGTCTGTGTTTGTTCCATAAGTTCCCCGGGACTTTGGGAAGCAAGTATCTTCCCGTCGTCCATGGCTATGATATGGTCAAAGCCCTGGGCTTCCTCCATATATGCCGTGGCTATAAGAACGCTCATATTCTTTTGTCTTTTTCTTATTTTGTTGACAAGTTCCCAGAACTGCAGCCTTGAAAGGGGATCCACCCCGGTCGTGGGCTCGTCCAGTATCAAAAGCTCGGGATCATGGATCAAGGCGCAGCAAAGCCCAAGCTTCTGCTTCATCCCTCCCGATAATTTTCCGGCAGGGCGGTCTTTGAACTTTAATAGTCCCGTAGCTTCCAATAGCTCGTTTATCCTTATCTCTCTTTCTTTTTTTTCCTGCTGGAACAGTCTTGCAAAGAATTCGATGTTTTCGTAAACGGAAAGGGTCATATAAAGGTTTTTCCCTAGACCCTGGGGCATATACGCGATTTTAGGGCAGATGCTGTTTCTATAGGAGGAGTCGTTTATGTCGCTGCCTAAAACGCTTATCTTACCTTCTTGTATTTTTTTTACTCCCGAGATAAGTGCCAGCAGGGTTGATTTCCCTACTCCGTCGGGACCTATGAAACCTATCATTTTCCCGGAAGGGATATTGATATTTATATTATCCAGTGCACAGTTCTTGTCGTATCTGTGAAAAAGGGTGTTTATTTGGACTATATTATCCATTTTTTATTCTTTTGGCAGCCTGCTTAATTTTTCGGGCCATTGGGCATTTTCGTCAAGCTTGATATAGACTACTCCGGGAACCCCCGTTTTTATTTTTTGGATATGGTCTTTCAGAAGCTTCGGGTCTATTTTTACTTTTATACGGAACATAAGCTTTTCCCTTTCTGTCTGGGTTTCTATCTCTTTGGGGGTGAATTGCGCCTGGGGGGAGATAAAGGTCACGTTCGCGGGAACAGCCACACCCGGCAGGGCGTCAAATATGATCCTTGCGGGTGAGCCTATATTCACAAGTCCCGCTTTTGAGGTAGGGAGGAATATTGTCATATAGGTGTCCAAAAGGTTCAGCACGGTCAAAACATTTCCCCCCGATGCCACAACCTCACCGTTCTCGGCAAGTTTATATAGAACCCTCCCTTTTACGGGTGAATAAAGGGTAGAATCGTTTATGTTCACCTTGATGGTATCAACCTGGGCAATAGCCGCGTTTATTGCGGCTTCCTGGTTTATAACCTTTGCCTTCTGGGCCTGCAGAGTTGCTTTTGCAGCTTCCAAGGTAGCGGTGTCGTGGTCGAGCTGGGCCAGGGCGATGCTTTTGTTCTTGTAAAGGGTCAGGGTCCTGTCGTAGGTTTTTTTTGCCAGGGTGAGTTCACTTTCCCTTTGCTTCACTATAGCTTCCTCGTAAAGCTTGTTCTGTTTCATCTGCTCTACATAAGCCTGGGCTGATTTAAGCTTTGCTTCCAGTTCGTCGGTGTCTAGTCTTGCCAGAACCTGCCCTTTTTCAACCATGTCACCCTCCTGGACGTAAACCTCCAGCAGCCTTCCCGGGATCTTTGAAGATATATTGATCTGGGTGGTCTCCAGCCTTCCGTTCCCTATCCCGAAATTTTCTTCTTCATCCGATTTATTTAAAATATTTTTATCTATTATTATAAAAACAATAAAAGCTAAAACAGCTGCAACAGCCGTGATTTTAATGATTTTCCCCAGCATAAAAAACCTTTTTTGTATTTTGTTTGACTTAACTAACCGTTCGGTTATGTTAATTATAATACATATTAAGTTAAAGTTACGAGATTTATTTTAATTGCAGGGCTTAAAGCTGCTTCGCTAATAAAAGAATAATGGTAGTTTCAATACAATTAATAAAAGATAATATTATCACTTCAGGGAGAGAAAGATGAAAAAGGTATATCTGGCGGGCTTGATACCGTTTTGTTTAAGTGCGCAGGATCTGACCCAGCTTATAAACGAATCTTTGCAGAACCAGCTGGTTGAATCAAGTAAATACAATATCCAGTCCATAAAAGACACTTTAAGCAGTACACAAAAAGGGTATCTTCCCAAGCTAACGGTTGGGGTGCAGTATTCCGATACAAACAAGGAAACAGTCTCGGTTCCCGACAGTTCTACAGTATCAAGCGCAAATATCTCATATCTTTTATATGACGGAGGGAAGAAAGAGACCCTTTACAACGCCCTTGACGCTAATATAAAAGGGGCGAATGAAAATCTCAATTCCCTGAAAAACTCCCTTGCTTTGCAGGTCGTGAACTATTATTTCAACTACCAGTCCCTTTTATGCAAAAAAGAGGCGGTGATAAAAGAGATCGATACCTTAAAAGCAGAGCAGACGAGGCTTAAACGGTTTTTTGAAGCAGGTACCGCAACAAGTGACGAGGTGGACAAGATTACCTCAAGGGTCCAAAGTGCGAACGTGACCCTGCATGAAACGGAGTTGCAGCTTCAGACGATCCTTCACAACCTTGAATATTTGACCGTAAACAAGGTTGATATTGAAAAAGGTTCAACCATTAAAGAGCTGCAAAAACCAAAACCCCTTCTTCGATCGGATATAAAGGCCCTGGAATACGATATGCAGGCACAGATCGAAACGGCAAAAGGGGAAAAAAGCGCCGATTACCCGTCGGTGACTTTGAATAATACCTATTCTTATTACGATATGGATTATGATAACAGATCTCTTGACAGCGGTTTGGAGGAGCAGAATATTTTCTCCGTGAACTTCTCCTGGAACCTTTACGACTTCGGAAGCACCCAGAAATCCTATGAAAGCGCTTATAAGCAGTACCAGGGGATAAGATCAAGATACGAGTATGAGAAGAACAAGGCGAACGTGGATCTGAAGCTTGCAAGAAAATCTTACGAGATAGGGAAGCTTAAAATACTCTCTGCCGATGCGGCGCTGAAGGCCGCTAACAGCACCTACGAGGTGATAGAGGCGAAATACAGAAACGGGCTTGTGGACAACGTGGCATATCTTGAAGCTTTAAGCGAGAAGTTCAGCGCATTAAGTGCCCTTAAAACGGCAAAGTTCGACCTGGAGATAAAAAAAGCGGATATAATCTACCACAGCGGTGAAGATATATGGGAGTATGTAAAATGATAAAAAAGTTTATGGTAATAGGTTTGTTTACAGGCACGCTCCTGAATGCAGAGCAGATATATGCGACCTTTGACGTGGTGGCCGATAAAAGTGCAAACCTGGCTTTTAACGCAAGCGGCATAATAGACCGGGTATCGGCCGATATAGGAAGCGAAGTAAAAAAAGGGGAAACCCTGGCGGCTTTGGACAATGCCGAGACAAAAGCCCTTTTAAATGTATATAAAACAACCCTGGAATTTACCGAAAAAGATTATGAAAGGCAGATAAAGATAAGAAACATAATCGACCAGGAGAAGTTCGACAGTTACGCCAAAGCTTACGAGAGCGCCAAAGCCCAGGTTGCCTACCAGCAGACTCTTGTTGACAAAACGATCCTAAAAGCCCCCTTTGAGGGGATAATAATATCAAAAGATATAGAAAGGGGGGACGTGGTAAGCGCCCAGGCGATAAAAACGGTGTTCAAGATCCAAAGCAGGAACAAAAGGAAACTGATACTGTGGTTTGACCAAAAATACCATAAAGAGGTAAAAGTGGGCGACCTGTACAGATATAAGCTTGACGGAGACGAAAAAGAGTATGAGGGGGTGATATCCAAGGTTTACCCCTATGCGGACACAAAAAGTAGAAAGATAGGCGCCGAGGTTGAAACTTCGGGGATCCTTACAGGGCTTTTCGGGGAAGGGTACATCCATACCAGGCAAAAGGGAACAGATGAGTAAAAGGGTCGAGGAGATAGTAAGCCAGATAAAAGAGCTGGAGGATGAACTGGTTGAAGAGTTCAAAAAGAAAGAAGACCAATTTTTCTACAAAATAGAGGACGGCAAGGCAAAGTTCAGGAAAGAGGTTATAGAAGAGGGGAGATCGAAAATAATAAGCTCCATCAAATATCTGGCCTCCTTCCCTATCGCCGTGATCCTGACCATCCCTTTTATCTGGTCAATGATGATACCCATAGTTATAGCAGATATATTTGTTACCATTTACCAGGCGGTCTGCTTTCCCATATACAAAATACCAAAGGTAAAAAGGAAAGATTACGTTGTGATGGACAGGTACGACCTGTTTTACCTGGACCGTGTAGAGAGGATAAACTGCTGGTACTGCGAGTATTTTAACGGGGTGGTTGCCTATGTAAGGGAGATTGCGGCAAGGACCGAGCAGTTTTGGTGCCCGATCAAGCACTCCAGGGCCATAAGGGACAAGCATTCAAGATACGATAAATTTTTTGATTTCGGTGATTACCAGGCATACAGGAAAAACCTGAAAAACAGAAGATCCGATTTTAAGGACCTAAAGGATACAGAGGAAACCGATGTATAAATATGCCATCAACAGACCCATAACCACACTAATGGCGGTGATGACGTTCATTGTTTTCGGGCTTATTTCCTATAAAACCATGCCAGTGAACCTTTTCCCGAACGTGGATTTTCCGGTAGTTACGATACAGACGGTTTACAACGGGGCCGATGCAAGCACCGTTGAGACAAAGGTAACCGACAAGATAGAAGAGGTGGTAAGCGGTATAGACGGCATAGATAAGCTTATGTCCACAAGTTATGAGGGGTTCAGCGTGGTGACCGTGCAGTTCGAGCTTTTCAAGGACCTGGACGTAGCCGCCAATGACGTAAGGGATAAAATAGGGACGCTGAATCTCCCCGACGAGGTGGAAAAGCCAAGCGTTAAAAAACTGGGTGCTACGGGGGCTGTTATAAACCTTTTCGTGGCTTCAAAGAAAAATGACCCTGTAGCTTTGATGAGGCTTGCGGACGAGAAACTAAAGCCCCGGCTTCAAAGGATCCAGGGGGTCGGAGAGGTTGATATCATAGGTTTTCAGGACAGGGAGATCAGGATATACGTGGATCCTTTCTTACTTAACAAATACGACCTGACCCCTTATGAGCTCCAGCAGATAATAGCATCCCAGAACATCTCCCAGGGGTCCGGAAAACTTATAGACAGTTCAAAAGAGATAATAGTAAAGTTAAAAGCGGATGCTCTAAATATGGAGGATCTGTCAAATATACTCGTAAAGCCGGGGCTTAAACTAAAAGAGATAGCAAAGATCGAGGACGGCTTAAGCGACAGCAGCAGTTTCTCCTCATTTAACGGCAACCAGGGGGTGAGTATCGAGATTAAAAAGATCTCCGGGGAAAACGTCCTTAATATTATCCAAAACGTTAAAAAGATCATGCCCAAATTGGAAGCAATAGCGGGGGCTGATTACGAGCTGCAGCTTCTGCAGGACCAAAGCGAGAAGATACTCGTAAATATAAATAACGTATCTTTCGACCTTATATACGGTTCTGTCCTTGCCATAATCATAGTATTCTTTTTTTTAAGGAATACCACCGCGACAATCGTTTCAGCGTTGGCGATCCCAACTTCCATCATAGGCACCTTTGCGGTGATCGACTGGCTTGGGTATGACCTGAACAGGCTTACCCTGATAGGGCTTACACTGGCGATCGGTATATTTATAGATGATGCCATAGTGGTAATAGAGAATATAACCAAAAAGATGGAAAGCGGGATGGAACCTTTCAAAGCTTCCTTTGAGGGGATAAAAGAGGTGGCTTTCTCGATCCTTGCCATCTCTTCGGTTCTTTTGGCGGTATTTGTACCCGTGGCATTCATGGACGGGATCGTGGGGATGTTCTTTAACTCTTTTGCCATGACGGTTGCCGCAGGTATCGTTATATCCTACCTGGTTGCCGTTATGTTCATCCCAACTGTCGGTGCCAGGGTTCTTAGAAGCGGGGAGGGGAGATTTTACCGTTTCACGGAGCCTTTTTTTAAAGGGCTTGACAGGGTATATGTATCTATATTAAGTTTCCTTCTAAGGTTTAAGACCCTGACAATCATCTTTACCGTAGCCCTTCTTATAGCTTCCACGAAACTAAGCGTGGGGATGGATTTTATGCCAATGGAGGACAATAAAGAGTTCCAGGTGCTTATAAAAGCCCCGGTGGGGACAAATCTTGAAACCATGAAAGAAAAGGTGCAGCCCTTATTAAAGGAAATAGAAAAAGATGATGCCGTCGAGTATACTGTGCTTTCTATCGGTTACAACAGTGCCCAAGAGATCCACAAGGCAAAGATATATGCGAAACTGAAACCCAAAGGGGAAAGAAAACTCTCCCAGGAGCAGATGATAATAAAATATACCAATGAGTTCAAGGATATAAAAGATATGGTGATAACCGTTGAGGATATACCCCCTTTTGATACGGGAAGTTCAAATGCTCCCATCCAGATCGTCCTAACGGGGGATGATCTGGATATTTTAAACGAAACCTCCAAAAAAGTGATGAGCCTCCTTGAAAATACGAACGGATTAACAAACATAGACAGGGACTATGAAGCGGGGAAACCGGAGATAAAAATAGATATAAAAAGGCAGAATGCCCAGCTTGCAGGGGTAAGCGCCCGGGAGATAGCCGGTATACTCTCAAGCGCATACAGCAGCGATCGGCCTATTTCGTATTTCGAGGAAAAGGGCAGGCAGTTTGATATAACTATCAGGTTTGAAGACAGGTACAGAGAATCAATAGAAGATATGAAAAAACTGCAGGTCAGAAACAGTGAGGGAAGCCTTGTCTCCCTTGAGGGGCTTGTAGGCTTTGAGCAGAATACCTCTACCTCTTCAATCAACAGGTTTGACAGGGAGAGAAAGGTTCTGGTCACGGGGGGACTTTTCGGAGAGAGCCTTGATAACGTGGTCAAGGTGATCGATTCAAAGATAGGGGAGCTTCTTCCTGAAGGTTACAGTTACAGATATACAGGCGACGTTGAGAATATGGCGGATACAAGTGCGGCTTTCGGTGCCGCGGTGCTTCTTGCGGTTATACTTATATATCTTATCCTGGCAGCCCTTTACGAGTCGTTGATACAGCCTTTTATCATTATGGTCTCCATGCCACTTTCTTTTACGGGGGTTATGGTCGCGCTTTACCTAAGCGGCAACACTTTCAGCCTTTTTGTTATGATAGGTATTATCCTTCTTCTTGGGATGGTGGGGAAAAATGCCATTTTGGTGGTCGATTTTGCCAATAAAGCGGTAGCTCAGGGTAAATCTGTGGATGACGCGCTTTTGGAAGCGGGGGAGAAAAGGCTTAGACCCATCTTGATGACCACTTTTGCAATGATAGGTGCAATGATACCTTTGGCATTCGGCACGGGTGCGGGAAGCGAATCAAACTCACCCATGGCCCTGGCCGTTATAGGGGGGCTTGTAAGCTCCACCGTACTTACTTTACTTGTGGTACCTGCCATTTACAAGTTCATGTACCCTGCAGACAGATGGCTTAGGAAGTTTTACGAAAAAGGGAAAGTAAAATAAAAAATAATTTTAAACGCAGGCCATAGCCGCAAGATATGCCTGCTGCTGGTATTTGTTCAGCTTCTGAGGAAACTCCACCTTGTTTTTCTTTTCAAAAGAGCTTATTGCCCGGGGGGAGACCAGCTCAACGGCGCATATACCGTTAAGCTGTACAAGGGCTTCAATTTTGAAGGTTACCGCACCCCCTGCGAAGTTCCCTTTCTTTGCCCTTTTTTTAATGGCGATCTTTTCTATGCCGTGTTCCTTTATAAGCTTCTTTACAGTGTTAAAAAAGTCAGTGACGCACTTTTCATCCTCGTCATCCTCAAGGCTCAGTTTTTTTATTTTAGTATCCTGGTATAGGGGATCTTTTTTTGTATCGATGATACAGAACAACAGGTTGTTCGCTTTTAGCTCCATTCCGCATATTTTCACTCTTTCTCCTTTTTGCGCTTATTGGAAGATTATAGCCGTTTTTTCTCCCCTTTTGGGAATTTATTGCAAATTGCCATTTATAATAAAAATCAATTAATTGGATTTTTAATTTTAATTAAAGAAAAAATAATGTTATAATACTTTTATGAAAAATATGGAGGTGAAAATGGTAAAACTTCATATAAGTAGCAATGTTAAACTTTGAATAAAAAGAGTTTCATTATTCGTGAAACTTCGCACGGGAAGGGTTTCTGTGCGGATTTTATGAAAAAAGGGAAGGTGGTGATCATCTTCCCTTTTTTATTGGGCGTTAAAGAACCGTTTATTTTAATTTGGTACAATCCCTAAAAATATTAGGCTTAATATGAACGCTTCCTCACAAAAACAAACATTCAAGATCCCGAAGGGCTTTGTGGTTATCCTGGCGATGCTATCTTCCATAACACCCCTTGCCGTGGATATGTATCTTCCCTCTTTTATGCAGATGTCCGCATATTTTTACACCTCCATAGACCAGATAGAGGTCACCGTTGCCATATTTCTACTGGGATTCGGCCTGGGGCAGCTTATAGGGGGTCCCCTTTCCGACAGGTACGGAAGGAAGCTTTTCATCTCTTTGGGGCTTGTTATTTATATATTGTTCTCTTTTTTCATAACCACTTCCCAAACTGTGGAAGAGCTTTGGATATTCAGGTTTTTCCAGGCAGTGGGAGGAGGCTTTGCCGTAGTGAACACAAATGCCATAGTAAGGGATGTTTACCACGGAAAAGAGGGTGCCAAGATATTTTCTATAATATCCATGATAATCATGGTAGCCCCCATGGCGGCACCCGTTATAGGCACACTTATAATCAACTTCTTCGACTGGCATTATATATTTTATTTTTTATGCGTGTATGCTTTTTTGCTTTCATATCTTATCGTCAAGCTGCCCGAGACCTCTCCAAAGATAGAGGACAAAAACCTTTACAGGAACTATAAACGGATACTTACAAGCAAAAAGTCCCTTGCACTTATTGCCGCGAATGCCTTCGGCTTTTCGGGGCTTTTTGTTTTTATCACGAAATCCTCTTTTATCTATATGGAGTATTTTAAAGCGGGACCCAACCTTTTTACCCTGCTGCTTGGGCTGAACGTATTGTCCCTGCTTATCTGCAGCAGGCTTAATATAAAGTTTCTGCAGAACTATTCAACCTTCTCGATCCTTATGAAAGGGGTGACGGTACAGGTTCTGGCCGGGGCCGCTTTGTTCCTAGCCTCCCCTTATCATACTATGGGAAGCGTACTGATACTTATGATGGTGTATATAGGGACCCTTGGGTTCGTGTTTGCCAACTCCATATCCCTGCTTCTGGAGGATTTCGGTGATATCAGCGCAACCGCAAACGCCCTGAACGGGGTGATAGGCTTTATCGTGGCAGCTTTTATAGGTTTTGTTTCAAGCCTGATACATGACGGCAGCCTTGATTCCATATTTGCCCTGATGGCTTCGACTTCCGCCGTGGCTTTTCTTATTTTGTATTTCGTGTTAAGGAAAGAATATCTTTCATAACTGATAATATTATTAAATTTTCTTATGTTTAATTTTTTAGTTCATTCCCGCTTTTTCTTGATCTTTCAAGAGTTTAATTTTATACAAAAAGTTGGGAACAGCTTCTACAAAGCCTTTATTATACTTATTCCCAAGAGATCGGATATCAAAGACAAGTTATGCTACAATTATTACAATAGCTTATATTATTATGCTGACTTATTATCATTATAAAGGAAAAGAATGAACCGTATTCTTGGAAACTTGTCTTTAAAAACGAAGCTGCAGATATTGACCTTTATCCCCCTAGCGGGATTGTTGTATTTTATCGTGGTAAGCGTGATCCATTCATATAACCAGGTGCAGAGCATGGATAAATTAACCCCGCTTTTGAACGTTACCAATCATATTGCAAAAATAGTAAAAGAGCAGGAAACTGAAAGAACCTATACCGCGGGCTTTGTTACAAGCAGGGGGGAGATGTATGAAGAGCAGATGGCGAGCCAGAGAAAAAAGGTTGACAAATTATATGATGATATGACCTCGTATATACAAAATGAAGAGATAAAAAGCGACCTGAAAAAGCTTCTTCTGGAAAAAGAGAAAGATATCTACAAAAGGATGTCGGAGGTCAGAAAGCAGATACAAGTAGAGAATATGCAGTCTTTAAAAGCAACCAACGTATTAAACTTCTATACCATATTGAACAACCTGCTTTTGGAAACGATACTGGAGCTTTCCCATTACAGCGACAATTCGGAGATAACGACGGGGCTGATCGCTTATTATAATATACTTTCCACCAAGGATGATACCGAGCTTATAAGGGCTTACGGGGTAAATACCATAAACGAGCTTGACAATATAACCGAAAACAACGATAACGCCAAGGTGATACTTTACAGCCAGATAAAACTGAAATCCATCATAGCCTCGGAGAACCAGAAGCTTGCAGTATTTTTTAAAGTAGCAGACAGCGATGTTATGAAGTATTACAATGAACAGCTTAAAAAAGCAAATATTGATGAATATAAAGATTTTGTAAGGGCCCTGGCAAACGACAGCGACCTGGACCTTTACCAGGGGGAGAGTGAGAACTTCTTCAATCTCGCGTCCAAAAAGCTGGATATCATGGCAAAGGTAGAAACCCTTATAGCCTCAAAGCTCCAGGGGGATATAACAAAACTGAAGAAAAAAGCCCAGAGGGTATTTGTAAGCAACTCTATTTTGGGGGTGATAGTGCTTGTTATAACCTTGGTTCTGGGGCTTATGATATATAAAAGGATAGATTCCGATATGAAGCTTCTAAAAGGGAATCTTCTTGATTTTTTTGATTTTATAGCCAAAAAGAAAGAGGATATCGATATAAAGGACGTGCAGGGGTCCGACGAGTTTGCGATACTTATCAATACCATCAATAAAGAAGTGATAAAGACAAAAGAGGTGGCATTCAAGGATAATATAGTATTAAAAGAGATAGATGAGACCATGAGCCGGGTCGAGAACGGTTTTTTTACCTACAGCGTTAATTCACAGGCGGGAAGCGAGGCTGTGAACCTTCTGAAGATCAACGTGAACAATATGATAAAGACCACAAAAGAGAAACTTGATATTCTCGGGATGATCCTTGAATCATACGGGCAGTACAGATATGATTTCCAGCTTAACGACAAGCAGAGAAAAGGGATGGCGGGGGATATAGGTACACTCAGTACCTCTTTGCTTGCTTTGGGAGAGGATATATCCATTTTCATGGCAACGTTCAGCAATGTAATAGACAAGCTTAACAGTAATACGAATATATTGCTTTCCACATCATCCTCTTTATCAAACTCCTCGAACCAGCAGGCTGCGTCGCTGGAGGAAACGGCGGCTTCCATCGACGAGATCACGTCGACCATACAATCAAATGCAAACAACGTTGCCCACATGGGAAATATCTCCGATGAACTGAGGGAAAAAGCCCAAAAAGGGAATACCCTGGCAAACGATACCTCAAGTGCCATGGAGCAGATAAACGAAAAGATCGTCCAGATAAACGATGCCATTGGGGTTATAGACCAGATCGCTTTCCAGACCAATATCCTAAGCCTTAATGCGGCAGTCGAGGCTGCCACGGCCGGGGAAGCGGGAAAAGGTTTTGCGGTGGTTGCCCAGGAGGTCAGGAATCTTGCAAGCAGGTCTGCCGAAGCGGCAAACGAGATAAAACAGCTGGTCGAGAGCGCCACCCGTAAAGCAGACGAGGGGAAAAGAGTAACCACTGATATGATAGAGGGATATAACCAGTTAAACGAAAAGATAGGGGAGACAAAAAGTATTATAGACGAGGTGGCTTCCGCGTCCCAGGATCAGAAGAACAAGATAATACAGATAAACGACGCCGTATCCCATATCGATCATATCACCCAGGAAAATGCCTCGAACGCAAGGGGGCTTAACGAGATATCAAACGAGGTTGAGAAACTTTCACAGGAGATAGAGATGACCATTTCCCAGGCAAGGTTCAGCGACGATTATAAAAAAATAGTATGCGACCCACCTTTGGCTCAGAAGATCTCCGAATACAAAAGATACCATATATCTTTTAAAACGGAAAACTTCAAAAGGCTTAACGAGTTTAAGAGTTTCAGCGTTGCGGATAACAGCAGCTGCGAGATGGGGAAATGGATGGATGAGCAGGAGAGAAAGGGTGAAAAGTTCACCAAATCAAAAGTTTGGGAAGAGCTTAAGAAAGTGCACAAAGATGTCCACGAAAGCGTCCAGGAGTATGTAAACGAAAACGCGGCCAGGGGTTCAAAAGAGATACTGGAACAAAAAGCCCTTAAAATAGAAGAGGATACTTTAATGGTATTTGAAAAGATGAATGAACTGTTAAAGTGGAACTGCCGGGGATAGGATAAAAGCGGGGATCAAAGGGCGCTGACCTTGTTTTTCCCGCTTGTTTTGGAATCATAAAGAAACCTGTCAACCCTTTTATACAGGGTGTCCTCGTTGTCGTTTTCATTGACCTGGGTCAGTCCCAGGCTTATGGTAACGGTTTTATTTTCTATGATCGTCAACTCCTCTTCTATCACTTTTCGGAGTTTTTCCGCCAGTGTACGGCCGTTTTGCAGGTCGGTATGGGGAAGAAGCACTATAAACTCCTCTCCGCCTATCCTGTAAAAAAAGTCGCTTTCCCTTAAATGGGAGCTTATCAGTTTTGCGAACTCTATTAGTACGTTGTCACCTGTACGGTGGCCGTAATTGTCGTTGATCTGCTTGAAATCGTCTATATCTATTAGTATGATGGAGAAGATGGTTCCGTACCTTTTATATTCGTTAAAGAGCTCATCTATCTTTTTTACGTATGCTTTTCTGTTTTGGATATTGGTCAAGGGATCGATAAATGTCTGAAGAAGGATCTCCCTTGTTTTCTCCTCGATCTCTTTCTCCAGGTCTTTTTTGGTATGGAGCCATTTACGCTTGATGGTAAGGTAGAACAGGATACTTATAAAGCCTATTACCGAGAGGATCAATATAAAAGAGTACAGATAGATATCCCTGTGGAAAAGTTTCAATTTTAAAACTTCGTGGTTATTGTGCTTGTATACGAACCGGTCAAGGTCTATATCTTTATGTATAAGCCCCATGATCTTGTATATCTCCACTATCTTTTGCAGTTTGTCTTTGTCCAGACACCCTATATGGCGGCTGTTTTCGTGAAAGGCGAGCTTTTTAAGTTCTTCCCCCTCCCAAATAAGCTGTATAAGGGATTTGTCCTGGGTGTTGTATCTTTTGTGGATAAGCTGTGCCGTTTTTGTTATATTGTTAAAAGCATACTCCCACCCTTTTATGGTGGCCTCGAAAAAATCTTTTGTCAGTTTCGGATGTTTTTCAATAAAAACCGATGAGGTGAACAGCAGGTCATTATAAAGGTCAAAGCCGTAATCTTTGGGATGGAATATCTTGTAGGGGATATTTTTGCTGTCAAGGAGATAAGGCTCGTTGGAAGTGTAGGAAGCCATGGCGTCTGTTTTTTTGTTTATAAGGTCGTTTATATCAAAACTGTGTTTTTGGATGATGATATCGCTTAGCTGGATATTCTGTGAATTTAACATTGCGATCACCGACGCTGAGCTTTTTGCATCGGTAGTTATCATCACTTTTTTGTTTTTAAGGTCGTGCAGGGTGTTGATGCCGCTGTCAGATCTTACCAGAAGCATCAGGGGGGAGTGCTGGTATATGGCGCCTAAGGCAACCAGGTCTTTCCCCTTTGCCCTGTCGATTATAAGATCTGAACGCCCTATGGCGAACTGGGCATTATTTTTCTCAATCTCTTCTATGAGATCTATCCCCTGACTGTACTCTTTGATCTTTAGGTTTATTCCCGCATCTTTATAATAACCAAGCTCTCTGGCCATATAATACCCGGCAAATTGGAACTGGTGTTTCCAGTTCAGCTGCAGGGTGATATTATCCGCACCGGAAAGATTGACAAAAAAGAAAATTATTATTAGAAAATATTTCATTTTAACAAACCCCCTTTTTTTTAGTGCTTTTTATAAATTCTACCATAACTATCTCTCTAAAACGTTTCTTTTTTATTAAAATAATATATAAATTACAAAAAGGCTGCAAAATTATTATTTCTAAATAAAAAAAGATGGAAAATTTATATCAAATATAACCTGGTATTATATTGTACACATATTATAATAATGCTATAATGACTGTATATAAAGATTGAAGGTAGGAAATGTCATTAAAGACAGTAACGATACTTTACGTTGAGGACAGCAGACTTATGAGGGAAAAGATAAAAAATCTTTTGGAACCTCTGGTCAAAGAGATATATTTTGCCCAAGACGGAAAAGAGGGTTTGTATAATTACAGAAAATATGAACCCGATATAGTAATAGCAGATATAAACATGCCGGTGATGGACGGCTTGAAAATGGCCGAATTGATAAAAAAGATAGAGCCCAAGCAGCATATCGTCCTGTTGACTTCCCTTGATGATTCAAAAAGTCTCAAAAGGGCTATAGAGATAGGGATAGATTCTTTTATATCAAAACCGTTCAGTGACGAGGATATCCTCCATAAGCTTGATATGCTTGCATTGAACATAAAGAACGAGGATGATGCCAAAAAGTTGAAAAAACTTCAACTGGAAAAAGAGAAGGCTGACCTTATTTTAAAGATGATACAGGAGATAAGCCACCATTGGAGGCAGCCTTTATCCACCATATTGAGTCTGTCCTCCAGCAATATCATAAAAAAAGAGCTTGGTGTTTTGGAGCTTGACGAACTTGTCCGCGATATGGAAAAGATATCCAGGAATATAGAGCAGCTTTCCGATATCTTAAACAGGATAGAGAATATTGACGTGAAAAAAGAGAATATAGAGGATATAGAAAAGCTTATACAAATAAGCAATCCCATATATTATAACAAGTAGTTCCTAAGGTTTATTCAACCTTGAAGCCGATGCCGTAGACGTTTTTGATAGTGTCTTTTGGGAGTTTTTTTCTTATGTTCTTGACCATGGTCTTTATGGTGTCTATGCTGTAAAGGTTGGAATCTTCCCAAACATCCTGGATCAGCATATCGTATGTTATGGTCGAGTTTAAATTGGTAAAAAGCATATTGAGTATCTTTCTCTCTTTTGGGGTCAGCCTTATCTCTTTTGCCCCGGAATACAAAGCCTGCTCTTTAAAATCCCAGGAAAAATTCTCTTTCAGCTGCAGTTTACAGGTGCTGGTTACATTGAAATTTTTGATCTCCTCATATGCAAGTGTCAAGGCATTGAAAAGGTCTACCCCTTTTGTGGGTTTTAAAAGATATTTAGTAAGTTTAAGCTCTGTTGCGGCCAAAAGGCTCTGTACATCGGAGTGGGCGGTTAACATTATGATCCTGGTCGAGTGGTCCGTTTCCCTTATTTTTTTCCCCAGTTCTATTCCGTTCATCCCCGGCATATTAAGGTCGGATATTATGATGTCCGGTTTTTTTTCTTTATAAAGGTCATAAGCTTCGATACCGTTTTTCGCTACATAGACCGTTTTTACTTCAAAGGAGAGGATATCCACCATTACTTCCCTTAATTCGTTTTCATCTTCCGCATATAATACAGTCATATTTTCCAGGGACATTCTTTGTTACTCCATATTTAATTTAATAGTACATAAAATACCGTCATTGATATTTTTTAATTTTATTGAACCGTGCAAAGATTCTTCTATGATGGTCTTGCACATATATAAGCCTATTCCCGTGCCTTCACTTTTGAACTTTGTAGTGAAGTAGGGTTCAAAAACCCTGTTTAAAATATCTTCGGGGATCCCTCCCCCGTTGTCTGAAATATTTATAATGAATGAATTGCCTTTTTGATAGGTTTTAATCGATATTTTACCATTTTTTATATTATTCATCCCTATTGCATCTTTTGAATTGTTTATGATATTTATGAGCACCTGGAGAAGATTGTTTTTATATCCGGTAAAATACATATCCTTTACGGGATTGAAGCTTACTGTTATATCCGTGTCTTTCAAGGGCTTTTCGATGATCTGCAGGCTTTCCTTGATCAGTGCGTTGATCTCAAACTCCTCTTTGGGGCGGTTTGGTTTGAAAAAATTGCTGAAATCCTCGATGGTATGGTTCATATTGTCTATATTTTTGGATACCTTTTCTATGAACTGTTCCAGAAATTCGTTCGTTACCTTGTTCTTGGCAGTCTTTATCTGCAGGTTCGCAAGGTGCAAAGAGATGATTGACAAAGGCTGCCTCCACTGGTGGGCGATGTTTGCTATCATCTCCCCCATTGCGGCCATTTTGGAGTTCTGGATAAGTATATTTTTTTGTTCCGTTTCCTTTTTATTCAGGTCCTCAATATGGAGATTCTGTTTCTCCAGCCTCTCAAGTATCAAATAGAGTATAAAGCTTAATATAAAGATCAGGCCGAAAAATAAAGAAAATGTGGTAAGTATCCTGCTTTTATAGATCTGGCGTTCTTTTTTCGTATAATCAAAAGATGATTCATATATGAGGGTCAATTTATTGGTAAAAGGCAGATCAAGCTGTTTGGCTGCAATGGTGTCGTCTTTGTAGCGGTTTTTATCAAGCAGTTTCAAATATCTTTTTTGTGCTTTGAAGGGGATATCCCGGTATTTGCTCCAGTTATACCTTCTGTCGTGATGCTGGAGTATATATCCTTTTTCGTCCACTAACATGAAGTTGTAAAAAGGACTGTTGAAAAGGTGCTCAAACAAAGAAGAGGCGAAGAGATTGATAATCAGTATCCCTTTGAACTCGTTATCGCTTTTTACGGGCTTGATTAGCCTGTATGTGGGCTTGAAAGGGGTTTCTATCTTTTCATTCTCTATATTCAGGTCAAGAGCCGAATAAAGCAGGGTTTCCTGGTCTTTCATGCTTTGCTTGAAATAATACCTTTTGGATTTATCCTGCAGTTTGTCCTCTTTGTAGTAATCTTTGGTGTCGGGGGAGTACCTGTCGTATCTTATCTCTTCCCTTCCTTTATCGTCTATAAACCTAAGCTGCATAATAGAGCGGTTTGAGGATATAACGTTTTCAAAAAGGTATTCGAGATTCTTTCTTGAGCCTTTTTTGTTTTTGAGATAGTCTTTGAATAATTGGTTGGAGTTTATGGCGTATATCAGCTGTTCCGAATCTTTGAGCGTATCATTAAAGATTTTTTCGGTCTTGTTAAGTTCTTTTTCCATATTTATGATGGAAAGTTTTTTTTGCTGCTTGTTGAAAATCTGGTGATCGGTAAGAATATAAAGTATGAGAAAACCCAGGCATATAATAAAAAAGAACACTGGAATCTTTATCTTGTAATTCGTTTTAAAAATCATAAAATATTTTATCAAATTATTTATTTAATTCTGCCATATATTTTAAAACTCTTGAATTATCTGTTTTTTTCCTGTTGGCGTGTTACTTTTATATGGAATAATCCTGGCAGGTTTTATAGAATTTTACACGGCTTAGCGGGATCTCCATTATTCTGTCGTTTTTTGAAACGGTTATGACCCCTTCTGATAAGGAGATAAAAGGCGCCTCTTCTATGATCTTTTCAAGGAACAGTCTTTTCTCTTCCTCTTCCATCACTACCCTGTTGTTCTCAAAATCGGAGATCACTTTTTTTACTGTGTTAAGGAAGGTCTCGGGATTTAAGGGTTTTCTTAAAAAATTTATAGCCCCGAGCCTTAACGCTTCGGTGAGGTACTCTTTTGTTGTTTCCGTGGTTATGAATATAAAGTTGACAAACTGGTGCGTTTTGTCTTTTTTTAGTTCCCTTGCAAATTCAAGGCCGCTCATTTTGGGCATATTGATATCCGTAACGACCAGGAATATATTTTTGATCTGATTCATTATCTCCAAAGCATTCAAACCGTTCTCAGCTTCGAGAATTTCATAAGAACCAATTGTGTCAATATGAGACTTGATAAGTTTCCTGACGGTTAAACTGTCATCTACGATTAATATCTTCAAATCCGAATCCTGTATATATCTTACAAAATTATAGTAAATAACAAATTAATTTTAGGTTTATGGATATATTTTATCGATTAGGGGATAAAAAAATAAGTTATAAAATAATTAAATCAAACTCCCTGAAAATATGCTATAATTAGCTTAAATTTTAATATATACGGGAAAGAGATGAATAATTTATTCGGCGGATTAACGGCGGCTATCGTAGCGCTGCCCTTGGCGATCGCCTTTGGTATATCAAGCGGGCTTGGTGCAAGTGCCGGTATATACGGGGCGATATTTTTAGGTTTTTTTGCTTCGGCATTCGGGGGAACCAAGACACAGATATCGGGACCTACAGGGCCTATGACGGTGGTTGCCGCAACGGTGATCGCATCGTTCGGTTCAAACCTGGCATTGGTGTTTACCACCTTTTTGCTTGCGGGAGCCTTGCAGGTATTGTTCGGTTTTATGAAAATAGGCAAGTTCGTAAGGTTTATCCCATATCCCGTTATCTCGGGATTTATGAACGGTATAGGTATGATCATAATCCTTCTTCAGATAAACGTCGCTTTCGGGCTTGATGCAAAATCTTCGATCGCCGATGCTATTTTAAGTATTCCGTCCAGTATTGCAAATATGAATATACAGGCTGTATTGCTGACGGTTCTGACCCTTGGGATATTATACCTGCTTCCGAAAAAACTTACGGACAAGGTTCCTTCACCTTTGATAGCCCTGGTTGTGCTTTCATTTGCCGCATATATTTTTAATATGAACGTTTCTTATGTAAGCGATATACCTACGGGGCTTCCGACATTCGTTTCCTTTGATTTTGATATGGCGTCCTTATCTTTTATTTTTGTTTCCGCTCTGACTTTGGCGGTGCTTGGTACCATAGATTCACTTCTTACCTCTTTGGTTGCCGATTCGATCACCAAGGACAAGCATGATTCAAACAAGGAACTTGTGGGGCAGGGGATAGGGAATATGGTTTCCTCACTGTTCGGGGGACTTCCGGGAGCCGGGGCTACCATGAGGACAGTTGTGAACGTTAAAAGCGGCGGTACGGGAAGGCTTTCGGGTATGTCCCATGCGGTGTTCCTTCTTTTGATACTTCTGCTGTTAGCTCCCTTGGCAAGCAAGATACCGATGCCCGTACTTGCGGGTATATTAATAAAAGTCGGGTTTGATATCTTTGATTACAAGATGTTGAAACAGGTCAAAATAGTCCCGAAATACGACGTAAGCGTTATGATGATAGTGTTCTTCCTGACGGTTTTTGTTGATCTTATAGTTGCCGTAGGCGTGGGCGTGGTATTGTCCGCCTTTTTGATAATCTATCGTTTGGTAAAAGAGAGCGAAGTGAATATAAGCGGCGAGGATATAGAAAAGAACAAGGACGACAGGATATTCAGAGACGGGATCGTTCGGATAGTAAATATAAAAGGGCCTTTCTTTTTCGGTTCTACCTCTTTTATCCTGGACAAGGTTGATAAGATATATGACGTGAAAAACCTGGTTTTAGACTGCAGCTCCGTATCTTTTATGGACCTTTCCGCGATCTACGCTTTGAGCGAGAGTATAGAAAAGCTTAAAAACAGGGGCATAGAGGTCTTTATCGTTGCAGACGAGCAGAGAAAACAGAAGCTTATAAAGCTGGGTATCGAGGAGATCCTTGATAAGGAATATATAGTGGATTCCCAGTTCGGGGCTTTGAGGGCGGTGAAGGAAAAGGGGTGAATCCCCTTTATGAGACCTGCTCCGGCCTTTGGGTGTTGATATCTGCCAGGGAGGCGGGATAATCCCTCTCCAGGCATATCTTTTCAGCCTTTGCCAGGATATCTTCCCCTGTAAGTTTTAAACTGCCAAATTCCCTTTTAAACAGATCTTCCTTATTTGCAATATGAAGTTTTACCAGTTTTTTCATTATCTCATCTATCATGGTTAATACGGATGATGCTTTTACCACCTCGCATCTTGCATACCTGTCACCCTCAAAAGATACATCAGCTGCACGGAGCTCTTTGTCGTCTCCCGGGATCTGCTGTGCCCCGTATAGCGGTTTTGACGCAACTTTCGCATCGGAGAAAGCCGGTATGAACCTGGACAGGTGGTTGATAGCCTTCTGGGTTCTTTGGCTTATCTCTTCAGGGTACCATTTTTTGTCTATTTTGTTTATAAAGCTTTCGCAAAGTTCCGGCTGGGCGCTTTGGGGAGTGCTTTTTACAAGGCCGTTGTTAAAAAGGGTTATCTCGTTTGTCATCCCGTGAAGCTGGAAATATCCTCCCGGATACGGTGTGAACTGCCCCATACCCTGGGGAGTGCCCCTTTGGCCGTGGAAAATAACTTCGGGCCAGATATTGTCGCATTTTTCCCATTTTGTCACGTATGCAGCCTTGAACTCTACGAACCTTTCTCTTTTGAAGCCCAGCATATCGTCTATCTCACCCGTTTTATATCCCGCCGCGTTTATAAGGTAATCGAACTTTTCCTCTTCTTGGGTATCTTCTTTTTCATATTTCACGCTAAAGCTGTCGTTGTTCTTTCTTATGTCGACAACTTTCGTATTAAGCTTTAAAGAGCAGTTTGCTATGTTTTGAAGCTGCAGGTTTACCCCTGCGGAGAGCCTGAAAAGGTTCAGCCCGTATTCCTGTACGATCACAAGGGGGAACTTGATCTTTTCGATCTCTATGTTTTTTGCAACGGGGATCATCCATTCATCCAGGCTTGAGGGTTTCTCGACGATATTTTTATTTTTCAGTTTCAGGATATCATCTTTTTCATAGACTTTAAAATACTCCTTTACTTCTCCTAGAACCCTGTTCTTCGGGTCCTGTTTCACGGCTTTGGAATATTCGTTTTTGAGTTTATCAAGTCTTGGAAAGAGTGCTTTTGGGTCATCTTTGTCCTCTTTTGGCGTTACGATCACGGTAGGGCGGTAATCGATGGCGTAAGGATAGAACCTAAGCAGGTCTATGGACTGGTGGAGCAGGGTGATGCACTGCTCGTCGTCTATCTCCCTGTAGAGATTTCCCCCTGCGTGAAGGTGGCAGAAAGGGGGACCGCTTACAAGGGTGTTGTTCTTTTCAAACAAAGTTACGTCAAGTCCCAGTTTCGAGAGGTAAAAAGCGCAGCTTGCACCTGCCACTCCTCCCCCTATGATTGCGATCTTTGCCATATCTAAGCCTTTAGGACTTTTTCCAGTTCGTTGAATTTTTCAACGATTATATCGGGATCGTAAAGGGAGATGTTCTCCCCGTAGTTATATCCGTAGGTTACCCCTACTGTGTCCATATTCGCGGATTTTGCGGCCAGGATATCGTTTTTCGAGTCTCCCACCATTACGCTTTGTTTAATGCTGAAGCCCAGTTTTTCACATACATGGGTAAGGGGGAGGGGATCAGGCTTTTTCTTTTCAAGTGAATCCCCTCCGACGATCATCTCAAACAGGGTATCTATCTCCAGTTTTTCAAGTATCGGTCCCACGAAGTCGTATGGTTTGTTGGTAACTATGGAAAGGGTGAACCCTTTTTGCTTTAATGATTCAAGGGTCTGCTTTACACCTTCATAAATAGTTGTTTCCTTGCAGACGTTTTCTCCGTAAAATTCCATAAATATTTTTAAAGATCTTTGGTAAAGCTCTTCGTCGAGGTTTTCGTCAATATCGACGCTTCCCGAGAGGGCCCTTTTTACAAGGACCTGAACCCCGTTACCTACCCAGGTTCTTACCGTTTCTTCGTCAAAAGGCTCTTTCCCTGTTTCATTTAACATATAATTAACCGCAACAACAAGATCCGGGATACTGTCAACCAAAGTACCGTCCAGATCGAACAATATAAGTTTTTTATTCTCTAATTTCATGGGGTGATTTTAACAAATTATGCTTTTGTCTTTCTTAGGCGGTTTTCTTTTTGATCCTGTTTCAAATTATCTAAAGGGGAGAAACGGGATATTCCGTTTTTTTTGATATGCTTTTTGAGAGTCGTTTTGTGAAAATCAAGAAAGCTTTCAAAGGTATTTTCTATGGAAAAGTTCTGGGCATATCGGTGTGCCTCTTTTGAGGCTTTTTGTGTATCCACCGTTTCGTTTTCTATGTTTTTCAAAGCTTCTAGCCAAAGCTCGGGTTTGTGCAGGGGGATTACTGAACCTGCGTGGTTTTCACACCCTTTTACTATTTCACAAGGCCCCCCTATATCTGTTACTATTACGGGCGTGGCGCTGGCCATGGCTTCCAGTATCACCTGACCCAGGGTATCGGTCGTGGAGGGGAAAAGGAAAAAGTCGCTGCTTGCGTAAATGGAGGAGAGTTCCCCTTTTTGCTTATGGCCGAGGAAAATGATATTATACCTTCTTAAATCCTCTTTGCGTTTTTCCAGTTCCCCGCTTCCAACCATTATAAGGTATGAGTTTTTCATCTGGCTTGAGTTATAGAACTTTTCCCAGATCCTGAAAAGGGTATCAACGTTTTTTTCTTTTGTAAGCCTTCCCACATAGAGGAATTTTTTATATTGGGGGTTTAGCCTGTAATGCTCCCAGATCTTATTATCTTTATATTTTGGGTCGAAGGTTTTTATATTGGTCCCAGGCTGCAGAAGATATATGTCTTCAGATTTGAATTTTACGGTTTTTTCTATATTTGCAACATAATCTTTTGACCTTGTGGCAAGGGCTTTGAATCTGGCGTAAAAAAGCATCATATAAAAAGAGGTGAGGGCTTTTATCAGTTTTGAACCTGTGTTTTTGTAAAGATATTCGGGGAAGTCCGTATGGTAGGTACCTACTACGGGTTTTTTATATCTTACGGCTATTAAAAGCCCTGCAATCCCTACAAGTCCCGGGGTGGAGATATGTACTATATCCGGGTCCAGCTCTTTAAATCTTTCTGCCATTTTGAACAAAGGGGGAAATACAAGGTCAAGCTCTTTGTAAAAAGGCATCCTTATTTTAAAAAAGGGCTTGAATATATGAATGTTCTTAAGCTTGTCGCAATAGCTTTTAAGGGTTGAGCTTAATATATTAAATTCAATATCTTTTTTCAATGCCTCTTTTGACATATCCTGCAAAAATCTCGATACTCCGTTCGCGTCGCATAGGGTATCGGTAAAAAGGGCTATTTTAATCTTATCGTTATTCATAAGCCCATCCTATAAAAACTTGGTTACGTTTTGGTTATGAAGTTTGGGTTTTAAGTAATTGAAATGAAACTGAAATTTTATATATTTAGCTTATGAAATACAAATCAATCTTTATATCGGACATACATTTGGGAACCAAATTCTCCCAGGCGGAACTGCTCCTTGATTTTCTGAAAAAGAGCGAATCGGAAAACCTGTTTTTGGTGGGGGATATAATAGACGGCTGGGCGATAAGGCGTAAGTTCAGGTGGTACCAGTCCCACTCAAACGTGGTGCAGAGGATACTTAAAAAAGCGAAAAAAGGGACAAACGTTTATTTTATAACGGGAAACCATGACGAGTTTATAAGGCCTTTCACCCCTTTGATACTGGGGGATTCCCTGGAGGTAAAGAACGATATGGTCTATGAGGCCCTGGACGGGAAAAAGTACCTGGTGACCCACGGGGATTTTTTCGATATGATAACCATCAGTAAAAAATGGCTGGCGGTGCTTGGGGATTACGGTTACGATCTTCTTCTTAACCTTAATTTCATACTTCAAAAAATATTCAAGCTTTTAAGGGTAAAATCCAAATGGTCTTTATCCAAATATATAAAAGACAACGTGAAAAAATCAACGAATTTTATAACAAATTACGAGCAGATACTCTCAAGCCATGCAAAAAAGAACGGTTTTGACGGGGTGATCTGCGGGCATATACATAAAGCGGAGATAAGGGATATCGACGATGTGCGATACCTTAACTGCGGCGACTGGGTGGAGTCCTGCACGGCGGTGGTGGAGACCTTGAGCGGTGAATGGGAAATAATCCACTGGAACAAATAAAGGATAGCAGATTATGTACAACAGGGAATCGGACCTAAACAACAAACCAAGATACAACCTTTTCAAGAACTGGAGTTATGCCCTGAACGGGCTACGGATAACTTTCAAGAACGAGATATCTTTCAAGCTGGAGATATTGGCGGCTATTCCCCTTTTGGCAGCGATTTACCTGGTGGATTTTGATATCATCGAAAAAACGATACTATTGGCAACCCTGTTTCTGACCCTTATCGTAGAGCTTTTGAACAGTGCCATAGAGAACGTTGTGGATATTACCACAAAAGAGTATAACGACCTGGCAAAAAATGCCAAAGATATGGGGGCTGCCGCTGTATTTATCTCAATAAGCCTGCACCTGATGTGCTGGCTTATCTTTTATCTGAACTAGGAATCGCACCCGAATATATCCCTGGTATATACCTTTTTCTGTACATCTTCGATATCAGGGCTTAGCCTGTTTGCCACGATCACGTCCGAAAGTGCCTTGAACTCTTCAAGGCTTTTTACGACCCTTGAATTGAAAAAGCTCTCCTCTTCCAATACAGGTTCATAGATAATCACCTCTATCCCTTTTGCTTTTATCCTTTTCATTATCCCCTGTATGGCGGAGCTTCTGAAATTGTCCGATCCCGATTTCATAACAAGGCGGTAGATGCCCACCGTTTTTTTTGAAGCTTTAGGGTTCGTCATGGATTTATTGACCATCTCGATAATGCTTTGGGCGATAAAATCTTTTCTTGTGGAGTTTGACTCCACTATTGCAGATATAAGGTTATGGGGTACGTTTTGGTAGTTTGCCCTTAGCTGTTTGGTGTCTTTTGGAAGGCAGTAGCCGCCGTAACCGAAGCTTGGGTTATTGTAGTGGCTGCCGATCCTGGGATCAAGCCCCACCCCTTTGATTATCTCTTTGGTGTTAAGGTCGTGGGTCTGGGCATAGGAATCAAGCTCGTTAAAGTATGCCACCCTCATGGCAAGGTAGGTGTTGGCAAAAAGTTTTATAGCTTCCGCTTCGGTGGACTCGGTGAAGAGTACGGGGATATCTTCTTTTTTTGCCCCTTTTGCCAGGAGGGAGGCGAATATCTCGGCCCTTTGGCTTTTTTCCCCCACTATTATCCTGCTTGGGTAAAGGTTGTCGTACAGTGCTTTCCCCTCCCTTAGGAATTCGGGGCTGAAGATTATATTGTCGGTTTTGAACCTTTTTTTTAAAGCCCCGGTATACCCTACTGGAACCGTTGATTTTATCACCATTACCGCATTTGGGTTTATCTTAAGTACCTCTTTTATCACCTGTTCGATTGAGCTTGTGTCAAAATAGTTTGTCTGGGGGTCATAATCTGTAGGGGTAGCTATGATTATAAAATCTGCATCTTTATATGCTTCGTTTTTGTCAAGGGTCGCCTTGAAATCAAGGGGTGCTTCCTTTAAATATTGCTCTATCTCCCTATCCTCGATGGGGGATATCTTTTTATTCAGCATCTCAACCTTTCGGGGGATTATGTCAAGTGCGGTTACTTTATTGTGTCCGGCCAGCAGTATCCCGTTTGAAAGCCCCACGTATCCCGTTCCGGCGATCGCTATTTTATATCTTTTGTTGTCCATATGAATCCTTTCTTGTGATCAGGTAACCCCCAAAAAGCACGGGGATGATGGAGAAAAGCTCCAGTTTTGAGGGGATTTCCTTTAAAATGATATAGGCGAAAAATATTGTAAAAACGGGACCCAAGGCCCCAAGTGCAGAGGCTTTTGTTATGGATATGTTGTATATGGCCTCCACCCAGAAGATCTTTGCAAGCCCCATTACGGCAATGCTGCTAAGAAGTACAAAAGGAAGAGCCTTTAAGATATCTTCAAGCAGGGGTACGGGTTCTGCGGCAAAAGCCAGGGCGAACAAAACGGGAAGTGATATAAGATATCTTACGCTTAGTATCACATCGGAGGGGTAATAAGATCTTGCTTTTTTCTGGTAATAGTTTGCAACAGGGGCGATCATCGCTGCAACAAGTACCAGAATATCCCCTTTGTTAAATTCAAGGTTTTCAGGGAAAAGTATGGCTACGGCTCCTGCTCCCATTAAAAAAGCCCCGGCGATATTTTTTTTTGAGATAGGTTCTTTCCCTATTATGTTGAAATACAAAAAGGAAAAGAACAGCTGCAGGAAAAGTATTACGGCGGTATTTGAGGCGCTTGTGTATTTTAATCCAAGAAATAGGAACAAAAACAGCAGGGTTATGTAAAAAGAGGTAAGAAAAAGATCTTTATATCCTTCTTTGTTTTTAAGGCGGGAGAGGTTCTTTTTATAGATGGAAAAGAATAACAGGACCAGCCCGGCAAAAAAGATATTAAAGGAATAGGCGAACAACGGAGTGATATACTGGTATGTAAAGATCACGATTATGGGAAACCAGCTTTCAAAAAAAGCCAGCATCACCATATATATCTCCCCTTTTCTTTCACTCTTTCTCATAGATATCTTTTTGGTGTTCCCAGAATTGTTCAAAAGATTCCCCTATGGGCAGCCTTGACATCCCCTCAATGGCGTTTTTCCCCATATGCTCCCTTAGGTTTTTATTTTTGTGCAGGGTTTCTATAGCCTCTTTCCATTTTTGCTTTTCATCGCTTTTGACGATGAATCCTGAAAGGTTTTCCTTGTTTACAAGGCTCTGGGGTCCCCCTTTGTCCGATACTATGACGGGAAGCCCGCTTGCCTGGGATTCCATCACCACCTGCCCCAGGGTATCGGTCGTGGAGGGAAAAATAAAAAAGTCTGCCGAAGCGTAGATATGGGAAAGGGTTTCCCCTATAACGGGACCTATATACCTGACGTTGCAGGGATAAAGCTGTTTCGCTTTTGTTTTGAGGTTCCCTTCCCCTATCATTACCAGGTAGATATGGGGGAAGTTGTTCTGCTTTATATATTCTTCCCATACCTCAAGCAAAAAGGGGATGTTCTTCTCTTTTGTGATCCTCCCCACGTATAGGGCGACAACCGCATCTTTTGGGATGCTGAACTTTTCCCAGTCGATCCTGCTTTTATATTTGGGGTTGAATTTATCAAGGTTGGTTCCCGGTTTTATTATCTTTATATTTTCAGGATCAAACCCCAGGTCGCGGTCCAGGATCTCTATATACTCCTTAGATCTGCTGAATAGAAGCTTGAAGTCTTTGTAGAAACGGGACATTATCTTGTCTGTCAGTTTTTTAAGTGTTTGGGACCTGGTATTGTCTTTTATGTATGCGGGAAAATCGGTATGGTAGGTTCCCGTATAAGGGATACCCAGCTCTTTTGCTATCTTCAGCCCAAGATACCCTACGGCTCCCGGGGTAGAGATATGGATCATATCGGGATTGAGCTCTTTTGTTTTGTCTTTTATAAGCTTTTTGGGGGGCAGGGCCAGGTCCAGGTCGTTGTAAAAAGGCATGGGGCAGGTAAATAGAGGCTTGAAGTTATGTATATTCTCAGCTCTGGGGCAGTATTTTGCAGTGGAGGAGATCACCTGGATATCCAGATTGCGCGACAAAGATTGTTCTGCCATATCCTGTATAAATCTCGATACGCCGTTTAGATCCCCGATGGTATCGGTAAATAGACAAATTCTCATGTTATTCCTGCTTAGGCTTGGTATAAATATGAGCTAATTGTATATGGTGATAATAACAATCCAGTTACAAATAAAAAAGGGCAGATGTCGGGTCTGCCCTTTCTTGGAAACTAAATTGGAAATGTTTGAAACATTATTGGAAAGACAAGAGTATTATACAACAATTTTGTTCTTGAATCATCTTTATAGTTGTTTAAAAAATATACAATATAAATAAAGATGTTAAGTTTTTCAGATTTTTATCTATTTTTAAATAAATTGATATTATATATAGCCTTTAGTGTAATAAACTTTAGGAGAATATAAAATGAATAATACTTTTTGGGTTAAAATAGATGAGGGATTTTACAGGATACATAACGGAGTTTTGAAATATGCCCCTGTGCAGGGGGACGATATCTCGGTAAATTTAAGCGAACAAAGCAATGTTGAGGTGATCAGCCCTGAAAAACTTGAAAAGGTAAACGAGGTTTTGGGCTCAAGTTTCATGGCAAGCGATTTTGAATTGTAGGAGGAGAATATGAAGCAGCAGGTGATAAGCCTAAGCGGGAAAACAAAAGGGGTGATAATCCCGAATACTGTTTTAAAGCAATTGGAAAACCCGGAAGCTTTTAACATGGAGATAAAAGATGGGAAGCTTATCCTTGAGCCTTTAGAAAAAAAAGGAACTTCCCAAAAGGCTTTTATTGATGAATCTCTTGATCTGTATAAGGTTGATTAGAGGACTCGTCAAAATTCAGCCGGTGTGATTTGTAATGATCTTCGAACCATTCGGGAGAGGCATAATCAAGTTCCAGGATCACATCCGCAAAATCTCCCCTTTGCTGAGGAGTCAGGATCTGCTGGGGCATTACGCCGAAGATCTTAACGGCAGGCTTCATTAAGGCTTTTTTCTTTTCAGGCTTTGCCAGAAACTCCATGATCTTCTTTTTTGCAAAGACCAGGTCTCCTTTTGAATATTGGGTATAGATTTTATTTACTGCTACAATAGGAGGGGCAAGGTCGGTTTTCTTGTAGGTATCGTGGCATATCATACACCTGTTCTTAAAGTCGTATAATACGTTATCGTCCACATGGGCATAAGATATTGAAAAAAATATCGATAGTAAAATATATAGTCTAAACATTTAAAGCCTTATAGCTGCGGCCAGAATTATATCATTTTATGTTAGCAACAGTAACTGACCGCAGGTATAAAGCTTCAAAATAAAAGAGCCGAAGCCCTTTTATATCTGAAAAGATTAAGCCATGATCTCTTCAACAGTGATGTAATCACCAACTCTACCAGTCATTTGCTCAACGTCAGTGTTAACCGGAAGTGTTTTTCCACCTGGAACCCATCCAGCAGGGCAAACTTCACCAGTTTTTTCAGCATGCTGCCAAGCTTTTACTTGTCTTAGGAATTCATTTACGTTTCTTCCTACTGAAGGTGCTTGTACTTCTTGTGCTACTACAGTTCCTTCTGGGTTGATTAGGAATCTTCCTCTTAATGCGATACCTTCTTCTTCGATCATTACACCGAATGCTCTTGAAACAGTTCCAGTTGTATCAGCACCGATTGTTAATTTAAGACCTGCTAATAAAGGCTCAGTCTCAACGAATCTTTTGTGAGAGAATTTTGTATCAGTTGATACTGCCAAGATCTCAACTCCAAGCTCTTGGAATTCATCATATTTTGCGTTCATCGCAGCAATCTCTGTTGGACATACGAATGTAAAGTCAGCTGGGTAGAAACATACTACTGTCCATTTACCTTTGTAATCATCACTGTTTACTGTTACATAGTGTCCTGTTTTTGCGTCGTACGCGTCCATTTTAAATTCCGGTGATTTTCTTAATACTAAGCTTGATGCCATATCTTTTTTCTCCTTGTTTTGTGTGTTTGTATTTTCTTCATTTGAAATCGTAGTTTCGATCTCTTCGATTGGTTTTGCTCCTGTATCGCAAGCCATATATTACTCCTTTTAAAAAGTTACTGAAAGTATAGCTAAAGGATAATAATTATCCATTAGAGTATATAGTTATATATTTTTCTTAAGTTAAATATAATTTATCCTTAAAACAAATATTAATCTACACTAATGAATTTTAACATTTAAAGTATTTAACAACTATTAGAAATCCCGGATATTACGCCTAGTTTATAATAAACATATATAAAAGTGGTTATAATTTATTACATAAAAATTACACCAGAATAAAACGGCTAAATATGGTTAGACTATTAATAGTATTCTCTTTTATCTGCTCTTTTTTATCGGCGGATATCGTGCTTGGGGATGATAAAAAACTTTTTGATGATTTTAATATAGAGTATCTTCACGACCCGGCGGGATTATTGACGATAGAGGACGTATCAAAGATAACTTTTACGAAAAAAACTTCGAACAATTTTACTTTTGGTTACAGGGATGATGCCGTATGGTTTAAGTTCAAAATAAAAAACGACTCTTCAAAAAAAGATTATATACTTTATTTCAGCGAAGCTATCTGGCAGAACTTTGACCTGTATGAATATAAAAATTCCAAATGGCAGGTGAGAAAGAACGGTTTGGACGTTCCCTTGGAAAAGCGGGATATAAAAGACGTGCATCCCGCTTTTATGATATCTGTCCCTGCGGGTTCAAGCGCCGTTTTTTATATCAGGGGAAAGAGTATTGCAAGCCAGATAGGGCAGTTTTGGATATTTTCCCTTGATGAATATTATTCCCCCTCAAAATTCACTGTCCCCGATATATATATGATCTTCGCTTTCAGCGCGTTCACCATATTCTTATTGAATCTTTACAGCTATTATCTTACGAGGGAAAAGGTTTATATCTATTATATATCGTATGTTTTTGCTTTTATCCTTTTTAGTGCAATGCACAGCGGTTTTTACCTGCTCTTTGGATTTCCCGGATGGAACCAGGGGCTTCATTTTATAGGGGCGCTGGTTATACTCTCCCTTCTGCTTTTTTCAAAAAGGTTTCTGGAACTTGAGAAGAATATTCCAAAGGTAAATATCTTCTTTAATATTTCCGCTTTTGTTTTTGCCTCTTTTTCGATCCTGATACTGCTTGATATCCAAAATATCGCCGTATGGTTCAATATATACTCCACTGTTTTCTTTTTTGTTCTGTTCTATGCTGCGGTGAAAGTGCTGCTTCAGGGGAATGTGAGCGCGAAATATTATCTTATGGCTTTGATCCTTTATACCCCGCTTATGTCCCTGATGATATTGACCTTTAACTCTTTGCTTGAATATACCATGTTCAACAGGCACTCTTTTTTACTGGGAGCTTTTATCGAGATCCTTTTCTTTACCCTTATACTTTCAAGTAAATACAGGATTTTAAACCTGCAGAAACTTAAGCTGCAGGAGGAGATTCTTCAAAGCAGGGAATCAAGGGAAAAAGAGCTTCAAAAACAGATTTCCCAGAAAACAAAAGATATCAGGGAGATCATAAACAAGTTCGAGTTTGCCACCGATAATGCCCTGGCAGGTTACTGGGAGATAAACCTGGAGAGCAGAACATCTTTCTTCTCAAAAGGGTGGTACAGGTTTTTGGGCTACGAAGAAAGTGATATCGATGATATTAAAAATATTCCCCAGACAAGCATTCTGGAAAAGATCGTCCATAAAGATGACCTGCAAAAAGTAAAACAGGCGGGGGAAGATTACCTGAAAGGGAAAATCGACGATTACGATATAGAGTTCCGGGTACTCCATAAAGATGGAACTTACACCTGGGTCAAAGCGGTGGGTTCACTGTACGGGAACAAGTTTTTCGGCTTCCATATAGACGTGGATGATATTTATAAGATAAACAGCCAGCTTCTGGAGCAGTCCAAACTGGCCTCAATGGGTGAGATGATAAACAATATCGCCCACCAGTGGAGACAGCCATTAAGTGTTATATCCACGGGGGTGACCGGGCTTATTGTAAAAAAAGAGATGAATATGCTTAACGACGAGGAGTTTTTCAATACCTGCAACTATATCAACGAAAATACCCAGTACCTTTCCCAAACCATAGATGACTTTAGGAACTTTATAAGGGGAGACACCAAAAAAGTCAGGTTTGACCTGAAAAACGATACGGACAGTTTTATAAAGCTGGTTGACAGCAGTATTAAAAAATACCATATCCAGGTTATCCTGGAGCTGCAGGAGCATATAAAGGTCAAAGGCTACCCAAATGAGCTGATCCAGTGCTTTATCAATATCTTCAACAATTCCAAAGATGCCCTGGTGGAGAAAAAGATAGATGAAGAGGAGAGATACCTGTTTATCTCCCAGAAAGTTGTGAATGATCTTCTTGTGATCACTTTTAAGGACAACGCAGGGGGGATCGATGAGGATATTATACAAAATATTTTCGAACCCTATTTTACCACCAAGCACAAATCCCAGGGGACGGGGCTTGGGCTTCATATGACCTATAATATGATAGTAAACCATATGAAAGGGACTATTGCGGTATCAAATGAGGAGTATGAGTTCAATTCGAAAAGCTACCGCGGGGCTAAATTCGTTATAACAATTCCCCTGGAGATATAGGAATTTTAAAATATAAGTAATTCTATACTATAATTTATCATATTTTATAAGGACAATAAAGTGAAAAATATAAGTATAGGTAATAAGCTGATAGGCTTGATAGTGGCAAGCTCTCTGCTTGGACTGATAGTGGCGGTGGTAATGTTCAGCATTAATCTCGTGAACATAAAAAAGCACGTGCATGAAGATGCGATGGATCACCTAAACGGCATAGTGACCCAGAGAGTTGAGGCCAAAGCGGAGATCTGCCTTTCAAATGCGGTAAGTATTGCGAACGACACGGGGGTTATAACCTCTTTAAAGAACAAAGACAGGCAGATGGCAATAGATGCGATGAAGCACCTGTCCCAGAAGTTCAAGGACAATACCCCTTTTAAAAATATTAAAGTGCATATCCATGACGAGAACGGGAAATCGTTTTTGAGAAACTGGGCCCCTTCCAAGTTCGGTGACCCCCTGCTTGATCTTAGAAAAACCATAAACGACGTTTATACGAACAAAAAAGCGGTAGTGGGAGCGGAAGCCGGAAGACTTAATACCGACCTGGTGGGGGTTGCCCCCGTGATCGACAAGGATGGTACTTACCTTGGATCAGTAGAATTCAAGGCGGGATTCAATTCTATCATCAAATCTATAGAGTCCTTTGACCATGCCCATTTATTGATGCTTTTAAACAAAGATACCATAAAAGCAAGTTTTGACAGCGACCAGTTCAAACAGCTTAAACAGATAAACGGGATGATCCTGAACCAGAAAACTTACGATGAAAAATTTGCAAGCTATATCAACAGCCTGGATTTCGGGGAATTAAGATCCAACAAGTTTATTATGGACGATAACTATTTCGTAACCTTGAATCCTGTAATAGACTACAGCGGGAAAGAGATAGGTTATTACGTAATAGGGGAAAAGTCCGAATATATAGAAGCCTTGGTAAGCCAGTCTCAGGGGATCGTATATACTGCGATAGCCCTTATTGTGGTGATACTGCTTGTAATTGCTGTTATTATAACTATTTTCTCAAGACAGATCATTATCAATCCTTTAAATGAACTGAACAGTGCTATCGATGATGTGAAGAACGATTCCAGCAGTTCACAAAGAATAAACGTGAAAAGGGAAGACGAGATAGGGAAGGTTGCAAGGAACTTCAACAGTTACCTTCAAATGATAGAAGACGGGATAAAACAGGACGGAAGAGTTATAGATGAAGCTATAGATATCGTCCACAAGGCTAAAGAGGGGTTCTATACTTATGAGATAAAACAAAAAGCAAGTTCTCCTCAGGTTGACCAGTTGAGGGTAAACGTAAACGAGATGCTGGCCGTTACCCAGAAGAACCTTGAGCTGATAACCAACGCATTGATCCAGTTCGGTAACGCCAAATACGATTATACCATCAATGCGAAAAGCTCAGGAAACGTCGGATCCCTCATCAAGGGTACGAATGCCCTTGGGGTATCCATATCGGAAGTTCTATGTATGGTGAACAACACTGCAATAAGATTGTCCGCAAATGCGGAGCAGCTGGCTGCTACCAGTGAAGAGCTGTCCGCTTCTTCGACTCAGCAGGCTGCATCGCTGGAGGAAACGGCGGCTGCCATTGAGGAGATAACCTCTACCATAATCCAGACGGATGAAAGAACCAACCAGATGCTGAATATAGCGAACGAGTTGAAAAACACAAGCAACGAAGATGATGAACTGGCTCATAAAACAGGAGCTTCCATGGAAGAGATCGACAAGGCTACGAACGATATCGTTGAAGCTATCGCTATAATCGACCAGATCGCGTTCCAGACGAATATCCTTTCATTAAACGCGGCCGTTGAGGCTGCTACGGCAGGGGAAGCGGGTAAAGGGTTCGCCGTTGTTGCCCAGGAGGTCAGGAACCTTGCTTCAAGAAGTGCCGAAGCCGCAAAAGATATCAAAGACCTGGTGACATACGCACAGTCAAAAACAAAAGAGGGTAAAGAGACTGCCGATAAGATGGTTGAAAGCTTTAATTTCCTAAATGAGAAGGTTGCCCAGGTTACAGACATCGTTTCCCATGTTACTGAATCTACCCATGAACAGAAGCAGGGGATGGAGCAGATCAACAATGCCGTCAACCAGCTTGATAAAGCGACCCAGGAAAATGCCAATGCTGCAGAGGTGGTTTCAAACAAAGCGATGGCCCTAAGCGAGATCTCAAGCCAGCTTGTATCGGTGGTAAACAGGACAAGTTTCGACAAAAGCAGGTCCGAGTCAGTATGTGACGTGAACCTTGTATTTGACACCACCAAGCTTAAACTTGACCATATCAATTTTAAAGAGAGCAACTTCAAAGATATCGGCGAGGGGAAACAGTGGAGGGTAAAAGACCATCACGAATGTGACCTTGGAAAATGGATAAAAGAGCATGAAAACCAGCCTTATACCAATAACTCTGACTGGACGGACCTTTTAAAAGCCCATGAAGAGGTGCATACAAACGTACAGAAGTTCATCGATACGGATGCAAGGGACAGGAACGACAGCTCTTTATACGATATCGCCCACAAGATAGAAGAGAGTACCACAAAAGTATTTGACGGCATTGACAAGATCAAAAGCCATAAATGCCACGAGCTTAAACTTCAAAGGGGAAGGGACGTGGTAACCAAAGAATCGAAAGATACTATTGAGTACCATAGAAATATCAAAAAGTACAAAGAGGAAGAGGTTCGGCACGACAGGGAAGAAGCGGGCAGAACAGGGGGCAAACCTGCTTTAAATAAAAGACCGGCTGCTCAGCCGAAGATAGAAAAAGTATCTTCAAATATAAATGAAGATGATGAATGGGCAAGCTTTTAAGCTTCCCTTTTTATCTGCTTCAGAGGCAGTTCTATAAAAAACTTCACCCCGTTTTGGGTATTTTTCGCATATATCTTTCCGTTTAGGCTTTCAGTGATGATCTTGTAGCTCATATGAAGCCCAAGACCCGTTCCTTTCGTTTCCTGCTTGGTAGTGAAATAGGGATCGAATATTTTCGGCATAACATCATCTGGGATACCACCTCCGTTATCTTCAACGGTGATAAGGGCCATGCCGTTCGAGCTTTGCAGTTCGACCTTTATCCACGGTTCTTTGACATCATTCTCTTTTATTGCGTCTTTTGAGTTGTTTATCAGGTTTATGATCACCTGGGAAAGTTCCCCTATAACGAGGCTTATCTTTATAGGTTCAACCTCGTTTATATTGTTCATCAGTTTGATATAGTTGTTTCTAAGGGCGGTCTCCACTATTTCCAGGGCCTTGTTGATCCTGTCTTGGAGGATCACCTCCTTGAACTCTTTTTTCTCTTTTATGAAGTCCCTGAATGTATCTATGGTTCTTGAAAGGTATTGGGCGCTGTTCTCTATCTCCGTCAAGGTTTTATCCAGGAATTCGTCATCAAGCATGCCGTACTCTTTTTTCAGCTGCAAGCCGGTTGCCGCAGTGCTTATAACGCTTAAGGGCTGTCTCCACTGGTGGGCGATATTTCCTATCATATCACCCATCGACGCCATTTTTGACTGCTGGTAAATGATCTTTTGTTTCTCAAGCTCCTCTTTCTGGAGCTTGTTTAATTCGGTTATATCCCTTCCTATACCAAGAACCCCCAGATTGCTACCGTCGTAATTAAAAGCAGACTTTAACATCTGGCAGTATATCTTCTCCCCGTCGGGGTATACGAGCCATTCATTGTTAAACTGGCTTTTGTTTTCCCGGAGCATTTTTTCATCCATCTCCCTGAAAAAAGAGGCTGTTTCCTTGTCGAAAAGCTCAAAGTCGTCTTTCCCAATGATCTGCTCGGTGCTTTCTTTTCCCGTTAGTTTCAGAAAAGCCCTGTTGCATCCTATATATTTAAAATCCTTGTCCTTGAAAAAGATGATATCCTGGATATTATTGATAACAGACTGGATCAGTTTCTGGGATTTGTACAGTTTGTTGGTCTTTTCATGGAAAGCTTTTGAAAGAACCTCCAGTTCATCGCCGCTTCCCAAAGGCTCATATTCTTTTTTATATTTGTCTTCTTTTACCCTGTCGTAGAGTTTCAATATGGGATCGGATATGGATACGGTAAGGAAATATGAGATTATTATCCCTGTGATCAAAAGAAATAGGCTTAAAAGAAGCAGTTTATATATGGCGTTTTTTATGGGGGAGAGGTAAACAGACTCAAGGATCCCCATTTTCAGCTTGATCCCGAGCTTGTGGAACATAGAATTCTTTTTTGGCTCCAGAAGGTATGTATAATATATTTTTTCTTTTGAATAATTGTTGCTGTAAAGCACCCCTTCATTGTCCTGAATGCTTATATATTCATTGTCCATTGCAAGTATATATCTGTCAAGCAGTTTGTTAAGGTTAAAAGCCGATATAAGGGCACCCTGGGTGGTGTCGTAATATTTCATTGGAGCCATCACTATAAGATGGTTCTGTTTTTTATCCAGGTAATATGTGACCTGCCCCATTGCCAGTGCGCTTCTTAGGTATTTTGAGCGGTTGTAATCGGGAGTGTTTTTGCTTGTTTTGAATATAACTTTGCCGTCAAAGTCGACGATATTCAGGTATTCGACATTTTCATTTTCCATAAAGTTGCTGGCCAAAGGGGTTAAATACTCTTTTTTCCCCTCGTCGTCTATAAGGGCGTTTATCATCAGGCTGTTCTTTGCCAGCAGTTTAGCCGTCTCGATACGGTACTGCAGACGCTCTTCTATTTTGCTCTGGATGGATCTGACCTTGTTTTCCAGGGTTGTCCCCGCTTCTTTTTTCATATTGTTCAAAAATAAAAAACCTATAGAGCCTATCATCAACAGCAAAAAGACGGCGATCAGTACTGCAAACTGCAGAACGATCTTGTATCTTATGCTTTTTTTTATAAAATTACTTTTCATATTCCAACTTTATTTTTTTACGGGGATTATTATCCCCTCCTGATTGAATTTGGCAAAGAAAAAATCTTTCTCTTCCAGTGCCTCGTGATCCTTTTTGTTGAAAGGATTTTCATATGTTTTTACAACCCCTTTAAATACTCCGGTCTTTTCCAGCTGCTCTTTTATGGCAGGGCCTTCAAAAGAATTTGCTTTTTTTACGGCTTCAAAGAGGAGAAGGGTTGCGTCGTAAGCCTGTGCCACGGCATTCGGGGCGGTTATATTCTTGATCGATTTTTTACCGTATTTTTTCAAATAGGACTCAAAAAGCTCTTTTGCGTTTTGATTAGGATTGTTTACAAAGCTGAATGACTGTATAAATCTAAGATCTGCTTTTTTCAGGTAGTTTTCATTGTTTTTGAAAAAATCCCCACCTATTATCCCCCAGTGTGAAACAATAGGGAGGAAAATATCGTTTTTGGACAGGGCGTTTACTACATTTGTCCCCTCTTCGGTATTCAGGACCATAAGGATCGAATCGATATCCTTTTCCCTGATATATTTGATGATATTTGAGAAATCGTTTTCCCCCCTGTTTACGATAACTGTGTCAAGGGTTCCAAGCTCTTTTTCCAGGGCCAGGGTCTCTGCCAGCTTTAATGCACCCCTTCCCCAGATGGAGTTCTCCACTATGACCAAAGGACGGCTATGGCTTCTTAACACCTCGTTAAGAAGTATTTTGATCACAAAGTTGTCGTTCGCCGATACCCTGAAAAGGTAATTCTCTTCGTAACCGTTGTTTATGATCCTGGAAGATGCGGCCCAGGGAGAGATATATGGTTTTTTGCTTTCCTGTATATGCTTTATCTCGCTTGCGATAATGGCGCTTTGTTTCCCTCCTATAAGAGCTTTTACATTGGGATCTGCTATAAAGTCTTCGATGTTCTTTATCCCCTGCGTGGATATGGACTTATGGTCTTTTGCTATAACCGTCACTTTTTTGCCAAGCAGCCCTCCGCTTCCGTTTATCTTGTCAACGGCCAGTTCGACACCCCTTTTTATGGCAAGCCCCGCATCACGGCTCCCCATGGAAAGATCGGCGTCAACCCCAAACACCACGGTGTCGTCGGGCTTATATTTATTGTAAAGGATATCTTCCGTTTTTGATATTATATCGGACCCTATCACATCCTCGTACATTTTGACTATGTATTCCGTTGCGTCCCGGAATCTTTTTTTCTCTTCGTTGTTAAGGGTGTGTATCTTTACCCCTTCTTTTTTTATAGTATCCAAAAAGGCTTTTTCCCTTTTCAGGGTCTCTTCTCTTTCCCAGGAGGTAACCTCCCTTGCATTATCTATTAAGATATTTTGAATCTCAATGGGAAGATCCCTTAATGTTTTTTTGCTTATGGTAAAAATATAAGGCAGGTAGGCATGCTCGCTTATGGTCAGGTTGGACTGGACCTTGTGGAAATCCATGTTCACGATTGCCACAAGAGGGTTTTCCTGCCCGTCGACAACCCTGTCTTCCAGGGCCTTTTTCGTGGAATGGAAATCTATGGGGATAGGCTTTGCCCCAAGGGCGTTGAATTGTTCCATAATGATCCTGCTTTTCATGATACGGATCTTTTTGTCTTTGAAGTCTTCGGGGCTTGTCAATGGGGTGTTCCCGGTAAAGTGCTTGAATCCGTTCTCCCAGAAAGCCACTCCTATAAGGTCGATCTTGCCAAGTTTTTTGAGTATCATTTTCCCGGGTTCCCCGTCCAGCAGTTCATAGGCATCTTCCCTGCTTGGGAATAAAAAGGGGAGGTCGGCATATTGTACGCAGGGGAGCGAAACGCTCATTTTTGCACTTGGGGTAAGAAGTATATCTATCTTTCCCTCCCTTGCCATCTCCACCATCTGGTAATCGTTCCCCAGCTGCTGGTTGGGGTATATGTCTATTTGGATCTTGTTATTTGAGATTTCTCTAACCTTTTGGGCGAACAGAACGGAAGCTTCGTGCAGAGCGCTGTTTAAAGGGAGGTTATGGGCCATTTTTAGTTTTACAGTATCTTCTTTTTTTACGCTTTCCTCTTTTGGTTTATCATAAGAGCTGCTGTTAAAAAACAGCAAAGCCGCCGCCACTATTAAAAAAACGCTTAAAAAAAATACCTTTTTCATAACAGATCCTAATTCTATTTATATACAAATAGATTATACATAAAAAAAATAAAGAAAATATTGATTCTTTAAACGGGCTCCCCTTTTTGGGGACAAAGGGGAGCTTTATTATGCTTCGGGGGAAAGTTCGGGATTTAGTGGAAACTCTATGAAAAACTGTGCCCCGTTCAGGGTGTTGATGGCGTAAAGTTTTCCGTGGAGGCTTTCCGTTACTATTTTGTAGCTCATATGAAGCCCGAGACCCGTACCCTGCGACTGGTGTTTCGTGGTGAAATAGGGCTCAAAGATATGGGGCATTACATCTTCGGGTATCCCGCCCCCGTTATCCTCTATGGATATTACCACCTTGTTTTCCTCCTGGGACAGCTTCAGTTTTATCCAGCCGTTCTCGATATCTTTTTCCGTTAATATATCTTTTGCGTTGTTCAGGATATTTATTATCACCTGGTCAAGCTCCTGGGCTACTATCTTTACGCCGATAGGAGTTTGTTCTATTTCCGTATTCATAGTGATATTGTGGTTCTTCAAAGAGGCATCGATGATCTGTAGAACGGTATTTATCCTATCCTGCACCACTACCGACTTAAGCTCTTTGTTCTCTTTTATGTAGTCCCTGAAAGTGTCTATGGTTTCGGAAAGGTACTGGGCGTTTTTCTCGATACCTTCCGCATAATAGCTTATCTTTTCCTTGGTAAGGGTTCCCATCTCGCTTTCAAAGTCCATACCGCTTGCAGCGGTGGTGATGGTGCTTAAAGGCTGTCTCCACTGGTGGGCGATATTTCCTATCATCTCCCCCATGGAAGCAAGCCTTGACTGGGATTCAAGCATTTTTGTGGCGGTGATGTCTTTTATGCTTAGCAGTATCCTTTTTTTGTCGGGCAGCAGGGACATACTTATCAGCACGTTTACGTGCTTTCCGCTTTTTATGATGTATTCTTTTTCTATATTCTGGATAAAACCCTCTTTTATGACGGTTTCTATCTCCTGTTGGTTTGATTCCCTGTTTGAAGAGGCGGTTATCTTGTCGTGGCTGAGGTCAGCGAATTCCTCTTTTGAATAGCCTGTAAAGTTGATAAAGGTATCGTTGCAGTTTAAGAACCTTGATTCAAGGTCGATAATGGCGATACTGTCCTGAGAGTAGTTGAAAATAGATTCGAACTCCTCTTTCTGTTCCAGTGTTTTCAGCTGGGCGGCTTTAACCTCTTTTACGCTTTGCTTGTATTCGAAAAGAAGCTCCCCCACCTTTTGTATCATGGAGTTTATCCCTTTTTGCAGTCTTCCGAGCTCATCAGACTGGGAGATGGGGATATGTACGTCAAGGTTACCTTTCTCCGCTTCCAGCAGAACATCAAGGGAGTCATTGATCCTTTTTGCCAGGAAACGCTGGGCAAAATAAATAATAGCGGCGGTGCTTAATAAAATGAACATCAAGGACCCTATCATCCCGAACAGGATGATCCTGCTTTTCGTCAGGCTGAGATTTTGTGTATCTATGGTGATCAGCGTGTGGTAAAGGGGAGTGGTGTATATCTCGCTGTCAAGATATGCTATGGAGGTTAATCTGTTTTGGGAAGAGACAAATCTCTCTCCGGGCTCCTTAAAAAGCCACTCTTTTTTAAACCCCGGGATCACGTCGGGCTTTTTCCCCAGGTATTCGCTTTTGCTTGAAACGATGATAAAACCGTTGCTCCCTATCACTACACCTTCAATATAGGGCTCACCTATCATGCTGCTCATAAAATTGTTTCTGCTGATGGAACTTACGGGCATCTCTTCGTTTGCCAGCATATTGTTGATAAGGTGTATCCTGTCGCGGGTGTCTTTTTCAAGCTTGGAGCTGTATCTATCCGAATATACAAAACCAAGCACGCTGAAGGCGATAAATTCTATAATACCGACCAAAACGGCAATCTTGCCTATAAGTCCTAATTTAGAAATATTCATGGCGTATAACGGGGCGTCTGCTCAAAAGATTCAAGTTTTGTGCTGTCCTCTTTTGTATATCTTGATTCCTCTGGGGGAATATGTCCTAATATCTTTATACTGTTCTGGGGTTCTTTGATGTCCGGTCTCCATGTTGCCGCATAGGTGCTTTGCTGGAGATGGTGGCTTTTGGGATCCATATAGGCATCCGCATCCTGCATCCTTTCAGCTGCGCTTGCCCGGTACTGCTCAAGCTCTTTGATAACCGCATGGTTAAAAGTGGTGCCCGCTTTTTCAATAGCATCAAGGAGCGCTTTAGCCGCAAGATAGGCAGAATATGTCACGTGCCCGGGATAATCAAGCTTGGTGTTGCCGTATCTTAGCCTGTATTTTTTTACGAACTCTTTGGTTCCCGGGGTGTCCAGGTTCCATGACCAGTTCACTCCGAAAAGTGGTCTGATATTCCCTGGTGCCAGGTAAAGGTCTTCCCAGTCTATTTCCCCTATTACCCAGGATTGTCTGTCAAAAATGGCAGGGTCGATCTGCGCGAAAAGCTTCACCTGGTTGTTGCCGCTTATATTGACGGCTATAACGTCCGCCTGGAGTTTTTTTATCTCTTTGATAAGTCCCACGGGATCAGGGAGGGTCTGGGGGACGAAGATCTCTTTGACGATCTTGCCGTGATACTCTTTTATATAGGGTTTTGAAGCCTGGGCATTGCTTCTTCCCCACTGGTTGTCTTCCGTAAGCAGCAGCACCCTTTTCGTTTGGGATCTGTCCAAGGCGTATTTTAAAAGGGTTTTGTTGTAGTTTGCACCGTTTGCGTCGAAAACAAATTTTGTACGGTGTGCATGTTCAACGGACTGGGAGGGGGCGGAAGAGTTGGTATTTATGAAAATGACGCCGTATCTTTGGCATACTTCCGACATGCTGGCCGCAACGCCAGAGTTTACGGCACCTATCATGAACCCTATTTTGTTCTTGTTTATAAGGTCTTCAGCCGTTTTGGCCGCTTTTTTCGTGTCAAGGGTGGGATCCTGGGAGATCAGGATCACCTGCCTTCCAAGCACTCCCCCTTTTGCGTTGTATTCGTTGACGGCCATTTCGACCCCTCTTTTATCAGCTTCCGAATGGACCGAAAAACGCCCCGTCGTAGGTGAAACATGGGCTAAGATAATAGGCTCGTCCGAGGCTGCCCTTATATCTGCCGTGAAGATAGAAAGGGTACAGAATGATAAAAAGACGTGCAAGAGATTTTTAAAAATGCGAAAATAGCTGGTTCCCATTTTTCCCCTTTTTTTGATTTGGGTAAATTATACCATTAAAATAATTATAACTAATACAGTTATCTTAAATCAGTCCCTTTAAAAACACAGCTCATTGTTATTAGAATAAATATTTAAGCAATCTTCAATATTTGCCCCAATTTTTACTAAATATTTGATACAATCTGAACTATGGACAGATTTGAAACCGGAAAACACCATATCATAAATAAAAACAGACTGACAACATTTGAAAAAGTGTTCTACAATATAAAAAAATATAATCTACATACAGTCTTTCATATCCTCAAGACACTAAAAAGATATCTGACCCTTGCATTTTTGCTTCCGTTTCTTGCCGTATCTTCTTTTTCCCAGGAGATAATCACTCCCCTTACAGAGCTGGAGGATTACAATAAGGAAAAAGCCCTGCTTGGGAAAATGCTTTTCTTCGATCCCCGTTTAAGCAAAGACGGTACGGTCTCCTGCGCTTCCTGCCATGACCTGGAAAACGGGGGAGACGACGGATTGAGCGTATCCGTGGGAATAGAGGGTAAAAAAGGGAATATAAACGCCCCTACGGTTTTAAACTCAAGGTATAATTTCGTGCAGTTTTGGGACGGGAGGGCCAAGGACCTTAAAGAGCAGGTGCCTTTCCCTGTGCAAAATCCCGTTGAGATGGGAAGTGATTTTGAAGATATAGTAAAAAAGCTCAATGAAGACAAATCTTACGTAGAGGAGTTCGCAAAACTTTATAAGCAGCCCATCTCAAGGGAGAATATAGTAGATGCCATCGCGGAGTTCGAAAAAGCCCTTGTGACCCCCTCCAGGTTCGATGCCTATCTTTTGGGAGATAAAGATATCTTGACAAAAGAGGAGATAGAGGGGTATGAGCTTTTTAAATCCTACGGCTGCATATCGTGCCACAACGGCAAAAACATAGGGGGAAACCTTTACCAGAAGCTGGGTATCATTATACCGGAAAATACCCAGAAGTGGGAAGGGAGGTTTGCCGTTACCAAAAACAAGGAGGATCTTCACTATTTCAAGGTGCCAACCCTTAGGAACGTGTCGAAAACAGCCCCTTATTTCCACGAAGGAGATGTCAAAACCCTGGAAGAGACCATTAATATCATGGCATATTACCAGCTGGGAATAACCCTCACCAAAGATCAGATACATAAGATAAAGGCCTTTTTAAAATCTCTTGACGGGGATAAAGCAAAGATAATGGATCAGCAATGATAAGGCTCTTGGTACTCTCAATACTCGTGATAACCTCAATAGGGGGGCTTATATTCAATTTCCAGTTATCCAAAAAAAAACTGGATGAGATGCTGAACGTAAATATGTCCTTTAACACTATTCTTTCGGTGAACAGGAAGCTTGACCGGTTTTTGTACAAGAATATAAACTACACAAATTTTGATATTATCAATGCCCAGATGGACCGGACGGCGGTTTATATCGCACAAATATCAGATAAAACCTATGAAAACAAGATACTGGAAAAAGACATCCTCCTTCTTGCCTCTAAATTCAAAACCAAGCTGGAGCTTCTTGAAAGGTTCAAGACAACCATAGCGGTGATAAACAATTCATACAAATATATCCAGACCTTCCCCCAGAAAAACATCAATCAGCAAAGATATAACATACTTAAAGACCTTTTATCCCTGGATACCAAAGATGAACAGGATATAGGGGCTATCAAAGCAAAGCTTTTAGATCTAAAGGCAAACGATCCCATCGACAAAGAGATAAAGATGCACTCCAACGTCATACTTGAGGCATATACAAAACTAAACCGCATAAAAAAAGATATAGAAAGGCTTGATATACAAAACAACCTGAACAGCCTGATAAAAAAATATCTCCTTACGGTTGAACAGGTCAGGTCAAACTATAAACTTATCATCACCTTTACGATACTTTCGATGCTTGTCACGGTTTCCCTTTTGATATTTTATTATTACGAGACCATTAAAAAGACTATGGAAGCTGCCAGGTTTAAAAAGGCGGTGGAGAACTCCGATAATATAGTCGTGGTCACGGACAAGGACCAAAAGATCACCTATATCAACGAAAGCTTTATAAAAGCTACGGGGTACAGTAAGAATGAGATCCTGGGAAATACCCCTTCGATCCTTAAATCGGGGCTGCAAAGCGAGAGCTTTTATAAAAAGCTCAACGATACCATATACAGCGGCGAGAAATGGAACGGGGAGTTCATAAATGTGGACAAGAACGGAAGACGAAGATATGAAAAGGCATCCATCACCCCGATATTTGACAATAAAGGGGAGATAGTAAATTTCCTTGCAATAAAGCTTGATATCACCGAGGAGGTGATGAACAAGCAGAAGCTGGAGGAGAATAAACAGCTTTTGATCCACCAGACGAAAATGGCGGCTCTTGGGGAGATGCTCGAGAACATAGCTCACCAGTGGAGACAGCCTTTGTCCACTATCACGACCGTTGCAAGCGCGATCCAGATCAAGAAAGATATGGAAATGCTGAACGACGAGGAGTTTAAAAAATCAACCGATTCCATTATCTCTAACGCGGAATACCTCTCAAAAACGATAGATGATTTCAGGAACTTCTTTAAAAAAGACAAGAAGCTTCAAAAATTTGACCTGTACGATGCGGTAATGAAAGCCCAAAATATATCAAGCTCGAAATTCAAGAGTAAATATGTACGGCAGGTGTCAAACCTTGAAAAGGTGGATGTCATAGGGCTTGAAGGGGAGATGGTTCAGGTGATCCTGAACCTTTACAGCAACGCCGTCGATGCCTTTACGGAAAAAGACCCTGACAAGAATATAATATTCACAGACCTGTATATCCAGGATCAAAACGCGGTATTATCGGTAAGGGATACGGCAGGAGGAATTCCTGAAGAGAATTTGACAAGGGTTTTTGAACCCTATTTTACTACAAAACATAAAAGCCAGGGTACGGGAATAGGTCTTTATATGACCCATGAGATAGTACAGAAAACTTTCAAGGGTATAATAGACGTGAAAAACACCCTTTCATCATATAACGGTAAAGAGTACGAAGGTGCCCAGTTTACGGTTCTTATACCTTTGTATAAAGAAGTTTGACTATAAGCTTTCAGGTTTAAACTATAATTCTCAAAATCAATCAAAAAATATCTATAAACTTTACTATTCTTATATAAAAATAAATTATATTTATTTATTATCTCTATTTATATTATACTTATTTTCTTTTAATTATAGTTTCTTAAGGAAAAAAATTTTCCATTAAAACAAAAGGAGAGCGTTATGGGTAAATGTCCGATCACAGGTTTAGGCGGGGGAAATCCCGCAGCGGGAAATACGGGAACATACAATAAAGACTGGTGGCCGAACCAGTTGAATCTGAAAATTCTTTCGCAACATTCCAACAAGGTTAATCCTTTGGGTGAAAAGTTCAATTATAAAGAGGAGTTTAATAAACTTGACTATGAGGCTTTGAAAAAGGATCTTACAGATCTTATGACCGATTCACAAGAATGGTGGCCTGCCGATTACGGACATTACGGACCTTTTTTTATAAGGATGGCCTGGCACAGTGCGGGAACATACAGGACAGGCGATGGAAGAGGGGGAGCTTCTACCGGTAATCAGAGATTGGCACCTTTGAACAGCTGGCCCGATAATGTAAATCTTGACAAAGCAAGACGTCTTTTGTGGCCTGTAAAGCAAAAATACGGCAATAAAATATCCTGGGCGGATCTTATGATATTAACGGGAAATGTCGCCCTGGAATCTATGGGCTTTAAAACTTTCGGTTTTGCAGGTGGCCGTGAAGATATCTACGAACCGGAAGAGGATATCTACTGGGGAAATGAAAAAGAGTGGCTCTCAACAAGCGATAAGGAAAACAGCAGGTACTCAGGGGACAGGGACCTGGAAAATCCTTTGGCAGCGGTTCAAATGGGACTTATATACGTAAACCCGGAGGGACCTGACGGGGAACCGAATGTTTTGGCTTCGGCCAAGGATATAAGGGAAACCTTTGCCAGAATGGCCATGGGGGATAAAGAAACCGTTGCGCTTATCGCAGGGGGGCATACCTTCGGTAAAACCCACGGTGCAGGGGATGCCTCAAACGTGGGACCCGAACCTGAAGCCGAATCTCTTATAGCCCAGGGGCTTGGATGGTTCAGCAAATTCTTAAGCGGCAAGGGAAAAGATACTATTACAAGCGGACTGGAGGGTTCCTGGACAGCCAATCCTACCCAATGGGACAACGGATATTTTGACCTGCTGTTCGGCTATGAGTGGAACCTGACAAAATCTCCCGCAGGAGCCTGGCAGTGGGAACCCGTAAACCCAAAAGATGAGGATCTGGCGCCTTCAGCCCATGATGCAGGCAAGAAAGTAAAAACAGTGATGTTCACAACCGACCTGGCTCTTAAACTGGACCCAATATACGGGCCTATATCCAAAAGGTTCCACGAAAACCCCGATGAGTTTGCCGATGCCTTTGCCAGGGCGTGGTTCAAGCTTACCCACCGTGACCTTGGACCAAAGTCAAAATACTTAGGCCCTGAAGCCCCTGCAGAAGATCTTATCTGGCAGGATGTGGTTCCAAAGGCCGATTATGAGATGATCGAGGATTTTGACGTGGAAAATCTAAAAGAAATGATCCTTTCATCCGGGATAAGCGTAACTGATCTTGTAAAAACTGCCTGGGCCTCGGCGTCTACCTTTAGGGGTTCCGATAAAAGAGGAGGGGCAAACGGTGCAAGGATCAGGCTGGAACCCCAAAAGAACTGGGATGTGAACCAGGGATGCGTCCCCGTAATTGAAAAGCTTGAAAAAATAAAAGAGGAGTTTGACAGACTTGGGGCCAAAAAAGTATCCTTGGCAGACCTGATCGTTCTGGGCGGTGCAGCTGCAATTGAAAAAGCAGCAAGTGATGCAGGAACTCCTGTAAAGGTGCCTTTTAGCATCGGAAGAACCGACGCAAGCCAGGAGCAGACATTTGCCCCTTCTTTTGAACATCTTGAGCCCATAGCGGATGGCTTTAGAAACTACCAAAAACAAAGATACTCGGTAAGTTCTGAAGAACTTCTAGTGGATAAAGCCCAGCTTCTAAACCTGAGCGCCCCTGAAATGACGGTCTTGGTAGGGGGGATGAGAGCACTTGGGGCGAATTATGACGGATCAAAAAAAGGTATATTTACCAATAGTGCGGGGGTGCTTACAAACGACTTCTTTGTAAATCTTCTTGATATGGATACGGTATGGAACGATGCAGGAGAGGAAGAGGAAGAGTTTGAAGGAAAAGATAGAAAAACTGGGGAACTTAAATACACGGCAAGCAGGGTCGATCTTGTATTCGGTTCCAATTCGCAGCTTAGGGCCATAGCCGAAATATATGCGCAGGCTGACTCAAAAGAGAAATTCGTAAAGGACTTCGTGGCAGCCTGGAACAAAGTGATGGATGCTGACCGTTTTGATATTAAATAGATGAAGCGGTATTATGCCGCTTTGTTTTTAGATGATATTATTACGACTTTTTGGTTATAGAACAGTTGGTTCAGAGCTTAAATGAACCGGATAAAGAGATTGAAAAGTTGTGGGTTGAAGAATCTGAGCGTAGGCTTGAAGCATACGAAAAAGGTGAATTAAAGACCTTATCTTTTGAAGAAGTTTTCAGTAAATGAAAATAGCAATTTCAGAACAGGCTTATTCTGAGATTGAAGATTCAAAAGAGTATTATAACCTTGAGCAAAACGGCTTGGGAGATACCTTTAAAATGATATAAAACAAACTCTCCAAAATATACAAAATTTTCCTAATCTATATCCAAATATAACAGATCAAATAAAAAGATGTGTTTTACATCGATTTCCTTTTAATATTTATTATAGTGTTAAGCAAGATATTATTTCGATCTTATCTGTAGCCCATTAACATAGAAAACCGTATTATTGGGTTTATTAATTTTAAAGTTAATCAAAGTTTCTAGTAGGTGAAGTTTTAATTAGTCCGTGATCATTACCAGAGTTGCTTTTTGTTCTTTTTGCAACGAAAAAAAAGAACCAAAAATCCTGTTTCAAAGGCTGTCGCTGTGCAGTAAATATAATAGGTTATTTGAATGGTTTGTATGCATTTAATAGATAAGGTTTCTTAGGTTTCAATAATAAAGGATGATTTTAAGCTAACTTTGTATCGGTTGTAGTTACCGTTTTTATTTTTGTAAGCGATGTATATAGCTGTATCATTGCTGGGGAGTGAACAGAGGTATACACCGATATATTTCTTTGATTTGATAAGTTTGTTTTGAGTTGACATATATTATTATATGTGATGTTTGAGTAAGAAACACGATAGTAAAAAATTAAAAACATAGAGTCAATATGTAACAAAGATGTTGTATAATTATTTGAATATTTAAGTGAAAAGGTAAATTATGGATTATTTAAATATGTCTTTTCCTGTATTAATAACTTTCTTTTTTTTGTGGTTAAGTAGAAATTTAATTAAAGAATTTTTAACTAATGCTATAAAACATGATTATGATGTTAAATTTGAGGAATTAAAATCTGAAATGAAAGAAAAAGAGACTGAAATTGCATTATTAAGAAGTGGTGCAATGGATGGAATTACAGATAAACAATCAAGATTATATAAATATCAAATTAAAGCTGTTAAAGAATTATGGAATGAAGTTGCATTATTAGGAAAAGCAAAAAATATTTCTACTATGATGTCTAATTTACCATTTGAAATGCTCTATCCCTTAACAGAGAAAGATGAAAAAATAAGAACGGTATTTAAATCAATGGGAAGTGGATTTGATATTAATAATTACAATATGAATGATTCAATAAAAATAAGACCTTTTATTTCTCCTTTAGCATGGTCATATTTTAAAGCATATCAATCAATTATACTTAACGATGTTATGAAGTTAAAAATTTTAGAATTAGGTATAGGAGGAGAAATCTTTAATAAAACAAATGAACATTTATTAAATTTAGTAAAAGTAGCTCTACCTGAATACAATGATTATATTGATAAAAATATTAACAAATCACTCTATTATTTACTTGATGCAATAGAAGATAAGCTTATGGATGAAATCAACAATATTTTAAAAGGTATTGAAAATGATCAAGAGGTATTACAGAGAGCAGCATTAATATTAGAAGAATCTAAAAAAGTTATGAGTGATAATTTATCAAATATGGAAAAGGTAATTTAATGGATATTCAAAATATAAGTTTAGAAACTTTTTTAAGTATTACAGCAATATTTATATCAATAATAAGTCTTTACTTGTCATATAAAAAATATAAATTAGGAGACATTCACCATAAAGAAATCCTTCAGTTTGAAATAAAAAAGCACAATGATGAGAAACTAAAGCCTTATCAAGATTTGTATTATAATGAATTTTTAAGAATTAAAGAGATATTACAAAATATTCCAGTTCTTAATGATAGAATTGCCTTGTTATTTCATCAGTACAGTAAAGATAAAAAAGAATACTTAAATCATACATATTTAGATATTGAAAATTTTATTTTAAAGACTTTGGGAGATGAGATTTGGTGGCAAAATATTGAAAATCTGAATTTTAAAATTTCATCAGTTACTTCTATAGGAATTGGTGGTTATCATATATTTAGTGATATAGAAAGTGATGTACTTAAATTAGAAAACTTGTTAGATAAAACATCATATACTAAACTTGAACTTGACTATATAGATGTTTTTACAGAATTTGGTTCATATTTTAAATCAGTAGAAAAAAATTTAAAAATAGCCCTTGAGGAATATAGTAATATTTTACATAAGGCTCAAAAGGAAGAAATTAATTTTAACTATACATTACATAGAGAATATCAGCAGATTGTAAATTTATTAAAATTTATGCTAAGTTTAATAGGGGAAATTAATGTGAATCTATATGGTACAATAAAAACATTAACGCAAGATATAATTATAATGGGAGTAAAATTAAGAATTATCACAGAGCTAAAAGAAAAAGTACTAAATGAATAATATCTAGGCAGCATATTTCCAAGTGTGGATTTCACTTTGTTCCATGGCAGTCATCTTCCCAAAAATCATCAAAAAATACAAAATAGAACTACCAGGTGTAAACTTACTAAAAACTAACATATTGCCATATTAATTCAAATAACAATATCCTTTTGATACAATCACTTTCATGAATGAACTAAAAGTGCAAACGGAATATTCCCCAAGCGGGGACCAGCCCCAGGCTATAAAAAAGATAGTCGACAGTATAAATGCGGGCAATAAATACAATACACTTCTTGGTGTAACGGGATCGGGTAAGACCTATACCATGGCAAAGGTTATTGAGGCAGTGCAGATGCCTACTCTTATCATGACCCATAATAAAACCCTGGCGGCACAGCTGTACAGTGAGTTTAAAGGGTTTTTCCCTAAAAATCATGTAGAGTATTTCATCTCTTACTATGACTATTATCAGCCGGAAGCGTATATACCAAGGCAGGATCTTTTTATAGAAAAAGATTCTTCCATAAACAGCGAGCTTGAAAGGTTAAGGTTAAGCGCGACGGCGAGCCTTCTTAGCTTTGATGATATCGTGTGTGTAGCTTCTGTTAGTGCCAACTACGGTTTGGGTAATCCTGAAGAGTACAAGGCAAATGTGCAGAAAGTTGAAACGGGACAGGATTATTCTCAAAGAGAGATGCTTTTGAAGCTTGTGGAGATGGGATATAAAAGAAACGACAAGTTCTTCGACAGGGGAGATTTCAGGGTAAACGGCGATGTTGTTGATATCTTCCCCGCATATTGGGAAGACGAGTTTATCAGGCTGGAGTTTTTCGGTGATGAGGTGGAGTCTATAGGGAAGATGGAATATCTGACGAACAATCTGGTAAAAGAGATCGACAACGTGACCATCTACAGCGTCAACCCTTTCGTGGTATCTCAAAGCAGGCTTGCCCACGCCGTAAAAGAGATAGAAAAAGAGCTTGACGAGAGGCTTGCCTATTTTAAAGAGAATGATAAGTTAGTTGAATACCAAAGATTAAAGCAGCGTGTGGAGTTCGACCTGGAGATGCTTGAGGCAACGGGAATGTGTAAGGGGATAGAGAACTATGCAAGGCTTTTAACGGGTAAGAAACCTGGAGAAACCCCTTATTCACTTATAGATTATTTTGAGGCCAAGAATATCCCTTATCTTCTTATCGTGGACGAATCACACGTTTCACTCTCCCAGTTCAGGGGTATGTATGCGGCAGATAAAAGCCGTAAAGAGGTGCTTGTGGAGTATGGTTTCAGGCTTCCTAGTGCCATGGACAACAGGCCTTTGAAGTTTGACGAGTATATAAATAAAAATGCCAACTTTTTATTCGTAAGTGCGACCCCTGCTGATCTGGAGCTTGAGCTTTCTAGCGTGGTTGCGGAGCAGATAATACGTCCTACGGGGCTTCTTGATCCTGTTATAGAGATTCACGACAGCGAGTACCAGGTTGAGAAGCTCCATGACGAGATAAAAAAAGTTATAGCAAGAAACGAGAGGGTGCTTGTAACTGTGCTTACCAAAAAAATGGCGGAAGAGCTTGCAAGCTATTACAGCGATCTTGGGCTTAAAGTAAAATATATGCACAGCGATATAGACGCCATAGAGAGAAACCAGATCATAAGGCAGCTGAGACTCGGGAAATTTGACGTGCTAATTGGTATCAACCTTCTAAGGGAGGGGCTTGATATTCCAGAAGCCTCTTTGGTGGCAATTCTTGATGCTGATAAGGAAGGATTCCTAAGGAGTAAAACTTCATTGATCCAGACCATGGGAAGGGCTGCAAGGAACTCTAATGGAAAGGTTCTTCTGTTTGCCAAAAAGATGACGGAGTCCATGAAGTTTGCTATAGAAACCACCCAGAACAGAAGGAAGATCCAGGAGGCTTATAACAAAGAGCACGGTATCACGCCTACTACAACTATCAGAAGGCTGGATGAAGACCTGAAAATGGAAGAGTATGACGATACGGCACTTAAAAGGGAAAAGCTTACCAAAATGCCGGCAAGCGAGCGTAAAAAAATACTTGTTGAGCTTAACAAGCAGATGACAAAAGCCGCAAAAGACCTGAACTTTGAAGAGGCGATAAGGCTAAGAGACGAGATAGAAAAACTCAAAAAAGCCTAGAGTTCAGTTTTTTATAGATATAGAATCAAAAAAGGAGTCGTATGTTTAGAGAAATAGATCCCGTAGAACTGGGAGGAACCCTTTATACCCCTGCAACCAACAAAGATCTTTTAAAGATCGCTTCGGGGGAGAAGTTCCCTTTTCTTAGATCCGTGGTTTTCTGCCTGGAGGATGCGATAAAAGAGGAGCAGACAGCTTCAGCAATGGAAAATATCCAAAGCTTTCTTTCAGGCTACAGCCAAAAAGATATAAAGGTCTTTATACGCCCCGGGGATATAGGGAATCTAAAAGAGCTTTTAAGCCTGAATAATATAGAAAAAATAGACGGGTTTTCACTGGCGAAGGTTTCATTTAAAAATATGCAGGGCTATTTCGAGGTTTTAAACGACGTAGATGAAAAATACCATATCATGCCCGTACTTGAATCGAAAGATATCTTTCAAAATACCGCATTAAGGTATATAAGGGATTATCTGCTTAACCATGAAAAGCACAATATCCTTACCCTTAGAATAGGAGGGGAGGATATGTTCGCTTATCTGGGCTTAAAAAGAAGCTGTGGGGATTCTATCCACGATTTCCATATAAGCTCAAAGGTGTTTGGGGATATATTAAGCGTATTTAAACCTTTCGGCTTTAATATCGCGGCGCCTGTTTACCCCTGTCTAGAAAATGACGATATCTTTAAGCAAGAGGTAAAAAGGGATATAAAAGAGGGATTTTTCGGTAAAACGGTTATCCACCCAAAACAGGCCCGGATGATAAATGAGCTTTATAAAGTAAGCGAAGAGGAGTATCAAGAAGCCGAGGCTGTTCTTGCCTCAAAAGAAGCGATCTTCAGATCACAAAACCGCATGTATGAGCCCGCCGTACATGAAAAATGGGCAGATAATATAATTAAACGTTATAAAACTTACAATTATTAAAAAAACACTGTTCAAACTTCTTTAAAAAACTTATATTATTAAGGTCTCTGTAGACCTTAAATATTGACTAAGTCAGATTATTTTTTGTCTGGTTTAAAAACTTGTGAAAAACTTCATAATTATTTCAAATAACCTTTTTTATTATGATATACTTTTTGAGAGAATTTAAAGAGAAAGGGTTCTTAATGGATATTAAAATGTTGTCTAAAAAAGAGTTGCTGGAGTTGGCTTATTCATCCAGTGAAGAGAAAGTTTTGGCCCTGCTGGCTTCATTTGAAGATATGATCGTGCGAAGAGCCGTTGCCAGAAACCTTTATACCGGGCGTAATACCATAAACAAATTGGCCTCGGATCCTGTTTTGAATGTCAGTTATATAGCGGCAAAACATAAGAACTGTACTTTAAATAGGGAGTTTTTCTGTGATGATATCAATCACAGCTGCGTTATCTGTGAAGAGGACGAGAGAAATATGGATTGCAGCAGGTGCGTATTACTCGATTGTGTATTATAGGGAGATTTTTTTATTCCTGATACGGTTGAAAAATTTATAATAATGTTTTGATACATAATTAATATATAGTATGTTAGAATTTAATCAGAACTAAAAAGTTCTACAGATTAAAGCTAAGGAGTAAGCTATGAATACAAGTATAGTTGGAAGACATGTAAAATTAACAGATGATTTAAAACTTCATGTAGAAAATACTATTGAGACTTTTAAAAAATACAATCTTGATATTATTTCTGTTAATGCTATTATCTCAAAAGAGGAGAAACATGGAAAAAATCTAATAACTTTTGAATATGTATTGAATATAGCAAATATAGACACGGTAGTAGTAAAACAAAAAGATAAAGATATCCATGCGGCAATCGATATTGCTACAGATAGAGTTTGTAAAATTTTAAGAAGACATTCTGATAAAATAAAAGCTCACGATGCTACTAAATTAGCTGATTTATCTATTGTAGAAGAGGAAGATTCAATTGCGAAAGAGTTGGAAAAACTTGACAGCGAGATTGTTCCTATGAGACTTGAACTATATAAACCGATCGAGATCGAGGAAGCTCTGAACGCGCTTAAAGCTTCAGATGATATTTTCAAAGTATTCTACGATATGGATGATAACTTCAGGGTATTATATAAAATGAAAGACGGTCATTTCGGACTTTATTAATATTTTAAATATAGTATTTAAAAAGGGAAGAGGTTGATCCTCTTCCCTTTTTTTATTTAGTAGTTGTAGGCAACTTTATATTTAGGATCATCCTCTTCATAGGTACAGAACTGTTTTGCATTGTTCATTATATTCTTGCACTCGTCGCTTAAGTGCCTTATTTTTATAGATTTTCCCGCTTCCTGGTATTTTTTCGTAATAGCGTCGATAGCCTCGACACCGCTTATATCCATCACCCTGCAGTTTTTAAAGTCAAGAACGATGGATTTGGGATCGTGTGAAAGGTCGAACTGTTCGTTAAAAGATGTAACGCTTCCGAAAAACAAAGGTCCGTCGAAATCGTATATTTTAGTGCCGTCCTCTTCAATACGTGTTTTTGCGAATACTTTTGCGTGCTTCCATGCAAATACAAGAGCTGAGATGATCACCCCTGAGATAACCGCGATTGCAAGATCCTCCACGATAGTTATTGTAGTAACGGTCACAAGGACAAAGGCGTCGCTTTTGGGCATCTTCGTTATCCTTGCAAAAGAGCTCCATTCAAAGGTTCCTATTGAAACCATGAACATGATACCCACAAGAATGGCAACGGGGATTATATTTAAAAGGTCGGTCAAAGTTACTACAAGAAGAATAAGCCCGACTGCCGCAACGATACCGGATAATCTTCCCCAGCCGCCGCTTGTGTAGTTGATGATGGACTGCCCGATCATAACACACCCCGGCATCGCCCCGAAAAACCCGCAGGTGATATTTCCCGTACCCTGAGCTATACACTCCTGGTTCGCGCTTCCCCTTTTGCCGCTTATTTCGTCAAGGACAGAAAGGGTCAAAAGAGATTCAATGATACCCACAAGTGCAACTATCACCGCAAAAGGAAGTACAGCCAGGATAGCTTCTGGGTTAAAAAGTACCGTAGGTACCTGGAAGCTTGGAAGAAGGCCTTTAAACTCCGTAAGGTTCGCAAGATCACCCACAAGTTTTGTTTCCATACCCGTAAAATATACAAGCAGTGTAAAAGCTATGATAGCCACAAGCCCTCCCGGAACTGCTTTTGTGAACTTCGGAAGGAAATACATAATAGCCATGGTCCCAAGTATGATAGCGTACATAACGGCACCTGCACCCTCAAGGAATTTGAACTGGCTTGTTGCTATCACTACCGCAAGCCCGTTAACAAAGCCGTGCAATGCAGGCTGTGGAACAAGACGGATAAATTTCCCCATTTTAAAAACACCGATGGCGATCTGTATAAGCCCCGCTAAAATTGCGGTCAATGTTATATACTGTAAAATACCGAAACTAAGCTCTGCACCTGTGAGCCCCTGGGCTTTTAGGATCTCTTTTGCCATAAGCGTTACACCCACAAGTACGATCGCAACGGAACCTGTTGCCCCGCTTATCATCCCGGGTTTTCCGCCCATTATTGCAGTGATAAGCCCCAGGATAAACGCGGCATACAATCCCACTATGGGGCTTACTTCCGCGATAAATGAAAAAGCGATCGCTTCGGGAACCAGGGCAACGGCAACCACAAGCCCCGATAATATATCGTTTTTGGCACTTGAACCTATCAAGTGGTCTTTAAAGTTTAACAAATTCTTTCCTTATTATTAGTTTTTATTATCAATATTATTATATTCGCGATTTTATCCAAAATTAGCTTAGGGGTTTTGAAATGACAAAAAATTTACTTTAATCACTATTTTGATAAAATAAAAAAAATTATTTAAAGAAGCGCCTTATGGAAGATAACAAAGAGTATTGTTTACTGGTAATAGATGATAATAAAGATTATAATCAAAATTTGGTAGAGCATTTCAATCAACTGGATTATAAAACCATACAGGCCTTTAGTGATATTGAAGCGATAAATATCATTGAAGAAAAGGCTGAAGAGATTGAGATTGTGATCCTGAACCTTGATCTTTCCTCCAACAACAGCGAAAATATCTTAAAGCTTCTTGAAAAGAAAAGCGCAGCCAAGGTGATCCTTCTAAGCAAAAAAGAGGATCCAAAAAAAAGGGAGCATTATTTCCAAAGGGGGGTTTTGGACTATCACCTGACGGGAAGTTCCATTAAGCATATAATTGACGATACGGCCGAAGCTCTAAAAAGGCTTAAAAGCAATAAGACCGAAACGATACTTATCATAGACGATTCAAGGCTTGTAAGAAGTGTTGTGAAAAATCTTTTGGAAAACAGGAACTATAATGTTCTATGCGCCCAAAACGCCATGGAGGGGATAGATGTGATAAAGAACAACGATATCTCCGTCCTTATCCTTGATATGGAGCTTCCCGACCTTCACGGGATCGAGGTTCTGGAGAGATTAAGGGATGAATATAATATGAGGAAATTCCCCATTTTGGTTCTTTCAGGCTCCGAAAATCCCTCCATAGTAAGGCAGGCATTGAAAAAAGGAAGTTCGGACTTTTTAAGGAAACCTATCCAGTATGAAGAGTTTCTTTTAAAGATCGATCTCTGGATAGAATCCGCAAGGCGGCAGGCTACCATAAAGCAGCAGAAAAAGCAGATAGAAAATTCCCTTAAAACCCTTGACTGCGTAGTGAACTCCACACTTGAAGCTATGTTCATATTCGAAAACAATATCTGTACGGAACTGAACGGTGAAGCTTTGGAACTTTTGGGCTTCGAGGCAAAAAAAGATATTTTAGGGAAAAATATTTTCGATATTTTTACCGATGTTTCAGATGAGCACAGGAGAGAGCTTTTGGATGAAAAGGTTGACCACCTTTTTGAAGATATCCTTGTAAATGCCCAGGGCAGCCAGCTGCAGGTACAGATAAAAGAGAGAAACGTCCAGCTCGGCCTTAAATCCTTGAAAATAATAGCGGTTATGGATATAACGGATATAAAACAGCAGGAGAAGATGTTAAGCCACCAGACGAAAATGGCAAGCATGGGTGAGATGATAGGAAATATCGCCCACCAGTGGAGACAGCCTTTAACGGCAATTTCCGTAGCGGCAGGGGGTATCAAGCTGAATTACGAGCTTGATATGGTGGATGAGAAAGAGATATTGCACGAGCTTGACAATATAGTGAACAACACCCAGTTCCTTTCAAGCACCATAGAAGATTTCCAAAACTTCCTCAAAGATGACAGAAGCCTTATGCACTATTCTTTCAATGAAGCGGTGGACAAGACAACCTCCATAGTCAAGGCGAACCTTGAATCCCACGAGATAAACGTGGTAAAGATGTTCGGCGAAAATATCTATTTAAACGGTATCTTGAACGATCTTATACAGGTGCTTCTAAATATTATAAACAATGCGGCTGATATACTGAAAACCCAAAAAGAACCGAATATAAAAAAATATATTCTTATCGACGCAGAAAAAACGGATGATAATATTCTTATAACTATACAGGATTCGGCGGGGGGAGTACCTGAAAATATTATAGGGAAGATATTCGATCCCTATTTTACTACCAAGCACCAGACGCAGGGGACGGGTCTTGGTTTATATATGACACACCAGATCATTACCGAGGGAATGAGAGGCGAGATAAACGTGCAAAACGATCATTTCACCCATGAAGGGAAAGAGTATTTCGGGGCGAAGTTTACCATCTCTTTCCCCCTTGACCTTTACCGCTAATATTATTTAGAGGGAGTTTCCGGGGAGCTCTTTTCCCTTTTGTAAAGGAGGTAGTCGGTTATTATATGGTGATCATCTTTAACCGTTGTGAAATCTTCGTTCTGGGTTATTCTTTTGATGATGCTTTCCATGGACTCAAGGTTTATATCGTCCAGTTCCTCTTCAAGTTCACCGTACTCTTTCATAAGGGAGTCAAAGGCATAATTGTATTCAAAGGCAAGGGTTCTTTTTCCGTTAAGCAGTTTCTTTATAAATATCCAGTTTGAGAATATCTTTTCCCATGCCCTTTTCTGGTCAGAGGTTATACAAAGGGAGCCTATGATCCTTTTCCATTTATAAAGGGCGAAATAAGCCTGGTGGCTTGTCCAAAGCTCTTCGATCCACCAGTCCTCATATTTTGGGAAACCTTTGAACTCAGGAAGTTTGTCCTCTTCAATATTTTCTTTGATGTTTGAAAGAAGAACACTGAAATGAAGCACTATAATAGGGATATAGAAATTGACCATCCCAAGGTCGTCTATCTTTTCAGCTTCGAGTTTTTCCAGGGAGCTTTCAAATTTCTCTTTTATCTCTTTGTAGAGTTCATTGGTCGTATCGTGCAGTGAAAGGTCAAGGTCTATTATCTTTTCCGCTATATCGTAAAGCTTGCCGTCCTCGAACTGTATATCTTCGGGAAGCTCGTCTATTATGCTGATAGCCTCAAGTTTTACGTCGTTGGGTCTTGTTTTGTCCCTTTTCATCCTTATCTTCTGGTAGTGGTAATAGTTCTTCCTTTCTATTGCCGCTTTGAGCCTCTCCTCCTCTTCCAGCTTCTCAAGGTCTCCTGCCATAAGTTCGTCAAGCATGGCATGGTGCTGGGAGAGTTTTTCCGTAAGCTCTTCAAGGGTGTTTTCCGTGGAGCTTTTTTCCAAAAAAGAGAGTTTTATCTGCCCCGATTCATGGGCAGATAGCTGTTGTTTTGCCAAACTTACTCTTTTCTCTTCCTCTTTTATGAGTTCCTGAAGTGCTAATATTGCTTTCATGCTACGTAAACTCCTTGCAGTTGTTTTAATAGTTCCGGAACATTGTTATTGATATAGTAGCCGCTGTCTATCTCGATATCCCCGAGCTTTGATTTAACGGTAATTTTTAATTCCCTTTTCCCCTGGTTCTGGGAGATTATCTCGAACATATCGTAGATAACCCTGTCGTCATGGGAGAAATCGACCGCGACAAACAGTGGATCCTGCTTTACTTCCCTTTTTTTGCTTCTCAGCTTCTCGCTTTTGGCTTCTTTCAGGGTCTCGATCTTTAGAAGGCTTAACTGAACCCCAAAGTCGTTTACTTTTGCCCGAACCTTGAAAGCAATAGGTTTCGTCAGGTCAAAATCCTCGTTCAGCTCTTTTATCTTATCCTCGAAAAGCATAAGCTCCAAGGTCCCGTGAAGGTCAAGTATGGTAGCGATCCCGAATTTGGTACCTTTTTTGGATATCCTTTCGGTTATCCCCTCTATCTGCCCCACGATTATGGCTTCACTTCCGTCGCCCAAGCCCTCGATCTCTGAGCTTAGGGTATGTTTTATCTCGTTTATGGACTCCCTGTATTTGTCCAGCGGGTGTCCCGAAACATAGAATCCCAGGGAAGCTTTTTCGAACTCGAGTATCTGCATATCGTCATATTCGGTAGTATCTTTAAGCTCTATTTCGATGCTGGTCATCTCTTCGTCGTCGCCGAACAGGGAGCCTACTGCCATCTTCTTTGCCTGCGCGGCTTTACCTGCGGCTTCTACTATGCTTTCAACCTGCTCAAGCATCGCCCGCCTGCTGTAATTAAAGCAGTCGAAAGCCCCCGATTTTATAAGGGTCTCTATAACCCTTTTGTTTACTTTTGAACTGTCTATCCGGCTTACGAAGTCGCTCAAGTCCTTGAAATCTCCCTCTTTTCTGGAGTTCAGGATCGATTTGATAGCCACGTCTCCTGCACCTTTTAGGGCTCCCATACCGAACATGACAACTTCTTTGTTCTCTACACTGCCGTCTTCTTGTTCCATCTCTATATTATCTGCACTGAACACCAGGTCGGACCTGTTTATATCAGGCGGCACCAGGTCAAATCCCAGACGTTTTACTTCGTCCACGTATTTTACCACCTTGTCTGTGTTATCTTTTTCCAGGGTAAGAAGGGACGCCATGAACTCTGCCGGGTAATAGGCTTTTAAATATGAGGTATAAAAGGTTACCAGGGCATAAGCCGCGGAGTGGGATTTATTGAATCCGTACCCCGCGAACTTAACGATCAGGTCGAACAGCTCTTCACAGTGGGATCTGTTATAACCAAGTTTTACTCCTCCGTCGGCAAACTCACCTTTAAGCCTGTCCATCTCCTCTTTGATCTTTTTACCCATGGCACGTCTAACAAGGTCGGCGCCCCCAAGGGAGAATCCCCCGATGGTCTGCACGATCTGCATAACCTGCTCCTGGTAAACGATAACCCCGTAGGTGGGTTCAAGAATAGGTCTTAAAGGTTCATCGAACTCGTCATAGAAATAGTTGATCTCGGCACGTCCGTGCTTTCTGTCGATAAAGTCGTCAAGCATCCCCGACTCCATAGGCCCCGGTCTGTACAGGGCCAGCATCGCAATAACGTCTTCGAAGTTCGAAGGCTTAAGCCTTTTTGCAAGATCCTGCATACCCTGCGATTCTATCTGGAAGAGTCCTATTGTATTTCCGGTCTGGATCAGGTCGTAAACGTTCTTGTCGTTTATATCCGCAGTGATAAAGTTGATCCTGGACCCATGCCTTTTTTCAATAAGCTGGTTTGCTCCTTCGATAACGGTCAGGGTCTTAAGCCCCAGGAAGTCGAACTTGATAAGGTCCACGTCCTCGACATATTTACCGTTGTACTGGGTTGCCAGGGTATCCAGACCCGAAGGCTTGAATAGAGGCGTCTTTTTCCATAAAGGTTCATTGGAGATAACGACCCCCGCGGCGTGGGTTCCCGCGTTTCTGTTTAGACCTTCAAGGGCCAGGGCGTATTCCCAGACCCTGGCAGCTTTTGGGTTGCTGTCGCAAAGATCTTTTATCTTCGGTTCTTTCTCCCACGAATCCCTAAGGTTTATCCCAAGCTCGTCGGGGATAAGCTTCGCCATGGCGTCCGCTTCGGCGTAAGGCATATCAAGAACCCTTGCAACGTCCCTGATAACCCCTTTTGCAAGTAGCTTACCGAAGGTGATGATCTGGGCAACGTTGGCACGGCCGTATTTTTCAACGACATAATCGATAACCTCCTGCCGTCTTGATTGGCAGAAGTCCATATCGATATCGGGCATACTTACCCTTTCTGGGTTCAGGAACCTCTCGAAAAGAAGTCCGTAAGGCATGGGATCGATATCTGTAATGAACATACAATAAGCAACCAGCGATCCTGCAGCGGATCCCCTTCCTGGACCTACTGGGATCTTCTGAAGCTTCCCGAAGTTTACGAAGTCCCAAACGATAAGCATATATCCCGGGAACTTCATATTGTTGATGATATCTATCTCCGTCTGCAGCCTTTCCCTGTATTCCTGGTGCTTCTCGGGAGCTACTATTTCAAGCCTTTTCTCAAGCCCTTTCCAGCACTCGTGCATAAACAGAACCTTGTCGTTCTCTAGGCTGTATTCTTCATCGGGCTCAGGCAGTTCAAGCCCCTGCTCGAAAGACTTTTCCCTGGTAAACTTGAAGTTGGGAGGGGTAGGGTTCCCCAGTTTTATCTCCAGGTTGCATTTGTCCACTATCTCCTGGGTATTGTGTATGGCTTCAGGGATATCCGCATAAAGCCTTGCGATCTCTTCGGGTGATTTTACGTAAAATTCGTGAACCGAGTGACGCATCCTGTTGGGATCGTCGTAAAGTTTATTCATGGCGATACACATAAAAGCTTCGTGCGCTTCGGCGTCTTTTGGGTTGGTATAGTGGGTATCGTTGGTTGCGACCAGTTTTATCCCCGTTTCTTTGGAGAGCTGTAATATTTGCGTGTCTATATAATGCTGGTCGACGATACCGTGCCTCATGATCTCAAGGTAAAAGTCCTCCCCGAATATCTCTTTGTATTCCAGGGCTATCCTTTTTGCCTCTTCGTAACCTTTGGCTCCGTTCTTTACGTTTCTTTCGTTGTTAAGGTTAAGGTGCCAGTTCACTTCGCCTTGCAGGCAGGCCGCGGTACAAACTATCCCTTCGCTGTTTTCCCTTAAAAGCTTTTTATTTATCCTTGGGTAGTAGTAAAACCCGTGCATATAGGCCTGGGAGCTTAGGAACATAAGGTTTTTATACCCTACGTCGTTCTTTGCGAAAAGACACAGGTGGAATCTCTGCTTTGTGGTCTTGTCGGAGATGTCGTCGCTGTTATGGATATAGGCTTCAATACCTATAATGGGTTTTATACCCTCTTTTCTCATGGTATTATAAAAGTCAATGGTTCCGAACATGTTACCGTGATCGGTCATGGCAACACTCTCCATCCCCAGCTCTTTTACCTTTGCCGCAAGGGCCTTTATCTTGTTTGCCCCGTCGAGCATAGAATATTCCGTGTGAAGGTGGAGGTGCGTGAATTTGGGAGTTTGTTTTGTCGACATTATCTAACCTGCGTAATTGATATTGGATATTAATAATTATTATAGCTTATTTTTTTGAAAAGTTTCTTTATAGTTGCCTGGGGTCTGATTTCCCCCATATTATTTTTTTCTTTCGCCATCGATTATAAATCGTAACCGTCCGTAAAGTGTATCTTTATCATTATAATTATATAATTTATCCCAATGAACAGGTACAGCATAGAAGGGAACTGGGAGTTTAATACGCTAAACAAGTTTATCCCCCAAATTAAAAAATTTTACACAGATAACGGCGGAGAGCCTGTCGTTTTTGATTTCAAAGAGCTAAAAGAGATAGATTCATCGGGGATAATCCTGATAATAAAATATATCTTCCTTTTTGAGGAACAGAACATAAGCGTCAAGCTGGAGAACATCTCCCAAAAGCATAAAAGGATGCTTGAGCTGTACAAAGAGAACTATACCCATAAAGAGGATGAAGAATCCTCCAATGAAAAGCTTTCCAAGATCCTGGAAAAAGACCGTATCGATACAAGGAACGGGATATACAATTTCCTTTATTTTATAGGAAGATTAACGGTTATTTTCCTCTCCACCCTTAAAAACCCTTCCAAAATAAGGATAAAAGAAACCATAAACCAAATAGATATAGCAGCCATTCAGATACTTCCCATAATAGCTTTGGCACTTTTTCTTGTAGGTTTTGTTACCGCGTACCAGGGGGCTGATCAGCTGGCAAGGTTCGGGGCGGCTATAATAGTGGTGGAGATGTCCACCATGTCGATGTTCAGGGAAATTGCCCCTTTTCTTGCGGCGGTAATTATCGCAGGAAGAAGCGCCTCGTCATATACAGCTCAGATAGGAACCATGAAGATAACCGAGGAGATAAGCGCCATGAAAACCATGGGGCTTGATATCGACAGGTTTTTGCTGCTTCCAAGGATATTCGCCCTTGTTATCGTTATGCCCCTGCTTGTTTTCTTTGCGGATATGGCTACGCTTCTGGGGGAGATGGTGATAGTAAAATACCATCTGGGGATCCCTTATACCCAGTTTATTGACAGGATATATGAATATGTGGAGATAAGGCATATCCTTCTTGGGCTTTGCAAGGCTCCGCTGTTTGGTATGCTGATCGCAGTAATAGGGTGCTACAGGGGGCTTCAGGTCCAAAAGGGTACCGATATAGGGAAATACACCACCAAAGCGGTCGTAGACACTATTTTCTGGCTGATCATCGTAAATGCCCTGATCTCTTTACTTTCCATACAGCTGGGGTTTTAAGATGATAGAGGTTTCACATCTTTCCACGAAATTCGGCGACAAAATAGTCCACAATGATATCTCCCTGGATGTAAAAAAAGGGGAGATATTCGGCCTTCTTGGGGGAAGCGGAAGCGGGAAGACCACCCTTTTAAGGCAGATGATACTTCTTGACGAGATACAAAAAGGGGATATAAAGGTTCTTGGGAAAGATCTGAGAAAAGCGGGAACCAAGGACAGGGAATATCTTAAAAGCAACTGGGGGGTCCTGTTTCAGTTCGGGGCTCTTTTTTCCTCTATGAACGTCCTTGAGAACGTGGGGGTTATGTTAAAAGAGAATACGAAACTGCCCCAGGATATAATAGACGATATAGCATACACCAAGTTAAAGATGGTAGGGCTTGAGCACAGGGTGGGGAAACTTTATCCCGAAGAGTTAAGCGGGGGGATGAAAAAAAGGGTAGCCCTGGCAAGAAGCCTCGCCATGGACCCGGAGATAGTTTTCCTGGATGAACCGACCTCCGGGCTTGATCCCGCAAGTGCAAAGGGGTTTGACTCTTTGATACTGGAGCTTAGGGATATGCTTGATCTGACCGTGGTGGTTATAACCCATGAGCTTAACACCATAAAAAACGTTCTGGACAGGTTCTCCATACTGCATGATTCAAAACTGATCCTGACAGGAAGCTACAATGACGCGGTGGATGCAAAGATAGATGAAGTGGACAAGTTTTTAAAAATTACAAGGGATTGAAAGCAATGGAAAATAAAGCAAGATATACTATAGTGGGGCTGTTTTTAATAATATTCATCACGGCAGCCGCGGCTTTTTTATTATGGCAGGCCAGATACAATATAGAACATGAAACGGTAAGGGAATACCGTATATACAGCAAAGAGTCCATTGCGGGACTAAACGAGAACTCTTTTGTCCAATACAAGGGGCTTCATATAGGCGTGGTGGAGACCATGAGGATAAACCCGAAGAACCTTGAGGAGATAGAGATTATCCTTAAGATAAACGAACCCCAGATCATCAAAGAGGACAGTTATGCCCTGATCCAATCCCAGGGGATAACGGGGAATAAAAACGTGGAGATAAACGGGGGCAGCGAAGATTCCAAGGTCCTTGAGCCGTTAGATGCCCCTTTTGCGGTGATCCCTTTAAAGCTTTCGTTCCTTGACAAGATATCAAGCGATGCAAAGAATATAACCCAAAAGGTTGACGGTGCCCTGTCCAGGGCAAATACGCTTCTTGACGAGAAAAACCTTAAAAATATAGAAACTATACTTGAAAACCTTTCAAAAACAACGGCAAGCCTTACGGACCTGGTAAAAAAACTAAACGGCACGGTTGAGGGGAGCCTGGAGAGGAACCTGGAGAATATGGAGGAGATGACCGCAAAGATGAATATCCTCCTTGAAAAGAACGTGCCCGCAACCTTGAAAGGGGTGGAGAGTTTCACGAAGCAGTGGGGCGATCTTTCAAAAGAGCTTGGGGTGTTTATCCAAAACGACGTGAAGATGCTGGTCAAAAAAGCGGACAGTTCTTTGGATGCCGCGAATAATATAGACGAGGTGCTTCTGAATCTGGAAACCACCCTTGAAAAAGTGGACAGTACCCTGGACGGGTTTAACGAGAACGGGGGGAACATGATCTTCAATACAAGAGAAATACAATACGGACCGGGGGAGAGATAGATGAAAAAAAACCTGATTTTACTGTTTGCGGCAATGATATTCAATACGGGGTGTATCTCCGTAACCAAGGAGCTTCCCGCTTTCAATACCTATAAGCTGGATCTTGAACAAAAAAGCTTCCATACGAAAGATATAAAGGGCAGCATAAAGATCGCCGAACCAACGGCACTTTTAAGCATAAACAGCAAAACCATCAATTATTCTTCCGGGGATAACCGGTTTGAGTCTTATGCTTTAAGCAGATGGTCAGATACCCCTTCCAAGATGCTTCAGAATATGACCATCGAGTATTTTTCAAGCAACGGAGATTTTAAATATGTGGCTTCGTCAAATATGAACGTAAAAACCGATTACAGGCTTTTAAGCCAGATACAGTCGTTCCAGCAGGTGATAAAAGGGGATGATTCTTTTGTTAAAGTTCAGATAGCGGTTTACCTGAAAGATAAAAACTCCACCCTTGCCTATAAAATATTCTCCTATGAGCAAAAAAGCGCTTCAGCAGATGCAAAAGGGGCGGTTGGAGTATTTAACGATATAGCCAACAGCTTTGTAAAAGAGCTGAATAGCTGGGTACTGGGAAGTTTATAGATGTTTGATTATTCTTCAAAACTGACCACTCACAGGGAGTTCTACCCTATACTTGACCTTGATTTTTCAGTTGAGAGCGACAGGGGGAGGATCATCTCGGCACCGTCATTCAGGAGGCTTCAAAAAAGGACCCAGGTTTTTGCCCTGGAGCTTAACGCCGCGGTGCGAAGCCGTCTTACCCACTCTTTGGAGGTTGCCCAGACCGCAAGGTTCATAGCAAAGACCATCTTGAAAAAGCTGGGTGACCCCGAGCTAAAAGAGATGGGTAACGCTTTTGTCTCAACTTCCGAGATGGCGAGCCTGCTTCACGATATAGGAAATCCCCCTTTCGGGCACTTCGGTGAAACGGCCATAAACGAATGGATGGCCACAAAAGGGGTAAAATATTTTGAAAGCCTTGAGGGTGATGAGGTATTAAAAAAACAGCTGGAAAAAGACCTCTGCAACTACGACGGGAACGCACAGGCCATAAGGATAGTACATAAGCTTCAAAGGCTTAACCTCTCCTATACACAGACGGCCTCGATCATCAAATACACCAGGGGTGCCTTTGAAGATAAGGGGGAGGTACAAAAGCTTGGTTATTTGAAAAAGAAGCCGGGGTATTATCTCAGCGAGAAAGATTTCGTGCAGAAGATCTGGGAGACGCTAAGTGTGGAAAAAGGGCACCGTTTCCCATTAACGTATATTATGGAAGCGGCAGATGATATCTCGTACCTAAGCGCGGATATAGAAGATGCGGTCGATAAGGGGATCCTTGGGTTTGAGAAGATATATGAGCTTATAATGGAAGAGTGTGAAAGAGTAAATGAAAAGTACGGCACCAAAAGCACTCTTTTGAAAGATATAGTCCAGAAAAACTATAAAAACGCCAAATCGAAAGAGGATGAGCCTTACCAGTTCAATATGTTCCTCACCCTGACAAGGGCACAGCTTATATCCAAGCTCGTGAACTATGTCTCGGATATATATGTCAAGCACCACAAGCAGATATTCGAGGGCTCTTTTAACAGCGCCCTTCTTGAATACGACGAAAGGCACGAGTGCGCCCAGGCCGTTGAAGTGCTGCAGAACATCTCCTACGAGCATATATACTGTAATAAGCAGGTACAGGCCCTGGAGATAAAAGGGTATTCCATAATCCAGGGGCTTTTTAATATATACGAGCCGCTTTTAAAACTAAGCGGCGATGAGTTCAAAAAACTCCTTGACGGGGGACGGGTAGAGTGTCTAATATGCAAGAATCTTTTGACAAGGTTGTCAAAAAAGCATCTTGTTGCCTATAAAAAAAGCGTCGGAGAGCTTAAAGGTGATAAAAACTTTCTTCTTTTTGAAAGATATTACAGAACAAGACTGATAATCGACTATATCAGCGGTATGACTGATGATTACGCGCTTTTCGAGTACCAGAGCCTAAGCGCGATATAGTTTTTATATATAAGATAAAATTATATTAATTATTTGCTTAACCATTTTGACATAAAAAAATTTGTAAAATTTTGTAATTTTTACAAGGAGTATATATGTTAAAGCTGATTAAAAGTTTTATGGTTGTTGCTTTATTGGCAACATTGGCTGTGGCAAACGAAAAGCTGGATATCATTCCGCTTAAGAAAGCAAAAGGGATGTATCAAGCTGGAAGCGCATTGTTCATAGATGCAAGGGGAGCTAAACTTTACCAAAAAGGTACTATCGCAGGATCTATCAATATTCCTGTTAAAAAGTTCAGCAAAATGAAAAAATTTCTTCCAAACAAGAAAAATGCCAAGATCGTGACATTCTGTAACGGTTTCAAATGTGAAAAATCTGACGAGCTTGCAGTATTGCTTATGGAAGCCGGATATACAAAAGTTATGGTATACAAAGGCGGATACCCTGAGTGGAAAGAGCAGAAGCTTCCTTTAATGGGACTTGTTAAAGAGTGTTCAGATAAACCAAAAGGACCTTACAAGCCAAAAGGTGAGCCTGTATCTATAAACGGTGCAAAAGTTTACATGGGTGCGGATAAGACTATGATCGACCAGTTCTGGTTCGAGGGTGAGTTAAAAAAGGGTAAGATCCCTGCAAACGTACAACTTGTTGACGTAAGAAAACCTGAGCAGTTCAAACAAGGTCACATCCCGGGTGCAGTGAATGTTCCATGGGACAGCAAAGCTGAAAAGATCGATGCTTCAAAATTCCCAAAAGACAAGCTTGTAGTATTCTACTGTAACACAGGTATGATGTCTACAGATGCTAAAGGAAGCCTGAACGATACTGATACTAAAAACGTTCTTATTTTTGATGCAAACGTAAACTGTGACAAAGAACCTTGCGTTATCAAAGCTAACGAAAACCTATAATAATATAATTTTAAAACAAAAAAAGGGGAAGATTGCTCTTCCCCTTTTTTATTCTGCCCTATTTACGGCATTTTCATATTCCCTTATCTCTTTAATGGACCAGTTGTCGTAATCGGGAACGCTGTAAGCCAGGTTTTCCGTTTCTGTGCAGCAATCACGGGCAGGCACCCATTCACCTTTGCTTTTCATTTTTTCTATTGCGGCTTTTCTTGCTTTCATCTTGGCGGGCGTGCAGCAGTCTCCCGGGACCTTGTAGGCAAGCTTTTCATCTTTTGTATAATTAACGCTTGGCTGGGTGCAGTCTGCGTATTCGGGGCTGTTTATCTTATGTGCAGGCAGTGAGCTTTTATCGCAATATACTGTATCTGAACTGTTCTGGGCAAATAGTGCAAGGGGCAGGGCGAGGGCTAACAGGGCTGTTTGTTTCATGGGGACTCCTTTTGATAATGAAAAACATTATTTCATAATATTGTTAAATTTATGTTAATGTTTTAAATTAGCTTCCCTTTTGGGGCAAAAGAAGTTTACAAAATGAAATTTTAGTGCATAAAAAAAGGGAAGCCGTTCGAGCTTCCCTTAGAGTATCAATCTTTGTTTATTAACAAGATGGTACGTTTCCTGAATCACTTGCGTATTCGTAGAAGAAATCGTAGTAGTGAGGAACGAATTTGTCGTTCACTTCTTTAACGTTTGGACATATTTTCTTGATCTCGTCAGCTAATTTTCCCTCTTCCATGATAGATTCCCACTCGTCTTGAGTGTGTTTACCAGCCATTTTAGCACCAGTCATTCCACATGGTTTTTTTAACTTTTTAGAGTAAAGTTTTTGCCCTTTAGCAACGTCTGCTGAAGCAACAGTCGTAGTTAAAGATAATGCAACCGCAGCAGCAAATACTAATTTTAATAATTTAGTCATCAGTTTTCCTTTTTTAATTGAAATTTCGGATAAAGTATATCTACATAAACTTAAAATTTGTCTAAATTTTGGTATAATCTTTTTATGAAATATTATATTTTAAAAGAACTTGCACAGTTTTTAAGTAAATTTAAACTTATGAAACATATAAAGAGGGTTGATAATAATACCCTGAAAATCGAATTTTCCCGAGACGATATTTTCTATTTTGATATGACGAAAAGCAATTCGACCGTTTATAAAAAAGACTCGAACGACAATATAAAAAAAGATTTTAACGCACCCTTTGACGTAATACTCCAAAAAAGGTTTACCAACAGCAGGATCGAGGATGTTTATCTTTTGAACGAGGATAAGATACTTTGCATAAAAGCAAGCTCCAAAAGCGCCTACAAAACCCAGACAACTGTTTTACAGCTGGAGTTTACGGGGAAAAACACAAACGCCATAATCCTGGATGAGAACGACATAGTCCTTGAAGCTTTAAGGCATATAGACGAGTGGACCTCCACCAGGGTGGTAAAAACGGGTACCAGACTGATCCCCCTTGAAAAGCCCGATTTCAGTTACGAGATAAAGGCTGTTGATGATATAGAGCAGCTGCTTTACGATATCTATAAGACAAAAGAGGCAAATGAGCTTAAAAGCATTAAAAAGCAGAAAATTCTTCAAATAGACAAAAGCATCAAAAAGGTGCAGAAGATATTAAATACCCTGGAGGATATACAAACCCTGGAAAAGAACGCGGTACAGTTCAATGAAGAGGGGAGTCTGATACTTAACGAGCTTTATAAATATGACGGCTATATGAAAAAGCTGAAGATCAAAGAATCCAACGACCTTTTCACGAAAAGCAAAAAAGCGAAGCAAAAAGCAAAGAACCAGCATATAGAGAGAACCAATCTTTCCCAGAAACTGGAGTTTTATAAAAGATTGAAAAACACCATAGAAGAGTGTGAAACAATAAGCGAGGTTGAGTTCTATATCCCAAAAAAAGACAAGAACCAGACAAAAACCAAAAAAGCCAACCCCTACCAGAGCTTTTTTATTGACGGCTTCAAGATAATGCTGGGGCGGGATGAGAGGGAAAATATCTATCTTCTTGAAAACTCCAAAGCAAGCGACTTCTGGTTCCACCTCCAGGGGCAGGTCTCAAGCCACGTTATAGTATCAAATACGAAAAAAACCATCCCTGAAAAAATAATTGAGGAAGCGGCAAAGATCTGCGCCAGGTTCTCGACCAACAGCGGAGGCGTTTACAGCGTTGACTTTACCCAAAGAAGAAACGTGAAGATACAAACAAAAGCAAACGTCCTTTACAATCCCTACAGCACGGTGGCTGTCAAGATATGAGCAGTTCAAAATCAAAGGGTGATTATTTTGAAAAAAAGGCCCTTGAGTTTTTAAAAGAGCAGGGCTTTGAGCTTGTGGAAACGAACTATTATGCCAAAAAACTTGGCGAGATAGATATTATAGTCAAGAAAAACGGGGTTTACCATTTCGTGGAGGTAAAAAGCGGCGAGAATTTTGAGGCGGTTTACAATATAACCCCTTCAAAACTTTCCAAGCTCATAAGAAGCGTACAGTTTTACCTGAAAGAGAAAAAACTGGATCCCTCATTTTGTATCGACGCCGTTATATTTAACGGAGAAGATCTTGAATATCTGGAGAATATTACTTTATGAATTTTTACGAAAAAGAGCTTAGTGCCATAAAAAGATCGAACAGGTTCAGGGAGAGAAAACTGTATGACGAAAACCTCCTTGACCTTGGAAGCAACGATTATCTGGGGCTTGCTTCAAAAAAGCAGCTTTTTGAAAGAACCTGCGAGAAGCTGAAAAACTCCGGCACAAGATCGCCAAAAGCCTCCCAGCTTGTGAACGGCTACTCCCCCATACATAAAGAGTTCGAGGAGAACCTCTGCGGAAAGAACGGCTTTGAAGAGGGGATAGCGGTTGGAAGCGGGTTTTTATCAAATATCTCTTTAATCGAAAGCCTGGTGCGGAAAAAAGATATCCTTTTTATAGATGAAGAGTACCATGCAAGCGGAATACTCGCAACCAAGCTTACCGACGGGAAGGTGATTTATTTTAACCATAACGATTTTAACGACCTTGAAAAGAAGATAAAAGAGCAAAGCTCCTACAACAGGATCATTATAGCAATAGAGGGGGTCTACTCTATGCTGGGCGATATAGCACCAAAGCAGTTTGACGATATTGCCAAAAAGTACGGGGCAATCCTGCTTGTGGATGAAGCCCACAGCTCAGGGGTAATAGGGGAGGAGCTTCTTGGGTGGTTCGATCATCACGATATAAAGCCCCAAGCATACCATATAAAAATGGGGACCCTTGGCAAGGCATACGGAAGCTACGGGTCATATATACTTTCCACAAAGCATATTATCACCTACTTAGAGAACAGGGCTAAGCCCATTATCTACTCAACGGCGCCTTCCCTTTTTGATATAGCTTTGGCAAACGAGGCCTTGAATTATATGACTTTACATAAAGAGCAGTTGAAAGAAGATATAAAGCAAAGGCAGAAGCTTGTAAAAGATATACTTGGTATAAAAACAGAGTCTTTGATAGTGCCCGTAGTTATAAACGACAACAAAAAGGTTCTGCAGATCCAAAAAGAGCTTATGGAGCAGGGCTTTATAATAGGAGCCATAAGGCAGCCCACGGTAAAAGAGGCAATATTGCGGGTAATTATCAAGCTTGATATCAAAGAAAAAGAGTTGAAAAAAGCCCTGGAACTTATAAAACAGAAGGGGTCACTTTAAATTTATTGTGTTATTATTGACACCATTTTTTTAAAAGGGAAAACTATGAAAAAACTTTTAGTATCGACTCTTCTTGCAAGCGCCGTTTTTGCACAGGATGGGATAATAGACAAGCTTAATAAAATAGATACGGTAAAAACACTTAATATACAGATAAAAGATGTGCAGGAGCATAAAGGCCTTTATGTGATAGACGGTAACGTACCTACCCAAAACGGGATGCAGAATATCACTTTTACGGTTACCAAAGATATGAAATATACTTTTTTCGGGACCGCTTTTGACAATGAGACAAAAGAGGAGATAATCTTTAAGAAAGATATGGGTTCATATATCAAGATGTCAAACTTCACCTACGGAAAAGGGAAGGATGAATACCTGGTATTTACGGATCCCCAATGCCCCTACTGTAAAAAGTTCGAGAAGTTCCTAAAAGAATCAAACCTTGAAGATAAGGTAAAGGTACATTATATCCTATACCCCCTAAGCCATCACGGGGAAGCTCTGGATATGAGCAGGTTCATTTTAAACCAAAGCTCCAACGAGCAAAAGCTTTCGGCATCTTACGATATAACAGTAAAAGGATCGCAGATTTACAAAGATATACCCTACACAAAAGAGGAGCTTAAAAAGCTTGATTCGGTGATTTCTCAAAACAGGAAAATGGTGGAATCTTTAGGTATCATGGGTACGCCTACCCTTGTTGACTCCAACGGGCAGACGGTAAATATAGGGTACTTTTTTAAAAAGTATTCAAACTAAAAAAGCCTAAAGGGCTTTTTTCTTCATAAAAAGCAGGCTTCCGTAAGCCAAAAATGCAGTTACGGCACAGTAGAGGAAGAGATACTCCCCGTAGGTCCATCCCGCAACCAGCGCCCCCACAAATCCCCCAAGGCCGTATGCAACCCCCAGCATGAACTGCTGGGCAAGTTTCTTGTCCTCGTAAAGTTTATAGAGGTATATCACAACAGCACTGTGATAAAGCCCGAAGCTGAAAGCATGGATACTTTGCGTAAAGTATGAAATGCTTAAGCTGTCGGGGAACAGGAACAGCAGGAACCATCTAAGAGCCGTTATAAAGATAGAGAACTTTATGATGCTTAGAAGGTTCAGCTGCAATACAGGCGCCTGGAAATAAAGCATAACGATCTCACATACAACCCCGAAGGCCCAGAGATAACTGGTGGTCTCAAGGCTTATGCCGTGGGCGGTCTCGTAAATGGTGAAAAAGTTGTAAAATCCCCCGAAACTTACCTGCATCAAAAACAGGCTTACCCAGAACGGCCAGTATTTCAAAAGGGAGAACTTTTCGCTGTCGGGAGTCTTCTCATGCTCTTGAGTATCGTACTTAAGCAGGCTTACGGCAGTTACGGCGGTCAGGAAGATCGTAGCGAAATAAAAGTGAAGCACCACGTCGCTGCTTGTAAGCACCTTCGCGACCACGAGGCTTATAAGCATAAAGCCCACCGAGCCGTATAGCCTTGACTTGCCGTATCTGTTCCCAAGCTCTTTTACCGAGATAACCTCCATATAAGGAAGAAGTATGCTTATACAAACCCCAAGCACCGCATTGTTTATCATAAAGGCATAAAAATGCTCTATGGTAGCGTAAAAAAGAAGTACGTTTACCACGGATAAAAGCAGGGTAAGCTTGAATACTTTCTGGTCAAGCTTTATATGCTTGAGGAATAAAAAGGGGGTCAAGAACCTCATTAAAGGAGCCAGAGCCAGGAGTATACCTATCTCGCTTGGGCTATAACCTATATCGTGAAGAGCCTTGGGGAGGAATATCACATATACGCCGACCGCGGCAAAATAGAAAAAGTAAAAAGCGGAAAGTTTGAAAAACAGCATTTGGTATGATAGTGTAATAAAGTTCTAGTTCGGTAACTTTATTACAGATGTCTGCGTGATAACATCCTGGAGGGTTTTTTTGTCTTTTCTAAAGAACGGCAGCAAAAATCCCACAATAGACACGGCACTTACGATGAACATCATATATCTTGCAACCGCCAGGCCGAATGTGGGCTTTTCGTTCGTATTGTCGTCTATAAGCTTAAGGTCATAGGCTTTGAAGCCCGGGGTCTGACCTTTTATTATCCAGAACAGCACGGTTATAAGGCCGTAGACCGCCATGGTGATCCAGTGCGCCGTATCGCTGGCCTGGAAGTCTTCTTTGCCTCCCATGACCACATATGTGGTTATATACATGATAGGCATCATTATCATGAACATATCGGTAATAAAAGCTTTGGTCCTGTCAAGCGGGGATGCACTGATGATCATATCATCGTTTGGGGTCTGTTTTTTAGCTTCTTTTTCTTTAGGCTGCTGAACTTTTCCCTTTTTTACATCTCTCCATCTTGCCATGCGGATTAGTTACCTCTGCTTCCCGGTTTGTAAGCCTCGCTACCCTCTTTACACATAGGGCAGTCTTCAGGAGCATACATCTCGAACGTGAAATCCTCCAAGGCAAATAAAGGAAGATTTGCAGGCAGTTTACAGTTTACTTTAGGCTCGTCAGTTTTACCGTATCTTGTACAGAAACCTCTATTTGCAAGTGCAGCGTATCCAACGATCTCTCCGCCGTCTTTTTCAACCTGCTTGGCAGCTTCAAGTGCAGAACCGCCTGTAGTGATGATATCCTCACAGATAAGGTATTTTTCACCTTTTGCTACTTCAAATCCTCTTCTTATAGTCATCTCACCGTCAACTCTTTCAGCAAAGATAAATCTTACGTCAAGTGCAGTTGCAAGGGCAAATCCCGCTATAAGACCGCCAAGTGCAGGCGAACATACCGCATCGACCTGTACACCGCTTGCTTTGATCTGTTCTGCCAAAGCTTCAGCTAGAAGTTTTGCAGTTTTTGGGTCTTCAAGTACTTTTGCACTTTGAAGGTAAAACTTCGAGTGGTTCCCCGAGCTTAGTTTAAAGTGACCCTCTAAAAGCGCCTGTGAGTCTTTGTATATTTGTTCTACGTCTAAATTCATGCTATTTTTTTCCAATATTAAATTTTCATGATCTCAGCTTCTTTTGCCGAGAAAGTTTGGTCTGCTTTTGCTACATAAGAGTCAGTGATCTTTTGTACTTCGTCTTGAGCTTTTTTAGAGTCGTCTTCAGTGATCTCTTTGTCTTTTGCAAGTTTTTTGATCTTGTTGTTCGCATTTTGTCTTACGTTTCTGATCGCAACTTTTGCATTATCCGTCATACCTTTTGCACCCTTAACAGACTCTTTTCTTTGGTCCTGAGTCATCGGAGGGAAGAAAAGCTGTACAGATTCACCGTTGTTGTTCGGGTTTACACCGATATTTGCTGCAGCGATCGCTTTTTCGATATCACCTACAAGGTTCTTTTCCCATGGCGTGATATTGATAGTTGTAGCATCAGGAGCCAAAACAGTTGCAACCTGGTTCAGTGCAGTAGGCGACCCGTAGTAGTCGATCGTGATGTTGTCCAGGATACTTGTATGAACCTTACCTGTTCTAAGTGTTCCGTAGTCTCTTTTTAAAGCCTCGATAGACTTCTCCATGCTTTCTTTGGTTTCTGCGTAAATTTCATTTAACATATTTTCTCCTTATTTAGTTTTTATTTATCAGATGATTTGAAATAGTAAATACATCGCTTCCCAGGATGATCCTTACCCTCTCTTTGTCAAGGGGGATATCAAGCTGTTCGTCAACGATGCCGTTTACCACTTTGACCTCTCTCCAGCCGTTTGATGTGATATAAAGCTGAAGTTTCTTGTGTTTTTTGTCAACTTGGGCTTTTACCTGTCTCAAAATACCGTCTTTTGGATACTCTTTTGGTTCCTGCCATTTTACATTAAAACTCTTATATCTTAACTTATGGGAGATATTCACGTCTCCCACAAGGGCGATCCTGTCAATATCGAAAATATCGCTTTTGGAAGTTACCGCGCCCGTGTTCTGGTTAAGTATCGATTTGAAAGGGAAATTGCTTTTTAAAACATTTTTCACCCTTTTTGTATATTCACCGTAAGGGTAGGCATAGATACTAGGTGCATAGCCCATATTGCTTTCAAAAACCTCGAAAGCTTTTTTAGTATCCTCTATGATCTCCTGGTCGCTTAGTTTCTGGAGCTTGGGATGGTTGTATGAGTGAAGCTGCACGTCGCCGTATTCTTTCACCTCTTTTAACTGCTCCCAGGTCATATAGTCGCTGTATTTTTTATCGGTCGCTTTTACGTAAACGAACAGTGTGAAGGGATAGTTATATTTTTTGAAGGTTTTAAGTGCATTGTCATAGAAGCTTTTATAAGCATCATCGATCGTTAGAGCCACCCAGGTTTTAGGGATATCCTCATTTTTTGAAAGCTTGTCGATGATATTTTGTAAAGGCACTACCTCGTAGTTGTTCTTTTTGAAGTATTCAAACTGCTGCGTCAGCTGTTCCGTAGTGGTGTCGGCGCTTTTGAACCTGGTGTCGTCAAACCTGTGGTAGACAAAGATATGGGCATCTGCCCATAGCATATAAAATGAGATAAAAAGAAAAAAGAGGTATCTCATTTTATAGATTTAGATTATTTTGCAGCCGGTGCTGCAGGAGCCGCCGGAGCTGTTGTAGTTGCAGGTGCGTTCGCAGGAGCCTGTGGTACAAGAGTGTTCATCTGTACGTTATCTACAACACTTTTTTTAGTTTCTTCGTTGTAAAGGTATCCAAGAACTAAAGTGTTTAAAACAAATAGAATACCGAAAAGAAATGTTAATTTTGTTAAAAAGTTTGCAGGTCCTTTTGCCCCAAACATAGATTCATTACTTCCGCTGTATGCTCCAAGTCCCATGCTCGAGCTTTTTTGAAGTAAGATAGCTATTGTGATGATCACTGCTAAAATGAACTGTACTATTAAAAGTGTAGATGTCATAACTAACCTTGTTTTTTGAAATGTCTGGCATTTTATCTAAAACTTATTTAAAAAAAGTTAAACTAAAGTTATGAACAATGGAAATGAAGTTGAAAAAGAGTTTTCAAAACACGCAAACGAGTACGATTCGTACAATATAATCCAGCAGATAGTATCAAAAGCGCTTGTGCGGGAGATGACGGCCGAGCCCAAAAGGATATTGGAGCTTGGCTGCGGATCGGGACAGGTATTTAAGAATATAGATTTTCCTTTTGAATATTACAAGGCGATCGATTTTTCAAAGACCATGTGCGATATCCACCCAAAGGCCGAAAACCTTGAGATAGTCTGCCTTAACTTTGACTCGGAAGAGTTCTTTGAAAATATATCGGGGGAGAGTTACGACCTGGTGCTTTCCTCTTCTGCGCTGCAGTGGTCAAAAGATCTAAAAAAAATAGTAAAAGCCCTAAGTGAGATATCGGAAGAGGTAAACGCGGTGCTTTTTACCTCGAACACTTTTAAAAAGATATTTGAATTAACGGGAACTGTTTCCCCCATACTTGGCGAGCAAACCATCAAAGAAGCTTTTGAGAGCTGCTTTAGTTGCCGGTTTGAGACCATCAAGTACAACCTTGAGTTTGAGACCAAGAAAAAGCTTTTTGACTATATAAAAAATTCAGGCGTCAGGGGAAGTTCAAAAGAGCTTTCCTACAAAGAGGCAAAACACCTTTACAAGAATTATGACCTGGAATATCTGGAGTTTGAGGTGATATTCGTAAAAGGAAAAAGGAAAACAAAATGATCCTGGTACATATATGCTGCAGCGTTGACAGCCACTATTTCCTTCAAAGATTACAGGAAGATTACCCGAACGAAAAACTTGTGGGATTTTTCTATGATCCCAATATCCACCCTTACAGCGAATACCGCCTTAGATACCTTGACGTTGAGTACAGCTGCAAGAAGCTGGGCATCGAACTTTTGGAAGGGGAGTATGCTCTGGAAGAGTGGCTCTCTTTGGTAAAAGGGCTTGAGAATGAACCAGAAAAAGGGGACAGATGCACGGTGTGTTTTGACAACCGCCTTGAGGTATCCGTGAAAAAAGCCGTAGAACTGGGTGCAGACAAGTTCACCACCACACTTTTGATAAGCCCCAAAAAATCCCAGGAGAAGCTGGACAGAATAGGAAACGAACTCTCACAAAAATACGGCTTGGAGTTTATCTTCAAGGATTACAGAAGCGGTAGAGGGGTCGAGTTCCAAGGCCAGGAGGTAAAGAAAAACAATCTTTACAGGCAGAACTACTGCGGGTGCATGTTCGCTTTAAATGCCCAGAGGGATATCCAGGAGAAACTGGCCGATGAGCTGATAAGTCCCGTAAATTCCCAAATACTGCCCGAATCGATCGAGGAAAGACTAAAGCTCTACCAATACAGGAACGACAACCCGGACTGCGAGATAATCAAGCAGAGGTTTCTAAACTACAGGCTTCTAAACGCCAAAGTGGTTATAGAGAAAAAAACAGTGCCCTCATATTTTTTATGCTACAGCACGCTGAAGAACAAAAGAACCAAAACAAAAGTTGAAAAAACCGTAAACAATATAGGCTATGCAAACCGTGACGAAGTGAAGTTTTTAAACATAGATCATTTTAACGCCCTGGCCGGGACTGAGTATAAAAATACCATGCAGCTTTGTTTTGAGCCTTTGAGTTTCGAGGATGAACTGGATATAAGAAACAAGATAACAAACAACAGTTTTTATGATCTGTCGTGCGTGATAGTTCTGGATGAAATGGTTGATAAAAATATGGAGATAAGCTGTAACGCTAAAGTATACGATGACGTAAGGGAAGCCGCAATAAACTAAAAGCAACCCTTGACAGGCCGCTTTTATCAGTTTCTTAGTCGTTTCTTTCAGTTATCTCTAAAAGGTGGTAACCGAATTGTGTCTGTACGGGACCGTGTACCACACCAACTTCGTCGTTGAAAACAACTTTGTCGAACTCAGGCACCATCATCCCTTCAGGGAATGTTCCAAGGTTTCCTCCGTCAGCTCCCGAAGGACATTGGGAATACTCTTTTGCAGCATCTTCGAAAGTGATCTCCCCATTGTTTATTTTTTCTTTTAATTGGTTGCATTGTTCTTCCGAACCAACTAAAATATGTCTTGCACTAGCAGTTGCCATAGTTGTTCCTTGTATTAAATTGAAGTGATATTATTACCGGATTGAACTTTTATTTAACTAAACTAAACTCAATATTCGCTATAATCCCAAAAAATCAACATACTAATATTAAATGAAAGAGTAAACAGATGAAATTTTCAAATTGTTTTATACCTACGACAAAAGAGACACCAAATGATGCGACGCTTCCGTCACACCAGTTTCTTATAAGGGGCGGATTTATAAGCCAACAGGGATCGGGACTTTATAACTATATGCCTCTTGGTAAAATAGTGCTTGACAAGATAAGGGCCATAGTAAAAGAGGAACTTGACAAGGCAGGGTGCATAGAGGTTCAGCTAGGCTTCGTAACGCCTATCGAGCTATGGGAGCAAAGCGGCAGGGCAGCCAAGATGGGTCTGGAGATGCTTAGATTCAAAGACAGGAAGAACAACTCTTTCGTACTAAGCCCTACGAACGAAGAGGCTATGGTGGAGCTTGTAAAGAACAGGGTTACAAGCTACAAAGACCTTCCCCTTAACCTTTACCAGATAAACACAAAGTTCAGGGATGAAGCGCGTCCTAGATTCGGCCTTATGAGAGGTAGAGAATTCCTTATGAAAGACGGCTACTCTTTCCACGAATCTGAAGAGGATATGATAAGAGAGTTCAACCTTATGGAAGAAACTTACAAAAAGATATTCACAAGATTGGGTCTTGAATTCAGGGTAGTTGAAGCGGACAGCGGAGCTATAGGGGGAAGCGGATCAAAAGAGTTCCACATCCTTGCAAACAGCGGTGAAGATACAATAGTCGTATGTGACAACTGTGAATACGGGGCAAATATCGAAGCGGCTGTTAGAGAAGCCAGAACTATAGATAAAATAGATATGAACCAGGCAAAGGTAGAGACTCCGAACCTGACCTCTATAGAAGAGGTAAGCGAGTTCCTAAAAGTAAAACCTTCCCAAACCATAAAAGCGGTTATCAAAAAAGCAGTTTATGAAGAGGAATCGAAAGTTGTCGTATACTTTGTAAGGGGTGACGACGAGCTTGAAGAGACAAAAGCCTGCAACGCGGCAAACGCACTTGATATTGAAGATGCAAGCGAAGATGATATAAAAGAAGCAGGCCTTGCGGCAGGGTACGTAGGGCTTGTAGACCTGCCTGAGAACGTAATGTACTTTATAGACAACGAGCTAAAAGACGAGACAAACATGGTATGCGGGGCAAACGAAGAGAACTACCACCTAACGGGTGTAGACGTATGCTGTAAAGAGAACGAACTTTACAAAGACCTAGTAGCGGTTCAGGAAGGAAACAGCTGTAAATGCTGCGGTGGTAGACTTTCATATACCAAGGGGATCGAAGCGGGGCATATCTTCCAGCTTGGGACCAGATATTCCGAGCCTTTAGGGGCAAACTTTTTAGACAGCAACGGTAAAAGCATGCCGTTTATCATGGGTACATACGGTATAGGTGTAAGCAGGCTTATCGCAGCAGTTATCGAGCAAAGCCACGACGACAAGGGTTGTATCTGGACAAAAGATACGGCGCCTTATTTTGTGGATATTATCGTATCAAATGCCAAAAAAGAACATGAGCTTGATGCCGGGATGAAGATATACGACGAGCTGAAAGCCGCAGGGATAGACGCTATCATCGACGACAGGAAAAAAGAAAGATTCGGATTCAAGATGGGTGACTTCGAACTTATCGGGTTCCCTTACGCAATAGTCGTAGGTAAAAAGCTTGAAGAGGATATGGTAGAGTTCGTGTGCAGAAAATCGGGCGAGAAAATCGACGTAAAATTGGACAACGTACTTGAGGTGACCAAAAAACTTCAACAAATAGATATGACACTTCACAGAGCTATCAACCTCTAAAGAGTGGAACTGACCCACATCATCGCAGGGGAAGCCAAAAAGCCCCTGCAATATCTCTCATCCTGTGAAGCCGTAAAAGACAAAGGCTTGAAGGGTGACAGATACTACTACAAAAAAGGCACTTTCAACAAACCCCAGTTTGACCCCAATGTAAGGGATATCACTATCGTAGCTTATGAAACTTTGGCAGAATGCAATGAACGTCTTGGAACAAATCTTGAATTTAAAGATCTTAGGAGAAACCTGGTTATCAAAGAGTTTGACTATGATACTTTAAAAGACAGAACCTTTAAAATAGGAACGGCAACTTTCAAGATAGTGCGTAAGGCTCCTCCTTGCAGGTATCTTTCAAGGCTTCTTGGTGAGGATATGATGAGGGGGCTTAAATACATAGGCGGCTGCAGGGCTGTCATACTTGAAAGCGGGATTGTAAGTGTCGGGGACGGGGTGGAGCTAGTTTTTTAGGTACTCCAGGCTGATAAACTCTTTTTCTATCTCTATTAGTATTTTATCTACCCCTTTTAACCACGGTTTTTCCAAAGGGCTTAACTCCTGGAATTTTAACAGTACGTCGATGGCATTTAAAAATGTCTCGATCTGGGGAAACTTATCTTTTAAGCTGTTTTGATGTTTTTTCATATATTTTTTTAAAAATCTAAGCCTGTTCTTCGATAGGGTGTTTTTTTTATTTTCTATATAGTATAGCTGCTTTTCCAACTCTACGATCATATCTATGCACCCCTCGATCCATAGTTTGACCTTTATCTGGGTGGGATCGTCCGCAAGAAGGAGTTCTATTGATCTTAGCAGGCTGGGCGTGAAAGGGTATTTGACTGCAAGAGTATGAAAATTTGCATCTATTTTTTGTTTTAGATTTTTTAAATTATCAAGGGGCATTAAAATTTCCTAATCGTATATATCCGAGTATAGTATCGAGAAAATAATTATATTACTCTTATATATACGATTGCTTAGAAAAGATAGTTGATATAAAATTTACTCTTATATAAAAGAGTGGAATTGACATGGAATTTGGAAATATAGAAAAATTGACAAGTGATGATATACAAGAATATTATAAGAAAATCGGCCAAAATGTTGCAAAATACAGAAAAGAACGGGGTCTAAGCCAATTGGAACTGGCTTTGATGCTTGGATATAAATCCTCTTCGCAGGTCGCAGGAAGCGAGATATGCTATAAAAACTACCATTTTAATATCGAACAGCTTTATAAAATATCTGTTTTGTTTAAAATGGATATTTGCGAATTTTTTAAGTAAAATTTTTTTGTATAAAATTGTAAAAGTATAAAAATAACTATTTGGAAGCTGGATAATAGAGATATTCAAGATAGAAGATCTCCTTTTCTATCTGCTGTAAAATGATATCTACACCCTTTAGCCATGATCTTGCAATGGGGCTTAATTCTTCTTTGGTCAATAAAAAATCTATAGCATCTACGAAGGTGTCGATTTGGGTGAACCTGTCTTTTAGTTTGTTTTGATATCTGCTTATGTACTTTTGCAGAAAAATAAGCCTTCTTTTTTCTCTGCACTTATCCTTATGCTCTATAAAGAACAGCTGCTTTTCAATGTTTGCGATCATCTCTATGCACCCTTCTATCCACATTTTGGCTTTTGTATTGTTCGGGTTGTCATGTATAAGCAGCTCCAGCGATCTGGAAAGATCATTTGCATAGGGGCAGGTCTTATTAAGTAAAGGAAGGTTTGAGTCTATTTTTTCTTTTAGGATTTTTAGTTTGTCAAGTGGCATGGGTGATTCCTTTGTTATACACATAAGTATAATTGAAAAAATATTAAAGATAAATTATACATATATGTATTATCGGTATTTTAATTAATATTCTAAAATCTAAAAAATTATACATATATGTAAAGGTATCGCGTTGTATGGATTTACGGAAGATGAAATTATTAAATTTCATAATATAATCTCTGAAAATGTTAAAAAAGCTAGAACTGAAAAAGGTTTGACTCAACTTGACTTGGCATTGGAACTTGGGTTTAAAAATTCTAGTTTTATTTCACATGCAGAAAATCAAAATCTTAATACTCATCATTATTCGTTAGAACATCTTTATAAAATTTCTAAAGTTTTAGATATAGAATTAAAAGATTTGTTATAAGAAATAATAAACAAATTATGAAAACTTTAGATGAAAACAAGATCGACGAGTTTTATATAAAAATAGGGAAAAATGTAAAGAAGATCAGGGAAGAAAAAGGATATACCCAGCTTCAGCTTTCACAGGCAATGGGCTTTAAGTCCGTTGGTCTGGTTTCCCAGTCGGAGTTATATCTAAAAAAACAGCATTTTAATTTGAAACATTTGTATTTGATATCTTTAATATTTGAATGTGATATGGGTGAGTTTTTTAAGTAGAATGATTTTGTAGGAAATTTTTTTAAGGTAAATAAAAATTGTAAATAGATTCAAAGAACATAACTTGCATAGTAGTTTTTATGAGTACACAACCCTTATATTGTCACCATTGCAATAAAAATTATAATGTCCGTACATGATCCAAGCTTCAATGGTAAAGAGTATACCAAAGGTTGTTTTTTTAAAGATTTGGTTTATATTAAGAGATCAGAAACTCAAAAAATAGATGAAAAAAGTGGATCGCTATAATCTGATTAAAGAATAATAATTTAATAAATAGTATTTTAATTTAAACATTGATATCAACGATGGAAAAGGTTATTTTACTACATTAAATGTTTTGGTTCAAGGGCAGAGCTTTATCCCGATATAGATACGGGAGATCTATTTCAATACATTATATGTTTTGGTTCAAGTTAGGGTTAATTCCGTTCGATTTTGACACTAAAGAAAATTTCAATACATTATATGTTTTGGTTCAAGCAGCCCTGTACACAGGAAGAAGTTTTTCTTGCACAATTTCAATACATTATATGTTTTGGTTCAAGCGGCTGATTAGATTTGAAAACTATAAAGACTTATCATTTCAATACATTATATGTTTTGGTTCAAGTCTTACTGAACTAGAAGCAGGATATAGGTCAGATCTATTTCAATACATTATATGTTTTGGTTCAAGCTATCGAAAAGCTAGAAGATGAAGAACTAACCCTATTTCAATACATTATATGTTTTGGTTTAAGTTGTGCCAGGCTTGCGGCTGTTTTACTTTGGTTTATTTCAATACATTATATGTTTTGGTTCAAGCAAGCTTCAATACTGGACTTACCTTCCAAGCGACCATTTCAATACATTATATGTTTTGGTTCAAGAGGATCACATTATCGCTCCAGATACAGTAGTAGAATTTCAATACATTATATGTTTTGGTTCAAGGTTGAATCCAAGATCGGTTACAGCAAGTGAGTATATATTTCAATACATTATATGTTTTGGTTCAAGGGATCACCCAATATCTTACCTGCTTTTATAGCTGTATTTCAATACATTATATGTTTTGGTTCAAGTTTTCCATTTAATTTAATCCTTTTTATAAAACTTTGATTTCAATACATTATATGTTTTGGTTCAAGTTTCCGCTCCTGTTATTAAAGTATTTACGGGCATTGATTTCAATACATTATATGTTTTGGTTCAAGTGGTTTCCATACCACAACTACCACATTAACCACAATTTCAATACATTATATGTTTTGGTTCAAGGGAACAAGCGGAAGCCCTACGGGGTAAACTAAAAATTTCAATACATTATATGTTTTGGTTCAAGCTTAAACCTTTTAAACAGGGTAGAAACTTTATACGAATTTCAATACATTATATGTTTTGGTTCAAGGTTCCATGCTTAACTCCTTTACTTAATTCTATAGAGTATTTCAATACATTATATGTTTTGGTTCAAGCAGAGCCCTATCAAAAGGTTGTTAATTCCTTAGAATTTCAATACATTATATGTTTTGGTTCAAGAAAAATGATTCTGGATGAAAACGGCAACCTATCCCGATTTCAATACATTATATGTTTTGGTTCAAGTAATGTCTCATGAGGAAAACTTACCGCTATTTTCAAATTTCAATACATTATATGTTTTGGTTCAAGGGTAGCGTTAAGACCCTCTAGCCAAAATCCAACACCATTTCAATACATTATATGTTTTGGTTCAAGAAAGAAACTATCTACAATTTGACTTTTGTCAGATATTTCAATACATTATATGTTTTGGTTCAAGCCTGCCATAGCAGCCATTTACCAGGCACTATATCCATTTCAATACATTATATGTTTTGGTTCAAGGATCTTAAGATATTTCCACTTACCCCGCCTATGGCCATTTCAATACATTATATGTTTTGGTTCAAGAAAGAACCTCATATCCTCCCTGATACATAAGCTTTATTTCAATACATTATATGTTTTGGTTCAAGACAGGGAACACCTAATTTAAAACAACTAGTCGCTTTATTTCAATACATTATATGTTTTGGTTCAAGGGTCAAATCGCAAAAGGTATCGACAAAGCGGAAGATTTCAATACATTATATGTTTTGGTTCAAGCACCTTTAAAGGTACCCTGTGAACTTGTTATGTTAATTTCAATACATTATATGTTTTGGTTCAAGCAAACGGCACTGATCAGCAGAAGTTTATGTTAAGATTTCAATACATTATATGTTTTGGTTCAAGAAAAGACTGCGGCAAGTGTAGTTTCACCAAAATATTATTTCAATACATTATATGTTTTGGTTCAAGATCTGCATCCTCAGCTTTTGATGTGCAATGTCAAGATTTCAATACATTATATGTTTTGGTTCAAGTTCATAAGCGTCTACTCCTAGCCTATTTGATACCATTTCAATACATTATATGTTTTGGTTCAAGATCTGCCGAGTCGACTACGCTATCGGTAAGCTGCTATTTCAATACATTATATGTTTTGGTTCAAGTTCATAAGCGTCTACTCCTAGCCTATTTGATACCATTTCAATACATTATATGTTTTGGTTCAAGATCTGCCGAGTCGACTACGCTATCGGTAAGCTGCTATTTCAATACATTATATGTTTTGGTTCAAGTAATCATGGTGAGCCTGTTTATATTCAAACTGCTGAATTTCAATACATTATATGTTTTGGTTCAAGTATCAGCCAATATGTATTGTTTTGTTTTTGTATCTTATTTCAATACATTATATGTTTTGGTTCAAGAGCATACGGAAGCCTATATCCATCACCTGGTATTATTTCAATACATTATATGTTTTGGTTCAAGATAGGAAGATGGAAGAAAAGGGAAACCGATGTTCCATTTCAATACATTATATGTTTTGGTTCAAGGATCAACAGGCTCTTGCTTCTAAAACATAATATGCTATTTCAATACATTATATGTTTTGGTTCAAGCTTTGTGCAAGTTCTTCGAGCTTTACCATGTCGAAATTTCAATACATTATATGTTTTGGTTCAAGCGAAGATCTAGAGATCCAAACCGAAGAAGTTAACTAATTTCAATACATTATATGTTTTGGTTCAAGATTATCTCTTTAACCGTATTTAAACCGTGTTTTTCTATTTCAATACATTATATGTTTTGGTTCAAGATTATCTCTTTAACCGTATTTAAACCGTGTTTTTCTATTTCAATACATTATATGTTTTGGTTCAAGGTTATGATCCATTCTTTAGTGTCTTCCTCCCAGGTGATTTCAATACATTATATGTTTTGGTTCAAGCTAGGACCTGCAATATCTTTTAAGAAATCAAGCTCCTATTTCAATACATTATATGTTTTGGTTCAAGGGTATCATTTTCAGACGGTGGGGCAAATCTGTTCAATTTCAATACATTATATGTTTTGGTTCAAGTGTAGCATACGAAACTAATACTCAAGATATTGACGGATTTCAATACATTATATGTTTTGGTTCAAGCAACTATGGTTGACCTTGACGCGGTTTTGGATACATTTCAATACATTATATGTTTTGGTTCAAGTCGAGCAGGGTATTAAAGCAAACAAAGAAAGCAAATTTCAATACATTATATGTTTTGGTTCAAGCTCATCAACGCAGAACTTATACATCTGGGCTATGTAAATTTCAATACATTATATGTTTTGGTTCAAGAGATGAAAAAATTAGTTCTATTTGCCGTTTTGGTAAATTTCAATACATTATATGTTTTGGTTCAAGTACAGATGAAGAGTTCACTACAAATGAGAGAGGTGATTTCAATACATTATATGTTTTGGTTCAAGTTTTCCATATAGTTTAAAACTATAAGTCTTTTTGATATTTCAATACATTATATGTTTTGGTTCAAGAATGATGTACTGTATTAAATACTAAGGGGATATGAATTTCAATACATTATATGTTTTGGTTCAAGGGGCTTCCGTGATCATTTCACGGCTTAAAAACAAATTTCAATACATTATATGTTTTGGTTCAAGCGGTAGCGGCTTTAATACCCTTGACTTAATCCTGGATGTATTTCAATACATTATATGTTTTGGTTCAAGTAATGCAAGCAGTACGGTTTTAACCGTTTGGAGCATATTTCAATACATTATATGTTTTGGTTCAAGAAGTCCTGATATTGTTCACCTGATATGTAACCCATATTTCAATACATTATATGTTTTGGTTCAAGGTCTATAAAGGCGGTAAAGTGGTTGTGCAAGAGCTATTTCAATACATTATATGTTTTGGTTCAAGAAACCGTGTCGTCTTCTAAAAAGCCGTTTGATTCCATTTCAATACATTATATGTTTTGGTTCAAGCAGCAAAGTAATGGGTCCTTCTGAGAGTTTACAACCAAATTTCAATACATTATATGTTTTGGTTCAAGAATGACCCTATTATTGTAAGAGATCATCTTTATACTAATTTCAATACATTATATGTTTTGGTTCAAGACTACGCATTGTATAGTTCCTGAGAATTATTTGAGTAATTTCAATACATTATATGTTTTGGTTCAAGCTAAGTTCTTGAAAGGACACTTGGGAATCAAACGGAGATTTCAATACATTATATGTTTTGGTTCAAGAGGCGAATTTGTCACAACAGGAGATGGCAGGAAATCTATTTCAATACATTATATGTTTTGGTTCAAGCAAATATCTTTTTATATGCACTTGCTGCGGATCTATTTCAATACATTATATGTTTTGGTTCAAGGAAGCTTTAAGGGTAAATGACATTATCATAAACCTATTTCAATACATTATATGTTTTGGTTCAAGAAATTATAGAAGTCAGTTTTTGGGATATATATTAATTTCAATACATTATATGTTTTGGTTCAAGGTATCTTTAGCAGATGAATTTGACGAAATGATACCGAATTTCAATACATTATATGTTTTGGTTCAAGCTTTATAAAATTGAGAGCGGTGTAAAAACAAATGGATTTCAATACATTATATGTTTTGGTTCAAGTGAAGCTGAAATGTTGAGGTACAATACGGGTTTTTATTTCAATACATTATATGTTTTGGTTCAAGCGGGGAGGATTCGGAAAGCCTTGTGATACAAAGTTAATTTCAATACATTATATGTTTTGGTTCAAGCATATACTCGGCAATATTAAAATTGTGATCAGTAATTTCAATACATTATATGTTTTGGTTCAAGGCTTTAATCTATCTTTACCCCGGATGCAGAAACTATTTCAATACATTATATGTTTTGGTTCAAGCCAAGTCTTCATATTCAAAGACATTATTTCCGACTATTTCAATACATTATATGTTTTGGTTCAAGAAACGTCACGCTTATAAGCCTTGGGCTTGGCATCTCTATTTCAATACATTATATGTTTTGGTTCAAGCACTTGGTCTTGGAGCACCGCTTGGAATTGCTTCCAATTTCAATACATTATATGTTTTGGTTCAAGAGATATAGCATTTTCAGCATTTTTCCAAGAGAGCTATTTCAATACATTATATGTTTTGGTTCAAGGGATAGCTACCGTTGCTTTTACTGATTTGTGAATTTATTTCAATACATTATATGTTTTGGTTCAAGTTTGACTTATCACCTCCGCCAGACAAATCATTATCTGCATTTCAATACATTATATGTTTTGGTTCAAGCTATTTCAAATGCAACTTCCTCTTCACCGTTAGGATTTCAATACATTATATGTTTTGGTTCAAGTAGCAACTGCAACTAATAGCGATGAAGCTGTAAGATTATTTCAATACATTATATGTTTTGGTTCAAGATTCCGCACACTTATCGATCTCTTCAAATTCTATATCATTTCAATACATTATATGTTTTGGTTCAAGTAAAGCCGTTAAAGGCTTTTAGAAATTCACTTTCCTTTAAATAAAGGGTTTAAAGTAGTTTTTCCAATCGATTGTCAAATTAACAATAAATTGTAAAAGAACTTTTATAAACACTTTATTATAGCTGGTTTCAGGTAATATTGATTTTAAGCAGGTTGGAAAAATTTGTTAGGTTTATATAAAAATAGATTCTACTTCTTTTTTATCATTTCCGATAGTAACTTCCGCAAAACTTCCTGAATTTTGCACCTTTACAATCGATATAAAGTCTAAATCTTTATCAATTATCTCTTTAAGTTTATTTTCCAGTTCAATTTGGTTTGAAGGTGTGATGTTTCCCCGGAAGATTGATTTTTGATGGTGTTTGAGATATTTTTTACAAAGCTTAAAAACTTTTGCAACTCTGTATTTCCCCGCATCACTGAACTCATCAGCAATATCGTAGAATAAAAATATATAGTTGTAGTTGAAAGTTGTTCTCTTTTTCACATTTTTTCCTTTATATAAAAGGGTTTGAACTCTTTATTTTCCACTATAAATTTTATCAGTTTGTATCCTTCAAGTTTTAGGCAGTGTTTGTAACTTGTTTTTCTTTTGAGTTTCGGGTGCATAAAGGTTTCGTTTATTCTTGTTTCAAAGGCATCTATAAATATCTTTTTCCCTTCTTCATTTAAAAGTGCGTAGTTGAGGCTTTTGTCAAAGTGTTTGGTTACCTGCAGTTTTTTCCTTCCTACAAGGTCGAATATGGTTTTAAAAACGATGATCGGCTTAAATACTTCGCTTATATCAAGACTCAGGCTGAATCTTCCCTCTCTTGGGCTGTGCAAAAAGCTGATAGTCTGGTTAAGATGTGTTTCGTAGATTGCGGAGATGGTTTTGGTATAAAGCAGGGTATTACCGAAACTTATAAGGGCATTGATAGGATTATCAGGCGGTCTTTTTACTCGCTTGTTTAGGATAAAATCTTCGGGTAAAAAGTATTGGAAACTACCGTAAAACTTTGCCCAGATCTGACCTTCTATAAAAAGTATCTGTTTGATATCAAGTTCTTTTGATAAAAACTTTTCGACATCATTCTTGATCCAGTCCAATGTCTCTTTCAGTTCCTTTTTCCCATGACGATAGTAGTGGTAAAGTACCTCGTAGATATTTTGTGCGATTCCCCGCACGATAGCTTTTGCTATATCAAGTCGTCTGTCAAGATGGCATAAGGACTGTTTGATGGTAAGATCACCGCTTACAAGCTGCTCTTTTGGGTAGAAGCTGCCGCTGTAGTTCCCGTGGTAGTTAAAAAGGTGTAATGTGATCCCTGCACGGCTTATAAAGTCCAGAAATTTTGTATTGAAACTTACTTCATTCATACAATACAGTTCTCTCGTATCCTGTATCGGGATATAGAAGTTTCCCTTTTCATTTCTAAATGCTATTGAGTTGTCTTTACGTTTAAGTTCACCCATTGAAAAGATATATCGGGTATGATTTTTTGCCATTAAAGTTCCTTATTCTTTAGATAAAGCAATACTCATAATAAGCACACTTTTTACACTTGTTTTCAAATTTTGCAGGTGGCGGAGTGTCCTGATCTATCAAATTTTGAATCTCATCCAAAATCTTTAAAAGCTCTTTTTTATTTTCTTGACTTAGTTCAATATAGTGTATCTTCTTATCCTGCCTATTCTTTTCTATATATTCTATTTTGCCTTTTTTTTCTACGCCTTTTTGCTTCAACTTGTAAAGATATAGCAGTATCTGCCATTTAACGGCTTCAGGATCTGAGTCAGACTTTTTCACCTCTACAAGATAATCTCTTGTAAGCTTGTCGATCTTTATATTGTCGATACTTATTTCACCTTTTTTTGATTTTTCCTCGTTTATCTCGTGCAGAACCTTTCCTATACGCACATCTTCACTGTTGTCTTCCAGGTTTATACGGTTGGCGTGAAGCCAGCACTGGGTCTGGCAGTGGAAGTAGTAGTTTATAAGGGTGCCGTTTATTTTTATACTATTCACTCGTCTTGGCAACTATTTTAAAGTTCTTTTCAATATATTGCTCTTTTAAACTATTCGCTATTTCAAGTTCTTCATAGTTTTCAATCTCAAGATAATAGGTATCTTTAGTTTCAAATAATTCTCCAACTTCAGGTACTTTATATTTTGGTCTAATTAGTTTTTTCATATTTTTATTTTTACTAAAATTCTTAACCTTCTTTTCTTTTCTTTTATAACTTTCAAATTCTTTTGAAAAAGTTTCCATCTTACTTTTTAAAGATTCAAAAGTATTTAAATGGTTATCTAATTCATCAAAAGTTAGTTTTTCCAAACTTATAGATTTATATTTATTTAGTTCTTCGAAGATCTCTTTTACACCTATATTATAGTTCATAAAATTTTTATCTCTGTTCATTGAATTTAATTTTTGTTCAATTATTTTTAATTGATTTAGGTATTCACTATTCAACTGTTCATACTCCATATATAAGTTTGCTTTTATAGAATCCTTAGGTTTTGTTGGAGGTAATACTTCCCATTTAAAGATAATATTTTTTATATATTTTTCTTTTGGAAAGTTTTTAGGTTTTGTACTTTCCATCTCTTCTATTGTATTACTTTCAATTTGTCCTATATTTTTCTCTTTTTTATTTTGAAGTTTTATAGGCTTATTTTGTATTTCATCTTTAGGAATAATTTCTATATTAGAATCTATTTTCTCTAAACGATCTTCTTCTAAACTCCAAATATTATTAAGATTAAAATCATCCCCTTCAAATACAAAACTTCCTATCTTTAATAGTTTATTTTTTTTATATACTTGTATTTTTAAATCTTCACAAAAATATCTATGTTTAAAATTTTTATCTAGGCTTGTTAAATATTCTTTTTTTCTTGGTATATATATATTATCAAAAGATATATTATCTTGAAAAATATTAATATAATCTAGTTCTCTTTTCCCTATTGGAGGATATGGAGACTCATGGAGTATATCTTCTTCTAAAAGCTTTTCATGTGAGGCACAATCCCAAAAATAGTGATGAAATAAATATTTTAAATCTTTTGTTTTATCTTCACACAAAGCTATATTTATATTTTCTTTTTCACATAATGAATTTATAAACAAAAAAGAGATATTATCCACAATTATAAAGTTATTTTCTAACTCTTCTACTTGTCTTATAATTGCAGGTCTTCTTTTATTAAATCTTTCTAAAGTATCTTTTGATTTATTAAATGATTTTAAAATTAAATATATATTTATATCATTATTTTGAACCAATGTATCAATTATTTTATGTTCAACATTAGATGTTGAAGCTATAAGCACTAAAGACTTGGCATTTCCTATTTTGGTAATAATATTATCATAGGAGACAAGATTTGTAGTAGAATTTTTATTTATAAAATATTCTAATTTATCATCTTTATAAGAAATCTCGTCTTTTTTTGGTATTTTTTCTATTTTATTCATTTGTACTACCTTCTAATAAGTCAAATATTTCACTATTTATTTTTTTTATATCTTCTTGTGTGTATAAATCAAAACTTGTTTTATCTATACCATCTAAACTTTCTGTTGTTTTATAGTAGTCTTTATTATCGAATATCCAATACCTAGGATGAGGAATATCTGATTTGTTTCTCGTAATTCTATTAATATTATAATCAATAATTATCTGATTAATATGTTCTTCATCTGTATCATTTAGTCTGTAAAAATCTTGTGTAAAAATCTTCACTTTTGGTTTTCCTAAAAAATCTAAAATATTTCTTAATTGATCAAAATGTCTACGAGTATTTATATATCTGTCAAAAATAACTAAAGTTTCAGGATTGGAAAACTTAGAAGCAAAATGTTCTAAGTTTTGAATTATAATTTGATCCTTAGGTATAGGCATATTATTAAATGGATAAAGATCTACACTGGATTGTAAAAACCAATAGTATTTAGATTCTTTATTAAAACATCTAAGAATCATATCGAAATCAAAACTTTCTATAGATGTAAACTTTTTAAATTTTTCTTTTTCATCTAATAAGTTATACCATATTTGTTCTAATTCATCTTTTGATATGTATCTGTTTTTCTCTTTGATTTCTTCTTTTAAAAGGTCTAAAAACCACTCTTTAGCATCATCTTCTGTTTTTGGAATAATAGGAATAGATTCAAATCTTCCCTCTAGTTCTCCATAGTTCTCTAACTTTAAGGTTTCAGAATAATCATACTCCATCTTCTTTTTAAATCTTATATCTTCTTTTATTAAAGAATATCCTATCATTAAAGAGCTATTTTCATCATCCCATTCACCTTTAAATAATTCATTAAAAGCTAAAGATTCCATGTTAAACTCAATATTATCAAGTAAATATATCCATTTATTTTTTTGAAACTTTATTGTTAAATTCTCTTTTTTGGTATTTAAAGGATGTATATTATCACTCTCAATATTTTTTATCTCAAATTTTTTCCTATCTGAGAAATTAAAACTTTTTCCTTTTAGTTTTTTAAAAAAAATATTACTACTATTTATATTTTCTGCTATATTATAAGATTCTACTCTAACTCTATTTATCTCTTTATTTTTATTTTTAAAAGGTTTCTTTTCACTATTTTCATATACATTTATACTATATTTACCATACTCTTTATTTGGGAAACCATCTTCTAAGTTTACTATATCACCATCTACTAATATGTTTAAAACTTTTAGTCTTTCCATAATATTTTTGATTGCAGCATCAGGCATATTTTTTTCTTCAAGTAGTTTTTGTAGTTCTTTTTTTGTCTTTATATCTTTTAATAGTTCAATATAAGGAGAACTATTATCAGAGAACTCAACTTCTCCAATAAAGTTAAAAGTATAAAGATTTATCTCTTTAGTTAATTCTATTCTCATTATATACCTCCATTTTGAGCTAAAGTTCTTAATTCATCCGATTGTTCTTGTTTTTGAAAAAAACTTTGATCACCTACGATTACTCTTTGATATTTCGCCCTTGTTAGGGCTACATTTAATCTATTTATATTATCCATAAAACCTACACTTTTCCCCCTAACCATACTTAAAAATACTATGTCTGCTTCCATTCCTTGAAATTTATCAACAGTGTAAAGTGATATATCAACCCCATCTTTATGAAATTTTGACATCTTATTTGGGAGATGACAATATACTCTTAACTTTTCTCTTATTAAAGCTTCTTGAGGACGATAGTAAGTTAATACCGCTATACTCCAAGGTTCATTATCATTATTTTTAGGGTTTTGTTTTGAAAAACTTATAAAATCTTTTATCTCATTTATTATTACATCTACTTCTTTATTATGCACTCTATCACTTTTATTTGCATTAATATTTTTGGAAGTATTTATCCAAACAGCTCTACTAGAATATTTAGCATAACCCCAATCTCTATTTATAGTACGTGCATCTTGTAAAGCTTGAACGCCATTTGCCGTATAAAACTCTTTTCTAGAAAACTTTGATATATCCTCATGCATTCTATGCTGTGTTTTTAAAACCTCATGTCTTTGTATTAAGTCTCTTTTATCAAAACCATCTGTTATAGTTGTAGTATTTCTATGGGATTCACCATTTCCTATCTGAATAGATTCTAAAATAGATGGTAAAGTCATATTATAAATCCTATCAACAAAATTATCTTTTTCTACTGGTTTTAAAAGTTTATAACTTTCTTCATAATATGAACTTGGATTTTTAAGCATTCTTCTTTCATAAACTCTTATCATCCTCCAAGCAATCGCTTCAGCCCAAGTTTGTTCAGTAAATATATCTTTAAAAAACTCTTTATACTCTAAAGGATCATTTGTTTTTGAAGTTTTATTATTAATTTTTCTATAAGATGGTAGCTTTCCCTTTTTTTGTAAAAGTTTTTGGGAAAACCAAAATTCATCATCATCTTTTTCTTTTTTTAGTATTACAATATGTGTTTTGGGCATAGTTTCTTTTACTCTATCCCAACTTCCTTCTTGTATAAAAATAATATCACTAGCAAATAATTTAAATAAATCCTCTTCATCACTATATGATATGATTTTCCCAATATATGGATTATTATCTTGGTTTTCCCAATAATTTAAATACTTTTTAATCTCTCTTTCTTCATTTTTCGACACTTCGATAATATATGGATTTATATTATTAAATAAAGCTTCAAAGACAACTCTTATAGCTCTTTGAGTATCTTTATGAACCTGTACATTTAGATTATGAACTATATGAGTTTGTTCTATATATGGAGACAACTGTTTTATATCTCCAACAAGTATCCACTTTTTTGCAAGTAAGGCAGGGACTAAAAACTCTTGAAAAGTTGTCTTTGAAGATTCATCTATAATCATCACGTCAAACATAGTGTCAATAGGTAAAATACTATTTTTTCTTTTCCCATTCTCATAATCTACCCTATCTTTTATAGGTGGGAACTGATTAATCCCCATAGTTGTACCACATACAAGGTTTGAGCTATCTATTACCAACTTTTGAGATAAATCACTATCAAAACCACTACCTATATAGGTTTCTATCTTTTTATCAAGTAGATATTTTTCAATATCTTCCCCTACACTTCCCTCTCTTCCAACTCTTAATGGCTCTACTAAGTTTTCTATATCTTTCTCTTTTATTCTCTCAAGTACATTATCTATAGCTACATGTGTAGAGGCGGATAAAAGTATTTTTTTTCCCTCTTTAGCCAATTGAAGTATCAACTCTAAGATTGTAGTAGTTTTCCCACTCCCTGGTGGTCCTTCTAAAATAGCAAAATCCTCTGTGGCGATTGCTTTTTTTACAAACTCTCGCTGATCAATTGTTCCATCATAGTTTTTATCTTTTAATATATACCAACTATTTATCTCTTTAACTTCTAAATCTTTCCACTTTTCACCCCTTTGTTTGTCTTCAAAAAGTTTTATAAGATTCCGCTGTTCTTTTACGGGAGAATCATTTAAAAGTTTTATAGCATCTCTTTGTTTGTTTAAATTACCTATTTCTACTTTTATTTTTATAGGTTCATTCTCTTTTAACTCTAAATTATTTCTTGGATTTTTTAATATAAGAATTTTATCTTCAACTATTTTTCTTCTTATTTCAAATCCACTGTTTTTATTCTCTCCTTGATAAATATCTTTAACTTCATCTTCAAAAAAATACTCTGAGATTGCTTTTTCATTATCATCAGTATTTTTATCAATTAATTGTATTTTTATATCTTTAGTAGAATTACTTTTTATCTTATTCCAAGTATATTCTATTTTATTATCATCTATTAGTATTTCATTTTTAGGTAATTCTTCACAAGAGTATTCAGTTGATATTTTTTCAAATATAAATTCATCTTCACCATCATAAAGTCTTTCAAAATTACTATTGTATTTATTAAATTTTAACTCAAAAGTTGTATCATATTTTAACTCTTTTATATAGTCATTTGTTTTTAATAATATATTCCAAGCATCATCTAAATATTCTATATTTTCTATTTTATATTTTTTAGTATTACTATTTAAAATATCACCTTTTTTTAATTTGATATTTTGGACTTCATACTTAACTTTTTGATTATTAAACTCTATTATTTCATCATCAATCGGTAAAATATTATTGTCTATATACACCCAATTTTTTTCAACTTTTAATTCATTTTTATCAAAACGAAGTATTTTATCTTGAGAATCAAAAAAAACTTTATTTCTATCTTCTTCAATAATACTAGTATCTTCTAGGTATATTCGAAAAACTGGTTTTATTTTTTCTATTTTATACTTACTATAAAGGGCTTGAATATTTAAATAAAAACTTGAATTAATATATTTCCAATCTACCTCATAAGAGCCTTTTTTTCTTTCAGCATCCATAGCTTCATTTAAAAAACTATTATATGGACTTAATGCTGCTCTTGTTGTATTTACAAGTGCTTTAAAAATATTTGGATTATCATTAAAACAAGCATAGAATAAGTGATCTCCGTAATTTAGTTTATTATAACTATTTCTTCTCATAAAAAAATATCCTTATTAAATTTATTATATTTTCCTCTGTCAAATTTCCCATCCTCAGTTATAAACTCCTCATACTTTTCTACAAAATAGTATCCATACTGATCTTCCCCTATGAATGGTCTTTGTCCCTCATAATACTTAAATATATTAAATGTAAAAAACTGCATAAGAGACTTGATTTTTGATTTTAAAATCTCTTTTTCCGTAAAGTTTTCTATTTCGTTTAATGCTTTAAACTCTTCCCAAACTTTTTGTCCATCAAGTAAATCCTCAGTTAAAAACTTTTCATCAATATTTTCAAACTCTTTTACATCTTTATATAAGGTTATTTTAAACGGAAAATATAGTGTAAAAGTTTCACTGCTTATAAGTGTCATGGTCTTTGATAAAGATTTAAAGTTTAGTTTTAATATGTCATTTTTAAAGTTTTTATAGTCTGTTAGAAGTCCATTCCTAAATCGTTCTTTATCTAACTTTATATCTTCTAAAACATTTTTATAATATTCTGAAAATTCTTTATTCTTTAATATCTTTTGATACTTTTCATCTTTTAAATCATAGCCAAGTCTATTATCCCCTTTATAGATATCTTTTGTTTCATCTATATCAAAAAAATATACTTTTGGGTTTTTATTATTTTTTTTACAAGATCTATTGATACGTCCCATAAACTGTTCTTCACTATCTATTGTCGAAATATCTTTAAAACCTAAATCCATATCTATATCCACGCCTGCTTCTATTACTTGAGTTGCAACTATAATTATGGGCTTTGTTTTATCTTCTAGCTGGTTTATTACATATTGTCTATATGCTTTATTGTCATCTCCGCTAAGTTCATATACATTTTCAAAGTTATCTTTTATAAGATCATAGAATTCCCTTGCACTTTTTTTAGAGATAAACTCAAAAAGTATATGATTATAGTTTTGTACTTCACTTTTCAGCTTTTCATATAATTCTTCAAAAGTAGTTTTATTTTCTAAATGAAGATATTCTATAGATACACGATCTTTAAAATATGCATGATTAAAAAAATAGTCTCTCTTTTCTTTTCCTATTAAATTGACAAAACTTTCTTTTTCTTCTAAAAAGTAATCGAGGTTAGGTAATGTTGCCGACATAATGATAATCTTTATATTTAAAAGTTTTGCGTATTTTTCAAAGAACTCAATCATATACCACCAAAGGTGATTATTATAACTTTGTATTTCGTCAAGTATTATCACGCTATTTGCGAATTGCCATAAAGGGAAATTATCCTCTTTACTTGTTCCAAATAGAATATTAAAAAAGTTCACATGAGTTGTGATAATTGCAGGTGAGTGGTAAAAAAGTCTATTAACATAAGATTTCTGGTATTTGGATTCTTCATCCTCTTGAGTATCATCCTCTTTTATAGGAGTAATAGAGTTTATTATCTCTACCTTTAAATCACTTTTAAATATATCATCAAATACATTTTTAGTCTGTTCCACTAAAGTATTAAACGGGAATATATAAAAAAGCTTATTGAAAGTTGAGTTCTTTTGATTTAATAATTCCAAAGCCAAGTTTATGGAGGTAAGTGTCTTACCGCTTCCAGTCGGTGCTTCTAAATAGTAGATATATTTATCTTTATTTTCTAAAAGATTATTAAGTGATTCTTTTGACAACTCATCTCTTAATCTATTTATCCCTTTAGGTTCTCCAAAGCTTTCCATATAGTTTTTAAAAAGCTTTTTTAATTCTTTTTTCTTTATCTTATCAAATAATCCAAAATCATCAAAACTTTTTTTATTTTTAAAAGCCATATATTCAGTGGTAGCATAATAATCACTTGAAATGAGTAGTGAAAAAAGAAGTTTGTTTAAAATATAAAGTTCAAAGCTATTATCTAAACACTCTTCAATGTACTCTTTAGAGTTATTAAACCAAAAATGCAATTCTTTTTCATTTTTTGTTTTGGAACAATAGTTTTCAAGATCATCAAGTTTTCCGTGGTGTTTATTTATAGTATAAGAGAAACTATAAAGGATATAAACCAATCGATAAAATTCTTCATCCTTAAAGCTTTCTATCTTTTTTTTATAATAATCTATATACTCTAATGCCCCGTTTTTGGAGTGGCTACTGTCCCCACAACTACTATATTCTTCATACTTTTTATTATCCATTTTTTTAGCTTGAAAACATTTACTTTTTTTCCCTAAGTCGTGGAGTAAAACAGCATTTTCAAACATCTCTTTTATAAGTTCGAAATTGTTGTAGTCAATTTTATTGATAAGGTTGTTTATCAATTCTTCCAAATTCTTCTTTTTTAAAATTTTCTCATAATATTTAAAAGTTAGTATTGAGTGTTCTTCTAAAGTTTCGTTTGGAGTGTGAGCCAAAAAGTTCTCGTTAACTCCAAAACTAGATAAAAAAGTAGTTTTTCCCATTATTTGAATATACCTTTTGATAATCACCATCTTTTATTTTATGATTTGTAAATATTAAACTTTTAAATTCATAAAAGTGATATTTCTCCTGTAATGTTACGGGAGAGATCTCTTTAAAAAAACATGAAAGTCCATCTTTGGGGGGTAGCTTTGAGATACTTAAAACTTCTTCTTCGAAAAGAGAAGATATCTTCTCTTTTTCTATAGGATCACTTAGTTCAAATGGGTTTACTTCGCTTATATTTGCAGGATGATCATTTTTTCCAAGATATGGAATATATACGCATTTATTTTTTTCTAAATATTTTTTTACCTTTTTATATTCTTCACTGCCATCATCTTTTATAATAATCTGCCATTTTGGATCTTCTATCCACTGTTCCCTTACTATCAAGTTTCCACCTTCTTCTTTACTGGCATATCCAACAGAGTTGTTAAATACTTGAAGTTTTTTAGAAAAATATCCGTTCGGTGCCAAAGGAACGATTGAAACTTCCAAGTTCTTTAACTTTTCGTAGTATTCCGGGAAAGCATCATTATAACCAAGTGTTCCCTCTTTTAATCTTCTATTCTCATCATGTAATTGAGTATAACCTTTTAATCCGATAATAGCCCCTAATATCCCTAAAAGTGCAGGTTTGTGAATATTATTATATGTAAAATAAGCATATTGGTTTACATCCGGTTTTCTAAAACAAGCTGTTTTACCACTAAGTATAAAACTGATCGCTTCCATTTTTATAACTTTTCATTTGTAAAAATATTAAACTTTTCAAGCTTTGTAACTACATCAATTTTAAATGGATTATAAAATATTTCCACTTTTTCATATTTTCCCTCAATTATAGATTCAATATCTGACAGATCAACACTTCGTTTATCACTGTCAAACTTTATATAATCACTTAGGTCCGGTAAATAACACTCTTCATCATTACACTCTACAAATAAAGCAAACTCATTTTCACAACCGAATTTTGAGTTTGTATTATATGCAGTTGCACTCACTTTAGCTACTTTTTTAAACTCTTCATAGTTATCATTTGTATATCCCTCAAAATCATCTATCATATTTTTATACTCATCGTATGTTTTTGGATTGATAGAAAAGCCGTAAAAATAATGTGCTTCATCTACTGTTATTTTTGTACCTAAAGTTGATTGTTTTGCATCTTCTTTCGTAGAATCTGCAAATGGAGAAAGTATATCTTGGATTTCTACATTTGTATCTTCAAATTTATTAAACCCTTGTCCAAACTGTACGGCACCAGTTATTGAGATATTTTGTTTCTCTTCGGCAAATGTTGCACCAAAATTTTTTACATCAATACAAGAAAAAAGATTTTGTAAGACATCTTTTGTATTTGTTGTTTTATCAATCTCTTTAAAAAATTTATTATATCTGTCTGATAAAGTGTTTGGCACAAGAGAATTACCTTCATCTTTCTTTTTAGATTCTAGTTCTTTCCAAGATTTTATATAAAGTACATTTCTTCCCTCATTTTCCCACATCTTTTTCATAGGATACTTTAGTGCCTTGTCACTCCCAAATATACTGCCGTCACTTATAGATTTTGGTCTACCTGTAAAGTCCGCATTCCAATTTGCCATTTTTGCTTTTATACCTATAATTCCATATACTCTTTTCATGTTATTTCTCCTCTTTCTTCATATAAAAAATATTATCACTTAATGTACCAATTAAAAAACTATCCATATTGGAGGAAAGTTTTACTTTTTCTTCAAAAGCCATTATTAAACTTATTGCATTATTTAACTTTGTATGGTTTAGACTTATTTTATGTTTGTATTTAAAGTAAGTTTGCTCAATATCTTTTTTTAGCTTTTCCGAATTATTAGCCCTTAAAAAAGGCTCTAACATATCTGCTTTTTTTTCATGTGCTTCACTCTGAGAAAGTAAGTATTTTACAACTTGTCCGCAAAGATAAAAAAACTCATCCTCTTGTAAATTTTCATAGTTATTTGTATCTAGTCTCTCTTTTATATTTTTTTGCATCTGATTTATATCCATAATATTTTCCCCTTTATGATTTTGTAATGATAGTTTTAGATTTAAAGATTTTTTTGCACTTAGCTCTCTATTTTTTCGTAAATGTTCAAGTACAAACTCTGTAGCATATTTATTGATAATATGATAAAAAGCTCTTTCATCAAATTTTCTGAAATAATTTTTCATACCGTCTCTAGTAAGATAAATAAGATTAGCAAAGTGTTTATCTAACTTTTTATATACTTCACCATAGTAATTAGAAATAAGTTGATGATTGTAAAAAACTTCATCAACTATTTTTTCTAAGTGAGCTAAAGTATCTATAGTATCGTTGTCGACTAATCTTTTATTCTCCATTATTTTTAAATAGTTCTTATAATAAATTGAATCATCTAGTTTATCTATATCAATAGATAAATAGTCATATTCCGTAATCAAATCCTTTTCTTTAAAATCACGATTTACAAAAAACTGTTTTCCTAAAGGGTTTTTATTTTGATAATCTTGAAACTTTAACCAGTCAAAAAACTTTTTTATCATCAAAGCATCATTATCTAATACCATAAAAGGAGATATCAGTTTTCTTGATTTATGTTCAAGGTATGGTTTTTTTGCGTTTAGTCCCATATTTGAATCACTAAGACCATATACTCTTTTATTAAATGTTTTACTATGAGAAATATCATTAAATATTTTAAATGAGTAATAAATATTACTTTCTTCCTGATACTTTTCTATATTTTCATCAAAAAATACTTTTATATAGTTTGATATGCCGTTCTCTTGTGCTGTCTCTACAAGTTTATTTATATTATTTTTTATGAATTCATATTTTCCTAAAATGTCTTTTTTTCGTTTATCATCTTTAAATTTATCTTGATACTTTAATAGTATCTCTTTCTCTTCTTTTTTTATAAACTTACTAAAATCGATAAAAGATTTAAAATGGTTTTCTATTGCATCAGCTTTTAAAAGTTTTTTTTCATCTTTACTAACAAAACTTTCAAGTTTTACAAAAAATGACAAATAATTTATATTGTGAATCTTTTTATCATAGAACATTTTATTTGAACTTATCCACTCACTATAATAGTCAACTTGTTTAAACCATTCATATTCTTTTTTCTTTATAGTTTTATCTAAAGAAGTAAAACAGTTTTCTTTATTTCCTTCTTTCTTATCATTCTGAAAAATAAAATATTCAATGGAGTTATTATTATTTATTTTTACATATAAACCATCTTTTAACACATAGTTATCTAATATCAATTTATCTTTATGTTCTTCATATTCTTTTTTAAAAACTTCCAGTAAGTCATAAATCATTATTTAGTCCTGTTCAATTTATCTAGCTTTTCTTCTATTATTTTTTCTTCATTATTATAAATATATTCGAATTCATCAAGTTCAGTAATTAATTTATATACATCTGCATTTAACCAGTAAATAATTTCTAAAATCTGCTTGTGTATCTCAAATAAGTTTTTAATATTTATAATTGTGTCAAAATGAAAAACCTTATTTCTAAGATTTTTTATAGTATTTACTCTTTCTGACAGTTTTCTTCTTTGTGCCATGCTTTTAGGAATATTTGGAAAAATCAGCTTTATATATCTATTCCAAATCTTTTGTTCATAATATTTACCGAATAAATAACTCCAAAATCCAAAACTAAGTTCAGAAATAATTCGACCCGGTGTTTGTGTTTTAGATTTGTCAATTTTTTCTCTAGCTTTTAGAATATCACCTTTGTTTAGTGTTTGGGGGTTCATAAAACTTGAATCTTCAAACCAAAGTTCATTATTTAACTTTTCAGATAATACACTGTGTATATTATTTCTCAAAGTTGTTTCTAGAGTTTGCAAAGGAAAGTATAATGCTTTTGATAGTTCAACATTTAATAAGTATTTTTGAATAATTAATTTTTTATCATTTGAATTAAATACTATTGCATAGTGTTTTAATCTATCTGGTGAAATAGCTTTTTCTAAATTTTCAAATAATTTCTCATTCAAAACATTTTCCTATTGTTTTTTTTGTACTTTTTCTGTATAATACATTTGCAGATCCTAGGTAATTCCTCTCCTGTCCTTGCACAGTGATGATCCTAGGGGTAATCATATTAATCCTTTACCCAAAATAAATCCCCCGCCATAGCTCTGTTTCTCCCCAAGCCCACAAGCCAAAGCCAAAAATGCTAACTCCTGACTTACTTCATCTTCATTAGGCACTATTTTAAACTTATTCCCAAGAAGCCGTACTTTTATAGATTTTCCATCTTTTAAATTTTTATTAAAATATATAGACTGCGGTTTTTGATTTTTGATTTCTAAAAGCTGGATAAAATTCTGTGTAGGTTCCAGTTCTTCACCGCAAAACATCTTATATTTTCTTATCAGGTTATCTTGCAGTTGATTTTGCAGTTTGATTATATCTCCGTCTCTTTGTAAAGTCCAAAAATAAGATTTCTCATTTTCACTTTTAATAGTCATAATTACAGTGGTTACGGTATAAAGTTCGGAAATGAAAAACTTTTTTTGTATTCGTTTAGTTACTTCTATGACTTGAAAGTCCGGATTGTTTATATTTGCCCGTAAGTTTTCCATCATCATATTTGCAAAATTTTCATCAATAGTTCTTAAGCTAAATTTATAACTGCTCCCTTTTTTATAAAGTTTGTCTTTTTCAGGTCGGCCGTCAAGTTTTACAAAGCCGCTGAAGCAGTATGGCTTAAATTCATTTTTGGTATGAAGTTGTTCATAGTGTTTATCCTGGCATAAGCAGTAGTTTAAGTATTTTGATATGGATTCAAATATATCCATATATTCTATATCTTTTTTTATATATGCTGTGCATATGAGTTCAAAAAATTTCATTAATATATTTCCTTTATATTTTAGAAAATATATTATACACCATAAGCTGCGAAAATATTTTGTATAAAATTATCAATTTCAGAATTTCTTATTTTTAAGCCTTAAAGAAAGTTATTTTATATACAATAATCCATTAAAATATTATCCTGGATAAATCTTAAATGCAAAAAAAACTAATCTCCTACCAAGGCTACCAAAAATACCTCGATGAGTTCAACCATCTCCTAAAAACAGAAAAGCCCCACTGGGTCAAGGAAAAAGAGATCGCCGCGGCATTTGGGGACAGAAGTGAAAATGCGGAATACCTAAGCGCGAAAGAGATGCTTAGAAATATAGACAAGCGCCTAAGGTTCCTGCAGAAGATCATAGATCATTCGCAAGTTGTGGAGACAGACAAGATACCACACACCAAGGTAAACTTCGGGTCAAAGGTTACGGTAGTGGACTTGGATAGCGATGAAGAGAAAGAGTTCATCATCCTTGGAACCCACGAGTCAAATCCAAGTGAAAATATCATCTCAAATATCTCCCCCCTTGGCAAGGCACTGCTGGGTAAGAGTGTGGGTGATGAAGTGGAATTAAAGATCAATGAGCAGGTATTTTATTATGAGGTGAAATCCATAAAGATGTATGAATTTTAAAGCTCATCTTTTTTTATACTTCTTCGTTATAACTAAAAAAATAAACAGTCTTTATTTTTAAAACTCATTCCCTTCAATAGCCCTGTATTCCAACCCGACGATCTCCAGATCCTCAACCTCATATATGATATCTATAGGCCTGCAGCAAACTTCACAGTCGTCTATGATATTTGTTTTTCCCTCTATTCCCGTATCAAGAAGCACGGAGATCTTTTCAAGGCAGTAGGGACAGGTGATAAACTTCTCTTCCATTTTGGTTCCTTTTTTTATTGATTATATATTAATTTCCCTGTCTGAAAATAAAATAATTGAAGTAGTCTATAACACGTTATATAGTAAAATACCCCTTTAAAAAAAAGGAACATGCTTGTCATCACTTATAGCCGTTATATCCATATATATTTTTATTTTTTTAGGCTTCGCTGCAAAGAGAGTTTACCAGGACGAGATAAACGAAAGGACGCTGATCCTTATCTCTTTGTATTTTTTGCAGCCTATGCTTACTTTCTGGGGATTGACCAGGGCGCCTATTGACTTTAATCTTGTATTTACCCCGTTTTTATATTTTATCATCATAACCGTATCTTTGGTAGTGCTTTTGGTTGCGGGCAAATTCCTTTTTGAGGATGAAAAGGACAGGTCTATATTCACGGCGGCTTCGTTGATAGGAAATACGGGGAATCTTGGGATCCCTTTGGGGATCGCGCTATTCGGGGAGGGAAGCGTGCCTTATACCAGTATCATAAATATAGCGAATATATTTTTCATATATACGGTGGGTATCTATCTTTTTGCAAAGAGCAGTTTCAGTTTCTCTCAGTCCTTGATGGAGATGGTAAAGATGCCCATACTCTGGTTCGCACTGCTTGCCCTTGCTTATAACTATTTCAAGCTTCCTATCCACCCGCAGGTTGAGAATATACTTGAGATGGGGGCTTATGCCACTATCGTTATACAGCTTATGATATTCGGTATCTATCTTGCCAAGACTTCCATAAGAAGCCATAATTACGCTCTAAGTATCTCCAGCAGTTTGGCAAAGCTTGTTTTTGTCCCTGTCGTTGGTATCATTGTGTTATCGTTCAGCTCCCTGCCGAACGATCTCTCGGCCATACTTATGGTGTCGCTTCTTGTCCCTCTGGCCGTAAACAACGTAAACATGGCGGCTCTTTACGACTGCAAGCCTTACGACGTGACGGCGATAGTGCTTATAAGCACGCTGCTGTTTTTATTTCTTATTTATTTTGATTTGGAGATAATTAAGTATATCTTCGATTATAAGGGGTGATTATGAAAAAAACACTTGTGATATTTTCCAAAGTAATTATAGCGGTTGTTACGATCTACAGTTTTATAGGGTTCTTTATACTGCCATATTTTGTGCAGGTCTATACAAGCGATATATTGAAAAAAACTTTAAATACAGACAGTTATATAGACTCGGTACATCTTAACCCTTATAATTTTCATATAAGGCTTAGCAACTTTATGATCATAGACGAGAAGAAGAAAAATCTCCTTTTCTTTGAGAACTTCCATTTCAATATTGATCCCTGGAAGATCTTGCAGCATAAAATAGTGGTAAAGAACATCAGACTTGACAACCTGAAAGTCGACGTTGACCTGGACAGGGGCCAAAGGGCAAACTTCCAGTACATACTTGACGCTCTTTCAAAGAACGGTTCAAAAGAGCCTGTGCAGGATCAAGCAAAAGGGGAGGGGTATGAACTACTTATAAACAAGTTTGATCTAAACAGGGTGGTGCTCGTGTTCACCGACTATTCAAAGCAAACCCCGTTTAGCGTACACACCAAGCCTATCAACATAGCGCTTAAAGATATAGCAGTGACCAAAAACCATATAAACAGGCTGAACCTTAAAATAGACACTAACGATACGGGAAGCGTGGAGCTGAACTCTGATATAGTGATAGAGCCTTTAAGTGCAAAGGGTGACCTGAAGCTGTCAGGGGTAAACGTAAACAAGATATTCAACTATATAAAAACACCTGATATGAACTTTGACATAGATTCAAAGCCCCTGAACCTTGCCTTGAGCTATAACTATGAGAATAAAAACGGCGTGCAGAACATAGAGCTTGCAAAGGTTGATACCACTCTTTCAAGTATCGCTTATATCATGGATAAGTTCAGCGTAACCTCGAAAGGGTTTAGAACGACTATAGATGATATAAAAGTAACCATGGACGAGAATCTCAAATATGAGGTGCAGAATATCAGCAGCCTTTCCAGCGATCTTGTGTTCTTCGACAAGGCAAAGGATAGCCCCCTTGTATTTACGAACCTGAGCACAGGCATAGAAACTATTACAAGCGACAAGAGCGCGCCTATTTTTATAGAACAGTCGCTTAATACCCCTTCAAAAGGGGAACTAAAGGCAAGAGTGGAAGCGGTGCAGGAGCCGCTATCTCTTGATATAAAACTTGATACGAAAGATATAGATATCACCCCTTACGAGACTTACGTAAAAGATTTTGCAAATGTGGATATAAACTCTTTTAGTTTCAGCAACAATGCCCATATAAAAGTAAGCTCAAAAGATGATATGATGGACGTAGCGGCAAAGACGGATATAGATATAAAAGATTTGGATATATCAAACAGCAGGCAGAATCAAAAGCTTATAAGCGTAAAAGATATCAGGGTAAAAGGGCTGGAATATAAAAAAGACGATCTTTATATAAAAGATATAGCTTTAGAGAAACCTTTTATCTCTTTTTACAGGAACTCTGACGGCTCTACGAACTTCAGCTATATAGCAAAAGAGAAAAAAGATGAATCATCAGCTGTAAAAGAGCAGGGTGAGGCTTCGAAGTTCAATTACCTGATAGAAAACGTCACCCTTGCAAATGGGGATGCGCTTTTCGAGGACAGGACGGTTGAGCCGAGCTTTAAAAGTGTAGATACAAAAGCCCAAGTAACGGTGAAGAACATAAGCTCCGATAAAAACACCCTGACCACTATCACCCATAAAAGTATAATAGATAATTATGCGGCACTTGATATGCAAAGTACCATGATGGTATCGGATCCTTTGGAAAAGATAGATGCAAGCGTGGCAGTTCAGAATCTTGACCTGCCGAGCCTTTCCCCGTATAGCGGCAAGTATATAGGGAACAAGATAGCAAACGGTAAGTTCGGGCTTAATATAGACGTGAAGATAGACAAAGGGCAGCTTGTAAACAAAAACAAGATAAAGATAAAAGATATGGACCTTGGGGAGAAGGTGGAAAGCGAGGATGCCATAAACGCACCTATAGGCCTGGCTATAGCACTTCTTGAGGACAGCAGGGGATTTATAGACCTTGACGTACCAATAGACGGAAATCTAAAAGATCCCAAGTTCCATTTAGGCGACGTGATAGGGGACGTGATTACGAACATGATAGTGGGGATCGTGTCCGCACCTTTTAAATTCCTGGCATTGATCGTGGGTATCGAGGGGGATGACCTTTCAAACGTGGAATTTACCTACGGGAAATATGATATTCCTGTAACCCAGAAAGAGAAACTGGACGGCATCATAAAAGCATTTAAAGAAAGACCGAATTTAAGCCTGGTAATAAAACCCTCATATATAAAAGAGAAAGATACCGCTGCCTTGGCGGATGCGAAGTTCAAGGCTCTTTATCCTGAAGCTTTTGATGAAAAATTCTCTTTGGAGGATAGATTCACCATAGCGCAGAACAAATATATAGAGGCTTTCAAAGAGGAAGAGTATAAAAAACTCCAGGAGCAGTTCAAAGATAAAAAGCTCGAAGAGTTTTATGCAGCTTTGCTTGAGAAGTTCAGAGCCGGGATAAAAGTCAGCGACGAAGAGCTTAACACCCTGGCGATTCAAAGAGGAAACAGCATCAAAGAGTACCTGAAACAAAACAAGCTTGAAGCTGAGAGGGTAATAGTAAAGGATGAGATAAAACAGATGAACTACGACAGCAAGATAGACAATGTAGTAGTAGAGTTCGAGGTGGATGCTAAATAGATGTGCGGTATTGTAGGATGCAATTATGATGCTAAGGTTGATTTCAAGGAAGTTACGCATATATTAGACAACAGGGGTCCCGATAACTGCAGCGTAAAAAGAATAGGGGATAATTTTTTCGGGCATACGAGGCTCAGTATCATCGATCTTGACGACGAGGCGAACCAGCCTATGGTGTATGACGATATACTTATAGTCTTTAACGGTGAAATATATAACTATGATGAGCTGAAAGTTGAGGAGAATTTAATTTGTGAAACCTCAAGCGATACGGAAGTTATAATAAGGCTTTACCAAAAATACGGCACGGAATTTTTACACCTTCTAAACGGGGCGTTTGGTTTTTGTATATACGATATGAAAAAGGACAGGTTCTTTTGTGCAAGGGACAGGTACGGGAAGAAGCCTTTCTTTTACTCTTTCAGAGAGGGGAAATTTATCTTTTCAAGCATGATAAAGCCTATTATCAGGATATTGGGTTATACCCCCAAGCTGAATAAAACCGCTCTTTCCCAGTATCTGCAGTATTTCGTACCCTTGGCTCCCAATACCTTTTACCAGGATATTCTAAAGCTCGACAAGGCAAGTTACCTGATAGTAGAAAAAGGGAAATTATCCGTTAAAAGATATTACAAGATAAAGACCTACAAGCTTATCAGGGATGAGAAGACCGCATTGGATAGAATAGAGGAGCTTGTGGTGGACTCCGTAAAGCAGAGGCTAAAAAGCGACGTTGAGGTGGGTACGCTTCTAAGCGGGGGTATCGACAGCTCTTTGATAAGCACTATTTATGCTCAGCATACCAACCACCGGATAAATACTTTCAGCGTCGGCTACAAGACCCATAAGAAATACAGCGAGCTTCCCTATGCTGATATCGTGGCCAAAAAGATACAAAGCAACCATCTGGCCCTTGAGATAGGGCAGGGGGACTTTATCGAGTCCCTTGACGAGGTGATGGAAGGACTTGAAGAACCCCACGCAGACCCTGCGGCGATACCCCTTTTTCACTTGACCCGTGAGATAAAAAAGCAGGGGATCAAGACGGTATTAAGCGGCGAGGGGAGCGACGAGCTTTTCTTAGGCTATGACAACTATGCAAAGTTCTTGAAGTATTATAAATTTGCAGATACCTTATCGGTGGAGCAAAACGGCTTTCTGGATGATATTATTGGGGCATTGCAGACAAATACCAAAGAGTCCGAATACCTAAGAAGGGTGGTTAAAAAGCAGAATATCTACAACAGCTTCGGAGAGATCTACACCGAGGTGCAGAGAAAAAGGCTTTTGAAAAAAGTGGCAACCTTTAAAACAGAAAACCCGAAAAAAGATCCTGTAGACTGGATGAGCTACATAGATATGAAGATATGGCTTGGGGAATCGCTGCTTAGCAAAGTAGACAAGATGGCCATGGTAAACTCTATAGAGACAAGGAACCCTTTCCTGGACTTCAGGCTTGTAGATACGGTATTTTCTATTGAGAGCTCTTTAAAAACAGGGGATACCAATAAATATCTATTGAAAAAAATAGCAAAAAAATATATCCCTGATGAGATAATACACAGGTCAAAGAAAGGTTTCAACTCACCTTTTAATGAATGGCTGTTTGAGGAATACGGGGAAAAACTGCTGGATGATATACTGTATGTGAACGATCAAACAGGACTATTTAATGAAACCTATGTCAGGTATATTTACGGAGAGGCTGTTCAAAACAGGTTCAAGCAGCACTTTTACGCCCTTTGGTTATTTTGCAGCTGGTATAAAAAAACCTACTAATGATTTAGCAGGTTTTTAATAGTTTTGATCTAAATATTATAATCTTTGGGGCATCTCGTCTTTAAAGGCGATCTTTTCCGCATCTTTCAAGATATCAAGAACTCCCTCGTCTATCATTCTCTCCGCCAGTTTATTTCCTATATCTTCACAGGAATCAATGGGCGCGCTTATTGTTTTTTTCATAATGTTCGTTCCGTCAGGGAATCCAATCATACCCCTTAGGGTAACAGTATCGTTTTCTATAGTCGCGTTGATGGCAACCGGAGCTGAACATCCTGCCTGTATCTTTGCTATAAAATCCCTTTCAAGCTTTGAGCAGAGGAAGCTGTCGCTGTCATTTAGAATTGAAGCAATTTCCCTTACCCTTTCATCTGCGCTTATGATCTGTATACCAAGGGCAGCCTGTCCCATTGGAGGGATCATCATATCCAAAGAGAGTTTTTGGGTATAAGGGATGTCTTTTAACAGGTCAAGCCTGTGAAGCCCTATATATGCCAGTATGATAGCGTCGTACTGACCCTCTTTAAGTTTTCTAAGCCGTGTATTTACGTTACCTCTTAGGTCTTTGACTTTCAGGTCAGGTCTTTTGGCTAAAAGCTGCATTCTTCTTCTTAAACTGGTTGTTCCCACGACTGCACCCTGGGGAAGCTCCTCTAGAGAAGAATAGTGATGTGAAAGGAAAACATCGCTTTGGTCCTGTCTTGTGGTTATTGCAACCAGCTCAAGTCCTTCCGGCATATATGTGGGTACGTCTTTTAGGCTGTGGACGGCAAGGTGTGCATTGCCTGCTAGCATCTCGTCTTCAAGCTCTTTTGTAAAGTGCCCCTTACCTCCGATAAGCGCCAAAGGCTTGTCCAAAACCTTGTCCCCGTTGCTTGTTATTTTATTTATTTCAACTTTTACCTCAGGGAAGGCTTTTTCTATTCTTTCCTGCACGTGGTATGCCTGCCAGAGAGCAAGATCGCTTGCCCTTGTCGCTATTATTAACTTTTCCAATTTTCCTCCAATTTTGTTTTCGAATATTATTTCAGGTATTTTTCATATTTGTCTCTTCTTTTATCGACTTCACCGTCAAAGAAGATCGTGGGCGTACCGTTTACAAAAGCCTTGTCCGCCATATCCATATCGTATTTTAGTTTCTCTTCATATTTTTTTTCGTTTATCTGCGCCATGGTTATATTTGTACCGAACTCTTTGTTAAAGAGATCCAATACTTTTTGGTGGTCGGTTTCCCTGTAGGCATCTATCATATTTCCGAAGTTTTTACTGTAGACTTTGTAATCGACATTTTTGATCCCCTGTTCCCTTGCTATCATGGAAGCTTTTGAGAGGGTCTTTGCCGTAGGGTGCATATCCAAAGGCAGGTGGTAGTAATACAGGGCTATATTATCGGGATTGTCAATGATCTTTTTCATTACAAAAGGAACTTCATCCAGGCATATAGGGCAAAGCGGGTCGCTGAACAGTACCAGAGTGTGCTTTGCGTTCGGGTTCCCGGCTATAAGGTGCTCTTTGGTGAAGAACTCTTTTGTCAAGACCGGGTACATTATATCTTTATAGCTTCTTTTTGTTTCCATATCTATAAGATCAGGGGCCATCATATCTCCGTTTGAGAAGACATAATGTTTCTGGTTCACCCTTTTGCCGTTTGCTTCAAGGTCAAGGTTAAAAGCGTACCCTGTCCAGCCCTCTTTGATCTCTTTTTTCAGGACCATATCCATGCTGTACAGTTCAACTGCAGGGTTCCTTTTCACAAGGCTTTTTATTTTTTTTGTTTCAAAAGATATAACTTTCTGGTCGATTTGCGAATCGGCAAACAGGCTAGTGCTTAATAGACTTATTATCGTCAATGACTTCAACATCGATGATCTCATCCTTATCCCCTTTTTTATAAGATGTATTGTTATAACTTGTACTTTCGTATGTAAAAGTATTTGAATAGTTGGTGTAGTTTTGGTCTTTACCCGGTGTTTTGAACTTGAATATTTTGCTGAATAACATGGTCAAAAAACCGAACTGCAGAGCCAAGCCTAAAAAGTCGGTGAAAAATCCCGGGATTATCAAAAGTACCGCACCTATTGCTTTTGCGGCATTTGTTTTGATAAACTCTTCCTGGGTGATCTGGCCGCTTCTTGCTTTCTCGATGCTTTCCTGGATAGAAAATTTAAAGTTCTGCAGCAGGTATATACCTATGATGGCGGAAAGCAGGACTTCAAAGAATGTATTAAGGCCTCCTATAGACGCCGCAACGGCAGATGAAACCATGATCTCGATAAACAGGTATAATATAAAATATAGCAAGTAAACCCCTTGTAATTATAGGGGTTTATTATAATCAAATTTCATTAACAAAGGCTTAACGATTTGTTAATGCTTACGATGCCATGATACCTTTTATCATGAAAAATACCCCGGCACTTAAAAGGGCAGCCGCAGGCACGGTGATGATCCAGGCAGCAATGATCTTTTTAACCGCATCCCTTTTTACGTATTTGATCTTTTTGATAGATTTGAACTCTTTCTTTTCCTCTTTTAGGATATCCTCTTCGGCGTCGATAAGTTTGTAAAGTTCAACGATCCTTTCGTAGTCGGGTTTTTTCTTGTCCCCTTTTGCTACAAGTTTCCCGAACTCCTCCTGGAGGTTTTCCAGCTCTTTTTTGTGGGACTTGAACTTCTCTTTTGTAGATTCAAGAAGTTTTGTTTCCGCATTGTCAAGGTATTCCCTTAAGAATCCAACCCCGAAAACTCCCCCTACTGCTATATGGGTAGAAGATACGGGAAGTCCAAGCTGTGAAGCCACGATAACGGTAATAGCGGCAGCCATTGCAATAGAAAAGGCTCTCATCTGGTCAAGCTCTGTTATCTCGCTGCCTACTGTTTTGATAAGTTTTGGACCAAACAGCGCAAGCCCAACGGCAATACCGATGGCACCTACAGACATAACCCAAAGTGGTATTTCAACTTTTGAAGAGATATGCCCTCCCATTACGGCGTCATTGATCGCTGCCAAAGGACCTATAGCATTTGCCACGTCGTTCGCTCCGTGGGCGAAACTAAGAAGTGCAGCCGCAAAAATAAGCGGGATGGTAAACAGGCTGTTTACCGAGTCTCTGCTCTCTTTCAGTCTGTCGGCGGTTTTTTCTATCAAAGGCTTGACTATAAAGTAGGTTGCGACAGCCAATGCAGTCCCTATCGCCAATGCGGTCGGGAAGTCTACTTTTACTATTTTTTTTACCCCTTTTAGCATCAGGTAGGTTCCAAAGGCCAAAGCCATAACCGAAACCAAAACAGGTACGACTTTTTTTGAAGCTTCCAGCATATTGTCTTTGTAGATAATGGATCTTTTGATTATAAAAAGGAAAGCTGCGGCTATTATACCCCCAAGAACGGGTGAGATGACCCAGGAAGCTGCGATCTTACCCATGGTTCCCCATGATACGATGGCAAATCCTGCCGCCGCGATACCTGCACCCATAACACCTCCCACGATAGAGTGGGTAGTTGATACGGGAGCTCCCATGCTTGTAGCAAGGTTCAGCCAAAGCGCCGCACTTAAAAGCGCTGCGGTCATTGCCCAGATAAATATCTCGGGATTATCTATAAGTCCCGGGTCAATGATCCCTTTCTTGATCGTTTTTACCACGTCCCCTCCTGCTATCAGGGCACCGCTTGCCTCGAAGATACCTGCAATAACTATGGCTCCCATCATTGTAAGGGCTTTTGATCCCACCGCAGGACCCACATTGTTTGCCACGTCGTTAGCACCTATGTTCATGGCCATATATGCCCCGAATACCGCTCCTATGATAAGGAAGCTGTTATTTGCGACATCAGTGTGGGAGAGTGAACTCCATATAAACACTATGGCAATAAATAAAAACGCTATGGCAAGCCTGGCATAGCCGTTCGGTACATTTTCCGTAGATTTTTCAATCTTTTTAACGGTCTGAATATCCATTTTCTATCCTAGTTTCAAACTTGTAATTAAGTTGTAATCAAATTTATATATAGTTTAGTGTATTTTTATTTATTTAGTGATTAAAAATTAAGCAAGTTTTTATAGATAAAAATAGTTTTTTAGAATGGATAGATATATTTTATTACTATTTTAAGCTAGAAAGTTTTAAATGTGGATTTGCAGTTTTTCTTGGTCTTTTTTGTCAGGTTCAGTTCTTTGATATGATCTTTATAGTCTATATCTTTTTTATTCATAATAGCAAAACACTTGGCGGCGACCGCTATAGTGTTTGGTATCTCCTCTTTTTTTTTATATGACTGGAGATTGCTTTCGCTTATTTTGATAAGCTGCGCAAATTTAGGCAAAGTTATATCTGCATCAAGCAAAAGCTTTTTAAACTCTATGAACGTCATCTTAACCTACGGTCGTGCCTCTTGCTTTTTCTTCCATTTTCGTGATGGTAGCCTGAAGATCGATAACCTTTGACTGTAGCAGGTTGTTTTCCCTTGTGAGCTCTTTGTTCCTGTTCAGGAGTTCCTGCTTTTTATTCTTCTCTTCGGTCACAATATTGTTCTTTTGGCTTGTGACCATTGCCACTTCCCTTTCGTAGTGGGAGATCTGGGCATTGAGCGCGGCGGTTTTCTGCTTCTCTTTATTCAGGGCATTTAAGATAAAGTCTGTGTCTTTATTATCTATTGCTTTCTTTTTAAGAACCACGATCTGCTTTTCAAGCTCTTTTATCGTTGATTGAAGCTGCGACTCTTTTCCTCTTTGCTCAACTATATTTTTTCTGACCCTTTGCATGGTCTGCTGTTTTTCAAGCTCATCGCCCGTCTGGTCGATCCCTATATAGATATATCCCTCTTTTTCCGAAGTTGAATCGTTAACCATAGGGATAATGGTGCTGTTCAGGTAAAAAGTGTTGCCGCTTTTTGATTTGAATTTTATCTTGCCCGTATACTTGCTGTTGTCCCCCATGGTTTTTTGAAGCGCGCCGAAATTGGTGATAACGGCTTCTTTATGGAGAAGATCGTCAATGCTCATGGAAAGAAGCTCTTCGTTCGAGTATTGGGATATATGGCATAAAAGCTTGTTTGCTTCGGTTATTTTTCCGTGGGTGTCTATTTTGAAAATAGAGGTGATCTCGTTCATGATATCCATGTATTGGGAGATCTGTTCCTCTTTTTTTGCAACAAGCTGTTTGTTGTGTTCTATCATACAGAACTTTGACACGTTTTGCAGAAGTTCCGTGGTATTGATCGGTTTCAGGGCATAATAGGAAACTTTCAGCTTGATAGCTTCCATCAGGTAATTTGCTTCACCGTGAGCCGTAGTGAAGATTATAGGTATCTCTTCATCGTGGGCTCTAATTTCCCTGGTCATCTCTATACCGTTAAGGTTCGGCATGTTTATATCACTGATAACGGCGTCTATCTTTGTTCTTCTTTCCTGGGTATAATATTTATACTGGTTTACACCGTCGTTACCATCGTTACATATAATAACTTCACCGAAAATCTTTTTTAATATGCCGCTTAGGGAGTTTCTGATACTCTCATCGTCCTCTACGTACATTATGGTTAAGGTCTTTAAAAATTCTTTATCAAACATTCGATTATTATATATAAGATAAACTGAATCTATAATTAGTAATTTTACAATAAAATTCCAAAAAAACTTTTAAGAAACTTAATTTAAGCTTCTTGTAAGGTATTTTTACATATTATTCCACACTTATTTTAAGAAAGGGTACAGTTCAAAATGAAATTTACAAAAAGTTTAACTAATGCTGAAGTAAAAAAAGACTGGATTATAATTGATGCCGAAGGTAAGATCTTCGGTAGAGTTGTAACAGAAATAGCTTCAAAATTAAGAGGGAAACACAAACCTTCATTCACTCCAAATGTTGATTGTGGAGATAACGTAATCGTTATCAATGCATCTAAAGTAAAATTTACAGGTGCTAAATTAGAAGAGAAAAATTACTACACTCACTCAGGTTACTTCGGTAGTACTAAGACTCACAAGATGTCTGATATGCTAGAAAACAATCCTGAAAAGCTATACAAATTAGCTACAAGAGGTATGCTACCAAAAACAAAATTAGGTGCTAAAATACTTAAAAACTTAAAAGTGTATGCAGGTAGCGAGCACCCACACACTGCACAGGTACAAGGATAATAAATGGCAAAAGTATACGCAACTGGAAGAAGAAAAAGTGCTATAGCTAAAGTTTGGCTAGAAGTTGGAAAAGGTGAGATCACTGTAAACGGTCAACCTTTAGACGTATGGTTAGGTGGACACGAAGCTATCAAAAAAAGAGTTAGACAACCGTTAGAAGTTTCTAAACAATTAGAATCTGTAAACATCGTTGCTAAAACTTTAGGTGGTGGATACTCTGCACAAGCTGATGCTTTAAGACACGGTATCTCAAGAGCATTAGTTGCTTACGATGAGCAATTCAGAACTGTTCTTAAACCACACGGACTACTTACTAGAGACGCTAGAAAAGTTGAAAGAAAGAAACCGGGAAAAAGAAAAGCAAGAAGATCTCCACAATTCTCAAAAAGATAATGGATCTTTTCCTGGAAGAACTTTCAGGAAAGGTTTTCTTTGTTTTACAAAAGCTGGAAAGAGAAATCTTTTCAGCTTTTTTTATATACAATTAGCCATGAAGACTATACTACTAAGCCTGATATTTTTAAATATCCTATTCTCAAGCACACTCAACCTGTCTATTTCGACAAATCCAAGCAGGATCAATCCTATTTTATCTACAGATAGCGCAAGCAGCGATATCAGCGGCTGGATATTTAATGGACTTTTTACCTACGACAAAGACGGCAATATTATAAACGAACTGGCCGAAAATTATACTTTTGAAGACGAAACTACCCTGATAGTTGAATTGAAAAAGAACGTAAAATGGCACGACGGCGTTGAATTTACCTCAAGGGATGTGGTATTTACCTACGAAAAGATAAAAGATCCCAAGATATACACTCCTTACACGACCAATTTCACAAAGGTAAAATCTGTCGAAGCCCTTGATAGGTACAGGGTGAAAATAGAGTATTCTCAGGCTTATTTTAAGGCTCTTGAAATTTGGATGATGGGGATGCTTCCATACCATATCCTGAAAGATGAAAAAGACCTTATGGGCTCAAGTTTCAATAAAAAGCCCATAGGTACGGGACCTTACAAGTTAAAGGAACTTGAACTTTCAAAAGATATCGTTCTTGAGGTAAACAAAGATTACTTCAAAAAAGTTCCCAATATAGAAAAAATATCCCATAAATTCGTTCCCGATCCCACAACCTCGTTTTATATGCTGAAGCAAAAGCAGCTGGATCTTGGAGGTTTGACCCCTATACAGGTTGACAGGCAGATAGCAGATGATTTTAAAGAGAAGTTCAATATTTACGAAAAGCCCAGCTTCAGCTATACATATCTCGGGTTTAATCTGAATAATGAAAAATTCAAAGATAAAAAAGTAAGGGAAGCCGTAAGCCTTGCAATAGACAGGAAAGAGATTGCCGATATATTGTTTTTCGGGCATGCACAGGTATGCAACGGTCCTTTCCTCCCCGGGTCATTTGCCTTTAACGAAGATGTAAAAACGGTAAAACAGGATCTTCTCAGGGCAAAAGAACTGTTAAAAGAAGCGGGGTATGATGAGGATAATAAGTTGAGTTTTACGGTAATAACCAACGCCAATAATTCAACAAGGGTAAATGCCGCACAGATCATGCAGTACCAGCTTGCCAAAGCGGGCATTGAGATGAAGATCAGGGTTATGGAGTGGCAGGCATTTTTAAATACGGTAGTGCACCCGCGAAAATTCGAGGCTGTTGTCCTTGGCTGGAGCTTGTCGTTAATGCCTGACGCAAGGTCCATCTGGCACAGTTCGAATGATAAAATGGGAGGCTTTAACCTGGTAGGTTACAAGAGTACTGAAGTTGACGCCCTTATTGAAAAAGGGGAGATCACCATTGATCGCAAAGAGCTTGGGAAAATATATAAAAAGATCTTCAAGCTTATCAGTGACGATCTGCCGTATATATTTTTATATATACCGAACAATATAACGGCAGTGAGTAAAAATATAAAAAACGTAAAACCCGCATTAACGGGTTTATATCATAATCAAGAGGAATGGATAAAAATCGATGAATAAAGAAAAAATAATATTGTTTGATCTGGACGGTACGCTTATAGACAGCACTGATGCGATAATCAAATGTTTTTTACATGCATTTGAGGATAACGGAGCAAGTTTTGAAAAAACGCCTGAGGATATCAAGTCCCAGATCGGCTATCCTTTGGATGTGATGTTCTCCTATTTCGGGGTGTCCGGAGATGAAGTTGGGAACTATGTCGACAGTTATAAAAAACAGTACAGGGATATATCTGTGGAGATGACCACCTTGCTTGATAATGCGAAACTTTCCGTAGAAGAGGCTTCAAAATTCGCAAGATTGGGTATAGTGACCACCAAGACTACGAAGTATACTCTCCCAATTTTGGAGAATTTCGGCATATTGGAGCATTTTGAAGTGGTGATCGGAAGACAGGAGGTTGAAAACCCAAAACCGCATCCGGAACCTATTTTGAAAGCATTGGAAGCTATGAATTTAAGCCCAAATAAAGAAATTTATATGATAGGTGACACAAAGCTGGATATAATAGCGGCAATAGCGGCAAATGTCAATAATATAGCGGTATTATCTGGTTCCGGAAGCTATGAAGAGTTAAGAAATTACACACCCAATGTGGTAAAAGATGCACTCGAAGCGGTAAAAATGATCGAAAAAGGTCACCTTTAAAGGATAATATAAGTTGGATTTGCTTATTATTTAGTTTACTTTATATGTTTGAAATTAAGGAGAGAAAATGCTAGAAATCAGATGGCATAGTCGTGCTGGTCAAGGTGCCGTAACAGGTGCAAAAGGATTGGCTTCAGTACTGGCAGAAACAGGTAAACAGGTGCAAGCCTTTTCGTTTTACGGTTCTGCAAAAAGAGGTGCAGCAATGACGGCCTATAACAGAATCGATGATAACGAATTATTAAACCACGAAAGATATATGTGTCCAAACTATGTCTTTGTTATCGATCCAGGATTAGCTTTTTCAGATAATATTACTGAAGATTGTGATGAGAACACACAATACATCATCACTTCACATTTACCGAAAGATGAGCTTATCTCTTTGATCCCTGCTTTAGAGGGAAAAGAGGATAACGTTTACGTAGTTGACTGTTTAAAGATTGCCCAAGAGACGATCGGAAGACCTATTCCAAATACTCCTGTACTTGGTGCATTTATGAAAATCAGCAATATTTTCGAAATTGAAGAATTCAAAGGTGCTATGAGAAAGGTTCTTGGTAAACTTCCAGAAAAAATCATTGATGCGAATATGCTGGCGATCCAGCGAGCGTTCGACGAAGTTAAATAGGAGTTTATTATGGCACAACACAAAGAATTAGTTAATAATTTATACAAAAGTAAAGATCAGTTCGAAAACTCTATCTGGAATATGGGATGGGACGAATTGGTTCAAGGTGCGGCATGTTTCTCGTTTGAGGATAATATCAACCATACTGTTGTTGATGTTCAACCTGAAGACAGACCTACTGCTGAAACAAATTCTATCAACAAATTCGTTGGAGACTGGAGAGTTGTAAAACCTGTATGGAACGTTGATCTATGTATCGACTGTCAAAACTGTTGGTTATATTGTCCGGATTCTTCTATCATCTCAAGAGAAAAAGAGATGGTTGGAATAGATTACAACCACTGTAAAGGTTGTGGAATCTGTGCGGAAGTTTGTCCTACAAACCCAAAATCATTAATCATGTTCGATGAAAATACAGCAAATGAAGATGCTCTGACACAATGGCCAGAGAAAAAGAAGAAAGGTGAATAAAACAATGTATAGAAATAAAAGACAGATGGAACTAAACACAGTAGAAGTTTGGGATGGAAATCTTGCAAACTCTCATGCCTTAAGACAAGCTAGTGTTGATGTAGTTTCTGCTTATCCTATTACACCTTCAACAGGAACAGTTGAGGGATATGCATCACACCACGCTAACGGTTACGTAGACGGTGAGATGATCATGACTGAATCTGAGCACGCTGCGATGTCTGGATGTATCGGTGCTTCTGCGGCAGGTGCCAGAGCTGCAACTGCAACTTCATCACAAGGTCTTGCACTTATGGTTGAGACTTTATACCAAGCTTCAGGTATGAGACTGCCTATCGTTTTATGTATGATCAACAGAGCGCTTGCAGCTCCACTTAACGTAAACGGTGACCACTCTGATATGTACCTTGCGAACCAGTCTGGATGGATCAGTATGGACGCATGTACTCCTGAAGAGTCATATGACCTTGTATTATGTGCATTTAGAATCGGTGAGCATATGGACGTTAGACTTCCTGTAATCGTAAACCAGGACGGTTTCTTAACTTCACACAAAGCACAAAATGTCAGACCTCTTTCTGATGACGCAGCGTATGATTTCGTTGGTGATTACAAAGAAGTAAACTCAATGCTTAACTTTGACAAGCCTGTAACTCACGGTGTACAGACTGAATCAGATTGGCATTTTGAGCATAAAGCTAAACAAAACAAAGCGATGATGGACTCAGTAAAAGTTATCGAAGAAGTATTTGAAGAGTATGCAAAAGTAAGCGGTAGAAAATACAATATGGTTGAAGAGTACAGATTAGAAGACGCGGAAGTTGTTCTAGTATGTATGGGTACTACATACCAAACTGCACAGGTTGCTGCTGATAAAATGAGAGAAGAGGGGATTAAAGCAGGTGTTCTTATGCCGAGAGTTTTCAGACCTACTCAATTAGATAAACTTGCAGAAAAACTTCAAAATGCGAAAGCTGTTGTATGTATGGACAGATCAGCTCCGGGTGGGCAAACAGGACTATTATACAATGATGTTGCGGCTGCATTATTCAACACGCCTGCTAGACCGTTATTAAGCAATATTATTTACGGACTAGGTGGAAGAGATATTAATATCGAAAACTTAAGCAATGTTTTCAGAAATGCTCAAGCAGAATTAGATGCTGGTAAACTTAACGGAGCGATCCAAAGATGGGTTGGTGTAAGAGGACCAGAATTAAAATACTACAAGGTACAAGGATAAAATATGAGTAGTTTATTAGGTAAACCGCAAGGAAATAAAGAGATTAAAAACTTAAAATCTTTCTCAACTGCAGCAGAAAGATTCGAGGGTGCTCATGTTCTATGTCCGGGATGTGCTCACTCTATTATCGTTAGAGAGATATTAAATGCAACAAACGACAACCTGGTAGTTGGTGCTTCAACAGGATGTCTTGAGGTTTGTACTGCAATCTATCCTCATACTTCATGGGATTGTTCATGGATCCATATCGGGTTCGAAAACGGATCTACTGCAATCGCAGGTGCTGAAACGGCAAACAAAGCTTTAAGAAGAAAAGGTAGAATCCCTGCTGATACTCCTGAGCCTAAATTTGTTGCGTTCGGTGGTGACGGTGCAACTTACGATATCGGTTTCCAATGGATCTCTGGATGTTTTGAAAGAGGTCACGATATGATGTATGTATGTCTTGACAACGAAGTATACGCAAATACAGGAGGGCAGAGATCTTCTTCTACTCCAATAGGTGCAAGTGCTACAACTACACCTGCAGGATCACACTCTTACGGTGAGAAGCAAAATAAAAAAGATATGATAGGTATCATGGCTGCACACGGTTCTCCGTATGTTGCACAGGTTGCTCCAAACAAATGGAAAGATATGGTTAAGAAGATCCAAAAAGGTTTTGATACAAAAGGACCTGTATATATCAATGCAATGTCTGCTTGTACAACAGAGTGGAAATTCCCTATTCACCAAACTATCGAGGTTTCTGATATGGCTACAGATTCACTTGTATTCCCATTATACGAGATCATCGACGGTAAAGAGTTAAACATCACTTACAGACCTAAAAATATTGTTCCTGTAAGAGATTACTTAGGTGTTCAACCAAGATTTAAACACTTATTCAAAAAAGAAAATGAATACTTAATTGATGAGTGGCAAAAAAGAGTAGATGCTAATTGGGAGTATCTACAAAGAAGAGAAGAGGCTAGAGTTTAATTTTGCCAATAATACGGCGATGATGAACTTTTTTACTTCAGTCATTTACTATTAGTAAACTCCTTTTGTAAGAAAAGTTCATTCTCTTGATTCTTGACAAAATTTTGTCTTTTAATAAACCCCGGGTGAAAGCCTGGGGTTTTTTTATTTTTGGAGTAATGATGTGGGAAAAGAAAAAATATTAATAAGCAGCTGCCTTTTGGGTAATAATGTAAAATACAACGGCGGCAATAATATATTAGGTGAAGAGAATTTAGAAAAATTAAAAAGTAAATATGAATTATATCCATGCTGCCCGGAAGTTGACGGAGGATTACCGACTCCAAGAATTCCCTGTGAGATAATTTCACAAGAGCCTGTAAAAGTAATCAATAAAGGAAATGAAGATAAGACAGAACAATTTTTGCTTGGTGCTGATAAAGCTTTACAGATTTGTAAGCAGAATAATATAAAGATCGCACTATTAAAATCCAATTCCCCTTCATGTTCAAATAAATATGTTTATGACGGTACTTTTGATTCAAAAAAGATCCAGGGTAAAGGTGTAGCGGCACAAATACTGATAAATAAAGGGATTAGAGTCTATTCTGAGGTTGAAATAGATAATTTAATTTGACAATAAAAATTCGCAAATTTTACAAATTTCAAAATTTCAGATAGAATTAAGAATAAACTCTTGACAAAGCTCAAAAAATCTATTATAATTCGCCCCACAAAACGAGAGGATGTTTAGAGAAACACTGACAACCATCGAGTTTATGAGTTCTTTAAAAAGATAAATGTTAATAAGAAATCTAAAGTTTGTAAAGAGTAATCTTTATAAACTAGATACAAGAAAACTTCGTCTAAACAATGAGTTTTGGTTTTACACCAAAAACTTAAAAGAAGAAAGATTTTAAGTAAAAAACTTAAAGTCAGTTTCAAACACTTTTTTATGGAGAGTTTGATCCTGGCTCAGAGTGAACGCTGGCGGCGTGCTTAACACATGCAAGTCGAACGAGAACGGGTTAAAGCTTGCTTTAACTGTCAGCTAAGTGGCGCACGGGTGAGTAATGTATAGGTAACATGCCCTATAGAGGGGGATAACAGATGGAAACGCCTGCTAACACCCCATATGCCTTTAAGACCTAAGTCTGCAAGGGAAATATTTATAGCTATAGGATTGGCCTGTATAGTATCAGTTAGTTGGTGAGGTAATGGCTCACCAAGACAATGACGCTTAACTGGTTTGAGAGGATGATCAGTCACACTGGAACTGAGACACGGTCCAGACTCCTACGGGAGGCAGCAGTGGGGAATATTGCACAATGGGGGAAACCCTGATGCAGCAACGCCGCGTGGAGGATGACACATTTCGGTGCGTAAACTCCTTTTATATAAGAAGATAATGACGGTATTATATGAATAAGCTCCGGCTAACTCCGTGCCAGCAGCCGCGGTAATACGGGGGGAGCAAGCGTTACTCGGAATCACTGGGCGTAAAGAGCATGTAGGCTGATAGATAAGTTGGAAGTGAAATCCTATGGCTTAACCATAGAACTGCTTCCAAAACTGTCTGTCTAGAATATGGGAGAGGTAGATGGAATTTCTGGTGTAGGGGTAAAATCCGTAGAGATCAGAAGGAATACCGATTGCGAAGGCGATCTACTGGAACATTATTGACGCTGAGATGCGAAAGCGTGGGGAGCAAACAGGATTAGATACCCTGGTAGTCCACGCCCTAAACGATGTACACTAGTTGTTGCCGTACTAGATACGGCAGTAATGCAGTTAACACATTAAGTGTACCGCCTGGGGAGTACGGTCGCAAGATTAAAACTCAAAGGAATAGACGGGGACCCGCACAAGCGGTGGAGCATGTGGTTTAATTCGACGATACGCGAAGAACCTTACCTGGTCTTGACATAGTAGGAATTTTCCAGAGATGGATTAGTGCTAGCTTGCTAGAGCCTATATACAGGTGCTGCACGGCTGTCGTCAGCTCGTGTCGTGAGATGTTGGGTTAAGTCCCGCAACGAGCGCAACCCTCATGTTTAGTTACTAACAGTTCGGCTGAGGACTCTAGACAGACTGCCTTCGCAAGGAGGAGGAAGGTGAGGACGACGTCAAGTCATCATGGCCCTTACGACCAGGGCTACACACGTGCTACAATGGGGCATACAAAGAGCAGCGATACGGTGACGTGGAGCAAATCTCATAAAATGCCTCCCAGTTCGGATTGTAGTCTGCAACTCGACTACATGAAGTTGGAATCGCTAGTAATCGTAAATCAGCAATGTTACGGTGAATACGTTCCCGGGTCTTGTACTCACCGCCCGTCACACCATGGGAGTTGATTTCATTCGAAGCGGGGATGCTAAAGTAGCTACCTTCCACAGTGGAATTAGCGACTAGGGTGAAGTCGTAACAAGGTAACCGTAGGAGAACCTGCGGTTGGATCACCTCCTTTCACAGAATATAATCTATCTATTCGTTTAGATAGATTCAGAGAGAAATAAGAATGATATACTTAGACATATCATAAGAAGATGTTTTTCTTGATATCTAGTTTATAAAGATTATGAATAATCTTGAGAAGATTTATTGTTAACAAGAGTAAAAAGAAATTATTTTGCATGGGCCTATAGCTCAGCTGGCTAGAGCGCTCGACTGATAATCGTGAGGTCACAGGTTCAAGTCCTGTTAGGCCCACCATGGGGAATTAGCTCAGCTGGGAGAGCGCCTGCTTTGCACGCAGGAGGTCAGCGGTTCGATCCCGCTATTCTCCACCAGAAAAACGTAATAGAAGTAAAGAGTTTTACTTTTATAGTTTTGAATCCCGGAACCTTATGCGAATGCAAAGAGCATGGTGTAGGGCAAGACATGTAAAATATTGACTTTTAAGAAGTTAAATATTAGTTCTATGCGTAGAATTAATATTTGATTTCAATAAGAGATCAAAACGACTTTTAGGGAGTTTCCTTGAAAGAGTTATTTAAAAATATAATGTTAAAGTTAATTAATTTTCTATATGGAAAAAAAATACAATTTCTGTTTTATTGAACTTATGTTTAATAAGATAGTAGCCAAAGAATAAATCATAATTAAGCGAAGAAAGAAATATGTTAAATCATAATTCAATCTTTAATTATACAAAATAAGCTATTAAGGGCTAATGGTGGATGCCTAGACTATAAGAGGCGATGAAGGACGTACTAGACTGCGATAAGCATTGGGGAGCTGTCAAGAAGCTTTGATCCAGTGATTTCCGAATGGGACAACCCAATACGTTATGCGTATTACTCCTACGGGAGAGCGAACCTAGGGAAGTGAAACATCTCAGTACCTAGAGGAAAAGAAATCAAATGAGATTCTGTTAGTAGCGGCGAGCGAACACGGATTAGGGCACTTAATGATAGCACATATGTTAGATGAAGTTGTTGGAATGCAACGTCGTAGAGAGTGAAAGCCTCGTAATCGAAAACATTTGTGTGGTACTAGGTTAAGGAATGAGTAGGTCGGAACACGTGATATTTTGACTGAATATGGGGGGACCACCCTCCAACCCTAAATACTACTTATAGATCGATAGTGCACAAGTACCGTGAGGGAAAGGTGAAAAGTACCCCAGTGAGGGGAGTGAAATAGAACCTGAAACCATTAGCTTACAATCATTCGGAGCCCTATGTCTTGTACAGGGTGACGGACTGCCTTTTGCATAATGAGCCTGCGAGTTGTGGTATATGGCAAGGTTAAGCCAAGAGTGAAGCCGTAGCGAAAGCGAGTGTGAATAGCGCGAATTAGTCATATGCTGCAGACCCGAAACGAAGTGATCTATCCATGAGCAGGTTGAAGCTGGTGTAAGAGCCAGTGGAGGACCGAACCCGCAGGCGTTGAAAAGTCTTGGGATGACTTGTGGATAGGGGTGAAAGGCCAATCAAACTTCGTGATAGCTGGTTCTCTCCGAAATATATTTAGGTATAGCGTCGTGTTAGTAGCATATAGGGGTAGAGCACTGAATGGGCTAGGGCTGCTTACCGCGGTACCAAACCCTATCAAACTTCGAATACTATATGTGTAACCACGGCAGTCAGGCGATGGGTGATAAAATCCACCGTCGAGAGGGGAACAACCCAGACTAACAGCTAAGGTCCCAAAGTCATACTTAAGTGGAAAACGATGTGGAGTTACTGTGACAACCAGGAGGTTGGCTTAGAAGCAGCCATCCTTTAAAGAAAGCGTAACAGCTCACTGGTCTAGTGATTCTGCGCGGAAAATATAACGGGGCTAAAGTATGCACCGAAGCTTTAGATTCATAGTTTACTATGAGTGGTAGGAGAGCGTTCTATTCAGCGTTGAAGCTGTACCGGTAAGGAGCAGTGGAGCGGATAGAAGTGAGCATGCAGGCATGAGTAGCGATAATTAAAGTGAGAATCTTTAACGCCGAAAACCCAAGGTTTCCTACGCGATGCTCGTCATCGTAGGGTTAGTCGGGTCCTAAGTCGAGTCCGAAAGGGGTAGACGATGGCAAATAGGTTAATATTCCTATACTTATTATGAAGCGTGATGTGGGGACGCATAGAGTTAATCGAGCTCACTGATGGAATAGTGGGTCGAAGGACGTAGGTTGTTAAGTAGGCAAATCCGCTTAACACTAGACCGAGATCTTACAGGCCGAACAATATCTTCGGATAGCGTTTGGAATCGATGATACTGTCGTGCCAAGAAAAGCCACTAAGCATATTTATAATAACCCGTACCGTAAACCGACACAGGTAGGTGGGATGAGTATTCTAAGGCGCGTGGAAGAACCCTGGTTAAGGAACTCTGCAAACTAGCACCGTATCTTCGGTAGAAGGTGTGCCTACTATGGTATAGAGACTTGCTCTCGAAAGCTATAGAGGTTGCAACAAAGAGTCCCTCCCGACTGTTTACCAAAAACACAGCACTTTGCTAACTCGTAAGAGGATGTATAAGGTGTGACGCCTGCCCGGTGCTCGAAGGTTAACTGATGATGTTAGCGTATGCGAAGCATTTGATTGAAGCCCGAGTAAACGGCGGCCGTAACTATAACGGTCCTAAGGTAGCGAAATTCCTTGTCGGTTAAATACCGACCTGCATGAATGGCGTAACGAGATGGGAGCTGTCTCAACCAGGGATCCAGTGAAATTGTAGTGGAGGTGAAAATTCCTCCTACCCGCGGAAAGACGGAAAGACCCCGTGCACCTTTACTATAGCTTGACACTGCTATTGGGATATTCATGTGCAGGATAGGTGGGAGACTATGAACTACAGACGCAAGTAGGTAGGGAGTCATCCTTGAGATACCACCCTTGAATATTCTGATAGCTAACTGGGAACAATTATCTTGTTTCAGGACAATGTCTGGTGGGTAGTTTGACTGGGGCGGTCGCCTCCTAAAAAGTAACGGAGGCTTACAAAGGTTAGTTCAATCCGGTTGGAAATCGGATGTTGAGTATAATGGCATAAACTAGCTTGACTGTGAGAGAGACAACTCGAGCAGAGACGAAAGTCGGTCATAGTGATCCGGTGGTTCTGAGTGGAAGGGCCATCGCTCAAAGGATAAAAGGTACGCCGGGGATAACAGGCTGATCTCCCCCAAGAGCTCACATCGACGGGGAGGTTTGGCACCTCGATGTCGGCTCATCGCATCCTGGGGCTGGAGCAGGTCCCAAGGGTATGGCTGTTCGCCATTTAAAGCGGTACGCGAGCTGGGTTCAGAACGTCGTGAGACAGTTCGGTCCCTATCTTCCGTGGGCGTAGGAAAGTTGAGGAGATTTGCCCCTAGTACGAGAGGACCGGGGTGAACGTACCACTAGTGTACCAATTGTTCTGCCAAGGGCATCGTTGGGTAGCTACGTACGGGTGAGATAAGCGCTGAAAGCATCTAAGCACGAAGCCGACTCCAAGATGAACTTTCCCTGAAGATCCCTCAAAGACTATGAGGTTGATAGGCTGGATGTGTAAGCAAAGTAACTTGTTTAGCTGACCAGTACTAATAGATCGTTTGGCTTATTTATTATTCTAAGCTACTATCTTATTAAGCGTAAGTAAGATTGAAATTGTATTATGATTAACTTTAACACTTATTACTCTAATCAGCACTTAAAGTGTTGGTGGTTATAGAGGGAAGGAAATACCCAGCTCCATTTCGAACCTGGCAGTCAAGCTTCCCATCGCCGATAATACTGCCGGGTCCCCTGGTGGAAACGTAGGTCGCCGCCAACTCTTTAGGTGCTTTTTTTTACTTTGAGTTTTCTGAAAACATTACTTTTTTATATCTTATTTACTATTTTTATTATTTCCTGTATAATTGTGTTTTTATTACCCCTTTGTTTATAATCTTCTAGTTAATTTTATTTTAATGGAAACTTTGTTTTCAGGGAAGCTTTGCTTTGGCACGTGAAGTTTTAACTAGTCCGTTATCATTACTTGGTCTGCCTTTTTCCTTTTTTTGCTTTCAGGATTTAGTCGCTTTGCTCCGGCATCAGCGATAAAAAAGGAATAAAACAAACGCAGTGCAGTTTCCTTGAAAAAATCTGTTTTTAGGTGCTGTCGCTCTTAATTAGGATTAATAGAGTTTTATAATGTATCGGTATTAATGATCAACCAATTTTAGCTAAAAGGAAACTATAATTAATTGTACCTGTTTCGTTTATACCTTTATTTTTTATTCTCAGGTATGTTTTGATATTTTACATATTTAAAGATGTTTCGTCTTTCTTTGAGAGTTTTGAGAAGTTTATATTTACAAAACTGTAGATAATCCCTATTATAACCACTACCAAAACCATCTCAAAAAGGGAAAAAGCTTTTTTACTCTTTAGTTGCATTTGCTGAAATAGATATCATCAGGAGTTGATTCTTTTTTATCGGCACCAAGGGAGATCAGGTCAAAGCCGTTTTCTTCCAGGATATATAGGAAATTGTTTCCCCAGGAGTCTTTTGGGAGTTTATTGTTCTCAAAATAGTTTTGCTGCAACAATATCTTCAATCCCTCTTCGGTAGTAGGGTAGGTGCTTTTATCTATTTTGTACATTTTTAGAGCCTGCGACACGCTTTTCATCTGTACGCATACCAGGCTTTTCTTTGCATCTTCCCCTTTCTGGGTAAGGCTTGGCAGTACGAATGCAGCCAGAAGTCCAAGTATAACTATCACCACCATAAGTTCCATAAGTGAAAAAGCTTTTTTCATATAATAAATACCTTTATAAAATATATTAAAATAAATTAATTTTACTTATTATATGGTTTTTACGTCACATATTGCGTCACATTTTTAGTAAATTTTATAATTTTATACAAGATAAAAGTGGAGATTTAATTTTTGGGGTGTAGGTTTAAGCATGTATTCCACCTCGGAGAGGTGGAACGAGGGAACTATTTAGATTCTTGCATATTTATGGCATTTTGCAATTTTTCTCAATTTAATTTTTTGAATTAGGGATTATCATTATTACCTGACACCTATATTTATTATAAGGGAAATCTTTTAAAATTCTAAAAAATGAGTGAGATTTTTGAAAAAATTACCCATTTTTTAATATGGAAGTGGTTCGGTCACTTCGGGCAGGACAACAACACTAAACCCAATATTCAATTTTTTTATTTGGATCATCTATTGTACAATGTAGCAAATTTTGTCCACATTTATCACACGTATATCCAAAAATTGGTGTATACCACCTATTTTTTGTTATAAATAATGGTTTTCTACATTTAGGGCATATTATATACCTAGGTATAATCCCTCCTGTAATTAAAAATAGTATAAGATAAAGAATTTCTAAATTTCCTTCAGCATTGATCCCTAAATAACCTAAAATAATTACTGCAATTACTACTACTACTTGTTTAATAAACGATGGTATACACATATTTTTTACTCCAATAACCTATGAAATACTGTTTTATAATTAGCTTTTTTATGACCACCATAACCAACTGACTGATGACCTGATATTGGTAATGGTCCTAAACTAAGTGTATAATACTTACCAATTATATTACCATTATTATTTTGAATAATTCCTCCTCCTATGAACGATATACCACCTTCAGTATTTAAAAACATACCATCTAATAACCCTGGTCCACCATTTAATGTTCCATATACAAAACCTGCTGAAGCATCTATACCAATAGTGAATGCTCCAGAACTCATATATCCCCATTCTCCTTTATCAGTCCAATATATACCAGCTGCACCTTCTCCACCTAGTCCAACTGTAGCATTACCACCAAATGTCATAAAGTAAGTCTTTTGAGCTTCAGCACCCATCTCCGCATTAAACAAATGAATAAATGCCCCGGTAACGGCACCGTTTGCAAACTTCCCACCGGATATGGCAGAGGTGGTTCCGCCTACTATTGCCATTATTAATGTTCTTGCTAATTTACCTCCAAAGCCTTTGTTTCCTATACTGAAGCCGGAGCTAACAAATCCTGACCAGAAAGCTGAACTTGTCTTGTCTCCTTGAGCTTTAGCCATCGCTGCACGTGTTATCCCATGAAGTGTAGCTTTTAAAGTAGCTACACCCCATCCCTCTTTAGAAGCATTAAAGAATGAAGCACTATGGCTACCTACAACTTCAGCAACACCATATGCTAATCCTGCAGAAATCGCCCCGGTTATAGCTCCTTTTACTCCAGCTTTAAATGCCTGTGACCATGAGCCTCCGTTAAGTTTTGTGGCGACTACTCCTGCCGCAAAGCCACCTGCCGCTCCGGCAACAGCTAAGGCAGTTAGGTTTCCTGCTGCTGCAGTATACAATGCAGCAGTTGTTGCTCCTTGTACTCCCATCCATGATAATGCTAAACCACCTGTATAGTATGCAACAACTACAACAATAACAACTTTTTTAATCTTTTTCCATACTTTACTGACGGTTCTAAACAGTTTTTTAAAGAAAAAGCCGCTTGGATCAGTGTATTTTAGCGGATTGTTCTTTACATAAGAATAACGGTTATAGCTTTGAGTATCATAAGGAGCCTGTATATTCGGATCGGCAGATAAAAACCTTGCCGTATCGGGATCGTAAGCCCTTCCGTTCATATGAATGAGACCGAACTCTTTGATATGGTGCGATCCTAAAAAAGCAAAGTGATTTGCTTTTTCTATACGGTTCTCCTACCCCGCATATCCCCTTTTTACAATTGGGGTATTTGAATAGTTGTCGTTTATCCATTCCTGCACAAGCTGCTTTCCGAAAGGATTGTACGACAGCCTTTGTATCACTATCCCTGATTCGTTGGTGATGGTATCTACGGAACCTAAAGAGTCTTTATGAAGATACCTGTTCTGGGGAAGTTTTATATTGCCGTCATCCTGCATTGTGTGTACAGCTACCAGCTCTTTGCCTGCATAGATATAGTTCTTTTGCATAATATATGAAGAGGTGATCTCCTGTTCGTAGTGTTTTGCTATATAGTAGGTTGTGGTGTCGTCTTTGGTCTTTTTATACCTTGATCTGTCAGGGGTATAATAAAATCTCGTGGTAGTGGCATCGTTTTGCAGCAGGACAGGTTTGTTGTATGAGTTATACTCTATTATGATTTGCCTTCGGCTGTCCCTTTGGGACATAGCCTCCGGTTCCGAACCTACAGCGGTGAAACTGTTCACTTCTGTTACGCTTCTCACATTGCCGTTCTCATCATAGGTATAATCATATATTTATAGTTTTACTTTTTGCAATATCAAAGAGGAATTATCTTTGAATGTTATCTCATAGGTAAATGTATTATATGATATCTTTGTAAGTTCACCGTAACTGTCATAGGTACAGTTTTGAGTAAAGGTACCGTTTGTTATATTTGTAACATACCCATTTGCACTGTCTCTTGTCAGGCTACATGCACCGCTTGAAAGAAGAAAAACTTAGCTGTTAACTGCATACAGGTAATCTAAACAACTAATAATATTTACAGCAGGGAGATATTCCCTAAAGACAGAGTTTCCTCTATGCTTTTTTAACGTTATTGAGAATCTTTATTTATAGACAATTTTCAATCTCTTTTATTATTAAAAAGAGTTCAAATCATGAATTTTTAAATTTCAGTTTATTTTAAGAGAAAAGCCTTGACAAAGCTAAAAAAATCTATTATAATTCCCGTCCAATTTGAGTGAGACGCTTAAGAAAACGTAAGAGTTTAAAAGAGTTGAGAGTCAAATTAGAGTTCTTTAAAAAGATAAATGTTAATAAGAAATCTAAAGTTTGTAAAGAGTAATCTTTATAAACTAGATACAAGAAAACTTCGTCTAAACAATGAGTTTTGGTTTTACACCAAAAACTTAAAAGAAGAAAGATTTTAAGTAAAAAACTTAAAGTCAGTTTCAAACACTTTTTTATGGAGAGTTTGATCCTGGCTCAGAGTGAACGCTGGCGGCGTGCTTAACACATGCAAGTCGAACGAGAACGGGTTAAAGCTTGCTTTAACTGTCAGCTAAGTGGCGCACGGGTGAGTAATGTATAGGTAACATGCCCTATAGAGGGGGATAACAGATGGAAACGCCTGCTAACACCCCATATGCCTTTAAGACCTAAGTCTGCAAGGGAAATATTTATAGCTATAGGATTGGCCTGTATAGTATCAGTTAGTTGGTGAGGTAATGGCTCACCAAGACAATGACGCTTAACTGGTTTGAGAGGATGATCAGTCACACTGGAACTGAGACACGGTCCAGACTCCTACGGGAGGCAGCAGTGGGGAATATTGCACAATGGGGGAAACCCTGATGCAGCAACGCCGCGTGGAGGATGACACATTTCGGTGCGTAAACTCCTTTTATATAAGAAGATAATGACGGTATTATATGAATAAGCTCCGGCTAACTCCGTGCCAGCAGCCGCGGTAATACGGGGGGAGCAAGCGTTACTCGGAATCACTGGGCGTAAAGAGCATGTAGGCTGATAGATAAGTTGGAAGTGAAATCCTATGGCTTAACCATAGAACTGCTTCCAAAACTGTCTGTCTAGAATATGGGAGAGGTAGATGGAATTTCTGGTGTAGGGGTAAAATCCGTAGAGATCAGAAGGAATACCGATTGCGAAGGCGATCTACTGGAACATTATTGACGCTGAGATGCGAAAGCGTGGGGAGCAAACAGGATTAGATACCCTGGTAGTCCACGCCCTAAACGATGTACACTAGTTGTTGCCGTACTAGATACGGCAGTAATGCAGTTAACACATTAAGTGTACCGCCTGGGGAGTACGGTCGCAAGATTAAAACTCAAAGGAATAGACGGGGACCCGCACAAGCGGTGGAGCATGTGGTTTAATTCGACGATACGCGAAGAACCTTACCTGGTCTTGACATAGTAGGAATTTTCCAGAGATGGATTAGTGCTAGCTTGCTAGAGCCTATATACAGGTGCTGCACGGCTGTCGTCAGCTCGTGTCGTGAGATGTTGGGTTAAGTCCCGCAACGAGCGCAACCCTCATGTTTAGTTACTAACAGTTCGGCTGAGGACTCTAGACAGACTGCCTTCGCAAGGAGGAGGAAGGTGAGGACGACGTCAAGTCATCATGGCCCTTACGACCAGGGCTACACACGTGCTACAATGGGGCATACAAAGAGCAGCGATACGGTGACGTGGAGCAAATCTCATAAAATGCCTCCCAGTTCGGATTGTAGTCTGCAACTCGACTACATGAAGTTGGAATCGCTAGTAATCGTAAATCAGCAATGTTACGGTGAATACGTTCCCGGGTCTTGTACTCACCGCCCGTCACACCATGGGAGTTGATTTCATTCGAAGCGGGGATGCTAAAGTAGCTACCTTCCACAGTGGAATTAGCGACTAGGGTGAAGTCGTAACAAGGTAACCGTAGGAGAACCTGCGGTTGGATCACCTCCTTTCACAGAATATAATCTATCTATTCGTTTAGATAGATTCAGAGAGAAATAAGAATGATATACTTAGACATATCATAAGAAGATGTTTTTCTTGATATCTAGTTTATAAAGATTATGAATAATCTTGAGAAGATTTATTGTTAACAAGAGTAAAAAGAAATTATTTTGCATGGGCCTATAGCTCAGCTGGCTAGAGCGCTCGACTGATAATCGTGAGGTCACAGGTTCAAGTCCTGTTAGGCCCACCATGGGGAATTAGCTCAGCTGGGAGAGCGCCTGCTTTGCACGCAGGAGGTCAGCGGTTCGATCCCGCTATTCTCCACCAGAAAAACGTAATAGAAGTAAAGAGTTTTACTTTTATAGTTTTGAATCCCGGAACCTTATGCGAATGCAAAGAGCATGGTGTAGGGCAAGACATGTAAAATATTGACTTTTAAGAAGTTAAATATTAGTTCTATGCGTAGAATTAATATTTGATTTCAATAAGAGATCAAAACGACTTTTAGGGAGTTTCCTTGAAAGAGTTATTTAAAAATATAATGTTAAAGTTAATTAATTTTCTATATGGAAAAAAAATACAATTTCTGTTTTATTGAACTTATGTTTAATAAGATAGTAGCCAAAGAATAAATCATAATTAAGCGAAGAAAGAAATATGTTAAATCATAATTCAATCTTTAATTATACAAAATAAGCTATTAAGGGCTAATGGTGGATGCCTAGACTATAAGAGGCGATGAAGGACGTACTAGACTGCGATAAGCATTGGGGAGCTGTCAAGAAGCTTTGATCCAGTGATTTCCGAATGGGACAACCCAATACGTTATGCGTATTACTCCTACGGGAGAGCGAACCTAGGGAAGTGAAACATCTCAGTACCTAGAGGAAAAGAAATCAAATGAGATTCTGTTAGTAGCGGCGAGCGAACACGGATTAGGGCACTTAATGATAGCACATATGTTAGATGAAGTTGTTGGAATGCAACGTCGTAGAGAGTGAAAGCCTCGTAATCGAAAACATTTGTGTGGTACTAGGTTAAGGAATGAGTAGGTCGGAACACGTGATATTTTGACTGAATATGGGGGGACCACCCTCCAACCCTAAATACTACTTATAGATCGATAGTGCACAAGTACCGTGAGGGAAAGGTGAAAAGTACCCCAGTGAGGGGAGTGAAATAGAACCTGAAACCATTAGCTTACAATCATTCGGAGCCCTATGTCTTGTACAGGGTGACGGACTGCCTTTTGCATAATGAGCCTGCGAGTTGTGGTATATGGCAAGGTTAAGCCAAGAGTGAAGCCGTAGCGAAAGCGAGTGTGAATAGCGCGAATTAGTCATATGCTGCAGACCCGAAACGAAGTGATCTATCCATGAGCAGGTTGAAGCTGGTGTAAGAGCCAGTGGAGGACCGAACCCGCAGGCGTTGAAAAGTCTTGGGATGACTTGTGGATAGGGGTGAAAGGCCAATCAAACTTCGTGATAGCTGGTTCTCTCCGAAATATATTTAGGTATAGCGTCGTGTTAGTAGCATATAGGGGTAGAGCACTGAATGGGCTAGGGCTGCTTACCGCGGTACCAAACCCTATCAAACTTCGAATACTATATGTGTAACCACGGCAGTCAGGCGATGGGTGATAAAATCCACCGTCGAGAGGGGAACAACCCAGACTAACAGCTAAGGTCCCAAAGTCATACTTAAGTGGAAAACGATGTGGAGTTACTGTGACAACCAGGAGGTTGGCTTAGAAGCAGCCATCCTTTAAAGAAAGCGTAACAGCTCACTGGTCTAGTGATTCTGCGCGGAAAATATAACGGGGCTAAAGTATGCACCGAAGCTTTAGATTCATAGTTTACTATGAGTGGTAGGAGAGCGTTCTATTCAGCGTTGAAGCTGTACCGGTAAGGAGCAGTGGAGCGGATAGAAGTGAGCATGCAGGCATGAGTAGCGATAATTAAAGTGAGAATCTTTAACGCCGAAAACCCAAGGTTTCCTACGCGATGCTCGTCATCGTAGGGTTAGTCGGGTCCTAAGTCGAGTCCGAAAGGGGTAGACGATGGCAAATAGGTTAATATTCCTATACTTATTATGAAGCGTGATGTGGGGACGCATAGAGTTAATCGAGCTCACTGATGGAATAGTGGGTCGAAGGACGTAGGTTGTTAAGTAGGCAAATCCGCTTAACACTAGACCGAGATCTTACAGGCCGAACAATATCTTCGGATAGCGTTTGGAATCGATGATACTGTCGTGCCAAGAAAAGCCACTAAGCATATTTATAATAACCCGTACCGTAAACCGACACAGGTAGGTGGGATGAGTATTCTAAGGCGCGTGGAAGAACCCTGGTTAAGGAACTCTGCAAACTAGCACCGTATCTTCGGTAGAAGGTGTGCCTACTATGGTATAGAGACTTGCTCTCGAAAGCTATAGAGGTTGCAACAAAGAGTCCCTCCCGACTGTTTACCAAAAACACAGCACTTTGCTAACTCGTAAGAGGATGTATAAGGTGTGACGCCTGCCCGGTGCTCGAAGGTTAACTGATGATGTTAGCGTATGCGAAGCATTTGATTGAAGCCCGAGTAAACGGCGGCCGTAACTATAACGGTCCTAAGGTAGCGAAATTCCTTGTCGGTTAAATACCGACCTGCATGAATGGCGTAACGAGATGGGAGCTGTCTCAACCAGGGATCCAGTGAAATTGTAGTGGAGGTGAAAATTCCTCCTACCCGCGGAAAGACGGAAAGACCCCGTGCACCTTTACTATAGCTTGACACTGCTATTGGGATATTCATGTGCAGGATAGGTGGGAGACTATGAACTACAGACGCAAGTAGGTAGGGAGTCATCCTTGAGATACCACCCTTGAATATTCTGATAGCTAACTGGGAACAATTATCTTGTTTCAGGACAATGTCTGGTGGGTAGTTTGACTGGGGCGGTCGCCTCCTAAAAAGTAACGGAGGCTTACAAAGGTTAGTTCAATCCGGTTGGAAATCGGATGTTGAGTATAATGGCATAAACTAGCTTGACTGTGAGAGAGACAACTCGAGCAGAGACGAAAGTCGGTCATAGTGATCCGGTGGTTCTGAGTGGAAGGGCCATCGCTCAAAGGATAAAAGGTACGCCGGGGATAACAGGCTGATCTCCCCCAAGAGCTCACATCGACGGGGAGGTTTGGCACCTCGATGTCGGCTCATCGCATCCTGGGGCTGGAGCAGGTCCCAAGGGTATGGCTGTTCGCCATTTAAAGCGGTACGCGAGCTGGGTTCAGAACGTCGTGAGACAGTTCGGTCCCTATCTTCCGTGGGCGTAGGAAAGTTGAGGAGATTTGCCCCTAGTACGAGAGGACCGGGGTGAACGTACCACTAGTGTACCAATTGTTCTGCCAAGGGCATCGTTGGGTAGCTACGTACGGGTGAGATAAGCGCTGAAAGCATCTAAGCACGAAGCCGACTCCAAGATGAACTTTCCCTGAAGATCCCTCAAAGACTATGAGGTTGATAGGCTGGATGTGTAAGCAAAGTAACTTGTTTAGCTGACCAGTACTAATAGATCGTTTGGCTTATTTATTATTCTAAGCTACTATCTTATTAAGCGTAAGTAAGATTGAAATTGTATTATGATTAACTTTAACACTTATTACTCTAATCAGCACTTAAAGTGTTGGTGGTTATAGAGGGAAGGAAATACCCAGCTCCATTTCGAACCTGGCAGTCAAGCTTCCCATCGCCGATAATACTGCCGGGTCCCCTGGTGGAAACGTAGGTCGCCGCCAACTCTTTTGGTGCTTTTTTTTTACTTCAAAATTTCACTCTTACCTTAACTCTCTAATTTACTATTTTTATTACTTCTTGTATAATTGTGTTTTTATTAGGCTTTAATATATGTTAATCACAAATAACCATACTACAAACTTTTATAACCATCTTATATCACTTCTTGAAGACTCAAGATCATTTTATTTTAATGTTGCATTTATAAACTTTTCCGGATTGCAGTTGTTGCTGGATATATTTTCCAAACTGGAAAATAAAGGTATCAAAGGAAAGATTTTAACTTCAACATATCTGAATTTTACTGACCCAAAAGCATTGGAAATGATAAAAGCTTTTTCAAACATTGAGCTTAAGGTATACGACTCTAATGAATTAAACAGGGGGTTTCACCCAAAAGCTTATATTTTTGAGTTTGAAGACCATTATAAGGCTGTTATAGGTTCTTCCAATATAACTGCATCTGCTCTTAAAAGCAATGTTGAGTGGAACATTGAAAACAGCTTTAAAAAAGAGGATAAGTTTATAAGAAAGCTTTTTAATGAGTTTAACTACCTATGGGAGGAGTCTTCTTTTGTTGATGAAAATTTCCTTCTTGAGTATAGCAGGTATAAGAGAGAGCAGGGGCAGATCAAAACTTTTAATATTGAAAAAAAGCCCAAAACCAATTTTATGCAGCGGCAGGCTTTAGAAAGGCTTGATCATTTTAAAAGGGTAAATGAAACGAAAGCTCTGGCTATTGCCGCAACTGGATCGGGAAAAACCTATTTGGGAGCACTTGAAATATTAGCTGCAAAGCCCAAAAAGCTTCTTTTTCTTGTTCATAGGGAAAATATACTAAATAAAGCCAAAGAGAGCTTTGAGCTTATTGTAAAGGGTAAAAAAACAGGGCTTTTTACCGGAAATAAAAAAGAGTTGGGAAGTGATTATCTTTTTTCTACAATCCAGACAATGTCCGTTAATTTTGAAAGTTTTGAAGCTAGTGAATTTGATTATATTATAGTGGATGAGGCACACCATATTTCAAGCCCAAGCTATAAAAAAGTTATTGAATATTTCAGGCCTAAGTTTCTATTGGGGCTTACGGCAACGCCCAACAGATCCGACAATGAAAATATATATAAATATTTTGACGATAATATTGCCTGTGATATAAGGCTGAACGATGCTTTGGAAAATGATCTCGTAAGTCCTTTTCATTATTTCGGTGTATGCGATGTTGAATCAATAGATTACCAAGATGTAAATATAAATGATATAAGTGAAATATCAAGACTTCTGATGGTAAACAGGAGGGTTGATTATATAATTGAAAAGATGTATTTTTATTCATACAGCGGCAATAAAAGAAAAGTATTGGGATTTTGCGCTTCTAAGGAGCATGCTCTGTATATGAGTGACGAGTTTAATAAAAGGGGAATAAACTCCATCGCATTAAGCAGCGTGGATAGTATAGATAAAAGGGATAAATATATAGCTATGCTCGAAGATGACAATGAAGCATTGGAAGTGATATTTACCGTCGATATATTTAATGAGGGGATAGATATACCCTCTGTAAATACCGTGCTGATGTTAAGACCCACAAATTCACCCATTGTCTTTATACAGCAGCTGGGAAGAGGCCTTCGTAAATATAAGGATAAAGAGTTCCTGACCATATTGGATTTCATAGGGAACCATAACAAAGCCTACTTAATAGCTTTGGCGTTAATCGGTGATAAAAGAATAGACAAGGAGAGTCTAAAGATCTCTTTATTGAACAATTTTGCCAATATACCGAATATACATATATTTATGGATGAGATATCAAAGAAAAGGATACTTGATCAAATCGAAAGTGAGAATTTCAACAGTTTTAAGTATCTAAAAGAACTTTCTATAAAAAGCCAAACATCTAACAAAATACCTGTGCTTAGGGATTATCTTCAATATACTGAGTATATAAATCCCATAGATTTTATAGATGAGTCAAAATCATATGTTGAGTTTATCTCAAGAGTTGAAAAGGAAGATGAGCTTGTACAAGCATGCGCTGATATGCACTTCCTAAAAGCTATCAGGTTTATCGAATATTTTTTACCTTTAAACAGGCCCCATGAGTTTGTTATATTAAGCTATCTGATAAGTAATGGTGAGATTGATCTTGATGAGGCCCGTGAATTATTATTAAAATACCTAAACAGGGTAAATAAGGAAACCGTTAAACACTCTTTTGAGTATTTGCATCAAAATTACTTTGACAAAGCCCAGGTATCCAGGTATTTGAAACTTGTTGATCTGGATAAAAACAGATTAGTTCTCTCAACGGCTTTTAGGGAGATATTAAAAAATGAAAAATATAAAAATATCATAGAAAATTCTTTGGAATACGGCTTGTTGTTATATGAGAGAGATTTCGGTTTTGAAGATTATGGAATGCCGTTCTTAAAATTATATGAAAAGTATAATATGTTAAATGTAGCTTTATGTTGTGATTTTAACAAGATACACAGTTCATTCAGGGGAAGCGGCTTTTTAAAATATAAAGATGATTTCTTTTTATTTATAACTATAGATAAAGATAAGTTTACAAATGGTTCAAAATATATTAATGATTTTTTGTCAAATGACAGATTCACATTTATTTCTAAACCCTCCCATTCTCAAAGCAAAGGTGACGGAGAGAAACTGTGTGAAAACAGAAAACATGGTATACGCTTGCATATATTTGCAAGAAAGTTTGCTCATATTGATAAAAAGACCCAGAAATTCTTATATTTGGGGCAGGCTGATACCTTAAGCTATGAAGGGGACAAACCTATCACCTTAGAATTAAAGCTGCAGATACCTTTAAGGGATGAACTATATGAGGAGTTTACGAAGGTAGTTTAATTATCCCTGGTATTTCAGTAGTTTTTCTGTCAATATTTTTGTATCTGAAACAGATTTTGTCTGGCAATGTTCAGTAAAGCCCCAGTTTACCAAGATACTCTCTATAGATGCAGCCTGGGCAGCTCTTTGGTCTTTCAGGCTGTCTCCTACCAAAACAGATTGATTGTTTTCAAAGCTGAGGGTTTTTAACGTTTTAATAAGCATATCGGGGTGCGGTTTCGGGTTTTCAACTGAATCAGCACCGATCACATAATCAAAATAGCTGTGTATACTAAGGTGTTCGATCATTTTATTTGCGAATTCACTAGAAGCGTTAGTTGCGATCGATAGGGTGAATCTGCCCTGGAGCTGGTCAAGCATCTCCAAAACCCCGTCATATAGGATTATATCACTGATACAGTGTTTGTTGTAATATTCCTGAAACAGTTTTGTCTGCTCATCGGTAAATTCTCTTGTACCGTAAAAGAACTTTGCTGCATTGATATCGGGATTATTGATATTCTTAAGAAGTTCACTTTTGGGTATTAAAGGGAGTCCAAGGTTGGTTCTTACGAAGTTTATAGTATTTGATATAACATTACCGCTGTCTATAAGGGTACCGTCCATATCGAAGATTATCAGTTCTTTTTTTTCCATTATATTTTTTCCTTTATATAAAGAAAGATATTAAGTATATAAAATGATTAGATTCTTGTAAAGTATCAAGAGAAAGTTGTTTTTGATAAAAGAGCATATATTTATATGTGATTGAAGAAAAGGCAGCTTTATCGTAGATAATCTACGATAAGCTGATTATTTTACTTTTTCTAGGTATTCACCTGTTCTAGTATCACATTTGATAGTATCACCCTCAATAATGTGGAAAGGCACTTGAACAACTGCACCGGATTCTAAAGTTGCAGGTTTTTTACCGCCTTGAGAATCACCTTTGAAGTTCGGTGGGGTCTCAACAACTTTTAGCTCAACAACCATTGGCGGCTCAACAGTGATAGCTTCACCGTTGTAGAACATCATATCAACGTTCATACTGTCGATTATCCAGTCTGCAGCATCTCCCACTTGCTCAGGGGTAAGACCGATCTGCTCATATGTTTCAGTATCCATGAATTGTAAAAATTCACCGTCATCATATAGATACTGCATTGTTTTTTGCATTAGATCAGGTGTTTCACATTTATCTCCTGCATGGAAAGTTTTTTCAATAGTTTTTCCATTCAGGAAGTTTCTGATTTTACATCTAACGAATGCTGCACCTTTACCAGGTTTAACATGTTGATATTCCGTAATTCTGTACGGAATACCGTCGATCTCTATTTTAAGACCTTTTTTTAGTTCATTCATACCTATTGCCATAAGTAGTTACTCCCAATTATATTTGTGCGTAAGAAACAGATTTTGCTGCTTCCAGGTTTTGTAATTTTTCTAATGTTGATTCTGATACATTCTCATCTACAAGGATAACTGCCAATGCACCGTTCTTGCTTCTACCAAGTCTGAAGTCCGCAATGTTGATGTTATCGTCTGCAAGGATATTACCTACACTTCCTATAACGCCAGGAACATCAGAATTTGAAAGAAGGATCATTTTACCGCTAGGCTCGATATCCATCATATAGTCGTTGATCTTAACGATTCTTTGTACTTCTTCTTCAAAGATAGTACCGCTTGTCATATTTACGCCATGAGTAGTAGTGATCTTAACAGATACCTGGTTTTTAAAAGGACTTGTATTTGAATGCTCTGCAGATTCGATTTTGATACCTCTCTCTTCAGCTACGAAAGTTGCATTTACATAGTTGATCTTCTCATTGCTTAAAGAGTGCGTTAAAGCACCGACAGTAGCAAAAGTAGCCAATGAATCAAGATATTCCGCTATTTCACCCTCAGCTTCAACTTTGATAGATTCTATTGCAGATTTATCCATTTGTGCGATCAAGAAAGCCATTTTTTGTGTTAATTCCAAGTATGGTTTAACAAATGAAGGTATCTTTGTCTCGTCTATAGGCAGGTTAAGGGCATGCGGATAACCAATGCCTCTTGCAGATTTAAGAGCATTGTTTGCTGCTTGAGTTGCGATCTTGTATTGAGATTCTACAGTATTTGCACCAAGGTGAGCAGTAACTGTTACATTGTCAAGATCCAATAAAGGATGGTCTGTTGCCGGTTCTTTGTTGAATACATCGATACCTGCCATATGAATTTTACCAGATTTCAGGTTGTTGTATAATGCTTCTTCATTATATAATCCACCTCTGGCACAGTTAATTAAGATTACACCGTCTTTCATTTTAGCTATTTCAGCTTCATCGATCATATTGATAGTTTCGCTGTTTTTAGGCGTATGGATAGTTATGATGTCACAAGCCAGGATATCATCGAAGTTCTCAGTATACTCTATACCAAGGTCGGTAGCTTTTGATGCAGGGATATAAGGGTCGTAAGTTACTACGTCCATTTCGAATCCTTTACATCTAAGTGCTACTCTGTGCCCGATATTACCGAAACCGATGACACCTATTCTTTTACCGTATAGTTCCTGACCGTACCAGTCTTCTCTTTTCCAGATTCTTTGGTCTTTCAGTTGTGAATGAGCATAAGGCATTTTTCTCATACAAGATAAAAGGTGTGTCATTGTTAATTCTGTTGCAGCCAGTGTGTTCGCAGTTGGAACGTTCATTGCGATCACACCTCTTTTGCTACATCCGTCCATATCAACGTTATCGACACCAACTCCCGCTCTTACAACGGCTTTAAGGTTTTGGGCAGCATTTAAAAATTTTTCGTCAACATCAGTCGAGCTTCTAGTGATACATACGTCTGCATCTTTAATTACATCTAAAAGGGCAGTTTTATCAACGTCTGCAGCATATACATAATTTATATCACTAGTGTTTTTTAATATTTCTAATCCACTTTCGTGGATATGGTCACACACTACAATTGTAGGTTTATTCATATCTCTTATCTCCGGTTTAATTTATTACAGTTGACCTGCTAATGCATCACCTAAAGTCATAGATGAATCATCATTTACAGAATTTAATACATCTCTTTCTTTTTGAGCTGCTAATCTTCTTTCTGATAATCTTACTCTATTTCTTTGTTTATCGATATTTACTACAACCGCTTCAATCTCGTCACCAACTTTGATCTCATCTTCTTCCTCTTTTTTAAGAAGATCCTCTTTTCTGATAAGACCGTCAAGGTTATCGTCAAGTTTTACGAATACACCGAAATCTTTTATATCTTTAACAGTTGACTTGATGATGTCTCCGTTTTTATATTTAGTTTCGAACTCTTCAGCAGGAGATTTTTGTAATGCTTTTGCACTTAAAGAGATGTTCTCTTTTGCAGTATCGATCTTGATGATCTTAACTTCAACTTCGTCACCTTTTTTGAATAGGTTTTTACATTTAGCGTTTGAATCCCAGCTAGCTTCTTCATTGTGTAAAAGACCGTCAACAGTACCTAAATTGATAAATGCACCGAAGTCAGTTAATGTTGCAACTGTTCCTTTTAATACGTCACCAACTTTGTTCTCTTTGATGAAAGTTTCAAATGGTTTTGGTTGAAGAGATTTTAAACTAACTCTTAATTTTCTTTTGTCGCAGTCTAGATCGATAACTTCAACATTGATCTCTTGACCGATCTCTAGGTAATCTTTTGGAGATTTAACGTTCTTGTTCCAAGAGATCTCAGAGATATGTAATAATCCCTCGATATCGTTTCCAAGATCAACGAATGCACCGTAAGATTCGAAGTTAGAAACTGTTACAGTGATAGTATCACCGATCTCTAATTCGTTTTTCATTTCATCCCATGGATTTGGAAGAGCGTCTTTGATAGATAATGAAAGGTGACCTTTCTCTTTATCGTAAGATTTGATCACGCAAGTAACCTCTTCACCCTCTTTGTAGTATTGAGACGGGTTAACCGGCCCTTTGTAAGAGATCTCGTTGTAGTTTACAAGTCCGTCGATTCCACCTAGGTCTACGAACATACCGTAAGAAGTGATTTTTTTGATCGTTCCAACTTTTGGCTCTTTCTCTTCCATAAGTTTTTCAATTTTCTCTTCTTTGTTCTTTTGGTTCTCTTCGATCAGTTTTCTTCTTGAAACAACGATGCTGCAAGATTCAGGTTTTGCCTTTAATACAGCTGCTTTAACTTTTTTACCAACTGCACCTTGAGCTTTTAGGAAACCTTGAGCCATAGGCATAAAGTATTCCATACCTTCAGCATCCTGGATAACGAAACCTGCTCTTGGCTTAACTGAAGTTACCACACCTTCGATCGTTACGTTCTCAGGCTCTTCACCGTATTGTTTAACGAAGTCGTCAAACATCTCTTTTTGTACAACTTTTTTGTGAGAGATACCTGGTCTTTCACCTCTGTTTGAAGTGATCATAACTTTGATAGTATCACCAACTTTGTATTTTACCTCACCGTTTACAGTGATCTCGTCAATACTAAGTTTACCTTCACTTTTTTGTCCTACATCAACTAATAAATCATTATCGTTGATCTCTACGATTACACCGTCAACTACTTGATTTGTTTCTGTATTCTTTTCGCTCTCCTCCAATAATGTTGCGAAGTCTTCACCTTCGATTTCAAAATCTTCAAATTTCATCTGCTTACCCTTTTATAATTTTAATGGCTTATTATATCTAAAATTTACTTTAATTTTATTAAGTTGTATAAAAAAGGGAAGATTGTGCAGGATTATTTTTATTTTGAAATAAAAAAGTAGTAAAAGCGATTTTGAATATTACTACTTTTTATAGAGAGTTAATATAATTTATAGTTATACTAAAAAGGAATTAGATTTTTTCAATTTTATTGATTACGTTCTGGATGATCCAGTCGGGAGTGGAAGCTCCTGCCGTTACGCCGCAGAGCTTTTTATCTTTAAACCATTCTTCTTCAAGTTCTGTTTCATCCTCTATAAGGTGGCTTACCACGTTCTCTTCACAGATATTAAGAAGCTGTTTTGTATTTGAGGAGTTTTTCCCTCCTATAACTATCATTATATCAACTTCTTGCGAGAGCTCCCTTGCGGCATCCTGGTTTTCAAAGGTTGCATCGCAGATAGTATTAAAAACCCTTACCTCTTTATTTTTCAGGATCAGGGCATTTACGATTTGAAGATACTCCTCTTTTTTCCTAGTTGTCTGGGCCACGGTTGCTATCTTGTCGTATTTGAAGTTTACCCTGTCCAGTTCGTCGGCACTCAGGATCACATGCACGTCATCTTCGGAATAGCTTTTGACACCTTTTACCTCCGGATGGTTGGCATCTCCAAAGATCAGGATGCTGTATCTCTCTTTGGACATGCTTTTAACGATCTGCTGGGGGGTCGTAACAAACGGGCAGGTAGCATTGATAACTTTGCTGCTTTTGTTCTTGAGCTCCTGAAGTTCATTTTTAGGGATACCGTGGGTTCTTATGATAATTGTATCGTCTTTTTTCGCTTCATCGATAGTGTTATAAAGTCCGACGTTAAAATCATCTTTTAGCCTGTCGATCTCTTTTTGGTTGTGTATAAGGGGACCCATAGTTGCGGCATCCTTATGTTCCTCGGCTATTTTTATTGCCCTTTTTACCCCGAAGCAGAACCCGTAGCTGCTGGCTAGTTTTACTTCCATCTTAAGCCTTTAGTTTCTCTAATATTTCGGTAAAGTTGGGGAAAGAGGTCTCTATACATTGTGTATCTTCGATCTCCATGCCGCATAAAAGCCCTGCGATTGCAAAGCTCATCGCTATTCTATGGTCCCCGTGTGAGTTGATAACGGCTTTTTGCAAAGAAGCATCCCCGTCAATCTCGTAACCGTCCTCAAACTCGGTGTAAGTTACTCCGCAAAGTTTAAGGTTATCCACAACGGCAGATATCCTGTCGCTCTCTTTTACCCTGAGCTCAGCCGCATTTTTCACTACGCTTTTCCCTTTTGCAACCGACATAGCTATACTAAGGGCAGGCAGCTCGTCAATGAGCCAGGCGATATTTGAATCAACCGTTACCCCTTTCAGCTCACTGTGTTCAACGATTATATCACCCATAGGCTCATATATATTTTCAGTTTCAATGAATTGAACCTTTGCACCCATTTTTTCCAGGATCTTGTAGCTTTCAATCCTTGTGGGATTGAGGGTAAGGTTTTTTAAGCTTACTTTGGACCCTGGAACTATAGCTGCCGCGACCGCAAAGAAAAAAGCGCTTGAAGGATCGGTAGGAACGGTTATATTTAAAGGTTTAAGGGGACCTTTTACAGGATGTATCTCTATCCATCCCTCTTCGTTCGTTCTTATATTGGCACCCATACCGTTTAGCATTCTTTCAGTATGGTCCCTGCTTAGAAGATCCTCTTTATAATAAGAGATCTCGTCACTTTGGATCCCTGCCAGTATCAGTGCCGATTTAACCTGGGCAGAATCTATTGGACTGTGGTATCTGAAGGATTTCAGTTTTCCCCCTCTTATATGAAGAGGTGCCTTATTCCCGTTTTCCCTTCCGTCTATCTTTGCCCCCACGTCCCTTAAAGGGTCTGCGACTCTTTTCATGGGCCTGTTTCTTAAGTATTTGTCACCCGTTAGAACAAAGCTTCCCTCTATACCCGATAACAATCCGGCATAAAGTCTCATCCCCGTTCCTGCGTTCCCGCAGTCAAGTATATCATCAGGTTCGCTTAAACTTTCAGGAGGTGTTATTTTTATAATCTTCCCGTCATCTTCAACTACCGCACCCAGTTTTTGTGCAATCCTTAAAGAATCCATAGTGTCCTCGCCCCTTAAAAAGTTTTTTATAGTAGAGGGCTTATCGCTAAAAAGGCTGAACATTGCACATCTGTGTGAGATGGACTTGTCGCTTGCAATGTCGTCAATAACAACGTTAAAAGGCTTTACCAGTTTTGATATACTTAATTTTTCCATTATCTAATACCTAATCCCAACTCTTTATCAAGGCTTTCCAGGATCTTATCCATTATGGCGTTTATCTCGTTCTCTTCCATTGTTTTTTCATCAGACTGTAAAACAAACTTGATGGTCAGGCTTTCATTGTCCCCAAGCTTTTCGTCATTATAGATATCAACCAGGTTAAACTGCTTGATCTGCTGGATATTCAGGGAATTAATAAGCTGTTTTATCTTTTTGTATTCCATATTTTTTGGTGCAACTATACTTAAGTCTCTTTTTGATGACTGGTATTTTGATATACTGTTTGCAAAAATTGTATTGTTTTCCAGTTTATTAAAATCGATCTCGCAGATAAAAGTATCGTTGTCTATATCGAACTCATTTGAAACATTAGGGTGAAGTTTGTATATCTTTCCTATGTTTTTTCCCTCTTTGATCATCGCTGCACTCTGGTAAGGGTGGATAAACGAGTTCTCTATTCTTTCCAATGGTTCAAGTTCGAAATCACCTACACAGTTTGAAACTTTCTGGGCGAAGGCAAAAAAGTCCATTTTTTCAGGTTTACCGTGGTTCTTTACAGTTTCCGATTCTGTCTCGCCGCTGAAAATAAAGGCTATGTTCCTGCTTTCGTTCCTGTCTTTGTCAAATACCGTTCCTATCTCAAACAGCCCTATGGATTTGAATCCCTGTTTCTGGTTCTCGCTTACTGCAAGTACAAGGTTCATGGCAAGAGTCGTCCTAAAGGTGTTCAGCTCGGTTACTATAGGGTTCATTATATCTTTTTTATTATTTACCGTTTCAAAACCGTATTTTTGGAGGTTCTCCTTGTTTGTAAATGCATAGGTTACAGTCTCAAAGAAATTATTGCTTACGGCTTTTGCCCTGATATCGTTTCTAAGTACCAGCTTGTCCGAGGTTTCATTTACCCTGTTAACCTCTTTTATAGCTACCGGTTTTGATTTGATCTTGTCGATACCTATGATCCTTACCACCTCTTCAGTGATATCGGCTATATTTTTGATATCATGCCTGAATGTAGGGATAGTGACAGTTAAAGTACCCCTTGAAGGTGATTTTACCTCGAATCCCAAAGACATTAATATTTTGGTGATATCCGCTTCAGGGATGGTCTGCCCTATGATCTTGTTTATTCTCTCAACGCTTACCGTTAAAGTTGTAGCTATAAGGTCGTTTATATAATCCTGGCTTCCGTTATAGATGGTTCCGCCGTTTTTTGAAAGTAAAGTGATTATATAATTGATCCCAAGGCTAAGGTCGGTTTCACTTCCCCTTGAAGCCCTGTAATACACATCTCCGGTTTTTTGTTTTGTATCAAAAACTTTTTGTGCAAGGGTTTCAGGGTCTGTATAGTTTGCTTCGATGATCACTTCGTCACACACTTTTGAGATATTCCCGGCTTCGATCCCTATAGTGCTTAAAAGCTCTTTGCCGCTTACAGTATCAAAACCGTTTTCGTTCTTTTCAATGGTAAGGGAGATCAGGTCGTTCGCTTCTTCAGATGCTATAGATTTACTGTATACGTTTAAAAGCACTCCCGTACTGTGGGTTGAGTATGCGGCAGCGTTCTCGATATCGGTTTTTTTCAATTCAGCAACGGTTGCGATTCTTAATAGTTCCAAAAGGTTTAATTTGAAATCTTTTATATCCGCGGCTTTGTATATAAGGTTTGATTCGCACGTGGTGTTATAGTTAAGCTCGAAGATCTGGCCGATACCTTTATTATTGGTAGTTACCACATTGTCGATATTTTTCATAGGGATATTAAAATAAGTGCTTAATTCCCTTGCAATACCGTGGATACTTAGGCAGTCACCCCTGTTGGCTGTCAGTTCTATCTCTATAACTTCATCATTGATCAAAGAGTATTCATTTAGCTCTTTCCCTACTATAAGTTCCCCGATAGAGTCGTCAAGTTCCAGGATACCGTCGTTCATTTTTGGAAGTCCAATCTCTGTAGAGCTGCAGATCATACCTAAAGATTCAACGCCTCTAAGTTTCGCTTTTTTGATCTTGAAATCTTCCCCAAGAACGGCTCCAACCGTTGCAACGGGAACATATTGACCTTTTGCGACGTTTTTCGCCCCGCAGACTATCTGTGTGGTCTGTGCTCCGATATTTACCTGGCAGACGCTTAATTTATCAGCATCAGGATGTTTTTCACATTCTTCCACTTTCCCTATTACAACACCGTTGGGAATCAAAACCCTGTGTGCGCTGTCAACTTCCAAGCCCATAGAGTTCAGGGCTTCACACATTGTTTTTGTACTTATTTTCGATATATCAATATATTCTTGAATCCATTGTCTTGTAATAATCATTTAAACTGTCCTAATAATCTAATGTCACTTTCAAATAAAGATCTTAAATCCCCGATCTTGTGGATCAGCATGGCAAATCTTTCGATTCCAAGTCCGAATGCATAACCGCTTACATCTTCATATCCTACAGCCTTGAATACATTCTCATCAACTATACCGCATCCTAGAACCTCAAGCCATCCCGTATGGGAACAAACCCTGCAGCCGCACGATTTTCCTGTCGTTTCGTCTTTACAGAAGATACAGCTGATGTCAACTTCTGCACTAGGCTCAGTGAACGGGAAGAACGAAGGCCTGAATCTTACTTCAACCTCTCCGAACATATGGTGAAGGAACTCTTCCATTACGAATTTTAAATTTGCGAATGATACCGCATCGCCTTTTTCAACTACAAGACCTTCTATCTGGTGGAACATAGGGGTATGGGTAATATCAAAATCTTTTCTGAACACGGCACCGGGAGCTATCATCCTTATAGGCGGTTTTTGAGCCATCATGGTTCTTATCTGTACCGGGCTTGTGTGGGTTCTAAGAACAGATCCGTCGTTACAATAGAACGTATCCTGCATATCACGCGCCGGATGGTACTTGGGCAGGTTCAGTGCCTCAAAGTTGTGGAAGTCGTCTTCAACAAGCGGTCCCTCTTCAACGCTGAAGTTAAGGTTTTGGAAGTAAGTGGTTATCCTGTCAAGGGTATACATTACCGGGTGGTGTGCCCCTTTGTCCCCGCTTGGCGTGAATTTTGTCACGTCTATTTTTTCAGATTCAAGCTGTTTCTCAAGCTCTTTTGCCATAAGGATCGTTTTTTGGTTCTCTATAGCTTCTGTTACGGTTGATTTTTGTTTGTTTAGATTTTGTGCAAACTCTTTTTTCTTGTCATTTGGAATATCTTTCATTTTGGCAAACTCAAGTGTTAATACACCCTTTTTACCTAAAACTTCTACTCTTATATTCTCTAAAGAATCCAACGAGTCGCAAGTTTCAATCTTTTCTAGCCATTCTTTCAATGTAGTTCTCCTAGAATCATAGTAATTTTGGGGATTATACTTAAAAAGAAATTATAAAAGGGTTAGGCGGATTTTAGAATATTTTATTGTGTCGAAATATAATAAAAACAGATTTTATTAGTTGTCTAATTTAAAAAAATAATTAAATATATTTACAAATAATTTACTTTTAAATAAGGGCTTATTATAGTTATCATTAAAAATTTAGGAGCGGGATTTATATTTGTTTTATTTTCCCTTCGTTAGAATAGTTAACCATTTGAAAATGAAATAATAACAAAGGAGAATTGTATTGAAACAGATCGAGTTGATGATATCTATAATTGCACGTATTGTGTCGTTTTTTATTTATTCTAACCCTTTAAAATTTGCTTTCTATGCAGTTCAGACTATTTCTTGCGCAATTTTAAAATCTCTAAAAATCATCTCTTTTGATATGATCGGTTTTTATAAAAAATATTCTTCGCACGGAGGAATCGGATTTAACGGTTTTTTGGTACCAGGGTCAATAATATTTTCATTTTCAGCAGTTGTTTTATCTTTTTCAATTTTCCTTTTTTATATTTCAAATCAAAATATATTTACATTTAAAGAAGAGAATTTACAAATAATAATTTTTTTATCAAGTGCGATTTTTACATTTTCAGTTTTAATTAATTTTTTCACGCATTTTAAATTTTATTCAAAATATAAAAAACCGATCTGTATTTATAATTAAGCTTTACAAAAAGATTAAGTAAAAATTATTTTGGGCCGATTACCGGCATCGGTGTTATCTTATGTTTTATTTTTCGGTAAATTTGGATTTGAATTTATAGAAAAATTTATATAGCGTAATTCGGATATCCAAAATTGCTGCTTAAATCGATTGTGAAAAAAAGTAACATAAATTTTATCCGCAGTATTTTTATACCGTTGCCGGGACGGCGCATGTTTCCGGTATGAAAAAAAGTATCTTTCACGGTAGATAGTTTGGTTCGTAAATCTAAGACTGTTATTTGAAATGTCAACTGCAGAACTTTTTAAAAAAAGTTTGATTTTGGACTTCTTGGATGATCAGATATTTTAAATAAAAGTTAAAAATTTTTGTAAAACTTAATTAAGATCTCAATAAAAAAAGCTTTGCTGATCCCCATCTTTTCAAGCATGTTTTTCAATTTGAAAAAACAATTTTACACCCCTTTTGATCTGTTCCAAAATCATATAAGATCCGTGTTTTTTCAAGCCTCTTTTTTGTACTGTTTTTTGATACTTTGGCAAAGGCCATTAAATTTGTAAAAAAGTGAATCAAAAAATTAATAGATAACAAATTGTAATTATTAATATAAAGCCTTTGAATAGTAATATTTATGGGCTTTATAAGAACTGCTAATTATAAAAATAATTCGAGCAAATCTTACTAATAATATAAAAAAAATTTATAGAAAAAAGGCTTAAAAATGCTTGACATTTTATAAGTTTTTAGTATAGAATACATCATTCAGGTTTTTGATTTTTCAAGATGCTGATTTATTAAAATTTTTAAACTAAAAAAAGGAGGCTAAATTTGACAAAAAATGACAACATAGATCATATCCATATGTCAAAAGAAGCTGATAAACTAGATTTATCTAGACAAAATGATATGGTGCAAGAAAGGGGAGATGCAGCTGATGAAAAACTTAGCAGAAGAGGATTCTTCAAAAAGTTTTCAGCTCTTGGTATAAGTGCCGCAGCTAGTGCTAGTGTTCTTTCTCCGATGAACTTAAAAGCAGATGATCCTGCAATCATGGAAGAGATGGCGTGGGGAACTAAACTGGGTGATCCGGTAACAAAAAACCTGTACGGTATCCCATCTGCTTACGAGCATAATAACGTTAGAAGAACAACAGATTTATTATCATCTGGAGATATGTATGCTTCGATTTCAATGTGTCCTATACATGAATCTGAAGGTATAATCACTCCAAATGGATTATTCTTTACAAGAAATCACGGGGGTACTGCACATGTAGATCCTAATGAATTCAGACTAATGATCCACGGTAAAGTAAAAAGAGAGGTTGTTTTAACTTTGGATGATCTTAAAAAATATCCAAGTGAAACAAGAATCCACTTTATTGAGTGTCCTGCGAACGGTTCGCCTGAGTGGAGACAACCGCAGTTTAATAACTTGCAATTCTTAAAAGGGATGATGAGTTCTGCTGCATGGACAGGTGTAATGTTAAAAACTGTTCTTGAAGATATCGGTCTTGAAAAAGATGCGGTTTGGATGATGGCTGAAGGCTGTGATAATGCCGGAAACCCTAGAACAATACCTGTTGAGAAAGCTATGGATGATGCAATGCTTGTATGGGGTCAAAACGGTGAAGCGTTAAGACCTGAGCAAGGGTATCCGCTAAGACTTTTAGTTCCGGGTTGGGAAGGTAACCTTAATACTAAATGGTTAAAAAGATTAGAATTCTCAGACAAGCCTTGGCATTCAAAAGAGGAAACATCTAAATATACGATGCTTCAAAAAGATGGTAGAGCGATCCAGTATTTCTGGCCTAATGAGGTTAACTCTGTGATCACAAGCCCATGTCCAGAGAAACCATGGACACACTTGAAAAAAGGTGATATGGTTGAGATCGAAGGTATCGCATGGTCCGGTCACGGTACTATTAAACACGTTGATATTTCACTTGACGGTGGAGACAACTGGTTTGAAGTTAATCTTAAAGGATTGGTATTACCTAAATCCTGGACAAGATTCAGCCATGTTTACAAATGGGACGGGAAACCGATCTTATTGGCAAGTAGGGCTGTTGATGACATGGGTAATGTTCAACCTACAATCGATCAAGAAACATCTGTAGTGGGTGTTGAATCTGTATACCACAGAAATGCCATTATGACATGGGAAGTTACTGCAAAAGGAGAAGTTAATAATGTACATATTAGAAAACATCACAAAGCTTAATAAAGCTATTTTAAGTGTAGGTGTTGCTTCTTCACTTGCTTTAACTACTTCTATGGCCGCTGATTTTGAAAAATCAAGCGAGGTGGCAGTCGACGGTGGTGTTAAATACGAGGTAAAAGACGGTAAATATACTGCTTATCACGTTAATACTCAAAAAGTTAAATACAACAACGGAAGAGCAGCGACTCAAAACGAGATCAACGCTTGGAATATCGATGTGATGCCGGACGGTACAGGTTTACCTGAGTACGACATGCACAGAGGTGTTGTAGTAAAAGATGAGGATGGGAACCCTAAGAAAGCTGAAGGTAGTGTAGAATGGGGTAACGAACTTTATGACGAGCAATGTGCAATGTGTCACGGTGACTTCGGTGCGGGTGGTAAAGGTTATCCTTCATTATCAGGCGGCGGTGCTACGACTGCTTCTTTAACGAACCAGTTAATGAACCCTGCTGATGATGAACCTGGAATCGAGCCTCCTAAAAAGGTTATCGGAACATATTGGCCGTATGCTAGTACATTGTTCTGGTATATTCAGGATGCAATGCCGTTCCCGCATCCAAAAAGTTTATCTAACAGTGAAACTTATGCGATCTCTGCATATCTTCTTTTCGAAAACGGTGTTACCGTTGACGGTGAAGCGATAGATGAAGAGTTTGTAATGGACAGGGAAAAATTCATGAAGATAGATATGCCGAACAAAGACGGTTTCTATCCAAAAGTTGACACTCCTGAAGATCCGAAACAGGGTGTTAAAAATATGACTGAGTATCTGGCTAAACCTGAAAACTACGGTAAAGGTACAAGATGTATGACTGATTGTATCAAAGGTGAGGTTCCGGTACTTAGAATCAGCGCGGAGTTAAACGACTTTGATCCTCCTGCTTCTACAGTTAGGGATATGCCTGTAGTTGAAGCAGAAGGTGCTGTTCATCCTGGTAAAGCGGGATATGATATGTATTGTAGTGCTTGTCACGCCAATGCCGCTATCGGTGCACCTGTTGTAGGAGACAAAGAGGCTTGGAATACGGTTCTTGAGAAAGGGCTGGATAAAGTTTACTCTAACGGTATCAACGGAATTAATGCTATGCCTCCAAAAGGTGGAGCAGGTATGAGTGATGACGAGTTCAAACAAATCGTGGATTATATGATCGACGCTAGTAAGTAGGGAGAAACGTGATGAAAGTATTAAGTAAGTTGCTAATCGCTTCGGCGATTAGTGGTTTAGTGGCTACAACTGGTTCTGCAAATGATTTAGTTAAAAAAGGTGAAAAAATCTTTACAACAAAAACTCTGGGGAACTGTGTTGCATGTCATGCCGTTAACGGAAAAGATAAAGTTAATAATATGGGACCTGGGAGTTTCGGTAAAGAGCTTAGTGCTTTAAAATATTATCCTGAGGATCTGTTATATAACATTATTTATGATCCGTACACAACACTTAAAAAACCGACTACTCAAATGCCGGCATTCGGTAAGAGCGGTCAATTAGACGATTCAGAGATTAAAGCAGTAGTTGCTTATTTAAAAACAGTAGAATAATTCAAATTTAAAATAAAGGAAGAAAAATGGAAAGAAGAAAATTTTTAGGTTTAGGAATTGCGGGAGCGGCTGCTTTAGCATTAGCTCCATCAACTTTAAGTGCGATCGATTTCAGATCAACAAAACCAAAAGCTTGGTCAGTTGCTAACAAATTTGACAAAGGTACTAAAGGTAACTTGGTACAAAGCGGTGTTCCGGCAGCAATGAAAGAGATCTTCGGTACAGATAAATTTACTGAAGGTAAAGTAAAATTAAAAACTCCGGATATCGCGGAAAACGGTGCAGTTGTACCAGTAAGCGTATCTTCTAAATTAGCTGGAAGCAAAGTGGCTATCTTACAAGATTGTAACCCTGAGGCTCTTGTAGCTGTATTTACAGTTCCTGCGGCTGGAATCATCGATTACGGTGTAAGAATCAAAATGCAACAAACTGGTACAGTTACAGCGGTTGTTGAAGCGGACGGTAAACTTTACGGTACTTCTAAATCTACAAAAGTAACAGCCGGTGGATGTGGTGGTTGATCCAACCCCTTTTATAAGCAATAAAACAAAACACTATAAATAAAAATTATAAGAAAAGGAAACAAAAATGAGAATCAAAGCAAAAGAGAAAAAAGGTATTGTTACAGTAAAAGCAATGGCTAAACACCCAATGTTAAGTTACCAAGAAGCTGAAAGAGCTAAGAAAAAAGCTAACTTTATTACACATATGATAGGAACAGTAAACGGTGAAACTGTATTTGAAGCTTCTACGAGTCAATTCTTATCTAAAAACCCTTACCTTAAGTTTTCGTTCAAAGGTAAAAAAGGTGACGAACTAGAAATGAAATGGGTAGATTTATTAGGTAAATCTAACGTAAGTAAAGCAAAAATCAAATAAGCTTACTTCAAAGTAGCTGAACAAAAAAGGAGAGACTATGTTTAAGAAAATAGTTAAGTCTTCTGTAGTAGTAGCATTGGCGGCATCTGCACTTGTTGCAGGTGACTTCAATGCGCAGGCAGAAAAAGATAGAATGGCGTTAATTAAATACTTTGAAGCGAAATTTGAAGATCCTTTAAAAAACAGATATACGTTTTTCCCTTACTCTACTGATGCAGAGTTGGAAAGCAATATCATAAAAGGTGTTAAACACATGGATTTCTCTAAAGGAAACTATGCGTTTAATAGAGCTGGTTTAGAAACTTACCATGAAATCAACGAGATGCCTCCTTATGAAGATGCGATCGATGCAGGTGCAGCTCTATACGAAGGGAGCGAAGCATTACAGGCTTGTTTCCCTGATGTAACGATCGGAGGGGATTACCCTTATTTTGATGAAGATAGAAAAGAGGTAATAACTCTTACTGTTGCAATCAATGAGTGTATTACTAAAGCCGGCGGGAAAAAGTGGAACGAGAAAAAAGGTGAAATGGCTAGTTTCGAAGCTTATATAGCTGCACAGACAAAAGAAGCTGAAAAAACAGTTGATATCAAGATCGAAAGTGCAGATGCGGCGGCAGCTTACGAAAGAGGTAAAGAATATTACTACTCTCAAAGAGGTTATATGAAGCTTTCATGTGCTAATTGTCACGTTCAAGGTGCAGGTCAAAGAGTTAGAAACGAAAGTTTATCTCAACTGCTTGGGCACACTACGCATTTCCCTGTTTACAGACTTAAATGGCAAGGACTTGGAACTCTTGAAAGAAGAATGGAAGGTTGTGTAAAAGACCAGGGTCAAAACCCTCCAAAACCATCTAGCAAAGAGATGAGAGAGTTATTATACTTTATGGCGTATATGTCAAATGAAATGCCAATTGACGGTCCAGATATCAGAAAATAGAAGGAGATGATTATGAAAAAAATATACGGTTTAACAGTTGCTTCAGCTTTAGTGTTAACACTTGCTGGATGTACGGGAAGTTCAACATCTCTTTCTACGGCCCATACAGATAAAGATAAAGACGGGGTAATGGATATCAGTGACCAATGCCCTAACACTAAGCCAGGTGTAAAAGTAAGTGCAGACGGTTGTGCTATCTATGCCGGGTTGTCTTTGGAAGATTCGGTTAAATTAAACGAGAAAGAAGTTTGTAGCGTAGAAAAACTTGGTGTTGAAAAAGTTTTGGCAAATGCTAAAGTTTACAATGCTGCAGCGGTTAAAGAGAAAGTTGAGTTCAGAAGACTTGGCGTTAATAACTCTGATCTTATAGTCTCTGTTGAAGAAGCACTTAAATCTGGTTCTAAAACTGTTGCACCGAAAGACTTTAAAGGTAAAGATACTAAATTTAACTTTACTGTAGAATATGCAGCTCACAGGGCTTGTGCATTCGGTCTGGCTGCGGTACAATTTAAAGAAGAAGCAAAATCTACTTGGAGACTTGCGGTTCCAGGTGATAAGTACGAATACTAATATTAAGGTAAATATATAATGAGTAAATTAAGCAGAAGAGAATTTATATACATGATGTCGGTACTTGGTGCCGCTCCTGTATTTGCAAATTCACATATCAGAATGCCTAATACCGAAGGTAAATTGGAAGAGTATTATAAGCTTCAACCTTACGGAAACGTAAGATTGCTGCATATGACGGACAGTCATGCTCAGCTTTTACCTGTTTACTTTAGAGAACCAAGCGTTAACTTGGGACTGCACACAAACTACGGTGCAGTTCCCCATGTAGTCGGCGATAAGTTCCTTGAGCATTACGGTATCAAAGGCAACAAAAGATTAGAATACGCATATTCTTGCGTAAACTTTGAAAAACATGCTGAAGCTATGGGTAGAATGGGTGGTTTTGCTCAGATCAAAACTGTTCTGAACTACTTAAGAGACAGCTTTGGAAGTGATAAAACACTACTTATGGACGGTGGTGACACATGGCAGGGATCATGGACAGCTCTTCAAACAAGAGGTATGGATATGGTTGGTGCCATGAACGTACTTGGTGTAGATGTTGCGGTTGGGCACTGGGAGTTCACATACAAAGCTGAAGAGGTTCTAAAAAACGTTGCAGCTTTAAATGCGGAATTCCTTGCTCAGAACATTAAAGTTAAAGAGGAATCTTTAATGGAAGGTAAGGCTACGGCTTATGATGAAGATACAGGACACGCGTTCAAGCCGTATACTATTAAAGTAATGGGCGGGGCAAGAGTTGCCGTTATCGGTCAGGCGTTCCCTTACACTACTTTGGCAAATCCAAAAAGAAATATCCCTGACTGGTCATTCTCTATCAATGAATCAGGTATGCAGGAACTTGTTGAACAAGTTAGAGAAGAGGAAAAACCTGATGCGGTTATCGTTCTTTCTCACAACGGTTACGATGTTGACAAGAAGATGGCTGAAGTTTGTACAGGTATCGACTTTATCATGGGTGGTCACACGCATGACGGTGTTCCTGAAGCTGTTCCAGTTAAAAACGCAGAGGGTACAACTTATGTATGTAATGCGGGATCAAACGGTAAGTTCCTAAATGTTCTTGACCTTGATATTCAAGACGGAGAGATAAAAGGGCACAAATTTACACTTCTTCCAATCTTCTCAGATCTTATCCCTGAAGATAAAGAGATGAAAGATTACATCGCAAAAATAAGAAAGCCTTTCTTAAAAGATATCAACAGGGTTGTTGCAACTACTGAAGAGACTCTATTTAGAAGAGGTAACTTTAACGGTTCTTGGGACCAGATCATTTGTGATGCTTTAAGAGACGTAAACGATGCTGAGATCTCATTGTCTCCTGGATTCAGATGGGGAACAACTGTAATGCCTGGTCAGCCTATCACGTTTGATGATATAGCTACCCAAACAGCGCTTACATACCCTGAAACTTATGCCAGACCTATGACAGGTGCACAGGTTAAAGCTGCATTGGAAGATGTTGCGGATAACTTATTCCACGAAGACCCATTCAGACAATCTGGAGGGGATATGGTTAGAACAGGTGGTATATCTTATACTATCGAACCTTCTAAACCGTTCGGGGAAAGAATCACTAACATTACTCTTACCGATACTGGTAAGCTTATGGAAGCTTCTAAGAAATATAAAGTGGCAGGTTGGTCTACAGTTAACTCTGTATCACCGGGTGAGCCGATTTGGGATACTGTTGAAACTTACTTGAAGAACGTAGGTCACATCAGTAACTTAAAAGTTGATACGCCGGATATTATCGGTGTAAAAGGAAATCCAGGGATTATCTAATCCCCGGATTCTAAAAAGGAATTTTAATAATGAAAAACACAGTATCAAAACTTTTATTATCTGCAATTGCCGCTGCTGCACTAAGTACGGCTGCAACAGCATCGGATTTTGTAGATTATAAAGGATTAACAAAACAGTTAAAAGCGGAAGCAAAAAAAGCGGGTAACGTTGCAACAGCGGCAGATGTAAAAAAAGCATTGGAAGCAAAAGACTGGATAGTAGCAGATGTAAGAACAATGGAAGAGTGGCAGGCCGCACATATCAAAGGGAGCCAGAGAGTTGGAAGACAGGCACCTGAGAAAGCACTTGAGAACTTTGTATTGAATGATGAGGGGAAATTCGTAAAAGATAAAATAATCGTAGTATGTAACTCGGCATCAAGAGCATCAATAGAAGCAGAGACATTCAAAAAGATGGGATTCAAGAAAGTAATGATCTATGATCTTTACAGCTGGATAGATGAATGTAACCCGGTAGGGACAGGATACAGCAAGAAAAGCGATAAACACGGAACTAAGAATAAGTTCGGTATGTTCTACGCTGAGCACTGCAAAAGATAATCTCTGTTATCCGATCAAGAAAGCGGGGATATCTCCCCGGTTTTATTTTTTTTAATATTTTTATCGTAAAGTATTAAAAAAGATAAAATGAAACTCTATCTATTCTCTCCTGTATTAAGAAACTTTTTTACCATATTTAAAATAGGCGATACAATAGTATATAGGGTATAATTAAATAAAAAATAGGATTAACGGTGGAATTTGAAAAAATAAAAAGTGATGATAAAGTAGAAGATATAATATTCGGTGCTTTAGAGTTAAAACTGCCCGTAACCGGGGGCTGGGGCTATACGAAAGAGGAAGCCGTGATAATCACGGATGATTCAATGCCTGCAATGCAGGTCGAGTATATGTTCGTAACGGCTCATGCAACCATAGTGATGAACCTTACACAGCCCAAAGAGAAAAGATACGGCGGGATAAACGTAAAAGAACTTTCACGGGAATCTCTAACACAAAACGGTGAAAACATCGAAAAGGTTGAATATGAGATCTCAGGGATGCTTGAAAATGTTTATGCCGACTTTATCAAAGAATATAAAGAGAATCACGGTGATGAAAAGTTCGACCTTAATGGTCACTTTAAAAGAAGAGATGAGAATACATTAAAAATAAAGCAGACTTTCTGGTTTAAAAAAAGGTAGGAATAAAATGTTAAAAAAGATTTTTACGGCTGCATTGCTTGCGGTTTCATGTTTTGGAATGGATTACAACCTAAAACCTGAAAAGATATCCGATACGGTTTATAGGTTTGAAGGTCTAAAAGAGGTGCCCTCCAAGGAAAACGGCGGAAATATGGTTAATACTTATTGGGTAAAAGGGAAAAGCAGCTGGTTGGTAATAGACAGCGGCCCTTCATACCAATATGCCAAACAGGCTTATGATCAAATGAAAAAAATAGCCGATCTTCCCGTTAAATACGTGGTAAATACGCACAGGCACGAAGACCACTGGCTTGGGAATAACTTCCACAAGGAAACTTTCGGTGCTAAGATCTTCGGGACAAAAGCCCAGGCAAAAGAGTATCCCCAAGGTATAGTTCCGGGTTATGTAAATGTATTGAAGCCTGAAGACTATAAGGGTACCAAGGTTATAGCCATTGACGAGTTTATAGATAAAGATATCACGATGGAACTTGACGGCAGAACTTTAAAGTTCAAGCATTTTGAGTATGCCGTGCACAGTCCCGAAGATATTATGGCATATATGCCTGATGAAAAAGTGCTTTTAGCTGGTGATATTTTATTCTCGGAAAGGATTCCAAGAGTTACGGACGGCAGTATCGAGGGTGGTCTGAAATCCTTGGACGTTGTAGAGCAGTATGATGTAAATGTATATGCTACGGGACACGGTAAATTTACCGATAATACCGCGATAGGTCAGATGAGGGAATATTTCCAGGCGTTGAAAGATGCGGCATTGAAAGCCATAGAGGATGAAGTGGATATGACCACGTTCGTTAACACTGCCGATTTTAGTGCTTTTAAAGACAGATATATGATGGATGACCTCCATAAGAATAATCTAGGACATGCTTTCAGGGAGTACGAGTTTTATTAGGAAGATCGGTTCGGTATCAAGCTTAGATTTATATATCCTTGATTAAAATATAAAGTTAAACTAATAACAGGAGAAAGGAAATTTCATGAAAAAGTTTTTGTTAATGGTATTATTGTCTGTTCTGTCATTTGCACAGATGGAATACAGCGATCCTCAGCCCACATTTGACAATCCCAGGAAATGGGTTATAAATTTAAGCACCAATGATATTGAGACGGTAAACCATATATTAAGTTCAATAAACAATGTTTTAAAAGAATACCCCCAGGAATCGATGAAAGTTGCCGTTGTTGCGTATTCGTCAGGGATGAGGGTATTGAAAAAAGATTATGACCCCCATACTATCACAAGGATAAAATCTTTGATAGAGTATGATGTGGAATTTATAGGCTGCAGAAATACGATGGAAACCATGGGGTGGACGGAAGATGATTTCATTGATGATATAAATTATGTACAGGCGGGTATTGCTGAAGCTATCGAGAGAATAGTTGCAGGGTATATCCCTATGACGGCATATTAATAAAAGATTTTGGAGATAGGTTTGTCTGAAAAACTTGGAAATATTTTAGAGATATTCAGCGCGCCCATAGGGTTTAAGGGAAGTGTCCGGCCAAAGGTTGAAAAACTGCAGTTCATTGAAGGTCACGGGATCAAAGATGATAAATTCGCAGGGAAGAACCTCGAAAGGGCTGTTATGGTAGTTGGAACCAAAGCTTACGAGATAGCTCAAAGCAACGGTATCCAGATGGAATACGGAACATTGGGGGAAAATATACTTTTTGATTTTGATCCCCATGAACTAAAGATAGGGAGCATATTAAAAATCGGTGACGTAAAACTCCAGATCACCGAGAACTGCACCGTATGTTCCCATCTTTCGGTCATCAAAAAAGATCTCCCTTTCTTGATAAAAGAGCACAGGGGCGTATACTGCAAAATAGTTCAAGGCGGGGAGATAGACAAGAGCTCGTCACCCTCTTTACAATAGGTGATTTTAATAAGTAATTTTTATATATTTGATTTATATTAAAGCTAAAAACTGATATTATATATTAATTAATTATTAAGGTTGGAAAATGAAAAAAACAATTCTCGCAACTTTACTTTTAACATCTGCACTTTTTGCCCAGATGGAAGGACTGAAGATCAGTCCCTCTTATGAAGCAGCGGTAAAAGAAGCAAAAATCAAGAAAAAGAACATAATGCTGTTCATCTATGCCACCCACTGCCCCTGGTGTAAAAAGATGAAAAAAACCACCTTAAGCGATGAAAGAGTTATCAAATATATAAACAGGAAATATATATTCGTGATGGCAAACCAGGATAGCGATAAACTTGAGAAAAGATTCGTAAAAGATTTTGTGCCTATGACATATATTCTTGACCATGAAACCGACGAGATCGTTTACGAGGTGCAGGGCTTTAAAAGAAGCGAAACCCTTATCTCCACTTTGGACGACTGCATTCCTTAACAATAGATGGAAAAAATAAGATACTTTTAAAAAGATAGTATTATAATACGGATTATTAAATAAAAAGGAATTAATATGCCTGTATTGGACAGTTTTAGAGTAGATCATACTATTATGAAAGCCCCTGCTGTTAGGGTGGCAAAAACAATGAAATCAAAAAACGGTGACATCATCACTGTATTTGACATAAGATTATACGAACCGAACAAAGACAAAATGACGGCAAAAGGTATGCACACTTTAGAGCACCTGTTTGCAGGATTTATCAGGGAGCACCTAAACAGCAAGGATGTTGAGATAATCGACTGTTCCCCTATGGGATGCAGAACTGGTTTTTATATGAGCCTTCTTGGAAATCCCAGCGAAAAAAAAGTTGCAAAGGCAGTTGAAAAGGCTATGGCTGACGTGCTTAAAGTGAAATCGGAAAAAGATATCCCTGAACTTAATCTTTACCAATGCGGTTCATATAAGATGCATTCACTTAAGTCTGCACAAAAAACGGCAGCTTATGTCGTGAAAAAAGGTGTTGGGATCATGGATAACAAGCAACTTTTCCTAAGTGAAAAGAAGATGAAAAAACTGGGGATCTAAAGATTTTGACCTCAAAAGAGCGTGATTTCTTTAAATCTTTATTTACCGGGATCGTTTCAGGAAATGAAACGGCGGCTGCCTGTTTTGAAACGAATCCCAATACTGCTATATTGAATATCAATAACGGATGTGACGATATAAAAAATCTGCTTTTAGAACTGATAGAACAGAACAACGGCAGGTTGACAAATAAAGAGTTTAAAGAGCTTGATCAAAAGCGGTTCAGACTGACGGCAAGGGAATATGAGTTTGCCGTTGTGTGTGACTGCATGCACGCCCTTGAAAGGGTGGATCGCTTTATAAAAGAGGTTTACCACTCTTTGGAAAATTCTGCCCAGATAATATTATTGTCAAGAAAAGAGAATACGGATATATCACAGATGATGGATATACTTGACAGAAACGATTTTCGGGCAGTAAACCAGATAGATATATTTGAACAATACCATCTAGTGATGGGAAAAAAGATGCATATGTGGGGTAACGGATTATAGAAGAGATCATCACAAACGACGGAACAAACACACTTTACAGCAAAGAGTTCAAACAGCACTATCATAACAGGCGCGACGGTGCCTTGAAAGAATCCCTTACAAAACATATCATACCTGCATTAAGTTACCAAAGTTCTAAAGATGAATTGAATATATTGGATATCTGTTTCGGAATAGGGTATAACACTCTGGCAACTTTGTATTATATGAAAAAGCACAATATTGAGAAAAAAGTCAATATCTATTCCCCAGAATTTAACCTTGAGCTTATCCAGGGCTTAAAAAACTTTAACTATCCTACACAGTTTGAACCGTTTAAGCAGATTATCGAAGCGGTATCGGCCAGTCTTTACTATGAAGATGATAATATAAAGATCGAGCTTTATAACGGGGATGCAAGGGAATATATAAAGAACCTTTCCAATATAAACATAGTATACCAGGATGCTTTCAGCAGCGACGTGAACAAGATGTTGTGGACAAAAGAGTATTTTGGGGATATCAGCAGGTGCCTGGATGATGATGCGATAATAACTACATATTCCATCGCAACTCCCGTGAGGCTTTCCATGTGGGAAAACGGCCTGAATATATATGAGATCGAAAAAGAGGGGATAAATAGAAGCACAATCGCCCTGAATAAAAAAGATCTGGATCCAGATTATAAATATGTTGATATGGAACTTAAAAAACAAAGAAATAAAGCGGCGAAAGCTTTATATGACAAGGATTGAATATGTTTGAAAGAGAACCAGTTAAAATTTACAGAATGACCTTAAATAAGGTTATTGAAAATCTTTCCCAAATAAAAGAGTGCCCAAATGAGCAGTTCAAGCAGGAGATTGAGGATGCTTTTGAGGGATACGATTATGAAGATGTTGAGGATATTACAGGTTTTGAGGAGTGGTGTGATATATCACAGGACGGGGAGTACAGTGTTAATGTCAGGCTTGATCACCCAGATGCCTACGAGTTCACTCTTTATATCCTTGTAAAAGACGATAAAGTCTCAGTTGAAAACGTATTATAATTATAAGTAAAAATTATTACTGACTAAGAGTCAATTAAACTTAAATCTATTATAATTATTTATAATTAATTATTAGTATTGATTATAATCTCAGATAAAGGAATTTAAGTATGGCAAGATTAGTAGTACTAGGCGGAGGAGTTGCCGGGCATACAGCAGCTACATTTGCTGCAAAATGGCTGGGCAGTGAACACGAAGTCGTGGTTGTAACACCGAACGGTAAATGGAACTGGATCCCCTCAAATATTTGGGTAGGTGTAGGAGAGATGGGTAAAGACGACGTAACGTTCGATCTTGAACCCGTTTATAAAAAAGCAGGCATCACATATAAACAGGCAAAATGTATATCAATACACCCCGAGGGAAATACGGATTCAGACAATGCCTATGTAACTATTGAGCTTACCAGCAAACTTGATTTCGGGAAAAAAGAGGAATTAAGTTACGATTATCTGATAAATGCTACGGGACCCAAATTGAATTTTGGGGCTACTCCCGGACTTGGAGAGGGAAGTGAGATCGGGCAATACACGGTTTCTGTTTGTACTGCGGACCATGCTCTTCATGCAAACAGGGAGCTTGAAAAAGCTATAAAGAAGATGAAAGAGGGGGAAACCCAGAATATCCTGGTGGGTACGGGACACGGAATGTGTACATGCCAGGGTGCAGCATTTGAGTATATATTCAATATTGAACAAAAATTAAGACAGGAAAAAGTAAGGGACAAGGCAAACCTTATCTGGATATCCAATGAACAGTCCCTTGGCGACTTCGGAATGGGGGGAATGCACATCGACAGGGGCGGTTACCAGACCCACTCGAAAGTATTTACCGAATCGATCTTCGCGGAAAGAGGGCTTCACTGGATCACGGGAGCTCATGTAAACAAGGTAGAAGATGGTAAGGTGACTTACGAAACCCTGGACGGGGAGATAAAGACGCAGGAGTTTGATTTTGCCATGCTTATCCCACCATTTGCCGGAGTGGGGCTGAAAGCTTATAATAAGAACGGTGAGGATATAACAGATACTGTATTTGCACCTAACGGATTTATGAAAGTTGATGCGGATTATACTCCCAAGCCTTACGAGCAATGGTCTGCGGATGACTGGCCTTCAACACTTCAAAACCCTACTTACCACAATATTTTTGCAGCGGGAATTGCCTTTGCACCTCCGCATCTTATATCTCAGCCGGCTTCATCGCCAAACGGCACACCTATAAACCCGACGCCTCCTAGAACAGGAATGCCTAGTGCAATGATGGGTAAAGCTGTTGCGGCATCTATCTGCGATATGATAAAAGGGAAATCAGACAAACCTACACATACTGCTAAAATGTCGGAAATGGGAGCAGCCTGCGTTGCAAGTACGGGTAAAGGTGTATTCTCTGGAACTGCTGCAGCTATGACCGTATATCCAGTTGTTCCCGATTATAAAAAATACCCTGAAACCGGAAGGGACCAAAACCTTACATTCGGGGAAGTTGGTCTTGCGGGACACTGGATCAAGCATATCCTTCACTTCTTGTTCTTATGGAAGGCCAAGCTTAAGCCGGGATGGACCTTAATTCCTGAATAGGAATGAAGGTTTATAGTTTAAAATAAAATAAATGATAAGAAAGGAAAAAAGATGAAAGACAATACAAAAGCATACGAGCAGGCATATTTCCCCCCAAAGCCGAATAAGTTCACAAAGTTTATGAGAACCTGCGTTTTATGGCAGATAGTAAGATTTATAATAATAAATCTAAAGATGATGAGAGTGATCGCTAAATCACATTAAAGAAAAAGGGGAAAGCTTATCTTTCCCCTTTTTTTGTATCTTTGTTTTAAGCTTAATTTTGAAAGAAAAAGGTGCTTATTTAGCACATTTGTTCAATATTATGGTAAAATTGCAAAAAAATTTTAAAGGAAATTAATGGAACAACTACCAAACTGTCCAAAATGTGGAAGTGAATATACTTACGAGGATGGACCATTACTTATCTGCCCTGAGTGTGCTTACGAGTGGTCTAAAGAGTCTGCGGAAGCAGAAGATGAGCAAGGACTTGTTGTAAAAGATGCTAACGGTAATATTTTACAAGACGGTGATGATGTAACTGTTATAAAAGATCTTAAAGTAAAAGGAAGTTCTTCAGGTATCAAAGTTGGTACGAAGATCAAGGGTATCAGACTTTGTGAAGGTCATGACGGTCATAACATCGACTGTAAGGTACCGGGCGTTGGTGCTATCAAACTTAAGCAAGAGTTTGTAAAAAAACAATAATCTAATTTATATGGGGCTTTCCCATATAAACTTTTCTATCCGGTTATATCTTTTTAACCCTTTCTATAATCAAAATCAAATATTTTTAAATTTTTTAAAATAAGATAGAATTGCCAGTTCCGTGTGTTTATATCAGGTAATATATTATTTTAGAAGATTTTTAGTTTGTAGTTATAGTGTAAAGCTTGATAATGAATTCCCATTATCAAGCTTGTGTAGATATTATTGATCTTTATTGTCTGCTTTTAGACTTTTTTGTTTTTTCGATTTCATATCTATATTAAGGTGTAATATATCTATGGCGCTTGGCGTTACACCGCTTATCTGTGAGGCACTGAACAGGGTTGGTGGATTGAACTTTTTAAGTTTCTCTATAACTTCTGTTGAGAGTCCTGGAAGATTGTCATAAACAAAATCTTCGGGGATCTTCAGGCTCATCATCTTTTTCATTTTTTCGATCTGTTTTTTTTGTTTTTCAACATATCTGTAGTATTTTGCTTCGATGATAACCTGCTCTTTAAGGTATGGGTCAAGCTCTGCCAATGAAGGCACAAGCCTGTCGAACTTTTCACCGTCTATGGTGTTTCTTCCCACTACATCTATTAGAAGTGTCCTGTCAGATATCTTGTCTTCTCCAAGCTCTTCAAGAAGTGCAAGGTTCTCTTTCTTTGGAGTGAACCATTCGTTTGACATATACTCCACGGCATCTTCAAGCACTTTTCTTTTATGGCTCATTGTTTCGAATGTTTCATCATCAATAAGCCCCAGGTCATGACCGTAAGGCATAAGTCTAAGGTCAGCGCTTTCTTCTCTTAATAGCAGTCTGTATTCCGCACGGCTTGTGAACATTCTATAAGGTTCGTTTGTCCCTTTAGTCACAAGATCGTCAATCAGGACTCCTATATAGCTCTCATCTCTTCTTAAAATTAACGGTTCTTTCCCGTCGATGGAAAGGGCTGCGTTGATACTAGCCATAAGTCCTTGTGCGGCAGCTTCCTCATATCCCGTTGTGGCATTTATCTGCCCTGCAAGATAAAGGTTCTTGTATTTTTTCGTTTCAAGAGTATGTTTAAGTTCTGTAGGGTCTACGTAGTCATACTCGATAGCATAAGCATATCTTACGACTTTGGCATTTTCAAGGCCTTGTATAGAGTGTATCATCTGTTTTTGAACCTCAATAGGCAATGATGAGCTTAGTCCGTTGATATAATACTCTTCGGCTCTTTTTGTCTGGGGCTCTAAAAACAGCTGGTGTCTTTCCCTTTCCGCAAATCTGTTTACCTTGTCTTCGATACTTGGGCAGTATCTGGGACCTGTACCCTCGATTTGTCCTGTAAATAAAGGTGCTTTGTGAAAATTGCTTCTAATTGTATGATGGGTATCAAGGTTTGTATATGTTATATAACATGGAAGCTGGGTAGGATTGAATGATGATTTGTCTGTCCTAAAGCTGAAAGGCTGAGGGGTTTCATCTCCTCCGTGCTCCTCCATAACGCTGAAGTCTATAGAGTTTACGTTTATCCTTGCAGGAGTTCCTGTTTTTAGTCTGCCAACTTTTAGACCCAGCTCTTTTAACTGGTCGGATAGTGTCGTGGATGGAAGCTCCCATGCACGTCCGGCTGGGTAGGTATTCTCTCCTATATGGATAAGACCTTTCATAAAAGTTCCCGTTGTAAGGATCACTTTTTTTGCTTCGAATTTTTCACCTAGTTTTGTAACTACGCCTGTTACCGTATCGTTTTCAACCATTAAAGATGATACTTCATCCTGGTATACGTCGAGGTTGGGGGTATTCAGGGTTACGTTTCTCATGTATTCTCTATATGCGTCCATATCGATCTGCGCACGGCTTCCCTGAACTGCCGCACCTTTTGAGCTGTTAAGAACTCTGAACTGTATGCCGGCACTGTCGGTACAAAGTCCCATCTCTCCACCCAGGGCATCGATCTCCCTTACCAGGTGTCCTTTTGCCAGACCGCCAATAGCAGGATTACAGCTTGCGGCACCTATCTGTTCCACAAGCATAGTGATAAGAAGGGTTTTTTTACCCATTCTTGCAGGTGCTAGACTTGCTTCTATTCCTGCATGTCCTCCACCTACTACTATTACATCATATTTCAATTTGATTTTCCTCTATTTATTATTAAGACCGTTTTTCACAAAATCAAAGATTATCGGATTTGGGGTTTGGAGGCTGCTTGTAAATTCCGGGTGGAATTGAACACCTACGAACCATGGGTGATCTTTGATCTCAACAACTTCAATAAGGCCGTTTGACTGACCTGTGATGAACATGCCGTTCTTCTCTAGAACCTCTTTATATTGAGGATTCGCCTCATACCTGTGTCTGTGTCTCTCAAAAGAGATACCCTTACCGTAAGCTTCTTCCAGGTGAGATCCCTCTTTTGGTTCAAAAGGATATTCCCCAAGTCTTAGTGTTCCACCCATAGGTGATTCGTGGGTTCTTATCTGCGCGTCACCCGCAGTGTCAAGGAACTGCTCGATAAGGTAGATTGCAGGCTCTTTTGTATCTTTATCAAATTCGACGCTTGTAGCATCTTTGATACCTACAACGTTTCTAAGGTATTCGATGATCGCAAGCTGCATTCCAAGACAGATACCAAGGTATGGAAGTTTGTTTTCTCTTGCATATTTGATAGCTTCTATTTTCCCCGGAACTCCTCTTTCCCCGAATCCTCCGGCAACAAGTACGCAAGAGCTGTCCCCTATAACCTCTTTGGCACCTTTTTCCTCTATCTCCTCAGAGTCACACCAGTTTATAGATATTTTTGCATTTAGGTGGGCTCCCGCATGGGTCAATGCCTCGATCAATGATTTATAAGACTCTTTCAGTTCAAGGTATTTTCCTACAAAAGCGATATTTATCTCGTCTTTTGGGGCGATTATATGTTTTACAAGGCTGTCCCATTGTTCCATGTCCGGCTTGAATTCTTCCATCTCAAAGTGTTTCGCAATAGGTTTTAAAATACCCTCTTTTAGATAGTTCATAGGAACCTGGTAGATCGATTTTGCGTCACCTGCTTCTATTACCGCATCTTCATCTACGTCACAGCTGTAAGCAAGCTTTCTTTTAAGATCGGTAGGGAGTTTTTTCTCAGTTCTGCACACTAGCATATGAGGCATGATACCGATTCTTCTTAGTTCCTGCACACTGTGCTGGGAAGGTTTTGTTTTTAGTTCCCCAGCAGCCGCTATATATGGAACAAGTGTAAGGTGAATGTTCATTGTGGTTGTTTTAGGGTTTTCGTGTCTGATCTCCCTAACGGCTTCCATAAAAGGAAGACCCTCGATATCACCTACGGTTCCACCAAGCTCAACTATAAGGAAGTCGTGTCCCTTACCCGCTTCATAGATCCTGTTCTTGATCTCGTCAACGATATGAGGAATAACCTGTATAGTCTGTCCCAGGTATCCTCCCTCTCTCTCCCTTTGGATTACCGAGCTGTACACCTGTCCTGTGGTAAAGTTGTTCCCTTTACTCAAAGTTTTGTCTATGAATCTTTCGTAATGACCGATATCCAGGTCTGTCTCGGCACCGTCCGCCGTTACGAATACTTCACCGTGCTCTAGGGGGCTCATTGTTCCCGGATCCACATTTAAGTATGGATCGATCTTTAACATACTAACGTCGAAGCCGCTTTGCTTCATAAGTGCCGCAATACTTGCACTAGTGATACCTTTACCTAAGCTGCTTAATACTCCACCTGTAACAAAAATATATTTAGTCATGATCTACCTTGTATTATATATGATTATAAATCGGATTATATCCATATGTTGATAAAAAAGTGCTTTAGCTGTTGTAAAGGGAGGGGATGTATAAGTGGTATACATAAACTTAAAATTGCTTTAATGTTACAGGGATGTAACCAACTTTATTATTAATTAAGTATATTTTAAGAATAGTGACCGTAAAATTGCTCCATAACATTGTGCTAGGCCTTTGTTTTAGGAGATAAAGGTCTGGATTACTCTTGTCTTGTATCTAGAGTTGCACAATTGTTAAATTTCGAAATTTAAAAAAGGAAAACAATGAAAAACACAATTAAAATGAGTTTAGCAGCTGCAGTTGCAGTTTCTGCACTTACTACTTCTGCATCTGCAGGTAACTTAGAGGATATGATCAAAGGTGTTACTGCATCTGGAAAAATCAATATTGAATATCAAAATGATGATGCTTCAGCTAATGCTACAGCTGCAATAGCTGGTTTAGGTGTTGCAGCAGGTAATGCAGAAGCTTCAACTAATCAAACTGAGTACGATATCGATATGACTTTCAAAGTGCCAGTTAATGACAACATAACTGCTACAATCGGTTTCCAAGTTGACCACGATAATGTAATCGATGCAGCTGAAAACACAAGAACAAGCGGTGGTAATGCGGTTAACCCTTTAACTCTTACTACTACAGGTGACACAACTGATACTCAAGTTGACGTAACAGTTGCTAACTTCACTTACGCTAACGGACCTGTTACAGTTATCGTTGGTAAGCAAAATGTAGGTACTCCATTCCTATATGATCAAAAAGGTGACGGTATCGTTGCACTTTACAATGCGGGTCCTGTAACATTAGCTGCGGCTCACTTTGTAAACTCAAATGCAAATATTCAAACTGGTGCTGGTCTAGCTCAAGGTGCTGAGTCTATTAATGCTATTGCTGCAATCGGTTCAGTTGCTGGAATTAACCTTTCTGCATGGTATGTAACTACAACTTTAGGTCAAAATGCTGCATTTGATGGTGCAGATGCTTATACACTTAATGCAAATGGTAAATTCGGACCAATCGGTTTCGACGTAAGACACTCAGCTGCTGAAGTTGACGGTGCTGCTGGTAATAATTACGATGCTGAAGAGTTAACAAAAGTTATGTTAACTGCTGATGTTGATATGTTCTCATTTGCTGCAGGATATGGTACAACTAACGATACTTTCAATAATGCGAATGGTGGAAGACTTCACGGGGTATCTTGGGATGATGATGACACTACTGATACAGGATTCAACGGTGAGCAAGCTTACCTAGATACGCTAAATGATGCAGATGCATTCTTAATTGGTGCTACTGCAAACATGGGTCAATACACTGCAGGTGTAACTTACATCGACGGTGAAGCTGATAGTAACTTTTTTGCAAATGATAATATTGAATTCTCGGAATTACTTTTAAGTGCATCTTATGCAATGAGCAAAAATTTCACAGTATCTGGTTATTACTCAATGTATGATGTAGATTATAAATCTACAGTTGCTGGTGTTACTACAACAGCTGAAATTGAAAATGATGAATTATCTTTAGCGTTAACTTACAAATTCTAATATTTGATTTAGTTGATACTAAATTTAAAGGCTGGGTTATCCCGGCCTTTTTTTATGTCTAGAAAATAAAATGTTTAGGCATAAAAAAAGCTTGAAGAATATATCTTCTTCAAGCTTTTTAATTTATTATAAATAAGTTATTTTATACTTTTTAGATAAGCAGATATATTTTTTAGCCTATCATCAGTGATGATTCCCACATATTTTTTCATAATAAAAGCATTTGATCCCATTCTGTCGTTAAACTCATAATCATTTATTGCTCTTGACATTTGCTCGAATGTCATATTTTTTAAAGGTTTTGAAGTACCATAGGCATTTAGTTCACCTTTTTGACCGTGGCATTCGACACAGTGGGCTTCATAGAAGGCTTTTCCCTCTTTGATATTTCCCTCTTTTTCCTCTTTAAGCTTTTTCATCTGCTCTTCACGGTTGATCTCTTTTAGATATGATCTTAACTCCTCTTTCCCCATCGGACGTCCGTTTATAATTGCACTGTTCAGCATATCCTCTTTTTGGAATACATAGATATAATTAAGCCCCGATTCACCGTCAGATATTTTTATATCGCTTACGGTGTAGCCTTGTTCTTTCATATCTTTCACACTGAAGACACCTTCACATTTCCCACCTTGTAATGGAATAGTTTCTATGGTAGTGGGGTCAAAATGGTTTTTTTTGAAACACATTGTTGTTTCCGCATTTAGAAGCGACAGAGTTGATAATACTAATAAACTTTTCTTTAACATTATTTTCCTTTTAGTTGTTTGTTCTTTTGATGGTATTGTATATTGTATTTGACCATTATACCCTCATTTACCTTTGCAAACTCTACCGGGTAGGTGATGTTTAAAGGGATCTCTTTTTTATTTATATTTTCAAGAATATCAAAAAACTCTTTTGGTTCTTTTACAATATTTGACACTGAAAAATTATATGTAGTAAAAAGCTCCTCTATTTTATCGGTAAATTTTATTTTTGAATTCTTTGGAAGTATTGAACCTAAATATTCAGTAATATTTACAATGGATAAGTATTTAAAAGGTTTATACTCTTTTATGACTTTACTTGGGTCTTTGCTTTGCAGTTTCCCTTCATTGTTTATTATACTGCTCAATATTGCATTGTTTTGGTGGGAAAGGATAATACTTGAAGAAGTATATATTTTTTCAAGAGCTTCTTTCATATCCTGCGGTGATGTTGAATCTGCTATAAAGCTGCATACGATAGTTGAGCTGTTTTGTTTAAGCTCAAGCTCTTTTAAAACAGCATCATAAGGGATAATATCAAAAAGTGTCATAAGTTCTTTGATGATCTCCTTATTTATCTCTGCGTGATTTGGGAGCTCTATTTTTTGAATAACAGGTTCGATCTCTTTTTGTATCTCATCTTTTTTCTTGATAACAGGCTTTTCAGTCTCTTTTTTTGTTTCGGGCTGTGTGCTTTGGGTTTTATAATATAATACGCTTGCTGCTCCTATAACACTGACAAGAGCCAGACTTCCCCAAAGAAGTGCTTTGCTGCTTTCTTTTTTATCTCTTGGGGTTATAAAAGAGTAATTTGAAGCATTGAGTTTTTTTGAAAGGATTTTTAGTTTATCCTCAAAAGATATATAATAGTAATTTACTTTCGCCATAAGGGTTTCATGGAGCGAATCAAGCTGATCGTCGGATAACTGGTTTATGGTATAAAGGATATTTACCTCTTCGACAAATTCAACATCTTTCTTTTCCTGGTAATACATTTGAACAAGATCACTTAAGCTCTGCTGTATCTCAAGGAAATAAACTTCATCGTAAAGTTTCTGCCCCGATATATCGTCCTGGTAAAACTGAGACTCTTTGATATTCTCGAAAGAGGTAAGGGCATGTATTTTGTTCAACCCTATGTCTTTCTCTTTATCCAGTAAGATAATATAAAGGATATTGTCGTTGATAAGTATATTCAGCGAGTTTTTAGCCGCTTTTGAAGACAACTGCTCATAAAGGAGGGTAAAAGGGGAGAATATATAATCTATACTGTTGTCAAACAAAAGTTTTTCATTCTCTATATCCTCTTTGGGGATAATCACGGAATATGAATCGTTTAGTTTGATCGAGGAATATATCTCTTTGTCGATCTCTTCAGAGTTTACGATCTGCTGGGATATATTTGAAGTGATAGAAGATATGTATGTATTTGGGATGTTTTTTTCCATAACCTGGAGTTTATAGATAAGATCTCCGGGTACTGCCTCGTCCTCTTTTATTAAAAATGAGCTGTTCTCCCGTTTAGTCTCTTTCCCGTTAATTATTATTTGTCCATCAAGTTTGATCTGTTTATCGTTTTTTACTATGTTGATATATTGTCTTTTATCTTTTTTGAACATAATTCTCTTCTTCTTTTACTTCTTTTTGCTTAAAGGATGTGAGGTATTATACTGTTTTAATTTTATATTTGTGTTTAATTTCGTGTAAATACCCGTAGCTTTTAAACTGCTGTGACCCAAAAGCTCGCTTATGTCGTTTATCCTGGCTCCGTTATTTAAAAGGTCAGTTGCAAAAGAATGCCTTAACTGGTGGGGAGTGGCTTTTATCCCTATTTTTTTGAATAGTTTTTCTACTGCATATTGAAGCTGCCTTATCGTATATTTCTTTGAATCTTTTTCAAAGATAAATTCTTTAGGGCTGTTTTGCCGTATATATTTTCTTAAAAGCTCGTTTACCGTTTTGTTTGAGGGGATCTGCCTTTGTTTGTCCCCTTTACCCGTAACGGTAATATGGCTGTCGCTTATATCTTTAAGTTTCAGGTTTGCAAGCTCCGAGATCCTAAGCCCGAAAGAGTAAATAAGCAGGACAATAAGCTTATGCTCGTCATCCGCATCTTCCAGAGCTTCATATATCTTGTCCGTGCTTAGGGGCTTTGGGAGTGTCTGGGGAGCTTTGACGCTGTTAGCCCCCACAAGAGTTACTATTATATTTTTTGTTTCCAGGAAACTTAGAAAACTTCTTACGGATGAGAGTTTTTTATTGATGGTTTTGTTGTTCTGCCTGGAGATCTTTATCCTGTATTTTGTTATGTCAAGGATGATCTTCCCGTCCTCTTCATAAAGTTCGCTTTGATCAAGCATCCGGGCAATGGGAGTATGGTATGTTTTTACCGTAAGGGCAGAGTATTTTTTTATATTTTCAAGGTAGTTTAAAAACTGTTCTAAAAGTTTGAAAAAATCCTCTTTCATAATATCTACTTTTCCAGTATGTTTTCCATCATTCTTGAGCTGATAAACTCTTTGGCTTCATCCATTGTCATATCCCGTACTTCAAAAGGCTCACCTATATAAAAGTCTATAGTCCCGAAAGGTTTTGGGAGAATGAATTTGTCCCAGGAGTTAAACTGCCAGTATGAACTGGGCTTTGAGCTGAATGGAAGTATCTTTGCACCTGCTTTTTGGGAGATGGCGGCTACACCGTCTGCGATACTGTATATGGGCCCCCTTGGTCCGTCAGGGGTTATTGCTACGCAATCACCTCTTTTAAGGGCTTTTATAGCGCCGATAAGAGCTTTTGCACCCCCTTTGCTTGATGAGCCGGAGATAGCTTCCACTCCCAGGTAACTAACTACTTTTCTAATGGCCTCGCCGTCTTTGTGCTGGCTGATAATAGCTTTAAGGGGTCTTCCCGTTTTAAGGTTTTTGTAGTTAAATGGCTGCATCAGAAGATCCCCGTGCCAGACAGAGAGGATAAAACTTTCTTCGGGGATGCCGCTTTTGGGCAGGTGGAATCTCTTTTTGTTTGTAAGGTATATCAACCTTACGATAAGCTGCAATATTGCAGGGAGGATATTTAAAAGCAGATAGTTCAATATCTTTTTTTTCATATTCTAGATCACTTCACCTACAAGGGAGGTCCTGTTGGCTTTTGTGATCCTAACCGGTACTATTCGTCCAAGAAGCTCTTCACTTGCCTTTACATAAACAGCGGCATAGTTGTCGCTGTAGCCGAACACTTCGTTGTTTGGTTTAAGGTCTTCAAATAGTACGTTCATGGTCTGTCCCACGAATTTGTCCATTGTTTCGCTTTGGTGGGTTTTGTGAAGTTCGATAACCCGGTTCAGCCTGTCGCTTGCGGTCTCGTCATCGATCAGGTCGTCCCTGCTCATAGCTTCCGTATGTGGTCTTGGTGAATATTTGAAGTTGAATATCTGGTCAAATTTTACTTTTTCTATCACATCTATGGTGTCTTCAAACTCTTCATCCGTTTCACCCGGGAATGCAACGATGATATCGGTGCTAATCCTTACATCGGGAACCAGGCTCCTTATCTTTTCACATCTGTTTAAAAACCACTCTTTTGTGTATCCACGTTTCATCTCTTTTAATACTTTCGTATTACCTGCTTGCAGCGGTACGTGTATCTGCTTGCAGATCTTGGGATTTGAAGCGAATTCCTGGATAAACTCGTCATCCATATGCAAAGGGTGGGGAGAGGTGAACCTTATCCTTTCCAGGCCTTCAATTTTACTGATATCCTGTAAAAGCTTTGTAAAGTTGGTTTTCTCCCTGCCGTCACTGAAATTTGTACCGTAGTTGTTCACGTTCTGCCCAAGAAGAAATACCTCTTTGGCCCCTTGAGCAACGGACTTTTCGATCTCTTTTATTATGATCTCCGAAGGGATGCTTATCTCTTTACCCCTGGTTGCGGGAACTATACAGAAAGTACACTTCTTATCACATCCCAAAGAGATATTTACGCTGCATCTGTATTTGTTGGTGCTAAAATCGGAGAACTCATAGGTCGTTTCATCATTATCTATATCAACTGCCACGAATTTAGGGGTATTAAATGCTTCAGATATCTTTGAAACGTTTCTTGCACCCACCACAAAGTCCACATAAGGTGCTCTTTTAAATATCTCATCACCTAAGTGGCTTGCGGTACAGCCGCATACACCTATTTTCGCATTCTCTTTTTTCTTGGAGTTGAATGTTCCAAGTTCGGAAAAAAGTTTCGCGACAGGCTTTTCCCTGACTGAACAGGTGTTGATGATAATAAGGTCTGCTTCTTCCAAAGTGTCAGTAGTATCAAATGAATGATGTTTGTTCAGCTCTGCTATGATATGTTCCGTGTCACGGACATTCATAGCACAACCTAAAGTTTCTATAAAAAGTTTTTTCATTGTAGTTATATAATATTGTTAGTTGTTTATTATAAAGCGTGCAGTTCGTAGATATATTCTTCGTCGGCTAGACCGTATTTAACTTCTCTGAAGTGTACGTTGTAACCCTCTTCTTCAAATTTGTCAACCAGGCTCATCATATCTTTATGAGAGTTTTCCCTGTCAAAGTAGAATATCTCTTCTGCATTGTCTTTTAAACTTTCAAGAAGTTTGTCCAGATTTACTTTCTTAGGTTTAGCGTCAAGCTCTTTTCTTGCTAATAAAATTTCCATTTTATAGTTTCCTTGTGATTATTTTAAGTCATATAGTATATCTATTTTTTGTTTAAAAAAACTTAAAGAAATATTTGGATATAATCCATCTCCAAAATTAAGAAAGGAGTCTGACAATGCCAAAGATGAAATCTAACAGCGGAGCTTTAAAGAGATTTAAAGTGAAGAAAAACGGTTCAATCAAAAGAGGAAGTGCTTTTAGAAGCCACATCCTTACTAAAATGAGCCAAAAAAGAAAAAGAGCATTAAGAGGTGCTCAGACTGTTGATGCAAGTGATGCTTCAAGAGTTAAAAAAATGTTAAATAAAGCGTAAGCTTTATTAATTGAGTATTTAGTCCCTCCGATTAAGTTCGGACAAGTTTTGCATCAAAGATGCGAACACCAAAATATAAATAGAAAATATTTATGGTAAAGAAAGGAAAAACATGCCAAGAGTTAAAACTGGTACAGTAAGAAGAGCTAGACACAAAAAAATCCTTAAAATGGCTAAGGGTTTTTACAGCGGTAGAAGAAAACATTTTAGAAAAGCGAAAGAGCAAGTAGAGCACTCTTTAGTTTACGCTTACAGAGATAGAAGAGCTAAAAAAAGAGATTTCAGAAAACTTTGGATTGTTAGAATCAACGCAGCTTGTAGATTAAACGATATCAACTATTCAAGATTTATGAATGGTTTAAAACTGGCTAACATCGAGTTAGACAGAAAAATCTTAGCAGATATGGCTATGAATGATCCTCAATCATTCTCAAGCCTTGTTGAAAGTGCGAAAAAAGCTTTAGCATAATTCGTAAAGTTTAACAATAGAAGAGGGGAAGGTTTAGGCCTTCCCCTTTTTTTATTGACAAAAAACGCTTAAAGCGATATTATTCCCTTAATTTAAGATGATAATTTTTATAAATAATCTTAATCATTTTATCAAGGATCAGATTTGAAAAAATATCTAATAATATTTATAACGGTTTTTTTGGTTTTTTTTATAGTTAAGGGGATATATGAGCAGTTAAGCAAGCAGGATGTTCCGGGCAAAGCAAAAAGAACACCTTGCATGGCTAAAGTCACCAGTTTTGAAAGATCTTACGGAAACGAGGCTATAAAAAATCTTAAAAAACAGATTAAAATGGGGGACTTTAAGATAAGATCCTCGATAGATAAAGCCGTTTTTATGGAATCGACTTTGTTTAACACGATTGATATGGAGAAGCTTGACAAAATAATGATAGAAACATTGAAAAGCTACAGCAATGGTAAAATAAACCCGGCCAGCAAAAACACCGTTGAATACAAAGTGTATGAAAACGACAAAGATGATCCAAAAAAGAAATCTGACAGCTGCAAGCTTTTCAGGGGATATGTTGTTATGAAGTTCATAGATGGGAACAATAAAACGGTTTACCAGAACCAGATAGATTTTATGGATCATAAGGGGAAAGATATACCAGAGACGATATCCTGCGGGGTTTCCGCTTTTATGACATACTAAATTTAAGTTTGTTACATTATCATTCTTAAATGAAAAGTATAAAAGTAGCCATAAAACAAAAGACAAAATTATTAAAAAAACTGGAAGAGCAGTTTGATATAAGCTATCACAAGAAGCAAAGTTTTTTAAACAAGCTTATTTCAAAAGAGGCTCCCGGGATCGATCTTTATTTTTTCAACGGCATTGTCAATAAAGAGGTTGAATACCTTGTAAAAAACAGCAAGTATATCATCTGCAACAGCATAGGGCAGAAAAAATATATCAAAGAGAAAATAAAAGATATAGATGAAAGCAGATTGAAAGTTGTATACCCTTACCCGGTTGTAAAGTATGAGTACAACCCTTCGGTGCAAAAAGATTTTAAAAAGCAGTACGGTATCGATGAAGATAATAAGATCATCTTTTTTACGGCAAACGATCTTTTAAAAAGCGGGCTAAAATCATTTTTCAAGATAATCTCCTCCCTGGAGCAGAAAAATTTTGAAGTGGTGGTAGAATCAAATAAAAAGCAGATCGAACAGCTGAAGATACTTCTAAACCGCCAGAAGCTTGAGTACAAGATACACTATATAGAGGATTATCCCGATAAAGATATATTGTTTTTAGTAAGTGATATCTATATAGCTTCAACTATTCAAAAACCGTTTCTAAACAATATATTAAAAGCTATCTATTATAAAACGGCGGTATTTATCCCAAAAACGAATTTTGCTTCGGAGCTTTTGGATCCCTTTGCCGTAATGAGCAAGCCCGATGATCCCGCAACTTCTTTCAAGGTCGATGCCCTGCTTGCAAATGAGCGGGAGCTTGAGACGGTAAAAGAGACCAATAAAGAAAGATCAAAAGATTTCAGTTTTGACAGAAGGTATAATTTAGTCAAATCCTTGATAGAACAGTTAGATTAAATAAAGTTTAATAAATCTTTTAATATAATTGCGCTGTCTGAAAGTGTTAAGTAGGGAAACAGGTTGCATTTATGTACTTGTTGGCAGTTTTTTTGAACTGTTTACGCTATCCGAACGGACTTTTGGTAAAATATAAAATAATATAAGGAAGAAGAATGAAAAAGATTCTATTTTTAATGGTTGCTTTAGCATCTGCTGCTTTTGCTTCTGACGCTGCTGCTGGTCAATCTATGATCCAAGCTTACTCTGTAGTTGCTGCTGGTATCGGTCTTGGTTTAGCTGCACTTGGTGGTGCTATCGGTATGGGTAACACTGCTGCTGCTACTATCGCTGGTACTGCTAGAAACCCAGGTATGGGTGGAAAACTTATGACTACAATGTTCATTGCTTTAGCGATGATCGAAGCACAAGTTATTTATACACTAGTAATTGCGTTAATCGCACTTTACGCTAACCCATTCTTAGGGTAATTTAAAGAAAGATTTTCTTTAAAGCCAAGCAGCATCAGCTGCTTGGCTTTTTTTTTGCACATTGGGGAAAGATATGAATTTTGATAATTTAAAAACCAAAAAAGTATTATATGTTGAAGATGACGATGCGGTTTTGGACTCGTTCACGAAGATATTGAGAAAAGTTTTCGGGGAGGTGCTGATAGCCAAGAACGGACAGGACGGACTTGAACTGTTTGAACAAAATAAAGATAGTATCGATTTTGTTATAGCGGATATAAAAATGCCCAAAATGGACGGATTGACCATGTCAGACGAGATCAAGAAAATAAGCCCCGAAATGCCCTGTATAATCACTACTGCCCATGCAGAATATGAATATTTGAAGAAAGCGGATGAGATAGGGATCTACAAATATATTACAAAACCCTTGAATATTACCGATCTTTTAAGCGTAATATCGGAACTTGCGGGGGAAAAGAAAGCTTAAAAGTTTAAAAAAACTTTTTTATCTCTTCCAGCATCACAGCAGGATCGGTTATAGTGTTTATTACCTGCCTGAACTGATTGGCCCCGTCATAACCTTTTGAATAGGTATGCAGATGTTTTCTGAACATAACCGTACCGTACTCTCCGTAATGTTCACACATCTTGGTAAAGTGTTCGATTATGATCTCTTTTTTCAACTCATTTGATATTGTTTCATTGCTGTTTGCGATCTGGTGGAATATCCAGGGTTTACCCACTGCACCTCTACCTACCATAACACCGTCGGCTTTCGTATGCTCTAAAACATATTTGGCCTTTGCCAGGTCCGTTATATCCCCGTTTGCTATAACCGGTATCTTTACGGCTTCTTTTATGGCAGCTATCGCATCATAGTCCACGGGGGCTTTATATGCGCCTTTTTTGGTTCTTCCGTGTACCGCTATAAAATCCACGCCGCAGTCCTCAACAGCTTTTGCGATATCAACGGGTATCTTTTCGTCGACACCTATTCTGACCTTTGCAGTTGTATATTGCTTGTTGGAGTATTTTTTTATTGTTTTTAGTATCTTTTGCAGTCTTGGAAGATCACCCAAAAGATTTGATCCGCTTCCGTGATTGAATACCTTTGGAGCAGGGCAGCCGCAGTTAAGGTCAATACCGTCGATACCCTCGATCTCGTTCAGTTTTTCAACGGCTAATCTTACGATCTCCTCTTTGTTCCCTGCAAGCTGGACAAAGTAGGGGTCTTCGTTTTGGGATTTTATAAGCATTTTTTTTGTTTTTTCGCTGTTGTATGCAAGAGCATTTGAGCTTATCATCTCACTTACGGTGTAATCAACCCCGAAGTTTTTAACAACCGACCTAAAAGGAAGATCGGTATATCCGGCAAGGGGTGCAAGAGCAATTACCGGTTTTGAAAAGTCTAGTTTTTTTTCCATAAAATCACTTGTGTTTATTTATAGCTGATCGATTCGATATTGTATGAGTGTTTACCTGCATCTTTTAAGTCTATCAGCGCTTTGTAAGCGCTAAACTCGTTTTGGGCACTGTTTAGAAGTATATCCCTTATTTTGTCGGTTACCTCAAATTCACACAATACGTAAAGATATGCAGAAGTGAACTCTTCGTTTGTAGAAGAGATATCCTCATATAGCTTGATTATCTGGTCCGGAGACATTGATTTGATATATATTTTTGCAATAGTTATCATATCATCATTTGTCAATTCAATTTTTGAGACAAGTTTTTGGATCATCTCGTTGGTCATTGAGAACTCAGGTTTTTGTTCACTGTCTTTTTCAAACAGCTTAAACAGCATCTCTTTGTCAAACTCTATCTCTTCCATATGTTTTTTAACTGTAGTGATAGATTTTGTTTCAAGAACTTTGTTAAAAGCGGCTTTTACTATTTTTTTATCAAAGCCTTTCTCTTTCTTAACAGCTTCCAGCGCGAAATTCTCATCGCTGTTAACCCTGTTGATAAGATTCTGGATCATTATTGGGTTATCGTTTGGAAGTTTTAATTCCTTGTTGGAGATATATTTACCCGACATGATATCAAATATCTGCTCAACTGTTTTGGAGATCTCTTTATTTTCTGTCGAGAAGTTCCTGTCTTTCGCACTGATGTCAAGCTGCGATATTATTTCGCTTAATTCCTTGAACTGGGGATTTTGAAATTGTATGTTCGATTTTTCGTTTAAAAGCTTTTTCTGAATAAGCTTCAACATAGATCCTGAATCTTTATTTACAGCTTTAAGCGAAAAATAGTTTTTCAAACCGTAATAGATCATATGAAGCAGTGCCAGAGTAAATATCAATAGTGCAGGCGCTACTATCCATAGTGCTACAGGAAGGACAATAGCGAAGTCCAATACCTGTATCCGGTAATCACCCGATTCTAAACTGAATGCATAACCGAATATTGCAATGATAAGTATTAACGATCCAAAAATATATTTCTTTAATCCCATTAAGTTTCCCCTTAATTGTTGTTATGTTCGTGAATTTCTCTACAATCTGTACAAAATTTAGCAAAAGGTTTTGCTTTTAATCTTCCGATAGCAATAGGCTCATCACACATTTCGCAGATACCGTAAGTTCCCGCTTCGATGCTTTTTAAAGCTTCGTCGATCTCTTTTAGTTCCTGCTTCTGCTGGTTAACGATGATCCCTGATGTAAAGCTGTCGCTGCTAGCTTCCGCAAAATCCAGTTCATCGTTGCAATCACAATTGTTCAGTTTAGATATATTATCTATGCTATCCTCGATATTACTCTCTATCGTTTGTTTTCTCTCAAGCAATATCTGCTTTAGCTCGTCTACTTGTTTTCTTGAAGCCACCTTGTTCCCTTACATATAAAATTTTGCGATATTTTATCTAAAATTATATAAATTATTTATGATAAGGATGGTTATTCAATATACACAATGAACGGAAGATCTGTTCACACAGGACTATATTAGCTATTTTATGTGCCATTGTCAAATCGCTCAAAGATATGGTCTGGTCACATTTTGTCAGGAATTCCCGGTCAAAACCGTAAGCGCCGCCAATGAAAAAGTTTATGGTCTGCTTCCCGTCTATAAGGGAGCTGAACTTGAAACTGTCCACTTTCTTTCCCAGCACGTCAAGGGCTATATTGTATCCCGTTTCAAGTTTTGGCACGAATGCCTCGTTGTAGGCTTTCTGCGATTCTGCCTGACCCAGGGTTTGCGCTTTTGAGATCTGTTTGTTGAAAATAGAATGGATCTCGACTTTTGCGTATTTGCTTGACATTTTGGTGAACTCGTTTACCAAGGGTTCAAAATTGTCGTTGGTTTTCTTTACTATTTGATAGATATTTATTTTTATTGCGATGTGGGGTCCTTAGTGATAATTTCATCAAAGTTACGTTATTATACCAAATTATTTTAAGCAGCAAGATAAAAAGGAAAAAAGATAAAGAATTCAATAAAAAGTATTGCCATAGGCGGTTTTGACGGGATGCACCTTGCCCATCAGCAGCTGTTTTCAAATCTTTGCAAAAACGGGGCGATCGTGGTTATCCAGACCACATATGCAAACCTTTCCCCTAAGACACATAGAAACGAGCATACGGATTATCCTATTTTTTATTATCCCCTGGAAAATATCAAACACCTAAGCGGCGAAGAGTTCGTCAAGCTTTTATATGAAGAGTTCCCGAACCTTGAAAAGATAGTTGTAGGGTACGATTTCCATTTCGGGCATAAGGCTTCATCTTCCACTGAAGACCTTAAAAAACTTTTCAAAGGGGAAGTTCAGGTTATCGACGAGTTCAAGGTGGACGGAATAGCCGTTCACTCGAGGGTTATCAGGGAATATTTAAGGGAAGGAAATATAAAAAATGCAAACAGGCTTTTGGGATATGAATACCTTATAAGCGGAATACATATAAAAGGGCAGGGGCTTGGGAACAAGCAGTTCGTCCCAACCATTAATCTTGACGTGGATGAGTTCCTGCTGCCAAAAGAGGGTGTATATATTACCAGAACATTGGTAAACGGGAAATATCTCCCTTCCGTTTCTTTTATCGGGCACAGAGTTACAACTGACGGCAAATATGCGGTCGAAAGCCATATCCTAAGTGGGCTTGAGAAAGAGCCCCTTTCAAAAACGGTAAAAATAAAGTTTTTTGAGAAGCTCAGGGATAATATGAAGTTTGAAGCATACGGGGATCTTAAACTTCAGATCATGAACGATATAAAAGAGGCAAAAAACTTTTTTAAAGTTTAAAGCCCTTTGGGGATCCACTTTTCTTCAGTGTGGATATATAAAAGCAGGTATGCAGCATCCAGAGGGGTCCATCTAACATCGTTTTTCAGTTTATCCGAAGAACTTTCTTTTTCCACCACGTTAACGTATTGGTAAACTATGTCAAATACTTTGGTGTGAAGCTGCCTTTTGGGTGTTCTTATTATAAAAGAGGGGATGACGTCATCTATTTTCGGGATTATATAGATCTTCTCATCTTTTATATATTTAAGCATCAGTCCGATCTGGTAAGAGTGGTATTCTTTTACTTTGAGCTGATCCAGGGGCTTGTCTTTGTAGCCCAGGGATTTGTATACGTCAAGTTCGTTTTTTATCAGCTCCCTTACCTCTTCGGGGTCCATCTCCGACAATGATGAAGGGAGCTCGATATCCTCAATCGACATTTTTTCCGGGTCAAACCTCCTTTTTTTCAATCTTGGGGCGTTCCCTCTGACAAGGTTTGAAATAGAACCGAATAAAGACATATATCCATCCTTTAAATTATTTAAAATAATTTTTATTATACAATAATTTCAATGAAAGATAAAGTATTTAACAAACCCATAAACAAACAATTTGAATTTGACGAAGAGGTAGCCAGCGTATTTGACGATATGCTCGGGCGTTCGGTTCCCCACTATAAAGAGATGCTCAAATTAACGGTGGCATTTGCCCACCAGTATCTGGACAAAGGGGACAGGGTTTATGACCTTGGCTGTTCAACAGCGACCACTTTAATAGCACTTGCCAATATAAGCGACAAAAAACTAAAATATGTGGGAATTGATAATTCAAAAGCGATGTTAAAAAGGGCATCGAAAAAATCAAAAGCGTTCGGACACAAAATAAAGTTTATAAACGATGATATATTCAACGTTGACCTTAAAAGCTCAAAAGTGATAATCTCCAACTATACCCTGCAGTTCATCCGTCCTATAAACCGGGAAAAACTTGTAAAAAAGATCTACGACTCACTTGAACCGGGAGGGGTTTTTATATTCAGCGAAAAAGTAATAACAGAGGATAAGCAGCTTAATAAAAAGTTCATAGACCAGTATTACTCTTTTAAAAAAGAGCAGGGCTACAGCGAATTCGAGATCGCCCAGAAAAGGGAAGCTTTGGAAAACGTGCTGATCCCCTATACCTATGAAGAGAACAAAAAGATGATAACGGATGCCGGGTTCAAGAGTTTTGACTGCCTTTTTAAATGGGTGAATTTTGCAACATTTATAGCAATAAAATGATTTTTTGATATAATTGGATATAATACAAAAAATAAGAATAGGATAACTTATGGATAAAATTACACTTAACAGCCCCTTTGATATGCACCTTCACCTAAGGGACGGCGATATGCTGGAACTAGTGGGACCTTTGACCTCCCAAAGTTTTGCAGGTGCCATTATTATGCCTAATATCATACCTCCTGTTACGACCAAGGAAGGTGTGATAGCGTATAAGAACAGGATCATGGAAGCGGTTAAAGATGACGGGTTCCAGCCTTTAATGACGGTGTTTTACGATAAAGACTTCAATGTGGAAAAACTGCTTGATATGAAAGAACATATCGCAGCGGTGAAGTATTATCCCCAAGGGGCCACCACAAACAGTGAAGATGGACTCGCGTTTATAGATATCGAAGCTATGAGACCTGTTTTGGAAAAGCTTGAGGAACTGGGTATTCCCCTTTTATTCCACGGTGAAACAAACGGTTTTGTTCTTGAGCGGGAATATGAGTTTCATAATGTGTGGGAATCTTTGGCAAAAGCATTTCCAAAATTGAAGATCATGATGGAGCATATTTCCGACAGAAGAACCCTGGAGCTTCTTGAAAGATACGATAACCTTTATGCAACAGTTACGACACATCACCTGCTTTATACACTTGACGACCTGATCGGAGGTATGCTTGAACCTCATATGTTCTGTAAGCCTATTGTCAAAACTCCTGCAGACAGGGATGCGATACAAAAAGCGGTGCTTGGCGGACATCCAAGGATCATGTTCGGAAGCGACAGTGCTCCCCACCCTAAAGCCAATAAGGAAAAAGCAGGCGGCAGCGCCGGAATATTCACCGCTCCCTTAGCTTTGCCTCTGATCGCAGAGTTTTTTGAAAAGCACGGAAAATTGGATTTGATGCAGGCCTTTGTCAGCGATAACGCCTGCAAAATTTATAATCTTACGCCCTCTTCAAAAATGGTTACTTTGGTAAAAGAAGAGTGTAAAGTCCCTGAAACTTATGAAAACGATACACAGTGTGTTGTTCCGATGAATGCGGGTAAAACTTTAAAATGGAGCATTAAAGGGTGATAAAGTAAGGCGGGATTTTAAATTAATCTAAACTAAAATTAAGGTTCTTTTAAATATAATCCCAAACTTATTTTAATATATAAAAAGGAAATAGTATGAAAAGAACATACCAACCACATAATACTCCAAGAAAGAGAACACACGGTTTCAGAACAAGAATGGCTACGAAAAACGGTAGAAAAGTTATCAAAGCTAGAAGAGCTAAAGGTAGAAAGAGATTAGCTGTTTAAGTAAATCCTTTCGGTTAAACGCTAAAAATACGGGAGGAAAAAAGTTCCTCGAAAAAGAGTTTAATCGGATCTATAAAAGCAACAAGAAATGGCATACCCACAGTTTTGTTGTCTTTTTTTTAAAAAGTGATGAACTACAATTTGCATTTGTTTCATCAAAAAAAGTGGGTAATGCAGTACACAGAGCTAAAGCAAAAAGAAAACTACGGGCTTTAGTGCTCGAAAAAGAAAACCAGCTCAAAACAGGTAAATATATTTTCGTAGCAAAAACATCTATTTTTGAAAGCGAACATAAGGTTCTTCAAAAGGATTTCTCTTTTGCTATGAAAAAACTGGGGTTATTTATATGAACAAGGTAATCCTGTATCTTATACGGTTTTATCAGAAATATTTGACGATCCTTTCATACGGAAGCTGCAGATATCATCCAAGCTGTTCTGCATATGCAAAACTGCAGTTCGAGAATAACACCTTTATCAAGGCGCTTTGGTTTTCCACACTTAGAATTTTACGGTGCAATCCCCTGTTTAGAGGAGGATTTGACCATCCTAAAGTAAAATGCTTTCCAAACAACAAAATAAATCTAGAATTTAAAAAAATTAAGGTAAAATACTGGCGAATTCCGACGGATGAGGGGAAAAACTGCTTCATAATTCGTCACAATACTAAATGGGATAAAGAATGAGTTTAAACAACAATCAAACAAAACAACAGACACAAAAAAGAATACTGATAGCTACGGTTATCTCTTTCGCTTTTTTTATAGCTTACGATATGCTGTACCTGAAGCCGAAACAGGAGATGGTAAACCAGGCAAATGAACAAAACAAAAAAGTTATACAGCAGCAAGCTTCTGCCGACACTGCACAAACATCGGCAAACACTGCTCCTTCCGTGAACAGCACGGCAGCTAACAGTGCACCTTTGACAAGCGACGGTTCAGCGGTTTCCATTATTACAAAGATCACGACAAATAAAAACATGATAGAGATCGATAATTTAGGTAGAATCGCACAGGTTACACTTCTTGACAAGCAATATGTTGATACGGATGCAAAACATATCAAGCTTTTTAACGCTTCCCAGCTTAGACCTTTGGAGGTTAGATTTGCCAACGGTGCTATAAACAGCGAAGCCTTTAAGGTAAGCGTTACCGCCTCTTCAAAAGAGCTGGATGCTACAAAAGGTGTACAGGAACTGGTTTTAACCCAGACATTAAAAGATACGGTACTTACTAAAAAGCTGACTTTCTTCCCTGACGGGCATTATGATATAACTGCAAGCGCTACGAACAATGCGGACTTTTTTATCACTCCCGGGTTCAGACCTGACGTAATTGCGGATATGTATGCGGACCACGGTGCTTTATTATCTTTAAATGACGGAACATTAAATATCATTGAAGATGAGGATATGGAAAAAGCGGCTGAGCTTATAGGGGTAAACGTAGCTTCTGCGTTTGACAGATATTATGCAACCGTTCTTTACAACTATGACAGATCAATGGCCGTAAGTGTTATGAAAGATACTATGGATTCACCGAATATGTTCATCCATGCAAAAGACAATATCACTCTTCACGGTTACGTAGGGCCTAAAGAATACAATACTTTAACTGCCCTTGACAACAGATTATCGGATGTAATAGAGTACGGTTGGTTCACATTTATTGCAAAACCTATGTTTACTATGCTACAATATATCCATAATTATGTGGGCAACTGGGGATGGACTATCGTTATCCTGACTATCCTGGTTAAACTTATCCTGTTCCCGCTGTCACATAAAGGTATGGTTTCTATGAATAGGCTGAAGGAGCTTGCTCCAAAGATCAAGGCTATTCAGGAGAAATACGGTAAGGATAAGCAGAAAGCTTCAATGCATATGATGGAGCTTTACCAAAAAGAGGGTGCGAACCCTATGGGTGGTTGTCTGCCTCTGCTTTTACAGATACCGGTGTTCTTTGCAATATACAGAGTACTTTTAAATGCGATCGAGTTAAAAGGTGCGGAATGGATATTCTGGATAGATGACCTGGCGGAGATGGACCCGTACTTCATCCTTCCTATCATCATGGGTGCTACAATGTTCTTACAACAAAGAATCACTCCAAATACGATGACGGATCCGTTACAACAGAAAATGTTCCAGTTCCTGCCAGTGGTATTTACGTTCTTCTTCTTATGGTTCCCTGCTGGATTGGTTCTATACTGGGCAGTGAACAACGTATTTACTGTTGGACACCAATACTACATAAACAAAGTATTTGAAAGTGCAAAAGGGCAAAGACACGAAAAACATTTAGAAGAGAAAAAGAGTAAAAAAACTTCAAAATAAGGGGTGATAAATGCCAAAGCAATATGAAGCTAAAACTTTGGAGGAGGCTTATGAAAAAGCTTCCCAATCTTTAAACTGTTCAATAGTTGATCTTCATATTGAGGTATTGCAGTCCCCGTCAAAAGGCTTGTTCGGCCTTTTTTCGAAAAAAGCCGTTATCCAGGCAAAAGTAAAAAAGAAAAACTTTTCAAAAGAGAACAGATATAAAAAAGAGAAACAGATCAAAGTGGAGACTTTGGAAACAAAGCTTAACGAGATCGATTCTCCCGTAAAAGAGAAAGTTTCTACCCCCAACAAATCTGAACAGATACAAAAAGAGAAAATATTTGAAGGTTTTTATAATTCAAATGAAAAACCCCTTAACTCAAAGATCACGATCAAAAAAGACAATGAAGCGGTAAAGAACGAGATCCATGAAAAGATAAACGACCTTTTTTCAAAGCTATGTTACGAGATAGACGAGATAAAAGTCGATATCCTTGATGACGGTGAAACCGTATATGTTGAATTCAGCGGAGAAGACAGCGCCCTTTTAATAGGGAAAGAGGGTTACAGATATAAAGCACTCTCTTACATCCTGTTTAACTGGATAAACGAAAAATACGGTATGATGTTAAGGCTTGAAGTGGCGCAGTTCCTCGTAAACCAGGAGGAGTCTATCCATAATTACCTAATACCTGTCATTGAAGTGATAAAAGAGGAAGGTTTTTACAAAACAAAACCTTTGGACGGTATTTTGGTTCATATCGCCCTGACAAAATTAAGAGATGAATTTCCGGATAAATATGTAGCTGTAAAGACAAATGCAAGAGGGGAAAAATATATTCTCGTAAACGAATATAAAAATTAACCTTAGGTTGTAAACTCAATGTTATATGATAATAGTACCATAGTTGCAATAGCAACTGCAAACGGTGTGGGGTCGATCAGTATCGTAAGATTAAGCGGTGCCGACGCACTTGATATCGCACTTAAAATTTCCAAAAAAAATGATTTGAAAAACAGGCTTGCTACTCTAAGCAAGCTTTACGACTATAAAGAGGAGCTTATAGATGAAGCCCTTCTTCTGTATTTTAAAAATCCCCACTCTTTTACCGGGGAAGATATTGTAGAGTTCCAGTGCCACGGGGGTATAGCCATATCAAATATGGTGCTTGACGCCTGCATAAAGCACGGGGCCAGAATGGCAAACCCGGGTGAGTTCTCAAAAAGGGCATTCTTAAACGGCAAGATAGACCTTACCCAGGCCCAGGCTATTTCCAAAATGATCGAGGCCAGAAGCGAGGATGCGGTAAAACTTCTGGCAAGGCAGTTAAAAGGCGAGTTGAAAGATTTCGTTGAGGATATCAGGAAAGACCTTCTGTTTATGCTTGCATATACCGAGGTTAATATCGATTATGCGGAAGAGGACCTCCCCGGCGATATCTATGAACAGATCCAGAATAAGCTTAACAAGATAGAGATCAAGTTAAGCGATACCTTAAAAGCAAGTTCAAGAAGGGAAGGGATGATAGAAGGTTTTAAAGTTTCCATCATCGGAAAACCAAACGTTGGTAAATCAAGCCTTCTAAACAAGCTTTTGAATTTCAACAGGGCGATCGTAAGCGATATAGCCGGAACTACAAGAGATACCATTGAAGAGTCGGTAAAAATAGGGACCCATATAATAAAAATAGTCGATACCGCAGGTATCAGGGAAGCAAGCGACGAGATAGAAAAGATAGGTATAGAAAAGTCGAAAACAGCCGTTGAGGAGTCTGATATAGTTGTGGCTCTTTTTGACGGAAGTAGAGAGTTTGACGAGGAAGACCGGAATATCACAGATATACTTGATTCTACCGATAAGCAGAAAATAGTGGTGGTAACAAAGTCCGACCTGGAGCAGAAACTTGATACCCAAAAGCTGGGGCAGAACGGGGAATACCTTAGAATAAACACAAAAGAGAACATAAACGCCCTTGTGGATATTATAGAGGATATATTAAATAAAAATACCCATACCGATGATATGACCCTTGTTTCAAAACAGCAGGTAAACGAGGTTGAAAATACCCTTAACTCAATAAAGCAGGCTGTTTTCCCTCTTGAAACCGGAGAATTGGAATTTTTCGCCCACCATATCAACGAAGCTTTGGAATCCATATCAAATATAACAAGACCTTACGAACATTCACAGATGCTTGACGTGATGTTCGGAGAATTCTGTCTGGGGAAATAATATGTTTAGAAATTCACAAACCCTGGAGTTCCTTGAAGAGGACAAGCCCTGCTCTTATTTTGACGACAGGCTGTGTGATATAAGATACCGGTATATGGAGCACTGTACTATCCCCGAACAGCAGGCTATGCTTGAAAGAGGTTGGAGAAGGTTCGGGAACATGCATTTCGTTCCGGAGTGCAAGGATTGTACTGATTGCATCACTATGAGGATAGACGTGAAGAACTATAAGTTCTCAAAGTCCGATAAAAGGGTACTGTCCAAGAACAAGGATACGGAAGTATATATCCAGAAACCCTCTTTAACCTATGAGCATATAAACCTCTTTAACAAATACCATGAGCATATGAGCATAAAAAAACAGTGGAACGAGAATAAGATTGACGTACAGGAATACCATAACTCTTACGTCAACGGTGCCCATGATTTCGGAAAGGAACTGGTATATTTCAGGGATAACAAGCTTGTCGCCGTTGCGCTTTGCGATATATTGCCAGGGGGGATCTCCGCTATTTACTGCTATTACGACCATGATTACGAGGAGTTGTCCCTGGGGAAATTCTCTATCCTGGCGCAGATAAGCATAGCGAAACAGAACAATATCCCTTACGTTTATCTGGGATACTGGATAAAAGATCATTACAGCATGGGATATAAAGAGAAATACAAACCTTTCGAGATCTTAAAGAACAGGCCCAAACTGAATGAACCTACGATCTGGGAAGAATATAAATAAAAGGAAAGATATGAGCGAAGAAAGATTAACCAAAATAGAAAATGAAGAGATTTTAGACCAAAATGAAGTAGAAGTCCAAGAAAACTCTGGTGAGCAAAGTGAAGCAGAGGAGACCGACCCTAAAGAGGCGGCAAGGGAAGAGATATTCGAGAACCTTAAAAACGGTTTTATGGAGCAAAGAAGGCTTCTTGGAAGATTTCTTGAATTCAGCGAGGAGCATGCAGAATCAGAATTTGACGAGATGGGTTCAAGTGCCGAAGAGAGTGCGGAGCTTTTAAGAAGGGCAGATAAAATAAGGGACAAGGTCCTGTCAGAGATCGAGCAGAAATATTTTTACATATTTGAAAATGTAGAGACCAATACACTTTTAAATATGATAATCTTTTACCTGGATGCGATGGAGTATCAATTCAAGGTTATCTTAGAGGTTGAAAAAGACGGTTTCCATCTTGAAGTTGTTTAATAGTTAAATATTAGATGATATGATGGAAAAAAAGTTTATCTCCAATACCGCTTTGGTGGTGCGTATTATCGTTTCTATCTTAAGTATAAGCCTGGTAATCGTATTTGTCTCAACGGAGTATTTGAAAAAGACGGCCGTTAATAACCTGGCAAGCGATGATGCAAAAAAAACCGCCCAGCTCGTATTTGAAACAATGAATACAAGGATGCAGGAGGGGTGGACCAAAAAGGATCTTGATAATATAATAAAAAGACTTGAGCATATACGCGAGGGGATGAATATCTCCTCATACAGAAGCCAAAGCGTAGAGGAGATCTTCGGAACCGTTCCAAGAGACAGGAAAATCGTGGAATCGGATCCGATGATACAAAGGTCCATGAAAGGGGAGGAGCTTTTCAGCGTTGATGAGGAAAAGGGGCTTGTCAGGTTTCTTTATCCAATGAAGACAACAGAGAACTGCATAATCTGCCACAGCAATTCAAAAATGGGAGAGGTGAACGGAGTTCTTGATATAAGCTTTCCCCAAAGCGATATAAAGATATCACTTGATACCATGTCATACTATTTTATCGGGCTGCTTATAGGCTTTTTGTCGCTATTATCATATATTTTCTTTCTTATTATCAATCTAAAGATGGTAAAACCCATCGTTAAACTGACAAACGAGATCGAGAAAGTAGAGCAAAGCCGTGATTTGTCCAAAAGAGCCGATATCGATACAAACATCAAAGAGCTCGGGATCCTGCAAAACAGCTTTAACAAGCTTCTTGAAACGATAAAATATTATTACGACAAGCTTCTTGAAACGATCTATACGGACGAGCTTACTAAAGTGGCAAATTACAGCAGGCTGCTGAAGGATATCGAGACTTCAGCCAGCATAAGCTCACTGGCTTCCCTTGATATCAACTCTTTCGGGAAGATAAACCGTGTTTACGGTGCGAGGGTTGCTGACAGCCTGCTTATTGATTTTGCTTCTTTTTTGACAAACTATATAGGTGCCGAAGGAAAAGTTTACAGACTTTACGGTGACGAGTTTGCCGTATTATATAAAAAAACAATATCAAATAACGATATTAAAGATCTTATAGCCAAACTTAAAGAGAAAAAGTTTTATTATAAAGATATCGATTTTACTTTGGATATAACCGTGGGGTATGTTTCCGGTGAGGAGTCTATCCTTGAACATGCAAATATCGCATTAAAATCTGCAAAGAACAGCTATAAGCAGAAAGCTGAATATAATGAAAGCCTGAAAGTAAAAGACGAGGACAACAATCACCTGGTCTGGGCCAAGAAACTTGAAAGGGCCATAAAGAACGATAAACTGGTCCCTTATTTTATGCCGATGAAAAACGTAAAAAGCGGCAAAATAGATAAATATGAAACCCTGATAAGGCTGATAGAAGATGACACTGTTTATACACCCGACAAGTTTATGGAGGTGTCCCACGCAAGCGGCAAGTATCATATAATCACCCAGACGGTGATCAAAAAGGCGTTTGAGTATTTCAAGGATATGGATAATATAAAGTTCTCGATCAATTTTGCCCTGAGCGATATAACGAACGAGCAGACGAGGGAACTGCTGATAAAGAGTTTAAAAAGCTTTAAACACAGCGAAAATGTTATAATAGAGCTTCTTGAAACAGAAGAGATCTCCGATTTTGAGCTGTTGAACAGGTTTATAAACGAGGTTAAACAGTACGGGGCAAAAATAGCGATCGATGATTTTGGAAGCGGGTATTCAAATTTTAATTATATATTAAACCTTGACGTGGATATTATCAAGCTTGACAGCAGCCTGGTTGAAAACATATATACGGACCAGAGTTCCGCCGTGGTCGTTTCAAATATAGTAAGGGTTGCAAAAGAATTGGGCTTGACCGTTGTTGCGGAGAGAGTTTCCAATGAGCATATAGAAAGGATATTGACCATACACGAGGTTGATTATCTGCAGGGATATCATATAGGGATGCCAAACAAGAATATAGTGAAGGAGAGATAATTGAGGTTTTCATTTGTAACATTGTTCCCGAATCTTGTAGAACCATATTTTAATGATTCTATTTTGAAAAAAGCGAGGGAGAAAGAGCTTATCAAGCTTGACTTTTACAATCCCCGGGATTATACGTCAAACAAGCACAACAAAGTAGACGATACCCTCTGCGGGGGCGGAGCGGGACAGCTTATATTCCCCCAGCCTTTGTTCGACCTGCTTGAAGAGATAAAGAACAAAGACAGCGAAGCCCATATTATATTTCCCCTGGCTGCCGCAAAACCTTTTAACCAGAATGATGCAAAAAGGCTGGCAAAGAAAAAGCATATAGTTTTTGTAAGCGGAAGATATGAAGGGATAGATGAAAGGGTCATAGAGACTTTTGCCGATGAGGTGTTCAGCATAGGGGATTATATCCTGACAGGTGGTGAACTGGCATCGACGGTAATGGCGGACAGTATAAGCAGAAACGTTGAAGGTGTTCTTGGCAATAACGAGTCCCTGGACGAGGAAAGCTACAATAACAGAGTTGACAAAGAGGAGCTTCTGGAGGCTCCCTCTTTCACAAAACCTGTAAATTTTAGGAATTTAAGTGTACCTTCAGAATTATTAAAGGGAAATCACGCTAAAATTCGCAACTTAAAATCTAAATTGTCTAGATGCAAGACGAAATATTTCAGACCGTCTTGATGTAAATAGACGTCAAAATGGGGCACTGCGGATGTATGGCACCCCCGAAGAAAGGGAATAAAATGAAAAATAAATACATTGCAGCTTTTGAAGCGGCGCAAATTGAAAACAAAGAGGTTCCTCAGTTTAGAGCTGGAGATACTTTAAGACTTGGTGTTGAGATTAAAGAGGGTGAAAAAGTTAGGATTCAAACTTTTGAAGGTATCGTTATTGCACTAAAAGGTGAAGGTGTATCTAATACTTTCACGATCAGAAAAATCGGTGCTAACGGTGTTGGTATCGAGAGAATTTTCCCATTATACTCTGATAGCTTAAAATCTATCGAAGTATTAAGAAGAGGTGACGTAAGAAGAGCTAAACTTCACTACCTAAGAGGTCTTACTGGTAAAGCTGCTAAGATCAGAGAGCTTAGAAAATAATCCAAAAGCCTCAACAAAGAAAAAGGTAAGTGTTTTCACTTACCTTTTTTTATACACTATACTATGATAAAACTTCAATCCTCTCCCGTCAAAAAAACAAAATTCAACGATATCTGTTTCCTGGTCAAAAGGGATGATTTGCTCCATAAAGAGTTTTCCGGGAACAAGGGGAGAAAATTCTACTACTTCCTGAATAACCATTTCCCTGATATAACCAAGGTGGTAAGCCACGGCTCGAACCAGTCAAATGCCATGTTCAGTCTATCGGTACTGGCAAAAGCAAAAGGGTGGGAGTATGAATATTATACCGACCATATCTCCCAACATTTGAAGGAAAATCCAAGCGGTAATTATAAGCATGCCTTGGACAACGGGATGAAGATAATAGAAAAAGCAAAATGCGACATCCCCTATGAAAAGATAGAACAGGAAGAGGGGACCTTGTTTATAAATGAGGGGGGAGCTTTAAAAGAAGCACAATACGGGATAAAAATATTGGCCGATGAGATCAAAGAGTATAAGCAGAAAAATAACTTGGATAACCTGAAGGTGTATCTGCCAAGCGGAACGGGTACTACGGCATTGTTCTTGCAAAAGTTCCTGGATATCGAGGTTTTGACTACTCCTTGCGTGGGTGACGGTGAATATTTGAAAAAACAGTTTTTTGAGCTGGAAGAAAACGAGAATTTTCACCCGACGATATTAAGCCCAAGAAAGAAATACCATTTCGGGAAACTTTACAAAAGCAGTTATGAGCTATGGCTTGAGCTTAAAAGGGAGACAAATATAGAGTTTGACCTTTTGTACGATCCCGTAGGATGGGACACTTTGCTTTACCATCTTGAGGAAAATACCCTGGACGGCTCATCCAGCTATCTTTATATCCACCAGGGAGGCCTGCTTGGAAACGAGACAATGGTTGAGCGATATAAGTACAAATATAAAAATAAATAAAATTGTGATAAAATAATATTATAAAAAGGGATAAAATTTATGAGAATAGAAAAATATGACGCCAGCGGCAACAGTTTTGTGATCTTTCATACAAATGAAAGAAAAGATTACAAAGATTTGGCAGTAAAACTCTGTAAAGAGGAAAATACGGACGGGATGATAGTTGTCGTTCCACATATTGTATACGATTTTGAATGGCTTTTTTATAATAATGACGGAAGTACGGCAAGTATGTGCGGAAACGGCACGAGAGCCGTGGCGCACTATGCTTATACAAATGAGATCGCGGGAAGCTTTATGAAGTTCTTGACAGGAGCAGGTGAGATCAGCTGCAAGGTCGAGGGTGATATCGTTGAGACAACTATGATAGAACCAAAAGAGCTTACAAAAGCTTTTGAGCAGGAGGGATTTAGATGGTGGCACGTGGATACGGGTGTTCCACATCTTGTAACTATGGTTGACGACCTTGAGAAATTTGACCTGGATCTTTGTTCAAAGATGAGACACCAGTATAACGCGAACGTAAATTTCTTTAAAGTAGAGAACGGGAAAATATACGTTAGAACCTTTGAAAGAGGGGTAGAGGGTGAAACCCTGGCGTGCGGAACGGGAATGACTGCCTGCTTTTTAAGGGCAATGGTTTTAAACCTTGTGGAATCAAGTGCCGAAGTTTATCCTAAAAGCGGTGAACTTCTTGAACTGAGGTTTGAAAACGATCTCCTTTATTTTAAGGGAAAAGTAAAAAAAGAATATTCAAAAGATGTTGAGATTTAGTATTTTAAGTGTTTTTGTCGTCTCTTCGGCATTGTATGCACAAAGCGAGGTAAAGCTTCTGCCTAAAAACTTCATGGATACGAAAATAGGTACGGTAGAGAATCAAAAAATGATCACATCCCTTCCCAAGAAACCTGAAGAGCTGGAAAAGGGCGAGCCTAAAAAAGTTATTATCCATAAAGAGAAAAAACGTCCTAAAAAACCGACTGTAACGGTAACAAAAAAGAAAGAGAACTATGTAAACACCCTGGCTCCAATTATCCAGAAGGTATATAGAAAGCTTGAAAACAAGTATCTGAAGGTTTTGGAGTTCGTGCAAAACAACAGCCATAAAAAAGAGCTTGAACTTTTAAGGAAAGAATACAAGGTGGATGATAATATAGCCCTTCTTAAAGCTATCAAGCCCCATCCCGTGAGCATCGTTCTTGCCCAGGGTGCGATGGAGAGCGCGTGGCTTACTTCCAGGTTTGCCAAAGATGCGAATAATATTTTCGGGGTATGGTCTTTTAACAAAAACGAACCCAGAATCGCTGCCGGGGGAAGCCGGGAGAACAAGATAATCTACCTGAAAAAATACACCTCCTTGGAACATGCGGTGGAAGATTATTACAAAAGTGTGGGTAAATCCTGGGCTTATGATGCATTAAGGGAGAACAGGATCTACACTGACGATCCTTATAAGCTTTTGCCTTATTTTGACAAATATTCCGAAAAAGGGATAGAATATACAAAGATCCTGGCAAAAATTATAGAAAAGAACAACTTTGACAAATATGATATAAGGGATTGATTTGAAACTACTTGTCTGCGCACTTGAAACATCTTCAAATATCCATCTAAAAGCATTAAAAGAGCATTTAGGGGATGATATAGAGTTAACGGGAATCTTTGACAAAAGCCTTGGCAATCCCACATACGATCTTACTTCCCTGGCGGTGATGGGTTTTGTGGATGCTTTAAAGAAACTGCCGTTCTTTTTTAAGCTTTTAAACGAGATGGTTGAGCTCTCGGAAGGTTGCGACAAGGTTTTGCTGATGGACTCTTCAGGGTTTAACCTGCCTTTGGCAAAAAAGATAAAGAAAAAATATCCCCAAAAAGAGATAATATATTATATACTTCCCCAGGCCTGGGCCTGGAAAAAGAAAAGGATCCCGAAGATAGAAGCTTCCTGCGACAGACTTTGCTCGATCCTCCCTTTTGAGAAAGATCATTACACTAAAAAAGAAAAGATAGAGTATGTAGGGCATCCGCTGCTTGACGAGATAAAGGTTTTCAAGGAAAATATCTCCGGCAATAACAAAGTTGCATTTATGCCGGGATCCAGAAAAACAGAGATCACTAAGCTTATGCCTATATATAGGGAGCTGCTTGGCTTTGTCAAAGAGGAGCCCGTACTTATCATACCTTCAAAATTTGATGATGAGTATATTAAAAAAATATACGGTGACATAAGCAGTTTTACTATAAGCCGTGATACCCATAAAACCTTGAGTGAAGTCGACTTTGCCTTTATATGCAGCGGCACGGCTACTTTGGAAGCGGCACTTATAGGTACCCCTTTTGTTTTAAACTATATAGCCAAACCTCTGGATTATTTTATAGGAAGCCGTCTGGTTAAACTTGAGCATGTGGGGCTTGCAAACATCTTCTTTGACAAAATGGGTGAGAAGCCTATACATAAAGAGTATCTGCAGGAAAACGTAACCCTGGAAAACCTTTTGGATGAGTATAGAAATATAGATAAAAGCAGGTTTCTTGAAAACTCCAAAAAGCTTAGGGCTTACCTTCAAAAGGGGAGCTCTAAAAGGGTGGCGGAAATTATTGCAAATTAGCATAAAATTTAAGGAAATTTTAAATATATATTCTATATACTTTCATCCACAAACAAAGGCGCTATTTAGCTGAGATAAATACATGGGTCTATAGCTCAGCTGGTTAGAGCACTCGGCTCATAACCGAGTGGTCGAAGGTTCGAGTCCTTCTGGACCCACCACTTTTGTTTGTTCACTATACTTCAAATAATGCGGGAGTAGCTCAGTTGGCTAGAGCCTCTGCCTTCCAAGCAGATTGTCGCGAGTTCGAGTCTCGTCTCCCGCTCCACTTAATTTATTTCAGATTAATTAAAAGTATAGTATCATTGCTTCAGTAGCTCAGCTGGTAGAGCAGCTGATTTGTAATCAGCAGGTCGTAGGTTCGACTCCTATCTGAAGCTCCACTTTTTTATTTATAACCCATGCGGGAGTAGCTCAGTTGGCTAGAGCCTCTGCCTTCCAAGCAGATTGTCGCGAGTTCGAGTCTCGTCTCCCGCTCCACTTTTAAAATACCACAATTTTTTCAAAATAATAATTAACTTAATGTTTTGGTCTTATCTGTAAATTTATCGTAGGATAGTGTTTATGGAGAAAATAAAATGGTCGGAACGACCTGATTTGAACAGGCGACCTCTACCACCCCAAGGTAGTGCGCTAGCCAGACTGCGCTACGCTCCGATTGTCCGATCGATTGATCAGTGAAATAATAATATATATTAGATTAAAAATTGATTTTATTTAACGCATTACTAACTAAAATTTCGATAATATCCATTAATTTTAATATTTAAAACTTTTAAAAAAGCGGGAAATCATGTCACAGGAAAATAAACAGATCTTAAAAAACACAAATGCCGAACTTCTGGATAAGTTCAATGCTTCGGTTATGTTCGATAAAGAGCTTTATGCCCAGGATATAAAAGGAAGTATCGCCCACTCCAAGATGCTTGCTTTACAGGGGATCATCTCTATTGAGGACCAGGAGAAAATAGAAGCGGGGCTTTTAAGGATCAAATGGGAGATAGAAGCCGGAGAGTTCGAATGGAAAATCGAGCATGAAGATGTTCATATGGCAATCGAGAGCAAGCTTACGGAATATATAGGAGAAGCGGGAGGAAGACTGCATACTGCAAGAAGCAGGAATGACCAGGTGGCAACAGATTTTTCACTTTATGTGCAGGATAAAACCCTTGTCTTAAAACAAAAGCTTAAAACACTTATTGAAACTTTGACAAATATAGCTTCAAAACATACTGAGACTTTGATCCCAGGGATGACCCACTTACAGCATGCACAGCCTGTGAATTTCGGGTTCCATATGATGGCTTACGCAAATATGTTCAAAAGAGATTATGAAAGGTTTGAAAGTTCATTTGAGAGAAACAACTATTCACCCCTTGGTAGTGCTGCACTTGCAGGGACTCCACATAATATCGACAGATTTAAAACGGCGGAGCTTTTAGGTTTTGATGCTCCTACTGCCTGCGCTTTGGATACAAGCAGCAACAGGGATTTTGCTTTGGAGATACTGTTTAATATCTCAACAACTATGATGCATATAAGCAGATTGTCCGAAGAGCTTATCCTTTGGTCAAGTTACGAGTTCGGTTTTGTAAAGATGAGTGACGAGTATGCAACTACAAGTTCTATTATGCCTCAAAAGAAAAACCCGGACGTTCCCGAGCTTTTAAGAGGAAAAACAGGAAGGGTTTACGGAAACCTTATGGGGCTTTTAACGGTTATGAAAGGGCTTCCTCTTGCCTATAACAAAGATACCCAGGAAGATAAAGAGGGTGTCTTTGATTCTGTTGCAACGGCAGAGATCTCAATAGATATCGTAACGGCTGTTATGGATACGCTTATTGTAAATGTAGATACAATGGAAGCAGCTTGTCGTGTTGGGCATTTAAGCGCTACCGATCTTGCTGATTACCTGGTACAAAAAGCGAACATACCTTTTAGGACGGCATACTATATAACCAAAGACGTAGTTGCTGCAGCAAACTCTTTACATAAAGATATAAGTGAATTAAATATTGAAGAAATAAGAGGTGCAAACGAGAATCTTAAAGATATAGATGAAGAGATATTAAAATATCTTGACCTTAGAAACTCCATGAATGCAAGAACTTCATTCGGTGGGACAAGCACCGTTAGAACACAGGAACAGGTCGAGGCATTTAAAAAGTGGCTTGAAAGTCTGTAAAATTATCTAGATAAAAAGGGATGATCTGTATCATCCCTTTTTTTATAAATATAAAAGGATCATTAATGAAAAAAATATATGGAATGATTTTTGTTGCTGTTATTTTGCTTTTTACGGGATGCAGCCGTTATGATGTTAATAATATAAGCTCCAATCCAAAATACCAGGAGAAATTAACCGATCTTTTATTTATATCCAAATCCTCTTCTACAAAGATACGTTATCATAAAGGGCATAATAATCTTGAAAAGTGTAAAGTAAAATATAAAAAACTTCAAGATTTTGTATTGAGTGAAAATACGATTTTGGAGCAGTTAAAAGAGCGCGAGGTAAAGTTGAACTATATGGGTGAAGGGGATCATCCAAAAAGATTATTGGTATTATCTCCTGTTGAACTTCACTCTTCGGATTTTTTGATGTGTGATGCCAAGGATTTTACGATCAGCATTAGTTTATATGATTTTGAGAAGATCTCAAAAGAGTGGGACGGCAAAAGAAAACATGAGAAAGTCAAAGACCTTACAAATCTTTCTAATGATATTTTGATCTATAAAAAACTTTACACGGCACGTTTTGAAACTAAACCATACAATCATAATGAGATCAATAATGCTTTGATGAACTGGAAAGATAGTTTGATAACTGTTGAAAGGGAAAAAGAAAAAATCAATGATTTATATACAAGAATCATAAAAGATTTAGAGTTTTTGGAACTGATTCCCCAAAAGACCGTATCGAAAAAAGAAAACAATATTTAGTTTTTGGAACTTAAGAATAAAAGACAGCTTTTAAGGGGCTGTTTTTTTTATTTCTAAAATATACTTGACAAAGATACACTAAAGTGATATACTTTTATTAGCACTTAGGATATTCAAGTGCTAATATTACAATTGAAGGAATATATAAATGTCTAATAAAATTTTTGAAAAACTAACAAACCAGATGCAGGAAACCATTGAATCGGGATTAAGTCTTGCTTTACATAATAAAAACCAGGAAGTTGAGATCATACACCTGATTTGGGGACTTTTGACAAATACAAGCAGCGTGTTGAACCAGCTTTTAAATAAGATGAACATAGACAAGGCTGCCATAGAACTTGAAGCAAAAAGCGTTGCAAACAAACTGCCTAAAGTATCAAGCGTAACCAAAGAGAATATAAAAATAAGCAGGAACGTAGTAGACAGTTTAAATAATGCAAGCGGCCTTATGGCAAGTTCCGGGGACAGCTTTTTGGCAGTAGATACCTGGATCATTGCAAACCTGAATACGCAGGTATTTAAAGATGTTCTTGGTAAATATATAGACCTGAATGAGGTTAAAAAAGAGCTTGAAGTTATAAGAGGGGGTGCTAAAGTTGATTCTCAAAGTGCCGATGATAACCTTGAGGCTCTTGAGAAGTACGGGATAGACCTGAATAAAAGAGCTCTGGAAGGTAAACTTGATCCGGTAATCGGAAGAGATGAACAGCTTACAAGAATGATGCAGATCCTGATCAGAAAAACAAAGAACAACCCGATCCTTTTGGGTGAACCGGGTACTGGTAAAACTGCAATTGCGGAAGGACTGGCTCAAAGAATAGTAAATAAAGACGTACCTACATCTTTAATGAACAAAAGAGTTATCTCTCTTGATATGTCTTCACTTATTGCTGGGGCAAAATACAGGGGTGAATTCGAGGACAGACTAAAAGCCGTTGTTAAAGAGGTGCAAAAAGTTGGTAATATTATCCTCTTTATCGACGAGATTCATACTATTATCGGAGCAGGGGCATCTGAGGGAAGCATGGATGCCGCAAATATCCTAAAACCTGCACTTGCTAGGGGTGAGCTGCACACTATAGGTGCAACGACCCTTAAAGAGTACAGAAAATACTTTGAAAAAGATGCCGCGATGCAAAGAAGGTTCCAGCCGATTAATGTTGATGAGCCAAGCGTAAATGAGGCATTGCAGATATTAAGAGGTATCAAGGATAAACTTGAAACTCACCACAATGTAACTATAAACGACTCAGCACTTGTAAGTGCAGCGAAGCTTAGCGACAGGTATATTACGGACAGGTTCCTTCCCGATAAGGCAATCGACCTTATAGATGAAGCGGCGGCAGAGTTAAAGATGCAGATCGAATCTGAACCTACCCCATTGTCAAATACTAAAAGGGCAATAGGAACACTTGAAGTTGAAAAAGAAGCTTTAAAGATGGAAGATACTGTTTCAAATAAAACAAGGCTGGAAGAGCTTGAAAAAGAACTAAGTGATCTTAAAGAGAAACAAAGAAGTCTTGAAGCACAGTTTGCAAATGAAAAAGAGACTTTCAATGCGGTTTCACAGATCAAGACGCAGATAGACGAACTGAAAGTAAAAGCTGAAAGGGCAAAAAGGGAAAGCAGATTCGAAGAGGCTGCACAGATAGAATACGGTCAGATCCCCGAGCTTGAGAAGTCTATTAAAGAGAATGAGGAAAAATGGGCGAAGATGCAAGAGTCTGGAACGCTGCTTAAAAACTTCGTTGACGAGGAGTCTATAGCAAGTATAGTTTCAAGATGGACGGGAATACCTGTAAACAAAATGCTGGCTAGTGAAAAAGAGAAGATACTGAAAGTTGAGGACGTATTAAAGCAGGATGTAATAGGGCAGGATGAAGCGCTTCATGCGATCAGTAGAGCCATTAAAAGAAACAAAGCGGGTCTATCAAGTGACAATAAGCCAATCGGAAGTTTCCTATTCCTTGGACCTACCGGGGTTGGTAAAACAGAAAGTGCCAAAACATTGGCAAGATTCCTGTTCGATGATGAGAAAGCGCTTGTAAGATTTGATATGTCAGAATATATGGAAAAACATGCGGTTTCAAGGCTTATCGGTGCGGCTCCGGGATATGTGGGATATGAAGAGGGCGGTCAGCTGACCGAAGCTGTTAGAAGAAAGCCATACAGCATCATACTATTTGACGAGATCGAAAAAGCTCATACGGATGTATTCAATATCCTTTTACAGGTACTTGATGACGGAAGATTGACAGATAATAAAGGTGTAACTGTAGATTTTAAAAATACTATTATAATACTTACATCAAATATAGGAAGCCACAAGATAATAAGCGTTGCCGATAAAGAGCAAAGAAGAGCAGAGGTTCTAAATGAGCTTAAAGGTCACTTCAGGCCTGAGTTCTTAAACAGGCTGGATGATATAGTTATCTTCGAGCAGTTAGGCTTGGAAGCTATTACGAATATAGTTGATATTATGTTTAATTCGATCGCTTCAAAAGTCCAGGGAAGGGATATAAAGATCTCTATGACACAAAGTGCAAAAGAGTTCATAGCAAAAGTAGGGTTCGATCCAGATTACGGTGCAAGACCGCTTAAGCGGGCACTTTACGAGATAGTTGAAGACAAGTTAGCAGACCTTATTCTGGAAGATAAAGTTCTTGAGGGATCAAGTGTAGAGTTCGATGTGCAAAATGACGAGGTGGTAGTTAATATCTCATAATCGCCTATTGCTTTTGATATCTTCTATCTTATGGAATAAAGAAGCAATATAAAAGGGAGGGAATAATATGAAAAAAGTTTTATTAACGGTAGCATTATTGTCCAGTTCACTTTTAGCTGAAGTAGATTATATAAAAGATGGAAGTATAGGTGGAAAACTGAGTACTTTGGGTTTGGGTGTTGAATACGGCATAAAGTACTCGAATTCTTTTGGTGCCAGACTGGGAATCAACGGATTTGATTATGATGAGACAAGCAGTAAAAGTGGTATCAATTACGATATTGATTTAAAGCTTAGAACGATATCCGCAATAGCCGATTATCATCCTTTTGAGTCAGGGTTTAGAATCAGTACCGGGATAATATATAATGAGAATAAGGCTTCGTTTGCCGCTAATCCGGCAGCCGGGGCTTATAATATTAACAATGTGGTCTATAATGCAAGTGATGTGGGAAGCTTGCATGGAGATGTTGATTTTAATGATTTTGCCCCCTATGTAGGTATAGGATATTCCAGCAACAATAATCAAAAAGGCTGGTCTTTTATAGGGGAACTGGGTGCAATGTACCAAGGTGACCCTAATACCCGCCTAAACGTCATCTGCGGCAGCGGACTTACCCAGGCGCAGTGCAGCAGCTTAAGATCGGATGTATTGGCAGAGCAAAGGGAACTGGATAACGATATAGATGATTTTAAGTGGTACCCCGTAGTCTCTATAGGGTTTCGATATAAATTTTAAAAAATCGATATAGCATAGTTTTTTGACTATGCCATAATTGCTGCGCTTGCAAGCCCGATAAGGGCTCCAAATACTCCACCCCAGACCACAAGCCACCCAAGGTGTTCTTTTATCATCTGTTGTACAAGCTCTTTTACCATTTTAGGGTTCAGCTCATCAAGCCTTTTTTGAACTACGGTGTCTATTTTTTGCGAGATATCTTCCGTTACATTACTGTTGCCCAGGCTTTTTTGAAGCATGCTTTGGAAAGTATCGGTGTGGACTATCTCGTTTATGGATCTTTTCATCTTCTCTTCGAAAGGTTCTTTCATGCTGTCAAGGGCGGATTCTCCTCCGAACATCATAACGGCGCCTCCGAACTTTGACTCCAGAACCGTTGCTTTTAAACTCTCAAAAGCTATGGAAAAATCTGTATTGTTTATAAGGTTCGTAAAGTCAAAATGCCTGTCGTCTTTTGAGAATTCGGATTTGAAGAACTTCTCAAGATTTTCTTTTGTGAAGAACTGCTCCATTATTAGACTGTGGATAGATATCTTGAACTGCTCGAACCTGTTTTCGACCACGCCGCTTCCATATAGAAATGGAACCTTTTCAAAAAGCATATGCACCGCTAACGCATTGGTAACGGCACCGCTTAGGGCAAAAAGGCCGACGGTCAGGATAAGGCTGTTTTGTAATAAAAAGCCTGAAATTACGGCTAGTAGTGATAAAAGGTTTGTAGCTAAACTTTTATTCATTTTTATCCTTTTGATAAATTTTATCAAAACTTCTCTAAGAGATTTTATACTTCCCTTAACTCTATGCTGTCTTTGTGTAGATATACAAGCAGTCCGAATATCTTGTCCGTATTTAGTATCTCTTTTATAGCTTTTATATAGTGGCTTACCTGCTCTTTATTTGACTCGCTTACCTCGCTTGATGTTTTATAGTCGACTACCACGTAGCCTCCGTTCTTCTCAACCAGAAGGTCGATGATCTTGTGTTCCTCTTTGTATATAATAGACTGCTCTTTTATGCAGTTTGCATCAGAAATAAGTTCTTTAAACACTTCATTGTTTATAAGAAGTTTGATCCTGTTGTTGATATCGTCAAACTCTTTTTCATTTAAGAAGTTTCCGTATTTATTTATAGAGGAAGCCATTGCCGTCTCAAGGCTTTTTTCATTAAACTCTTTCATCATCTCCAAGGTGTAGTGGGCAGCGGTTCCAAAATACCTTGCCTTTAAATTGCTTTGCTTCTCTTCCGTTTTGCCCTTCTCCTGGAATCCAAGTTTTAAAGGGGTATAGTCAACCGGCAGTTTTCTTAACTCCTGCTTTGCTTTTTTAGGGGCTATATAAAGCTCTCCTTTTGCTTTTTTTTCCAGATCACCCAGGTGCTCAAATACGCTTGATTTTTCTTTTTTAAGTATTATCATATTGTGTTCAGCCCTTGTTAGGGCAACATATAGGATATTTAGCTCATCTCCTATTACCAGCTCTTTCTCTTTATTCAGGGCTTCTTTGTAGAACCTGTCAAGGTTCTCCCTTTTAGCTCTTTTGTAGAATATCCTTTTTAGCTCTATATCCTCGTACTCAAAGAGCAGGCTTGACCTGTCCGCATTTTTCTTGGATATCCTGTCGCAAACTATAACCGTATCAAACTCCAAACCTTTTGATTTAAAGATAGTTAATATCTGCAGTCCTTTTTTATTGGTGCTTATCATTGTGGCATCGCTTTTATCTATATCGTATACAAAATCAACTATTGAAGAGTATTCCCTTGAAAGCTCGATAAGTTTTATAACATTCGGGTCAACTATATTATAGGTGTAGGCAATGGTTTTAACCAGTGTCATAATATCTATATTTTTAATATCACAGGATAACTCAAAAGATTTGAACAGCTCAAAGCCAAGTAGGGCATTGAAGTTTGTTTTGTAAATATTTTCATTAAAGTAAAGGTATTTAACAGCGTTTATTACAGCCTTTACGTTTGTCTGGTTTATAAGCTTGGATGTCATCTCCGTAACTATATCAAGCTTTGGCAATTTATGTTTAAGGTATTCGTAAATACCTAGCACATCACCGTTGGTATATGTTAGTATAGCTATATTGGATGGATCGATACCTTGAGCTAAAAGCTTGTCAATCTGTAAGTAGATATCTTCGTAAATATCTTCCTTATCAAGATCAAAAGGGGCAACTTCCACATATCCCTCTTTTGAGCTTTTTACCTTTTGGGGATCGTAAGGGTAAGAGGGTATTTTTAAAAATATATCGTTTACAAAGTTAACTACGTTCTTGCTGCTTCTATAGTTGGTATCAAGTAGTTTTACTTTCAGCATGGGAGCGAATACTTCCGCTACATGGTCAAAAAGCTCTTTGGTCCCGCCCCTGAATCTGTAGATGGACTGCTTGATATCCCCCACATAGAAGAATGTTTTAAATACTTCAGGGTCTCCGGAGATTATCTCATTTATCAGGTAATATAGTATCTTGTATTGCAGGGTCGAGGTGTCCTGGAACTCGTCGATCAGGATATGGTTGTACCTTGAGTCAAGCCTGAAATAAAGGAACTCTTTATCTATATGGCTTTTCATAAGCTTATAAACTATATTTGTTATATCGCTGAACTCCAAGGAGTTTCTTTGTTTATTATATCTATCCCTGAAACTTTTAAACTCTTCAAAAAGGGTAAAGAGGTTTTTCAGTGTAAAGCTTTCCTGTATCTGGTAATAAAGTGTGATATGCTCTTTTAGTTTTGCCAGTGTTTCGTCAAGTTCTACAGGTGGCTTTGCTTTTTTAAAGTAGGTAAATTCACTTAAACAGTCTTTCGTAAGCCAGGTTTTCCCTTTGTCAAGCAAAGAGTCAACATCGTTAAAGTCAACGGCACTGTATCCGGATTTTGAGACGCTGCTTTTATCTATGAACTCTTTTATGATATTGGCTTCTTCCATAATTGCAGATTTAACCGCCGTAAAACTCTCATAAGGGTAGGGCGTTGCCTCAAAGGTTTCGTTCTTATCTATTAGTATCTTGAATAGCTCAATTATGGAGTTTAGTTTTTTATTCTCCGTATATGAAAAGGAGATAAGGGTATCGAACTGCTGCTGGTCAAGTGATATCAAAAACTTGTATATCAGAAGTTCTTCATCATCAAATTTTATCTCAAAGTCGTCATTGATACCTATATATCCGCTGAATTCCCGCAGGATCTTGTTTACGAACTTATCGATAGTATAGATGGCAAGCTCGTCACTTATAAATCTTTTTACCATACTATCTTTTTTTTCAAGTATCTGCTCTTTGGTGAATCCCGTCTGCTCTATTACGGCATCAATTATATTTTCATCATTTCCCAAAGAGATAAGTGTTTTATATATCCTGTCAGCCATCTGGGCTGCTGCTTTATTTGTAAAGGTAAGGGTTAGTATCTCCTGGGTTTTTGCTTCAAGAAGCAGCAGGGAGATATATCTAACAGTTAAGGCAAAGGTTTTCCCGCTTCCCGCACTTGCTTTTAATGCTAAAAAATTTTCCACTTTTAATCCCTGTCGCAGATGGTTTTATATGCACAAAACTGGCAGTCTGAGTAGTTGTCGGTTTGTGCGAAATTGACTTTTGTAGTTTTCAATGTTTTAAAGTGCATATTCAGAAGTTCCAGTTTCTCATTTAGTACAACTTCATTTTTTATAGAGCAGTCACTTAAACTGTAATAAGCAACATCTTTTATCATCCTGTCCCTGCATGCAAGGTAATAGAACTCCAGCTGGAAATCTTTTGAATCCTCGTAGGTTTTAACAGTATCTATCTTTAAAGCGGACGAGGTCTTATAGTCAAGTATCTCGTATGTGTTGTCGGGGTATTTGTCTATCCTGTCTATTTTACCTTTTATTGTTATTCCGTTGTATTGGAGCCTGAAAGGTTTTTCCGCTTCAACGATCTGGATATGGGCTTTCTTTCTTTCATCTTCAAGCTGCAGGAATTTATCAAGCCTTTTTTTCCAAAGCTCCAGTTCAAGTACGAGGTAGGGGTTGTTTTTTGATTCTTTTGAGAGGTATTGATGGATAAAGCTTTCGTTTAGAGTCTGGCTCTTAACGCCGTTTTCCAGGGCATTGTGTATGATATTCCCTATATCGAAGTTTTGGGGCTTGATAGATACCACGTGGTCTTTTATTCCTGCAATATAACTTAGGTAATATTTCCTTTTACAGGTCAGGTAAGTTTTAAGGCTCGTAGCTGACCATTCCTGTGTACTTAGGTCTATATCAAGTATTATATCTTCGTTGAAGTGTTTCAGCCTTTTTGTATTGAAAAGCAGGCTGTTGTAGTCTTTTGTCTGCATATACTCTTTATAGTTTGGAAACAGCTGCATAATAAACCGGCTCATCACCAAAGACTCGTCATCTATATAACAGACGGCAATATTTTTTGCATTGTCAAAAAGCCTTTTGTAATAGTATCTTTGCAGGTTCTCCCTGTCTGTTATGGTTGGAAGTGAGGCATACTCTTTCAGCTTTGAGGAGATGAATTTATCTTTTACGCTTATTTTTGGAACCTTGTCGTCGTTAAAGTCGCATACGATGACGCCCTCAAAGTTTGTAAGCCTTGTCTCCAAGATACCAAGAACTGTTATCTTACCCCCGTTCACGTCATCTACGGTTATTGAGGATATCTGGGTCTGGAGCAGTTTCATAAACTCTTTTACCAGTACCTGGTTAGCTGCATTTTGGATATTCGCAAAAAGAAGTATCTTTAATGATATCTTTATCTGCTCAAGTTTTTCCAGGATCTCTTCATTGTTTTCCAGTGAATAGATATATTCAAAGATATCGTTAAATATCTCTTTTGTAAGTTTTGATGACCAGTTCTTCTTAAAAAGATCATTGAAAACTTCCAGGTCAAGCTCTATAAATCTGCTTGTCTCCTCATCTTTCGGTTCATGGTCAACAAGTATCTTTGTGATATGTTTTATTGTCTTTGTTATTTTGCTGTTTGATAGACCCCTTCCCATCGCAAAGTTGAAATAGTGCTCTTTATCAAAAAGCTCCAAAATAGAGCTTATCTTTTCATTTGGTACCGCAACCGCTATTTTCTCAGGCTCTATACCTTTGTTTACCATCTGGGTCATCTGGTATTTTATAAATGCTACCTGCTCGATCTGGGAAGATACGGGAGAGATAACGATATCTTTATTCCTGTTTGCCAAAGGCTCTTTTTCCAGGAGCTTTTTTTCTGTCAGGTCTATGGTATAGGAAGTATCGGTTTGAAGCTCCTCTTCCAGTTCAAAAAGCTCCATGTTCTTTTTATTGAACTCGTTAAAGGTGATCTTTATATTTGTCTGTACGATAGAAGATATACGGGAGATGATCTTTTGCTCGAACTTTGAAAGATATCCCTCTATATACAGTGTGATAGACTCGAACTGCTCTATATAGTCACTGTTTATGCTAAAACTTTCAGGCAGCATTATATTGTCCACATAGCCGTTTTCGTCAAGTATATTGCAGTAGGTTTTATGTATCTGCTTTAGTATCTCTATATGGTCGCTGTAGTGGATATAGGTGTCGTGTTCTAAAAGTGTGTCGAACGATACGTAGTTGTTGGAAACTTCCGTAAAGAACCTGAAAAGGTATTCGCTTTGCTTTACGAAGGTGCTGAAATCGTGGCTAAGGCCCAGCCTGTCAAGGGCACTGTTCTTTATGGCCTCTTTGAGGTAAAGAATTTTGAGGTTCTTTTCACAAAATTTCCTGTTCTTTTCATCCAGAACTGCACGGCTGAAAAAGTCGCCTATGGAGATATATTTTGGCAGGAGCTGGTTTGTTGATTTTTCTTTTGCAGTGATTTCCCGTATTGCCCTGGAAGTGGGCAGTACGATGAGGTTATTTTTTAGCATTGGTTTTTATATAGAAAGAACCTTTTTCCCCGTTTACCTCTACGGTTCCCGTTATGTTCCAGTAACCTATGCTGTCGATATTGAAAGTTTTAGTGTCTTCATTGTTGAAGCTTAATTTCACGTCATGGTCGTGGGTTACCGACTTTGTAACAAGAATATCGATTTTTTTGTTTTTCACCGGATTCCCGTCTTTATCCTGGATAAGAACGGTAAAGTTGTTTTGACCTATTTTTATCATATCTTTTCTGATCTTTCTTTCCTGTACTACCCTTTGTGCCAGAAATACGTCTTTGTATGAAAGCCCTATGATATCCTGGTCGTTGAAAGTGAACTTGATGTTGTATTTCTTCTCAAAGGCATTGTTCTGCATAACTATGTTATTGAAGTTCTCATCCACATCGTGGTAGGTACTTAAAAAGGCATTGTCGTCATCGTTACCGACACCTGCTTTACTTGTCTGTACTATAGTCCAGATGATCATGAAAAGTGATATACAAAATATTATCAGGAATTTTATATAAATATACTTGTCTCTTTTTTCTTTCATTTTATTTTCCGTTTTTGAATTTTTTTTCTCTTAAGATTATTAGAGCGTACAGCAGGATACCGGCAGCTACAAGGGTATACATAAATACTCTCCATACCGTACCAGCGGTCTTACCTTCGCTTCCAATACTTGATTCGAGTTTGATGTTCTTTGACTGTGCTATAGAGTCCGCGATTTGTGCAAAACCGTTCAGTGAAGCGGCGCTTGTTTTTGCAAAAAGGGAGTTCTTGTCTTTTGAAGCAAGCAGAGGGATAACATAATCGTCAAGAACATCATCTTTGTTCACGACATTTTTAAGGTCGTCCGACATAAGGATATTTGCATACTTCTGGTCAATTACGAGTGATAGAAGAACATAAGGTCTTTTCACGTCCTTTAAAAGCTTCTGCTCATAAAGCTTCATAAGCTTTCTTCTTTCTTCTATGGGTTTGTCCATATCTATACCGTTGTTCTCTTCAATGGATACATAAAGGTTTACATTTAGTTTGGACTTCGTTTCCGAACCTATTTGGAAGATCTTGTCCTGGGCTCTTTGGTCGATAAGTCCGTCATGTGTCAGTATAAAAGGGTTTTGATTTGCCCATAATGTCAAAGTGAACATTGCAAGCAGGAAAAGTATCTTTGTTTTCAATTAAAACTCCAGTGATAAATTAAGTCTGTATGCTACAAAGTTTGGGCTTAAAATCGTATGAATCGTCAATGCTAAAAGCTTTTTGAACAGTTTTGCTCAATAAGTGATTTTATATGTTCCGGAGTTTTTATATTGATGATCTCATACTTGTTATCGGTGCAGCTTATGCTCAAGGTTCCCGTATCGGTCAAATTGTTTATAAGCTTGCGTTTGATCTTTATATCCTTGATATTTTCACATAATATTTCCGAGCTGCTTACTTTTGTCCAGTCTTTCTCTACGAAGATGATTTTTTTGTCGCTTATAAAAAGTGTTTTTTTATAAAGCTTGTTGTGGATCACTACTATCCAGTAGAGGAAAAAGCTTAAAAATAACAATCCCAGGACAACGCCCGTTTTGCTGTTTGCAAGCAGCATCATCAATGAAGGCATAAGCAGGACCGCGATTATGGAGGGAAGCTCCAGGACCGGGCACTGTTTTGTTTTTGCCAAAAGGTTTTCATTATTTTCAAGTTTCATTTTCTACTCTTCTATGCAGATCTCTTTTTTCATCATATGCTGTATTGTTCTTACTAATACGATTAAAACCACAAGTGTAGTGATCAACATAAAGAAGTAAGAAAAATAGCTGTAAAGAACAATATTTGTCATTTTATAAGCAAGGATCGATGCTATAGTTACCGCTGCCAGAGGGAATGTAAACGCCCACCATGAGATAAAGAACTTCAGGTTTAAGAAGTTTTTATACATGAACAGGATCAGGAAAGTAAAGAACAGTGCAAGATTGTATAATAAACTTGCGAACATATCAAACTGCCCGTACATTTTTGCATACGCGATAAATGCGATTGCAGGCGGTGCGATAAATATAAACATAGTAGGCATGAATTTTACAGCCAGCTGGTGGTGGAAAATGATCCTGTTAATAAGTATTGCCGTTAAAATTATCCAGAAGAACATACCGATAGAAAAATAATACATTAAAAAGTTTATATCGGCAATTCCGCTTCCTGCTACGGGAACAAGTACGTTACCTACGATCGGGATGAACCATGCCGGGTTTGAATGCTTGATCTCTAAATTTTTATTTACCCAGAAACTTATGGTATAAAAAGTAAAGAAAGTCTGCATAGCAGTACCTATGTAAAAGCTGTATGCCGCAATATCGTGGTTTATCGGGTGGTAAACGATAGATAAAAGAAGGAACGAGATCGCGCTTGCCGCAAAAAAGTTTATCCTTATAGGGTGGTTGAACTCTTTTTTTACTTCACCAAAATATTTTACTATTTTTGCAAGGTACAATGCCAGTATTACCACAAATATCAGAGTATCTATCTGTGCAAGTATAAATCCAAAACCGTTAAAGATATTTAATACCTCTTCCGCTTTTTGAAATACAATTGTAAGTCCTGATAATCCCATAATAACGGCGAACATCATTATGGGGAAAAACTGCAGCCTGTTCGCAGGAACTACGCTGCACTCTTGTTGATTATTTTTTTCCATATTTTTCCTTTATTTTATATTGTTAAAACAGATTTTAATCCACATTCCAATACTTTGCTTATATCTTTCCCTTCGTGGTCAAGGAAATCTATTTGGAGTTTGTAAACCAAAGTACTGCCTACTTTAAAGCTGAATACAAGATAGCCCGCATAAAGTTTCGACTTTTCGGTTTTTTTACCCGGATCGTTTTTGTCATTTTCATAAATCAGTATATCCACACTGCTGTTTGGCTCATCGGCTGATGCTTTTTGTCCCGCCAGTTTTGCAAACTCAGTCTGTACGTTTTGGGGGTCTACAAAATCAAAAAGTTTCGATTTCATATATTTAGCTTTTTCTATATTAATATTTACTTTAATCTCCCCGTTTTTTATATCATTTTGTAATTGTGCCAATAGATTCTGGTTCAGCACTTTTTCAAACACGGTTGAGTTTTTGTGGCACTCCAGCCTCGATGCTTTTGCACTTTTCTTATTGACCTGTTGATATACGGACTGCCCTATAAAAAATACCAAAACAGCTGCAGCTATTATATAAATATACTTTTTCATCTTATTTACCTTTATCAGTTTTGGCTGCAGGTACCTTTTGAACCTATAGCGTTAAGTCTCTTGCTTGTAAAACTCTCTACCGATTCCTGGACCGTTCTTGAATCCTTGTCGAAGTAAACCTCAAGTCCCACATCCTCGAATTTTTGTGCGGGGCTTGATCCTATGCCGCTTACAATAAGGGCATCGGGATTCAGTTCCATTATATTTGCAACCGCATCGCCGCAGCCCCCGTTTGAATGACCCTTGTTGGGTACAACTTCTACATTAAAGATCTGGCTATCGGTAAGTGTAATAATAGTATAAAATTTCGCTTTACCGAAGTGCGCTCCCCTTTTGCTTAAGTATCCCATATCTTCATCAGTTGGAAAAACTAGTCTCATTTTTAACTCCTAGTGGTGGTGTTTGTGATCGTGGTCATGGTGGTGATGATCGTGATCATGGTCGTGTTGGTGGTTTCCCCCTCCGTTGTGCATTCTTCCTTGCTCTATATAGTCTGCCATATTGCTTCCGTCGACTTTAGTCAGCTGTCCGTTATTGATCTTCTCGATAATATCTTTAAGCAATATTCTCTCCCCTCCGTCGTGGTAGCATTCTATTTTGCCTTTTTGAAGCAGCATAAAGGGATTTCCCCCCATGTGATGGAAAACAAGTTTGTTCACACCCTTTGCTATAAGGTTCTCCACGACTTCTCTTCCGCTGTCTGTTTTATTGGCTTCAATGCTTATCTGTCCGCTTTCGTCTACGAAGGCGAACCATTTCGCTTTACCGAACAATGTGCTTACTGCCGGGTTCTCTTTATTCATTTTTACCGGAATTGCAATCATATTATATCCTTTTATAATTTTTATAATAGAATTTTATCACATTAGTGAACATATGTCAAGAATATTTATAAAATTTTGGTTATAATTATATTAGGAGAGTTGAAATGGGTAGATTGAAAAATAAAAGGAACTTAAGTTTTAAACCTATATATAAAAGTTTTGTTCCGGAAAACAAAGATATTGAAGGTGTAGTGAAACTTCTTGATGAAGAGATTGAAGCTATTTATCTGATGGATGTGAAAAACCTTTATCAGGAGGATGCCGCAAAGCAGATGGAGGTATCAAGGCCGACCTTTACAAGGATACTTAAAACGGCAAGGCAGAAACTTGCCATGGGTATAATAAGCGGAAGCCGTATACTTATAGAGGACAGCCTGGATTTCTATATTATTGCGGTTTGCAGTAATGATGAAAGCCTAAAAAGCTTATTGCCTTTGGACAGGTACATATTTATTTATAAGCTTGAAGATGAAAAGCTGGAGTTTGTAAAAAAATGTGAAAACCCTGCATATAAGGGTAAAGAGAAAGTGGCAATGGTACTGCCTGAATGTCTGATCAAAAATAATGTGAATATTTTTGTAAGCTCAAAAGTGGGGGAGGGGTTAAAAAACAGCCTTTTATCAAAAGGTATCGATACCCAGATAAGAAAAAGCGTTGATCTTGATGATTTTAAATTATAAATAAAAAAAGGTAAAAGGATCTCTCCTTTTACCTTTTTTATTAAGCTATTTTAAGATTAACCTACAAAAACTCTTGTAGAATCTAAAAACGACAACATAATAGTTGCAATAGCTGTAATTCCTAATAGTACCCAAATTACGTTATACATTTTAAATCCTTATTTATTAATCCATTTTTTGTGGTTATCCGGGCTAATCATTTTTAGTCCGTGAAGATCCTGGTCTATTTCATAGTATTTTTCTGCATTAGCATTTTGTACAGTAATCGCATTTATTGTTAAAAATGCAAGTATGCTTAATAATAATACAGTAGCAATTAACATACCTGTAATACCGTGAATCAGACTAAATAATCCTCTTTCCGAGTCATTCATTTTTGTATTTCCAGCCATAATTACTCCTTAATACTTCTGATGTAGCTTGATACGGCTTTAACTTGAGTTTCACTCAATCTACCTTCAAAGCCTGGCATTTCACCTATATTACCTTTTTTACCGTGAGTAAGTACGCTGCTTACAAGTTTATCGTCGTATTCAGCAAGGTTTGGAGCCATTCCTCCCATACCTTTTCCGTCAGCACCGTGACAAGAAGCACAAGTTCCGGCAAATACGTCAGCACCTTCTCCGCTCATACCGTTTGCAATATAGTTAGATACTTTTTCTATTTCAGAATCAGATATCATAGCACCTGTACTAGCATTGAAAAGACCGTTTCTATCAGGCATCATACCCATAGCGTAACCTAAGTTACCAGCCGGATTTGAACCGATTCCCGCAGAACCTTTAACAATCACGTTTTTAACCTGCTCAGCAGCCATTCTTTTTGTTAAGTTTTGAGCTTTTCCGTCGATACCCGTACCGTCAACACCGTGACAAGGAGCACATTGTACCAGGAATACAGATTGACCCATGTTTTCAAGATCGCTTTCAGAAATGTTTGCCCATTTTGATTCGAATTTAGCTTGATACTCAAGAGTCTCTTCGTTATATTGACCAATTTGTGAGAATTGGTTTGTTGGATAACCAACATAAAAATACCATAATTGCCAAATCATAGTGATGATGAACATCATCCCCCATCCAGTTGGGATCGGGTTTTTATACTCACCGATACCGTCCCAGTTATCTTCAGCTAATTCACCGCCAGCTTTATCATTTTTCATTTGATTTACATACTTAAGTGCAACAAATACTGTGATAGTAATAATCGCCAGTCCACCAAGCATTGTAAGGTCGTTTATGTAATCTTCACCTAGCGAAAACGAGTCACCTGCTACAAAGTAAGTTCCTGTCATTAATGCTATGATAAGAATAATACCACCTATTACCATAGATTTCATACTACCTATCTCCTTTTTTCATTTTTATCAAAGTTCATAACTTTTCACTGGAAAATTATGATTTATCACCATCTTTTTCCGGCTCATTGTCTTTTTTTCTATCCTCTAAAGGTTTTGATTCGATACTGTCGTCTAAAACAAGGTCGGAGTATTTTTCATAATCCTTCTCCCCTGTTTTATCCCTCTTATAGATAGAATATGCGTAAGCGTAAAATATCACGAAAACGATCGCAATAAGTATAAACTTTGCATACCCCTGTATAGTCATAAGAGTTTCGTAATCCACTTTAAACCTTTACTTTAGAGAATTCAAATATGCAATTAATGCAACAATTTCAGGAATCTCACCGTTTGCAACCATATCTTTAACACTTTGTGTTTTCATATCAGCCGCGATCAATTTAGCTTCTTCTAAAGCAGCCGCTTCAGCTTCAGCCCATGAACCTAATTTTGGGTTACCCGCTTTGTCATATGGAACACCGAATACACTTTTTTGAGTGTTAGCGTTAGCATATGCAGTAGCTATATCAGCTTTGTTTGTAAACTGATGAGGGTAAGCCGGCATAATTGTACCAGGTACAACAGCTGCCGGTTCCATCATATGGTTTTCATGCCAGTCAGTAGTTCTGTAGTTACCAACTCTTAGCAAGTCCGGACCAGTTCTTTTTGATCCCCATAGGAACGGTCTGTCATAAGCATACTCACCAGATAGTGAATACATACCGTATCTGTCTGTTTCAGACTTGAACGGTCTGATTAACTGTGAGTGACAAGCGTTACAAGAATCTTTGATGTAAACTTGTCTACCAGCTAATTCTAAAACACTGTAAGGTTTTGTACCAACTGTAGGCTGTGATTGCTTTGCAAAGTCAGGAATTGCTTCCACTAGACCTGCAAATGCAACGAATAAAAATAATACCACCGTAAAGAAAAACGGTCTTTGTTCTAACCAATGAAACATATTATAACCCTCCTTCTTCTAAGCGCCCATAGGCGATGCATTCGCCGGCTCTTTGTCAAGGATTCTACCTGCAGTTGCCGTTTTGTAAATATTGTACGCGAACATGAAGAATCCGATTAAGTACATTAGTCCACCAACAGCTCTGATTGTGTAGTATGGATGTAATACTGTTACAGTATCGATGAATGAGTATAATAATGAACCGTACTCATCGTATGCTCTCCACATCATACCTTGTGTGATACCTGCGATCCACATTGATGTAAAGTAAAGAACGATAGCCGTAGTTTGTAACCAGAATTGAGTTTCCATTAATGATTTAGAGTAGATCTCTCTACCGAACATTCTTGGAGCCATATGGAACAGTGCAGCCATGATCATAAATACAACCCATCCAAGAACACCGTCGTGAACGTGACCTGGAATCCAGTCAGTAAAGTGAGCAATAGCATTAACAGATTTAATAGCTTGAATTGGTCCCTCTATAGTTGATAACATATAGAAAGTTGAAGCTAGTACCAGGAATTTGATCAATGGTGAAGTTTGTAATTGTCCCCACTCACCTTTCATAGTTAAAAGCATATTGATAGCTGAACCCCATGAAGGTAAAATAAGTACAACAGACATTACAGAACCCATAGTCTGCATCCAGTCCGGAACAGTTGAGTACACTAAGTGGTGTCCACCAGCCCATAGGTATACGAACATTAATCCCCAGAAAGCCAAGATAGACAGTTTGTAAGAATAAACGTTTTGTCCAGATTCTTTTGGTAAGAAGTAGTAGATCATCGCGATAATTGGAGTTGTGAATACGAATGCAACAGCATTGTGTCCATACCACCATTGTACTAACGCGTCATTTGTACCTGCATACATAGAAACCGAATGTAACCAGCTTGAAGGTGCATCACCTGCCCAGAACATTGTAGGAACTTCCATGTTGTTGAATAGGTATAACATAGCAACTGCCACGAAACATGCAATGTAGTACCATAAAGAGATATATAATGTTCTCTCTCTTCTAATCCCTATAAGTCCAAAAATCGAGATACCCCAAAGTACCCACCAAACAACAACAAGAATATCCAAAGGCCACTCTAATTCTGCATATTCTTTAGATGTAGTAAAACCTGCTAAAAGTGTTACAACTGCTAATAGAATAGTAATGAAGTATAAAGCAAAGTGTAATTTACCGATACCCATTAAGAAAGGTGATTCTTTTAAAGATACCTTTAAAACTCTTTGCCCTACATAGTACCATGTAGCAAAGATACCACTTAAAGTAAATCCGAATGCTACACCGTTAGTGTGTAGAGGTCTTAATCTACTGAAAGTACCATACTCTCCAGCTAAATTGCTTAAGCTTGGAAATGCAAGTTGGAATGCTAAGATAACACCAACTGTCATACCAATAATACCAAACAAAATTGTTGCAAAAGTAAAAGCTTTCGCTATAGAGTAGTCATACTCTATTGTTTGTGCATTTTCTTGCATCAATCTCCTCCTAAAGTTTAAAATAAAGCCACGAAAACGTCACTTATTCCTGCCATTTTATCAAACAAAATTTTAAATGATTCTGAATTTGTTAATTGTTTGTTAATTTTATTACACTAATTGTATTTTTTAAACATAATTTAAGAAATAGGCATGATTATTGATTAATCTAAAATTAAGAATTGTTAAAGTATAGTTTCAGTATATAATTAGACAAGGAGCACCTTATGTTTAGAATGACTGCGCTAAAAGGTATTGCAATATCGCTGATTGCATCAACGATGCTGATTGCAAATGACCAGGGTGGTGATATAGAGTTGGTCAATAACAACTATGTATCAAATGTTGAAACAAGATATACATATAATAATAACGGTGATTTTGACGATACCGTTGTACAACTTGCGGATATGCTGCTGACAAGCAACAGGATCCCAAAAGAGGATATGGGGAGTATCGCGATCACTTCGTTCGTAGATCTTCATAATTTGAGCAACACAAGCTCTTTCGGTAGAAGTTTATCTGAATCATTCTTTAACGAACTTTTCGTAAGAGGGTTTAATATAGCGGATTTCAGGGGGCAAAAAGCACTTAGGGTCAATCCTACGGGTGAGTTCTTTATCACAAGGGATACCAAAAGGATTGCCAACAAGGTGCAGAACAGTTACGTGCTTGTGGGTACATATACTGTTACAGATAATAAGGTCCTGATCAATGCAAGGATCATGGATAACATTACGGGTCAGATAGTGGCTTCTGCAAAAGCTTACCATAAAACCACAGATTGTAAAATCTTGAATAACTGCCCTCAGCCAAGAGTGATCAGAATAGTTTCAAACGAAATAAGCAGATAGACAGGGATTCACCCGTATGGGTGATCGCCCAGAGGCTTTTCTAAAGTAAAATTTATATAACATTTTGTATAATCACTCAACATTACAAATTGAGGTATTATATGAGATACGGGTCATTTCTTTTTATTATTTTTATCGCGTTCACTCTTGGAGGCTGCGATATACTATCAAAATTCAATCTGGATAAAAAAAACGAACAGGTAAAAGATCAGGAAACTGTTTATTCACCTGAGAAAAAAACACACGAAGATAAAATCATTTCACCTGATTTTTATGTTTACAACGACCTTAACAAAGCTATTTTCGGTCTTGCGGACCAGCTTTTCAAATCAAATATAGATAAAAACAAAAATACAAAAATCATACTGACTACATTCGTGAACCTTAACAACCTTGAAGAGACGAACAGTTTCGGTAGAATAGTAAGTGAAAGCATGTTCAACGAACTTCATATAAGAGGTTTCAGGACCAGTGATTTCAGGGGACAGGATGCTGTAAACGTCAACTCCCATGGAGAATTCCATATAACAAGAAATGTGGAGAAACTAAAAGACCAGATCTCAGAAACGGAATATATCCTTGTCGGGACCTATGCCGGCTTTGAGAACCAGAGCCTTCTTGTAAATGCAAGGATCATGGATTCTGTTTCAGGTGAAGTTATATCTTCTGCAAGGGTTGTGTTCAAACCTGCCAACTGCAAAGTATATGACGTGTGCGAGATAGATATAGTAAATAAAAAAGAAAAAAAAGAGGAAAAAGTTGAAGTAAAGCTTGATCCTTTCCCTATCGTAAAAGATAAATAACAAAGGTTGTTTGATGAAATTTCTATTAAGTATTCTTTTAATAACGGCTTTTTTCAGCGGATGTACAAAGCCTGTTCTGGTAAGTAATATGGACAGCGTTTCGGACCGTAAAACCAATTTTAAGAAGATATCCCTTGATTTGATGAAAGATATCATTCCGGTATTAAACGAGCTTAAAGCTACCAAATTAAAGGATAAATCCTTATATGTGACCGACTTTGTAAATCTTGACAGCCTTGAGAACAGAAGCAGATTCGGCTTCCTGTTGTCCGAGGAGATAAAAGCACTGGTTACTACGCAAACCACGAATACGGTACATGAGATTGAGTTCGCAAAATATTTAAAGCTTGGGAGCGATGGTACAAAGATACTTTCAAGGGATCTTGACGAACTTATGCACCAAAGTATGCAGCCGGATACCTATGCACTTGTAGGTACTTACGTATTGACCCAGAGACAGGTAATATTATATTTAAAAGTGATCAACCTGCAAACAGGGGTGATAATCAAATCAGCTTCAAAAAGCCTTACCATGACCAGGGAGATACTTGATCTTAACAACTCTTACATGGGAACGGCAAGCAATGCGGGCCTTGGTGATATCTACCAGCCTTTAACCTTATAAAAGCTCTTTAAACATAAGGTTGTAAGTAGTATTTCCCCGAAACTCGTTTTTCCCGATAGTTGCGGAAAAGGTTATATTGTCGTTTACCTCCACACCCTCAAAATCAACAAAGACCACAACCTCTACAGTTGTGGAGCTGTTTGATACTGTTAATTTTGTAAATTCTTTGTTTTTACCCATTTTTGTAAGGTTAAGCACCTTCATATCCCTGAAAAGGAAAATCGGATAAGGGTTTTCCTGCCCGAAAGGCCTGAAGCTTTCTATCAAGCCGTAAGTGTGGGCATTTACATGGTTGAGGCAGAATTCTCCGATGGCGTAATTTACCTGATCTTCATCGTCCTCTTTGATATTGACGATGTTTTTATTGAGTTTCTCTTTAAGTTTGTAAAGGTTCTCGACTTTACAACTGAGCCCCGCTGCCTGCTTATGCCCTCCGTATCCTTCAAGAAGATCTCCGCAGCTGTCTATTAGGTTATAGAGATTTACGTTTGAGGTGCTTCTGCTGCTGGCTTTTGCCTTGTCGCCTTTGATCGTGAAAACGAAAGCTGGTTTTTTATATTTTTCGCAAAGTTTTGATGCAACTATACCTATTATCCCTTCGTTCCATGATTCATCTGCTACAAGTATCACCTCGTCTTTTTCGTCAACCTGCTGCTTTGCTTCATTGAAGATCTGCAGCTGCTGCTCTTTTCTTGCTTCGTTTAACGATGTGAGGTAGTCAAGATGCATATTTGCCTCATTGATATCCCGGGAAAGGAGAAATTCCAGGGCGATAGAGGGATCGCTCATTCTCCCCGCACAGTTTATAAGGGGGGCGAACTTGAATCCTATATCCTCTTCCGTTATGGAACCGTTGAGGAAATACTTGTCCCTTAATGCGACAATGGGGGCTTTATTTGAGTTTTGCAAAGCTTTAAGCCCGTGTTTTACCATGGTCTGGTTAAGGCTTACCATAGGCATGATATCGGCAACTATTGCCAGGGCAAGCAGGTCGAAAAGCTCCATCAGGTTATAGTCGATCTCCATGGCATTTTTTATGCTTGCGCAAAGATACCAGGCAACCTGTGCCCCGCAGATATCCTTGAAAGGGAAGGTGCAGTCGTTTTGCTTGGGGTTTATTACGGCATAAGCCGTGGGAAGTTTCTCACCTACGGTATGGTGGTCGGTGATGATCAGGTCGATCCCTTTTTGGCTGCAGATCCGGGCCGCTTCATAGGCGCTTATCCCGTTATCAACGGTTATGACGATCCCTTCCTCTATTGTTTCGACTATTGCCGGACTTAGCCCGTAGCCGTGTTTGAACCTGTTGGGGATGATATAGTTTATATCGATTCCCAGTTCTTTGAAAAATGTCACCATAATAGCGGTTGAAGTGACCCCGTCCACGTCGTAATCGCCGACCAGGTTTATCTTTTCCCTGTTCTTTACGGCATCCACGATCCTTTTTGTGGCTTTGTCCATATCTTTGAAAAGAAGAGGCTGGGGAAAGCTTTTCAAGCTTTTGAATTTGTCCTCTTTGATCCTGTTTTCTAAAATTTCTCTAATATCTTTGATAGTCAGCTTTTTACTCATCCTTTATTATATCTTTTTTTAACTTTTAAACTATTTTTGGGTAAAATAATTGCTTATTAATGAAAATATCAAATTTAGGGATAATTAAATGGAAAAATCAAAATATATCTGGATGGACGGAGAGTTTACACCTTGGGATGAGGCAAAGGTCCATGTATTGACTCATACGCTGCATTACGGGAACGCTGTATTCGAGGGTACGAAAGCTTATAAAACGCATGACGGAAGATGTGCTATATACAGACTTGACGAGCATACAAAAAGACTTATGAACTCTTCTAAAATGCTGCTTCTTGACGTACCTTATACGTTTGAAGAGCTGAAAAACGCGCAGATCGAACTGTTACAGAAAAACGAACTGTTCAACGGTGCATATATCAGACCTCTTGTATACCTTGGATACGGAGTAATGGGTATCTACCACAAACAATGTCCCGTAAACGTAAGTGTATCTGCATGGGAATGGGGAGCATACCTTGGTGAAGAGGGGATGAAAAACGGTATCAGGGTTAAGATCAGCTCATTTAACAAGCCTTCGAACACTTCAACAATGGGTAAGGCAAAATCGGCTGCGAACTACCTTAACTCACAAATGGCTAAATACGAGGCGATAGAATCAGGATATGACGAAGCGTTGTTAAAAGACGACCAGGGATTTATTGCAGAAGCAAGCGGTGAGTGTTTCTTCATGGTAAGGGACGGTGTTCTGATCTCTCCTCCAAATGACAGCTCTTTAGAGTCTATTACCCAATCTACAATAATAGAATTGGCAAAAGATATGGGGATTGAGGTAGTTAGAAGAAGAGTAACAAGAGAAGAGATATATATAGCTGACGAGTGTTTCCTAACCGGAACGGCGGCAGAAGTTACTCCTGTAAGAGACGTTGATGCAAGGATCATAGGTTCTGGAAGCAGGGGACCTATCACTGAAAAACTTCAAAGTGCATATTTTGACGTGGTTGCAGGTAAGAACGAGAAATACTTAAAGTATTTAACTTACGTCAACTAACAAAAAAAATTAAGAAATAAATAAAGTGTATTTTCATAGTATTTCATTTCATTATTAAAAAGAAAAAGGGAAAAAGCAAAAATGCCAATAGACAACGACTATTTCAAAAATAGACAAAAACAACAAAACAGTTCGGGTGGTTCCTCAAACAACCAGGGTGGAGGAAACGGCGGAGGTTACCAGCCTCCGTTCGAGCCGCCGCAGCTGTTTAAGAACTTCGGGAAAGGATCGGCTGCAATATATGCGATCATTATCATAGCTGTAATATTATTTACGGCAAAACCTTTTGTTATCATCAACTCAGGGGAAGTTGGTATCAAGGTTACGACCGGTAAGTATGAAAGGGAACCTTTACAGCCTGGATTCCATCTTTATGTTCCTGTACTTCAAAAGATCATTACTGTTGATACGAAAGTAAGACTTATAAACTACAGAACAGTTGAGGATATGGGTTCTTTTGACAGCGGTATTAGAATGAACCCTGCGATCAATATCCTTGATGCAAGGGGACTTCCCGTATCTATCGAACTTACGGTTCAGTACAAGCTTTTACCTTCTGGTGCACCGAATACTATCGCAACCTGGGGATTATCATGGGAAGACAAGATCGTAAACCCTGTTGTTAGAAATATTGTAAGAAATGTTGTCGGTGGATTTAACGCCGAAGAGTTACCTACAAAAAGAAATGAAATAGCGACAATGATTGAAAACGGTATCAGAACCCAGATAGAAGCATTGGAGGGAAATCCTGTTTCTATCGAGTCTGTTCAATTAAGAGAGATCGTACTGCCTGAGAAGATCAAAGAGCAGATCGAAAGAGTTCAGATAGCCAACCAGGAAGCTGAAAGATTAAAGTATGAAGTTTTAAGAGCTAAGCAGGAAGCTGAGAAAAAAGCTGCACTTGCAAAAGGGGAAGCTGACAAGAACAGGATCGAGGCTCAAGGTAGAGCGGATGCAGTAACTATCGAAGCTGACGCTCAGGCAAAAGCAAATAAGCTGGTTGCTGAGTCTTTAACTCCTAAATTACTTCAAATGCAGCAGATCCAGGTACAGGGTAAATTCAACGATGCTCTTAGAGAAAACAAAGATGCGAAAATATTCCTGACTCCTGGTGGATCTACTCCAAATATCTGGGTAGATACAAAAGACAAGGCTAGAGACAGCTCTATACACAATTAAAACAGATAAAAGGTCTCGGGCCTTTTATCACATATCAAGGTAATATGGAAAAATTCAAATATATAATTATCTTCACACTGGTGTTACTTCTTGGGTTAACATATTACCAGTTCTATGAATACAAAAAAATATCCCGCACATTGATTTCAGAAAACAACAAATTAGACGATGAGAACAACAAGCTTCAAGCTTTAAACCTGGAAAAACGGGACTTGGTAAAGAATCTAAACGAAACAATTGTAAAGCAGAAAGATCAGATCCTTTCACTGCAGGGCAATATCTCTTCCCTTTTGGGATATGAACCTGTACAGGAGGAAGAGGATTTCGGGTCGGAAATATATGAAGAGTATGACAGAATGATGGATGAAATGATCCCCGTCAAGGAAAACCCGTTTGATAAGAAGTTCCCCGATCTGCAAAACGAGACGGAAGAGAAAAGCGATTTTTCCCTGGAACCAAACGTTGACCTGAACGAAAACAATGAGATAGAGGGGATAAATATAAAACTGAAAAAACAGTTTTGACCTATTTTAAAAGGAAATAAATGATAGAAAAAATAGATTTTGAAAAGCAGGGGGGAATGGTTCCCGTAATCACCCAGGACAATGAAACGAACGAGGTCCTGATGCTTGCTTATATGAACAAAGAAGCTCTGGAACTGACGCTTTCAACAAACTTTGCACACTACTTCAGCAGAAGCAGGCAAAGGATATGGAAGAAAGGGGAAAGCTCTGATCATACCCAGGAGGTAGTTTCTATAAGCCTTGACTGCGACAACGATACCATCCTTTTAAAAGTGAAGCAAAAAGGGGTAGCCTGCCATACAGGGAGAAAATCCTGCTTTTTCACGGATCTTAAAACAGGTGATATCACAAGCGACGTAGAGGTTGATACAAGCGCTGCATACGGGGTGATAGATACCCTTTACCATACCTTGCTTGAAAAAAAGAACGACGACCCTAAAAAGTCATATACCTCTAAACTTTTAAACGGGAAACAAAACTCCATGCTTAAAAAGATCGTCGAGGAAGCGGGGGAGTTTAGTTTCGCGGTTAAAGACGACAACGAAGAGGAGATCATCTACGAAGCTGCCGATCTTATGTATCACTGCCTTGTTGCGATGGCATCAAAAAATATATCCCCTGACAGGGTAAAGCAGGAATTGGCAAGAAGATTCGGAATGAGCGGTATCGAGGAGAAAAACTCCAGAAAAGAGGACTAGTCGAAGCTAATCAGCTGCTCTTTAAAATATTCGTCGCAAAAGTTTCTGAACTTTTTGTGAAACCTTTTTTTCAACTTGGCCTGCTCATCCTCAAAGTGTTCAATAAGCAGGTTAAGGCTTCTCTTTTGGGCTTTATCCAAATGTATCGTATCTATAAAATACCTAAGTTTTTTCTGCTGGATAATATAATCATTGAAACTTCCCAGAATATCCTGTATCTTTTTCAGTTTCTCAGTGACTGCCTGATAGTTCGCAGGGGAATAAAAAGGCTCGAACAGTTCGATCAGATATCTTAGCTTCTTAAACTCGATCCTTAATCTGTGGAATTCGCTGTCGCTGCTGTTCTCATCCAGTCTTAAGCCGCAGGCAGTTATCTTTGAATAAGCTTTTATCAGGTTTTCCCTTGCAGTTTCCCGGCCGTTCGTTTTATTTGATTTAAGGATGGTGTTTGACTGGAATGCCGACTTGTATTTTAATATGGTGTAAACATATCTTTCGCTTTTGAAAAAAGCGGAGAGTTTGTTGTATTCAAACTCTTTCTGGTCTTTCAGGAAATTTATAACGGGATCAATATCAGAGGCTCTTTTTTTCGGGAGCAGTTTTTTGTAATCTTCAAGCTTTATAAGATAAACGTCTATATCTCTTGCTTCGTTTGTGTATTTTGCAATAAGGGAAAAGGAGCTTTTGCAGTCCTGTGCCTTATTGTCCCTGAAATATTTTTTCAGCAGGGAGCACAAAGCCCTTATCTTTCTTATGGAGACCCTTATTTGATGAAGATACTCCTGGTGGTATTCTTCATTCAAATAAGAATTTCTGTTTTTTTCTATATCATTGAGAAGGGTGTAAATCTTTTTATTGGTTAATTCTTCGATTGATATCTCTTTCATACAAAAAGATTATCGAAACTTAACTAAAAAACAACTATGTAAAAAATAAATAATTTGAGACATTTATGAGATATTTAAAAGTTATTATATGGAAAAAAGATTATCGAGGGTTTCAATGGATAAGACGAACAGGCGTTTGGAAGAGGAAAATATTGAATTAAGAAAGAGAAATGAATATTTAGAGAAAAAAATCAAAAAACTGGATTCCAGGTTGAATTCGATTATAAAAATCAATGATAGAAATTTTAGATCGGTTGTTGATAAGAATGATTCTTTGGAAAAACTCATCTACAGGTTTAACAGGATACTGCGTCAAAGCGACAATCAGGGGAAATCTATCCTTCTGCAGAAAGAGGAACAGGAGCAGGTCTCTTTGATCCACTCGAGAATGGCATTGATGGGTGAGATGATCGATAATATAGCACATCAGTGGCAGCAGCCTTTGAATGTCATCTCTTTGATGGTACAAAATCTTATATTGAAATATTATTCCGATAAATTGGATGAAGATAAAATAAACTCATTTGATAAAGATATTTCACAACAAATAAAATTTATGTCAAATACCATCAATGATTTTAGGAACTTTTTAAAAGAGGATAAAAAGTTCAAATATTTTGATTTGAAAGATACTTTGAAAAAAATAGAATCCTTGACAAAAGATATCTGCATGGTCAATGGAATCGAGCTGATCGTGAATATCCCGGAAAGCCCGATAGGTATTTACGGGATAGAGAATGAACTGATGCAGGTATTTATGAATTTTATTACTAATTCAAACGATGCGTTCCAAAATGATCAGGAGAAAAAAATAGTTATTATCGATATTGAAGCAAGGGAGTTCGAGGTTTTGATCAGCTTTAAAGATAATGCGGGTGGGATCGGAAAAACACACTTAAAAAAAGTTTTTAAGGCAAAGTTCACGACCAAGGAAGATAAGGGGGGAAGCGGTATCGGGCTGTATATGTCCAGGAAGATAGTTAAAGATACTTTTAAAGGGGATATTACAGTTCAAAATGAAACTTTTATATTTGAAGAGGAAAGTTTCAAAGGGGCACTATTTTCTTTGATTATCCCGGATATTTCAAAAGCATTGATGCTTGACCCTGAATCAAGAATTGCAGGGAATTGAACATGCCTAAAGTATCCATAAGATTTACGGTAATATCTCTTTTTATTTTTTTATCTGCCCTTATTGTTGCAATTATGCTTTATATTCAATACGCATTTGCCCAGGAGCTGATCAAAAGGGCCATAGATGACCAGATAAAACTATTATCCTCAAAGGTTGAAGATAATATAAACTACATGGATCATGCCAATACTAATGCGGTAAATATTATAAGCGATTTTCTTGAAAAAAAAGAGATGAATGATTTTCTACAGGACCGTGCGAAATATATAAGTATCTTTACAAATATTTTAACAAAAAATAAAGACCTTTATTCCATATATACAGGTTTTGAAGATGATTCTTTTTTTGAAGTTATAAATCTGGATATAGATGAGAGTTTAAGAGGGCTTTACAATGCAAAACCTGATGACAGGTGGCTGTTTGTTGAAATAAGAAAAGAGGCAAAGAAGATAATCCTTTTAGACAAATATCTAAACATATCCTCCCAAACAGCGGTTCCAAATGATTATTTTGTGACTAAACGTCCTTGGTATATAAAAGCTTTAAAAAACAGTAGTGCCGTAAAGACGGAACCGTACGTTTTTTCAAATATAAAGGCAAAAGGGATAACCTATTCCAAATCCATACCCGGTACGAGAAATGTTTTTTCCCTGGATCTTCTGATCAATAATTTGAACAATATATTAAAAGAGTATAACGGCACTACTTTGCAAAACTCATATATCCTTGATAAAAATGCAAAGATAATCGCAAGTTCATCTTTTAGGGGAAATGAACAGCTTCTGGGAAAAATCACGGATATCATAAAAAAAGGGAAAGTGAAAAATCATATTTTAAAAGAGGAAAAGATTGGAAACAGCCGCTATGTATATTCTATTCTTCCTTTAAACGGGGAGTTCCTGTGCAGTTACGGGGATGTAGATAAAATCATAGAACCCTACAAAGAAAAAATCAATTTTCTGATTCTTAGCATGTTTTTGCTTCTGTTCGCACTTCTCCCTTTGATATTTTATTTCTCCTCGATTATCGTCAAGCCTATTATTCTTCTGGTCAAGGAGAGCAGAAAAGTAAAAAACAGACAATTTGACAAGGTGCAGAATGTAAATACACGTGTCCTGGAGATACACTCCCTTTCAAAGTCCCTGTCTGATATGTCCGAATCAATTTGTGAGTATCAAACCGGTCTGGAAGAGAAGGTTAAAGAGAGAACTTTGGAGTTAAACGAGAAAAACAAAGAGCTGGAAAGGTTATCCGTTACGGATAAGCTGACGGGTTTATACAATCGTATTAAACTTGACGAAACCATAGATATTGAAACACGGCGGGTCAACAGGTATGACGAGATTTTCGGGATCATTATTATCGATATAGACTTTTTTAAAAGCGTCAACGATACATACGGGCACCAAACGGGGGATTCGGTACTTAGAGAGTTTGCTTCCATTTTGAAAGAATCTATAAGAAAAACAGATACAGTCGGAAGATGGGGAGGGGAAGAGTTTATTATAATCTGTCCCGAAAGTACCCTTGGAAGTATTTTAATCCTGGCGGATAAAATAAAAACAAGGATAGAACAATATCAATTTTCTACAGTAGGGCATAAAACGGCAAGCTTTGGTGTGGCAACTTATAAAAAAGGGGAAAAAACGGAGATTATGATAGACCGTGCCGACCAGGCCCTTTATGAGGCCAAGAAAAAGGGAAGGAACAGGGTGGAAACCATGGAAACTATACCTGATCCTGGAATGCCGGAAAGGAGATATAAATAGCGGTGCCGCTGTTCTCGTTCTCTGCTTTGATACTGCCCTGGAAATGTGACTCTACTATGGTTTTTGATATATAAAGTCCTATTCCGCTCCCGCCTTTTCTGGTTTTTGTAGTGAAATTGGCTTCAAATATCTTACCTATGATCTTTTCGGGGATCCCTCCCCCATTGTCGGAGATCTTTACAATCACCTCTTTCCCTTCTCGATAGGTTTTTATCCTTATCTTTCCGTGAGCTTTGTTCTTTTCCGTAATGGCGTCTTTGGCATTTTCTATGATATTTAAAAACACCTGTTTGAGCTCGTTCTTGTAAACAGGGGCATAAGCATCATTCTCATATTCTGTTTGGAGTATGATGTTTGAGGTTTTCAAGGTCGGTTTAATGATCTTTATCACCTCGTCGATTATCTGGTTTATATTTACGGTTTCGAGTTTTTTATCTGCTGTCAGAAAAGACCTGAAATCATTAATCGTTTTTGAAAGGTGCTGGGAGTAGGACTCGATCAGTTCAATCTCATTTAAAAAGCTTTTTTTGTCCACTTTTTCTTCCATAAGCAATTTAAAGGTTAAATTATGTGCAGTTGAAGATATGGCGGAAAGGGGCTGCCTCCATTGGTGTGCGATAATATTTGTCATCTCCCCCATTTGGGCGAATCTTGACTGCTGTATCATCTGACCAAGCTGTATTTCATTCTTTTTTCTCTCCTCTTCGAACGCGATTCCCAGATCTTTGTTTATCTTTTTTAGAAGATACTGCCTGTAAATAAAGAAAACCAGGATAATAAAAAGAAAAGTCAAGATAAAAAATACTATTTTCAGTATCTTAAGATAAGCCAGGTTATCCTCGTAAATAAAAGAGACCCAGCGCTTCGTGATCTTTTGTTTGCTCTCTTCGGTGATCTTTTTTGCAGCTTTATCCAATATGCTAATAAGCAGTTTTTGGCTTTTTGCGGCACCGATGCTTAAAAGCAGTTTCTCATCGATGCTTCCCGTTATTTTTACTTCCCCCAGGAATTCTTCCTGGATCAGGTGCCCTATGCCAGGAACGGTTCCTATAAAGGCGAACAGCTCTCCCCTGACAACTTTTTCCAGTCCGTCGGCATTATTCTCAACGGATATTATTTTAAGGTAGGGATATTTTTCTTTCAATAGTTCTGCGGCAGCATAATTTTCGGGGATCCCGACTTTTCTGTTTTTAAGCTCTTCGACCCTGTCTATGAAGGAGACATTGTTTTTTGTTACGACCACCAGTTTGTAAGAGAACAGGGGTTCTGTAAAGTTCATATATTCAGCTTTGGTTTTTGTCTCCATCACCAGGGGCAGAATATCGCATCTTTCTTTTTTTATAAAATCAAGTGATTTATTCCATGTATCGGTATGGATATATTCAAAGGGTATGTTCAGGAGTTCGGAAAGGGTATCCAGTATATCCGCACCTATCCCCTCGTATTTCCCGTTCTTTATCGTTTCAAAAGGGGGCCAGGCAGGATCTGCACAGAAAGTTATCTTCTTTTTTGTGTAAAGGTACTCTTTCTCCTCCTCTGTTAAAAAATCAAGTTCCTTGTAGGCAGTTCTTTCAAAGTTCAAATCTGTAAGATAGGATTTGTTTAGGGATATCTCTTTTAGTGCTTTATTTATTATAAGAATCGCTTCTTCGTAGTTTTTTCTAAAAACATAAACAATGGGGGGATTATCATTGAACCTATATTGATCGCTTGTTAAAAAGGAGTTGTTTTTATTATATTCCTGAGGGTTTGCTATAAAGCCGTCAATCTTGTTTGATTCAATATCCTCCATGAGCCGACTTTTAGGTATCAACTTAAAGTCGATCCGCAGACCTGAGAGCTCATAGATCAGGTTGGAGAGATTTAGGATATATCTGTTTATACGGTTTTTATTTAAAAGCCCGCTTTCTTTTGTGGAATCTTTTGCTATCCCAAGTACGATCCTGGGTCTTTTTTTTAGAAAAAGAAGCTCTTTTTCCGTAAGCTTAACGGCAGTTGTCTTTTTCTCTTCATAGATTATAGGGCTGAAAAGCCATTTTTTCCTTAATTGCTCCATTTCTTCTACCGGTATAAGAGCAAGTACTTTGTTTATAATGCTTGCAAGTTCAGGGTATCTTTTATTTATGGAACAAACTATTTCTGTTTTTTTGTCATCTTCAAGGTAAAGTATTTTTCTAAAAGGGGTGTTTAGTGAGTTCAGGGTGTAAAGTGAAGCATCGCTCATGGGGATTGCATCTATATTATGTGTTTCAAGGAAGCTGGGAAGATTACCGTAATCCTTGAATTCAACTATTTTTGCATTTTTTATCTTTTTGAGCCTGTTGATCTGGAAGCCGTTGTCTTTTTGTATCGCGATCGATTTGCCCTTCAGGTCTTCAATGGATTGTATATTTTCAGGGTTTCCCTCTTTTACCACGATATTGTTCCTGATAATTAAAACAGGGTCGGTAAAAAGAAAATATTTTTCCCTCTCTTTTGAATAAACCGAGGTTGCCAGGCCGTGTATTTTTGCAGTTTTTGCCTGATCTACCAGTCTGCTCCATACCCCGGGAACAAGTCGTATATTTATGTTTGCCAGTTTATTGATCTTTTTTATCAGTTCAAAGTCATACCCTCCCGTTATTTTACCGTTTTCAACTATTACATAAGGTGCCCAGGTAGCATCGATTCCCAGTAAAATATCGGGATGCTTTTTGATAAACTCTTTTTCTTTTTTTGTTAATTTTATGATATTTGACGGGCCGGGGCTGTCGAGTGATAATTCCTGTGAATGGATAAAGGATAAACAGAGTATGAAAAAGATTATATATTTCATGGAAGGATTTTAACCCTGTAACCCTCCCCGTAGACAGACTCCAGGAACTCATAACCTATCTTTTTCCGCAGTCTTGAGATCAGGTTCCTGATCCTTCTGTCGTTATATACGGCGTCATCGAAAAGATACAGATCGATATCGATATTGCTTTTAACTGCCCCTTTTGCCAGGATCAGAAAATCCAAAAACCTGACTTCATTGGGGGTTAATGTTATATCATTACCGTTGGAAAGCCTTTTTGTCGTACTGTTCCAGCAAAAGTCCCCATTGAGGAATACAAACTTCTGTATATTTGAAGAGTTCATTTTATCAACGATCTTTTTTAGTACCTTTAGAAATTTTTTTATCTCTATTGGTTTTATTATATATCCGTCGATCCCCTCTTCGATACACTTGAGCATATAAGGTTTATTGTCATATGCGCTTATTATCACTATTGGGATATTCTTGTCTTTTTGTCTTATCTTTTTTATAAAACCTATCCCGTCCATATTGGGCATATTTATGTCGCTGAATATGATATCGAATTTTCCGTTTTCAAATTTTTCAAGCCCCTTAATCCCGTCAGAGGCTGTTTCGATCTTGTTAAAAAGATTTTCAAACATCTTCAATGTCTGAGTTCTTGAATCGTAATCATCTTCGATAAGGAGGGTTCTAAGGCTTTTTGTATATTGGGTTATATCTTCGATCATATTTCTATTCATTTGAAGATTTTAGCATATTCTTAGTTTACATTACTTTTAAAAGTTGTTTAAAATATGATAAGGGGGTGTTTAATGAAGATGGGCAAAAAGAGGGGAAAGGGTGTTTCTTCAACTGAAGAAACCAACCTTTTTATCGTTATCGAATTGAGACTTTTTCTCTTTTTCTATCTCTTCTATGAAATCTTTCGTTTTAAATAGGGGTTCATCCTGAACGGCTATTTTATATGCTGTGTTCTTGATGATCATTTCTATCTGCCCTCCCGTCAAAGGATAGCTTGAGAGCTTATTGATATCAAAACCTTCTTCCAAAGGAAGTTCGTCCGGAAGCAGTTTTGACCACAGCTCTTTTCTTTGGTTCTCGTCAGGTTTTAAGAATTCGATCTTGTAGTTGAATCTTCTGCTGAACGCCTTATCCAGATTGTCAAGAAGATTGGTCGTAGCTATAAGTATCCCGTCGAACTGCTCTATCTGCTCCAAAAAGATATTCTGCATCTGGTTGTGCATCTTGTCGCTTCCGCTTATGTTACCGCTTATTCTGTTGCTTAAAAACTGGTCTGCCTCGTTTAAAAGAAGTATAGGTTCTGTTTTTGTTTTTTCGCAAAGCTCTTTATAATCGTCAAATATCTTTCTTACGTTCTTTTCGCTTTCCCCTACATACATGGATAGTATTTTGCTGCAGTCGAAGCTAAGAACCTGTTTCTTTAAAGATTTTGCAAGAGCCAGTGCTGTCAGGGTTTTTCCTGTTCCTGCAGCTCCGTAGAATATGATCCTTGCGTCTATCCCTTTCTTTTTGTCTTTGATGCCCCATTTTTTAAGCCTGTCGATAACCGTTTTATCAACCTGCTTTAGAAGAAGATCCAGGGTTTGCTTGGTCTTTTCGTTCAGTACCACGTCTTCCAGGGTTTTTTTAGGCTCGATCAGTTCGAACATATCCTGTTCTTTAAGCACCGCATCAAGCTTTATCTTCTGCCTTTTATTCTTTTTCGTAGGGTGGGATATCTTATATAATATCTGCTCCGGGATATAAAAGTTCCTGTTTATCCCTCCAAACGGCGTGAGCATCTCGTCGTAATCTATAAGATTGTTTGAGATAAGGTTTCCGCTTTCCTCCAGCAGACTTCTGTATTTGATCTTTTCGTAATCGTCGCTTGAAACAAGGGCGATAAGGGAGTTCATATCCCTTATCGATTCGTCGCTTCCAGCGTATTCCTCTTTTAAAAGTGCAAGGAAGATCATCTGCTCCTGTTCATTAAGGGTATGCTCCTGGAAAAAGTCTTCCAGCATTATCGGGGTTTTTGTCGTTTCAACCCTCTCTTTGATCCTGTTCTCAAGAAGCGATAGCTTCGTTCTAAGCCTGTTGGCGTTGGGGGAACTTTCGTCGAAATTGTGTTTTATCACGTTGAGCTTCTGTGCCAGGTCTATCCTGAAGAACTGGTCCTGCAGGTATTCCAAATGGTCGCTGTACTCTTTTATCTCGGGCAGGATCATCTCCAACGATCCCACTTCCAGAAGTTTTAAAAAGGCACTGCTTAGGCTGATTGCCGTATTGATAAGCTCAAGCTGTGACTGTTCGCTTATTTTGGTGCTGATAAAGTTCGCCTGTACTATCCACCCAAGTTCCAAAAGGTTTCTTACCTTGTCAAGGTGTTCAAGGTGTTCAAGCTCTTTGAGGTCGTAAAATTCCCCCAGAAGATCTATTATAAGAAGATTGTCGTTTCCTATTATATACTGCCTTGTGAGGTATTGGAGTATCTTTACCTCTTCGTCGCTGCATTTTAAATGGTTGTATATCTCCAAAGATTTAACATCTTCGGATTTGATAAAATTGATTACGTTTTTCATTTACCCTCTTGTTATTTTATGAAATCATACATGGCTTTTATCTCTTCCGCCCATATAGATTCGTCGATCGTTTCAAGAACCAGCGGGATATCGTCCATCCTCTCATCATTCATAATGAAATTAAAAGCATCCCAGCCGATTTCACCTTCACCCAAAGAGTGGTGCCTGTCCACACGGCTTCCAAGCTCCGGTTTTGAATCGTTGATATGCATACCCATTAAGTATTCACGCCCGACGACCTTGTCGAATTCTGCCCAGGTTTTGTCGTAAGCTTCCCTTGTTCTTATATCGTAACCTGCCGTGAACATATGGCAGGTGTCTATACAGACTCCCACTCTGCTTTTATCTTCGATCTTGTCGATGATATGCTCCAGGTGCTCGAACTTATATCCAAGGTTCGTACCCTGTCCCGCCGTGTTCTCGATCACAGCTTTTACGTTCTTTGTTTTATCAAGCGCGTAGTTTATGGACTCTGCTATAAGGTCCAGGCATTCCATCTCCGCGTAATAAAGCTTCTCATTGTATTCAGGGTCTCTTTTGGCGAATTTTTGAAGATGGCTTCCCGGGTGGAAGTTCAGCCTGTCAAGTCCCAGTATGTCGCATCTTTCAAGCTCGTCTATAAAAGCTTTTCTGCTTTTTTCAAGTTTGTCCTGCTCCGGGTGTCCCAGATTGATAAGGTAGCTGTCGTGTGGAAGTATATGTTTTGGCTGAACACCTGATTCCTCCAGGTTCTTGAACCAAGCGTCCAGAGTTTTCGTATCAAAGGGTTTTGCTTCCCATCTTTTCTGGTTCTTGGTAAACAGGGCAAAAGCTTTCGCCCCTATTGCCATTGCGTTTAAGGGTGCGTTTTGCACCCCGCCTGTCGTACTTACGTGAGCACCTACGAATTTATTCATATATTCAACCCTTTTTATTTGACTTTTATTAATATATTGTTCTTTTTATCTTTATGATATATATTTTCTTGTGAAAAGAGATTATACAAAAAATCATCTTTATAAGAGTTATGCAGATAAGTTAGATTGAATTCTTTAGCTTTCATGCATTTTAAAGCACTTTGGCACACCTTGTCCCTGTAGATATCAAGATACAGCACCAGCTGACCTATATTATAGATCTCAAGATTTATATGGTCGTCGTATCTTGTGATAAAACCCTTGTCGTAAAACTTCATGGCAGGGGTTTTGAATATCACCGTATGGGCGCTTGACCTAATAGGCTGTTTTGTACTGCACCCTATGATAAAAAGGGCGCTTAAAAGAAGTATTATTTGTCTAAAAGCCATTTTTCGTATAACTTGTCGAAAGTACCGTCATCGATAGATCTTTTTATAAGGGAGTTCAGGGTTTTCAAAAGCTCTTCATCTTTTGATTTTACTGCAAAAGAGTATTCCATATCATTAAAATGGAATTTCGTGAACTGAAGCTTTCTTTTGTTCTGCTCCTGTTTTATCTGGGACCATATCCTGTTCTCTGTTACTGCATCTATGAGTCCCTCTTTAAGATCCTCTACCGCACTGTTGTAATCGTAATATCTTTTCAGCTGTAGTTTGGGGATAAGCCCTTTTAAAACATCCCCGAAGCTTTCATCAAGATATGCAATCGTTTTTCCTGAAAAGGTATAAATATTCGTGAACTTTGAATTTTTCCTTACCAGAAAAGACTGCTTCATATCCATATAGGGGTCCGAGTAGGCGATAAAATCCATAGATCCGTTCTTTACGGCAGACGGGAAAATATCTATCTCGTCTTTTAGAAGCTGCTCGTATTTATCCAAAGGGGATATCTGGAATATCTGCAGGTCAACGTTAAGCTCGTTTGCAAAATATGTAAGCATATCTATATCAAAGCCTTTGAGCTCACCTTTTGAGTCTATGAAGCTGAAAGGCTCAAAGTCGTAGTAGACCCCGGCTCTTAAAAGGTTGTTGTCTTTTATATCCTGAAGTTTGTTTCCAAAAAGTGTTGAAGAAAATAGAAAAATAAGGATAATGTGGATAAAAATTTTTTGCAATATTATAGTTTCCTTTTAATTAATAGCTATAAAGTTTACACTTTTAATTCTTAAGTATGAATTATATATAGACCCTTGTTTAAAAGGGAAACTACTAATTGCTTTTTTATAATTTACACGGCAATAGGATTTTGTTTGGTATTTCTGGTATATGCATCCAAAGCAGCATTCTGTTCATCTTTTAGCTTAGTATATTCGGCTAAAATCTCATCAAAAATTTGAAACGTATCGCTTACATCTCCCATAAGCCCTTTAGTACTATTGTCTGAGTCCAAATTATTATAAAACTCCTGGAAATTTTGCATATCGGATATCATATCTTTTGCACTAAAATGAAAGTTTGAAGTACTCTTCTCTCCACCGTTTGAAGCAGTTGCCCCATTATTTGAATCATTTTTAAATCTTTCTGTACCTTCAGGATTCATTGAATTTCTATAAGCCATACCTAGATAGTAATCTCTCTTATCCGCATCCCTCATATCTGCAAGAGGAATAAATACAGTACTAAATAAACTTTCCCCTGTTTTATCATATGATTCATTTGTTTTATTAAATAACACTCTATTTAAAGTATCATCATCCGTCATGGTTGTCATTTGAGCAAGCATATCGGCTTTTGTTTCTTCTTCTTTAGTAAGATCACTATTTACTATCCATTCTCTTAAATCTTTTGCATCGATTGCTTTATAGTCCTCGAAAGTAAAACTGTCTATATCAAAGGGTTGCGTCATATCAAACTTTTTTTCTTCTGAGGTTTGAATCTCTTGAGTTTTACTTGTCTCTTTTACGGTAGTTGTATATGCCGCTGTATTGGTTGTTGAGTTGATTTGCATTTTTTATCCTTTACTTTATTTATATTCTCTTTTTATTGTGCTAAAAGGGTATTGTAGTTGTCATTGATCCTTTGGTATCTCTCAAAACTCTCTTTATAGTCTTCGTATACTTGTGTTCCTCTTGATTGATCCATCTTGTCTTTAGCCAGTTTTAACATTGTGGATAAAAAGTTACCTGCTTCTTGTGAAGTGAATTTTGTTTCATTATAGTTACCTACAAAATTACCGCTTTCATATCTTGCTTGTTCGGCGGCATTCATAAAAATACCTAGTGCCTGAGGATTATCTACTCCTGCAAGCTTTGCAGCATAATATTCAGCACTTATTTCTATAGGTCCGTTTAAGGTAGGGGTACCCATTGAGAAGTCCATTGTTTCAGTTGCTAGCTGGATTGAAAACTCCTGCCTGTCTTTTAATGTTGTTTTTGATCTGGCTTCCATAAATATTGCTTCATTGGCAGTATCATCTTCGCTGAAGTTATTTGATACACTTATCATAAATTTTATTTGGCTTCGTTCCTCTTTTGTTTTTTCAGAAAAGTATTTATCCACCTCTTTATCGGTCATCCCTTTGGTATTGGCATAAGTTAATACCCCGTAAAATCTTTGGGTCTCTTCTTCAACAGCTTGTGTTTGGGATATGCTTTCTACCGTGTCTGCTGAACTTTCTTTGGTAAGTTCAGCTTTAAAATTTTTTGAGTTAGTTTCATTTTGTGCAGTTTGTAAACTATTTATGTATTGTTGAGTCGTATTTGATGTTGAGCTGATTTGCATTTTTTATCCTTTTTTTATTGGCTTGTAGTAATAAATTCATAATAATCAAGTTTCGTATATTATACGGTGCCTTCACGGCTCCACTATGTTCCGACCGTTCTGGTTCCAAACCTATAAACGATAAACTATTATCGTTTATTATACGGTTTTCATGTCACAGGTAGTGTCACATCTTTATTAAAATAATATACTTTTTAATATAAGTTTATATTTTTTTAATAGTTTATTTTCTACTGTTAGCTTAAGTATAAATTATATATAATCCGCCAATTATAACAATAAGAGATCATAATGGGAAATGAAATGAAAAAATTATATTTAGTAAGCCTTGGGTGTACCAAAAACCTTATAGACAGTGAGGTTATGCTGGGAAGGCTGAGCGATTATACGGTCAGTGACGATCTGGAAGATGCGGATCTTATCATCGTAAACACCTGTGGATTTATCCAAAGCGCGAAAGAGGAGAGCCTGAACACTATTTTTGAACTTGACTCTCAAAGAAAAGAGTCTTCGGTCCTTGTAATGGCGGGGTGTCTAAGCGAGAGATACAAAGAGGAGCTTCAAGAGGGGCTTAAAAATGAGGTTGATATCTTTACTGGTGTGGGCGATTATGATATTATCGACAAGCTTGTTGAGGAAAAAAGAAGCCAGTACAGCGAGAAGGTGTTCCTGGCTACGGAGAAGAATATCAGGGTGGTAACGGGTTCAAACTACCATGCCTACGTAAAACTAAGCGAAGGGTGCAACCAGCAGTGTTCGTTCTGTGCGATCCCTGCATTTAAGGGGAAGCTTAACAGCAGAAGCATCGCTTCAATAAAAGAGGAGGTTGAAAGCCTTGTTTCCCAGGGGTTCTTTGATTTCTCTTTCGTATCCCAGGACAGCAGTTCTTACCTAAGAGACCATGGGATCAATGACGGTTGTGAACAGCTTATAGATATGGTTGAAAAGATAGACGGGGTCAAAAGCGCAAGGATACTTTACCTTTACCCTTCAACCACCACAAAAGAGCTTATCGGGAAAATCGCGGATTCCAAAGTTTTCCATACCTATTACGATATGCCGCTGCAGCATATCTCCCAGTCTATGCTTAAAATAATGAGAAGAGGCAAGGGAAGCGAACAGCTAAGGGAACTTATGGATACCATGAAAGAGCAGAAAGATCCGTTTATAAGAAGTACCTTTATCGTGGGGCATCCGGGAGAAACGGAAGAAGATTTCAAAGAACTTTGCGAATATATTAAGCAGTTCGGGTTCGACAGGGTGAACGTGTTCAGCTACAGTGACGAAGAGGGGACAAAGGCCTGTACCCTGGAAGACAAGGTTCCTGAAGAGATCATAGACCAAAGAGCTGTTGAAATAGGCGAGATAATAGAAGAGATCACGCTAAAGAAACTTGAAGCTGAGATAGGCAAAGAGCTTGATATCGTAATAGACGGGGAAAGTGAAGAACACGAATACCTGCTAAGTGCCAGAGAGTTAAGATGGGCTCCCGATATAGACGGGGAGATATATGTAAACGACAGCGAGCTTGAAGGGCAGCTGGAGTTCGGGAAAATATACAAAGCAAGGATAACGGAGCTTAGCGGGAAGATACTGCTTGCAACGGTGATAGGATAATATGTCGAGTATAGAAAGATTTATAGATCTTCTCCATGAGGAAGATTTCAAAGAAGCCCACGAGGTTTTGGAAGCTGATTGGCTTGAGTTCAAAAAACAGGGATTAAAACAAAAGGCATCTTTTTATAAAGGCCTTATAAACGGGGCAACCTCCATTGCCCTTATACAGTTAAACAGGAGCCAAAGGGCAAAAGAGATCACCTGGAACGCTTTTTTAAAGCATAAAAAACATATAGATATCATCGAAAAAGAGAAACGGCACAGGTATCTTGAAGCCATAAATATCCTTGAATCAAAAAGGAATGAGTATCTTTAAAAAAGACTTTTCATAATATTATTAAAAATTAAGAAAACTTATAATACTATTTCTTATACTGACCCATGGTCGGAAAAGGAAATAGTATATGCCGAAAATTGTCGATAAATTAGAAAAAAGAAAAAAAATAGCAAAATCTACATGCAGCCTTTTTATAAAAAAAGGTTTCGTGAACATCTCCATAAGCGAAATAGCAAAAACCGCAGGAGTTGGTAAAGGGACTATTTACGAGTATTTCAGCAACAAAGAGGATATCGTTTTTGAGCTGATGTGCTGTCTTCAGGACGACTACGATCCAAAACTGGAACAAAAACTTAAAAATACCGACTCCACCAAGCAGAAGATCTGCCACCTCTTCAGCCTTTTTCTGGATAACGATGAAACCACCCTTACGCAAAAACAGATATATAAAGAGTTCCTTGCCATATATCTGAACAACCCCACAGAAGAGATAAAAGAGTATTACAGATCTTTAAGGGTGAAATACGGCGAGGTGTTGTCAGGGATACTTAAAAGTGCTATTGAGAAAGGGGAGGTAAGCGATTCAATCTTAAAGTTCATTCCAAGTATCTTTGCCTCTATTGAAGGTTTTTTCGTTATCGAGGCTTCAAGAGAAGAGATAGAGGAGTATTTTGAGCTTCTTCTTTCAATGTGCAGCTGCCAAGGAGAAAAAAGGTGAAACTTTTAATAGGGCTGTGCCTGCCTATAGCTGTTTTTGCAGGTACCATTGATTTTCAGACCGCTTTGGACAAGACTTTACAAAACAATAAAAGCCTGAAAGCGAAAAGACTGGATATCGAGGTATCAAAGCAGTCCCTGGAAGAGGCAAAGGGGTATAGCTACGGAAACCTGGTATTCAGCGAAAACGTCTCAAGGACAAACAGCGCGGCGTATGTATTCGTATCAAAACTCTCTTCAAGGGAAGCTGATTTCGGGGATTTCGGTTTCAGCGACTTCCTGACCCCCATGGGTGCTGCAATAAGCGGTGCCGCAAACGGCGTACAGCCATCAGATATGAGCTCCATACTGGATATCCAGCCCGATGACCTGAACTATCCCGATGACCGGACGAACTACGAGACAAAAGTAAAATACGAGATCCCGTTATTTACGGGGTTCAAGCTGGACAGCGCCCAGAAAATGGCCAAGCTGCAGCTCCTGGCGAACCAGGCAAAATACAGTTTTGACGAAAAGCAGTTAAGCCTTGAAGTTCTAAAAGCATACAACGGGGCGGTTGCGGCAAAAGAGTTCATGCAGGCTACAAAAAAAGCAAAAGAGGCAACGGCAGCTTTTGTGGAACTTGCGAACGAGCTTTTTAAAGAGGGGCTTGTCACAAGTATAGACGTAAAGCAGGCAAGGGTTTATGATATAGGGGTGGATGCCAGTATAATCGAGGCCGAAAACAGGTTTAATCTAGCAATTGCTTATTTGAAATTTTTAACGAATGATGATTCTATCAATGATATAAAAGAGTTTAAAACCGTTTCAAAACAGCTTTCTTTGCAAAAGGAGCTGAAATCAAAAGCCCTTCAGAACAGGGAAGATTTCAAATGGATGGATTACAATAAAAAGACCATGAAAGAGAAGATCAATTACGAGGCTTCGGAAAATTATCTGCAAGTGGGAGCGATGGTTGAATACGGTTTTAACGACGACACTTTCTCTGTTTCAAGAATGGACGAGCACGACTATTATCTTGCGGCAGTCGGGATCTCCTATAAAATGTTCGACGGTTTTGTCACCAAAGCAAAAAAAGAAAAAGCAAAAATAGAACATAAAAAGATGGAACATCTTTATGAGTATATGAAAGAGGGGATAAAGCTTGAGGTTGAAAAGAATATTCTGAACCTTAAAGCCAAAAAGAAGATCTACGAGCAGAAGCAGCTGACCCAGAATCTGGCCGATGAGGTTCTTGACCAGTCGACCCAGATGTATAAGAACCACCTGATCAGCATGAACGACCTGCTTATGCAGCAGGCAAACAACCAAAAGGCAATAGCCGAGACAATATTCGCAAAATATGAAGAATCGCTTGCGGCAGCTACTTTGAAGCTCTCTTTGGGAGAGTCTTTAAAAGATATAAAGGAATAATAAGATGTTAAAGATATTGATTTCAAGCTTTTTGCTTATATCGGCATTAAGTGCAGACAAAATAGAACTAAGCGCCACGGTGATCTCGGATAATGAGAAGTTCATCACAAGCCGTTTTATGGGGTTTATCAAGGAGGTAAACGTAAGCGAGGGTGACAAGGTTTTAAAGGGCGCTGTTCTTTATTCCATAGACGCCACCGAGATAGACAGCAAAAAGAAACAGGCCCAGCTTCAAGTACAGATGTACGACAACCAGTACAGCATAATGAAACGTAACTATGAAAGGTTTAAAAGGCTTTTGGAAAAAGGGCTTGTCTCAAAGTATGAGGTTGAGCAGCTGGAACTTGGGACAAAAAACCTTGAGGATATGGTAAAAATAAGCAAGTCACAGGTAAAAGAGGTGGAAAACCAGTACAAATACCTGACCATAAAAGCCCCTAACGACGGGGTGATCATACGAAAGAACATAAAAGCGGGCGAAATGGCGATCCCCGGGATGCCTGCATTGATACTCTCCGATCTTGGCTCTTTAAAAATAAAAAGCGAAATAGCCGAAAGCGAGCTTAAAAACATAAGCTTAGGGCAGGATGCAACAATATCGATACCCTCGATGGGGATAGAAACAAAGGGGAAAATAGAGGCTATTATCCCAAGTTCAAACCCCATGACCCACTCTTTTGCAATAAAACTCTCTTTTGAAAATAGTAAAAACGTATATCCCGGGATGTACGCAAAAGTTTATATAGAATCAAAGTAGAACGAGCATGGAAAAAAGTCAAGAAACCCTGGATTGTGAACAGATAAAAAAGCAGTGCGAGGACCAGGCAAATATAGCGGGAAAACTTGCCAAGAACTTTATCGAGCACCCTTTGACCCTGATCCTGGCCGTTTTTATTCTGGCAGTTGGGTATATGGCACTGAACCTTACCCCAAGGGAGGAGAATCCACAGATAAAAGTAGCAGGGGGTGCGGTTATAGTCCCGATGCCGGGCTCAAAAGCAAACGAGATACAAAAGGTTATCATAGAACCTCTTGAAAGGAAGATACGAGGGATAAAAGGGGTGGAGAATATCTATTCCATAGCCAAAGACTCGGTAGGAATTATACAGGTGCAGTATTTTATAGGGCAGGACAAAGAGGAGTCCGATCTTAAACTCTACGACCAGGTTATGAGGAATATGGACCAGATGCCAAAAGGGGTGCTGCAGCCTATTATAAAAACCATGGATATAGATACGGATATCCCCGTGGCAACTATCGCTTTTTATTCTAAAAACGGAAGTCTGAGCCAAACCCAGCTTTATAAAAAGATAAGCCGTCTGGGGCACGAGATAAACAAGATCGAGGACGTAGCCGTAGTTGACCTGAAAGGGGAGAGAAAAGAGCAGTATAATATTGAAGTGGATCTCTCAAAACTCTCAGGCTACCATCTTTCACTGGGGCAGATAGTAAAAGCAGTCGAGGGGCTCTCTTTTGAGCTTCCCGATGTAAAAGGGGGCACGAAACAAAACGAGATAGTGATGTTCGGTATCAAAAGCGCCATTGAAAGTTCAAAAGATATAGAGGATATACTGGTAGCTTCTTATATGGGAAGCGCCATATATCTAAAAGACGTGGCAAAGGTGACAAAAAGCTACGATATCCAAAATAAAAAAGCAGCTTTTTTATATCAAAAAGGGGATGATGAGATAGTCCAGACTACCTTGACCGTTTCAAAGCTGAAAGGGGCAAATACAGTCGTGATAAACGACAAGATCTTTGCATATCTTGAAGCAAAAAAAGATGAGCTTGCAAAGGAAAATATCGGCTATGTTATCACAAGGGACGACGGATATACCGCAAACCATGCGGTAAACGAGCTTGTGTTCCACCTTGCCATCTCCGTCGTGATAATCGCCATACTTCTTGTATTTACTTTGGGACTTAAAGAAGCCCTTATAGTTTCCCTGACCGTTCCCATGATCCTTGCTTTGACTTTGTTCATAGGGTTCTTAATAGGGGAGACCATAAACAGGATCACCCTTTTTGCTCTTCTTCTAAGCCTGGGTCTTTTGGTGGATGCGGCGATCATCGTTATAGAGAATATCCACAGGCACCTGCACAGCCACGACAGTGCGGATAAAAGCCTGAAACAAATAGCAATAGAAGCTACAAACGAGATAGGGAACCCTACCAATATAGCGACGCTTGCCATAGTTATGACCTTTATACCTATGTTCTTTGTCGGCGGCATGATGGGGCAGTTTATGCATCCTCTGCCCGTGTTCGTTCCCATATCGCTGGTGATGTCCCTGGTGGTTGCGTATATATTCACCCCTTACCTGGTGAATAAGCTTTTAAAGAAAAAGGATAAATAATGTCACACCATCATACTTCAAAACTTGAATTATTTATCCACGATATCCTGCAAAGCAGAATCAAAAGGGTGTCGGTTCTGATTGTTACTCTGATCCTTTTTATTTTTTCAGTGTACCTGATACCTTTGGAGGTAGTAAAGGCCAAGATGCTTCCGGGAAAAGACAGCGATACGTTTTCCATCTATGTTGATCTTCCAGAAGGCTCGTCCGTTGTCCAGACAAAAGAGGTGACCGACTGCATAGCAAGAAATCTGCAGAAAGAGGAAGCTGTTACTTCTGTTTCCGTATTCTTAGGAGAAGGGCTTCCCCTTGATTTTGCCGGGATGGTAAAAGGAAGCGCCCTGAAAGACGGCGAGAACCTGGCGGAGATCATGGTAAATATCAAAAGGGCAGGCCACAGGGATGAAAGAAGCTACAATATAGTGCATAGAATAAGACCCGAGGTTCAAAAACAGTGCAGCATCAATGAAGCTAATATCAAATTTATCGAGCTGCCTGCGGGACCTCCCGTATTGGCAGACGTGGTAGCCGAGGTTTACGGCGGGGATGACTTTGACTCAAGATATAAAGTAGCGAAAAAAATAGCAAAAGTATTCAAATCTCAGGAAACCCTGGTGGATATTGATATCCTGGCAGATGAACCGTACGTCAAATATGCCTTGAATCTTGACAATAACAAGGTTTTAAAAAGCGGAGTAAGCCTTGAACAGGTTAAAAAGATACTTTACCTTGCATTTGAGGGAATGGACATAGGGGTAGTGAACGAAGCCGGTGCCCAGAACCAGATACCTATATTTTTAAGGCTTGACCAGAGCCGCCTTTTTGAGAGGTTTGACAGGCAAAGCGTTCAAAAGAAGCTTTCAAGCCTGAAGCTTATGAACCAAAAAGGGATGATGGTCCCTTTAAGCGAGTTCGTAACTATTGAACAGCAGGTACAAAAGCCTACTATTACGGGTAAGAACCTGAACGGCATGATAAACGTAATAGCCACGACCGATATGGAGAGCCAGATATATCCGCTGCTTGATGCAAGAAGCATGATCCTAAACGGGTTTGGGGAAAACTATGAGGCGGAAAGATCAAATATGCTGAACCTGATAATAAAAGATAAAACTACGGGTGAAAAGTTTGATATTATCTTTGACGGGGAATTAAAGGTCACCATAGATACCTTTATAGACCTAGGGGGAGCGTTTATAGGAGCTTTGGTGCTTATATTCCTTCTAATGGTGGTGTATTACAAGAACTTCGCCCTGGCAGGTGCGGTGGTACTTGCAAGCTTTATCTCCATAATTGGCGTGATTCTGGGGCATTGGGTGATGGATCTGATAACGGCGGACAAGTTCTACCTGACCGCCACCTCGCTTATAGGGTTTATAGGGCTTATAGGGATAAATTCCAGAAACTCCCTGCTTATTATAGATTTTGCAAAACAGCTGATGGTTGAGAAAAACATGGATGCGGCACGTGCCATCGCCGTTGCAACATCAACACGGGCAAAACCTATTTTACTTACTGTTCTTGCGATCGTGTTTGCCAGCAGCCTTTTATCTACCGATGCAGTGTTCGGGGGGCTTGGGGTGGCTCTTATCGGGGGGACCCTTATAGCATTCCTTGTCTCTTTGTTCTTTGTTCCGGTAACGATCCTCAATTCCCTTAAAAAATTGGAAGAAAATAATTAAACTATAGTTTTAAACTATAGTTTACTGCTGTTTTTGTATAATCCCCGTAAAATTAAGAGAAGTTAAAATAATCGTATACTTTTAAGGCAAATTTTACCAGATGAACAAAATATTCAACCACCTCAAAAATAACAAACCCCAGGTTCTGATCGTAAGTGACGAGAAGCAGGCGGACATTGCAAGGGACTGCGCAAGCTATCTCGGGCTGAAGCCTTTCGTATTAAGCGATCTGCGTGCAAATTTCGGGGATGACCTCCTTTCCTTCAGCGACGAGATCAAGGAGCTTACTTCAACCCTTGAAGATTACCATAACTACAAAAAACAGGATAAGATCCTTATATCTCCAATTAGGACAATATCATACAAACTCCCAAAAGCCGATTGTTTTGCCTCGATCACAATAGAGTTCGGGGAAACCCTTGATATAGGGGAATTAAAAGATAAGCTTTACAATTGGGGATACTATTTTGTGGAGATCGTCTCGGAGCCTGGAGAGGTGTCTATAAGGGGTGATATTATCGATATCTGCCCGCCCCACGAAGAGTTCGGTTACAGGATAAGTTTGTTTGACGACGAGGTTGAAAGCATAAGGAAATTTGACGTAGAGAACCAAAAGTCTTTTAAAGAGGAGATAGAGAGTTTCGACCTTTCCGCTTCCTTCCTGGCGCTTGATGAAAAGAAAATAGAGGTGCTGAACGAAAAGATAGAAGCCAGCAACATAGACGTATTTGAAAAAGATATACACTCTTTGGGTTTCTGGTTTTTGGACGATGATGCCCAATATTATCTTGAAAGCCTTGAAAGCTGTATCACGAAAGAAGCCCTTGACGAGATAGAAGAGGTTTATATCTTTGAAGAGGGAAGGATAGAGAAAGAGAAGTTCCTCTCAACGACCCCTGTTCTGGAAAGCCAAGTCTATAAACAGGTTGATGCTGCGGATATAAAAGAGTTTTTGGAGTTTCATAAAGAGAAAAAGGTCACCATAATAAGTTCAACGGAAGCCAAACTTAGAAGCTACGAGTTTGACCTGAACGACAAGAGTATAAACTACAAGATAGATTACCAGATTATAAACCTTGTAAGCGACGATGAGGTTATCCTCTCTTTAAACAAGCAGGTGAGGAAGAAAAGGAAAAAGAAACCAAAGATCGTCCTTGACGAGCTTACATACGATGACTTCGTGGTTCACGAGATACACGGGATCGGGCAGTTCAAGGGGATTGAGCCTGTTGTTGTAATGGGGGCAAAAAGAGACTTCGTGGTAGTTAATTATGCAGGGGACGACAGGCTTTTAATACCTGTGGAGAATATCGGCATGATAGACAGGTATCTTGCGGACAGCGGAAGCATAGCGACCCTTGACAAGCTTGGAAAAGGAAGCTTTGCGAAACTAAAAGGTAAAGTCAAAGACAAGCTTTTCGAGATAGCCAACGATATCATAGCCCTTGCTGCAAAAAGGGAGCTTACAAAAGGGATCTATATAGATACCAGCAAAGAGGAGCTTAAGCTCTTTAAGACCCAGGCCGGGTTCGATTACACCAAAGACCAGGAGAGAAGCGTTAAGGAGTTTTTATCCGATATGGCTTCGGGGCTTGTTATGGACAGGCTTCTAAGCGGCGACGTGGGCTTCGGTAAAACAGAAGTTGCAATGAACGGGCTGCTGGCTGTTATACTTAACGGCAAGCAGGCTTTATTTGTCTGTCCTACGACTCTTTTATCCTCTCAGCATTTCGAGGGGATAAGAAAAAGGCTTGAGCCTTTCGGGGCAAAAGTCGCCAAGCTTGACGGAAGGACAACTACAAAAGAGAGAAACCAGATCAAAAAAGGGCTTGAAGAGGGGAAAATAGACCTTGTAGTGGGAACTCACGCTTTATTGGGAGTAAAATGCAAAGATTTAGGGCTTGTGATAATAGACGAAGAGCATAAGTTCGGGGTGAAGCAGAAAGAGAAGCTCAAAGACCTAAGGTCCGACGTGCATATATTCTCCATGAGTGCGACGCCAATTCCAAGGACCCTTAATCTTGCTCTTTCAAAAGTAAAAGGGATGAGCTCCCTTCTTACACCTCCAAGCGAGAGGCTTGGGGTTCGAAGTTTTGTAAAAGAGTATAACGAGAAACTTATAAAAGAGATAATCTTGCGGGAGAAAAGAAGAGGGGGGCAGCTCTTTTACATCTATAACAATATCGCTACCATCGAGACCAAAAAGCAGGATCTCCTTGGAATAATGCCGAACTTGAAAATTGCGGTTATGCACTCAAAGATAACGCCTAAGCAGAGTGAAGAAACTTTGGAATCTTTTGCAAACGGCGAGATAGATATACTTCTTGCAACAAGCATAGTAGAATCGGGTCTGCATCTCCCAAATGCCAACTCCATTATAATAGACGGGGCAGACAGGTTTGGTATTGCAGACCTGCACCAGTTAAGGGGAAGGGTAGGAAGAAGCGACAAAGAGGGCTTCTGCTACTTCCTTGTGGAAGACAAGAAAACCATAACAAAAGATGCCATCAGAAGGCTTCTTGCCCTTGAATCAAACTCATACCTTGGAAGCGGAACCGCCCTTGCCCACCAGGACCTTGAGATAAGAGGGGGCGGGAATATCATAGGTGAAGCCCAAAGCGGGCATATCAAGCAGATAGGTTACTCTTTATACCTTAAGATGCTCGAAGAAGCCATAGCTGTTTTAAGCGGCGAGGTTCAGGAGGAGTCCAAGAACGTGGATATCAAGCTTAGCATCACTGCATATATCACAAGTGATTATATCAGCGAGGATCGGGTAAGGCTGGAGCTTTACAGAAGACTAAGCCGTGCCGTGACAAGGCAGGAGGTCTTTGATATCCAGGACGAGATGGAGGACAGGTTCGGCAAGCTTGACCTTGCAACCGGGCAGTTTATAGACCTTATCCTGATCAAGCTCAATGCCCTGGAGAAAAAGATAAAAACCATAAGCAACTACGAGGTGAATATCTCTTTTGTTTATGAAGATGATAAAAAGGTTGTGATAAAATCACCGAGCAGGGATGACGACGATCTTATAAATACGACGCTGAAATATTTGACGAAGAAGGAAAAATAGATGGAAGAACTATATAACAAAGAAGAGAAAAAAGTTGAAATAAAACAAAACTACACTGCAGCCTATATAGCAGGTTTTGCGGCGGTTTTACTGGCAGTATTTTTAGGCTACACCTATTATGCCAATGATATGGTAAAAAAAGGTGATCTTGATAAAAAATATATAAAAAAAGATGATATAACTTTCCAGGATCTTCCTGCATATCTCCAAAGCGATTATATATCAAAGTTTGAACACAACCAGCAGCTTTCACGATTAAACCAGCAGATAAGCGAGCTTGGTTCAAAAAAGAAAGCGGGGGAGAGAAGCTATTCAAGCGTAAATGACGTTGAAAAAGTGATCGAGGTTGAGAAGATCGTAGAGGTGGAAAAACCTGTGACGATAGTCAAGACAATAGAAAATATAGATAAAACAAAATACAAATCATATGGTTGCTACGAGATGGTAAGCGGAGATTATTATTCCTCCCAAAACTGCATAGACAAGCTTCACGATTTCCTTGACAAGAACAAAGACGCAAAGCTTTTTGAAGTTATAGGGGTTTATAACAGCGAAGAGTTCGACGCGGCAAAAAAAATAGGGGACGAGCAGGAGAGAAAAGAGCTTAAAAGGGTATTTGACCTTGCTCAGGTGGGACTTGTGGAAAAAAGGGTAGTTGAAGGGATCTGGCAGATAAAAAATCACCTGGGATTCAGCACTAATGTAAGAAAAGTAAATTATGAGATCAAATCCCAATACGGATTAAAAGGTTTCGTGGTAAGGGCTTACCAATAAATATGGTATACGATACAGCAGTTATAGGCGCAGGAGCCAGCGGCCTTATGGCTGCCAGCCGCAGAAGAGATGAAAAGATCTGCATAATAGATTCCAATAAAACTATAGGGCAGAAGATAAAAATAAGCGGCGGCGGCAAATGCAACATCACGAATAAGTATATGGATGAAAGCCATTTTCTGGGTGATAAAGAGTTTATATGGAAAACCTTAAAAAGGTTCAATGAAAAAGATCTTCTGAAATTTGTAAATAAAAACGGGGTATTCCCCAAAATAGACGAGAAGATAGTAAAGGGTACATATTTCTGCAACGCAAGTTCGGACGTTATAAATATGTTCAAAAAGCTGACCTCCCACTGCCACTATAAACTTGCCGCAAAGGTTCTGGACGTTGATTTCAGGGACGGCAATTTTATAACAAGAACAGATAAAGGTGAGATATCCTCCAAAAAGCTTATCGTGGCAAGCGGCGGCCTTTCCTACTCTTCCATAGGTGCCAGCGATATAGGCTTCAAGATAGCGCAAAAATTCGGCCATGCCGTTAAGAGGACCGATCCCGCACTTGTCGGGTTACGGTGCAGAAAGAGCAGTTCTGGTTCAAGGAGTTAAGCGGGCTTTCTGTGGATGTAAGGATAAGCGTCGGGGGAAAAAAGGTTGAGGGGAAAATGCTTTTTACCCATAAAGGGTGCAGCGGACCGGCCGTTTTAACCGCTTCCTTGTATTGGCAGAAAGGGCAGTTAAGCATAGATTTCCTCCCTTTTAAGAACAGTTATCTTCCAAAAAGGTTCAGGCAGCTTGCAAAACAGAATAATATAGATTTGAGGAATTACACGATATCCCCTGCCGGAAATTTCGGTTTTTCAAAGGCGGAGGTTACCAAAGGGGGTATCGATATAAAAGATATCGATGAGGATTTTCAAAGCAGAATTAAGGAAAACTTATACTTCATAGGCGAGGTTCTTGATGTGACCGGAGAATTGGGCGGATATAACTTCCAGTGGGCATTTAGCAGCGGCTATTGCTGCGGAATTTAGATAACAAAATATTATTTTAATGAAAGAATAACACCTTTTTTGATAAAATTTTTAAATTTTAAACAAAGGCTGCAAAATGTTTTTCGGTAACTGTAAAGAAAAAGATGATGAGATAGAACTTTTAAAAAGGAAAGTTCAGGAGCTTGAATCCCAGATCTCGTCAATAAACGAAAATACCCAAAACCGGATTGACGAGGGAACCAAAGATTATCGGCAGAAAATATTCCAATTGGAAGAAAAAAACAAAGTTCTGGAAAATATAGCTTCCTTTTCCATGAACGAGGCCGTTGTAGCTTTTGATAAAAACAACCAGGTTGTTTTTATTAACGACAGGGCGGAAGAGAATGTAAAAGACCCCGCTGAAGTGGTAAAGGCGGTTCTTGGCGGGGAGAAAAGAATTATAATCGAAGACTGCGAAGCGAAAATCGAGCATAAAAATTTCGGCGATGTTACGGTGGCTGCCTTGGCTAAAACGTCTATCCACGACAATACGGACGACGGGCTTTTAGTCAAGCACAATGCAAATATCAAGCACTCTTTGACAGATACCCAGAGTGTTTATATGAAGCTTCTTGAGGAGCTTGACGAGATGGCGAAGGAGTCAAAAGAGACAGCTACTGGTTCAACGGAAGGGTTGACCCTGACCCAGAAGATAGTAAACGATACGGAAAACCTGAATAACCAGATCGAAACCGAAAATGAGATCGTAAACAACCTTGTGGCAAAAAGCGACGATATTGCAAACTCCATCACGGTGATCGACCAGATCGCATTCCAGACGAATATCCTTTCGTTGAACGCAGCGGTCGAGGCGGCAACGGCAGGTGAAGCGGGTAAAGGTTTTGCTGTAGTTGCTCAGGAGGTAAGAAACCTGGCGAGCAGGTCTGCCGATGCGGCAAAAGAGATAAAAGAGGTTGTATTGTCTATCCAGGAAGAGACGGCAAGGATGAAAGAGAGTTCCGATTTTGTTGCCAAAGTCGTTGTTGAAACCAAAGCGGGTGTCGATACCTTGATCAAGTTGATGAACCAGTTCCAGAAAAATGCGGGAAGAAGCGTATATGAGGTTGAAGCGATAAGCAATACAATCTTTATAAATCTTGCCAAGCTGGATCACGTGATCTACAAAAACAACCTGTACCAGCTGCTGTTCGGGGAAAACAACGAGTTCAATCCTGTAACCCATACCCAGTGCAGGCTTGGTAAATGGTACGATACGGGACTTGGTAAAACTGAGTTCGGTTTCGTTAAATCCTACGGGGCACTGGATAGACCGCATGCCGTAGTTCACGACGAAGCCAACTCTTTGGCCGAAGAGTGTGCGGGGAATGCCGTTACCTGCTCGAAAGAGAAGATCGAACAAAAGATCGTTAATATTGAAGATGCAAGCCAGGAGGTATTTGCGATCCTGGACAGAATGCTTGAAGAGAAAAATAATGCCGTTATGAGAGAAGCGGCAAGAGAATTATTTGAAAAAAAATAGGAGACCTAGATGAGTGATAAAGTATATAAAATAGCGGTTGTTGACGACGAAACGGAGATCTTGAACATGATCAGCCGTTTTTTGAACAGAAGCGGTAAATACAGCGTTACGACATATTCAAATCCGCTTACTGCCGTAGATTCAATAGATGAAACTTACGATGTTGTCCTTCTGGATATAATGATGCCCCAGATGAACGGGCTCGATGCTTTGGAAAAGATCATAGAGAAAAACCCTGAGCAGAAAGTTATTATGATGACCGCCTATTCCACTTTGGACAAGGTTTTAAAATCCCATAAAGAGGGGGCGATACATTACCTGATGAAGCCTTTTGATTCTTTGCAGGCATTGGAAAGCAAGATCCAGGATGTATTGAAAAAATAGTATTTTATGAAGCATATTGAAAGTTTAAAAGATTCTTTGGGATTGATAGATAAATATATAATCATATCGATTACCGACAAAAAAGGGATAATTACCGACGTAAGCAGCGCTTTTTGCGAAATAAGCGGTTATAAAAAAGAGGAACTTATAGGGCAGCCCCATAACGTGGTGAGGCATTGCAATATGCCAAAAAGCACCTTTAAGGGGATGTGGCAGACTATTTTAAACGGCAAGATCTGGTCCGGGGAGGTAAAGAACCTTAAAAAGGACGGAAGCTTCTACTGGGTCAAATCAAAGATAGAACCCAACTTCGACTCAAACGGGGAGATCATATCTTTCACCTCCATAAGGCAGGATATCACGGTAGAAAAAGAGCTGGAACATATCAACAAGAATCTTGAAGAGAGGATAGAGCAGGAGGTTGAGAAAAGCACTTCCCAGCTTAAAATGATCCAGAGGGAACAGCTGAAAAACATAAAACTGGCCTCCATAGGTTCCCTTGCCGCAGGTATCACCCACGAGATAAATACTCCTCTTACTTATATCAAGGGTAATTTCGAGATGCTCCAGTATGATATAGAGGATCTTCCCCAAAGTGATATTAAAGAAAGGATGCAGCAGGATTCTGTAAAGATCACCGAGGGGATAAAAAGGATATCCAATATCGTTGAATCTATGAGGGAGGTTTCCCAGATCCAGCAGGAAGCCAAAGAAAAGACAAACATCCTTCAGACGATCGTAACCGTCCTTCGGGTAGGGTATAACCGTACAAAACAGATAACAAAGGTGTTTATAAACGGCACCCCTTTCCATCTTGAGGATGAGCTTGAAAACCCCGGGCTTTATTCCCTGATACAAAAAGAGAGGGTGGAGCAGGTTTGGCTGATAGTTATAAACAACGCCCTGGACCAGCTTATGAAAAAAGCCGATTATGAGCAGAGGTATCTTAATATTGAGCTTTTGAGAGAGGGTGAAAATATTATGATCAGGTTTAAAGATAACGGCGGCGGTATAGACGAATCCATAATGGATAAGATATTCGAACCTTTCGTGAGCAAAAAGAAGCACGGGGGGATCGGCATAGGGCTTAATATAGCCCAGAAAATAATCAAAGAACAAAACGGCACCATCCGTGCATACAACGAAGATGACAATGCCGTATTTGAAATCTCATTAAAAAGTACATAATATATGAAAATAGCGTTTATAGGTGATATAGTAGGCCGTCCCGGCCGAAAGATCATCAAGGAAAAACTTAAAGATTTAAGGACACAATACGATATAGATCTGGTGATCGCAAACGGTGAAAATGCAAGCCACGGTTTCGGTCTTACTATAAAGAATGCCCAGGAGCTGATAAACTGCGGTATCGACGTGATAACGGGGGGAAACCACTCCTGGGACAAAAGACACGATATGTTGACCCTGCTTGAAACAAAACCTGTTTTAAGACCTGATAATTATCCTGCCGGGGTTCCTGGAAGCGGGGTATTGAAACTTGAGGTAAAAGGGACTAAGTTTGCGGTAGTCAATCTTATGGGGCTTTATATGATGCCCCAGGTCCTAAACCCGTTTACCCATGCTTTAGATCTGGTGGAGAAACTTCACGGCGAGGGGATAAGGCATATATTTATTGATTTTCACGGGGAAGTAACTTCGGAAAAAAGGGTAATGATGCAGATGTTCAAAAGCAAAGTCAGCGCCATCTGCGGGACCCATACCCATGTGGGGACAGACGACCTTGAGATAAGCGACGGTACTTTTTACGTTACCGACGTGGGTCTTACGGGCTGCCGTGACAATGTAATAGGGATGGACAGCAAGATCCCTATCCAAAAGGCATTAACGGGGTTAGGGGGGCATTTCGAGGTTCCAAACAGCTGCCGGTCGATTATGCAGATGGTGATGATCGAGATCGATGAAGAGGGGAATGCTTTAAACGGATCGAAAATAAAACTTTACGACAATAAACAACCCGTAGTTTCCCAGGCCCTGATAAATTAAAAGGGTTTTGAAAAAATATAAGCAAACTCACTAAACAATTCTGATAAAATAAAGCCAATTTGTTAGAAAATCTAAAGGGACGAATTTATGATTATTATTCCTCAAACAAAAGGCGGGGTGGGTAAATCAACCGTTGCAATGCAGGTGATTGCCCCTTATTTATATAAAAAACACGGTAAAAAAGTAACATATATCGAAATAGACGATGAGAACAACGACTCAAGAAGTTTTACCAGAACAGAGATAGTTGATAAAAAAATGTTGCAGACCACCCATCTGACCCAGCTTGACGAGCTGATACTTATGGATGATAATCACGAGATCATTGTTGACGTAGGGGGGAACAAAACTTCAACCCTGGTCTTGGAAGAGATAGCAAAGGTGGGATCTTTTAACAATATCAAATGGATAGTCCCCATGGGTGACGGAGAGCTTGATGGAAAGAACGCCATAGCAACAATGAAGAAGCTTAGAAAGATAGAAAAAAACTCTACAGATAATCTTCTGTTCGCACTGAACAGGGCTATCTCAACGGAGCAGGATTATCTGGAAGAGCAGTATATAAACTTTTTCGGGCATAAGTACCTGGGCAGCGATTCTACCATAACGGACTTTGTAAAAGACCCCAGATATTTTGCCGTAAAAAACGACAAAATAATAACCATGAGCAGGTATCTTGGAAGCACCGTATGGGAGATGGCCCACAACAACACTGACTTTGCACAAAAAGCGGTAGACGCAAAAGAAGCCGGAGATATAGAAGCTGCCAGAAAATACCTCTTTTTCAGAAGGCTTCAGACCGAGGCAAAAGATTATGTACTAAATACCCTTAACGGGATATTTTTTACCCTAGACAGATGGATTGATATAAAATAATGGCAGATATGAGTTTTAAGCAGGCCAAGGAGCTGGCTGAACAATTAGAACTTACCGAAGTCACTTTGAAAAAGACCCTCACAAGGATCGACAATGCGACAAAGAACTTTGACAGCGCATTGCAAAAACAGGAAAAGATACTCCATTTTATCCCCGTGACGGATAAAAAGCTGAACAATATGAAGCTGATAGTTGCCTTGAACATAGGATTTATCCTGGGGCTTTTAGTATCAAAATATCTATTTTAAATTATAGGAAAGAATTAAATGAGCATAGAAGAGAAATCATCGACAGTTAACAATGAAGCAGGAAGCGAAAAGCAGGAAGATATAATAAGAATGTTTAACGAAATCGCCAAGACCTACGACCTGGCGAACAGGATATTAAGCATGGGTATAGATAAAACCTGGAGAAGAAAGGCCTGCAACATGGCTTATAACTTCTATGGGAAAACCCATATAGACAGGATAGTGGATGTTGCCTGCGGTACGGGTGACCTTATGATAGACTGGGAAAATATCGCTAAAAAGAACGGTATAGAGGTTGACGAGATAATAGGTGTTGACCCAAGTGTGGGGATGATGGAAGTTGGGAAAACAAAGATACCCCACAGAACCTTTGTGGAAGCCGGTGCTGAAAGTATCCCTTTGGAGGATGAGAGTGCAGATCTCATCTCTATATCATACGGTATAAGGAACGTGGTAAAAAGGAAAGAGGGGCTGTCCGAGTTTGCAAGGGTTCTTAAAAAAGGGGGACTTTGCATTATCCTTGAATTTACAAGAAACGACAAAAACAATTTCCCGGCAAAACTGACAAAATTCTATATGGATAAACTGATGCCTCATATCGGGGGACTGGTATCAAAGAACAAAGACGCATATACCTACCTGCCTGAATCGATAGAAGCTTTCATCACAACTGAACAGATGATTCAGGAGCTTAAGGAAGCGGGTCTGGAGCCTATCTTTGTAAAAGGGTATTCACTAGACATGTCTACAACCTTTATCGCCCGAAAAATCTGATTTAACTTTATCTTTTTTGAAACTTCTTCGTTATCGAAAAAACTTTTTAGTCATTTACCTTTTGTAAACTCCTTTCAAAGTTTTTTCTCTGGCCTAGAATTTTCTAAAAAATATTTTGTAAAATCAGATTTTATAATCTAACACTTTTAGATAAAATAAAAAAACAAATGGAGAAAACTTGAACGCACCCATTTCCGTCTCACAGCTTAACGAACAGATAAAAGGCCTGCTTGAAACAACATTCTGCAGTGTTTATGTTGAAGGTGAGATCTCAAACCTTACTTACCATAACAGCGGGCATATCTATTTCAGCGTAAAGGATGAGAAGTCAAATATCTCCTGCGTGATGTTCAGGGGAAATGCTAAAAATCTTAAATTCAGGCTTGAAGTGGGGCAGAAAGTAAATATCAGCGGTAATATTACCGTATATGTCCCAAGGGGTAATTACCAGCTTCTATGCACCAAGATAGAGCCAAGCGGTACGGGTGCTTTGGCCCTGGCATACGAGCAGCTTAAAACAAAGCTTCAGATAAAAGGGTATTTTGACAGTGCAAGAAAAAAAACTCTGCCTAAATTCCCAAAGAACGTATTTATCGTCACCTCAAATACGGGTGCGGCGATAGAGGATATGAAAAAAGTCCTTTCCCACAGATATCCTTTGGCGAAGATGGTTTTAATTCCTGCTTTGGTCCAGGGTGAAGGTGCCAAGGAATCGATCGTAAGGGCCATAAAAAAAGCTGACGAGCTTGCCGGGTCTTTAAGAGGCAGTATTATGGTCGTGGGAAGAGGGGGCGGAAGCATAGAGGATCTCTGGGCTTTTAACGAAGAGATCGTTGCAGATGCCATATACCAGGCGGACACCCCCGTAATAAGCGCGGTGGGGCATGAAAGCGACTTCGTTATTTCAGATTTCGTAGCAGATGTCAGGGCCAGCACCCCCTCAAATGCCATTGAGATATCAACCCCGGATATAAACGAGCTTAGGATCTATGTGGACAGCTTAAACGACGAACTTAACAACAGGTTTAAAAGGTGTCTTCGTGAAAAAGAGCAGATATTAAGATATCTTTACAACTCGTTTTCCCAGCACTCCCTTGAGAGGAAGTTTTCCCTGGTAGGGCAGTCCATCGAGCAGCTGAGAAAACAGTTTAATAATATCTTTTCACAGCAGTTAAGATCCAAAAGCGCATTAGTGGATAATCTAAAGAACGGTTTTAACCTGAATGATCCAAAGAAAAAAGATAAAAAAGGTTTCGTTCAGCTGACAAAGAACAACAAACTTGTTTCGATAGAAAAGCTGAATATCGGGGATGAAGTTGACTTGGAATCTCCCAAATATAAATTAGCATGCAAAATTCTTTCCAAAGAAGAGATTTCCTAAAGTTTTTTATAAAATTTAAGTTATAAAAAGCTAAAATTGTTGAAGTTAAAATTAAAAGGTTATGATCATGTTTGGAGCTTCTCAAAGGGATTTAGATGTCTTAGATCAGTTTTTTGAAGAGTTTGTTGAATTTGTTACAAATAAGAAAAACAGATTTGATTTTTCTCAGAAGGCTGGGAATTCTAACGTAAACGCACTTCTTTCAAAATGGGAATCTAAAGCAAAAGATATAGACGCAAGAACAAAAACCGACATGAAAGTGATGGGTGAGATAGTAATTACTCTGGACAAGGTTGAACAGGGTATTTACGGCTGCAGGGTCCATGCAGATACCCAGAACCCGATAATAACCACCCTTAAAAATACTATCAACCAGATGCTTGAAGTATTGAATAAAGATATGGTAGACCTTAAAGCAATTTTGGAAGAGTATGCCAATAACAATTATGTAAGCAAGATAGATATCAACCCCAAAATGAAAGAGGAGATGCTGGCTGTTATGCAAAGCGTAAATTCTCTTGGGGAAGCATTGGCGAACAGTGCAAAACAGAATCTTGCAAACGGTACGCATCTTCTTGAAAACTCCGAAACAATGACCGAATCGGTAAACAACCTTGCTTCAAAGGCAAACCAGCAGGCGGCAAGCCTTGAAGAGACTGCGGCGGCAGTTGAGGAGATCACTTCTATTACAAGAAACAATGCAGCAAATGCGGCAAAGATGTCGGAACTTGGAAATCAGGTCAAGAACGAGGTTTCTACTGGGATGAACCTGGCAGGCAAGACCTCTTCGGCAATGGATCAGATAGATGCCCAGGTTAGGGCGATCAATGAAGCTATCACCGTAATCGACCAGATAGCGTTCCAGACGAATATACTTTCCCTTAATGCAGCAGTTGAAGCTGCAACTGCGGGTGAAGCAGGAAAAGGATTTGCGGTAGTTGCACAGGAGGTCAGAAATCTGGCAAGCAGGTCCGCAGAAGCTGCCAACGAGATAAAATCTCTGGTTGAAAGCGCGGCAAATAAAGCCAACGAGGGTAAAACGGTAAGTGACGAGATGATCAAAGGGTATGAAAGCCTTAATGAGAATTTCAACCAGACAATCTCGCTTATCGAAAATGTTTCCAGCGCTTCCAAGGAGCAGATGACAGGGATCGAGCAGATAAACGATGCGGTTGCAACGCTTGACAAGGTTACCCAGGAAAATGCAAGCGAGACAAACTCTGTTGCGGCAATAGCAAGTGATGTAAGCGATCTGGCGAACAACCTTGTATCTGATGCCCAGGCAAAGAGATTTTAAGAAAAAAAGCGGGAGGAGGTAAACGTGGCAGGCGAAACGGTATTGGATGACTATGCTTTTTTGGTAAGCGAAACCGATGAAAAAGGTATAATAAGATTTGCAAACGACGATTTCTGTAAAATAGCTGGTTACAGCCTTGACGAGATGATGGGTAAACCCCACAATATGGTAAGGCATCCCGATATGCCGAAAATTGCGTTTAAATCCCTGTGGGAAACGGTTCAAAAAGGTGATACCTGGACAGGCTACGTAAAAAACGCCACCAAAGAGGGTGGATTTTACTGGGTTTATGCGACGGTTTATCCCTTTGAATCATGTGACGGGAGCAGAGGATATCTTTCATGCAGAAGAAAAGCAAGCAGGGAAGAGATAATCCAGCACGAAGCTTTGTACAAAGAGTGGAAGGCTGCCGAATAACGGCATTATAAAACAAAAAATTCAACAAATATAAATTTAATATGAAGGAGAGATTATGGCTGTAGAAGAGAGGAAATATAATAGTTCAAATTCTGATGAATATATGACTTTTATACTTGGTGCCATGAAATATGCTATTGAATTACCTAAGATCAGGGAGATACTTACATATCCAGATTTGATCACGAAACTGCCAAACACAAGTTCATGGGTAAAAGGTCTTATTAACCTAAGAGGTGAAGTTGTGCCTATTTTGGATATAAGGGTAAAATTCGGTACTGGCGAAGTGGTATATGATGACAATACTGCAGTTATTGCCGTAATTACCGATGATAACAGAATGGTCGGTCTTGTAGTGGACAAGGTTGACGACGTGCAAAGACTTGAGAACTCTTCAATGTTCCCCGTAACGGATATGGGATCTGCGATCCCTTCAAAATACCTGAAAGGTTTCGTAAGACTTGAAGATAATCAAATGCTTGTTATAATGGATATTGAAACAGTAGTACACAAAGAGGAATTGAAGGACTAAAATGCAAGAAAAGATTGCAAAGCTTAAATCTATAAAAATTTTATTCGTAGAGGATGAGGAAGATCTTTGCACTATCATAAGTGACACCTTGTCAAAACTTCAGGCGAACTTCCATACTGCAAGAAACGGTAAGATGGCACTTGAAAAATTCCAGGAAGAGGGTGATTTCGACCTGATAGTTACAGATATCAATATGCCTGTTATGAACGGGCTTGAATTGATCAAAAACATCAGGGAAGAGTTGAAATCGGATATACCCATCGTTATTATGTCTGCACACACGGAACCTGAATATATCAAAAGTGCAGAAGAGCTTGGCGTGAAAAACTATCTTTTAAAACCCTTCGACTTCATTAAGTTTATAAATCTGGTATCTGAACTAGAATTTTCAAAATAAAACTGCAGAAAACAACCGTTTGTAGAATTTACAAACGGCTTAGTTGATCAAAACCGAAACACTTTTAAAGGTGAATTTGAGACTATTATAGTAAAATTCAAATAGAAAAATTATATTAAATTGTTTTATAATCACAAGAGGACACACATATGAAAGTATTATTAATAAAAGACGTAAAATCATTAGGAAAAGCGGGTGAAGTAAAAGAGGTAAAAGACGGTTACGGAAAGAACTTCCTTATAGGAAAAGGGTTTGCAAAGCATGCAACAGAAGAGGTTCTTGAGGAATGGGCGCAGGAGCAGCAAAAGATCAAGGAAAACCTTGAAGAGGAGATAAGAGAAGCCAACGTGATCAAAGAAAAGCTTGAAAGCTTCAAGTTTACTATTAAGCACAAGGTAGGTGCCAACGGGCATTTAATAGGCAGCGTAACGAACAAAGAGGTATCGCTGGCACTTCAGGAGCAGGCCGATATAGAGCTTGATAAAAAACAGATAACCCTGGACAGCAAGATAAAAGATATAGGTATCTATGAGGTTGACTGCAAACTTGGCAACGGTATACACGCCACTGCAAAAATCGACGTAATCAAAGAGGTTGAATAATGTTTGACGCAACCACGATACTTGCATATAAAAGCGAAGACGGCAAGGCGGTAATCGGGGGTGACGGGCAGGTTACTTTCGGAAATACCGTTTTAAAGAACAACGCAACTAAAATAAGAACCCTTTACAACGGGAAGGTTCTTGCAGGTTTTGCAGGAAGCACGGCAGACGCATTTAACCTTTTCGATATGTTCGAGGTCCATTTGGAAAACTCAAAAGGTGATCTTTTAAAAGCCGTGATAAATTTCTCCAAAGAGTGGAGAAAAGACAAGATGCTAAGAAGATTGGAAGCTATGATGCTTGTGCTTAATGAAAACCATATTTTCATATTAAGCGGTACGGGTGACGTAGTAGAACCTGAAGACGGGTGTCTTGCTTCAATAGGAAGCGGGGGTAATTTTGCCATTGCTGCTGCAAGAAGTTTGAAAAAGCATTCAAACCTTGAGCCAAAAGAGCTGGTAAAAGAGTCTTTGATGATCGCGGGTGAGTTGTGTATCTATACAAATCAGAATATTAAACTTTTAACACTTGACGGGGAAGATAAATAATGGATATGACACCAAAGCAGATAGTATATTATCTTGATGATTATATAATCGGGCAGAAAGATGCCAAAAAAACGATAGCTCTTGCACTTAGAAACAGATATAGAAGAATGCAGCTTAATGAAGAGCTGCAAGAAGAGATCATGCCCAAGAATATCCTTATGATAGGAAGCACGGGTGTCGGTAAAACGGAAATAGCCAGAAGAATGGCCAAAATGATGGGACTTCCTTTTGTTAAGGTTGAAGCCAGCAAATACACGGAAGTGGGATTCGTGGGCAGAGACGTTGAGTCTATGATAAGAGATCTGGCATACCAGGCTGTAACCCTTGTAACAAAAGAGTATGAAGAGAAGATACAGGAATCTATCGATGCAGAAGTTACAAAGCAGATCGTCGAGATACTTGTGCCGCCGCTTCCTGAAAGTGCAACGGAAGGTGCGAAAGAGTCTTTCATAAAAACTTACAATATGATGGAATCAAAAGTTCTTGACGGTTCAATGGACGATAAAAAAATAATCATTGAGCTTCCTAAGAAAACCCAGGTCGAGATCGTTGACAGCAACATACCTATGGACCTAAGCAGCGTAAGTGAAAGCATAAACAATATGCTTGGGAAAATGGGTAAAGAGAAGATCCAAAAAGAGGTTACGATAAAAGATGCCAAAAAGCTTTTAAGAGGTGTAGCAAGCGATAACCTTATCGATAAAGAGTCTATCCAGCAGGAAGCGGTAAAAAGATGTGAGAACGGCGGGATAATTTTCCTGGACGAGATCGACAAGATCGCAACGGGAAATAATAATAAATCACAGGACCCTAGCAAAGAGGGTGTTCAAAGAGACCTTCTGCCTATAGTTGAAGGGAGCAGCGTACATACAAAATACGGGCAGATAAAAACTGACCATATCCTGTTTATCGCGGCGGGGGCTTTCCACGTAAGCAAGCCAAGCGACCTTCTCCCTGAACTTCAGGGGAGGTTCCCTTTAAGGGTTGAACTGAATCCTTTGGATGAGGAATCGTTATACAAGATACTGACAAATACCAAGAACTCGCTTCTTAGACAATACCAGGCACTTTTAAAAGTTGAAGGTGTAGAGTTGGAGTTTGACGATGAGGCTGTAAGGGCGTTTGCAGAATTAAGCGTAAGTGCAAATGAGAAAGCGGAAGATATCGGGGCCAGAAGATTACATACGGTTATAGAAAAGGTTCTTGAGGATATAAGTTTTGATGCGGACGAACACCAGGGAGAGACTTTAACGGTCACCAAAGAGCTTGTTTACGAGAAGCTTGAAACCATAGCCCAAAATGAAGATAGCGCCAGATATATTTTATAATTTCATAAGATAGGTTTAGTTAAAATTTAGGCAGAATGAATTCGGAGTATAGAGATGAAAATTACAAGTTTTGATGATGTAGAAGCGCAGGGGTACGATATCTGTTTTTTCCATAGCGGATGTGACGGCGATGCGGATGTAATAATTTTAGATATTAACACTATTTTTGATTATGAAGAGAAAAAACACGATGCTTGTAAGAAAGATTTTACATCGATCGCTATCATAGATGATCCAAGCGATTATGATGCTTTTAAAAACTTCGGTATAACCGCCTGGATAAAAAGGGAAGATATCACAAAACTTCCCGAGCTTCTTGATGAAGTTAAAAAAAGGATGTCATTATAATTATTGATTCACATATCCATCTTGATAATGAACAATATATCGATGATGTAGATGATGTTATAACAACCGCACTGAACGAGGGTATAGAAAGCTTCATAATACCCGGTGCGGATCCAAAAGACCTCCCGCGAGCCGTTTCTTTAAGTGAAAAATATGACCAGGTTTATTTCGCAGTTGGCGTACACCCGTACGATTGTGAAGATTTCGATCCGGATGTTTTAGAAAAATACGTAAACCATCCCAAGTGTGTCGCCGTAGGTGAATGCGGGCTTGACTATTTCAGGCTTCCTGAAGATCCCGATGAAAAGGCGGCAAATATAAAACTTCAAAAAGAGGTTTTCACTGCCCAGATAGAGTTCGCAAAAAAAGTGAAAAAACCCTTGATCGTACATATCAGGGAAGCTTCCAACGACAGCAGGACACTGCTTATTGATAATGACGCCAAAGAGGTAGGGGGAGTTTTACACTGTTTTAATGCCAGCGAGCACCTGCTCCCTTTGGCCGACCATAATTTTTATTTCGGCATCGGCGGGGTCCTGACTTTTAAAAATGCCAAGAAGCTTGTGGATATCCTTCCTAAGATACCGCTGGAAAAGATCATTGTAGAGACAGACGGTCCCTATCTTACTCCGCACCCTTACAGGGGTACCAGAAATGAACCCAAATATACAAAGCTTGTGGTGGAAAAAATAGCGGTACTTCTGGATAAAGAGGCTGAAGATATAGCCAAAATAACTACTGAAAATTCAAAAAAATTATTTAAGATTTAAAATGTTATAATATTTACCATTTAATTTTATTATTAATTTAGGGTATATATTTGAGTTTTCTAAAAAAAATTATTCTTTCTGCAACATTGTCACTCTCTTTGAGCGCTTCACTCGTTAATACTTCATTTGTCTATAATGACGTGAAAGTTTTGGATGAGCTGGATATCAAATCAACTTATCTGACAGATTATTTATTTCAAAAAGAGTACCAGAAAAGATTACGTCATACCAAAGACAGATATACCGAAAAGCTGAACGATGCCTATCTTTTCGTTCCCCAGATAAAAAATATTCTAAAAGAAAATAACATGCCTTCCGCATTTTTATACCTGGTAATGGCGGAATCCAATTTTAAATTAAACGCAGCTTCGAACAAGAGCGCAAAAGGTTTATGGCAGTTTATCCCCCAGACGGCAAAACATTACGGGCTGGAAACCAATAGCTACATAGACGAAAGAATGGATATAATAAAATCCACGAAAGCTGCAGTGGAATATCTTCAAAAACTGCACGATATGTTCGGTAAATGGTATCTTGCAGCCGTTGCCTACAATTGCGGCGAGGGGAGGGTGATAGAGGGCCTTACAAGGGCTACTATCGATATGTACTGCGAGGATACGGGCTACGACAAGTGCAGAAAAGACCCCAAGATCATCAAGTTTAGAAATACAATCAAGGATTACCAGTCAAAAAGGGTAAAGTTCTCCCGTTTGAACAGAATCTACAAAGAGGTTAAAAAATGGAACTATACCCCTGATATTGACGAGCTTCTGCTTGTACAAAAAGGGATAGACCGGCAATACCTTCCTGCTGAAAGCAGGGACTATATCAGGAAGATAGTTTCACTGGCTTTGATGAACAACAGCGACTTCTTGCTAAAAGATGAGAACAGCCACCTTTTAAACAGGGGACTGAACAACCCTATCGCATCTATAGAGGTTAAAGGGGGAGTCCTTTTAAGCAATATTGCGAAGCTTATAGGGGAAGATAAGAAAAGACTGAAAGAGCTTAACGGGCATATCAGAAAAAACATGCTTCCACTAGACAAAGAGCATTACACGGTATATATCCCATACTCTAAACTTTCAAGGTATAAACTGAACAAAGACCAGCTTGAAGCAACGGTATTTGAGAACTATATCGTAAGAGCGGGCGATACCCTGGGTTCAATTGGAAGAAAGTTCGATATAGACTACAGACTGATAAAAAAACATAATAATATGAAAAACAATATATTAAGCATAAACCAGGAACTGATAATCCCGATAGACCCCGAGACCTATAAAAGGGATGTTGATTATGTGGTAAGGACAGGGGATACTTTAGGAAAGATCGCTGAAAACTATAAAGTTGACCTGAAAAAGCTTATGAAAGACAATAATCTTAAAACAAGCATGATAAGAATCGGGGAAAAGCTTGTTATCAAGTATAGGTAGAATGATGAAGTATTTAGTTTTTTTTATTTTAGCGGTTTTGTTAACGGGGTGCGGCAGCAGAAATTATGACAAGTCATATTATTCAAAATCCTACTCCTACAGCCAAAACGAAAAGATGAACACCGGAAGTGCCAAGATAAACAACAGCAAAGCGATGCACCGTGCCACAATGCGGCCGTATATTGTTTTCGGCAAAAAATATTACCCTACAGTTGCCCATGTCAACGATACTTTTTCAGGGGTAGCGTCATGGTACGGTCCTGATTTCCATGCAAAGAAAACAAGCAACGGCGAGATCTACAATATGTATGGTTTCACGGCTGCGCACAAGACGCTTCCCATGAACACGATGGTAAGGGTTGACAACGTTGAGAACGGCAAGTCTGTAGTTGTAAGGATAAACGACAGGGGACCGTTCGTAAAAAGCAGGATAATCGATCTTTCAAATGTTGCGGCGCATAAGATAGACATGGTAAAAAAAGGAACAGCAAACGTCAGGCTTACGGTTCTCGGGTTTAACGGTAAAATCGCCGAAACTTACGAAGAGAAACAGCAGACTGCAAGCGTAGGGAACTATTATGTACAGGTTGGTGCATTCAGAAGAGTTGAGGGTGCTAACATAACCAAACAAAAATTCGAGATGATCATAGACGACAAGTACAAAGTGGTTATCAAAGAGGGAACGTTCCAGAACAAACCTATCAACAGGGTTTGGGTAAGCGGATTCAGAAGTGAAGAGGAAGCTTCGGACTTCAAAGAGAAAAATAATCTAAGCGGTGCAATGATAATTGCACAATAGGGGATAGAATATGGAAGAGTTAATAAGGGAAACAAAAGAGACAAAGATAAAATGTTCTTTGGAACTAAACGGCTGCGGTAATTACGCTATTGATACGGGGATCGGTTTTTTCGATCATATGCTTGAAGCACTAAGTAAACACAGCGGTATAGATATAAACCTGGTCTGTGAAGGGGATCTTCATGTTGACGACCACCACAGCGTTGAGGACTGTGGAATAGTTATAGGGCAGCTTTTGAAAAAATCCATCTTTCCTATAAAAAGTGTGGAAAGATACGGTAATGCGACAGTGGTAATGGATGAGGCAAGCGTATCTTGCGATCTTGACCTTAGCAACAGGCCTTTTTTGGTATACGAGTTTGACCTTTTCGGAAAAGTTGGAAATTTTGACGTAGAACTGGCAGAAGAGTTTTTCCACGCTTTGGTCTTAAACAGCGGGATAACCTGCCACCTTGTATTTAACAGGGGGAAAAACAAGCACCATATCCTTGAAGCAGCATTTAAAGCTTTTGCCGTTGCACTTAGACGAGCACTTACTCCAAATGAAAGACTGGGGATCCCAAGTACGAAAGGTGTACTGTAATATGATAGAGCTGATTGTTTTGGATGTTGACGGGACATTAACGCAAGGAAAGATCATCTACACCGATAACGGGGACGAGATAAAAGAGTTTGACGTAAAAGACGGCCTTGCAGTCGCTTCCTGGACGAAAAAGTTCAATAAAAAAGCGGCTATCATAACAGGGCGTACCTCCAAGCTTATAGAAAGAAGGGCAAAAGATTTAGGTATCACGCATCTGTACCAAAATGTCCACAACAAAGATGAAGTGCTGGAAAAGATACTTGAGAAAGAGAACCTTACCTGGGAGAATGTTGCGGTAATAGGGGATGACCTGAACGATTACAGGATGTTGAAAAAAGCGGGCCTGTCTTTTGCGGTTGCCGATGCGGCTACTGAGATAAAAGAGCTTGTAAATATTGTCTGTACCAAAAAGGGCGGCTGCGGCGCAGTCCGTGAGATGGTGGAATATATCATAAAATATGATGAGTTTGAAAAAGATTTGTTGGACCTATGGCAATAAGCAGATTCATTTACCTGTTACTGGCTCTTTCGGTACTTTTTTTATTTTATAAAAGGGACAGTATAGGAGTAGATACGAAAGGGGAGGTAAAACCCGTCGTAACTTTCAAAGAGTCGATAATGTACGACCTGTCCACCGAAAACATAGAGCATATTCTGCAGTCTAAAAAAGCGTTTATTTATGAAGACCATGACGAGCTTTACGACGCGACCCTTATGGCAAGGGCGAAAAAAAGCGACAATAACAAAGATATAAACAATATCAGCGCAAACCTGGTTACGAAATACGATAATAATATCTATTTTAACGGAAACGTTGTTTTTAACAGTTATGACGGATTAATATTTAAAACAGAAGAGTTAGAATACAATACTGAAAGTAAAATAGCAAAAACAGATACAAATTTCGACGCAACAAAAAACAGCAATAATTTTACCGGAAGTTCATTGATCTATAATTCCCTGATCGGTGAAGCGGTAGCCCAGGATACGAAATTCAGAATAGATTTAAAGGAAGAGGATGAGAATGGCAAATAGTTTTAAAGTAGTTGTTTTAACAATTTTAATATCATTTAATTTATACGCGGAAGATAATTATTTGAACATAGACGCAAAACATTTTGAGTCGAACGAGCAGAAACAGACCATGATCTTCAAAGATAACGTAAAAATGACAAAAAACAAGGATATCCTGTTAAGCCAGCATCTTCTTATAAATACGCAGCCGGCAAAAAACAATCCCAAAAAACAGATCCCCAAGAACTACAAGGCAACGGGAGATGTGTCTTTTGTGATCCATACGGTGAACAATATATTAAAAGGTAAGGGTGATACCCTTTATTATTACCCGGACGAGCAGAAATACATTATAGTGGGCAACGGTTACCTTGAGGACAAAGAGGGTAAGAAACTGACAGCCGATAAAATATACATAGATGAAAAAACGGGCCATACCAAAATAGACGGTGACAATAACAAGCCTGCAAAATTCAGATTAAAACTAAACGAGGAATAGTATTGAAGAACTTTAAAATAATAGATGCCTCTTTTTTAACATCTGCCCAAAGCCTGAAAGATTCTCCAAGCCCCGATAAGGCGGAAATCGCTTTTTTAGGGAGAAGTAACGTAGGGAAAAGCTCCCTTTTAAACTCCCTGTCAAAAAGAAAGAACCTGGCTAAATCCTCCTCAACACCGGGGAAAACACAGCTTATAAACTATTTTGACGTGACGTTCAAAGATTATAACGAAGAAGACGAGAACCAGAGATATTACGCAAGGTTCGTGGACCTTCCTGGATTCGGTTATGCAAAGGTCTCCAAATCCCTGAAAAAAGAGTGGCACAAGAACCTGACGGATTTCCTGGAACAAAGGGCGTCATTACAGATATTCGTACACCTTATCGATGCAAGGCACCCTGATCTTGAGATCGACCAGAGCGTTGAGGAGTTCTTGGGTTATATTAAAAGGGGGGATCAGATAATCATAAATGCTTTTACAAAGATAGACAAGCTGAAGCAGTCTGACCTTTCCAAACTGAAAAACAGGTACCCGGAGGGGATCTTTATCTCGAACCTGAAAAACAGGGGTATCGAAAGCCTTGAAAAAAGAATAGCCACATATATATTTGGAGAATAGGGAAAATGGATATCGAACTTTACAAACCTACTGTTTTAGATATTGAAAAGATGCAGGAGCTTGTAGCCGAAGACGTAAAAAACGGTAATATCCTGGACAGGAATGCTAATGAGATGGCTACGACCATAAGGTCTTATACCGTTGCCCGATATAAAGACCAGATAGTGGGCTTCGTCGCACTTCATGTCCATACCACCACCCTTTCCGAGATCAGAAGCCTGATCGTAAAAAAAGAGTTCAGGGGAAAAGGTATAGGGAAAAAGCTGATCCAAAGCTCGATCAAAGAGGCAAACGACCTGCAGCTTAAACAGATACTTGTACTTACTTATCAAAAGAAACTCTTCGAGTCATTCGGTTTTATCGAGATCCAGAAAGAATCGATCCCCGAAACGAAGATCTGGGCAGACTGTATCAAATGCAAACATTTCCCTATCTGCGACGAGATATCGTTGATACTTGATATATAAGTTTTATTTATAGCTTTAGTTTTAAAAAATTTATCTTTCACTTCATTTTTATTTATTTTACAATATCATTAGATGAAAAGTTTTATAACTTCTGATAAATTTAATAATAAAAGAAAACAATGGCTGAAAATATAAAAGTCTTATATGTAGAAGACAATGAAGATGTTGCACAATCAACCACCGAACTGCTAGTAGAGTTTTTTGATGAAATAGACCATGCCTCAAACGGACAGGAGGGGTATGAAAAATTCAGGGAAAAGAGCTATGATCTGATAATCACGGATATGAAAATGCCCGTGCTTAACGGTTTGGAGATGATTAAGATGATCAGGGAAAAAGACAACGACATCTCCATCGTTGTCATCTCTGCATATGACGAGCCGGAATATTTCTCAAAATGTATCGAAGAAAATGTTGACGGCTATATTTTAAAGCCCATAAACCTCGAACAGCTTACAAAGGTTTTGAACAAGAGGATCAAAAGGATCAACCAGACAAAACAGATCAGGAAAAGCGCAAAGCTTATCCAGGAATACCAGAATGCCCTTGATTCAAGCGCCATAGTTTCCAAAACAGATATAAACGGCATAATCACATATGCAAACTCCAAATTTGCAAAGCTTTCAGGCTATACTGTAGAGGAACTCGTGGGGCAGAACCATAACATCATCAGGCATCCCGATACCCCAAGCGGAATATTCGAGGATATGTGGACCACCCTTTTGAACAAGCACGTCTGGCGTGGACGGGTAAAGAACAGGAAGAAGAACGGCGAGCATTACTGGGTAAACGTTGTTATTAATCCCATCGTAGATGAAAAAGGGGAGATAATCGAGTTTATAGCAGTAAGGACTGATATAACCCTGGAGGTTGAATACCAGAAGACCCTTGAAAGCAGGGTGCAAAAACAGATCAAGCTTATACGGGAAAAAGACAAGATTCTCCACTACCAGTCCCAGCATGCCGCCATGGGGGAGATGATAGACTCTATCGCCCACCAGTGGAAACAGCCCATAAGCGTTATAAAGATGAACGTGGATATGCTCGGGTATGATTTTGCCGACCATCTTCTTGATTCCAAAAAAATCGAGGAGTTCCAGGAAAAGGTTTTTTCCCAGATAGAGCATATGAACAATACTTTGGAAGAGTTCAGGGGATTCTTAAGGCATGACAAGAAGGTAACGAAGTTTGATATAGAAAAAACGGTCAGAAGCGCCTTGATACTGGTTCAGGACGAATTTATAAAATATAATATCAATACACAGATAATAGTGGAAGAACCCATGATAATAAACGGTATCGAGAATGAGTTCAAGCATGTTATCCTAAACCTTCTAAACAATGCAAAAGACGCCTTTATCGAAAAAAATATAAAAGATAAACAGATAATAATAACCATAAACAAAGATACCTTCAGGGTCCGGGACAATGCCGGGGGGATCCCGGAAGATGTTCTTGAAAATATTTTCGAACCCAATATAACTACCAAAGAGCACGGCACGGGGATAGGTCTTTATATGACAAAACAGATCATTGAGAAACTAAACGGAACGATCGAGGCTAAGAACAAAGAAAACGGGGCCTGCTTTACCATAAAGATCTGATCTTTTCTCCCTGTGCCCCTTTGGGGCTTTATCTGCGCTTTTCCAATATATATAAAATTAAAAATAAAATCTTGATCATAAATTTTATCCCCCTTTTAATAATTGAAAGTTATTATTCTCTTTAACAGGAGAAATAGGATGATCTACAAAATACCCTTTTTTCTTATAATAATATTTCTAGGAGCATTAATGGCAAACCGATTGGAGAACGAAACATCACCTTATCTGCTGCAGCATAAGGAAAATCCGGTTGACTGGTACCCGTGGGGGGATGAGGCTTTTGCAAAAGCGAAAGAGCTGAACAAGCCGATTTTCCTCTCCATAGGCTACAGTACCTGCCACTGGTGCCATGTGATGGCCCGTGAATCTTTCGAGGATGAAGAGGTTGCCGCTGTATTGAACAAAGATTATATCTGTATCAAGATGGACAGGGAGCAGTTCCCCCATATTGACGGTTTTTACCAGAAAGTATACCGGGTCATGAACAAAAAAGGGGGAGGGTGGCCGTTGACGATCGTTATGACGCCCGATAAGGAACCTTTCTTCGCAGCCACCTATATCCCTAAATATGAAGGTTACGGTTCCAGGGGGCTTATTGATATCCTTGGGCAGATAAGCTCTATTGATATGGATGACCTGCATGCTCAGGGGCTAAAAGTGCTTGAAGCCGTAAAAAGCAATGAAAGCCTGGGCAGTACAAACGGCACTTTTGAAAAGAAGATATTTTCAAATGCACTAGAACAGTTTAAAAGCTATTATGACCATAAATACAAAGGTTTCGGGGAAAGGCCCAAATTTCCCCAGTTCGCAAACCTTCTCTTTCTTTTGAAGATCTACGGGATAAACGGCGATAAAGAAGCGCTTTCATTAGCTTCAGATTCCCTTGCGGCAATGGCAAAAGGGGGGATATTTGACCAGATAGAGGGGGCTTTTTACAGGTACAGCGTAGATGAAAGGTGGATGATACCCCATTTTGAGAAGATGCTTTATACAAATGCCGAAGCTTTGGAAGCTTACAGCCTGGCTTATACTATAACAAAAGATCAATTGTTCAAAGATATAATCGATAAGACCATAGCCCAGGTAGATAAAAGGTTCAGGCAAAACGGCGTATACAAAAGTGCGAGCAACGCCGACAGCAGAAATTTTGAAGGGGTGAACGAAGAGGGGTTTTATTTCGTTTACGACTATTTTGAATCTCTGGAATATCTGCTAAAAGGCGGCATAGACAAAAAAGAGGCTGCAGAGTCTTTGGAATATCTCGGGATATTCAAAGACGGTAATTTTGACGGGGAGCTTTCAAATCCACATATTACGGGGGAAAACAGACCACAAAACATAGAAAAGGTTTTGGGGCTTCTTGAAAAAATGAGGGGGCTTAAGGAGTACCCTTTTATCGATAACAAGATAAATACGGCCTGGAACGCCCTGTATCTTAAGGGGAAGCTTGCAGCTTCCAAAATAGACGGCAGATATCTTGACCAAACCCTGGAGTCCCTCGACAGCCTGATTGGACTGATGTATAAGAACGGCAGACTATACCACCAGACGATCATAGGCAAAGCCCCTTCCCAGGAAGGGATACTGGAGGATTACAGCTTTTTAATAAGCACTTTGTTCGAAGCTTACCAGATAACCCTCGATAAAAAGTATTTCACCCTTTACGAGAAACTGCTTAAAGACTCCATAGATCTTTTTTTCAGGGGTAACAGGTGGAGAGAGTCAAATGACGGTTTTGAGACGTTTGCGGATATTGAGGATAACGGTTATGCAAGCGCTTTGGGGGTGCACTTTAACAACCTTATCCTTTATGCGGCCATGGAGGGTGAGTACAAGATACTTGATATGGTCAAAAGCTCAATGGGAGGTTTTGCCGATCATATCAACAAATATCCCTCATATTTCCCCAATGCTTCCCTTGCCTCCGTATATTACGAGATAGAGCCGGTATTTATAAAATCAAACAAAGAAAATCTAAAACAGCTTGAAAAAAAAGAGTTCAAATACCCTTTCGTCTTTAAAAAAGAGTATGATTCAGAAGATTACCTGGCCTGCAAGATAGACAGCTGTTTTAGCTATTCCAGCAAGCCCGAAAAGATCATAGAGGATATAAACAGTTTACGTTAAAGGGGGAAAGCCTGGCTTTTAAGCCCTTTCCTCATCACCTCGATAAGTTCTTTATCCGCTTTTCTTCCCGTAAAGTATTCAAAGGCGATAACACCCTGGTAAAGGAGCATATCCTCCCCGTCTTTGTATCTTAGTCCTTTCTCTTTTGCTTCTTTTAAAAAAGGGGTCAGTTTCCCGTACACGCAGTCGACGGCGCTTGGGGAGTTGGAGAGGATATCGTCAAGTATCTCTTTGGGGCAGGGGAGATCGTCGTCTTTAAGTCCTGCACTTGTGGAGTTGACCGCAAGATCGTAACTCTTCCCTTTTTCATAGGTTTCCCAGGTATGGGTTTCGCATCCAAGCTCTTTGAAAAAATCAAGCCTGCCTTCACTCCTGTTCAGGACGGTCGTTTCAATGCCCGCTTCTTTAAAAGCAACGGCGATAGCTTTTGCCGTACCCCCTGCACCTATTATAACAGCTTTTTTTACAGGGGCGAACTCTTCGATAGCTTTCATAAACCCGGGTGCGTCGGTATTATATGCCAATACCTTCCCGTCTTCGTTGATATAGGTGTTCACGGCACCAATCTGTTTTGCCAGCCCCATCACTTCATCGGCATTTTTAAAAGCCTCCTCCTTATGGGGTACCGTGATATTCGCCCCTTTGAGTTTTTTTGACAGAAATAGATCTTTTATTGTAGATCCGTCTTCAAGGAGGGTTTTGCAGTAAACCCCGTTGTAATTGATATATTTTAATCCGGCATTTTGCATCTGCGGGGATTTTGAGTGCTCTACGGGGTTTCCGAATATTGTAAAGTTTTTCATTTTAGCTTCCCTAGTAATAGATTTGTCCAGTTTGTGTTTTTCTCTTTTTTCTCTTCCCTTAACTTTTCCTCTGCAAGGGCATCGGCTTTTTTCGTTAGGGACTCCTCTTCGCTTTTTTCTTCCTCTTTCATATCTTCCAGGATCTGAAGTTTTTCAACGGGTTCTTCATAAATATATGTGGGTTCTCTGGTCTCTTTTTCATCCACATGGTCCCGGATGCTTTTTATAAGATCGTCTTTATATGTCATTATAAATTTCTGGAAAATGTCAAACTCCACGTATATGTCGTATTTGCCGGGATATTTTAGAAGTTTTTTCTCTATAAGGGAATTATAGAGGCTTGAGATATTGTAGTTCTGCCTGTATTCAACCGCAATCTGGTTGGAATCTCTTACAAGGATGTTCAGGGAAACGAACTCTTTGTATTGGGCGGGGAAAAGCTTGGTCAGGATTCTCGTATAGTTCCTTTTCTGGAAAGATACGTTTTCCATCTCGTCAAGAAACTCTATTTGTTTTTGTAAGGGGAGAAGTTCTTCCAGCCATTGCAGTACTTCATCCTTGTGCTTGTTCACTATGGCTTCAAAAGAGCCTTTGCCCGTGTATGAGAAGGTGTTGTTTTTTATTTGCTCGCTTATGGCCGAAAGTTTCTTCATGGGCTCCCTTTTTATTATTAAATAATATTTATTATATTCTATATTTATATTTCTTTAATAGTTCTTAATAAGTTCTTGGTTAGAATCCACTATGGAAACAAAACAATTTAACAATTTACCTTTACAAAAAGATGTTCTTGAGGCTTTGGATATACTAGGCTATAAAGAGATGACCCCGGTGCAGCAGAAGTCCCTGCCGTTCATACTTCAAAAGAAAGATATAATCGCCAAGGCCGCAACGGGAAGCGGCAAGACCGTGTCGTTTGGCCTTGGGATCGTAAACAACCTGGATACAGAACTTTACAAGGTGCAGTCACTAATCCTCTGCCCTACAAGGGAGCTTGCGTCTCAGGTCTCGACAGAGATAAAAAAGCTTTTAAGGAAAAAAGAGAATATAAAGGTATTGACCTTAACGGGAGGGGTTCCCTATAAGCCCCAGGTCCATTCATTAAGCCACAAGGCCCATATCATAGTGGGAACGCCTGGAAGGGTGCTAAAGCACCTTAAAGAGGGAAATTTAAAGCCGCAGGATATATCTACATTGGTTCTTGATGAAGCTGACAGGATGCTTGATATGGGGTTTTATGACGATATTATGGAGGTGGTCTCTTTTATACCGCAAAAAACCCATACCCTGCTTTTTTCCGCTACTTTCCCCGAAAATATAGAAAAACTCTCTTCAAGCTTAACAGAAGATGCCGTATTCGTTGAGGTTGAAAAGAGTAAAAAAGATGAAAATATAAAAGAGGTCTTTTACGATACGACTGCCAGGGACAAGGAAGCTTTGGCTGCAAAGGTTTTTGAGAAGGGTCTTAAAAGTATTATCATATTCTGCAATACGAAAATACAGTGCGACGAGCTTGCTGATTATCTTGAAGAGAATTATCAGATGGAGCCCCTGGTCCTTCACAGCGACCTGGAGCAGCAGTACAGGGACGAGACACTTGTATTGTTCGAGAATAAAAGCTATCCCGTCCTTATAGCGACAGACGTGGCGGCCAGGGGGCTTGATATAGAGGACGTGGACCTTGTGGTGAATTTCGATATGCCGGAGAATTTCGAGGTTTATACCCATAGAATAGGAAGGACGGCCAGGGCCGGGAAACAGGGCAGGGCGGTCAGCTTCTGCGACAGGGAGTATTTCCTTGAATTAAAAGAAGAGTTCAACAAAGATTATGAACTTCTCAATCCTGAAGAGCTAGAAAAAAAAGAGATCGTAAAGCCCGGTTATGAATACTCGACGATCTATATAAGCGGCGGGAAAAAACTTAAATTAAGAGCCGGGGATATCCTGGGTGCTTTAACGGCAGGGATAGGATGCGCAAAAGAGGATATAGGGAAGATAAACATATTCGACAGGTGTTCTTATGTAGCCGTAAAGAACGATTCTTATGAAAAGGCTTTTAACGGCTTGCAAAAAAACAAGATAAAGAACAAAGACTTCAGGGTATACAGAAGGTAAGGGGTTTAAAGGCCTATTCTAAATTGTTTATTTTACTATGGGAAGCTCGATCGTAAAGATCGCCCAAGGGGATTGGTTGTGGGCATAGATCTTTCCGTTGAACTTCGTCTCTATAATGGTTCTGGACATATCCAGCCCGATCCCCGTACCTATTTTGGAATCTTTTGTGGTAAACCTTTTGTTGAACACTTTAGGGAGGATATCTTCAGGGATCCCTCCGCCGTTGTCTTTTATATCTATAATCAGTTTATCGTTTTCTATCCGTGTTATGATCTCTATAACAGGATCTTTTATGTTTTTTTCTATAAGTATATCAACGGCGTTTTTGATTATATTTAAAAGCACCTGCATCATAAGCCCCAGTGATATGGTTATGGAAGCTGACTGCTCATGGTTTTTTACAAGGGTTATCTTGTTTTTTATAAGTGAGGACTTGATTATCGCCAGGGTTTTGTCAATGGCGGTTTTGCTCTGCATGGTCTCATAAAGTATCTCCCCTTGGAACAGGCTTCTAAAGTCGTCTATGGTGGTACTTAAGTGGCAGGCGCATTCCCTGATGTGCCCCAGGGAATTGTCAAGTATATCGTCTGTGAGCATGTTTGATTCATTGTAGATCTCTATTGAACTGACCGAAGTGGTGATCGCGCTTAAAGGCTGCCTCCACTGGTGTATGATCATCTCCATCATCTCTCCCAGCTGGGACTGGTTTTTCAGCATATTCAAAAGAGCGTCTTTTTGTTCGTTCTTTTCTATCTCTTCCTTGACCCTCAGTTCAAGCAGGGCATTGAAGTCTTCAAGCTCCTGGGTGGTTTGTTCTATAAGGTTTGAAAGAGCCTGTGTCCTGTGCAGGGCCGCATCGTCCTGGTGAGGCAGCTTGTGGCTGAAAATATTGGGAGTGACGTTCTCTATCTTTTCATCGTTTTCCGAAATAGCCAGGATGGTCATCGTCTGGTTTAGGAAAGTGGAGCCGAACCTGTTTTGGAAAAATTCCCCGTTTGTGAAAAAACCGCTTATGGATGATATCTCCCTTAAAGGTAGGATCTCCAGGTTTATATCGTTTTTCAACAAAGCACGCCTTGCCATGCATGAATATATAAATATGGACTCGATAGGGTGGTTCAGGATGCTTTTTACGTTTTCAAGGCTTTTGTTTATTATCATCTGCACGTCGCCGTGCCCGAACTGCACGACAGAACCCTGGGGGACGTTCCCCGCAAAGCTCAGGCTTCCGTCATCGTGTTTTTTTATGGCCGCCCTTGCGATATTGTGGTCATCTTTTTTTATTACAAGGGGAAATTCGATCCCGATAGCGGGGAGAAGTTTTTCTATATTTTCACCCAGGTAGTATTGGTAGAATTCAAGGGTACTCATATCTCCTATAGTGTATACCCTGTTTTTATCGGATTTAGTTACTGTATGTTTTTTCCCTATGGATTCCCAGTTGAAGTTGTATTCCGTGAATATGTTCAGGTCTTTGTTGTACAAGGCTGCGGCGACGGCCCCGTTGTTCGTTATCTTTTTTTCGTTGAAGACGAAAGTCTCTTCAAATTTGGAGTAGTCTCCTGCCATACCTCCCGCAACGGTGATCTGCGGATTTTTAGAGTATATCCCTTCTAAAAACTCCTCCCCGTTCATATGCAGGCCGTCGCTGAAGCTTATAAGAAGTTTCAAGTGTTCGTTATTTTCAAAATTACCGATAAGCTTTTCCCCCGTCGTGAAACTTGAAGTGGCGTATTCTTCAAGGGAGGTCTTTATCTTAGTATCCTGGAAAATAGAAAATGATACTACGGTGGAGTCCGTAAGCGCACCCTCATTGGATATCTCCCCGCTTGTGGTGGAGCCTATTATGGAAGCCTGGGGGATGAGTTTTGTAAGCAGGGTGAGAAGTTCTTTTATAAAGTTTTTCTTGTTTACGCAGGTAAATATCTGGATAAGGATGTTTTCCTCTTTCTCTATGGCGTATTGCTTTATAAACCTGTGAATCTGGTCAGGGTTCTCGAACGGGGCTGTTAATGTCTTCATTTTCTACTTTGTAATTTTTTTGTAAATTTTATAATAATTATTCTTATAACTTATTGATAAATTTGTTAAAAATTGCATTTATGCTATAATCGGGAAAATCAATATTTTAATATATAATGGAGAATTTATGGCAAAAAGTAAAGAACACAGTTTTGACATATCCGCAAAGCTAAATATGCAGGATATGAAAGATGCGATCATCCAGGCACAGAAAGAGATTGACAACAGGTATGACTTCAAGGGGCTGACAAAAGAGGTGGAGTTAAACCAAAATGCAAAAGTGGTGACGCTTTTAAGTGCAAGCGACCAAAAGATAGATGCGATGAAAGATATCCTTATCTCAAAAATGAACAAAAGGGGCGTGCCTATCAATGCCCTGGAAGAGATAAACAGCGATAATGCAAGCGGCGGAAACAGAAAGTTCACCTATAAGATAATAGACAGCATAGAAAAAGATGAGGCAAAAACAATCCAGCAGGAAATAAAAAACCTTAAACTAAAAGTAACGGCTGTAAACCAGGGTGACGAGATAAGGGTAAGCGGCAAGAACCTTGACGACCTTCAAAAAGTGATCAAACATCTAAAATCGTTGGAGAACCTTAAAGCACCTTTGGTGTTTGACAATTTCAGATAATCTAATCCTCTTTTTTACTTACGCTCCCACCTGCCCCGGAAAGCGTGGTAAAGAAGCTTTCGGTGGAGAAAGAGCTGTTGAGGTTTTTTTGGTGCACATAGGAATTGTACCCGTAATCACTCTCTTTTATCCACGGTTTATCTTTTTTATTTTCGTTTGTGGTTTCCGTATCTTCTTTTTCTTTTGGTTCATATTTATATTTTTCAGATATCTTTTCAACCATATCAAGAAGATATTCATCTTTTTTGTCAAAATATATTTGGGACTGAATTGCAGGAGTTAGATTTATAGTCATTTCACACCTCCTTTATTCCTTTACCAATATTTTACAACTTTTTTTATTATTTTGTCAAAGTTTTTAATCAAGCCTCACACTTGCCTGGCTTATACCGTAATAGTTGAGGTATTCAAGGGAGTCCTCCAGTGCCCCGTTGCTTACCCAGGTAGCACTGTAGCGCTTGTCTCCGGATCTTGTGGTATATCTTGTAAGGGTAAGCAGTGTGTAACCCTCTTTTGTATATTTGGTATGGTATTTTAAAAAATAAAAAAGGTTTGCTCCAGAACGGCTTACGAAATATCCTCTATCGAGCTTTTTATAGATACGCCTTGTTTCACTATATTCCCTGGTCTCGCTGATAATGGGGTAATATCCGTTTGCCGTTTTCTTGTCAAAGGTCTCCTGGCTTACGATATTGGGCTCCCACTGGCTGTAATCCCTTTCCCTAAGAGAATCCTCAAGGAGGTTTAATTGGGATAAATTGATCCGGTAATCCTCATTTGCACAGGAATAGTTGAAAAGAAGCAGAAGTATCAGTATCATTTTTTTCATAGCAGCTCCTTGTGAATTGTTTTGTGTGATATGTAAATCTTATCTAAATATGGTTGAAATAATTTAAGGCAGTGTTAAGTTTTGGTAGGAAATTGAATAGATTTAAATACTTTTATTATCAAATTGATAATTTCTGATATACTATTTTATGCAGATTTTCACAAAACAAAATAACACAAACTATAAAAACTCTTTAATAAAAGAAAAAGAGGGACTGCTTTTACTCCAAGAAGCCCTAAAAGACAATCCATATTTAAAAATACCCAAAATATTCAATGCAGATGAAAAGACACTGAAGATAGAAAAAATAGATTCCTATCAATCCTCAAAAGAATTATCACGTGATCTTGGCATGGGGCTTGGGATATTGCATAAAAAAGCTTATGACTCTTACGGGCTGGATAATGATAATTATATAGGATTAAATCCACAGAAAAATATATTGTCAAAAAACTGGGGGGAGTTCTTTATAAATTACAGGCTGCTTTCCCAGGTTGAACTTATCCGTGACCAGAACATAAAAAAAGAGTTTAGGTCTATCCTTCAAAACAGCCGGAAAAAATTGGAAAGTTTTTTAAATGAAAACTGCGGTCACCCGAGTCTGCTGCACGGTGATCTATGGAGCGGCAATGTTCTATATTCCAAAAAAAGCGTTTACTTGATAGATCCCGCGGTTTATTACGGGGACAGGGAAGCTGATATCGCCATGACGCAGATGTTCGGCGGTTTTTCAAAAGAGTTTTATGAAAGCTACAGTGAAATCTACTCTTTAAGCAAGCTCTACGGTGAAAAGAAGATCATATATAATCTTTACCATTACCTAAACCATTATAACCTTTTCGGCGGCAGTTATTTTTATGACTGCCGCGAGGGGTTTGAGTTCATAGAAAAGGGATTATAACATCCCTCTCATATCCTCTTCCGTAAGGGTAGCTACACCCAGGCTTACAGCTTTTTCATATTTGCTTCCTGCATCTTCACCGTAGATAACGTAATCTGTTTTTTTTGATACGCTTCCAGCTACCTTGGCACCCAAAGCTTCAAGCATCTTTTTGATATTTCCCCTTGATTCGCTCATGGTTCCCGTTAGTACTATTGTTTTTTCTTTAAAAGGATTCTCGGCAGCTTCCACTTTTTCCTCAACCTTTGGCTGGATATATTCAAAAAGCTTTAAGACAAGTTCTTTGTTTACCCGCACAAATTCCAGATAACTGTTCGCCATCTGTTCCCCGAAACCTTCAAGGCCTATGATATCATCATAGTTTACCTCAAGTATCTTTTCTCCGAAGGCATCGCAGAGCTGTCGGCTTGCTACTTCCCCTATATGTTCGATCCCAAGGGCGTTTATAACCCTGTGAAGTTCGCTTCCTTTTGTAGCTTCTATTGCATTTAGAAGGTTGTTTATCTTTTTCTCTTTAAAGCTTTCAAGCCCGTCCAGATCTTCGTATTTTAAACTGTACAGGTCAAGTATATCTTTGATCTTCTCTTTTTCTACCAGCAGTTCCACTATCTTGTTCCCAAGGCCGTCTATGTTCATGCAGTTCTTTGAGGCAAAATAGATTATGGAGTTCACAACCCTGCTTGGGCAGTCAAGGTTCTGGCACTTTATAAGTATATCTTCGACCAATAATTCGCTGTTACATTTAGGACAGTTCGTAGGTGGTGTGATCTCTTTTTCGCTTCCGTTTCGTCTTTCTTTCAGCACCTTGGTTATTTTGGGGATGATATCGCCGCTTTTTATGATGATAACTTCATCTCCTATTTTAAGGTCAAGCCTTTTTATCTCGTCAAAGTTGTGAAGCGTCGCACGGCTTACCGTTGACCCGTCGATCAAAGTGGGCTCGACTGCCGCAACAGGTGTGATCGCCCCGGTTCTTCCAACTTGGAGAATGATCTCTTTTACACGGGTTGTTTTCTCAACTGCAGGGAATTTATATGCGCATGACCATCTTGGGAATTTTACCGTATATCCAAGGTCTTCCTGGGTGGCTATGGAGTTTATTTTTGTCACCATGCCGTCAAGCATCATTTCTATGGAGTCCCTGGCTTTTATAACTTCATGGTAAAACTCCTCTATCTCCTGAATATTTTTGGTTCTTACTTTTAAAGGAGGTTCTAAAAAGCCAAGATCGTAAACATACTGCATCTGCTCATAGGCATTGTCTATTTCGAGTGTGTTCTGCCCTATGCCCCACGGATAGAAAAAGAGTTTTCTTTGTGCGGTGATATTTGGATCAAGCTGCCGCAAACTTCCCGCAGCGGCGTTTCTTGGATTTGCAAAGGGTGCTTCGTCGTTTTTCAGTCTTGTCTGGTTTATCTTTTCAAAGTCCGATTTTTTTATAACGATCTCGCCCCTTATCTCGATCAGTTCTTTATGTTGGATCTGTAAAGGGATGGAGTGGATGGTTTTTACGTTGTTGGTCACATCTTCGCCGACGCTTCCGTCGCCTCTTGTGATGGCCTGTTTTAAAAGGCCGTTCTCATAGATAAGGTTCAGGCTTGCCCCGTCAAATTTCGGTTCACAGACGAAGTCCAGGTTCGTTTCAACTTTTTTAGCCCTTTTTATCCAGTTTTCAAGCTCTTCCGTGTTGAACACATCTTCCTGGGACCACATTCTGCTTAAGTGGCTTGCCTTGTTAAATCCTTCGATCACCATCCCTCCCACTCTTTTATTGGGGGAGTTGGGATGGGAAAGTTCGGGGTTGCGTTGTTCAAAGGCAAGGCATTCCCTTGCCAATTTATCATACTCCTCGTCGGAGGCAACCGGGTTGTCGTCTACATAATAGGCTTTTGCCCAAGTTATCAGTATCTCAATTTTTTCGTTATATTGTTTAATAGTCATAAAATATCTTTTTCCTGCGGTTAAATAAAAAAGATATTTTATCTAAAAGTTCATACTATCTATTTTAAACCCATGTTGAAGTTGTTGAGCAATTCACAATTCACGCAGCTTTGGGGGTCCGTATCTTTCGTACATAAAATACATGGATGGGAAATATTTGAAAACTCCCTTGTGATTGTGCAGTTAGGGTTTTGCGTAGCAGGGTATGATACGTTTAAAACAGGGTCGTATGCCAGTTTGTTCAATACCTCTTTGGGGGTATTTATATTTTTGGCAACGGCTCTTCTGACGGTAGTCGATTTATGGGACATCAGTTTTGTAAGAACATCCCGGTCTGAAGAATTTAAAGCTTCAAGCAGTTTTTCACGGTCGACAGATCTACTCATATTAGCTCCTTTGAAAATTTTTATAAGCTATTTTAATTATATAACTTTTTAAAAAAATTTGTAAAGAAACTATTGTATAAAATTTAAGCAAAATTTAAGCAGTTTTTCAAAGCTTGAAAAACTGCCTGATTTAAGGGGTTTGGTTAGATTAACTTGGCTATGGTATCGGAAAAGCTGACTTTTTTGTTTATAAGGTTTTCCAGCTCGACAAAATTGTCTTCCCAGAAAATAACTATGGTTGAACCCATCTCGAAGTATCCCATGCACTCTCCCTTGTTAAGGTGAAGGTTGTCATACTCAAAGATCTGCGGTTCTTTTATATCTGCGTTCGTATTGATGGCAGGTTCAAAGGTAAATGCCATTTTCCCCACATTAAGGGCTCCGACAAATACCATATAGAAGATCTTCCCCTCTGCCGTTTTACATTCGGCAACAACCCTTTCGTTTTCGATAAAAAGATTTTCCTGTTTTTTCAGGTATGTGAAATTTACGGGATAGAGTTTCCCGGGGATATGTATTAGTTTTGTTATCTGGCAATTGTAGCTGCAATGGTATCTGTGGTAATCTTTCGGGCTTAGGTAAAAGTTCATATATTTACCCGTATGAAGCCTGGCTACGTTCTCTTCGTCGAAATCATCGGTTAGAAGCTCCTTTACGCTGTAGCTCATCCCTTTTATCTGTAAAGCGGTATCCTCTTTGATATCCCCGCACTGGGTGATAAAGCTGTCGGCAGGGGAGATAAAAGTGTCCAGGGTAGAATCGATCTCTCTTGGAACCCTTAATTCCCTCGTGAACAGTTCACCAAGCGTTTTATAGCTTGCAGGGTCGTTGAACTCCCTCATATCAAGCCCCAGAAGATTCACATAAGCTTTGTTAATGAAGCTTTGAACCGGTTTTGGGAACTCTTTTGTTGCGAATTTGTGAAAAGCATTTGATATTTTATTTGTTATATGCAATTTTTTTCCTTATAAATTATTTGGTATGAAAAGGTACAGCTTACCTTTTTGTTTCATTTTACCGGCCAGTTCTTTTGCCCTGTCTCCGAAGCCGAAGAAAAAGTCGGCCCGTATCTCCCCTTTTATGGCGCCGCCTGTATCTGCGGCAACGGTTAGGGAGTTTATCTTCTTATTTGTCACGGGATCCGTGGTATTTATAAATACCGGGAATCCAAGGGGGATATAGTTCCTGTCAACTGCAAGATTCCTGTTTGCCGTAAGTTCGCTTCCCAAGCTTCCCGTCGCAGCTTTTGGGCTTTGTCTGAAAAAGATGTAGCTTTCGTTCAGGTTCAGTATCTCGTCCATTTTTGAAGGATTTTCCTCAAGCCATTTTTTGATGCTTTGTAAAGATATATCCTCTTTTGGGATATATCCCCTTTTTACGAGCTCCCGTCCTACGGCATAATATTTCCTGCCGTTCTGCCCCGCATAACCTACGTTTAAAATTGTACCCTCTTCAAGCTGTACTTTTCCGCTTCCTTGTATCTGCAGGAAAAAAAGGTCAACCTTGTTGTCCACATAGCAGATCGCTTTAAGGTCGTTTCTTTTTTCGATCTCTTCCCTGCTGTCGTAAGGCACGACCCTGTTCCCTTTTATCTTGCCCCTTAGCCTGTATCCTTTCAGGCTTGTGTAAACATCGTCGATATCTATTATCAAAAGATCGTCCGGGGTTTTATAAAGAGGATATCTGTATCTGTCCGTAGGGGTAAGGCTCCCTTTTAGAAGAGGTTCGTAATATCCCGTTATCAGCCCCTCTTCCTCTTTCTCGTCGCCTATAAGCTGGTAGGGGGTGAAGTTTTCTGTAAAGAAGTTTTGGGCATCGCCGGCATCAAAAGATCTTTCGCAGACCTCTTTCAGGTTTTCATATCTGATCGCTCTTTTACAGTCTTTTTGGAAAACATCCAAAGCCGTGTCCAGGTCGTCTTCAGAAAACCCCTCAATATCCTCCCAGGAGACTTTGTAAAGGTTTGCTTTTGATATCTCTTCTTTTTTTGTATATACTTTTTCGCAGCAGGTGGTGTAAAGCATTATGCCAAAAAAAAGGAACAGCGATATTAAATATCCCATATTTATATGATAAGCTCTTTTTTGATCTTTTCCTGGTTTAGTTTTAAAACGGTCTGTTTAGCTATCTCTTCCAGTCTCTCTTCATCGCATTTAAGCTCGTCCATCATCTGCTCTTTGGAAGCATTGTCGATTTTCAGCTTGTAATATTTGAACTCTTTTTTTGTCAACTTTCTTTTTAGAACCTCTAAAAGTTCATCGCCGCTTTTTAATTCACCTACAAGTTTGTTTATATCTTTTTGCAGTTCTTCGTAAAATTTATCCATTAATCCAATCCTTTAGTATATCTATATCGTCGTAACTTGTCATATCAAGTTTAACAGGTGTGATTGAAACATAATTCTCTTTTATTGCTTCAAAGTCACACGAACGCTTCTCTCCGCTTTGCCAGATAAGGGGATGAAGCCCTATCCAGTAAACCTCTTCACCCCTTGGGCTTACGTATCTGTGGCAGTCGTTTCCGTACTCCCTGTAGCCTGCATTGGTGATCCTTATCCCTTTGCACTCTTCTATTGAACAGTGGGGGATATTGATATTCAGAAGTTTTCTCTCCCCTAAAGGAAACTTGCCGTCAAGTATCTTTTTTGCAACGTCAACTATTGTTTTGCAGGCAAGTTCATATTCCCACCTGTCCTTGTTCGTTCCGTTTATATCGTTAAATACCTGGGAAACGGCGATCCCTGGAACTCCCTGAAGCACCGCTTCACTTGCCCCTGCCACGGTTCCCGAGTAAGTGATATCCTCACCCATGTTCGAGCCTATGTTTATTCCGCTTATTACAAGGTCGGGTTTCTCCCCTTCGTTGAAAAGATGGTGCATCCCTACAAATATACAGTCAGTAGGGGTCCCGTCATCCATTTTGTAATAATCGTCGTCAACCCCCAAAAGCTTCATCGGGCGTGTCAGCGTCATACTGTGCGCCGAAGCTGATTTTTCCGTCGCCGGGGCAACGATAGTCAGTTTTGCAATAGGCTTCAATGCTTCGATCAGTTTCAAGATCCCTTTGGCATTGTAGCCGTCATCGTTCGTTAAAAGTATATGTTTCTTTTTCATAAGCGAATTATATTTAAAGTGTCGTTAAAAAGGGGTAAATAAATCATCGGGTTTTATTCTTTGAACAGCTGTTTTCTTATTCTTAGAACTTTGTTGGCATAAACTCTTCCTATGGTAGAGTTTTTATATCCGGTGTTATACATGCTAAGGGCGCAGATTATTTCACCTCGGCACTGCTTGACGTTCCATTTGTAGATCTTTGCAGCGGCCTCGATATTGGTGTCTTCGTCCAGCAGGTCTTCGTTGTCCAGGTCAAGCCTGTCCAGGTGGATCTTGTTTATCTGGCACATCCCTATATCGTAGTTTAAAAAAAGGGGATCAAGGACGAAATCCATATAGGCGTTGGCCGCGAACCAGCTGTCAAAACTGTGGGGACCTCTTTGGATATTAAATAAAGATTTGTTGACGTTTATTACATAGGGTTTTAGGTTGCTCTCTTTTTTGCAGATGGCGATAAGTGTTTTGTGGTTGATATTGTTCTGCTCGGCTATATTGTAAAACTTCTGGTAAAGGGTTTTTGATGAACATCCCGTAAAGATGAAAAGTATTGTTGCAAAAAGGGTGATTCTAAAAAAAAGGAAAAGTTTTTTCATATCGTTCATTTTTCTTCACATCTTTTGTTTTCTCGATCTTGTTAAATTATACAATAATATGATTTTCTTTTCAAAATAAAAAAGCCCCGCTTTTTAAAGCAGGGCCTTTTTACGATAACAAATTATTAATTTTAAGCTAAATAATAAAACTAAATGTTTTAATATTTTAGTTATTTGAAATAATGCAACTAGTGTTCCATTGAAGTTATTATTTTAAAAATTTAAGATTATTTAATATGATTCACTTAGTAATTATAGGCAATAAAAATATAGAAGTTGGTTATTAAATTTATTTTGTATCATTTGGAAGTTTGTAGCAAGGTACAATTATAAGCCGGGTTTTGTATTTAGCAATAATTTATCTAAGCATGTCGTCACCGATATGCTTCAGCGAAAAGATATATTGTGAAGATTTTACCACTCTTTTCTTGCTGCAGGTTGGGTTTACATAGCTGTCAGGATTGCTCAAGACACTGGTGGGCTCTTACCCCGCCGTTTCACCTTTTCCGCATATCTAACCAAGATTGCGGTAGTTTACTTTCTGTTGCACTGTCCCTTGGGTCTCCCCAGCCATCAGTTAGATGGAACCATACTTCACGGCAGCCCGGACTTTCCTCTTGGATTATCAAGCTATTGCCTATTGTACCTTGAAGTGGATTGTATCTTAGTTTTACTAAAAGTTGCATTTTTTATATAGTTTCAAACAGAGTTTGGGTATCATATGGGTATTTAATAAAATATGTTCAAAATTTTAAGGAAAAACTGAATGTCAAACAAAACACTTGTAATAACAGGAGCAACAAAAGGTATCGGTAAGGCTTGTGCCTACAGATTTGCAAAAGAGGGTATAAATGTAGCATTTACATATAACTCGAACGAGGGAGCAGCTAAAAGCATAGCAGCTGACCTTGAAGCAACATACGGGGTAAAAGCCAGGTATTACCCTTACGATATCATGGAACCTGAAACCGCAAAAGAGCTTTTTGCAAAGATCGATGAGGATTTCGAGACGATCGATTACTTTATCTCAAATGCGATGATCTACGGAAGAGCTGTTGTGGGCGGTTACGGTAAATATATGAAACTAAAGCCAAGGGGCCTAAACAATATTTACACTGCAACTGTTGACGCATTTGTATGCTGCTCGCAGCAGGCTGCAAAAAGAATGGAAAAAAACGGCGGTGGAGCCATGGTAAGCCTTAGTTCCACGGGAAATCTTGTATATATAGAGAACTATGCGGGACACGGTACGAACAAAGCTGCCGTTGAAGCTATGGTAAGATACGCCGCGACTGAACTTGGGGAGATGAACATCAGGGTGAATGCCGTAAGCGGAGGTCCTATTGATACAGATGCTCTTAAAGCATTTACGAACTATGAAGAGGTGGCTGCAAAAACGGCGGCACTTTCACCGTTAGGGAGAATGGGACAGCCTGAGGACCTTGCAAGTGCGTGTTGGTTCCTTTGTAGTGACGAGGCTTCATGGATAACAGGTTCTACACTTATCGTTGACGGCGGGACAACGTTCAAGAAGTAATTAGGTTAAGAAAAAGTGAATAGTTTCACTTTTTTAGTAATTACTGGGGAACAGTTGTAAATCAAGGATTTACCTGTGAGACCAGTGTGAACTAGCGTAGCGTATCGGTGAAGTTGAACAAAGTGATGCAATCCCGCAGGTACGAGGACAAACAAACCGTTGTGAGAAAGGAAAAAAAATTAATAAAAATTTGAATTTACCCAATATATTGGCAGCCTTAAGGGTGCTGCTGGCTCCGCTTATGTTGTGGTTCCTGATAGACAGGGATAACAGTCTGTTTGCCTCATGGCACCCAAGCTGGCTTGATTATTTTGCCGGGCTTGTTTTTGTGATCGCTTCGGTGACCGATTTTTTTGACGGTTTCATAGCAAGAAGCTGGGACCAGATGACAAAGCTTGGAAGCATACTTGATCCTTTGGCGGACAAGATGCTGATGCTTGCAGGTTTCGTGGGGCTTCTTGTCCTTGACAGGGCAAGCGCGTGGGCTGTTTTTCTGATCCTGACACGGGAGTTCTTTATTACGGGGATCAGGGTGGTTGCCGTAAGTGAGGGGAAAACCGTTGCTTCAACCATGGCCGGGAAAGTTAAAACGGTCGTGCAGATGATCGCCATAGGTTTCCTTATAATGGATTGGCCTTTCGGGACGGAGCTGTTATGGTTCGCGGTTTTTCTAACTTTATATTCAGGCTATGAATATATAAGAGACTATATGAAGTAGGGGGAGTTTATGGGTTTTATTACTTTTCTAATAGTACTGTCGATACTAGTTTTCGTACATGAGCTCGGCCACTTCAGCGTTGCCAGGGCTTTGGGTGTCAGGGTTTACGTATTCTCCATAGGTTTCGGTAAAAAAATATTCGTAAAGCAGTGGAAAGGGACTCAATGGGCTTTTTCACTTATACCTCTTGGGGGATATGTGAAGATGAAAGGGCAGGAGGATCTTAACCCGGCTCTTTCAAATAAAGACCCCGATTCCTACCAGAGCCTTACCCCTTTCCAGAAGATACTGATACTTCTTGCGGGACCCGGGGCGAACTTCCTGCTGGCTTTTGTCCTGTATATAGCAATAGGGCTTTTGGGGAACAACCATCTGTCCCCTACCATAGGGCAGGTTATAGAAAAGTCTCCGGCATACAGTGCGGGGCTTCAAAAAGATGATAAGATATTAAGGATAAACGAGACCGAGATAAAGACTTGGGACGACCTGAGTGATATTATCAAAAACTCCCAGGGAGCTTTGAAGTTTTACGTAAAAAGGGAGAACAGTTTAAGAACATTCGTTATCACTCCCCAAATGAGGGATACCCAGAATATCTTCAGGGAGAACATAAGAAAAAGGATGATAGGTATAGCTCCGGCGCCTGAAATAGTGACAATACATTATTCTTTTCTTGATTCTATCTCGTTTGCTTACGATAAAACGGTTGAATCGAGCAAGATGATATTCTTAGGGATCCAGAAGCTTATCCAGGGGATCGTCCCTTCAAGCGAGATAGGGGGAGTCATAAGTATAGGTTCAGTTATCTCTGAAGCAAGCCAGTCCGGGATCGTGGCACTTTTAACTATAAGTGCTCTTATTTCGGTGAATCTTGGGGTATTGAACCTGCTTCCAATACCGGCTCTTGACGGGGGGCATATCATGTTCAATATATATGAGATGATAACAAAAAGGGCCCCAAGCGAAAAGGTGCTTATCAACCTTACCATATCAGGCTGGGTGATACTGCTGGGACTCATGGGATTGGGAATATATAACGATATAAACAGGTTACTGCTTGGATAGCTTCAAAAGTTGTCTAAGAGAATATTTGTTATAATCGGCGAAAATAGTAAAAACAGAAATTAAAAAGGTAAATATTTTATGGTAAAAATTGTAAATTTAAAGAAAGCTTTCGGTCCGAGAGTTTTATTTCAAGATATAAATCTTTCACTGGACACAGGTAAGAGATACGGGCTTATCGGTGCGAACGGTGCAGGAAAAACAACATTTTTGAAAATGCTTAGCGGTCAGGAAGAGATCACAGAGGGTGAAGTTCAGGTTCAATCTGGTAAAAAGGTTGGAGTACTTGGGCAAAACCAATTCGCATTTGAGGATTTCACTCTTGCAGACGCAGTTCTTTACGGTAACAAAAGATTATACGACGCGATAAAAGAGAAAGAAAAGTTTTACATGGAAGAGTATACCGACGAGATCGGTGAGAGACTGGGTGAGCTTGAGATGATCTGTGTTGAAGAGGATCCAACTTACGAATACGACGTAAAGATCACAAAGATACTTGAATCACTTGGTTTCCCTGCATCTGAGCACGGTGAGCTTATGTCAACCATCACAGGTGGTGACAAGTTCAAGGTATTATTAGCGCAGGTTCTATTCCCGAAACCTGACGTACTGTTCCTGGATGAGCCTACGAACAACCTTGATATGGAAACTATCTCCTGGCTTGAGAACCAGCTGCAGCACCATGACGGTACGATGGTAGTTATCTCGCACGACAGACACTTCCTAAATGCTGTATGTACACATATCCTTGACGTTGACTTTAAAAAGATCAGAGAATTCACTGGTAACTACGACGACTGGTACATCGCTTCTACTGTTCTTGCTAAACAGGCAAATGCCGAAAGAGATAAAAAACTTAAAGAGAAAGCTGAACTTGAAGCGTTCGTTGCTAGGTTCAGCGCCAACGCATCTAAAGCTAAGCAGGCTACTTCGAGACAGAAACAGCTTGAAAAACTTGATATCCAGGCTATCGAAGTATCTTCAAGAAGAGACCCTTCAATCGTATTTAGACAGGAGAAACCGATCTCTAAAGAGGTTTTAGAAGTTAAAGATATCTGCAAATCTTATGACGGTGAAGTAGTATTAAAAGATGTGAACTTTATGCTTGAAAAAGAAGATAAAGTAGCTCTTATCGGACCAAACGGTGCAGGTAAAACAACTCTTTGCGAGATATTGATGGAAAATATCAAACCGGACAGCGGTGAAGTAAAATGGGGTGCAACAGCACAGATCAGTTACTTCCCGCAAAATACTACGGATATCATCAAAGGTGATATCACCTTATATGACTGGTTAAGAGATTTTGACAGACAAGCTGATATCTCTGAAATCAGAAACTGCCTTGGAAGAATGCTGTTCAACGGTCAGGAGCAGGAAAAATCTGTTATGAACTGTTCAGGGGGAGAGAAACACAGAATGATGCTTTCCAAGATCATGCTTGAAAAAAGAAACTTCCTTCTTTTGGATGAGCCTACAAACCACCTTGACCTTGAAGCTATTATTGCACTTGGTGAAGGGCTTAGAGATTATGACGGGACAGTTATTTGTGTATCTCACGATAGGGAATTACTGGATGCATTCGCAACTAGAATCTTTGCTATCCAAGAGGATGGAACTATTGTTGATTTTGACGGTACTTACGAAGAGTACCTTGAATCAAGGGAACAAGCGTAATTTAATTCAAGTAGGACCGTAAGGTCCTGCAAAGAGAGGTTTGATATGACACCTACCCATTTTGCCCTTAATATTATTATGATATTTTCAATATACCTGATCAGGGAAAATATCTCAAGGCTGTCAAAAGAGAGATTGAACCTTTTAATAAAAACAGAATGGATATCTTATCTTTTAGTTGCATGGCTGGTAGCCGTGACTGTCGGAGGGATGCTGTACAATACCGAGAAACCTTTCGGTTCACTCTCGGTCAGCGAAAGCATGCAGAATCTCGAACCTGCGGCAAATAAAAAACCCCACAGGTGGTTTGATATAAACTTTGACGTATTCGACTTTTAAGAGTAACTTAAACTAAGATTAGATAGAATTGCAAAAATTTTACACACTAAGGAAATAAAATGGCAAGAAGATGTATGCTTTCTGGTAAAGGTCCTATGAGCGGGAACAATGTAAGTCACGCTAAAAACAGAACTAAAAGAAGATTTTTACCAAACTTAAGAACAGTTAGAATTCAACTTGAAGACGGAACAACTAGCAAGATCAAAATCTCTGCAAAAGAATTAAGAACTCTTAAAAAGAATTCATAAGACAAAAATAAAGATGTTTTGATGAAATACATTAGAAACATCAAAAAAGCTCTGGGTTGGGAATACAGAAATACCAAGCCGGAGTTTAATCTAGATAAAGAGATATACTCTCAATTTAAACACTTTAGACTCCCTTTAATACTTTTACAAATCATAATGATGGTCGGAACCATCGGATATATGATAATCGACGATTTTCCTATCCTTGATGCAATATACCAAACCGGTATCACGTTTACCACTGTTGGTTTCGGAGAGATCCGGCCGATTTCCAATGCGGGAAGATTATTTACTATTACCCTTATTATTTTCGGATTTTTGGTATTTACCCTTGCAATTACTGCATTGATCCAGGTTTTGGTAAAAGGAAAATTTTTAGACCTCTACAAGGAGAGAAATATGCTTTACAAGATCGCAAGACTTCGTAATCATTTTGTTATATTCAACCACAATGAATATACGGTACAGCTGGCACAGCAGTTCAAGGAAAATCATATTCCTTTTGTTATCGTTGACCCAAGCGACGAGATGGAGGAGATAGCGCACAGGTATAATTATCCTTATTTTATCAAAGAGGAGACGTTTACCGAAAAAGCTTTCCTTAAATCCCACCTTTCAAGTGCAAAAGGGGTAATCTCCCTTTCCAAGAACATTTCAGACTCTATTACGATCATAGCTTCCGTAAGGCTGTATGAAAAAGAGCTGGGGAGAAAGAACCCGTTCCTTATCATTTGTAATGCAGAATCGCAAAACGATATAGAGAGGCTTAAAAAACTTGGGGCAAACAAGGTTGTGGCACCGCCTGAACTTATGGCAAAAAGAGTTAGTGCAATGGCTGTAAGGCCCGATATGGAAAACGTACTTGAGCAGTTCTTGTATAAAAGGGACACCCCTATTGATATGGAAGAGATATATATCAACGACGACAGCTGGTTTATTAACCATGCCATTAAAGACGCACACCTGAGGGATAAACTGAAAGTGAGTATCATAGGTATTACAGAGAAGAACGGTAAGTTTATCCAGACTCCAAGGGGTGATACAAAAGTAAAACAAGGATGCAAACTTTTAATCGTGGGTAACCAAAGCGGGATTGCAAGGGCCAAAAGGCTTTTAAACCTGACGAGGTTGCCTAAGAATATTGAAAAATTAAATAATGAGGACAGTATATATGTTTAGTATTTTTCCTGTAAAGGGTTCTATAAGCGATATAGAGGGATTTTATTGCAACGGGGTAAGTGCGGGGCTTAAAGCGAACAATGCACTTGATGTGGGGTTTATATATTCGGATACTTTGTGCGAGGTTGAAGCAGTGTTTACGGAAAACAAGTTTCAAGCCGCTCCACTTAGGCATTTCCAGCTTAAGGATAAAGGTTTTCAAACAAATTTTGTCCTTATAAATTCTAAAAATGCAAATGCAATGACCGGACAGGCGGGGATCGATGATATTGATGAGATATTCGGCGAACTTAAATCAAAGTTTGAGAATATCCAAAACCCGATCATGAGCAGTACGGGCGTGATAGGTGTAAGAGTCCCAAAAGAGAAGATCGTGAACTGTGCACTGGGCTTTGATCTTAGCGTTAAGAACGGTGAGAATCTGTCACGAGCAATAATGACCACGGATAGTTACCCTAAAAGCTGTTTTTACGAGGTGAAGCTTGAAAACGGCGGCAGCTTTAAAATAGGTGCCGTTGCAAAAGGTGCCGGGATGATCAACCCGAATCTTGCTACGATGCTTTGTTTTATCTGTACTGATGCGGATATCCCAAGGGAAGATATGAAAGAGCTTTTGACTGCCAACAGTGAAACTACTTTCAATGCAATAAGTGTTGACGGAGATACTTCTACGAACGATACTGTTCTATTATTGGCAAACAAAAAATCGAACGTTTACGACAAAGAGGCTTTCAAAGAGGCACTTAGAATGGTTATGCACGATATGGCAATGTTGATGGTAGCAGACGGAGAGGGTGCGAAAAAAGCGGTTGCTTTTGAGGTAAACGGTGCGGCAACTAAAGAAGAGGCGATGATCGCTTCAAAAGCCCTCTCAAATTCCCTTCTTGTAAAAACGGCATTGTTCGGGGAAGACCCGAACTGGGGAAGAATCGCTTCAACCATAGGTGCAAGCGGGATCAAATGTGATGAATCGACCCTTACCATTACTTTTAAGGATGTGACGGTTTACGATAAAGGGGAGATCCTTTTTGACAAAGAGATGGAGGCAAAAGCTGCCGAGGTTCTAAAAGAGAAAAGCTTCAAGGTGATCTGTGAACTGGGGCAGGGTGAAGAGAGCTTCACGGCTTACGGATGCGACCTTGGGTATGAGTATGTGAAGATCAACGCGGATTACAGGACTTAATCTGCAAAAGACCGAAAGTGACTTGATGTCACTTTCGGCACATGCGAAAATGTGAAGATCAACGCGGATTACAGGACTTGATTTCTGCGTCTGGCAAAAATATATAATTGCATAATTTAATTTATAACTTAACAAGAAAAACTTGGATATAATACGCAAAATTAAAATAAGGAAATAAAATGTTTCACGAATACAGAGATATCGTAACAGAATTAAAAACATCAAACGCTCACTTCAAGAAGATCTTCGACGAGCACAATGAATTACACGACAAGATCGAAAAAGCTGAAGAGGGTGGTGTAGACCACGTTGACCCGGTTGAAGTTGAAAGAATGAAAAAAGAGAAGCTAAACTTAAAAGATCAAGCTTACGCAATGATCATGGAGTACAAAAAAGCTAACGCATAAGGCGTGTTTTTTTCTTGGAAAGGTTAAGGGGAAACCCTTAACCTTTTTTTTTGCCGAAAAAGAGGTAAAAAAAGTAAATAATTATTATCCGAAAAAGATAAAATATATTATAAAACCGTATATTAAGCTACTTTCGGCTAGAATAAATGAATTTTAAATAAAGGTAACATAATAAATATGGAAAATCTTTTTGAATCACAAGATATAATCGATGTTAAGATTGAAGACAGCATAAAATCTTCATATTTAGATTACTCTATGAGTGTAATTATAGGTAGGGCGCTTCCTGATGCAAGGGATGGTCTGAAGCCTGTTCACAGAAGAATTCTTTATGCTATGCATGATCTGGGTATCTCTTCAAGAACTCCCTATAAAAAATCGGCAAGGATCGTAGGGGATGTTATCGGTAAGTACCACCCGCACGGGGATACTTCAGTTTATGACGCCTTGGTAAGGATGGCACAGGATTTTGCTATGAGAATGCCCCTTGTTGACGGTCAGGGTAACTTCGGTTCTGTAGACGGCGATAACGCGGCAGCTATGAGGTATACCGAAGCCAGAATGACGAAGCTTAGCGAGGATCTTTTAAAAGATATCGACAAAGATACGGTAAACTATATACCTACATACGACGATACGGGGAAAGAGCCTTCGGTACTTCCAACCAGAATGCCTACGCTTTTGGTAAACGGTAGTGAGGGTATCGCCGTAGGTATGGCGACAAAGATCCCTCCTCACAATCCTACGGAAGTGATGAACGCGCTTATCCACCTGATCGATAACCCGAATGCGGACGCTGTTGAGTTAATGGACTTTATCCAGGGGCCGGATTTCCCTACGGGAGCTACGATATTCGGTAGACAAGGTTTCGCCGATGCTTATAAAACAGGGCGTGGAAAAGTTAAAATAAGGGCAAAACACCATATCGAGACAAAAGGGAAAAAAGAGCTTATCGTTCTAGACGAGCTACCTTACCAGGTAAACAAGGCAAAACTTGTAGAGCAGATAGCAAACCTTTCAAAAGAGAAAACCATAGAGGGTATCAGCGAAGTTCGGGATGAATCGGACAGAGAAGGTACCAGAGTCGTGATTGAACTTAAAAAAGATGCCATGAGCGAAATAGTTATGAACAACCTTTATAAAACTACTCCTCTTCAAACGACGTTCGGTATCATCCTTCTTGCTGTACACAACAAAGAACCTAGAATATTCAATCTTCCTGAGATATTGGGAATCTTCCTGAACCACAGAAAAACTGTGATAATCAGAAGAACGATATTTGAACTTGAAAAAGCGAAAGCAAGAGCCCATATCCTTGAAGGATTGAAAATAGCTCTTGACAATATCGACGAAGTCGTACAGATCATCAAGAATTCTGAAAATGACAACGATGCCAGCGAAAAGCTTCAGGCTAGATTCGGATTGACGGATATCCAGGCAAAAGCGATCCTTGATATGAGACTAGGACGTCTTACGGGTCTTCAAAGGGAAAAACTGGAAGAAGAGTTGAAAATGCTTCTTGAACTGATCGCAGAACTTGAATCTATCTTGAAATCTGAAGAGAAGTTAAACACTATCATCAGGGACGAGCTTATCGAGACTAGAGACAAGTACGACAGTCCTAGAAGAACAGAGATAGAAGACAGTTACGATGATATCGATATCGAAGACCTTATCCCTAACGAGCCTATGGTTGTAACTATCACCCATAACGGTTATGTGAAAAGGGTTCCTATCAAAGCATACGAAACCCAAAGAAGGGGCGGAAAAGGTAAAGTTGCCGTAACTACGCACGATGACGACTTTATCGAGAAATTCTTCGTATCAAATACCCACGATACATTGATGTTCGTAACGGACAGAGGACAGTTGTACTGGCTGAAAGTTTACAGAATACCTGAGGGTACAAGAACGGCAAAAGGTAAGGCAGTAGTAAACCTTATAGACCTTAAACCTGACGAAAAGATCATGGCTATCATCCCTACTACCGACTTTGACGAGTCCAAGTCGTTGGCATTCTTTACCAAAAACGGTGTTGTAAAAAGAACTGCATTGAACGAGTTCAGCAATATCAGAAGCAACGGGGTCAGAGCTATCGTACTTGATGACGACGACGAGATCGTAACGGCGCAGATCACCCTGCCTGAATCTAAGTACTTTATGATATTTACGGCACTTGGTCAGGTTATTAGATTCTTTATCTGGGAGCCGAAAAAAGATGAAGAGGGTAACCCTATATTAGACGATGAAGGTAAAATGCAGTTTATCGGAGTAAAACCTCAAGGTAGAACAACCAGAGGGGTTAGAGGTATCAAGTTTAAATCAAAAGGTGACTATGTAGTAGATGCGGATGTTATCGAGCATGAGCAGCAGGAGCTTCTGACGGTATCTGAAAAAGGTGTCGGGAAAAGAACAGAGGTTGAGGCATACAGGCTTACAAACAGAGCGGGAAGCGGTGTCGCTTCAATGAAGCTTAGTCCAAAAACTGGTAAAACGGTAGTTGGAAACGTAATAGTCGACGAAGACCAGGATCTTATGGCTCTTACATCTATCGGTAAGATGATCAGGGTTGATATGGAGACTATCAGAAAAGCTGGAAGAAACACTTCAGGTGTAACTATCGTAAACGTAGATAAAAACGATAAAGTCGTAAGTATCGCTAAATGTCCAAAAGAGAAAGACGATGAACTTGATATCCAAAGTGCGGACGATATGGCGGGGATCGATCTTGAAGAGAGAAATCTTTTAGACGTAAGTAATGAAAATACAGAAAATACTGAAAATGACGGAGATGATGAATAATGCAAAAATATAATGTTGCGGTAGTGGGTGCTACGGGAGCAGTTGGTGAAGAACTATTTAGAGTAATGGAGGAGATGAATTTCCCTGTAAATGAACTTCTTCCACTTGCAAGTGCAAAAAGTGTAGGTACGACAATTGAGTTCGCAGGGAAAGAATACCCTGTTTACGAGTTGACCGATACTGTATTTCAAGAGCATGAAATAGATATCGCATTTTTCAGCGCAGGGGGATCTATCTCTGCAAAATTCGCAAAATACGCGGTCGAAGGCGGAGCGGTCGTGATCGACAACACGAGCCACTTCAGAATGGATGAGAATGTTCCTTTGGTAGTACCTGAGGTAAACCCTGAGGATATCGAGCTTTGGAGAGAGACGGGGATCATCGCGAACCCTAACTGTTCAACTATCCAGATGGTTCAAGCGTTAAAACCTTTGGATACATTATACGGTATCAAAAGAGTTGACGTATCGACTTACCAGGCAACTTCAGGTGCGGGTAAAGCCGGTATGGAAGAGCTTGTACACCAGATGCAGGATTTCTTTGCCTTTAAGCTTGACGAATCGAAAAAAGAAGCTTTTGCACACCAGATCGCGCTAAACGTTATCCCTCATATCGACGTATTCCAGGAAAACGGCTTTACCAAAGAAGAGATGAAGATGGTAAATGAAACGCAAAAGATCATGAAGAAAAAAATGGCTATTGCCGCTACTTGTGTAAGGGTACCGGTGCTTAGAAGCCACAGTGAGTCTATCACGGTAAGATTTAAAGATGGTGTTGACGTGGACGTTGACGCGGTAAGAGAAGCTTTAGGTAATTTTGAGAACGTTGAAGTAGCAGACGATGTTAAAAACAATGTCTATCCTATGCCTATAATTTCGACAGATACTGATATTACGTTTGTCGGAAGGATCAGAAAAGATATCTATGAACCAAACGTGCTTCATATGTTCAATGCGGCTGACCAGGTAAGGGTAGGAGCTGCGACAAATGCAATTAGAATCGCTTTTAAATGGATTGCACTGCAAGAGGAGATCTAGAAGATGTTGGAAAAACTGTTTGAAGGGGCTATCTGGAGAAGCAGGTTCGTTGTCCTGTTTGCCGTTGTATTCGGTCTGATAGGGGCGTTTGTTCTATTTGTTGTAGCTTCCATGGATATCTGGGGAGTTGCGGTATATACATATAATACGATAGTTACCCATGCGCACCCGGATCATTTCCACGAGGATATAGTTGCAGGTATAATCGGTGCGGTTGACCTGTACTTAATAGCAGTTGTTATGTTTATCTTTGCCTTTGGTATATACGAGCTGTTTATCAGCGATATAGATGAAGCTGAAGGGGACAATAAGATCCTGGCTATACACAGCCTTGACCAGTTAAAAGACAAGATCGCGAAAGTTATCGTAATGGTTCTGGTTGTAAACTTTTTCCAAAGGGTTCTGCATACAGAGTTTAAAACACCGTTGGAGATGTTATATTTCGCACTGGCTATTGCTTCCTTGGCAATAGGACTGTACTTCCTTGGTATGGTTGGGAAGAAAAAAGAAACTAAATCAGAAGAACATTAATAAGAAGTAATTTAATTTATTCCTTAAATAAATTACTTTTTAAGAAGAAAAGGAAAGAGATAAGAATGGGAAAAATATTTGTTGATGCGTGTAAAGGTTTAGAGACTCCGTACACTCCTGTATGGATGATGAGACAAGCGGGGAGATACCTACCTGAATATATGGAAGTAAGAAAAGAAGCAGGAAACTTCCTGAACCTTTGCCATGATCCGAAAAAAGCTGCGGAAGTTACAATCCAGCCTTTGGATATCGTAGGTGTGGATGCTGCAATATTATTCAGTGATATCCTGGTAATACCTGACGAGATGGGTATGGATCTTTCTTTTGTAAAAGGGGAGGGGCCTAAATTCTCCGATCCTATAAAAGAGGAAGCTGACCTTGACAGGCTTATAGGTGGAGAAGAAGCGGCAAACAAGCTTACATACGTATATGATACTATCAAGCTTCTTAGATCTCAGCTTGATGAAAGAGGTGACGATAAAGCACTTATAGGCTTCACGGGGGCTCCCTGGACCCTTGCAACTTATATGATCGAGGGTCAGGGTACAAAGACATACAATATCTGTAAAAAGATGATGTACTCTAATCCTGAACTTTTACATAAGATACTTAGAAAAGTAACTGACGTAGTTAAGCTTTATATGGAAAAACAAATAGAGTCGGGTGTGGATGTAGTACAGATATTCGACTCTTGGGCAGCTGCGATCGAGCCAAGTAAATATGATGAGTTCTCTTGGAAATATATGGTTGAGATATCTGAATACCTGAAAGAAAAATATCCTGAGATCCCTGTGATAATGTTCCCTAAAGGTGTGGCTTCATTTATAGAAAGAGGTCTTGTGTACGGTAACTTTGACGTATTCGGCGTAGACTGGGGAACCCCGATGGCGCTTGCAAAAGAGAAACTGGGAGACAAATATGTGCTCCAGGGGAATATGGAGCCTTGCAGACTTTACTCAAAAGAGGCTACAACACAATGTGTAGAAGCTATCCAGAATATAATGGGCGGGAAAAGACATATCTTCAACTTAGGCCACGGAATACTGCCTGATGTGCCTGTAGAACATGCAAAACACTTCGTAAGCGAGTGTCAAAGAGTGAGCGGTAAAAAATAAACTAAATGACCCAGAATATTATATTCGGTCCCATACCTTCCCGAAGATTCGGGATGAGTCTTGGGATCGATCTCTCCCCATCGATCAAACAATGTAATTTTGACTGTCTATACTGCGAGCTGGAGAAGGCTAAAACCGTTTCCAAACAAAGTGAGGTAGTATCGGTAAAAGATATTGTTGAAGCTTTGAAAAAAGCTCTTGAAAGCCATAAGAACCTTGATGTTATAACTTTCACCGCAAACGGCGAGCCTACACTATATCCATACTTAAGCCAGCTTATAGATGAAGTAGACAAGATAAAAGGTGACGTAAAAACATTGATCCTTAGCAACGGCGCGAATATATACGAAAAAGATATCCAGCAGACGCTATCCAAGATAGATATCGTGAAACTTTCCCTTGACTGCGTAAGTGAGAAATGCTTTAAAAAGCTTGACAGGCTTGATGATAGTATCGATTGCGGCAGGATAATTCCCGGGATGTGTGCTTTTCGGAAACTTCATAAAAAACAGCTGATCCTGGAAACCCTGTTCGTAAAAACCTTAAACGACAGTGACGAAGAGATAGGGAAACTTTACGACGCATTTAAAGAGATAAAACCGGACAGGGTAGATATAGGTACGATAGACAGGCCCCCTGCATATGACGTGAAGCCAGTAACCTATGAAAAACTTCTTGAGATAGCAGATAGTTTTGAGGGCTTGCCCGTAACGATCGCCCATAAAAATAAGAAGGTGAATATACAAACTTTCAGTGAAGATGAGATCATAGGTCTTCTAAAAAGAAGGCCCCTTACACTTGATGATATAGAAAACAGTTTTGACGATATATCGAAACAAAGACTCCAAAAGCTTCATGAAGCCCATAAAATAGGGCTTGTAGACAATAACAAGGTGAAATTTTATAAAATTTTGTAATTTTGTCAAAATTCCCTTGACAAATAAAAGAATTTTTACTATAATTTCGCCACTTAAACGAAAGATATCTTCTTTCAAATATTTCATAGCTTCCGGCATAGCTCAGCGGTAGAGTAGATGACTGTTAATCATTTGGTCCCTGGTTCGATCCCAGGTGCCGGAGCCACGTTTCAAAATCCATTTTCACAAAAAAATATCCCGTACAGATCAAAGATGAAACATAAATATTAGAAAATTCTTAAAAAAGTAGAATTTAATATTCTTAAAATTCACCTTATGATAACATTGATTATTATAAAGTTAATTCTAGGTTATATTTATGGATTCCAACAAAGAAAGTATTAAACAGCTTTACGTGATATTTATATCTTTCGCCCTTATATTATCTGTTTCGATAATGGTGATGGAGGAGCTTTTTTTTGAGCAGAATGCCCAAAAGGTGGCTTTAAACAATGCTATAAACAAGTCAAAAGAAAGAGAAGGTGTCGTAAGGTCGTTTTTGCAGCACTCGGAAGAGAATCTCCTTTCCCTTCGCAATTCAGTATTTTTCAAGAGCTATCTGCAGAATAAAGAAGATAAAGAAAATATAAAACTTATAGAAGAGCTCTTTTTGACCTATGCAAATTCCCATTCAGACTTTATGAAGATCCGTTATATAGATAAGAACGGAAAAGAGATAATAAAAATTGAAAGGAAAGAATCCGGGCAAAAGCCTTATCCTCTCCGGGGTGAAAAGCTTTACGACAAGTCGGACAGGTATTTTTTCTCGGATTCCGTAACAAAAGAGGCTGAAAAAGTATGGTTCTCCGCGATAGAACTGAACAGGGACAAGGGTGAACTCCAGATACCATACCAGCCAACGATCAGGGCCATACTTCCCGTGAAGATAGAGGGTGAGTTTGGCGGGGTGCTGATCATAAACTATTTTATGAAAGGGTTTATAGAGGAGCTTACAAACGCGCCTTTATACGATATGCTGCTGTATGATGATAAAGGGTTCAGCCTTTACCATTATGAACACAGAAGCGGCACGCACACAAAATGCTGGGGTAACTCTTTGGAACACAAGTATAATATAAGCAACGAGTTTTCCGAAAGCTATAATGATATCCTTGCAAGTCCACTAATGAAAACGGAAACATTCGTATCCAGGAAGTTTGACCTGCCCGTTTACGGGGGGATCAACCTGATACTCAAACTAAAAGAGTCCTATCTTCTGGAACAGCAGAAAAAATCAAAGATCCAATACCTGACGGTTTCGGTGGAGGTATTTATACTCTCCTTGATACTTACGTACCTGATAATCAAGATCTTCAGCAACAAGCTGCTTAATATAGAAAAGCTGAATAAACTGAACGAGTCTTTAAACACCGCATCAAAAGTGGCGCAGATAGGTTTCTGGGAGTTCGATCCAAACACCAACGACGTGGTCTGGAGCGACGGGGTATTTGATATATTTGATATAGATGATAAAAATACAAAGATCACCTATGAGAAGTTTTTGTCCTATGTTCCCGAAGAATGCAAAGAGCTGTTGCAGACGAAGTTTCAGGAATCGATAAAAAACAAAAAAGAGTATTTTATAATCCATAAGATAGTTTCCGAAAAAGGGAATATAAAGTTCGTGGAGGAGAGGGGAAAACACTATTTCGACGATAACGGCAATTTTATAAGGTCAATAGGGAGTATTTATGATGTAAGCCTTATCTATTATTCAGAGCAGAAGTTCAAGTCTCTGCTTGACTTTGCTTCTGACGGGATACATATCCTGGACGAGGAGGGCAATCTGATACTTTACAGCCACTCTTTTGCCAAAAACCTGGGCTACAGCTATGACGAGGTAAAAATGCTTGATCTTTTCAGCTGGGACGTAAAGTTTTCAAAAGAAGAGTTGAAGAACAGTATAAAAGATCTTATAGATACTCCAAGAACCTTTGAAACAAAACATAAACGTAAAGACGGAACGGTGATCGACGTACAGATCAATGCAAAGGGGATCGAGCTGGACGGTAAAAGATATCTCTATGCCTCACAAAGGGATATCTCCAAAGAGAAAAGAAACGAAAAAGAGATAATCGAGAAAAAGAATGAATTGGAATCGATCTTTAATACGGCGTTGGAGGGGATAGCCGTGCTGGATCTTGACACAAAATATGTTTATTTTAATGAAAAATATACCCAGATGCTTGGGTACAGTGAAGAGGAGCTGAAAACAAAACATTGCCTTGATCTTACGGCACCTGAGTTTTTGGAAGAGTCCAAAAAGATATATGCCCAGGTAAAAAAGGACGGCTTTTATGAAAACTTCGAAAGAAAGTGCCTGACAAAAAGCGGGGAGCTTAAAACGCTCAACTCCTCTATAGCCCTGATGCCGAACAAAAAACAGTATCTTATGACCACGATCGATTTTACCGATATGAAAGAGAAAGAAAGGAAGATCGACGAGCAGAAAAGAAGACTGACTATTCAGTCGAAAATGAGTTCAATAAGTGAACTGCTGACAAATATCGCCCATCACTGGAGACAGCCTCTAAGCGTCATATCCACTGCCGTAAGCGGCCTGAAACTGAAAAGTGAACTTGATATACTTACAAAAGAATATATTGACGAGATATCGGATGAGGTGGACAGAAATGTGCAGATACTCTCAAAGACCATTGACGATATCAAGCACTTCATGGAGGGGAATTATGGTTATTCCCACTTTGAACTAAATGGCCTGGTAAAAGAGCTTTATGCCCTGGAAGAGTACAGGCTTGAGGAGAATGATATAAAGCTTGTTAAAAACATAGAATCAGATATCAATATGTATACCTCAAGGGACGGTCTTCTTCAATCCTTGCTGAATATATTCAACAATTCTATAGATGCCCTTAAAAAATTTGACGGGGACAGATATATCTACCTGGATATATATAAAGGGGAAGAGAATCTTCTGGTTATAAAAATAAAAGACAACGGGGGAGGAATAGATGAGGAAAATATCACAAAAGTGTTTGATCCTTATTTTACCACTCACCACCAGTCGTTCGGCAAAGGGATGGGTCTTAACGTTGTGTATAATGTCGTGACCAAAACCATGAAAGGGGATATATACCTTAGAAACGTCCATTTTAAGGTTGATGAGAAGGATTGCAAGGGGGCGGAATTTAAAATATCTATTCCCATAGATCTGGAAAAATAGGATAGTTCATAAGATGGCTGTATAAAAATTATTCAATTATTTGTTAGCATATAAGCCGTATAATTATTTGGCAAGTATACAGTGTAATGTATCTTCCTCTTGGTTATTTAAGTCTAAAAAAAGTATAATCTTAGCTTAGCAAAAAGTTATTATTTTCTTATAATACTACGAAAGGTGGAGAAATGACAATAAAATCAAAGCTCATACTACTTGGGGGATTATCCGTTTTGGGATTGGTATTGTTAACATATATACAAAATATATCTGTTAATAATACTAATGAACTGAATAAGGGGCTTACATATATAGAAAAGCTCAATTCCGATATGCTGATGTTAAGGAGAAACGAGAAAGACTTTATTATGAGGAAGTCTTTGAAGTATAAGGAGCAGTTTGAGAAAAACGTGGCTGTATTATACAAAGACTCAAAAGAGTTGAACGATATATTATTATCAAGCGGAATAGAGGATAAAGACCTGAAAAGGTTTAATTCCGTGATCGGGGAATATAAGGATTCATTTATGAACTTTATAGCCAAACAGCAGGAGATAGGGCTAGACCATAACAGCGGTTTATACGGAAGCTTAAGGGAAGCGGTGCACAAGACGCAAAACCTGGCAAAAGAGATAGAGTATTATAAGTTATTATCTTCTATTTACGATCTTAGAAAGCATGAAAAAGATTTTATGTTAAGACGGGATCTGAAATATGTGGACAAGTTCATAAAGAAGATAGATTCAGTGAGCGAAAATATATCGGGCAATACTAAAAACTTCACGTCATCTCAAAAAAATTCTATGCTTGAAAACCTGAAAATATACAAAAGGGATTTTATCTCCCTGGTAAATGGGGAAAAAGAGATAGGGCTGGACAGCAAATCGGGTCTTCAGGGAAAAATGAGGGGGATCATACATAAAACAGATGATATCCTTAAAAAGATGACAAAAGATACCAGGGAAAATGTTCAGCAAAGCATAGACACCCTAAAAATGGTTTCTTTAGTGGTTTCCCTTTTGATCATTTTGATTATTTCGGGACTGGCTTTGGTTATCATAAAAACCATAAGCTCCAGCCTGGCAGGTTTCCAGGAGGGGCTTCTTGGGTTCTTTAGATATCTTAACAAAGAAAGCAGCCAGGTTCAGAACCTAAACGGCAACGCTAAGGATGAAATAGGTCTTATGTCCCGGGTGGTAAATGAGAATATTGTAAAAACAAAAAGCCTTATAGATCAGGATGCCAGACTTATAGATGAAGCAAAAGTTGTGATCAACAAAGTGATGCACGGCTCTTACAGCCAGTTTATCGAAAGCAATACGGGTAATGAAGCACTGAACCAGTTTAAAAATGATGTCAACGGTATGATAAAGATTACAAAAGAGCATTTTGAGAATATAAATAGTGTATTGAGCGAGTATTCCAAATACGACTACAGAAAAGAGCTGAAGCTTGCCAATATAGACAAGGGTGGAGTATTTGATATACTCTCCGAAGATATAAACCAGCTGAGAAACGCTTTGACCCAGATGCTTATAGAGAATAAACAAAACGGTCTCACTCTCGACGTCAGCAGCGATATTCTGCTTAAAAACGTGGATATACTGAACAGGAACTCAAACGAGGCGGCTGCGGCATTGGAAGAAACGGCTGCGGCACTGGAGCAGATCACTTCAAATATCTCGGCAAATACCCAGAATATCGTGCAGATGTCATCTTATGCTTCATCTTTGAATGATTCTTCAAGCAAAGGTGAGAGCCTGGCAAACCAGACAACATCGGCAATGGATGAGATAAACAAGGAAGTTAGCGCTATCAACGAGGCTATCACAGTGATCGACCAGATAGCGTTCCAGACAAATATCCTAAGCCTTAATGCGGCGGTCGAAGCAGCAACTGCAGGGGAAGCGGGCAAAGGGTTCGCGGTGGTTGCCCAGGAGGTAAGAAACCTGGCAAGCAGATCTGCCGAGGCAGCGAACGAGATCAAGGCGCTGGTTGAAAATGCGTCAAGCAAAGCGAACTTCGGTAAAAAGATCGCTGATGATATGATAGAGGGGTATACTCTTTTAAACGGGGATATTTCCAAGACAATAGCTATTATAGGTGATATTGAAAATGCATCCAAAGAGCAGTTAAGCGGTATAGAACAGATCAATGACGCCGTGGCAAGCCTTGACCAGCAGACCCAGCAGAATGCAAGCGTGGCTACCCAGACATATGACGTAGCCGTACAGACCGACGCCATAGCCAAACTGGTTGTGGAAAATGCCGACGAGAAAGAGTTCATAGGTAAAGAGGGCGTAAAAGCCAAGGACCTGAACGACCTGAAAGAGAACAGGAGTTTTGATCCGGTGAAATCTGCGCCCGAGCTTAAAAAAGAGCCTCAAAAAGCAGGAAAACTGGAATCCGTAGTTTCTGACCCTGCAGTCGACGACGAATGGGAGAATTTCTAGCGGCAATCATAGAGGAAAACATTTAATTTTACTTTAAGTTATTTGGTTTTATGATAATAGAATCTTATAAGGTAACCGAAGCTATTAAATGTTTCCCCTCTTTTGTATATCCATAGTTGAGGGGAGTTTGTCTTACTTTTTGTTGATATAAAAGGATCTACTATGGGTCTGTTGGAATTTTCTCAAAAGCATGCTTTCTCTCAAGAGGTTGAAGATGCCGTTGACAGCCTGCATTACCACCTGTCAAATTATGAAAACCGGGACTCTACACAGTTTATTGTAGAGATACTTGAAGCCCTTTACAACGGTGCGGAGCTTTTCAATGAAGAAGAGCTTGGAAGCCGTGTGGATGCGATTTTATCCGATATACTGAAAGGGAAGCAGAAAGATCCCCAAACCATTAAAGCCATTTATGAGCTCGCAGATATAAAAGTGTACCCTATTGAATCAACATTAAGGCTTGCCAGGTAGTATTAGTTACATTTTTGGTACTTTTTACTATCTTTAAAGAGATTATAGGTTAAAATTGATAATAACTAAAATCCATATTTTAAAGATAAATATTAAATGAAATCGGTACTTTTTCTTATTTTTTTCTTCTCTTTATCTCTTTTTTCCAATGATGATTTTCTTACAAAGGAACAGAAGGATTACCTCAAAAAGCATAAAACAGTTAAAATGTGTAATAATCCCAACTGGGAGCCCATAGAATTCGTCGAAGAGAAAAAAGCAAAAGGTATCGCTATAGATATTTTAAACGAAGCGGTAAAAGATCTGGGTCTTGAACTTCTAACCGTTGAAACCAACAGCTGGGAGGAGTCCCAGAAGTTCCTGAAAGAGAAAAAATGTGATATCCTGGCCGCTGCCGCAAAAACTGCCAAAAGGGAAGAATACGCGTTATTTACCAGGCCCTACATGAGCTATAAACTGGCGATAATAACAAAAAACGACAAGCCTTTCGTCAAAGGGATCGAGGCGATCCTTGATAAAACAATGTCCCGAAAAAAAGCTTCCGGGGTGATCGCCATTTTGAAAAAAAGATACCCGGGTATAAATATAAAAGAGACATCAGGATATGAGGAGTCTTTGAAGATGGTATCAAAGGGTGAAGTGTATTATACGATCGCAACTTTGCCCGTAGCTTCACACTATATATCAAAGTTCGGTTTGTACAATCTGCATATCGCGGGATATCTTGATATCTCTTTTAACCTAAGCGTAGGAGTAAGGGATGATAAAAAGATCCTGCGGGATATATTCCAAAGCGCCTTGGACAGGGTGCCCCAGAAGTTTGTAACAAAGGTTGAAAACGAGTGGGCAAGCGTAAAGATAAACGAACAGTCCAATATAGATTATTCACTGGTTATAGAGATACTGCTTCTGGTATTTGCAGCGATAGCCCTGCTGTTTATAAGGCAGCAGCAGTTAAAAAAATACCAAAATGAGTTGCAAAAACAAAATCTAAAGTTTGAAAAGATGCTGACCTCCGCCATGGAGGCCATTGTTCTTACAAAAGAGAGCAAGATAATAGATGTGAACGATGCCGCTGTCAGCATGTACGGCATTGAAGATAAAAGCTTTTTTATCGGTAAAAATATGTTTGATTTTATCACGGAGGATTCAAAGCAAACAGTTGAGGAAAAGATAAAGCTGGATTTTTCCGCCAAATACGAGATAAATTTTATAAGAGCCGACGGTACCATATCCCCGGCGCTTATTCAGTCCACGAAATTCGAGGATGATACAAGGATAATATCGATAATCGATCTTACAGAGATAAAAAGAAAAGAGTTCCTTTTATCCCAGAGCATAAAAATGGCGCAGATGGGTGAGATGATAGGAAATATAGCCCACCAGTGGAGACAGCCTTTAAGCGTTATTACAACAGCTGCAACGGGGATAAAGCTGAAAAAAGATTACGGGATGCTCAGTGACAACGAACTTGATGAACTGCTTTGCTCTATCAATAAAAATGCAAACTATCTTTCAGATACCATAGAGGTCTTTAGAAACTTTATCCGGGAAAAGGTGGAGCTGAAAAAGGTTGTTCTTCAGGACAGGATAGATAGTGCCCTGGCGATAATCAACACCAGGCTTGAGAATAAATATATCAAGCTTATCAAAGAGGTGGATCGTTCAAAACCCCTTGAAGTGGAGCTTGTGGTAGGGGAATTGTCCCAGGTGATAATAAATATCATAAATAATTCAATTGATGTGTTAGACGAAGTGAAAAAAGGGGATAAGTGGATAAAGGTATCGTTATCTTCAAATGATAAATTGGCGATAATAACCATAGAAGATAACGGAGGGGGTATCCCGGAAGAGATACTTCCCAAGGTGTTCGATCCTTATTTCACCACTAAACACAAGTCCCAGGGGACGGGAATAGGGCTGTATATGAGCTATGATATCATTGTCAATCATATGGGAGGTAAATTATATGCGACCAACACACAGCAAGGAGCCAAGTTCTTTATAGAACTGAACCTGAAATAGGGGATCTCCTAGTTGCAGGGGGTGATCTTTATCAGATCCCTGTTTTTTGATATAAAACCTTCCCCGATACCTTTTATATTGGATAGTTCCTCTATCTTTTTAAAGCAGCCGTTCTTTTCGATGTATGCTGCGATCTTTGCAGCTTTTGATTCACCGATGCCGTTCAGGCTTTTTAACTGCTCGGTCGTTGCATGGTTGATATCCACGGAGCAGAATAGGGCAGTTGCACTAAGCAGTGCGGCAAGTAAGATTTTCATAAATGATCCTTTTGCAGAAGATTCAAACATAACAATAAGGAGTTGGATCGTTATGTTTGTCTTTACAGTATAACACTGCGGTGTCACAGCTAGTGTCACAAAAAAAGTTTTTTTGAAAATCTTTTGGAGGGTGATTTGTAAGATAGACTAAAAATCAGTTTTTTAGTTTATCTTTTAGTAGTTAAATATAACGGGGTAAATTTTAGTAGTGAAATCTGCATTGAGCTACAACGATCAAGTTATCTATTATTTTATAAACAAGCCTATGTTCTGCAGTTATTCTTCTTGAAAAATATCCCTGGTAGTTTTCTTTGAGTCTTTCCGGTTTTCCAAGGCCGTTTGAATCATTTGGGTTTCTTTTTATATCTTCAAGTAAAAGGTTTATTCTTTTTACTATTTTTTTATCGTTTTGTACCCAGTATTGATAATCTTCCCATGCGTTATCCGCAAAACCGATTATCATATATCCAGTTCTTTTTTATTAAAGTTTGAATTTTCTATTTGTTCTATGGCGTCGTTTAGTCTGTCCCTGTTGTTTTTAGAAGATAGCAGGTACATAGTCTCTTTCATAGCGCTATATTCTTCATAAGAGATAAGTACGGCAGACTTTTGGTCTTTGGTTGTTATGATATATTCATCAAAGTCGTTACAGACTTTATTGATAATCTCTCTTAGGTTGTTTCTGGCTTGTGAATAAAATACGGCTTGCATAACAGCTCCTTTGACAATATATTGTCATTTTAGCTGTTTTTATTTTGTTTGTCAAATGCCAAAAAAATCAGTTTTTTAGTTTATCTTTTAGTATGATCTTTCCTGCTTCCACTCCCGGCTGGTCGTAGGTGTTTATTTGGAGGAATTTACCCACAACGGAAGTTAATATCTGGAAGCTGAACATCAACTGGGCAATATTGTATTCGTCCTGTTTTCTGATCGTAATGGTGTCGCAGGGGATATCGCCTAAGTCTTCGATAGCTTTTATGGTTGCATTTGCCTGTTCGTCTATAAGCTTTGAGAACTGAAGGTTGTCTATATATTCAAGATCGTCAAACCCTTCTATTGTATCTGCAGGTATTACCGTATCATCCTGGAAATCCTCAACCTTGATAAAGGTAACGGTCTTGTCTCTTTTCCCCTGGGCGATAAGCTGCAAGAATGAGTGCTGGTCTACGGGACCTATAAGCCCTATTGGGGTCAGAGCTTCTTTTTTACCGTTAAGGTTTATTTTTCCCAAGCTTTCACCCCAAAGCTGAATATACCACTTATTAAAGCCTTCTAAAGAGCTTGAGTAGCTAAACAGCACGTTGATGTTGTATTTGTCTTTATTCTCGACTATGAACCTTGCTTTTTCAAGAAGCATGTCGTAATAATCTTTTTTGTCAAAGAATCTGTCCCGTATGCTTTTTGCACCTTTTAGTAAAAGGTCGATGTCAACTCCAAGGATCGCCAGGGGTAAAAGCCCTACGGGACTGAATACGGAAAACCTTCCCCCCACATTTTGGGGTATATGAAAAGTTTTCATGGAGTGCTTGTTGGCAAATGCGGTAAGTTTGCTTTTGGTTTCACTAACTATTACGCAGTTTGAGGAATCCATTTTTACCAAAGAGCTTAGGTATTTGAAGATGCTTATGGTCTCAATAGTGGTTCCTGATTTACTTATAACTATAAACAGGGTATCGTTTATATCGATCTTGTTCAGGTGAGATTTTATGTCTGTTGGGTCTGTCGATTCAAAAAAGTGCAGGGTCTTCTTATAAGTGTTTGACCTGTTCAAAAAATTATAAATGGCATATGTTCCCAGGGTACTTCCCCCTATACCTATGACCGCAATATGTTTTTGACTTATGCTTTTTGCAAAATCTTTTATATCGTTTGTATCTTGTAAAGGGAGGTTGTAATAACCTATTTGGGGTACTTCCTCTTTTATTTTATCGAATATGGTTTCGTTTGATTCTAATTGGTTAAAGTTTTTATTGTAATGTATCATTTTTAATTTTTACCCTTCGTTAATTTAACTGATGGTTAAATTCCGGAACAATTTCTTTTAACTGTGATATTTTATCTTTAGAAACTAAAAGTTTATTTATATCATCATTTAATTTATCTATATTATAAGTCGTCGGTCTTGCTACTGTTATTGATTTGTAATCAGTGGTACAGTCCGTATCATCTATAAGCAACTCTTCATACAGCTTCTCCCCAGGCCTGAGCCCAGTAAATTCTATATTTATATCATCTTGGCCACTTAGTTCTATCATCTTACGAGCTAGATCTACTATTTTTACAGGTTCCCCCATATCTAAAATAAAGATTTCTCCTCCGGTACCTATTGCCCCTGCTTGAAGTACCAATTCACAAGCTTCTGGTATCAGCATAAAGTATCTGGTGATATCCGGATGGGTTACAGTCAGGTTCTGCCCTTTTTCTATTTGTGCTTTAAACTTAGGTATTACGCTTCCGCTGCTTCCCAGTACATTACCAAATCTTACGGCAACTATATCCGTACCGTTACCATTGGAGTTTTCTAAAGAAATGCCAGCATTTTGTGCGTACAGTTCACAAATTCTTTTTGTCGTACCCATCACATTTGTAGGACGTACAGCCTTATCCGTAGAGATAAGGATAAACTTTTTTACTCCGTATTTTACAGCCAGGTCGATACAATTCTTTGTTCCTATAATATTATTTTCAATACCCTCCTGGATATTATGTTCGACAAGCGGGACATGTTTGTAAGCTGCTGCATGGATCACGATATCCGGGGTATATTTCTTAAATGTTTTTTCCAGAGCTTCAAGGTTTGTTACAGACTGCATCACCGGCATTACCTTTTCGCTTGAAAGTTCTTGTTCTATAGTATAGAGATTAAACTCGCTGTGATCTAGAAGTATTAGCTGCTTAGCCCCAAACTTTATACATTGTCTTGATATCTCACTACCTATGCTTCCACCCGCACCCGTTACCAGTATAGTTTTGTCTTTTATAAATTCTGCAATTTTTTCTTTGTCAAGATCTTGCGGGTGTCTTGCAAGCAAGTCTTCAACAGATATATCTTTTAACTGGGCGGAGAAATTTTTATTTTCAAGTATCTCTTCCAAAGATGGTAATATCTTTATATCATTAAAATAAGGTTTTAGCCTCTCATATATTTGGTTGATTCTTTTTTGTTTGGCACTGGGAATAGTTATTACAAGTAAATCATATTTTTTATCTTTTAATAGCTCTTTTAGTCTATTTTTTGAGAGAATTTTTATGGCATCTATACTTCTTCCCTGCAAAGTCTTGTCATCGTCTATAAAATAAGTAACTTTATATTTACTGTTTCTAAATTCTTCCGCAAGTTTAAGTCCTGCTTTCCCTGCTCCGTAGATAACTGCCTTTTTTGTTTTTTTTACCTGGTTTTTATTGACTAAATAATAATATGAATACATTAAAAAGTTTATTGCAAAAAGATAAAAAGCCAGTTCTGAAGCCATAAAGGCAAATCTATATTCACCGTAGAAAAACGGCATATAAATACAGAATGCGATAACGTAAACTATACTTTTTATGATAAATGTTTTCTGTGTTGCTTTACTCCAAGAAAGGGAATAGTCTTTAAAGATAAATAATGAAGCAGTCATTCTTAAAACTATAACTGAAACTACAACATTCCAGTTGAACTCTTGATGAAATATGAAAAAAGTCCACCAAAAAGTTATAAGTGATAATAATATAATTACGAAGAAGTTTAAGATTCTTTTATCTATTCGAAGCATTATATAAAAGCCTTTTTTCTATCTATAAACTTTATACAGCTATAAAGTAAAAGCAATGTTAGCATAAATGCTATAAAAATATTTGATATAAAATATACAAAAGAAAAGATGATTATATTTAATAGTATTGAATAGTTTGTAACTTTGAAGTGACTCCATCTTGCTTGTGTTAGTCTTTGGTATGCATGTTTTTTATGTGCCTGGCTTAATTTTTCACCGTTTAACTTTCTTCTAATAAGTGTCAGAGTTGCATCAAACCAGAATACTCCAAACAGCGTGATCCAGATCCATAGATTAGATGGTTCCTGATTTGTATAATAGATTGTAAATATAGCTATATTATATCCAAGAAGCGTACTTCCAACATCACCCATAAATATTTTAGCTTTATTCCAGTTCCAATATAAAAAGCCAAGTACTGAAACAGCCAGTATTCCAAAATGGGGATCTGTAAAAAGTATTATCCCTGCTAAACTTAAAAAAACAAATTCGCTTCCCACATAGCCGTTTATACCATCTATAAAGTTAGTAAGGTTTATAAACCATACGATAAGTAAAAATGCAAAAATATTTGTAATTATCCCTATCGAAATATCAAATATTCCCAGGGTAATAGTATCAAGTCCTCCCAGAAAAAAAAGCCCTGCAACAGCTACAGAGGATTGAACAAGAAGTCTTAGCTTTGGACTTAGTTCATAAATATCGTCAAAAAAACTAACGATACTTATCGCTGCGCCTGTAAGCAAGGCATAAAAAAGGCTACTTTCTATTTGATCTGTAAAATTTAGGTAAATTAATCCCATGAACCATGTAATTGCTATGGCTATCCCTCCTCCGTGGGGAGTAGGTACTGTATGGGAGCTTCTTTCATTTACAGCTGCTATAAGTGATTTTTTAATAGCATAGTTTTTTATAAAATATGTAAGTAAAAATGAGAATATTAATAATACAATATAGATCAATCTTTTTCTCCTCTTATCATATTTTTTATTCCTTCTTCTATGCTATACGGATTCTCTAGATTTAGTTTTTCTTTTGTAATTGTATTATTTATTTCCAAACTTCCATATAGTCTTTTATGAAATGATGGTTTTACTATTTTTAATAAAGTTTCAAAAAATGGAATTTTTAGTAAATAAATTTTTTTATTAAGATTTTTAGCTATTAATTCAATAAGTTTTGAAGTGCTAAGAGGTTTATCATCACTGGCTAAGAATACTCCTGATTGATTTTGTTCTATAACAGTATCTACTAAATGACAAAGATTTCCTATATATACCATACTTCTTTTATTTTCTATTTTTCCAAAAGGTAATACAGATATTTTATTTACCAGGTTTATTAGATTCTTGATATTTGCTTTTACTCCGTATCCATAGACTATGGGTGTTCTTATTATACTTATTTTGAAATTATTATCTTCAAGTTTTAAAAGCTCTTTTTCAGCTTTTAATTTACTTTTCCCATATTCATCTTCCGGATTACAAATATTGTTTTCCGTATATTTAGTATTAGTCTCCTCACCATACACCTTAACAGTACTCATAAAGATAAAGTGACCAACTCCACTCTCTTTGACCTTTCTAGCTAACTCTAAAGTTTGTATGACATTTACTTTCTCATATTCTTTAGAACTGGCTCCAGCCATTTGATGTACTAATGCAGATAAGTGAAGTACTACATCAAAAGCTTTGCTTTCTTTAGTAATATCATCACAATCTAAACTATTTAAGTCATCTTTTAAGAAACTAAATTTTTTTATTTTATATTTATTCATATATTTATTTACAAAATAGCTTCCCACAAAACCACTTGAACCTGTTAGTAGAAGTGTTTTCATATTGTATAAAATTCTTTCGCTAGATTATTCATTATATTTTCTCTTTTATATTTTTCTATAAAAGAGATTCTTTTTATATTATCAAAACTTTTTATGTCATTCCACTTTTCAATAAAATCATTTACATTACATGGTTCAAATACTATTGCATCAGAAATGTTTTTTTCGATAAATTTTTTAGCATATCCTCCAACACCTGCAATTATAAACTTATTTGTTGTTGCATACTCAAACAACTTAGAGGGTAATACTTTTTTAAATGCCTCATAATCATTCAAATGAAGAAATAAAATATCGCTATTTTTATATATTTCTAAAAGTTTAGCTCTATTTACAGGATCAAAAAGCTTTACATTTTCAATACCATCCAATTTTTCAATTAATGCTTTTTTCCTCCCACCATCACCGATAATATGTATTTCAAAATCACTTTCTAATTTTCTTGCTATATCAGGAACTATTTTATCAAGACCTTGACCTTCTCCTATATTTCCTGCATAAGTGATGATTGTTTTTTCATTTATTTTATCTTGAGTAAAGTCATACTCTAAAAACACATCGTCTATTCCATTTGTATAAAAGCTATATGATATATTATTATTGATATTTTTAAAATACTTTTCAAAACCTTTTGAAACAAGGTTTATGTGATTTGCTGAATTTACAGTATATTTCTCTATTATTCTAAATATAGGAATAACATATTTTAATTTGCTTTTTGAAAATACTGATTCTAAAGTATCTGTAAAAATATCTCTTATATCCAAATATAATTTTGACTTTTGTCTATTGGCTATTAATGCCCCTAAAAATGCTGTCATAAGTCTCGATGAAGTTGCGTAGATAAGATCATATTTTTCTCTATTTTTAATCACTTTAAATACTTCCCAGACAAATTTTAAAAATAACTTTGATTGATCTATAAACCCACTTTTATGCGTACCTAAGTCTATTCTATTTACAACTATATTATTAGTTATATGTTCGAACACTTTTGACTTTTCATTAAAACTTCCATATCTATTGGGCTGTGTAGTTATGATTTCAACAGTGTCATCTTTACTAATATATTTTTTAAGCTGTTCTATAAAGGCTGCTGTTCTAAAAGAACCTGCTGATAAATCTGGTGCAAAATAAAAAGATAGTACTAGTATTCTCATTATTTATATACTTTCTAAAGAGCCGATAAGTTGTCTAATTCTTTTAGCAGTGTTTCCATCCCAAAGCAAAGGGATGACCCCTTCTTTATATTTATTTTCTAAAATAACTCTTACATACTTTTTCATATCACTTACTTTACAAAGAGTATTTGTACCTTCCCATACGGTTACAGGCCTTTCGGTATTATCTCTAAAAGTTAAACACGGAATACCAAGATATGTTGTTTCTTCTTGTACTCCTCCACTATCTGTTAATACTAGTTTAGCATGTAACACAAGATTCATAAAGTCTTTATATCCAAGAGGTTCGAGAATTATAATGTTATTATTACTCTCTAATTCTTCTAAAAGATTGTATTTTGTTAAATTAGCCCTAGTTCTAGGGTGAAGAGGAATTACTACCTTTAAAGTTTCTGAGACCATTCCTAATTGTTTTAGTAACTCTTGTAAAGATTCTATACTATCAACATTTGAAGGCCTATGAAATGTTGCAATAGAATAGTTATAAGGTTCCAAGTCATATTGTTTGTATGTACCTTGTATCTTTATATCTTCTTTCATCATTTCAAATGAATCAATCATTATATTACCAACTAATTTGATTTTTGTATTATCAATCCCTTCTTTTACTAAGTTTTCGTTCGCTTCAATAGAAGGTGTCCAATAAAAATCTACTATACTATCTGTTACTTTTCTATTTATCTCTTCTGGCATAGTCATATCAAAACTTCGAATACCAGCCTCTAAATGGGCTACTTTTATCCCTAATTTTTTAGCAGTGATAGAACAAGCCATAGTCGCATTCACATCTCCTACTACTATAACTAAGTCCGGTTTTTCTTTAGTACATACTTCTTCATAAGCTATCATTGTATGACCTACATTTACGGCATGACTTCCACCACCGATACCTAAGTGCATATGTGGCTTTGGTAATTGAAGATCTTCAAAAAACTTATCACTCATATTAGCATCATAATGTTGACCTGTATGTACTATCTTTATATCATACTGAGGATATAGTTTTAGTTCATGATATAATGGTGCAATTTTCATAAAATTTGGTCTTGCTGCTGCAATTAAATGTATTTTCATTTATATCCTTTAGTAACTATTTCGATTGTGAGGTTTTTGCTAAAATCTATTTCTATACAAATGGCATTTTGCCACTTATTAAATTGTTCTGTAAAATTATAACTTTTTACTCTAAATTTATTATTTATTATTAAGTGATTTTTTATTAAATCTAGAGATAAACTTGGATGAAAATGTAATCTTGCAACAGCTCTAGACTCTTGATTCAAAGAATCCTCTATAATAATTCTATTTTCTTCAAATTTCCAACTTCTAGTATGTAAAATTCCCTTTTTTAAGCTGTATCCATTATGGGTAGCTTGATAAAAATCATTTTCTTTAACTATATCAAAAACATTTGCCCTATTTGCTACTCTAAACCCTGCCCAAACTTCACTACTATTTGTATCCTCTATTTCTACTGTATTATGTGCTTTTGTACTTCTTTCACTATCTCTTGTTTTACCTATATTATAAGTACTAACTCCTGTATCGACGATAAAAGGTTTTTTATTAATTTGCAACTCAAAGTTAAAAGTATCTGCGTGCGCATGCCCAGCTATATAACTTGCCCCAACTTCACCAATATCAATCACACATTCATAGTTACTTCTTTTTACTTTCCTGTAGCCTGAATCACTCAATTCTTTTAGTGTTTCATCACATTTAAGTCTTTTCGCATATTGAAACAATTGACTTGACATAGGTGCTATATTCTTTGCACTATCATTAAAAAGAGGAATTTCTCCACTTTCATAAGTCATCTTTTTTAACCATCCTAACATTTGAGAAGCCTTAAGTGATAAATAACTTAATAACTCTTGGCTCTTCCAATGATTATTTTGTACTAAATTTATACAATCCAACAACCTAAATAGCATGAGCTGGTGATACATAGGGCTTAGTTCAAAATGGCCTCCATCCTTAAGTATTTGTTCATCAAGCTCTTTTAGTAAGATTTTTTTTGCTTTTTGATATAAAACCTCATCTTGAAAATAATAGGAACCAAATAATAAACTAAATCCATTTTCAAGCAAATGATTACCTAATAAATGATACTCTAAATTATCAAGTAATATATAATATTGTGCATATAAACTATTATCTATTTTATTGTCTCTAATCTGATGTCTTGTTAAAAACTTTATCCAATTTATTCCTCTAAGACTTATAGGGAATGGTTCAAGTCCATCTTTTACACTTTTTATATTTTCTAAAAAGTTATAAATCAAACTCACATCTTCTTTTTCTTTTAGGTACTCAAAATATGTAAGATTATAAGTCCAAAGCTTTCCATACTTGCTAAAGTTCCAGTCTATTTCATTAGTAAATTTTTTTGATAAATTTAGCATATGAAATTCACCATCTTTATATGTACTGTAGTATTCACAAGAATCTAAAAACTTCAAAGGAATTGATTCTGAATTTTTTGAAAGTTTGTATTCAAATTTTCTAATTCTTCTAAATCTATCTCTTATAAAATAAAAAAGCCTAAAATATATTTGAATAAATTTTAGATATTTAACAGTATTAAAAATCCTTAAAAACTTATACATCAAACTTCAACTAAACTCTTATTTCTTATTGATTCTAGTATCTTAAATGTAGTTTTTGTGGTATTATAAATACTACTAAAACTAATAGCTTCATTACCACTATTTACAGCTTCTTTGAAAGCTGTAAATTCATTTCTAAAACCTTTATCTTGGTTGGCACTTTTTTCTTTTTTAAGTTTTCCATCTTTGTATATCATTAATGCTCTAAAATCATCCATCTGCATACTTATACCACTTCCAAATACTTCTACATACTCTTTAGGCATCGAACTATCACCATAAGCATAATAGTTAATTGTAGCAGTACTTCCATTTGCATAGTTTAATATTATACTTACATTATCTTCATCTGGTATAGATTGATCTGCTTTATTTAAAGTAGTAGCAAAGACACTTTTAACTTCACTATTAATTAAAAAACTACAAGTATCGATAAAATGACAAACCTCGCCTATGATACGTCCACCACCTATAGTTCTATCTTGTATCCATACATCTTTTGGGATAATTCCCGCATTGATTCTATAATTTATAGATACCTGACCACTAATATGTTCTTTAATTTTTTTAATCATAGGAGAAAATCTTCTGTTAAAACCAACTTGAATAATTGTCTCACCATTATAAACTTCTTTTATATCTTCCAACTCTTCTTCATAAATACAAAGTGGCTTTTCTACAAAACAATGCTTACCTGCTTTTATAGACTCTATCACTGTATCTGCATGTTTATCATGCTGAGTTGTGATAAACACACTGTTTACTTCACTATTTTTATATATCTCTTGTACATCTGTTGTGGTATATTTAAAATCATACTTTTTACCAGTACCCTCTGCACTCACACCTGTAGCAGTACAAAGTCCTACAAGCTCAAAGTCTTTTACTTTTTGTATGTTTGGTAAAATAACAGATTTTGTAAAATTTCCAGCACCTATAAGTCCTACATTTATTTTATCATTACTTATTTTTTTTTGAGTTCTTTGAATTATCTTTTCATCTTCAAGATTTATCTCTCTGTTATACTCTAATACTATTCCGAGATACTTCTCTTGACTTCTACCCTCTAATAGATCATATGCCTTCAATGCATCATCGAAATTATAAGAATGAGTAATGAGCTCTTTGGGAGTAATCTTCCCTTCTTGAATAAGCCCTAAAAAAGCTTCAAAGTTTCTTTGTTCTGTAAATCTTACTAGATCGTATGGATAATCTATTCCTTTTTCCTCATACTCGGGATCATATCGTCCTGGACCATAAGCCATAGATAGTTTTATATCTAATTCTTTTTTGTAGTAAGTGTTTCGTGGAACATCCATACCTACCATACCTACAAGTACCACACGACCTCTCATACGACTTATCTCGGCAGCATCAGTAATAGGCTGATTTGAGCTAGTTGAAGCAGCTACTATAACAGCATCTACTCCATATCCATTTGTAAACATATTTGTCTTAGAGATCAATTCATTTGCATGACAAACTTCATCGCAGCCAAGTTTTTTAGCTAACTCCATCTTATCTGGATCTATATCACTAGCTATCACTTTACAGCCATTTGCTTTAAGAAGTTGAACCGTAAGTTGTCCTAAAAGACCAAGTCCCATCACTGCGATTTTTTCACCTAGAAGTGGAGCTGTTTGTCTTACTCCTTGTAATGCAATAGCTCCTACAGTAACAAATGAAGCATCAATATCATCTACTTCATCAGGGATTTTCACCATCAAGTTTTTAGGTATATAGTTAAGTTCACTATGATTTGCATAACCTGCCCCACCACAGGCAACTCTATCTCCAATATTTATACCACTTAATTCTTCTCCTACTTGAACAACACGACCTGCTAAACTATAACCTAAAGGAATAGGTGTATCTAGCTTTGTAAATACCTTTTCCAGAGTATTTCTAATACCCTCTTTTTTCATTTTGTCCACTACTTGCTTTACAAGATCCGGTCTATCTTTAGCTTTTGCTAGCATAGATTTTTTTGCAAAATCAACTAACATCTTTTCAGTACCTGCACTTACTAAACTTACTGTAGTTTGTACTAATGCTCCATTTTTTTCACACACGGGGGATGGTACTTCAAAAAGTCCTAGTTCTCCTGTTTTAAATGATTGTATAAGTTGTTTCATATTCTTTTTCCTATTTAATATTCTTTTTGTATTTGATTATATAAGCTTTTCTTTTTCATCTTTAAAAACTGTTTTTCTATTAAAAAATAACTTAGTATACCACATAATAAAGAAAGAGTTAAAACTAATAGAAGGCTTTCTACTGTATTGTTTATAGTTAATTCTAAAAATATGTTAATTATAAGCATATGATAAATATATACACCATAAGTAAAATCATTATGTTTCAAAATCCTATAGCTTACTGTTCTATATGAAAATACTATAGAAAAAATAAATATAGAAAAAATGACTTGATGCAAAATATCAAAAATAAAAATATCAAATGATATATAGCAAATCATACTATAAATAATAAAATAAAACCATACTTTGTTTTCAATGTATCTTATCAAATTATTTTTAAACTTATACAAAATAATTCCAAATAAAAAATAAAATAAATAAGGTAATATACTTACTTTAATAAGTTTTTCATAGATAAGTATATTTGAACTTATTTCGTTTATATAGTAGTAAAATCCAAAAGAGACTAATAAAAGCAAACTACTTCTTTTTAAAAAATCTTTTTGTAAAAAAATGTAAAGGAAAGGAAGTAATATATAAAAACAAAGCTCAACTGATATAGTCCAAAGTGATCCATTAATAACACCTACTCCAAAGTCTCTTATAAAACCTGGGTTATAAAACTGAAAAAAACTTAACTGTGCAACTACCCATATTAGTACTTCTATAATATCCACATCAATAAATTGTTCAAAGTACCATAAAATAATAAGGCCAATAACAAAACTCATATAAAGACCTGGAAAAATTCTCAATACCCTATTTTTTATATACTCTTTTGTGTTTTGATTATTTTCATAACTCATAGTAATAAGATACCCACTAATGAGAAAAAAAATAGGAACACCAGGAAAATACGAAATAATATTTTTTATAAACACAACTATTTCATTTGTAATATTTAGATGTTCGACAGAATGAATATATACAACTTGAAGTGCAGCCAATAGCCTTAATAAGTTAAAATTATTGAATTCAATTTCTTTTTTACAATTCATCAAAAATACTAAAGACCTTTCTACAGTTCACATAATAATCATGATTTTTCTTCAAAATTTTTTGACTATTTTCTGAAAATCTCTTTCTTAAAACTTCTGATTCAGCAATTTTTTTAATACTTTCATAAATTTTGATGGAATTCTTTGGAGGAATTATATATCCATTATAGCCATCAATTACAGAGTCCTCGATACCACCTACATTGGTACTTATAATTGGTAACTTATAATTTAGTGCTTCTAAGATAACATTAGGAAAACCTTCTGCATGAGATGGTAAAATAAATACATCTGCATTTTTATACAAATTTTTCAATTGTTCTTCACTCTGCCAACCAAGTAATTCAATATTTTTCAAGTCTTTTCCTTTTTTTCTATTTTGAAGTTCTTCAAATAATGTACCTTCTCCGGCAAATTGAAATAAATAATTATTAAATTCTGGAGACTCCTCTATAACCTGAAAAAGTTCTAAGACACCTTTTTTTTCAACAATCCACCCAACAAATAAAAATACAACTTTACTGCTTCTAGTATTATACTGTATATCTTCATTGATTTTTATCCAATTATATATTAATTTGATTTTCTTTTTATCTATATTCATAGTTTCATAAAACCTACACCATTTTAAGCCTTGTGCTCCTATAAATGTAGGAATCTTGAGTAATATTTTATTTAAGTACTTTAAAAAAGGTTTAGACTCATTCATATCTATAAAATGCCCCGAACGGACAAACAATAAGGACTTTACCCTATATATAGATGCTATGGCAGACATTATTGTTTTTTCATAAAAACTAAATCCAGTACTACTAAAAATAATAACTCCTGCAATATCCCCATTTTTTAAATAACTAATTAATTTTCTTATTCTTTGAAAAGCACTCTTTACTCTATCAAAAAAAGAAGGTACAGGAAAGCTGCACTGTGATGTATCTATAACTTTTAGATCAATATTATTTTCATTTGCATACTCTACTAATAATGTTGAAGCTGTAAGTTGTCCACCAGGATGCTGTTCTTTATCTTTTGAAGGATATCCGCCTACTAATATAAACTTTTTTTTAACCAATAAACAATCCTTCTTTAACTATTAAACATGTTTAAAAGCTTAAGAGCTCTTACTTTCCAAGTGAACTTATTTAAAAATATACTGTATGATTTATTTGCATAGTCATTACACGTTTCAGGATGAGTTGATAAAAACATTAAAGTATCAATCCATTTTTCAATATTATCAGGATCTACTAAAAAAACTTCTTCTTTCGAAACAACTTCTCGAATTGGTTTTAAATCAGAAGCAATCACTACTTTGGAAGAAGATAGATATTCGAAAATTTTTATTGGATTCATATATTGACTACTATCCCCCACTTTACTAGCTCCTACTATTCCACTTTTATGATATGGTGCGAGTAAAACATCACAACTATTTCGAAACTTATAAACTTCTGCAGGGTTAAGATGTCCATAAAATATAATATTAGATGGTATGTTATATTGTGATCTTACTTCTTCTATATCTTCTAAAGTTCCACCTGCAATATGAAAACCTATTTGTGGTAATGATTTAGCTATCTCCACAATAATATCTATTCCTCTTCCCGCATAAAGCCCACCTATATATCCTGCATTAAACTCTTTTTTTTCTTTCAAATCATAAAACGCATCTAGTGGAAAAACCTTTGCTCCATTAAAAGCAACTTTTATATCATGTTTTGGACATACATTTTCATCTACAAACATCTCTTTCAAGCTTACTGAGTTTGTAGTAACTCTGAGATTCTCAAACTTAGAAAATACTCTCCATGTACACTTTTTCAAGAAGCTACCCTTCCATAAAGGTCCATGTGCATCTAGTACAACCTTATAACCAAACAACAATAAAGCATATGCACCATATGGGAATCTAGAGATAATCAACTCTGGTTTAAACTTTTGAGCATATATTAAGCTGTCGTAAATATATTTTATTTTATTTATTTTTGTTTTAAAAGGGTACTTAATAACTTCAAAACCATCTCCCACTCCATAATAACTATTATCACTACCCTCAACATCCAAATCGCTATAAAAAGATAATAGTTTAACATCATTATCTAGTTTTGATATTTCATCTACCATATTCATCACATGCACACTGTTAGCTGCATAAGAAGGAATATATGATGCTGACTGATATAATATTTTCATTTTTCACTTCTTTCAATATACGCAATGAGTTCTTCTTCATTCATATTAAATAATTTTTTATTTTTTATCATTTTTTTACTATCCCATTCCCACCATTTTAATGACTCTAAATACTCTATAGTTTTTTGAGACTTAAATCTTGACTTTATGACTATTGCAGGATTACCTCCTACTATTGAATACTTCGGTACGTTTTTTGTCACAATACTTCCAGCTGCAACAATACTACCTCTACCTATAGTAACTCCAGACAATATAACGCTATTTGAGCCTATCCAAACATCATCTTCAATAACAATGTCTCCTTTAGAAAAAGTATCATTATTTGATGAATCATTAAAAATATTTTTATTTATATAGTACGAACTAATTCTATCATACTTGTGATAATACTCTTGAATTATTACATTTGAAGCTATGGAACAATAACTCCCTATTTTTATATTGTTAATATGCGATGAAATCCTTGTAGCTGGTCCATTAATAGAGGTATGTTTTCCTATTTTTACATTTTGTGTTATTATCACATCCCCACTAATCTTACAACCTTCACTAAGAGTTTTAACTAATCTAAAAGAAAGACCACTAGTATTATTTATTATCTTCATATTATTTTTATAAGCATAGTATTTAATCAAAATCAAATTTATAATTTTCTTAATCATTTTACGCCTTTCTTATATTTAACATATCTAAAAATTTATTATAGTTAGTTTTCCAATTCATTTCCCAAAAATATGATGATGAGTGATCAATTGTCTTGTTTTCTTTAATAAACTTAATTAAAGAGCTTGAATCATTAAACCCAATGAATGGATTCTGAGGTTCATAGAAATTAGTATATTCTGTATTCATCAAATAAACTTTTTTTGTAAAACAAACTGCTTCAAATAAAACAGTGCTTACTTCCATTGAAATAACAATTTCAAAAGTATTTAAGCTATCATATAAGCTATTTGTATCAAGAGAAACTCCTTTGCTTATCAAAGAGCTGTATCTTTTTTTTAAAGCTGACACTTCAGAAGGATGTGGACGTAAAAATATTTCATAACCCATTGCATTCAATTCTTCATAAACAGACTCAATCAAAACTGAAAGTGACGTGTATGTTGTCCCCCCTGAAATAAATAAAATGTTTTTATCTTTTTTACTAGTACTAGTTTTGTTTTCCAATCTCTTTACTAAACTAGATAAACCAATTTCTATTTTGTCCCCAGGAATCCTAACTCTTTCACTCCAGTACTTACCGTGTGTCAAGAAAAACTCTGGAAAATAACCTTTAATCTTATCGTGTATACTTGGCAAGAAATTGTATGCAGGATGTGCCAATCCAATATAACCATGTTGATACTCTGATATTGTTATATTTAATTCTTTTGCAATTTTTATTAGAGGTAGATACACTCCATAATGAGCACAATCTAAAATCAATACTTTGGGTTTTTTTATTTTTAAAAAAGCTTTATAAAAAAAATATTGAATATATAAATATTTTGACTGTTTTACAAGCAAATCTTGCAAAGCTTTTAATTGAGTGTCATTTAACTCAACTATATTAGATAAATACCTCAAAAACTTTTCTATAGTCTTTTTATCTTTCTCATTTCTTTTTCCAAATATAGAACAAAACTTTCCTAAAAGCAGTATCATATCCAAAGAATAGACTCTACTATGTTTTGGACTTTTATAATTAAAGTCTGAAGAGATCTCAAATAATTGACTCTGTTCATTTGTAAATTGATATAGGTCATTATACAATCTATTTTGATATTTACCTTTGTTCAAGACATTAAGTATATCTGAACTAAAGATATAAATATTTTTTTTAGGTGCAAAAAAAAGATTTGATTGTAATGTCTTCAAGATATACACTATTGTTTTTAATAAGCTTTTTTTCTGCTCTTTTACATGGGGATTTGTAAGGTTGTATTCTTTGTTAATTATCGATTGCAATAAAGTAAATCGTATAACTAAATACATAGGAATTTGACTTTTGTAAAGTTTAAAATCTAAGATTTTATCATTAGATTCTAATGTTTCTAAAATATCATCAAATTTCATTTTCGTATTCCAAAAGATTCTAATAGTTGCTTTATCTCAAGTCGGTATTTATACAACATAAAAACCGTACCTAAAATTATAATTATTTTAAAAAAAAGGTAAACATAAAAGTTGTTGATTAAAGCAATACAAAGAGCCAAAAATACAATCATAAATGCCCATCTTAGAGTAAATAATGAAGTAGTATGAACTTTTAAAATATATTTAGAGACCACATAACCACTAAAAGACATAAAAGCATAAGAGGCCAAAGTAGCATATACTGCCCCTTTTAACTCATACAAAGGGATAAGATATAGATTTAAAATCACATTTAAAACAGCAGATAAAATACCCACGATTGAACCTATGATTGTTTTTTTGGCATATCCTATATTTATACCCCACAAATACCACATAATCATAAAATATGTTCCAATAGTAAGTAAGACAATCGCTCCTAAAGCTTCATGATACTTTTGATTTAAAAGTACACTTACTATCATATCTGCAAATACAACCAATGTAAAAATACCAACCGCTAAAAACAGTGTAATCTTTTGAATATCTTTATCGAGTTTTTGATAATTTTTACTGTCCATATGTTGAAAATAGTTTGGAATCCAAGCATTGCTAACAGCTCTGTAAAGCATCAAAGGTATCAAGCCTAAAACAGTAGCTACACTATATATCCCTGCACTGTAAGTAGATACCATATTTCCTAGCATGATTCTATCTATTTGACTCATTATCACACTTGATAGTGCATAAGGGATAAGAAAAACAGAGTAAGTAAAGATATACTTTAAAGCCCCTATATCAAAACTAAAAATAAGCTGCCCATAAAGCTTATAAAAAACATAAAGAGCAATAAAAAGAGTCACTACGAATAAACCCCATATCATAGAAATAGAACTTGCTTCATAAAAATAAAGAAATCCCAATGACACAGCAAAAATTCCATAAGCTTTTGTAGCTTGTAATACAGTGTACTCTTTGCTTTGCTTTTTTGCTAGTAAGATTTGGTTGTAAATATTATAAAGTGTATTTAAAAAAACTAAGAGTATAAGAAAAATGCCATATTTTTTAACATCAAATTGTAAGTTTTCTAAAAGATATGCTTCATCTATACTATATAAGACCACCGATGAAAAAACTATCCCTACGAGTGCTAAAAGTAGTGTAACATACAAAAAAGAACCGATACTGATGTCTTTTTCATAGATAAACCTTCCCACTGATGTATGACTATTGAAAGTAAATACTATCACTCCAATTGCTACATAAGACAAGAAAATAGCAAAAACTCCATATTCATCAGGTGTTAAAAAATATGTATAAAGAGGTAATGATATTGCACCTAATGCTTTTACTAAAATATCTCCAAAAAGATAATGATAAATTCTTTTAAACATTAGTGACTTTTTCTACATAAAATTTCATATTTAGATTCATCAACTTTATCTAAATTATTATATTTATTTTTAACATACTCAAAGAAACTCTCTGTAAATTCTTTTTTTACAATATCATAAAAGCCATCTATAACTATTTTATTGTTAAAAGGTATATATGTTGCCATAAACAAAAGCTCATTTGATTTATATTTTTTCATATAATTTTTATCAAAATAATTTTCTTTTACTCTATTTTGTATTAATTGTTTAGAAAACCCATTTTGTTGAAAATATAAAAAAACTTCAGTATATGAATATCTACAAGCTTTTAAACTATAAAGTAGTTTTTCAATATTTTTTTGATAACCATCATTTTGAATAGAAAAATATTTAAACAAAACTTTTTTTTCAGAGTACAATTGAATAAAAAATGTTAACTCAACAGAATTGGTACAAATGATTCTATTGTCGGTTGAGATTTCTAGTGCTTCGTCTAAATTGATTTGATTAAAAGCACTTCTTTCATAGTTTTTATACATATATTTTGAATTTATATAAAAATATGTAGCTAAAAGAATAACTTGTAAAACTAATATAAAAAATTCTAAACTAGCAAAATCAATAAGGGCGTAAAAAACAAAAAAGAGAACAGACATATATAGAGCTAAAAAACCTCGAATCCAAAACCTATTTGCTTGATGATTCTTAAATACAGCTGGTAGTGCAAAAAAAGATAAAATGCAGAGTAAAATTAAAGGTTGCCAAGAAACTTCTAAATATAAAAATGAAACCATTATAATTAAAATATTTGAAAGTACAAATATCACTGTTTCTAATACACCTCTTCTAGATAGCTCTAGCGTAAAGTGATTATTTCCAAATACTTCATTTGTCATATTACACTTTGAAATAATTTTAAATTGAATTTTCATTATTACAATTGATAAGACTGATATCACCGTAGAAATCAAAAGAAATTCTTGTAGTCCAATTTGCCCTAATACAAACTCAATAAGCACATAAGATACAACAATAAAAGCATACCCCAATCCAATCGGGGCATAAGCAAACATTAAAAGTAAGAAAAATGATAGGAATATCATATAATCAAAAACTTCGAGTCCTATATGAAAACTTAATAATGTATAACTAATCATCAACAATAAAATAGGAGCTGTTGTTGACATTTGAATAGAACGAGTTAATTCGTTAGCATTACTACGCTTAAATATGTGCTTCTTATTAAATAAATTAAAAAAAATTGAACCGAACATAACTGGTGAAATAAAATAAAATGGGTACAATACAAATACTGATAAAGATAAAATATAAATAGATAAATGATTTATTTGCACACTAGAAATAATAGCAATAACTTGAAAAAAAACTGCAAATGCTAAAAATAGAAAAAAAGAATTAAAAAATCTCACAGAAAGTATTCCATATCTTCTATCTCCCAATAAATAGCCGAGATGATAAAATGGTATATTTACCAAAATACTAACTATAGTTATATTCATGACTCCAGTTAATGATTCTAAATTAGAATTTTTTTTAAATATTTTCTTATGAAGTTCTGATATTTCTGTAAAATAATGAACATCATCCCCAATAGCAAAGGGGGGACAATTTACTGGTACCCAAGCTCTTTTATTTTTGAATATAGAATATAAATCAGGTAAATTAACTATAAGAGCCAGAGTAATACTAAAAAATAAATCAAAAATAGTTATTGAAAACATTATATAGATTTCTTTAATTCAAAAAATATAAGCCCACCTCTCTCATCTTCTTTCTTTTTAGTTTTAACAAAATTTAAAAATAAACTATCAAATATTTTTGCAACAACTTTTCTCATTGATGGAAATAAAAACCACTTATTATTATTTTTTTTCACTATAAAAGGAATAATAGAAAAAGGAGCTAAAAAATCATTAAGTACACACTGTTTTTTTGTACCATACTCTTCAAAAGAAACTACTTCAAAACCATTTTTTTCAAAAAGTCTTTTCCACCCATCGGAATCATAATAATGAAAATGAGCCCAAAATTTATTAAAAAAGACTCTGTATTTTTCTTTTAATGAGTCTAGTTTAAAAAAAGACAATATTTGATATATTACACTATACTTATCAAACATATCAGTAGGAATAGTTACATACATCCTTCCATTATCAGATAAAAGCCTATGAGACTCTTTTAATACTGCATCTAGCTCAGGAATATGTTCAAGTACGCTATTGCTAAAAATTGTATTGAAACTCTTATCTTCCTTTGGAATTTCATTCCCATAACAATTTATTAGTTCACTATAAGCACCATATTCCTTAGCTCTTTCAAGCTCTCTTGCATTTGGGTCAATGCCGACATCTATTTTGTCTTTAAATAATATATAGGCAAACATACCTTCCCCACAACCAATATCTAATATAGGCTGCACAAACTCTTTAGTCTTGTATATCTCACATTCTAAATACCGCTCCATTGCCAATGGCAAAGGTGCCTCTTGTAAATATCTCTCAAATATTTCATTATTAAATTTCATTTTTTTTCCTTTGTTGCAGTAATGTACTACAGATATATTTTATTTCATCATTTTTTAATGTAACAAAAAATGGTAAGCTTATGATTTTAGTAGCCATATCTTCACTTACTTTTAGTGACTCTTGTATATATTCACTATAAAGTGGCAAGTAAGTACAAGGATAAAATCCAGGGCGAGTCTCGATCCCTTTTTGTTTTAGTTTCTCAATTATATCATCTCTTGTCATACCAAATATTTTTTCATCAATTTTAAGTACAATTGCCCACACAACTGGGTCAATCTCTGGATAAAAGACTTGCAACTCTATCCCTTCTTGATTTGAAAGTTCTGTTTTATATAGTTCATAAATTCTTTTTCTTTCTAATATTATAGAATCTATCTGTTCTAATTGAGCAAGTCCAACAGCAGCTTGTAAATTAGTCAATCTAAAGTTATAGCCTATTTCTGTATGCCAATAACGTTTATCTTTTTGCATACCATGATCTCTAATTATTCGCATTTTTTCATATAGTTTTTCGTCATTACAAATTACAAAACCACCTTCGCCTGTTGTTATTGTCTTGGTGGCTTGAAAACTAAAACAACCTATATCTCCAATAGTACCGGAATAGTTACCTTTATATTTAGAAAATGGAGACTCGGCATTATCTTCAATAATAAGCAAATTATGCTTTTTGGCAATTTTTATAATAGATTCCATTTCACAAACATTACCATATAAATTAACAACGATAATTGCTTTTGTTTTATCTGTAATTGCATTTTCTATATTTTTTGGATCGATGAGCCATGTTTTAGGGTCTGTGTCAACAAATACTGGCTTCGCCCCACAAGCTATTATCATATTTACTGGTGCAACAAAAGTAAAGTTTGGTACTATTACTTCATCTCCAACACCTACTCCTGCTACTAATAATGCTAAATGTAGAGCCGTTGTTCCATTTGATACACTTACTCCATACTGGGCATCATGATACTCTAAAAATTTTTTTTCAAATGTATCAACATAGTAGCCGCCAGAAATCCAAGTTGACTCTAAAGCATCCATTACATATTTTTTTTCATTACCATTTAATATAGTACTTGCCCAAGGTATCATAACGTTTTTATTCCTCATTCTATATTTTTTTAACCCATAAATTCCATTGGGTATTTAACATATTAAATGTGTTACTTAGTCTCATATTATTTTGTTTATAAAAATTATTTGAATTTATCATCTCTGTATGAACCGTAACTTGATATTTATTAATATGTAATTTTTTAAATTCCTTTTCCAAATATAATAATAATTTAGAACCTATTTTATTTCCTCGATACTCTTCTTCAATAGCAATAGATAATAATTCACACTTTGTCTCTTTAGCGTTAGATGAATATTTAAACATTTCTAAGGTTTTGAATAGTAATAAAGGTCGCTTAATTATAGCCGTAATCATTTTGAAAATAAGTTTATTTAAGGACAAAAGCAATGTTTTCATTAATCTAGAATTATCTGTAATAGCACATGCAAAACCAAAAATGTGTTCATCTTTTGCAATAACTAAAAAACCAATTTGTTTTTCAACTATAATTTTATATATCTCTGTTAGAAAGTGTTCCCCATACAAAGTAAGGACACTACGGTAGGATAATGACTTATAATGAATCCTTGATATTTCACTGAAATCCATTTCGTTAAAATTATCTTTATTTACGATTAAATATTGTATCATGCTTTCTTACTCATAACTAATTTAATTGTTGCTAACGTATATTGATATAAAACTTTTAACATGTGAGAATTCCCTTCTCCACTTAACCTTCTACCGTTTACAGCCGGAAACTGCAAAATATTTGTTTTATTAGCTTGTAAATAGTACATAAGTCTGATACAGTAGTCCCCATACCCCCAAAAAATATCATCATAATTTATCTTCTCTATTACATCTTTTTTAATTGCAAAATAACCATACAAACTATCTGTAACAAATTTTCTTGTTACAATACGCACAAATATGTTAAAAATCCAACTCGCATAATGCCTAAAACGACTATCCATAGCTCCACCATACATAAATCTAGAAGCACTTACACACTCATAAAACTCTAATGACTTTATCATAAAAGGAAGATACTTTGGCTGATGATTAAAGTCACTATCCATTATTACAAAAACATCTCCTTTAGCATTCTCAAGCCCACATCTTATTGAGTTTGCGAACCCTCTATTTTCTATTCTTAAAATAGGAACTACGAAATCATAATTCAAATTTTCAACTATCTCATAAGTTCCATCTGGACTATTGTCATCAACTACAACTATCTCATGTTGTACAAAATCTAAATTTTTATGGATATCATTTATAAGTTTTTCTATGTTACCTGATTCATTGTAGCAGGGAACAATAACTGAAACTAAAGTATTTTCCATTAGTTATTTTCCTTAACAGATTCCACATGAACCTGTGGCAATGGGAAAAGTAACTTCTTATTTTTAAACTTAGGATTATTTATAAAAAACTCTTTAAAGTGCCATGGTAATACCAAAAAATACTCAGCATCCGATTTTAAAGCTTCATCTTCTGAAACAATAGGTATTAAAGTCCCTGGTGTATAACAACCGTATTTGTCTTTATTTACTTCCCCTATAGCTGTTATTTGTTCAGCAGTTATATCACAATACTGTAAAAGAACATTTCCTTTTGTTGAAGCACCAAGTCCATACACTTTTTGCTCCTTTGTTTTACAGTTTTCTAAGAAGTTTATCAGATTCTCTTTTTCTGTGTCTATTCTTTTTTGAAATTCAATCCAAGGTAGGATAGTATCTAAGCCTTTTGATACTTCATTATTTAATATACTATTAATTTGTTCTTTATTTTCTTCATAGTTTGAACTATTTTTTGCAACTACTATAGAAAAACTTCCACCATTGATATCATTAAACTCTATGTCAAGAATTTTCAATCCAACTTTATCGCACATCCACTTGATTTGCTTTAACTCATAATACTCAATATGCTCTTGACAAACCGTATCATAAGAATTCCTCTCCAGCATCAAAGGCATATAACTTTGCTCAAACATCCAAATACCATCATCAGCTAGAGACATCTCTATCTCTTCCATAAATTTTACTGGATCTTCTAGGTCATAAAACATTGAAAAAGAGGTAATCACTTTGGCTTTTTTATTATTTGAGTAGTTTAAAAAAGTCTTTGCACTAAAAAAGTCTGGCAAAAGATTTACATGTGATGCATAATACTCTTTAAATTTTTCTCCACTAGGATCAATCCCTACCAAAGAAAGATTTTGGGGATAAAATCCTAAAGTTGTTCCGTCATTACTTCCAATATCCACCACAATATCATTATCATCAAAAGATACCAGAGTTAAAACTTTTTTTACTTTATTGTGAAGATGTTCTACCATGCTTGAATTAAGCCCTGAACGATACCCATAATTTTCACCATAAAACTCATCTATATTATATCTGTGTGCTATTTGAACTAATCCACACCCATCTTTATGAGTACATTTTACAAGTTCTACTGGTCCACTTGTGAGAGTTTGTTCTTTTGTTTTTGGAAAGATTCCAGTTAGTTGTTGTGTCCCAAGATTTAAAACTGTAGATAATTCCTCATATCCACATATTCTACATTTACTTATTTTTTGTTGCATCTGTTATCCTCTATCGTCTATTCATATTTATTAAGTACTTTAAATCCACCACTTTTAATATGCAGTTCTTTTTTCATAAGTTTTAAGTCTGAACTCATCATATCATTGACTAAATCTTGTAAATCAAACTCTCTTTTCCAACCAAGCTCTTTCTCCGCTTTTGTTGGGTCTCCTAAAAGTAGATCAACTTCTGTTGGTCTAAAGTATCTTGGATCTACAGACACAACAAGAGAATTGACCGTTGGCAACTCGGCATCAATACCTACTTTTTGTCTAAATTTTTCTTCATCTATTGAATCAATAATACCTTTTTCATCAATGCCACTACTCTCAAATCTAAGTTTTATCCCACAATATGCAAAACTCATCTGTACAAAATCTCTAACCGTTGTAGTTTGTCCTGTTGCGATTACCCAATCTTCTGGAATATCATGCTGTAAAATCATCCACATCATTTTCACATAATCTTTTGCATGTCCCCAGTCTCTTTTTGCATCAAGATTTCCAAGATAAAGTTTATTCTGTAATCCTAAAGCTATTTTAGAAGTTGCACGGGTAATCTTTCTTGTGACAAATGTCTCTCCACGAACTGGTGATTCGTGATTGAAAAGTATTCCATTACAAGCAAACATATCATAAGCTTCTCTGTAGTTTACAGTTATCCAATATGCATACATCTTTGCTACTGCATAAGGACTTCTTGGATAAAAAGGTGTAGTTTCACTTTGTGGAGTTTCTTGTACTTTTCCATAAAGTTCACTTGTACTAGCTTGATATATTTTTGTTTTTTTTATAAGTCCTAATAATTTTACGGCTTCAAGAATTCTAAGTGTTCCAGTACCATCCGCATTTGCTACATATTCAGGAGTTTCAAAGGATACGTGTACGTGTGACATAGCTGCAAGATTATATATTTCATCCGGTTGAGTCTCTTGTATAATACGAGTTAAATTCATACTATCCGTCATATCTCCAAAGTGTAAATACATATTTACATCTTCTTCATGTATATCTTGATAAAGGTGGTCTATTCTGTCCGTATTAAATAAACTAGCTCTTCGTTTTACACCATGAACAATATAGCCTTTTTTAAGTAAAAACTCTGCCAGGTACGAACCATCTTGACCAGTGATTCCTGTGATTAATGCTACTTTTTTATCTTTTTTCATCTTTTCCTCAAATTAATTGTGTATTTTAGCTAATTTACTATTGTATTAAAGTTAACAGTTTTTTTTGATAATATAAAGCTGTTTTTTTATCACTTGCTTCAAATCGTGTTACTAATTTAGGAGTAGTATTTGACGCACGGATTAATCCCCATCCATTTTCAAATACTACCCTTACCCCATCTACCGTTATGATATCTTTTATTTTTGGAAAATCATTTGGTGGATTAGTTAGTTTTTCTTTAAGCACATCTATTATTTGAAATTTTCTATCTTCTGTTGTATCTATATTTATTTCCTCTGTTGAAAATAGTTGCGGGAGCTTCTCATACTCCTTATCATAGTCAAACCCATAATTTAAAAGCTCTAATACTCTCAGTGTTGAGTATATTGCATCATCGTATCCAAAATATCTGTCGTTAAAAAATATATGTCCTGATACTTCCGCTGCAAAACTTGCACTTGTCTCTTTTATCTTTACTTTTAAGTTACTATGCCCTGTTTTGTACATGATTGCTTTTCCATAAGTATTGATAGTATCATACATAATTTGACTACATTTCACTTCTCCTATGACTGTAGGATTATCAATGAATTTTGAAAAGAAAATAGCTAATACATCTCCTTTGAAGTTGTACTTAGATGAGAGAACCGCTATACGGTCTGCATCTCCATCATAAGCAAAACCTAAAGCATACTCTTTTGTATCTAACTCTTTTTGTATATCTATAAGATTGTGTGTATCACTTGGATCTGGGTGATGATTTGGAAATGTTCCATCTGGCTCTTCATACATAATATGATAATTTATATTAAGCCGGTCAAGTATCTCTCTTAGAACTGTACCAGCGACACCATTTCCACAGTCAAATACAAATTTTTTATCTTTTAAGTCAAGGTGTTTGAACTCATTTACTACATAATTTATATACTCTTTTTTCGTATCTATTTTGATAGTGCTTATGTCATCTTCTATATCTATATCAGAGGCCGTTACAATGTCACCTAATCTATATATATCTTCACCAAAAAATGGACTCTTATCTAAAGTGATTTTAAAGCCATTATATTCTGGTGGATTATGTGAGCCTGTTATCATGACAGATGCACTTACAATTTTTCCATCATTTTCTATGTAGTTTGAGAAATAGTTTACAGGAGTCGCTACAAGTCCCATATCAAGTACCTTAATCCCAGCTTTTTTTATACCTGAAGCGATCCACTCTTTTAGTTGTGGAGAATGCGTTCTTGCGTCATATCCTATTGAAATATATTTTGTAGCAGGTACTTTATTTTTTACTTCAATAGCAAAGTAATAACCTATTTTTTTCACTATAGATTCATTGAGTTCCTTTTGAAAGATACCACGAATATCATATTCTCGAAATATATTTTTAGACATTTGTACCTCTTTCAAAATCATCATCATATCTTACTATGTCATCCTCGCCAGTGTATTTACCAACTTGTGCTTCTATAATAATAAGCGGTGAATTTGTCTCATTTGCAAGTCTGTGTTTATCACCTGCTTTTATATAAGTTGATTCATTTTCTTTAAGATCAAATACTTTATCTTCCAAAGTTATAGTAGCAATACCAGAGACTACAACCCAGTGTTCATTTCTATATTTATGTGATTGTAAACTCAACCTACAATTTGGTTTTACTTCTATTCTTTTTATTTTGTAGCCGAAACTATCTTCTAAGACTGTATAAGTTCCCCAAGGTCTGTATCCTATTTGATGAATATTGGTAAGTTCAACATTTTCTTTTTTTAATTTTGACACTATATCTTTCACTTTTTGTGATGAACCTTTTTTACAAATCAAAAGAGCATCATCCGTATCTACAACGATACAATTTTCTATATCTATTAGTTCGATAGGCTTATTTGATATTACAAGATTATTGTTGGTATCATTTGGCAATTCATCTGCTAATGCATCAAAACTTCCAACATCTGACCAAGATATATCAGATGGAACTACTTTTACTTTATTGGATTTTTCCATTACTGCATAGTCAATGCTATCTTCTGGAATATTTACCATATCTTCATATGTAATTCTAATAAGTCCATCTTTGCTGGCATTATTAAAAGCGATTAAAGATGATTCAAAAATTTGAGGTGAATTCTTTTTAAGCTCATCTAAAAATATTCCAGCCTTAAACATAAACATGCCGCTATTCCAATAATAATTTCCTGCTTCTAAATATCGTGTTGCTGTATCAAAGTTTGGTTTTTCATGGAAAGCTTTCACATCAAAATCATTTATACACTCGATATACCCGAATCCTGTTTCAGCAGATATAGGTGTTATACCAAATGTTACTAGATTATTTTCATTAGCTAAATTTTGAGCAATTTTTAGTACTCTTTTATATTCTAATTCATTTTTTACAAGATGATCCGATGGAGTAACTAGAACTAATTCTTGTGGGTCAAGAGCAAGACAGGCTAAAGCAATAGCAGGTGCAGTATTTTTTGCAATTGGTTCTAATAAATAGTTGTTGTTAGTCTTATTTAATTCCTTAATCTGGTCTATAGCTAAAAAATATTGCTCTGCATTTGAAACTATAAATTGACTATCACAAACTTTAGAGTTTCTTTCAACAGTAAGTTGAAAAAGTGATTTTTCATTGAATAGTTTTATAAATTGTTTTGGTAGAAGTGTACGGCTTATTGGCCATAGTCTTGTACCATTTCCTCCACATAAGATTATATTAGTCAAACATTTCCTTAATAATTAAACTTTATTTTATTTTGCTGTCTTACACCAAGATCAATCAACTGAGCTTGAATTAAATCAATATCTTCTTTTTTGGGCTCAGAAAACCTACTACACTCTTTGCATAGGTCTAGCTTTTGTGTATAAAATTGATCTCTAATCCTATCCATATCTTTCGAATAAAAAACTTCTTTTATACTGTTATAACTGAGATTTCCAATATTTAATTCTGCAGCAAAATCATCACAACAAAGGGCAACTTTCCCATCAAATGCAACTGTTAATATATCAAAAGGATATGAACAGAAAAAATTTTTTGTTTGCTTATCTAATTTGAAATACTCGTTTTCTGAATCTAAACTTACTGATTTAAACTTTCCATCTTCATATTTTACAGGATCATACATGAAGTGAATATTAATATCTCCAATATATTCACCCCATAACTCTACATATTCTTTGATATTTGTTTTTGTGGTCAAAAGTAAATTAGTTGATATTTTAGGAGATTTTGATTTCTTTAAAGCATACCCATAAAACTCTTTTATATTTTGATAAACCTTTTTAAACTTTAAAGGATATCGATATTTTTCGTACGATTCTTTATCCCACCCTTCTATAGAATACTGTAAATAATCTATTTTAATTATACTATCAAAATATTTATGAAGTAATGAAGCATTTGTTGAAAGACTAATTTCAAAGCCTTTCTTTTTTGCAATATCAATAATTTGATCAAATTTTGGGTGCATTGTCGGTTCAGCAGTAGAATAAAGTCGTAATTTTTTTATGTTGTTCTCTTTAGCATCATCAAGTATTTTTTCATAAAGCTCTAATGTTATAAAACCTTTAGACCTTTCTTCAGGCATAAAAACTCTTGGACAAAATGGACATTGTGCATTACAACTTGCAGCAACATCTATGATGATTTCTTCTATTTTAAAAGGCTTGATTATACTTTTTATTTTTAAAGTATTGCCTATTCCTAGTGTATTTTTTATTATAGTTTTAAGCATTTTTAGATTCCTTAATAATTTGAGCCATCTTAAAATCAATCTCATCATCAATATCAATTGAGTTTTTTCTATTCATAATATAAGCAAATATGTTATCTTTTAACAAAAAACTTTTTTCTTCAAGCAATTTATCGGTTTTACAAATATATATTGCACCATTGAGTCTATAATATTTTTCTAAATCTTGACTTCGTTTATTTAAAACTTCATCTCTTAAAAAGTTTTTCATAGATAAGCTATCATCTATAGTATTTGACCATAAGGGACTATGTTCCATCTCACAGACACTTACAACTGCATCTGCCTTTTTACTTTCAAGCAATTCTATTGCTTCATTAATATGGTTGTTGTCTCTTAAAGGACTTGTGGGTTGAAGTAAAACGATATAATTATATTGTTCTATATTTTCTATAGTGTGTCTTATAGCATCAAAAGTTGTAGCTATATCATTGGCTAAAGTATCTGGTCTTTTAATAGTATTTGCCCCAAACTGTTTGGAGATATTTAATATCTCTTTATCATCACTTGTCACAACAACCTTATCAATATATTTACTTTTTAGTGCTGCTTCTATACTGTAAGCAATAAGTGGTTTTCCACTTAAGTTAAGTATATTTTTTCGAGGTAATCTTTTACTCCCACCACGAGCAGGGATAATTGCTAAGAAAGTTTTACAACTCAACATTTAGTGTCTCGCTTGTACTGAATTTTAATTCTTGTATCTTTGTACACTAAAATACCTCATTATATTCATCATTTGCTTTTTTATACTCATCTATTTGCCCAATATCAAGCCAATATTCTCTGAGAGGAAACGAGATAGCATTTTGTTTTTCATTTATTAACTTTTCAAAAAGTGTTGGCATATCATAAAACTGACTTTTAGGTATATATTCTAACACATCTGGACTTAACATATATATTCCTGCACTAACAAAAAACTTATGTATAGGCTTTTCTTCTATTGAAAGGATTTTACTATTTTCAATATTTACTACCCCATAAGGCACTTGAAAGTCATATTCTCTTACACACATAGTACCTAATGAGTTATTTACATTGTGGTAATCATGAAGATGTTCAAAGTTAACATTAGTAAGTAAGTCGCCATTCATCACAAAAAATGGTTCAGTTGGCTTTTCTTTTAAAAGACTTAAAGCCCCAGCTGTTCCCATTCTTTGCTTTTCTAGTATATACTCTATATTCACTCCAAACTTCCTACCATCTTTAAAGTAGTCTTGAATAATATGTGATTTATAGTTTACACACATTATGATATTTGTGTATCCATACTCTGCAAATTTTTCTACTATGGTTTGAAGTATTGGTTTATCGCCAACTTTTAACATAGGTTTTGGAGTGTTTTTTGTAAGTGGACGAAGTCTTGTGCCAAGTCCCCCTACCATAAGAACTACTTTGTTAGGCTTATTTTCTTTTGAAATAAGTTCATCAAGTATTTCTAAACCAATCAAGTTACCATAATTATCAACTATAGGTATTTGATGAATTTTTTTCATTCTACAAATATTTATAATTTCTTCTTTTGAATGGTTAATAGTTGCAATTGTTGGAGTTTTGAAATAGATATCTTTTACAGATTCATTCAGAGATATATTATTTAAAAGAGCTCTCCTAATATCTCCATCACTTATAGTTCCAAGAAGCTTTTTATTTTCATCAACTACAATAGCCAACTGCTTAGAGCTTTTATCTATAATCTGAAGAACTTCCAAAATAGAAGTGGATTCTTTTACTATAATATCTTCTATATTTTTCATTATCTATTTTCTTTCCATATTGGATGTTTTAATTCCCATTTTCCATAATTTTTTTCCCATAGGTGAGGACTTCTAAATTTCTCAATAGCATCATGATAATTTTGTAAAGATATATCCATATAATTACAACAATCTTTGATATACTGTTCTGGGAACTCTCCATCAAATCGTTTAATTAATGCAATACCCTCATCTCTTGTAATATCGCCATTTCTTACTTCTTGTGCTGAATCATAAGTAGCTCTTCCTATTCCAAATTTAATAGTTGTTGTATGATAATGAAGCCAATCAATTTTATCATCCAAAGAACTATATTTACTGAAACTTCCCTCTGTTCTATGGTCATTTGGCATAAAATCACTATTTTCTACAGAATAATAATATGTTTCTTGTGGATGCCATTTTACATAATATCCAAGGTAATGAACTTCAGTTCCAGTTTTTTGTATTTCATATGGATTTGTAGGGAAATATGCTTCCAAATCAGATAATTTAAATCCATGTTTATTAATTAATTCCTCGGCAGGAACTCCACCTAATACTAAGTCTTTTATACTCAGCTCCGCACTATAATATTTTGGATCTCTTGTTGGCTTTTCATTATCTTCAATTGCATTTCCATACTCCGCTTCATTTTCTCCAAATATTACTAATGGGATATCCAATAAAACTGAAAGTCTAGGTGCTAAATTCTTTTGTCCTAAAATAAATGGTTGAAAAGGATGTCCAAGATTTAAAAAAGCACTTTTTGTTAAGAACCTATGTAACTTCTTATTTTGATTATATGTATAGTTTGCAAAACCAGCATTTAGCCAAGAGTCAAAATTTCTTCTTCCAATTTCTGTATATAAAGCTGGTGGCCATGTTATGAGGATTGGATTCATATTATATTTATATTTTAGCATATGTGCTGCTTGGACACTATCTTTACCACCACTACCAGGTACCACAACATCGTATCTTCCATCATTTCTTCTAAATTTGTTACATAATTCTTCAAGTTGCCTATGTCTTTCTTCCCAATTAATCGTTTTTTTCTTTTCTGCGTATTTACATGCTTCACAAATACCATCCTCTCCAAAAGCAAGAGTTCTTTTCTTTTCACCTTCTTTTTGTTTAAATTCAACAGTAGAAGAGGGTCTTTGATTATTCATAGTACATTTTTTACAAAACTTTACTTCTAGTGGTAATCCATACTTCCCAAATAATTCACTCATTTTTTTCTCCTACAATTCTATAAAATTTTTAAATAATTTAATCCCAGCTTCACGGCTTTTTTCAGGATGAAACTGCACTCCGTAGATATTATCTTTCTGAATAGAAGAAACAAATTTGTGTCCGGCATAGTCAGTCAATGATGCAATCTCTGTATAGTTTACTACTTCATAAGAATGCATAAAATAAAATTCTTCATTTTCTAAACCATTTAAAAGAGGATTTGATTTTACTACATCTATATTATTAAATCCCATATGTGGTACTTTTACATCCACTAATATAGGTTTTACTTCTGCTTTTATAGCATCTAAGCCCTTTGTTTTACCATATTCAAATCCCAAAGTAGATAATATCTGCATACCAAGACAAATTCCAAGTGTTGGTTTTGTTTGTATAGCTTTTTTTAAAGGTTCTAATAGTTCATCTTTTTCAAGTTCAGACATTGCATCTTTAAAACTCCCAACACCAGGGATTACTATTTTATCTACAATATTAAGTTCATTTTCATTATTTACAATTTTTACAGTACCACCAGCTTTTTCTATAGCTTTTTTTATACTATGAATATTTCCTGCAATTCCATAATTTATAAGTCCTATTATATTATTCATTTTGATACCTCAATCCCATTACTTCTTAAATATTCTTTTATATCCTTTATTGTGCATTTGTCATAGTGAAGTAAGCTAGCTATTGCTACACCACTTGGTCGTGCATACTCTATAAGCTCTTTTATGTCTTCTACTTTTCCAGCACCACTTCCAACAATTACAGGAATATTTACACTATCTACTACTTGTTTTGCAAGTTCTATGTCAAATCCTCTTTGTCTTCCATCTGTGTCAACACATTGTAAGAATATCTCTCCTGCACCTCTTTGTTCAACTTCTTTTGCCCATTCTATAACATCTTTTTGAGATTGAATTCTTCCACAATCTGTGTAACATTCATAATATTTATCCCACTTTTTTGCTTCAATATTTACTACAACCGCTTGATTACCAAAAATTTGAGCAGCTTGATTTATGATATTAGGGTTTTCATGAATTGCATATGTATTTATAGCCACCTTATCTGCACCTTTATGAAAAAGTTCTGAAAAATCTTCAACTGTTTTTACTCCTCCTCCTACACCAAAAGGTATAAATAATTCATTAGCTGTTTTTTCAATTTCTTCAAATAAAATTTCTCTTTGATAAAGAGAAGCTACAATATCTATATACATAACTTCATCTGCACCCTGCTCATAATATTTTTTTGCTAAATCAACGGGTAAACCAATTTTTCTTAAACCTTCAAAATGCACAGGTTTCACTACATAAGGCGGTTTAGCATCAAGTTTTACTATTATTCTTGTTTTCATCTATTCTCCTCTTTTCAAATCATAAAATGACTTTTTTAATATATTTTTTAAATCAATTTCTTTTATTATTTTTATTATTTTTTGACTTGCACAACCGTCACCATATGGATTTACCACATTTTTTAAAAGCTCTTGAAATTCAGTTGTATAAAGTTCTTTAAATGCTTGAATAATACTATCTTTATTTTGTAAACAATCAACAATACTTTTAGCTTTTATTCTACCTTTCTGTCTATCTCCAATATTTATAGTTCCTATTTTAAAACTTGGTGCTTCAATTAACCCACTTGAACTATTTCCAACTACAGCATTTATATACTGTAAAGCACTTAGATATCTTAGTTGTCCTAAAGAAATAAATCCAACTGATTTATGTGGATTTTTAGCCACATATTCATCTATCATTTGATTTATAATTCTTCCATCTGTATCACTATTTGCTTTTGTAAATATTATAGTTGTATCTTTTAATGTATCAATAGCATCTAATAATTCTTGAAATTGCTCTTTTGCAGTAGTATCTTCTAAAGTTACAGGATGAAAAGTTACAAGAATATTTTTTTTATTGAGCTTAAAATCTATTGACTTTTCAAATTCATCTTTTGATAACAAATTTAATCTTTTAATATTTTCAATTCCCATACCACCAACATCAAAAACCCTATTTGGATGTTCTCCTAATTGGATAACTCTATTTTTGTATTCTTCTGTTGCTGTAAAATGAAGATGACTCATTTTTGTAATACTATGACGAATCGATTCATCAAATGCACCCTCTGTTGTCTCTCCACCATGAAGATGAGCCACTGGAATTTTTGCTATCATGGCAGCGCTAGTAGCACTAAATATTTCATATCTATCCCCAAGAACTATTAAGATATCCGGTTTTAATTCTTCGTAAGCTTCACTGAAAGATATCTGGGCCAGCCCCATTGATTTGGAGATACCGATATGGGTGTCACTGGATAAGAGCATCTCGATTTTTTTATCGATTTTAAATTCTTTTTCTATCTCTTTATATGTTAGCCCAAATTCAGGGCTTAGGTGCATCCCCGTAACTATCAGTTGTAATTGAAGGTCTCTGTCTGACTCTATTTCTTTCATTAGCCAGTATAAAAGTCCATATTCTGCTCTTGTTCCGGTTATGACACAAATTTTTCTCATATCAATTCATCTTTTTTATAGTTTTTTTGTGCTGTTGTTCCAACTATTTCATCCCATCTCATTGGGCTTATTCCGTTACCCGGTCTTTTTATTGCCAGATTGTTCTCATCGAATATGTCACCTTTTTTGATATCCTCTTTTGCAATTATTGATTTTCTGGCTATATTTATATTTTTAGCTTCACTTTTTGAAGGTTTTTTTATACTGCTTCCCAGAGCTAATTCAATGTTTCTTATTGATTTTACCATAGCTTTTAATTCTTCGGGCTCAAGACTGGCTTTATGGTCTGGACCTTCCATTGTTTTATCCAAAGTAAAATGTTTTTCTATACAGCAGGCTCCCATAGCCGCAGCAGCTATATCAACTTCAATCCCCAATGTATGGTCACTGTATCCAAAAGGAATATCAAAAGTTTTTCCGATGGTGACCATTGCATTTAAGTTTACATCTTTATACGGAGTAGGGTATTCCGTATTCGCGTGAAGAATTATAATGTTTTCTCTTTTTGTTCCAGCTTCTGTTAGTATATCCAAGGCATCTTCTATCTCTCCTATATCTGCCATCCCTGTTGAAAGTATCACTTTCTTATTCAATTGTCCGATATGCCTGAGATAAGGAAGATTTGTGATTTCTCCGCTTGGTATTTTAAATATTTCAAGACCCAGATCATTTAGAAGCTCTATACTGTCATGATCGAAAGGAGTTGAAAGGAACATTATATTTTTCTTTTTACAATATGCGATAAGCTCATTGTGTGTATCGATATCAAGTTCAAGTTTTTTGATCATATCGAATTGTGATTCTTCACTGTTGGTGGTTTCTTTCTGGTAGTCCGCTTTTGAAGCATTTGTACTTACCAGGTTTTCCGTTTTAAATGTCTGAAATTTTACTGCATCAACACCTGACTCACAAGCTACGTCAATCAGTTTTTTTGCCAATTTGATCGAACCGTTATGATTTACCCCTGCTTCTGCTATTATAAATACTTTGTTATTATTATCTGTCATTTAATTATTCTTCCCGCTTTTATAAAACCTTTTATTTCTATACCTTGTCTTGAAACAGCATTGCTTCCGAAAAAACTATTTTCTTTCACTAAAACGCCGCCGTTTAAAATACTGGCGGTTGATATATGACAATTGTCCTCCACCACAGTATCGTGTTCGATGAGAGCTTTGGTATTGATAATACAGTTATTTCCTATTTTTGCATTTGCGTTGATCAATGCATGGTGCATTATCACAGTTCCTTCCCCTATCTTGGAATGTTTTGATACGTAAGCAAAGGGAGATATTATTACCGGTAAAGAAAAGCCTATCTCTTTTAGCTTCCTAAAAAGTTGAACTCTTATTTTATTTGATTCAATCTGTCCTATTGTTATCACTGCATTTTTACATTTCTTAAAAAGTTCTTCCAAGTCATCGTCACAGCCGATCACTTTATAACCTAGTACCTCATTGCCTATATTGTTTTTTATATCGATTATCCCCATAATATCATATTTGTTCTCGTTTTCAATTACATCTATGACACTATGGCAATGTCCGCCTCCGCCGATTAATATGATTTTTTCTTTATTCATACTCTTACACTGCTTGGAATATTTACGATTCTTTCTTCCAGGTATTTGGCATTTTTTAAATTAGCCGATTGAGAATCTTTGAACATTTTAAGTTCGTTCATTAGACGCCAGATAGGCCTTGTCATAACACCGTTGTTATTTGTGAATTCCAGGAATTGATTTCTTTGCTCTTCGTTATCCAATAAAACTGCTTGAAGCCAGTAATTGGATCTTGAGTTCTCAGGTTCTTTAATAAATTTAAGATCCTGGTCTTTGAAGAATTCCTCGTAAATATTTGATAACGCTCTTTTAGACTCCAAGAATTTATCAAGATTCTCAAGCTGGGCTACAAGTAAAGCTGCATTGATATTCGGTAATCTGTAATTATAGCCTATCTCATCATGCACATATTCGTATGGGTGGGGAACTTTTGCCGTTGTGGTCAGGTGTTTTGCCCTTTTTGCCGAAGCTTCATCATCTGTTACTATAACTCCTCCTCCGCCTGAGGTTATTATTTTATTACCGTTAAAAGAAAATGCTCCGATTTTCCCGAATGTTCCCGTGTGTTTCTCTTTATAGTAGCTTCCAAGTGATTCTGCTGCATCTTCAACTAAAGTAATATGCCAACTATCACAAATATCTCTTATCTCATCAATTTTACAAGGATGACCAAAAGTATGCATAGGCACACATGCTTTTATGGTTTTTCTAGTTGTTTTATTTATACATTTATTTTCTATAAATTCACAATTTTCTTCTAAAAAGCTTTTCAAAGACTCTGGACTTAATCCCATCGTATCTAAATCCACATCTACAAAGATAGGGCTTGCTCCGATGTAAGAGATTGCATTGCAAGTAGCTATAAAAGTAAGAGGCTGAGTGATTACTTCATCATCTTTTTTTACATCTGCTAAAATAAGCGAGATATGAAGTGCAGCAGTTCCATTTACCGTTGCTATTGCATATTTGCTTCCTACAGTTTGTGCAAAATTTTTTTCAAAAGTATCTACATATTTCCCTACACTTGAAACAAAGGTAGAATCGATACAATCATTTAAGTATTTTTTTTCATTACCTATAAATTTGGGTTCGTGTAGAGGGATGAAATCTTTTGTATTAAATGTGCTTTTTATAAAATCAATAATATTATTCAAAGGAACAGCCTCCAATTATGCTTACAGCATATAATTTCCGGTTCCGAACCTAAAAGAGTGAAACTATTCACTCTTTTTATACGGTTCTCACATTTTACCATCTAAATATTTTCCTGTTTCTTTATGTCCAAAGTCTGGAATAAGTTTAAAAAATTCCTTTACGACATTATCTTTAGACCAGGATAGATCAGCTTTGAAGTTATTGATAGTATTCTCAAAACTATTCAATTTATTTTCATCATAAATTGCTTCGTTTTTAATAATCCCAAGATTTTCAAATCGATCCATATCGAGGATTTCTTTATCTGTAAAGAACTCTTCAAAATCTTTTTCTCCTGTTGTATCACTAGGGGTAAAAAGACAAGGCCACTTGCCTTGAGACGGCAAGTTTTTTGCAAATTCCCTTGCTTCATCTTCATCTTTACAAAGGTACGGTTCATATCCCAAGTCTTCAAGATATTTAACTGCAATTTCTGAGAAAGTGATAAGGTGGAGGTTTTCACTTAATTTTGGGAAAAAGATATCTCTATTCTCGCCGAAGATACAACTCATAAGGCAAAGTTCCCCGCTTTCCTGAGGAGTTACAAAATATCTTTTTATATCATTTGGAGCAACAATAGGCTGCTGTTTTTGGATTCTTTGGTTAAATCCGTGAAGCAGGCTTCCGTCGCTAAAAGCAACATTCGCAAATCTTGCCATAGATACATTTATTTGCTTTGATTTTCTCATTACAAACATTTCCATGATTCTCTTGCTCGCTCCCATCATATTCACAGGGTTTGCGGCTTTGTCTGTACTTACGCAGAAATATTTTTTTGTTTTATTTTGGATTGCCTGTTGAAGTGTTTTATCTGTATTAAAAACATTCGTGTCAATCATACGCATAAGTGTAAAAGGATCTTTTTCACTTCTTACGTGTTTAAGTGCTGACAGGTTTAATACGTAGTCATATTTACCGTCTTGTTTTATGAAAGCATCATATTCAACACTCCCGATATCAAGTGCAAATGTAGCGAATTCACCGTCAATGTATCCGAAACTGCTTCTAATATCTCTAACTAGTTCCACCATATTGTTTTCAGAGATATCTACAACATGAAGTTTTTTCGGATTTCTTTTAAAAATCTCTTTTGTAACTGCTTGACCTATCGAGCCTGCACCACCTATAACCAAAAATGAAGAGCTTGAAACTATATTTTTTAATTTATCATTGTATTTATTTATATCTTCACAAAAAAGTTCTTTAGTTCTTCCTATTAACTTTAAAACTTTTGACATTTATAACATTCCGTCTGCATTTTTGAGTATCGATTTGATATCAAATACTACATTATTATCTGTTTTTAAATCAAGTGTTTTATAGTCATCATGAGCTACTGCTAGTATTATTGCTTCATACTTTTTATAATCCGATTCTTTTGTTAAACTAATATTGTATTCATATTTTACCTCTTCCCCATCTGCCCAATAATCACTTACATCAACATTACATCCAAATTCTTGTAATTCTTTTATAACATCTATAACTTTACTATTTCTAATATCTGGGCAATTCTCTTTAAAAGTTATACCAAGAACTAATACATTTGATCCCTCTATTTTATGACCTTTTTTGATCATTAATTTGATAACTTGATTAGCTACATATATCCCCATATTATCATTTAATCTTCTTCCCGCTAGAATGATTTCAGGATTATATCCTGCTTCTTGGGCTTTATGAGTTAAATAGTACGGATCCACACCTATGCAGTGTCCCCCGACGAGACCTGGTTTAAATGGTAAGAAATTCCATTTTGTTCCTGCTGCTTCAAGAACTGCATGAGTATCGATGTTAAGTTTATTAAAAATTACAGCAAGTTCATTTACAAATGCAATATTGATATCTCTTTGAGAATTTTCAATTACTTTTGCTGCTTCTGCCACTTTTATCGTAGGAGCAAGATGGGTTCCTGCCGTAATGATAGAAGCATAAAGTTCATCTACTTTTTCACCTATTTCTGGAGTTGAACCTGACGTTACTTTAAGTATTTTTGTAACGGTGTGCTCTTTGTCACCTGGATTAATTCTTTCAGGAGAGTAACCACAGTAAAAGTCTTCATTAAATTTAAGTCCCGAAGTTTTTTCTAGTACAGGAACACAATCTTCTTCCGTAGCTCCAGGGTATACTGTAGACTCATATATAACAATATCATCTTTTTTTAATACTTTCCCCACTGTCTCACTAGCTTTTATAAGGGGAGTTAAGTCAGGTCTTTTATTTTTATCTATAGGGGTTGGAACGGTTACTATGTAGATATTTGAGTCTTTTATATCTTCTATATTTAATGTAAACTTTATACCGTTATTTAAAGCTTCTTTTACCTGTGAATTTGAAAGTTCTAATGTTCTATCATATCCACTGTTTAATTCATCTATTCTCCATTGAGATATATCAAATCCTATCACTTTATATTTTGAAGAAAAAGCATGAGCTAAAGGCAGCCCTACATATCCTAAACCTATTACACAAATTTTATTCATTTATTTTATTTCCTTTCTTATCATAACCAAAAAATTCAAGATACCAATCGACAAACTTGTTTATACCTTCTTGTACAGCTGTTTCAGGCTTGTAGCCTAGATCTTTAACTAGATCATTTACATCAGCATAAGTTGCAGGTACATCCCCCGGTTGTATGGGCATAAAATTTTTTTCTATTGTTTTACCAAGTTTATTTTCAATAGCTGTTATAAAATCCATTAATTTAACTGGATTATTATTACCTATGTTATAAACTTTATATGGTGCTGTAGATATTGAAGGATTTTCATGGTCCCAATCTGGATGTGGCTGGGCAGGGTTATTTATAACCCTTACAATACCTTCAATTATATCATCGATATAGGTAAAATCTCTAAGCATCTCACCATTATTAAAAACATTTATTTTTTTTCCTTCTAAGGCAGCCTTAGTAAAAAGAAATAAGGCCATATCAGGTCTTCCCCATGGTCCGTATACCGTAAAAAATCTAAGCCCCGTAGTAGCAATACTGAAAAGGTGGGAATATGTATGTGCCATAAGTTCATTTGATTTTTTACTTGCAGCATAAAGAGATATGGGGTGATCAACATTATGATCGGTTGAAAAAGGCAGTTTTTCATTTAATCCATATACGGATGAAGATGAAGCGTACGAGAGGTTTTTTACATTATGGTGTCTGCAAGCTTCAAGTATATTCATAAACCCAATAATATTACTATCCATATATGCATCAGGGTTTGTTAAAGAATATCTTACTCCTGCTTGTGCTGCGAGATTACATACTGCATCAAACTGTTCATCTTTAAAGAGTTTCATCATAGCATTTTTATCTTCAAGGTTTAGCTTGATAAATTTATAATTCATGTTAGTTGTAGATGTTAGAAGTTTACCATACGGTATATCTTTCCCTTCATTTAAAGTGTTTATTATTCCACTTCTTTGAAGTCTTCCGTATTTAACATTTTGGTCATAATAATTGTTAATATTATCAAGACCGACTAATTCATCACCTCTTTCTAAAAGCTTTATAGCTAAATGACTTCCTATAAATCCAGCTGTACCTGTTACTAAAATTTTCAAATAAATCCTTTAGAGTATGTTTTGTTATTATAACTAATAATTTATTTCATCCTATTTAAGTAGTTTTCTTGTCCTGAATATATATAAAAAACAATATTAGAATCAATACGGACAGATTTAGTTTACTATAGATCAAGCTCCCGTCAAATTGTAATAGCAGAAGAAACCCAATGAGAAAAAAAATACTAAAAAATTTTTTTAAAATAAATGCTTTTATAAAAATAACTCTAAAAAGATTTAAGTATGATATTAAACCGAATAATCCTAAAAATAATAATATTTCTATGGTTGAATTATGGATACCTGAGTATTTGTTTGTAACAAGCATCGTAAAAGTGTCAATACCGTATCCGAAAAATGGGCTTTCTTTTATGTAAGGCAGTGTATCAAGCCAGATTTCAAATCTGTTTGATGAGTTTCCTTCTATCAACAGGAAAAATCTTTTGGACAGATCTTCTTGTGTAGTGAAAAGCAGTATAACTCCCAGGATAAAGATAGAAAAGAGAAGAATCTTGTTTTTTGTTAGTTGACCTGAAAATATTGTATAAATAACAGTTAAAACTATTGTTATTACGGTAAACATCCATGATGCTCTGGAGAGCGAAAATAATAGGTTAAATGAAAATAATAAAAGAAGTATTAAAGAAATAATCATATATCTTTTATCTTTGGATTCAATCAGTATAAAAAATGATATGATAGTTCCTATTGCCATAATAAAGCCGAATATATTTCTATTAAATATTGGTCCCGTCAGGCCGTGATCCATCAATGGTAAATGCTTAAAAAAATCATAGCCCGTTATATACTGGTATATTCCGTCCAAAGCATATATTGATAAAGAAAAAAGTATTATTTTTGTTAAAGTTTCTTTAGAAAAGAACTTTTGATCATAAAAATATAAGAGTACGAAAAATATTAGGATATATCGTATAAAAAACTTTGAAGTTTCTTTTAAACTATCTTGGGTATTTATTCCTATAATACTTGAAATAATCATAGATAGTATAATAAGTCCAAATGCCATAAAAATACTTTTTTCTTTATTGATCATTTCTTTTATTTTATCAAATGATTTAAATGTAACAGAATGATAAATAAAGAATATTATCATTAATACTACCGAAATTTGGTAAACACTGTTTTTTACAGGTATAAAAAGTACCCATAAAAATAAAACAATATTAAAAACATTATATTTTTTAAGATAATCGATTTTTTCCATTTATTTCACTACGAACCAGGGATTTAGAAGATCCTCTTTATTGTAAATAAGAGGTTCATCCGATTCATACTGGTATGTCATTTTTCCGGCTTCCCTTACAACTGCGTCAGCAGCAGCGGTGTCCCATTCCATGGTAGGTGCCAGTCTTGGGTATATATCAGCTTCGCCTGTTGCAACCATGCAAAGCTTCAGGCTGCTTCCTTTTGATACCTGTTCAATCTCTTTTGAGTCCAGGTTGTCTATAAACTCCTGGGTTTCAGCTGATAGGTGAGACTTGCTGGCAACAACGAAAAGCTTTTCTTCTTTTTTTTCATTGGTTTTTAAAGGAAGTTTTTGGCCGTTTAAAAATGCTCCAAAACCTTTTTTTGCACTGTACATATTCTCAATGGCCGGAGCGTAAACAACACCCAGAACCGGTGTGTCTTTATTGATAAGTGCAATATTTACCGTGAATTCACCGTTCTTTTTGATAAATTCTTTTGTCCCGTCAATAGGATCGATGCACCAGTAGTATTCCCAATCCTTTCGAACTTCATATTCAACCTGCTTATTCTCTTCGGACATAATTGGTATTTCGGGATAAAGCTTTTCAAGGCTTGAACATATTATCTCATTTGATTTTTTATCCGCTTCAGTCAGAGGCGATTTGTCGTCTTTATATTCGATCGTAAAATCTTTTGTGTAGATCTGCATAATAGTTTCACCTGCTTTAAGTGCTATTTTTTTTATATCTTCAATATCTATTTTTTCTAACAAATTCTCTCCTATTTGTTCTGTCATTTAAAGGACTGGGCCAGGTTCCCTATTATCAGGTGCCAGCCGTCGATTATGATAAAGAATATAAGCTTTATTGGCAGGGATATCATAACGGGCGGCAGCATCATCATACCAAGACTCATTAAAATTGAGGCTACGATAATATCGATCACCAGAAACGGCAGGAAGATCAAAAATCCTATCTCAAATGCGGTCCTAAGCTCGCTGATGATAAATGCGGGCATAAGAAGGGTTAAGGGTACTTCCTCGACATTTGCCGGGTTCTCCTGTTTTTTTATCCTGTACATAAGTGCCAGGTCTTTTTCTCTTGTGTTTTTTATCATAAATTCTTTAAAAGGGCCTACACTTTCGCTCAATGCAACCTCATAGCCGATAGTTTCGTCCATATACGGCTTGATCCCTTTTTCCCAGGCTTGTTTTGCATAAGGCTCCATAATGAAAAAGGTAAGGATCAAACTAAGGGAGATAATGATCTGATTTGGAGGCGACTGTTGAAGTCCCAATGCCTGTCTTAAAAGGCCGAAAACTATGATAAGCCTTGTAAAGCTTGTCACCATCAGGATCAAAGTAGGTGCCAAAACAAAAAGGGCAAGTATTATTGCGATGTTTATTGTTCTTACAAACTGGGCAGGCTGGTCAATTGCAGCAACGGACAGGTTTACCAGAGGCGGTGCATCTTCCGCAAAAGCGGCAATACCGCTAAGTAAGAAAAAGATAAATATATATTTAGATATTTTCAATATCTTCCTTTTTTTCTGTATTATTTAATTCATAGCTATTTAAAATGGAACAAAGTTTTGTCCCGTAAAGATATATGTTCCATGAGACATATATCCATAAAAAGAATATAAGCGCTACGCTAAATGAGCCGTATATGGTAGCATAAGTTGAATTTGATTCCACATAAAAGGCAAAAAGTTTCTTTGTGACGCTAAGTGTTATCAATGTTATGAGTGAGCCTGCAGCTGCAGATTTGAATGTGACTTTCGTATTTGCCGAAAGGATAAAAAGCATAATAAATATATTCCAGATAAAAATGAAGGTTATAAGCTGTGTTACAAAGGTGACCTTTAAATAGGGCAGGGTGGAAACAAAGATAAAAACTATAAAAAGTACAGGGATAAGTATCATAAACCCAAGATACATAAAAAACAGCGTATAAACGGCCCTTGCAGGTGTACCGTAGATCTTGTTTATAATATGCTCGTAATCCTTGAAAAACATTGTAAACACGAAGAGCAGGTAAAATATACCTATGTTCCCAAGCTTGTCTGTATTTTCCAGAAATCTTGTAAGGGTATTTATCATAGACTGGGAGTGGGTCGGGTTGATAAAGTCAAAGATATAGCTTGTCATAAGATCCATATGTTCTGAAACGGCAGGAACCCTGGAAACTATTACGATTAGAAGTGCTATTAAAGGAAGGATCGAAAATATGGTAAAGAAGCTTAAACTTGCAGCATAGTAAGGGGTATCGTCATCGAAAAAATTAAAAACTTTTAAAAACTTTTCTTTCAAATTTTTCCTTTGTTTATCTGCATTTATACTAAAAGTAGTTTTATAATAATTTAGGCAATTTAGATTCAAGGCAGCTAGAGGCTTTTCGCAAGAGAAGTTTACAAATAGTAAATGAACGAGAAAAGCCTCTAACTAACGAAGAAGGTATTTGTATAAATTATTATAAGCCCATCTTGAATGGGTTAAGTATATTGTTCGGATCAAACGCCTTTTTTATATTCCTAAACAGTTCCATCTCGGCATCGGTAAAGGCAATGTTCATATAAGGAGCCTTTGCCGTTCCTATACCGTGCTCGCCGCTTAAGGTCCCACCCATATCAACTACCAGCTGGAATATCTCCTCGATCGCTTTATGTCCGTCTTCCATCTGTTTTGGATCGTTTTTGTCCTTGACCATTACGTTGACGTGGATGTTCCCGTCGCCGCTGTGACCGAAGCAGGGTACCAGCATACCGTATTTTTCGCCTATTTTGTATATCTCGCTAAGGGCTTCAGGAAGCTTGCTTCTTGGTACGGAGATATCTTCGTTCAGTTTTTTTGTCCCGAATATGGTAATAGAAGGGCTTGCATTTCTCCTTGCATACCAGAGTTTGTTCCCTTCTGCTTCATCCTTTGCAACTATAAAATCAGTTGCACCGTTTTCTTTGAAGCTTTTCTCCAAAGTTTCAAGCTGGAACTTCATCTCGTCCTCAAGGTTACCGTCTACGTCACCTACAAGAACTGCTCCTGCATGCTCAGGAAGGTCAACGTGCAGTTTCTCCCTAAGGGCTTTTATAACAAGCGCATCAAGGAATTCCATCGCAACAGGGTTCGCCCCTGCAGCAAGGGACTTGAATACCGCGTTCATGGCACTTGTAACATCAGGGAAGATACCCATATATGTTTGCTTGAATTTTGGTTTTGGAATTAGTTTAAGTGTTATTTCCGTGATAACCGCCAGGGTTCCCTCACTTGCGGTTAAGATCCCCGCCAGGTTATACCCTGCAACATCTTTGATGGTTTTTTTACCCGCCTGGATAATATCTCCGTTTGGAAGAACGGCCCTTAACGCCATAACGTAATCTTTGGTAATACCGTATTTTGCCGCTCTCATACCGCCTGCATTTTCACTTACGTTTCCGCCAAGGGTGCTGTACTCTTCACTTGCAGGATCCGGCGGATAGAATAATCCAACCTCCTCAACTGCTTTTTGAAGCTGCATATTAACAAGCCCCGGCTGAACTCTGGCAACCATGTTCTGCATATCTATCTCAAGTAGCTTGTTCATATGTCTTTCAAGGCTTAGGATGATACCGCCTTTAGCAGGTAAGGCTCCTCCTGTGAAGCCGCTTCCGGCACCCCTTGGGACTATTACTATTCTGTGCTCGTTACAGTAGGCAAGTATTTTGCTTATATCCTGTTCGTCTCTTGGAAATACTACTGCATCAGGCTCAAATCTGTCCCTTGTGGCATCATAGCAGTACGCTATAAGGTGGGCTTTGTCGCTTTTGACATTATCAGCACCCACGATCTGTATAAATTTATCTATATGTTTTTGTTCTATCATTATAACTCCAGAAGTTTTGAAAAGTGATCGTTATAGCTTGAGATCTTCTCTTCTACGATCTGTACTTCACCCTTGTCTATAAAGTGTTTTACACTTTTTTCGATCGTAGTGAATATGCTTGATTCGATCTTTGAGATATTTGTATAAAAAGGCTCGATCGTCGAGAAATCGTTTATAGGAAGCTGGAAAGATTCAAGAACGTTAAAAGAAAGGGTATCTACGATAAATACACCGTTCTTTATAACGATGAACAAAGTCCCTATCTCATGTTTTGTACAAAACGCCTGGATATCTTTCCTTGTAGGTGCAGGCTTGTCTTCAACTTTTAAATATGCCGCAAAGAAATCCTCGCTTAGGAAGTTCTGGTTCGGGAACGTAGTATGCACCACTACTTTTGATTTTATGTTTGGCACGATAAGAAGGCTTGTATTATAAAGATGGTTCAGGATAAACTTGTCTCCGTTCTTAGGTCTTAGTTTAGCCGTTGGAAGCCCATTCTGCTTCAATATATCCCTGTCCCTGAACTCTATAACAGAGTACTGGTCGTTTGATTCTATAACCGTAGCATAAGAGATAAGCAGGTCGCTTGGATTGTCGGTATTTAATATCATACCGCTTTGTCCGATTTTCAGGTTCCCTTTGGCGATTTTCGCGGTTTCATCTGTAGTTGCGAATATGTCAAGTTCCCTTTGTGCCGTATTGAAATAAGGTTTTTGGGTGTCCCCTCTGTAAATAAATGATATTTTTCTGTCAGGTTTTGTGAAAATATACATATGCGTATATTCAGAATCTTTTTCAACGATCTTTGTCTCTTTGAGTTCCCATCCGTGGCTTTTCATATCTTTTGCGGAAAAGTTCCCGTTACATCTTTCTCCGTCAAGTTTCATGTTCATATCCACCTGGGAGGTTTCGACATCTTTTTTGTAACACATTACGGTTTGTGCAAATATACTTGATATAAAAACGCTTAGCAGTAATACTATTTTCACTTTGTTTCCTTACAGTTTATATTATATTGTTCATAGAAATCTTATTGTATCGAAATACACTTTATAAAAAGGCAATGTCACTTCTTCGAAGCTGTTTTTGTCCTTGTAGAGGTTTATGTACCATTTGAAATCTATATTGAGGTTTTTCAATGCATTGATCGAGAGCATCGTATCGTTTATGCTTCCAAGATTGGAGGGGCAGATCAGTTTGGCTTCACAATTAAGCTCTTTTATAAGGTCTATCATAAAGTAGTCTTTATTTATAGGCACCATCAGTCCCCCTGCACCCTCTATTATCAGAACATCGCAGAAGTTTAAAAGAAAATCTTTTTTCTCTTTGATCTTTCTTATATCTATAGGTTTACCTTTGCTTGCAACAAAAGGGGCGGCCGGGAGTTTATATTGGAAAGGTACGACATCATCAATCGAGAGGTTAAATTCCGGGTTCAATTCTTTTGCGATGCTTAAAAGCCTGCTTCCGTCTATTGGTTTATCTTTTACCCCCGTTTCTATAGGTTTGAAATATCCCACTTTTTTCCCTTGTGAGGCAAACTTTTTTAAAAAAACCTCGCAGGCATGGCTTTTCCCAACATCAGTATTTGTAGCTGTTATAAAATATATTTCTTTCATTTTCTTTTTTAAACCACCGAGAGTTTTTTCAGGAGATCTTTTGATTCATCTTCGCTGAAAAATATGTTTCTTGAAAGCTCGGAGTTCGTTTTTTGGATAAAGAGCTTTTTCTGGGCTATCTTTTCCTCTTTCGTGTCACAGCTGCTTAAGATATCTTTGAGCTCATTTATATAGTTTTGGGATATCTCTTCTTTCTTTACGCCTTTTGGCTTGAAAGAAAGATCGTTTTGTCCTTTAAAAATAAAAAACAGGACAATACCTAAAAGTATAACGGCAGGTATCACTATCGTTTCCAAACTTTTCCTTTTTTAAAATTCCATTCTAACCTGGGTGGTTCCCGTGGTGCAGAACTCTTCGTCTATCTGTTTGGCTATGGCCTTGAAGTCAATCCCCTGGACGCTTTGCAGGGCATCACCTATCTGCTTTTTCCCTGTAACAAGCTCTTTTGACTTTATACCGTGGGAGATGGAAAGGCTTGCTTCTATAAAAGCAGAAAGCTTGTCGCACTGTTTAAGGGCCTTCCCGTCGATTGGGTCATATTTGTCAAGATTGTATTTGGTAAGGTCCTCTTTTACGACGATTTTCCCGTCCTCTTTTATCTTGTTCTCAAACTCGTCTTTAAAGTTGTTATCATCAAGCCCCAGGATATAGGCGAACTCTTTTTGCATATTTAAAGGGACATAAGGCATTATCTTGTCTTCTATCTGGTTTACCTCATATTCCGCTATTATATCCGCCAGCTCATCCACACTGTACTTAACGGGGCTTATGATATCCCTGGTCAGGGCTTCGGGGAGGTCATGGAACAGTGCCGTGAAAAAGTTGTTTTGTATCCTTTTGTCGCAGGCGTTTATTTCAAGGGAGTAAAAGTAGCCGAATATCGCTACTGTTAACATATGCCCAAGAACCGAGGTCTCAGGGATACGAGGGGTCTGTGCCCATCTTTTCTGGAACCTTAATCTCCCGCTTAGATCAACTATCTTTGCAAGCTTTTTATTCAAGGCTATTTTTCTTATGCCGATAAGCTCGTAATAATCCTCGATCTCCTCTTCGACCTCTTTTTTCACTTCTTCGATATCGTTTAAGAACTGGCTGGTCTGGTATACGATGCCAAACTCCCATTTTGTGGAAACATAAGAGGCCGCTTTTAGGATGAATCTTTCTTTTTTGTAAACATTCTCGTCTTCCAGGTATTCCTTGAACTTTTGGAGAAACAGCCCCTTGTCTATGTTCTCAAGGCTAGGTTCAAGCTTCTCTATCACCCAGTTGTTTATTTCCGATTTTTTCTTTTGCAGCGCTTTTCTGAATACGTCGGGCCTGATATCTGTAACTACGACCCTTCGTAAAAACTCGAAAAGTCCCGCTTCTATAAGGCGGGTAAAGTCTACATCGTCTTCAAGTTTTGCTATGAAATATGCTATTATAAATTTGTGGGCCTGTTTGTCCAGCTCCACAAGATCAACCATCCTTGGGTAGTCGTTCCATCTCTGGATTGAAGCTGAGCTGAATATATAGTCTATGAGCTTTGGGTTTATCATTTGATCTTTTCCTCGATAATCTCTTCTATCTTTTCTGCAAGTTCATCCATACTCTCTTCAACTATAGCTTCCGCTTCATCATCAAGCTTTTCAGTCTCTGATTCGACAGTTTTTTTATCGAAGAACATCAGGTATTTCCCCATAAGCATAGCGGCTACGGTGCCCAGAACTACGGCATAAGCTATCCAGTCGTCGGGGGGAGTGCTTCTTGTCATATTTTTCCCTAAAAGAAGATTTGCGTATATGGTTCTAATTATACACAATTTAATTTAAATATAAATTTGTTTTAACTTTAAGGAAACTAAAATAAAGTTTTGAGTAAAATTGCGTTCCGATTTAATATCGAGATTACAAATATACCAATCAGGAGGTCCAAGATGGCTTTAGATAAGGACATAAAACAAGAGATCATCTCTAAATACCAAAGAGATGGAAAAGACACAGGTTCAGCGGAAGTTCAAATCGCTATTTTAAGTGCACAGATTTCTGCATTAACAGAACACTTAAAAGCAAATCATAAAGATCACCATTCAAGACTAGGTCTATTAAAAATGGTAGGAAAAAGAAAAAGACTTCTTAAATACTTAAGAAGAACTGATTTTGAAACATTCACTAAATTAGTTGCTGATTTAGGAATCAGAGCTAAATAATTTTATTTAGGTTTCTTAAAAAGGGGGAAGACAAAGGTCTTCCCTTTTTTTATTCTTAAAAAAAAATTTCAGATAAACGATTTATGATTACATCATTGTATTTTATGTACAATCCACTATAACTAAAAAACTCAGGATAAAAATGTTATTAACAAAGAAAAGCGAATATGCCTTATTATCATTAGTATCTATTGCAAAGAGCAAAGAGCCTAAGAATGTAGATGTTCTGGCAAACGAACTGAATATCTCTAAATCATTTTTGGCGAAGATCTTGCAGAATCTTGCAAAAAACGGTATTCTTAATTCATATAAGGGTATCAACGGGGGATTTACATTAAAAAAATCTTGTGATGAATTAACAATATTAGAGATCACCAAAGTCGCCGAGGAGAGGATTCCTTCCGTTTTTGAATGTACGACCGAGCATGGTACCTGCGATAAAAGCCTGGACGGTATGTGTACGGTATTCCCCCTTTTGAATAATCTGCAAAGCAGGATCAATGACTTTTTGGATCAATTGACACTAAAGGATATTTTATAAGATGAAGTTATTTCATATGTCCCATACGGATATGGACGGTTACGGATGCCAGCTGATATCAAAAAAGGTATTTCCGGACGGCTATTTTTTAAATGCCAACTACGGGCTTGAGGTAAAGCTTTTTATCAAGGATATTTTATCAAAGATAAAAAACACCCCCAAAGAGCAGGAGATATTTTTTTTAATAACAGACCTGAACCTGACACCGGACGAGTCAAGGGACCTTAACAATAAAATAAACAGGTTCAATGAAGATGGCTATAATATAAAGCTGCAGCTTCTTGACCATCACGGCACGGGTGCAAAAAGCGCTGATAAATACGACTGGTATTTTTTGGATACAAGCAGAAGCGCCACAAAAATAACTTATGACTATTTCAAAGAAAATTACCCTGAATTTGAACAAAAATGTGAAAATAATTTTGATAAGCTGGTTCAGGCTATAAACGCGGCGGATATCTGGCTAAGTGACGACGAACTGTTCGAGTACGGGAAGGTGTGCATGAGCATGGTGGGGAAATCATACGAGATAAATAATACCCTTTTCCCGGAGCTTCACAGGGACTACAAGCTTTACCTGATGACAAAATGCCTTGAGTTCATAGATGAAGAGGACGGTTATATAAAGCTTGACGAGAATATCTATTTTTATAAAAAAGAGTATCTTAACAAAACTTCAAAGAACGATTCGATGGACAATTTAAGCTCCAAATACCTGGTAAATGCACTTGAAAGCAAGAAAGAGGATCTGAGTGTTTATTACAGGGAGCACAAAGGACTTCTTACATATTGCCTGGGAAGCATCTCTATACCTGCCAATGCATTTTTAAAAGCAAATCCCGATTTTGACTTTTTCATCGACGTAAACAGACGCGGACGTGCGGGATTCAGGGCAGACAATAAAGTAGACGTCTCGGTTCTTGCAGGAAAGCTGGCAAACGGGGGAGGGCACCCAAATGCAAGCGGTGCCGCCTTTGATGATTTTAAAGAAACGGTTATTTATGAGGATGTAAAGAAATATATCCAGGAGAAGCTTGATAAGTGTGACTAAAGCAGCATCTTCTTACCCACGGATGTTGTTTTGATCTTATCGACAAGCTTCAGGTTTATATTGAACCTGAGGTTTGAAAGGTTCTTTTTCAAGATATCTTTTATCTCTTTTACACCTATTTGATCTTTTGTCTGAAGGGTGATATTAAGCTCTTCTCCTCTTAGGGCATCTTTATTTGCGGTTACGAAAACGACAGCTTTTTCAATATTGCTTTGTTCTTCGAGTATATTTTCTATCTGCAGGGTTGAGTATCTTTTACCTGCTATTTTTATGATCTGGGAGCTTCTTCCTATTAGCTTGAATTTCTCATCTTTTAACTCTATATAATCAAAGGTCTGGATAGATCCGTTTGTTTCTTTGAAGCTTTCTTCAAAAATCATATTTGAAACAAAGGGGGAGGTGACTTTTAGTTCACCTTCTTCATTCTGGGAGATATTAACCGTTTCAACGGGTGTCCAGAACTGCTCGTCATTGTATTTGTATGCTATCCCTCCCGTTTCGGTGGAGCCGAATATCTGCATAACGTCGGTGTTGAACTTTTCTTTGAACTCTTTGGCTATTTCGGGGAACAGGGGTGCCGTCGAGCTTACGAATATCGAGCTGCTCAAATTTTCTTTTCTCTCGATCTTATTTAATGATTTTATATACAAAGGGGTTGTTACCACCATGGTGTTCTCGTCGCACATATCAAGAAGGTCGTTTGGCAGGAAATGCTCTTTTATATGGATATCTATATTATTTACCATCCCGTAAAGAGCCCCTATAAGTGAACCGTAAAAGTGGATAAAAGGAACCGTAACGACTATTTTTTTTATATCGTATTTCTTAAAAAGCTTTGTCTGCTGCTTTATTTCACTTAGAAGATTTTCTTTGGTCTTCAAAGCTCCTGCCGGTGAGCCCGTGGTGCCTGAGGTAAAATATATAAAAGAGAAGTCGTATTTCAAGAACTGCTCCAAATCAAGGGAGTTTAGCTTTTCCTGGATGGTTTTGTTGCTTTTATCGTAGAGTATCGCTTTTGAGCCTGAATAAAAACTCTTTATAAATTTTAATATGTTTGATTCTTTAGTGTCTGACCCTATAAGCGATATTTCGTTCGTATCTGTTTTTGCATAGTTTTGCTCGTTTATCTCGTATTTTCTTATCTCGCCGTTATCGTCATGCACGTGAAGGATCATTATAACCTCTTTGAATTAGTAGTAAAATCAGGATCGATATTATACCAGCCGTAGCTGTCAATCCTATTGAATAAAGGGCGTTAATATCTGAAAAAACAAGTACCCCGAACCCTGCAAAAGTTGAAAGCAGCGAATAGCCTACCGCTTTATAGGTCTGGTCATCGCTTTTGGGGCTGTTGATATAGATGCCGTAATCGATAGACAGGGAGATCAATACCACTATCATAAAAAGATGCAGGATATTAAGAGGATAAAAAAATACCAGGGTAAAAGCTATGCTTACGGGAAAAAGTATAAAGTTAAGAGCTTTTAGGAAATTGTTTTTTACCGAGAGGTATAACATAAGAACAATGAACGCAAATACCGCAAGCCCCAGCCAAAGAAGTGAGGAAAAAGAGTTTTGAATCTCTTTTTCAAAAAGCTTTTTAAGGCTCAGGGTCTTTACGAAGCTTTCTTTTATTATCTTTTCGTGATGATCCTGGGGTACAAGTATATAAGAGATATAAAGCTCTTTGTACTTTGAAAGGGGAAGCTCTTTTAATGTTTCATAGTTATACTCCGGAATCGTCAGGGAACCCGGGTCGTAACTGTTTTTAAAGGTACCTTCCCTGAAGCCTGTTTCAAGGGATCTTTTATTTAATGCAGAGTTTATATTTTCAAGGCCGTATTTTTCAAGAAGCTCTTTTTTCTGCACAAACTGCTTTTTTGATGGGAGAAAGGAAAGAGGAGAGATAATATTTGGGTATTTGTTTTTTAAAAGGTGAATATTTTCAAGAAGTATTTCCATATTTTTTCCCGTAACAAGAACGGCCGTTTTTTTATCCCTGTTTATATGTTTATTGAAAAAGTTGTCGATATTTTGAAGCTCTTTGTTATTTACGTCTAGGTTTTTAATATCCGTATCAAGCTTCAGGTTATAAAAGCAAAGGGCCATAAGGGTAAAAGAAAACAGGGTAACGGCAGTTTTGTTTATACTGAATTTCGGCAGTTTTATTTTAAAGATATCTTTTGGTTCTTTTAATCCAAGCAGGGGATAAGAAAAAGTAAACTGCAGGTATGAAAACACCAAAGAAAACAGCGCCAGAAGGGATATCTGCTTTATAAGGTTAAAAGGTGTAAAGGAGATGATCAAAAATGCCCCGGCCGTCGTAGCCATGCCGTAAAACACCTCTTTGTTGAAGAACCTTTTTTGAGAGTAAACCCTGTGCATATAGTTGTGGAACATATAATCTATCGCCACTGTTGAGATGGAGATGGCAAATATAAGGGCAAAGATGGAGATCTGCTCAAATATAAACGAGCCTGCAATAAGGGCAAAGATAACAGAAGAAGCCAGGGTGGCGGAGGTGTTTAAAAGAAGTCTTATATCCCTTAGGATCACTAGGTATAAAAGGGCTAATACGCTTAAGGCAAGATAGATAATATTGTTTGTGTCGTTTTTTATCTTTTGGGAGTTCTCCACGAAATAATAGATCAAGGAGAAGGTCTCAAGATCTTTATACTCTTTCTCTAGGGCTTTTATCCTGTCGTAAAGCTGTTTATACTCTTCAATGGTATTAATATCCCCGTTGATGGACAAAGCGGTGATATAGCCTTCGTTTCCTATCTTTGTATATCTTTTATATTGCTGCTTTGATTTTTTGAAAATATTTAGGGGGTCGTTCTTGTCCAAAAAAAAGCTGAAAGGGGAGTTTATGATATTTTCATGTATCTTTTTTAGTTCACTTCCTATATCCAGGTTTGCCAGCTTTGCTTTATCTATATCGTTTAGGATATAGAAGTATCTGTTTTCAAATTCGTTTTGGATCCTGCTTTTTGTTATAAGGCTTATCTCTTTTAGATTCAGAATTTTTTTCTCCGCCTCTTTTAGTTTTGAGAGGGATTTTGTGTCGGTCCCTTTATGGAAAAGATAAAGCTGTTTATACCTGTTGAGTTTTTCAAATTCGCTTAACAGCTCCTTGTTTTCCCCTTCGGGCAGGATGCTTGCCATTTGTGCGGATATGTTCTTATTGATATCCATGATAAAGAAGATGAAGAGTAAAACAAAAAAAATAAGGAAATTTATATATCTAGTCAATCTGCTCAATTTTTATGGTGTCCCTGTTGGTAAAATATATAAGCAGATAGTTCAGCTTTTTGCCGTTTTTTTTGAAAACTATCTTTTCAATGATCCTTGAGAGGTATTCATTGTCCGGGGTTAAAAGGGTTTCCCCCTCTTTTTGAAGGATATTAAAGTTATCGCCAAATGCCAGCATATCATCTTCATATACTGCTTTTATAACGGAAAAGAATACGGAATATTCTATCTTTTCATCCCTTGGGAATTTTTTCGTTTCATTGTTATCGTCTATATAGATAAACTCATTGTCACAGGAGATAGTTTTTTGGCTGTTTAGATACCTTAAGCTTATAAGCTCTTCTTTGAACTCTATATTTCCTTTTTTTGAAAATTCGTTATCCAAAGTATAGATATATTTTGTCTCCCTGAACTCTATCTTTTGGGCATATACAAATGTTGCAAGCATAAATAGAAGAGATAAGAACCTTATTGTCAAACCGTTTCCTTAAAGAAAATTTTTCTGTGTACCATCTGGATAATAAAGGCTGTTATAAATACAAAGTACCAGCCGAATGTACTGTATATTACCCAATAATCCATATTATCATCCAATAATACGAAACCGTGGATAAGGATATTTACCAAAGAGGCAAAGACCCAAAGAATAGTGGAGTTTTGTATATACCGCTCCTCTTTTAAAGATATCTCTTTAAATCTTTTTGCAAAGCTTATGATAACAGAATTTTTCGTTAAATAAGAGTAAAAAAGATAAATCCCCACAAGCATAGAGATAAGAAGGGGCAGGCTTTTAAGTACCATAAAGTTTTCCGCAAAAAAACATACCGATGAGACACCCATATAAAATAGGGGGAACAAGAGGGCATTTTTATCTTTTTTTATGCTTAGGATAAACCAAAGCAGGGAGCTTGTAAATATTATCAAAGATACGGTTTGTATCTCAAAATATTTCAGGGAGAGAAAAACAAAAGGGGCGTAGGCAAAAGAGAAAACTATATTCATAATATCTGTGTTCAAAGCAGGTCTATCTAACCATACCCCCGCTTATATTCAAGGTCTCACCCGTTACAAAGGTTGCATCGACACCCATAAAATAAACGGCTTTCGCCACCTCTCGGGGTTCCCCGAACCTGTTTAGGGGTATTGCTTTTTTCAGCTCTTTTGCATTTGGGATATTTTGTATCATTTCAGATTCTATGATCCCGGGAGCTACGGTATTTACCCTTATATTGTATCTTCCAAGCTCGACGGAGAGGGTTTTTGTCAAGGCTATGATCCCACCTTTTGAAGCGGAATAGTTAGCCTGTCCCTGGTTCCCCGTGATTCCTGAGATAGAAGCCATATTCACTATACTTCCTTGTTTTTTCATTATCATCGGTTTTGATAATGTTTTGCTCACATAATACACTCCCTTGAGGTTCGTGTCTATAACATCCTCAAACTCCTCATCCTCCATAAAGAAAAAAAGCTTATCCCTGATAATTCCTGCATTGTTTACAAGCACATCAACTTCTATATTTTCAAGTTTCTGTCTTATATCCTCTTTGTCTTTTATATCAAAAGATATTATTTCACCTTTATTATCTATGGCTTCTAATATTTTTGCAGCTTTTTTTTCATTTGAATTATAATGGATATAAACAAAATAACCGTTTCGGGCAAACTCTTTTACCAAAGCTTCCCCGATACTTCCCGTGGCCCCTGTTATTAATACTTTTTTATTCAATTATCTCTCTTTAATCTTTTAAAACTTCCAATATTTCCCTGGTTGCTTTCATAACCCTGAATATCTTGTTCTCTATCTGGTAGATCTCACTGCCCGGGGTTTTAGGGTACTCTTTGGAGTGGATGATACGTGCTCTTTTTAGCATATCCTCATCCATAACTTCCCCTTTTTGGATTTTTTTCTGCCACCCCGGAGGGAGAGGTTCCCCTTTTTGGGTTTTTTTCTCTAGGCCGTAAGGTACAGGCTTTTGTTTTTTCTCTTCGTACTTTTTATGTTTTTCGTATTTTTCCTGCTTTTTATACTTTTCTTCTTTTTTGTACCTATCCTCTTTTTCATAGTCGTGTTCATACTCGTACTGGTATTTTCCGCCTTTGTTCTGAGGTTTGTCGGCAAGGGCGCTTATTCCCGTAAACAAGGCTGCCGCCAGGGTGATTTGTAAAACTTTTTTAGGTTCCATTTGAAGCTCCTTTTTTAGTGTATAAAATATTATACCTAGTAAATTTAAAATATTCGAAATAAACTAAACAAACTTTTTGTTTTTGAGGATCTGGTTTATATTTTCTATATCCATATCCATTCTTCTGTCTTCATGGAGAGGTTTTACTATTTCCCTTATCTTGCCGTGTATATTTTTAAGATGAGGTGAAACCTTCTCCTCTCCCCTGATATCAACAGCCTGTGCCATACCTATAAACGCTATTGAGAGCATATTGTAAAGATCGGGGATCATTTTTGCAAAATCATTAGCGGCGGTTGTTCCCATAGATACCTTGTCCTGGTTTAAAGACTCGGTGGGTCTTGAGTGGATAGACGCGGCGGTCGTATTCTTGATCACGTCTGCACTAAGGGAGCTTAGGCTTATCTGCATAGCTTTGAAGCCGTGGTAAAAAGGCTCGCTTGAGAGTTTCAGGTTTTCCCCAAGGCCTCTGTTGAATTTATGGTCAACTAAAAGTGCAAACTCTTTGTCCAAAAGGTCTGCAAGATTTGCCGCACAGATTTTCAGGGTATCCATTGCATGGGCCACGTATCCCCCGAAGAAGTTCCCCGAGGTGTATATTGTTTTGTTTTCCCCGTCTATCAAAGGATTGTCGTTAACGGAGTTTATTTCCGTCTGTACCCAGTGTTTTGAGATATCAAGGTTATCCCTTATTACTCCAAGAACCTGTGGGGCACACCTCATTGAGTAGTTGTCCTGGATATTCAGGTCATTGTCCGCAAAGAACTTGTCGTATCTGTCGTCCCTTCCGTGGGTCAGTTTTGATCCTGCTATTTTATTTTTTATATTCTTTGCACTTGCGATCTGTCCTTTGAAAGGTTTTGAATCGTGTACGAAATCGGCAACGGGGGTATCATCCCCCAAAAGCACCTCGAACATTCCCGCTACATAAGACTCCATTGAGTCCAAGATAGTTTCAAACTCCTCTATCGCATCAAGGGCAATGGCGCTCATCACCGTGGTACCGTTCATAATGGCCAAAGCCTCTTTTGGCTTGAATTCGTAGGGGGTGATCCCAAGTTCTTCATAAACTTCTCTTACATCTTTTATCTCGCCTTTATAGTAAACTTCCCTCTCCCCAGCAATAACGGCAGCTATATATGATAGGGGTGTAAGATCACCGCTTGCACCAACCGACCCTTGCGAGGGGATTACGGGGATGATATCTTTTTGTATAAGCATCTCAAGCCTGTGAAGCAGCTCCATGCTCACTCCCGATCTGGCCTTGCTAAGTGAGATGGTTCTCATTATCACCGCGTATCTGCACACTTTATGGCTTAGTTTTTTCCCTATACCGCACCCGTGGAACCTGAATAGGTTCTTTTGCAGGGTCTTTGCATCTTCATAGTTTACGTAGTTCTTGCCGCTTGCCCCGTACCCCGTAGTGATACCGTATATGGGTTTCCCTGCTGTGATCGTATCCATTAAAAAATCGTGGGTATGGTTCATATATTTTATGAACTCTTTGTCTTTTGACACCTCAATCTGCTCGGCAGCGCTGATCTCTTCCAGGGAAATCTCCCTTTTATCTATAATCAATTTCATCTATTGTTGTTTCTCCCAAAAATTATAAAAATTAAACCACTGGTTCGGATATCTGTTTATCATATCTTCGTAAAAGTTTATATACTGTTCCATGGCTTTTGTTACGGCGATATCCTCTTTTTCGTTTCTGTACGGTTCTATTTTTTTGTATATTACTTTGTATTTTTTATACCCTTCAAATATAATAAAGAATACAAAAACAGGCTTGTCTACCTTGTATGATATCTGGAAAGGGTTCTTATTAAAAGCGGCATCTTTCCCGAAGAATTCTATCTCCTGCTCCCCTTTTTCATTTGAAGCCCGATCACCCATCATTGCAACAATCTCGTTATTGCTTAGAGCGTTTGCTATTTCTATGGAGACAGCTATCCCCCCTTTTGCCAGGTCGATTATATTGATATTTTCTTTTGCCTCTTTTGAGTTTTCAATATTTTTGATGCTATCGAGCATAGTTTCACGCATAACCACGTTTATGGTAGTTTCAAGATCCGCCATGTTAGCTGAAACTGCCCAGCCGCCAAAATGGGAATGGAGCATTATAACCCCTTGTTCCAGTTCCTCTTTTGGAAGAGGCCTGTCAAAAACGATCTCATATCTTTCATCGGTAAGTTTTGTGATAAACCTGTCCACCATACAGTTTGCAAAGATACGCAGGTGCTCAAAATATATAAAAAGGCCAAAAGGCTTCTCTATATTCTTATAATAGATTTTTAAAGAGTTCTTTACGTTTGAAGCGAAAAGAAAATAAAAAAAAGTGACCGGGTACATCAAAAGGTATATGAACCTGTAGCCGAATATTTTATAGAGATTGAATACCAGGGCTATGCTCCAGCCGCTTCCCCTTTGCCTTGTCCTCATTTTTTTCTTATTATCTTGTTTTTGAAATATGCCAGCCATTTAAAAGGGAGTATCTGCACATGCACCCATACTATGGCCATGGTATCCTTAAATTTCCTGAAGTGGCTTACCCTGTCCTGGGCAGTTGGATAGTAGCACTCTATATCTACTTCTTTTATACTGTGCCCCGCATCCGCATGCCTTACGAGCACCTCCATCTCCCAGTCAAACCTGTCTGTTTTGATATCAAGGTCAAGTATAGAAACGGGATATATCCTGAATCCTGAGAGGGAATCGGTTATTTTGTATCCGGTGTCCCAACAGGCCCAGAAGTTGCTGAACCATCTGCCGAACTTGGAACCGTTGGGTACGTTTTCCAGGTCGAAATTCCTGGCACCTATTATTATTTCATTCTCTTTGTTACAGGCGTTTACCAGTTTGTCTATCTGTGAAGCCAGGTGCTGCCCGTCGCCGTCAAGGGTAACTATATGCGTGTACCCGAGCTCTTTTGCTTTTTTTGCGGCGGTTATTATGGCCCTTCCTTTCCCTTTGTTTATATTATGCCTGACAAAAATAATATTATCGTTAGGGGTGTCTCCGTATAAACTTTCTACAGGTATTTCCGAACCGTCGTCGGCAACTATAACTTTATAGTGATGGTTAGTTATATCTGTTATTACATCTTTAATGGTTTTTGGATTGTTATATGTTGGAACTGCTGCAATTATTTTGTTGGAATTCATATAGAAAAACACCCGGTTTTATAAGATTTGTATAAAATGATAATTTTTTGATCTTTATCTGTTTTAGTTTTTGTGAAGTGTTTGAGAACATTAAAATTTAACTTAAAATCTATAATTTTTTGTTTATAAAACATAAATTACAATACCTGCCTATAACCTTCTCAATGCTTATTTGGATTGATTCTAACCAAAGTTAACTAATTCTATGATAAAATCTATGTAATAAGGAGATCTAATGGTTACAACCGATGTATTGATAATAGGGGCAGGGCCTGCCGGAACCCTTGCCGCGTGCAAGCTTTTAAAGGAAGGGTACAGTGTCACTATGCTTGAAAAACTGGATTTCCCAAGGTTTGTAATAGGGGAGTCTTTGCTTCCAAGGTGTAACGAGATATTGGATAAGAACGGTTTAATTGATATTATAAAAGACCAGGGGTATATCGTAAAAGAGGGTGCCGTATTTATTGATGAAAAAGCCTGCGAAGAGCTTATAGATTTTACAGACAATCTGGGGCAGAAGTGGGGTACGAGTTTTCAGGTCAAGCGTGAGGAGTTTGATAACGTACTTTTGGAAACGGCAAAAAAACTGGGAGCCAAAGTACATCACAGGTATACGGTAACAGATTATGACAACAATAACAATATAGTTACTGCTGTTGATGATCAGGATGAAACACATACCTTTAAAGCAAGATTTGTTCTGGATGCCTCAGGCTACGGAAGGGTGCTTCCAAAACTGCTCGATCTTGATATCCCCTCGGAGCTTAAGCTTAGAAGTGCAATATTTACAAGGATAAAAGGGGAAAAAAGAAGGCTCGAAGAGAAAGTGGGATTTATAGATATTGTTATCCATGACGATAATAAAGCCTGGCTTTGGATAATACCTTTTGGTGACGGTACTACCTCTATAGGAATAGTCTGCCCTGATGAATACTTTAAAGATACGGGTCTTTCCTTGGAAGGTTTTTTCGATCAAGTTATCCAATCCCATCCATATCTAAAAAAGAAACTTGAAAATGCCGTTAAACTGCAAAAAGTGGGAATAATAGAGGGGTATTCCTCAGCCGTGAAAAAAATGTACGGTAAGGGCTTTGCCCTGAGCGGTAATGCCACGGAGTTTTTGGATCCTGTTTTTTCCTCGGGTGTTACACTCGCCCTGGAGTCTTCGGACAGGGCTGCTGATATGATCATCAAAGAGTTAAGGGGTGAAAATCCCGATTGGCAGAAAGACTATGAAGAGTATATGATGATAGGTATCAATGTATTCAGGGAATTCGTGTATGCCTGGTATGAGGGGAAGCTTAGGACGATATTCTACTGTCCTAAAAAAGCCCAAACGATCAAAAGATCGATCGCTTCCATATTATCTGGATATGTGTGGGATAAAGACAACTATTTTACAACAGATACAAAAGAAAAAATAGATACTCTGGTATCTTTGTGTAAAGAGTAAAAGGTTTAAATTCCTTTTTACTCGCAGCTTATCTGGGCTATTTTTGTTTTCTTCTCGTCATCTTTTACTATTTTAAGCTTTGTTTTTTCATCCTCTTTTATTATATTGTAGATGATCACATCATTTGGAAGCGTATGGTTAATAAACTTTGCAAACTCTATCTTTTTTATTTTTTTCTTTTGTATCTTTGCAAAAATATCTATAAGCAGGAATCCCGGAAGTATAGGAAAGCCAGGAAAATGGGCTTTAAAGATGGGATGGTTTTCGTCCCTTAGTTTTATTATAACCTGATCTTCATTTTGTTTAATTATCTCAAAAAGGTTTTCAGTAAAATCCATATTTACACCTCCTGGATAACCACGGTAAAATTACCGCTGATATAAGCCGTGGTATCATCTTCAAGGTTATGCACTTCAAAATAAAATTGCTGAAAATCTCCCACTTTTGTTTCCAGTTTCAGGTCCACATGGTATTTTAATCTGTCAAGCTCTTTATGCTGTTCCACATCTTTTAATGTAGCCAAGAATCCTCTTTTTGGAGTGGCTGAGTCTACAAAAGAGGAGCTTGACTGAGCGGCAGCTTCTATAAAAACAGCAAGGTTTGGGATATCTTTAAATTCACATAGTACCCTTGAAAAATTTTCCTCTTTTTTTATAACCTCTTTTGCAAATATCAAAGGATCAAGATGGGGAAGTTTCATAGCTCTACTTCTATAATATTTGTTTTTTCTTTCTTAAAACTTTTTGCAATATTTATCATATCTATCATTGAGTTTGGAAATCTTTCTTCATTTTTTCTCAGGTCAATATCCATAGTTGCTTTTTCTGTGGTCACTTTTACCTTTAGTGCAGCACCGCACTCTAGATAGTCGATACATTTGTTAACTTCTTCAATTCCACCTATATTTAAAGTCTCAGTTGCAATAAGAAGTACGGTATCCCCGTCAAGGGCTTTTATGGCACCTGCTTTTAAGATATTTTGTGCAGTATTGTCCCCGCTTGAGATTGTTATGATCTCGTTTTGGTTGTTATCTAACATGGATAGATAAGAAACAGCCGTATTGTAAACAGAATTTTGGAAATGGGTGGGGCTTATAGGTTCATTGTCCTTTATAGAGTTTAGGATATTTGCGGTTGCAGGTATCTCTCCGAAATTGCTTCCGTAGATTATCCTTCCGCTCTTAAAAGTGACCTCATTTGCTAAAAAGAGAGCTATTTTTGCAGCCCTTGTTAGTCTTCTTCTTTGTACCATTTTAGGTACAAGCTCTTTTGTTCTTAAATCTTCAATTTCATTTTTGTCAAAGATATATGCCGCATCCAGGATTTCAAGGTTTATTTTCATTGTAGTTTCCCGAATATCAAACTGCAGTTATTTCCCCCGAAGGCAAAAGAGTTGCTCATCACGTGATTTAACGGCTGCTCGATGTTTTTAGTTAAAAGGTTTATATTTTTGTTTTCCGCCTCAGCTAAAAAAGTATTCGCAGGGATGATTTGTTCATTTAAAAGAAGCTTGCATATAACAGCTTCGAGTGCCCCGGCAGCTCCCAAAGTATGTCCTGTGACAGATTTTGTAGAACTCACATACGGTTTTGAAGAAAATAGATTTTCTATAGCTTTTGCCTCGGCAGAGTCATTTGCCTGGGTTCCCGTCCCGTGGGCATTTATATAATCTATCTGAGACTCTCTTATATTTGCCTGGTCCAGGGCATTTTGCATGGCTTTTTGCGCCCCGGTCCCTTCCGGGTGGGGATGGGTCATATGGTGTGCGTCGCTGCTGTAGCCCACCCCTTTGATCTGCACGGAGTTTGAAGTCGGTTTGTTTTGTATAAGAAGGCAGGCAACGGCTTCTGAAACGTTCATGCCGTTTCTGTTTATATCAAAAGGCCTGCAGGGCTTGCTTGAAAGAACCCCTAAAGATAAAAATCCCCCTACGGTGGTTTTTGATAGCGCATCCACCCCAATTACCAGGACGTTATCATATATCCCTTTTTCTATAACCTCTTTTGCATAGCCCAAAGCATTTGCGCTGGAGGTACATGCCGTTGAAAAAGATATGCCGTCTTTAAACTTAAACTCTTTATTCAAGATAAGCTCAATAGCATGGATATTATGAAAATCCGGATCTATATTTTTATAGTTTCCTTCTTTTAAAAATATAGATTCGGTGATATTTATCCCGCCCACAGACGAGCCGATGATCAAAAGTGTGTCTTCAAAATTCTCAAGTGCACTTTTTTCAAGTGTCTCCCGGCACTTTTGTATCAGGAGATCGAAAAAGTTTTTCTCTGTCGTTATTTTCCCGATGGCGGCAGGTGTATTGTTAAAATACTCTGTGTCTGTTTCGATGCCGCTTTTTTGTTCAAGTATGTTCTTTAAAAGTTCTGTTTCGTCGTTACCGCCGCAGCATGATACAGCCGTTGCGGTAATATAGGCTTTATTGCTTATTGTCATTAATATATTTTAAAAGTGAAGAAACAGTTGCAAATATAGTATCGTATTGTTTTGAATCGCTTACTTTAACCCCGTACTCTTTTTCAATAGCCAAAACCAGTTCTATTGAATCAACAGAATCAAGCCCAAGCCCCTCATCTCCAAATAGCGGGTCATTGTCGTCTATCTCTTCCGGAGTCATATCCTCCAGGTTTAAATATTTTATTAAAATCTCTTTTAAATTTGTGCTTTCTACCATTTATAACCTTGTTATTGACATATATATTGCTAAAATATTATCAAAACTCTATTAAGCAGTAGATTAAATAATAGATTTTATTAGAAAAAAATAATTTAAGCATTGATTTATTTTAGGCTGGTTAGAATGATGCAAATTTATATAAAGGATAGTTATGAAAAGAATATTTCTTTTTAGTAGTTCGTTGATGGTGCTTTTATTATTGTTTACAGGTTGTAGAAGCGGTGCAGTTTATAATGTTATGGAACATCCGGTTGAGAGTAAACATACTCAAGATGAAGTGTTTAACGGTATTAGAAAAGCGGGTATGTCCCTTGGTTGGAACATTAAGAAAGTAGCAGAGGGTGAAGCTGTCGGTAAACTTGCTTTAAGAACACACTTAGCCGTAGTCTCTATTAAATACAATGATAAGTCTTACAGTATTGAGTATAAAGACAGTACAAATCTTAATTATGATGCCGCTAAGGGAACTATTCACAGTAACTATAACGGGTGGATCCAAAACCTTAAAAATGCCATTGATGCGCAGTTATTTTAATATTTTATAATTTTTTACAAATCTTAAAGATATTTGCCTTTAATGGCAAATATTGAAAATAATTTTTTTAATCTCTTTTCAGATTTTTCCTGAAATTCAACTTTTCCTATCTTAAACAAGCCATAAATAAAATTTAGATATAATCCCCTAAAATTACATATTCAAGGTATAAATAAATGAGCGAACAAACTCCTTTAGAGATAGCACTTGCACACTCTATGACTGAAGAAGAGTACAACACTGTTGTAGATATGTTAGGCAGAGAGCCTAACTATACAGAGATCGGTATTATCTCGGCTATGTGGTCTGAGCACTGTTCTTATAAATCAAGTACAAAATACTTAAAAGGTTTCCCGACAAAAGCTCCGTGGGTTATCCAAGGTCCGGGGGAAAATGCGGGTGTTATCGATATCGGTGACGGTTATGCTGCGGTATTCAAGATGGAATCACACAACCACCCAAGTTTCATAGAACCTTACCAGGGTGCGGCAACGGGTGTTGGTGGAATTATGAGGGACGTATTTACAATGGGTGCAAGACCTGTTGCATCATTGAACCTTATCCAGTTCGCAAGCGTTGAAGGGAACAGCGAAACTGCAAAAAAACACAGATATCTTTTAAGAGGTGTTGTTGAGGGTATCGGCGGATACGGTAACTGTATGGGAGTTCCTACTATCGGTGGTCAGACAGGTTTTGAGGATTGTTATGCAGGAAATAACCTTGTAAATGCATTTAACTTAGGAATTGCAAAAGCTGACGAGATATTCTACGGAAAAGCAGAGGGTATAGGAAACCCTGTAATGTACGTTGGTTCTAAGACTGGTAGAGACGGTCTTGGCGGGGCTGTTATGAGTTCTTGTGCCTTTGACGAAGATTCTGAGTCTAAAAGACCAACAGTACAGGTTGGTGACCCGTTCACTGAAAAGCTTCTTTTGGAAGCTTGTCTTGAACTATTCAAAAAAGACCTTATTATAGGTATCCAGGATATGGGTGCTGCTGGACTTACTTCTTCATCATTTGAGATGGCGGGTAGAACTGGTTCTGGTATGATCATGCACCTTGATCGTGTTCCTGCAAGGGAAGAGGGGATGACTCCATACGACTTTATGCTTTCTGAGTCTCAGGAAAGAATGCTTATCTGTGCTAAAAAAGGTTGTGAGCAGGATGTTATCGATATCTTTACTAAATGGGAACTTGATGCGGCGGTTATCGGTGAGGTAACGGCTACTGGAAATATGGAATTATTCTGGCACGGTGAGAAGTGTGCGGATATACCTATCCAGCCTTTATCAGAAGAAGCACCTGTATTAGACAGACCTGTTGCAGAACCTGAATATCTAAAAACTATCAAAGATATTACCCTTGATAAAGATATTTCAAACCAGGAAGCGTTTGATGCACTGTTCAGTGATATGGAAGTTGTAGATAAATCATTTATCTATAATCAATATGACTCAATGGTACAGACAAACACTGTAAAAGGACCAGGGAAGCTTGACGGTTCAGTTATCAGGATCAAAGAAACAGGACGAGCTCTTGCTATGAGTGCAGACTGCAACACAAGACTTTGTTATATCGATCCGGAGCTTGGAGCAGCGGCAGCAGTTATGGAAGCCGGAAGAAACGTAGCAATGACGGGGGCAACTCCAAAAGCTATCACAGATTGTCTAAACTACGGTAACCCTCAAAACCCTGAGGTTATGTGGCAGTTCATGAAAGGGTGTGAAGGTATAAAAGCTGCATGTGCGGCGCTTAACACTCCTGTAATCGGCGGAAACGTATCTCTTTACAACGAAACAAACGGTGTCGGTGTATTCCCTACACCTGCTATTGCAACAGTTGGTGTAAATGACGATATGAACAAAGTATTATCTTCATCAGTGCAAGCTGAAGGAAGCACGCTTTATGTGTTAGGTGATACTAAATCAGAGTTCGGTGGATCACTGTATATGAAAAAACTTTACGGAAAAGTTGCGGGAACCCACCCGGAAGTTAACTTTGAAAAAGAGCTTGGATTATGGAACCTTGTAATCGAGGCAAATAAAGAAGGTCTTTTAAAATCTGCAAAAGACGTTAACGTAGGCGGTATCGCAATAGCAGCAGCTAAAATGGCTGTTGTAGGCGGTAAAGGTGTTAAGATCATTATGCCTTTAGAGGATAATAAAAATATATTCTCTGAAAGTCTAAGCAGAGCTATCGTTGAGGTTGATTATGATGATGAAGCGGCATTTGAAGAGCTTGTAGGTAAACATCATATCAACTGTACGAAAATTGGTACAACAGGCGGTGATGTGATAGAGATCAACGGTATCAAAAAATCACTTGCCGATGCAACTGATATTTACTTTAACACATTCAAAAAAGTTATAGAGCAGGATTTATAGTAGGGAAACCTGCTGTAAATCTTATATTTGTAACTCTTTTTATCATAATTATTTCTCTCCCTTATATCATAAAAAACAACTTAAAAATAAAGCGATAACTAATCTTAATTTATCTATAATCAAACCCCAAATTTAGTATAGAATTATTTATTATGCTAATTAAATATATGAAAAATACGGAATAAGAATTTATGTTAATAGACGGACACAACAGAGTTGTAAACTATTTAAGGGTATCTGTAACGGAAAGATGCAATTTCAGATGCCAGTACTGCATGCCTGAAAAACCTTTCTCATGGGTGCCCCATGAAAATCTTTTGACCTATGAAGAGCTTTTTGAGTTTATAAAAGTTGCAGTAGACGAGGGTGTGACAAAGATAAGGATAACGGGCGGTGAGCCTCTTTTGAGAAAAAACCTTGAGGTTTTTATCAAGATGATAAACGATTATGCACCCCATGTTGACCTGGCACTGACCTCAAACGGCTTTTTGCTGGAGGATGCGGCGCAGAGATTAAAAGACGCAGGACTAAATAGGATAAATATCTCCCTTGATTCTTTAAAGAAAGAAACTGCACACTATATAGCCCAGAAAGACGTGCTTGACCAGGTGCTAAGGGGAATAGACAAGGCCCATGAAGTGGGGATGAAAGTGAAGATAAACTGTGTTCCCTTAAAAGACGTGAACGACACCGAGATCATAGATATACTTGAGTACTGTAAAGCAAAAGGGTACGAGGTAAGGTTTATCGAGTTTATGGAAAATGCCCACGCAAACGTGAAAAAAGGGCTTAATTCAAACGATATACAAGAGATCATAAAAGAAAAATATGATTTTGTTAAGCTGGAAAGGGAAGGGAGCAGCCCGTCTCAAAGCTACCAGCTAAAAGACGGCTACAAGTTCGGGATAATAGAACCCCATATGGATGATTTCTGTTCAGACTGCAACAGGATAAGACTGACTGCCGAGGGGTACCTGATACCGTGCCTTTATTTTGAAGACGCATTGAGCATTCGTGACGCAGTAAAAGAAAAAGATATAAAAAAAGCGGCATCTATTTTAAAAGAGGTACTTAAAAACAAGCCCGAAAAGAATAAATGGGGGGAAGATAACGACTCCAACAGAGCCTTTTATGAAACAGGCGGTTGATTTTGGGAATGGTTATTGAAAATAATTCTCAAAATTTATAAACGGAGCTGAAATGTTTAAACTTCAAGAACACAATACCAATATCAAAAGTGAATTTATTGCAGGTTTTACCACTTTTTTAACGATGATATATATTATCCCCGTAAACGGTTTTATTCTGGCCGATGCGGGACTTCCCATGGATGCGGTTATAACAGCAACCGCCTTGATAACTATCCTTGCCACCTTATTCAGTGCCCTTTGGTCCAATACCCCTGTTGCCATGAGCGTTGGGATGGGGCTTAACGCCTATTTCTCTTACGGTCTTGTACTTGGTATGGGAATGGCCTGGCAGACAGCCCTTGGGGTAGTGTTCTTATCCGGGGTTATTTTCCTTTTTCTTTCTTTTACCAATTTCAGGATATGGATAATGACCTCCATCCCCATGGCGCTAAGGCGTGCCATAAGTGCAGGGATAGGAGCCTTTATAGCTTTTATAGGCTTAAAGCAGATGGGAATTATAGTGGATAACCCGGCAACCCTGGTAGCCCTTGGAAAACTGGGAGAGCCCAATGTATTAATAGGGATCACGGGTATAGTGTTTGCTTTTTTGCTTTATGCCTATAAGATAAGAGGAGCGTTTATAATCGCCGTTGCCCTGACATCTGTCACCGCCTGGGTATTCGGGGTAAACAGTTTCCCGAAAGAGTTCGTAAGCATGCCCGCTTCCATAGCTCCCATCGCAATGGAACTTGATATAGCCTCGGCACTTACTCTATCTTTACTTCCTGTTATTATTACGTTTTTGATAACGGATATGTTCGACACTCTTGGGACATTAACGGCCGTGGGTGCCAGGGCAAACCTGTTTCAAGAAGGAAACGGCAAAGGGGACAAATCTTTGCAGAAAACCATGGAGGCCGACGCGGTAGCGACGGTCGGGGGATCGCTTCTTGGGGTATCGACCACGACTGCATTCATAGAAAGCTCAAGCGGCGTGGAAGCAGGTGGAAGGACAGGGCTTACCTCTGTTTTTACCGCATTGTTTTTTGTGGCAACTTTGTTTATGCTGCCGTTGTTCAAGTCTATACCCTCAAATGCGATCTATCCCATACTGGTAGTTGTGGGGGTTCTTATGTTCAGTGAGGTTGGGAAAATAGACCTGGTAAATACAGATATCTCCATAAAAGCGGCGACATTTCTGATCGTGCTTCTTATGCCCCTGACCTTCTCCATAACCAACGGTATCGCGGCAGGATTTGTTATATATACGCTTATAGCTTTGGCAAAAAAAGATTTTGAGAAACTGAACCTGGGGATACTGGTAATAGCCGTTATTAGTTTACTGGCTTTTATATTACACTAAAAACTTAAGGAATTAAATGGAAAAATATTATTACGGATATGATGAGTTTATAAAAGATACTTTATACCTTTCAAAGCAGTTGAAAGAGTATGAACCGGATACCCTTCTTGCAGTTGCAAGAGGGGGAGTGACCCTGGGGCATTTCCTGGCAAGCGCTCTTGATACAAGAAGGCTGTTTACCATAAACTCGGTGCATTATGAAGAAACAAAGAAGCTCGATACTTTCGATATCTTTAATATCCCTGATCTAAGTGATGCGAAAAAAGTGGTGATCATAGACGATATCGTAGACAGCGGTGAGACCATGAGGGAGATAGTAAAACTTCTTCAAAAGAAGTTTCCCGAGTGTGAATTTAAAATTGCAACCATCTTTTACAAGCCCACGGCAGTTATAGAAGCCGACTTTAAAGTCAAAGAAGCGAAAGAATGGATAGACTTTTTCTGGGAGATAGATGTATAATATCTGAGCGATCGGTTAAAAAAGGGGGAAATATGCTTTTTAGAAATATATTTTTTGTAACATTGCTGCTGGGCTTTTCTTTGGGAAGTGATCTAGATAAAAACCTTGAGGTTGAAACCCTTGTCAAGAGTACAAAGAGCTGGGACGGGGAAACACTTCCCCCTTATAAAGCGGGGCAGCCCCAGATAACCATACTTCAGATCACTATCCCAGCAAAAGCAAAACTTGCCCTGCATAAACACCCGGTGATAAACGCAGGGGTACTAACCCAGGGTGAGTTAACGGTTGTTACGGAGAAAAACGAGACCTTAAGATTAAAAGCGGGTGACCCGATAGTTGAAGTGGTTGAGAAATGGCACTACGGGATCAACGAGAAAGATACCCCTGCTAAGATCATAGTCTTTTACGTAGGAGTAAAGGGGGAGCCTGTAACCGTAACAAAAGAGGCTTTACCTTCTCAATAAAGCCATTTTACCAGGAAATAGCCCCCGAATATCAGCCATATAAATAACACTGCCGCAAGATATACGGGCTTCAGCCCTACGTTTTTAAATTTCTCAATCGTTGTCTCCATCCCCAAAGCGGTCATCGCCATGGTCAGCAAAAAGGTATCAATAGCGTTTATAAGTTCTACACCCTTTTGGGGAACAAGTTCCAAAGAGTTAAACCCCACTACGACTATGAACATAACGGCAAACCAGGGTATGGTGATATCTGATACTTTTGCTTTACTCTCTGCACTTTTAAATATCCAAAAAGATAGTATCAATAAAAACGGTGCCAGCATCATTACCCTTATCATTTTTATGATTATTGCTTCCGTGCTTGCTATATCTCCCACGGCGTTTGAACTCCCCACCACATGGGCAACCTCATGCATGGTAGCACCTATATATATCCCCATCTGTGACTCGTCCATGGGTATCATCCCGGCTTTATAAAGAAAAGGGTAAAGGATCATGGCAATAGTCCCGAACACAACTACGGTAGATACCGCCACGGCACTTTTATAAGGATCCGCCTTGATAACGGGCTCCGTTGCAAGAACGGCCGCCGCACCGCAGATAGAGCTTCCGGCACTTGTAAGGATGGTAACATCCCGGTCAAGCTTTAAAACCTTAACACCGATAAAATATCCCAGTATAAAGGTTATCCCTACGATCAAGGCACTTATTAGCACCCCGTTTATCCCCACTTCTTCAATATTTGAGAAAGTCAGCCTAAAGCCGTACAGGATGATCCCAAGACGCAGTATCTGCTTCATGGAAAAGTTTATACCTGACTGCCATTGCTTTGGTATATTGTTTCTTAGGGTATTGGCATAGATTATCCCAAGAAAGATACCGATTATCAGTGGGCTTAGGGCAAGTGACCTAAAAAAAGCAAACTGTGATATATAAGTTGCCGCCGTAGCGAACAAGCCCACGAAAAAGATACCGTTTAGTGTATCTGCCCGATTTTCCTTATTAAAAATCATTTTCTCTCCTTTTATTTTAATACTGAAAATATAGCACTTGCCTTTTAATATGTAAAATATATTATTTTTAATATAATATTAAATAAAATATATATATGGAAAACAAATGACATTAAAAGAGCTGAACTTTTTCTATGAACTATGCGAAAATCCCAAGGTAAGCCAGGTAGCACAAAAACTGGAGATAAGCCAGTCTGCCGTCTCTATAGCCATAAAGTCTTTGGAAAACAAACTTGGAGAGCCTTTATTTGACAGGATAGGGAAAAAGCTTGTCCTAAATGAGAGGGGGCGCTATTTTTATAAAAAGAGTTTTGAACACTATACGGCACTTTTGGATATGGAAAACCTTTTTAAAGAGGATACTTTAAAGGGTACTTTGAAAGTTGCAAGCAGTAAAACAACATCAGGCTTTATCATGTCCGATATTTATTACAGTTTCCTTTCAAAATATGCAGGTGTAAAATTAGAAACAAATACATTAAACTCATCTGTTATTATCAAAAAGGTACTTAACGGCGAGATTGATCTAGGTATCATAGAAACTGACTGTGACGAGATTGATATTATAAAAGAGAAGCTTCTTGATGATGAGGTAATAGTGGTGACAAGCGATGAGAAGTTTAAAGCAAACTGCTATATAGACGAGATAAAAAAGAAGTGGATATTAAGGGAAAGCGGCTCCGGGACCAAAGAGGTATTCTTTAAGGCCTTGGAGAAATATGCAAAGCAGGTTGAGGTGTTTATGGAACTGAACGAGATACAGCAGATAAAAGAGCTGCTCATAAAACACAAAGACACCGTATCGGCCATCTCAAAAGCAGCCGTAGAAAAAGAGATAAAAGAAAAGAAACTGTTTGAGATAAAGCTTAATAATTTTGAGTTTAAAAGGGAGTTTGCACTTATTTACCATAAGAACAAAACAAGGAACAAACTTTTTTGTACCTTCAAGGATTTTATCAAGGATAGTTTTGTCACTTTTTCGTAAAAGCAATCTGTAAATGGTTTTTAGATATAATCGCGACAAATAATTAACATAATTGAGGAAGAACATTGAGAGCATTAATATCTGTCAGCGACAAAAGCGGTGTAGAGAACTTTGCCAAAGAATTGGTTGCATTGGGTTATGAGATCATCTCTACAGGTGGTACTTACAACAAACTAAAAGAAGCAGGAATAGCTGTAATTGAAGCAAACGAGGTTACAAAATTCCCTGAGTGCTTCGAGGGAAGAGTAAAAACATTAAACCCGTATATCCACGGTGGTATCTTACACAGACGTGACAAGCAGTCTCACCTTGACCAGGCGAAAGAACTTGGCGTAGAGGGGATCGATCTAGTGTGTGTGAACCTGTACCCGTTCAAAGCTACTATTGAAAAAACAGACGATTTTGAAGAGATCATCGAGAACATCGATATCGGCGGGCCTGCTATGGTTAGATCGGCAGCAAAAAACTTTGATTCTGTTATCATCGTAACTGACGTATCTGATTATGACACGGTATTAAGTAACCTTAAAAACGATACCAACACAGTTGAGTTTAGACGTGACATGATGATCAAAGCTTACGAGCACACTGCAGCGTATGATTCAATGATCGCAAACTATATGAACAAAAGATTCAACGGCGGGTTCGGTGACAAGCAGTTTATCGTAGGTGAGAAAGTATTTGATACAAGATACGGTGAAAATCCGCACCAAAAAGGTGCATTATACGAGTTTGACAAGCACCTTTCAAACAAGTTCATCACTTTAAAAGGTGAAGCAAGCTTTAACAACATGGGAGATATCTCAGGTGCTGCCAAGATCGCATCAGCGTTCGGTGAAGATAATGCGGTATGTATCGTAAAACACGGTAACCCATGTGGATTTGCTATCAAAGATACACTATTAGAATCTTATACAGAAGCACTTAAATGCGACCCTGTTTCAGCATTTGGTGGAGTAGTTGCAGTTAACGGTATTGTTGACCTTGACCTTGCAGTTAAGATGAATGAAATCTTCTTAGAAGTTGTATTCGCTGCAGACTTTACACCTGAAGCAGAAGAAGAGCTAAACAAAAAGAAAAGAATCAAACTATTCAAGCAGGGGACTAAGAAGTTAGAGATGGCAAACGATGCGTTCAACTTCAAGATTGTTGACGGCGGATTCGTTTACCAGGATGCCGATAAAGTAGAAGATGACGAAGTTGCAAATGCAGAACTTAAAACAACTAGAACTGCTACAGAGCAGGAAATGAAAGATATGGAGATAGCTTACAAAGTAGCATCTTTAACAAAATCTAACTGCGTAGTTTACGTGAAAAACTCTGCAATGGTGGCAGTAGGTATGGGTATGACTTCAAGAGTTGACGCTGCAAAAGCCGCTCTTAGAAAAGCAGAGGATATGGGTCTTGATACTACAGGGTCTGTATTAGCATCTGAAGCATTCTTCCCGTTTAGAGACAGCATCGATGCAGCTGCTGAAGCAGGTGTAAAATGTGTTATTGAACCGGGTGGAAGCGTAAGAGATGACGAGGTTATCGAAGCTGCTAATGAGTTTGGGATGGCGTTGTATTTTTCAGGGAAGAGACACTTCTTACACTAAAAAGAAAAAAGGGATTTAAATAATTCCCTTTCTTCATAACTCTGCGTTAGTAAGAAAATATCTTCAGTCATTTACTTCAGTAAATTCCTTTCAAATATTTTCTTACTGCCTTGATTTCTTTTGAAATCTAATTATTGTAAATCCTTTTTTACTAAATATATCTTTTTTCTATTTTCTACAAAGTTTAAAAGCAATATTTTATAAACTTTATACACTTACTTAGCTACAATCGAAATCAAAATTAACAAAATCATATTATGTAGAGAATTAAAATGACAAATAGTGAGATTAGTGTTTTTATTCAAAATCAAGTTAATAAACTAATTGATGACAATGAAGATAATGATTATATACAATATTTACCTTTTTATGAGAATATAGAAGATAAAAATTTAAAATATCTTTTTTCATATTTTCAATACCATCTTAACCATTTATTTAATTTTATGAATCAAAAACAAAATGGTCATTATAATGCAGAACAAAGTAGACAATTAATTAGTCTAATTAAAGATATTAGAAAAGTAATTAGTATAGTTAAAAAGTTTAAAATAGATGATCAATACTTGAAAATAATAGATGAATGTAGCACATTTTTATTGCATAGTGGGGGAAGTCCAATACCAGACAATTTTGAACAAATAGAAATTATAGATTTTAAACCTATTTTTTATTCTACAACTACTATTAATACAAACAATGAGAGTATCCATTATCAATTAAAAAATATTGGGAGTGGTTCATACGCAGAAGTATTTAAATACAAAGATACATATTATGATAAACATTTTGCATTAAAAAAAGCTAAAAAAAATTTAAATCCAAAAGAGTTAGAAAGATTTAGAATAGAATTTGATTCTATGAAGAAACTCAAGTCACCATATATATTAGAAGTATATACATTTGATGAAGATCAAAATCATTATATTATGGAATATGCAGATGAAACATTATATGATTATATTATACAAAATAATACAAAACTTAATATGTTAGAAAGAAAAAATATTATTAGTCAAATATTTAAATCATTTGAATATATTCACAATAGTATTGGTTTACATAGAGATATAAGTCCAACAAATATATTATTAAAACATTATGATAATTTAGTAGTTATAAAAGTATCAGATTTTGGATTAGTTAAAATAAAGGATAGTAATCTTACAGATGATAATACAGAATTTAAAGGTTCTCTTAACGATCCAAAATTAAATGTAATTGGTGGCTTTAAAAATTATTCTATTAAGTATGAAACATACGCCTTAACAAGATTAATTTATTTTATAATAACGGGTAGAAAAGTTATAAGAGATTTTAAAAACAAAGACTTTGAAGATTTTATTATAAGAGGTGTTTCTGATGACTTATCAGAAAGATACAGTTCTATATTTGAAATGAAAAATCTTTTTTATCAAATAGATTTTAGTATATAACATAAGTAAAAGTGAAATAACACTTTTTTATTAATTCTCAATTAATATTAGAAATAAAGATAAAGGGGAAATGCAACTTCAAAATAAAATATAAAGTAATATTCGTGGACTAAGAAGAAATGCCAACATTTGCAAGAGCTGGGAATATAGCTATAATTTATGATGAAAAGTGAGCATCTGTTTGAGTTCAAGAAAAGTGACTGAACGTCACTTTTTGGGACGAGTTGCGCAATGGGAGCAGGGGAAAACTTATGACTAGATGTCATAAGGCAAACTTCGTGACAAATTGTCGATATATTCTCAGGTACCCGAAGGGCTCTGATGAAATCCCGCAGGTACGAGGACAAACCGTTGGCGATTTTTGTGATACTTTTATAAAAAAGTATCAGTAAAAACTATGCAAGTTAAAATCTATATTACAAATTCATTCATAAAACTATAGTAGTTACTTAAAAAATTCATTAATATCTATTTTCAAAGACTTTGCAATTTTGTATAAATGCTCTAAATTGAAATGTTTGTTATATTTATTATTTTCACAGTTTGAATAAAATGCTACAGACTTTATCCCTATATCCAATGCTAAATCCAATTGGGTTATATTCTTACTTTCTCGAAAAAATTTTACTTTTTTTGAAATATCTTTATAAAATTTTTTAATTTCTTCTTCTGTTGAGTTACTAAAATTAGTTTCCATTTTTATTTATCCTATAGAGTTAATTTCTAATTAAACTTTATAGTTATATAATTTAAAAATCATTATCCTATAGGATAAATAATAGATGTTTTCAAAGGCTAAAAATTGAAACAAACAATAATAAACCTAAAACAAAGAATAGATAATAATAGTGAAGCTATCCAAAAGAAATATTTGCTTTCTAAGATATTGCTAGAGAAGATAAATACCTTAATAGATACCGATGCTTCAAATACCGAAATAAAAAATTGGTTGGAAAACAATGATAACCTGATCTTCGGACTTGAATATAATTTAAACCAGATAGAGAAAAAAAGTGATTTTAAAGATAAAATCAGATCTTTGATAGAAAAGATTGAAACATATAAAAAAGATCTACAGGATGATCCTATACTTATTGAAACGACATTGGATGTTTTAAGATATCTATTGATGGAAGATATCTCCAATGAACAAAAAAATCAATGCTTAATAATATAAGAAATACAACTAAAATTATTGAAGAAAAAATAGACAAAATTGAAAATCAAAAGGAAATACAATTCTTTACAAAATTATAAATCATCTTACTTTATATTCTATTCTTAAAACATTTCCTTTTTTTAAAGGCTTAATGGGAAGTCTTTACTCAAAAAAAGTTTTATAAATTTTTCAAGTTTTTAGATTTTTAGGTATTTGATATACTATGTCGGTAAATAGTTAGTATGTGTTGATGGAAATTATATTTTAAATGAAAATGAGGAGGAAACAATGTTGTTAATGAAAAGTTTGGAACCGGCAATGTTAAAGGTTATGGATACTAAAGAATTAAAAGAACAGCAGGAACTTACTATTCCAAATTTCGATTCCCTTGGTCTTGATGAGCGTTCAAAGTATGCTCTTTATGAATTAGCAAATCACGAAGTTGTAACCAATGCATTTTTAGTTGAAAAAAATGGAAAATTATCATATCTTGCAAGTAAACTAGCTGCTTCAGATAAGCAAGTTATTTTTCAACAAGATCATATAAGTTATAAAAATATAAAACTTACGACAGGTACAAAAAAAGTTGGAATCCTTCTTCGAATCGAAGCAGAGGTCACTACCAAAAAAGGGGAAGTTAATCTTAATGGATTATTTGCAATTGGTGCTGCTGTTTCTGCTGGAAGCCTGTCCGGAAAACTCCGTATAAAAGTATATGGACTTTCTGGAAAGCCAATTATGGATGCTATACCTGCACCGGGTAATATTTCGGAGGAATCTCTTTTAAATGCTCTTACATGTATAGCGACCATAAAGTCAAAAATATATGAGGATGGAGTTTATGTTCTTCCACAGGATATCCCTGATTTAAAATTTGATGATTTTGATAATGACTAAGTAATAACTTAAAGGAAACCAAGCAAAAACTTGTATATAGTTTTTGCTTGGTTATTTTAAACGTTAGGTAAAGTATGCATGGAAGTTTTATTAGAAGCAAAAGAAATTCGTAAAGCGATAAGAAAAATACACCCATCAAAAATTGCTGTTGCTTATGTTGGAATAGGATGGAAAAAATATATTTCATTGACAAGCTTGAAAGAGATTGTCATTTCTCCGACACCTGGCTCTAATCCAAAAGCAATTGAAGAAATTATGCAAACAATAGGTCCTGAAAATGTTTATTTTCTTGACAAGCTTCATAGTAAAATGTATCTTGGAAAGGATAATGTAATTATCGGTAGTTGTAATCTTTCTGATAGTGCAATGACCGAGTCAGGACTTTTAGAAGTGGCAGTAATTTCTGGTGAGACTAGAATAAATAAAGAACTACAAAAAACTTTCGAGGAATACAAGAAAGAAGCTAAAAGACTATATCCAACTCTTAAGTCAAAAAAAGAGCGCCTTCATGTTCTACTTAAACAGTGGGATACTTCTGTATGGTATGGTATCATAAAAGATAACTCTGTTGAATCCTCTCTTCTTAAGTATGAAAGTGAAATAGATAAAATTCATATTTCTCCATTCTTTTACGGAGATCTGGAATTCAACGATGAAGCTATTGCCACTGCAGTTCCAGATGCTAGTGGTATATCAGCTGAAGAATATTTTGAGGAAAGATTAAATTTCTTAGAGGAAGAGCCCATCGAACCAGGAGATTGGATTTTAATGTGGCATAGTAATAATGACGGTTTTCCTAGAGTAAATGGTAAGATCAAGTGGATGCGTGCTCACTCTGTTGTTCCCAATGGTGTAATTGATGAAAGACATACAAAATTGGTAGGGCAAGCAAAAAATTTAAATTCTGGAGTTCCACCATTTAAATTAGATCAAAATACAAAGACAGCTATCCGTAATGCTATTAGTTCTGGAGAATTTCAAGAACTGATTTTATCTGATGACGCAATATGGAAAACAAAGCAAGCAGACAAAGTTAGAAAAAAGTTTTTACAATATGTACGGCAAGAACTTGAAAGTAATGCAAAAATATAGATAAAGAGAACAGGAAGAGTATAAAAATATAAAATTGAAAGGAACTCTAAGGACTTTTTCAGTGTAATCGATTTTTTAGTAAACTGCACGTCATTTGTTGGTTACTTTATTAAAAAAGTAACAAAAAGAAAAAATATAATTTTTTACAAAAGTGAAAATCACTAAACTTGGTACCTTGAATTTCATTAGTTTGCTTTATTTAAAAGTATTGTGAAGTATAGCACAATAAAAAACTTATTGGATATTTTAATTTTTTATATTTAAGGAGTGGTTGTAATAGAATGTTATATTTATAACTATTGGATAAGGAAAGAAAATTGTTAGAGCCACTTTTTCAATTTGTAGAAAAATTTATTACAGACTTTTCATGGAAAAGATTAGCTATTTTTTTCAGTTTTTTAGGATTACTTGTTTTAACATTTGTTTTGTATGAATGGCAAACTTCTTCATATGAGTTAAGTCGTTATGAAAAAGCAACAAGTATATTGCTTCAAATTGAACCTTTATTAGATTCAAAAAATAGTGATGTGGTTGAAGCTTCAAAAAAACTTGTTATAAATTTAACATCTGTCATTGAAAAAAAAGATATTTTTTCAAACTTGGAAATATCGATTAGTCCTAAGGTTTCGCAAATATTTTTTGGATTACTCCCTTGGATTATTATTGTTATAATTTTAATTCCATCTGAAGTAGTAAAAGGGAATAAGAACGACGCTGCAAATATGTTTGGTGGATTTGCTATAGTTATATTTTTTCTGGGACTTTTAATATCATTTATTCCGGTAGAGTGGAATAATTGGATAAGATATGGTGGTGTTCAACTAATTAATTTAGCATTAATTATATTATTAGCTTGGTTTGGTAATAAGACATGATTTATAGTTTAAAGATTCCAAGGATAGCTTTCTTTGTTCCTAGAAGTTGATAGTTTGGAATTGGTAAATATAGTTTTTTGATTAAATAGATGGAGGAAAAATGTTGAAAAGTGTAAAATCATTACTATTATTTCTAGGAGTAATAGTAGTTTTTAGTGGTTGTGAGAAAGAACTAAAGAATAATAATGTAAAGTCCAAGGTTACTGTAATAGTACCGGTATATTCACAAAAAGTATCATTGGTACTTCCAAGTAAAGAGTGGAAAGCCGCATTTGAATCTAATAAAAGAAATGCTTACAGAATAGAATTTATATCTAAAGAAGATAATTCTAGAGATTGGGAAAAGCTTATATCAATTCAGGGGTTTCGAGATTTGTTAAGAAATAAATCAGATAAAGAGAAGTTAGATATATTAATGAAGTTTTCTTTTTTACTTCAGACAAAATTTCAAGAAATTTGTCCCAAAGATAAATTTGTTTTTGATTTATTAGATAGACCAGCTGAAAATTATATTTATATTGATGCACTTATCGGCTGTACGGCACTTAGTATTAAAGCAGAAGAAGTAGATGTAGCTAAAGGAGAAATAGGCTATTACAGATTTATTGCCGGTGAAAAAGATCTTTATTTGATTCATAAAGCAGTGAGGGGAGAAGAAAAGGAGATAATGCAAAGATTAAATAAACTTAATGCAAAAGAGTTTATCTTATCTATTACACCTATTAGACTTTGTGTTAAGGATAATAATCCAGTAGAGTGCAAATAAATATTCTTAAATAATTCCGTCTATCTCAAACATTATGTAAAAAGAAGTTAGTATCTGTTTTTATTCAGGGTTACTCAATAACACCCCAGAGGTTGAATTTTCGCTCTTAAACTAGTCGCTAAAGGGGATGATAGGCGACTTCGAAATAAATTATAAAGAAATATTAGCGGACTAAGAAAAAATGAGAATAAAGGGGACTGGCTCCTTTATTTGCTTATTCTTTCGTAAAAAGAAAAGTAAGGAAAAAAAGTGTTAAGAATTTTTAAAAAAGGTGTATTATTAAGTATTTTAGTTATTTTTTCTGGTTGTGTAAGTACTAAAAATATTCCAATTGATCAGACAAAAGCTATATCAACTAAACCAAAGACTATTTTGATAACTAAAAGAGTCAAACCTGATTTTGCTGCTATGACAGCTCTCAAAGCAAGTTTTGGATTAATAGGTTCTGCGGCAATGATTTCTGAAGGTAATGGTATTATTAGAAATAATGCAGTTGAGAATCCAGCTAATTTTATTAGTTCTGAACTATCTTTAATGCTTTCAAAAAAGTATAATCTTGAAAAAGTAGAAAGCATGGAGTATGTTGAGAGTCAAACGACAGCAGATATTGCTAACCTTTATCATACAGCAGACTGGATTATAGATGTTGAAACTATAAATTGGAGTTTTGTTTATTTTCCAACAGACTGGAACAATTACCGTGTTATTTATAGTGCAAAATTGAGATTAATTGATTCAAGAGATAAGAAAATGATAGCAGAAGGATTCTGTGCAAGAGTTCCTGAAGAAGATGATACTGCACCTAGTTATGATGAATTATTAGAGAAAAAAGCTAAACGATTAAAGTTCGAATTTCAAAAATCAGCACTTTATTGTATTGATGAATTTAAAAAGAATGTTTTGAAGATATGATGTTAAAAGTTATGGAGCTGAAAATAACACCTCCGAGGTTGAATCTTCACTTTTAAGAAAATAATATCAGCGGACTGAGAAGAAATGCCAACATTTGTAAGAGCTGGGAATATAGCGATAATTTATGATGAAAAGTGAGCACCTGCTTGAGTTCAAGAAAAGTGACTGAATGTCACTTTTTTGGATGAGTTGCGCAATGGGAGCAGGGGAAAACTTATGACTAGATGTCATAAGGCAAACTTCGTGACAAATTGTCGATATATTCTCAGGTACCCGGAGGGCTCTGATGAAATCCCGCAGGTACGAGGACAAACCGTTGGTGATTTTTCAAGGAAACTGCACTTTGTTTGTTTTGCTTACTTTATTAAAAAAGTAAGAGGAAAGAAAAGTTAGTTTAAATCCCTATCATAAATTCATTTCAAACTTGAAGTCGCGTTTTGCGACATCAAATTTAAAATATTTAGCGATAAGCTAAAATTGCACTTTGCTATACTTTTAAATCAATCCAAAATTTCTCGATACCATACTTAATAAATCTAAAGATACATAACTTGACAAATATGTATCTTATAGGATACAATTATGAAATATGATATAAAACAAACAGATGTTTTTTCTAAGTGGCTTTTAAAACTCAAAGATATCAAAGGTAAAGTTTCTATACTTCGTAGAATTGAGAGGATCAGAAACGGAAACTTTGGAGATCATAAAGGTTTGGGTGATGAAGTATCTGAACTTAGAATTACTGTAGGTGCTGGGTATAGAGTATATTACACTATACGAAATGGTGAGGTTGTGTTGCTTTTAGTTGGTGGAGATAAATCCACCCAAAAAGCAGATATACAAAAAGCTAAAGAGTTGATAAAGGAGTTAAAAGATGACTAGTGACTTTGATGTATCTCAATATTTAGACTCTAAAGAGATGATAGCTGAATATTTATCCCAAGTATTGGAAGACGGGGATATGGATGAGCTTTTAAGTGCCATAGGTCATATCGCAAAAGCAAAAGGGATGACACAGGTTGCAAAAGATACTGGACTAGGAAGGGAAAGTTTATATAAAGCATTCGCAAAAGGCTCAAAGCCCAAGTTTGATACTGTTTTAAAAGTTTTAGATTCTTTGGGAGTAAAGTTAAAAGCAGTTGCATAACACCATTAAGAATTTATCAGCTAAAATTCCATCTATGAAAACAAAAGAAGATATTTACCACACTATAGAAGCATTGAAAGATGATCTTATAACATCATCGGAAATAGATGATGTTGTTATCGATGGATTGACCACATTAAACCGTTTGCGAAATCTGTATAAAGAGGATAGAACGCTTTTTGATGCCCATCTTATCTCTGAGCTGCAAGATTTAAAAAAAAGTATCGAATCGGTCGATGAATGTTTTGAACTGATATATGACGATCATTCTAAATATAATTGTAAACAGCTTGAAAAGATAAGAACGGTGATACCTCAAAATGAATATCTGTTATTACTTATGGATGAAAAAATAAAACAGTTTGAGGAAGATTCAAATTAAGAAGAAATACTCTATTTTTAAACTGGTTTTATCATAAAATATAGTTTTTTACAAAAGTGGGATTTATCGGGTTCGATCTTTTGTTTAGTGTTGATTTTCTTTATTTAAAGTATTTATAAATAGTTCGAATGAAACAAAGATGCTTAGATTCCCCGTTTTTTATATTTAAGTCGTATTTGATATAGAATATTGTTTTGATAAATAAGTAGAAGAAAACAAAGGCTAAAACCATGCAGCTAAGTAATATAATAAAACCTATAATAACAAGCTTTATTTCACAAGATCAAATTACACCTGCAACATCTTTTAATTATAAAAATTTTATTTCCCAAAATAGTCAAGAAACAAGCGGTGATATTGTACAGGGGAACTATAAAGAAAACAGTTTACAAAATAAAGAAAATGAAACCAAAAACGACGATGCAAGGTTTGAGAAAATAAAAACCGCAAGTGATAATATTGTACTTATGATGAACAACGGTTATGAAGCCGCCGAGGAGTATATACAGTTGGTATTTGAGAGTGAGCGTAGAATGAGAGTCATTCGTTCCAACGACAAAGCTTTTAGTGAAAACAACAGAAAATATTACGAAAATCAGTTTAGCGTCGAGTATTTTGAGAGCGTAATTGAAAAGCTGGATATAAAAGATTTAACTTCAGAAGATAAAGAGCTTTGTAAAGGCATATTAAAAGATAAATATATATTGGAAGATGAGGTAAAAAACCTCTCTTTTAAAGAATTGCAGACATTAGACAAGTTTTACATGAAAGCCCAAGACGGGATCTATGTAGGTGAGAGCATATATGTTACGGACGTTAAAGCAGGAGCTTTGCTACAAGCGGTCAATGCCACTAAAGATGAGGTTTTTAATGAAACGATCTTTGATGCGGTTCAAAGTATGGATGATGACCAGCAAATTGCAATATATATGGCGATAGTTACAGGGGGCAGGGGATTTGGAAGAGAATCGGCTTATCACGATATAACAAAAGACAGTCCCTCCTCACCCGGCAAAGAGCCCTCTTTAGTTCTGGAACAGTTGATAAAAGACACCAAGAACAAACTGGATAATGCCGCAACGGATCAGGATAAAAACTTTTACAAAAACATGCTTGAGATATATAATGACCTCTCATTAAGATATGAGCAGAAACTAAGCGGAAAAGAATCTGGGCAGATAATAGAAGAAGAGATAGAGGCCGATATTATGTTATTATATAAGATGCTGCTGTCTATAAGCAATATTGAATTAACATCGGTAGAAAATGAAATAATGGATAAGATACTATTATACCTTGGAGAAAGAACGGACGAAAGTGCAAGGGAAAATAACAGCCTGCTTAGTCAATATACCAAAAATAACAAGCCCAATCTATTAGAGAATATCTCTTGAGGTATCTTATTGTTAATCTTCGCACATCTCAATACCCACTTTTAAAAAACCGGTAAAAGCTGCATTATCTCCCCTAAGTGACTTATTCACCTTGGACTTCATCTCATTTAGAGCTTTTGTATAATTTTCATAAAATTCAAAAGTCGGTTTGGGCTTATATACCAGATCTTTGAGCTCAAAATATTTGATGATATTTTTTGTAGTTGTAGGCTTGATGAAGTATTCACTTTCCCTTTTCATGCTGTAGGGGACTACACTTATAATGGTCCACTTTGCAAGATTGTATTGGGCTAAAAATTCCACGAGCCCCTCGAAGCCCTCTTTTTTATTTCCGTATAAAAGTTCGTAAATTTCTATGCTTAGCATATCTTTTTCATAACTGTTCAGGCTTGCGATCATATCTCTTAATTTCAGCTTGTCAAAGAGCGAGACCATAACCGATTTTTGAACTGTTTTGAAAAATCCCTCGACTACAAGATTTGGGTTGTCTCGAAGAGAGTGCAAGCACAAGGAGAAGTTCTCTTTTTTTAAGGCATCTTTTGCGAACTCTTCGAGCTTTTGTGGTTTAAAGTTTTTCATCGTGGGGAAAAAGGCGGCATCCTCAAAACCTTTTGGGAATCTGTCTAAAAACTCTGATTCTAAAATTTTTAATTTCTCTAAATTCATAGGCTAATTATATCATAGTAAACTTCGGCTTTTTAAGCAAATAAGAGATAACCTTTTAGCAAAAAAATGTTTGGGAGATCTGATGTCGTATTTTGTTTATATTTTACAGTGTAGCGACGGAAGCTTGTATACGGGCATCGCAAAAGATGTTCTAAAACGCCTGGATGAGCACAACACCAGTGACCGCGGTGCAAAATACACGAAAGCAAGGCGTCCCGTAAAGCTCGTTTACCAGGAGGCTTCACTTGACAGGAGCAGTGCCTCAAAACGGGAATACGAGATAAAGAAGCTTAGAAGAATCCAAAAGCTTCAATTAATAGGGGAAAATAAAAGTTAAAACTTTATTCTTCTGAGCTTTCTTCCAATACTCCCAGGTTCTTCCTGACCATCTTTTTAAATCTTTTCATATATTTTTTTTCCGTTGACTGCATCACGTCCATTTTAGCCGCATGTACAATAGATGCAAATTCAGGTTTTGAGAATATCGTGTCCCTGTTTCTTGCCAGTTTGATGAGCTGGTTTACATCATCTTCAAGGGGTATATCTTCCCTGTCTATAAGTGCATCGTGGACATAAAAGAACATTTTTCTGTCCTCATGTGTCATATTACATGAATCATCAAGCATCTTTAAAGCAAGCCTTGCCGCATAGTCGATCTCTATGGGATCAAAGGTATGGGTCGCGGCCCAGTCGTAAGCTTTTTGACAGATATTCTCTTCCATATTAAATCCTTTGTATAATAATTATTTATAATTAATGCAAAAAACGTGCCAAAAGCCCGGGAGGTAGATTATATATTTTTTCTGTCGCATAGATTTTGCATATAAAACAAAAAAGGGGCCGTTTATGGAAGATAACGCAGATTATATGGAAGAGGACTTTATTATTTGGAACAGTGCATTGGGTGTCCGCGATTTTGTAACCATAGGGCGCGTGGAGTTTGAATCAGGGGCAGCAAAGGCATGGCTTGATGAACCTTACGAGATGGTGGGGCCTTTCTGCCTGGATGAGCTTCTTTTAAGCGGACAGATAAGTTTTGCCGCCTGTATCGTGATCTCGCAAGAGAGATGGGAAGAGGATCAGGACTCCATACGCCGGGAGGCTTCACTAAAGCAGAAAAAAGCTCAAGATGATATCCATAGATACAATAAAAAAAAGCACTCAGAGTCCAGGTTTATAAGTGAGAAAGAACACCGTGAACTGCTGTGCCTGCCAATGGAGGGGGTACTTGAAATATCCCAGATAAAAGCAGCTTACAAAAAAGCCGCCAAGAGAACCCATCCTGATGCAGGGGGAACTCATGAGCAGTTTGTCCTGGTAGGACGTGCCAGGGATGCACTGCTAGAAAAAAGGCTTTAAGCTTTTAACGTTATAAATACTATATGATGTTATAATCCATTTATGAAATTTACAGAAATAACAGACCTGAATATCCCCGAACTTCAGATATATAGAATATTAAGAGACAATCATTTTACCAAAGACAACAGTTTTATAGCGGACAGCCCCAAAGTGGTCAATACCCTTTTGGAAACAGATATCAAGTTTAAAAGCATTTTGGCTACGCAGGAATATTATGACGAATTCAAAGAGTTGATAAGTAAAAAAGATATCGACACGCTTTATCTGGCAGACAGAGAAGTGATGGGAAGCATCACAGGGCACAAGATACACCATAACGTTATGGCCCACGGCGTACGTCCCGATGAGAATACCCTGGATGAGCTAGGTGAGAAGATAGTTATGCTTGATTATATAACCTCCGGGGAAAATATAGGCTCCATCGCAAGATGCGCGGCCGGGATGGGGATAGACTCCTACCTTGTGTCAGCACGGGCGCCGCACCCTTACGGCAGGAGGTCTTTACGGGTTTCCATGGGGCATATCAGCAAGCTTAAATACTCTGTTTATGATGATATAATCCCAACTATAATTGAGCTAAAAAAAAGGGGCTACAAGGTTTACGGGGCAGAGGTTGCGCCAGGTTCCACACCCCTTTCAAAGGTTGAGGTTGCGTCCAAATGGGTTTTGCTTATGGGAAATGAGGGGTACGGTTTATCACAGGAAGTGATAGATATCTGCGACGAGATAGTAACCATAGAGATGGCCCCTGGTGTCAGGAGCTTTAACGTGGCGGTCGCTTCCTCTATTATATTATACAAGTTCCAAAACGGCTAATCTGCTTCTTAAAGGGTTTTGAAAAGATAAATATCCTAATATTGAAAAATTTAAAATAAAATTTTCAAGGAGTTTGCAATGGATAGTCTAAGAGTCTGTATAGGATCCAACGACGGGGAAAATATTGCCGCAAGCCATCTGGGTGATACGGCAGATTTTCATATATACGATATAACTAAAAGCTTAGGGGCCGTGTTTGTAGAAAAGCGTAAAAACACTGCAAAAGAGGCGGAGCATTCAAAGTTAAGCAAAATGGAGATGATCATGTTGATCCTGGAAGATGTGGATGTTTTCACTGCCAGGAAGAACAGCCCCAATTTCAAAAGACTGGCAGCTTCCACAAAACACCAGCCCGTAGTTGTAAAAGTGGACAAGATAGAGGATGTTCTGGAATCGTTATTGACAAACTTCGATACCATATCTGCTTTGGTCAAAGCAAGACAGCAGGAAAACAGCTTTGAAGATATCCTTGAGATATGATCCTGTCTTTTAAAGTACAGCTTGTCTGAGCTGTTACCAAGTCACAATTTAAAGAGGGTATACTTTATCTTATGGAAACTTTAACTTTAAAATCTCACTACGATATCGTTATAATAGGCTCAGGTCCAGCAGGGCTTGGGGCCGCTTTCAAACTGGCCGAAAATTCAAACAGTTCTGTACTTCTTATAGAAAAGAAAAAGATAAGCTCCGGGGGACTTCGAAACGACTGCAAGCAGAACTACACTTTCCCCGTAGGCTTTCCCCTGGACCAGTGGGAGAAAGATGAGGCACAAAAGCTCCTTGAAGAGGTGAAGCTTCACCTTAACCCCAAGATGGAGAAAAGAATAGATATAGATAAGTATATCAAAAGAGCCCGAAAGCTTGACGTGGAGATTCTGGATATAGAGCAGTGCCACGTGGGTACCGACAAGTCCTCGAAACTTATAAATGATCTTATAGGACGGTTAAAAGCCCTGGGTGTTGAGACGGCACTGGAGACGGAAGTGAAAAGCTTGTCAGCTGATAAAAAAGAGCTTACCCTCTCAAACGGAAGCAATATATCTTTTGAAAATATTGTTCTAGCAGTAGGCAGGGCGGACTACGACTGGCTTCAGGAACAGATGGACGTGCTTGGGGTAAAATACAGCGACAATACGGTGGATATAGGTATAAGGGTGGAGATGAAAGAGCAGAACTATTCCATCGTAAAAGATTATTACGACCCAAAGATACTTTTCCCCGGCAAGGTTCGGACATTCTGTACCAACTCGGGCTCGGCACACGTTGTAAGGGAAAAATACAAGGGGTACTATTCGGTGAACGGCCATGCCTATTCCAAAGATAGAAAAGAGAACGGCCTGGTGAATTTTGCCATGCTGAAAACCATAGGGCTTACCCAGCCTGTGGTAAGCGGCCAGCAGTTCGGGAAGATATTGGGCGAGATGGTGATGCAGCTAAGCGGCGGCAGCGTGATCATGCAAAGAGTAGGGGATTTCAGGTTAGGGCAAAGAAGCACCAAAGAGAGTTTCAATGATGATCTTTACGATTTCAAGCCCACCTTGTCAAATGCGGTGGCTGCAGACCTGAGTCTTAGCATCCCCGCCAAGATCCTAAGGGATATCTGGAGTGCTTTGAAAAAGCTTGACTCCATAGTCCCCGGGGTGCTTCACCCCTCGACCATACTTTATTATCCCGAGATAAAGACCTATTCAAACAAGCCGGAATTCATAGACAATCATTTCATGGTAAAGCAGGGCTATTATATCATCGGTGACGGGGCCGGGACCAGCAGGGGTATAACCGCCGCCTGGGCCAGCGGGATAAGAGCCGCCAACGGTATTTTGTTCAATACTCAAGGGAAAGCTTAATGGGATCCTTTTTTATATATGTAATCTGCTGGTTTGGTCTGGCGGTGCTTGCGATTATTAACGGGGCACTTAGAGAGAAGCTTTACGGACCTTTTATGAAAGAACTTTCCTCCCACCAGCTGTCGACTTTCATTGGAATTATCATCTTCATTTGTTATATCTGGATCATTACGGGAGTCTGGAAAATAAGCTCCTCCTTTGAGGCTGTATCTATCGGGATCATTTGGCTTTTTATGACTGTTTTATTTGAATTCGTATTCGGTCATTTTGTTATGAAGTGCTCTTGGGAAAAATTATTTAATGATTATAATATCAAAAAAGGGAGGGTCTGGATACTGGTATTGGTATGGATAACGGCTGCCCCATATGTTTTTTATCTGATCCGGTCCTGGATTTAGCTTTGATTTTTATTTTTTATATATAATACCCTATCAAAAAAAGGAGATGATATGATCTATTGTACGGCTGAATTCAAAGCAAAAGAGGGAAAAGAGGAGGAGCTTTTTAAAGTGCTCCAGGCACTGGAAGAACCTACACACAAAGAACCCGGATGTATCCAGTATAAAGTTATGAGAAAGATAGAGAACCAATATGCCCAAGGGGAACATTACGGTATATTATTTAATGAGATCTGGGAGTCAATAGAGGCTTTTGAAGAGCATTGCCAAATGCCTTATATCGTTGAGTTTTTTGAAAACGAGTGTGCTGCTGCCGATGGGCTTGCCGAAAAGTGGAATGTAAACATTTTTAGATGATCTCACATTTCTGTGAGATTATCTGTTATAAAGTAGAGATATAAGCAGCCAGGGCTTCAAGCTGTTCATCGTTCAGGTTTTTTACCTGTCCTGTCATGATTGTTTTCATATTTCTGCCGTAAGTGCCGTCTTTGTAGCCTTTAAGGGCTTCCAGGATCTTATCTTTGCTCCATCCCCTGATCACTTCCGATGACATCAACGCCTTGTTTTGGGCCTGCGCCCCGTGGCATGATGCACAAGTAGCGAACAGCTCTTTACCGTTTATCTCAGGCGCCGTAGCTTCATGTATTTTCTCTTTTATATCTGTTGCTATATCTTGGGTTTTTGTTACCACGTCTTTTACTATAGGTTCCGTTTCTTTTTGTACCTTTTCTATTACCTCTTTTGTCTGGGTCTGTACATCTTTGACTATCTCTTTAACCTCGTTTTTTATATTCTCCACATGGCTTTCATCTGTTTTGGGAACAGCTGTTTCTTTTACATGTTCAGCTTCTTTAACGGCAGCAGGCTTGACGGTCTCTTCTTTTACTTCATCTTTTGTTTCGCTTCCGCAGCCCAGAAAAATAAAGCTTGCGAACAGCAGGATCAACAGGGTCTTTTTCATTTTTTATCCTTTTGGCAATTTTGCTATATTTATATTTTATCATTTTTAATTTGATAAATACCAATTTAGGTTTTATTAGTTCTTAAAAAAAAGATCATATAATAATCTCTTATTAAAGGAGATGTTTATGAAATCATTGGTTATAGGTTCAATAATAGCTTTGGCGGCTTCTTCACTTTTGGCAAAAGAGTTAAGAGCTCCCCAGGAGCTGTTCGTGAAGAAATGTGCGATGTGCCACCTGATGGAAAGGCCGGAAACAAAAGAGGCAAGGAAGCTTATGGCGGCACCAGCTATTAAGACGGTAATGGCGGGCAGCGTTATAACTATAGATGCCCTGGAGGGTCCCATGAGCGATGAGAAGTTAAGAGAGACTTCCATAGAGTTCATAAAAGATTACCTTTTCAACCCCTCAAAAGATAAAGCCAACTGTGAGGATTTTGTGGTCAGGAAATACGGTGTGATGCCTTCCATGAAAGGTTTTGTGACAAAAGAGGAGATGGATATCCTAATCCCCTGGGTTTACGACAATTTCAAGCCTGAAAAAACAAAAGGCTCATACAAGAAACAAAACTAGGCCTTTTGGCTTAGTTCTTTGAGAATATCCCAGTTGGGATCGTGAGTGACCTTGAACTCGAAGTGAAGCTGTGGATTCCTGTTTAGGAGTTTTATTATCTCAAAGATCGTTCCTGATCTTTAATATCCTGTTTATATCCCTGCACGGTTTCAGCTGCCAGTTTTCCATTTTTTTTCCTTTTTTACTAAAAACTGTTTTTCAGTGACTTGAAGATCACCTCTTTTGAGTTGGTCCCCGTATCTGAACCCATCAGCATCCTTACGAACTGGTCGTTTAAAAAGCCGTGGTAGAATTTCTCTATTTTTTTGTAGCTGTAAGTTTTGTTTATATGTTTATAGAGGTATTTCTTGCTTACATAAAGCTGCATCGTTATATATATGGCAAAGGTTGTAAGGATAACAACTTCCAAAAACGAAATTACCATTGCAAAAAAGTTTTTGAGCTTTTGGCTGTTTATGCAGCTGTTGAGTATCTTGAATATATATCTATATGAGTTGTAAAGTACGAACAAATTTATACCGAAACCGATCAGCAGCAGGGTCGTATATGTATCCGCTTTTGTTATATAAAGATCCTGCAGCAGGATTCCCGTATATAGCGACAGTTTGGCACTTACGGTTACAAGGAGGAATATCTTGAAATAATCAAATATTTTGTTGTATGTGCCGTTTTTATAGCTGTAGATAGTGGCATAGATTATAAAGCCTGCCAAAGCTACGTCAAATATACTGTACCAGCTTACCAAGTTATGGGTTCCTTCCCTATACTTTTTAATATCTCGTTCGTTCGGCTGAAATGTTTGCAGCCGAAAAATCCCCTGTATGCGGAAAGGGGGCTCGGGTGGGGTGCTGTTAGTATATGGTGCTTACTCTTGTCTATCAATTTTGTTTTTGCAATAGCGGGAGCACCCCATAGCAGGAATACGATATTTTCAAAGTTGTCGTTTATATGCCGGATGATATTATCGGTAAATATCTCCCAGCCTATTTTATGGTGGGATTTTGGTTTTGAGTCTTCTACCGTTAATATAGCATTTATAAGAAGCACTCCCTGTTTTGCCCAGGGGGTCAGGTCTCCGTCGCTGCAGGCAGAACCTCCTATGTCGCTTTGTATCTCTTTTAGGATATTTACCATCGAAGGGGGATTCTTGATATTTTCAGGGGTTGAAAATGCCAGCCCCTGCGCCTGGCCCGGCTGGTGGTAGGGATCCTGTCCCAGTATCACGACTTTCAGGTTGTCGTATTTTGTTAAACTAAAAGCGTTGAATATCTTCTCTTTAGGAGGATAAACGCTTGTTTCTTTATATCTTTGGTCTATAACCGCTTTTAGTTCTTTGTAATAATCCTGTTCTTGTTCATGTTCTATAACCGTTTTCCAGTCCATTGAATACCTTTTTTTAATCTTTTTTAAAACCCGTAAATACTAGGGAATGCCACTATTGATATTAAAACAAGTATCTGAATGGCTATAAAAGGGATTACCCCTTTGTATATATAGATAGTTTTTACATTTTTTGCCACCCCTTTTAAATAAAACAGGCTGAACCCAAAGGGCGGCGTCAGGAACGACGTTTGGAGGTTCATGGCTATTAGTATGGCAAACCAGACCGGATTTATACCCAAAGTTTCCGAAATAGGTAATAAAATAGGAACCACGATATATGATATCTCTATAAAATCTATAAAAAAACCAAGGATCATGATCACAACCATGCTTAAGATGATAAATCCCCATTTTTCACCGGGAAGGGAGGTCATAAACTCCTCAACGATACTATCAGCACCCGTATAGACAAAAACAAGGGAAAATGCGGTGGCACCTATTAGGATGGCAAATACCATCGCGGTGATCTTTACTGTTTCTTTTGCGCTTTCCATCATAAGGTTTATTGAAAACTCTTTATAAAAGAATGCCAATACCAAAGAACCCACAGCCCCGAAGGACGCGGACTCGGTTGGTGTCGCAATCCCTGCAAAGATGGATCCAAGAACTATGCCTATTAGAAGAATAGGGGGAAAGATGGATTTTAAAGCCGTCGTTATTTTCTCTTTTTGGCTTATCTGATCATCTTTTGGAAGGGCAGGGGCAATATGGGGCTTCATATAAGATATAACAAGGATATAAGCTATATAACCCCCTACAAGAATAACTGAGGGGATAACCGCAGCTTTAAAAAGATCCCCCACCGGCTGCCCGAACACGTCCGCCAGGATTATAAGTATGATGGAGGGTGGGATGATCTGCCCTAATGTACCGCTTGCGCAGATGGTACCGCAGGCCAAAGACTGGCTGTATCCGTATTTCAGCATAACTGGCAGGCTTATAACACCCATCGCAACAACGCTTGCTCCCACAACTCCCGTTGAAGCGGCAAGCATGGTCCCAACCAGGACCGTACTTATGGCAACTCCGCCCCTGACCGAGCCGAACAGGGTTCCCATGGACTCAAGGAGCCTTTCCGCAAGCTTTGATTTTTGTAAAACTATACCCATAAATATAAATAATGGGATGGCAAGGAGTATCTTGTTTGTCATAATGCCGTATACCCGAAAAGGCATCATTGAAAACATTGAGAGGAACTCTTCCCAAAATTCTACAATGGTTCCCCCTTGAGGGATGATCTCGAAAAATGCGGCGAGGCCTCCGAATATTATGGAAACAAAAGCAAAAGAGAATGCCACGGGATAGCCTATGGCAAGTATTGCCAGTGCGGCTATGAACATATATATACCTATCAAGATCTTTTCCTTAAAATTAAAATGTTTTTATAGAGGTAAGCTATTGAGCTGATGATCAAAAGGGCAAAGCTGAATGGTATCATCGCTTTTATTATCCATCTGTGTGTCAGCCCTCCCGGGTCCTGGCTGATCTCGTTCATATCGTATGCGTCGTAAACGAATTCATAACTTCCGTAAACTATTAAAAGTGAAAAAGGGATAAGCATAAAGATCGTACCTATTATATTTATGAAGGCTTTTTTCTTTTTTGAGAGATTATCATAGATAAAATCGACCCTTACGTGGGATTCATTGGTAAGCGAGTAGGATATCCCAAGGAGGAACATTACCGCAAAAAGGTGCCACTCCATCTCCTGCATGGCAATGGAACCAGTGTTGAAAAAGTATCTTAGGATCACGTCCAAAAAAACATTTGCCATCATAAGCAGCATTAAAACCGCAGTTATGCTGCCTATGACCTTATCTAAAAAGTTAAAGAGTTTCTGCGCCAATTATTTTACCGCTTCTGATGTTGTGATATAGTCGTACTCGGAGATCTTTGTCCACTCTCTCGCTTTTTTCATATAGTTTTTCTGGGAATTGTAGATCTCATTGAAAAGCTTGTCTTTTTTTGCATAAGATTCCATAACTTCATCCGTAGATCTTTTCATAGCTTTTAAAACCTCTTTAGGGAAAGTCTTGACCTTGATATCAGGGTAATCTTTTTTCATAGCTTCCCATGCGTTAACGCTCATATCAAAGTTTTCGTACATCATATCGGCACCAACCGCCCTGATAGCTGTTTTTAACATAGCTTTATATTCATCGGGAAGTTTTTTAAAGGCTCTCTGGTTCACGAAAAAGTGCATTTCGCTTGCAGGCTCGTGCCATCCCGTGTAGTAGTAAGGTGCAACTTTATGGAATCCCATCTTTATATCCATCCCTGGCCCCACCCATTCAAGGGCATCGATGGTTCCCCTGTCAAGTGAAGTATAAAGCTCCCCTGCAGGGATATTCGTAACGTTTACTCCAAGTTTGGCAAAAACCTCTCCTGCCATTCCCGGGATCCTCATTTTAAGTCCCTGAAGGTCGGCTAGGGAGTTTATCTCTTTTCTAAACCATCCTCCCATCTGAACTCCTGTATTTCCTCCGGGATAACAGTCTACTTTGAACTGGTCGTAGACTTTTTTTGTCAGGGCTTCACCCTCTGCGTAATAGTACCATGCGTACTGCTCCGTGCTTGTCATACCAAAAGGGGTGGTTGTAAGAAGTGCCGTAGCTATGCTTTTACCCTTGTAGTAATATGAAGAGGTGTGTCCCATCTCATACTGCTTGTTCTTGACCATATCAAGAATACCCAGGGCAGATTTGTGTTTCTCTTTACCGTGAATCTGGATGATAAAATCTCCTCCGCTCATCTGCTTGACCATTTCGGCTAATTTTTCAGGCGGGGTTGAAAGGGGTGTAAGTGTGCCGGGCCAGGTCATTGCCAGTTTCCATTTTACTTTTTTAGCCGCAAAAAGGGGTGTGCTTATCAATGACACGATACCTATTGCGGTTATGAACTTAGCAAATTTTCTCATTCTTTATTATCCTTTTTTGAAGTTTTTTCTATTATATCTTTTTGATACTTTATAGATTTTTAGATATAATCCCCAAATTTTAAAAAGGTTCAAATATGTGTGGAATAGTAGGATATATTGGAAAAAATAACACGACAGAGATTTTAATAGACGGTTTGAAAGAGTTGGAATACAGAGGTTACGACAGTGCAGGTATCGCTATATTGGACAACGACAAGATCGATGTATACAAGGCCGTGGGGAAGATCAAAAATCTTGAAGAGAAAGTAAGCCATAATCAATGTACGCTGAAAAATAACGACCTTTGCATAGGTATAGGACATACAAGATGGGCAACTCACGGGAAGCCTACGGAACTGAACGCCCATCCACATCTGGGTGAATACTCTTATGTGGTGCATAACGGTATCATTGAAAACTACAAAGAGCTTAAAGATGAGCTAACGCAAGCCGGGCACAAGTTCGTATCCCAGACCGATACTGAAGTTATAGTCCATCTGTTCGAGTATTATTTCAACCAGTCAAACAATGCCGGGGAGTCTTTCAATAAAACAATTGCAAGGCTTGAAGGTGCCTATTCCATACTTCTTATTACAAAATCTGAACCGAACAAGATATTTTTTATGAAGCACGGCTCACCTTTGGCCGTTGCAAAAAACAGTGAGGGTGAGATATTTTTCGCTTCTTCCGATGCACCGTTGATCGGTTATGCCAAAGAGGTGGTCTACCTTGAAGACGGGGTGAGCGGAATCGCAAGCGACAGTTCCCTGGAATTCAGCGAGGCTATAGCCTGGTCTACCCTTCCAACCTCAAAACAGTTCGCCCAAAAAGACGGTTTCAGGTTCTTTATGGAAAAAGAGATCTATGAGCAAAGCGACGTGGTAACCGATGCGATGCTTGGACGTATAAATGATAACGGTGTGGTTTTTGATGAGGTTGATCCTTCCATAATAGAAGGGATAAACGAGATAAAGATCTGTGCCTGCGGTACAAGTTATCATGCAGGGCTTACTGCCAGCTACCTTTTTGAAAGATTCGCAAAAGTGAGATGTTCCGTTGAGATAGCAAGCGAGTTCAGGTACAAAGAGCCTTTATTAAAAGATGATACCTTGTTTATAGTTATCTCCCAAAGCGGTGAGACTGCCGATACCCTGGAAGCTTTAAAAATGGCAAAAAAAGCAGGACTAAAGTCAATTGCGGTATGTAACGTGGATAATTCCTCAATGACAAGAATCGCGGATGCGACCATATTAACAAGAGCCGGGATAGAAAAAGGGGTTGCCTCAACAAAGGCTTTTTCGACCCAGACAGTGGTATTGTGGATGATGAGTCTTTATTTTGCTAAATATAAAAACGAGATCTCAAATAGTGTTTTAAGCAATGAGCTTAAAACTTTAAGGGAGGTTCCGGCTTCCCTTAAAGTATTCGACAGGATCCATGAAAAGTGCAGAAGACTTTCCAAAAGATATCTTCACGGGCACGGTTTCTTCTTTATAGGAAGAGATGTATTCTATCCCCTGGCACTGGAGGGTGCCCTAAAACTTAAAGAGATAAGTTACCTTCATGCGGAAGGTTATCCGGCAGGGGAGATGAAACACGGTCCCATCGCTTTGGCAGATCCGGAGCTTTTTACCATAGCACTGATGCCTGAAAATCTTCATTACGACAAGATAAAATCAAATGTTGAGGAATTAAGCGCAAGGGACAGTACTATTTGTGCCATAAGCCCCCTTGACTTTGAACTGGCTGACGATTTTATCAAAACAAATGCAAGTGAGCATTATATGCTGGAGTTCTTCGAGATGCTTGTGGTGCTCCAGCTTCTTTCTATGGAGATAAGCATAAGACTTGGAAACGACGTGGATATGCCTAGAAACCTGGCAAAAAGCGTGACTGTGGAGTAGGTAAATATTTTTATCTTTTTCACAGTTTTGTTTCGCTAGTATTCAGCACTTTTACAAAAATGTAAAAAAAACATACTTTAATTTAAAATTTTTACTTTTCAATTTAGTTTGAAAACAAAACAAGCTTGCGAAGTTTCTGTGAAAACTAGCAAATAGCGGTTTTGTGAGGAACGAATAAAAAGTTTCCTCGAAAAAATGGAAAACAAAAGGATGGAAAACGATACGGAATAGAGTGATCTATTTTGTTGGAAAACAAAGAAATGGAAAACAAAAAATGGAAAACAAACAACACGCAAAACAACATTACCTATTTACAAGTGAAGTAGTAAGCCCGGGACATCCCGATAAATGTGCAGATATAATTGCAGACAGCATAGTTGACAGACTTATAATGGGAGACCCCAAATCAAGAGTCGCAAGTGAAGTATTCGTTGCCGGAAAACATGTAATAATAGGCGGGGAAGTTACTTCGAAGGCTCATATCACTACAGAAGAATATGAAGATATAGTACACGATACACTGGCAAAAATCGGATATGACGGAAATCCTTATTTTACAAAGCAGGAGTGCCTGCATCCTGAAGAAGTTGACGTACAGGTGCTTTTAAACAGGCAGTCTCCGGATATCAACCAGGGGGTTGACCAGGAAGACGGTGAAACGGGAGCCGGTGACCAGGGTATTATGTTCGGTTATGCGGACTGCGAGACTGAAAACTATATGCCAAGCGCCATTACCTATGCAAGAATGCTTATGCAGAAAGTTTACGACTACGCCTTGGCAAACCCGCATGAGCTTGGAGTTGATATAAAAACACAGGTTACCATGGATTACGGGTGCAAAGAGAACTTTGAAAAATCAAAACCTCAAAAGATAGACACCATAGTAGTAAGTGCACCTTGTGTTTCAAGTATGGATATTGATACGGTTCGTAACCTGATCCAGAAACTTATCGATGAAACAGGTCTTCCAAGTGAACTTTACAATAAAGAAGATTGTATAATCCACATTAATCCCACAGGGAAATATGTATCACACTCAAGTCTTCATGACAGTGGACTGACTGGAAGAAAACTGATCGTTGACAGCTTCGGCGGATATTCACCAATAGGAGGCGGGGCTCAGTCGAGTAAAGATTATACAAAAGTTGACAGAAGCGGGCTATATGCGGCAAGATATATCGCAAAACATATAGTTGCCGCAGGATTGGCTACAAAATGTGTGGTTCAGATCTCTTATGCTATCGGTGTTGCGAAGCCTACATCTGTTGCAGTCGACTGTTACGGGACAAACACGAGTAGAGGTGATGATGAGCTATCTACATTTGTTGAGGAAAATTTCCCGTTGACTCCAAACTGGATAACCAAAAAATTCGGTCTTGACAAGCCAAGCGCTTATACTTTCCTTTATGCGGATGTAGCTGCAAGAGGTCAGGTTGGTCAGCCTGATTACCCTTGGGAAAAACTTGACGATATTGAATTATTCAATAAATTAAGATAAAATATGTATATAAAATAAAAAGGGATATATTTATGGATTTAAAACAATTTTTTAATAAAATTAAATCGGAAGTATTAGAAAAACAGGAGAAACAAAAGAACGACCCCTCTTATGTTGAGAACAAGAGCCACTGGGTTAAATGTCCATCTTGTGAATCATTGATATTTTTTAAAGAGGTTGAAAATCTAAACCATATATGTCCCAAATGTAACTTCCATATGAGAATCGGTGCCAAAAAAAGGATAGACCTGATCGCTGACAACGGAAGTTTCAAAGAGTACGACAGTGAGCTACACCCTACAGACCCATTAAGTTTTGTTGACAGCAAGTCATACCAAAAAAGACTTGAAGAAGCTTTACATAAAACAGGAAAAACTTCTTCCGTAGTTGCAGGTGAATGTAAGATAAACGACGTTCCCGTTCAGCTTGTGGTATTTGACTTCTCGTTCTTAGGCGGAAGTCTGGGGTCCGTTGAGGGTGAAAAGATCGTAAGAGCATGTAACAGAGCTTTAGAGAAAAAGCAGGGTGTGATCATCGTAAGTGCTTCAGGCGGGGCTAGAATGCAGGAATCAACATTCTCTTTAATGCAGATGGCAAAAACAAGTGCCGCATTGAAAAAACTTGATAATGCAGGGCTTCCTTATATCTCTATTTTAACCGACCCTACTTTTGGTGGTGTATCTGCCTCTTTTGCATTTTTAGGTGATATTATCATGGCGGAACCTGGGGCACTTATAGGTTTTGCAGGAGCTAGGGTAATCAAGCAGACAATAGGAAAAGATCTTCCCGACGGCTTCCAAAAAGCTGAGTTCCTTCTAGAACACGGAAGTATAGATATGGTTGTAGAAAGAAACGAGATGAAAAAAACATTGAGTGATCTTCTGGAGCTGTTTTATAACGACAAAGGGGAAGGCCTTACAAGGGAAGAGATAGCAGCTTTGGAGCATATGCCAAAGCCCGGTGACATTATAGAACACTTTGAAGAGGACACGGTTGAGCCGGTCTAAACAAATATACGCGCTATGTGATTTTGAGCTGCTGCAAAAGTTTGACGTAACTTTAGAAAAGTATCTCAAAATCATTGAAAAACACAATATCGTTTATCTTCAATACAGAGATAAGATAAACCCTCAAAATATCCAGAAAGAAAACCTCCTGTTTTTAAAAACAAATACGGATATTCCTGTAATTATCAATGATTCTTTGGAGCTTTTAGAGTTTGCCGACGGTTTTCATATGGGACAGGAAGATTTTGATTCTTTAATATCAAAATACAGGCTTTCAAAAGAAAACACCTTGAAGCTTCTAAGAAAAAAGTACCCGGATAAGGTTATAGGCTTATCTACCCATAATGAACTTGAGATACTTGAGGCAAACAGGCTGGAGCTTGATTATATAGGGCTTGGTGCATACAGGACAACGAATACGAAAGATGTAAAGAACAAGCTGGGGGATAAGATATCATATCTTGCTAAACTCTCAAAACATCCCGTGGGTGCAATAGGGGGAGTGAAAGTTGAGGATGAGATCGAAAATATCTCTTATTATGTAATTGGGAGCGATCTTTTAAAGTAAATTTAATCTCCCTTTTTACTAAAAACAGTTTCTATTTCTTTTCAGCATATTTTGGATAAAATCAACCAATATTATAACTAATTTTAAAATGGAACATTAATGATCGTAAATATAACTTTACCTGATACTTCATACAACATAACAATCGATACTTTGGCAAAAATGAGTTTTGACAAAAAGGTGGTGATCGTAACGAACCCGACCGTTTCAAAGCTTCATCTGGATTACCTTTTATCAAAAATAGATGCAAAAGAGTGCTCTGTGGTAACGATACCGGACGGGGAACAGTATAAAACCCTGAAAACCATCGAGGATATACTTGAACACTGTTTTGAGCATAAGCTCAACAGAAGCTCAGTGCTGATAGCTTTCGGGGGCGGGGTTATAGGTGATATGACGGGATTTGCCGCAAGTATATACCAAAGGGGCATAGACTTTATCCAGGTACCTACAACGCTTTTAAGCCAGGTTGATGCAAGCGTAGGGGGGAAAACGGGAGTAAATAATAAATTCGGCAAGAACCTTATCGGGGCTTTTCACCAGCCTATCGCCGTAAATATCGATCCCCATTTTTTAACAACCCTGCCAAAAAGGGAATTTGGCGCCGGAGTTGCAGAGATAATTAAAATGGCGGTTTGCTTTAATAAAGACTTCTTCCGGTGGCTTGAAGAAAATGACCTGAATGATGAAGAAAATATCAAAACGGCTATTAAAAAATCTGTTGAGACAAAAGCCTGGGTGGTTTCACAGGACGAGAAAGAAAAGGGCTTAAGGGCCGCACTTAATTACGGGCATACTTTCGGGCACGTTATAGAAAACGAGACTGCTTATGAAACATACCTGCACGGGGAAGCCGTGGGTATTGGTATGTGCATGGCAAACGAATTATCGGTAAAGCTGGGGCTTATGACAAGTGACGAGGCAAAAAGGGTAAAAGATCTTCTGGAAAGATATGATATCCCAACGACATACGAGATAAAAGATGTTGAGGATTTTTATGATCATTTCTTCCTGGATAAAAAATCTTTGGATAACAAGATCAAGTTTATACTTGCTGTGGGGATAGGTGATTGTAAAATAACCGATGAAACCTCAAAAGATGATGTAATAGAGGTATTAAAAGGCTTTTGATGAAATTTTTATCCAGATTTCTCATATTATCGATATTACTGTTCAATATCTCTTTCGCACAGGATGAGATGGTCCTAAAAAAAGAACCTAACACCCAGATGAAAATAACCCAGATCGAAGCAAGGATAGCCGAGATCAATGAAAAGCTGAAAAGCAACATCTGGATAACAAGGTACAACAACTACAGAACCTACAGAAAAATAGAAGCTGAACTTGCAAAGATAAAAAAAGACGCAAAAAAATACAGTAACTGGAAGGGTGACAAGTGGGAGGAGCTTTCATACCAGCTTACGAACAAGATAAAGATCAAGGAAAACGAGCTTGAACTTATCAGTGAGTATAAAGATTCACCCATAGGAAAGCAGATAACCCCTGCGGTTATTGCCAAGGCTCCCGAAGTTACCAACCCCGTGGTTATAGTGGAAGCCCTTTCTTATATACAGCTTTTGAAAGAGTATCAGTCGGAGTATGAAAATACGAAAAACGAATTGATCTCGCTTCTTGCTTTGATAAGAGAAAAGATCGAAAACCTTGAGGCTTTGAAAAAACTCAAAAGCGACGAGAAAATAGAAGCTGAATTAACTGAGCTTTACACGGAGTCGAAAGATTTTGATATGGTCGTGGAGATCGTTTCAACGACTTATGAGGTTTACACCAAAAAGATCGAACAGATAATCCAGGAGACAAATGACAGCATATCTGACGAGATAAGCAGGACGACGAAAATAGGGGGAGTTATCCTTTTCATTATCGCTATTTTCTTCGGTATAAAGGTTGCCCTGAAAAAATATATCGAGGATGACGACAGGCATTACACTACGAACAAGCTTGTGAATTTCCTCCTTATAGTAGTGATAGTATTTGTCGTGCTTTTCTCATATATTGAAAACGTATCCTACCTTGTAACGATCCTGGGATTTGCATCTGCGGGTATCGCTATTGCCTTGAAAGACTGGTTTATGTCTTTGTTTGGATGGATGGCTATCATGGTAAGCGGTATGATAAGCGTCGGTGACAGGATCAAAGTGGTAAGGGAAGGTGTAGAGGTTGTAGGTGACGTTCTGGATATATCTTTATTTAAGATATCAGTAAGGGAAGATGTCACCCTTACTTCCTATAGGACAAACAGAAGAAGCGGCCGGGTATTTTTTATCCCGAACAACTATATCTTTACTGATCTTATCTCAAACTATACTTTTGATGAGTTAAGAACCGTATGGGACGGTATAGATATTTATATAACTTTCGATTCAAACCACAGAAAAGCGGTGGAGATAGTAAAAGATATATTGAAGCTTCACTCAAAAGGGTATACGGACCTTACCAGAAAAAGGCTTCAGAAGATGAGAAAACGGTATATTTTAAGAAGCGCAAATCCCGATCCAAGGGTTTTTGCCTTTATGGAACCTTACGGTATAGTTGTTTCCGGATGGTATTATACGAACTCCCATGCGACCCTTGCTCTTAGAAGCACTATAAGCATGGAGATACTTGATGCCTTTATGGCCGAAGATGATATCACCATTGCATACCCTACACAGACATTGCGTGTTTCCGCAAATTCACAGGTTGAAGCGGAAAGTTTATTACCGGGAGGATCGGCGAACGGCCTTTTTGATCCGCCCATAACAGGATAGTTTAATGGGAAAAAAAGTTTTTTTCAAGACCTTCGGCTGTAGGACAAACATCTTTGATACGCAGGTTATGATGAATAAGCTTAACGTAGATGATTTTAATATTGTACAGCAGGAGAAAGATGCGGATATAGTTGTTATAAATTCCTGTACCGTAACAAACAGCGCAGACAGCACGGCAAGGAATTATATAAACTCTTTAAATAAGCTTCCCAAAAAGCCAAGGGTCGTATTCACGGGCTGCGGTGTATGGACAAAAGGGGAAGGGCTGTTTAAAGATAAAAAGATCGATGCGCTTTTCGGCCACAGCGAAAAAGAGAAGATAAATACCCTTTTAAAAGATGAAACAAGGTTCTTTGAAGCGGGGGACCTTAAACATATAGACGATACCATTATTGAAAAGATGGTAGGAAAAAGCAGGGCCTTTGTAAAGATACAGGAGGGGTGTGATTTCAGGTGCAGCTATTGTATCATCCCTTATGTAAGGGGTGATTCAAGAAGTTATGACGAAAGCCATATCCTGGAGCAGATAAGCAAGCTTGCATCAAACGGTTTCGGGGAATTTATCCTGACAGGTACCAATGTAGGTTCATACGGCAAAGAGCTGTCCCGAGCTACCGGAACGGCGAAAAAAGACAAGCTTGTTCAGCTTCTTAAAAAGATTTCAATGATAAGAGGCGTCAGAAGGATCAGGCTTGGAAGCGTCGAGCCCGTGCAGATAACGGAAGAGTTCAAAGAGATCCTTGATGAGCCCTGGATGGGGAAGCATCTCCATATTGCACTGCAGCATACGAACAAGCAGATGCTAAATATTATGAACAGGAGAAACCAGGTAGACAAAGACCTGGAACTGTTCGAATTCCTGGCTTCAAAAGGTTATGCCCTGGGGACCGATTATATAGTTGGGCACCCGGGTGAGACTGAAGAGTTTTGGCAGGATGCTATGAAAAATCTCGAAAAATTCCCTTTGACCCATTGCCACAGCTTTACTTACAGCAAGCGTGACGGGACCCCAAGCAGCAGCATGCCTATGCAGGTTCCCGGTAATATCGCAAAAGAAAGATTGAAACAGTTAGATAGTATTATAGAGAACAAAAACAAAATTTTCAGGGGAAAACAGAAAAGCCTGGATATACTCGTAGAATCAAAAAAAGATAATATCTATACAGGATATGACCAGTTTTTCAATCCTATGCAGATCACCAGCGAAGCAGATCTTGTGGGAGACTGGGTAAGAATTGAAGATTTTGAAGTAAAGGACAGCTGTAATGTTTCAAAATTCTAAAAAAGACGATAATGAACAAAGCGCAATAGATAAAAACCTTAAACTGATGAGCATCTCGGCCATCGTCCTTATTGTCTTATTTATATATACGACCGTAAAAAGCGATTCGGCTATCCAGGGTACAGGCTACTATATCGGGGTGGTGTTTTTATTTATACTGCTTCTTTTAACCTTTGCCCTGCAAAAATACAAAGATAAAATAAGGGCAAAAATACCCAAAAATAAATTCCAGGCACAAATGGAAACTGCAAATGCTTCAAATATCAAAGAAAAAAATGATATTAAGGAATCGGGCAATGTTGAAGCTATACACTCAAATCTCACTTTTAAAGATATTGCGGGTATCGAAGAGATAAAAGAGGAGCTTGAAGAGGTAGTCGATTTCTTAAATAATCCAAAAAAATACCAGAAATTTGATGTAGCCTTACCTAAAGGGGTTTTATTAGTGGGGCCTCCGGGAGTTGGTAAAACTTTAATAGCCAAAGCTGTTGCCGGGGAAGCGGATGTTCCTTTCTTTTACCAAAGCGGTGCCAGTTTTGTCCATATCTATGTGGGGATGGGTGCAAAAAAAGTAAGAGAGCTTTTTAATACTGCAAAAAGAAATGCACCTTCTATTATCTTTATAGACGAGATAGATGCAGTAGGAAAACAAAGGGGTATTGGAAGCAACGATGAGAGGGAAGCAACCTTAAACGAGCTTTTAACCCAGATGGACGGTTTCACAAGCAGCAGCGGCGTTATGGTGATCGCAGCGACAAATAAGATAGAGGTTCTTGACGAAGCTCTTTTAAGGGCCGGAAGGTTTGACAGAAGAGTGTTCTTAAACCTTCCAAACAGAAACGACAGGGAAAAGATACTGAAGCTTTATCTTAAAAATAAAGATCATGATTTTGATTTTGAAAAGCTGGTGAACGAGACAAGCGGTTTCAGCAGCTCGGCACTTTCCACGCTTATAAACGAATCTTTGCTTGCCATGATAAAAAGGGGTGACAATGTTATATCCCAGGATGATATTGAACAGTCCAAGCAAAAGATACAGTACGGGAAAAAGCAGTTTAATCTTTTAAGCCAAGTCCAGAAAGATATTTTGGCAACTTACCAGGCTGGGAAGGCATTTGTTTCAAAGTCAAAGGTATGTCTGTTTGACTGCGAGATAAACAACGATGACCTGATATACCCTTCTAAAACCCAGCTAGAGGATAAAATAAAAAGATATCTAGCAGGAAGCGTAGCATTGGAAGTTATAAAAAATGAATCCTATGTAGTTTCCGAAGAGGAACTTAAAGAAGCTTATAAAATCGCCGAAAAAATGGTTAAAGATTATAAGATGGAAGATTCGGTAGATAAGATAATAATAAATATAAAATCGCAGCTTAAAACAAATATAACAGATAATATAGATGCCGTAAATGATATTAAACAGAAGCTTTTAAAGGATGAAATTGTTGTATTTTAGCGGTTTTTGCCTGGAAAATGAGAATGGGATTTTCAAAGAATATCTGGAAAATAATGATTTTACCGTAAGCGGCTTTAGTTACGGGGCTATAAAAGCGGTAAAAAGTATATTGGATGGTAAACTCTCAATGCAGAGGATTGACAAGCTGCAGCTTTTTTCACCCGCATTTTTTAACGATAAAGATAAAAAATATATAAGACTGCAGCTGATGTTCTTCAAAAAAGATGCCAAAACTTATTGCGAAAACTTTTTAAAAAACTGCGGCTTTAAAGATGAAGATAAAGATAAATATTTTTCAATGGGAACTTACGAAGAGCTTCAGGAGCTTTTAGAGTATAAATGGGAAGAGGAAACCATAAAAAAGCTTCTTGATAAAGGGATAAAAATAGAAGTTTACCTTGGAAGCGATGACAAGATAATAGATTCATCAAAGGCTTTGGAATTCTTTAAGCAGTTCTGTGAAGTTTATTATATAAAGAATAAGAACCATATACTTTAAAATTGACAATAGAATAATAAATTTTTTCAAACGGTTTCGCTTTGGGTACCGAAAAATCAAAGATTTTTACCCTAAAACTGCAAATGTTTTCTAAAATATATTATTTTATTCAAAAGACTAAATCTGAATGGAGAGAAAAATGGAAAAAGCAAGAATAGGAATTATAACGGTAAGCGACAGGGCAAGTGCCGGTGTATATGAGGATATAAGCGGCCAGGCTATAATCGATACTTTAAATGATTACTTAACATCACCCTGGGAAGAGGTATACAAGATCATCCCCGATGAACAGAATATTATCGAACAGACCATGAAAGATATGGTTGATAATGAAAAATGTTCCCTTGTGGTAACAACCGGAGGTACGGGACCTGCAAAAAGAGATGTTACTCCCGAAGCCACCGAAGCTGTCTGTGACAGGATGATGCCGGGATTCGGCGAGCTTATGAGGGCGGAATCTTTGAAGTTCGTACCTACTGCGATCCTTTCAAGACAGACGGCGGGATTAAGGGGAAGCAGCTTGATTGTAAACCTTCCGGGAAAACCAAAATCCATTAGGGAATGTCTTGATGCGGTTTTCCCTGCGATACCGTATTGTATCGATCTTATGGAGGGGCCTTTTTTAGAGTGTAACGAAGAGGTGATAAAGCCTTTCAGGCCTAAGAAAAAATAGTAAATTTATACCAAGGTATACTTTACAAAGCATAGTTTTTTTCCTACAATATAAGATATAATCAAATAGTAGGAGAAAGCTATGGCGGATTTAAATGAACAACTGGGACAAAACGTTGAGGAAGCTATCGAATCAAGAGAAGATGAGATAAGTAAACACGGTGGTGTGACCGTAAGTTTGGAAGACTTTTTCAGCAGGGCTTCTGATGCTAATCCTATAAGTGAAGAGGATGAAAAAGCTTTAAGAAAGAATCTTGAAGATGAATATTCTTTTAACAACACTCAAATCGACGAGATCCTGGAAACAGGATATGATTTTACACAAGGGAGCATAGATCTAAATGTAATCCCTGAAGTAGATACTTTAATAACAGATATTTCACTGTTGAACTCATTTAATACCGATACTACAATAACTCAAACAAATCTTTTTGAACAAGATATTACGCCAATAGCTCAAGAAAATATTATTGAAGAGGCTGCACCGACAGAGACTGTAACTACAGCTGGAACAGAGGAAACGGTACCTTTGACAACTGCAGCTGCCCAAACAGAGGAAGATGGAACTGTTGCAGATACTACAGAAAATGAAACTCCTGCTGTTAATGATAACAATGATACTACTGATACGGACAATACGGCAACTCCAGGAGGAGATACAAGTACACCTTCTACCGGAGGAGATAATAACAGTAATGTAACAGTTACTGTTGTATCAGCTCCGACAATCACAATGGAATCGACAGGGGATGATTCAGTTTATAATAATGAAGAACTGGGTGAAGACGGAACCGTAACCGCAACAATCAACTTGCCTGCAGATACAGCTTCAGGTGATACATTAACGATCAACGGAGTAGATCAAACACTTACAGATGAAGATATATCAGCCGGAAATGTAACAATTGAAGTTCTTCCCGGATCAACAGTTATCGCATCGATTACGGATACGGCAGGAAATACCTCCGATGATACAAGAGTACAGGTTGCCGGGGCCGATACCCAAGCCGATGCTGGAACAGTAACAGTTGCTTCTATAACAGAAGATGATGTAATCAACGCAAGTGAAGCTGGTGAAACGATCACAGTAACAGGAACCGCAACAGGCGGAGATATCTCTACAGGTGATACGGTTACAGCAACTATTAACGGAAACGAATACTCTGCCGAAGTTCAGGCTGACGGATCATACAGCTTCGATGTGGCTGGATCAGATTTAGCTGCAGATACAGAGTTTACAGTAGAAGTTCAGTCAACAGACCTTGCCGGAAACAGTGTAACTTCAACAGGAACTTCAACCCATACGGTTGATACAACAGCTGAGGAAGGAACAGTAACAGTTGCTTCTATAACAGAAGATGACGTAATCAACGCTTCTGAAACAAACGAAACGATCACAGTAACAGGAACCGCAACAGGCGGAGATATCTCTACAGGTGATACGGTTACAGCAACTATTAACGGAAACGAATACTCTGCCGAAGTTCAGGCTGACGGATCATACAGCTTCGATGTGGCTGGATCAGATTTAGCTGCAGATACAGAGTTTACAGTAGAAGTTCAGTCAACAGACACGGCAGGAAATACAGTTACTTCAACAGGAATTTCAACCCATACGGTTGATACAACAGCTGAGGAAGGAACAGTAACAGTTGCTTCTATAACAGAAGATGACGTGATCAACGCTTCTGAAACAAACGAAACAATCACAGTAACAGGAACCGCAACAGGCGGAGATATCTCTACAGGTGATACGGTTACAGCAACTATTAACGGAAACGAATACTCTGCCGAAGTTCAGGCTGACGGATCATACAGCTTCGATGTGGCAGGATCAGATTTAGCTGCAGATACAGAGTTTACAGTAGAAGTTCAGTCAACAGATCTTGCCGGAAACAGTGTAACTTCAACAGGAACTTCAACCCATACGGTTGATACAACAGCTGAGGAAGGAACAGTAACAGTTGCTTCTATAACTGAAGATGACGTGATCAACGCTTCTGAAACAAACGAAACGATCACAGTAACAGGAACCGCAACAGGCGGAGATATCTCTACAGGTGATACGGTTACAGCAACTATTAACGGAAACGAATACTCTGCCGAAGTTCAGGCTGACGGATCATACAGCTTCGATGTGGCAGGATCAGATTTAGCTGCAGATACAGAGTTTACAGTAGAAGTTCAGTCAACAGATCTTGCCGGAAACAGTGTAACTTCAACAGGAACTTCAACCCATACGGTTGATACAACAGCTGAGGAAGGAACAGTAACAGTTGCTTCTATAACAGAAGATGACGTGATCAACGCTTCTGAAACAAACGAAACAATCACAGTAACAGGAACCGCAACAGGCGGAGATATCTCTACAGGTGATACGGTTACAGCAACTATTAACGGAAACGAATACTCTGCCGAAGTTCAGGCTGACGGATCATACAGCTTCGATGTGGCTGGATCAGATTTAGCTGCAGATACAGAGTTTACAGTAGAAGTTCAGTCAACAGACACGGCAGGAAATACAGTTACTTCAACAGGAATTTCAACCCATACGGTTGATACAACAGCTGAGGAAGGAACAGTAACAGTTGCTTCTATAACAGAAGATGACGTGATCAACGCTTCTGAAACAAACGAAACAATCACAGTAACAGGAACCGCAACAGGCGGAGATATCTCTACAGGTGATACGGTTACAGCAACTATTAACGGAAACGAATACTCTGCCGAAGTTCAGGCTGACGGATCATACAGCTTCGATGTGGCAGGATCAGATTTAGCTGCAGATACAGAGTTTACAGTAGAAGTTCAGTCAACAGACACGGCAGGAAATACAGTTACTTCAACAGGAACTTCAACCCATACGGTTGATACAACAGCTGAGGAAGGAACAGTAACAGTTGCTTCTATAACAGAAGATGACGTGATCAACGCTTCTGAAACAAACGAAACGATCACAGTAACAGGAACCGCAACAGGCGGAGATATCTCTACAGGTGATACGGTTACAGCAACTATTAACGGAAACGAATACTCTGCCGAAGTTCAGGCTGACGGATCATACAGCTTCGATGTGGCTGGATCAGATTTAGCTGCAGATACAGAGTTTACAGTAGAAGTTCAGTCAACAGACACGGCAGGAAATACAGTTACTTCAACAGGAATTTCAACCCATACGGTTGATACAACAGCTGAGGAAGGAACAGTAACAGTTGCTTCTATAACAGAAGATGACGTGATCAACGCTTCTGAAACAAACGAAACAATCACAGTAACAGGAACCGCAACAGGCGGAGATATCTCTACAGGTGATACGGTTACAGCAACTATTAACGGAAACGAATACTCTGCCGAAGTTCAGGCTGACGGATCATACAGCTTCGATGTGGCAGGATCAGATTTAGCTGCAGATACAGAGTTTACAGTAGAAGTTCAGTCAACAGACACGGCAGGAAATACAGTTACTTCAACAGGAACTTCAACCCATACGGTTGATACAACAGCTGAGGAAGGAACAGTAACAGTTGCTTCTATAACAGAAGATGACGTGATCAACGCTTCTGAAACAAACGAAACGATCACAGTAACAGGAACCGCAACAGGCGGAGATATCTCTACAGGTGATACGGTTACAGCAACTATTAACGGAAACGAATACTCTGCCGAAGTTCAGGCTGACGGATCATACAGCTTCGATGTGGCTGGATCAGATTTAGCTGCAGATACAGAGTTTACAGTAGAAGTTCAGTCAACAGACACGGCAGGAAATACAGTTACTTCAACAGGAATTTCAACCCATACGGTTGATACAACAGCTGAGGAAGGAACAGTAACAGTTGCTTCTATAACAGAAGATGACGTGATCAACGCTTCTGAAACAAACGAAACAATCACAGTAACAGGAACCGCAACAGGCGGAGATATCTCTACAGGTGATACGGTTACAGCAACTATTAACGGAAACGAATACTCTGCCGAAGTTCAGGCTGACGGATCATACAGCTTCGATGTGGCAGGATCAGATTTAGCTGCAGATACAGAGTTTACAGTAGAAGTTCAGTCAACAGACACGGCAGGAAATACAGTTACTTCAACAGGAATTTCAACCCATACGGTTGATACAACAGCTGAGGAAGGAACAGTAACAGTTGCTTCTATAACAGAAGATGACGTGATCAACGCTTCTGAAACAAACGAAACGATCACAGTAACAGGAACCGCAACAGGCGGAGATATCTCTACAGGTGATACGGTTACAGCAACTATTAACGGAAACGAATACTCTGCCGAAGTTCAGGCTGACGGATCATACAGCTTCGATGTGGCAGGATCAGATTTAGCTGCAGATACAGAGTTTACAGTAGAAGTTCAGTCAACAGATCTTGCCGGAAACAGTGTAACTTCAACAGGAACTTCAACCCATACGGTTGATACAACAGCTGAGGAAGGAACAGTAACAGTTGCTTCTATAACAGAAGATGACGTGATCAACGCTTCTGAAACAAACGAAACAATCACAGTAACAGGAACCGCAACAGGCGGAGATATCTCTACAGGTGATACGGTTACAGCAACTATTAACGGAAACGAATACTCTGCCGAAGTTCAGGCTGACGGATCATACAGCTTCGATGTGGCAGGATCAGATTTAGCTGCAGATACAGAGTTTACAGTAGAAGTTCAGTCAACAGATCTTGCCGGAAACAGTGTAACTTCAACAGGAACTTCAACCCATACGGTTGATACAACAGCTGAGGAAGGAACAGTAACAGTTGCTTCTATAACAGAAGATGACGTGATCAACGCTTCTGAAACAAACGAAACAATCACAGTAACAGGAACCGCAACAGGCGGAGATATCTCTACAGGTGATACGGTTACAGCAACTATTAACGGAAACGAATACTCTGCCGAAGTTCAGGCTGACGGATCATACAGCTTCGATGTGGCTGGATCAGATTTAGCTGCAGATACAGAGTTTACAGTAGAAGTTCAGTCAACAGACACGGCAGGAAATACAGTTACTTCAACAGGAACTTCAACCCATACGGTTGATACAACAGCTGAGGAAGGAACAGTAACAGTTGCTTCTATAACAGAAGATGACGTGATCAACGCTTCTGAAACAAACGAAACAATCACAGTAACAGGAACCGCAACAGGCGGAGATATCTCTACAGGTGATACGGTTACAGCAACTATTAACGGAAACGAATACTCTGCCGAAGTTCAGGCTGACGGATCATACAGCTTCGATGTGGCAGGATCAGATTTAGCTGCAGATACAGAGTTTACAGTAGAAGTTCAGTCAACAGATCTTGCCGGAAACAGTGTAACTTCAACAGGAACTTCAACCCATACGGTTGATACAACAGCTGAGGAAGGAACAGTAACAGTTGCTTCTATAACAGAAGATGACGTGATCAACGCTTCTGAAACAAACGAAACAATCACAGTAACAGGAACCGCAACAGGCGGAGATATCTCTACAGGTGATACGGTTACAGCAACTATTAACGGAAACGAATACTCTGCCGAAGTTCAGGCTGACGGATCATACAGCTTCGATGTGGCTGGATCAGATTTAGCTGCAGATACAGAGTTTACAGTAGAAGTTCAGTCAACAGACACGGCAGGAAATACAGTTACTTCAACAGGAATTTCAACCCATACGGTTGATACAACAGCTGAGGAAGGAACAGTAACAGTTGCTTCTATAACAGAAGATGACGTGATCAACGCTTCTGAAACAAACGAAACAATCACAGTAACAGGAACCGCAACAGGCGGAGATATCTCTACAGGTGATACGGTTACAGCAACTATTAACGGAAACGAATACTCTGCCGAAGTTCAGGCTGACGGATCATACAGCTTCGATGTGGCAGGATCAGATTTAGCTGCAGATACAGAGTTTACAGTAGAAGTTCAGTCAACAGATCTTGCCGGAAACAGTGTAACTTCAACAGGAACTTCAACCCATACGGTTGATACAACAGCTGAGGAAGGAACAGTAACAGTTGCTTCTATAACTGAAGATGACGTGATCAACGCTTCTGAAACAAACGAAACGATCACAGTAACAGGAACCGCAACAGGCGGAGATATCTCTACAGGTGATACGGTTACAGCAACTATTAACGGAAACGAATACTCTGCCGAAGTTCAGGCTGACGGATCATACAGCTTCGATGTGGCAGGATCAGATTTAGCTGCAGATACAGAGTTTACAGTAGAAGTTCAGTCAACAGATCTTGCCGGAAACAGTGTAACTTCAACAGGAACTTCAACCCATACGGTTGATACAACAGCTGAGGAAGGAACAGTAACAGTTGCTTCTATAACAGAAGATGACGTGATCAACGCTTCTGAAACAAACGAAACAATCACAGTAACAGGAACCGCAACAGGCGGAGATATCTCTACAGGTGATACGGTTACAGCAACTATTAACGGAAACGAATACTCTGCCGAAGTTCAGGCTGACGGATCATACAGCTTCGATGTGGCTGGATCAGATTTAGCTGCAGATACAGAGTTTACAGTAGAAGTTCAGTCAACAGACACGGCAGGAAATACAGTTACTTCAACAGGAATTTCAACCCATACGGTTGATACAACAGCTGAGGAAGGAACAGTAACAGTTGCTTCTATAACAGAAGATGACGTGATCAACGCTTCTGAAACAAACGAAACAATCACAGTAACAGGAACCGCAACAGGCGGAGATATCTCTACAGGTGATACGGTTACAGCAACTATTAACGGAAACGAATACTCTGCCGAAGTTCAGGCTGACGGATCATACAGCTTCGATGTGGCAGGATCAGATTTAGCTGCAGATACAGAGTTTACAGTAGAAGTTCAGTCAACAGACACGGCAGGAAATACAGTTACTTCAACAGGAATTTCAACCCATACGGTTGATACAACAGCTGAGGAAGGAACAGTAACAGTTGCTTCTATAACAGAAGATGACGTGATCAACGCTTCTGAAACAAACGAAACAATCACAGTAACAGGAACCGCAACAGGCGGAGATATCTCTACAGGTGATACGGTTACAGCAACTATTAACGGAAACGAATACTCTGCCGAAGTTCAGGCTGACGGATCATACAGCTTCGATGTGGCTGGATCAGATTTAGCTGCAGATACAGAGTTTACAGTAGAAGTTCAGTCAACAGACACGGCAGGAAATACAGTTACTTCAACAGGAATTTCAACCCATACGGTTGATACAACAGCTGAGGAAGGAACAGTAACAGTTGCTTCTATAACAGAAGATGACGTGATCAACGCTTCTGAAACAAACGAAACGATCACAGTAACAGGAACCGCAACAGGCGGAGATATCTCTACAGGTGATACGGTTACAGCAACTATTAACGGAAACGAATACTCTGCCGAAGTTCAGGCTGACGGATCATACAGCTTCGATGTGGCTGGATCAGATTTAGCTGCAGATACAGAGTTTACAGTAGAAGTTCAGTCAACAGACACGGCAGGAAATACAGTTACTTCAACAGGAACTTCAACCCATACGGTTGATACAACAGCTGAGGAAGGAACAGTAACAGTTGCTTCTATAACAGAAGATGACGTGATCAACGCTTCTGAAACAAACGAAACGATCACAGTAACAGGAACCGCAACAGGCGGAGATATCTCTACAGGTGATACGGTTACAGCAACTATTAACGGAAACGAATACTCTGCCGAAGTTCAGGCTGACGGATCATACAGCTTCGATGTGGCTGGATCAGATTTAGCTGCAGATACAGAGTTTACAGTAGAAGTTCAGTCAACAGACACGGCAGGAAATACAGTTACTTCAACAGGAACTTCAACCCATACGGTTGATACAACAGCTGAGGAAGGAACAGTAACAGTTGCTTCTATAACTGAAGATGACGTGATCAACGCTTCTGAAACAAACGAAACGATCACAGTAACAGGAACCGCAACAGGCGGAGATATCTCTACAGGTGATACGGTTACAGCAACTATTAACGGAAACGAATACTCTGCCGAAGTTCAGGCTGACGGATCATACAGCTTCGATGTGGCAGGATCAGATTTAGCTGCAGATACAGAGTTTACAGTAGAAGTTCAGTCAACAGACACGGCAGGAAATACAGTTACTTCAACAGGAATTTCAACCCATACGGTTGATACAACAGCTGAGGAAGGAACAGTAACAGTTGCTTCTATAACAGAAGATGACGTGATCAACGCTTCTGAAACAAACGAAACAATCACAGTAACAGGAACCGCAACAGGCGGAGATATCTCTACAGGTGATACGGTTACAGCAACTATTAACGGAAACGAATACTCTGCCGAAGTTCAGGCTGACGGATCATACAGCTTCGATGTGGCTGGATCAGATTTAGCTGCAGATACAGAGTTTACAGTAGAAGTTCAGTCAACAGACACGGCAGGAAATACAGTTACTTCAACAGGAATTTCAACCCATACGGTTGATACAACAGCTGAGGAAGGAACAGTAACAGTTGCTTCTATAACAGAAGATGACGTGATCAACGCTTCTGAAACAAACGAAACGATCACAGTAACAGGAACCGCAACAGGCGGAGATATCTCTACAGGTGATACGGTTACAGCAACTATTAACGGAAACGAATACTCTGCCGAAGTTCAGGCTGACGGATCATACAGCTTCGATGTGGCTGGATCAGATTTAGCTGCAGATACAGAGTTTACAGTAGAAGTTCAGTCAACAGACACGGCAGGAAATACAGTTACTTCAACAGGAACTTCAACCCATACGGTTGATACAACAGCTGAGGAAGGAACAGTAACAGTTGCTTCTATAACAGAAGATGACGTGATCAACGCTTCTGAAACAAACGAAACGATCACAGTAACAGGAACCGCAACAGGCGGAGATATCTCTACAGGTGATACGGTTACAGCAACTATTAACGGAAACGAATACTCTGCCGAAGTTCAGGCTGACGGATCATACAGCTTCGATGTGGCTGGATCAGATTTAGCTGCAGATACAGAGTTTACAGTAGAAGTTCAGTCAACAGACACGGCAGGAAATACAGTTACTTCAACAGGAACTTCAACCCATACGGTTGATACAACAGCTGAGGAAGGAACAGTAACAGTTGCTTCTATAACTGAAGATGACGTGATCAACGCTTCTGAAACAAACGAAACGATCACAGTAACAGGAACCGCAACAGGCGGAGATATCTCTACAGGTGATACGGTTACAGCAACTATTAACGGAAACGAATACTCTGCCGAAGTTCAGGCTGACGGATCATACAGCTTCGATGTGGCAGGATCAGATTTAGCTGCAGATACAGAGTTTACAGTAGAAGTTCAGTCAACAGATCTTGCCGGAAACAGTGTAACTTCAACAGGAACTTCAACCCATACGGTTGATACAACAGCTGAGGAAGGAACAGTAACAGTTGCTTCTATAACAGAAGATGACGTGATCAACGCTTCTGAAACAAACGAAACAATCACAGTAACAGGAACCGCAACAGGCGGAGATATCTCTACAGGTGATACGGTTACAGCAACTATTAACGGAAACGAATACTCTGCCGAAGTTCAGGCTGACGGATCATACAGCTTCGATGTGGCAGGATCAGATTTAGCTGCAGATACAGAGTTTACAGTAGAAGTTCAGTCAACAGATCTTGCCGGAAACAGTGTAACTTCAACAGGAACTTCAACCCATACGGTTGATACAACAGCTGAGGAAGGAACAGTAACAGTTGCTTCTATAACAGAAGATGACGTGATCAACGCTTCTGAAACAAACGAAACAATCACAGTAACAGGAACCGCAACAGGCGGAGATATCTCTACAGGTGATACGGTTACAGCAACTATTAACGGAAACGAATACTCTGCCGAAGTTCAGGCTGACGGATCATACAGCTTCGATGTGGCTGGATCAGATTTAGCTGCAGATACAGAGTTTACAGTAGAAGTTCAGTCAACAGACACGGCAGGAAATACAGTTACTTCAACAGGAATTTCAACCCATACGGTTGATACAACAGCTGAGGAAGGAACAGTAACAGTTGCTTCTATAACAGAAGATGACGTGATCAACGCTTCTGAAACAAACGAAACAATCACAGTAACAGGAACCGCAACAGGCGGAGATATCTCTACAGGTGATACGGTTACAGCAACTATTAACGGAAACGAATACTCTGCCGAAGTTCAGGCTGACGGATCATACAGCTTCGATGTGGCAGGATCAGATTTAGCTGCAGATACAGAGTTTACAGTAGAAGTTCAGTCAACAGACACGGCAGGAAATACAGTTACTTCAACAGGAACTTCAACCCATACGGTTGATACAACAGCTGAGGAAGGAACAGTAACAGTTGCTTCTATAACAGAAGATGACGTGATCAACGCTTCTGAAACAAACGAAACAATCACAGTAACAGGAACCGCAACAGGCGGAGATATCTCTACAGGTGATACGGTTACAGCAACTATTAACGGAAACGAATACTCTGCCGAAGTTCAGGCTGACGGATCATACAGCTTCGATGTGGCTGGATCAGATTTAGCTGCAGATACAGAGTTTACAGTAGAAGTTCAGTCAACAGACACGGCAGGAAATACAGTTACTTCAACAGGAATTTCAACCCATACGGTTGATACAACAGCTGAGGAAGGAACAGTAACAGTTGCTTCTATAACAGAAGATGACGTGATCAACGCTTCTGAAACAAACGAAACAATCACAGTAACAGGAACCGCAACAGGCGGAGATATCTCTACAGGTGATACGGTTACAGCAACTATTAACGGAAACGAATACTCTGCCGAAGTTCAGGCTGACGGATCATACAGCTTCGATGTGGCAGGATCAGATTTAGCTGCAGATACAGAGTTTACAGTAGAAGTTCAGTCAACAGACACGGCAGGAAATACAGTTACTTCAACAGGAACTTCAACCCATACGGTTGATACAACAGCTGAGGAAGGAACAGTAACAGTTGCTTCTATAACAGAAGATGACGTGATCAACGCTTCTGAAACAAACGAAACGATCACAGTAACAGGAACCGCAACAGGCGGAGATATCTCTACAGGTGATACGGTTACAGCAACTATTAACGGAAACGAATACTCTGCCGAAGTTCAGGCTGACGGATCATACAGCTTCGATGTGGCTGGATCAGATTTAGCTGCAGATACAGAGTTTACAGTAGAAGTTCAGTCAACAGACACGGCAGGAAATACAGTTACTTCAACAGGAATTTCAACCCATACGGTTGATACAACAGCTGAGGAAGGAACAGTAACAGTTGCTTCTATAACAGAAGATGACGTGATCAACGCTTCTGAAACAAACGAAACAATCACAGTAACAGGAACCGCAACAGGCGGAGATATCTCTACAGGTGATACGGTTACAGCAACTATTAACGGAAACGAATACTCTGCCGAAGTTCAGGCTGACGGATCATACAGCTTCGATGTGGCAGGATCAGATTTAGCTGCAGATACAGAGTTTACAGTAGAAGTTCAGTCAACAGATCTTGCCGGAAACAGTGTAACTTCAACAGGAACTTCAACCCATACGGTTGATACCGAAGCAAGTGCTATGGGAGATCTTGCTATTACGAATATTGTAGATAGCAGCGGTGACTACAGCTCTGTTACGATGTCAGGTACAGGTGCAGAACCAGGAAATACTATCACAGTTTACGATGAAGCGGGTAATGATGTTGCAACTGCTACGGTTGAAGCAGACGGTACATGGAGTACGGATATTACTAATCTTGACGGTACACCAATAAATGATAATGAGTTCTTCAGTGTAAGTGAAACTGATGCTGCAGGAAATGAAACTGCCCAAACAGACAGTACTCACTACTGGCATGGAGATTGGAGTAATGCTCAAACTGATGATTACGATGATTTCGTAATGGCAGGAAGCGGAGATGACAAGATCAATGTAAATGATGATGACTTGAACGACAGTTTGGTTGTAGACGGCGGTGAAGGAAATGATACGGTAGTTTACAGCGGTAATATGTCGGATTATACAATCACGACAGATGCAAATGGAAATACGATAGTTACAGAAAATGTTTCTACTGACAGTGATAATGACGGTATAGGGGATGTTACGGAACTTAGAAATGTTGAAACAATAGAGTTTGATGATGGTTCATATGATATTAGTACAGGTACATTTACCTCTAATGATTTAGTTCCGACGGCAACAGACGAAAATATAACAGTTGATCTTGACAGCCAAACTACCCAGACAACATCTGTTGATGTTTCAGGCGGTGACGGACACCAGACTACGAACCTGGTCATTACACTGGATCTATCGGGAAGTATGACAAACAGCAGCGGGACTATTCAGCTTGATGATGGTACTACAACCGATAGGCTGGCTTTGGCTAAAGAGTCTTTGGAAAACCTTATCAATGAATTTGACGGTGTAGGGGATGTAAATGTAAATCTTACAACATTCTCAAGCGAAGGAACTTCTTACGGATGGATGAGTGCAGAACAGGCAATAGGTATTATAAATGATCTTTCTTCCGGTGGGGGAACAAACTATGAAGATGCGGTACATGAAACTGCAAGCAATTATACAGAGATACCGGATGCGGATAAAACTGTTGCTCTGTTTGTTTCTGACGGAGTACCTACAGTAGGTAATGATGGTTGGCATGACAGAAATATGCTTGACGACAGCTATATTGAAGAGTGGTCGGATTTTGTTGAGAACAATGTAGACCAGCTTTTAGTCGTGGGTATGGGTACGGGTATTACCGATACTTCATATCTGGAAACACTGGCTGTAGAAGTCGGTGATGTTCAGGTAAATATGCTGATAATAGAAAATGAACTTGAATTGAATGAGGTTCTTATAGAAACTCTAGTCAACTCTGAAAACAGTGTTACGGGAAATCTTCTTGATAATGTAGAAGGGGGAGACGGTGAGATAAGCTTAGACTCAATTGAGATCGACGGTGTAGTATATACTGCCCAAAGTTTTCCAAGTGAGGGACTTCAAACTCCGGAGGGTGGTACGCTTACGGTTGATTTCACCTCAGGTGATTATACATATAGTGCTTCAACGCTTAATTTTGAATCTGATGTTACTGAATCGTTCAATGTAACCGCTTCGGATGAGGACGGTGACAGCATCACTTACGGATTTAATGTAAGTATAGATGTAGATGATACTGCATCACTGCCGGTACTTGATCTTGATATAGGGGATGTTCAAGTAACTGAAGTAGAGAGTGCAACCATGGCCCAATATGAGAATAACGATAACAATTACGTAGGGGGGTCTTGGGATAGTACCCAATATGATCTTGGAGGAGTTACAAATTCTGTGGATGTGACTTTTGAAAACCTGAGAGGTCAATATTCAGAGGAAGCAAAAGTTGAACTTCTTGACAGTGAGGGACATGTAGTAGATACTGTTGTGATACTAGGTAATGTCGGAGGTTCTGCAGAAACACATACTATCACCTCAAGCAGTGAATTCAGTTCTATCAGACTTTCAGGGGTAGATTGGAATGACGGTTTCAACGTTGTGGGGGTATCTTCAGAGGTTGAAGTCAGCGACGGAAATGTTATCAACAGTGCAAACAACTGGTGGACGAACAATGAAGTGATCGAGGGTACAGGAGCTGATGATATCATCAATATAGGAACAGGTGATGATAAAGTTATCAATGCCGGGGCAGGAGATGATATCATAGAAGCTCCAGTATCAAACTGGAACAATTTCGGAACAGGTCATATCATAAACGGTGGTGACGGTACGGATACACTGGTAATAAACGCTCCTCAAGACAACGGCAGCATAAGATACAACATCGTTGATAACGGTGACGGTACGACTACAATTACCCAGGTTGGTTATAATCAATGGGGAGAATGGGATCTTGACCATTATCAGGTTACGGTTGAAAATGTGGAGAATATCCAATTCAGTGACGGTACGGTTGTTCTTGGAACTTACTCTGATGACAGCGTTGGTGCAGAACACTTATACTCTTACGATATAACACTAAGTACCGAATTAACGGATACGGACGGAAGTGAGAGCTTAAGCGATATCACTTTATCAAATATCCCTGAGGGAGCTGTGATTAGCGGTGAAAGTGTTACAGATAACGGTGACGGTACGTATACGATCACACCTGACGAGAACGGCGATGCTTCCGTTACACTTACAAGCAGCAGTGAAGTGGCGCAGGATGATCTAAACGGTATTACAGCAAGTGTAACCTCTACCGAGGAAAACGGCGGAGATACTGCTACCGTGAGTGCTACGGACGATAGCTTTATACTGGGAGATGGTGAGTTCGAACTTGATTTTGATACTATCGAAGACGGTGCGTTAACCGATATCAACAGTATAGATATGGGTGAAAGTGCACACCATATAGAAAATATCGATGTAAGCGATGTTATGAATATGACAGGCGAAGACAATACACTTACAATCTTCGGAGAGGAAGATGATGTGGTCTCTCTTGATACCGATACCTGGACAAAAGGGGAAGATGTGGAAGTTGACGGTCAGGTATTCTCTACCTTTACAGGAGGAGGAGACAACGGTCTTGAAGAGGTACAGCTTCTTATCGATACGCATGTTACGGTAGATCAGTCTTAATAAGTCAAGGTTTACTTGAAAAAGGCGGGGAGTTTCCCGCCTTTTTTTATGGAGATTAAAATAAAAAGGAAAATTATGGAATTAAATACGCATTTAAAATTAAATAATGAATTAAACGGAACGATTATTGAATTAAAAGAAAATTATGCAAAAGTGCAGTTAAAAACAATCGATAAGATGGCTGCCGATAAAGAGGGGCTGGTTCACGGGGGATTTGTTTTTTGTGCGGCTGATTTTGCAGCAATGGCTGCGGTAAATGATCCGTTTGTTGTTTTGGCAAAAAGCAGCGTAAAGTTCACGGCACCTGTTAAGGTGGGAGATACAGTGATACTTGAGGGGAAGATCACTGAAAACAATGCCAATAAAGCCATGGTAGAGGTGACGGCAAAAGTAGGGGATAAAGAGGTTTTTAAAGGGGAGTTTTTAACGGCTGTGTTAAAGCAGCATGTTCTAAGCTTATAAATATTTGAAAATTTTATTTTATGAAGCACTTAAAAGTTAACTTTGGATAAAATACGCGAATGAAGAAGGCTACAAAAAAAGATATCGAATTTATAAAAGAACAGTTTATAAAAAATTATAATAATGCAGTAACGGAGTTAGAGTACAAAAACGATTACGAATTGTTAATAGCGATAATCCTGTCGGCTCAATGTACCGATAAAAGGGTTAATATAATCACCCCTGCATTGTTTGAAAAATATCCCTCTTCCAAAGAGTTGTCCCAGGCCGATCTTGAGGATGTAAAAGAGCTTCTTAAAAGCTGCAGCTTTTTTAACAACAAGGCAAGGAACATCATAGCAATGGCCCAAAGCGTAGAGGCTGAACATGAGGGGCAGATCCCCCACGATACCAAAAAGCTGGTAAAACTGGCCGGCGTGGGGAATAAAACTGCAAACGTATTTATGATAGAAGCCGAGGGTGCAAACCTGATGGCCGTAGATACCCATGTTTTCAGGGTTTCCCACAGATTGGGACTAAGCGACGGAAAGAACGTGGAGCAGACGGAAGCCCAGCTTGTAAAGAAGCTTAAGGATGATCTTCATATCTTCCACCAGGCGATGGTATTGTTCGGCAGGTATATATGCAAAGCGGTGAAGCCTGAGTGTGAAAAGTGTTTCTTAACGGAAGTTTGCAAAACCAAAAAAAGTTTTAAAGCAGGATAAATTTATATGGGAAAATTATTTGGTATATTGGTTTTTACAGTTTTTATATTTACAGGCTGTAGTTCAAAACAGGATAATATAACACCGTCATCTAATGGACAGCAAGAGATTTCCTCCCAAGAAGAGGAGTTCCTTGATGAGTTTTCGGAGGAATTTACGGTTGAAAAAAAGTCAGATCCTTTAAAATCCTATAATGAGGTTATGACAAATTTTAACGACGGATTGTATGAGAATATCCTACACCCTGTTGCAGACGGTTATAGAAAAGCAGTCAATAAAGAGGTAAGAAAGAGCATCGGCAATGTTTTTTACAACCTTTTTTATCCCCAAAGGGTTCTAAACAACCTGCTTCAGGGGAAATTTTCAAATGCCCTGGAAGAAACCCAGTATTTTCTTTTAAACTCTACTTTGGGTTTTGTAGGCTTGTTTGACGTAGCAAAAGAGCAGTTCAATCTGGAATCCCACCCTGAAGATTTCGGGCAGACCCTGGGTGTATGGGGTGTAGGCTCGGGAGTACATGTGGTGCTTCCTATATTGGGACCAAGCAATATAAGGGCTATAGCAGGTATATATCCGGATTATTATGTAAATGTGCTGGGATATGTTGAGCCAAGGGGGCATAATTTCCTTTCAAATACAGGAGAGTCGCTTGCCGTTAAAGCCTTTGAGGGGGTAAATGACACCTCCTTGCATATAAACGATTACCATATGATGAAAGAGGGTGCCGTGGAGTTGTATCCATATCTTCGGGATATGTATGAGCAGTACAGGGATAAGCAGATCAAGGAGTAGTTTTGAAAACAATTATTAAAGTTTTATTGATATCTATATTAGGTTTTTCTTTTGCCTTTGCCGATGAAAAAGAGGATCTAAAAGAGCATTTTTTAGTAAAAGTGAACCAGCTGATCGAAATCATCAAAGAGAAAGATCACCCCAAAGAGACAAGAAACGAAAAGATCAGGGACCTGATCGATCCAATGTTTGATTTTGAGCTTATGGCGAAATTAAGCCTGGGGAAAAAGTGGCTTACTTTAAATGATGAAGACAGCAAAAGATTTGTAAAGCTTTATGTTGAGAGGATGAAGAACTCATACTCTTCAAAGTTTGATGCCTATAAAGATGAAAAGGTAAATATCCTAGAGATACTCTCCCCTAAAAAAAGCAGGCTGGTCCTTGTAACGGATCTTGTCAGCAACGGAGACAAGCTTGACATCGTTTATAAGTTCTACAAGCCCAAAACCCAAAAAGAGAATAAGGACCTGTGGCTTATATATGACGTAGAGATCCAGGGGGTGAGCATGCTTAAAACAGACAAGTCCCAGTTCAGTGAATTTTTACAGACCAAAACTATCCAGGAGCTTATGGATAGTATGACGCAAGCTCAAGCTACTACCTCTACCGATGCTTAACTCTTTTTACCAAAACTATATATTAAAATACCCGAAACTCTTTTTTTCGCTGATTTTACTATTTAGTTTTTTTATGGTGTTCTTCGCCTCAAAACTTGAGATAGACGCAAGTTCGGAAACCCTTTTGCTTGAAAGGGATAAAGATCTTGATTTTACGAGGGAGATAGGGAAGAAATTCACGGCGCCTGATTACCTGGTCGTTACATACAGCGTGGAAGAGGATCTTCTAAGCGATAAGAATATCAATAACATAAAAAATTTAAGCGAGCAGCTTTTAAAAGTCGACTTTGTCGAATCGATCATGAATATCACCAATGTTCCCCTTCTTCAATCTCCCCCGAGACCCGTGGGTGAAATGTTAAAGGATATGTATACCCTTGATTCAAAGGGAGTGGATAAAAAGTTAGCCCAAAAAGAGTTCCTGGAAAGCCCCATTTATAAAGAAAACCTTGTAAGCAATGATTTTAAAACAACTTCTCTTCTTATAAACCTGAAAGGGGAGCCTTACTATTTCGAGCTTATAAACAACAGGGATCATTATTTAGAGCTTAGAAAGCAAAGGTCTTTGACAAACAAGGAGAAGGTCAAGTTTGAAAAAGCGAAAAAGCTTTTAAAAGATTACCGTGATAAGCAAAGGGTAAAAAACCATAACGATATAGAAGAAACAAGGCAGATACTTTCCGACTTCCAAAAAGAGCATAACGTAAAGCTTCACTTGGGCGGTACGACGATGATAGCCGACGATATGGTGGAGTTTGTAAAATATGACCTGAAAAGTTTCGGTACGGCAATTGTGGTGCTTCTAGTGATCATACTTTACGTACTTTTTAGAGAGATAAGATGGGTAGTGCTTCCTTTGTTCATCTCTTTTATATCAATTGTTATAACAAGCGGTTTCCTAGGACTGTTCGGCTGGGAGATCACGGTCATATCCTCAAACTTTATATCGTTGCAGCTTATTATGAATATCTCACTGGTGATACACCTTGTCATAAAATACAAAGAGCTTCATATGCTTTATCCGGATAATACACAAGATGAACTTTTAAAAAGCACGGTCCTTGCCATGGCAAAGCCTTCGTTCTTTGTCGTAATAACAACTATCGCCGGGTTCAGTTCACTTGTGTTCAGCAAGATACAGCCTATTATCACATTCGGCTGGATGATGAGTCTTGGTATCGTGGTATCCCTTATTTGTACCTTTTTGCTGTTCCCCTTGACATTGAGCCTTGTAGAGAAAAGTGAAAAGAATATATTAATGGAGAGAAAAAGGCCTTTTACCTCTTTTATAGCGGATATTGCCCTGAACTACAAAAAAAGCATATTGGCCATAACGGTTCTTGCCGTGATATTTTCCATCTCTGGAGCCACAAGGCTGAACGTGGAGAACAGTTTTATATCCTATTTTAAAGAATCGACCCAGATCTACCAGGGGATGGAGGTTATCGACCAGAAGCTGGGCGGTACCACGCCTTTGGATATAGTTATCACCTTTAAAGATAAAAGCAGTGAGGTAGAGGATGTAAAGATCGTCAAAGAGGATTCTCTGCTTGAGGAGTTCAGCGACGAGTTTGAAGAGACCAAAGAGGATAAAAAGCAGTACTGGTTCACAAGGGAAAAAGTGGACAAGATAAAAAAAGTCCACGATTACTTGGATTCACTTCCTGAAGTCGGGAAGGTGCTTTCCCTTGCAACTGTGACGGAAGTGGGGAAAGTGCTGAATGAGGGCAAAGAGCTTGACAGTTTCACCTTATCCCTTTTATACAAGGAGCTTCCTGAAGATTATAAGAAAATGATCCTAAGCCCCTATGTGAACGTTGAGGCAAATATGGTAAGGATAAGCACCAGGATCATCGACTCGATGCCCGATCTTAAAAGGGACCTTCTTATAAAAAGGATCGACAGGCACGTAAATACCCTTTTGAACGAAGAGTTTGAAGATTACAGGATATCAAATCTTTTGGTCATATACAACAATATGCTTCAGTCCCTTTTTGATTCCCAGATCAAAACGATCGGGGTGGTTGTTGCCATATTGTTCTTGATGTTCCTGGTACTGTTTAAGAATCTAAAAGTAGCTGTCGTTGCCATCATTGCAAACACGGTTCCAGTAAGCGTTATATTCGGGGTCATGGGATGGTTCAATATCCCCCTTGATCTTATGACCATAACCATTGCGGCAATCAGTATCGGTATCGCCGTAGATGATACGATCCACTATATACACAGGTTTACTCTGGAGTTAAAAGAGGGGAACCATTTCACGGAGGCTATTAAAAACAGCCACAGAAGTATCGGGGTGGCGATGTTCTATACCTCTACTGTTATCATTATCGGGTTCTCCATCTTAACCCTTTCAAACTTCATACCGACCATTTATTTCGGGCTGTTAACGGTGCTTGCCATGTTCATGGCTATTCTGGCGGATCTGCTTCTTCTTCCCGTATTATTGATCCTGCTGCACCGTAAGGGTGAAAAAGATATTTAAGTTAGCGACACTTACTTTATATTAGTTTAAATAGATTTTGTAAAAGTTTTGATTTCCCGATTTTAAGAAGATTTAAAGAGGATTTTATTTAAACTAATTTATATATTACAATTGATTTTAAAATGATCGCTTAAGGGATATTACATTGAAAGAAACTATCGACGGTATATTTGATAATGTAAAATATTGGTTAGAGAAAGGGCAGCTTCTTCAGGCGATAAATCCCGACTATTACAATAATAAGAATATAGTATTAAGGATACTCAATGTTGCTTCCGAGAGCATCTCGGATAAAAACGAAGCCAAAAGAGGTATGTGGAACCACCATATCCATCAAAACAATATGGGTGACGATATCCTTAAAAACACAAATCCCAAACTTCTTCAGGATAAAGACTTCGCAAAAAGGGCCATAGAAAAATACAACAGGGCGTATATCTTTATTCCAAAAGAGCTCAAGGCAAGCCGCGACCTTGCACTTACGGCGGCACTTAAAGAGGAATATGACGAAAAAAGGCACAATGCCCCTATATTACAGTATATGCCCGAGAGTTTCCAGCTTGACCATGAGATAGCGCTTATGGCTACTACCAGAAACATAGAAAACCTCAAATATGCAAAAAACCTGAAAAAGAACAAATACTTTATCATAGATTTCGTAAAGTTCAACGACGACCATAAGATAAAACAGAAGATATTAAGGTATATGGACCAGGACCTGCTTATGGATAAGAAGTTCGTAAGCCGCCTTGGGTGTTACGACAACCTGTGCGAAAATTTCCAAAACGACCTTGAATTTGTCTCAAATGCGGTAGTTTACGATATTTCGATCCTAAAAAAGACGAGAATGTTTGATGAGGCTATTATAAAAGCTGCCATGGAGAATGAAGAGTATTATACTTCAAGGGAGTATATCCTCTCGGACATATTCAAGTATATAGAAAAGTTCAATGCCAATTACAGCGAGCTTGATTCAAAGATAAAGGACAAATCGCTTTTAAGCAGGTTGTTCTGGGATATGGGGGAGCTTATAAGGGATGAGTTTATTTAATATGAAAAACGTTTTTAAAATTCTGGTTATGACTTTTTTGGGGATGAACCTTTATGCCTTGGAGATATCAAAAACAAAAACATTCACCAAAAAACTTCAGGCTGATTTCCAAAGCACAACCCTGTCAATAAGCCACCGGGCCCAATACGATTACGAGATAGAATCGTTATTTAACAAAGTGATAAAAGCAGTGGAGAAAAGCACCTTGTGCACAGGGGGCAAATATGATATCCATGAGAGCTATAAATATGTAAACAATGAAAGGATTCCCGACGGTTTCACTTCACATATAAGATTTGAGTGCAGCTTTAAAGATACGAAAGATTATGAAAAGCTCCTGGACAAGCTTAAAAAGATGGATATGAAGCTTAACCAGGGAGCCATAAGCTACAAAATAACAGGGAAACAGAAAGAGGAAGCAAAAGCCTCCCTTGAAAAAGAAGCCTTCACTTACGGAAAAGAGTATTCAAAACAATTGAAGAAGTTTTTCGGTCCCTGCGATATAAAATCCATAAACCTTATCCAGGAGGGAAGTGCCGCATCCCCATACAGAATGATGGCTGTTGAGAGTACTGCATTGAAATCGACTGTTACCTCCCCTTTAAAAGAGGAGATAGATTACAAGTTGAATGTAGAGTATATATTTAAGTGTAATGAATAATAGTTTTGCTAAAATTCCCTTATGATAAACAGATATAAAACCAAAAAAATATATGTAGGCAACGTGGCAGTAGGCGGGGATGCACCTATCTCCGTACAGTCTATGACCTATACCAAAACAAGCGATGTTGAAGCTACGGTCGAACAGATCAGGAGGCTTCATTTCGCAGGGGCTGACATAATCAGGCTGGCGGTTCCTGATATGGAAGCTGCCGAGGCTCTTAAAGCGATAAAAGAGCAGACGACACTTCCTATAGTTGCGGATATCCATTTTAACTACAAGCTTGCATTAAAAGCTGCGGAAGTCGTTGACTGTATCAGGTTCAATCCGGGGAATATAAATGAAAAGAACAAGATCAAAGAGATCGTAAAAGCCTGCAAGCAAAGGGATCTCCCCGTTAGGATCGGTGTAAACTGCGGATCTTTGGAACAGCAGTTTGAGGACAGGTACGGCCAGACCGCCAAAGGGATGGTGGAGTCCGCTATTTATAATATCAAGTTTTTGGAAGATCTTGATTTTACCGATATAAAAGTATCGTTAAAAGCAAGCGACGTGCAAAGAACCGTTGAATCGTACAGGATGTTAAGGCCTTTGAACGAATATCCTTTCCATCTGGGTGTTACCGAAGCCGGGACCGCTTTTCACAGTACCGTGAAATCTTCCATTGCCCTTGGGGCGCTTCTTCTTGACGGGATAGGGGATACGCTTAGGGTCTCCATGACAGGTGAACTTGAAAAAGAGATAGAGGTGGGGAAAGCCATCTTAAAAGATGCAGGTATAATAAAAGAGGGGCTGAATATTATCTCCTGCCCGACCTGCGGAAGAATCGAGGCTGACCTTGTAAGTGCCGTTGCCCAAGTTGAAGAAGCGACAAAACATATTAAAACGCCCCTGAATGTCTCAGTTATGGGATGCGTAGTCAATGCAATAGGTGAAGCAAAAAGTGCCGATGTTGCAATTGCTTACGGAAAAGGGAGCGGTCTTATTATAAAAAAAGGGGAAGTTATAGATAAACTTCCTACAGATAAACTTCTGGGAAGATTTTTGGAAGAGGTTGAAGAAGAGGCTAAAAAACAATCCTGAAACAGGCACCGTTTTTAGTGTTGTAAACCTCTATTTTACCGTTATATTTCTCCAGGATCTGTTTGGACATATAAAGTCCTATACCGCTTCCCTGGATATGCTCTTTCGTGGTAAACCTGGAATCAAAAATCTTATCGATGATCGATTCCGGGATCCCTCCTGCATTGTCACATACTTTTAATACAGTATGTTCTTTATCCTTATAAGTTGAGATATCTATATGCCTGTTTGAGATACCGTTTTCATTAAAAGCATCCTTTGCATTGTTTATAAGGTTTATAATCACATGGACAAATTCATTTTTATTGATATTTACCCTTAGTTCCTCTTCAAGGTTTGTATTGCAGACTATGGAGTTTTTTGATAACTCGTCTTTTACAAGCAGCAAGGCGCTGTCCACGATGCTTTTAAGATGAATCTGCTCAATATTCTTATTTGGCTTGAAGAAGTCCCTGAACTCGTCGATCGTCCTTATAAGGTGATCTATCTGAAGATTTGAGGTTTCTATGTTCTTGTTTATATATTTTTCATCCATTGAACCCCTTAATATATCCAGTGTGATCATATCAAGGCACATTTTTATTACACTTATGGGCTGTTTCCATTGGTGGGCTATTGAGTCTATCATTTCACCCATGGCAGCCATCTTTTCATTTTTCTGGATCCTTTTGTCTTTTTGGCGCGCTTCGATAACTGCTTCTTCTATTTTTATCTCAAGCTGGATCTTGTTTATTAGATGCAGATAAAGGAAATAGTGTATCGTCAAAATAAAAAAGGTGAATACCGAGAACATAAACATAAAGTTCCTGTTCTTATTATATATATAAGAGGCATCATACCTTATCAGGAACAATCCCTCCGTTTCCTTTATCACCGGAGAGGATATTTTAAACAGGGTCACTATCTTTTCGTTTTTTTTGTCATAAAGGGAGAATTTCTCTTTATTTTTTATCCCCTCAACTATTTTTTCGATGGTTTTTTCCGATAAGGGGTTCTGCCTTATCATCTCATAAAACTGTTTCTCCACATAAAAACCTTTTATATGGGAGGGGATGTAGCCTTTGCTCTTTGGGGATGAATCGTACTTTGAAAGCACTTTTTCGTTTATCAGGAAATTGGCGTTCTCTTTATAGTTGTCCATAAATCTCTTTGATATGATCAAAGAGGAAAATACATACTCAACGCTTCCCACATATTCATTTTCGTAAAATACCGGGTAAAGATACCTGTATCCGCCTGAATATTTTCCCTCTTCATACCCTGTTATGAATTTTTTTGTTCTGACCATCTGGGCTATCATAGCCCGGTTTTCTTTAAGATCGTCGTCATAAAGATCAGGGTTGTTCATACGCAAAAAGCTTTTCCCCTCGCTTGTGTGGAAATGAAGCTGTTTCAGTTTGTATTCTTTCAGGTTTTCGTAGTTCTGCCTGCATCTTTCATAAAGGAGATCTCTGAGCTTTTCCTTATCTTCAAGGTTGTGCTTTGCCTTATACAAAGTTTCCGAGCAAATCCCGTTTTTAAGCTGGGTCATATAGGTTATGTTCGTAAGGGTTTTAAATTCGTCATATACGGCATTGTATATCTTTTCCTGCTGTAAAGTGGTGTTTGTAAGGAACTGGCTTATCTCCTTGTGGTTTTTGTAGTTCATCATGGAGTATAGAAGGGTCAAAGATAGAATAAAACTCAAAACCAGTATATATAGTACTTTTTTTTCTTTTTGATTTTTAGTTTTATCCAACGCATACCTCTTTAAAATATTATTAAGCTATATAATTAATTTTATAAATTTATATTATCAAATAATTGTTAAATTTATGTTTATATTTGTAAGAAAATGACAAATATAAAACAATTTTGTAAAAATATATTTAGTAAAGAGAATCCATATCGATGGAGGCAAGAGGGCTTTTTATACTGTGAAGGTATCCCAGAAGCTTTCCTGTGTCTTTTGATCTTAGGAGAAGTTCATACCTGTATTTGTTCGCGATTTTGAATATATTGCACTCCCCGAAGCCTATAACTTCTACGCCCTCTTTGTTAATAAACCTATTAAGGTAACAGTCCAGTTCCTCTTTGGCCCTAAGAGCGTTTTTATGGCTGAAGACGACCCTTGCAAACCTGACGAAAGGAGGGTATATCTCTTTTCTATGTTCCAGTTCGTCTTTGAGGAAATCCTCGTAGTCGTTCACGCTTAAATAGTTGTTGAAGAATTTCTGGTTCTTTGTCTGGATAAGGACTTCCCCGTGCCCCTTTCTTCCGCTTCTTCCTGCGATCTGGATCAAAAGGGAAAGCGCTTTTTCCCTTACCTTGTAGCTTGTCATATTAAGCACCGAATCTATACCCAGGATAACCGCAAGTGTTACGTTATGGTAGTCGTGCCCTTTTGACAGCATCTGGGTGCCTATCAGGATATCTATTTTATTATCGTTGAAATCTTTAAGTACGGCTTTTAATTTGGTATTTGTCTTTATACTGTCCCTGTCGAACTTTTCTATTTTCTTTTGTGGGAACTTTTTTGAAAGTATCTCGTAAACCTCTGCCGTTCCAAGGCGGAAGCTTTCGATTGTCCCTGTTTTGCAGGAAGGGCATTTTTTGGGTATAACTTGAGTATAGTTGCAGTAGTGGCACACAAGGGCATTTTTGTTTTTATGAAGGCTTAGGCTTACCGAGCAGAAAGGGCACTCTACGGCAGTTCCGCAATCCCTGCATATCTGGTATTTGAAATTTGCCCTGGTAGGGAGGAATACAATTACCTGCTCTTTCTTTTCCATGGTCTCTTTTATCTTCTCAATGACGGTATCGTTTATCTCAAGGTTTGAATTGTCATATGTTATCTCTTTGGATGACTCAAAAAATGTTTTTTTTATCCTGGTATAGGGTATTTTATAGAAGCTGGAAAGACTTGGAGTGGCGCTTCCCAACACAACCCGGATATTATATTTTTTCCCCAGGTAAATGGATAGGTCTTTTACGTTAAGCCTTGGCTTCTGGTCAGATTTATATGAGTCGTCGTGTTCCTCGTCCACGATGATAAGCCCCAGTTTCTTAAAAGGGAGGAAGAGGGCGGATCTTGCTCCGGCGATTAGTTTTATCTTCCCTTCCAGAAGCTCTTTTATGATCTTCTCTTTTGTTTTTTTCTGTATCTTTGAGTGCCAGATAGCAACGCTGTCTTTAAAGACCTTTTTCAGCCTTTTTTCGATCTGGGGGGTAAGTGATATCTCGGGAAGCAGCAGTAGTGCCTGCTTGTTCTCATTTAAGGTTTTCTCTATGGTTTTTATATAAATTTCAGTTTTACCGCTTCCCGTTGCCGCAAATAGCAGGCTTGTATTGTGTTCTTGTATAAACTCAAAAGACTCCTGCTGTTCTTTGGAAAGAACGATCCCGGAATCTATGGGGTTATTTTCCGCAATTTCGTCAAGCTTATAAAAAGGGGTATAGATACTTAAAGCTTCCCCCAATGAACATACATAATATTTTGAGATAAAAGAAGCGGTTTCAAGTATCTGCTTTGAATAATACTCGTTTGTGTTTTCTTCTATATCTTTACATTTAAAATCAGGTTTATCAACCTTTTTTGTAACTACCCCTTTTAGATTCTCTTTTCTGTTTGCCAAAGCAACCTTTACGATGCTTCCCAAAGGGATATCGTTCTCACTTTGGTATGTCAGGGGATCAAGGGGGAATTTTAGTAAAGAAACTTCAAAATAATTCATATGATATAATACCAAAATAAAGGTATAAAATGGGACTGATAAAAACATTTACGACGACAAAAGATGAAAATCTGGCTTATCATACGGGTGAGGATAAAAGCAATGTTGACCGGGCAAGAGTGCAGCTGGCACAAAAGCTAAGGTTTGATAATGAAAAGTTAAAATATATGAACCAGGTTCACGGCAACGAGGTCAAGGTGGTTGAAGATGGGATAAATCTATATACCTGCGACGCCCTTGTTACAGATAAAAAGGATACCCCCTTGATGGTGATGGTGGCAGACTGCATCCCCATACTTTTTTTTGATGACTCAAAAGGGGTTATAGCAGCTGCTCATGCTGGAAGAAACGGGGTTTTTCTTGATATTGCGGCAAGAACTATAGAGTGCATGAAAGATAATTTCAACTGCGACCCGAAAGATATAAAAGTGGAAACAGGACCCAGCATCCAGAAGTGCTGTTACGAGGTTTCAGAAGAGTTGGCCTATATAGCCCGTAAAAACTTTTCCCAAAAGTTTGTTCGGGGAAGATATCTTGATCTTCAGGGGATAGTTAAAATGCAGTTGTTAAATACAGGGATCAAAGAAGAGAATATAAATATCTCAAAAGTGTGCACAAAATGCGGCGGTGAAGATTATTTTTCATACCGAAACGACAAATCCTGCGGGAGATTTGCCGGTATTATTATGCTGACAGATTAGCCAGCTTGTATTTTATAGAATATCCCCTCATAAGAGGAGGGGTATCGTAATAGTCCTGAGAGCCGGGGTTTAAAGGGGGCAGAGTAGCCTGCTGCTTTTGAGGAAGATCTTTTGCCTCCTCATCGCTATGGTTCAGCTCTGAAGATTCAAATCCTGTTGCTACGATAGTTATTTTTATCTCGTCGACAGCCAGGTTCTCGTCCGTGGTTGTACCGAAAATGATCTCGGGATTCCCTTCAACCGATTCATTGATATTTTCCATAACGTCGCCAATGGCGAACATCGAAACATTGGGGTTGATGGTCCAGTGGATCATAATACCCTTTGCACCGCTTAAGGATATCTCGTCCAATAGCGGTGATTTTATAGCCTGCTCGAGTGCCAGCTGTGCGGAGTTGTCCCCTTTTGCTTTTCCTATACCCATAAGGGCGATACCTTTGTGCTGCATGATCGTCTTAACGTCGGCAAAGTCCACGTTGATATCGTCGCTTCCAGGCTTTAGTATAACCTCACTCATACCGTTAACTGCCTGGTAAAGTACATCGTCAACCACTTTAAAGGCGTCTTTCATACCGACAGTTTCATCGATAATGTTTCTTAGCCTGTCGTTTGGTATTACTATGATGGAGTCGCTTACTTTTTTAAGCTCTTCAAGTCCCAGGTTTGCCAAGCCCGTTCTTTTTTTACCCTCCCACCTAAAAGGTTTGGTTACAACGGAAACGGTTAATGCCCCGATCTCTTTTGCGGCTTTTGCAACGATAGCGGCAGCTCCCGTTCCGGTACCTCCGCCAAGTCCCGCAGCGATAAAGGCGATATCTGTGCCCTCTAGGGATTCTTTTATCTCCTGGTAGCTTTCAAGGGCGGAGTCCCTTCCTATTTCGGGTCTCATCCCTGCACCAAGACCCCTTGTAAGCTCGACGCCAAGTTGTATCTTTTTCGGTGCGTTTGAAAGGTTCAACACCTGAAGGTCAGTATTTGCAACGATCAGGTCGATTTTGTGGGTACCTTCGGCTATCATATGGTTTATCATATTACAACCTCCGCCCCCTACACCAATTACGGCAATTTTAGCAGCATTTTGCGATAAGGTTTTAGTAGGTCTTTGCACCCTGATACTGTTATGGTCAAAAAGTGTACTTTCCACTATATCCACCTTGTAAATTTATCTATAAGTGAATTAAAGAGCCCTTTTTCACTTTTTTTGTTTTTCTCTTTTATGGATCCTATATCCTGTATGGTTTCAAGAGGGTTGCTTGAAGGTCTCTCTTCCCTTACATGCCCGGTGTCGTTCTTGGGCTGTGCTTTCATGGACTGCTCCTCTTTAACCGTATCGATGGAGGAGTCGCATTTTATATTATTGTTGCTGTCCAGTTCAAAACCGTTTCTATAGTCAAGTTCGTAAAGTAACAGTCCCACAATATTTGACATGGTAGGGGAGTTGAAATCTATATACCCGTTTTGGATATTCTTTGGATTTGATATCTTGACGGGAAGCCCTTTGAATACTTCAGCTGCAAGCTCTTTTATCCCGGGGATGAAAGTGGTACCCCCTGTTAATACTATCCCGCCGTCGATTTTTTCAAGGATTGAGCTGTTGATCATCCTGTCTTTTGCCAGGCATAATATCTCTTCAACCCTTGCATGAAGTACAGGCTGTATCTGATCCAGCGAGATCTCTTTTGATTCTGTTTCATTTCCCAGAATAGGAAGCTTCACTTTTTTTATGCTGTTCTCGTCATTTTGCAAAGGAAGAAGGGTTGCATACTGTTTCTTTATCATATTAGCAGCACTGTAAGGGGTATGGAATATGGTAGAGATATCCCTTGTGATATGTTCGCTTCCAATAGGCAAGAAATCATTGTATATGATGGAAGTCCCTTTGTATACTACTATCTCTGTCGTTGTGCCGCCCATGCTTATAACGGCGGTTCCCAGTTTTTTCTGGTCCTCTTCTAGGGTTGAGATCGCGTTTGCGTATCCTGAAAGCACGAATTTGCTTATCTCAAGATTTGCCCTTTTTAGAGCATTTTTAACGTTTACAAGGGAAGTTTTCTTTGTGGTAATAACGTTTACCGATACCTCAAGCCTTGTACCGTTCATATTTAAGGGGTTTGAAATGGCAGATCCGTCGTCAACCCTGAAAAATATGGGAAGCACATGGATAACTTCATAATCAGGGATCACCTGGGCATTGTAAAGTGCCATATTAAGCACCTGCTTGATCTCGTTCTTTGTTATATGTCCGCTTGGGATATTGATGCTCCCGCTGCTTCTTAAGGTTTTGGTGTTTGCTCCCGATAGTGATACTACGACGGTGGAAGTTGGCGAACCTGCACTGCTTAAAGCGGTATCTGCAGCTTCTTTTATTGAAGTCCCGGCTAAATTAATATCAACTATATTCCCTTTTTCTATACCTTCGCTTTTTGCTCTTCCTACACCGAGGATATTGATCTTATTGTTAAAATCATTAGCAGCAACAATAGCAAGGGTATTTGTAGTACCTATATCTATAGCTAATATTGGATTGTTCAATTTATTTGTTCTCCATGTAAGATTTTATTTCATATCTTTTTTCAAGGGCACCCAAAAGGCCGTTGATAACAGAACCGTTTTTCATGTTTTCAACATTGTTCTTGACTATATCTTTACCGTTTTGGCTCATATTCTCAAGCAGTTTTGTATCTGTGATATTATATACCACGGCTTTTGATCCGAGGTTTATAAAGCTTGATCTTTTTTGGGAAGCGAACAGCTCCTGGATAAATTTAAAGGATTCATCTTTTGTAAGGCCTGCTATCTCTTTGGAGCTTCCCCTGTTTATATATCCTATATCTGTACCTTCAAAGTTTTCTAAAGCTTTTTTTGCTTTTTCTTCAAGAAGCTTGGATGTTTTTTGGGCTATAAGATCTGCGCTTACCTCTTTTTTTACCTCTTCAAAAGGCAAGGCTTGAGGTGCTATCTTTTTTTCAACTTTTATAACATAATAGTTGTTCTCTTTATAGATAGGTTTCAGTACTGTATCGGGAGAAGCTTTTACGATCTCTTTAAAATCTTCGTTAGGGAGGAATTTTGTATTGTCGTAAACTGTTTCACTCTTTGCAAATTTACTTTCCCCTTTTTTAAGTTGAAGATATTCTTTAAGAGCTATTTTTTTCATCTCTTTTTTTGTTTTATTCTCGATATTTTCTATTTTTGAGTAGGAAACCGCATAACCTTTTTGCGTTTTGTAGTTCTCTTTTGTTTCATCCCAGTGTTTTTTTATCTCATCTTCCGATGCCGTTACGTTCAGTTTCTTGGTATCGATTATATTGATAGAGACCCTGTCTTCGGAGAATAATAAACTTCCGATGTTGTCTATCTCTTTTTCCGTAAGTGTAGTTGCAAAAAGTTTTTGAAGCTTTTGTATCACCATATCCTGTTTTAACTGGGCTTCAAACTCGGCAAGTGTTCTTCCGTTTTGCTTTAAAACCGTCTCATAGGTAGCCTTGTCAAATTTTCCGTCTTTATAGAAAGATTTGATCTGTGCGATCTCTTTTGCAACTTCAGAGTCCGTTGCCGTAAGCCCAAGCTCATTTGCATAGTTTAAAAGAAGGTGTTTTTGTAAAGTTTTTTGAAACGCTATATCTTCAAGCTTTAATTGTTTTGCCAGTTCCTGGTTGAAACTGCTTCCGAACATTTGTGCGTATTGCGAGTATAAAGCGCTGTATTCGTTTTGAAGATCTTTAAGGGGAACTTCATTACCGTTTACGGTTGCAACCGCACCGTCTGATTTTCCGTAGTTGTAACTACCCCATCCTACAAATCCTGCACCAACAAATGCTATCGTACTGACCCAGATCGTAATGATCAGCCATTTTTTATGCCTTTGCATCCATGTAATCATATATATTTGCCTTTATCTAATAGTTGTTTTTTATTGTCTATTTTTTGGTATCGATTATACTGTTTTCTTCATTATTAATTTCTGAATCATCATAAGGATCCATATGGATATTTATAACCCAATGTTTTTTTGCATCAAGGGCTTTTATTCTCTCTTCTATCCTGTCTGCAGCCCTGTGTGCATCCATCAAAGTTATAAGGCAGTCAAATACAAGATGCACGTCAACAAAGATGTCATTTCCTGCCGTTCTTGTTTTTAGGAAGTGGTAATCGTTTACCAGTTTTTCTGTATTGAAGGTCTCTTCTATTTTTCTTGAAAGCTCCTCCTCAACTGCCCTGTCAAGAAGTACAAGAACCCCCTCTTCGATAAGTTCATATGCACTGTAGATGATAAATATTGAAATAGCGGCACCGACAAGTATATCGACTATCTCCCAGCCTGTCGCCCATACGGCAACCAAAGAGATAAGTACCGCGCCGTTTACCCAGACGTCGGTCTTATAGTGGAGTACATCCGCTTTGATAACCATATTTTCCGTTTTTTTGGCTACGGCGTTCAGGTATGCAACAAGCATTATGGTTATAAAAAGGGATACTATCATCACGATAAGCGATATATCAAGATATGAGGAGGTTTCTCCCGAAAAGTATTTTTTAACGGCGGTATAAAGGAGGAATAAACCCGACATGGAGATGATCATCCCCTCCATTACGCTTGCCAGGGCTTCTATTTTCCCCCGTCCGTAATTGAAGGTGCCGTCTGCGGGTTTTTCGGAGTTGGATATAGCAAAATAATTAAAAAGGGAGACGAACATATCAAGGATGCTGTCCACGGCACTTGCCAGAACCGCGACCGACCCGCTCATGATACCTACGACAAATTTCATTAAAGTCAAAAATGCCGCTACACTACTTGATACTACCGTTGCCTTTTTTTGTAAAGTCATCCAATCCCCTGTTTTATTTTGTTATTTTCTACCTCTTGAATCTCTTCTTCTGCTGTTGGAGCTTCTTGAATCCCTGCTTCTGTTTCCGGAGCTTCTTCCGCCTCTTCCTCTAGAGTTTCTTGAGCTTCTGTTTCTTGAGTTTCCGCCGCTTTTTGCAGCTCTTTCAAGCAGGTATTCGATATCTTTTTTAGATTTACCTATCGTATCTTTACCTTTTACGTCCGATGTTTTCAGTATCATTGAAGCCAGTTTATAAGTGATAGTTGAAAGGTCGAAATTTTCTTTTAATATCTCGATCATTTCGTAAACAGATTCGTCTATCTCCTGGATCGATACATCTTCTAAAAGTTTGTTTAATACCTTATCTTTAACATCACTTTTGTTAGGCATTATTTTACTTTCAATTTTTGTTCCAACATCTTTTTGGATCTTGTGTAAAGACTTGAACTCGGCAGGCGTAACGATAGATACGGCAGCACCCTCCTGACCTCCACGTCCGGTTCTTCCTATTCTGTGAACATAGCTTTCCGAGTCAAACGGAAGCTGGTAGTTGAATACGTGTGAAACACCTTTTACGTCAAGTCCCCTAGCAGCAACGTCGGTTGCGATAAGAACCTCTAAAGTATTACCTTTAAATGCCTTGATCACTTCCTCTCTTTGTCTTTGCTCCATATCTCCGTGAAGACCTTTTGCACTGTATCCTTGAGAAACAAGGTAAGTTGAAAGTCTGTCAACATCCCTTTTCATTTTACAGAATACGATAGCTTTCGCAGGGTTTTTGTAATCGAAAAGTCTGATTAAAGCATCGTCTCTTTCATACTCTTCAACTACGTAGAAAGACTGCTCGATCTTAGTGTTTGTAACTTCTGTTTTAGTGATAGTTATGAATTCTGGTTCTACCAGGATCTTTTCTGCAAGTTTTTTAATAGGCGCTGGCATGGTTGCAGAGAACATTAAAGTCTGTTTTCTGTCTTTTAAGTATTGGAATATCTCTTTGATATCGTCAAGGAATCCCATATCCATCATCTCATCTGCTTCGTCAAGGATAACATAATCAGGATTTATACTGATCTGATCTTTTGATAGAAGGTCCAGGAATCTTCCGGGAGTTGCAACGATGATCGAAGCATTGTTGATATGTTTTATCTGCCTTGAGTAAGAAGTTCCACCGTAAACGGTAGCCGTTTTAAGATTCAGGAACTTACCGAACTTGAAAAGCTCGTCGCTTACCTGGATAGCAAGCTCCCTTGTAGGTACTATTACTACTGCTTCCACGCTTCCGTCACACTTCATCATATTTAGAATCGGCAGACCGAATGCTGCAGTTTTACCTGTACCTGTTTGAGCTTGGGCTACTATATCTTTCCCTTTTAATACTGCAGGAATCGCGTCTTGCTGTATCGGACTTGGTTCCGTGAACCCTGCAGTTTGGATAGCTTTGTTAAGCTCTTGTTTTAGATTGAAATCGTTAAATGTCATATATTTTTTTTACCTTTTAGTTTGAGTATCTCTTGAAAATCATAATTGATAACTTTCCAGAAATACCCTAATTTTAAGGGATTATATCCAATTGGTGCTTAAAGTTTAAGTTTTATATAAATTGGATATGATTTCACCCATGCAAGGGTATATTATAAATATAAATAAAGTCAGGGATGAAGATCTTATAGTGTCAATCTTAACAGAGGAAAACTTCTATACCACCTACAGGTTTTACGGGGCCAGGCATTCTGTTATAAACGTGGGATTCAAGATCGACTTTGAACTTGAAACAAACCTCAAAAGCTCCATTGCAAGACTTAAGGACGTGATACAGATAAGCTATCCCTGGATACTTGACAGAGAGAAGCTTTACTGCTGGCAGAGATTTTTAAAACTGTTTTACCCACACCTTAAAGACGTGGAGGAGATAGACAGCTTTTATTTTGAGCTTTTGGATGAACTAAGCCACAAGATCACCAAGCAAAATCCAAAGCGTGCCTGTATTGAAAGCTATGTAAAGCTTTGCGAGCACGAGGGTAGGCTGCATACGGATTATGAGTGCCTTTTGTGCGAGACCGAGATAAAAGAGAACATCTCTTTGGTTAGAGGATTCCTTCCTACCCATGCGGCTTGCGTCTACGGCAGGGATTTTGAATTTTTCAAGGTAAAAGAGCTTTTTGAAAATAAAACGACGTTAAATTTTACGGATGACGAGATAGATTATATCTGGAATATTCTGCTTCAGGGGTTATAATGGAAACAATAGAGACAAACAGGCTATATTTTAACGAGAACACTCCTTTGGGTTTTGTTTTTGAACAAAACAAAGATGATTTTATGGTTGAAGAGATACCTTTGGGGAAGTTCCCTGACAGGGGCAATTTTTTTATTATGAAAGTAAGAAAGATCAACCTTTCAACCTGGCAGCTTTTAGAGCATATATCCAAAAAACTAAAAATAGACCAAAACCTAATAGGCTATGCGGGGCTTAAAGACAAAAATGCAACAACCACCCAGTATATAAGCATACCTTTGAACAAATCTGACAGCTTTAAACTTATACAAAACAAAAATGTAAAAGTTCTGGAAACTTTTAAAAGCGATAAAAAGATAAAAATAGGGGACTTGAAAGGAAACAGCTTTAAAATAGTTTTAAAAAATATTTTAAACGAAGAGCTGCCTTTGTTTTACCAGGCTTTATCAACCATCCAAAAACACGGGATCCCCAACTATTTCGGCTACCAAAGGTTTGGTATTGAAAATGATTTTAAAAAAGCAAAAGATACGGCTTACGGTGAAATTGAAACAGGTGATAAAAAACTTGACAAGTTTTTAACCACCGCTTATCAAAGTTATCTTTTTAATGCCTGGCTTATAAAAAGGGTTGAATTAGCTAAAGAGCAGGGTGATAAAAAGCTTCTGCCTTTAAAAGGGGATATCTACAACCTGAACGATAAAACTATCATAACAGGGCTGATGCCCGGCAGAAAGATAATAAGGGCAAAAGATGAGGCAAGGGTGATAGAGGAAAAATATGACGATATGTTTATCCATGAAAAAGGGAGTCGAAGGAATGCCTGGATAAGACCACAGAATATAAAAAACAAATTTTTTAAAGAGAAAAACGAGATGGTTTTGGAGTTTGATCTTCCCAAAAGCTCTTATGCCACGGTTTTTATAGAAGCTTTGGGAAACAGGAATTTAGGCTACTAAAGGTTTTAAAGCTTCCTGCATTTCCCGTGGGAGATGGTCTGGGGCTCTTTTATATCCTCTTTTGATCTTAGATCTTTAACTATATAAGGGGAGGGGTTGAAAGATGCTTTCATAAATCTTCCGTTTGGTTCCATACCCATTTTAGGGCAGGAGATAAAAACAAGGTGAAACTCCCCGTTTATCTTCCTGTAATCTTCGTAGCAGATCTCGTTTGTATAATCTTTATATTCTATATCATCTCTTCGGATGTTGTAGCAGCCTTTTTTTAATGTTATAAGCTGGTCTTGGGGCTGGTTCTCAGGCTTGATCCCGTTTATATCGCATTTTGAATTATCCTCTTTTATAACTATATATGTCTCAGGCTCAAAAACGGCATTTGACCAGCTGCCGTTCTCCCAGTTGAAACCTATGGAAGACTCCTCTTCACAAAGCAGTTTTAACTTTTCGTCAGCTTTAATATCCTGTGCGTATATGGTGCCAAGCAGCACTAAAAAGAAGGTAATTGTTTTCAAGCGCGATCCCTTATGTAAGATTATTCGGCTTTAAGTTTAACTTCTTTTTCTTAATAGTATATTTAAAGAGTTGTTAGGATTGAAGCTGAAGGCTTACTATTCCTATAAGTATCAAGGAGATCGATATGACTTTTTGGTAATTAAGCTCGGTTCCCAGATAAAGGTATTCGATAACCACCAACGCAGTGATACCTATGGCACACCACACGGCATAGGCGATACTTACGGGCAATACCTTCATAGCTTTGGAAAGAAGCAGGAAACTGCACAAAACCAGGACAAAAGTTATGACTGTCGGCAAAGGCTTGGTAAAACCTTCACTGAACTTCAAGCCCATCGCCCAAAGTGCTTCAAGAAGCCCTGCAATAACAAGATAGACCCAAGCTAAAGCCGTTACTGACATATAAAGTTTCTCCAGCTTTTAAGCTCGCTTATCTCTTTTGCATCTTTTACAAAATCTGCCTCGCAAAGAAAACCGTATACCCCGCTTTCATCTTCCAAATACACGGTGCCGATCCCAAGGGGGGAAGCGATTCTTTTCATAAATTTCCCGAAATTCTCTACGGGCATTGACCATACCTCAAGTTCTATCTGCGTATCGCTTGAACTATCATATATCATCCCCGGACGTATTGGGTCTTTGTTTTCCAGCACAAACAGTCTGTACCCTTTTTTTGTCCTTGTTTTTTGTACCAGCTTTGCATCCAGTTCCGTTAACTGCCAGTTTAAAGGAAGACCCTCCATATGGGCACCGCAAACCCCTACTAATATCTCATTTTCTTTCATATTAGGCTCCTAAGTATTTTGAAGAGTAATCAAGTATTTTGTTCTCTTCAAACTTATCAGCTACTATAGTTACCCCAAAGGGAAGTCCGTTTTCCCTGAAGCCTGCAGGAACCGCAACGGCACAAAGGTCAAGAAGGTTCATATAATTTGTGTAATATCCAAGGTTTGTATTAAGTTGAATTGGGTCAGCATTTACCTCTTCTATTTTATAGATAGTTCCCGTTGTAGGGGTCAGGACAAAATCATAATTTTTAAATATTTTGTCCATAACTTTTCTATTCTTTTTCAAGGTATATTCAGACTCGAAATAGTTTATGGCATCTATCTTATCGCCGCCAGATATGATAGTCCTGACTGTTTCATTTACAACTTCAGGAGTTTTAGTGATAGTATCTTTTATAGCTATATATCTCTCGCTCACCCATGGACCGCTGTAAAGAAGATTTGCACTCTCATCAAAAGGCGTATAGTCTATCTCAACAGCTTCTCCCCCAAGTGATTCGAACTTTTTCACAGCTTCATGGAAAAGCTTTTGTGCCTGTTTGTCACCGAAGAATTTTAAGTGCTCTTTTTTAGGGATCGCAAAAGTGAAACTGCTTTTTGCTTTCTGCTTAGTTTCTACATATTCCCTGCTGTAGATATCTTCCTCGTCATATTTGTTTATTATCTCAAACACGCTTTGGATATCTGGCAGTTCTTTGGCAAAAACAGTAACACAGTCAAGGCTTCTGCATGCAGGAACCACGCCGCTTGTACTTACAACTCCTTTTGATGCTTTAAGTCCTATAAGGTTGTTAAATGCTGCTGGAACCCTTCCTGATCCAGCCGTATCGGTTCCTAAAGAAAAACTTGCCATATCTAAAGCAACACTTACTGCACTTCCCGAGCTTGAACCGCCCGAGATATATTCTGGGTTTATCGAGTTCTTACACTCCCCGTAAGGACTTCTAGTACCCACAAGTCCCGTTGCAAACTGATCAAGGTTTGTTTTTCCTACAGGGATTGCTCCTGCATGAAGCAGTTTTTCAACTGCAAAAGAGCTTTTTGTAGCTATATATTCATATTCCTTACAGGCTGCCGTTGTAGGGATATCTTTTAGGTCGATATTATCTTTTATAGCAAAAGGGATACCGTATAAAGGAAGCTCTTTAGGGTTTTTGTTTTCAAGGTTTTTAAAGTACGGTTCCAGCTCTTCATCGCTTAATACATAGATCCAGATATTATGATCCTTGTACTCTTTGATTTTTTCTTTTATGGATGATATAAGTTCTTTAGGAGTTATATCACCGTTTGTATAGGCTTGTTTTAAAGTTTCAATGTTCAGGTTCATCTTTGTTCCTTTATCACCACAAGCACGTCACCGCTTTGGATATTATCACCCTCTTTATGTAATATTTGGGTTACTACACCGCTTGTTTCAGCTTCTATGTCAACTTCCATTTTCATAGATTCCAAGATCACAAGTACGTCTCCCGCTTCAACGGTGTCACCCACTTTTACCTCTATCTTCCAGATATTCCCAGACATAATAGATTCAACAACCTCTTCACCCTCTTCAAGGATGATCTGCTCTTTTTCCTCAACGGCTTCAATTTGTGTATCGAACTTGTCAAGCCCTTTCTCTTTCCACATCATTCTTTCATCCTGGAAAGCTTTTTGTCTTTTGGTCTGGAACGCAGTGTGCTCTTTTTCATTTTCTTTTAAGAACTTTTTATACTCTTTCAGCTTAAAGGTTTTCTCTTCTATTTTTAGAGGGTATTTTCCGTACAGGAATTTTTCCCTTATCTCATGTAGCTCTTCGTTACTTACCGTATAGAACTTGATCTGGTCAAAGAATCTTAAAAGCCAAGGCTTGGTGAACTCTTTGGTTTCTCTATAGGTATTCCACATTTGAAGCGTTCTACCAAACAGCTGGTAACCTCCGGGACCCTCCATACCGTATACACACATATAAGCCCCGCCGATACCTACTGAGTTTTGAGCCGTCCATGTTCTTGCAGGGTTGTATTTGGTCGTTACTAATCTATGAGCTGGATCAAGTGGTGTCGCAACAGGAGCACCAAGGTAAACATCCCCTAGACCCATTACAAGGTAGTCAGCATCAAAGATGATATCTTTTACACCCCCAGTATCTTCAACACCGTTTATTCTTCTGATAAATTCGATGTTTGAAGGGCACCAAGGTGCATTTGGTCTAACACCTTGCTGATACTTATCTATTGCAAGCTGGATAGAAGGATCGTTCCACGACAACGGAAGCCATACTGTTCTTGAATCAACCTCAAGATTCTCTATATCTTTTAAAGAATTGATGGCTTTATTGATAGTTTTTAGTATCTTTTCACGGCTTACGATCCTGCTGTCAAAATGTATCTGAAGACTTCTGATCCCAGGTGTCATATCAATGATACCGTCCAGATCAAGACTCTCGATAGACTCCATTAACGCATGGATAAAGAATCTTAGCTCGATATCAAGTTTAAGCTCTCCCGCTTCCACAAGCACGAACTCATTTCCTGCAGATCTTACTGCAATATCAATGCCAAGTTCGTCGTGTTTTAAAGTATCTATTATTGGAGTCGCACTTTCAACTTCGAAGTCTATAGTATAATCGTCAAGTTTCGGCAACGGCTTATTTGTCTCTATTGCTTCTTCATAAGCTTTTGCCATTTTATCAGCATTTTCTAAACTTACAGGTTTGAACTTAATTTTATCACCCGCTTTTAGCTGACCCACTTTATAAAGTTCACACGAGATTATCGTTGCAGGACAGACAAATCCACCAAGGCTAGGCCCATCAGGTCCCAAGATAACAGGCATATCTCCTGTAAAATCAATAGTACCGAAAGCATAAGCATTATCATGGATATTAGATGGGTGCAGACCCGCATCTCCACCGTCTTCTCTTGCCCATGAAGGTGTAGGTCCAATAAGTCTTACACCTGTTCTGCTTGAGTTGAAGTGTACTTCCCAAGAAGCGCTAAAGAAATCCTTGATATCTTCATTTGTAAAGAAGTCAGGTGCACCGTGAGGTCCGTAAACCACACCTATCTCCCACTCTTTTGACAATGTTGGAATCTCTACAGGTTCTATAAACTCTTTTTCTACCACAGGATTAAAGCTTAATACGTCTCCCGCTTTAAGTGCACGTCCACCGTGACCTCCGAACTCTCCAAGGGTAAATGTTGAGGCACTTCCAAGGTATTTAGGCGCATCAAAGCCTCCTTCAATTGCAAGGTATGTTCTGTTCCCGTCACCTACAACTTTTTTGAATTCCAGTGTATCACCAAGTTTTACCTCTACGGCTTTGAACATCTCTATAGTTTTACCGTTTATCGAAGCTTGCATATCGGCACCACCCACTGATATAACAGTGTCTTGTCTGAATTTATAAGTAGCCCCTATAAAGGTCATCTCTATAAAAGGTGCATCGGTATGATTACCCAAGATTTTATTTAAAATTCTAGGAGTCAAGCTGTCCATAGCACCTGAAGGTGGAATACCAACTGCCCAGTAACCTTCTCTTGCAGGGTAATCCTGGATAGTGGTTAGTGTTCCTGATTTTAGTACATCGACCTTGCAAGGGTTATACTCGAAGCTGTCCAATACTTTTGTATAGAAAGTTGATTCTTTAAAGAAATCCTCTTTTGCTATTGCTTCAAGGTATGAAAGGTTTGACTCTATCCCGTAAACTCTGCTTTTTTCTAACACGGTTTGAAGTTTTTTGATATTTTCTTCTCTTGTATCGCTTACGGTGATTATCTTGGCTAATAACGGATCGTAAAAAGGACTAACTTCACATCCGTCTTCTATCCAGGTATCACATCTAACATCATCAGGCAGTTCAACTTTTGTGATTAGTCCCGTGCTTGGCTGGAAATTCTTTCCTGCATCTTCAGCATAGACCCTTACCTCTATAGCGTGACCTTTAGGGTTATGCTCATACTCTAGAAGCGGAGTGTTATCCCCCGCAGCTATTCTTATCATCCACTCAACAAGGTCAACACCGCAAACCTCTTCTGTGATACCGTGCTCAACCTGAAGTCTTGTGTTTACTTCAAGGAAATAAAATTTGTCGGTGTCTGTATCATAGATATACTCAACTGTTCCGGCACTTTTATATTTAACGGCAGATGCTAGTTTATAAGAAGCTTCAAAAAGCTCCTTTCTTAACTCCTCGCTGATATTTGGAGCTGGTGTTTCTTCGATAACTTTTTGGTTTCTTCTTTGGATCGAACAATCTCTTTCACCCAAAGTTTTTACGTTTCCAAGTCCGTCACCGAATATCTGTACCTCGATATGTCTTGCAGTCTGGATATATTTTTCCAAAAATACACCGCTGTTGCTGAAGTTTGATCCGGCAAGCTTGATAACACTGTCGTATGCTTCAACTAGTTCATCTTCGCTAAAACAAAGTTTCATACCGATACCGCCGCCTCCGGCAGTACTTTTCAGCATTACAGGGTATCCTATCTTAAGTGCAGTTTCCTTTGCTTCATCTAAAGTGTTTAAAAGCTCACTACCTTCTAATAGTGGTACGTTATTATCTTTTGCGATCTGACGTGCCGTGTGTTTAAGACCGAAATCACTTATATGGTCTGAGTTTGGTCCTATAAATACTATGCCGTTCTCCTCGCAGGCTTTTACAAGGTTCAGGTTCTCACTTAAAAATCCGTATCCCGGATGTATCGCATCTACATTATGCTCTTTACAAATATTTATGATCTTTTCATAGTCAAGATAAGTTTCATCCAAAGATATCCCGTGAAGGGGGATGGAGATATCCGCATTCATCACAAATGAAGCATGCTTGTCAGCTTCACTGTATATGGCAACTGATTCTATATCCATCTTTTTTAAAGTTCTTATAATTCTATTTGCAATCTCCGCACGATTTGCAATTAAAACTCTTTTAAACATTTTTTGTGTCCTTATGATCAAGTTCTGGGCCGTCCCGGTTATTTTTGTGTCGTATCTTATAAGTCGTCTTATTAGATAAAGAGATAAGCTCTCTTGGGCTGTTTAAATTTATTTATCCCAAATTATCAATTGAATAGGTGTTGGGTTGTATCCGTTACAAGGGTTATTTAGCTGCGGGCAGTTTGATATTAGAACCAGTGTATCCATCAATGCCGTCATCTCTACATAATCACCGGGGTTTGATATACCGTCAACGATAGCCAAATGCCCGTCCTCTTCTACAGGAACGTTCATAAAAAAGTTGATATTGTTGGTTATATCTTTTGGACTCATCTCCAATTCACCTGCAAGTGTAAGGTAGTTGTCCCTGCAAGAGTGCATATATTTTTTATCAAGACCGAATCTGACAGAGTTACTCTCGGCACTGCAGTGACCCCCTAAGGTGTCGTGATTACCGCAGGTATCCGCAACGATTTCCATCAATACGTTATCATCAGAGCTGATCAGTTTTGTTCCCGTTGTAACAAAGATGCTTCCTTGTTCCCTTATAGTGTCATTTGCACTGTATCTGTCAGAGTAGTCGTCATTGTTGTAAAATAGAGTGTCAACAGCCTGACATCCTTCAAGGTCAACTATTCTGAAAGTCTGTCCTTTTTTTACCACACCCGACCAAGGTAATCCTGAAGGGATCTTTTCGTTATAAATTGCTTCTTCTATATTTCTTGACATCTTTTACTCCTTACACAAAGTATCTGTTTGTATTTTGGAAGCCTCTTTTAGCTTCTTCTGAATAGTTTTTATAATCTTCATCTTTAAAATCTACCACATCAAAAATAGTGATCTCTACGTCACTTGGGTTATACTCACCTTTATCCATCGCATGGGGTGTATTTGAAAGGATCAGCAGTATATCCATGTGGGCAGTCAACTCTATATAATCACCCTGTGCAGCACATCTTTTATTTAGTTCCAGTTTTGAACCCTCTTTAACGTCAACTTTCCTGAACAGGTTTAGTGCAGGGATCATATCTTTTTTACCCATACCGTATTTCCCAAGCTCGATCAGGAAGTTTTCCCTGTCAGATTTAAAGTAACCGTTTCTACAGCTCTCGTATGTAGCCTCGCCTGTAAAATTCTCTTTGATTACACGATTGTTGCTGATACCTCCCAGTGTATCTAGTAGTCCGTCCGTAGTATCATCAGTTATTGCAAACAGAACTCTTCCCATCTCTGAGAATAGAACTTTCTCTTTACCTAGGAAAGCATTCCACTGGATCTTAACAGTATCTGCACTGTTGAATCTCTCTGCAACATTTGAAGCGTTGTAGAACATTGCACTTAAACTTGCATTGTCACCTAAGGCCTTTAACTGGATAGTCTGACCTCTTTTTATGATCTTTGACCATTTTACGCTTGAAGGTAAAATTTCGTTTAATACTATATTTTCACTTTTTATCATTTTATTTTTTCCTTTCAAAATGTCCCATTTTGCAAGGGACCTGAATATATGACTACTTTTAACACTGTGAGTAAATCACAGTTAAAGTAGCAAATCCTAAAGAGAGGTATGAATACCTCTTCTATAAGTACTTTTTACTTATTTCTTTTTGAATCTATATCTTGTACAATTGTGGAACCGTATCTGTTGGGATTCTCTTTATCGACTTTTATCTTGTCAAATACAAGTACCCGAGTACCCAATTTAAATGCTTCACTTATATCGTGCGTAACCATTACAACTCCGAAATTAAGTCTTGAATGTATATCCAAAAGCAGCTCGTGCATATCAGCACTGATACCAGGATCAAGTGCTCCAAAAGGCTCGTCAAGTAGTAATAGTTTTGGTTCTTTTACCAGTGACTGTGCTATTGAAAGTCTTTGCTTCATCCCGCCGCTTAGTTCGTGGGGGTATTTTTTTGCAGAATCTGCCAAACCTACCGCATCAAGGATCTCCATAGCTTTTTTATAAGCCTCTTTTTTCTTGGATCCAAAAAGTTTTCCAAAGAACTTTGACTTTTCAAACTCCAGGCCTATTACTACGTTGTCTATAACATTTAAGTGGTTTAGGGTTGAGTATCTTTGAAATACTATACCCCTCTCATCACTTGGCTCTTTTGGATAGTCATTTCCCTCGAAAGTCAATTTACCCCTCGTAGGTTCATCTATACCCAGCAGCATTTTTAAAAAGGTGGTTTTCCCACACCCAGAGGGTCCAACAAGTGTACAAAACTCACCGCTTTTCATGGTGAAATTAACCCTTTCAAGGATTATACTTTCACCATACTCTTTCCAGATATTTTTAGCTTCAACCAAGTTCATCATCACTCCTTACCAAACCACGGGAACAGTTTTTTGTTTAACAGTCTTAATAAAAAGTCTATCAAAAATGCCAGCAGCGTGATCCACAATACATAAGGAAGTATCACATCCATAGCAAGATATCTTCTTACCAGGAATATTCTGTATCCAAGTCCTTCTGTAGCTGCAATAGCTTCGGCAGATATAAGGAATATCCATGCGGTTCCAAGAGTAATTCTTATGGCATCTATAAGTCTTGGCAGTACCTGCGGCGTGATAACCCTTGTGATTATCTGCCAGGTGCTTGCACCTAAAGTCTGTACTTTGATGATCTGCTCTAAAGGTATCTCTTTTACCCTTTGGTATATCTCCCTTGTCATAATAGGGGCGATCCCTAAAATGATAAGCACGACTTTTGAAACTTCCCCCAATCCAAAAACAATGAATAAAATCGGCAGCAACGCCATGGTAGGGATCAGTGAGATAAACCATATCATAGGAGACATCAATGACGTCATATAAGGTATGATACCTATAGCAATACCTACAACAAGTGCAAACACTGCACTTATAACAACACCGATAGCAAGTCTTTTTAAACTTGACAGGGTGTCATTCAGCAGGATATACTCACCGCTTCTTTTACTTTTTTCAAATGCCATCTTATCCATGGTAGTGATACACTTCTCAACTGAAGGGAGCAGTTTATCATTCGGGTTTTCCGCCAGTCTTGCGTTAGATGCGCTTATATAAACTATCGCTATAAGCAAGAAAGGGAAAAGACCCAGAAAAAAGTGGTTTGACCTGGATGGAACTTGGTTTATCAGCCTTTTCATAAATTATCCTAAATTACAGCTTACCCTCGGCAGCCATTTTCATATATGTGTCATCAAATCTAAGTTTGATATTTCCTTTGTCACCTACAACTTTTTCGTTTGGAAACTCGATCCCTACAAACCCGTAATCGCTGGCACCCTCACCGTATAATCCGTGATCAAATGAGAACTTGGCAACAAATTCCATAGTTTTAACGATATCATCAGAGTTGTTGAACTTAACGGCATCTTTTGCATCATAGAACATATTTGTTGTTTTTAACTGATCTTCAAATCCTGCAAGGTCAGTTCCTGAAGCTTTTGCCATAATAGTTTTAGCCTCTTTAGCTTCTTTAGTATCAGCATTCATTAATGCCATCATTTCATACCATGCACCAACCAGTGCTTTACCGAATTTTGGATTGTCTTTTAAAGTTTTAGTATTTACAACCATAAGGTCGATGATCTCACCTGGGATATTGGAACTGTTAAAGATATTGTTAGCTTTTGGCATAGCAAGTATTTCACTCACCTGAGGTTTCCAGGTTACAACATTTGTAACTTCAGGCGTAGTATAAGCAGATACCATATCAGCATCACTTGTGTTTACCACAGTGATATCTTTTTCAGCTAGTCCGTTTAACTCTAATCCTCTAGCTAATAGATAGTGTGAGATAGAAAGTTCAACAAGGTTTATATTTTGACCTTTTAACTCTTTAATTGATTTAGCTTCTTTAGAGATAACAACATCGTTACCGTTAGAAAAGTCACCTATGATAAGTGATGTAGAGTCAACCCCGCCTGCAGCAGGGATACCAAGGGCATCAGTGTTTGCCATAGTACATCCGTCAAACTCGCCGCTGCTATATTGGTTGATCGATTCGATGTAGTCGTTGATCTGGACTATTTCTACGTTGATACCGTATTTATCCGCCCATTTATCCATGATCTTTTGAGATTCCATAACATCCCAAGGCATCCAGCCTACGTAGATACTCCATGCAACTTTGAAATCTTTTTTAGTTTCGGCATATAATGAACTCATTGAAAGTCCCAGGACTAAAACAGGAAGTGCTATTGATTTGAATAGTTTTGTAATTGTAGATGATTTCATCTTTTTTCTCCTAAATAGAATTGAAACACATAAGAGGCATTTAACCTCCCGGGCTTTTGTCCCTCCGTGTAACTCTACTTAAGAGTCGGCTGCTCTCGGACCAGTCATCTTTAAAAGATCGGAACCCTAGCTGCCTTGTAGTTTTAACATTTTCGAGGCTAATCGCCTCCTATATGGTTTCGTTAAAGTAATTGTATAATATATTACAAATGATGTAAATAAAAGTTTTGTATATTTTTTATACAGTTAATCATGCTTTGTGTAATTTACTATAAGAAATACTAATGTGTAATTTTTTACAAAATGTATTTATTCCCTTTATTAAAGGCTGTTTTGAGAATATTTGACTACAGGAAATTTATGATGTATAATTTATTCAAGTTGAGGTTTTCTATGTAACTGCAAGGAGAAAACTATGTTAAACAAAAACTCTTATATGAAACATTTTTTCAGTTCACTTTTCCTTATATTCCTGATCAATATCTTTGTTACGGGCTTATTATATTACTTCCTGGTGATCCAGGCCAAAGAGCATATGTATTTAGACAATGTGGACAAGGCGGAGTACAATTTTCTAAAAACGGACGAGTTTATAAGCAGCCAGCTCGAACATTACAAGGACAATCTGGATTCTTTGGAAAATAGCATCTCTTTTAAAAATTATCTGGAAGGGGGAGAAAAAGAGAAGCTTGTGGAAAATATGAAGATAATCATAGATTCCAATAAAAAGCTTTTTCAGGTCAGGTATCTAGACAAAGATGGTTTTGAAAAGATAAGGATAGACAGGGATAACAGGGGAAAGGTTTTTATTGTGGATCAACTTCAAAATAAAAGTAAACGCTATTATTTTACCAAAACGGCTTCTTTAAAAAAAGGGGAGTATTATATTTCAAATCTGGACCTGAACATTGAGAACGGCAAGATAGAGATACCTTTCAAACCAACTATAAGGATATCCAAGCCTGTTTTTAGAAACGGCAGTTTTGACGGGATATTGATCCTGAACTATCTTGCACAGGAGATCATCGACAATATTAAAGACCTTGAGCGTTTTGACGTATATTTTATGGATAAGAATTCCAATTTCTTCTTACATCCCGATCCACGGAAAAATTTCAGTTCCCAGCTGGGGAAGAACTATAAAGTGGTGGATGAGATACCAAATATATTCAGGATAATAAAAAATAAAAGCCTGGATAAAAACCGCATATATTATGTAAATAAGATGACCCGGACCGATAATAACTTTTTTATCATATATTCTTTGAAAAAACATATTTACGACGAGGCTGTGCTGAATATAAAAAAAGATATGGGATATCTTTTTATAACAGTATTTTTAGTTACGCTGCCTTTAGTCTTTATAGCTTCTTATATCCATTCTTCCCAGGCAAGGCTTTTGGAAAAGATAATAGATACCATCCCGTTTCCTATCTTTTTTAAAGACGAGAAAGGAAAGTTCATAATGCTGAACAATACTTTCAGCAGGCTGTACGGTTTCAGGGATAAAGAGGAACTAATAGGGAAGGTTTCCTACAAGCTTCTGGATAAGAAATATGCCCAAAAGTGCATAGTAAGGGATCACAAGGCATTTGAAAATGGTGAAGTGAAACAGGAGGAACAGGTGATTCTTGACAACGGGAAGAAATACTATTTTGACGTTATAATAGTGAAGCTTGCTTATATGGGCTTATTTAAAAAAAGTTTTCTTTTAGGTGTTGCCATAGATATAACAGAGATAAAAACCTTGAACCTGCAGCTTGAGGAGAGGATAAAAAAAGAGCTTGAATCAAAGCTTAATGTAGAAAAGCTTTTGATACAGCAGAGTAAAATGGCGGAGATGGGCAATATGCTAAGCGTCATCCTGCACCAGTGGAAACAGCCTTTAAGCGTAATATCCGTGATAAGCTCGGGGATGCAGATGCAGATGGAGTTCGAGGATAAGACGGATAATGAAAAGCTTAAAAAAAGTTTTGAGGAGATAACGGAACAGGTGAATTTCATGACCGATACGGCAAATGACTTTAAAGAGTTCTTTTCCCCCTCAAAGCAGAACCAGCATTTTAAAATATCAAAAGCGGTAAGAAAAATAGAAAAACTCCTTTCTCACAGGATCAGGACCTTGAATGTTTCATTGGTATACAAGATGGACGAGAGCCTGGAACTTTACGGTTTTGAGAATGATTTTGCCCAGGTGGTATTAAACCTTATAAACAATTCCCTGGATGCCTTTAAAAATAAAGATATAGAGTCTAAACAGATAACGATAGAATCATACAAGGAAGATCCAAAAACAGTACTTGCCGTCCGGGATAATGCGGGAGGGATACCTGAAAAGCTGCTGCCAGAAAAAATATTTGAAGAGTACCTGACAACAAAAGGGGAAGAGGGTACGGGGATAGGTCTGTCTATATGCAAAAAGATCATTAACGAGAACTTCAAAGGTGATCTTATTGCTTTTAACGAAGGGAACGGTGCAGTGTTTAAAATAGTGGTCTGATTTATATTTGTTATTAATAAGATTTAACTATAATACCCAAATGAAATATTTTAAGCTTTTTATATTATTTTTAATTTTTATATTATTTACGGGATGTGGGGATAAAGATGAGGACCAATATTCCATAGGGTATTCTTCAAAGCCTTTGTTTGAGAAAAAAGAGTATATCTTCGGGGTACATCCCTTGCATAACCCAAAGAAGCTTTTTGAAGTATACCAGCCGATGGTCGATTTTATCAACTCTCATCTGGAAGATTCTATAATAAAGCTTGAAGCTTCCAGGAACTATGCCGCATACAACGAGAAGCTTTTTGGAGGTTATTTTGACCTGTCGCTGCCCAATCCCTACCAGACGGTTGTAGCTGCTGATCTTGATTATGAGATATTCGGCAAGATGGCTGATGACCAGAACTTCAGGGGTATACTGATAGTAAGGAAAGATTCGGGGATAAACAAAGTTTCCGACCTTAAAGGCAAAACAGTAAGCTACCCGGCTCCTACTGCCCTTGCCGCTACCATGATGCCACAGAATTTCTTATATGAAAACGGGATAGATATAAACAAAGATATCAAAAACCTTTATGTGGGATCCCAGGAGTCTTCGATAATGAACGTTTACCTGAACAAATCCCAGGCGGCATCCACCTGGCCTCCCCCGTGGAAAGCTTTTGCAAAAGAGCGTCCCGATATAGCCCGGGAACTTGTCGTCAAATGGGAGACAAAGCCTTTGCTGAACAACGGGCTTGTTGCCAGAAAGGATTTTCCCAAAAAGCTTTTAAAGAAGATATCGGATATTATTTTCAATCTGCATACCCATGAGAAGGGGAGAGCGATACTTGAAAATATGGAGCTTGAGCGTTATGAAAAAGCAGATTATAGAACTTATGACAAAGTGAGAAGTTTTATTAAAAGCTTTGAAAAGAATATCCGGCCTTTAGGGACTTTAAAAGATGATAAATAGTATAAAAAAACTTTACACGGCCTCAATAAAGCGCCAATTGATAATCGTGATCGCTTCGGTGCATGCTTTTATGATGATATTTTTTGTTATCGATCTTGTGGACAAGGAGAAGGACTTCCTCCTTCAGCAGCATACGAAAAAAGCGCAAAGCCTGGCTAGGACCCTTTCTGCAAACTCTACCTCCTGGGTCCTGGCAAACGATTTTGCCGGACTGGAAGAGGTGGTTGAATCCATAAAACACTACCCTGTGCTTCAATATGCCCTGGTAACGGACATCAACGGGCATATACTTGCACACTCTTCAAAAGAATATATAGGGATGTACCTAAGCGACGAAAAAAGCCTGAAGTTCCTTAAAGGAAAGCCTGAACTCAATACTGTTTTTGACAATAAGGAGATCATAGATATAGCGGTACCCGTAACCAGGGGATCCCAGCATATAGGATGGGCCAGAATAGGGCTCGGGAAGCAGGATATAAACGAGGGGCTGGATAAAATAAAGGTTGACGGGTTCATCTATGCCCTTTTTGCCATAACGGCAGGTATATTGTTCGCTTATTTCCTGGCCGTAAGCCTTACAAAAAGTATATATAGGATCATAGATACCATAAAAAAGACAAAATCTGGTGAAAGGGATGCAAGGACGAATCTGCAAAGATATGACGAGATAGGTATCCTTTCAAAGGAGTTTGATATCCTGCTTCAAAAGCTTTCAGACCAGTATGCCCTGCTTAATTCGGTGATAGAATCAAGCCCCGATCTTATATTTTTCAAAAACTATAACGAGAATGGGGGTGTATATATCGGGTGTAACGAGGCGTTTTGTAAATTTCTGGGATTGAACAAGTCGGAGATACTGGGAAAAACAGATTTTGAGATCTTTGAAAAAGGTCTGGCGGAATTCTTCAGGAAAAAAGATGGCGAGGTTTTAAAAAACGAGATCTCAAAAAGAAATGAGGAGTGGGTAACTTACCCGGACGGGAAAAGGGTCCTTCTTGATGTGGTAAAAACTCCCCTGTATGATTCAAAAGGGAATATGGTGGGTGTAATAGGGATAAGCCGGGACATTACGGAAAAAACCCTTAACCAGCAGGAGCTGGAGAAAAAGAACATCCTTATCTTCCAACAGTCAAAACTGGCTTCGCTTGGGGAGATGCTGGCAAATATAGCCCATCAGTGGAGACAGCCTCTGAGCATGATAACAACGGCGGCAAGTGCCATACAGATACAAAAAGATATGGATACTTTGAACGACAAAGTGATGAATGACGAACTGGAAGCGATCATCAATTCTGCAAAATACCTTTCAAAGACCATAGACGATTTTAGAAATTTCATGTCAAATTCCAAAAAAACAAAAGAGGAGATATATATAAAAGAGGTGATAGAGGAGCTTGAAAGCCTGGTAAGCGCCTCATTGAAGAACCATTTTATAGAATATAAGATCGATATCAGGGACAACCCGAGGCTTTTCCTATCAGGCAGCGAATTTCTCCAGGCACTTTTAAATATAGTCAACAATGCCAAGGATAAACTAAAAAGCCTGGAATCGAAAAATGAAAGGATCATACTTTTAACAATAAAAAAGGTTCATAACAACAGTTTATCCATAGAGATCCAGGACAGCGGAGGGGGGATCCCCGAAAATATCATTGACAAGATATTTGAGCCTTATTTTACGACCAAGCATCAATTCCAGGGTACGGGGATAGGTCTTTATATGACTCTGCAGATATTGACCAAATCCATGGAGGGAAATATAGACGTAAGGAACAAAGGCTTTGAATACGAAGGAGAAAAATTTTACGGTGCCAGTTTTACCATAACGCTTCCTTTAAACAAAAAATAGCTGTTCAGGCTTTTTTATCCCTGTACATTCTCTCGTCGGCGGTTTTTATCAGGCCGCTTTTGTCCGTGCCGTCGGTCCCGTACTGGGCAATTCCAAAAGAAGCGTTTATGGGGATATAGTTTTCTTTATATTTTAGTTTGGATCGTTTGAGATGCTCTTTCAGGTGTTTGGTAAGTTTAACGGCATCCTCGTTTTTAGTATGGGAAAGAACAAGTATGAATTCATCCCCTCCTATTCTGAAAAATCTGTCAGCGGTCCTTATATTCTTCGAGATCGTTTCCGTGAATCTTATCAGTACAAGGTCCCCGGCATTGTGGCCGTAAGTATCGTTTATAAACTTGAACTTGTTCAAATCTATCAGGATCAGGGATAAAGGATAGCCGTACCTTTTTACTTTCTGCAACTCCTCCTCCATAACCTCGTCAAATCTTTTCCTGTTGAATATTTTTGTCAAAGGGTCCGTGTTGCTTGCTCGTTCCAGTTCGTTATATGCAAGGGTCAGTTTCTCTTTTTGCCTGTTAAAGACCTTCTCGATCTCTTTTACCTCTTTTATAGGGGTATTGATGGTGATCTTTCTTTCCAGGTCTTTATGCCCGGAGATCTTTGACATTTTCACTATCAGCTGTTTTATGGGGTTTATAAAATATTTTTTCAAATAGGTATACCAGACTATAAAGATGACTATTATAGAGATTATAAATAAAATTGAGATCATAACCAGGATATCTTTCAGTGAGACATACAGGTCCAGGATAGAGAACTCAAGCTGTATAACAGCGGCGATATCGCCTTTTTTATTGTCTGTGTGGCATTTTATACATTCATCTTTAAATATGATCGGCCTTGCAAAATCTATATGGCTGTCGTGGGTGAAAAAATCGGATTCTTTATTTTCAAATACCTCTTTTATAAAGTCTTCTTTTGAGTTTTTCGGGCTTTTATATAGATGTATGGAGGAGTTTGGAATATTTTTCTCCAGGTTCTTTATTATCTCGTCCAACTGCTTTTTATCGGCGCCGTTCTTCATGGCGGTGTAGAGGTTTTGGAAAATAAGGTCAACGAACAAAGAGGTTTCGCTTTTCAGGTTTTCCTTTATGCTTCCTGATTGTATGAAGTATCCGTAGATCCCGAAAAGCAGTGCAATGGTGATCGTGGTAAGAAATATGATTCTTTTTATGAACCCATCATATGAAATTATCTTGTTCATTTGGAAAAAATGTATCCTTTGGTATAATGGACTAACTATATCAGATATAAGATTTGCTTTTGTTTATTTTAGACAAAAAACTTACAATTTATATCCAAGTATAAAACTATTTGGGATAAAAGATGTTACAATAATATTACATGAACATGAAATGAGCTGTTATGAATTATAATATACTGAAAAATAAAATACTTTTAATGTTCCTTCTTCTGACACTGTTTTTAATAGGTGTTATCTTGTCCGTTCAATATAAAATAGAGAAAAACACCGTTAAAGATATGATAAACCTTGAAAAGGAAAGGTTCCAGAATGTTTACCATTATTCCATAAACAATTTTTACCTTATGTACAGGTCCATAGGCCTGAAGATCATAAATAATCCGGAGATCGCTTTGGCCGTAAAGAACCGGGAGAGGGAAAAACTGCTCCTTCTTACCAAAGATATATATGAACAGCTGAAGATAGAAAATCCCCATTTTTACAATATGCATTTCCATACAAAAGATTCCAAAAGTATAGTCAGGCTTCATAAACCCGATAAGTTCGGCGATGACCTAAAGGGCTTAAGACCCATGATCGATATGGTGAATAGCCAAAAAAAGATACTCCAGGGAGTTGAGGTCGGCAAGCATACAATAAGCTTCAGGGTCGCTTTCCCCGTATTTTACAAAAGTGAACACGTGGGTTCTTTGGAGTTCGGCGTCAAGATAGATTATCTCACCGATCTTCTAAAAGAGGAGTTCAGGACCGATTCATTCTTTGTTTTTCACAATAAGATATTGGGACCCCTGTTCAAATATTCAAAAGGTGATATAAAATATAGAACCATAGGGGAGATAACCCTGTTCAATTTCGAGGATTGCAACCTGCCTGATAATTTCAGTTTTAAAGAGCTTGACGGGATACTTCACGATAAAGGGCTATTTAGGTTAAATGATACGAACATATATCTTTCAGAAATAAGCAAGCTGAAAGATTATAAAAATGAGCCTGTCGGGCATATCGTATTTGCCATTAATATCGGTAATTTCCTGGATAAAGTTGACTTTTACAGGTCTACCATCATTTTAAGTTTCCTGATTTTCGGTATAGCACTTTTTGTTATGCTTTATTACTGGTTCAATTTTTTCGTGAAAGAGGTCACCCTGAACCAAAACAGGCTAAAAGAGCTTTCCATGGTAGATGAATTGACGAAGCTTTATAACAGAAGAAAGATCATGGAGCTTCTGGATTGTGAATACGACAGAAGCAAGCGCTATAAGATAAACGATACCGTGATTTTATTCGATATAGATTTCTTTAAAAATATAAACGATACCTACGGGCACAATACCGGGGATTCGGTATTGAAAGAGCTTTCTTACCTGCTGAAAATGAATATACGGAAAACCGACCATCTTGGAAGATGGGGCGGTGAGGAGTTTATCATAGTTGCCACTGAAACGGACCTTGAGTCTTCGGCGCTTTTTGCCGAAAACCTGCGTTTAAAAATAGAGAACCACTGTTTTGAAGGGGTAGGGAAGGTTACCTGCAGCTTCGGCGTTGCACAGTTGAATACAGAATATGAGCATAAAGATTCAATGCATAACGCAGACCTGGCTTTATATGAAGCAAAACACCAGGGAAGGAACAGGGTTGTGGTTTACGGCAGGCAGTAGGGTCAATTAAAGAAGTCTATATCTTCTGCCGTGAAAAATTTCCAGTTAATGGGGATTATCCTTATCTCTTCCCCTTTTGAAATATGGGAAAGCTTTTTGTTTAATACCATTATGCAGTTGCATCTGCTAAGGATACTTACCATTCCGGGAAGCCTTTTGTGAGAGGGCAGGAACTGCTTCCCGTCGAACATTCCCGGGATCAGGGTGGTTCGTCCCTGCTTGTTGTCAAGGTCTTCCCCCATCTTAGTTTCTATGCAGTTATGGTTGATGCAGCTGTTTCCTGAGAGTTTTTGCAGAATAACCGTGCCAAACAGCTCGAATATCAGGGCAGATGCAAGGGGATTGCCGGGCAGGTTCAAAATATATGTTGATCCTACTTTACCGAAGATCGTGGGCTTGCCGGGTTTTATGGAGATACCGTTGAATATGATCTGCATATCAAATCCCTCGAAAGCTTCTTTTGTAAAATCGGCTTCCCCGACGCTGATCCCTCCCGTTGTGATAATAAGATCGGCGTATAGGGAGTTGTTGATCATCTCCTGCAGGGATTCCACATTATCGTGTGCCATTCCCGTGAAGGTGACGTCGCACCCAAGTTCCCTTACCCTTTCCAAAAGGGTAGGTGTGTTTGAGTTGTAAACCTGGTACTCTTTTATCTTGTCATAATGGAGCTTCAACTCTTCACCGCTTGTAAATACGGAGACTTTGGGTGTCCTGTAAACTTTGATATGGGTGATCCCCTGGGATGCCAGAAGGGTGACCGTGGCGAAATTTATCTCGTCGCCGTCTTTTGTCAGCTGTTCCCCCTTTTTGATATCTTCCCCTATAAATCTTATATGCTGCTTTCCCCTGATATCTGATGGGAGTTTTATATGGTTTTCATCTGTTTTTTCGATAAGTTCAAAAGGGACTACCGCTTCCACGCTTTGGGGAACCCTGGCTCCTGTCATTATCTTGACAGATTCTCCCTGCTTTATGGGTGTTTCTTTATGGGAACCCGCAAAGATATCGTCTATCACCTTTACTGTTTTCCCCCCGTCTTCCAGTTTTACCCCGTAACCGTCCATTGCGGAGTTGTTGAATGTAGGTAGGGAATATTTTGCATAGATCTCTTCCGCGCAGATCCTCCCCCCACAGTTCTCGATAGGGACGATCTCGAACGAAACCTTTTGTATATTTGATTTTATAAGTCTTAGCGCTTCTTTTATGCAGATACCCATTTTTACCCTTTTTATTGTTATTTTATCATCAATTATAGATTGATTGTTTGATGCAAGTCAATTTTATGCCAGTTTCACGGCTTTTTCGTATTCTTCGAAACTGTTCAGGTTCAAGAACTCTTTGCTGTTTTGGAACTCTACCTCTTTTGAGTTGCAGCTATTTATAAGATAATTGACCTTATGAATATCTTTAGCCAGGGATTCTTTTATGTTTTTCAATACGGACACGTCAAAAACCCCGCAAAGGTTGTGCCTGTTTCCCATGGAATCTTTTGCCGTCACGATCTGCTCTTTTGAACACAGGGCCTCTTCAACAAGGCGTATAATGGAGTCCGGTTCCACAAGCGGCATATCGACGGTTATTATAAATATCTTCTCCTTCTCTTTAAGGGTTTCAAATATTGTTCCCAAGGCAATCATTGGTGAGTATATATCCGAATTGTCCAATATAAGCTTTTCATCGCTTAAGAAATTGAATTTGTCCGTTTTTGCGGATATATAGACATCTTCAAAGATTTTGTTCAGTTTTTCGTACTGGTGCTTTATCATGGTATCGTATCTGCCGAATCTCATAAGAGATTTGTCCTGCTTCATCCTGCTGCTTCTGCCGCCGGAGAGTATCACGGCACATATATTGCCAAAATATTTTTTTCCCACGGTTAATCCATTTTCACGATAATATCCTGCAGGGTGTTCGCACTCACATGGATCCTTTTGCCTATCTCTTTTAACTGGCTTAATACCTCTTTGTAGATGAATATCTTTCTGAAGTCGCTGCTTTGGGAGAGTATCACCATCTGCTTGATATACTCTTCGCTTATCTCGTCTGTCAGGTTTCTTGTCTTGTCCGCGATCCTTGCCACTTTTGCGGGTTTGTTCTGGTTAAGCGCTTCAAATCCCTCCTGTAAAGAGCTGCTTGCATCTTTTATAAGGTTGAAAAGCTCCTTGTATTCGTTCAGGTCGTGGATCTCGTAAGCTTTCGTTTCAAGAACGAAATGCTTGGCGCTTATTGCTATCCAGTCAAGCTGGGTGACCGCCCTGTAGATCGATTCCCTGTCCAAAGGTGTTATAAAAGCGTTTAGAAGCTGGGTCATGTTCCTGTCTTTTAAAGATTTTGTCTTGTGCTCATCTTCCGTTATTGAGTCGCAATTTTCCTGGCTGGTTTCAATAAAACAATTGTGAAGGTCCAAAATGATCTTGTGGACCGCCTGGGACTGCTCCTGGAGCATCTCGATAAAATTTATGTCGTGTGGAATGATATATTTTTTAAATAATGATTTTATATTCATGGTCAACCTTTAAATATTGATAAGAGTATTACGCAGTATAATGCGCCGATACCCATTGATATGGGGATATTGAAGATCCACCCTTTCAGGATGGAAAGGGCGGTTCTCCATCTTACGTGTCCCGGTCTTTGCTGTGCTCCCACCCCCATAAGGGTCGCAGTTACGACCTGGGTCGTGGAGGTGGGGGCCCCTATAAGCGTCGCGGCCGTGTTTATTAAGGCAGATCCAAGCTGGTCGGTAAAGGAGTAGAGGGTTTTCATTTTTATTATCCCAAAACCCAGTGTTTTTATAATGCTCCATCCCCCGAACATGGTCCCAAGGGAAATGGCGCTTGCACACAATATTATCACCCATAACGGAACGGTGAATTCCGATGTGGCCCCGCTTGCAAAAAGTATCATGGCTATTATAGCCATCCCTTTTTGGGCGTCGTTCGCACCGTGGGAAAATCCCAGCCACGAGATACTTAAGTACTGGGAAAATATAAAAAGCCTGCGGCTTCTTATACTTAATCGGCGGAATATATTTACAAAAAGTTTAATAAGAAGATACCCCACGATAAATCCTGCAAGGGGGGAGATAAAAAGTCCCGCCACGATCTTCATAAACCCTTCCAGGTGCCCGTTTAAAAAAGCTTCAAAGCCCCAGTTTACCGAACTGTTCCCAAGACCGAACAAAGCAGCCCCCACCAGTCCCCCTATCAAAGAGTTTGAAGAGGAGGAGGGGAGGCCCAGTTTCCAGGTGACAAGGTTATATGTAACGGCTGCCAGTATCCCGGAAAGCACTATGCTTTGGGCCCTTACTGTTTCAACCCCTTCAATATTTACGAAATTTCCAACCGTATCGGCGACGGCCAGTCCTGCCAAAAAAGGGGCCATAAAAGTAAACACGGTCGTAAGTATAATAGCAGTAGCCGGGGTCATTGCCCTTGAAGCGATGGCCGTAGCCACCATATCCGCCGCATCGTGGAAACCGTTCGTAAAGTCAAACAGGGTTACGGCCAGCACGGTCAAAACAAGAAGTATAAAAACGATATCCATATTGTATCTTATTAATTGATTTAAAAGAAAATGATACCATATTTTAAATATATAAATAAGAAAAGGAAGATATGCGGATCAAGCTTTTGGAAAGATTAAATCTTTAAATTATAAGAAATTTTAAAACTTCACTTTTTCTTCACCACTTATTTCCTATTTGTTCACTATTTGTTTTTATAATACACTTATAAGAAAAAAATAAAGGAAGAAGAATGATAACTGCGAATTTCACTCCATCCAACAATACGGAAAAGATGCTTACGGTAATGCCTAAGAAATGTAACTGTCCTATGTGCAGATCCACAAAACAGAAGGCTGAACAAGAACTTGGTAAAAAAAGATATAAAGAGATCGTCAAGATCCTTGGGTTTGCAGCCTAAACGGCATAGACCCGATCTTAAACTGATTTTCAAAACTCAATAAAACATCCCTTGGGGATTCCCCCGATCTTTTAGACAACCCTTTTAAAAAAGGCCGAGCCTGATTACCCGGCCTTAGATTACTTTATATGTTTGTTTGTTATCGACACCGTGACCGGTGTTTCTGCACGGATTCTAAACTAAACTATCTAAAAGATATATTGATATTTTAAATTAAATATATTTTTTTAAAAAAAATTTCAGCCTTCTTATATCTGAAATACAATAACCTTATCTTATAATATTTATTAATAAATAAAAAATTAACTTAATTAAAGTGCCAAAATGGTACAATAAAACATAATTTTTAAAGGTATTTTATGAGGTTTTTATTTCTGATTTTTTTCACTTTTAACCTGCTTTGGGCCAAAGAGCTGATATATCCTCTTCCTTTGGAGATGAAGTTTGACAGGCAGAAAGCTTTACTTGGGAAAAAACTTTATTCGGATCCCATACTCTCAAAAGACAATACTATATCCTGCTCAAGCTGCCATAACCTTTATACTGCAGGGGTGGATAACCTTCCTCATTCATTCGGGATAAAAGGGCAGAAAGGGAACCTGAACACCCCTACGGTTTTGAACTCCTATTTCAACTTCAGGCAGATGTGGGACGGCAGGGCCAAGACACTGCAGCACCAGGCTGTTTTCCCCATTACAAACCCCGTGGAGATGGGAAACGATTTTGATACCATTGTTTCAAGGCTTGAGGGGGACAAAGAGTATAAAAAGCTTTTTAAGAGCCTATATAAAAACGGGGTGACAAAAGATAATATAGTGGATGCCCTGGCGGAGTTCCAAAAGACCCTGGTCACGCCGAGCCCTTTTGACGCATATTTAAGGGGGGATGAGGATGCCATCTCCCAAAAACAAAAAGAGGGTTACGAGCTTTTTAAAAAGAAAGGGTGCATCTCCTGCCATAACGGCATAAACGTGGGGGGAGCCTCATATTCCAGGCTTGGAATAGTAAATCCCCATGAGACGGAGCATTTCGGGCTTTACAACGTTACGAAAAACGAACTGGACAAGTTCTTCTTCAAGGTTCCCGGTTTGCGGAACGTGGAGCTTACATATCCATATTTCCATGACGGGGACGTGCAAACCTTGAAAGATGCTATAAAAATAATAGCCCAGATACAGCTGGGTGTAAATTTAAAAGAGGATGAGACGGAGCTTATCGAGGAGTTCTTGAAATCTTTGACAGGCAAGTTGGAAATAATAAAGTGATATTAAATAAAATTTTTAATAACAAGATATATGTTTTTTTCGGGGTTGTTATTTTTTTGCTGGCTTCGGTATATTTTACCGTAACCACAAATAAAAGAAACGTGCAGCTGTTTTTTCACCATAATGACCAGATCAGCATACTAATGGAACTGGACCATAATTTCAACAACTTCATATCAAGCAGGTCGGAGCTTTATATCTTCGATAAACTAAACGGACAGATAGACAGGTTCAAAGAGATATTAGGCTACCTTAAAAAAGAGGCCCAAAAGGCGCAGCTTGAGCAGAACTATATAGATATACTGGATTCTGTGGAGAAAGAGTTCGGGAAAAAAGAGATCTGGCTTGAAAGGTATAAAGCCAGAAAAGCTTTCGAGTCCAATATCATAGCTTTTATTCTGGACAGGTCAAATACCCAGGAGTATATAAAAGATGAGAATACCCTTAACAAGCTTAACAATATAAGGATAGATCTTTTAGAGAATATACAGCATTCCACGTTTACCGATATTGATATAGTTTCCTCATATGATCTGAAAGTTGATAACTCCTATATGGCAAATTTCGTGAACCAGGTAAACGTACTGCAAAAAAGCATGCTTTTTCAAAACAGGTATTACAAGGAATCGGTAAACAAGAATATAAATACCCTTCTGCATGAGGCAAAGAATCTTCTGCTGGAAGAGAGGCTGAAAACAAAGCAGACCGTGTTCGTGGTATTAAATGTTTTATTTGCCCTTATCGCTTTGTTTTTGGTGGTGTTTTTACTCTTTTACAGAAAACTATCCATTACCAAAGAGCAGCTTACCGCTTTTAAAAAGGCCGTTGAGAACAGCGACAATGTTATCGTGATGACAGATAAGAACAGCAGGATCACATATGCCAACGATGCTTTCGAGAAAACAACGGGATATCCCAAATCACAGGTTCTGGGTAAAAACCCCAGCATACTGAAATCGGGGCTTCAGGACAGCAAATTTTACGAGGACTTGAACAAAACCATAAACCAGGGAAAAACCTGGAGGGGAAGATTTATCAATAAAAAAAGCAGCGGGGAGGTTTTTTATGAAAATGCGAGTATCTCCCCTATATATTCCCACGGTGAGATAGAGGGATATCTGGCTATCAAGCTTGACGTTACCGAGAGCGTTTTACATGCCCAGGAGCTTGACGAACTGAACAAATCACTGGAAGAGAGGGTGCAGAAAGCCTTAAAAGAAGCAAGGGTGAAAGACAGGATACTCCTTGAGCAGACAAAGATGGCAAACCTGGGTGAGATGATAGGAAATATCGCCCACCAGTGGAGACAGCCCCTTTCTGCAATATCTTCAGGGATAAGCAGCATGCAGCTGCAGAAGCAGATCGGGATACTAGAGGATAAGGATTTCGGCAAAACCTGCGATATCATTATTGAAAATACAAATTACCTCTCAAAAACCATTGATGATTTCAGGAACTTTATAAAGGGTGAAGGGGAGAAAGAGCTGTTCAATTTGAAAAAATCCATAGACTCTTTTTTAAGCCTGGTATCCACTTCCACAAAAAAATATTATATAAACATTGTCACTCAGATCCCCGAAGAGCTGCAGATCGAGACCTTGAAAAACGAACTGAACCAGTGCCTTATAAACCTTTACAACAACTCAAAAGATATACTTGTCGAAAAAAACATTCAAAAGAAATATATCTATATAAAAGCAGAAGTTGAGGATGAGGTTCTTAGGATCACTTTCCAGGACAACGGGGGAGGGATAGATGAAGATATAATAAGCAGGATCTTCGAACCCTATTTCACAACGAAGCACCAGTCCATAGGTACGGGGCTTGGATTGAGCATGACTTACAGGCTTATTGTCGAAGCGATGAAAGGGGAGATAAGGGTAACCAACGATAAGTTTTATATCGGAAAAGAGAAATTTTACGGGGCAAAGTTCAGTGTAAAGATCCCTTTAAACCTTAAATAGGAGATGTTCTCCTCTGATTATTTTTTATAAATAAAAATTATAGCTTCACCAAAAATTATAAAAATCATCACCTTTTTTTATTGACATACGCTATATATTTGATTATACTACGCTGTTCGTTACTTTTTCCGATTTGCAGTTTCTTATAAAAAGTAAAGGACATAAAATGGACAAACATGACCATAAATTCGGAACATTTTCAAAATGTGACATCACAGAAAAATTCGACCCCAACGGCGTACGAGAGGAGATGATAGATATTATCTATCCTGAAGTACCTTTCCCTCCAAAAGAGATATTTGAAGTTTTCGGTGAAGAAAATATCAGGAAGATGGTGGATATACACCATACCATGCTAAAAAAAAGTGCCTTAAAGGATCTTTTCCCTAAAGACGAGGCGGTTTTCCAGATGCTGCTTCAAAGAACGGCCGACTTTTTTATCGAGGCGCTGGGCGGCGGAGCGAGATACAGTTCACAGCACGGGCATCCCCACTTAAGAGCGAGACATTTCCCTTTTACCGTTGACGAAAACGCGAGAGAGATCTGGCTTATGTTCTATAAAAAGACATTAAAGCAGGTAGATTTCCCAAAAGAATACCTTCGATCGTTCTGGGAGTGGATAGAACCTTTGTCGATCAGGATGATAAACAGAAGAACCACAATGGAGTACCCAAAAAGATTCCCTTTTGAAACCATAGCGCATGAGTTCAACAAAGGAGATAAAGATGCTGATTAAAAAGTTATTTTTCATATTCCTATTTATAATAAGCGTAAACGGTGCAAATGCAAAGAGCATAACAGATATGGCCGGGAACGAGATAGAGCTTCCCGAAAAGATAAGCAAGGTGTTCGGTTCCGCTCCCCCTGTTACCTTTATGGTCTCGGTATTTGACCCGAAGCTGATCGCAGGGCTTAATTTCCCCGCTTTTAACAAAAACAATTTCGGGGATAAATATTACCTGGGAGAGAGTTTTATGAACCTTCCCGTATTCGGCGGCTGGCAGGGAAACCAAAAGGGTGCAAATGTAGAGCTTCTTTTGAAAAACGAGGTTCAGCTTATTTTGGGCTGGAATAACGACCTGCTGCTTAAGAAAGTAAAAAAAGGCCTGAAAGGGGTAAATATCCCGGTTGTGATGATAGACAGCGACAAAATAGAAAGCATGCCCGAAAGCTTCAGGTTCATGGGGAAACTCCTGAATATGGAACAAAGGGGTGAAGAGATCTCTTCTTATGCACAGCAGACTATTGATTATATAACAAAGATAACAAAAGATATCCCGGAAGAAAAAAGGGTCAGCTTCTATTACGCAGAGGGGCAGAACGGCCTGCAAAGCGACTGTGAGCACTCTTTCCATACTTCCCAGTTCAGGTTCATAAATGCGAAGAATATCTACGAATGTTCCCAAAAAGATATTATGGGTATGGAGAGCATGAACTTTGAAAGCATACTAAAAGCAAATCCGGACGTGATCATAGTGCAGTCCCCGAAGTTTTACAAAGATATTTTTAAAAGCGTAAAATGGAAAATGCTTGATGCCGTTAAGAACAAGAAGGTTTACCTTGTACCGAGGATCCCTTACAACTGGATAGACAGGCCCCCTTCGTTTATGAGGCTTTTGGGTGTTCACTGGCTTAGTTCAATTATTTATCCCCAATATTATACAAAAGATATAGATAGTGAAATAAAAAAGTTTTACAAGGTGTTTTTCAAGGTTGATCTTGACAATGAAAAGCTGGCTGAACTTAAAAAGAGGGCTTTTTAAGATTATTTTTTCCAAAAAATTGTAATTTTGTATATGAAATGCACAATTTATAAGTTATTATTTATTGCGTTATATTGTATAATATATAACGAAATTGCAAACGGAAAAAGTAAACGGAAGCGGGTCGGATATACGAAGACCCGGAAAAATTGTATAAGATAGGAAAAAATGAATAATAATAAGAAAAAAATACCCACATGAAAACAATAGTTTTACTGGGTACGGTTTTAATAGTTCTGTTTTTATTCTCATTGACATTGGGACAATACGATGTGGGGATAAAGGAGGTGTTTGAATATCTTCTTTTCAAGCTGGGGTTTATAAAGCTTGAAGATTATGAAGTGATGGAGAATGTCATTATGCAGATCAGGTTCCCTAGGATCCTGGCTGCTATTTTGATAGGTGCATCCCTTGCGGTAAGCGGCGTCGCTTTCCAGTCGATGTTCAAAAACCCCCTTGTATCGCCCGGTATTCTCGGGGTTCTTTCAGGGGCTTCGTTCGGTGCGGCCATGGGAATGATATTTTTCAAAGAGTTTATATATATACAGATAAGCTCTTTTGTTTTCGGGATCGCCGCGGTTGCTATCGCTTTATTTATAGCGATGTTCAACAGGCAGAACCAGGTGATAATGCTGATACTGGGAGGAGTGGTAAGTTCCGCTTTTTTTAGTTCTATGCTCTCCATAACGAAATATATTGCCGACCCTTACGATGATCTTCCCGCCATTGTTTACTGGCTGATGGGAAGTCTTGCTTTGATGGACAAAGATACGGTGCTTGTGGTGACTATTCCCATACTTCTGGGAATACTGCTTATGGTGTTTTTGTCAAAATACCTGAATATCCTAAGCCTTGGCGATGAAGAGGCCCGAAGTCTCGGGGTAAATGTAAAACTTGTAAGGTTCGTGATAATACTTGTCGCAACCTTTATAAGCGCATTTACCGTGGTGCTTGCGGGAATGATAGGCTGGGTGGGTCTTGTGATCCCCCATATAGCACGGATGATGTTCGGTGCGAACAACATGATAATAGTTCCCGTAAGCGCATTGCTGGGCGGGATATACCTGCTGGTGATAGACAACCTTTCGCGCTCAATGTTTGATGTGGAGATCCCAATAGGGATATTGACCTCGCTTATCGGTATACCGTTTTTTGCCTATGCGCTTAAGAACGTAAAAAAAGGGTGGGGCTGATGTTTAAAATAGAAGATCTTAAATTTTCATACGGAAAGAAAGAGATATTAAAGGGCTTGGATTTTGAGATCAAAAGTTCCGATATCGTTTCTATATTGGGTCCCAACGGCTGCGGCAAGACAACTTTGCTGAAACTGATGCTGGGGTTTTTAAAGCCCTCGTCGGGAAAAATATATTTCAAAGGTAAGGATATCTCAAAAATAGATCCCAAGGAGTATTTTCAGCAGGTTGCCTATATACCCCAGATACATGAAAGTGCATTCGGGTATACGGTTAAGGATGTGGTCCTGATGGGGCGGATGCCATATAAATCCCTCTTTTCAAATTTTAATAAAGAGGACAGGACGATATCCAGTGAGGCATTGGATATTCTTGGCATATCGCATCTTGCAGAGGAGATATACACGACCCTTAGCGGGGGACAAAGGCAGCTGGTGCTTATAGCCAGGGCCATTGCACAGCAGGCTGATGTGTTTATAATGGATGAGCCTGTTAACGGGCTTGATTTCGGGAACCAGTACAAACTGCTCCAGAAGATAAAAGAGTTGTCGAAAAAAGATATCACTTTTATAAAAACAAGCCATTATCCCGACCATGTATTCTTTGTATCAAATGAGGCTCTGTTTTTGAACAAAGGGAATCTGCTTGTAAAAGGCGACCCCAACGAGATAATAAACGAGGATAATATAAAAAAGGTTTACGAGATAGAGTCAAAGATAGAACATATCTTTGACAGGAAGGTCTGCTTGGCAGTCTAAATTTTTTTAAATACCGCTATATAGCAAGGTATATAATGAAAAAGGAAAAGGATGAATAAAAGATTAATGTTGTCCTTGTGTGCAGCTTCGGTTCTTTATGCCGAACCGTCACAGGAGATAATAATAGAAGATATTGATATAAGTGAACAAAAAGTTGAACATAAAACTTTAAGTTCCTCAAAACAAACGGTGAATCTGGAAGAGGGTGTAAAGCCTACTACGGTTACGGAAGCTTTGGAAAAAGAGTTTTTCGTAGATTTTAAAAAGTCAAGTGCCTATGAATCGGAACCTTACATCAGGGGAAGAGGGAACAAAGGTGTTCCCGTATATCTGGAAGGGATGAGATTGAATGCCGGGCATGATGATTCCACGAATCTTTTTAATCTCTCAGATGCTGCGGAGATAGAAGTTTACAGAGGTGCAAGCGGTGCAGAACTTGGAATGGGTGCCATGAGCGGTGCCGTTGTAGTAAAATACAAAGATCCCAAGTTCAGCGACAGTTCCGATTTTGTTACATCGGGATTTGCTGATTTTAAAAGTTCGTTCCTTTCCAAAGAGGGATACTCTTCCACATTGGGCGCTTCATTTTACAATGATCTTATAAACTTCTCTTTAAGCGGAGGATTAAGCGATTATGATAATTATGAGGACGGGGAAGGGGATGAGATACTTCATTCCGAATATGAAGCGAAAAACTATAATGCAAACTTCTCTTTAAAAACGGGAGATGATTCTTTTGTCTATTTTAGATATATGAAAAGCGAATCGGAATCAAGCGATCCGTATACCAGGTTTTATAATGTTCCGGCAGGGGTCTGGGCTTATACCGACAGACCGGGCGATGAAGGGAAAAATTACTTTATAGGGTTTAAAAAAGCCAACCTGGGATATTTTGAAAATTTTCATATACAGGGATTTAAAAATGATCTCCACTATGATTATAATATAAAAAGGGAATCGGGTGTACCTTATCAGCAGGAGCTATACAGGGACAGTGAAACAAAAGGGGTAAAAGTATCGGCGGAAAAAACCATCGATGAGCATAAACTCTCTTTTGCCCTGAAACATTCCGATATGGATCTTTCCAACGGACTAAGGAAATATGACTACGCTACAAGCAGCTGGGGGGCATGGACCAGTGCTCCGGGAATAACGGGGGGAGAGATCAAAAGCGATATGCTTAATATTTCCGACGAGATAAAATACGAAAAAACATTTTTCAATCTTGCCGCAAGTTACGAACGTGTAGAGAGGGAGGTTGAGTCAAATATAAAAACCGCCGCATACAACACTTTGATCCCGGCTTCCCTTTTACCTCAAGTAGTACAGCATGATACAGATGAAAAAGATGATCTTTTATCTGTTGCCTTAAGTGCCGGATATGAGGTTTCACCGGCATTCATACCTTATGTGAAAGTTTCAAATGCAACAAGAACACCTTATTTCAACGAGCAGTACGGAAATAATCCAAGTACCGGATCCCAGATACCGAACCAGTATTTGAAAAATGAAAAAGTATATGGGATAGATCTGGGTGCAGACGGTAAGATGGGGGATTTCTATTATACCAGTGCCCTGTATTATCAAAAGTACAGTGATTATATAGAGCTTGCCAATACGGGTTATGTAACTACAAGCAATCTGCCTATAAAACAATTTGTAAATTTGGATAAAGCAGTAGTTTACGGTGCAGAACTGCTGGCAGGATATGAAATTGCAGAGAATATTTTTGCAGAAGCTTCATATACATATACAAGAGGTGAAAATAAAGATAACGACCAGCCATTGGCTTATATAAGTCCGCAAAAACTTACTTTGAGTATTTTCAAAAAACAAAATAAAGGTTTAAGCTGGAGTATAGAACAGGAGCTGGTGGATGCCCAAGACAGGATATCTACGGTTAACGGAGAAAAAAGAACCGGAGGATATGGTTTGACAAATGCTTCAGTATCTTACGGTTTCGGTGATATAAATATCTTTAAAGATGTAAAAATATCTTTGGAGCTAAATAATATCTTTGACAAAAACTACAGGGAACACCTGAGCAAAGCCTCTTCTACGGCGTATTATCTGCCTAATGAAGCGGGAATAAACGGCATTGCCGCATTACAGCTTAAGTTTTAAGGGGAAAAAATGAAAAAAACATATATAAGTCTGGCAGTCTCTTCGCTGCTGTTTAATAGTACCGTTTGGGCAACAGAGTATCAGTTGAAAAACATAGATATATCGGAAACCACAAGTACAATATCATTGGAGCAGATCAAAGAGGACCAGATGAACAATCCTCACAGTGCGACGGCAAGTTCGGTGCTGTCAACGGAAACATTTACCCAAGAGGATATAGAGAAGATAAAGCCCTCAAATGTATATGATATCCTAAAAACGGCGCAAAGTATCAATATAAGCTATATGGGGAGGAAAAAAGCTTTCACCATATCTTTCAGAGGGAGTTCATCCGGTGTAGGTGCTAGCTCGTTCGGTATCATTTTTGACGGGGCGCTGCTAAGCGATAATACGGCGATGAGGATCTTGGAGGTTCTTCCCCCTGAGATGATAGAATCTTTGGAAATAGTAAGGGATTCTACAGCTTTAAGCCTTGCTCCCATGCAGGGGTTCGGAAGTCCCAACGGTTCGACATTGGAAGGTTTTATAGTTATTAAAACAAAAAAAGCCGTTAAGAACGGCGGGGGAGTCAAACTTGCCTATGAAAGTTTTGACACAAGGAAAGCAAGCATATATTACGGAGGGGTAAAAGACGATTTCTATTTTTCCGCTTCTGCGAACACTTTGAACACAAACGGAAAAGAAAATTCTAATACGGCGACCCACGGGGGAAGCGTGTTCTTTAATACAGGAATACGAAAAGAAAGCTACACCGTGGATATTGACGGGTTCTTCTCAAAATATTTCCAGGAGATCCAAAGCGCAAATCTTCCTATAAGCAGATTTTACAATACATATTGGAAATATGAACCTTTTGAGAACAGGTTCCTGAATCTTGCCGTTTCAAAAAACTGGAATCCAAACCATGTGACCAACGTGGCGCTTTCCTATTCAAAATCAACATGGGACCATGACCAGGATACTACGGGGGCTACACCTCTTTATTTTTCAGGTTCCCAAAAGAACGTTTCTTTGGATATCAAGCATACCATGAAACTTGAGGATAATATTTTCAAAGCGGGGGCGCAGGCTGTATGGTATGATTCACCCAACGGGGAGCTTTTTTACGAAGGGTACCAGAGAAAAGAGCAGGTTTACGGGGCATTCGTGCAGGCTGAGCACTTTATAAGCGACAAGCTTGTAATAGACGAAGCGATAAGGGTAGATAAGAAGCATATCGACACACTGCTTGAGAGATACAGCCCTAACGTTATCACCGATTACGGGATGCCTATGCTGAACAATTCAAAAGTCTCGACGATCGAGGATAAATGGGCAAAGGCTACCGTAAATGCGGCAGTAGGTGCACTTTACAAGCTTGACGATATGAACAGCATCAGCGGGAAGTTCGCATACTCTTCAAACTCTCCTTTGAGCAATATCACCGATATAAACGGGGCCGTTCTGGATACGGAGGAAAAGTTCAAGTATGAGATTGGTTACGAGACGCTTCTTTTAAAGAACGTAAAAACAAAAATGAATCTTTTTTATTACGATATCAAAAATATGAAAACCCCTTACTATACAGGTACGGTAGTGAATCCTGTGATAGTTTTTTCCCAGTATGACCAGAAAAGATACGGGGGTGAGCTTTCTTTTGACGGCAAGATAACAGATGCTTTTTCTTACCTGCTTAATTACTCTTACGTAAAAGCTGACGAGAAGAACAACGAGATACCAAACCATACGGTTTCTTTGAACCTTGGATATACATATGAAAATATCACCTCGAACCTGAACGCGAAATATGTTGACAGATATGAATCCAACTTTTTTACCACAGACGGGCAGTATCACGACGTGGGTGATTTTATCACGATCGATCTTGGGATAGATTACAAACACAAGCTGTTCGGCCTTGATGCGGTTAGTTCAGTTTACGGGAAGAATATCACCGATGAACCTTATATGACGAAAATCGGATGGGAAAACGTAGGTTCAATTTTCGGGATAAGCTGTAATATTAAATTCTAGGACGGGTCATGGTCGATATGCTGAAACTTTATCTTGAGTATTCCATTATAGGGATACTGGGATTTATGAGTATTTTAACTTTATGGTTCGGTTTTGAGAGATATTTTTATCTCTCGAAGGTGGATATAAAAAGGTTCAAAAAAAAGGGTGAGCTGGAAAACAGCCTTACCTCCAATTTCACCCTTATCTCCACTATTGCATCAAACGCACCCTATATAGGATTATTTGGTACGGTTTGCGGTATTATGATCAGTTTTTATAAAATATCGTTGAACTCGACACTTGACAGCAATGCCATGATGATGGGGCTTGCACTGGCTCTTAAGGCAACGGCCGTGGGGATCCTTGTTGCGATAATAGCAACTGTGGTATACAATCTGCTGGCAAGAAAAGCCGAGGTGTTGATAAGCGCATGGGAAGATTTGGATGAAGATCAAAAAATTTGATTCAATGAACGTGATCCCTTTTATAGATATTATGCTGGTACTTCTTGCCATTGTTCTGATGTTTTCTACCTTCCTGGCAGAAGGAAAACTTGACCTGAAGCTTCCTTCCTCCTCTTCCGCAAAAGCTTCAAACGAGAAGTTCGTAACCATCTTTATAGACAGGAACGGTTTGATAAAAGTGGATTCAGAGGAAGTGGATATGGACTCTTTAAAGGGTGAGCTTTCAACTCTTTCAAAAAACTCCAATATCTCTTTAAGAGCCGATGAACATACACCTTTTAAAACATTTATAAGTGTCGTGGATATCCTAAAACAGCTGGAGCTTGAAAAGATCTCCATAATTACAAGGATGGAACAATGAGCAACAGTTTCAAGGGGCTGATATTTTCACTGTTTATACACGCTTGCGCCGCGGCTTCTATTATCTATCTAGTTCCTTCACAGGAAAAAAAAGAGGTGATTAAAACAGTGGTCATGGATATAAATATGATAGAAAGTTTTCAGGAGCCCCCTAAAACTGTTCCTGTAAAAGAAACGCCGAAACAACCTTTAAAAGAGAAAAAAGTTATAAAACAGGTTCAAAAAAAGATCGAGCCCAAAAAGGAGCTTGTAAAGAAACAAAAGCCTAAACCAAAAAAGGTAAAAAAAGAACTTCCAAAAAAAACGGTAAAGAAAAAAGAGGCCGAAACTATAAAGAAAGAGCCTGAAAAAATAGTAAAAGAAGTGATAAAAAAAGAACCGAAAAAGATTATAGAGAAAAAACAGGAATTAGTAAAAACAACGATACCAAAAGAATCAAAGAGCGATAATACGAAAAAAATAAAAACTAAACAAAATTATGAACGAACATATATAAAAAACAATCTTTCCCATATAGCGGCCGCTATAAAAAAATATAAAAAATACCCCTATCTTGCAAAAAAAATGGGATATGAGGGTAAAAGCATATTGATCTGCACCATTACGGAAACGGGGGAACTCAAAGATATAAAAATAAAAAGCTCTTCGGGATATAAAGTATTGGACAGGAACAGTATAGAGATACTGAAGCTTGCCTCGAAAGAGTTTAAAGCACCCTCCCAAAGCATCACGCTTCATATACCTTTTAACTATTATATAAATTGAGCCGCGGGGGGAAGTTTTAGTTCTCTTTCCCCAGAAACTCCTTGGACAAGGCTTCCGAAACGATCTCTTTGGCTATCTTATCCGTCTCCATCGCGATCTGGTTGGTCTGGCTTGCTATCTGGGCATTTTGCTGTGTCTGCTTGTCAAGCCTGGATACGGCGTCGTTTATCTGCCGTATACCTTTTTCCTGCTCTTTTGATTCTGATGATATCTCCTGGATGGTCTGGGTAGTTTTATTTATATTCTCCAGAAGCTCCTCATAACCGTTTATCATATTTGTACTGGTGGATTTACCTTCGTTGGCCTTGTTTGTTGCGGTCTCGACGATGTTTTTTATATCTTTTGCAGCTTCCGCACTCCTGCTTGCAAGGTTTCTAACCTCCTGGGCAACCACGGCAAAACCTTTCCCCGCTTCCCCAGCTGTTGCCGCTTCAACCGCGGCATTAAGGCTTAGGATATTTGTCTGGAACGCGATCTGGTCAATAACCGCAATGGCATCGTTTATGGTGCTTACCTGCTCGTTTATCTGATCCATGGCAAGTGATGTGGAGTGTGCCAGTTTTTGCCCCGTATTAGCTGAATCGGAAAGGGTTTTGGAGTATTGGGTCATCAGCTCCACGTTGTTTGAATTGCTCAGCACGCTGGAGGTTATCTCTTCAAGGGAAGCGGAAGTCTCTTCCAGGCTTGCCGCTGCATTGTTCGTGCTTTCGTTCAGTACTTTAACATTGTCTATAAGCTGGGTCGATGAGCTGTCAAGGGTTCTTCCCACATCAAGGGACTGTTTTAAAAGTTTTGAGATCACGTCGCCGAGTTCATTTACGATAACGGCAACTTTTGCATAAGAATCCGGAACTTTTGCGGTAAAGTCCTCGTTTTTAAAACTGTCAAGCACATCGATAAGCTTGTTCAGATCCCTTGCAATGGTATGTTCCAGATAATCCTGCAGGTGGTCGATAAGTTTTTTCAGTTCTATAAGAACCGGGGTATTGGAGCTTTTTTCAACTTTTGCAAGCATATTTCCGTTACTAAGTTCGTTGACAACTCTGGCAACGTCTTTTACGAACTCATCGTCTTTATGGATGTTTCTTTCCGTTAATTCGATATTTTTGTTTATCATCTGGGCCATTAGGCCGAATTCGTCCTGGGAATCAAGCTGTATGATCTCCGAATGGTTCTTTTCTTTGTTTACAAAAGCAAAAAAGTTTATAAGCCCTTCCTGGATACTTTTAGCGGAATTTGAAAGCTGCTGTGAAATAAAGAATGCTACCGTGATACCAAGAACGATGGAGATCAGCAGTATTATCACCATTATCGTGGAGAAATTGCTGGCAACCTCTTTAGCCTGGGGAGTTGCTATCTGGTTTTTCTTTTCTTCATAATCTATGAATTCGTTTATAACCTTAAGCCATAAGGTGAATTGGGCGCTTACTTTTGATACAAGCAGTTCTTTTGCTTCCAGGTCATTTCCGTTTTGTTTCAATTCGATAATTTTATTTACCAGAGGAAGAGTCTGTTTCTCAACTTCCTTGATCTTTTTCAAAATAGTTATCTCTTTTTTATCCACGTTGCTTTTTTGGGAAAATATTTTGTCCATCGGTTTTGCCGAGTCTTCATAAAGTTTTTCCAGTTTCCTTATATTTTCCACCGATTTTTTCAATAACTCATTGTTCGGATCAAATGATAGCACCACATCACGGATCGCTATGGCCCTGTCGTGTACGCTTCCCCTGAAATTAATGGCATATCTCTGCTTTACGGAGTTTACTTCAACGATCTCCTCCAGAGTCTTATCGATAAATCCCACACGGTTGATACCGATCACTGTAACTACTACTATAAGTATGATCATCAAACCGAAACTCATATATAGTTTTTTAGAAATTTTCATATTTTTAAACATTGTTCTACCCCTTTAAATAATTTTGTATTCTAGCACTTTGTATATAATATCTATGTAAATATTTTATTGAATAAGAAAAGAAAAAACCTTGGTCCAAACTAACGGATAAAGGCAGGGAAGAGGGATCTTCCCCTTTGATATTTCGTATCGTTAATTGTTTGAATATTTTATCGCTTTTACTACGCTGTTGATATTGACCCAATAAATAATAAAAAAGGCCAATGCCACGAATCCAACCAACGGTATGACCGCCCCGGCCACGCTGAAACCCAAGAACAGCCATCCCCACACCGGCTTGTACTGGTTCGAGGGATTTACCTGTATGTTTTTCTCCTGTACGTATGTATCGAACTGATTTGTTATCTTTGCTATTGATACACCCGTTGCTACGTAAGACCATAAAGGTATAAGCTGGGTCCAGGTCCATACTTTGCCTGTTTTGATATATTCATTCTCTACTTCCAGCGTATCTATAAGCCTGTTTTGCGCCTTAACGAAAAATATCACTATTGCAATATAGATGAGCAAAAATAGCAGGCCCATTCCCACTGCCGTCATTACCCCTGCGGCAGCTGCTTCTTCGTCGCTCATGGCAAAAGCGGGTATTGATGCCAGTATACTTAACAATGATCCTTTTGTGATTTTCATTTTAACTCCTTTTTTAAATCAAATAAATATTAATCTAAGAATTATAAAATATTAATAAGCCGGTATTATATTGCGGTAAAAAAAACGATAATTAAAAAAAGCCCTTTATTTAAAGGGGAGAGAAGATAAAGATATTGATCCCAGGCTTGAAAAAAGGAGAATTCCCCCTTTGTATAAAATTTTCATTTTTAAGTTTTTCTTATTATATTTAATTAAAAAAGGGGTATTTGAAGTTAAATCCTAAATGATGATACAATTATATTATAGAAGTTAGGATAACAAGGTTGATAAGATGGAATTTTATGAGAGTGAATTTTTAATAGAAACGGTAGTTCCCAAGAATGAGCTGATCATCTCAAGGACTGACCTAAAAGGCGTGATTGTTTATGCAAACGAAGCTTTTGCCCAGATAAGCGGATATACCGCGGATGAACTGATAGGAAAACCCCATAATATAGTAAGGCATCCCGATATGCCCAAAAGGGTTTTTGCAGATATGTGGGACAAAATATCAAAAAGGCAGAAGTGGAAAGGGATCGTTAAAAACCTGCGAAAAGACAAGGGCTTTTACTGGGTCAATGCAAGGATAAGCGGGGTATATGAAGAGGGTGAGCTGGTAGGGTATAAATCAACGAGAATTCCGGTAGATTACGAAACAAAACTAAAATACCAAAAGCTTTACGACGAGTACAGGAGTATCGACAAGGAAAATATCAGACGCGTGATCTATGAATAAGTTTTTCCGGCACGAAGGCGCCGGGTTTTATAAGTGATTATTCGTCTTCTTTCGCGAATTTTTCATACAGGAAGCTTAATATCGCTTCCCTGCATCTTATATATTCAGGATCTTTTTGCAGAGCAACCCTGTCCCTTGGTCTTGGAAGATTTACCTTAAGTATCTCCCCTATGGTTGCTTCGGGACCGTTTGTCATCATAATAACCCTGTCGCTTAAAAGTACGGCTTCATCAACATCGTGGGTGATGATGATAACGGTATTCTGTACGTTTTGCTGTATCCTCATAAGGTGCTCTTGAAGGTTTGCCCTTGTTAAGCTGTCAAGTGCACCGAAGGGTTCATCCATTAATAACACTTTAGGCTTGATAGACAGTGCTCTGGCGATACCTACACGCTGTTTCATACCGCCTGATATCTCATCGGGAAGCTTGTCTTTTGCATGGTCGAGGTTTACCATTGAGACAAATTTTTCGACCCTTTCCCTTAACTCTTTGCTTGAAAGCTCGGGCATCACTTTTTTTACGGCCATTTCAATATTCTGGTAAACAGTAAGCCAGGGAAGCAGTGAATGGTTTTGGAATACCACCGCTCTTTCAGGACCAGGACCCTTTACCTCTTTTTTTTCTAAAAAGATATTACCGCTTGTCTGCATATCTAGGCCTGAGATCATGTTAAGCAGGGTACTTTTACCGCAGCCGCTGTGCCCTATGATAGAGATGATCTCATTTTTTTTGATATCAAGGTTTACACCCGTTACTGCTATATAATCTTTTTTCCCGGCGATGGGGAACCTTTTCTCAATATTTTCCAGTTTTAAAAACTCATCTTTTGCCATTATGCCCTACCTTTCTTTCTATAATCAAAAAAATCCGCTATCTTGCCCATCGCAAGATCAAGGATAAAACCTACGATACCTACTACTATGATCCCAAGTATGATATTGTTGTAATTTAGATTATTGTATTCATCCCATATCCAGAATCCTATACCTATACCGCCTGTGAGCATCTCTGCCGCTACTATTACAAGCCATGCAATACCCAGGCTTAGCCTCATTCCCGTAAAGATATAAGGAACTGCTACGGGAAGTATGATCTGTGTCACTTTTTCCATGGGGGTGAACTGCAACACTTTTGCAACGTTCATATAATCATTGCTTACGCTTCTAACACCTAAAGCCGTATTGATGATAATAGGCCAGATGGAAGTAATGAAGATCGTTGAAATAGCCGTCAGGTTTATATCTTTGAACACGAACAGAAGCAGTGGCAGCCATGCCAAAGGTGACACGGGTTTTAATATCTGTATAAAGGGGTCAAAAGCATACTGGGCATTTTTTGACATACCGATAAGCAGTCCCACGGGAACCCCGACCAATATTGCAAGTGCAAAACCTCCAAATACCCTTTTTAGGGATTCCATTATCTGCCAGAAGATACCTTTGTCATCCTGGTTCGCGACATAAAAAGGATCTGTAAATACCCCTTTTAGTTCCTCACCGTCACTTGTTTCTCCGCCGAATGCCGCAACATATGTATCTGAGGGTTTCGGGAAACCGTCCACTAAGCCGGCAATTCCAGCCCAGGCTTGAATTATCACTGCCACTACAATAAGGGGCAGTAATATTTTTTTGATCGTTTCTTTATTCATTTTTTTCCTTTCTTTTTGTTTTAAGATATATCTTTACGTGTGCCTAAACAGAAAATTAGATCAAAGGAGGAGATATAATCAATTTAGACACACGTAAAATTATCGAACCTAAGTAGTTTAAAACTACTTGGTTACGAATTTGGGGTCTGCACAACCTGCAGGACCATACGGACATACATATTTTGGCTGCTTGGTTTCAACTTTCCACTTGTTTACTTTTGCCAGTTCCTCTTTAGATACTTTTGGATTTGTAACTTTGAAGGTATCATAGATATATTCAACCGCTTTGTTTGGGTCCCAAACTTTTCCGTCTATGAATTTGTTGTATTCGTCAACTCCGTCTTTTTTCCAGGGGCTTGGAGGAAGTGTATATCCAACTTCTTTTGCTACAGTTTCAAAAAGGTCGGGTCTATAAACCTTCTCGATAGTCTCTTTCATATTTACAGGTTTGTCAAGCTGTCCCCATCTGTACATCTGGGTGATGAACCACATACCGTGAGAATAGTAAGGGTATGATGCATAGTAATTGGCAAATGTATTGAACATAGGATTTGAAGAATCTACCCCTTTATTATAAAGGAAAGTTCCGGACATAGATTTTTGTAATACGTTCTTAGGTGCTTTTACGTAGTTGTTTTGAGAAAGATATTTGATAGCTTCTTCCCTGTTTTCCCATGATGCATCAAGCCACATTTGTGCTTTTATAACTGCTCTCATAACAGCTTTTGTTGTTTCCGGGTATTTTTCAACGAAATCAGCACGTGCCTGCAGTACTTTTTCCGGGTTGTTGTTCCAGATATCGTAGTTTGTCACAAGTGCAGAACCTTTTCCTTTTAGAACGATCCTGGAGTTCCAAGGCTCACCTACACAATATCCTTCGATATTACCCGCGATGAGGTTTTGAGGCATCGTTGGCGGCGGGAAAGGCTTGATAGTACAATCTTCATCAGGCTTGATCCCTGATCCTGCCATCCAGTATCTTAACTCATAGTTGTGTGTTGAAACAGGGTGAACCATACCGAAGTTCAAGGGCTGGTAGCTTGAACCCTCTTTTTGATGTTTTTCATCGATATATGCTTTTAAACTGTCTGCGTTAACAGGCCTTGCCGTTTTATCAAGCCCGTGTTTTTGCATCTGTTTTATGATCTTGTTCCCGTATGTAATGGCATTGCCGTTAAAGTCGAGGCTTAAAAGTGCCTGCAAATGTGCATCACCGTTTATACCCAGTGTTGCAGCAATTGGCATACCTGCTAAGGCATGTGAAAAGTCATATTCACCGCTTATAACTTTTTGCTGGATACCCGGCCATCCGCCCCCTTCTTTGGCTACATGTACGTTTAAGCCTTCCTCTTTAAAGAAACCTTTCTCTTTTGCTATAACCAAAGGTGCACAATCAGTAAGTGCGATAAATCCTATTTTCAGATCTTTTTTTTCAGGCGCCGCCAAAAGTGTAGAAGCTGCCAACGATAATCCCAAACCAATTTTTAATGTTGTTTTTAACATATTTTCTCCTTAAATTTACATTATAAAAATTTTGATTAGGGAAGTATACATTAAATTTTTTGGCAAATATAGATTAATTTTGTACAAAATATATACATGCTATTCTTAATATTTCATTAATTAATAGGGTATAATCATATTATAATTTTTTAAAGATATAATAATAAAGATATAAAGGGAAAAGAAAATGATTAAATCAGTTTGTGGATATTGCGGGGTTGGCTGCGGTTTGGAATATGATGAGCATAAGTTACTGGGAGATATAACCTATCCGACAAATGAAGGTAAAGTTTGCAGTAAAGGTGTTTCCGAGTTGATTAGTATCCAGACTCCCACCCGTTTGTTAAGGCCGCATATAAGAGAAGATATAAAGAGCGAATTTAAGACCGCCAGCTGGGAAGAGAGTATAAACCTTATTGCCCAAAAGATAAAAAACACTCCTAAAGATAAAATAGGGTTTTATCTTTCAGGGCAGCTTTTGACGGAAGATTATTACATCGCAAATAAGCTGTGCAAAGGTTTTTTAGGCACAAACAACGTCGATACGAACAGCAGGACATGTATGGCAAGTGCGGTTGTGGCGTATAAAAAGTCCATAGGGGCGGATTTTGTCCCTTTAAGGATGAATGACATATTTAAAAGTGACCTGCTTATATTAGCAGGAGCCAATACGGCAGAAGCACACGTGGTATTCCACAATCAGATCAAAAAAGCAAAAAAACAGGGATTAAAAGTAGTGGTTATCGATCCCCGTTATACAGATACTGCGAAGATCGCAGATATATACATACCATTAAGGGTGGGAAGCGATATAGACTTTTTCAACCTGATCAGTAAAAGGCTCATAGACGAGGAGCTTTACGATAAAGAGTTCGTAGAGGAACATATCAATAATTTTGAACTTCTTAAAAACAAATTCAAAAGAGTCCCCGTAACGAAGATGTTAAAAAGAACAGGACTTACAAAAGATGAGTTTGAAGAGTTCTGGGAACTTTATAAAGATAGCTCCAATATTATTACCGCCTGGACGATGGGACTTAACCAGTCATCTCAGGGTGTGGATAAAAACCTAAGTCTTATAAATACGCACCTTTTAACAGGGAAGATCTTCAAAGAAGGGAACGGCCCCCTTTCTTTGACAGGACAGCCAAACGCCATGGGCGGAAGGGAAGTTGGTGGACTTTCAACTATGCTTGCTGTTCATTTAGGCTTTGATGATGCGAGTATTAAAAAAGTAAGCAAGTTCTGGGATACGGATAAGATAGACAATAAAGCAGGATTAACCGCAACACAGATGCTTGAAGCTGATCTTGATGTTCTGGTTGTATGCCACACCGACCCGATTTATCATCTGCCTAACAGGAATAAAAGCGAAGAGCTTATCAAGAAGATCCCTTTTGTAGTAGAGATCAATGCTTATGAGAACAGTGAGACAGCCAAATATGCCCATATAAGGCTCCCTGCAGCGCCTTGGGGAGAAAAAGAGGGAACCCAGACAAATCTTGACAGAACCATCACCAAACAGGAAAAACTTACCCGTATCTCAATAGATTGCAAGCCTGACTGGGAGATATTCCAACTCATTGCACAAAGATTGGGTTATAAGAAGTATTTTGACTATTCATCACCCAAAGAGATATTTGAAGAGTTTCAGGAAATGACAAAACTAAATTCCTATATGAATATCCACGAAGCATCCTATGATGACCTTTCAAACAAGCCGTTCATCTGGGGTGAGAGGATAAAAGAGTTTTTAACTCCGGATAAAAGAGGGAATCTGTATTTTGTGGAAAACAAGCTTTTAAGCGAAAAAGCCTCTTTAAAATATCCTTTTATCCTTTTAACGGGAAGGACGAGGGATCAGTGGCATTCGGGAACGAAAACGAACCTTCCCACAACGCTGCTTAAATTCAAAGAGCTTAACTTCTGTGAGCTTAATCCAAATGATGCAGAAGAGCTGGGCTTGAAGAACGGCGATACGATAAAAGTGATTTCAAGCAGAGGTGAACTTATAACCAAGGCACTTGTTACCGATACGATAAGGGAAAAAACACTCTTTATCCCTATTAGCAACAGAGAGGTGAATTATCTTACCAGTGATCTGCTGGATAAAGAATCTTTGGAGCCTGATTACAATCATAGTGCGGTGAAAATAGAAAAAGCCTAAGATCTTTTCTATTTTCCGAAAGTTAAAAACAATATGAGATTCAACACTAACATAAAATAAAACCCGAATTTATAAAATGCCAAAGGGTTCTTTTCAAGCAACGGGGCGTTTTTATTGAAATAGGGCTTTACTTTCTGCGGATTTTCCAGCTCAAATAACATATTTGAGTAGTTCTTATATCTTCTTTCATCTTCTATTGCGATACTTCTAAGGATGATATTGTCAAGCCAGTCCGGGATATTGCTGTTCAATCTTTTTAAGGACTTCACTGTTTTGAAAGTCGGGTTTTGGAAAGGCTCTATCTCCCCGTAGGGAAATTTCCCCGTTAAGGATTCGTAAAGTGTCACCCCTATGGCAAATATTTCGCTTGTTTCATTTATGCTGCTTCCTTTAAATCTTTCGGGGGAGAGATAGGACGGGGTTCCCGCTTTTGAGTCGATACTGTAAATATCGGTAATACTTCCAAAATCTATGATCTTGAAAAAGTGTTTGCCGTCCCTTTGGGTCACCATGATATTTTCCGGTTTTATATCTCCGTGGACAAGGTCGAACTTTAAAAGGTATTCCCCCATTTTTAATAAAGTCTTTGCAAGAATTATCGCATCGTCGACAAAAAGCTTCCTTTTTTTCAAATAGCTTTTAAGGTCAATACCGTTCACCGCTTCCATGATATAATAGCGGCTGGTTCTGTTCTTTGGTATGACCGCTTTTGGGAAGAATCCCGCTTTTAGTCTTTTGGCGTTCCACGCTTCTTTTACAAAGAGGTCGAGGATCACCTTGTCCTCTTTTGCCTCAAGAGGTGCGAATTTTATGACATATTCAAGGCCGTTCTTTTGGCAAAGCCAGGTTCTTTCATTTTGGATAAGGGGTTTTATAAGAGTGTAGCCGTCGATGTTGTCGTCTTTTTTAAGTTTTTCCGGGATGAAAAGCTCCTGCTGTTTTAGTATCTCAAGCTGGTCGCTTTGTACTATGTTCATAACAACTGCTGTTGTATCATCGGGAAGGTCGTCATCCATCAGGGTACTTGCTTTTTTTACCAAATGATGGGCACCGAGAACTATCCCTTTTGAGAGCCTGTCTTCGCTCATAAGGGAATAAAGACCGTCACTGCAAAGGAGTATCTTGTCATCTTTATCTATAGTGTTTTCAAAATAATAAGGTGTTACTTCCTGAGTGATGCCTATTGCCTGGGTCAGGACATTTTCATATCCCGCTTCATCCATTGCATGGTCCTGGGAGAGCTGGGTGAGTTTTTCGTTTCTAAGAAGATAAACCCTGCTGTCGCCTACGTTTGCCCCGTAAAGCCTGTTGCCTTCGATAACCGCCAGTGCCAGGGTCGTGACTAGTTCCGCCCTTTCATAGTTGAGCATCGATTCCTGGTAAAGGATCGAGTTTATGGAAGTTATGAAGTTCCTTACGCATTTTTCGATGCTCCAGCTCTGGGGTCTTGTCTTGAAGTTTTTCATAAGATGGGTTACGACCCGTTTTGCGGCGGCTCTTCCCTCTTCGGCACTTCCCACACCGTCACAGACTATACCTATTGTAAGGTTGTCTATGGTTTTGATATCGTAAAAATCATCACCAAGAAGCTCTTTACCTTTTGCCAGGGAAAAGCCCGAAGTTTTAATATCGGATGATCTCATTTTAAACCTTTAGTTTTAAATTCTGCCGCCTGCATGAACTCCCCAGGTGGTTCGCCATCTTGTTTTTACCAGGCTGATACCTGCTATTGCCACAAGAACAACACAGGCAAAGATTATGAATCCTGCCGTATAACCGTCAAAAGCACCTTTTGACCATCCAAGGGTTTTAATAAGGGCAGTCCCCCCAAGACCTCCTGCACATCCGACGATCCCCGTCATGATACCAATATCCTTGCCGAATCTCTGTGGTACAAGCTGGAACACCGCACCGTTTGCCATACCAAGGTTTGCCATGATAAGGAACAGTACCAAAATTGCTATACCAAAAGGCAATGCAACTGTAGCATTCACTATTGCAAGCAGTGCAACGGTTCCGTAGAAGAAGTAAAGTGATTTTACCCCTCCAAGTTTATCTGCAATGGCACCGCCCACAGGTCTTAACACAGCACCTGCAAAGATACATAAAGCCCCAAAATATCCCGCAACGACTTTTACGTTTCCTTCATCTAAAATATCAAGCCCGAATGCCGACATATCGGCACTGTATGTGTTCATAAGATAAACTTTCATATATCCCGCAAATCCAACGAACCCGCCGAAGCTTACCGCATAGAAAAGGTTGAACCACCAGGTATCTTTGTCTTTTAAAAGTTTAACATAATCTTTCAGTTTTTTAGGATTTGCCTTGTAAACATCCTCAGGTGCGTCTTTTGCAAGGAACAAGTAAGCTATAAATACGATAACGGCCATAACGGCACCCACGCCGAACACAGATTCCCATCCCCAAAGTTCCGCGATCTTTGGAGCAAAAAGGAAGTCTATAACAACACCTATATTACCTGCACCCGCAATACCAAGAACAACACCTTGAAGTTTCGGGGGATACCATTGACCAGCCTGCGGTAATGCAACGGCAAAAGAAGCTCCGGCAAAACCAAGACCAAGTGCAACTACTAAAAGTTGTTCATAAGTGATGTTCCCGCCTTGTAGGTATGCAAAACTCAAGGCACTAATAACAATAGCCTGTGCAACAAGAGCTGTTTTCTTCGCTCCGAACTTGTCAACCCCGAATCCAAGAACAATTCTAAGAATCGCACCTGCCAGGATAGGAAGTGATAACAATGTCGCTTTTTGGGAAGCACTTATTATAAATCCCGTAGCAGCCAATGCTTCACTTATCTCCGTACTTAATGGACCCAACATCGTCCATACCATAAAACTCATATCAAAATACAAAAAAGCCATAAACAGCGTAGGTGCATGTCCCTGTCCTTTTAAATCTTTAAATCCTGCCATTTTCTGTTCCTAATCTTAATTTATCATTAAAAATGATTTGATATTGTAATTATAACGTCATATATTTGTAAATATTTCTAAAAAATGGATAATTATTATACAATTAAATATTAAAATTACATTAAATTTAATGTTATGATACCATTATAAATAATTGAACATCTTATAAATCATTATAGTTCAATATCACTTAAGGGATAAGTTGTGGAAAATAAAACATTACCGATACTTTTAAAAGATCAAAAGATTTTGCTTCTGGGGGGAGGGAACGTAGCTTTGCAAAAAGCCCGGGTTCTAGCTCATAATAATATAAAGTTCAAGATCATAGCTGAAGAATTAAAAGATGAGATAATCAGTTTATGTAACAATATAAAGGTTAAAAGATTTAAACCAAGGGATATCAAAGATCACTATATCATAATAGATGCAACGGGGAATGAGAAAGTTGCAAAGAAACTTTTAAAATACAAAAAAACTCACAATATATTATTGAATGTTGTAGATGTACCAAAATACTGCGACTTTTATTTTATGGCATTGACAAAGAACAAGCCTTTGCAAATAGCAGTATCAAGTAACGGTGCAAGCCCTACGGCTGCCAAATTTTTCAGGGATGAGTGTGAAAAGCTAATTCCAAAAGATATAGAAAAATACCTGGAGAAAAAACAGCAGCAAAGAGATAATGGTTTTATAGATATTGACGCTACGAAAAAAGAGCTTGAAAAAAGCAAGACTCAGGTTTACCTTGTAGGGTGCGGTCTTGGGGATGCGGAGCTTTTGACCATTAAGGCATACAATATTATCAAAAGCGTGGACGTGGTTTTATATGATCATCTAATAAGTGACGAGATAATGGATATAGTTCCGCAAAAAAGCTTGAAAATAAGCGTGGGGAAACAAAAAGGTTTTCACTCAAAATCGCAAGAAGAGATAAATGAACTGATAATCAAATATGCAAAAAAAGGATTAAGCGTTGCAAGATTAAAAAGCGGTGATCCTTTTGTGTTTGGAAGGGGTGCGGAAGAGCTGCATGATCTTTGCAATGAAAATATAAAAACGGAAGTGATCCCTGGGATAAGTTCATCCATAAGCGGCTGTTCATCTGCCCTTATACCGATCACTGCAAGGGGAAGTGCTGCAGGCTTTACAGTAGTTTCCGCACACTTGAAAGGAAACAGCATAAATCTTGACTGGGTGGAGCTTCTGGCAAAAGAGAACCACACTGTAGTTGTATTGATGGGACTAAGCAGGGCAAAAGAGATAGTGGAAGAGTCAAAAAGACTGAATATACCTCAGGATAAGCTTTGTGCCATAGTATCAAATGCAAGCAGGGAGAACCAGGAGGTTAGAACCTGTTCTTTGGCAAATCTTGAGATAAGCTCGAAAGATATGGCAAGACCTGCCATATTGGTATTTGGTGACGTAGTGAAATATAGAACGATCTTTAACAAGGAATTTTAAAATGGAAAAATTACAAGAAGCATTTAATCAAAGAAATAAAAAACAAAACAAGATAGAAAAGGTAAAAGAGTTAAAAGCACCCCTTAGTGTTTATGGGAAACTGGATGATATATGTAAAGCAGGTTTGGAAAATTTAGCAGATGAAGACGGAAGCTATTTTCTAAAGTGTTTTGGGTTGTTCTTGAAAAAAGACGGGAAGTTTATGCTTCGTATCAGGATACCTGCCGGGCAATTGACGGCACAGCAGGCTGTAAAACTGGGAGAAGTTTCACAAAAGTACGGGGAAGATTATATAGATATTACAACCAGGCAGCAATTAGAGTTCAGGTTTTTAAAACTTGAAGACTTAAGCACTGTTCTAAAAGAGCTTGAAAGAGTGGGAATAACGACTTTCCAAACGGGAGTTGACAACTTCAGGAACATAGTTACATCATCTTTTGACGGTTTGGGAAATAAAAGCATTATAGAGTGCAAGCCTATAATCGACGAACTTCAAAGCATATTCCTAAAAAAAGAGGAGTGGATAGGGGCATTGCCAAGGAAGTTTAACACGGCTATCTTGGGAAATACTACGAATGACTGTAATATCTACGGGCATGACTGCTGTTTTATTCTGGCAAAAAAAGATGATGAGGTGGGATTCAACCTTTATCTTGGGGGAAAAGTAGGGGTTCAGGCAAGGGATACGGGACTTTTTATAAAAAAAGAGCAGATTGTTCCTGCTTTTAATGCAGTTATAAACTTGTTTAAACAGTACGGTTTCAGGGACAACAGAAATAAGAACAGGCTTTATTTCCTGCTTGAAGCAGTGGGTATGGAAGAGTTCGTAAAAGCTATAAAAGAGTTTTCCAAAGAAGAGTATCAATCAAGCGGGGAGATACTTTGCAATGAAGAGTATATATTAAACGACAGCGGAATATTTGAACTTGGCAAAGAATTAAATGCGGTACATTTCAGTATCCCAAGCGGTATATTTAAAGGAAGCGACCTTATAAAAATAGGGCACTTATGCAGTATGGCAGGGGGTAAAATAAGGTTATCAGTTGAGCAAAGCCTTTATATAGTTATAGATGATGAACATAAAGATATCGTGACATCAAGTGAGTTGTTCGGCTCTTATAATTCATATAACAATATATATTTTAACCATCAGGTTGCCTGTGCGGGGACCGCTACATGTGCATTTGCCGTAATACCTAACAAACCTGATGCCATAGAGATGGGGGAGTTCTTAAATAAAGAGGTTCCAATAACTGACGGAAAGGTTAGGATGTATTGGTCTGCCTGCCCTAAAGGATGCGGTATCCACGGTATTGCCGATATAGGTTTTGAAGGCTGCAAGGCAAAAGATGAAAACGGTAACTCATGTGACGGGGTACATATCTTCCTGGGCGGCAAATCTGCAAAAGAAGCAAAGGAAGCCAGAATATTAGCAAAGTCAGTGCCATTGAGCAAAGCAAAATATATAGTAAAGGAACTGTTGGAAAAATATAAAGCCGAAAAGCTTCCTGGAGAGAGTTTTGAATCTTATGACGACAGAGTATTAAGCAAGCTTGCCGTTGATGATATATTATAATGGGATAAAACTGCAAAGTTACTGTAAAAAGGGAGGGGTTGAATTCTTTAGTATTGTTCAAACCCTTAAATAAAAGGGTTTTTGAATATATTAATATCTTTAATCATATACTGAATCCATATTAAAATCATCGTTATAATCAGGCATTTCGGGAATCTCATCTATAGTTTCCTGATCAACCTCTGCCCCTTCAAAGTCATATTCTTCTGCAGTATAAAATTTTTGTTCCTGTGCATATTTTTTTTCTTTTTTCATTTGCTCATCAATGTTCTTTTGGGTTTCTTCTTTTTGAGCACCAAAAAGTAAAGTGGCAAGTAAGGTCAAAATCAATACCTGTTTCATAATATTCCTTTTGTGTATTAAGTATAGATCACTTTTCTTATATTCTCATTATCCAGATTCCTGTATTGATCATACAGTTTTTGATATTTAAGTTTTGTATCATAATCAATAGGTGTCCTTATTGACTTATATTCAACCAGTTTTTCATCTTTATACACGCCGCTTATTGTTGCATGTACCCAGTAAAAACCTTTGTCTTTTCGGAGGTTTTTAACGACTCCTTCCCATTTCTTTCCACTTTGCAGTTTCTTCCACATGTCTTTAAAGGCACGTTTGGGCATATCGGGATGCCTAACTATGTTATGAGACTTTCCTATCAGTTCATCAGCGGTATATCCGCTTATCTGGGCAAAGGTATCATTTGCATAAGTAATGATACCCTTAAGATCGGTTCTTGATATGATCAGTTCGTTTTCAGGAACCAAAGTTTCAATTAAAAATTCACTTTCATTAAATTCCATTTTAATCTACCTTGTCAAATTGCTTTGCAAAACCTTCCAGGTTTTTACCTTTTAGATCACCCCTGTATATAATTTTATCCGGATCAACATTTTCCTCGTTCAGCATTTTTGGAACAGCGTCTGCGTTATTTAAAACTTCCATATGTTCATCAAGTTCCTCTTCACTGTATGCCATTTGCATATCAGCCGAGACAACATGGGGTATAGCTTCTATTACCCTTAATTTTTCAAGTTCCTCTTTAACACCGTTACCCTCGATAGTGATTATTATCCTACCTTTCTCATCATGTAAATGATAATCACAAACCTCACATGATTTTAGGCTCTCTACTACTTCATCTAAATATTTTGGCACTGTTTGTACTACTATACTTGAAATATTCATTACTTTCTCCTTTAATGTAATTTGAAATATGTTATATTTGGGTCATCACATGATATAAAGACCTCTTGTTTATTCTTAAAAAGTATTTGAGTTAATGTAGCTTTCTGCCCTTGCAGATTATAAAGCTTTTTTTGTGAATTCACATCAAATACCAAAACCTCGTTCTTTTCGTTATACGCAACAGCCCCAAGTTCCGCTTTCGGGCTTAAGCCGCAGCTGTATAACAAAAAATCAAAATTCAAAGAGTAGTTTGAAAACTCTTTATATACCACGGCTTTTCTATCTTGGCCCGCTGTTAAAATAATATTGTTTTTATAGTCTAACTGGTAAACCCTGTCAAGATTCAAGGCTTTTGGCTGTTTTACAATTTGTCCCGAAGAAAGATCAAGGATCCTGACTATTCCGCTTTCATCTGTTGTTGCTATGGTTTTTTTATCTTCATCGATCATAAAATGCGAGAAAGAGGATGGACTTATCTGTATCAAATAATCGAGTTTGTTTTTGGAAAAATCAAATACTCCTATTTGATTGCTAAGAAGCCCGAAAACTATTTTTTTATCGGAGATGAAAGCCGCTTTTTGTATATAATAGCCCTTTTCAATCCCTATGATTTTTTTTAGTTTGTCATCCTCATATAGAAATATATTTCTAAATCCCTGCATACCCTGTGAAGCAATAAGGATTTTGTCACCTAAAAGATCTATCGAGTATATTTTTGCGGGCATACTGTCCCCCATAAAATCCTTTATATCTGGAATTTTGATCGTATTGATCTTTTCATTTGTGTCGGTATTAAATATTTCTACCGTACCGTTATCAGTACCCGCATAAAGTTTATTATCTGTTACAACAATACTTTGTACCGTTCCCGATGCGGTAAAAATCTTGGACGGAACAAGATCTTCAACAGCAAAAAGATTAACCGTAAAAATAAATATAGTTATAATTTTAAGCATTTGGATCAAACCCCGTATTATCTTCTTTGTTCTGATTTAATTCCTCAATCTCTTGAGCATACTCTTTTTGAAGTTCCGCCATTTTTTCGTTCAGGTCCTGATAGTTTTGCGGTGATAAGGTTTTTGATTTGGTCCATACAACTTCAATATCATTCCCGTACTCATCCGCCAATTCTTCAAGGTTCTTTTTATATTGATCCATATCTACGCAGGTAGCACTTTTATTTTGTAAAGTATCCGTCAGTGTTATGAACCAATTTCCTAAATTATTCTCTTCCACATGTGAAATAAATTTTACAGCCATATTACGCCTCCTTATGTTTTATAGCTATTGCCTCAACCGGACAAACATTTATGCAAAAACCGCATGAAGTACATTTGTCCTCTTTTATGCTTGGCCGAAACATGCCCAAAAATTCAATTGCATCATCCAAACAAGGGTCTTTACATGAAAAACACATTGTTTGATGCCAACTCATACATTTAAGCATATCAATCTCTACCTTAACATTTATTGATTTTTTATATTCGATTTTAAGAACCCCGTTTGGACAATTAATCGCACAATCATCACAATAAGTACAACCTCCTAAATTAAAATTCAATTTTGGTGTTTTGTCTTCAGATATTACAATAATATTCTCTTCACAAAAAGTGAGGCAGGGCGTATCTTGACACTCCGGACACTCTTTATAAAAAGAATCTTCATCCTCAAAATAGGGTGGTCTTGCGATTATCTCTTTATTCTCTTTTTTCTTTATTGAAAAAAGAGAACTTAAAAGTTCCCTTCTTTCCATTTTTCTATTCCATTAAGGTATCTAAACCTTCAGTTAGTTTAGAACCGCTCCAGCTTGATTTTTCCGCACCGTCTTTACTTGTAAATTCAGGTGTGAAAGTATTTTCTACCAATTGCCCTTCACTTTGAGGGGCATGACATTGACTACAGTTGAATCTTGCACCTGCTAGATCTTTGAGCTCTTTAATATCGATTTCGTTATCCATATTATTAATAGCTTTTTCAAACTTCTTACCGTCAAATTTATGATGTGGTCTGAAATCCGTGAAGTGAGATACAGGAATTGGAGTAGCCCCCATACTTGTAGCAACTTCAGGCATATGACATCCCACACAGGCATTGTTGTTGATCTGAATCGGCAGCATCCCTTCAACATCATGAGGTATCATCGGAGGAGCATCCTGGAATGCCCTATTGATCTTATGACCGCTGCCCGCATAACTTTTACCGTAACTTGTTTTTTCAGGTTTAGCCTGATCTTCACTGTATAGATCAACTTTTCTAAGACCCAAAGACTCTTCACTGATTGTTGGTTTTACAACATTTTGTTGAGTAGGTTGGGCATTTGCTTCATTACTGCATCCGGTATACAACAGGACAGATACAGCAGCTATGCTTAAACCTATTTTAGAAACTAGTTTCATACTAACTCTCCTTATTTTTATTTATCAAATCTCTTATAGAGAAATTAAGTGCATCATCTTCACACACCTCTATACATCGGCCGCAATTGGTACATTCTCCTGAAAGTACCTGTTCACTTGATTTACCCACCATGAATAAAACCTGGTTTTCAGGGCAAACCTCTTTACATTTCATACAAAGGGTACATTTTTCCTCTTCGTGTTTAACCCTTATTAGACTGAATCTTCCAATTATAGAGTAAAACCCTCCAATGGGACATATGTGCCCGCACCAACCGTTTTTTAAAACAAAAAGATCAAATAAGAAGATAACTACTATAGCAGCCCATCCGAAACCAAGACCGAATATAATACCTCTATGGACCATTGCAACGGGAGAAATGAATTCAAACGCAGCAACTCCAAAACTGAATGATATGATCAGACTTATGGCTATAACCCAATATCTCATACTCCTGGTTGCAGGCTGTCTTTTTTGAATCTGGTTGAACCCAAGCTTTCTTCTTAGATAATTTGCACTGTCTGTTATTATATTCACAGGACAGATCCATGAACAAAAAGCACGACCTCCCACAAGAGAATAAAATAACACCGCAATTAAAGCTCCTATGAATACATCAGAAGCGATCACTGCTCCTGCTGCAAACATCTGCAGTACCGCATAAGGGTCACTCATAGGTATCGTCCCTAAAATATTGGAAGAACTAAGGTTACCTATAATGAAATTCCAACCCCAGGCATTTGCACCGAAATATAAAGTCATCAAACTGATCTGGGTGATTCTTCTAAGAATCAAATATTTATTTTTAATCATCTAAAAGCCCTCCCATATCATTTAACGAATCTATAGCTTTTTCTTTACTCAATTCTGTTTTTGTCGTTTCACTCTGTGCATTTTTAAGCCTTTTTTCATCGGCTTTGTCCCAGCCTTTGATATAATGACTGCCGACCGCGCCCAGGGCAACTTCTCTTGGAAGAACAAAAATCGCAGCTTTTTCAGTCACGCAGGCATGTTCACAAAGTCCGCATCCTGTACAAAAATCTGTATCAACAATAGGTTTTAAAAAAGCATGTTTACCGGTTCTTTCATTCTTCTCATATTCCAGTTTTATTGCAACATCCAATAAAGGACAGGCTCTGTAACAAGCGTCACATTGGATACCCCAATATGCTATACAGTTTTTTGTATCTACAACAGCAACACCCATATCCGCTTTATTTATATCAAGCTGGTTGTTTGTACTTACTTTTTTAATATCAAGCGCATCTGTCGGACAGACAGGTACACAAGGTATATCCGTACACATATAACAAGGTACGTCTCTTGGTTCAAAGTAAGGAGTTCCCAAAGGCTTGTTATCACCCGGCTTTGCAAGTTTTAACGTATCAAAAGGACACGCTTCAACACACATACCGCATTTGATACAAGTTGCAAGGAAATCTTTCTCCGGAAGTGCACCGGGAGGTCGAAGTGTAAGTTTTGAAGCTGTCACTTCGTCAACATAGGCACTCCATAAAAGACCTCCCAAAGCTGCCAGCCCGGTCGCTCTTGCTACTGTTAAAAAGAATCTTCTTCTATCACTTATTGTTTCTTTTTTCATAGTTTTCTTCTTTTGAGGATAATTACTGCTCAAGACAGCATTCCCCCTTTATTTATGCTTTATAAATTTTTACCGCACATTTTTTGTAGTCAGTTTGTTTTGACTGTGGACAAGTCGCATCAAGACATACTTTGTTAATAAATACCTTTTCATCGAACCAAGGTACAAATACCAGTCCTCTTGAAGGTCTGTTTCTACCTCTTGTTTCAACTCTTGCTTTTACTCTTCCACGTCTACTCTCTACCCAGCAAAGACCGCCTTGTTTTAATCCTTTGTCTTTTGCATCTTGCGGATGCATATAACATAAGGCTTCAGGAACAGCTCTGTATAGTTCAGGAACTCTCATTGTCATTGTACCAGAGTGCCAGTGTTCAAGAACCCTACCTGTACATAACCATGTATCATATTCTTTATCCGGAACTTCCGGCGGATCCATGTACGGTCTTGCAAAAATTTTGGCTTTGTTTTTAAGCGATTTTTTTGTTTTGTCTTTGATTCCCAACAGGTCACCCTGCGCCAATGCTTTGGCAAGCGTTCCGTAGAATGCATGAGAGTTTCCTGTTCCTGCTTCTTTAACTGCTTTTGCCGCATATGGATCATATTTAACGTTGAATCTCCATTGAGTTTCTTTACCGTCAACAACAGGCCATTTAAGACCTCTTACTCTATGGTATACGTCAAACGGTGCAAGGTCGTGCCCGTGTCCTCTACCAAACCAGGCATACTCTTCAAACAGATATTTATCGATGAAGAATCCGTAACCTTTAAAGACTTTACCGTCAGATCCTACGACATTTCTGCTGTCACCTACACAGTTAGTGTTATCATAACCTTTTTGAATAGGATCATTTTGATCTACTTCATAACTTCTTGCTTCATCATTGGCAAAAAGGATATCGAACATTGTAGTATCTTCACTGTATCCCATTTTCTTAGCATCTTCGATCACATTAGGAAGTTTTTTGCCGTTTCTTAAGGTATAGTCACCCCATAAATCTTTTACAGTAAATCTTTTTGAAAGTTCTACCCACTGCCATGTATCGGACATCGCATCACCTACAGGAAGTACCTGTTGTCTCCAGTGCTGGGTTCTTCTTTCCGCATTACCGTATGCTCCCCATTTTTCATAGATCATGGCACTTGGTAAGATAAGGTCGGATACTTTTGCGGAAATACCCGGGTATCCGTCAGAGGTAACGATAAAGTTATCCATCTCTCTTGCTGCTTTGATCCAGTGTTTTGCACTTGCAGAATCCTGGTAAGGGTTACAAACATTTACCCAGGCAAATTTGATAACGCCGTCTTCAATATCTCTGTGGATCTTCATGATGTGCTGATTACCTACAGGATTCAATGTACCTTCAGGTACTTTCCATCTGTTCTCGGTGATCTTTCTGTGTTTTGGATTTGCCACCATCATATCTGCAGGCAATCTGTGACAGAATGTACCAACCTCTCTTGCCGTACCACAAGCTGAAGGCTGTCCTGTAAGAGAGAATGCTCCGCTTCCAGGTTTTGCCTGCTTGTTAAGTAAGAAGTGAACATTGTAAGACAAGGTATTAACCCATGTACCTCTTGTGTGCTGGTTCATACCCATGGTCCAGAATGAAACTACTTTTCTCCCTTTCTCTACATAGTATGAAGCTAATGTTTTTAGTTTTTTCTTGAATTCATTAATATCTTCATCCGGATTACCTTTTGCAATTTTGGCTACATAGTCAAGTGTATAAGGCGCCAGGAATTTTTTATATTCTTCGAATGAAATTTCCCAGTGTTTAAGGCCTGCAGGGTTGTTTTCCATAACATCACCCTCTTTATAACCGTAAGGTTCTAAGGCAGGTGCTTCTGCTGCTGAAACAACTTTTTTCATCTCTTTTGAGATAGTTTCCATCTCTTTATCACTATATTTACCTTCAAGAATAGATTTCTCATCGCTTCTTCTCATACCGTAACCCATATTAACAGGGCTGGCTGCAAAGATAATATGTCTTTTTACAAAATCCCAATCAATAGCTTCGGGGTGGTTGTAAACAATTTCATGTGCTATATAGTTCCAAAGAGCCAGGTCGGTATTTGGAGTAAAAATGATCTCGATATCTGCAAGATCGGAAGTTCTGTGTCTGTATGTAGAGATATTTACAACTTTTACCCTGTCAGGATCTGAAAGTTTTCTATCTGTTACCCTTGACCAAAGAATGGGGTGCATCTCTGCCATATTTGAACCCCATGATACAACAGTATCAGTAAGTTCAATATCATCATAACAACCTGACGGTTCATCAATACCGAATGTTTGGTAGAACCCGACAACGGCAGAAGCCATACAGTGTCTTGCATTTGGATCAAGAGCGTTTGATCTGAATCCACCCTTCATCATTTTTTGTGCTGCATAACCTTCCATAACGGTATATTGTCCGGAAGCAAAAACACCTACACCCTCAGGTCCGCTTGCTTTTAGCGCTTTTCTGATATGAACTTCCATCTCATCAAATGCTCTTTGCCAGCTTACCGGTGCAAATTTACCGTTTTTATCAAATTCACCTTTTGAATTTACTCTTAGAAGCGGTGTTTTTAATCTGTCCGCACCATACATGATTTTTGCATTGAAGTAACCTTTAATACAGTTAAGACCCCTGTTAACAGGAGCTGCCGGGTCACCTTTTACAGCAACTATCTTTCCGTTTTTAGTTGCCATCATAATTCCACAACCTGTACCACAGAATCTACATGCCGCTTTATCCCATCGCCATCCGGCTTCTGCTGAAGTAGCTGCCGCACTTAAACTGCTGGGTACACTCATACCGACTGCAGCTGCTGCTGATGCTGCCGCAGAACTTTTAAGAAAATCTCTTCTTGAAAGTGCCATTTAACTCTCCTTGTGTTTTTTTGTTTTTCAACATTCTAAGTTTAACACTTCCAAAAAAGTTTTTTCTTGACCTAGGTCAAATTGTTCAGGTTTATTATAAATTTTGCCCCTTTTGAAGTATTTGCAACCGATATGTAACCTTCCAGTCTTTTTGAAACAATGATCTGGCAGATATATAATCCCATACCCGTACCTTGTGACTGGTGTTTTGTCGTAAAATAGGGATCAAATATTTTTCCTATGATCTTATCGTCTATCCCTTTTCCGTTGTCTTCAATTTTTATTGCTATATTGTCATTTTCTTTTTGCGCCGACAGCTTTAAAAATCCTTTTTCAATACCTCTTTCAAGCAAAATATCTTTGGAGTTGTATATTATATGAAGCAAGACTGTCGTCAAGTCACTTTTAATAGTATTGATTTCTAAATTTTTATCCGGAATATCAAGAAGAAGATTTATTCCATTATCATGCAGGTTATCTTGAACAATATTTTTCAAACCTACTAAAAAATATTTTATATTTAATTTTTCTTTATGATTATTAGAGGATAAAAAACTGCTGAATGAATCAATAGTATTGGATAGATCCTTGGTAGTTTTTACTATCTTATCGGTATCCTCTTTTAAAGACTTTTCATCTAAAAGACCATGTTCCTGTTTTAGCTGAATTCCCCCGGCACATGTTGAGATCATATTCAAGGGCTGTCTCCATTGATGGGCAATATTACCGATCATTTCCGAGATCTGGCTTCTTTTTTCATTTTCAAAGATCTTTTGATCTTTCTGCCTGTTTTTTGCAATCTCTTTTTGTATCCTTTGTTCAAGGTTTGTGTTTAACTTTTCAAGTGTTTTTTTATCAGTTATATTATGTCTGATAGCTGCATAACCTATATGTTTGCCGTAAAGATCATATTCCGGGGATATATGAGCCTCGACCCAGTAAAAGTCACCGCTTTTCTTCAGGTTCTTGACTTCTCCTACCCATTCTTTACCTTTTTCTATAGTTTCCCATAGATCTTTGAATGCGGATTTGGGCATATCCAAATGCCTTACAATATTATGCGGTTTCCCGATCAATTCATCGTTCGAGTAACCGCTGATCGTACAGAATGCTTTACTGGCGTAAGTAATTATACCTTTTAGATCTGTTCGGGAATAGATAACGTTTTTATCAATTATATCGATTGAGTTTTGAAGTTCGTTCGTTTTTAGTTTTATCTGTGCTTCGAGCTTTTCTTTACTCTCTTTTATTTTTTTTGCAGCAGGATAAAAAATAAAAACCGCTTCAAACAATAAGGCCATGATCGTTAAGAGGAAGATGTAATCTTCTCTAACTTTCAATTTCTGCATTTTTGCTATGTTCTCATTTTCATAAATCTGCACGGCATGATCAAGTTTTATTAAAATTTCATTTGAGTGTAGTCTGAGATAATTCAAGCGCTTTTGATCTTTCGTATCGATAAGTTCTTTAAACTCTGTCAAATAATTTGTGATCTGCTTATGTAAACCTTTGGAGTAGTAGATATCTCTTAGTTGTTTTGAGAGTTCTTTGTTCAATAAAAAACGGTGGGAATCTTCCATAAGCTTTATAGTATTATTGAGTTGTTTTTTAGATTCGGGACTTTGTAATACCAGATAATTCTTTGCATCAATTACAAGTTTTTGGGACAACATTCTCTGCCGCCCGCTGATATTTATGATTTTGCCGTCATCGTTTATAGACATCATAATATCGTTTACATTTTTATATGCCATAGCAGAGAATAATGCAATTATCGTCAACGCAGGTATATACCTGTTGTGTAAACTGAATATGGAAAAGTCGATAAACTTTTTAAACATTATCCTCAGCCGCCTGTAAAGTAAAAAGCTCTGCTTGATATATTATCTTCACTTTGAGAAGCAAAGGTTTGATTATGGGACCATTTGTTTTTTTCAGGTTTATTTTCAACCACATCTTTCAGGATCTGTTCTATTTGTTTATTTGAGCCGATCACATCTTTAATGTTTTGGGAATCTTCATAATACAGGCAGGGTATAAGATCACCTTCCGCACTCAGTCTTATTCTGTTGCATGTTTTACAGAAAGAATCATCATAAGGTTCAATAATACCGAAAATATATCCGTGTTCATCTTTATATAATTTCGCGGCAGAACTCTCTTTTACGGCCACTTCCTCGATCAGGTGTTTTTTGGATATGGTATTGATAATATCTTTACTTGGGAGTGTTTTCAGGTTCACATAGGCATTTTCATTTTCCATATACTCTATGAATCTTATTTGTATCCCTTTTTCTTTGGCATAATTATAAAGGTCCAATATCTCATTCTCATTTATACCTTTCAGGATAACGCTGTTTATTTTCACCAGCATCCTTGCTTCAACGGCGGCTTCTATCCCTTCTTTTACTTTTTCAAGGGCATCTTTTTTTGTAAGATACCAGAATGTCTCTTTTTCCAGTGAATCAATGGAAATATTAACCCTTTTCAGTCCCGCTTCTTTTAATTCTTTAGCTTGGGATTTAAGTAAAAAACCGTTTGTCGTCAAAGCCAGATCAATGTCGCTTTTATATTTATAAATCATTGATATGAATTTATGAAGATCATCCCTTACCAAAGGTTCTCCACCTGTTATTCTTATCTTTTTTATACCGTTATTTATAGCCACTTTAATAAATGAAAACATCTCCTCATAAGATAAAAGGTTTTCTTTTGGAGTCCATTCAAAAGGTTTTTCAGGCATACAGTATTGACATCTGAAGTTACATCTCTGGGTAACTGAGACTCTTAAGTAATCTACTTTCCTATCAAATTTATCTACTAACATTTTATACTCCTTGTTATTGGAAGTATACTTTAAAACTTGGATTAAGTCCTTGACCTGCATCAAGTGTCAGAATTTAACAATTTGTATAAGTTTTTGACTTAAGTCAATAAAAAAAAGTTCAACATAGTATAAAATCGTTTATCAAAAATCAAAGGAATCATATGGATTATATAATTAAAAGGGACGGTTCTAAAGAGAAGTTTAAACAGTATAAAATCGAGGATGCGGTCAAGAAAGCATTTGATAGTGTAAATATAACTTACAATAAGAATATCTATGTAAAGGTCATAAGAATAATATCCACCGAAAAGCTTGAAACAGTTGAGGAGATACAGGATCTTATAGAAAAAACACTGTTTGAATACAAATATTTTGACGTAATGAAATCCTTTATTACATATAGATTCTTACATAAAATGCAGCGTGAACATGTACTTGGTCTTTCCGAAGATACAACATATGTGAATTCTACCCAAAGCGTCGAAGAGTATATCCACAAAAGCGACTGGCGTATAAATGCCAACGCAAACACAGGTTACTCAAATTCGGGGCTTGTAAATAACTTGGCAGGAAAGATCATAGCAAACTACTGGCTTGACAGGGTTTATTCAAAAGCTGAAGGGTATGCACACAGAAACGGGGATATCCATATCCATGATCTGGACTGCCTTACAGGTTATTGTGCGGGATGGAGCTTAAGGCAGCTTTTAAATGAAGGGTTTAACGGGGTAAGGGGGAGAGTCGAGAGCAAACCTCCCAAACATTTCAGGGAGGCTTTGGGACAGATGGCAAACTTCCTGGGGATCCTGCAGAGTGAATGGGCGGGGGCCCAGGCATTCAGCTCTTTTGATACCTATTTGGCACCATATGTTTTTATAGACGATCTAAGTTTCAAAGATGTGAAAAAAGCGGTTAAAAGTTTTGTTTACAATCTTAATGTCCCTTCAAGATGGGGACAGAGCCCTTTTACAAATATCACCATAGACTGGACAGTACCCGAAGACCTGAAGGATCAAATCCCGACTATTGAGGATAACCATCTTTTTAAAAACCTCAAAGATGATAAAAAGCTTCTGGAAAAAGCGAAACAAAGAGGTTTAAAAAAACTTGAGGATCTGACATACAAAGATTTCCAGAAAGAGATGAATATTATCAATAAAGCTTTTTATGAGGTTATGACAGAAGGGGACAGGACGGGGCAGCCTTTTACCTTTCCTATCCCTACTGTTAATATTACGGAAGATTTTAACTGGCACGGGGAAAACGTGGATATTTTGTTGGAAAACAGTGCAAAGATAGGCTCAAGCTATTTTCAAAACTTTGTGGGAAGCCAGTATATTACCGATGAAAACGGGGAAAAAACAGAAAACCCAGATGCTTATAAACCGGGAGCCGTACGAAGTATGTGCTGCAGGCTGCAGCTTGACTTGAGAGAACTTCTAAAACGTGGAAACGGTCTGTTCGGTAGTGCGGAGATGACGGGAAGCATCGGAGTTGTAACGATAAATATGGCAAGGCTGGGGTATTTGTATAAAGGTAATAAGGAAAAACTTTATCTAAACCTGGAAAAGCTGCTTAATCTGGCATACAGCACCCTGGAGAAAAAAAGACTGGTTGTGAACCAGTTGTTTAAAGAGGGGTTATATCCATATACAAAAAGGTATCTTAAAGGATTTGATAATCATTTTTCAACTATCGGGGTGAACGGTATTAATGAAATGGTAAGAAATTTTAGTAGTGATACGGAAGATATCGCCAGTATGTACGGGGAGGAGATAGCAACGGAAATGTTGGATTTTATAAGAACCAAAATTCAAAGTTTCCAGGAAAAAAGCGGTAATTTATATAATCTTGAAGCTACTCCTGCCGAGGGGACAACATACCGTTTTGCAAAAGAGGATAAAAAAAGGTATCCGGATATTCTGCAGGCAGGTCATGATGAAAAAATATATTATACCAATTCATCCCAGCTTCCTGTTGATTTTACCCAGGATCCCTTTGAGGCACTTTTAAAACAGGATAATTTACAAACAAAATATACAGGGGGTACAGTATTACACCTGTATATGAACGAAAGGCTGGAATCTATTGATTCTACAAGGGATTTTTTAAAAACAGTGATGGAAAATTTCAGACTGCCGTATATTACCCTTACGCCGATTTTTTCAGTATGTGAAAAACACGGTTATATTAGCGGAGAGCATGAATATTGTCCAAAATGTGATGCGGAGATATTGGATGAATACCGTAAGTGCGGGTAAAGGGAAATATGAAGTTTTTGTTGATTATAAGCAGGTTGGCAATGACCTTGTAATCATAATTCGAGGAGGGAAAGAACATATAGGGAGCATTACAGCCTGTTTTGACAATGAGCGATCTATAAACAATATAGTTCGTAAAGGGCATAAGGATGATGTTGTCTCAAAACAGGCTGCGATTGATTTGCGGAACAGGTATGGATTAAATACAGTTGTGTTGTGCGGTATTCATATAGATAACGCAGATGATAGTGAAATATCTATGTTGGTTAACAATTCACTTACAGCAATAGAAAGGATTAAATTATGGAAGAGAAACAAATTTTAAAGAAAAATGAAGAAAAAAGAACCAAATGTACGGTTTATACCAGGGTGATGGGATATCACAGGCCTGTAGAGAGTTTTAATATAGGGAAAAAGGCTGAACATGAACAAAGAGAATATTTTGTGGAAGCAAAAAAAGATAATTGATTCCGTAACTCCGTTTAGTCTTTTGGATTATAACGGAGTACCGTCCGCTATTCTCTGGTTTAGCGGATGTAATATGCGGTGCGATTTTTGTTATAATCAGGAGCTGGTCCTGAATAAAGGAAAATACTGTTTTAATGATACTTTGGGTTTTTTGGAAAGCAGAAAGAAACTTTTAAAAGGGATAGTCTTATGCGGCGGAGAACCTACCAACTGTAAAGAACTGTATTGTATCTGTAAAGAGTTGAAGAATATAGGCTACAAGGTAAAGCTTGATACAAACGGTTTAAATTATAATTTGATTAAAATCTTGATAAGTGAAAACCTGATCGATTTTGTTGCTTTGGATTTTAAGGCTTTGCAAAACAGGTTTGAACAAATTACAAAAGTAAAAGCCCATAAGTTCAATAACTTTGTAAAGACTATAAAACTTTTGATCAGCAGTAAAATTGATTATGAGATCAGGACAACATATCATGAAAAGCTGCTTTCACTGGAAGATATTCATAAAATGTTAGAGTTCTTAAAGTTTTATAAGTATAAGAAAAATTATTATATACAAAATTTCATAAACAAAAAAGAAACGCTGGGCGGGATTCGGGATAGGAATAAAACCAATATTTCTAAATTAATAGAGCAAAAGTATCCGTTCAAAGTAATGTTCAGGAATTTTTAGTTGATTCAATTAAGTTGATATTTTTTTATTAATTTTCAGTAATTTGACGTAAGTCAAGTTTTTTCTTTTTTAAAAATATTAAAATGTCAGATATCAAATTTAAAGGAGAGTAAATGTCAGATGAGATAAATAGACGGGATTTTCTTGGGTATTCATTTGCAGCTGTAGCTGCAGTTGGAGGAGCGGCTTCACTTGTTGGAATGAAACAAGCTTGGGATCCACTTCCATCTGTATTAGCAGCGGGATTTACAACAATAGATCTTGGCGCAATTGGGTTAGAACCTGGGAAACCACAAACATTCACATGGAGAGGTAAACCTATTTTTGTTCTTCAAAAAACAAAAGATATGGCAGATTTCGAAGGTGATTTGGTTATCGGAGATAAAAGATATACAGTAGTGATCGGATTATGTACACACTTGGGTTGTATTCCGGCATGGAAAAAAGATATGTGGAAATGTGCATGTCACGGAGGTGAGTTCAATGCAAACGGTCAGCAGACTTTCGGACCACCGCCGAAACCGTTCGTAGTTCCACCATTCAGTGTTAAAGGTTCAGTTCTTGTTCTTGGTGAAGATGGTCCTGAATCTAAAAAAATGATAGATGCAAGAGCGTAAGGGGTGATCGATGGCAAAAATTGATGAATCGTTATTTAGTGTTGAGGGTCTTGATAAAAGATTAGCTATCAAGAAGTTCAACAAGGTTATGATGACGGAATATTGGATTCCAAAAGATATAAACTTCTTATGGGCAATGGGTGTTGTTCTTGCAACTACGTTTACTATTCTTGTTGTAAGCGGTATTTTCTTACTTATGTATTACAAGCCTGATACGGCTTTGGCATTTGACTCTGTTAACTACACGATTATGCAGGAAGTTGCATACGGTTGGCTGTTCAGACATATGCACGGTGTTGCGGCATCAGTTGTATTCCTTATAATCTACATTCACATGTTCACAGGTATCTACTACGGTTCTTATAAGAAAGGTAGAGAGATGATCTGGATCTCTGGTATGTTATTATTCGTTACTTTCTCTGCTGAAGGTTTCTCTGGATATATGCTGCCATGGGGACAAATGTCTTACTGGGCTGCTGCTGTTATTACCAACCTTTTTGCTGGTGGTTCTTTAGAAGCTTGGGGATTGGTTGAGTGGATCAGAGGTGGATTTGCCGTTAATGATGCAACTTTAACAAGATTCTTCATGTTACACGTATTCCTATTACCAATAGTAATTATTATGCTTATCGTTTTACACTTCTATACACTAAGAGTTCCTCACGTTAATAACCAGGAATCTGAAGAGATAGATTTTGATGCGGAAGCTGAAAAATACTTATCTGGAAATAAAAAAGAAGCTAAAGTTATACCTTTCTGGCCTGTATTCTTGTCTAAAGATTTCGCGGTATTATCTGTATTCCTGATCTTCTATTTCTACCTTGTGTTCTTTAACTACAGTTTCGCAATGGATCCTGTTAACTTCGACCCTGCAAACTCTATGGTAACACCTGCGCATATTTACCCTGAGTGGTATTTCTTATGGTCATATGAAACATTAAGAGGGCCTTTCTTTGATATGCTTGGTATGAAAGCGGGAGACATCGGTCTTATCGTGTTCGCATTTGCGCAAGTTGCGTTCCTGATCGTTCCATTTATAGATAAAGATCCGGATATCCTTCCTGCACATAAAAGACCAAGATTCATGATCTGGTTCTGGGTTATGATCGTAGACCTTCTTGTTCTTACAGTTTACGGTAAATTACCTCCAACCGGTGCAAACGCATGGGTAGGATTCTTTGCAACGGCAGTATTCCTTGCACTGTTCATTTTATTACCTTTTGTATCTAAAGCTGATGCAAAAGCAAGAGGAGCGTTATAATGAGAGAATTAAAAATATTTGCAGTACTTGTATTCTTTACAGCTGTATTATACTGGGGAGTTGAGCCTTTCGCCCACTCTCAGATGCACCCTCACGTAGAAGCTCCTGATTACACTTTTAAAGATGTGAACGGGCTTAACGGTAAAACTGGTGATGCACAAAAAGGTGCCGAGCAGGTTGCTATGAACTGTACTGCTTGTCACTCTATCGAAAAAGCGGGATTCCCTGCTGTTATGGATAACGCTACTGCTGCGGCTTCATACGGTGTGGTTCCACCTGATCTAAGTGCTGCGGGACTTATCTATGATGAGAACTTCCTTGCTGCATTTATCAAAGATCCTGTAAAAGCTACAAAAGCTGAGCATGTATTTGTTGACGGTAAAGTTCACCCAATGCCTGGTTACGGATGGCTTGGAGATCAAGCTGTTGCAGATATCGTTGCATACTTTAAATCTATCGCTCCAAAATCTTTAACAGACAAAGAGGTTTTCCAAAATGCCTGCCAAAGATGTCACGGAATCAAATACGGAGATTTCTTCGGTGGAACAATGGCTGCTAAAACACCTGTAGCTAATATTACTACATATATGGGTAAAACACCGCCTGATCTATCTCAATATATTAGATCAAGAGGAGATTCCTGGTTACATGAGTTTATCAATGATCCTCAAAAACACCTTGAAGGTACAGCTATGCCTAGAGTTGGTCTGACTCAAGAGGCTGAAAAGCAGGTAATTGCATATATGACCAAAGTTGGTGACAGCTCTAAAGAGCAAAGAGAATCTTTAGCGGGACCATTCTTGGGTTATTTAGTGATCTTTGCTATCTTTGCTTGGCTATGGAAAGCTAAAATCTGGAGAGAAGTTCACTAAGAACTTCTCTTTTTTTATTATAAAGGATAAATTATGGGTATACCAAGCGGAATGGAACTTGCTTTGATCATAGCTGTTATCGTATTGCTTTTCGGCGGTAAAAAACTGCCTGAATTGGCAAAGGGACTGGGTACGGGAATAAAAGATTTTAAAAAGGCAATTCGTGAAGATGAAGAATTAATAAAGAGTGAAGAAACCAAAAGTAAATTGACTTAAGGTTTCTTTTTATTATTTTAGAAGCCCCGCTCCTTTTATGGCGGTGCTTCTATCAAGAGCATATTCTCTTTCCCCGTTTTTCAGGTCATATTTCCATATCGGGGCACTTGCCTTAAAGTCTTCAACAAATTCATCGATCATTTCCAAAGCAACTCTTCTTTTGGGACTGCAGACAGCGGCAATATATGAACTGGTGTGGTTCGGTACGTCGCCACGGCTATGGGCCATAAGTATAACAGCATTTTTTTCGTTTGCTTTTTTCTGCCAGGAATCAAACCATGAATTCAATATAGGTTCATATATGTCAAAACTAAGCCCCTCTATACCGTCCTCGTCCCTTATTACACCTACAAAAGTTATAATCGCCCCGTAGTTCGAGTTTCTAAACTTGTCATACCATCTGTTTGTTATCTCTTCTACGGGAAGGTCTCCGTCAAAAAGTTCTAAGTATTGCATTTTTTATCCTTTTTCATATAGTTTTTAACCGCCGCAAACGGGAGGCAGGAGGGAAACCCTGTCTCCATTTTTAAGTTCCAGAGATTTGTTAGTCACTAAGATATCATTAACCGCGACTGCACTGTTTTTAAGCCAGGGCTTCAGTGTTTCATCACTTCTTAAAATATCTCCTAGTTGATTCAGGTTTTCAATATCCGCGTGTAAAGGCTTTTTATTTATAGGGCCTAAAAATTCTATAGTTATCATCTGTTGTATTCTCCTGTTTTTCCGCCGCTTTTATGTTCAATCTGCACATTGCTTATAACCATACCCTTGTCTATGGCTTTTACCATATCGTATATGGTAAGAAGACCTATGCTCACACCTGTCAGTGCTTCCATCTCCACTCCCGTCTGACCAGAAAGCTTCGTGGTAACGCTTAGTTTGAATCCGGGAAGTTCCGGAAGCTCTTCCACGTCGCAGTTTATTCCGCTTAAAAGAAGAGGATGGCACATAGGAATAAGCTCGGGGGTCTTTTTGGTACCCATTATAGCTGCCACCACGGCAGTCTGTAACACCGGGCCTTTTTTATTGCTGTTTGATATTACGTTGTCATAGGCTTCTTGGGACATAGTTATCATCCCGCTTGCCACGGCTATTCTTTTTGTATCCTCTTTATCTGATACGTCGACCATCTTCGGTCTGTCGTTTTCGTCTAAATGTGTTAAGTTCATATTGCTCCTTTTTTAAAAAATATAGTTTTGCACAAGAGATTAAATAGGTAAATAAAAGTAAATTGGAAATAATAAAGAGTATCACGCCGTATCTTATAAGATATTCGTTATCGAATAAAAAGCCCGAAAACAGTAATATAATACTCAATATATGAAAAATATATTGGAACTGGCTTTTTTTTCTGCTTATCATCTCTCTCATGGTAGGTATATCAAAAATACCTTTGCTGCTTAGATGGAACCAGGTAAGAAACGGCACGATCTTATAAAGCATACCGTTCATCAAACTAATTACAAATCCCAGGCCGAATAAAACTCCCAGGTTAAAAGGGGATAAGTCAATAAAGCTTGAAAATACCCAATATATGATTCCCAAAGATAAAAATACCATACTTGTAAAGTAAAAATACACACTGGTATCTTTTAGTTTCCTTTTTCTGTAGTAAAGTTTTTTAATGGTTAAAAAACTAAAATAAAGGCAGATAGATCCCATAAAGATCTTATATCCCAATCCAAAATTCAGATCAAAAGTGATATTTGCCAAATACAGCAGTAAAAGCACAACGGTGCTTATCAAGATTATTTTTTGTTCAACTTCCTTATACGGGGCACTTACCCAGAACATAGGAACCACCTGGAACGATATGGAAGAAACAAGTAAAAATATAAAACCGAAAAATATGATATTGTAATGCAAGTTGGCAAATATATGGTGAAAGGGTGAAAAATTTCCCGTACCATATGAAAGAAACAAGAGAATCCCCAATAAAAAAGCGATAATAAAGCTTAGCAATGAAAATATCATACCTATAGTTATCCATGATTTATTTTGTATATTAAACAGTTTGTATACGCAAACATAGGAGAATAATAAAAGCCCCGAAAAAAGCAAGCCCGTACTGATAAAATAAAAACCGGGTTTTTTCAAGGTAAATGCAAGTATAAAGCTTATTACTCCAAATATTATCAATCCGTAAGTGGTGTTCCCCAATAGAAGTGATCTTTTTATTACGGCTCCCGCTACTACGGGAAGCATCTGCAGCAAACTTCCAAAAACAGTCATTATGATAAAACCTATCGTTATAAGATGGGCAATCACTATTAATTGTGAATCATTAACTAAAAATAATATACCCGCTGCCATAGAAAACAATGGAGCCGTTAAAAAAAACTTCAACGGAGCTTTAAAAAGGGGTGCCTGGTCCAGTGACAAACCTGTATACATCTTTAAAATCCTTTTATGTATTCTGTCAGTTCTTTTTGATAATCAAGCCATATGTAAATTGCAAAACAGTTTTCCTCTTTTACGGTTTTTGAGGAAAAGTTATTTGAATGAAGCAAAGAAATCAGGGGAGAAGGTTCTATTCTATGCAACATTTTAATATAGGTATTGATATCACATACAGATAACTTAGATATGACCAGGTTCATAGGTTCCGGAGCTTCAAGTTCCCTGCAATCCAATATGATTTCATTGAAGTTCAATTTTAGATCTCTTTCATCTTATTGATTACTGATTCCTGGTTGAGTGCATCATCTGCCAAATTATACATGATCTGCTCCTCTTTCATATTGTGCTGCTGCATTATAAAAAGAAGATTTTCACTCAAGCCCAGAAACTGATCTTTGTTCTTAGAGTTCAGCGATTCTTTCATTTTACTCATCAAATCTCTAATCTGGTCATGTTCCATTACCATTATACCTGTGGGATTGCACCCGTCATGGTTGGCGGTATTAAACTCCTCGAACATCACTTTCTCTTCCATATCAAAATGTTTTAGCATATGAGCCTGAAATTCATCGAACATCAGATCGGCACCCTCAAAGTTTCCTGCATCTACAATATTCTCAAGCTGGGCGAATTGTTCATCACAAGCTTTGTGGTCCTGTGTCATAAATTGATTGATTGTCATAATGATCCTTTACTGCTATTACTGTAAAGAATTATATTATATATAAAGAGATTAATTATTGACCTGGGTCAATTGGTTTAGAAGTTTACGAACATTTGGAGTTTTTCTTTGTTCAATAGTTCTAATTTGGAGTTGATGATATGAAGTTCTTTAAGCTTTTTTAAGACTCTGGAAAGGGTTTCCGCGGTTATATTAAGCTCTGCGGCAATTATCTTGTTTTTTTTATTTTTAAACTCTTCGGGATTTTTATCTATATACATTGCAACCTTTGTGGTGGCATCAAATATCAAACTTCTATTTAACAGATTATCCATTGCTTTTATCTTTTTTGTCAAAGACCTGATGATTTGAAAAGATATAAGGGTGTTCTCTTTTAACAGATTAAGAAATTGTTCTTTTTTTATAAGCGCAAATCGGCACTCTTCCAGGCATACGCAGGTCGCAGGGAAGGCAAATCCTTCAAGGCTGGCCATTTCGGCGATTAAAGACGGTGCTGTAAAGTTATGAACTATTATCTCGTTTCCTTTATGGTCCACTTTGTATATTTTCACCTCTCCTTGCAGCAGTACGTAAAAATACCCGGGCACATCCCCTTCATAAAAGACAATGGAGTCTTTGTTGAAGTTTTCAAACAATGTTATTGTCTCTATTAGGCTTAACTGGTCATCGTTTAGTGTTTTAAAGAGTTCTATATTTTTAAGATTGTTCATGGAAGAAGTCTAGCAAATTTTAAATAAAAAAAGAAAATTTGACTTAAGTCATAAAAATTAAGTTTAAAATAATATATACTTTTCAAAATTAAAAACCGAAACTTTACCTTAAGCCTCCTTCTTTTTTAAAATAAAGCCTCCGGTTTTTAATTTTTTAAAATTCAGTTTCATAAATATATTCGGCAATCTTTTCCAGAGTATCTTTATCATAGCCAAGTTGCGGCATAAGTTCATATTTTTCTATCATATCATCCATAATAGAGTTTTGTTTATTGGGGTTCAGTACCCATGTGGACATATATTCCACAAAATCTTTTTTTTTGGGAAAAGCTTTAATATACCTTTTTTTTATGATTCTCAAAGAAGGGGCGGATAAACTTTCTTTTTCATAGTGGCAGGTTGTACAGTTGCCGTATAAAAGCAGACTTCCGTAATTGTCCCCGTACAAATTGTTAAACCATAAAAAGCAGATAGTTAAAATTGTTTTAAACTTTTTTCCCATTTTTATCGATCCATTCGATTATTTTCCCAAAATCATTAAGGTCCAAATGTTCACAGCTTTGGGGTATAGACTTGCTATTTATTGTATCGTCCGTAGCAACAGCATCCGTAACATCAAAATAGTTTTCATCCAAAGAGTTTCTAAAGATCGCAATTCTAGGAAGCGGCAGAGTTTTTAATCCTTCCACAAGAAGATAATCAAAATCTCCGAACATTTGAATGATATTGTCTATAGTAGAAGCAGATTGTTTGAACAGTGTAGTTTTGTTTGGGGATACCACGGCAACGTCTGCACCCGTTTGAGTGAATTTATAGCTGTCTTTCCCCTCTTTATCAAATTTTGCCTTGTCTTTGGGATCATGCTTTACAATACAAACCTTAAATCCTTTTTCCTGCAAAGTTTTTGAAAGCTCAACTATCAGGGTTGTTTTTCCGCTGTTCGAAGGACCTGTAAAGGCCGCTGCCAGTCTTTTATAGGAAGGTTGTGCTTTGGTTTGGTTTATCATTAAATTTCCTTATTGTTATATTTTATTATTATATTCTATTCCATAAATTAAATAATTGATTTAGGTCAAATATTAACAAAAATTTGACCTGGGTCAAAGACAAAATATATTTCTTATAATAAGATTATAAAAATAAACAAAGGAATTGAAATGAAAAAAACATTAATTACATTGCTGGTTGCGGGACTTGGTTGTTCAACTTTAATGGCAGACGGTGCCGCACTATATAAAAAATGTGCAGGGTGCCACGGTGCAAACGGGGAAAAAGTTGCTTTAGGTAAAAGTAAAGTGATCAAGGATATGACAAAACAGGAGATCGTAGATGCCATGGCAGGGTACAAAAACGGTACTTACGGAGGAGCTATGAAAGGTTTAATGCTTGGGCAGGTGAACCCGTTAAGTCAAAGTGATATTGAGGCAATTGCCGAACATATCGGCAAATAAGTTTAGTATAGATAGGGTAATGATTTTATCCTATCTATAAATGTCAGCGGGTTAAAAGTTTATAAACTTCCGTTTTGTCCATATTTAACTGTTCGGATATCTCTTTTATCCTGGTTTCGGGGCCAATATTATCAAGACCTCTTGCTTCTAAAATCTTTACGGCTTTATTCAAGTCAATATTTCCCATATCGTTTAATTCCTGCAAAGTTCTTCTGTTCAACCTTTCCGGGGGAGGCATGATCTTCTCTTCGTTGCCATTGACTTTTGATGTACTGATCGATCTTTCTGCCCAGCTGCTTTTGATATTTTCCCCAAGGTCCAAAAAACCTTTAAAAGGTTGAATCTGGAATAATGTACCGACAACAAAAAATAGATTTAAAAACAGGGCTGTCAGAAATTCTTTTTTTGTAAACGATATTTTCTGCGTGCTGTCTTTCATATAGTTTACGATCGGTTTCCAGTTATAATATATATGGAGTATCCCAAAAGCCAGAAAAACAATCATTGAGGTCGTATGCAGTGCCTGATATTGTGTTTTATCAAGCCCGAACAGATGCCAATCAAGCCATCTTGCTATTCTGCCGTGAGGTACTATGTATAAAACAATTCCTGTAAAACCCATGATCAAAAATGAAAATCCCAGAGTCAATGACGTAATTCTTCTCATTGTAATTTCCCCCTTTTTATTTTATCGGTTGAATAATTTAATTAACTTACATATATGATATATCATATGAGCGAAAAGCAAGATAAAATCCTGCTTTTTTAAGAGGCTTTTTTGATAAGCAGATCTGAAAGATCCTCTTTTGCATTACCTGTCAGGTGCAGATTGAAATTCTCGCTAAGGAAATTCATAATATCGTCATTTACGAATTGCGGAGGTTTGGGACCTAGATAAATATCTTTTATTCCCAATGAGAACAATGCCAGTAAAATAATCACGGCTTTTTGTTCCATCCATGAAAGTACGATCGAGATAGGAAGGTCATTGATAGGAGTATCAAGAGCCTGGCTTACCGCTTTTGCAATCTCCACGGCACCGTTGCTGTCATTACACTGGCCAAGGTCAAGGTATCTTGGGATCTGTGTTCCCGGTACGTTCCCGAAATCTATATCGTTGAACCTGAACTTACCGCAGCTTGAAGTTATGATAACGCAATCTTCAGGTAAAGATTCGGCCATTTCCCTATAATAGTTTCCGGCTTTCCCCGGAGCATCGCAACCTGCTATGACAAAGAACTGCCTGATCTTGCCTCGGCTTACCGCTTCCAGGATCTGAGGAGCCAGGGTCAATATGGTTTTATAATGGTGCCCGGTAGTTAATGTAAGGCCGTCATCCATATTTGTATCTTCACATTGAAGTGTTCTTTCAATAAGTTCGTCAAAGTTGTCATCAATGATCTGAGTTCCCCCTTCGATTCCTACGATCTTATAAGTAAAAACCCTGTCCACATAATCTGCATTTTTCTTTGGAGGTACGATGCAGTTTGTATTTACTACGAAAGTTCCTTTAAATCTTTTCATTAGTTCAGCCTGGTCAAACCAGGCTTTCCCTACATTTCCTTTCAGGTGAGGGTACTTTCTAAGCTCCGGGTAACCGTGGGCAGGAAGCATCTCCGAATGGGTATAAATATTTATACCTTTCCCTTCCGTGGCGATGAGAAGTTTCTCCATCATCTCCAGATTGTGACCGCTTACAAGAATAGCTTTACCCTCTACCTTGTTTTGAGGTACGACCACAGGTGTGGGTATACCGAATTTTCCGGTATGTGCGTTCGAAAGTTTGTCCATCACTTCAACCCCGGCACTTCCCACTTTCATCAGCTGGGAGATATGATCGTTAAAATTGAAATTAACATTTGTAAGGGTAAAATATAAAGTCTCACTCATTACATCATCAACATTTTTTGTTGCAGCCGGATCCAGCTCATTAAAATGTTCTCTATAGGCACTAAGCCCTTTAAGCCCAAAAATCATTGTGTCTTGAAGACGTGAGAGGTTCTCGTCTTTCCCGCAAGTCCCTACAGATGCACCTGTAGAACCGCAGCCGTTGGGTGTACTCATTTCACATTGATAACAAAACATACTCATTTATTTATTCCTTTTTATTGGTTTGTGGATGTAATAGTAATATATTAAAAAAAATAAATCATTGACTTGAGTCAATAAAAACAAATTATATTTTTGATAATATTTTATAATGAATTGGAGATTATTATGGAAATAACAATGAATCAAATAGGTACGGTGAATACTCCTTTTTGCAATTTGGAAAATATGCCCGTCCAGCCGCACGGGGCAGAAGATGTTTATGCTACGATCGAGCTTTATGATAAATACAAGAAGGGCTTGAAAGACCTGGAAGGATTCAGCCATATTTATCTTTTATATTATTTTCACAAGGTACAAAACAATTATGATCTTGAGGTGATACCCTTTAACGATAAAACCAATACCAAAAGGGGAGTTTTTTCAACAAGAACACCCATGCACCCTAACAATATAGGTCTTTCATTGGTAAAAATCGTAGATGTTTACGATAATAAAATTCTTATACAGGGTATAGATATATTAAACGGAACTCCCCTTTTGGATATTAAACCGTATGTAGAAAACTTTGATATTATAACTCCTCCCGTAAAAAACGGCTGGGTAAAATCGCAAAAAGGGGAAATAAGCCGGAAAAGATCTGATGGAAGATTTGTACTATGTTAAAAGAGAGTTTTGAGATAGGGGCAGTTCTATAAAAAATACTGCCCCATTATCGGTATTTTCGGCATAAAGTTTTCCCCTTAAACTTTGGGTTATGATCTTGTAGCTCATATAAAGACCGATACCGGTACCTTTGTTTTCCTCTTTGGTCGTGAAGTAGGGCTCAAATATTTTCGGCAGTATATTATCTGGAATGCCGCCTGCATTATCTTTTATTGTTAAGACTACACGATTTTTTGATTTTTTCAGTTCAAGGATGATCACGGGATCATTGATATTGTTTTCGATAACGGCGTCTTTTGCATTGTTGATTATATTTATAATTACCTGTTCAAGTTCCCCTGTCACTGTTCTTATTTTTATAGGTTCCGTTTCTTTGAAGTTACTTTCAAGTTTTATATGGTTGTTTTTTATTGTTGCGGCAATAATATTTAAGGCATTATCTACCCTGTCTTGAATAATCACTTCTTTAAATTCTTTTTTTTCTTTTATAAAGTTTTTAAAAGTATCTATTGTTTTTGAAAGGTATTGGGCATTTGTTTCTATCTGGTTTAAAGATTTGTAAAACTGTGTATCGTCAAGCAGTTTATGCTCTTTCATTATTTGTAAGCCCGATGCAGATGAGGTAATAACATTTAAGGGCTGTCTCCATTGATGGGCTATATTGCCTATCATCTCACCCATAGAGGACATTTTTGTCTGATCTGAGATTATCTTTTCCTGCTTTTTTTCATTTGTCAAGTCCCATATAAGGGCACAGTAATTCGTAATTTCTCCAAATTCGTTTTTTAGTACAAATATTGATACATTTTGAATATAATTGTTGCCATCTTTTTTTTTGTTTATCACTTCACCTTTATAAAAACCTTTTGTATTGATATCTTCCCACATCTTTTTATAAAAATCATCATTATGTTCTCCCGATTTCAAGATGTTGGGGGTTTGCCCCAGAATTTCATTTTTGGAGTATCCTGATATCCTTTCAAATGAGGGGTTTATATTTATGATCTTATTCTCTTTATCCGTAATAACTATACCTTCGTGGGCATTTAGGAAGAATTTGGACTGAAGATCCAGAAGGTTGTCTTTTTTTCTAAGTATTTCATAAAAATCCTTGAACTTCAGCTCTATCGTATCTATTACCGGTCTTGCAAAAAAATGGGCTTCAAAAAGTATGGTTAAAATAGTACCTATGAAAATAAACAGTTCTCTTTGCTGCAGATTTTTTGTTTTTTCTTCACTTTCTTCTTGAAAAAGGTCTACGCCATCGTCCAGGTAGGGTAAAAGGGTCTGGGATCTTTTATATATAGTTTCAGATAGCTGTAAAGATGGTTCTTCCAAAAACATTTCGATAAATTCAATATAATCTTTTACCTGTTTATCTATATTTTTTTCTCTATGGAAATAAATTTTTTCTGCTTTAACGGATAAAGTTTCAATTATATAGTTATGGTTTTTTTGGAATGATTCTATGATGTTTTTTAGTTCTTTTAGGTAACTTTGCTCATTTTCCTGCATATATTTGGAAGCTAAAAAAGCGCTTTTTTGAGATAGCATTCTTTGTTTGCCGCTTAAATTGATCAATTTTGCATAATAACTTTGGGAATCAATTAATGTGTTCATTGTATAATATGCAATTGATGCCCAGAATATCAAAATTATGAATATTAAGATATATGATTGTTTGATCGAGAAATTCACCAGCATTTATTACTCCTGTTTTGAAATATTATCAAACAATTATCATAAATTATTTGACAAAGGTCAAAAACATAGTATTAAAAGAAATTATACTTTCAGGAAATTCTGAAACTTTGCTTTTTTCAGGTTTGATACCAAACTTGAAGAAAGGTTATACATATCTTTTATTGTGAATTTTGTTTTATCGTCACTTTCCAGGGCCGCTTTTTCATACATACTTAAGATTTCCAGATATTGATATTGCTTAATAAAGCTAAAAAGCTGCATAGAGTTGTTCTCTTCAATGAACCATTCGGATAAAAGGCTGAAAACCAAAAACTCCGGAACCCATTTTTGTTTGTTTTTCATTTGCTTTTTCAAGGTTTGAAACAATACATCGCTGTAGTAAATAAGAGGAAGCTCCTGGGTAAATATATTGTGCAGATTTTTTTTTCTGTGATTAAGAATCAGGTAGTCAAGATACTGTTGATCAATAACATGTGTCCCTAATTGTTCTGTAAGTTTCCGGATACTTTTTTTTATATGATCCGCTTCTTTATGAAACCTTTCCTCGGAAAAAATAGCTTTGATAACTAATCCGTCTGTATTGAGCATCAGCAGTTGTTTGCAGAATACCAAAAGGGCTTCACTTTTTATCTCTCTGAGGAATTTTGGTTTTAATCTTTGGGATGGCTGTTCAAAGTTCATCGGGCATCTCCATAAAGCTTAAATCATATGTTCCGTTTAGACGCTTTTTTATACTTTCTTTGTATTTTTCGCTCAAACCCGGAATTATCAATATCTTTTTCAATGTTAATTGATTGTGCTTTGGATCTTTAAAAGCTTTATTTGCATCGAGTATGGAAACTTTTTGGTTATTGATATATCGGTGCAGTTCGTTGCTTTTTTGAATCGACAGGATAGATATCTGGTCATCTTTTTTTATAACTCCGGGCTTTATCACGCTGTAATACCATCCTGTTTTCCCTGTATTGAAAATAAGTTTTGTAAACCCTTTATTGTTATGTTTTTTGGAGATCTTCCAGCATGGTTTTCTTGGCTGGGAAACCCGAAGTATCACCTCACCTATTTGATGTATATCTCCCAGACATACATTCATTTCATCCAGCCCGCTTATAGTAAGATTTTCACCCAGAGAACCTGGTTCAAGGGAATCTGTATTTAAAAATTCCCGCCATCCCTGATAATTTTCAAAACTGTTCGCGAAAACCGCTTTTTCAAATCCTCCATGACTTTCGGTATCGGCAACTTCATCCCCTTCTATTCCCATATTTTTTACTTTTATACTTTTCACCTCTTTTTTAAAAGAAGCAGTTTCCCATCCTTCCAGTTTTTGAACTTTACCGGTTTGTATGGAATGTATATATGGCATCATCCTGTGTCCTTTTATAAAAAATTTCGTTAATTATAGAAAAATTTCATTAGATATTTTTTGACTTGAATCAAATAATATCTGGAAATTAAATTGATTCAGGTCAATGACTTTAATGATCACTTTTTGTAAACTGACAAAATGATAAGGAGTATAAATGGAAAAAATAGAAGTAACCGGTTCGACTGTTGATTTTTACAAAGAGGTTGAGAACGGATTGACTACATATATGTTTGATACCAGCAGATACGGACCTCCCGCCCCTATGGTAAATGCAATGGCGGGATTACAGCTGTTGGATGCAAACTCTCAATTGGTTATGATAAACCACAAATCTCCCGGGGGATTGTTCCCAAGAATAGAAAATGATTTTGATTATACGGAACAGATTACGGAAGAGGGGAAATCAAAAGTTATATTCACAAAAAAATCAAACGGTAAAAACACTACCGATTTTACCCAAAACAGCTGTAGTGGATAAAAAGAAAGATGGCAAATGCAGATTCCAACTAATTTTGCATACTCTGCAGTGAAAAAGCAATTAAAACATATAAAGGATATATTATGCAATACCCGGAATTTTTTGATTCAATTGAAAAAATAAAGCTTCAGGATGATCTTTCCAATTTTTTTGGGACTTTCCAATACGGCTTGGTGGAGTTTAGTTACCCGGACGTTGTAAAAGCTGCAGGGCACAGTTGTCCTACGATTGCAGGGGCTTATATCATGGCCTTGGTTGGGCTGAAAGAGTTATATAAAGAGAAACTTCCTAAAAGAGGTGAAATATATGTTTGCTTTAAAGAGGATTACCGTGAGAGCGTTACGGGTGTTATAGCAAATGTGATTACCCAGATAACAGGAGCAACGGAACTTGGCGGCTTTAAAGGACTTAACGGGAAGTTCCAAAGATTTGGCCTTATGAAGTTCAATGATAATATCTCTTCAAGTGTGAAGTTTAAAAGACTTGATAACGGGGAATCTGTCGAGATGCTTTATGATCCCAGTATTATAAAATCTGATCCAAATATTTCAACACTTATGCAAAAAATGATGCAGGGAGCTGCAACGGAAGAAGAGAAAACCGCTTTCGGGAAACTGTGGCAGCAAAGGGTTGAAAATATTTTTGACAATATAGATAAAGTGGTCAAGATATTATGACCGAAGAAAAGTTTCAAAATGAGGTGCTTACTTTAGAAAAATTCTTCACAAAATACTGTGAGGATAAACACCGGGAACGATTTAAAAAAGAATACCAGTTAAAGTACAAACAAAGTGATATCACCTTGTACGTTCATTTATGTAAAGAGTGCCACAAACTTATCTCCTACTCTTTTGAGAGGCTCTTGGAATGTCCCCATGAAACAAAGCCCAGGTGCAGGAAGTGCCCAAGTCCCTGCTATGAAAAGCCCCAATGGAAGGAAGTGGCAAAGATTATGAGATACAGCGGTTTTCAACTAGGGGTATTAAAAGTTAAAAAGTTTTTGAAAATTAAAAAATGAAATTAAAATTATGATATATTTTCATCATGAAAAAAAACAATATAGAATATAAGATCGGCGGACAGATCTGGGTCCAGAAAAACGGTGAAAATTTTTTGGGCCCAGGCCGGGTCGCACTGCTTGAACATTTATCAAACGGGCTTAACTTAAATGAAACAGCTTTACTTTTAAATATGGAACACGATACCGCATACAAGAATATAAAATCGATTAATAAAATTTCAGAAGAACCGTTGATAAAAGAACTTGATAACGGAACGTATGAAGTAACGAAGTACGGGATAGATATAATAAACGTGTATAAAAAGTTAAAAGAGGAACACAAAATCTTTTTAGAGAAATTGAATAAACAGTTTGACGATGAATTATTAACCTGAACAAGGTCTGAAATTTGACGTAAGTCAAAAAAACAAAACAGTTTTTAGTGTAAAATAGGGAAAAAGGATTTTCATGGCTAAAAACGAAGAACATAACGGTTGTAAATGCAGCGGATCTAAAAAAATGGACCCAAACGCAATAAGGCTGGAGGAAACAACTGTTGATTTTATAAAAGTTGACGTGAACGGGGCAACCCACTATTGTTTTGACGGTACACAATTGTCAAAATACCAGATACTTCATAATATCATAGTCGGAAAAGATATTTTACAGAGAAATGACCAACTGGTAGTTTCCAGTAAAGAACCAATATTAAACGATATCAATATCGGGGAATCTTTTTCTGTTAAAGAGTGTATGATGGAAGATAATAATTTTTATACGGTGATACATAACAATACAGTTTTTAATTAAGTTTAATATATTAAATCTATGTTATTATTATTAAGATCTATTGTATTGGAGTTATTATGAATATCAAAGAGGCAATACGGTCAATAAACTTGTTCAGTCACTTAAATGATGAAGAAATCGAGAAAATAGCTTCTATTTCATATATAACGAGTTTTGATCCTGATACGGTGCTTTTTTATGAATCTGAAACCACGGATAAACTGCTATTCTTGGTTGACGGTCTTTTAAAAGTATATAAAATAGATAAGTACGATAATGAAATCTTTTTGTATTATGTTTATCCCAATTCCATGATATCTGAATTGTCAAATTTAAACGAAAGCAAGATCAACTGTTTTTCAAATAGTGAATTTTTAAGAAAAAGCAGACTGCTCTCCATTGATTTTAAAAAATTCAAAGATGACTTTTTATATCAAAATGAACTGGTTTTAAAGTTTATCAATGAATTGATCTATAAAAATCAGCAGCTGCAATGTATAGTAAACAGAGAACTGGTCTTTGATGCAACATCAAAAGTAGCCTTTATGCTTATCAACGATCTGCAGATGTTTAATGAATTAAAAAGAAGTGAAGTGTCACTGCTGCTGCATATTCAGCCGGAGACTCTTTCACGTGTTTTAAAAAGGTTATCCAGAAATGAAATCATCACCATTGATAAATCAAATATAGTGATAAATAAAGAAGAAGAATTACGTAGCATATATATGGGAATGTAATGATGAAAAAAATCAGTGTAAGTCAAATAGTCAAGATTTTGGGAGCTTTGTTGATCACTTCAATTTTTGTGGTAATAACAATAAGCTTATACTTAAATCAGAAAAATATAAAAGATGCGACAATCGTAAATATTGCCGGGAAACAAAGAATGCTTACCCAGAAGATCACGAAAAGTGTACTTTTCCTGTATCAAACCAAGTCAAATAACTTTATTGAAATCGATAATGCAATATCAGAGTTTAACTACGGTTTGAATACCTTAAAAGACGGTAACAAACTTCTTGGAATCTCTGCTGCTCCAAATCAGCATATCAGCACGCAAATTTCAAAGGTTATAGTTTTATGGGAAACTTTTGAAAAAAATGTAAATGACTTTAAATCGGCAATCTTGGAAAATGACACCCAGAAGCTGGCTGTAATATTAAACTATCTGACAGAGGCCAATAATGAGCTTTTAACAGAAGTAGACAAAACGGTTACTTTGTATACCGAATATATTGAAGAAAAAACCACTTTTATCAAGAACTTCCAATACTTGTCGTTTGCGTTCCTTTTCATATTTGCATTATATGCTTTGGTACAATTAAGACAAATAGAAGCCCATGCAAGGGAATTTATCAATAAATATAAAAAGTTAAGTTCCGGGGAGATCCACGAGTTGGAACCCATTGAGGTAGATTCCGAGAGGGAATTTGTGGAGATGGCCGATGATATGAACTGCTTTATTGATAAAGTCAATTCTGTGGTTAATTATTCACAAACAGCACTGGAACAATCAGAATTAGCCTCTAAAAAACTGGAAGGTCTGACTGAAGAGTTTGAAGGTATTATAAATGAGCTTGAAAATAAATCAGATATTATGAAACAGATTGATATGAGTGAAGATATAGCCATAGAATCATCTGAGAACCTCTTAAAAACTACCCAAAAACTCAATGCTCTGAAAAAACAGCTTGAGATCCTATTTGAAAGCTGTGACGTAAATAAGCTCAAAAGTGACAAGTAGCATCAATCTAATATAAAGATATCTTAGAAAAGGAAGATAAGCATGAGAAATGTTTTGATAGTCGAAAATGGTGCCAGAAATACACTTCATCAAAAACTGATAAAGTCACAAAAATATCGTGTAGATAAAATAAACAGTTTTCATAATCTTTCGAGCATCTATAGAAAAGGGAAGTTTGATCTTGTTTTGATAGCGAACCATTCTCCCTCTTTGCAAAGTAAAAAGTTCTTTGAATATATAACAGAGCAAAATAAAGAACAAAAGATACTGCATGTAACCGATTCTGTAAAAAACTGTTTTCTACATAATGACTGTAAAAAGTGCGCAAACCTTTTCAATCTAAAAACATTCCATCATTTAAAAGGTGATTATCAGAATATCACCTCCCAGATAGACAGTTACAATGATCACCTTTGTGAAATGATGGTACAAACAAATATATTAAACAATCTTAAAAATATCTCTTTCTTTTCACACTTGAGTAAAGAACAGATCGAAAGATTAAAAGAGATAATTACCCTTAAAAAATATGAAAAAGGAAACATCGTTTTTTATGAAAATGACAGGGTGGATTTTTTTTATTTTCTTTTAAGCGGCAAGCTAAAAGAGTATAACGTTGCAACCAAAGGGATGCAAGTGATACTTAACGAGTACGACCGAAGCGGCTTCTTCGGGGAGACCGATTCTTTTACAAAAAACCATTTTTCACAAACCGTTGAATCATTGGGGAAAAGTTATATCCTATTGGTGAAAAAAGAGGAGTTTAAAAGTTTTATTCTAAAAGACCCGCAGCTTTCTTTAAAAATGATGGAACAGTTAAGCAACAGTGCGAATATGATAAAAGATGTGATGAGAAGCAATTTGATCCTGGGAACAACCCAAAGAGTTGCAAAAGAGCTTTATAAAGAACCGGATCTTTTAAAGTATCGAAAAAAAGGGGATATAGCAATGCAGCTTAATATGGCTTCAGAAACATTCTCCCGAATTTTGAAAAGATTTAAGGAATTGGAAATTTTAAACGACGAACTTAATGTCGTCAATTTGCAAAAGCTCAAAAATTATATGTAAAAAGCTTTTCTAATGCAGAAACTATGTATCAAGAAAACATTATATTGGAAAACTTAGAATCAATAAAGATTATTTTAGTAAAAAGTATGGTTGATTTTACACAGTTCTTACACAATATGAAAAATTTGTTTTGAAAATGCCTTTGTTATCGGCTTAAAAGTGGCGGACAAGGAGGGATTTGAAAACTTCTTTAAAAGCCTTAAATCCCTTTATTAAAGGCATTTAGTAAATTAAAAATTGGTCAATAACACACTAACAGCACACTTTTATGTACACTTGTACACATTTTTCTTTTCTAAGTATAAAATCAATAAATTTTAAAATTCGTTTTTTTTGTGACGCTATTTGTGACATAGGTATGATATTATTTGTCAAATTTTTATAAAAGGTTTATATCGTGAAAAAAGCAGTTATTGTAATGGGAAAACATTTTGCAGGTAAAAGTAAAACAATAAGGGAATATTTAAAACCAAAATTAGGGTTGACAAAAGATCAGAAAAAGTTTTTACTTAATGGTGAATATGGATATATATTATCACAAAGCTTTGAAGAAGGAAATCGAAATGTTGATGAGATGATAAAGAAGTATTCTCATTATAATTATTTAGTGTTAGCAGGAAGACCAAAAAATGAAAATGGTTCTTTAGTTGAACGAATGGAAAATAAATTAATAAGTGAAAATTATACAGTAGAAATATTTGAAGTTATTAAAAGTGATGATGAAAATTATTATAATGAAAAAGCAAATGAAATTCATGAGTGGTTAAGACAATAAAATAGCAAGTGAAATCAAGGTATAATCAATTTTACAAATTAACAGATGGGTAAATTAAGAATGAATGATTTAATACAACAAGGTTTTGATAAAAAGTTATTTAGTTTAAATGATGAAGAAACAAAAATAACTTACAATACAGGACAAAAGCAAGGTGCAACAAAACCTTGGAATGAAACAGAAGAAAAAGTAAGAGCTTACATGGTAGCAAAGCTTGTAATTGAACATCAATATCCTATTTATAGTTTAGGTATTGAGGTAAAAGTACCAATGGGAGCAGATACTAAAAGAGCAGATATAATTGCTTATAAAGTAAAAAATGGTAAAAAAACAAATCAAGCTTACATGATAGTGGAAGTAAAAGATAAAAAGCAAAAAGATTTAAAAACTGCTAAAGATCAAGCTATAAGTTATGCTCATGCAACAGGAGCAGAGTATGCTGTAGCTACAAATGGTAGTGAATTTTGGAAAGTTCATATTGGAGATAATGAGAATAGAAAAATAGACGACTTCCCAGATTTTGGAGGAAGTGTTCCAAAATGGAAGTATAAAAGAAACTCAGTAGACAATGATATAAAGCCACTTAATACAGAGAAATTAAAAAGCATATTAAAAGAGATACATGACTATCTTTGGAATGGGGGTAAAAGAAACCCTGCTGAAGCTTTTAACGAATTTAGTAAAATAGTATTCACAAAAATTATGGATGAAAAGGTTGATGAATTATCAGAGGACTATACAGAGTATTATGAGTTCCAAAAAGATAGAGACGAAACAAAAGAACAAAGAGAAATAAGGATAAAAAATCTTTATGATAAACATAAAAAGAAAGATTCAAATGTCTTTGATGATACTTTGATATTAGAAGCCGATGAGATTACTTTTTTAGTTGAGAAACTTGAAGCTTATAGTTTAAATGAGACAGAGCTTGATATAAAAGGTAAAATATTTCAAGATTTTTTTGCAAAGTTCTTTAAAGGTGATGCTGGACAATATTTTACACCACCAAATGTAGTTAAGTTTATAGTTGATCTATTTGATTTAAAAGAAAATGATAGAGTTATTGACCCTAGTTGTGGAAGTGGTGGCTTTTTACTTCAGTCATTAGCTCAAATGCAAAATAAATCAAAAGAATTTCTAAAGAAAAAAGAAAATCCGACAGATAAAGATAAAGAAAGAGCAAAAGCCTTTTGGCATAACTTTGCCGAAAAGAAACTATATGGTATAGAGATAAGTGGAGGTATAAGTCGTACAGCTAAAATGAATATGATTATCCATGATGATGGTCATACAAATGTTATTACAAGTGATGGACTTGCTACTTTCGATAGTTTTCAGAAACAAAACAATGAATTTATAAAAGAAAGCTTCGATTATATCTTTACAAATCCTCCTTTTGGCTCAACTATAAAAGATGATAAAACATATTTTAGTACCTTTGATAATTTTGCAAATTCTCATGTTGATTTTATAGATAAAATTATAGATAATAAATATAGAAAAGATTTAAAACAGCAAAAAAGTGAAATACTTTTTTTAGAAAGATATTATCAACTTCTTAAACCAAGTAGTGGAATAGTAGCTATGGTACTACCTGATGGGATACTTACAAATTCAACTATGCAGCATGTAAGAAATTATCTAATAGAAAGATTTAAATTATTGGCTTCTTTTTCTCTTCCTCAACACACGTTTTCTAACTATGGGGCAGGGGTAAAGTCATCTATATTAGTTTTAAAGAAAAAAAGTAAAGTTGAAGTGAAAAAGTTTTTAGATAAGCAGGATAGTGTAAGGGAAATACATACAAATAAACACAGACATGAAATACTAGCTGTAAGAAAAGAACTTAAAGAAAAAGTAACTCCATACAACCAAAAGATAAAAGAGCTTAAAAAAGAGGTTATTTTAAATGAAGAACTAATTGAAGAGTTCCAAGAGAAGGTAGTAGAGTTAAAAGAAGAATATAAACTAAAAGAGGAAATTGTAAGAGATAAAATTTATGAAGCTGTGAATACTGAAATGTCAAAATTTGATAAATATCCCATATTTATGTCTATTATTGATGAAATTGGATATGACTCAAAAGGTAATAATACTTGTAAATATGAAGAGTCAGAATTATTTACAGTAGGCAATGAGTTTAAAACTTTTTATGAAGAAGTGTATAAAAAGGGAAATGTAAATTTTACTTAAGCCCCGATTTAGATAAGAATAAAATATTCATAATAGATCGGGGCGAACTAAGTACTCAATGGTCGCCAATATTTTATCATCCTGAAAGATTAAAGTATTTGGATATATTTTTAGATGAAAAATATCCATTTGAAATTAATAAACTAAAATATTTATTTAATATTAATAGTAAAAAGTCTACAGCATCACAAGTCAATAAATATATAGGTATGGCAAATATTGAATCAAATACGGGATTATATTTGCCAAGTGAAAATGAAAAAGGAAAAGGAGATTGTTCTATATTTTCAAAAGGTTATGTTCTTTTTGGTAAATTAAGACCATATTTAAATAAAGTATATTTAACAGAATTTGATGGTGGATGTACAACTGAATTTATTGTTATGGACACTATAGATGAAAGTGTAATATCTAATAAGTTTTTATCTATTTTTCTACTATTGAATTGTGTAGTAAATCAAACTAAATATATGATGACAGGAAATACATTACCACGGTTACAAACTTTTGATATTGAAAATTTAATTATTCCTGTACCAAAAATGACTATTCAAAAAAATATTGTTGATATTATAGATAAAGCTTATAAACTTAAAAAAGAAAAAGAAGAAGAGGCTAAAATTTTACTTGATGGTACAGATGATTATCTACTTGATAAATTAGGTATAAAACTTCCAGAAGAATTAGAAAATAATATAGAGAATAGAACATTTAAAGTTGGATTTGATGATATATTTAATGATAGATTAGATTGTTTAAAGTATAGCCCAATTTATAAAGAAAAAATTGAAGCAATTAATAATTCACTATATAAAGACACTATAAAAAATCTAAAACAACTTATTGTACACTCAAATGCTGGTGATTGGGGAGATGATGAACAAAAAATAATAGATTTTTCAGAGTACGAAAAATGTTTAGTATTAAGAGCAACAGAATTCGATAATGTGTATAACCTTAAAATTGATGGAGAAAGAAAAGCATATCGTTTTATCAAAAGAAAAAAATTAAAAAAACTTGATGTAAAAGAAAATGATATCTTAATAGAAAAATCAGGTGGTAGTCCAGATCAGCCTGTAGGAAGAGTTGCATTATTAACAAAAGAAATCATTGAAAAAAATACTATTGCATATAGTAACTTTGTCCATAAAATAAGATTACAAGAAGGAATTAATTTAGAGTATATTTTTAATTATTTACGAACAATGTACAACAAAAAAATAACTGAAAATATGCAAAGTCAAACAAATGGAATCAGAAATTTAATAATGAATGAGTTTTTGAATTTACAAATTGTTTTACCAGATATTGTAATTCAGAATGAAATAGCAAATGAGATAAAACTACGAAGAGATAAAGCTAAAAATTTGCAAAATGAAGCAAAGAAGCTAATAAATAATGCAAAAAAAGAGGTTGAAAAGATAATACTAGGAGAGAGTTATGGAGCTTAATCATCATATTGATGTATATGGACTGAGAAGACGTGTATTTAATCATACGGTATCAAAAACATATTTAAAGTTAAAAGAGATTGCACAGTTTAGAACTTATGATGAAGGTTATCAAAGAGAGCGAGACTTAGAACATGAAGCAAAAATAATTGAATATCTAAAAACTAGCTCTAATAAATATCTACCTGATATTATTATTTCCGTGAGACACCAAAGTATTAACTTTGCTCCTACAAACAACTATCTTTTAAGTAATTCAGATATGTACATCAAAAAAATTACATCTTATAATATGTTAAGATTATACATTTGGGATGATAATGCTTTTAATAATGTAAGAATTATTGATGGTAACCATAGAATATCAGCCATTAAAAAACTTCTTGAAGAAAGTCCAACAAGTGAGTTGGCAGATTTTGAGATAGGTGTAACTTTCATTTTTACACAAGATAGAGAAGGTGACTATGAAGATGAGTTAGCACTTTTTTATTATCTTAACTCAAAAGCTAAACCGCTTTTACCACATGACTATCTAAATGAAGCAACAGAAAATTTAAGTGATGAAAAAGCTAAAAGTATTGACTGGTGGATGTATGTATTTAAAACTTCAAATACAAAATTTACAAATATGTTTAAAGATTATTATATCGATATAAATAAACTAAAAAATAATATTTCTATGGCATGTGATTATTTGGCAAAAAAGACACCTGTGGATGATGAAGATGGTATTTTAGATAACTTTTTTGATAGGATGAGGACGCTATCAGGCGATGGAGATATAATCCCTTTATTAAGAAATTTTATAGAACAAAATAAGTTATATAATTTTATCAATATCTTTTTTTATTTGGATAGATTGGTTGATGATATAGATAAGATGAAAAATGAATTTATTTATTTTTATGACTGGTTAAAAAATGAAGCTAACCTTGATGACTTTGATGACTTTGAAAACCTTTATAAAACTTATAAAGAAACTTATGTGCCGAAAGATTTTAAAATTTTTGTTGCAATGGAGTTTTATGGAAGAGATAAATATTTTAATGCTATTGAAAGAGCAATTAATAAAGTAAAAGATGATACAGGTTTACCACTAGAGTGCATAAGAATTGATAAGTTACAAAAAGGTCATACATATCAGATAATGGATGAGATATTAAATCAAATTCAACGAAATGGATTGTTACTAGCAGATATTACAAATAAAAATGCAAATGTATATTTAGAAGTTGGTTTTGCTATGGGATTAGCAAAAGCAAAAGGGATGGAAAATCAAATTATGCTTTTTGTAGAAAAAGCAGATGATGGAAGTGCAAATGTAGGATTTGATCTGCAAAGCTACCAACAAAATAGATATGATTATGGAGATACAGGTGATTTAAGAGATCAGTTGGAAGCTCAACTTTTAGAATATTATAAAAGGTTTTTAGTATGAAAATTCATGAAAAATATTTAGAAGCATTAAAAACTTTTGATGAATATGTGACAGTTTCGGAGTGGGCTATCAGATTTGGAGAAATTTATCCAGAACTTTTAGAAAAAGCAGAAAAGGAAGCTAAAAAACATAAGAAACCTTCAACAGGACTGAGAGAAATTGCAGCACGTATAGGCTCATGGATTTCAACAGGTGATTTTGATAAGTTTTTAAAAGTAGATACAAGTGAAAGACCTAGAAAAGTTAAATATATCTCGAAAGAGGAGTTAAAAGAAAATATACATATTGAAGTTGATGAAGATATAGAACCAATTAAAAGACAAGATATTATAAATAATGCAAAAAATAGGATGCAAGTTTTAGAGGTATATAGAATATCTGAATTTGAAAATATACAAAAATCATTTAAACAGTTTTTTGGTGTAGATTTTGAAATAGATCATGCAGAGGCTTTATTAAATGATGAAAAGCAAGGTGAACATCATCCCGATAATTTACAGTTTCTTTTAAAATATCATAATGGTAAGAAAAATAAAAATAGTTGGGAAAGATTCACATTTGACGAACAAGCTGAATATATAAAACAAACTATTTCTTTACAAAATTTAATTGCTAGTAAATTAGATATTGAAATTGATCAGCAAATTTTAGATTCTTTATTAAATAGATTGAAGCAGGTTTATTGATTTGTTTTATTTAGACCAACCGAAGGGCGGTAGTACAGGGTAAGATATAGTTTAGTCTTCCATAAGTGTTTACTGCTTCCTGCTTTGAGTATTTACGGCTTAGTTGACTTTTGATTAGAAACAAAAAAAGTTTTGCGGATGCAAAATTTTTTTTGTTCCTTGTCAAATTAACAAATGTTTTCGTAAGTAAAGTAATAGCATCTTATACAGCCTATAAATAAAGGGTTTTAAATAGTTTCGTTAGGTACTTACTATGTATAAATATTTGTTAAATCATTTAAAGGAGTATATATGAATATAGATTTAAAACATGAATCACATAATAATGTTTATAGTAGATTAAGACAACATAGACTTAATTATTTCATTGCACCCTATAAGCAACTTATATATTCTATTCCTCCCAATGTTCAAAAAAAGATATTCTTTATTGTTAAAGATGATAAATACAATTCTAAGAAACTTCAAAATAAATTTATCGAGTATTTTAATAAATATAAAATAGCTTACGAAATCAAAGACTATAATAAAAATAAGAAAGATACCACAGTAAAAAATAGAGTTAAAAAATATTCTGATAAACAAAAAGAAAACAATCGTAAACTAATAAAGTTTTATGTAGATGATGAGTTTTATGAAAAAATCAATAATTTAAAGAACGAAGATTTAAATAGTTACGATAAGGTTTTTTTAATGCTCTATAATCATTATTATTCAAGTAGGTTTAAATAGTATAGAATTGTTAAATTATAAATTAAGCTCTATTAAATTATAGTAGCTTGTTATTGACCTAGAAAGGGTTAATTTTGGTAAAAGTATATAAACGAGGCGATAAGCTTTGGCTTTACAGTCGTGTTGATGGTAAAGGGTATCGTTATTCTAGCGGTTATGGTAGTGAAAATATAAAATATGTTGAGAAAAATAAAGATGAACTATTTTATAAAAAGCATAACAAAGATAATAGTAGCTTCTTACCTTTCAACGAGTACGGGCGGTATGTAATTGATATAACTTCTAACCAAAGAAATCAATTTACACAAAAAGAGACATTACAAAAGTTTAATAAACTTTGCGAGTTCTTTAACAATACGGATATTAAAGATATCAAATCAAGCATGATTATGCAATGGCAGAATAGTTTGGATTATGCATCTAAAACTATTTTAAATTATAGAAGTGTTTTAAATATGATATTGGAAATGGCTTTGGCTGACGAAATAATAGAACGTAATCCATTATCATCGATAAAACCACCTAGGAAGAATATAACCATTCCAGACTACTATAATTTGGACGAGATCAATTTATTGATAGATGGAGCTAATGGACAATTTAAAAACCTTTTAGAGTTTGCATTTTTTACAGGTATGCGTCCAAGCGAGATTATAGCTTTAAAATGGTCTGATATAAACTTTGATGATTCATTAATAAAAGTATCTAAGAGAATTAGAGAAAAGATTGAGGATATGCCTAAAGGATACAAAGAAAGAGTTATAGACCTTCTTCCTAGGGCAAAGGATGCTTTGGAGCGTCAAAAGGATATATCGGCCAAATATGAGTATGTATTTGTAACTCAATACAACAAAAGATACAATACTCCTGATACCTTTGATGTACAATTTAAAAAGTTGTGTACACACTTAGAAATAAGAGTAGGGCGATTTTATGATACTAAGCATTCTTTCTCAACACTAATGTTAGAGAACAATATGAATGAAACTTGGCTTACCCAACAGCTTGGGCATACAAATATTTCTATTACTAGAAAGCACTATATAGGAAAAATAAAACCTGATTTTACGAATTTAAATAGTAAGATTAATAGGTAAAGTGTGTACAAAACGTGTACAGTGAAAATTTGTTGTTAGTGAAATGCTTTGTTTAAAGGATTATAAGTGGCGGACAAGGAGGGATTTGAACCCTCGGTACCCGTGAAGGTACGCACCCTTAGCAGGGGTGTGGTTTCAGCCACTCACCCACTTGTCCTTTTGTGGTTGAAAGTATATCAAAGGTAGTTGAAAACTACCTTAAATCTCTATATGTTTTTTAAAATTTTCTCTACAACAGAAGCCGGGTCTTCAGATTTGTATATAGGCCGCCCTACAACAATGAAATCTACCAGTTCTTCATGTGCCAGGTTTAGGTCCGCAACCCTTTTTTGGTCTCCTGCATCTTCACCGAAAGGTCTGATACCGGGACATAGCGTTACGAACTCATTAGAGGTGTTTCCTTTGATATCTTTGCTTTCAAATGCGGAGCAAACGACACCGTCAAGTCCCGCTTCATGGCTGTCTTTTGCGAATTTTGTAGCTTTTTGGGCTATATCTTCATTGTAGATATATTTGAAGTTTTCATTGTCAAAGCTTGTTAACGCAGTAACTGCCAGGACCAAAGGTCTGTTCGGGACATCTTTGATTCTTTCCATAACGGTTTGCATAGCTATTTTACCGGCACTTGCATGTACGTTGAACATATCAACGCCAAGTTTGCTTATCTCTTCAGCCGCATCCGCCATGGTGTTGGGGATATCGTAGAGTTTCAGGTCTAAAAATATTTTGAAGTTAGGGTTGATCGCTTTAAGTTCATCCAGGAACTCTTTCCCGTCTCTTATATAACTTCTAAATCCAACTTTCAGCCATACATCAAAATCTTTGATCTTTTTTGCCAGTTCAAGATTTTCGGCAGCTGAAGGATTGTCTAATGCAACACAAAGTTTCATATTACTTCTCTATACTGTCAAGTACACCGTTGACAAACTTAGGTGCACTGTCGCTTGCAAGTCTTTTTGAAAGCTCGATAGCTTCGTTGATAATGATAGGCTTGTCAAGTTCGCTGAATAGGATCTCATATATGGAAAGTCTTAAAATAGCTTTTTCAACGCTTCCCACATCTTGTATCTCTCTTTTTTTCAGGTGTTCTTCGATCTCTTTGTCTATTCTTGGAAGATTTTTTATCGTTCCGTTAAATAAAGATAGTGCAAAGTCTTTTTGCTTGTTTCTTATCTTTTTGTCTTCCAGTATCACATCTGAAAATTTGGCAATAGATTCATTACCAAGATCGTATGCGTAAAGAAGCCCGATTACCGATTCTCTTGCTTGTGTTCTAGTTGCCATTATTTACCCATCTCAGCATAAAGGTCAAGCATCTCTATGATAGTTACCATAGCTTCTGCACCTTTGTTTCCTACTTTACTTCCCGCTCTCTCGATCGCCTGCTCGATAGTGTCTGTCGTAAGAACACCGTTTGATACTGGAATACCGTGTTTCATGGTAGCTGTTGCTATACCTTTTGTAGCTTCTGCACTGATGTAGTCGAAGTGTGGAGTCGCACCTCTGATAACTGCACCTACACAACATACTGCGTCGTATTTACCGCTTTCAAGTGCTTTTGTAAGTGCAAAAGGGATCTCAAATGCACCCGGAACCAAGATAAGGTCAAGATTTTTTTCATCTCCGCCGTGTCTTACGAATGCATCTTTTGCACCCTCAACAAGTCTGTCCGTGATGATATGGTTGAATCTACCGTTTATGATAGCTACCTTTTCATCACCCTTTAATCTTAGTTTACCTTCAATTATATTCATTATTATCTCTCCGCAAGTTTTTATGGTTTGGATTATATCCAAAAGTTGATTAATAGTTTAAAACATCCTGGATCTTAAATATATCGTCAACAGTTTTGTATAGATCATCTATTTTTAACATGTTTGGTCCGTCGCTTAGTGCGCAAGAAGGATCAAAGTGGGTTTCGAAGAAGAACCCGTCAACCCCAACAGCTGCCGCAGCTTTTGCCAGGCTTGGAACGATAGCAGAGTTTCCTCCGGTTGTTTCACCAGTGCTAGGAACCTGTGCAGAGTGTGTCGCATCAAAGATAACAGGAGCGAACTCTCTCATGGCAATAAGGTTTTTCATATCAACTACAAGCGCACCGTAACCAAATACGTTACCCCTTTCGCAAAGCCATACGCCGTTGTCTTTAGAGTTTTGGTAGCTTACAGTGTCGCACCCTCTTGTTCTTAATACCTTCTCAACAGGATGTTTCATGCTGTTTGCAGCCAGGAACTGTCCCTTTTTGATATTTACTTTTGCTTTTGTTTCTCCTGCTGCAACCAGAAGATCGGTCTGTCTGCAAAGAAATGCGGGGATCTGTACCACGTCCACAACTTCCGCTGCAGGTGCTACCTGGTATGTTTCATGTACGTCGGTTACCAGTTTCATCCCGAATGTATCTTTTACCTCTTGCAGGATTTTCAGTCCCTCGTCAAGCCCAGGTCCTCTGAAGCTGTCCAGGCTTGTTCTGTTGGCTTTATCAAAACTTGCTTTGAAGTGGAAGTCTATCCTTTTGTCTTCGTTTAGTTTTGTAAGCATTTCCGCTATTTTCATAACATTGTCTCTGTTTTCTATTACACATGGTCCTGTAAGTAATATCATAAGCTATTTTTCCTCTCTACTTATAAATTTTTTAAATGTTCTTTTTTCGACACCCGTAACTATATAATGGAATTCATATACGTTATTGGCGATATATTCTATATCGTTTTTTGCGTTTTCATCACACGCAAAAAGTATTTTATCCTCCAGGCGCAGTTCAAAATCAAACGCCGGCAGCAGGAACTCTTCATTTTCCCTTACGATTAACATCGGTACGACGTTGTTTAATTGTGCTCGATTTCTTCTGGATAAACAAAGAGTTTTGATAGTCAGGCTTTTGCCTGAATTTTTAAGGTAATTATATACTTCTATCGCTTCATCTTTGTTTATTTCAAGCTCAAATGTCATAGGGTTGTGGTGGATCTTTTTTACCAGTCTGTACAGAAGCTGCTGTCCCCATTCCTCGTCTTTTTTTGTAAGAAGCCTCATCATCCTGTCGCTTAAAGGGTTTACCAGGGCATTGGTGGTTTTGTGTATAAGTATCTGGGAAGGGATAAATATATAATCTATCTTTGAGCTGAAGAAGATAGAGAAATCAGAAAGTTCGTTTTCCCTTGCAAGTATTATGGTCTCTTTATTCATCTTCTTAACCGTAGAAGCGATGGAGAGATTTGTTGTGTCGTCGTTTGTAGCGATGATTATCACCTTTGTATCTTTTATCTTTGCAAGATCAAGTATATGTTTGTCCTCGGCACTCCCTTCTATTACGTTTTTGATGCCGTCGTATTTTGCCTCGAAACATAAAGAGGGATTCTTCTCTATAACGGTCGGTTCTATACCGTTTTTATCAAGCATTCTGCACAGTGTTATCCCAAGCCGACCGTAGCCGCAGATCACGATATCCTCATTTGGGATCGAGAATGTTTTGCTCTCAAGGGTGTCTATCTGGTAAAGCCAGTTCTCAAGCTTGAAAAGGCTTGGGGCATTGATAGCCATCTGTACCTGGTAGGAGATGATGGAAAAGGGGTTTTCAACTATATTCGCCCCGGCGTCCAGGAGGTTCTCGCTCTCTTCCACGGTTGTTGCTTTTACCGCTATGGTTATATGGGGATTCAATATTTTTGAAGCCAGGGTTACCCTTAAATTCAAGACATTATCGTGGAACAGGGAGATTATCCCTTTGCAGTACATGGACTTTATCCCCGCATCTTCCAAAGAACTTGCTTTGTGGACATCGGCAACGAGTACGGGCACGTGGGGCACAAAGCCCTCAAGCATAAGATGGTCCGCTTTTTGCTGGTCCTGTTCTATCACCACGACCCTCATCTTATTGTCTATCATTTTTTGTATGATGGCAGAGGTGGTGTCGTTGTAGCCCAGGATTATTACGAAGTTCTCCTTGATATTCTGGACATCCCTTTTGAATCTTGCCAGGGCAAGTTCGTTTATAAAAAGTTTATCCTGCAAAAGCGTTACAAGTGTACCAATCCCGTAAAACCACCCAAGCACCGTCAGGTATATGGATATGGTTACCCAGATCTTCTGGTAATGGGTGAAAGCGTAGGGAAGTTCCCCGAAACCTATGGTCGTTGCAGTATAGGTCACAAAATAAAAAGCGTCAAAAAGTGAAAAATAGTAGGTGTTGCCCTTATCGTCCACCCCGGGGATAAGCACCAGTCCTATGATAGCAATTGCGTAAGATATTGAGATCACCATAAAAGGCAGTCTCATTCTTTGAAGAACTATCCAGAGTGAACTGTTTTTCAAGTTCTGCCCTTATCTTTTGCTTTTGAGGGTATCGCCCACATATAATATCACGGAGGTGATATTCGCAAGCAGTGCCCCGCCGCTTAAAGATATGATGATCCCAAGCATAGAAGGGTCAAGGGTATCGTTTACTGCAAATATGGTCCAAACGGTAGCCGCGGCAATCAGCTGCAGGTCCGCAACAAGGCTTGTGGCAATAAGCACGGAACCCATCTGGGTCTTGTCGCCCAGTTTTAGTACCGTTGCGATAAGATTTATCACGATCGCTGCAAAAAGCTCGTATTTGTTGTGGATATTGATATCGGTGGGATCACCGTAAAAGAAACCGAAGTTAACGGTCATGGCAAGGATTATAAAAAATCCGGCTATAACTTTGTCTAAGTTCATGCTTATTTCCTTATCTAGGATATTTTCTTGTTAGATTATAACTTAATAAAAATTATTTTTTAGTTACAAGATAACCACTTAATATAATAAAGGCTATACCTATAAGCACGTCACTGCTTGGGAAGGCATCGCCCAGCATCATACCTATGGCTATAGAGAATATGATATTGCTGTAGCCTATGGTTCCTACTATTCCCCCTTTGGCCATTGAGTATGCCTTTGTAAGGTAGATCTGCATAAAAGTTGCGCTAAGCCCAAGACCCAGTATCAGGACCCAGGAGATACCCGTGGGCATAACGAACTTTGCAACTGCCCAGTCCAAAGAGGGGTGGGTGTAAAACTCACCTACGGTTAAAAGTATCAAAGGCCCCAGAGTTCCTACGCTCATAAACGACAACACTATCATACGATTGTCGTAGTATTTTCTAAGTTCCCTTATGGAGGTATATGCAAGCCCCGCGCCCACACCGCTTAATATCCCCAGCCAGTCGGTTTTTTCAAGATTGGACGGATCAAAGCCGGTGATAAACAGAACCCCGAAAAACCCCACGAATACACCTCCCCAGCCAAGACGGCTTAAGCCTTCTTTTAGAAGGAGGAAAGAAAACAGCGCCGTAAATATAGGGGAGAGCTTGCTGAAAGTAAGGGCTTCTGCCAAGGGGATGTTTGCTATATTGTAAAAATACATCAAAAGTGCGGCAAAGCCCACGAACCCCCTCATAAAAAGTAAGAAAGGCCTTCCCCCTTTTTGTTTCAGGGGTGATTTATAGATCGCCAGAAGTATTAAAATAACACCCGTAACATTCCTGAAAAAGACGATCTCGATCGAACTCATGTAGTTGCTTAATTCCTTTGCAAATCCCCCCGTGAAGGCGAAAAGCAGGGATGATATAAGCATATATTTTGCGGCTAGTTTTATATTCTCGTTTTCTTCTATACTATTCATTAGCGGAATATTAATACAAATTTAGTTAAAATCGCATTATTATTAAGTTTACAAAATATTATAAAGGCTTGTTTAAAAATGATCGAAATATTCGGTACTGATAATGACAGATACATTTATGCTGTTTTGATATTTGTATTTTTCCAGTTTTTCAGGGTAATGCTTAGAAACCTTGCCTATAAGATAGTGAAAAAAACTACCAATGAGTATGATGACGAGATATTTGATGCATTGGAAAAGCCCGTAGACTTTTTATTTATAGTGTTGGGTGCAACTTTTGCAAAAGCTGTTCTGATATTGAGCCCCGATGTTGAAGGGATCGTCAACCATGTTCTAAGAAGTGCATTTATCATAGTGATATTCTGGGGACTTGTACGTATACTAAACCATCTGGCAGAGCATATACACAAGATAACCAACAGGTTCGGGGACAAGATAAGCGGCGAGGTTGCCAACTTTATAGTAAAATCTATCAGGTTCTTTATCGTGATTCTTGGTGCCATAGCCGTATTCCAGGAGTGGGGCTATAATGTAAGCGGCTTCCTGGCTTCTTTGGGTCTGGTTGGTATGGCCCTGGCCCTGGCGGCAAAAGATACTGCGGCGAATCTGTTCGGTTCCCTGGTTATCTTTGTGGACAAGCCTTTTAAGGTCGGGGACTGGGTAAAGACTCCGGACGTGGAAGGGACCATAGAAACCATAGGTATTAGAAGCACCAAGATAAGGACCTTTGCTCAAGCCCAGGTTACGGTGCCAAACGCCACATTGGCAAACAGCGCCATATTGAACTGGTCCAGAATGGGTAAAAGGCGTATTAAAATGAACGTTGGGCTTACCTACCAGACTAAAGGCGAGACGGTAAAGAAAATAGTTGACGATATAAAAGATATGCTCACTTCACATCCTGATATAGACCAGGAGCTGATACACGTTTATTTTACTACGTTCAATTCAAGCTCACTTGACGTGTTTTGCTATTTCTTTACAAAAACAACCAACTGGGGTGAATTTTTAAAGGTTCAGGAAGATACGAACCTGAAGATAATGGATATAGTACAGAAAAACGGTTCAAGTTTTGCGTATCCGACACAAACATTATATTTAAACAATGAAGACAACAAACTAGAATAAGGGTTAAAAAATATGGTAAAAATTGCTTTGATAGGACAGCCTAATGTTGGGAAAAGCTCGCTTTTTAACAGACTCGCCAGAAAAAGAGTGGCGATCGTTAGCGATATATCGGGAACAACAAGGGATGTCAGAAGAAGAGAGATAGAGATATACGGCAGGGAAGCTTTGATGCTTGACACAGGTGGTATCTCAAAAACAAACAGAGATGAAACGATGGAAGACGGCAGTGAATACAAGATCTTCAAAAACGTAAAAGACAAGGCGATCGAAACGGCTAAAGAAGCTGATATAGTTCTTTATATGGTTGACGGTAAAAAGATCCCGGACGATGAGGACAGAGCCTTGTTTTACGAGCTTCAGGGACTTGGGAAAAAACTTGCCCTTATCGTAAACAAAATAGACAACGACAAAGAGCTTGAGAGGCTTTGGGACTTTTACAGCTTCGGGATAAACGAGGATGAGATGTTCGGTATCTCAGTATCACACAACAGGGGAACGAAAAGATTGTTCGAATGGCTTTACGAGCAGCTTCCCCCTTCAAAAGACGAGATTGAAGGTGAAAAAAAGCTTGACGACAAGCAGCTTGAGGCCTTGACCGTTCAGGAAGTGGAAGAGGAGGAGAAGCCAAAAGCGGACCCGAACCATATAAAAGTAGCCATTATAGGAAAACCGAATGTCGGTAAAAGCTCTATTCTTAATGCCCTTATAGGGGAAGAAAGAAGCGTTGTTTCCCCGGTTGCCGGAACTACCATAGACCCTGTTGACGAAACTTACGAAGTGGGTGACAAAAAGATCACTTTCGTTGATACTGCGGGGCTTAGACGTAGAGGGAAGATCATCGGGATCGAGAAATACGCCTTGATGAGAACCGAAGATATGCTTGCCCAGGCAAATGTCGCACTTGTCGTTCTTGATGCTTCACAGCCTATAAGCGACCAGGATGAAAAGATCTCCGGCCTTGTGGATAAGTTCGGTTTAGGAACCATTATCGTCCTAAACAAGTGGGACGAGAATATGGATACTTACGAGAAAATAGTTGATGAGGTAAGGGGAAGGTTCAAGTTCCTTTATTATGCACCTATTATCGCAGTTTCGGCTAAAACGGGAAGAAATGTAGGGAAACTTGAAGAGAAGATCCTGACTATCCATGAAAATTACCATAAAAGGATTGCAACCTCTGTTCTGAATAAAACAATAGAGGAAGCTATAAAAAGGCACTCCCTTCCAAGCCCTAACGGTAACAGGCTTAGAATATATTTTGCAACGCAGTTTGACGCTCAGCCTCCTACCATTGCTGTTATTATGAACAAGCCGAGGCTTCTTCATTTCTCTTATAAAAGGTATCTTATCAATTTCCTAAGGGATCATTTAGGTTTCGAGGGTGTTCCTGTAAGGGTGGTTGCCAGAGGAAGAGGTGAGAGAAGCGCCGAGCAGGAGGAGTTTGAAGCAACATACCAGGAGCTTAAACTTCCAAGCGATTATGTTATGCCTTATTATAAAGAGGAAGAGGGCGACTTCGAGTCCGACGAGTACGGATCTTATTAGATTGACGAAAAAGGGGGAGCAGTAAGCTTCCCCTTTTTTTATTTGTAAAAAAATCACATTTATTATACTTTTCCCAAACTTATTAATTTTCATTTAATTTACAGTGTCTACTATTGGAAGATCAATTGATCCTTTTGATTGAAATTTATATAAAAGGTTTGGGATGAAAAACAATTCTTATCTTTTTAAAACTATAGGCGTAATGATATTGACGGCATCGGTTCTATGGGCATTTGACAATGAGATGGAGCTTAACGGCTCCAACAGCGACGGGCAGCTTATCAAAAGCTCCATTCAGCTTGAGGATGATGCCACAGAGATAAATAAAAAAACTTTGGCAAAAATTGATGTAGGTGACGTTATAGATATTTTACAGGACAGGTATGAGGGAAAGATCGTCCAGGTAAAGCTTGAAGAGAACAACAGGAATCTTGTATATGAAGTTGAGATCCTGGGGAAAAACGATATCCTGAAAGATGTTATTGTTGATGCCGGAAACGGTAAAATTCTATTGTCAAAAATCGACATAAGCGAGCAGTGGCCCTGGAGCGAGTTCGCGGAGTATGGAAATTGAAGATATTGATCGTAGAGGATGATGAGAATATCCTCTCTTTATTAAAAGACGGTTTTGAAGAGGAGTCCTATATTGTAGAAACGGCGACGGACGGGGAGGAGGCCGAATATCTTGCCTCGCTTAACAGTTACGACCTGGTTATTCTGGACTGGATGCTTCCTTTAAAAAGCGGCATTGATATCCTTCGGGACCTAAGAAGGAAAAATATAAATACCCCCGTCATTATGCTAACCGCCAAAGATGAAACCAAAAACAAGGTGGAAGGCTTAAGGCACGGGGCCGATGATTATCTGGCAAAACCCTTCAGCTTCGAGGAGCTGTTGGCAAGGGTAGAGGCGCTTTACAGAAGATCCTCTTTTGACGGTTCCAATATGATCCGGATCAAGAACATCACGATCGATACCAGTTCAAAGCTTGTCAAAAAAGAAGGGGAAGCCGTAAATCTCAGTGCAAAAGAGTATGAGCTTCTGCTTTTTCTCGTAAAGCATAAAAACTCCTATGTCTCAAAGTTCATGATCGAGGAGCAGCTTTGGACAAACCAGGAATTTATCGCAAGCAACGTTATCGAGGTTACTATTTTTAACCTGCGCAGAAAACTTTCGAAAGATATCATAAAAAATTTCAAGGGACTGGGGTACAAGATTGAGATTTAGCAGTTTAAGGGCAAAGGCTTTTATTTGGTTCGCAGGCGCCATAGTAACCGTAATGTGCCTGTTTAGTTTTTTGCTTTACTATTTTATTGAAGAGAATATGGATTTAAGGATACAGAACAATCTTTATTACAGTGCAAAAGATATGCTTGACGAGATCGAAGAGGGGAACCTGGAGCAGATATCTTTCAAATATGAAAAAGCCAACAAGATCGAGGCTGCCATTGTCAAAAACAAAAAGATTATCAAAAAAACCCAAGCTTTTGATATAGAGAATTTTCACGAATATATCAACAAGGATAAAATCTTTTTTATAAAAGAATCGGGTGAATATACGGTCGATGCGGTGTATGTGCTGAACTTTTCAGCCCCTTTTGAAGGCTCGATAGTATTAAATAAAAAAAATCTTCCCGACAAAGCAGAGGATATTGAGGATATCCTCCTTGTACTAAATCCTCTTTTTTTATTTATATTGATCTTTATAGGTACGAAGCTTATCAACAAGATACTAATACCTGTTGAAAATATCACAAAATCGGCAAAACAGATCAATATAGACAACCTGACCCAGGAGATATCAACCGGGCAGAAAGAGGATGAGATAAAAGAGCTTGTTGACACTTTCAACGAGATGATAAAAAGGCTAAGAACAGGGGTAGAGAAGATGGACAGGTTCAACAACGACGTGTCCCATGAGCTGCGTACTCCCTTGACCGTCATAAATACGCAGGTTGAACTGGCTTTGAAAAAAGATAGGGACGGGGATTATTATAAGAACAGCTTGAAAAAGATTTCGGACGAATCCAACAAAATGAAGCAGATGGTGCACGATATGCTTATATTGACAAGGTATACAAAAGAAAATATCAAGGAAACATACACCCTTTGCGATCTGAATTCCCTTTTGATGGACAGCGTTGAAAAGTTCTCTATCCTTGCGGATGGAAAAAATATCACTATTGAATTCAGGCGTTTTGAAAAGGCACTGTTTAAAGGAAACTGTTCCTTAATAGCAGTTGTGTTCTCGAACCTTATAGATAACGCAATAAAATACTCCAAAGATGGCAAAAGGATATATTTATCCATTTTTACCTTAGAGGAGAAGGTGATTTTTATTATCGAGGATGAGGGGATAGGGATACCCAAAAGCTCCCTTGACAAGGTTACCGACAGGTTTTACAGGGTTGATGAAAGCAGGAACAAATCAATCAAGGGGTTTGGGCTTGGATTAAGCCTTGTGAAAAATATCGTCGATCTTCACAGCGGCAGTTTACAAATAGACTCAAAAGAATCAGCGGGAACCACCGTAAAAATCACATTTTAATTTTTAATTAATTTTGCCCCTTTAATATCTGCTTTAAATCAACACTTGGAGCAGATATTGGCCGAATTTTTAAATATAAAAACAACACAGACAAAACTGATACTCTCAGTTGTGGTCTTTATGGCTGTTTTTGACAATTATGCGTTTTTCTCAAACGTGCTGAAAGTTTATCCTTTAGGACTTGATAACCTAGGGTTTCTTATATCTTTATTTTTTGTTTTAATATCATTGAATATTTTGATAATTACGCTGTTTAGTTCAAAATATACCACAAAAGCTGTTTTGATAACGCTTCTTCTTGTCTCATCACTGACAAACTATTTTATGAACAGTTACAATATAATCGTAGATGACGAAATGATAAGAAATATCATCCAGACCAACCTGTCGGAATCCTCTGACTTGTTAACCTTGAAGCAGGTTCTTTATTTTTTGTTTCTTGGAGTTGTCCCGGCTTATATCGTTTACAGCTCCGAAGTTGAATATAACGGTCTTAAGAAAGAGTTAACCTCAAAACTAAAATATCTGTTTTTTGCATCGCTGATCGCAGGCTCTTCCATACTTTTGTTCAGCAAGCATTATACCTCGTTTTTCAGGGAGCATAAACCTCTTCGGTACAATGTAAATCCCACCTACTGGGTATACAGCACGGTAAACTATATAAACAAAACGGTAAACAACGGACCCCTTGAGCTTAAAAAGCTGGGAGCAGATGCAAAAGTGGTAGAAGAGGACAAAGAGGATGAAGACAAGGATCATCCCGAATTGGTTATTTTGGTCGTGGGTGAAGCCTCCCGTGCAGACCACTTCTCTTTAAACGGCTATTCAAGGCAGACCAATCCCCTGCTTGAAAATGAGGATATCGTTAATTTCTCCAATATGTATTCCTGCGGGACAAGTACGGCTTACAGCGTCCCTTGTATGTTCTCTGTTTATGATAAAGGGGATTACAGCTATAAAAAAGGGATATCCACCGAAAATATACTTGACGTCTTGAACCATACTAACGATATAGAGATTTTATGGAGGGATAACAATTCTGACAGCAAGGGGGTGGCGCTCAGGGTTGATTATGAAGATTACAGAACTTCCAAGACAAACACCGTTTGTGATAAAAACGGCGAATGCAGGGACGAGGGGATGCTTGTAGGGCTGGATAAGTATATAGATAAAAACAAAGGGAAAGATATCCTTATAGTGCTCCACCAGATGGGGAACCACGGTCCTGCCTATTACAAGAGGTATCCCGAAGAGTTTAAGAAATTCACCCCCGTATGTGAAAGCAGCCAGCTGGAAAAGTGTACAAAAGAGGAGATAAACAATGCCTATGACAATGCCCTTTTGTATTCCGATTATTTTCTAAACAAAACGATAGTTCTTTTGAAAAAATACGGCAAAAGCCATGAAACGGCCCTTTTTTACATGGGGGATCACGGGGAGAGCCTGGGGGAAAACGGGGTATATCTCCATGGTCTTCCTTATTTTATGGCACCTGATGCCCAGACGCATATAGGCTCTTTTGTATGGTTCGGGGAAGAGATGAAAAAAGATATAGATATGAAAAAACTGCTTAAAAACAAAAGCCGTCAATATTCCCAGGATAATCTATTTCACACTCTTCTGGGTCTGTTCGAGGTTCAAACGAAGGTTTACGATAAGGCAAAGGATATTATCTATGGTAATTGAAAGGCAGATCTTTTACACGTTTTTAATATTGGTATTTTCCATTGTCCTTTTTGGGGCAAGCGATCTGGATATCTATATTCAGGATATGTTCTATAACTTCAAGGATCATATGTGGATAGTGAACAGGGACCTGGAGCCGTGGAAATTCATTTTTTACGACGGGATAAAAAAGCTGCTGATCTTTATAGGGGTGGTTTTTTTGTTTTTTCTCCTGTTTTTCAGAAATGCCCAGAGGGTGAAAGATTATAAACGGGGGATGGCCGTAGTGGTACTGTCCGCAATATCTATCCCCCTGATCGTGGGAGGGGTGAAGATGTCAACAAATATGCCCTGTCCAAAGAACGAGGTGCATTACGGGGGGCAGATGATAAAAACGGCGGTTTGGCAAAGCTATGCCCAGCCTTATAAAAGCATGAAGCATATCTCCTGCTGGCCTGCGGGGCACGCAAGCGGGGGATTTGCCCTTATGAGTCTGTATTTCCTTTTTAAAACAAAAAGAAATAAAATGCTGGCTTTGGGCCTTGCTTTATCACTTGGCTGGGTCATGGGTATTTACAAGATGCTTATAGGGGATCACTTTTTAAGCCATACCGTAATAACCATGCTGATCTCCTGGCTTTTTATCCTTATGGTAAACAAGCCTCTTGAAAGGTGGGTGAAAAATTGAAAGAGCTTTTATTATATTTTACGGCATTTATAGTTTTGGACATAATATCTGTCCTTGAGGGGCATATTGATTCCATACTGGCAACGCTTGTTTTGTCGATAATATTTTATCTCAATTTTAAAAAAGAACTGCGTAACGGTTTGATATATATAAAAAGATACTTTATTAGGAGTAAAAATGAGAAATCAACCAAGATATAACTTTTTTAAGAATACAAAATATGCACTACACGGGCTAAAAGACCTGATAAGCTCCGAAACCTCCTTTAAAATAGAACTGGCTTTGGCGATAATACTTATTCCTGTAATAGTTTTTATGGATCTTCCTCTGGTGGATAAATCCCTGCTTTTTATATCTGTTATGGGAATATTAATAGCCGAAGCGGTCAACAGTGCCATTGAAAGGGTCGTAGACCTGGTGACTCTGGAGCATCACCATATGGCAAAAAGAGCCAAGGATGTTGGAAGCAGCATAGTTTTCTTGAGTATCCTTGTATTTACGGTGGTTTGGGGAGGGGTCTTATTCAATGCTGTTTATAGTTGACCCGGAATAAAAAAAGGGGAAGCAAAACTGCTTCCCCTTTTTAATAGTAAGATAATTTAATTATTTTACAGCTTCTTTTAATTTAGCACCAACTTTGAATTTTGCAACAGTTGATTCAGCAATTTTGATTTTTGCACCAGTTGAAGGATTAACACCCTCTCTAGCAGCTCTTTTTGAAGTAGTGAAAGTACCGAAACCGATGAATGATACGCTATCACCTTTCGCTAATGCTTCTGTAATAGTTTCTAAAGTAGCATCTAATGCCGCTCCAGCGTCTTTTTTTGTTAATCCTGCTTTTTCTGCAACTTCTGCAATTAATTCAGCTTTGTTCATTGTTTTTCTCCTGTGTTGTATTAACTGATAAATACTAACAAAATTAACTTTAATTAAAATTTAAATTAGTTGGCTTTTATTAGTTTTTTTTAAAATTATGTTAAAATTTGGCATGAATAATTACAAATGGCTGTTTTTAGGGCTTTTTTCTTCCCTTTTTCTTTATTTGTCGCACTTTGGCATAGAGTATAGATTTTTAGATACTATTTTGGCTTTGATGTTTATATATACCTTGTTTACAACATCTAAAAAGGAACTTTTTTTAGGAGGATTCCTGACCGGGGTTTTATGGTTCTGGTGGATGGGGTACAGTTTCATCTATTATGAGCTTTCATATCTGATCCCTTTCGTGATATTGGGAGTGGGGCTTCTTTACGGGGTATTGTTTTACCTGGGGGGGATAATAAACAATCTTCTGTATAAGGTCGCCTATTTTTTTGCCCTTTCTTTTCTTGCCCCTTTCGGTTTCAACTGGTTCAAAATGGAGCTTCTGTTCATAAACAGCTATTTGGGGACCTCAAAATGGGAGTTCTTATCTATATTAACGGTTACGGCACTGTTTATATACCTCCAAAGGGAAAAAAGAAAAAACTTGTCTATTATTGTATATGCCGTACCTTTAGTAGTATTATTTTTTATAAACACCGTAAATAACAATACTATAAAAAATCCCGACCTTAAGATATATATGAATACTACTGATGTTGAGCAGGATAAAAAATGGGAGAGGGAATATAAAAGAACCCTGATAGAAGAGAATATAAAAAATATAGATAGCGCAATAAAAAAAGGGTATGATCTGATCATCTTCCCCGAGACCTCATTTCCCCTTGTCTTGAACAAGAATCAATATATAAAGGATATGCTCCTTGAAAGATCAAAAGATATAGCCATAATAGCGGGAGCCTTAAATCAAAAAGAGGGCCTGCTTTACAATTCCTCCTATCTATTTAACAAGGGAAAGATGGAGATAGCAAATAAGGTTGTCCTGGTGCCTTTTGGCGAGGCTGTTCCCCTGCCTGAGAAATTAAGGGATATTATAAACGATACTTTTTTCAACGGCGCAAAAGATTACGAGGTGGCAAAGAACCCGACGACCTTTGAGATAAACGGGACAAAGTTTCGAAATGCAATATGTTACGAGGCGACGACCGACGAGATATTTAAAGACCTGGATACTTCTTATATGATAGCAATATCCAACAATGCCTGGTTTACCCCATCCCACCAGCCCTCTCTTCAAAGGCTGCTTTTAAAATATTATGCAAAAAAATACGGAGTGAAGATCTTCAGCGTGAACAATAAAAGCAAAAGCGTGATCGTAAATTAAAATATAATTTTTTGGCAACTTATGATATAATCGATCCTCAAAAGGAAAAATATGGCTATCGATAGGGAACTTATAAAAAGTATTCTTGAATTTTCAAAAAATCTAAATGTTTTATATGCTGAAGATGACGAAGTATTGCTAAAAGCCACTATGCCCATATTTGAACAATGGTTTGAGGATGTGACCTGCTGCAAAGACGGGCAGGAAGCTTTTGATATTTTTAAGAACACTGCCAAAAAATTCGACCTTATAATCACAGATATAAATATGCCCAACCTTTCGGGTCTGGAGTTTGTGGAAAAAGTAAGGCAGATCGACGAAGATATAAAGATAATCATAATATCGGCCCATGACGATACGGACAATCTTTTAAAAAGCATAAAGCTGCAGGTGAGCGATTTCCTTCCAAAACCTTACGATATAATAGACCTTGCAAAGATCCTGAAAAATATTCAGGACAAAAGTTCTATATTCGCAACAAATAAAAGAGAATTAAAAGAGAGATTTGAAAGGCTGGTTGAAAACGGCGGCCACAATTTTAACAAATAAATGATATCTAAACAATCCATAGAAAACTTAAAATCGAACCTTGACGTTGTCGACGTGGTTTCACAATTTCTTGAGTTGAAAAAAAGCGGTGCCAATTTCAAGGCGTGCTGCCCTTTTCACGGTGAAGACACACCCTCATTCGTAGTAAGCCCCCAAAAACAGATATACCACTGTTTCGGATGCGGGGCAGGGGGTGACAGCATAAAGTTCGTTATGGAGTATGAAAAGCTCACTTACCCCGAAGCCATAGAAAAGCTGGCTTCAATGTACAATATACCTTTGCAGTACGACAAGAACTTTAAAAAGCAGGACACTTCCATAATCGAAAAGGTAAACGATTATTACCAGAAGCTCCTGACACACAACCAGACTGCCATGGAGTATCTAAAAAGCCGGGGGATCTCCGATTTTTCCATAGAGAAGTTCGGTATAGGTTACGCCGCAGGTTCCCAGGATACGATAAACTTTTTGAAAAAGAGTTTCCTGAACCTTGCCGATGCAAAAGAGCTTGGTATCATAGATACCGGGCAGAACGGTTTGTACGCAAGGTTTATCGAGCGTATCACGTTCCCTATCTATACCATTACGGGAAATATAGTGGGATTCGGTGGAAGGACCATAACCGGGCACAATGCCAAGTATGTGAACTCTCCCCAGACCAAGCTTTTTAACAAGTCCAGGCTTTTGTACGGCTACTCTTTGGCAAAAGATGCCATATACAAGCAGAAAACCGTGATCATAACGGAAGGTTACCTTGACGTTGTGATGCTTCACCAGGCTGGTTTCACAAATACCGTGGCAACCCTTGGGACCGCATTGACGGCGGATCATCTTCCCCTTTTAAAAAGGGGGGAGCCAAAAGTGATAGTTGCCTATGACGGGGATAAGGCGGGGCTTAATGCAGCTTATAAGGCAAGCCTTCTTCTAAGTCACAGCAACTTTAACGGGGGAGTGGTGATATTCGGTGACGGTATGGATCCAGCTGATATGGTAAACGGCAACAGGATAGACGACCTGAACAAGATGTTCTCATCCCCTGCGCCTTTTATCCCTTTTGTTATTGATTATATAATCAAAAGCAAGGATATAAACGATCCCAAGCAGAAGCAGGAAGCCCTAAAAGAATCAAATGATTTCCTAAAAACCCTGGATCCCATATTTCAGGAGGAGTATGCCCCTTTAATAGCGAGAAAGCTAAACATAAGCGAACAGCTTGTGCAGGTAAAACACAGTACGAACCAGAGGGTTTCAAATGTAAACCTCTCAGAGATTGATATTGCGGAACTCTCTATTATCAGAAGTGCCTTGGAAAACGGGGAGCTTTTGGAGATGGTAAAAGAGTATCTGGAACCAAATATGTTCCAGACCCACGGCAATGAACTGAACCTCCTTTTTGAAAACAAGGATTCGGAGCAGTTAAGGGGACTTCTTTTAAACGAATACCTCAAGGTTCTGAACAAAGAAGAGATGGAGAACCAGATAGTATATCTGTCGCTTCCCTTTTATGCCAAAAAGCTTCAGCAGCTGACTTTTGACAAAGAGATCGACTTTAAAAAGAAGTCAAAACTGATCAGGGATATAAAGTATAAAATACAGGTTTTAAAATCGGGAAAATTAATTACCGATGTTGTATAATTTCAAAAATCAAATATGAGAGGAAAATAATGGAATTTTTAAATACGCCAAACGCTCCACAGGCTATCGGGCCTTATTCGCAAGCCGTTAAAGTAAACGGATTGATGTATACTTCAGGACAGATAGCTTTAACGCCTGAGGGTGAGATGTGCGAGAACGACCTTAAAAAACAAACCAGACAGATCTTTGCCAATATAAGAGCTATATTGGAAGATAACCACAGTTCAATGAAAAATGTTATAAAAGTAAATATCTATTTAACCGATATGAACGATTTTGGTGTTGTGAACGTTATTATGGCGGAAGAATTCGGTGATCACAAGCCTGTAAGAAGCACGATAGAAGTTGCAGGATTGCCGAAAAACGCAATGTTGGAAATAGATGTTATAGCAACAGTATCTGACTATCATTAAGAATTATACAAAAAAATTAAGACTTAAAGAAAGTTTAAAGATAATTCAGCTATTATTCGCTTCATAAAATTATAGAGGGAAAAGCTAATGTACGCAATTATTAAATCTGGCGGTAAGCAATACAAAGTATCTGAAGGTGATATCTTAAACGTAGACAAGCTTAGCAAAGAGCCAAAAGAAACAGTAGAGTTTGCAGTAGTAGCTGTAAACAACGGAGACGCATTACTTACAGCTGACGCAATAGCGAACGCTAAAGTAACAGCAGAGGTTATTGTAGAAGGTAGAGACAAAAAAGTTATCATCTACAAAAAAAGAAGAAGAAAAGACAGTAAACTTAAAAGAGGTTTCAGAAGAAGCTTCACAAAAGTTAGAATTACTAAAATCGCAGCATAAGGAATAAAAGATGGCTCACAAGAAAGGTCAAGGTAGTACTAATAATAATAGAGACTCAGCTGGTAGAAGACTGGGAGTTAAGAAATTTGGTGGAGAGCAAGTTATTGCTGGAAACATCATCCTAAGACAAAGAGGAACAAAAGTTCACCCAGGTGAAAACGTAGGTATGGGAAAAGACCACACTATTTACTCTTTAATCGACGGTGTGGTTAAGTTTGAACAAAAAGACAAAGAAAGAAAGAAAGTTTCTGTTTACGCTTCGTAATCAAACTTTTATTCAGATTTGTATTTAAAGGGTATTGGGGATTTTTCCTTGATACCCTTTTTTAATTTAAAGTGTAAAGAAAAACGGAGATTTTATGTTTGTAGATAGCGTTAGTTTTAAAGTAAAGTCGGGTAAGGGTGGAGCAGGTTGTGTTTCATTCAGAAGAGAAAAGTTCGTAATCCAGGGCGGGCCTGACGGTGGAGACGGTGGAAAAGGCGGTGATATCTGCTTTGAAGTGGATAACAACACCGATACCCTTTCTTACTATAAAGGGAGACACCAAATGGCTGCAAATAACGGACAGCCTGGAATGGGAAGCAGAAAAACAGGTAAAAGTGCGGAACCTCTTGTTCTTAAAGTACCGCCGGGAACTCAGGTGATAGACGATGAGACCGATGAAGTGCTGCTTGACCTTTTGGAAGAGGGTGAAAGGGTAGTTTTCCTTGAAGGGGGAAGAGGCGGTATGGGTAACTTCCACTTCAAAAACTCAAGAAACCAGACACCTTCTTATGCTCAGCCGGGGCTTGTCGGTGAGACGAAACATATCAGACTTGAACTGAAGCTTATTGCAGATGTGGGGCTTGTAGGGTATCCTAATGTGGGTAAATCGACATTGATCTCAACTATCTCAAATGCAAAACCCCAGGTAGCAAACTATGAGTTTACTACACTTACTCCAAAGCTTGGAGTTGTGGACGTTAACGAATACAGCTCATTTGTTGCGGCAGATATCCCGGGGATAATCGACGGTGCGGCAGAGGGCAGAGGACTCGGACTGGAGTTCTTAAAACATATTGAAAGAACAAAAACACTTTTATATATGATAGATATGGCAAACTACAGGGAAACCCTGGATCAATACAAGGTTTTACAAGAAGAGGTTGCAAAATTCTCAACCGAGCTTGCAAGTAGAAAATTTGCCATAGTTTTGACAAAGATAGATTCTATCGATCCTGAGGAACTGAACGGTAAAATAGAAGAGTTCCTAAAAGGTATAGGGCTTGAGGCGTCAAGCGAAAACAAATTTTCTTTTGATAAGGATAAAAAGTATTTTATACAGGAACTTACATATGAAAAATATGATGAGAACCTTCCTTACTTTGTTCTTCCTATATCATCATCTACACATACAAATACGAAACCTTTAAAGTTCGCACTTTATGATCTGGTAGGATTTGGAAAATGTCGAGACTAGTTTTAAAAGTTGGAAGCGCCGTTCTAACACAGGACGGCAAGATAGCACACAGAAGACTTGACAATCTTGTTGAGTTCATATCCGTGTTAAAACAGAAATACGAGGTGATCCTGGTAAGCTCCGGGGCAGTCGCAGCAGGGTATACCCTTGTGAAGCTTGATAAAAAAAATGTTGCCAACAAACAGGCACTGGCATCTATAGGCCAGCCTCTGCTTATGGGAACATACAAGCAGGAATTCAGCAAATACGAGATAGTCTGTTCCCAGGTACTGCTTGAGGCGACTATATTTTCTGACGACAAAAGATTGAACCATGCAAAAGACGCAATTAATACCCTTCTTGACAACGGTGTGGTTCCGATTATTAATGAAAACGACGTAACTGCGGTTGATGAGCTTGTGTTCGGCGACAATGACCAGCTTGCGGCTTACGTGGCGAATTATTTCGATGCGAAACTTCTTACTATATTAACGGACATAGACGGTTTTTACGATCTTAATCCCCATGTTAATAAAGACGCAAAACTTTTAAAAGAGGTTAATTATATAGACCCGAAAGATCTTGAGGCAACACACAGTGCCAATAGTGAGTTTGCAACGGGCGGTATCGTAACGAAACTAAAAGCGGCAGATTTTTTAATGAAAAACGGTAAAAAGATGTTTTTAACAAGCGGTTTTAACCTTGATTATGCCAAAGATTATCTGCTTAACGGAAATCATACCAAGGGTACGATCTTTAAGGCATAAAGATTTTAAAGAGGATATTATAAAGGAAAACAATGGACAATAGAAGAATAGTTTTTATGGGAACCCCAGATTATGCAACAATGATCTTTGAAAAGCTTTTGGAAAAAGATTATAATATCACTGCCCTTTTTACCCAGCCAGACAAGCCGGTGGGAAGAAAACATGTGGTAACACCTCCCCATATAAAACAGTTTGCCCTTGATAATGGGCTTAGCCTTCCCATATACCAGCCAAACTCCTTAAAAGAGATAGCAACTATCCAAACTATAAAGGATCTGAATCCCGATATAATAATAGTTGCGGCATTCGGGCAGATACTCCCTAAAGATATTTTAGATATTGCCCCTTGTATAAACCTTCATGCTTCACTTTTGCCTAAATACAGAGGAGCAAGCCCTATACAGCAGGCTCTTTTAAACGGAGATGAGTATACAGGTATTACTTCTATGCTTATGGATGTGGGACTTGACAGCGGTGACATACTGGGATTGAAATATTTCAAGATCCCTAAAGATATGGTAGTTGCCGAGCTTTTTGACAAGCTTTCATCTTTGGCTGCGGATCTTACTATCGAGACCCTGGAAAACTTTGATAATATAATTCCAAAAAAGCAGAACCTTTCCCTTGTTTCCCATTGCGGCAAGGTGAATAAAAAAGATGGTCTTGTAAAGTTCGGGAACGCAGAGTCTTTTTATAACAGCTACAGGGCTTATAAAAGCTGGCCCGATATTTATCTGGAATCGGGTCTTAAAATAAAAGAGTGTGAACTTGTAGAGAGTGATTCTTTAAATGAAACAGCAGGAAAGATTGCTTCTATTGAAAAAGATTTTATAATAGTTGAGTGTCTAAAAGGGAGCATCAAGATAAAAACGGTGCAGCCACAGTCCAAAAAAGCCATGAATGTAAGCGATTATATAAGGGGTGCCAGATTGGAAGCCGGAGATATCCTGATTTAGGTTTTCAAGCTTAAATAAAAAAGGTGGAAGAAAACTCTTCCACCTTTTTTTATATATAAGGGATTGTCCTTAGAACATATCGGTTCTAAGAACAGCTCCGTTCGCAGCATTTGTTACAAGCGCCCTGTATTGTTTCAGCCAGGAAGAATTGATATTTTTCTTTTTAGGTACGAAAGCAGCTTTTCTTTTTGCTATCTCATCGTCAGACAGGTTTACCTGAAGGATATATTTATCAACGTCGATATGGATTTCGTCACCGTCTTTAAGAAGACCTATCATACCCCCTTCGGCAGCTTCAGGAGATACGTGTCCTATTGAAGCACCTCTTGTTGCTCCGCTGAATCTACCGTCGGTGATAAGAGCAACCTTGTCCCCAAGACCCATTCCCATGATCAATGATGTAGGTGCAAGCATCTCCTGCATACCCGGACCACCTTTTGGACCTTCGTATCTGATAACTACAACATCTCCTGCTTTTACTTTACCGCTTACGATCCCGTCGATCGCTTCAGGCTGACCGTCAAAACATACGGCAGTTCCGGTAAATACCCTTTCACCCGTGATACCCGCCGTTTTAATAACAGCGCCTTCCCTAGCCAGGTTACCGTAAAGGATAGCAAGACCGCCAACTTCACTGTAAGGATTGTCAACAGTATGGATAATATTCGTATCGGTAATCTCTGCATTAGCTATTCTTGTTTTTATAGTTTCCCCGGTTACCGTCATATTATCAGCAAGTATATCTTCACCTCTTTTTAACATCTCGTGCATAACGGCGCTAACTCCGCCTGCCTTGTCGATATCCTGCATATGTACCGTTGTAAGGCTTGGAGATATCTTTGCAATATGTGAAACCCTTTTTGAGATATCGTTGATATCTTTAAGCTCAAAATCAACACCCGCTTCTTTTGCGATTGCCAGCATATGAAGTACAGTGTTTGAAGAACCACCCATTGCCATATCAACTGCAAAAGCATTTCTTACCGCATTTTCGTTAAGGATGTTTCTGATATTGTATTTTTGTTTCTCTTCCCATTCCAGTTTTGCCAACTCACAGATTCTTCTGGCAGCTTTTCTATATAGTTCTTCCCTCTCTTTTGTTAAAGCAAGGATAGTACCGTTTCCAGGTAATGCAATACCCATAGCCTCCATAAGTGTGTTCATTGAGTTCGCAGTGAACATACCTGAACACGAGCCGCCGCTTGGACAGGCATTACACTCTATATCGTGTAGTTCGTCTTCGGTGATCTCTCCCGCTTCATATTTACCTACAGCTTCAAAAGCGGTTGCAAGGTCTATTGGAGTACCGTCCTGTTTGTAACCTTTTGCCATAGGACCCCCTGAAACGAATACAGTAGGTACGTTTACCCTTAGTGCCCCCATGATCATCCCCGGAACGATCTTGTCACAGTTAGGGATTGCGATCATTGCGTCGAATTTATGGGCGTTCATAACCGTTTCAACAGAGTTTGCTATGATCTCCCTGCTTGGTAATGAGAACAGCATCCCGTCATGGCCCATTGCAATACCGTCGTCAACACCTATAGTATTGAATTCAAAAGGTACGCAGCCGTTAGCCCTGATCTCATCTTTTATAATATCACTTACTTTATCCAAGAAGAAGTGCCCCGGAATTACTTCGATAAAAGAGTTCGCAACACCTATGAACGGTTTGTCGAAATCTTCATCTTTTAATCCAGTAGCTCTTAATAAACTTCTATGAGGGGCTCTGCTGTGCCCTTTTTTTACTTCATCACTTCTCATAATATAATATCTTCCTTCAATTATGCCTACGCATATTTATAGTTTCAAAATTTCCGTATTATAGTTTAATTTTCATTAATTTCGTAAATAAAAGGAAATTTTGAAATTTTTTCAAAAAAGCCTTGACAAATAAAAAAAAATCTATTATAATTCCGCCACAAATTAAGAAAGACAAACGAATTTCTTGGTTTAAACTACCTTTGAAAATATTATTTTTCATAAAACTTAAGTGCGAGTGTGGCGGAATAGGTAGACGCGCGGGATTTAAAATCCCGTTCCAGTAATGGAGTGCCGGTTCGATTCCGGCCATTCGCACCACTAGTAGAGAGTTGGCTGAGTTGGTCGAAAGCACCGGTTTTGAAAACCGGCGAGGTTCACGCCTCCAGCGGTTCGAATCCGCTACTCTCTGCCACTAATTCAAAATCAAACAATCACATAAAACATTTTACAATATTGAGGCAACTTTTATAAAACACTTCATGTGTTGATAATTATCGATGATACTATGGAACATCCAAAGCTTACTATTATGGTTCCTATAATTAAGAGTTTATCTATATCTATTGACATTTTCATCTCCTGTTATACTGGGATAAATCATCTAATTATAAATGAACTTAATTACCGTATGATTACAAATTTATAAAAACAGCCAGCCAGACGGCGGGTGCAGATGTATATACCACACGGTGTTTTTGGTGCGCTTTTATATATAAACTGTCACCTTTTTTTAGGTGGAAAAGGGTGCCGTCGTTATACTCTATCCCGGCTTCCCCCTCAAGTATCATAACGAACTCTTCTTCATCCTGGTCATACCAGTAATCTTCAGGAGTGGTCTGGCCATAGGATATTATCCTTTCTATTTTGATATTTTTATTTGAGATTACAGTTTGGAATATCTCATCCTCACTTTTTTGGGGCAGATCATTCAAAAAATTAAAAATATTATTTAGATTATCCATTATAAACCTTTTTATTGTTAATTTAGATAATATGATATTCTAGATAAAAAACCTTTTAGGAAAAATGATGATAAAAACACCTTTTCTGGCAGTTGACGGGATAATAAAACTTTATGATGAAAATGAAAATTTTAAAGGGATAGTTCTTATACAGCGGCTGAATGAACCTCACGGTATAGCATTGCCGGGAGGTTTTGTTGACATAGGGGAGAGTGTCGAGGATGCCTTGAAAAGGGAGATGAAAGAGGAGATATCCCTGGAGGTGGAGATAGAGTCGCTCCTTGGGGTATATTCAGATCCCAAAAGGGATCCCAGGTTTCATACGGCAAGTGCCGTGTTCGTCTGCAGTGCAATGGGTTTGCCAAAAGCTGCAGATGATGCAAAAGAGGTATATGTCCTAAAGGCTGAAGAGATACCTTTTTCAAAACTTGTATTTGACCATAAAGAGATATTGAAAGATTTTTTAAGCAAAAATAAACAATTGTAGATTAACTTTTTTATTTTTTTATGTTAGAATGAATTTGTATAAAATAGTATTCAAAAAGTAAGAGAGATGTTTAAAGAGTTAAATATAAAAAAGAAAATATATCTATTTACCTTTTTCGTTTTGTTAATAACATTTATCTCCACGCTGTTTATAATGTATATGCAGCAGCAGGACAGGCTTGCGGATATAAAAAACAAGGACTTTAGTAAAATAAGGGAGTCTTTTGATAAAAATATACAGATTCATCTTGAAAAACATTACCTGAATCTTGCCGATTCTCTTTTAAGCGAAGAGGTAAAATCTGCAATATACAAAAAAGACAGAATAAAACTTGAAGAACTGATAAAAGACAAATATATATCCTTGAAGGTCTCGGATGAATATATAAGGCAGATCCATTTCCACCTGCCTGACGGACTGACCCTTTACCGGGCGCATAAACCCCAAAGCTATAATGACGATATCGCTGCATTAAGACCCATGGCAAAAAAGATCCATCAGGTAAGAAAGGTTCTTACGGGATTTGAAGCTGGTAAAAACGGCTTGAGCTTCAGGGTTTTTAGTCCTGTTTTTTATAAAGGGGCTTATGCGGGGGCCTTGGAGATAGGTATCTCCCCTACGAAGCTTCTTGATATCATGACATATTTCAATAATATCCAGGGGCTAATATATATTGAAAAATCTCCTTACCAGAAATCTGCCAAAGAGATACAAAAAACAAATATAAAAGATATGGAGATCTTAAAGAAACTTCCGGAAAACTACGATTTTGAACATGACCTTTTGGTTGAATACAAAGGGAAGAAGATCGTTGTTTACAAGTTTGATATCAAAGACTTCAGCGGAAAAAAGATAGGGAAGTTTCTTTTTATCAACGACCTTTCCAATGAATACAGATATTTCAGCAGTCAGCTCGTACAGCTTGTAGTGATATTTACCTTATCTTTTGTCCTGCTGTTCATTGTGATAAATATAGGTTTCTCGAGGATGATAAACTCATTGAATCTTTCAAACGAAGAGCTTGGAAAAAATAAGCTTTTCACCGATTCTGTTCTAAACAATCTTGCCCATGCCGTTATAGCTACGGACCAAAAGGGAGTAATCACCCTTTTTAATAAAAAGGCGCAGGAGCTTCTTGGATATAAAGAGGAGGATGTGGTTGGAAAGCAGTCTCCCGTGATCTTTCATAAAAAAGACGAAATGAGAAGAAAAGCAAAACTCTACAGTAAAATGTACGGCAGGGATATTAAAGCTGATATGGGAGTATTTACCATAAAAACTGACCTTGGGCTGGAGAATTACGATGAGTGGACATATGTGGATATAAACGGCAATGAATTCCCCGTATCCTCTCATATAACAAGTCTGGAAGATATAAACGGGAATAAAAACGGTTATCTGGGTATATTTGAGGATATAACCTACAAAAAGATAATGGCTAAGATACTTGAGGAGCAGAAGAATGAGCTGCAGACCATATTTGATACGAACAAGGACGGGATCGCAATAACAGATCTTGATACAAATTTCCTTTTATTCAACGATGCCTATTTGAACATGACGGGCTTTACCAAAGAGGAGCTTTTGAAGAAAAGCTGCCTGGAGCTCTCATCGGATAAAGAAGAATGGTTTGATATTATTAAAAAGGTAAAAAAGGAGGGCTTTGTAGAGAATTTTGAAAAAACATGCCTGGTAAAAGAGAAAAAAATAAAAGTAAATATCTCCATATCCTTGATGCCTGACAAGCAAAGGCTGCTTTTATCGGTAAAAGATATAACAGAAGCAAAATACAAAGAGGGTCTTATAAAAAGTTATGTTGAACTGATAGACAAGAATATCATCACTTCAACTACGAACCTAAAAGGGGAAATAACACAGGTATCAGAAGCATTTTGCAGGATAAGCGGATATGAAAAAGATGAACTCTTAGGGAAAAGCCACTCAATAGTAAAACATCCGGATATGCCCGCGACGCTTTACAAAGAACTTTGGAGCACCATAACCAGAGACAGGGTCTGGACAGGTGAACTAAAGAATAAAAAGAAAGACGGCGGGTATTATTGGGTAAATGCAACGATCACCCCTATTTATAACGAAGAGGGGGAGAAAATAGGATATACTGCCATAAGGCAGGATATCACAGATAAAAAGATGGTGGAACAGATATCCATAACCGACGGTTTGACAAATATTTTTAACAGAAGGCATTTCAATGATGTGATGCCGGATATCATAAACAGTGCAAAAAGGGAAGATGAGATATTGTGCTTTTTAATTATGGATATCGATTATTTCAAACAATACAACGATACATACGGGCACCAGATGGGAGATGAGGTCTTGATAAAAGTAGCCTGGGTATTAAAGAAAAGCCTTAAAAGAGCCGGTGATTTTTGTTTCCGTCTGGGAGGTGAGGAGTTCGGCATAGTTTTTAAAGGGAAAAACATGGAGGAATCTATCTCTTTCAGTGAAATGATCAGAAAAAATATCGAAGATCTGCAAATAGAACATTTAAAGAACGATGCCTCAAAATATGTTACGATCTCAGCAGGGATGGTCTGCAAAAAAGCCAGTGGAATAAATAGTGCAGATGAAATCTATAAAGATGCGGACCTGTTGTTATACAAGGCTAAAGAAAGCGGAAGAAACAGAGTCTGCACAAGGTAAATGATGATGAGTGATAATACAAAAACATTAAGCAAGAAAGAATTGTTCGAACTGCAGATAAACGAAAGCAGGCTTAAAACAGCCCAGGCATTGGCAGGTATAGGGAACTGGGAACTGGATCTTGCTGCAAACAAGCTTTATTGGTCTGCCGAGATATTCAGGATATTCGAGATAGACCCCGAAAAGTTTGAAGCATCCTATGAAAGCTTTTTAAAAGCTATACATCCTGAGGACAGGGAGCTTGTAAATGATGCATATTTGAACTCTTTAAAGACTAAAGAAGGCTATACCATCCAGCATCGTCTGCTAATGAAGGACGGGAGGATCAAATATGTGGAGGAAAAATGCGAAAACTATTTTGATGCGGATGGAAAGCCCCTAAAATCGTTAGGTACGGTGCAGGATATTACGGAGCTTAAATTAATAGAGCTTAAGTTGAAAAAAGCATTATCTTTCCTTGAAAGTTACGAACTTGCCATGAATGAATCAAGTATAGTTTCAAAAGCCGACCTTAACGGTAATATAATCTACGTCAATGATAACTTCTGCAAAGTAAGTGGTTATTCTAAAAAAGAAGCAGTCGGGGAACCCCACAGCATAGTAAGGCATCCAGATACCCCAAAAAGTGTTTTTAAAGATATGTGGGAAACCATAAAGGCAAAAAGGATATGGAAAGGGATCCTGAAGAACAGGGGAAAACTGGATGACTACTGGGTTGATATTACCATACTGCCTATCCTTGACGAAAACAGGAATATAGTGGAATATATCGCGGTAAGGCACGATATAACAAAAATGATAAAACAGCAAAAAAAGCTTGATAATATTGCAAACACAGATACCCTGACCGGGCTTGGGAACAGGTATAAACTGGCCAACGATATAAAAAACAGCGCGGCGCCCGCTTTGGTTATTTTAAATATCGACAATTTTGCTTTGGTTAATGATTTTTACGGGCATGAGTCAGGTGACAGGATCATAATAGATTACGGTGCGGGAATATCCGAAATAATAAAAGATGAAGCATGCAGCCTGTACCATCTCCAAGGGGACGAGTATGTGATCTTTAACCGTGATATAGACAAAGATAGTTTTATCAAAAAAATATACCAGATAAAAAACAAGATCTCGAAAATAACAATTCCTGTGGGGGAAGAGAAACTTAATTTCAATTTTTCTATGGGTATCTCCTTTGAAGGGAAAGAAAAGATACTGACCACTGCCGATATGGCTTTAAAAATAGCCAAACGGGAGAATAAGGATTTTGTCGTTTATACGGAAGAAAATTCTTTAAATAAAGAGTATGAGAATAATATAAAATGGGCGGGAAAAATAAAAGAGGCCATAAAAAACGATAATATAGTCCCTGTTTTCCAGCCTATAGTAAATAACGAAAACAACAAATGGGAAAAATATGAATCCTTGGTAAGGATAAAAGACGGGGAGAATCTGGTCGGACCTTATTTTTTCCTGGATATATCCAAAAAGACCAAACATTACACTCAGATAACCAAAATAATGATAGAAAAATCGTTTATTATTTTTAAGGACAGAAAAGAGGAGTTCTCTATAAACCTTACCATTGAGGATATTTTAAACACGGATATCCAGACCTATATCTTCCTTATGCTTGAAAAATACAAAATAGGTTCAAGGGTTGTATTTGAGATAGTCGAATCGGAGTCAATAGAGAACTTTGAAGAGGTGGAGGATTTTATCGTTCAGATAAAAAGCTATAACTGCAAGGTCGCAATTGATGATTTCGGTACGGGATACAGCAATTTCGAGTATCTTATGAAATTAAAAGCCGATTATATAAAGATAGACGGTTCTATGATAAAAGATATAGACACTTCGGAAAACGCGCAGATAGTTGTCTCCACAATAGTAAGCTTTGCAAAGAAAATGGGGATAAAGACCATAGCGGAATTCGTAGAGAACGAATCTATATTAGATAAGGTAAAAGAGCTTGGGATAGATTATTCCCAGGGGTATTATTTTTCACAGCCGAAGATAGATATAGATTGATCTCTTTACTTAAAGTTACATTAGATAAACATTAAAATTATTTAGATTAAGTTTCCTTGTTATAAAATAAAAAAAAGGAGAAATGGCAATGAAGAAGTTTAAATTTTTATCCGCTATTGCAGCGGGATTGTTATTGACTTGTACTCCAGCGTTAAATGCCCACAGCGGCGGTGGCGGCGGTGGAGGTGATTCAAGGAATACTTTTACGTCGACAAGTTCTCTTACTGGATTAGACCAGATTTATGTAAGTAATATGGATTTTGAATCAGTAGGGGGGTCCCAGGTCTCAGGGGGTACGGTAGAGATAATTACCGAGCCTTTAACTCCTGAGCAGATTCAGAGGCAGGAGATTGAACAGCAGATGTGGGAAGGTGAGTTAGGAAATGCCTTCTGGTCGGCTGTATCTTCATTAATGAATGCAGGTGAAGCTACTTGTAATGTTCTTATAGTTACAGGAGGTATGGCCGTAGGTGTAATAGCAGCAGAAGGTGTGGTTGTATACACGACGGCGGCAGGAGTGACCTATGTACTTACTGCGGCAGGATCTGCAGCGGCAGGATCTGCTTATACGGTAGTAACAAGTCTTATAAAAGGGGATAAGCCCTCAGATGCAGCGGCATCCGGTGTACGTACTTTTACAGTATCTATGACTGTCCCCGGAGGTCCCGTGGTTCAAGGTTTGGTTGATGCATACGGACCGACAACTGCAGATGTACGAAATGCCCTGCCTGAAGTGGCACCTTCAAGCAACACTAGTAAAACTCCGACTTCAGGGTATCATTCTCCTAATTATAACGGGGTGACTGTGACGCCTACGGGTCAACCTTTATATCATTAAAGGATATGATATGAATAGTAAAATAGTAAAAATATTTTTAGCTTTATTATGTTTGAATTTGGTTTTATCTGCTAAATCCATAAACAATACGGAGGCTGTCAGAGTTGCAAAAGCAATAGGCTCGGTTATGACAAATGAAAGTTCTTCAAAAGAGATATCTCTTCACCGGGTAAATAACAAGTTAAGCACATATATAAAGGACGGCGGCTTTTACTATAGCAGCGTTTTTATAAATTGGAGCGAAAAAAGAGGGAATCTGCTTAACGTAAAAGGTGTTATGGTCCATAAAGATGATTTAAACAGAAATATCCAAACTTCGTTCGAGGCGTTGTGCGAAGTGTACGGGGATAAAATAATTGTTAATAATGTAGATCTGAAAAACAATGCAACACCGAGACCCGCATTTTATATAGTTCCATCCTCAAGAATAAATCCTGAGAGTTTGTCTCAGCTTAGTTTTTCCCAGGCTCTTAAAACAGTCCAAAACGCTGCAAAAAAACTTGAAGGGGATACTCCTATGGATATGCAGTCAAAGGATTATACCTTTGTGGCTTTTATGATGAACAAACTTGATGAAAGAGATATTATTACACCTTTGGTTTCTGATCAGCCTTATTATGAAATAGGTCAGGAGGGTGCAGTGATCAAAACTACCGACAATTGGCGTATTGCCGTTGCTCAATCAAGTTTTGCATATAATAATCTGCAGCCCAAATATTTTAATCTTTTATGGAAAAAAGACAATATAATAAGAGCTTCCAGCAGTTTCTCCACCTTCAATCTTGTTAAATCTGTCCAGCTTGGCTTGAAAAGGCTTGGTTACGATGTTGGAGCAGAAGATGGTATCTTAAATGCCAAAACGAAAAAAGCGTTAAACAGATATATAAAAGATAAAAAGTTCGATCCTTCCACCCAGCTAACATGGAGCCTGCTATGGTTTGTAAATCATGGGGATGGCCTTGATATTTACAAAACGGTTCAGCGTACTTTATTGATGCACGGTAAAAAAATAGGCACCGTTGACGGAAGGATCGGCTCAAGAACCATCAGTGCCCTTAAAGAGTACCAACGGCTGGTAGGGATGAAGGCTGACGGAAAGATCACTCCTGAACTTGTATATTTCCTTTTACAGACGACAAAGAACGTAAATGTATACCAGCAGATAAGAACATTGTTCCCAAAACCTGTCTTAATGAAAAACTATCAGGGTAAAATGTGGCCCAATGAAGCATAACAGGAGTTTAAGATGAAAAGAATATTTAATTTACTAACGGCATCTGTTTTGGTGTTCCTGTTTTCAGGGTGCAGTACGGAAAGTTTTAATCTGGAGGGTTTGACCAAGCTTGGGAAGCAGGAGGTGCAAAAGCCTATATTGGAAGATAATATACTCCTTATGCCAAATGATGCCTCCAGCATTATTTTATCGCTAAGTACGAAAATATTAAAAACAGGCAAAGAAAACCCCAATGTCTCATTTCGTGTGAACGGAAATATCCCTTTATTGAAAGATAGCAGGCTGTTCAGTTTTAAAAACGCTCTTCTGGTTAAATATGAGAAAGGGCACTCCTTGGAAGCGGATGTTTATTTCATAGACAGCATAGGCAGAACCTGCGGGTATAAAATGAACGTGGAATATATGAACAACGCAGGAAAGATAGATATTGTTTCCTATACGGTTGTGGAACAGTATTCTCCTGTTGAAAATGCGGTTTGTTTCGTATTCCCGGCTAAAGAGTATAAGAATCTTACCAATAATATGCAGCCTAGATCTTTTTATGAACTTTACAGATATGCAGCTTCAAAAGCCGTGACCCCTGAAGATGCTTTAATGTACGCGGACAAAGAAGAGTGGGCCGTTATGGTGTTCTTTATGGACAGGATCTCCACCTTTGCCAATATGGAGCTTGGGATCAGCAATAAAAAAGATGAAACCGAGAGGGGATTTCGGAAAAAAAGCAGGTATTTCCTTTATGACGGCTGGAAAGTGGGTGTGATAATGGGGAAATTCCACCTGATGCAGCAAGGCTCGGATAATCCTTTATATGCAAAAGCATTCTATATCCCTGGTTCCGAATCTGGAGATTTTTTCCTTTTCAGGAAAGAAAAACTGGTAGGACTGTATAAATTAAGATAAAAAGGGGGATTCAGTCAAACCTGAATCTTCCGCTTGTCCAGAACTCATCTGATAATTCACTCGGCTTTTTACTGTTTTGGAATGCTTCTTTGATTGCATTGTTATTTGCAGTGAGGGAACTTCTTGTGTCTTTTATATCTATAGCCGAAAGGGTATAGACAAGACCGCACAGACCGCTTAGGATCAATAGTTTTATAGTGATCGATTTCATAATATGCTCCTTATGGAGTCTTTGTCTTATTGGAAGCGGGAAACTGCAGTTCGTTATTTTGCAACCCGGCCGTCTTAAGAGTCAAGACCCGTGGCTTTGCGTCCCCGCCTCGCGACGGGTTTGCCTTTTAATATATAATATTTTATTATAAATTTTTAGCTGTTAATCAAACCTTAAAGCTAAAGATTAATTATCGATCTCATCCATGATAAATCTCAGCTGTTTTATACCCTCTTGAAGTTTCTTTGCAATCTCGTTTTCCAGCTCTTCCAGTGATGTGTGCTCTTTGATCTTTATACCAAGTTCACAGGCCTGGATTTTTCTTTCGTCGTAAGATATTGTATCGTGGGTTTGAGATTTGTTATTCAAAAAGATCCTTTGATTGTTAAGATTTGGGGCTGGAATGATAGTGAAATAATCTTATTCTATCTTGAAAAAGCTTTAAAAAATAAAGATTTTTAAAACTTAATCCTGATAGATAGGGAGGGTTATGGTAAAGCAGGAACCCTTGTATGATCTTTTGTTGAATATCACCTCTTCATTGGATGCTTTTATATCTCCTTTCATACTGTTGACGATCAGGTTATAGGTCATATGAAGCCCTAGACCCGTTCCTTGCGACTGATGTTTTGTGGTAAAATAGGGTTCGAATATCTTATTGATTATATCTTCATCGATCCCGCCTCCGTTATCTATAAACTTGATAACCACGGCATTCTTGTCTTTTTTCTGGGTTATCAGGATATATCTTTCATCTTCACTGTTATGTATCACGGCATCTTTTGCATTGTTGAAAATATTTATGAAGCATTGTACAAGCTCCCTTGGGTATCCCATGATGTTCGTGTCTTTGTCCAGCTCTTTTAGTATTGTGATATTCTCATGTTTTATGGTAGGCTGTACGAGTTTTAGGAAGTTTTCAATGTCGTCGTTTATTCCGAAATTTTCGGCTTTTGTATCACCTTTGATATAGTTCCGGAAGTCGTCTATGGTTTTTGAGAGGAACTGGGCGTTTTTCTCTATAAGTTCACAGGTGCTGTTGAATATCTCGTCTGTTAAGATATCGTTCTCTTTTTGTATCAGCAGTCCCGACGCACCTGTTGAGATAATCGATAAAGGCTGTCGCCATTGGTGGGCTATATTGCCTAACATCTCCCCAAGGGATGCCATTTTTTCATTTTGTATTATCTGCTGTTCCATATTTTTCAGGTTCGTTATATCAAAAAAGGAGATGATGTAAAGGTCGTTTTTAGAGCCGAATGACTGGATCTCCACTTTAAAGATATGTTCCGAGTTGTCCGATTTTTTCTTGATCTTTGCCAGTATCTCGCTGTTCTTGTTTTCAAGGAGATATTCTACCCAGCTTCTGCCTTCCATATTTTTTTGCAGATATTGAACGTTTCTGTCTTTTTCGAAAAAGTTACATACGCATTGATGTTTTTCCCTGAAAGATTCTACATCTTCTTCCCCGAAAAAGTCCAGTAATGCCTTATTTGATTTTACAAGGGTTGAACCGTCCGTCAGGGTGATAATGCTTTTTTGGGAATCAAGAATTTTCTGTACTATCTGTTTTTGTTCAAGGAGATTCTGTTTTGAAAGAAGTTCCCTGTAAATAAAGATCAGGATGAAAAATATACTGCTTAGCAAAATGGACAGGAACAGGTAAAAAGAATTGTTTATCTCTTCTATTATCCCGTCTTCTGCCGCAACATTTATGCTCCCTATCACATTGCCGTTGATCTTGTTTATAAGAGGTATAAACACCACTAGGTCTTTGTTGTTTTTAAAGTGGTAGCAAAAGGGTTCCCCTTTTAATATCTGCTTTGATATATATTGGTACTCCATTTTCTCTTTTAAGGCTTTTTTATGTGAGAAGTTCTCATTATCAAGTTCCGATAATATCTGCTTGTCGAAATAGAACTTTTCTATGGGGCTTTTTATATAATTTGCCTGTTCCGTTTCAAATACCTTGTTTTTTATCACCTCTTCGGAGATCAGAAAATTTATTTTTTTCTTTTTGAAAAGTTTTTTATATTTGTCTATAAAGCTTTTTGCACTGAAGCTTACTTCTATGCTTCCCAGATGTTTTTTGTTTTTATTGAAAACGGGATAGACGAACCTGAAACCGTTTAGGATCCTCCCCTCCTCAAAACTGTCAAAAGGCCTTAGGTGTTTGTTTACGTATTCGACGCTTTGCCTTATATCTTTCAGGGAATCCCCGTATTTTTCAGGCCTGTGCATCCTTAAAAAACTTGAAGAATCTTTTGTATGGAAATGGAGCTGCCTTATATTCAGCCTGTTTTTAAGATATCTGTATTTTTCCCAGAGGTGGTTTTTAAGCTTCTCCCTCTCTTTATTTTCAAAATAGCCTAATACTTTTTTGTCCTGTATAATAGTAAAATATATGGTATCGGCAAGCTCTTTGTTCTTGTCGTAGATGGAATTGTATTCCAAAAGAATATCATCTTTTATATGATCCTTGTAAAATTCCATATCGGAAGTGAACTTCTCTTTTAACGACAGGTAAATTGCAAGGGAGAGGATAATAAAAATAAAAAGCAGAAATACGCTGATCTTGAATTTATAGTTTTTTGTTTCGATCATCTCCTTTGAGTGGTAGAGAAAATAGAGGATCAAAGAGAAAAATATCAAGGCTATAAGCAGATAAAGGTTGTGGATATTTTTAATATCGTTTATTTTGGAAAGGTCGATATTTGATATCTTGTGAAATAGCAGAAAGTGTCCCATAGCATCAGAATTGATATCTGATTGCCTGTAATACCCGGCAAGGGTATGGATATCATTTAGCAAAATATAGTTTTTGTCATGGAATTTTGATATAAGATTATCGACCCCGAAATTTTTTATATATCTTAAAAGTTCGGGATCGGCATCCACGTTTGCCACATAATAATCATCTGCAAATTTTTTTGTAAAAGGATATATCAGTTGCTCTTTATATTTTTTATCGGCAAGTATTATACTTGATACCCCGATCTCCTCCTGGAGTTTTTTTGATATGGAGTTAAAATGGGTGATGATCTCAAAGAAGCCCAGAAAAACCTTATTTTTATTATATAAAGGGACGATCGATTTAAAGGTCATATCGAATTTACCCACGCTTATGGTCGTGGCGGTTTTTGGTTCAAGCAGGAGTTTCTGCAGATCCATCCTTTTCAGGGATATCCGGTCGCCTGTTTTTTCTGTCCAGCTCCTTTGGATAGAGTAGCCGTCTTTGTCTATTATCTGAAACCATACGTTCTTGAAGTTGGTGCTTTCTCTAAGCCTTAAAGATGCGGTTTCCAAAAACGATTTTTCCAGGTTCCTGTTTTCCAGGCCCTTTATCAATATGCTGTTCTGGGATAAGGCTATGGCAATGGCCAAAGTGGCATTCTGCTTCTCTTTTATAAGTGCTTTGAGATAGTTTTTCGAATTGTTGACCGTCTGGCTGAAGTTCTTTTCTTTAAACTCTTCTATCTTTTCATTTTTCACGTTGTTTATCACAAAAAATATTGTGAAAAAACCAGTTACCACAAAAAAAGTAAAGATCAATTTTTTATAATTAGTTATCATAAGATATTATACTTTATTAAAACACAAAGAAAAATAAGAAATTAATACATTAATTTTACTTTTTATTATTTAAATATTAATTTACACATTAAGTAGTATAATGATTTTACTAATAAAAAGGGAACAGGGGATGAAAAAGTCTAAAATCTCAACTAAATTTTTAAAGATAATAATTTACGTATCACTGGCAACTTTTCTTATATCTTTGGTATTTACGTTTTTTATCATGCAGGATATCCAGAAAAATACCCAAGAGATGATAAAGCACAATATTGCAGTAAAGATACGAAACAAGATAGAAAACGGTTTTAGGCTGGGGATAACCAATGCAATAGCAATAGCCCAGGACAGGGACATAAAAAATGCCCTGGTAGATTTCGACAAAGAGAAAGCTTACGGGATATTAAAGGATATCTCTGAAGATTATGCAAAATACACTTTCTATAAAAAAGGGAAGATCCATATTCATACAAAAGATGTCAAGTCTTTCCTCAGGTCCTGGGACAAGGATCACAACGGAGATGACCTGAGCGGTTTCAGGTACACTATAAATACGGTAAAAGAAACCCAGAAACCTGTCCTTGGGATAGAGGTCGGGTGGGCCGACCTTGTTATCAGGGCTATCGTCCCTATTATGCAGGGTGATGAGTACCTGGGGTCTTTAGAGGTTATACAGGATTTTAGCAACGTTATAGATAATTTTGAGAATGAAGACAAATACCTTTTTACCCTGATAGATACGAAACTTCTAAAGAACCAGCCGGACGTAAACAACGTAATAAGCGGTTATGCAATGATGCAGGGAAAATACAACCAGGAGTTTTTCGCGACCTTGCGGGGAGTGAACTTTAAAAAGCTTGTGGAGGAAGGCTCGTTGATAAGTGAAGATAAGTTCTTTGCCCTTAAGCCCATAATCGGTTTCAATGACAGTTTCATAGGTTATTATGTGGTGGGGATGGAGTATAAAAACGTATTGAACATCGTTTCGAAATCCCACCAGGTAGCCTATACTTTCCTTGGCTTGATGGTTTTTATGGCATTTGTTATAGTCCTTGTTACCAATATAACCATAAAAAAGCTTATTACCAACAACGTGATAAAAGTAAGCGACGGACTTACCAGCTTTTTTAATTTCCTAAACAAAAAAAGCGATTCCATAGAAAAGATAGATATCGACACAAAAGATGAAATAGGGCAGATGGCCTATGAGATAAATTCAAATATCACTTTTATAAAAAACCTTTTGAATGAGGAGAAAAAAGAGAACTGGATAAAAGACGGACTAAGCGGTTTGTCTAAAGAACTGGCTAAAAACACCGACCTTGTGAATCTAAGCAATAACGTGACCAGGTTTGTGTGTGAATATGTAAACGCAGGAGTCGGGACCCTTTATATACATGATGCCAAAAACAAGACCCTGAAGCTGTACGGAACCTATGCCTATGTACATAGAAACGAGCTGTCAAGCAGTTTTAAAATGGGAGAAGCTACCATAGGGCAGGTTGCCCTGCAGAAAACCCCTATCCACCTAAATCATATAACAAGGGATATCTCGGTAATAGATACGGGAACCACGAGCGAGCCGCCTCTTAATGTGTATACCTTCCCTTTGATATACCAGGATGTTGTTTACGGGGTGCTTGAGATAGGTTCTACCCAATATTTCGGCGAACTTGAAAGCAGGTTCTTTGAAGTGTGCGGGGAGGCTATAGCAACCTCTTTATTCTCTTCTATCCAAAATGACAAGGTTAAGATCCTTCTGGAAGAATCTGAACAGGCTAATAAAAAGCTCCAGGAGCAGCAGAAGATAACGGAACAAAGCAATATAGAGCTTCAGAAACAGCAGTCAAAACTCGAAGAGGCAAATGCGCAGATGCAGGAGCAGCAGGCGCAGCTTGAGGAAGCGAACTCCCAGATGCAGGAGCAGCAGGCGCAGCTTGAGGAAGCCAATGCCCAGATGGAGGAGCAGCAGGTACAGCTTAAAGAATCGGAGAAAGAGCTTAAGAAACAGAACAAGCAGCTGCAGATATCGCAGGAGCAGTTAAATAAAAAAGCAAAAGACCTTGAAAATTCAAATAGGTATAAAAGTGAATTTTTGGCGAATATGTCCCATGAGCTAAGGACACCTCTGAACTCGATAATCCTCCTTTCAAGTATGTTAAAAGAGAACAAGAAAGATAACCTCAGTGAAGACGATATCAAAAAAGCGAATATAATAAACAGCTCGGGAGAGGAGCTCTTAAGATTGATCAATGATGTTCTTGATCTTTCTAAAGTCGAAGCCGGGAAAATGGAGCTTCTGGTTGAGAAGTTCGATTCTACGGAGTTTTCAAAACAGATAAACGATATGTTTGAAACGGCGGCCAAAAACAAAGGGCTTGAGCTGATGGTCGAGGATAAATATAAAGGTGATATATATACCGACAGGGATAAATTATCCCAGGTAGTAAGGAACTTTTTGTCTAACTCCCTGAAATTCACCCATGAGGGGTTCATAAAATTAACCATAGAAAAAAGCGGGGATGATAAAGTCTCATTATCCGTTCAGGACAGCGGCATAGGTATCCCAAAAAACAAACAGGAGCTTATATTCCAGGCCTTTGCACAGGTTGACGGGAGCACCAGCAGGGAATACGGCGGGACAGGGCTTGGATTGTCCATAACAAAAGAGATGGTCAAGCTGATGAAGGGTGAAATATCTTTGGAGTCAGAAGAGAAAAAAGGGAGCACCTTTAGTATCGTGATCCCGAATCTGAGCAGCGAGAATGTTTACGGGAAAACTCCATCTTTGGAAGATGAAAAAACAGCTTCACCCAAGATATATGATACAAAAGAGCCCGAGATAGAGATATACGTGGAAGATGACAGGGATAAAATAGGAGCTGATGACAAGCCTTTTCTTGTTATAGAGGATAATCCCGATTTTGCTTCTACTTTGAAAAACGTGATAAACGACAAAGGGGACCTTGCCTATATCTCCGCATCGGGAAAAAAAGGTATAGAACTGGCAAGGCAGAACCCAAATATACAAGGGGTGCTGCTTGACCTGGGTCTTCCCGATATGGACGGGCTTGAGGTATTGAAGCAGTTAAAAAGCGACAAACTGACCAAAAGCATACCCGTATATATAATCTCGGGAAGGGACAATTACGACAGGAAAAATTTCGTTGACGCCGTAGGATTCAAGCAAAAGCCTCTGAACAATGAAGATTTTAAAACGGTGTTTGAAAAGTTTGAGCAGTTTAACAATAAAAAGGTAAAAGACCTTCTGGTAGTGGAAGATGACGAGATCCAAAGGGATATAATGATTAAGTATATCTCAAGCATAGACGTAAATATAGAAGGGGTGGATAACGTTGAGGATGCCATAGATCAGATCAGCACGGGCAAATATGATGCGATAGTTGTGGATCTTACACTTAAAGGCAAAAGCGGGCTTCAGATCTGCGAATATATAAAACAAAACGATCTTACCATACCTATAGTCGTTTATACGGGCAAAGTATTAAGCGAAGAGGATGAGAACAAGATAAAAAAATATACGGATTCCATAATAATCAAATCCGCCACTTCCCAGGAAAGACTGCTTGATGAGGTTGAGAGATTCCTCCATAAGGCAAAGAAAGATGCAAAAGAGACGAATAAAAAATCTTTGTCGATGGATAATATAAATTTTGATGATAAAAAGATCCTTGTGGTCGACGACGATATGAGAAATACCTTTGTGCTGGTCGAGATCCTGGAAGGCAAAGGGGCACAGGTCCTGACGGCCTCGAACGGGGAGGAGGCTTTGGATGTTCTGGCTTCCAACAAAGATACCAACCTTGTATTGATGGATATAATGATGCCTGTTATGGACGGATACGAGGCGATCGAGAAAATAAGGGCTGACAAGGAGCTTGAGAATATCCCCGTGATCGCGGTTACAGCAAAAGCGATGAACCAGGATAAGGAAAAATGTTTTGAGGCAGGGGCTAACGATTTCTTGACGAAACCCTTAAACCTCGATACTTTTGTGGGTGTGGTCCAAGCCTGGATAAAATAGATGATTCATGTGTTTAACAGGGATGATGTCACAAATATCATCGTCCAGGATGCCATACCCAAAGAGGATGCAGAAGATATAATAAAGATCCTCGACAGCTATGAAAATGTTGAGATAACCTTTATAGATATACAGCATATAAGCACATCCATAATACTTAAGCTTGACAGGTTCAAGGGAAATATAAAACTTGCTACGAACAATAAAACCCTGTGGCTTTACTTAAGAAAAATAGGGGTGCAGATAAAACTGAACCGCCTTAACAAGAACTACAACACCTCGATCCACAGGGATATAGAAGCTATAGCCATAGGTGGCAGTGCGGGTTCTTTAAAAAGCATGGTTTCCATTATCAAATCACTCCCTTTTTGCGATATCTCGATTTTTATCGTTATGCATATACTCCCTGACCAGGAAAGCAAACTTGTGCAGATCTTGCAGCTGGAAACAAAGTTCAAGGTAAAAGAGGCGCAAAACGGCGAAAAGATAAAAAAAGGGTATGTATATATCGCCCCTCCCGATCGCCATTTGCTGGCCGTGGACGGCCATATACAGACTCCCCACACCCCGAAGGTGAATTTCTGCAGGCCCGCCATAGACGTATTGTTTACCTCTTTGGCACTGGAATACAAAGAAGCCCTGGTGACTGTCCTAACCTGCGGATACCTGGATGACGGCAGCAGGTCCCTGTCTGTTGTAAAGGAGAATAACGGAATATCGATAATCCAGAACCCGAACCAGTGTGAAGCGAACGATATCCCCCTTAATGCCATGTCCACAAAAAACTATGATTTCGTATTTGATATAGAGGATATCGGGGAATACCTGAAAAACAAGCTTAATTTCACCATAAACCTTGAAGAGAGGGTTTTATATCTTATGAAAGAGATATATAAAAAATACGGGTATGATTTCACGAATTACGACAAGGCGTCTTTGGTCAGAAGGGTGGAGCTTCTAAGGCAGGAGCTCGGGGTCGATAATTTCAGCGACATGGAAAATATCATCTTAAGGGATAATGAGGTTTTTGAATCGCTTTTTGAAAAGCTTTCCATAAACGTAAGCGAGTTTTTCAGGGATATAAACACTTTCAAGCAGTTCAAGGAACAGATCATACCTGTTCTTGAGACCTATTCCCATATCAGGATCTGGTGTGCAGGTTCCTCCAAAGGGCAGGAGGCGTATTCTGTAGCGATGCTTCTTGCGGAGCACGGGCTGCTTGAGCGCTCCATCATATATGCCACGGATTTTAACGGCCTCGTTCTTGAACAGGCAAAGAACGGTATCTATTCAAAAGAGGAATATCTCCAGTGCAAAGAGAACTATTTATTATTAAACAATCAAAATCCTTTGGAGAAATGGTTCGAGTTAGAAGAGAATTATGTGATAATAAATGATGAGATAAGAAGGAAAGTTCATTTTTTTCAGCATAATCTGGTTACGGACGGTGAAATAAACGAATTTCATATAGTTTTTTGTAGAAATGTGTTAATCTACTTTAATGAAAAACTTCAAAAGAAAGTCATAAATTTGATATATAATTCACTGGTAAGGGACGGATACCTGATATTGGGGGATTCCGAGCATATAAACGGTGAAGAGAAGTTCAAACGATTGAAGAATAATTCAAACAGCAAAGTTTTTAAAAAAATTTTATCTTAAGGGTGATCCATGAATGCAGCTATTTTAATTGTAGACGATAATCAATCAAACCTGGATACCTTAAGATATCTTATAGAGGATATTGAGTTCGACCGCGATATCAAGATAGAGGTGATAGAGGCAAAAGGGGGTAACGAAGCCCTGGCTTTAGCTTTGAAACATGATCTTGCCCTTATAATCCTTGATATACAGATGCCCGTCATGGACGGTTTCGAGGTCGCCAAATACCTGAAAAAAAGCTCCAAAACAAAAGATATCCCCATCGCTTTTCTGACAGCTGCATACAAATCGCAGGAGATGAGGGAGTACGGGCTTCACCTTGGGGCTTTTGATTATTTCCTAAAGCCCATAGATCCTTTGATATTGGTGCCCAAGATAAAACTTTACGTAAACTTTTATACCATAACGAACGAGTTGAAAGATACAAACATCAGCCTGGAGAAAAAAGTAAATGAGGCCATAGAGAAAAATAAAAAAATGGAACAAAAGCTTTTCCAGTCCGAGAAACTTTCATCTATGGGGGAGATGATAGGAAATATTGCCCACCAGTGGAGACAGCCCTTGTCCGTAATATCAACGGCGGCAACGGGGGTAAAAGCCCAAAAAGAGTACGGGATGCTCAGTGATGAGTTTTTGGTGGAGTCTTTGGACACCATAAACGATACGGCGCAATATTTATCAAAGACCATAGATGATTTCAAGAATTTTATAAAAGGGGACGAAAACTCCAAAAAAGAGTTTAATCTCCTTGAAGATATAAAAAGGTGCCTTGAGATAGAAAGCTCCATAATCAAGCAGAACGATATAAAGATCGTCCTTGATATCCCAGAAGATATAACTCTCTGGGGCTTTCCCAACGCCTTGGTGCAGTGTCTGGTAAATTTGATAAACAATTCCAAAGACGTCCTGGTACAGCAGGAAGAGAGGTATATCTTCATTGAAGCGAAAACAGATGAAAATAATGTGGCAATAAGGCTTAGGGATAACGGCGGGGGGATAAACGAGGAGATAATGGATAAAATATTCGATCCTTACTTTACCACAAAGAACAAGGCCCAGGGTACGGGATTGGGCTTGTATATGACATATACTATTATAACAAGCGCATTGAACGGTTCTATTGCCGTAGAGAACAGGGAATATAAATATGAAAAAAAAGATTATAAAGGGGCAGAGTTTATAATAACCCTGCCTCTTAAATTGGTGCCTTAAGAGGATGGCTCAAAAGGCTTAAAAAGATCTCCATTCCTCGTCATCACTGTTTGAAGTGACGGTTTCTATTTTTTTTGCATTATTTTGTGTTTGAAGCTTATGGTCATGTGCCATAACCTCTTTTATCCTTTTCTCCTGCTTTCTTCTTTCAGGACCCTTGTATTTCGTATCTGTAGGCTCTTTTCTCTTTGCCATATCTTTCCCTATGAACTCTTTTGAGTCGGCATCGCTTACTACAAGTTTGGCAATAGTATCGGTCTCCAGTGCAACATCATGGGTTTGTGATGCTATCATGGCATTTTGCTGGGTCTGCTGGTCTAAAGAGTTAACGGCATCATTTATCTGCTCTATACCTTGAAGCTGCTCTTTTGAAGCCATCTCTACATCTTTGATAAGTTCTATGGTTTTTGAGATATTCTCATTCAGTTCAGAATATCCGTTTATCATCTGGTTTGCTATCTGCTTACCGTCGTTTGCTTTTGTTGTAGCGTTTTGTACAAGTGTTTTGATCTCATTTGCGGCTTCAGCTGATCTGCTTGCCAGGTTTCTTACTTCCTGTGCAACAACTGCGAAACCTTTTCCTGCCTCACCTGCGGTTGCCGCTTCAACGGCAGCATTTAGTGAAAGGATATTTGTCTGGAACGCTATTTGGTCTATTACCGTAATAGCTTCATTTATAGCGTTTACCTCTTTATCTATTTCAGTCATAGCTTCGGTTGTATCGTTTGCAAGTTTTTCACCTGTAGATGCTGACTGGGTTACGTTTGAAGCCAGGTTTGACATCTGAACAATATTATTGGTGTTATTTGATATATTACTAGTGATCTCTTCAAGTGCAGCAGCAGTTTCTTCCAAGGCAGCAGCCGCTTCATTTGAGTTTTGGTTAAGTATATCAACGTTTTTAAGAAGCACGTCGCTGCTGTGGTCAAGTGTTAGACCGTTTGACTTGTTCTCTACAAGCATCTGGGTTATTGAGTTCTTAAGTTCATTGACCTCTTTTACCAATGTATCAAATACACCGTTCTTTTCAATATTATCCAGTTGCAGCTCTTTTGTGTAGTCGTAATTTGTATAAAGTTCCAATGTACCGTTTATTACGGTAAATGAGTTCTTGAGATTTGTCAAAGCCTGGTTTATTGTACTTTTCAGGTCAACCAGGGCAGGATTTGTTGTTTGGGCCTCGATATGCTGGGAGAACCATCCTTTTGATACCCTTGACATAACATTATGGGCATCGGCTATAAACAGTTTGTCCTCATTTATCCCGTCCTCGATCGATTGGAGGTACTGGTTGAAGTTTTGTGCAATGGTTCCTATCTCGTCTTTGGTGTCGATATCTACCCTTGAAGAGGTGTCATTGGAGTTTTTCAGGGATAAAATAGCCTGATCCAGCCTTTTAAGCGAGTTTAGGATATATCTGATAGTAATGATCGAGAATATAAGGGCTATTGCAGATATAAGCGCACCTATTGTCAATTCTATATCTACGTTAGCTGCTGTTTTTTCCGCATCTATCAGGGTTTCTTCTTTCTTTGTTTCTATGATTTTCGAATATTCGTTAAGCACATCGGTAACTGTTTTTAATTTATCAAGGGAACCTTTCAATACCTGCTCGATGATAGGCTTATTGTGCTCTTCGTAGTTATTAAGGGTTTCGATTATTTTTGTCATAATTGTTTTTATCTCTTTTAGGTGAACCATGGTGTTTTGCCTAAAATAATCCATAGCTTTGTCAAACTGCCCTTTTTTCTCAAGCTCTATGATTTTTTTTGCACTTATATGCAATGCACTGTGGGGTTTCTCCAGGCTTTTTAATAAAGTTTTCAATTCGTTATCCAAAAGAGCGTAAGCGTCTGATTCAAGGTACTCCTTGTACCATTTTCCGAATTTGCATTTTGTAGGATCGGTCTGGATATTCACTACCTTTTTCGTAACGATGGATGAGGATAGTTTTCTTGACCAGTTCATATGGTCAACCTCTTTTTGAAGTATAATGGCTTTAAGCTCCCTGTCGTAGTAAAGGTAGTTCTTATTATAATCTGCCGCAATTGCATGGAGCTGCTTATGGGCTGTTTCCATTATTATAAATTTCTTTTTAAGCTCTTCGGGAAGATTCTCTTTATAGTCGTGAGAGTTCACAAACTTGTAATACCATTGCCCGAATTTGCATTTTGTATGGTCAAGCTGCCCTTTGAACTTTTCATTGTTCAAATAAGCTCTTTGAAGGTTGCCCACATATGCCTCGTGACCTTTCAATATCTTTCCGTTTAGTTCAACCTTTGAAGATATTTTTTCAAGTTTGACGGACGAATTGGTTATAGTATTTACTCCGGACAGGGAAAAGTAGATCATGATTATTATCGAAGCAGATAATATACCCAATGATATTTTTGTTTTTTGCTTTATATCCATAAGATAACCTTTTGATTAAAATAAATAGATAATATTAAAATATTATTTAATTATTAGTTAAGTAAATAGTAATTATAAGAAAAAACTGGTTTTATAAAATTATTTTTATGATATGGAGGTAAATTAGGATGATACTGAGTGGCGACCCTGAAAGGATTTGAACCTCTGTTATTTGAATGAAAATCAAATGTCCTTGGCCACTAGACGACAGGGTCAGTTTTGAAAGATGAAATTATAGTATAAGGGTAATTTATGCAAGCTTAAGGGAAGACCCCTTAAGAGTTAATCTGCTCTTTTATATGCGAAGCGGCACTTGTGATTTTTGAGATCTTCTCTTTGAAGCTCAGGCTGTCGTCGATCAGGTGTTTTACAAAGGCACTTCCGACGATAACTCCGTCAACATCTTTTGCTTTTTCTTTTGCGGTTTTTTCATCCACCCCGAAACCTATATATAATGGAGTATCTGTAACGCTTCTTACATTATTTATGATAGTTGAAAGATCCTCGCTGGCTCCGCTTCCCGTGATACCCGCGTATGCCACCATATAGATGAACTTTTTGCTGTCTTTTGTGATCTTTTCGATCCTTTCTTTTGTATCTGTAGGTGCTACAAAGTCAATGATGGTCTGGTCGTACTTTTTGAAAAGTTCTTTAAAAGCTTGTGATTCTTCATGTGGAAGGTCAGGTATGATCGATCCTTGCACATTGAATTCTTTACCGATTTTCAGGAACTCCTCCATGCCGTAATGGAAAAAAGGGTTCATATATCCCATCCACAGGGTATCCATATTGGGGGCTATTTTACTTGTTACTTCAAACAGGTCGTCCAGTTTGAAACCGTTTTCCAGTGCGGTCAAGCTTGCTTTTTCTATAACAGGTCCGTCGGCCACTGGATCTGAGAAGGGGATGCCAAGCTCAAGCGTATCTACTCCCGCTTCTTTCATACTAAGGGCAAGATCGACTGTAAAATTGTTTTCCGGTAATGAAGAGGTGATAAATCCTACTAACTTTTTCAATATATTTCCTACTAATTTAATCTTTATTTTTATAAGATATAATCATACCATAAAATTCTAAAGGGATAATTTATATGAAAGAAACGGTTACTACCATACAAAAAGCAAAAGGGAACAGAAAGCTTGCAATGATCACTGCTTATGATGCCCTTTTTTCGAGACTCTTCAACGGAGAGGTTGATTTTATTTTAGTCGGTGACAGTTTAAATATGAGTTTCGGCGGTGCGGACGATACTCTAAGTATAGGTATTGATGAGATGATCTACCATACCAAAGCGGTTTGTAACGGGGCTCCCAATACTTTTGTTATCTGCGATATGCCTTTTGGTACATATACCAATGAACAGCAGGCTTTGGACAATGCGATCAAGGTATTTAGAAAAACAAAAGCGGATGCAGTTAAGATAGAAGGGGGAGTTGAAAAAGCCCATATCGTTAAAACCCTTACCCAAAATTCCATTGCCGTGGTGGGGCATATAGGTCTTCTTCCCCAAAACGTAAGGGCAGAAGGTGGATACAAGATCAAGGGCAAAGATGAGCAGAATATAGAAAAGCTTATAGAAGATGCAAAGGCTATTGAGGAAGCGGGTGCTTTTATGCTTGTTATCGAGGGTGTGAAACCTGAAGCCGCAAAAGCGGTAACCCAGGCCGTGAAAATCCCCGTTATCGGTATAGGTGCAGGTGTAGATACCGACGGGCAGGTTCTTGTCTGGTCAGATATGCTGGGATTCTTTGACCAGTTCAAGCCTAAATTCGTAAGAAGATACCTAAACGGTGCGGAACTTGTCAGGGACAGCGTACGGCAGTATGTTGACGATGTGCAGAAAGCTCATTTCCCTTCAGAAGAAGAGGTTTACTAATTTTAATAAAAAAAGTTAATTGATAAACTTTAATTTTATTTAACTATTGCTAGAATGTAACTTTACAAAGTCTGAAGGAAAGTTATGAAAACAAAAAAAAGTATAAGTACTACTATAGCCCTTATTATGTCCATTGTAATTGTTGCCATGATCATAAACATCTCCCTTAACTTAAGGGAGTTCAGTTTCAACAGCGCAAAAACAAAAGCAAGCCTTGTCGCGGAGAGCGTTAAGAACGGCTTGACCGCCCATATGGTCAACGGTATTATGGATAACAGGGATTTTTTCATAGCTCAGACTAAAAACCTTGATAATATCGACGATATCTGGATCGTAAGATCTCCCATCATTGAAAAACAGTACGGGGAAGCCCCGGAGATAGCAAGGGACGAGATAGATAAAAAAGCATTGGCCGAAGGCAAAACATACGAAAAGGTCAATGAAAGCATCCTTGGTCATACCACTTACAGGATAACCATTCCCTACAAAGCGGAAAAAACACCCGAAATAGACTGTATGAGCTGTCATGACGCAAAACAGGGAGATACCCTTGGTGTGATCTCAATGGTTATGACAATGGATGATATAAAGCAGACAAGTGCAGAGATCATAGCATTTACTTCTGTTATCTCGCTGCTTCTTATGTTTATTATCCTTTGGTTCGTAAGGCATCTTGTCTCACCTTACCTTTCCATCTTTGAAGATATAAAAGGTGTAATGAAAAGTGCGAACAAAGGTGACTATACAGGAAGGATAGAGGGTATTAAAAGCGGCGAGGCGAAAAATGTCGCACACTGGATAAACGAACATATGTCAAAGCTGCAAAACGGCTTGAACAGTATCGAAGAGAAAATAGAACTCTTCCTTACTGCCCATAAAGTGGATCATGCCCAGGATCCTCTTATAGATGTGCAAAATACGGTAACCAGGCTTGCCGATATCTATAAGTTCAGAAAAATAATCGAGCATGACGAGAACATATCGGAAGTTTACAGAAGATTTGCTGTGGTTCTTGAAGAGAAATTCAATATCAAAGATTTTAATTTTATAGAAGCTGACACTACCAATAAAAGCACAGAGGTGGTATATGTCAAAAACAAGATAATCTGCGATCCTTTAACACACGGCTGCAGGGCTGACAAAACAAATACTATTGTGGACTCCTGCCAGTTCAAAGAGGTTTGCGACAAGTTCCCGGATGAAGAGAAGTTTTATATCTGCATCCCTTATTCGATCTCTAACGATCTTGATTTTATAGTTTCGTTTGTTACCGAAACAAGGGAAGAGCATGAAAGGATAAGGGGTCTTCTGCCGTTTATCCAGGATTATGTTGACACCGCCAAACCGGAGATAGTAAGCAAGAAGCTTATGCAGATCCTTGAAAGAAACGCCCATACGGATCCTTTGACGGGGATGTTCAACAGGAAATATCTTGAAAAATATATAGAAACCACTATGTATAACGGCGCGCTTAAAGGTGTGTCCTGCGGATTGATGATGGTTGATATAGACTTCTTTAAACTTATAAATGACAATTACGGGCATGATATAGGGGATATAGCTATTAAAACCATCTCAAATACTATAAACGACGTTATATCAAATAATGACGTGGCAGTCAGATTCGGGGGTGAAGAGTTTATTGTTGTAGTTACCGATTGTGATGAAGAGAAACTAAACAGTATCGCGGAAGAGATAAGAATAGCATTCTCCCAGCAGAAGATACAGGCAGGTTCCGAAACATTCAGCAAAACATGCAGCATAGGTACCTCAATGTTCCCTAACAAGTCACACGATTTCTGGAAATATGTAAAACAAAGCGATATTGCCCTGTATGAAGCTAAGCAAAGCGGTAGAAACAGGGTAATAAGATACCAGGAAGGGATGGAATAAATTGCAATTTGCCAATTTAACGAACTGTTTTTTATATATATGTTATACTAAAAAGAAAAAATCAGGGTGATATATTGGAAAGATTAGTTGAATTAGAAAAGATCTCTTTTGAGGACAATAATGACGAAAGCTCGTTAAGGCCCGGTATCTGGGATGAATATATAGGGCAGGAGAAGATCAAGAAAAACCTTCAGGTGTTTATCAAAGCATGTAAAAAAAGGGGGGAGGTGCTTGACCATATCCTTCTTTTCGGACCTCCCGGGCTTGGTAAAACCACATTAAGTCATATTATCGCAAACCAGATGGAAAGCAGCATAAAAGTAACGGCAGCACCTACGATTGAAAAAGGGGGGGATCTTGCGGCAATACTTACAAACCTGGAAGAGGGAGATATCCTCTTTATAGACGAGATCCACAGGCTTACTCCCGCAATAGAGGAGATACTCTATCCTGCCATGGAGGATTTCAGGCTTGATATAATCATAGGAAGCGGTCCTGCGGCACAAACAGTTCAGATAGACCTTCCCAAATTCACCTTAATAGGTGCAACTACCAGGGCCGGGATGCTGAGTAATCCTTTAAGGGACAGATTCGGTATGCATTTCAGATTAAATTTTTATAATGATCAAGAATTAGCCACTATTATTACCCAGGCTTCAAAAAAATTGAATAAAATATCATCCGCTAATGCCAGCCTTGAGATTGCAAGAAGAAGCAGGGGAACCCCAAGGGTTGCTTTAAGGCTTTTAAAAAGGGTAAGGGATTTTGCCGAAGTTGAGGATGAAGATACGATAGAACTTCACAGATGTAAATATGCTTTGGATGAGCTTGGTATAAACGACAAAGGTTTTGACGAGATGGACTTAAAACTTCTGGAGCTTTTACTTTCAAACAAAGGAAAGCCTATGGGGCTTGGAACTATAGCAGCAGCCCTTAGTGAAGATGAAGGTACTATCGAAGAAGCCATAGAACCGTACCTTTTGGCAAACGGCTATATACAAAGAACCGCAAGGGGCAGGGTTGCCAGCATAAAAAGTTATGAGCTTTTCAGATTGACCCCGCCAGAATCGGCAAACGAAAAATCATTATTTGAGGATATATAAAAGGTAAATTATGCAATTAGATACTAAAAAATTAAAAAAAATATCAGTTTTGTATGTTGAAGACGACGAATCGGTCAGGGAACAGACATTAGGGTTATTTGAAAGAATTTTTAAAAAAGTATTTATTGCCGAAGACGGGGTAGAGGGACTAAAGAAGTTCAAAGAGAATATTCCCCAAATAGATATAATAGTCACAGATATAAATATGCCCAATATGAACGGCCTTGAGATGGTAAGGGATATAAACAGGATCGTACCTAATATCCCTATTATAGTGACAACGGCGCACACGGATTCTGAGCACCTTATAAATGCCATTGATCTTAACGTAGACAAATATATCTCAAAACCGGTACAGGTCAGGGATCTTACCGTTGCTATAGTAGAACTTGTAGCAAAATACAAAAGGCTGCACAATATAGAATCTTTGGCAAAAACCCTGGTTCAAAAAAACAATGAAGATATCGTGGAAAATGAAGAGCTTAAAGTGAAGCTTGATCACCAGGAAAAGATGATAGAACATTATAAAATGATAATCGACAGCCTTGTTTTTACCATGGAAACAGATAAGCTCGGGGTAATAAGATCAGCTTCAAAAAAGCTTTTGACCTTTTTCGATTATTCCCAAAGTGAACTTCTGGGTAAAAATATAAGCCAATTAAAATGCACCACTTGTAACGGAAACAGTTTCCAACAGCTTATGTTGAAATCCGTTCATACCAAAAAAACTATAGTATCGGAGCATACCCTGGTAACAGGCAACGGGCAGAAAGTAACCTTCGATGTTGCCATGACACCTATATACGGAAGAGATTCTTTCGTTACGGGATACACTTTCTATATGGATCTTATTAGCACTCACTAACCTTATCTGCTAAAAATAGAATATATTCTATAAAAAGACTTGACATAAGCCCACTCATTTGCTATAATTCTTTTAGCACTTTGAATATACAAGTGCCAAAATTAATAAAAATGGCTAAAATGGTGAATAAAAAAGAGTTTTTACTGGATTCTATAATCAGAGCATATATCGAACATCTTGAACCGATTGGTTCGGGACAGCTTAAGAGTATGTATGATATCTCATTTTCCCCTGCGACTATTAGAGGTTACTTTAAGAAGCTTGGAGATGAGGGGTATCTTGCTCAAGAGCATGCAAGCAGCGGTAGGACACCTACAACTGAAGCACTCAAAGAGTACTGGTTCAATAGAATAGTAAAAAAGATCGATTTTGTTGACTACAATAACTTAAATTTACTGGCAAGGCAGATCGGTCTTTCAGTATTTTTAAAACAGGTTCAAGTACAAACATTAAACAGGGTATTGAATATTGAAGATCTATATCTTCTGTTGGAATTTAGTTCATTCTCCATAACTATCAGGTTTAACAGCGCCTTATATAAATTCTTAACCGACATGATAGGTTTGGAAGCTTCTAATATTTTAGAAGTTGCAAGTCAGGTAGGTGCAAATGAGCTGTATTTCGAATTGGACAAATATCTTTATAACAAAGATTTTGAGATTATAAATATAAAAGAGTTTCTAAGGCTGGTGGTTGATCATGATTTTAACGAAGCCGTGATCAACAGGTTTTTAAACGGTAGTGTAATGAATAAACTAAATGAAGGTATATTTTTCAACGGTAATTCCGATTTCGGGCAGCTTCTGCCTCAGGATTATATCGCAATATCCCACTATATTAAAATAGAAAACAAAAACTATAAAATGTTGGTAGTTGGGCAATTATCAAAAGATTATGATTATTTTTACAAAGGGATTATTAAATGAGTAAAGAAGAGCTAAACGAAACTGCAGAAAATCAAGTAGAAGAAACTCAAGAAACAGAAGAAGTTACTGAAACTGTTGAAGTATCTGATGAAGAGAAGTTCGCTTCACTTGATGAAGAGTTCAAGGCAAAGATGGAAGCTAAAGTAGCCGAAGCAGAAGCTAAAGCAAAAGAGGCTGAAGATAAGTTCTTAAGAACACATGCAGATTTTGACAATATTAAAAAAAGACTTGAAAAAGAGAAATACCAGGCGATAGATTATGCAAGCGAGAAGTTTGCAAAAGATCTTCTTTCAACGATAGATACTTTAGAGATGGCACTGCAAAGTGCCAATGCAGATCTTCCTGCAGAGGATCTTATCGAAAAATTAAAAGAGGGCATTGAACTTACTATCAAGAACGTTATGACAACATTTGAAAAACACGATATCTCTGTGGTGGAAACCGAAGAGTTCGATCCTCAGGTTCATAACGCCGTTATGCAAGTGGACAGTCCGGAGCATGAAGCTGGCCAGATCGTTCAGGTTCTTCAAAAAGGTTATAACTATAAGGAAAGGTTACTTAGACCTGCAATGGTTAGTATAGCAAACTAATCTGATTGACCGCAATGTCAATAAACTATTAAAATAAATTAAAATAAATTGATCAGGAAATACAATCTTCCGATTGTGCTTTAGGGTTGGTTCTTAGGTTGAATTTATTTCAACCGTTAAAGAAATAAAATAATGAAGGGTTCCCTTCATTTTATAAAATAAAATTAAGGATATGAAAAATGAGTAAAGTTATAGGTATAGATTTAGGTACAACAAACTCTTGTGTTGCAGTTTATGAAGCTGGTGAAGCAAAAGTTATCCCTAACAAAGAAGGTAAAAACACAACTCCTTCTATCGTTGCATTTACAGATAAAGGTGAAGTTCTAGTTGGTGATCCTGCAAAAAGACAGGCTATCACAAATCCAGAGAAAACTATCTATTCTATTAAAAGAATCATGGGTCTTATGATAGATGAAGAGCATGCTAAAGATGCTATGGATAAAGTAGGTTACAAGATCGTTAACAGAAACGGTGCGGCTGCAGTTGAGATCGACGGTAAAGTTTACACTCCTCAAGAGATCTCTGCTAAGATCCTTGGAAAATTAAAATCAGATGCCGAGGCTTACCTTGGGCAAGAGGTAACTGATGCAGTTATTACGGTTCCTGCATACTTCAACGATGCACAAAGAAAAGCTACCCAGGAAGCCGGAACAATCGCCGGTCTTAACGTATTAAGAATCATCAATGAGCCTACTGCTGCTTCATTAGCATACGGTCTTGATAAAAAAGGTGAAGAGAAAGTTGTAGTATACGACCTTGGTGGTGGTACGTTCGACGTTACTGTATTAGAGATCGGTGACGGTACATTCGAGGTTCTTTCAACTGACGGTAACGCATTCCTTGGTGGGGATGATTTCGATAACAGAATCATCAACTGGCTTGCAGACGAGTTCAAGGCTGAGAACGGTATCGATCTAAGAAACGATAAAATGGCTCACCAAAGACTTAAAGATGAAGCTGAAAAAGCTAAAAAAGAGTTAAGTTCTACATCTGAAACAGAGATCAACCTTCCGTTCATCACTGCAGATGCTACGGGTCCTAAACACCTTGTTAAATCTTTAAGCAGAGCAAAATTCGAGTCTATGACTGAAGATCTTGTTGCTGAGACTTTAGAGCACATCAAAACTGCTATGAATGATGCAGGGTTAGATAATGACGAGATCAACGAAGTTATCATGGTTGGTGGATCTACAAGAATCCCTAAAGCTCAAGAGGTTGTAAAAAATTACTTTAACAAAGGTCTTAATAACTCTGTTAACCCTGATGAAGTTGTTGCTGCGGGAGCTGCAATTCAAGGTGGGGTATTAAAAGGTGACGTTAAAGACGTATTATTACTTGATGTTACTCCGTTATCATTAGGTATCGAGACTTTAGGCGGGGTTATGACCAAGCTTATTGAGAAAGGTACTACGATTCCTGTTAAGAAATCGCAAGTATTCTCTACTGCTGAAGATAACCAGCCTGCGGTTTCAATTATGGTTGCTCAAGGGGAAAGAGAATTTGCAAGAGATAATAAATCTCTAGGTCAATTCGAACTTTCTGATATCCCTGCAGCGCCAAGAGGTGTACCTCAGATCGAAGTAACATTCGATATCGATGCGAACGGTGTATTAAATGTATCTGCAAAAGATAAAGGAACTGGTAAAGAGAACAAGATCACAATCTCCGGTTCATCTGGATTATCTGATGACGAGATCGAAAAAATGGTAAATGAAGCGGAAGCGAACAAAGAAGCAGATGCTAAGAAAAAAGAGCTTATCGAAGCTAAAAACCAAGCGGAAGCTATGTTGCATTCAACTAAAAAATCTTTAGAAGAAAACAAAGGTGTTGTATCTGAAGAGGAAGAGAAAGCTATCGTTGATGCGGCTGCTGAATTAGAAGAAGCATTAAAAGATGAAAATGTGACAAAAGAAACAATTGATGAAAAACTTAAAAAGTTAACAGAAGTTTCTCACAAATTAGCGGAAGCTATGTACAAAAAAGAGCAAGGCGGGGCACAACAAGGTACTGCTGATCAATCTAAGAAAAAAGAAGATGACGATATTATCGACGCAGAGGTTGAATAAGTCATCTAAAGCTTAAATTCACAAGAGATAAAGTGAGTGAACCTCACTTTATACAATGACAATATTATCGACGCAGAGGTTGAATAATCAGATTTGATTTTTCTTTAAAATAGGGGCAGGAGATTTTCCTGTCCCTTTTTTTATGGTATAATCAAAAAAACTTTAAGGCAGATACTTGAATATAATATATTTAGATCAGGTTGACTCTACACATAAATATTTGAAACAATACATCAAAGAGAACGGTTACAAGGATTTCACAGCCGTTGTATCAAATTTTCAGACAGATGGGATCGGAAGCAGGAACAATAAATGGGTGGGTAAAAAGGGAAACCTTTTTTTATCTTTCGTAATGGAAAAAAACTTATTGCCAGAGGATCTGCCTATAAATTCCATGTCAATCTATTTTAGTTATTTATTTAAAGAAGTTTTGGAAAAATACGGTTCAAAAGTATGGATAAAGTGGCCCAATGATTTTTATATAGGTGACAGGAAAATAGGCGGTACCATCACAAACTTTAACGGAAAAGTGATATATTGCGGTATAGGTCTGAATCTGTTGGACTTTGAGGAGGATTTCGGTTATTTGGATATAGAGTTTAAGCAGGATCTTTATCTAAACGAGTATTTTTCAAATATAACAGCCAGGAAAAAGTGGAAGCAGATTTTTAGTAAATATTTGATAGAATTCAATAAAAGTAGAATCTTTACGGCAACGGTTGATAATGAAAAAATCTCACTCGAAAACGCCGTGTTAAATGAAGACGGTTCTATATCTCTTGATAATAAAAAGGTATTTAGTTTAAGATGAGTCAAGTTATAACTATCGCAAATCAAAAAGGGGGTGTCGGTAAAACGACAACGGCCGTTAATTTAAGTGCCGCTTTGGCACTTGAAGGTAAAAAAGTTTTACTGATCGATGCCGATCCCCAGTCAAATGCTACAACAAGTTTAGGATTTCACAGAGATACTTACGAATACAATTTATATCATGTAATGCTGGGGACAAAAGAGCTAAGCGATATAATACTTGAGGTCAAAGAGATAGAAAACTTGTACGTCGCACCTTCAAATATAGGTCTTGTAGGTATAGAGAAAGAATTTTACAAAACCACAAAAGACAGGGAACTGGTCCTAAAAAGAAAAATAGATACTCTAAGGGATGATTTTGATTATATACTGATCGATTCACCTCCCGCATTGGGACCTATAACCATCAATACATTAAGCGCGGCAACTTCGGTTATTATACCTATCCAGTGTGAATTTTTTGCACTCGAAGGTCTTGCTCAGCTTTTAAATACTATTAAGCTTATAAGGCAGACAATTAACAGGCAGCTTGATATAAAAGGTTTCCTCCCTACAATGTACAGCAGCCAGAACAATCTTTCAAAACAGGTTTTTGCAGATCTTGCCAAGCACTTTGAGAGCAAACTATTCAAGATCAACGATAACTCTTATGTTGTGATCCCAAGAAATATCAAACTGGCGGAGAGTCCCAGTTTCGGTAAACCTATTATGCTTTATGATCCGGCAGCAAGCGGTACGAAAGCATACGTAAATTTAGCAAAATCTATTTTAAGGTGAGAATATGGCATTAGGTAGAGGATTAGGGGAACTTTTAGGCGAGATAGAAACAGCTTATGAAACCAATAATGAAAATAAGCAGGCTCCAAGGGATGTAAATCTTCTGGATATAGATCTGATAGAACCGAACCCATATCAACCGAGAAAAATATTTAATGAGGAAAAACTTCAAGAACTAAGTGACTCCATAAAACAGCACGGCCTTTTACAGCCTATAGTGGTATTAAAAGATGATGGCAAATATATACTTGTTGCCGGTGAGAGAAGGCTTAAAGCTTCAAAGATGGCAGATCTTGACAAGATCAAGGCAATAGTTCTTGATGAGGATAAAAAGAAGCTGAGGGAACTGGCTTTAATTGAAAATATTCAAAGGGATGACCTTAATATCATCGAGGTTGCCTATTCATATGCAGGGCTTATCAATGATTTTAAGATGACCCACGACGAATTATCGAAGATCGTTTCAAAAAGCAGGAGCTCTATAACCAATATACTAAGGGTTCTCACCCTTAGCAACGAAACCCAGAAACTAATAGCCGCAAATAAACTAAGCCTGGGGCATGCGAAGGTTATAGTTGGACTTGATCCAAAGCTTGAAAGAATAGTTGTTGATTCAATTATTGGTCAAAAATTAAGCGTAAGAGATACTGAAAATTTAATCAAAAAATTAAAAAGCGGTGACGAAAAAGCCGACAATATCAAAAAAACTAATTCAAATGATAACCTGAACTATGATTTATTACAGAATGTAACGGATAATTTGAGAAAAAGCGAACTAAACGCGAAAGTTGATAAAAACTACTTCAAAATCAAGATTAACTCCCAAAAAGATATTGAGAAAATCGCGGAACTTTTCAATATTTGCTAAAAAATATACACTTTTTTAATTTACATTATAGGTTCTTTTCGATACAATTTGCGGAAGTTTTAGTGTAACTAAACTGTAAAAATTGTATGGAGAATCAAATGTTAGACATAAGTCCAATATTACTACTTAGCACGGCTATCGTTTTCCTGTTGGTACTTGCCAGGCTGAATAGTTGTCTTTACAAGCCTTTATTTAAGCACATGGATGAAAGAGATGCCAAGATCAAATCTGATATGGAAAATGCTCGAAATAACGGTGCTGATGTAGAAGGGATGCTTGAGGAGGCGCAAAACATAATTGCTCAAGCAAAGAAAGAAGCTGCTTCGATTCGTGAAAAAGCTAGACAAGAGGCGACAGAAGTTGCTGAAGCAAAACTATCTAACGCTAAAGCTCAAATTGAGACAAAGTACAACGACTTTGTTAAATCTTTAGAAGAAGAAAAAGCTGCTTTAGAGAGTTCTTTAGTTTCACAATTACCAGTATTCAAAGATAGCTTAAAATCTAAGCTAAGCTCAATTTAAGGTGGTGAAAGTATGAGTAAAAAAATATTCGCACTTTTAGCTGTTGCACCAATGGCATTGTTTGCCAGTGATGCAAATGTAGAAACTGATATTCTTGAAAGAACAGTTAACTTCCTTATCTTTATCTCAATTCTTTACTACTTATTAGCAGACAAAATCAAAACTTTCTTTGGTGACAGAACAAAATCTATTCAAAGCGAATTAGACAAAGTTCAAGAGATGTTAAAAGCATCTGAAACAAAAGTTGCTGAAGCTAAGCAGGAGATCGAAAACGCAAAGAAAATCGCAAACGATCTTGTTGACTCGGCTAATAACGATGTGGAATCGATCAAAAATAAGATAGAAGCTACTGTAGAGCAAGAGATTGCTTATCTTTCTAAAAGTTTTGATGACAAAACTGCATTAGAAGTTAGAAGAATTAAAAAAGAGGTTGTTGAGAGTGTTCTTAACCAATTATTAAGTGATGAAAACGTTGAGATATCTCAAGAAGATATTACAAATGTTATTTTAAAAAAGGTTGCTTAGATGATTGATTTAGTAGCAAAAAGATATGTTAAAGCTATTATGGCGGATAGAGATAATAATAGCTTAACATCAATATATAACGAGTTAAGTTCTATCTCAAGTGCTTACAGTGATGAAAAATTTACTTTGATCATCAGTTCAACTGATGTTAGTGTTGAAAGCAAAGTTGAATTGATCTTGTCATTTGTAGATAACTGTAGCGAGACTACAAAAAACTTAATCAAATTATTAGCAGATAAAAAAAGATTAGGGCTTATCCCAGGTATTGTTTATGCATTAAAGCAAGAACTTGCGGTAATCAATAATACATATGAAGGTATAGTTTATACTAACAAAGAGCTTTCAGCTTCAGACTTAGAAAACTTAAATTCACAATTTGCAAAAAAATTTGATGTAAACTTAGAACTTACACAAAAGATATGTGATTATAACGGTATAAAAGTTGATATTGACGGGCTTGGTGTAGAGGTTGGTTTCTCAAAAGAGAGACTAAAATCACAAATGATTGAACATATATTAAAAGCAGTTTAGAAAATTAAAGGAGAAATTGAATGAGTACAAAAATTCAAGCAGATGAGATCAGTTCTATAATCAAAGAAAGAATTGACAACTTTGAATTAAATGTAGACGTGAACGAAACTGGTAAGATCATCTCTTTCGCAGATGGTATTGCAAAAGTTTACGGATTAAACAATTGTATGGCTGGAGAAATCGTAGAGTTTGAAAACGGTGCAAAAGGTATCGCTTCTAACTTAGAAGAATCAGCAGTAGGTGTTGTTGTATTAGGAAGCAGCGAAGGTTTAAGAGAAGGTACTTCTTGTAAAAGACTTGGTGAGCTTTTAGAGATCCCGGTAGGTCCAAACTCTTTAGGAAGAGTTGTTAACGCACTTGGTGAGCCTGTTGACGGTAAAGGTGTTATCGAAGCGACTGAGAAAAGATTCGTTGAAGAAAAAGCACCAGGGATCATGGCAAGAAAATCTGTACATGAGCCTTTAGAAACTGGTATCAAAGCTATTGATGCACTTGTTCCGATCGGAAGAGGGCAAAGAGAGCTTATCATCGGTGACAGACAAACTGGTAAAACTACTGTTGCTATCGATGCTATCATCAACCAAAAAGGTCAAGATGTAAAATGTATCTATGTTGCAATCGGGCAAAAAGCTTCATCTATCGCTAACGTTGTTGGTGCTTTAGAAGCTGCAGGTGCAATGGAATATACTACAGTTGTTACTGCTAATGCATCTGAATCTTCTGCGTTACAATTCCTTGCACCTTACGCTGGTGTAACTATGGGTGAGTACTACAGAGACAACGGACAACACTGTTTAATCATCTATGATGATTTATCTAAACATGCTGTTGCATACAGAGAAATGTCTTTATTATTAAGAAGACCACCAGGTAGAGAGGCATACCCAGGGGACGTATTCTACCTACATTCAAGACTTCTTGAGAGAGCGGCTAAATTAAGTGATGAGAATGGTGCGGGATCTTTAACTGCATTACCGATCATTGAAACACAAGCTGGTGACGTTGCTGCATATATCCCAACGAACGTTATCTCTATTACAGACGGTCAAATTTTCCTTGAAACTGACCTGTTCAACTCTGGTATCAGACCTGCAATCAACGTTGGTCTTTCAGTATCAAGGGTTGGGGGTGCTGCGCAAGTTAAAGCTACTAAGCAAGTTGCGGGTACACTTAAACTAGACCTTGCTCAATACAGAGAACTAGAGTCTTTTGCACAATTCGCATCAGATCTTGACGCTGCTACAAGAGCTCAATTAGAAAGAGGTCAAAGAATGGTTGAGTTATTAAAACAAGGTGTAAACAAACCGTTAGTTATTGAAAAACAACAAACTGTTCTTTATGCTGGTGTTAACGGATTCATTGATGATATTGCTGCAAGTGATGTTGTTAAGTTCGAAGAAGAGTTCCATGCATTTATCGAGTCTAAATACCCAAGTATTATCACTGACTTAAATGCTAAAAAGAAAATTGATGATGACATTAAGGAAGTATTAGAAACTGCTATAAATGAGTTCAAAACGATTTTCAAAGCAGACTAAGGATAAGCTATGGCTAACTTAAAAGATATATCAAGACAAATTAAAAGTGTTAAGAATACTCAGAAGACAACAAAAGCTATGAAGCTTGTTTCTTCTGCTAAGTTAAGAAGAACACAACAATTGTCAGAACAAGCAAAAAGTTATGCTTTAAAGATCAACGACATATTATCTGAAATTGCGGCTAGAATAAGCAAAGTTCAAGATCCTGATAATATTAGTAAAGCTTTTATTGCAAACGACAACCCAAAAGTTGTTGATTTAGTATTTGTTACGGCTGATAAAGGTCTTTGTGGTGGTTTCAATATGACTACTATCAAAGCTGTTAGAAATCTTATCGAAACATATACTGAAAAAGGTGCAAAAGTTAGATTAAGAGCTGCAGGTAGAAAAGCTATGGATTACTTCAACTTCCAAGGTATTGAATTACTTGACAGTGAAGTTGGTTTAAGTTCTGCTCCAAGTTATGAAAAAGCTTCTGATTTTATCAGCGGAGCTTTTGAAGACTTCAATAACGGAACTACAGATAAAGTGGTAATGGTATACAACGGGTTTTTAAATATGTTAACTCAAGAGTTAAAAGTTAAAGATCTTTTACCTGTATCTTTAGAATCTGTTTCAGTTGAAAACGAATCATCTATGCTTGATGTTGAGCCTGATGATGATGAAGAGATTTTAAATGAACTTACTGCTAAATATGTTGATTTTAATATGTATTACTCATTAATTGATTCATTAGCTGCAGAGCACAGTGCTAGAATGCAGGCTATGGAAAATGCAACTAACAATGCAAAAGAAAGAGTTAATGATTTAACAGTTGAATATAACAAAGCAAGACAAGCGGCAATTACAACAGAGTTAATCGAGATTATCTCTGGTGTTGAGTCGATGAAATAATAGAGTATAAAGAAAGGAATAGGATAGAATGGAAGGTAAAATTATTCAAATTATGGGTCCAGTTGTAGACGTTGAGTTCGACGGATACTTACCTGCAATTAATGATGCAATTGAAGTACCTGGTACAAAAGAAAGATTAGTACTAGAAGTTGCAGCTCATATCGGTGACAGCAGAGTTAGAACTATTGCTATGGATATGACAGAAGGTTTAACAAGAGGAACAAAAGTTGTTGCTACGGGAGCACCTATTAAAGTTCCGGTTGGTGAAGATGTTCTAGGTAGAATTTTCAACGTTATCGGTGATCCTGTTGATGAGGGTGAAGCTATGAAAGCTGACGTTGAAAGATGGTCAATCCACAGAGAAGCTCCTTCATTCGAAGAGCAATCAACTTCAACAGAGATGTTTGAAACTGGTATTAAAGTAGTTGACTTACTTGCTCCTTATGCAAAAGGTGGTAAAGTTGGACTATTCGGTGGTGCCGGTGTTGGTAAAACAGTTATTATTATGGAGCTTATCCATAACGTTGCATTCAAACACGACGGTTACTCTGTATTCGCAGGTGTTGGTGAAAGAACAAGAGAAGGTAATGACCTTTACTACGAAATGAAAGAATCGAACGTTCTTGACAAAGTTGCACTGTGCTACGGTCAAATGAGTGAGCCTCCAGGAGCAAGAAACAGAATCGCACTTACTGGTCTTACAATGGCTGAGTACTTCAGAGATGAAAAAGGTCTTGACGTACTTATGTTTATTGATAACATCTTCAGATTTGCACAATCAGGTTCTGAGATGTCAGCACTTCTTGGAAGAATCCCTTCAGCTGTTGGTTACCAACCTACACTTGCTAGAGAGATGGGTGCACTTCAAGAGAGAATTACAACAACTAAAAAAGGTTCTATTACTTCTGTTCAAGCTGTTTACGTACCTGCGGATGACTTAACTGACCCGGCTCCTGCTTCAGTTTTCGCCCACTTAGATGCTACTACGGTTCTTAACAGAAAAATTGCGGAAAAAGGTATCTACCCAGCTGTTGATCCACTAGATTCAACTTCAAGAATCCTTTCTGCAGACGTATTAGGACAAGAGCACTATAACGTTGCTAGAGGTGTTCAGTCTTTATTACAAAAATATAAAGATCTTCAAGATATCATCGCTATCCTTGGTATGGACGAGTTATCTGAAGCTGATAAACTTGTTGTTGAAAGAGCAAGAAAAGTTGAAAAATTCCTATCTCAACCATTCTTCGTTGCAGAAGTATTTACAGGGTCTCCAGGTAAATATGTTGAGTTAGCTGATACAATCAAAGGATTCAAAGGTATCTTAAACGGTGATTACGATCACATGCCGGAGAACGCATTCTACATGGTTGGTGGTATCGATGAAGCTATCGCTAAAGCTGAAGGTATGAAATAATCATATAAAAGGTAAAAAATATGGATACAATTAATTTATCAATTGTTACACCAAACGGTGGTATCTTCGAAGATGCCATCAAATCTGTAACTCTTCCTGGAAAAGAGGGAGAGTTCGGAGTTTTACCTGGACATGCCTCACTTGTTTCGGCATTAACGGTAGGTGTAATTGAAATTGAAAAGAAAGATGCTTCTAAAGAAGCTATCGCTATCAACTGGGGTCACGTAAAAGTATCTGAAGATGCTGTTGATATTCTGGTTGACGGTGCAGTTGCTTTAACTACAGGTGCAGAGTCAGATATCTCTGCTAGACTGGAAGAAGCAAAAACACTAGTAAATTCTGTTCAAGAATCAAACGTTTCTATGGCAGCTGTTGAAGCTAAGATCAACTCATTCGCTTAAAAGCAGGCTATGTTAGATTCAATTTTAAATTATATAAACGGTAGCAGTGCAATCTCTATAGCAGTCTTAGTACTGCTATCTTTATATTTCATACTCACATTCTGGATATTCATCTATAAGTTCATGCAGCTTAACCAAAAAGCAGATTTTGAAAAGAATAACCTTAACTCACTGGTTTCAAGAGACAAAGTAATCAATCCTTTATCTTCTATTGGAAGATGTATAGGTGAAGCGGCTGTTTCTAAAGAGCTTTTAAATGTTTGCAAAATTTCTTTAGTAAGAGAAGCTAGCACAGGTATATCCTGGCTTTCTATTGTTTCATCAACCTCCCCGTTCATCGGACTATTTGGTACGGTTGTGGGGATCCTTGAATCATTTGCCAGGTTTTCAACGGTAAGCAAGGTCGGGTTCTCAACAATCGCACCTGTTATCAGTGAAGCTCTGGTTGCAACAGCAGCAGGTATCTTTGTGGCGATTTTTGCATATACTTTCCACCAGATCCTAACAAGAAAGATCTACGAACTAGATACATACTTAACCTCGCAAATCGATATTTTACTTTCAAGGAAGTAAGTGTAATGTATGATTACAATCAAAAGCCCGAGCTTAATATCACCCCTTTGGTTGATGTTATGCTGGTTTTGCTTGCCATACTTATGGTTACGGCTCCTGTTTTGGAATATGAAGAGAATATCAATCTTCCACGGGGAAGTAAAAGCGCCAAGCTTCAAACAAGCAATAAGATTGACATCACCGTAACAAGCAGCAGGATCATAAACGTAAACAAGGCAAAATACCAGTTCTTGAATTTTGCGGACAGTTTTATCCTTTTTGCAAAAGACAAAGACAGGGATACTCCCGTGCATATCAGGGCGGACAAGAATCTTAAGTATGATGATGTTGTTTATATTCTAAAAACGGTAAAAGAAGCCGGATTCCTCAAGGTATCACTTATAACAGATGGATAATAAAAATTTTTATATCTCAGCTATAATATCTATATCGATATATCTTTCACTTATTTTTCTGTTTGCATATTACAGTATTACCCATAATATAAAAAAAATTGATTCTTTATCAAAAACAACCGTTCTGCAGCTTGATATAGTTCTGGAAGATCCAAAGGTCGAGCCTGAAAAAATTGCCACACTGAAAGAATCAAGCAATGTTGATGCCCCGGAGATAGTAAAAAAATCAAAATCTTCCAGTGCCAAACAAAGGACAAACCTAAAGTCGCTTTTTTCAAACGTAAGCACAAAAGCGCCGCAGGTTGCAAAAAAAGTTATTACAAATACCAGCAAAAGCACTATCTCAAGCAGGTATAAATCGAAATTCGAAAAAGAGAGAAAAACGGAAAAACTGACCTTGAACAAGCTTCAGGAGAAAAAAAGCGTTTCGATGCCAAAGCCGTCTAGTGATGGAAAAACTGAGAGTGATCCTTTTTCTTCAAAGATTAAAAGTTTAATTTATGGAAGATGGAAACCTCTTGTCTTTACTAAGGATACGCAAGCTTGGGTTACAATAACTATTTCAAATAATGGAACTTTTAGCTACCAGTTTATACAATACTCAAATAATATTAGTTTTGACAATCAGCTTAGAAAGTTTTTGGATGAACAAACTACCAAAAGGTTTCCAATAAGCCCAGATGGCAAAACAATACATATTAAAACTTTTTTTCAGGCAAAGGATAGTTAAGAATGTTAAAAAAAATATTTTTACTTGCGGTTTTTATACAGTTCAGTTTTGCTATTGACGCTACAATGGAGATAATTAAAAAGAAATCAACTCTCCCAAATGTGTGCAGCGTTATTTCTATGGATACAAACCAGAACATCAAACTGCCCAAACTTATATTGTCTTTGATAAAAAAAGACCTTGTAGTAAGCGGTCATTTTAACAACAGTGAAATAAACATCGATATTAACTTTGAAGATCAGCCCGATTATAAACTTCTTAGACAAAACGATATAGACCTGTATCTTGTAGTCCAGGTTCAAACAAGCCAGTTAAACAGTTTAATAGTAAATGTAAAATTATATGACGTAAACAGCAGCGAATTTATATTAAGCAAGTCATATACCACTTCAACGCAGGCAAGATACCCTTTCCTTGCCCATAAAGTAGCTATTGATGTAAATGATTACCTTAATGCACCATCAATTGAGTGGATGGACAAGTTCGTTATATTTGCAAGATACCTTAACTCAAAATCAAGCGAGATAGTTATTTCCGATTATACCCTTACATACCAAAAAACGGTAGTAAAAGGTGGCTTGAACATATTTCCAAAGTGGGGTGATAAATTCCAGGAGAATTTTTACTATACCACTTACAACTATGAAAAGCCCACTTTGATAAAACAGAACCTGTTCACGGGACAGAAAACAAAAATAATTTCAAGTGACGGTATGGTTGTATGTTCCGACGTAAGCAAAGACGCTAAAAAGCTCGTACTTACACTGGCTCCAAACGACCAGCCTGATATCTATGTTTATGACCTGGAAAAAAGGATCAAGACAAAGATCACTAAATATTCAGGGATAGATGTCGGCGGAAGTTTTGTGGAGAATGACTCAAAGATCGTATTTATCTCCGACAGGTTAAAATACCCTAATATCTTTGCCAAGAAAATAGGCTCGAAAGGGATTGAAAGACTGGTATATCACGGCAGAAACAATTCCCAGTGTACGACACACGGAAATTATATAGCGTATTCGAGCAGGGAAACGGACAATGAGTTCGGGAAAAATACCTTTAACTTATATTTGATCTCTACTACCAGCGATTATTTAAGAAGGCTTACTGTTAACGGTAGAAACCAGTTCCCTAAATTTTCAAGTGACGGTGAATCGATACTTTTCATTAAAACCGATGATCAGGACAGTTACCTGGGAATTGTAAGATTAAATTATAATAAAAGCTTCCTGTTCCGGTTAAAAACAGGACGGTTACAATCTATCGATTGGTAAAATTATTAAATAATAATTTAAGTTGCCTTTGTGTAAAATTGGCTAAACAACTGAAAAAAAGGAATCTAGATGGTTAAAACTTATAAAAACATGGTATTAAGTTTATGTGCAATTGCCCTGTTGGCAGGATGTGCTTCTAAAGATGTGGGATTTGAATCTCAAGGTGATGCAGCTCAAAGCAGCTCTTCTACAGATAGTAAATTAGATAGCATTGCAGGTTCTGAAACAACTGTTGAGGGTACTATGGGGGAAACTTCATACAATACTACTACTGAAACAGTGTATGATGACAGTGTAAACAGAGTTGAAAGTGACCTGAACGGTCAAACAGTGGTTATGAACTCTATCCACTTTGCTTTTGACAAATACAACATTACTGACGATATGAGAACTATCGCAACAGAAAATGCGAACAAGATCAACAATATCTCTCAATCTTATTCAAGCCTGAAAGTTAAACTTGAAGGTAACTGTGACGAATGGGGAACTGATGAATACAACTATGCTCTTGGATTAAAAAGAGCAAAAAGCGTAAAAGACGCTTTAGTTGCAGACGGTATTGATGCTGACAGAATCATGATGGTAAGTTACGGTGAAAGCAATCCTGTTTGTACAGAGAAAAACGTAAAATGCTGGAAAAAGAACAGAAGAGTTGATTACAGACTTCTTCCTTAATTTTGGAAATCAGATTGTATAAGAAAATCTCTTTATCTTTATTTTTAATCACATCTCTTTATTCACAAGAAAGATCAATGTTCGGTGCGGGTGATCTTGAATCGCCCAACCCTTACGGTCTGACACCTGCAGAAAAAGTTATCGTCAAGAACAAAGAAACAATAAACAAGACCAATCAAAGCGTTAAAAAAGTCGATACCCTTATCAAAGAGCTTTCCGAAAGGCTTGACGGTCTTGAAAGTATATTTGAAGGCGACGGGCAGAAACTTAACTCGGTTTATCTTGAGCTGAATAAGCATCTAAAAGAGTTTGAAAGCTTTAAGCTTGAGCAGGAAAAACTAAAAGAGGATATGGCAGCTTCTAATCTGAAAACGGAAGAAAAAATCTCAAAGAACACAGCCGCGGTTTCGACCAATGAAGAGAATATCAAATCACTTAAACAGTCGTTTGATAAGATCGTTAAGCTTGTAAATGAGATAAACAGTTCTTACGTTACGAAAAAAGAGTTTAACAAGCTTCTTGATATCCTTGATAAAAAAGAGCAGAAAAAATCCTCTTCTTCCAAAGCTGCTGCACCAAAAGGCAATGCAAAAGCGGAGGTTCCTAACAAGTCTAATAAAGATCTTATGGAAGAGGCGAGGGAATTGTTCGGTAAAGACTACTTTACAAGAGCAATACCGATTTTGGACCATCTGATAAAAGCAAATTACAGGCCTGCGGAGTGTAATTTCATGATGGGGGAGATCAAGTATTACAGAAAAAAATATAAAGATGCTCTCCATTATTTCAAAACAAGTATGATGTTGTATGATAAAGCAAGTTATTTGCCTAAACTGCTTCTTCACAGTGCGATATCTTTTGAAAAAACGGGAGATAAAGACAATGCGGCTAATTTTTACAGTACATTGATCGATATCTATCCGGATAGTGCAGAAGCAAAAGAAGCTTCTAAAAAAATTAAGTAATATAAAAAAGGAAAAATTATGTCAAATAGAGTTATTTCAATAGAATATACGTTAAATGATGCAAACACAAATGAAAAATTAGATTCAAATGTGGGTTCTGCACCGTTAGAATTTATAAGCGGTATGGGTCAGATCATTACAGGTCTTGAAAAAGAGTTAGAAAAAGCACTGGAGGGTGATAAACTTGATGTTATGGTTAAACCTGAGGAAGCTTACGGTGAGTACAACGAAGAAGCTGTACAAACTTTACCAAGAGAGCAATTCGCAGGAATTGACCTTGTTGAGGGTATGAGCCTTTACGGAACTGCTGAAGGTGGACAAACTGTTCAAGTTACAGTTAAAGAGTTCTCTGATAAAGAAGTTACAATCGATTATAACCACCCGATGGCGGGTAGAACATTAATGTTCTCTGTTGCGGTTCTTGGAATAAGAGAAGCTACTGCTGAAGAGATCCAAACTGGTATCGTTGGCGGTATGGCTGCTGCAGGCGGATGTTGTGGTGGAGGATCTTGCGGTTCTCACGGACATGATCATGGACATTCTCATGGTGAAACTGAATGTTGTGGTGGTGAAAAACACGGTGAAGAGCATGAATGCTGCGGTGGTCACGACCATGACGCAGACAAAGGTTGCGGTTGTTCACACTAATTGTTTAAATTAGAATTTTAAGCTGCAAAAAACTCCCGTTTCAGTATGAAATGGGAGTTTTTGCATTATAATACAAAATATTTTTTATGGAGAGACAATATATGAAGAAAGTTGCATTTATATTCCCGGGACAAGGAAGCCAGAGTGTCGGTATGGGAAAAGATTTTTTTGAGAACAGTGATATAGCAAAAGAGATGATCTCAAAAGCAAGTGAGAGACTGGGTATAAACTTTGAGGAGCTTTTATTTGAAGAGAATGAGAAGCTTGGACAGACAGAGTTTACACAGCCTGCGATTTTACTTGTAAGCTGTATTGCATTGGAGATCTTTAAATCAAAATGTGATATCAAACCTGAATTCGTACTTGGGCACTCTTTGGGTGAGTTTTCCGCGCTTGTGGCAAGCGGTGCTATTGATTATCTTGATGCGGTTGAACTTGTACATAAAAGAGGTTTATTTATGACTGAAGCTTGTGCAGGGGCAGGTGCAGGGATGATGGCACTTGTCGGACTTGCAGATGATGCTGTTGAGTCTTTGACTGAAGAGTTAAGAGCTGAGGGTAAAAAGATCTGGGCAGCGAACTATAACCAGGACGGTCAGATAGTTGTTGCGGGTATCAAAGCTGATCTTGAAGCTACTGCAGACAGATTCAAAGAAGCAGGGGCAAAAAGAGCTATCGTTCTTGATATGTCTGTTGCCAGCCACTGTGAGCTTTTAAGCAGTGCTGTTGAGAAGCTGAATCCTTACCTTGAAAAGTTCGTAACTGACAACTTTGAAACAAGTGTTATCTCAAACGTAACTGCAGATGCTTACAATGACAAAGCTACTGCTATGGACCTTCTTGGTAAACAGTTAACAAGTCCTGTAAAATATAAACATTCTATCGCTGCAAAAGCAGGTGATGTAGATATGTTTATCGAGTTTGGTAACGGGGCTGTATTAAAAGGTCTAAACAGAAAGATCGCTAAAGATACTCCTACAGTGAATGTATCTGATATGGCTTCTTTAGAGGCTACTTTGGAAGCTTTGGCTTAATAAGTTTAAGTTTTTAAAGTTTTAAAAAGCTCTGTCAATTGGCAGGGCTTTTTTTATGGTTGATAAATAGGTTTTGATTTACTTTGTAAGGTAAGATAAGCTGTCTTTTTTCTTCTTGTTACTTTTTTAATAAAGTAACTAAAAATCGGTTGCGGTTTCAAAGCCCTCTGGGTTCCTACAATTTTTCTAAATTTTAATGCGTCTGCGGAACTCGCTAAAAAGTGACATCTAGTCACTTTTCTTAACGCTCAGACAGTCCTCGACTGTTTCATCAAAACTTAGAAAAATTGTAGCTTTTCAAATGCAACCACTTTTAAAGTCCGCTAACAGTTTAGTCTTTTTGTAAATTAAAAGAAACTAGAGTGTTAGCGGGGTTATACTGTTGCGTTTATTGAAGTTAAAAATTATATATTTTTTTACGGAAAAGACGAGGACTGTTTGAAATAAATAAAGTGACTAGATGTCACTTTATTTATTGAGTTCCGCAGGCTAGTAAAACAATATATAATTTTTAAGTACCCGAAGGGCTTCAATAACTAGCATACGATTTTTTTGTTTCGTTTTTTATAAAAAAAATGAAAGTAGAATAAAGGCAGTTTATCTTACCTTGTAAAGTAAATTAGAATCAATATATAAATTTTAAGATTTCTAAATTGTGACAATAGTTGTGACATATTCTTTGTATAATTTAATAAAAAATTAAAAGGTTTGAAATGGGATTTCTATTATTACTATTTGCAGTTACATTGTTTAGAATAATTAAGTATTTAAAATTAGATTATATTGTTTTAAAAAGTGTAGGGAATCAAGTAATATTCCATATAGTTGAAGGAGTAATTTTTATATATGGTTTATATTTAATAGAGAATGATGGGAATATTTTAGGTCTATTTATTAGAATTATTTTCTTTTATCTTCTTTTATTTTTACCTATGTCAGTTTATCAAGTTCGTTATGGTGATGAGGATGAAAAGAATAATAAATAAGCCCCCTTTATAAACAAATATGCTAAAATCCAAACAAAAATTACAAGGTATTTTAATGAAAAAACTGGCAATCATGGGAGCTATGGAAGAAGAGATCACTCCTCTTTTAGAGTATTTTACGGATATAAATAAAGTAGATTACGCAGATAACACATATTATGAAGCAAAATACGGTGAGCTGGACGTAGTTATCGCTTACTCAAAGATAGGAAAAGTATTCTCTACTCTTACAGCATCAACTATGATACAAAAATTCGGTTGTGATACGTTATTATTCAGCGGTGTAGCTGGCGGTATCAATCCACAGCTTAAAATTGGAGACCTGATCGTTGCAAACAAATTAACCCAGCACGATCTTGATATCACTGCATTCGGTCATCCACACGGATATGTTCCCGGCGGAAGAGTATTTGTAAATACTGACGAGAACCTAAAAAATATTGCTCTTGAAGTTGCAAAAGAAAAAGAGGTGAAGATCATGGAAGGTATTATAGCTACTGGAGATCAGTTCGTTGCGGACGAGGCTAGAAAAGAGTTTATAGAAAAGACATTCAGCGCAGACGCATTGGAGATGGAGGGTGCTTCGGTTGCTGTTGTATGTGACGCTTTAAACGTGCCTTGCCTTATTTTAAGAGCTATAAGTGACACGGCAGATATGGATGCCGGGTTTAATTTTGATGAGTTTTTAGAATCAAGTGCAAAGAACAGTGCAGAGTTCTTGGTAAAAATCATAGAAAAGTTAAATTAAGTACAAAACAAAAAAGGTTAGGATTTTCCCTGCCTTTTTTTATTTTAATTCTTCCTGGGCCTTTTTTATAGCCATGGGGAGGGGCAGGTCAACCATGTCGCAGTCCTCTTCCAGACAACATTCACAGTTGCTTCCCGCACCCGTTTCCTCTTTTATTGTTTCGAGGTCTCCCCCAAACTCTTTAACCGCATCAAGTATCTCCTGATACTCGACTTCCATACAATTGCACACTAACATCGTATATCCTTACTTAATATAAGCCTTGATGATCTTTTGTTCTACAAGAGGTTTGTCTCCACCGTATTTACCCGATGTTTTTACGTTCTCAAGTTTTTTAAGCGTTATAAAGCTTTCTTTATCTTTAAGATATCCGAATATCGTATGGTAACCGTTTAACCAAGGGGTAGCAACCGTTGTTATGAAAAACTGGCTTCCGTTGGTATTTCTTCCAGAGTTGGCCATCGCAAGTACACCTGCTTTGCCGAACATCGCTTTTGGGGTGAACTCGTCTTTAAACGGTTTACCCCAGATAGATTCTCCGCCTCTTCCTGTTCCTGTAGGGTCTCCCCCTTGTACCATGAACTGCTTGATGATCCTGTGAAAGATCAATCCGTCATAATAGCCGTTTTTTATATGTGTAGTAAAGTTCTCAACTGCCAGGGGCGCAAGGTCGGGTCTTAGTTCTATCTCCATTTTTCCCTGGGTAGTTTCAAGCACGGCAACAGGATTTGCCGCAAAAAGCATTATTGAAGTAACTGCTAAAAGTAATAGTTTTTTCATTTTTTTCCTTGTTCTTTTTTACCGTTATGATATCAAAATTTTTTTTATTGTCTCTTAATTATCCTGGTTATCGGTTACTTTTTATTGACCCATAGTTCTATCTTATAATATTCATTTAATTTTATTTAAGATAAAATCCCAAAAATCAAATTAAAAGGAAGTTGAATGTTGTTAAAAGAAAAATATTCTCCCATGTACTTTTTGGCTGCACTGGGAGCAGGTGGAACATCGGTATCGTTTTTTATGTACCTTATGTTCCTGGTTCCGCACCCGAAAACACCTATGGCTACGTATGACCAGGTTATGCCTGCACTTATGAAAGGGGACTGGCTGTCGTTCGTTGTTGCTTTTGCACTGGTATTTATCATTGCCTTGGCTTATTTCCATTTCAAACTGCTGTTCTGGAACGTGAAACAATATAAAGCATTTAAAGAAACTGAAGCATATACTGCATTGAAAAACTCTAATGCTGAAGTTACCTTGATGACAATCCCTTTGACGTTCGCTATGACTATCAATGTTTGTTTTGTTCTAGGGGCTGTATTTGTTCCAGGCCTTTGGAGCGTGGTTGAGTATCTGTTCCCAGGGGCATTGTTAGGTTTTGCCATTGCAGGGTATTATGCTATAAAGATATTTATGGATTATTTCAGCAGACTGCTTATTACAGGTGACTTTGATTTTACAAAGAACAACAACCTGTCTCAAATGATGTCAATTTTCGCATTTTCCATGATCGCTGTAGGTTTTGCGGCTCCAGGGGCTATGAGTCATAATATAGTTATCAACGCCATTGGAATTTTTTGTGCAATATTCTTTGCATCAATTGCCCTTTTACTGGTTGTTATTAAACTTATTCTAGGTTTTAAAAATATGTTCGAGCACGGTATCGGAAATGAAGCGAGCCCTTCATTATGGATCATGATCCCTATCTTAACGATTCTAGGTATCACTTTTATCAGGGTTAGTTTCGGTCTTGACCACCACTTCCAGCAGCCTTTAGAGCATGCTTCGCTGTTTACCATGACGAGTTTTGTTCTTGCATTGCAGCTGATATTCGGTATGCTTGGGTTCTCTGTAATGAAAAGGATCGGTTACTTTGAGGAGTTCATACACGGGGACAAAAAATCTCCTATCGCATTTGCATTGATCTGTCCGGGGGATGCTTTCTTCGTATTTGGTATGTTCTTTATCAATATGGGTCTGGTGATGAACGGTGTAGTAGATAAATACTCAACAGCGTATTTTATCCTGATGCTTCCGTTTATGTTCGTTCAATATAAAACGATAGTATATTTCTTTAAACTGAAAAACAAATTTTCATTATAATATTAGAAGAGCGTAGGCTCTTCTAATTGCTTTATTTTGAAACTTTTCCTGTGCTCTACACAGTATCCGAACTCTTTTATTGCTTCTATATGTGCCTTTGTCCCGTAACCTTTGTGTTTGCCGAATAGGTATTGGGGATATTTTTCGGATATTTCGTACATATAGCGATCCCTGCTTACTTTTGCCAGGATCGAAGCCGCGCTTACCTCTTTTATGGTTGCATCAGCTTTTACCAGGCATTTGAGGTTCTCAATGCCGAAAGTGGTATTACCGTCCATAAGATACTCGCAGGTGTTGAGATTTTCCATTATCTCTTGTATAGAGGTTCTAAGGCAGTAGCTCAATCCCTTTTCATCGATAAGTTCGCTTGATTTGAACACTATATGGTGCAGGCTGTTTTGTTTGATTATATCAAAAAGCTTTTCCCTTTTTTTCTCGGTCAGTTTTTTTGAATCGTTCAGTTCGTCGATATCTTTTTTCAGTATTACCCCTGCAACTACCAAGGGACCAGCAAAGGGACCGCGTCCCGCTTCATCTATTCCGCATAAATTCTCTATCATTGTGACAACACCCAGTTATAAAATGTGATTACATCAGTATCTGCGTCATTTACTTTTATGTTAAACTCCGTACTGATCGTTATAATAAATATCTTTTTTATACCGTATTTCTCTATTTTTGCACTGACGCTCTTTTTTAGATTATCAATATGCATATTATTGAAAAACGGTATCGATAAAACTATCGTTGACCTGCTTGGAATATAAAAATCTATATTGTCCAGGTAATAAATATCGTCATGCCTTTTGAGAAGCTCCAAAAAGATCATATTGGTAAATACGCTGTTGAACTTTTTCTGGTAGCTTACCAGGTCAAAAAGTGCATGGTTGAACAAAAAAAGTTTCTTTACCGCCTTTTCCTGGTTGTATTTTTCTATAAAGAATATGACCCTGTTGTCTATGAACTCGTCGGTAGTTTTATAAAACCTGTCCTTTGATATCTTTGTCGTTTTTTTCATCTGGTTAAAAAGCTGGAAGACCGATTTTTTTTCACCCATGGATCTTATATATAAAAAGAGTATGTCAAGTTTTAGGGGATCCATGCAGTAAAGGGAGCAGATCTCATAGTTTCTTTGCTGCTTTTTTATATCCGGATATTCTATTATTTCGGGGAAGTTCCCGTATTTTAAGAAATAATTGAAACTTTGGGAAAGGTTCTGGTGCTTTGTATCAAAAAGCAGATACTCTTCAAAGTCAAGATTGTTCACGTAAAGGGTTGAAAAACCCTCAAGGCTCTTATCCATATTTGTGCTTAGAACGATACTTGTTACTTTAGGTAATTTGAAATCAAATTTATAATTTTCTATTATAAGTGCTTTTATATTCTTCTGCTTTATGAATTCTTCCAGGAACTGGAATATCTCCTGTTCGTTATTTTTATATTCATATAGGTCGATATAGAGATATTCACCTTTTTCATAATTGGATAAATAGTCGTAAATAAGATAAGTTTTACCACTTTTTGGAGGACCTTTGAGAATTGTATAATTATTATCAATTGTTATTTTTCTTTCAAAAAAGTTTATTTTGGGAAGGTCGATATCGTAAATCTGTTCTAAAATATTCATGGGCAATTATAATATAAATTAGCTTTATTAGAAAATTAGCTAGGCAGGTTAAGTGTGAATTAACAAAAATAAACTATTATTATAAAAATTTTTTTATAGGTGTTTTAAATGATGATAAAAATCGATATGGAATCGGAAGAGTTCAAGAACGAGATGATAAAAACAAAGGAGTTTACAGATAAGGTCTGTGCTTCAAAAGGGTTTGTTTACAATCCTATCGAGGATGTGAACGAGGGTGTTTTAATGGGGCTTGCCAGAAATAAAATGATATATAACAAAAGATATTGCCCCTGTTTTATGGTGATCGGTGAAACGAAAGAGGAAAGAAAAGCTGCCGATAACAGAATCTGTCCCTGTAAACCTGCACTGGAAAAAGAGATACCTGAAGACGGTAAATGCCACTGCGGTATCTTCTGTACACCTGAGTATGCACAGGCAAATGCCGTTGATATAGAAGCGGAAGAGGTTGCACATACACACTCAAGGGGATTAAGCAAAGAGGAGTGTGAAGCTATTTTAAAACATGAGCAGCTTGACGGCGACGAGATCGTTGCACTGCTTGAAGCAAGAGATCTAGAAATGGTTGATTTTAACCTTGTGGACGTTAGGGAATGGATGGAATGGAACCAGCAAAGGATCAAAGGGACAGATTACCTTATCCCTACAACTTCGTTCTATAACCAGTTAACGCAGATAGAGAATCAAAAAGAGAAGCCTACTGTTCTTTATTGTTTAACAGGAAGCAGAAGTGCTTATTGCCAGCAGGTATTGAAAGATATGGGATGGAAGCAGGTATCCAACTATACTCACGGTATCATTACTTACGGAGGTGAGATAGCTTCAGGGGAAGAGGAGTAATATTCTCTTTTCTTTCAGGGATAAAAAAAGGGGGATGCTATTGCATCCCCCTTTTTTATTTTGGTATTATATTTTATTCTTCGTCAGGTGCAACTTCGTTTGTCGTAACACCCATAGCTAAAAGAATCTTTTGCTCTATTTCGTTTGCAAGCTCAGGATTATCTATCAAGAACTGTTTTGAGTTCTCTCTCCCTTGCCCTATCTTGCTGTCGTTGTAGCTGAACCATGCTCCCGCTTTATCTATGATATCAAGTTTCACACCGTAGTCTATAAGTTCACCCGTTTTAGATATCCCGGACCCGAACATAATATCAAATTCGGCAGTTTTAAACGGAGGCGCAACTTTATTCTTGACAACTTTTACTTTGGTTCTATTTCCTATTACCTCTTCACCTTGTTTCAGCGAAGCGATTCTTCTGATATCAAGTCTAACAGAAGAGTAGAATTTAAGTGCATTTCCTCCAGTAGTGGTTTCAGGGCTTCCGTATCCCGTCATACCTATTTTCATTCTGATCTGGTTGATAAATACTACCGTACAGTTCATTTTGCTTAATATACCTGTTACTTTTCTAAGTGCTTTAGACATTAATCTTGCCTGAACACCGACCTGCATATCGTCCATATCCCCGTCTATCTCCACTTTTGGAGTAAGTGCCGCAACCGAGTCAATCACTACAAGGTCAACTGCGCCGCTTCTTACGACAGTCTCAAGGATCTCTAATGCCTGCTCACCGAAGTCCGGCTGTGAAACAAGCAGGTTGTCCGTATCAACACCAAGGTTCTTTGCATATGCCACATCAAGTGCGTGCTCCGCATCGATAAATGCACATACCCCGCCTTTTTTCTGGCACTCTGCGATCATATGCAGGGTGATCGTTGTCTTACCAGAACTCTCCGGCCCGTAAATCTCTACAACTCTTCCTTTTGGTATACCGTTAACACCAAGAGCCAGATCCAGTCCCAAAGAACCTGTACTTATCGCTTCTACGGGTACAACCTCTTTATCTCCCAATCTTATAAGAGTACCTTTACCGAAGGCTTTATCCATCTGTTTTATAGCCAGGTCAAGTGCATTTTTTTGATTTTGATCCATTTTTTACCTCTGAAATATCTTTTATAAGTGGAAGTATACCTAAATTTGTTGAATATTATAAAAAAATTGCAATTTGCAATCTTTCTTTAAAAAAGCCTAAAAAAAATTGCAATTCAACGATATCAAGGAAATAATTTACTATTAAAATAATTTTAAGATAATTTAGATTATTATAGCTTACATATTGCCGTTTAATTAGATATAAGATCTGAATGTATACTTATTCAACTATTTAATAATCATTAAAATAAAAGTTAAGGTGATCGATGCCCCAAAAGAGAAAGATTAAAATAAATATTTTACTTGCCTGTCTGCTCACTTTGGCACTGCCCGTGCTTCTTGGAGATATTCTGAATAACTATTTTTTAGGCAAATATATAAATCTTCCACTTCATTCTGCTTTGGAGGTTTCCGGGGGAATGATAGCCATAGTTATATCTATGATCTTTTATATCAAGTATTCAAAAAATCATACACTGACCTCTTTTAACTGGTCAACGGCAGCGCTTTTGGCTATGGGGATAATAGATATATTTCACGGGATCATGAGACCTGGGGAACTGTTCGTGTGGCTTCATTCCTGTGCAGTGTTTTTCGGGGGAGTGTTTTTCACCAGCGTATGGCTGAAAGAGAGGCAGGTCACTCACGAACTTTACAAACTCATCCCTGTCGGGGTGATATTTTTCTCTGTTTTCTTTTCCCTTTTTTCAATAATCTTTTCCGGTTTTCTCCCTCCTATGTTAAACAGCGACAACAGCTTTACCCCTTTTGCCAATATCTTGAATGTGGCAGGGGGAATAGGCTTTTTCCTTGCCTCTGTAAGGTTCCTGCTCAATTATATAAATAACGAATCTATGGAGGAGCTGCTTTTTGCCGGGCATACCATGTTGTTCGGGATTGCGGGTGTGCTTTTCGTTTCATCGCAGCTTTGGGATATTCAATGGTGGCTATGGCATGTTTTAAGGGTATTGGCTTATTCGATAGCCTTGTATTTTTTATATATGGAGTTTAAAAAAGAGATAAAGCTTATTGAGAAGAAAAACTGCCAGCTTGATATGGCCAATAAACGTATACATGAATATCTGGATATAGTTGACAACAATATAATAACTTCAACCACCGACCTTAATGCAACAATCACCAATGTATCGGATGCTTTTTGCAAAATAAGCGGTTATGGCAGGGATGAGCTGATAGGGAAGAACCATAATATAATCAGGCATCCCGATATGCCTGCTAAACTTTTCAGGAAGATGTGGAATACTTTGGAGTCGGGCAAGATCTGGGAAGGGGAGATAAAGAACCGGAAAAAAGAGGGCGGTTACTACTGGGTACATGCAACGATAAGCCCAATGTTTAACGACAAAGGGGAGAAAACAGGCTATACGGCAATAAGGCAGGATATAACAGATAAAAAACTTATAGAAGAGATATCTGTCACAGACGGTTTGACCAAGATATACAACAGGAGATATTTCAATGAGATCTTCCCAAAAGTGATCAAAAGCGCCAAAAGGAAAAACGGCCTGGTTTCTTTTATTATCATTGATGTGGATCATTTCAAGCAGTACAATGATACATACGGACATCAAGCAGGCGACAGTGCTCTTATAAAAGTTGCCAATAGTATCAGAACATCTCTAAAACGGGCCGATGATTACTGCTTCAGGCTTGGAGGGGAGGAGTTCGGGGTGATCTTTGGCAGCGATTCCAAATATGACGCTTTTGCATTTGCAGAGAAGATCAGGGATAATATCAAATCTTTGAAAATAGAACATAATCAAAACGAAGGGATAGGCTTTATAACCGTATCAATGGGGCTTGTCTGCAAAAGGGCAAACGACATAGCAAGCGAGGACGATCTTTACAAAGAAGCGGACGATCTGCTTTACAGATCAAAAAAAACGGGAAGAAACAGGGTCAGCTGCTAGATCAAAGGGTATATGAAACGACCCGTTCTTTCCAGGAATTTTCTTCCGGTTTCTTGAAATAGTAGTTTACTGTATATTGCCCGTCGTTTATCTCAAGCAGTACACATTCTGTCAGGTTTTTGTTCCTTGCGCAAACTTCTCCGGGGTTTATGAAAAGCCTGCCGTTTATCAATTTCTGTTCAAAATTATGGGTGTGCCCGTAAACGATGATATCGGTATCGCCAGTCAGGTAATAAGGCAGGTGCATAAGCTTGAAGCTGATATCTTTTATCTTGAAATAATAGGGCTCTTTTTTTATATTGTATTTATGCTGATGCTGCACGAGATTTTGGTCATTGTTCCCGAATACACTTACATATGTAAGGTTTGAATCCTTTAACGCTTTCAGGTTCTCCTCTATCTCCAGGTCCCCCGCATGGATAAGATACTGGGCACCTTTTTGTTTTAACATTTCAAGTGCCTTAAGGGTAAGGTCGGTTTTACGGTGAGAATCTGATAATATAGCTATTTTCATAGCAAAATTATATCAAACTTATGATAATATTCCGCAATGGGATATATAAAACTTAACAAACAATCTTTTTTTCATAATCTTGATTATTTCAGCTCGATCTGTACCAAAGAAAAAGTATCTGTGGCATTAAAAGACAATGCTTACGGACACGGAACCTATGAATCAGCAACTATGTGCAAAGAGTACGGAATAGAGCACGTGTTCGTCAGAACGATGGATGAGGCAAAATCAATCGAGGAGTTCAATTTCAAATCTGTTCTGGTATTGTACGATATACCTGAAAGCTTTGATCCCAATGTGGTGATCTCCGTAAATAATATCGAAGATATAGCCAAGATACCTCAAAACACGAAATGCGAAATAAAAATAGATACGGGCATGAACAGAAACGGTATAGTAAAAGATGAGATCGCAGAAGCGGTAAAGCTGATGAAACAGAACAATCTAGTCGTAAACGGGATATTTACCCATTTCTGCTGTGCCGATGAAGATAACGATATTACGGCAAAACAGGAAAAACTCTTTTTAGAATCTGTCGAAGAACTGAAAAAATATACCGATCACGATTTCAGGACACACTGTGCAAACAGTGCAGGGGTCCATAAAGTTGATATGTCAAAATACGACCTGGCAAGGATAGGTATAGGAGCATACGGCTACTTGGAAGGTATGCCCCAGGAGAAACACCTGAAACCCGTAATGTCGCTGCATGCTAAAAAAATAGCAAGCAAAAGGGTAAAAAAAGGGGACCACATAGGTTACGGAAGCAGCGCTTATATAGCTTCTTGCGATATGACGGTTTCAAATTACAATATCGGTTACGGGGACGGTTTTTTCAGGTTCGATGAAAAAACAAAAGCCAAGATCCAGGACGGCAGGGATATACTCGGGCGGGTTTCCATGGACAGTTTTTCGGTTCAAGGGGATGATGAGGAGATAGTTATTTTCGAAAATGTCAATCCCCTTGCAAAATCTTTAAATACCATAACATATACCGTGTTGGCGATGCTTAACGGAAGGATCCCGCGAATTATTTTTTAATTATAGTAAAAATATTAAGTTTTACTTATATTTAATTGTAAAATATTATAATACAGCATGAAAATTACAGAAGATAAGAATTACGATAACTATTTGCGGGTGATAAAGCAATATGAACTTGAAGACCTGATACAATTCAGCAAGACCGTTAAGGTTTTGTACGTAGACAATGATGAGGATTCAAGGGAAGACAGTTACGGAATTTTTAAAATCTTTTTCCATGATATAGATATAGCTAGTAACGGCCGTGAGGGTTTTGAAAAGTTCAAGAACAACAAATACGACCTTATTATCACAAGACTTGATATGCCCGAGCTGAACGGAGTGGATATGATCTCCAAGATCAGGGAGATAAGCCGCCATATAACTATCCTGATACTCTCTTCGGAGCAAAAATATTTTATAGACCTTATAAGGCTGGGGATCGACGGCTATATCCTGAAGCCCGTAGAGGTGGAGCAGTTCGTTGATATCATCAAAAAAGTGATAGAGAAGCTCCAGAACAAGCAAGGTCTTTATGAATACAGGCTGCACCTGGAAAGAATGGTGGAAGCCAAGACAAAAGAGCTTAAAGTTATCAATAAAAAGCTTGCCATAAAAGTGAGGCAGGAGATAGAAAAGAACGAGCAGAAAGAGAATTATATCTACGAGCAGGCAAAACTTGTTTCCATGGGGGAGATGATAGACAATATCGCCCATCAGTGGAGACAGCCGTTAAGCGCCATAACAACCATAGCAACAGGGATGAACCTGAAGCTGGAGCTTGATATCTTCGAAAAAGAGGAGATGCAGAAAGATCTTGACTCTTTAAATGAAATAGCCCAATACCTTTCCGAAACGATCAATATATTCAGAAACTTTATAAAAAAAGACAAAAACGTTAAAACAAGCGTACTGCAAGAGGTTATAGACGAGACGATAAATATCGTAGGGGTTCTTTTAAAAACAAAACATATAAAACTTATAAACGGTATCGATTACAGCACTCCTGTGACTTTGGATCTTATGGCGGGAGAATTCTCCCACGTTATTTTAAATATCATCAATAATGCCAAAGATGCCCTTCTTGACAATGAGATCGAAGAACCCTGGATAAAAATAGACCTTGAAAAAAATGAGGAGGGGGTTGTATTCTCCATAGAAGACAATGCAGGGGGGATCCCGGAAGATATTCTGGAAAAGATATTCGAGCCTTATTTTACTACAAAACAAAGCAGTAACGGCAGCGGCCTGGGGCTTTATATGAGCAAAAAAATTGTTTCTGACAGTCTTCACGGAAAACTTGAGGCTGCAAATACCGAAAACGGCGCGAAATTCACGATAAAAATACCTTTTGAGTATTGATATTGCAAAATGCAATATTTTTGCCCCTTTCTTTTTTTTATAGATAAAATATCTTATGGAAATCACAAAAGAACAACAAGAGATATTGGAATCTATCAAAAAATACAGAACCGTAAAGATCAACGCTTTTGCCGGGACCGGTAAAACAAGCACTCTGAAGCTTATTGCCGCAAGCTACCGTAATAAAAAGATACTCTATCTTGCATTTAACAGCAGCATAAAAAACGAGGCTTCGCAGGTTTTCCCCGGTAACGTATATATAAAGACCACCCACGGGCTGGCTTTTTCAGCTATAAAAAAACATACGAATATAAATCTTGACAAACTTACCAATTACAGGGCTATAGATATCTCAAAGAAGTTTGATATCTCTTACAACCAGGCATTAAGCAGTTTGAAGATATTTGAAAGTTTCTGCAACAATATACAGGATGAGATCTCCCGGGCCGACCTTGAACATGAAACGGCAAAAAAGATCTTTGATTATATGCTTATAGGGAAAATGGAACCCACCCACGGTTTTTATTTGAAGTATTACTATCTTTTGTTGAAAAATGCCCAGATCCCGACGTTTGACTATGATATCATACTTTTGGACGAAGCCCAGGATACAAACGAGGTGACCCTGGGTATATTCAACGCCTTAAGCTCGAAAAGGAAAGTTTTCGTAGGGGATGCCCACCAGCAGATTTATACTTTCAGGGGCAGCAGGAATATCCTTGATAAAATAGACACCAACAAAGAGCTTTACCTCTCCTGCAGTTTCAGATTGAGCGATTCGGTGGCTTTTTACGCGAACAGGCTGCTAAAGGTATTTAAAAATGAACAGGTGGAGATAAAAACGGTAAAAAAAGAGAATAAAACCATACTTACCAACAGCTTTATCTCAAGGACAAATGCGGCGCTGATCTCGAAAATAGCCCAGAAAGTGGAAAAGAAAGAGCCTTTTGTAACGGTAAGGGACCCAAATGAGATATTCAACCTTACTTCCGAAGTATATTACCTGCTTGAGAACGAAAGGGAAAAGATAAAAAGGAATATCTTCCTTAAAGATTTTACTAACGGGGAACAGTTAGGCGATTATGCGAAAGAGGTTGACGACTTTGAGTTAAGGTCGGCAATAAAGCTGGCAAAAGAGTATAAAGAAAAGATCTTTTATTTTAAAGATATAGCCGTCAAATTTTACAAGGCCTGGGAGAATCGAAACAATAACGGTTTTGTTAAAAGGACAGACGAGATACTTTTCCTCTCAACGGCCCATACCTCAAAAGGACTGGAATGGGACAGGGTTGAGATAGCAGATGATTTTACCGATTTTACCGATTTGATCAAAAATATGGGATGCTTTAGCCTGGAAGAGTTCCGGCAAAAACAGAAAAAGATGAAAAATAACGAATTAATGGATGAATTCAACCTTTTTTACGTCGCGGTTACAAGGGCAAAGGTATCTTTGGTCAAAACTAGCCGTAACTTTGAATATCTCCTTCAAAAAGACCTGGAGTCCTATTTGGAAAAGGAGTTGAAAAAAGCCTAATGAAAATTATAAAATAATTTTTTTGTAATTTTTATTCCTTGAATAGATATTCATTAAGGTATACTTTAGTATAATAGATCTTAAATTCATTTTTTGAGGGTCACATGGCTAAAGATAAGCATTTATCTAGAACTGCAAAGAGATTAATCAATATAGAAACATTGTTTAAAGTCCTTTTTATTTTTTTAATTATCCTTATCAGTTTCATTTCTAAAAATATATATGAAACGAAAACGCAAGAGTACAAAAACGATGTTTTCAAGAATGTGAACGAAGACATACTTCAAAGGTTTGATGTCCTTTTAAAAGAGAAACTGAACACCTCTTTACTTATCTCTTCGTCACTTTCCAAGAACATAAATATCAAAAAAGCCCTGGTTCTGAACAATTCAAACGCCCTGGATATGGACCAGCTGCTTGACGAGATGAGAACAAACAGGGAATATGCCAATATCCAGGCCGAGGTTATAGACGCGGAAGGGGTAAGCTTTAAAAGAAGCTGGACTCACCTTTCGGGGGACGACCTGGTCAAAGATGATCCCCAAATGGCACATCTTATAAAATACCCAAGGGTGGCAACGGATATAGTGGCCACAAAATACGGGATGACGATCTCCAATAAAATACCAATATATTTCAAAGAGAGATTTCTCGGGCTCTTTGGAGTGAATATCCATCTTGATTCTTTGGTTGACACCTTTGCAAAAGAGGGGTTCCGAACGGTAATTATCCTGAACAAGCTTGATTCAAAAAACATTTTCCAGGAGCTTTCCTACTCCAAAAAATTCGTAGGAGACTGCTATGTCGTTAACGACAATGCAGAGAACTACCTTCTTAAGATCATAAAAAACAATTTTGACGAATTCTGCAATACCAAATGGGAAGGGTCCTTTAAAGTTAATGAGCAGACGGACCACCTGATTTCAAGATACACCATAAAAAACGAGGCAGGCAAAGAGATAGCCCATGCCATGATCTTCAAGTCAATGGACGAGATCGATTTCCAGGACCTGAAGTTTTTCCAGAATTCCCATATCGTAGGGACAGTGCTACTAGTTTTACTGGCGGCTTTCTTTGTAAACTATTTTTCCGTTCTTTCAAGAATAAAGAAACTTTTGCTTGAAAACGAAGAGCTGATAAATATAAATGCTGAACTTAAAACAAAAACGGACGAACTTGACTTTAACGATAAAAAACTTGACAATCTGTTCAATATGCAGCCGAACCTTATGTTTATGCACAATGGTAAAGAGGTAACCAAAGCAAACCAGAGGTTTATGGGATTCTTTAACAGGTTCGGTACATTCGAGGGGTTCAAGAAGAAACACAAATGCGTAAGCGAGCTTTTTGAGAAATACGAGGCCCCCAATTATATCTGGGAACAGTATATCCAAGGGGAGTTCTGGATAGATTATATGTTAAACAATCCGCGAAGGTTATATAAAACCGTTATGTCCATAAACGGCGATCCCCACCACTTTATTATAAAATTCAACGAGATGAACTATTCCAAGCATGTTACCGAGAGAATTATCATCGTTGCCCTTGTTGATATGACCCAGGATCTTGTAAACTATAAAACCCTTGAGGAGAGTTCAAAGATATTAAAAGATATAAATATAAACGAAAAGCTTGAACTAAAAGAGGAAAAAGAGAACACAGATATATCCTATGAACTTAAAAGCCAGATCGAAAACAGCGTAAATGAGCTGACCACGAAAGATATAGTTCAAACAGATATAAAGAAGGTCGAATCTTCAAAAATCCCTTTAAAAGACAATATTATAGTCCAGGGTGAGATGAAGTTCAGCGACGTGGAGTCTTTATGGAGGGTTTTCGTACCGGCTTCTACTTCATCAAAGCTTTTAAACATCATGTCCGGGGATGAAAACGGATCGGTAAACTTCCATGCAACAAAAGAGGAAATAGATACGGCAAGGGAATTTGTCTCTTATTTCTCGACCGGATTCTGCGAACTTATCAATTCCAAAAAGTTCCATGACCTTAAAAATGCCAAATACAGTGAATCGACAACCCACGAGCTTACATCAAAAGAGCTTAAGGAAGCGGGAGACCTCTATCAGGTCAGCCTGAAACTGAAAAACTCCAACAAACTGGTATTTTATATAAATTTTGAAAAAGATATAATCCCTTTCTTTAAACAGATAATAAACAATGAACCTATTAAAGCCTTTAATGCTGCCGCGGAAGATGAAAAGGCGGCAGATGAAAAGAAAGAGGAGCCTAAGCAAAGCGCTTCTTTGATCAAGAATATTGAAAACAGAACTGAACCTGCCGAGGGTGAAAAAAAGGCGCAGAAAAACAAACCGAAAATAAGACTGAAATCAACCCCCTCAAATAAAATAGATGCCTACTCTTTGATCCAAAACAGCATCTCTTCTATTTTAAAGGAGATAAGCTCAAAAGATACGGTTTGCGGCAAGATAAGAAAATCAGAATTGCCTAAAGAGGATTTCCTTTATATGGAAAACAAGTTTAAAATAGCAAACAGGGACAAAACGATCGACTGGACCCTGATGATCCCCGATAAAACGCTTTTAAAAATAGACTCGGATGCAAGATCGGCGGCGCAGAAGATCCAAAGCTCTTTAGCTTTAAAAGTTGAGGAACTCACGGCCAAAAAGGCATCGGTGATCTCCGGGGATATCACCCCTTCAAGCCAAAGCAGCGGATTTGGAGATCATAAGATCTATGACCTGAATGTGATCTGCGGTAAAGAGGAACTGCCGATCTATATTGCATTAAAAGAGAAGTAGCAGGATAGAAGTTGAAGTTTTTATTTTTATGGTTTTTTATTTTCATTAACGTTGTTTTTGCCCAGGTCACTTACCATGAGAAGCTTTACTCTGAGCTAAGGGATGAGTTTAAAGAGGATTTTCCTTTATGGGGAGTGCAGATAAATAAAAACGATTCCATGATCAGATTCGCAAACCATGATATTTTGTACGGGAAAAACAGCTTTGAGATGAAAAACTCTTACAAGGTGATACTGCAGGACTTTTTCCCAAGATATATAGATATCCTTTCAAGATACAAAGATATCATAGACAATGTGGTAATAACAGGGCATACCTCTTCACAGAATGTTTCAGCCATGGATGAGAACGAGATATATGAAAAGAACCTGGCTCTTTCCCAAAAAAGGGCCGACGGGGTTTTACAGTTCGTTAAAAATATCGATTCCCCGGCGGTTAAAGAGAACAAAGAGTGGATAGAGGATATTTTTTTAAGTGAAGGTCTTTCTTCCAGCGAGCCTATTGTTACGAGCGAGGGGCTTGAGGACCGGGAGCTTTCAAGAAGAGTCGAGTTCGTGATTTTATTTAACGATAATTTTGACAAGGCATACAAACAGCAGAGTAAAAAAACTCAAAGCTACCAGACAAAGATCATGTATGAGATACCGCGTATGATCAAGCCTCCAAAAAATGAGTCGGAACCGGATGATTACACGGATATGACCTCCCAGGACGTGACGGTCAGGTATAATGTTTTTAACGGTTTCAAGGACCAAAATGAGCTGAAAATCACGGAATACAGCTATCTAAGCGGCAGATATAAAAAAGAACAGATAGAGATAGATCTTATCTATTCTCTTATAGAATCCTACCTGAACCTGAAAAAAGCCAATGATGTTTTCGAGCTTTCAAGGGGTAACTACGGGGATTATATGAGATGGGAGGAAAAATCCAAGATCAAGTTTGAGAACGGGCTGCTTTCATTGAGGGATTATTCCAAGATCCAGGCAAGAAGCATAAACAGGTATATAAATTTTGAAGAGGATACCAAAAGGTTCACGGACGGTATCTCAACGATCCAGAAATATATAGATTTCAGCGATGAGCAGATCAAATACCTTGAAAACCCCGACCCGAAAGCCAAATATTTTGAGGATTATAATCTTGCTTTGGAAGAGTGCAGGATCTATTCACCTTTTGTCAAAGAGGCTTCACAGAATATCACCTTATACAAAGAAAAGCTGAACAAGGCAAAAGTGAATTTCCTCCCTACTATTGATATAATAGGTAAAAAAAGCCGTCTTATCGAGGATTATGAAATAGCTTCAAGCGTAGCGACCGACGAAACAACATTGGCATTCCAGGCTAGCCTTGAGCTGTACTCCGGGGGCAGGGAAAAAGCCGATGAACAGAAAAAGTTCTTTGAATACAAGCAGAAGATCCAAAAAAAAGAAGAGGTTATAAAGGATGTGACGTATAAGGTAGATCTCGCTGTCAACAGTTACAATTCTCTTCTTTTGAAGCATGAGTTCTTTAAGGACCTGGTAACTAAAAGGGAGGAAGAGTTCATAGCCGCAAATTATGATTTTAAATTTGCCAAGATAGATGAAAACGATCTTCTTGATATAATGGATTCCCTTTATAACGCAAGAAGGCAGTTCATAGAAAACAAATATGATTTTATTGCATCAAAATATAAAATGTTGAAAGAGATAGGTATATTGAAAGATTACCTGATTAAACAATAGCAAAAGGAAAGAAGTTTGTCGAAATTTAGGAAATATATTGAAAGTTCGGTTTTGGATGCCCTTGTATTGTTCTCAAAACTTCACGGTAAACCTTACAGTGCGGAGGTTTTAAGTGAGGGGCTTCCTATCGCGGAGGGGGAAAGCGCTCCAAAACTTTTCTCGGTCAGGCCGAATTCATCAAGGGCACTGTTCAGCCGTGCCGCGAAAAGAGCGGGCTTTAAGACCCAGATCGCCAAAATGGAACTGGATGAGATATCAAGCCTGATACTTCCATGTATCATATTATTAAAAACAGATGACCCAAATGAGGTAAACGCCTGCATCCTGGAATCTTTTGACGACCTAAGGGAGCATGCATATATTATCATGCCTGAAATAGGGGACGTGGTAAATAAAGTAAAAATAGAAGATTTGAAAGAGGAGTATTTCGGGATGGCGTTCTTCCTGAAAAGGGAGTTCAGGTTCGAGTCCGATGATTTTAAGCTTATAGACAATAAGCAGAAGCACTGGTTTTGGGATACCATACATACGATAAAATATATCTATAAAGATGTTTTGCTGGCATCGCTTGTTATAAACCTTTTTATGATAGCAACCCCTATTTTTACCATGAACGTATACGACCGGGTGATACCCACAAGTGCCTTTGACACCCTTTGGATATTTGCCATAGGGGTAATAGTGGTTTATCTTATTGATCTGGGGCTTCGTTTCGTGCGTACCCACCTGCTGGAGGTTGCAGGGAAAAAAGCGGATATAATCATGTCCTCCATTATCTTTGAAAAGGTTATGGACCTGAAGATCTCAGTTATACCCAAACCTATAGGTTCCTTTGCCAATGTCTTAAAAGAGTTTGAATCGATCAGAAGCTTTATGGCTTCAAGTACCATTGCAATCGTTATAGACCTTCCTTTCGTGTTTATTTTCCTTTTTACCATATATTTTGTGGCGGGGCATCTTGTATGGGTTACGGTCTTTTCTATTTTGATCGTGGTTCTATACACTTTAAGTGTCAAGGACAAAATGCTTGAAAGCGTAAAAGAAACGGCGGGAGCCAGCAGTTTAAAGAACGGTGTCCTGATCGAATCAATATCAAACCTTGAAACCATAAAAAGCCTGAACGCCCTTAGCCTTTCCCAGTACAAGTGGGAAGAGGCGACGGGTGAGATAGCCGACAAGGGGATAAAAACGAAGACCCTTTCAGCAGCGATCGGTACGGTTTCGGCATTTGTTACCCAGCTTAATACGGTGCTTCTGATCATCTTCGGTGCGTATATGATTGATTCGCAAAACCTGACCACAGGTGCCCTGGTTGCAACGGTTATTATGTCCGGGCGTGCTTTGGGTCCTATGGGGCAGGTTGCGGGTATGATAGCATATTACCAGCATATAGTTGCGGCATACCACTCAATTGAGAATGTAATGGGGCTTGAGTCGGAGCACCCAAGCGACAAGCAGTTTGTAAGGCGTCCGGCATTTAAGGGGAATATTGAGTTTAAAAATGTTTCCTTCTCTTATCCGGGAACCGAGACCAAGCAGCTGATGAATATAAACTTTACCATGAAGCAGGGTGAAAAGGTTGCTATTTTAGGTAAGGTAGGAAGCGGTAAGAGTACGATCCAGAAACTTCTGCTTGGATTTTATTACCAGGATGAGGGTTCCGTTTTAATAGACGGGATCGATGTTCAGCAGATAGATCCGGTGGAGATCAGGGCAAATATATCCTATATGGCCCAGGAGAATATCCTTTTTGCGGGGACTGCAAGAAGTAATATAATGATAAAAAAACATAAAGCAAGTGACGATGACCTGTTGAAAGCGGCACAGGTTTCATGTGCTACAGATTTTATAAACAAGCATCCAAAAGGTTTCGAGCTTCCTATAGTTGAGAAGGGGGAGAACCTTTCAGGCGGGCAGGCGCAGGCTATCTGTCTGGCAAGAACAGTAATAGACGACAGCGCAATGTTTATTCTGGACGAACCTACAAAATCATTTGACAGCGGTACTTCAAAAAGGGTATTAAACAACCTTAAAGAGTTTTTGAAAGAGAAAACCCTGATCCTGATCACCCATACCCCTGCGGATCTTATGCTTGTGGACAGGATCATTGTAATGGACAGCGGCAAGATCATTATGGACGGTCCCAAAAATGAAGTTTTAGAAAAATTAGGCGGTAATAAATAATATGGAAAATCAATCGGCTCAGATCAAACAGCTTCAGCAGCAGATATCTTCATTACAAAAAGAGTTGGAACAAAGAAAAGATTCCACGAAACTCTCATCTTTGATCGATGACGATACCCTGAAACAGATGAATGATTTCAACGATATTGCAGACGAGAATTTAGCTTACTGTGCAGTCGACAAGAACCTTAACGTAAAATCCGTAAGCAAGGCATTTACCGAAATGTTCGGTTACAATATGACCACCCTTGGAGGGAAGAACTTCAATCTTCTTGTCTCGGCGGAATTTTCGGAAAAATTTTATAACGGATGCGAGTATGTGAAGAACCATGACAAAGAGTCATGGGGTACGGAGCTTAATTTAACCACTATAGACGATAAGGATGTATTTACGAAAACCATTATAAATCCCTTGTTTAAAAATGACGAACTGGCAGGCTTTATTTTCGTGATACACGATATCTCAAGCAAAAGGCTTCTTCATCAGCTTCAGGTAAAGATGATGGCCCAGGAAAAATACCACGAAAGCACTTTTGATTTTATCTCAAGTACAAGTGCCGCGGTGCTTGATACGGTTTCATACAAGATAAGCACCGTCGTTAAAATAGTGGTAAGCTTTATTTTCCTTTTTATAATATATGCCGTAAGTTTTGATATAGACGAGATATCAAGGGGTGAGGGGCAGTTTATCCCGACCTCCAAAGTCCAGCACCTTAAAAACCTTGAAGGGGGTGTGGTCTCCTCAATTTACGTGCGTGAGGGTGACAGTGTAAAAAAAGGGCAGGTTCTTGTGAAACTGAACCCTATATCCTATCAGTCGAAGCTTGACGAGAACAACATCAGGCTGCAGGAGCTGAACGTAAAAGCCGCAAGGCTTAAAGCAGAATCCAGGGGTCTTCCTATGGAGGAGATAATCTGTGAAGAAAATTGCGACCAGAGCTTTATAGATATTGAAAAGAACTATTACCTTTCAAATAAAAAAGAGCTGGAGCGTAATATATCAAAACAGCTCGAGCAGTTGAAGTATCAGGAAAGTGCACTAGTGGATGCAAAATATAAACACAGCGTGCTGGAAGAGAATTATCTTCTTTTATCGGAAGAGTTCGAGACGAAAAAGAGGCTTGAAGAGCAGAAGATATTTACAAAATATGAGCTAAGAACCCTTGAAAGGGAACTGAACGATGCCTCAAGCGCACTTTCAAGCGCAAAAGAGGTTATAGTTCAGACCAAAGCACAGATAGCAGAGATAAAAAACGGTATCGAAGAGACGAAGCTTACATTCAGGAACAAGGCAGCTTCCATATATAATGAAACGGTTGCTGAGATCCTAAGGATAAAAGAGACAAAGAAAAACCTTGAAGATATCATAAAAAGAACAACGGTAAGATCTCCCGTTGACGGTATAGTAAAAGAGCTGTTCGTCCATACGGAAGGAAGCTCCATAGAACCTTCGGCGGACATTGTAACCATAGTCCCTGATAATTACGAGATGGTGGCAGAGGTTAAAATGAAACCTGAAGAGATAGCAAAGCTTCATATAGGTCAGGATGTCAAACTTAAAGTGACCGCTTTTGATTATTCTATATACGGTGACCTAGAAGGGAAAATAACAAATATAAGCCCCGATACAATAACCGATAAGGATACCGGTGAAAGCCACTATTTAATATACGTCAAGACCAAGAGAAACTACCTAAATAATAATGAAAAATATAAGATAAAAGTCGGTATGATGGTAAATGCGGATGTATTGGTCGGTAAAAAAAGTATTATGTCATTTTTGCTTAAACCGATTCTAAAAACTACACAAAGGGATTAACTGATGCTTTATATATGTTCGAAGTTGGATAAGATACAAAACTTTTGGTCAAAAGAGTTTGAAAAAAATTATGACTTGAAAATCGTTAACAGTGATTTTTTTGATTTCAATAAAAATTTTGAAAGTGACGATGTCCTGATTTTGGATCTTGACCAGTTCTTAAAAGTTGAAGAGAGCATAACGTTTTTCAACAGTTTACCCAAAACATTAAAAGTAATAGCGATCATAGAAGAACCAAAACTCGCCCACGGGACATATATAATCAAAAAAGGTTTTAAAAGCTATTTGTCAAAAAAAACAAGCAAGTTCATAGTTGACCAGGTCTTAAGAACCGTGGCAGAAGGGAACGTATGGTTATATCCTGAGCTTATGTCGTATATAATAAAGCATGTGAACCTGAACAGTGAACAGAAAAATACATCAAACCTATTGGCAAAACTCTCTTCAAAAGAACAGGAGGTTGCAAATCTCGTGGCTGAGGGCTTGTCAAACAAAGAGATCTCTTCAAAGCTGGATATACAGCTTGTAACAGTAAAAAAACATATAAGCAGTATATTTACAAAGTTAAATGTAAAAGACAGGGTTTCTCTTGCTATTTTAATTAATAAGTGAAAGTTGAATTGGAAAGTATAGTTAAAAAATTAGATTTAGAAAGATATTTAGAAAAATTAGGTGAGCTTTTCTGCAGGGAGAAAAGCTTTGTTTTAGAGGGTGACATAAACGTCCACTACAAGATATTAAATGAGCTTGACAACTACACGTTAAAAACTCCCCCGTCAATAATAAACCTTGATACCCAGATAAACTACCTTCAAAAGCAGGGTGTATTGAAGATATATGAGATATATGAGTTTATCAAGATCATAAATTATTTCGCATATCTTAAGAAATTCAATTTTGAGGGTTCCCTTGCTGCATGGATAGATAAGATAATTGTTCCTGACGAGATCATCTCATTAATAGATATTTTTGATTCCAACGGTGATCTTATATCGGGATACAGCGATGACCTGGACAGGGTGAAGCAAAATCTTTACAGAAACAGGGATGAGATCAAGCAAAAACTGTATGCCATATTGAATAATAAAAATCTCCAGCCTTATTTTGTGGACAGGCAGATCCACCTGGTGCACGGCGAGCAGACCATACTTGTAAGGGGCGGGTTCAACCACTCCTTGAAAGCAAAGGTTATGGACAGAAGCCAAAGCGGTTTCTTTTATGTCCTTCCCCACAGTGTATCTTCACTAAAACAGCAGCAGGCGGATCTCCTGAACCTTCAGGAGGAACTGCTTTACGGGATATGCAAGAGCTTAAGTTCAACCCTGGCAAAACATCTTATGTTCCTAAAGTTCATAAATAAAGAGTTTGACAGGTATGACCATTACCAGGCAAGGCTTCAGTTCGCAAGAATCGACGACAAGAATTTTATCCTGCCAAAGTCATCAAACAATAAAAAGACCCAAAAGCTTGTAAACTTCAAGCATCCCGCATTGCATGATCCAAAAAGTATAAGTGTAGATTTTTCAAAAAGCGTTATTATGATAACAGGGGTTAATGCAGGTGGTAAAACCATGCTTTTAAAATCTGTTTTAAGTGCCGTATTTATGTCAAAATATCTGGTTCCTTATTACTGTGACAAGTCAACTACGGTTGGGACCTATAAAAATATAAATGCTATTTTGGATGATCCTCAAAGCGTGAAGAATGATATCTCCACATTCGCAGGCAGGATGCTTCAGTTCAGCAAACTTTTCGGGAAAACAGATGCCATAGTCGGTGTTGATGAGATAGAGCTTGGAACTGACAGTGACGAAGCCGCATCATTGTTTAAAGTTATCATTGAAGAGTTGATCGAGAAAAATATAAAGATCATCATAACTACACACCACAAAAGACTGGCGGCTCTTTTGGCTTCAAACAATAACGTGGAACTTATCGCCGCACTTTATAACGAAGAGGCCCAAAAACCTACTTATGAATTCCTGCAGGGAACCATTGGAAAGTCTTATGCTTTTGAAACCGCACAAAGATACAATATCCCTCTTGGTGTTGTAAAAAAAGCAAAACAGGTTTACGGTGAGGATAAAGACAAGTTAAATGAACTGATCGAGCGAAGCAGCGAGCTGGAAAGGGAATATAAACAGAAAATCGAGCTCCTTGATAAGAAAATAGCAAAAAACGAGCAGCTTGAAAGAAGCTTGAAGGATCAAAAGGATGATCTGGATAAAAAGCTTTCGGTTCAAAGATCAAAGCTGGAAAAAGAGTATAAAGATGCTATTGATGAGGCTAAAAGGATCATCAAATCAACCGATAAGAAAGAACAGCACAGGATATTAAACCAGGCCCATAAGAAAAAAGAACAGATAAAAGTTGAAAAAAACCAGGAACCTTTAGAGTTAAAAGTGGGCGACAGGGTTAAATATAACAATACGAAAGGGGTGCTTACTTCGATCAAAGGGAAAAAAGCCGTAGTTGAAACAGACGACGGTATGAAACTTCAATTACCTTTAAACAGTTTAAAAAGAAGCGGTAATATACCTGTTGTTAAACCTAAAAGTATTAAAATAAATGTACAAAAACCCCAAACGGGACATGTTAAGCTTGATCTTCACGGACAAAGGGCAGAGGAAGCGATCGAAAATCTTGACAAGTTCTTATCGGACAGCTTAATAGCAGGTTTTGATGAGGTGCTTGTATATCATGGGATAGGCACCGGGAAATTATCCTATGCCGTTAAGAAATTCTTGGATACGCACCCTAAAGTCAAAAGCTATCATGATGCCACGGCAAAAGAGGGTGGATACGGAGCTAAAGTAATAAAGCTCTAAACATATTAAGGAGCGAAAATGAAAAGAACTATTTTATCACTATTGTTAGGGGTCTCTTTTCTTTTTTCTTCAGAATCAGAACAGATGTTCTGGGATGAAGTAAAAGATACCAATGATATAGAACTGTTAAAACTTTATAAAAAAAGATATCCCAACGGGATATTTGAATCTCTTGCCGATATAAAAATAAAAAGACTTCAAAGCGGCAATATCTCGGATACGACAATCATAAACACCATACCCGACTGGATAAAAGGGCATACCTCCAAATACAGATTCTACGGTGTGGGAAAAGCAAACAAACATTTTAAAGGTGAAGATTACCAAAGAAGCCTGGCGACCAAAAGAGCTCAAAGAAAACTAGAGGATAAATTTGATGATTTTAACCTGACCAGCCGGCAGATAACTGAATACAGCAGATATATCGAAACAGAAGTCTATAAAGACAAAAGGGAAAAGCTTTATATACTGCTATATATAGATGATGAAAACATCGATTAATATAGTAAAAATTATATGAAATTCTACAAATTTCAAAATTTAAGCAGAATTTTAGAATAAACCCTTGACAAAGCTCAAAAAATCTATTATAATTCGCCCCACAAAACGAGAGGATGTTTAGAGAAACACTGACAACCATCGAGTTTATGAGTTCTTTAAAAAGATAAATGTTAATAAGAAATCTAAAGTTTGTAAAGAGTAATCTTTATAAACTAGATACAAGAAAACTTCGTCTAAACAATGAGTTTTGGTTTTACACCAAAAACTTAAAAGAAGAAAGATTTTAAGTAAAAAACTTAAAGTCAGTTTCAAACACTTTTTTATGGAGAGTTTGATCCTGGCTCAGAGTGAACGCTGGCGGCGTGCTTAACACATGCAAGTCGAACGAGAACGGGTTAAAGCTTGCTTTAACTGTCAGCTAAGTGGCGCACGGGTGAGTAATGTATAGGTAACATGCCCTATAGAGGGGGATAACAGATGGAAACGCCTGCTAACACCCCATATGCCTTTAAGACCTAAGTCTGCAAGGGAAATATTTATAGCTATAGGATTGGCCTGTATAGTATCAGTTAGTTGGTGAGGTAATGGCTCACCAAGACAATGACGCTTAACTGGTTTGAGAGGATGATCAGTCACACTGGAACTGAGACACGGTCCAGACTCCTACGGGAGGCAGCAGTGGGGAATATTGCACAATGGGGGAAACCCTGATGCAGCAACGCCGCGTGGAGGATGACACATTTCGGTGCGTAAACTCCTTTTATATAAGAAGATAATGACGGTATTATATGAATAAGCTCCGGCTAACTCCGTGCCAGCAGCCGCGGTAATACGGGGGGAGCAAGCGTTACTCGGAATCACTGGGCGTAAAGAGCATGTAGGCTGATAGATAAGTTGGAAGTGAAATCCTATGGCTTAACCATAGAACTGCTTCCAAAACTGTCTGTCTAGAATATGGGAGAGGTAGATGGAATTTCTGGTGTAGGGGTAAAATCCGTAGAGATCAGAAGGAATACCGATTGCGAAGGCGATCTACTGGAACATTATTGACGCTGAGATGCGAAAGCGTGGGGAGCAAACAGGATTAGATACCCTGGTAGTCCACGCCCTAAACGATGTACACTAGTTGTTGCCGTACTAGATACGGCAGTAATGCAGTTAACACATTAAGTGTACCGCCTGGGGAGTACGGTCGCAAGATTAAAACTCAAAGGAATAGACGGGGACCCGCACAAGCGGTGGAGCATGTGGTTTAATTCGACGATACGCGAAGAACCTTACCTGGTCTTGACATAGTAGGAATTTTCCAGAGATGGATTAGTGCTAGCTTGCTAGAGCCTATATACAGGTGCTGCACGGCTGTCGTCAGCTCGTGTCGTGAGATGTTGGGTTAAGTCCCGCAACGAGCGCAACCCTCATGTTTAGTTACTAACAGTTTGGCTGAGGACTCTAGACAGACTGCCTTCGCAAGGAGGAGGAAGGTGAGGACGACGTCAAGTCATCATGGCCCTTACGACCAGGGCTACACACGTGCTACAATGGGGCATACAAAGAGCAGCGATACGGTGACGTGGAGCAAATCTCATAAAATGCCTCCCAGTTCGGATTGTAGTCTGCAACTCGACTACATGAAGTTGGAATCGCTAGTAATCGTAAATCAGCAATGTTACGGTGAATACGTTCCCGGGTCTTGTACTCACCGCCCGTCACACCATGGGAGTTGATTTCATTCGAAGCGGGGATGCTAAAGTAGCTACCTTCCACAGTGGAATTAGCGACTAGGGTGAAGTCGTAACAAGGTAACCGTAGGAGAACCTGCGGTTGGATCACCTCCTTTCACAGAATATAATCTATCTATTCGTTTAGATAGATTCAGAGAGAAATAAGAATGATATACTTAGACATATCATAAGAAGATGTTTTTCTTGATATCTAGTTTATAAAGATTATTAAAGCTGGGGAATTAGCTCAGCTGGGAGAGCGCCTGCTTTGCACGCAGGAGGTCAGCGGTTCGATCCCGCTATTCTCCACCAGAACTTATATAATCTTATAAATATAAACGATTTTTATTAACAATAGAGTAGAAACATGGGCCTATAGCTCAGCTGGCTAGAGCGCTCGACTGATAATCGTGAGGTCACAGGTTCAAGTCCTGTTAGGCCCACCATTTGAAACTAATCGAAGTTAAATATTAGTTCTATGCGTAGAATTAATATTTGATTTCAATAAGAGATCAAAACGACTTTTAGGGAGTTTCCTTGAAAGAGTTATTTAAAAATATAATGTTAAAGTTAATTAATTTTCTATATGGAAAAAAAATACAATTTCTGTTTTATTGAACTTATGTTTAATAAGATAGTAGCCAAAGAATAAATCATAATTAAGCGAAGAAAGAAATATGTTAAATCATAATTCAATCTTTAATTATACAAAATAAGCTATTAAGGGCTAATGGTGGATGCCTAGACTATAAGAGGCGATGAAGGACGTACTAGACTGCGATAAGCATTGGGGAGCTGTCAAGAAGCTTTGATCCAGTGATTTCCGAATGGGACAACCCAATACGTTATGCGTATTACTCCTACGGGAGAGCGAACCTAGGGAAGTGAAACATCTCAGTACCTAGAGGAAAAGAAATCAAATGAGATTCTGTTAGTAGCGGCGAGCGAACACGGATTAGGGCACTTAATGATAGCACATATGTTAGATGAAGTTGTTGGAATGCAACGTCGTAGAGAGTGAAAGCCTCGTAATCGAAAACATTTGTGTGGTACTAGGTTAAGGAATGAGTAGGTCGGAACACGTGATATTTTGACTGAATATGGGGGGACCACCCTCCAACCCTAAATACTACTTATAGATCGATAGTGCACAAGTACCGTGAGGGAAAGGTGAAAAGTACCCCAGTGAGGGGAGTGAAATAGAACCTGAAACCATTAGCTTACAATCATTCGGAGCCCTATGTCTTGTACAGGGTGACGGACTGCCTTTTGCATAATGAGCCTGCGAGTTGTGGTATATGGCAAGGTTAAGCCAAGAGTGAAGCCGTAGCGAAAGCGAGTGTGAATAGCGCGAATTAGTCATATGCTGCAGACCCGAAACGAAGTGATCTATCCATGAGCAGGTTGAAGCTGGTGTAAGAGCCAGTGGAGGACCGAACCCGCAGGCGTTGAAAAGTCTTGGGATGACTTGTGGATAGGGGTGAAAGGCCAATCAAACTTCGTGATAGCTGGTTCTCTCCGAAATATATTTAGGTATAGCGTCGTGTTAGTAGCATATAGGGGTAGAGCACTGAATGGGCTAGGGCTGCTTACCGCGGTACCAAACCCTATCAAACTTCGAATACTATATGTGTAACCACGGCAGTCAGGCGATGGGTGATAAAATCCACCGTCGAGAGGGGAACAACCCAGACTAACAGCTAAGGTCCCAAAGTCATACTTAAGTGGAAAACGATGTGGAGTTACTGTGACAACCAGGAGGTTGGCTTAGAAGCAGCCATCCTTTAAAGAAAGCGTAACAGCTCACTGGTCTAGTGATTCTGCGCGGAAAATATAACGGGGCTAAAGTATGCACCGAAGCTTTAGATTCATAGTTTACTATGAGTGGTAGGAGAGCGTTCTATTCAGCGTTGAAGCTGTACCGGTAAGGAGCAGTGGAGCGGATAGAAGTGAGCATGCAGGCATGAGTAGCGATAATTAAAGTGAGAATCTTTAACGCCGAAAACCCAAGGTTTCCTACGCGATGCTCGTCATCGTAGGGTTAGTCGGGTCCTAAGTCGAGTCCGAAAGGGGTAGACGATGGCAAATAGGTTAATATTCCTATACTTATTATGAAGCGTGATGTGGGGACGCATAGAGTTAATCGAGCTCACTGATGGAATAGTGGGTCGAAGGACGTAGGTTGTTAAGTAGGCAAATCCGCTTAACACTAGACCGAGATCTTACAGGCCGAACAATATCTTCGGATAGCGTTTGGAATCGATGATACTGTCGTGCCAAGAAAAGCCACTAAGCATATTTATAATAACCCGTACCGTAAACCGACACAGGTAGGTGGGATGAGTATTCTAAGGCGCGTGGAAGAACCCTGGTTAAGGAACTCTGCAAACTAGCACCGTATCTTCGGTAGAAGGTGTGCCTACTATGGTATAGAGACTTGCTCTCGAAAGCTATAGAGGTTGCAACAAAGAGTCCCTCCCGACTGTTTACCAAAAACACAGCACTTTGCTAACTCGTAAGAGGATGTATAAGGTGTGACGCCTGCCCGGTGCTCGAAGGTTAACTGATGATGTTAGCGTATGCGAAGCATTTGATTGAAGCCCGAGTAAACGGCGGCCGTAACTATAACGGTCCTAAGGTAGCGAAATTCCTTGTCGGTTAAATACCGACCTGCATGAATGGCGTAACGAGATGGGAGCTGTCTCAACCAGGGATCCAGTGAAATTGTAGTGGAGGTGAAAATTCCTCCTACCCGCGGAAAGACGGAAAGACCCCGTGCACCTTTACTATAGCTTGACACTGCTATTGGGATATTCATGTGCAGGATAGGTGGGAGACTATGAACTACAGACGCAAGTAGGTAGGGAGTCATCCTTGAGATACCACCCTTGAATATTCTGATAGCTAACTGGGAACAATTATCTTGTTTCAGGACAATGTCTGGTGGGTAGTTTGACTGGGGCGGTCGCCTCCTAAAAAGTAACGGAGGCTTACAAAGGTTAGTTCAATCCGGTTGGAAATCGGATGTTGAGTATAATGGCATAAACTAGCTTGACTGTGAGAGAGACAACTCGAGCAGAGACGAAAGTCGGTCATAGTGATCCGGTGGTTCTGAGTGGAAGGGCCATCGCTCAAAGGATAAAAGGTACGCCGGGGATAACAGGCTGATCTCCCCCAAGAGCTCACATCGACGGGGAGGTTTGGCACCTCGATGTCGGCTCATCGCATCCTGGGGCTGGAGCAGGTCCCAAGGGTATGGCTGTTCGCCATTTAAAGCGGTACGCGAGCTGGGTTCAGAACGTCGTGAGACAGTTCGGTCCCTATCTTCCGTGGGCGTAGGAAAGTTGAGGAGATTTGCCCCTAGTACGAGAGGACCGGGGTGAACGTACCACTAGTGTACCAATTGTTCTGCCAAGGGCATCGTTGGGTAGCTACGTACGGGTGAGATAAGCGCTGAAAGCATCTAAGCACGAAGCCGACTCCAAGATGAACTTTCCCTGAAGATCCCTCAAAGACTATGAGGTTGATAGGCTGGATGTGTAAGCAAAGTAACTTGTTTAGCTGACCAGTACTAATAGATCGTTTGGCTTATTTATTATTCTAAGCTACTATCTTATTAAGCGTAAGTAAGATTGAAATTGTATTATGATTAACTTTAACACTTATTACTCTAATCAGCACTTAAAGTGTTGGTGGTTATAGAGGGAAGGAAATACCCAGCTCCATTTCGAACCTGGCAGTCAAGCTTCCCATCGCCGATAATACTGCCGGGTCCCCTGGTGGAAACGTAGGTCGCCGCCAACTCTTTTGGTGCTTTTTTTATTCCTAAATTTTTACTCTTACCTTAACTCTCTAATCTGATATTCTTTTATATTATCTTTTATATGATTCTTGACTTTTTTATCTATTCTGTTAGAATATTTTATTAGAAATGATAAACAAGATGTTATGTAAGGTAAAAGTATTTGAAAAAGATTGATATAGGTAAACTTAATATTATTGGTTTCGGTGGGTTGATATTTACTATAATCCTTTTTAGTTTGATTAACAATTATCTGATAAAAGGTATATCCAAAAGCCAAAAGATCCAGAAAAATATAGAATACTCCTATCAGGAACTGCTAAAATACAAATATCAAACAGAGCTGCTGCTGACTTCCCATGATTTTGAAAATAAGAAAGTACTATGGAAATACTCTTATAAGGATTACGAAAATAATATCAAGAATTTTATAAACAACTGCTGTTTGCTTGATACGGACAAACTGGCTAAACATAATGATCAAATAAAGTTAAAAAACAAGGAGATAAATCTTTTATTGGATTCCGGATATTTTAATAATAGAACAAAAATGGATAAGGCACTTCTTGTAAGGTTCGGAGAGTTGAGCAAGTCTGATAGTGAAAGTGAATATTTTACCACAATAAGCAGCCTGGTAAACAGGATCCAGGAGCTTAAAGATTATCAGGACTATTTATTGAACGATTTGGAGGTTTTTAAAGAAAAAATAACATACAAGGTTAAAAAGGAATTGGCTTTTTTCCAAACTATGCTTTTATATATTCCTTTATTGATGATAATTGGATCAATAGTATTTGCCTTGTTTATTTCCAAATTCATTAAAAGAAGCAGCAATGAACTGAATAGTACAAAAAACCTTTTGGAAAACATATTAAACGCATTGCCTGTCAGGATATTTTGGAAAGATGTTAACAGTGTTTATAAAGGTGCGAATAGAATATTTCTGGATGATTGTAATATATCGGATAAAGAGGACATTATAGGTAAGGATGATTATGCAATGCCTTGGACAAAAGAGCAGGCCGACGCATACAGAAAGGATGACAGGACGGTAATAAAAACTAAAACTTCTAAGTTGAATATCAAGGAGACCCAGACAAGGCCTGACGGTTCTATTGGATATTTGAATACCTCAAAAGTACCGTGGCTGGATTCCGAAGGGAAAATTATAGGAACTATAGGGCTTTATGAGGATATTACCAAATCTCTAAAAGATGAGCAGATCATAAAAAAACAGGAAATCCAGCTTTTAAAACAGCAGAGATTTGCCCAAATGGGTGAAATGATAAGTATGATAGCTCATCAATGGAGACAGCCTTTAAATGTTATCAGTACAATCAGCGGGATATTAAAATTAAAAGCAATGAAAAATAAACCTATTGATAATGATAGTCTGCTTGAAAAACTCTCTAAAATAGAAGACCAGACTAGATATCTTTCAAATACTGTCGATGATTTCAGAAACTTTTTCAAATCAGACAAGGCGGTGACAAAAACAACTCCCAAAGAGCTTATAGAAGATACTCTAAATATCATATCTTCTACACTAATAAACAAGAACATAAAAATCGAAACGAAGTTTGAAAACAGCTGTGAAATAGAGATAAATAAAAATGAGGTTATGCATGTATTGTTAAATATTATTAAGAATGCAGAAGATATACTATCTGATAATAAGGTCAATGATCCTTGGATAAAGATCACTTCATCAATAGTTGATGATAAATGTCTTATAGAGATAGAGGATAACGGCGGCGGTATAGATGAGGATATAATGGGTAAAGTATTTGACCCGTACTTCTCGACGAAGGATGAGAAAAACGGTACGGGACTCGGGCTTTATATGTCCAAGGTTATTATTGAAGATCATTGCAAAGGAAGATTGGAAGTAAAAAATACCGGTAACGGGGCTGTTTTCAGTTTATATATTTAATTCAGGAGGTTTTTTATGAAAGTTGTATGTCCATATTGTTTATCAATAAACAATATCCCAAAAAAAGATCAATATAAAAAAGCAAATTGCGGCAAGTGTAAAAACTCATTGTTGGAAAAGAATCTAATAGAATTGACAAACGGGAATTTTGACGAAGTTATAGTAAACAGCGATATACCCGTTATAGTCGACTTTTGGGCTCCCTGGTGCGGTCCTTGTAAAATGATGGCACCCGTATTTGGTTCGGTTTCTTCGAACTACCCTTTAAAAGCATTGTTTGCCAAGGTAAATACGGAAGATGAGCAGATGCTTTCTGCAAGGTTCGGTATTAGAAGTATCCCTACTATTATTGTATTTAAAGACGGTAAAGAGATAAACCGGGTATCCGGTGCGCTGGATAATGCAAATCTTGAAAGACTTGTTTCCGGGTATATTGGATAAAAGTCGATAGTAGGTATAAAATATAGAAGAAAGGAGTTTTTATGAAAAAGATCAGGTTTACGGTATTATTCTTGCTGGGGTTTTTTACTTTGTTGTACGGAGATAACAGATATGAAGTTAAATCGGGAATTGTGAAATACAAAATAAGTACCACGGGTAAGTCTTTCGGGATGAGCATAGATTCAAGCGGAGAGCGGATAATGTATTTTAAGAACTGGGGAAACCTGGAGTTAAGTGATGAATCGATCAGCCAAAATATGATGGGGAATATTGAAACAACGAGGAATATGATGAAAGTGGATGGAAAATATTCCTACAGCGTTGATTTCGATGAAAAAACCATTATAAAAACAGATCTTGAAGAGATTGCAAAAAACGGAAAATTGATAGATAAAAATATCTTAAAAAGCATGGATGCAAAAAAAACAGGTACAGGTAAGGTCCTTGGATATAATTGCGATATCTGGAATTTAATGGATTCGAATATCTGGATATACAAAGGTGTTGTACTTAAATCTGAAAGTTCTGCAATGGGGGTGAAAACAGTTGAAACTGCAATATCTGCAAAATTTAACATCTCGGTATCCGATGACAAGTTTAGTTTGCCCGATTATCCAGTCAAGAGATATAAACAGATGATTTTTGATGAGACAGGGGATAATGATGAAAATTCAACAGAAACTCCATCAGAGGATCAGATGCAGGAGATGATGAAAAAGTTTTCTAATATGTTTGGAAACTAAGTTAATAAAAAAGCCCTTGGAGTAGGGCTTTTCTAAGTCTTTACACGGAGACGCTATGCTTAAAAGCATATACGCTTATTAGTGCTACGCACGATAATCCTAAAGGAACGGACTTCCGCGTGCCTATGGCACATTGCTCCAGTCTTTCGAGACTAAAAAAGCAAAGCAGTTTGCTTTTTTAAACGTCTCTACACATTAAATCTAAAGTGCATGATATCGCCGTCTTGAACAACGTAATCTTTACCTTCCAGTCTTAATTTTCCTGCTTCTTTACATTTTGCTTCACCGCCAAGAGCGATGAAATCTTCATAAGAGATAACTTCCGCTTTGATGAAACCTTTTTCAAAGTCGTTATGGATAACAGCAGCTGCCTGAGGTGCTTTTGTACCTTTTCTGATAGTCCAGGCTCTTACTTCTACTTTACCGGCAGTGAAGTATGACTGAAGTCCCAGCTTGTCAAATGCAGTGTGGATGATCTTTTCAAGTCCTGATTCAGCAACACCAAGATCATTCAGCATCTCTTTTGCTTCATCATCTTCCATACCTACCAGCTCTTCTTCTATTTTCGCGCAAAGCATAATAAGGTCTGCATTTACAGATTCGGCATGTTGTTTTAGAACCTCTACGTATTCATTACCGTCTACCAAAGAATCTTCATCGACATTTGCTCCGTAGATAACGTCTTTATTTGAAAGGAATCTAAGCTCTTTGTCAAGTGCAATGAATGTTTCATCATCCTGGTCTTCAAAAGTTTTTACAGGTTGAAGTTTGTCCAGGTGGTCTGCCAGCTTTTGTGCTACTTCTAAAGCTGCTGCAGCTTTTTTGTCTGCTTTTGCCTGTTTTTTCAGTCTTTCAAGTTTTTTATCAAGCTGGGTAATATCCGCATAGATAAGCTCAGTTTCAATGATCTCAATATCCCTGATAGGGTTTACGTCACCTTCAACGTGCGTGATATTTCCATCTTCAAAACATCTAACCATATGAAGTATAACTTCTACTTCCCTGATGTTTGACAGGAACTGGTTACCAAGACCTTCCCCTTTACTTGCACCTCTTACAAGTCCTGCGATATCGACAAAGTCTATTGTCGAGTGCTGGATCTTGTCCGGGTTTACTATTTTCGCTAACTCGTCCAGTCTTTTATCCGGTACCGGAACGATTGCTTTGTTTGGCTCAATTGTACAAAACGGATAGTTTTGTGCTTCTGCATTTTGTGCTTTTGTCAAAGCGTTGAATGTTGTAGATTTACCGACATTCGGTAATCCAACGATCCCTACACCTAATCCCATTATTATTTCCTTTTTTGTTTGTAAGTAATTGATATCGCGGATTGTACTAAAAAAACGGTTAATATTCAAATTTATATATCTGCAGTAGTTGATTATTAAAATAAAAAAGAGTAATATCGGCACATAAATCATCATTAAGGATAATATTATGGAAGAGATTTATGATATAGTGATTATAGGCGGAGGCCCGGGAGGTATCGGGTGTGCCATCGAGGCTGAAGTTCATAAGGTCGGGAAGATACTTCTTATTGAAAAAACAGAAAATCATTCAAATACCATTAGAAAATTTTATAAAGACAATAAAAGGGTAGACAAGGACTGGAAAGGTCAGATTACAAAGCTGGAGGGTAACGTAGAGTTCTTTGACGGTACAAAAGAGAGCACCCTTGATTATTTTGATTCCCTTTTGGACAATGAAAAGATAGATACCCTTTTTCACACCGAAGTTGAAAATATCCAGAGGCTGGAAACACATTTTGAGATAAGTACCAGCAACGGTGACTTTAAAGCAAAGAATGTCGTCGTAACCATAGGAAAAATGGGTAAACCGAACAAGCCCGGTTATAAGATACCCCCTTCGGTAAAATCCCTTGTAAACTTCAATCTTGACAAGTGCGGCGAAAATGAAAAAGTGCTTGTCGTGGGAGGAGGAAATTCGGCTGCAGAGTACGCTTACGAACTGGCTGAGCATAACAATGACGTGACCCTCGTATACAGAAAAGACAAGTTCAGCCGCTTAAACCCTGAAAATGAAAGGATAGTTTACGAGTATTACGGGCAAGAGCTTTTAAGGCTTCGGATGAATACTGACATAGAATCATTGGAAAACCATCACGGGAAGATAAAGGTTCATTTCAACGACGGATATTTTACTATATACGACAGGATCATCTATGCAATAGGGGGAACATCACCCGTTGATTTTTTGAAAAAGTGTGAGATAAAGGTTGACGACGAGGGGATGCCTTTGTATGATGAACACTACGAGACAAATGTCAGGTGCCTTTATGTTGCCGGGGATATTGCTTTTAACAGCGGCGGTTCCATAGCCATGGCCTTAAACCACGGTTACCATATAGTAAACAACATATTAAGAAAAAGGGGGAAAATATACTCCCATACCGAAAAGGTTGAAAAATTAAGCGAATAAAGGCAATAAATGGAAAAAGAAAATCTTCTTATAATTATATCGACTGATAACCTTGACTCGATTATGAAATTTCCCCTTCTTTACGGAGGGGTATCGATCCCGAGGGGATACTGGAAAAGGGTGCATGTGATGTTCTGGGGCGCTTCCATAACCGTCGCACAATCAAACGATACCGTAAGGGAAAAAGTGCAGCTGATGCAAAAGGACGGTGTAGAGTTCAGCTCCTGCGTTGTATGTGCGGAGGAATATGGAGCTGTTGAATCTTTAGAATCGATTGGGATAGTGTGCAACCATACGGGCGAACTGTTAACGGAAGCCCTGAAAAATGACAGATCCTGGGCAATGATGACCATATAATGCTTGAATATGATTATCCCCTGTTCAGGCCCCCTGCAGAAGCAGACAATCTTATTTTGCAGGTGACTCTGGGATGCAGCCATAACAACTGCAGTTTTTGCAGTATGTACAAGTCAAAAAAATATTGTCAGAGAGATTTAGAAGATATATTTTATGAAATAGACATGGTTTCAAGTACCTATAGTGATATAAAGAAAATATTTTTAGCCGACGGGGATGCCTTGTCCATGGAAAGCGGCAAGCTTATAAAGATACTGCAATATCTGAAAAACTCGTTTCCCTCTTTAAGAAGAGTGTCGTGTTATGCTTCGGCACAGAATATATTAACAAAATCGGATGATGAGTTAAAAAAGCTTTACGACAACGGTTTGAAGCTTCTATATTACGGTATAGAAACGGGAGATAATGAGCTTCTAAAAAAGATCGCCAAAGGTGTGGACAGTAAACAGATAATCGAGTCTTTGAATAAAGCATCAAACGCTGGTATGAAAATATCTGCTACTGTGATACTGGGGCTTGGGGGAAAAGAGTATAGTTTTGACCATATAAAAAATACGGCAGATATTATAAACAAAACAACCATCAATTATCTTTCAACCTTGCAGCTTGGGCTGGAAGATGATCTAAAAGATAAATTTTACGGCAGGTTTGATTCTTTTAGCCATCTGGACGATACGGAAATTTTGAATGAACAGAAAAGATTTTTGAAAGCAATAGATACAAAAAATAAAATAATTTTCAGGTCCAACCATGCTTCAAATGCATTTCACCTCTCCGGGAATCTTCCCAAAGACAAGGAAAAGCTTGTAGAACAGATTGAACAGGTTTTATCAATAGGGGAAAGAGCTTTTGTCCCGAAAAAACTAAGAGGTTTTTAAAAAATATAAATTTTAAAAAATTTTTAAGAAATAACTTTTTTATGATATTTTTATGGTACAATATATAAATCTTTATTATAACAGGTGATTATATGTATGTAAAAGAAAGAGATATATTCATAAAAAGAAAGTCAAAAGCAAAAAGCTTTTTAACCGTATCGTTTCTTATTGCGGCACTTTTGTTTATATATTTTTTTATAAAATAAACCTTTATATTTTGATTTCCTAAAACTCTACTACAATATTTTTCTCCCCAAATTTTATTTTTATTACAAAAAAGTTTCAAAAAAAAATCATCCATATACCTCCTTTTTAGGAGAAATGGGCTAAGATTTTATTATATGAAACTGCTGGATGATAAAGAAAAAATATACCTTTTAGATGATGAAATTTTTGATTTCCCTACATTGGATATGATGGGAAACGATCTTGTTGCCATAGGAGGCGACTTTCACCCCCAAAGACTTATAAATGCTTATAGAAGCGGACTTTTCCCCTGGTTTATCGATGAGTACAATTATATTCACTGGTTCAGTCCCCAAAAAAGGATGATACTTTTCCCTGAAGAGTTCAAGTTAAGCAAAAGCCTGAAAAAAGTGATAAAGAACAAAGGCTTTGAGGTAAAGACCAATGAGAACTTTGAAGAGGTGATAAAAAAGTGTGCTTCCATAAAAAGAAAGCATGAAGACGATACCTGGATAAGCGACGAGTTTATCTGGGCTTATACCAACCTGCACAAGCTGGGCTTCGCATATTCTATAGAAACATACCTTGATGGAAAATTGGTCGGGGGTCTTTACGGATTGTTTATCCGGGGTGTATTTTGCGGGGAGAGTATGTTCGCGGAAGTCAGCGATGCTTCAAAGGTAGCATTCTATCATCTGTGCAAGCAGGCAAAAGCCAACGGTATCCGCCTGATAGACTGCCAGGTGCATAATGATCACTTAGAAAGCCTTGGCGCAAAAGAGATACCAAGGGAAGAATATTATAAGCTTTTATTAGAGGATGATAATTGCCGGGAAGATTAGCGATATATGACGATATCTCATTTAAGGATGATATCCAAAAAACTTTCGGGAAATTAAAAGATAATATCGGAATTTTAGACAAAAGATACAATATTGCTCCAACTATAAATATCCCGGTGTTTTTAAATGCGGGAGTTTATACCTATGCCCATTTTGGTCTCATACCATCCTGGGCAAAAGATAGATCTTCCATGAATATAAACGCAAGAAGTGAAAGTATATTTGAGAAAAAAAGCTTTCGGGAAGCGTATAAGCAAAGAAGGTGCATTATCCCCGTAAACGGTTATTATGAGTGGAAAAAAGATGAATTAACGGGTAAAAGCATCCCTTATATTATCTCTTCCCAAGAGAAGAATTATTTTGCCTTTGCAGGTATCTACGAACAGTGGCATGATAATAAAATAGGCAAAACCATATTAACCACTGCACTTATAACCACCAGACCCAATGAAAAGATAGCTTCCCTACATGACCGCATGCCGGTAATCCTTGATCAAAAAGACTGGGGAATCTGGCTTGACCCTAACAGCTCTTATGAAGAGCTGAATGTACTTTTCAATCCCTGCCGCAGTGAAAGTATAAATATAGATGAGGTAAGCGAGTTTGTAAACAGTGTAAGAAATGATTCCCCAAAGTGCCTTGAAAAGTCGCAGAGGGTTTCTATGACTCAAGGTGTTTTAGCTTTTTAGTTTGGCCTGTAAACCTTAATATTTTTATATCCCTGCTGGTCTCTTAGGTATTGGGCGTGAAGCTGGCTCATGATACCTTTGTCACAGTAGAATAGATACTCCTTATCTTGCGGGAGTTTTGGAAACTTTGTTTTTAGATCGTAAAAAGGTATTTTTACAGTTTTGCAGGGCAGTTCTATTATTTCACTCTCCTGCCTTATATCTATTACTGTGTAATCACCTTTTGAAAGATCGCTTACTATTTCTATCTCCCCTATTGTATTTACATCGGAATCTATCTCGTCAACATTTATAGTAATTGCATTTTCAACTGCTTTATCAAGTACCGTGTAGTCAAACTTTTTAGCCTCTTTTCCCATTCTGTCGTAAGATCCGTGAGTTACTGGATTTTTCGATATCACCCCGCAGTATTCTGGCATAGATTCCGCGAATCTTCTTGTACCAATGCTGTTTGCTATATCTATTATCTCGGGCTTGTTCATGGTTGCAAGTGGTCTTAGGACAAGTTTGTTCGTTACCTGGTCTATAAGAGCCAGGTTTCTTAGGGTCTGGCTTGAGACCTGGGCAACGCTTTCCCCCGTTAGAAGGGCGTCTATACCCATATTATCGGCTATTTTTTCGGAAGCTTTTAACATAAGTCTTTTTAGCGTTACTCCCATATATGATTCGTGGGTCGATCTAAATATTTCCGTAACCACGTCGTCAAAAGCAACTGAGGTGAAACTCACCCTGTGGGATGAGCCGAACCTGTTCCAAAGATAAAGTGCAACCTGTTTTACCCCTATCTCATGGGCTATTCCCCCAAGGTTGAAGAAGATAAAGTGGGTCTTTATCCCCCTTTTCATGGTAAGATAGCTTGCAACCGTAGAGTCAAAACCACCCGACATCAAAGATAGGATAGCTCCTTGCGTCCCAAGGGGGAACCCCGATAATCCTTTGTATTTATCTGTAATGATATTTAACTGCTTGTTCACAAGCTCCAGGTTTATTGTAATTTCAGGGTTATGGAGGTTTACACCTTTCGTATTGTTGTTTGCAAGAAGAAAGCCCCCAACGTTTCTTTCAATATCCGTAGACCTGAACTCATGGCTTCCCGATCTTTTTGCCCTTACGACAAAGGTTTTGTCTTTTACCTCATTTGCCATTATATCGTTTACTTTTACTTTTATCTCGTCCAGTGTATTCATATCGTCAAACTGCAGGGCTTCTAAAACCTGCTCGATTCCCGGGGTTTCTTTTAGTTTTAACCTGACTTGGCTGATAAACTCCAAAGGGGAAACAACTTCGATCTTGTCGGAGAATTTTTTTATATTTATATTTTCGTCAATATCCCTTAATATCTTTAAAAGATTGTTGTAAAGCTGCCCCACCATCTGCCTTTTTGCAGATGAGCCTTTGATCATTATCTCGGGGAAAAACTTTACTATGAATTTTTGTGTTTTGTGCATTGGAAAATTACCTTTAATTATAATAATGGATTATAACATAAGGGTGGTAAAGGGAGACTAGAGATTTTTGATACTCTGTTCAAATATCTTTTTGTTCTGCTCGGTTGAAAATATAAAGTTCACTTCCATATTGTTTTGGTTTAAAAATTTTCTTACTGCCTTATAAGCTATAATTGCCGCTTTTTCTTTAGGATAGCCGTATATTCCCGTTGATATGGCGGGAAAGGCTATGGAGTCGCACCCAAGATCAGATGCCAGCTGCAAGGAGTTAGTGTAGCAGTTTGATAGAAGCTGTTCACTCTCCTTTATAGAGTTCTTGTATACGGGGCCTACTGTATGTATCACATAGGTTGAGGGCATATTTCCGGCACTTGTGTGTACCGCTTCCCCTGTTGGAAGCCCGTTTGGATAGGAGGTGTTTCTTATATTCTTGCACTCATTGATTATAGCCTTGCCCCCTGCCTTGTGTATGGCTCCGTCAACTCCGCCTCCTCCCATAAGGGAACTGTTGGCCGCATTGACTATCGCACACACTTTCTCTTTTGTTATATCAGATATTTTGAGGTTTATCTTTTTCATTTTCAAGGCTTTTTAAAAATCTGTCTATAAACAGCTGCATTTTTTTGAAGTGGTCCCCTTCCCAGTATATTCTGCCGCATCCGCTGCATTTTTGGAAACTGTCGTGGAATATTTTCGTTTTTAAAGCCACATCGTCTATTATCTCGTTTTTTGGTACGTTTACGAGCTTCCCGTTGCAGTCAATACACCTTTTAAAAGGATCTATCTTCTGGACTAGATTAAGCTTAGTAAATATAAATTTCAACTGTGTCTCAAATTCACCGTGCGGTATATACAGGGTGATCCCTTTTGCCCTGTCATATAATCCTTTGTCGCTTGTAAGTATAAATCTTTTTTGCTCTTTTGCGATGTGGATTATATCGCTGTCGTCGATAGATTGGAAATAAAGTGTATCAAAGCCGAATATCCTTAGATATTTGGCTATCTTACCCAAATGGCAGTCTGCTATAAATCTCATGATTGTATTATAACAAAATTGAATAAATTTTAAAAATAGTAAAATATTTTACAAAAAATATAATTTTTTTCATTGATATGAATATATTTCAATCACTTTTGTGTACAATCTATTTTATGTTAAAGTTGAAGATAATAATTTTTTTATTGTTAAGTGTTATATCTTTTGCAAAAGTGGTGGATATAGATGAAAAGACAAGCTACAGCGAACTTCTCTCCTCTTCCAAGATATATATAGACGAGACTAGAAGTTTAAGTATCAACGAGGTTTTTAAAAAAGAATTCAAGGAAAATGAACAGAAACTTTTAGGTTACGGCTATTCTCCCAATTTTGATGTCTGGATAGAGTTCTCCATCAGGAACAACAGCGACGAAACAGTCGAAAAGATCATAGAGTATGAAAACCCCCTGGCTACCAATATATTTTTCTATTCTCCCGATGATGATTATAAAGGGAAGCACGACGGGCTGTTCTTCGTAAGCGACGACAGGAAAACCATAAATCCCACATTTCGTATAAAACTCAATTCCAATGAAACAAAGATATATTATATAAAAGCGTCATCCTATATTACGACCCTTATCCTTAAGCTAAATCTCTGGAGCATTGATGCTTTTTTTGCAAAAGAGATAAGGCACCAGTTCATACTGGCATTGTTCTTTGGGTCTATGACCATTCTGGGGCTTTATAACCTGTTTATATATTTCTTTACCAAGGATATCAGCTACTTTTATTACGTGCTTTATATATTCGGTATAATCTTCCACCATTTTATATATATAGGTATGGCAAACGTATATCTTATAGACCATGAAATGATCCCTTACCTTGTGGAGTTTGCCGCCGTTATAGTGGCATTCCCGATATTTGCGCTGGGGATATTTACGAAAAGTTTCCTGGGGATCGCACGCTATCCAAAACTAAATTTTGTACTGAATATCTTTTTGATACTGATCCCCTTGTCTCTTCTTGTTTTTATCTCTACTGATATGTTTAACAAGTTCAGGAATATCTTCTCGATAATACTTATTGTTTACCTGATATACTTGACTATCTATACGGCGATAAAAAAGAACAGGCAGTCATATTTTATCCTTTTCGGGTGGGTTATCATTGCAAGTGCGGGTATACTTATGTATCTCTCAAGTGCAGGGGTCTTTAATATATACCTGTATTATCCTTATGTGGTGGAGACGTCATTCGTTATAGAAGCTATTATTTTCTCCATAGCGTTAGCGGACAGGATCAAGCAGCTCCAAAAAGAGAAAGAGGATGTAAACCTTCAGCTTATAAGCCAGCAGAACTCGGAGAAGCAGAGGCTTGAAGAGAAAGTGAAAGAGAAAACTTCGGATCTGAAAAAAGCATTGGATGAGAAGGGGCTTTTATTAAAAGAGCTTAACCACAGGGTGAAAAACAATATGCAGACTATCGTTTCCCTTATCAGGCTCCAGGCGGATGAGATAGAGGATGAGAAGATAAACGAGGTCTTCCTAACTATCCAAAACAGGATCAATGCTATGGGACACCTGCACGAGATGCTTTACAAGCAGGATAATATCACCCATATTGATGCAAGAGAGTATTTCTCTATTTTGATCGATGAGCTAAAAGAGAGTTACGAAAACAATATCGGTATATTTTTCGATATCAAGGCAAACCTTAAAATGGAAGAGGCGATCTATTGTGGCCTTATTTTGAACGAGCTAGTAACAAACTCTTTCAAATACGCTTTCCCGGACAATGAGGGAACCATATACGTAAGCCTGGAAGAGGAAAAAGGTAAATTCAAGTTTTGTATAGAAGATGACGGTATAGGGTACGTAAAGGATACCCCGTCTAACTCATTAGGGCTTATTTTAGTCGATACCCTTGCCAGAAAACAGTTAAAAGGGGAGATCTTCACAAATACAAAGGATGGAGTAAAGGTTATGATAGTTTGGAAGTGATGATTATCACTTCTTGTACTCTTTTGGATTTACCCCGTAAATTTTTTTGAAATTCTTCGTAAAATGGCTTTGGTCGTAAAATCCAGTTTCTTTTGCAATCTCGCCAAGAGTTTTTCTCTCTTCCATTGAGATAAGCATTTTTGCCCTGTTGATCTTCTGGTTTACTATAAAGGCATGGGGAGTTTGACCGTAGACGCTTTTAAATATCCTTATAACATAACTCTTACTGTAGCCAAGATATCCGCTTAACCTGTCAAGAGATATATCTTTGTCTATGTTCTTCATTATAAACTGTCTGGCTTTGTTTATAATATTGTAGTACTGGTTGTCTCTTTTACTTATATAGTTTATATCACAATAGTTTTCAAAGATCTCACTCATAAAGTTTTTTATGACAGTTTCAAAGTTCTTCCCTTTTCTGTCATTAAGGATATTGTTCAATATGGTCAGGAACTTTTTATAGTACTGTTCGCTTTCCAAAAGGTTTGTATCTATATCGATATAATCAAGATCATGCCCGAATATTTTGTTTTGTATCTTCTGGCACCATGATGTACATAGATAAAGTTCATAATATCCGTATGTGGCAGGTGTTTTGAATTCGGATCTGTGAACCTGCTCGGGATTGAACATTATGATACCGTTCGGCGTCAGAGATATCGCTTTTTTGGATTCTATCTCTATTCTTACGGTTCCGCTGGCAATAGCTGCCATCGAGAACATACAGTGGTAGTGTTTGTTAAACCCGTCGTAAATTTTATTGCTGTGTCTGACTTCAGCAAAAAGTTGTCCGTTTTTATCATATAGCTTTTTGATTTTCGATCCTTTTATATTTTTTTATGATATTATAGTAACGAATAGATGTCACAGGTAGTGTCACAGTTTTTACAAATTTTAAAATTTTTTTATAAATGGGAGGGGATGTGGAAAATACAAAAATCCTGATAGTTGAAGATGAGACGATCGTGGCGCTGGATATAAAAAGTGCGGTTAAAAAACTGGGATATGAAGTGACGGATACTGCGACAAACCATGATGAAGCACTTGCCAGCATAAAAAAGCTCCAGCCTGATATCATACTTATGGATGTAAATCTTGAAAACAGTAAAGACGGCATACAGACGGCAAAAGATATCCAGAAACTAAAATCCATACCTATTATCTACCTGACGGCTTATACCGATGACGAGACCATGAAAAGGGCCGTGGAGACGAGTCCCGTGGGATATCTGATAAAACCCTTTAAAAGAGAGGAATTAAAGTCTACAATTCTTCTGGGGCTTTATAAATCCCAGCCAAAGGCGGCAATTATAAATGAGGATTTTGAATACCTGGGGGCAGGGTTTTATTATGACGTGCCGAACCAGAATCTTTATTGCGACGATATCCCCATGAAACTTAGCTTTAAGGAGAAGAAGCTTTTAAAGTTCCTTTATGATGCAAAAAATACCATAGTTTCAATGACTGACATTGAACATAATATCTGGCCCGATGAGATTGTATCAGGAAGCTCGGTCAGGACCCTTTTATACAGGCTTCGAACGAAGCTTGACCATAAGCTTATAGAGACTATTCCCTCTTTCGGATGTAAGCTTGTAACGGAAAACTAGTTTTTCCGTATTTACTCTTCATAATATTTACCTTATTTCCTCTTTAGTTACAAAACGGATATTTAATAAAATACATAAAAATCATTTTTTTTACAAATAATATAAAACTGTGACACTACCTGTGACACCTTTGTCATAAAATATTCTAATTTTATACAAAATTAGGAGTATTATTATGACAAACATTAACAAAAACAGCTCTCTAGAGAGACTTTCGCAACTGGTTCAAACAAACATTTCAAGAAAACTTGACTATATGCCTGATGAGTTCAATGAACAGCAAAAAGCGGCATTGGAGCTTTTCCAAAAAAGAATCTTCCTGGAAAAAACAATAGACGAGGCCCTGGCTTTCAACAGAAGCCTGAAATTCGAGGAGTCCCACAAGAGTTTAAGCCTTGCCACTACGGCAGAGGAGCTTATAGAGGTATTTAAACTAAGAAGCGAGGTGTACGGAGGTATAAATTACCAGGATGAATTTCCCGATGCAATTGAGGGGATGAACTTTGATATCTTTGATCAAAACTCCGGGGTGATCCTGTATAAGACAGATAATAAGATAACGGGTACGGTGAGGTTCATCTTTGATTCGCCAAACAAACTTCCCTCGGAAGAGAAATCAAGTTTTGAAAGATACAGGCAGGGGGGCAAAAGGATAGGGGAACTTTCCAGGCTTATAATAAGGAATGAGAAAAAAGGCCTGAACCAGGAGTTCAAATACCTTACAAAAGGGGTTTATACCCTTTGTACGGGAAACAACGTTGATATGGCGATGTTGTCCATCATCACGGATCATTATAAACTATATTCAAAATTCGGGGGCGGAGAGCTTGTAGACAGCATTGAAGATTACGGGAACCTCGGTCATCCCGTAATAACCTTCGCCTGGGATCCGTCAAAAGCATCCACCTTTTTCAAAAGAACGTTCTTGAGGTAACAGATCAATTATCATCTGAAAAATTTAGAAATTTGACAAAACTGTGACACTAGCTGTGACATGAGAACCGTATAATAAACGATACCAGTGTATCGTTTATAGGTTCGAAACCGGAACGGTCGGAGTGGAACGAAGCCGTGAAGGCAACCCGTATAATAAACGATACCAGTGTATCGTTTATAGGTTCGAAACCGGAACGGTCGGAGTGGAACGAAGCCGTGAAGGCAACCCGTATAATAAACGATACCAGTGTATCGTTTATAGGTTCGAAACCGGAACGGTCGGAGTGGAACGAAGCCGTGAAGGCAACCCGTATAATAAACGATACCAGTGTATCGTTTATAGGTTCGAAACCGGAACGGTCGGAGTGGAACGGAGCCGTGGAGGCAGAATATGGATGAAGCAATTTAGGTTTTAAATCCCTGTTGATAGGATTTTTATATTGTTAAAAGGAGGATATGATGAAAAGGCTGATTGTGTGTTTTGACGGTACATGGAATACCCCCGAACAGGAAGAAAACGGTATACCCACACCTACGAACGTGGTAAAAATATATAATGCGATTGCTGATGAAGACGGCAGCGGGATCAGGCAGTTGAAGTATTATCACCCGGGACTTGGCGGCGAGGGAGGTATTATGAAGTCCATAACCGGCGGAGCTTTTGGGGCAGGTATCACCCGCCATATCTGCAGTGCCTACCACTGGCTTTCTTATAATTATGAAGAGGGGGACGAAATATTTCTGTACGGTTTCAGCCGGGGTGCATTTACTGTTAGGAGCCTGGCAGGTTTTCTGGGGAAAGGATTGTTGGATCTTGCAGATCTAAAAGAAAAAGAATCATGGAGAAGAGTACACAAAGCTTACAAAGAAGGTTACCGGGTAAAGAATTCGGACAGATCCCATTGGGTGGAAAATGATTGGAAGTTTTTCAACGGAGGAGCTGCAGTTGAGGTTGAGTTTTTGGGAGTATGGGACACTGTAGGTGCCCTTGGAATACCTGATGACCTGGAGATATTGAATATTTTTGATACTAAAAACAGCTGGCAGTTTCACGATACAAAACTGGGGGAACATATAAAAAGTGCGCGCCACGCGATGGCCATAGATGAGATACGATCTAGTTTTACCGTCACAAGATGGGAAAAACCGGAAAAGAACAGGGATGTTCAGGAGGTCTGGTTTCCCGGTGTGCATTCTGATGTGGGCGGGGGATATGCACAAAGTGACCTGTCAAACGGTGCATTGATATGGATGATAGAAGAAAGTGAAAAAAAATCTTTGAAGTTCAGGGATAATGTAAGAGATACCATTAAAGCAGATCCTTTGGGAGTGATGCATGATTCATATAAAGGGATCTTTGCAAAAATGAGATCACGCCCCAGAAGCATAGCGGCAATAGATAAAGAAAAAAATGAGAATCTGTTCCACCCAAGCGTATTTGAACGGCAGGAGGTCTCCCCGATAGAATATTTTAAATACCATCCTACGTGTCTTTTGGAAAAAAATGAATCTGTCTCGGTAGATGTTTTTGCCGCCGTTAAATGGAACTATACGGGCATATATCTTGAAAAAGGGGCTTCTTATGAATTCTCTTCTACTGGGGAATGGAAAGACAGCAAAGACAGCTGTACCTGGAGAGGTACAGAAGACGGAAAGCTTACATTCGGGGATATAGCAAGATTGGTGGGCTCAACTATAGGCAAAATCGAAAAAACATATGAAAAACTGACAGGTAACGAAAACAGTGATTTTTTTCTGACAAAGAGGGTAGAGGATTTCAACTGGTTTACGATGGTAGGGGCAGTTGCAAACGACAAAGGGGTGAAAAACGACGGAAGCCCAAGCCCCCACGAATATTTTGAACTGGTAAAATATCAAAAAGGCAATCCTTTGGAAGTTAAGAAAAGCGGTTATTTATATTGTTTTCCTAATGACGTCTGGTCATTATACGGAAATAATCACGGAAGTGTAACTCTTACCGTTAAACGGGTTTTATAGTGCAAATAAAGGATATATTATGAGTGATAAAGATAATAAACAACTGTTTGGTAAAAATATGGATATACATATGAGAATATCCACCTGGCTTTTTTTCGGTACGGTATCTTTGGTTGCCGTATTATCATCTTTTATCTTCTATCAAGGAGATAAGCTTCCCGTAATTGTTGTTGTGATCTTGGCAGGTTTTATGGGCGGATTTGTAAGCTCTCTTACCAGAGTACACCAATTTAAAAAACTTTTTCCAAAAGATGCGTATGATGAATTGAAAAAAATATCCCGTTTTAAAGTGGTCGTATTTTCATTAATACCACCTTTGGTAGGGGGTATTGCGGCAGTGGTTCTTTACGGGATATTTGCGGGTGGTATGCTGGAAGGGAATCTGTTCCCCCGATTTGCTTATGAAGATGGATTTAAGTTAAACGGGAACTTCTTGAATATTGTATCTCACTGGAAGCCCGAAGGAGCCTCTGATTATATTAAATCTATAGTTTGGGGTTTTATAGCAGGCTTTTCCGAAAGGTTCGTACCAAGTATACTTGACGGGTTTACAAACGGAAAAGATGAGAAGTAAAGTATCGAGAAAGGAGATATTATGAAACAATATATTTATGTAATTTCTATATTGACGGTTATTTTTGTGATTCAAGGGTGCGGCAGTAAATCGATGACAAACACATTGTTTGATATTAACAGTGAGTATGACAATGACGGAGGTATCGGGGCAATAAAACAGACAAGAATAATGACCGTTAATCCCCTGGCTTCCATGGAGGAGGTCGGGCAGGTTTGTTTTCTAGATCCCAAAAGGGGTAGTGAAACAGCCGTTTATCTTGATATCGCTATTCAAAATAAATTAAAAAAGATCGTAAAAGAGTATAAATCTTCTACCGGGGAAAAAGAGTTGATGGTAATACGGGATCATCTTATCGAACTGGATAGAAAAATGCTCTCTTTTGTCAAAAACAACAGTGAGCTTTTAAGTTTGGAGTTGTACCAAAAATCTGATCAGTTTAAAATTGAGAAAGAAGACGGCAAGATTACGAAACAGGGGCAAGAAAGCCTTTTAAAAAAAATAGAATTTATTCAAAATGAGATACAAAAAGATACTGAATCTTTAGAAAAATCCTATAAAAAGTTTCTTGAAAGCTTACGTCAGTCAAATGCCATTATTTTCAGGTGGAGTGTGGAAAAAGAGAAAAGCGCCCAAGGCAGTGCAGGTACGATTATAAGCAGCAACGGAAAATCAAAAAAAAGCTTGAGCGGCTTTGTACTTGCAAGCGGATTAAAAACGGAGAGGCTTTTTATTGATAAATCTTTAGTGGATAATCTAAATAGTGAAATCAATGAGTCTTATAAAAACAAAACGGGAATTCTCACATTTACCTTGAGTGCAGAAAATATCATATATGTAAATCAAAATGATCTTTCGAAAATGTTCGATATAAACCTTGATGTAAAATTGAGTGATCTTGCAGGTAACTCTAAAGATATATTAAAGACCATAGATAAGATCAGGCTTTATCTGGCTGCCGCTAGTGTCGAAAATGCCTTAAGCGGAGGATACCTTTCTAAACCGGTTGTTTCCCAAAAAGAAGTTTTATTGACAGAGTGTGATACAGGCAAGTGTTCAGAATATAACAAAGAGACTGAAAGAGGAAGTGTGTTTTTTACTGTTTATACGAAATTAAGTGGATTAGATAAGTTGTTTAACAAATAATTTGAAAAAGGAGATATTATGAAATACTTTGACGATAGTTTGATATTAAAGGCACTGCCTGTTAAAAGAGCTGCATATTCGGACAGAACAGCCTGGTTGATGGCGGAGCTTTCAAGACTGGTATACGAAAAACTGCCTGGGGAAGAAATCTTGCAAAAAAAGATAGACAAAGTTTATAGCCTGGTTGAAGGGAAAAAAGAGAAAAAAAAGGTTGAAGCCCTTATCAAAGAGGCAATAGAGTTAAATGAAGAGGACTCAAAGATAGAGAAGATACTTCAAAAAGCACAGTTTAGTTTTTTGTCCCCTTTTAATGAAAAGGGAACCCAGGCTATGCTTGTAAAGCTGAACAAGACAGAAGAGTTTGACGGTATGCTGGTGTTGGTGTTCCGGGGAACGGAACCCGCTTCTTTGGAGGATATAAAAACAGATATTAAAGCGAACCTTGTCCCTTGTGAAAAAGGGGGAAGGATGCACAAAGGTTTTAAAGAAGCTTTTGGGCTTATAGAAAAACGCTTGGAGGAAGAACTGGCAAAATATGAGTCTGAAAAACTGCCGTTATATATCACCGGGCACTCTTTAGGGGGAGCATTGGCATTGGTTGCCGCGAAATACCTGTGTTCGGATAGTACGGGAGCTGTTTATACTTTCGGGGGTCCAAGGGTAGGGGACGATGAGTTTTTCGAAAATGTTAAGACTCCTGTTTACAGGTTGGTAAACCAGGCCGATGCGGTACCCCGACTGCCTTTTGGGGCAGGGTTTAATTATTTCCTTGCTTTTATAGATTTTATACCTATCAACGGTACCAAAAAGATAACCGAGTGGATAAGAAAACATTTCTCAGGGTTTACCCATCCAGGTACAATGGTGTTTTTAGGGGAAGATAAGGGGGAAGTTGTGGTAAAAAACAGCCCCAGTATTTTCTGGCGTTTCCCTTATATATTCCCAAGACTGCTTCAAACAAAATTTAAAGCAACGTTCCAGGATCACTCCATAGAAGAGTATTGTGATAAACTGCAAAGATATGCCCACAAAAGGAATTGAAAAGATAAATTTAATAATAAAGCAATTTTTTACAAATTATTTTAAACTGATGATTTATTGGTGTGAGTGTTTATGTTGAATTAATTGTATGAGGCTTTGTTTCCGGCTTTTTTAGGGGTTTGTGTTTGTTGCTTTGGTAGTTTTTTGATCGGGCAAAAGATGAAAAATAATCTATTTTGAAAGTTTAATAACTTATATGTTTTAATTATTTATATATTTCAATATGTATTGAAAATAAATAAAGGATAATAGGATATTATATAAGTGCTAACAAGATCTCAAGAAGAAATTTTTAATCAACTCACTGATATATCTTTTTGTAATTCTTCAAAAAAAATTCTTATTTCAGGACATGCTGGTAGTGGTAAATCATTTGTTTTAAGGAAATTAAAAAAAGAATTAAAAAATAAACCCAAAGACCATGGTATAAAAGTGACATTATTTAAAAGTAATACTATTTTTAATGCTTTTATACAAAAAAAATTAAATAATCTTATATATAAATCTCTTTATACAAAAGAACTAAAGTCAAATCTAGTTATAAGTTTTACCAAACTAGTATTGAGCATATTTAAAAATGAATACTCTTTATATAGATATATACATGATGAATATGGAGAGGGACAAGGAAAGTCAGTATTCTTTTTAATAAAATACTTATTAAAATACAAAAAATTTCATAATGTACTTATATTTGATAATTTAAACTTTTGGGATTCTGAAAATATAGGTGCATTAAACATTATTACATATGATAGAGAAGTTAGAAATTTTTATAAAAATCTACTAGATAATACATCTATTATTATATCTTATTCTGATAACTATTATATTTCGAATGAATTGTCTAAATATTTATATAATATTGAAAAAAATAAATTATTTAAGCAAGTATTTTTAAAAAGTATTGATATTGATGAAGCTAAAGAATATATGCAGCGATTTGGTATTAAATCAGCTTTAATAGACAAATATATAAAACTAATTTACAAATTATCATTTAAAGGCAATTTGGCTTTAATTAATGCTTCATGTCGATATTTAATTAATAATGAAACTTTTTCAAATATTAGTATAGAAGAAGAACTTTCTAAAATATTAGACACATTGTTAATAAATGAAAAAACTACAGAAAATGTTTTAGCAAGTGCTTCATTATTTGGTGAACCTTTTTTAATGGAGCATTTAATTCAGTTTGTGCAAGATTTATATAGTTATGATAATTCAGATATTGAAGATGCTATTGCGAATGCCATTAATAAATTTATAGTTAAATTTCACATTGAAAATAACGCTCACTATGTTGATTTTATTGATAGCTTTTTTTCTAATTACTTAAAAGATAAACATAAAAATGAAAATATAAAATACTATAAAGCATTTGCTGAATTTCTTGAATATGTTTATCCTTCTCAATATCAAAAAAGATATAATTATAATCGACTAGCAAATAATATTAAAGAATCTGATACTTTATATGCTCTTTATATTATTAAAGAATTCCGTTTTGGTAATTTTGATATTGATATTTATAAAAATTGCAAACATAAAGATATATTAAAAGATTTTAAAAAAGCATATCAATCAGTTTATTTAGAAAACGAAAGTTTTAGTCCAGATATATTACACTCTATAGATATTGGTAGCTATGATACTAGAATTAAATTTGAAAAAGACTACTTAATAAGTTTAAATGAACTTGAAATTGCAGATATAAATTCATTTAATGAACTATATAAAAAAAATATTGAATATATTAAAAACAATAAAACTGAAAAAGAACTAATCATTAGAGCTCAGTATATTTTGTTTATGATTGAAATGTATAAAAAAGAAAATATAAAATTTAGTGATAGATTAAGAGAATTTACTGATATCTTAAACGATACAATAGCGGTAGACAAGACTCTTAATTATTATAAATATTCTTTATATAGACGATTCAGAATGCAACATGAACCTGAATATGCAGCTAGTTCTTCATTACAAAGTGTGGAATATTTTGAAAAACATAAAGATGAAAATATTCTTTTTAAACGAGAGTACTTTTTTTCTTTAGTTAATCATTCAGATAATCTATTTCAGATGGATAATTTAAATGATGCATTAAAAGTTGCAAATGATGCTTATGATTTTTTAATCAATAACTATGAATATTTACCTCAAATCACATTAATTAATAATCTAACTATTTTTGACTTACTTACAAACAAAAATTTAAATACAACATTAATAAATAAATGTTTAAAGTTTGTAGAAAATATAGATTTATCATATGAAAATAGAAGTACATATATTATGCTATTTAGTAATATCTCATCAGTTTATGCTTATACTGGTGATATTGATAAAGCAATGGTTTTCTCTAACAACGCATTAAAGGTTTTAAGGAATCAAAATAATAGCTTTTCAAGATATTCATACCATATAGAAATAAATAGGGCGGTTCTAGAATTTTTCCAGAATAGGGAAAAGCCTAATTTTAATAAGATATTTAGACAAGAAAAATATGATAATGATAAATATATGATTGAAGATCCATTTATAAAAAAACAATTAGATAATTACGATAAAACTTTTAACGATCAACTAGTTAGTTTTGAGGATATGTGGGCGCTTGATGATTATATGCAAAAGAATTTTGCCAACCAATCAAATAGACGGTGGAATGTATCAACACGACCATTAAAATTCTTTACAATGCAATATTGGTCTAAATAGGATAATACTTAATATAATCAGATACTATACTACATTTTAAAAAATCTTCATAGGTATATCCAAATTTATTAAAAACAAATTCAAAACTACTTTTGGGTAAGAATCCAGGTATACTACCAAGATCGTTAAAATAGTAATCAAAACTTTCATCTGTTCTTAAATCAAATCTAGAAATACTTTCAATATTTAAAACTTTAATTATAGTTTTACTATCTTCAATAATATTTTGAACTAATGCCTCGTTTATGTCTTTAAAGTCATAATACTTATCATCCATATTTGTATATCTTCTATTTATATTAAATGATTCATTAATAATATTGTCTCCAAATTTTAGGTTTCCGTTTAATTTAGAACCTAAAACAAGAGGAATTATAGGTTTATTTTTAAATATGAAAATAGGTATGGATAGTTCATATCCCTCTATAAATTTTTGAACTATTATAGGTTGGTCATATTTAATAGATAGTTCATGAATTAATATTTTGTTTAGTTTATTAAAAACAAAAACTGATTCTTGATTCATCGAAGATGAGTTGTTCTCATAAATAGGTTTGATAATTATTTTTTGTCCATATTTAGGTTTGTCCGAGATCCAAGCATACTTATGATCATATGTCCAACTTTTTGGTACAGGAATATTATGCTCACTTAGAATACTTGAATAGTGACTTTTATTACACAATAGCCCCATTACATATGAGTTGTGACCAAAATAAGGTATATTATAATGCTTACATAAAGTTGGGATCAGTACTCTTCTCTCACCCCATTGACCATCTGACATTCTATTATAAACAAATACTTTTTTATTTAACGTTCTTTTATTATTGCTTTGTAAGAAATTTATAAATTCTTTTTCATCTGTATAAAAACTATTTGTTATACCATATGTATTACAAAGCTTTAAAAGGTAGTCCATAGTTTCATTTATAGTATATTCGCTATTTATTAAACTACTTTTATTAGCAACTATTACAATATGTGTACTATTTTTTATTCTTTCAAAAATATTCAAGCATTCAGTTACATAGTCTAAAAACACCATGATAATATCCTATTATCCTTTATTTAAATAATAAGGAATGGTCCAAAATACCTAACCGATAAACTCCAAATTTCTCCTGGGATGTTTACTTTTTAATATCTTCTTTTGGTGCTTCATATTCACTTGTGTATATATCTGTGTAGTGGATATACTACTGTGTCCTAAGATATGCTGTATATACCTTATGTCCACGCCCTCTTCAAGAAGCATGGTGGCAAAACTGTGGCGGAACATATGAGGCGTGATATGTTTTGGGATCCCAACTTTTTCCTGGTATTTTTTTATCATAAATCTTATGGACTGTTCGGAGATCTTCTGTCCCAAACGATTGATAAAAAGATATGAAATATTTTTATCAAGATGAAAAAGGCTTAGGTACTCTTTTAGAAGTGTTTTTATCTCATTGTCACAGATATGGATAGTACGCTCTTTATCTCCTTTTCCTATGATCCTTATAGTATTTGTTCTTAGGTCTATGTCTTTTAAATCCAGGTTGCTAAGTTCAGATACCCTTACACCAGTTGCGAAAAGCAGTTCAAGTATCAAGAGGTCCCTTACTATGGCTTTATAGGTGTAGACATTTTTATCGGTATAGTTTTTTTGTTTGTATACAAATGAAAGAAGTTTTTTTATCTCCTGCAGGCTTAGGGTTTTTGGCAGTCTTTTTGGTTCTTTGATATTTACTTTTACTTTTCTAAAAGGGTTTATTAGTATTTGTTCGTCAAATTCAAGATAATTGAAAAAAGCTTTTAATGTAGCAAGTTTTCTTTTGATGGTTTTTTCTTTCAGGTTTTGTTCAAAGAGGTGTTGTATATATTGTTTTAGTATATATTTATCTATATCTGAAGCCGATAAATTTTTCGTATTTTTATACTGTAAGAATTGGTTTAGATCGATTTGATAAGCTTTTAGTGTTTTTTGGCTTAGATTTTTTTCATATGTGCAGTGGAAGGTGAATTGCTCTATAGAGGTTTGTATGTTTGTCAAGTTTTCTCCTGATAATTTATAAAATTTGTATAATATTATACTAAATGAATATCAATTCAAAATTTCTACCCATATGGCAATTTGCAATTTATAAACAAATAATCAATAAAATCAGTTATAATTCCTTTCTAATTAGAAAAGGGAATACAGGAATAATATGACACTGATTATAGAGATTTTAGCAGGGGTTTTAGTTACCATATTTGGCGGGATCGTTTATACTTTTTATAAAAAGAACGGTTTATTGAAGATGCAGAATGATACCCTGATCCAGCAGGTGGATATACTAAGAGAGCGTATGCAGGGGCAGTTGATAGAGAATACGAAGATCACTGCGGAACTTGCAAACTGCAAATCCATCCTTGCCGAAAAAACAAACAGCTTAAACCAAAAGCAGCTTCAGTATGAGGAGCTTTTGGATATATCAAGTGACGACAAGGCTTATATCTCACAATTAAAGACAAAGCTTTCCGAGCAGGAAAAAAGTATAAATGAAAAACTGCAGATGCTTAAAAGCAGCGAAGAGAAGATAAAAGAGCAGTTTACCCTTTTGGCTTCCAAGGTTCTTGACTCAAACAGCAAAAAAATAAGCGAGCAGAACAAAGAAAACCTGGAGCTGGTACTAAGTCCCATGAAACAGCAGTTAAGCGAGTTTAAAAAAAGAGTCGAGGATGTTTACGACAAAGAGGCGAAAGAGAGAAGTGCCCTGCAGCATGAGCTGAAGAGCTTAAAAGAGTTAAACCAGCAGATAAGCATAGATGCGGTAAACCTTACAAATGCGCTCAAAGGTGAGTCAAAGACCCAAGGATCTTGGGGTGAGATGGTTCTTGAAAAAGTGCTGGAAAGCTCAGGACTTAGGCTTGGGCATGAATATGTAAGGGAAGAGGTGCTTAAAGACGAGATCGGTAAAACCTACAGGCCCGACGTTGTTGTAAAATTGCCCGAGAACAGGGATATAATAATAGACGCCAAAACAAGTTTAAGTGCATATGAGCAGTACCTAAGTTGCGCTGAAGAGGAAAAACCGAGCTATTTGAATGCCCACCTTGTATCTATAAACAGGCATATTGACTCTTTGGCCGAGAAAAAGTACGAGAAGCTTCATGGGGTGAATTCCCTTGATTTTATATTTATGTTCGTTCCTATAGAGAGTGCTTTGATGCTGGCACTTGAAAATGACGCCACGCTATTTGACAAAGCGTTTAAAAAGAAAATAGTTCTTGTAAGTCCCACGACGCTTCTTGTGGCACTAAAAGCCATAGAGAACAGCTGGAGATACGAAAGACAGGCCCAAAGTACGGGGGAAGTGGTAAGGCTTGCGGAGAAGCTTTACTCAAAGGTCAGATCTTTTGTTGAGGATCTTGATAAAGTCGGTAAACATCTTGCAAACACGCAAAAAAGTTATGAAGATGCATACGGCAAGCTTTATAAAGGAAAAGACAATATCGTAAGGCAGATCGAAGTATTTAAAGACAAGGCAAATATAAATCCCACCAAGCAGTTGTCAAACGAGCTTGTGGACACGGCAATGTCGAAAATAGACGATGAATGATTTGTGCGGATTTTAATGAACTTTAGGATATAATCCCAAAAAATATAGATTAATCAATATGGAGAAACTATGAGTAAAAAAGAGGTTAAAAAAGTTGTATTAGCTTACAGCGGTGGGCTTGATACATCTATCATTTTAAAATGGCTTCAAGATGAGTATAATGCTGAAGTTATCACATTTACGGCAGATCTTGGTCAAGGTGAAGAGGTAGAGCCTGCAAGAAAAAAAGCACTTGATTGCGGTATCAAACCTGAGAACGTATTTATTTTGGATATTAAAGAAGAGTTCGTTAAAGATTACGTATTCCCAATGTTCAGGGCAAATGCTATTTACGAGGGTGAATATCTTCTTGGAACTTCTATCGCTAGACCGTTAATCGCTAAAAAACTTATAGAAATAGCAAATGAAAAAGGTGCCGACGCAGTTGCTCACGGTGCTACAGGTAAAGGAAACGACCAGGTTAGATTTGAGATCGGTGCATTAGCTTTAAGACCTGATATCAAAGTTATCGCTCCATGGAGAGAGTGGGATCTAAACTCTAGGGAAAAACTTCTTGCATATGCTAGAGAGCATGGTATAGAAATAGCTCAAAAACACCTTGATAAAGATGGTAATCCGGCAGTTAGCCCATATTCTATGGATGCGAACCTTTTACATATCTCTTACGAAGGACTTCACTTAGAAAATCCAAACAACGAGCCTGAAGATTCTATGTGGTTATGGACAAATTCTCCGGAAGAAGCACCTGATGAGGCTGAATATATCACTATCGGATATAAGAACGGTGACCCTGTTTCTATAAACGGAGAAGAGATGTCTCCTGCAACATTATTAACAAAACTAAACGAGCTTGGAAACAAGCATGGTATCGGAAGAGTTGATATCGTTGAGAACAGATATGTAGGTATGAAAGCCAGAGGTTGTTATGAAACTCCAGGTGGAACTATTATGCTTAAAGCTCACAGAGCTATAGAGTCTATTTGTTTAGATAGAGAAGCTGCTCATTTAAAAGACGAGTTAATGCCAAAATATGCAAAACTTATCTATCAAGGATACTGGTTCAGCCCTGAGAGAGAAATGTTACAAGCAGCGATCGATGCTACTCAAGAATTTGTAGAGGGAACTGTAAAAGTTAAACTTTACAAAGGTAATGTGACAGTTGTAGGTAGAGAGTCTTCAAAATCACTTTACGATGAAGCATTCTCAACATTTGAAGAGGATGAAGTATATAATCAAAAAGATGCAGAAGGGTTTATCAAACTTAATGCACTTAGATTTATTATTGCAGGTAAATCAAGAGCTGATAAGAAATAAAAAAGGCAAGGGGTTTTGACCCTTGCCTTTTTTTATTTAGTTTATTTAGATATTAAAACTTTTTTAATATCGTTTCTATCTTATCTTTTGTGATGGGTTTTAGGATATATCCCTTTGCGCCTGCATCTATGGCATCCAACACAAGCTCCTCTTCACCGTGTGAAGTGACCATAATGACATTAGCCTCCGGGTCTATTTTCCTTATCTCTTTCAATGCCTCGACACCGTCGTGGATCCCCTGGATACCAGGCATGGTTATATCCATCGTCACAAGATCGGGTTTTAACCTTTTGTATTCATGTATCGCTTCATAACCGCTGCCTGCTTCGCCTACACCCTGGTGCCCCAGTTCACTTAGTAAATTTATTATAGCTTTTCTCAGGATAACCGAATCATCTACAACTAATACTCTTAACATAATTGTTCCTTATTTATTTTTCACAAAAGAGCAGATAAAGCTTCCCTTATCTGTTTGTATCTTTACAAATCTATTGAATTCTGAATTATTAATAATTTTAGCATAATTATCTTTACTAATGATTGATGGGATGGTGATCCCTATCTTTTTATAGTCAAGCTGTTTAAAATCATTGATCGCCAATCCCGCAAAGGTATTAAGTATCTCTTTGGGGATCTCAGGCTTCATAACCTCGATATCTTTATCGTTGAAGCCTTCAGGAAGCATAACTGAACAAAGATAGTTAAACAGCTCATCTTCAAGTTCAATGGTGCAGGTCGCATCAAGATCGTTCGTGAAGTTAAGTATCGCAATATCATTCGAGGGGAGATAGTGTTCAAGGTTTTCAATAGCTTTTATATCAAGGAAAAGGCTGTCTTTGAAGTATCCTATTGATTGCTGGACTATTATATCGATCTCATGCTCGTTTTCGTTTTTATACTCCAATGGGATCATGAACCTGAACAAGACCCCCTGAACGGGCTCGTTTTCTATCTCGATCTCACCTTTTAGTTTTTCAAGCTCCTCTTTAACGGCACTTAGTCCTATACCTCTTCCCGAGATATTGCTTATCTCATCCCTGGTACTTACCCTGTCGTTGAAGATCAGCATAAGTTTTTCCTCATCATTTAGCCCGTCTACCTTCTCCTGGGTGACGGCGCCGTTTTTTATGGCTTTGTCCACCACTTTGTTCACGTTTATCCCTGAACCGTCGTCGCTTATTTCTATAACAAGTTTTTTATTATAAAGGAAAAAGTTGGTCTTTATGGTTCCAAACTCGTCTTTATAGAATATATCCCTGGTATCGGGGTCTTCTATCCCGTGATCGACACAGTTTCTGTATATATGTATAAGGGTTTTAGTGAAGTTCTTGAACTCCGCAGGCACCAATATGGTATGGTCACCTTTTATCTGCATGGGGTATATCTTTTTCCCAAGGGTGTCAGCGGTTTTTGCAACAAGGGAAGGGTAGCTGATAAACTGCGTATAAAGGGGAGTAAGGTTAAGTGTCAGGATATCATCCAGGATATTCTGCAATATCTTGGGATCTATCATAATATTGTGTTCCAATATCAGTCTTATCTTTTTCTCGATGCTTTTTATCGCATTTGCCTTGAAGTTTTTCGTGGTATTCTCAAAATACTCTTTTCCCAATATCCTGGTCGCGTTTTCAAGGTCTTTGTTGAAGTTTTCCAGAAGGTTTGCCTCTTTGGCTATCTGGATGATCTTCTTTTTTGATTCTTCGTCATTTGCGGTGAACTCTTTGAGGCTTGTTTCAAGGTTATGGATCCTTTCAACTATAAAGTTCAGTTCTTTTTGTGCAAAAAGTCCCTTGAAGGTGTGGAGCTGCCTTAAAAATATCACATAGGAGTCTTTTGATTTCAGGGAGTATTCTATATTTTTGACAAAATCCTCAAAATCTTTTTTCAGCTCAAGGAACTCTTCCCTGTTGGATGCGATCGCAACTATCATTTTCTGGGTTTGCTGCTGCTGTTGTATCTTTTCTTCCAGCTCTTTTGTTTCGGTTATATCTTCAAGTATAAGTATGAATTTCTTTTTCGGAAGGGCTTTATATTCAAGTTTTATATATTTTTCATTTAGGAATATCTCTTTTGGGAGTATGGAAAGGCACATCTGGACATATGAGGGGTCGTCGTTGTGCTTCAGCATGTTTATTGCTTTGTTGAATATCTTTTTTTCATGTTGGAGGTTATTAAAAAGAAGTTCGTCTATCTTTTTGTTGTGGAGCTCCTCTTTTTTAAAAAAGCTCAGGGTCTCTTTTGAATAACCGTCTTCTATGTTCAGGTCCAAATCAAAGGACAATACCCCCTGGTCTATGTTGTTCAAAAGGTTGTTGAATTTGTTATTCAGGATCTCCGCATCTTTTTTGCTTATCATCTCTTCTAGTTTCTGGTTCTTTTCCCTTAGTGCAAGATGGGTTTTGATCCTGGCTTTGAGTATAACAGGATTGAAAGGTTTTGATATATAATCTACGGCACCCAGTTTAAACCCTTTCTCTTCGGAGAGGGAATCGTTCTTTGCCGTTACAAAGATAACAGGTATATCTATAAGGGGGTCTATTTTTTTCAGTTCCCTTAATATCTCATACCCGTCGATCTCAGGCATCATGATATCCAGAAGTATAAGGTCAGGGATCCTTTGGTTGAATATCTTGATGAAGTTCTTTGGGGTCGTGGTTGCACTTATATCGTATTCGTCACTTAAAAGGTCGTATAAAATATCTATATTTTCCGTCTGGTCGTCTACTACTAATATATTCTGCTTCATGTTACTTCTTTAATCAGCGATTTAAAATATAATTTTATTTTATATTCATATATCATCATTTTATCGTAATAAAATAAAGAATTAAATAAAATATTATAAACGGCTCTACAGAGGTTTTATGAATGGATAAATTTAAAGTTTTGATTATAGACGACCAGGTGGAAAATATAGATATCTTGAAAGGTATACTTGAAGATCTTTATATTATCTATGCCATAAAAGATTCCACAAAAGTTCTGAACTTTATAGGAAAGAATCCTCCCGACCTGATACTTCTGGATATCATGATGCCGGGGATCAACGGCTACGATATATGCAGTGAGTTGAAAAAAGATCCGGAACACTCAAAGATACCTGTTATATTTATCACCGCAGACAACAGCAGTTACAGTGAAGAAAAAGGGCTGCAGCTTGGTGCCGTGGACTATATCACCAAGCCTATAAACCCTCCCATTGTAAGGGCTCGGGTCAAAACACACCTGGAGCTTTACTCTTTGCGGCAGGAGCTTGAAGAAAAGGTTATTTTAAGGACAAAGCAGATCGAGGAAACGAAGCTTCAGATCATCCGTATACTGGGACGGGCTGCCGAGTTCAAAGACAATGAAACAGGTATGCATGTAATAAGGATGAGCCACTATTCCCGATTGATTGCCCAGGTATTGGCGCCTGACGACCAGAAATGGGTCGATCTTATATTTAAGGCAGCTCCCATGCATGATATAGGCAAAATAGGGGTTCCCGATCATATTCTGCAAAAAGAGGGATCGCTAAATGAAGAAGAGTGGTCTATCATGAAAGGGCACCCTTCGTTCGGGGCGATGATACTGGGTGACGACAGAAGCGAGCTTTTACACCTGGCAAAGCAGATAGCTTTGGCCCACCATGAAAAATACGACGGTACGGGTTACCCTAAAGGACTTAAAGGCAAAGAGATCCCCTTAAGTGCCAGAATCGTTACAATTGCCGACGTTTTTGACGCCTTGACCACAAAAAGGCCATATAAGGAAGCATGGGATATAGAAAAGACCCTTAAATATATGGAACAGAATGCGGGGAAACATTTTGACCCGGAGATTTTCGAGGTGTTTAAATCGATTATTCCCGAAGTGATAAAAATAAAAGAAACCTATTGCGAGAAAGAGAACGGCTACGATATATGAAAATAGACAGAGAAAACTTCATCGAACTTATAAAATACGATCTTAACTCAACGAAAGTCAAGATCCTGACCGCGCTGATAACTTTTCTGATCACATCCTTGATGCTGGTCATCTCATATTTTGCCATAAATAAGTTTGAAGAACTTTTTAAACAGAATATCCAAGACAATCTTTATTCAAAGCTTGTAAGCACAGAGGAGAGCCTTAAGTTCTGGATACGGGAGAAAGAGGAGCACCTGAAATATATAGTATCAAATAAGGATTTTCTTGAAAACTCAAAAAAACAGTTCGACTCTTATAAGAACAAAGAAAATATCACGGAAACCGAATATTTGAAAAATTTAAGGGAGTTTTTTCTGGACGAAGAGGACCATACGACCTTCAAAGGTTTTTTTATTATGGATAAAACAGGTATAAACCTGGCTTCCCAGAACAACAGTGAAATAAATAAAATAAATCCCATAAAGCTATACAGGGAGGATTTTTTTAACAAGGTTCTAGCAGGCGATACGGTTTTGATACCTTCAATGTTCTTCCCTTTAAACTCTGAGGAAAAAACAGTCTCAAACCCTTCAAGCATGTTTTTTGCCACGGGGATAAAGGATGAAAAGAACGGGATCGACCTGATCGTGGCGATCAAGTTCAACCCGGCAGATTCTTTCAGTGAAATAAATCAGATGGCAAATTACGGAAGGAGCCTGGAAACAATAAGTTTTGACGATAAGGGGAGGCTGATCTCAAAAAGCAGGTTTGAAAAGGAGCTGAAAAAAATAGGGCTGCTTAGAAAAAACGAGCAAAGCATTCTTACTTTGAAACTGAAAGACCCTGGAGGGGACCTTACAAAAGGATTTGATCCAAACCTTTCAATCAATAACGAACCCTTTACTTTTACCATACAAAAGGCCCTTAAAGGGGAAAGCGGTTCGGATATGCTGGGACACAGGGATTACCGGGGAGTAGAGGTCCTGTCGGTATGGAAATGGAACAAAGAACTTAATATAGGTCTATGTTCCAAAATAGATAAAGAGGAAGCCTACGAGACTTTTAATACAATGATGATCTTTATCATCAGTTTTATCTCCTTGCTTTCATTTATCTCGGTAACGGGGGTACTTATCGTTTATATCATGGGTATAAAGGTGAACAATTCCATAAAAAATGCAAGAAATAAGCTTGCGGAGACAAACCTGAACCTGAAGCGGACACAGGCCGCGCTGTATGAGGTGCAGAAGCTTGTACACCTTGGAAGCTGGCAGATGGACTTGAACAACCATGAGCTTTTGGTAAGCAAAGAGGGATATGAGATCTGGGATATGGAGTACAATAAGGGGAAAGTGCCTTTGGAGTTGTTCCTGGAGTATGTGGTCAGTGAAGACAAAGAGATGGTTGAGGAGAAAATGGAAGAGCTTATAAAATACAACCTTCCCCTTGATATAGTATTCAAAATAAGAACCCGTAAGGGAAATACAAAAAGGATCCGAACAAGCGCCAAGCTTAGCCTGCTTGAAGATGATTCAGCAGAGTTCATAGGTACGATCATAGATATCACGGAGCAGGTCAGGAACGAAGAGGAGCTGATAAAGGCCAAAAAGGTGGCGGAAGAGGCAAGCAAAGCAAAATCCGAATTTCTGGCAAATATGTCCCACGAGATAAGAACACCCCTTAACGCAATAATAGGTATAGAATATCTGCTTGAGAAAAATATCAAGGACAGCAGGCAGATAAATTATCTAAAGCAGATCAAAACATCCTCTTACAATCTTCTTGATATTATAAACGATATTCTTGATTTCTCAAAAATAGAGGCCAGAAAAATAGAACTGGAGCAGATCCCTTTCAATCTGAGAAAAATGGTAAAAGAGATAGACGATATGTTCAGGGAACGTATAGAGGACAAAAAGATAGAGTTCTTCGTCAATATAGATGAACAGATCCCCGATAACCTCATAGGGGACAGGATAAGGATAAAACAGGTCGTCTCAAATCTTTTAAGCAACAGCTTCAAGTTCACAAAAGAGGGGAAGATCAGTTTGGAGCTTGAATTGATCAAATTGAAAAAAGAGAATGTCAAGTTCAAAGTAAAAGTAAAAGATACGGGAATAGGGATAAGCAAAGAGCAGCAGTCCCATATCTTCAACGAGTTTTCCCAGGCGGATTCCTCCATTACCAGAAAATTCGGGGGAACGGGGCTTGGGCTTGCCATTTGTAAAAAGCTTCTGGCTTTAATGGATGCAGGGATAAATCTTAAAAGTGAAGAGGGAAAAGGTGCCATCTTTACCTTTGATATTGTCCTTGGGTTATCGCAGGATGATACGAAATGCGCTATTGAACCTTATAATGACGAGGTGATGGAAAAAATAGGGGTAAGCGACGGGAAAAACTCTATTTTGATAGTTGACGACAACGAGATAAACAGAACCGTTATAGGGGATATATTAAAAGACTGGAACTTTGAAGTGGATTTTGCCGTTAACGGTAAAGATGCCCTTTTAAAACTAAAGCAGAGCAATACCATTTACGATCTTATTTTTATGGATCTTCAGATGCCCGTAATGGACGGTTTTGAAGCTACAAGGCAGATAAAAGAGGATGAGAGATTCAAAGAACTGCCCGTTATCGCTTTAAGTGCCGACAGTATAAAAGGGGACAAGCACTTGTTCAACGACTTTATCCTAAAACCTATAGAACCCTCTACTTTCCTAGAAAAGCTGAAAAAGTGGTTCGATATAAAGATAAAAGATAAACCGGCAGATAAAGCCTCTGTTAAATTGGATATTTACGGTATAGATATGGAATCAGGGATCCAAAGGATACTTGGGGACGAAGAGAAATTTAAAAAGCTGCTGCTGAAGTTTGCAAAGAACCAGGAAGAGACCCTGGAAATGTTGAAAAGTTTCATAGAGGGAAATCGTGATAAAGAACAGCTGTTAAAGACCCTTCATACCTTGAAAGGTGTAAGCGGAAACATCAGTGCCGTGAAACTCTACTCTATGACGAAAAATCTCCATGAAAAGAGTTCTGAGATAACAAAAGGGGAGCTTTCGGAAGTTTACGGGGAGCTTGAGAATATAATAAACGATATAAACGGCAAAATATTCGTTGAGAATAAAAAGTTTGAGAACACTGATGTCCTTCAAACATTGAAAGAGATAGAAAACCTCTCAAACCTGTTCAATCCAGAAGCCGGTAAAAAGTTTGAAACCGTAAGGGATGCTTTAATGGAAAAATACAACAGCAGCCTGGTAAACAATATAGAAAAAGCTTTGTCCCAGTACAATTTCGAGGAAGCCTCCAAGATGGTCAAAAATATCCTGGTTGATTTGGAGAGTTGATTTATGTTAAAATAAAATTAAGTTTTATAAAAAGGGTTATAACATGGTAGATAAAAGTACTTCTCTTTTAGAAAGATTCTTAAAAAGCCCGTTCAAATTAAAAATATTTTTCTCTTTAATATTTATATTCTTTGCAGTGATAATCGCAGCGATCACTTTTCTTGTGAATTATAATTACGAGAAGAACTATATAAAAGAGCAGATCCATACGGAAGCCTTGTCTTTTATGGAGAACAAAGTCACATATCTGAAACAGAATGTGGACAAATACAAATACAAACTAAAATCACTGGCAGATAATGATATCTTTACAAGCTATCTTGAATCAAAAAACAACAAAAAAGACCTTATAGCGCTTTTTGAAAATGATATAGCCTCTGATAAAAACATTATGCAGATACGTTATATCAAAAAAAACGGTAAGGAAGATGTCCGTCTGCAAAGAAACGAAGAGGGGTTCGGTTACGAAATAGTAAAAGATGAGGCCCTCCAGGATAAAAAAGACAGATACTATTTCAAAGAGGTATCACAGCTGGCAGAAGAGAGTGCCGTATGGACTTCCGATATAGACCTTAATATAGAGTACGGGAAAATTCAGAAACCTTATGTGCCTACTTTGAGGTTCGGTATCCCCGTTTATCAAAATAGCAGGTTCGAGGGTATAATAATCCTGAATATCTTTATGAAAGGTATTTTAAATGATATAACAAGCTCAGATCTTTTTATAATCTCATTAATGGATAAAGATGGAGAGTTTTTGATAGGCTATCACGAATACGACGGGAGACTGCTTGATTATTCATGGTCTAAATACCTCCTTAAAAAGATAGATATCAATAATTTTGCCCCCAAAGAGTATATCGAACAGTTCCTGGGAGCTTACCAGTTTTATTCTGAGAGTTTCCATTCAAAACAGATAAACCTTGATGCGGGATTGAGTCAGAAGATTGTTATGATCCTGAAAATAAGAAATTCAAAAATAGAAGAGATAAACGACAGCAATCTTCACAAGATATTCGATACCCTGACCATAGTACTGCTTCTAAGCGGACCTATCGGGTTCCTGCTGGCTTATATACCCTCGCTTCTTTCCTCCAAAGTTTACAATGCTACAAGAAATCTTGAAGAGAAGTCTATAATATTTGATGAATACCTTGAAGCCATGAATGTAAACAATATTATCTCAAAGTCGGACAAAAAAGGAATCATCACATATGTGAACGATAATTTCTGCAAGGTCTCGGGATACACAAAAGATGAGGTGATGGGAAAACCCCACTCCATATTAAGGGATCCCGATACTCCCAAAGAGACCTTCAAGATATTATGGCTTACCATCCAGTCCGGGAAAACCTGGAAAGGTATATTAAGAAACAGGAAAAAAGACGGCGGCTTCTATGATGTGGATATCGCCATAATGCCTATATACAACACAAAGAACAAGATCATCGAATATCTTGCCATAAGGCATGATATAACCGAGCTTATGGAACAGAGGAAAAACCTTATAAATATAGCAACCAAAGACCAGCTCACAGGTTTCGGGAACAGGTATAAGCTTAACCTGGACATAAAGGATCATTTTGTAAACAATATAGCGATCATAGATATCGACAAGTTTTCGGCAATAAACGATTTTTACGGGCACACTCTGGGGGACGAGATAATCCAAAAATTCGCCCGCCTGCTAAAAGAGAACCTGACGGATGAATTTGAGCTTTACAGGCTCCATTCGGACAAGTTCGCGGTGCATAACTTTACCCTTGATACCACCAGGTTCGTGAATTTTATGGAGCACCTTAACGCAAAAATGATCGAATCGGTTATCGAGACCGATATAGAATCATTTGATATCGTTACAACTACAGGTATCTCCTCGGCCAATAACGATACAATCATATCAACGGCTGAAATAGCAAATAAATATGCAAAAGAGATAAACAAAAAAGTCCTGGTCTATACCCCTGAACTTGATATAGAAAAGGTATACGAACAGAATATAGTCTGGACCCAGAAGGTGAAAAAAGCACTTATAGAGGACAGGATAATTATCCATTACCAGCCTATACACAATATCTCCCATAACAGGATCGAAAAGTTCGAGGTGCTTGTAAGGCTTCTTGACGAGGACGGGTCGATAGTGACACCTTTTTATTTCCTTGATGTCGCAAAATCATCGGGGCAGTATATCGATATAACAAAAGAGGTGATTAAAAAGTCTTTTAAAAAGTTCAAGGACCTTGACGTTGAGTTCTCCATCAACCTTACCATTGAGGATATCCTGGACGAAGAGCTTTGCAATTACCTTGAAAATATGATCAGCGAATATAATCTGTCCAAAAAACTTGTTATAGAGATAGTAGAGAGCGAAGGGATAAACGAATTCAACATTGTCCAGAACTTTATCAAAAGGCTGAAGTTCCTGGGCTGCAAGATAGCGATCGATGATTTCGGTACGGGTTACAGCAACTTTGAATATCTTGTAAAACTTGAACCTGATTATATCAAAATAGACGGAAGCATGATAAAGAACATAAACTCCGATGAGAATATGAAAGAGATCGTAAAAACCATAATAGCCTTTGCCAAAAAGATGAACTATAAAACCATAGGGGAGTTCGTGGCCTCGAAAGAGATTTTAAACACTATCGAAGAGCTCGGGATTGATTATGCACAAGGATATTATATCGGGGCGCCCGATGAGAATACCCCGGAAGTTTCTTAACTGAAGGTTCTGTTCCAAAGGAGAGGGGAAGGCAGCATTAGAAGCTTGCCCACTCGTCATCATCTTCTTTGATTGTCTTTATATCCTCTTTTATAGTTTCTATTTTTTCAGTTTTCGGTGTCTGGGAAGAACTGCTTTGCAAAACTGTTTTTTGCGGCTTTTGTTCCGTCCTTGCGATCTTGATATCGTTTTTCCCCTCAAACTGCTTGGATTCCGTATCTGCAACTATCTCGTTTGATATCTTGCTTGTCTGGTTTGCTATGATATCCGTATGAGCTGCGATCGAAGCATTGTTCTGGGTTTGTCTGTCCAGCAGGCTTACCGCGTCATTTACCTGGACGATACCCGCTTGCTGCTCCTGGCTTGCTTTCTCGACGCTTGCTATAAGCTCGATGGTGCTGTTTATATTTTCGTAAAGCTTCTCATACCCCTGCGTCATTTTGAAAGCCACCTCTTTACCGCTGTCTGCTTTTTGTTTTGCCAGCTCAACTATGTTCTTGATCTCGTTTGCAGCTTCTGCCGATCTGCTTGCAAGGTTTCTAACCTCCTGAGCTACGACGGCAAAACCTTTACCCGCTTCCCCGGCAGTTGCCGCTTCAACCGCGGCATTGAGTGAAAGTATATTTGTCTGGAAAGCTATCTGGTCTATAATGGTTATCGCTTCGTTGATAGCTGTCACTTCGCTGTTTATCTCGTCCATAGCTTCGTCGGTTTGTTTTGAAAGGCTGTGGCCCTGTTTTGCCGAATTGATAACCTCGTTTGCATATTGGGACATCTGCTGTACGTTTTTATTGTTTTGGTTCACGTTTTGGGTGATCTGTTCAAGGGCGGCTGCTGTTTCTTCCAAAGAAGCGGCAGCTTCGTTTGAGCTTTTGTTCAGGGTGTCCATATTTTCAAGCAGTTCTGTGGAACTTTTTTGAAGGGTCAATCCCCTTTTTTTATTGGTTACAAGCATTGCCGATATTTCGTGACCCAGGGAGTTTATACCCTCCATAAGTCGGTATATCTCACCTTCACATTTCATAGTTGCCTTGCTTGTGAAGTTCTGGTGCTGGTATTGTTCCAGAACTTTAAGGGAGTGTTCGATAGTTTCGTGGAGTATTTTAAGCATGCCGTTCAGGGAATCTACAAGGTGCATAATAGAAGGGTTCGAGGTCTGTGTGGTAACCCTGGAGGTAAGTTTGCCTTTTTTGATATCCTCGACTATAGCCTGAACGTCGTTTATCACTTTTTCGTCTTCAAGGGCGTGGGTATTGATCTTGTCTATGTATCTGTTGAAAGAAAGTGCTATTTCACCGGTTTCATCTTTTGCTATCTTATTGATCTTTTGATTATTGCTCGAGGTGTCGTCGTTCAAAGAGGCCATCGCGTTTTGTAGGATCTGTAAAGGGGTGGTGATGCTTTTGATAATGAGCATATTAAAGATAACCAGGATAACGGCACCTACTATGATGCTCATAATGATGAATTTTAAAGAATCGTCGATCATAAGGTTGTACTGCTGGGAAGAGAGGTCGGATTCTTTTTTTAACACTTCAAGATGCTTCATCAGGTCAAACTTCAGATCTCTCCATTTTTTTAAGGAGATCTTCATATCCTCTTTTGTGAGTTTTCCCCCCGATACCGCTTTTTGGTGGAGTGATGAAGCGGTTGCCTTAAAGTTCTCGACCTTTCCCGAAAGTTCTCCGGAGAGTTTTTTGTCAAGCTTGGCAAAATCGTTGAAATAGCCGTCAACCTGCTTGATTGCCGATTGCATGGTGTCTTTTGCTTTCTGCATATCCGGGTTTTGGAATACTACTCCCGAAGATGAATTGTATAAAAGCCCCCCAAGGAATATTGACTTTAAAAGGTCTGTTTTTTTTGCTATCTTGGTGGAATGCTTATATTCCTGTGAAAGGGAGTTTAAAACGGCGAAAGATGTTACAGCCGCTATTATCAGCCCTATGATTATTATGGTAAGGTTCAGGTTTAGTTTCGTGCTTATTTTAAGGTTCTTGAACATTTGGGTCCTTGTTAATTATTTAATACATTATTTTATTACAATTAATCTTAACAGTTTAATAAATATTTATTTCTGAAAAGAAATATGGAATTTATATGCTCTTGGGTGTCACTTTTAAACCATCTTATAAACTGATTTTGTTAAAATTTACACCATGAGAAAAAAATTATTATTAGCTTCTGCCATATTTGTCCTTGGAGGCTGTACCGCTTCCGATATCCAGTCCCTTACAACGGCGGCTTTAAGCAACGACCCCTCTGCCGCTTTTAAAACAATAGCAAGGTCAAAAGCGGTCACATACGCTTCAAATCCCCAAAAACTGGCCAAAGACCTTACTTACCTTAAGGATCTTATAGAAAGTATCACCTCTGTCTGGGGTGAAAAGAATGTGAAAGTTCCCCAAAAGACAGAATACGTAAAATATCTACAAAACTACAAAAGCAGGGCTATGATAGATTTTGACAAGGGCGTGGTCACCGTTGAAACCCTGGATGAAAAAGATACGAAACAAAGTTTGAAAAATGCCATAGTCACAACCCTTCTTCTACCAGATGATCCAAGAGCCGTGGATCTGTTCGGAACGAAGCCCGTAAAGCTTGGGGGAACCCCTTATCTTCTGGGAGAGGTAAAAGACGATCAGAATAAAGATATAAGATATGCGTGGAGAGCTGAGAGGTTCGCCGATATTTTGGTGAAAAATGAGTTTAAACAGAAAACTATCACGAACAAGGGATCGAAGATGAAAGTATCTTACGTCACTATCCCTATGGTAAAAGATCATGCCGGCATAAGGGTCGCAAAGTTCAAGCCTTATGTCCGGGAATTCGCATCCAGGTATAATTTAAGCGAAAATCTTGTTTACGCCATAATAAGGACGGAGAGCAATTTTAACCAGTATGCAGTAAGCGGTGCAGGTGCAATAGGACTTATGCAGATAGTTCCCACAAGTGCCGGGAAAGACGCCTATAAGCAGATCAAGGGGAAAAGCTGGACCCCTTCAAGGGATTATCTTTTCAATGCAAAGAACAATATAGAGCTTGGAAGCGCATATATACAGATATTAAAAGAGAAATACCTTTTAGATATACATAATGAGATATCAAAAGAATACTGCGTTATAAGCGCCTATAATACGGGAAGCGGAAATGTATTGAAAACCTTTGATACAAACAGGTCAAAAGCTTTCAAGGCCATAAACTCAAAGAACCCTTCGGATGTTTATTACACACTTATAAACAAGCTTCCTTACCACGAGACCAGAAGGTATCTGAAAAAAGTGGTCGAGTACAAAAAAGATTTTGTAAACCTGTAGATCAGTTCAGGGGCAGGGTGATGGTAAACGAAGCCCCTTTGAATACATGGTCGTTAAAACCGTATTCCTGGTTTTTCACCTCTATTGACCCCCTCATATGGTTCACTATAAGGTTGTATGTCATATGAAGCCCCAGACCCGTACCCTGGGACTGGTGTTTTGTTGTGAAATAGGGCTCGAAAACCTTGCTTATCACATCCTCTTTTATCCCTCCGGCATTGTCTTTGAAGTTTATTATAATTTTGTTCTCCCTGATCCTTTGGGTGATGAAAATATATCTGTTGTCTATATCGTTGTTTTCCACAAGTGCGTCTTTTGCATTGTTGAATATATTGATAAAACACTGTATAAGCTCATTTGGATATCCCTTAACCTTAACATCCTCTTCCAGGTCAAGGATTATTCTAAGGTGGTATGCCTTGATGGAGGAGTCTACAATATTAACAAAACTGTTAGTATCGTTTTTTAGGTCAAACCTTATAGGCTTGGCGTCGCCTTCTATAAAGTTCTTGAAGCTGTCAAGTGTCTGGGAGAGGTACTGGGCATTTTCGTTTATCTGGTTACAGCTGTTTTCCAGGAACTCGTCAGTAAGCTGGTCGAACTCTTTTTTTGCCATAATTCCCGTTGCGGAGGTTGATATTATGGACAAAGGCTGTCTCCACTGGTGGGCGATGTTGCCTATCATTTCACCTATTGATGCCAGCTTTGCATGCTGTTCAAGCTGTTTTTCCCTCTGTCTTTGCTTGGTTATATCGTAATGGGTGACTATAAAGTTGGAGGTGTTCCCTTTTGAATCAAAAGTGGGGGATACCGTCATTTGGTTGTAAAAAAGTGTACCGTCCTTCCTGTAGCATCTTATGGTGTCCTGTGCTTTATATTTGTTCTGGATAGCTTCTTTGATATTGTATATGCTTTGCTGGTCGGTATCGTTGGCTACAAGGAATCGGAGTGTTTTTCCCAATACCTTGTTTTTTTTGTATCCGGTTATTTTTTCGAAAGCTATGTTTGTATAGATTATTTTATTGTTGTCCTGGTGATCCAGAATGGTTATCCCAACGTCCGTATTCTCGGAAGCCTCCTTGAACATCTGCAGGTCACCGCACTCAAGTTCTTTTCTCAGCTTTTTGTTTTTTATCAGCATAAATAGGAGAATAATTGATAATATGACAATTAAAATAGTTTCCACTTTTTTAATCCTTTTTTTTTATGTAAAAGCATTGTAGCATTTCTTCAATAAATATAATATGGATTATTAATGTTCTTTTAAATTATTTTTAATAAGATACACAATTAATAATAAAAAAAGGAAACATTAATGACAAGGTATATTGAGACCTTTCAGGATTTTATAAGTAAGGAAGCATTCAGTGGTTTTTTACTTTTCAGTGCAACTGTTTTGGCAGTGGTGGTAGCTAACTCCTCATTCTCTCAGGAGTATTACAACTTATGGAATATGCCTCTTGGGGTAACTTTCGGGGGCCATGATATCTCCATGAGCCTTACCATGTGGATAAACGACGGTTTGATGGCGATATTCTTTTTGATGGTGGGCTTAGAGATAAAAAGGGAGATGCTAATAGGTGAGCTTTCATCTGTAAAAAAAGCTTCTTTCCCGGTATTTGCGGCAGTAGGGGGGATGGTTGTCCCTGCCTTGATCTATGTGGGGCTTAACAGTGAAAATCCAATAGGTTTCGGTATCCCTATGGCGACCGATATTGCTTTTGCCCTGGGTATCCTGCTTCTGCTTGGGAACAAGGTAAACCCTGCATTGAAGCTTTTCCTTGTTGCCCTGGCTGTTGTTGACGACCTTGGGGCGGTTCTGGTTGTTGCCACGGTTTACACAAGCGAGATCCATGCTGCATATTTCCTTCATGCCTTTTTGATCTATGCACTTATCTGGATATTGAACCTTAAAGGGGTTAAGTCTCTTTGGCCTTACCTGATCCTTGGGATCTTCTTATGGGTATATATCCATGCAATAGGTATCCATGCCACTATCGCAGGTGTACTTCTTGCTTTTGCCATACCTATTAGTTCAAAGATCGAGGAGAAGGATTTTATACAAAATAGCAAAAAAGCTATAGATGAATTTGAAAAGAATATCGACGAGATACCTATTCTTAATCATCACCAGATAGATGCTTTGGAAAATATCGCATACGGTTACGACAAGGTTCAAAATCCCCTTGTAAAACTTGAGCACCAGCTGCACGGGTTCAGTGCCTTCTTTATTATGCCTTTGTTCGCTTTTGCCAATGCCGGGGTTGTGATAGATTTCAGTTCCGTTTCGCAGCATCTTATGGTTGTGCTTGGTGTTGTGCTTGGCCTTGTGCTTGGAAAACCTATCGGTATATTCGGGTTTACCTATTTTGCTTCAAAAATGAAGCTTATCCATAAGCCTGACAACTTAAGCTGGGAGGAGATCATAGCAGTTGGTTTCATAGGCGGTATCGGGTTTACGATGTCCATATTTATCACCCACTTGGCATTTGCGGACGAAACAATGATCAGTGCCGTTAAGCTTGGGATATTCATAGCTTCGTTTATTGCGGCTACAATCGGTGTGATGCTTATCAACAGGGTAAGCAAGAAGAGGAAAATATAAATTTAGATGTTGACAATAATCGTTACCACACTTTTTTTATCATTAGTTATAAATATAGTGTTGAAAAGGTTTAACCTCCCTACGATAATAGGTTATATTGTAACAGGTACGGTGATAGCTTACGGCTTCGGGCTTCATAATATGGTACACAACCATGAGCTTAAAGAGATCGCGGAGTTCGGTGTGGTATTTTTGATGTTCACCATAGGTCTTGAGTTCTCTCTGGCCCATCTTAAAAAGATGAAATATGAGGTTTTCGTGGCGGGGAGCATGCAGATAGTGCTGACCTCTCTGGCCGTATATCTTATGGCCTATTACATCTTCAATATAGAGCAGAAAGTCTCTTTTATAATCTCTTTGGCCATTGCCCTTTCTTCAACGGCCATCGTTCTTAAAACCTTTAACGAAACAGGCGAGATAAGCAGGCGGTACGGGCAAAGGAGCCTGGGGATCCTGATAATGCAGGATATCGCCGTTATACCTATCTTGCTTATTATAGGTTTTATGAGCAGCGGGGACAGCCAGAATATCTCTTCGGTTCTTTTGGAGATGTTCCTAAGTGCAGCTGTTTTACTGGTATTGTTATGGGTGTTCGGGAAATATCTTTTGGAGCCTTTTTTCAACCAGATTATAAAAACAAATTCCGATGAACTTTTTATAGGTACGATACTGTTCCTGGCTATAGGCGCTTCTTATCTTGCCCATATACTTGGATTTTCATACTCTTTGGGGGCTTTTATAGCGGGTATGCTTATAGCAGAGACAAAATACAAACACCAGGTGGAAGCTGACCTTATCCCTTTCAGGGACCTGCTGCTTGGTATATTCTTTATAACAGTAGGGATGCAGATAGACTTTACAGTTATATTTGAATATATACATATAATCCTGCTGCTTCTGGTTGCGGTTATGGCGGTCAAGTTCATAATAATCTATTCAATAATAAAAATAGACGAGAACAGGAAAACTTCCCTTAAAACGGCACTGAGCCTTGTACAGATAGGGGAATTCTCCCTCGCCCTTTTGGAGCTTGCAAGATCCAACGATCTTATAGGACCCCCTTACGGGCAGGTTATGATAGTTACCATTGTTATCTCCATGATACTAACCCCCGTTATTTTGAAAAACCTTTCAACTATAGCCGGGAAGTTCATAAAAGAGGCTGAGGAGAACGGTTTTGAAAAGACAGTCGACAGCGGCGAATATTCCGATCATACGGTTATCATAGGTTTCGGGGAGTTCGGACAGAATGTGGCAAAGGTGTTAAAAAGCGAATACCTCCCTTATATAGCCGTGGAGAACAACCTTGAAACCTTTAAAAAAGTGAAAGACCTGAACGAACCTGTTATATTCGGAAATGCCCTTAAAAAAGAGATAATAAAACATACGAATATAAACAGGGCGAAAAATATAGTGGTTGCTGTGGATAATCCCCAAAAACTCCACCATATCTGCCATATTCTCCAAAAATACGTATCAAATGAAAGTATCATAGTAAAGGTGCATACGAATAAGGAAAAGGAATATATCGGGGAGCTTGGCATAACCAATATAATAGTTGAGAACAATATCACTACAAAAGAGGTTTTAAATATAATAATTTAAGTAATTTTATACTAAATTTAATAAAGTGATCATATAATATACTTATAAAACAGCCATGCTGGGAGGTATATTGTATGGAAATTATAAACAATGAACTTATCTTGGACGATAAATCTTTCCTTGTTTCCGAAACAGACGAAAAAGGTATAATAAAATTTGCAAATGACGAGTTTTGCACCTATGCCGAGTTTGGTTTGGACGAACTTATCGGACATCCCCATAACAAAGTAAGACATCCCGACATGCCCAAAGCCGCTTTTGAAGATCTGTGGAGAACTGTAAAAAGCGGCGACAGGTGGAGAGGATTTGTTAAGAACAGAACCAAAAGCGGTAAATTCTACTGGGTTTTTGCAACCGTATTCCCCTATACCTCTTCAGACGGATCAAAAGGATATATCTCCTGTAGAAGAAAAGCCTCCAGAAAAGAGGTTGAAAAATATGAAGCGTTATATGCCGAAATGAGAAAAGGGGAATAGGTCCATGAATAATCCGTTTAAATATAATCTGTCTTTTTTAAATAATTTCACCATCAGGGTCAAGCTGATCCTTCTGGTTGTTATACCCATGTCGTTGATGGTGCTTCTGTCCGCTTTTTATATATACGGCAATTATGAGCAGAAAGTACAGTATGAAAGATTGAACGATACTATGCTTTTCTCTTCAAGTATCTCTTTGCTGATCCATGAAACCCAGAAAGAAAGGGGTATGAGCGCCGGCTACCTTGGAAGCGGGGGGAAAAAGTTCGGTGACAAGCTTGCCGTTCAAAGAAAATTGACGGATAAAAGGGTTGCAGAGTTCAGCTCCTTGTTTCACGGGATAAAAAAAGGGACTTTTAACGACGATGTGGTATCGGTTATAAATGATGTGCTATCCAGGCTTGAAAAACTCTCCCGAACAAGGGATGGGATATCTAAAGTGGAAACAGGCTTGAGCGATGCCCTGGCTTATTATACGAACATCAATGCAAAACTGCTAAGTATCATACCAATGGCGATAAAAAGTGTCAAAGAGAAAGATATCTCCAGGGAGATATTGTCTTATTACTATTTCCTTATGAGCAAGGAAAGAGCGGGTATTCAAAGGGCTGTAGGCTCAAATATGCTTGCAAGCAATAATCTAAACCTGCATCACAAATTCCACTCCCTGATCGTTATTCAGGATATCTACCTTTCTTCATTTAAAACCTTGGCGGAGAAAGAGTTTATCGACTTATATAACAATACTTTAAAAGGTGATGATATAAACGAGGTAAAAAGGATCGAAAACGAGATATTAAAAAATGTATTAACGGAAGAACCCACCTACTGGTTCGATAAGATCACAAAAAAGATAAACCTCTTAAAAAAGGTTGACGACAAGCTCTCGGAAGATATCCTTGCTAAAACCTCTTCTTCTTTAAGTGAAAAGAACAGAAGTTTTTATATGTTGTTAATAGGGCTTGCGATCCTGCTTCTTGTGACAAATGCCATCGCACACTTTATATATTTCAACGTGACTTCTTCCACCCAGAAAATTTACGGAGGGATATTGGGGTTTGTAAGTTATCTTGAAAGAAAGAACAACGAGTTTGAAGATATAAACCTTAAAGGCAGTGATGAATTCTGCCAGCTTGCCCATATGATAAATAAAAATGTTAAGATCGTTAACGAATCGACGGAACTGGATATGCTTTGTGCCGGGGAAACTATTTTGACACTTAACAAGATGCAAAACGGTGAACTCTCATACAGGATACAAAACCCGGCTTCCACCCCTCAGGTACAGACTTTTGTAAATATAGTGAACCAGACGATGGATGTACAGCAGGAGCTGTTCAGGGAGATACTTGATATATTGAATCAATACGTTAAATACGATTATACCTCTACCATACCTATGAACGATAAGATCTCGGGTGAATATAAAGAGCTGATCCAGGGGATAAATAGTTTAAGGGATTCTATCGTTTCTATGCTTGAAGAGAACAAGGAGCAGGGGGTGACCTTGAAAAGCAACTCCTCGCTTTTACTTGAAAACGTAGATACCTTAAGCAAGAACTCCAACCATGCGGCTGCCTCTTTGGAGGAAACTTCTGCCGCGGTTGAAGAGATAACGGGTAATATCAAAAAAAGCGCCGAAAATATAAATACCATGTCAGGGTTCTCCAACGAGCTTATAGAAGTCTCTTCCGAAGGGCAGCAATTGGCGGAGAGAACAACTTCATCAATGGACAGGATAAATAACGAGGTCTCGGCCATCAATGAAGCTATTACCGTAATAGACCAGATCGCGTTCCAGACAAATATCCTTTCACTCAACGCTGCCGTTGAAGCCGCAACTGCCGGGGAAGCAGGAAAAGGGTTCGCGGTGGTTGCACAGGAGGTTCGAAACCTTGCAAGCAGATCTGCAGAAGCTGCGAACGAGATCAAGCAGCTGGTGCAAAATGCAGCTGCCAAAGCAAACGAGGGTAAATCTATCTCAGATGAGATGATATTGGGATATAACAAGCTTATTGAAAAGATAAACCAGACCATGGAGCTGATCAAAGATGTTGAACGATCAAGCAAGGAGCAGGAAAACAGCATAATCCAGATAAACGATACCATAACCTCATTGGATCGTCAGACCCAGCAAAATGCCAATATTGCAACACAGACCAACAAGGCTGCAGTTGAGATGGACAATATATCAAAAGAGATAGAACGGGTAGTAAACGAGAAAAGGTTCTAGGGATTATTCGATAAAAGAAAAGAACCGACCGACATTTGACATGACAATTTTAAAAGAGAATATCGGGCGGCTTTTCAACTACCATTATAAGCAGTTATCTCCATAAATGACTGTTTTTTGTAAAAAAAAACAGCCAAAATTTACAAAGTCTTTACAAATAGTTACATTTTTTATTTTAACAGTTTTGATCCGGATTGCAATATGCAATGAAAACGCCCCTTTTGATTTTCCTTGGTTAAAATATCTTTATGAAAAAAGATATTTTTGAAAAGATGAAAGTTTTAAGCGACAGTGCAAAATATGATGTCAGCTGTTCTTCAAGCGGAAGCGATAACAACCATAAGACAGGGCAGATTGGAGCAACGCACAACAGCGGGATCTGCCATACCTTTACGGCTGACGGAAGATGCGTGTCGCTATTAAAGGTGCTTCTTACTAACTACTGCATTTACGATTGCAGCTATTGTATCAACAGAAGTTCCAATGATATAAAAAGGGCGGCTTTTTCCCCAAGGGAGCTTGCCGATATCACCCTGAACTTTTATAAAAGAAACTATATAGAAGGGCTGTTTTTAAGCAGCGGCATAATAGACAGCGAAGACCATACCATGCACCTTATCCTGCGGGTTTTAAAAATATTACGAAACGAGTATAAGTTTAACGGCTATATACACGTCAAGCTGATCCCGGGAGCCGATGAAAAGCTTATAGAACAGGCGGTGAACCTGGCGAGCCGTGTCAGCTCAAACATAGAACTTCCAAGCGATAAAAGCCTGAAGCTCTTGGCACCCAATAAGACAAAAGAGAAAGTTCTTCAGCCTTTGAAGCTTGCACGGGATATAAGCATGGAAAGGTCAGCCAAGCCCATAGGTATGTCCACCCAGCTTATAGTGGGCGCAAGCCCTGAAAGCGACCGGGATATATTGAAGCTGAGTTCCGCACTCTATGACAAGGCACTTTTAAAAAGGGTTTATTACAGCGCCTATATCCCTGTAAATGACGACAAGAATCTCCCTTCCCTTGTAAACAAGCCCCCTTTGTTAAGGGAGCACAGGCTTTACCAGGCAGACTGGCTTTTGAGGTTTTACGAGTTCGATTACGACGAAATCGTAAATGAACAGAATCCCAACCTTGACGAGGAGCTCGATCCCAAGCTCTTCTGGGCCTTGAACAATCTTCACTATTTTCCAATGGAGATAAACAAAGCTTCAAAAGATGAGCTTGTAAGGATCCCCGGTATCGGGATAAGGGGTGCTATAAAGATATTAAAGGCCAGGCGCTACAAAAGGCTTTCTTTTGATGACCTGGGGCTTTTGAAGATATCTTTGAAAAAAGCAAAATATTTCATCACCTGCAACGGCAGGTACCAAAAAGAGGTCCCCTTATACCCTGATAGGATAAAACTTGCCATAACCAAGCCTGTGAACAAACTGTACCAGCCAGGCTTGTTCGATATGGACTACAGCATAATAACGGGGGAGATATGACCCTGGTTTACGACGGAAGCTTTGAAGCTTTTTTAACTCTTGTTTATGAGGTCTATTATAAAAAGATAAAGGTAAAAGAGATAAAAAGAAGTATGCCTGAAACTTTGTTTCTTGACGGGATCATTGAAATAGAGTATGACGAAGACAAAGCAATGAAAGTGCTTCATGCCCTAAAAACGAAATTTGAGAAATCAAATTTTGAAACCGTTTTGAATATATTTATGTGTGATACCATTGAGTTTGAACTTGACCTTTTGCGCTATGTGATCCTTGGGTTTAAGGACCAAAAACAGCTAAATAATATAACATATCCTTTTGTTTTTTATATACAGGGGCTTCAGAAAGAACTGTTCAGGTTCAATCACAAGATGACGGGATTTGTAAGGTTTGAAGAGCTTTTGGATGCTACCCTTTATGCAAAGATAGATACCAAGTTCAATATAGTATATTTCCTGGGAAAACATTTCCTAAAAAGGTTTGGCAACCAGAACTTTATAATACACGATACAAAAAGAAAGATCGCATTTGTAAAGAATGAAAGCTTTGCCGGGGTAAAAGAGATATCTTATTTCGATCTGCCTTTATTGTCCGCAGAGGAGGAGAAGTTTAAAAAACTTTGGAAAACATTTTTTGAAAGTGTTTCTATAGATTCACGGGAAAACAAAAAGTTTCAACAGCAGTTCGTTCCCCTTCTTTATAGAACTTACATGACAGAGTTTACATAAAATATGTAAAAAATTTACAAATATTATGTAAAATAGTTAAATAACCTCTACATCCTTTACATCTATACCCGATAACTTTTCCATTTTCTCTTCAACAATATCAAGAAAATCGTTTCTGTTCTTTTCATCCATATTGTTCTCAAGCATCTCCAGAATATATTTTATCCCGTTTGCGTTTATTTTTTTTACGCTTGCCAGGTAGTGGGTAAAAGCGATAAGCTTTACATCGTTTATAGAATACAGTTTTTTTGAGGAGATCTCCTCTTTTCTTGGGAGAAGTCCTTTGTCTTCGTACATTTTAAGGGTTCTTATCTTAGCGGTCAATAACTCTGCAATGGAGCTTAAAGGGAGTATATCCTTTTCATTGTCTAATAAAGCCAAAGTGATCCTTTATTTGAATTTATAAATAGAATTATACCCCTCTAATGTTTAATATAAGTTTCAGCCTTTTAGCAAAGTTCTTGGCTTTTGATCCAAAAAATATAATATCCCAATAGGGAATCTAACTTAAATAGTTAACTTAAGTTTAAGAAAACTTTGTTATATTTGACATAATATATGTAAAATAATTACATAAAATATGTAAAAAATTAACATAAAATTTAAAAAGGAGATAGATGTCATTTGACATAATTTTACGAAAACCGAATAAGAATGATGCTAAACATATCTATGGTCTTGTAGAAAGCACAAAGGTTCTTGATCTTAATTCAGAGTATCTGTATCTGCTTCAATCTACACATTTTAATGATTGCTGCTGTGTTGCGGTAGAGAACGAAAAGATAATAGGTTTTGTTTCCGGTTATATACACCCTGGGCAAAAAGATACTTTTTTTATATGGCAGGTTGCCGTTGATGAGAATTTCAGGGGAAAAGGGATAGCCCAAAGACTGATCACGGAGATCATTTCCCGAAAGAATATGGCGCAGATCAGGAAGATCCAGACAACTATCAGCCCAAGCAACAAATCTTCGCAAAGGCTGTTTGAAAAATTGACAAAGAAGATGGGAACTGATATCTCAAGTGAGACGATGTTTAAAGTAAGTGATTTTAACAATGCCCATGAAGATGAAGTGTTATATGAAATAAATTTAAAAAATAGAAAGGATAACTTAAATGAGAATATTTGAGAATTTAGAATCGGAAGTCAGGGGATATATCAGAAGTTTTCCCACAATTTTCACAAAGGCCAAAGGTGCAATACTAACGGATGAACAGGGTGTGGACTATATAGATTTCTTCGCAGGAGCGGGAACCCTTAACTACGGTCATAACAACCAGGCAATAAGCGACGCCCTTATAAAATACCTCCAGGAGGACGGAGTGGTTCACGGCCTTGATATGGCCACAACGGCAAAAAAAGAGTTTATACAGACTTTCCAGGACCTGATACTGGCTCCTAGAAACCTTGAATACAAGCTGCAGTTCACGGGACCTACCGGTACAAATGCCGTTGAAACAGCACTAAAGCTTGCAAGGCTTGTGAAAGGAAGATCAAACGTCGTTGCCTTTACCAACGGTTACCACGGTTTGTCCCAGGGGGCATTGGCAGTAACTGGAAACAACGAATACAGGGATGAAAGCTATATCAGCAGGTGCAATGCCACATTTATGCCTTTTGACGGTTATTTCGGGGATTTTAATACTTTGGAGTATTTCAGGAAGTTCTTAAGTGACGGAAGCAGCGGGGTGGACCTTCCCGCGGCGGTTATAGTCGAGACTATACAGGGTGAGGGTGGTATCAACCCCGCAAGTGCCAAGTGGCTCCAGGAGCTTGAATCTATCTGTAGAGAATACGACATACTACTTATAATAGATGATATCCAGGTAGGAAACGGAAGAAGCGGCGAGTTCTTTTCTTTTGAGTTTGCCGGGATAAACCCAGATATGGTAACCCTGTCAAAATCAATAGGCGGCGGTCTTCCTATGGCACTATTACTCTTCAAGCCTGATCTTGACCAGTGGAAACCGGGGGAGCATACGGGAACGTTCAGGGGGAATAACCTGGCATTTGTTGCTTCAAAAGTGAGCCTTGAAAACTACTGGCAGAATGATGACCTCTCAAACGCGGTTAGATACAAAGAGAAGATATTAAAAGAGACCTTGGAAAAGATCGCCCAAAAATACAGTGAACACGATGTGGTCGTAAGGGGTAGGGGATTGGCTTACGGGATAGAGTTCAAAAGCGACAAATCGATCGCAGGTGAATTGTCGGCATACTCTTTTGAAGAGAAGCTTATCGTAGAAACATGCGGAAGCGACTCTCAGGTAGTTAAGTTCCTCCCTCCTCTTGTTATCGATGAAGATACCTTGAAAGAGGGATTAAAAAGGTTTGAAACGGCGGTGGATAGATTATTCAAAAAGAAACAGGAAAAATTAAGCGGGGAGTTTTAAAAGATGATAGTAAGAGATATAGAAGATATTATAGGAACCCAAAAAGAGGTACATGCTAAGCAAGGGCAGTGGGTAAGCAGAAGAATGCTTTTAAAAGGGGACGGTATGGGATTTTCTTTCCATGAAACGATCATAAAAGCAAACACCAAAACCCATATCCACTACCAAAACCATCTGGAAGCTGTTTACTGCGTGGCGGGTAACGGGAAAATAGAGGACCTTAAAACAGGGACCGTACACGAGATATACGACGGTGTGATGTATGCCTTGAACGAGCATGACGACCATAACCTTTACGGGGGGAGCGAAGATATGAGACTTATCTGCGTGTTCAACCCTCCTATAAAAGGGACAGAAAACCATGACGAGAACGGTGTATATCCATTAGAGGACTGATAATGCCTTTTACCTATATAAAAAACTATGCCAAAAGGGTTAAAAAGTTTCTTATTTCTGTCAATGATGAACAAAGAAGGATAAAGCTTTAAAAGATGAGGTTATTATCGCTTGGAATTGACAAAGATATCATAAATCGTTTTGACGAGATATCCCAGTATATTATAGATGAAGTAACGGAGTTTGACGATGCCTTGTATCACTTAAGCGTAAGGTTTTATAACCTGGTGCTTATAAAAAGCGACTCCCTAAAAGAATGCCTTTCCCTTTTACGCTCAACCTTTAACACCATAACGGCATTTGTGATAGTAACGGAAAACAATTCAAAAGAGTTTGAGCTGAAGCTGTTGAAAAACGGTGCAATATCTGTGATAAAGGAGCCTTTCGACGAAGAGCTTGTTATGGCAAAGGTCGAGTCGATACACAGGGATAATTTTAAGGAAGCGCTTTTTTACAAGGATTATTTCAGGCTTAACCATAAAGACAAAGAGATCATCGACAACAATAACGAACAGATAAAAATAAGAGGCAAAGCATACGAGATATTGTCCTATCTTCTTAAGAACAAGAACAGGCCTCCCATATCTAAGGACGAGCTGATATATGCTTTATGGGAAGACCCGGAGATGGTAAGTGATAATATCATAGAAGTAAACATGAACCAGATAAGATCGAAGCTTAGGGAAAGATTCAGTAAAGACTTTATAGAAACGGTAAGAAACAGGGGTTATAGACTAAAGAAACAATAGGTCTCATTTGTTAAGAGGAAAAAAATGAAAGTATGTAAATTTGGGGGAAGTTCGGTAAAAGATGCTTCCCAGATAAGAAAAGTGATAGAGATCGTAAAAAGCGACAAAGAGAGGAAAGTAGTGGTTGTCTCGGCTCCCGGAAGGGATGAGGAGTTTGACCAGAAGATCACGGATCACCTGCTGAACCTTGCCGCAAAAGGGAATCATCTGGATATAAGTGAAAAGCAGAGTTTTGAAGCTATCGTTAAAAAGTTCGAAAAACTTTGCGATGATCTGCAAGTTGATAAAAAAGAGATAATAGATTCTTTAAAGAACGATCTCTTAAAAACAAAACTAAAAGATGAAAAACTTGAAGCCTATTGTCTCTCAAGGGGTGAACACTATAACGCAAAAGTGATAGAGAAATTTATGCAAAAAGAGGCTCTCGGGGTAAAACTGATGCTGCCTGAGGATTTCGGGTTTGTTTTAAGTGAAGATTTCCGCGACGGCAAGGTTCAGGAACAAAGCTATGGGAATATTGCACAGAAGTTTGACTTTAAAGATGCAGAGATATATCTGGTTCCGGGATTTTACGGGGTTACAAAGAACAATGAAATAGCCGTTATGAGCAGGGGAGGTTCGGATCTGACGGGCGGTGAGCTGGCCTTTGCCCTTGATGCGGATCTCTATGAGAACTGGACGGATACCAACGGGGTGTACGAGGTGGACCCAAGGATCATAAACGATGCCAATGTTATTCCCAGGCTTACATTCAAGGAGCTCAGGCTTTTAAGCTCTAAAGGATTTAACGTATTTCATTTCAACGCAATGCTTAACTGTAAAAAAAGCAAGATACCCATCAATATAAGAAATACCAACAACCCTGGACATGAGGGTACGATGGTATTAAATGAAAGGGTGCCTATGGAGGACCTCGTAGGTATCGCCAAGCTTGACAATATGGCTTCGATACATATACAAAAAGATATGCTGGCGGACGAGATAGGCTTCACTGCAGAGCTTCTTAAGATCTTCGGGGAGTTTAATATAAACACCTACCATTATCCTACGGATAAAGACGATATTGCCATACTTGTGGAGCAGGAAGACCTCAAAGGAAATATAAACAACCTAAGAAGGCAGATAGAAAAAAGATTGAAAACCGACAACCTTTTTATCACATATAATCTTTCAATAATTACGATAGTGGGTATCGGTCTAAAAGAGAACACCTTTGCAATGGTGGATGCCATAAACGCATTGAAGCAGAACAATATCTCTTTTGAGATGTTCGATATGAGCCCGTCAAAGATATCATTCCACCTTGGGATATCATCAAACCTTGCGGACGCCGCACTTAGAACATTGTATGAAAGCCTGTTGAAAAAAGAAGAGTTCTAGAAAATGAAAAAAGCAATATTTTTACTTGCGGTGGTATTATCCTTTTCTTACGGCATAGTTATGCCGGAGGGAAATCTTTATAAAGAAAAGATGGAACTGCTGAAAGTAAAAGAGGAGCTTAACGAATTCTATGAACGAAAAGAGCTTGAATACCTGAGAAAAAAAGAAAAGCTTGAAAAAGAGTATTCAAAGATAAATAAACAGCTTGAAAAATACGAGAAGATAAAAGAAAAGAACCAAAAAAAACTTGACCGCATAAACAGGTCGGAAGTAACAAAGACAATCAAACTATACGACAAAATGAAGCTTAAAGTTGCCGTAAATATATTTGAACAGATGATAAAAGATGACAGGATAGATGAGGTGTTCGATATCCTGATAAGATTAAAAACAAAAAGGGTGATGAAAGTATTAAAAAAGTTTGATACGAAAACATCAACAAAGATCATGGAAAAGATGAGGATAGTCAAATGAAAAAAATGATACTGCTTTTAGTTTTAGCCTTAAATATATTCGCAGCGGAAAATACACAAGTAAATGATGAAAAGATCAAGAAAAAGCTTGATTCTTTGGAAAAGCCTTTATACAATCCTTTTGTTGAAAACTATATCTTAAATGAACTGAAACAGTTAAGGGATGAAAACCGAAAGCTTAAAGTGGAGCTGCACGAGACACTTGCAAAAAAAGAGGTCGAGCTGACCAGCAATGCCGTGAACTATGCCACCTCGACCATAAACAATATGTTCTATATCATAGCAGCAGCCACATCACTGCTGGTACTTGTAGGATGGGGCTCCATAAAAGATATAAACGAGAAGATCACGAATATAGTAAATGAGAAAGTTGCAAAGGTAATAGACGACTATGAAAAAAGGATGGAGGTCGTAGAAAACGATCTGGCCAAAAGAACCAAGCAGGTTCTGCAGAACCAAAAAGAGATAGAAAAGACGAACACCATACATTCGCTTTGGATGAGGGCATCTTCAGAGACTACCCTAAGCGGGAAGATAGACATATACAACGAGATACTGGAGCTTAGACCCGATGACGTGGAGGCTATCATCTACAAAGCGGATGCGGTGCTTGACATGGGTGAAGCGAACTGGGCCTTGAACCTTACGAACCAGGCCTTGGGTATTGACGGTGAATACGCCGACGGCTTTTACCAAAGGGCGAAAGTATACAGTGTATTGGGGTTCACTGAAAATGCCATCGAGGACCTGCAAAAAGCAATAGAGAAAAATGAACAGTATATAAACGAAATAGAGAACGAAGATGAATTCTCCACCTTGATGAATGAGGAAAAGATACAAAATATTCTGTCCAAATACAAGCAGGATATTACCGTTTGATTTAAAAAGATTGCAGATTTATATTAAAAAAGCGTATAATTAAAAACCTGGACCGCAATGGCTGAAATTTGCGGTTTTTATATACTTTTGCAAGGATGTAAAATGGCTGACCTGACAAAAATGAGACAGGAGTATACGACAAAAGGGCTTCACAGGAAAGACCTGGACCCGGATCCTTTAAAGCAGTTCGAGCTTTGGTTCGACCAGGCTATAAAGGCGGAACTTTTAGAACCGAATGCTTTTACGATAGCAACGGTGGGAAATGATATGATGCCCTCCATCCGTACTGTTCTTCTTAAAATGTATGATGAAAATGGTTTTGTTTTCTTTTCAAACTATACCAGTAAAAAAGCTGCCCAGATAGAACAAAACCCAAAGTGCGCCATCCATTTTGCCTGGCTGGGGCTTGAAAGGCAGCTGAAGATCGAGGGAAGCGTAGAAAAGATAAGTAAAACAGAATCCCTGAAATATTTCCTCTCCCGTCCAAAAGGGAGCCAGATAGGAGCCTGGGTCTCCCATCAAAGCGAGATCATAAGCTCCAGAAGCATCCTGGAGTCAAAGTTCGAGCAGATAAAAGCCAGGTTCTTAAAAGGGGATATCCCTTTCCCTGACTTTTGGGGAGGCTATATCGTCAAGCCCTTGGTGTATGAATTCTGGCAGGGGGGAAAAGACAGGCTTCACGACAGGTTTGAATATAAACTGAAAGATGGAAGCTGGGAGATAAACAGGCTGGCACCCTAGGGTTTGCCCAAGCCTCTCTTTTTATAGAAAAGTTTCAAAATAAGTGTTAAAATAACAAAAAAGATATACAAAATAGGGGTTTAATCCTATATGATAAAAGAAAAAGGATATTGAATGTTAAAAGAATTACTTTACACCGGTCTTGGTGCGGCAGTTGTTTTTAAAGAAAAAGTTGAAGAAGAGGTTAAAAAGCTTGAGGAAACAGGCAAGATAAAAACCGACGATGCAAAAAGCTTTTTGGACTCTATCGAGAAAAAAGGGAAAGAGGAAGACGAGAGGATAAAAGAGCAGTTCAGGTCAACCCTTAAAGAGGTGATAGATGAATTGGGCCTTGCAACAAAAGAGGATATCGAAAAACTTAGAAAAGAGTTGAAAAGGGATCACAAATAGATACTCTTTTCTCCAGGCTTAAATTTTATTCGCCCTTTAGGATCTACGGGGTATTTACCTTTTTACTCACTTTGTTTCTGGTCATAAAAAAGAAAGAAAGGTTTCTTTTTTTCAAGCCGCTGGCTCCCAAAAAACTAAAAGAGACCATATCCGTGCTGGGTGCAAGTTTTATCAAGCTTGCACAGGTTTTGGCTACCCGGGCGGATTTCTTCTCAAAAGAGTATCTTGAGGAACTTAAAGAGCTTCACGACCAGATACCGCCTATGAAAGAGAAAGAGTTTAAGATGGTTTTTCAAAGAGCCTTTGAAGATGATGAAGTATTTAACTATTTTGAAAAGAAGCCAATAGCTTCAGCTTCCATAGGGCAGGTGCATGAAGCATACCTGCAAGATGGAACGAAGGTTGCCGTAAAACTAAGAAGAAACGGGATAAAGTCCCAGGTAACGGCAGATATAAAGATATTGAATTTTTTTAACAACCTGTTCAAGCCCCTTTTCTCTTTTTATACGAAGAATTCCATCGATGCAGTTATAAGCGAATTTTCCAAGATGATCATGCAGGAGGTGAATCTCTCCACGGAGCTTGAGAACCTTTTAAAGTTTACGACCGTATATAAAAACAGCGGGGTGAGATTTCCAAAGCCCTACGAGCAGTATTGCTGCGAGGATGCCCTTGTGATGAGCTATGAAGAGGGATACAGGTTTGACGATAAAGAGAATATTTTAAAAAATAATATAGATTTCAGGCATATTATCTCAAACCTTGTGGACTTTTATACAACTCAGATGCTTATAAACGGGTTTTTTCATGCGGATCCCCATCCGGGGAACCTGCTTGTGACCAGGGATTCACAGCTTGTGCTATTGGATTTTGGTATGGTAAAAACCGTACCCAATAATATAAGGGTGGCTATAATCGAGCTTATAAAAGCGGCAAATGAGCAGGACTACGAGGGATATATCAGTGCCAACAAGCGTCTTGGAACCATCAGTTACGAGGCTCCAGTAGGTGAGCTGGCGCAGTTTACTTCCAAGATGTTCGAGATATTCTCAAACGAGAACCTTGACAGCGAGTCTATGCAGAAGCTTGCATTCGAGGTGCTTGAGACTACGAGGGATTTTCCGTTTAAGCTGCCAAGCGATGCCATATACATTTTACGTGTAAGTGCAATAGTGGAGGGGCTTGGGACCACATATATAGAAAATTTCAACGGGGTTAAGGATATCCTTCCTATCTTGCAGAAGAACATTCCAAGGGCGCTTGGTGCAAAAGAGAGCATAATAGAGACGATAATCGACGAGATAAAAGATATCCCTTTTATCGCCCGGGACTTTAAAACGGTTATGAAAAAAGCGGCCGAAGGGAGCCTGGAGGTTGAAGTCTCAAAAGCACAGCTTGGATGGATAGCAAAGGAGCTAAAAGAGTATCTTAAACCTTTGGTCTCCTCTTTTGCCCTGATGTTTGCGGGGATATTTCTCCTTATGCTTGATAATCAGCTTGATATATTGGCGGGGGTAGTTTTCTTTTTAGGGGTTTTCCGTATTCTTTATAAATAAAACTTTAGCTTGTTAAACTAAAGTTTTGGAGAGAATATATAGATCAACTTAAAATTAATCTTAAAAATAAGCACTACTATAAAAATAGTGCTAAAAAATTTAGCACTTAAAGTTGACAAGTGCCAAATGCTGTGTTATAATTGCAGTGTTTAGAAATTTTAGTAGGAGGTGTCTCTTATGAAATCTATTGCTAAAAGTTTTAGTACACAAAAAACGAGTCTGATTGCGGTAGTTGCAATAGAGGCCTTGATAGGTCTGGGCTCATATCTTCTAATCCCGAATATATTAGAATAAAGTCACAACTTAAAAAGCAAAAGTTTCTCCTTCTTTTGCTTTTTCCCCTAAAATCATTAATTTTATTTTCATTTCTTTATTTAATAGTTTTTATAAACAAACTTATCCATCCCTTTTACAAAACCATTCTTCCCTCCATGTGAAGGGTGCCTTATATAATCTATTTTTCTATTCGGATATATCTTCTGTAAAGAGACCTGCCCGTACCTTCCAAGGGAAGTTATGGTATGGGGAGCAAATATCTCTATAAGATCGTCTATATAGCTTATCCCCTCAAGCACTTCTTTAGAGGTCGGCTTCCTGTTTGAAAGCTTATTGTATTTTTTATAGGGGTGAAAAGGAAAAGCGTTCCAAAAAAGGGGCAGGGTGTTTTTGTCTTTCAGATAGTCCCAGATGATCGAGCCGCTGATATCCGAGAAGAATTCCCCTTGATAAAGCTCATTTTCAAGCTCTTCAAATATTCTGTGGGGTTTATCTTTTAGTATCTTTACGGTCGTAAACGGGATCCCCGTTATATTGCACCCGCTGTATCCGGGGGCTTCTGCTACCAGCATCACCCCGTTATAGTAGTTTTGTTTCAGGGTGTTTAGATAAAGCCTTAGGTTGTTTAAGACCCTGGGGTCTTTGTATGGATTGTTGGAGCTGTTCTTGTTTGCCCTTTTTTCAAGTTTGTGCAGGAAATCTTCTATAGTCATTGATGATATCTTTTTTGTTTGTATTTTATAATAATTTAGGTTTGAACTTTCAAAACAAGCTCTTTCTTATCTCACATTATATTAGTACCAAAGATATATCCTTTATATATTAAATTATTACTATTTATGATAAACTAACAATATATAAGTAATAGGGGAGGTAAACCTTTATGAAAAAGATAGCAATAACAGGCGCAAGCGGTTTTGTCGGGAAAAACCTCAAAAGAGTCTTTACTAAAGAGGGATATACGGTCGTTGCCATAAAACGGGAAGTTTTAAAAGATGTTGAGGAGCTGACCAGGATTGTGGACGGCTGCAAGGCTGTCATCAACCTGGCAGGTGCCAATATCATACACCGCTGGAGTGAAGAGTACAAGAAACTTCTTTATTCAAGCAGGATAGATACGACAAAGGCTTTGGTCGAAGCCATGGAAAATGCCCCTACAAAGCCTGAGGTATTTATCTCGACCTCTGCTATAGGGATATATGATACCAAAAGAGTGTACAATGAAGAGGACTATGAGTATAGCGGCGACTTTTTGGGAAATCTCTGCCGGGATTGGGAAGAGGAAGCTTTAAAAGCGGCAGCCGTCGGGATAAGAACCTCAATATTCAGGTTTGGGATAGTTCTTGGGGAAGAGGGCGCGCTACAGAAGATGCTCCCTGCCTTCCAGCTTGGAATAGGAGGCACCATCGGTGACGGGAAGCAGGCTTTCTCTTTTATCCATATATCCGATCTTGTAAAGGCATATCAATTTGTCCTTGAGGATGAATATATGTCGGGTATATTTAACCTTACGGCACCCGTACCCACCACGAATTACGGGCTTACAAAAGCTTTGGGCAAAAGCCTGCACAGACCCACTGTTATACCGCTGCCGAAATTTGTTTTAAGCCTTATTTTCGGGGAAGGCTCAACAGTATTGACCCAGGGGCAGTGCGTTTATCCGAAGAGGCTTTTAGACAGCGGCTTTGAGTTTGAGTTTGAAACTATTGAAGATACGATAGAGGATCTGGTTGTTGAACCGAAACTATAATATTACAGATAAAGAAAGATTTTGAAAAAAGCACCACTATATGCCCTCTTGTTTGCGGCTCTTTCCTTGATCTCTTTTCTTATCCTTGATTGGGAGAGGGATCAAAAGGTTGAAGAGTTCTTGAAGTCAAAAACAAGCCAGTACAAACAAAATTATAATGCGCACTACGATGACTATATCATGTGGGCCGATCTTATTTTCGGCACCCATATAAATACAAAAGAAACCATAGAGATATTTAAAGACGCCTATAAAAGCGATCCTGTGAAAAAAGGGGAAATAAGGGAAAAACTTTATAACCATCTAATAGACGTTTACAAGCTTTTGAAGGTGTATGATATAAGGCAGCTTCATTTTCATCTTCCAAATAATGAGAGTTTTCTGAGGTTTCACAGGCCGGAGAAGTTCGGTGACGATCTAACTGATATAAGGGAAACGGTAGCATACGTAAATAAAAACAAAAAAAAGATAAACGGTTTTGAAGAGGGACGGATATTCAACGGTTACAGATTTATATTCCCCCTGTTTTATAATGATGAACATATAGGCAGCGTGGAAGTATCCTATAGCTCCCTTGCTTTAAGCAAAGAGTTTATGAACAATTTTAACGTGATACCCAATTTCCTGATACTTAAAACAGTGGCGGATAAAAAACTTTTCAAGGACGAAAAAAGCAACTATATCCCCTCTTTGTTTAACGGCTTCTATGCAGAGAAAGCGATCGTGGAATATGTACAGGAAAAAAGAAACGAGAAGGTATTGATACCGATAAATACCAAAACGAAAGAGGAATTTAAACGAAGGATCAAAAAAGAGGAGTTTTTTACCCTGTATGATTCCTCAATGGGCGAGGTTATGACATTTATAGCCGTGAAAAATCCCGTGAATAAAACCCTTTCGGCAGTATTCCTAATAAGAAGCGGTGCGGAATATATCAAGAACAAGAACAAAAACTTCCAAATATTTTTGATCTTGACCACCCTTACTATTTTTATAGTGTTATATCTTATATATAAAGAGGACCTTTACAGAACCAAGATAGACGAGAGCAATAAAAAGCTATCTTCGGTATTCAAAGATGCGGACACCGGTATCGCCCTAATTGACCTGGAGGGAAAGTTTCTGGAGGTGAACGGGGCCTATATGGATATTTTGGGATACGGGGAAGATGAGCTTTTGGAGTTATCGTGTCTTGATCTGAGCAAAGAGGATGAGAAAGAGGAGGTAATCGAAGTTTTACGCAAGGCTTACGAAGAGGGGCATATAAGCAAAAAAAGAAAATCGTGCATTAAAAAAGACAAATCCCTTGTACATATAGAGTTCTCCCTTACACTTCTTCCTTCAAAAGATGCCTTTATAGTGGTGGTAAACCCTTTGGAAGACAAATTGAGGCTTGAGAAGCTTAACAATAACCTGCAAAACGAGATAGACAGATCCATAGAGGACCTGCGCCTTAAAGACGCCATGCTTGCACAGCAAAGCAAGCTTGCGGCAATGGGGGAGATGATAGATTCTATTGCACACCAGTGGATGCAGCCCGTGGGTATCATAAAAATGAAGATCCAGACCCTGGAGCTTGATCACCAGTTCAAGGAACTCACCGATGAAAAAATTGAAGAGGTGATAAACAGCACTTTAAGGCAGATCAATCACCTAATAAATACGATGAACGAGTTCAGGGGTTTTTTCAGGCCTTCAGAAACGGTAGAGGAGCTAAGCCTTGGGTCGATGATAGATTCCTCTATTCTGCTGGTTCGGGACGAACTTATGAAAAATCTCATAAAAACGCTTGTTACGGGTGATACCGAAGCCAAAGTGAAAGTGAACGGCAGTGAATTCAAGCATGTAATTATCAATATAATAAACAATGCAAAAGATGCCTTTATTGAAAATGAGATAAAACAAAGATTGATATCGTTTCATATCTCAAACAATGCCGGGAAGATAACTTTAATCATCAGTGACAATGCCGGGGGGATAGACGAAGAGATCATCGATCATGTGTTCGAACCCAATTTCACAACAAAAGAAAAAGGCAAGGGGAGCGGAATAGGGCTTTATATGACAAAGCAGATAGTAAATAAGAACAAAGCAAAAATAACTGCCGAGAATATTGAGGGCGGGGTTTGTTTTATCATAAGTTTTAACGAGGAAAATTGATTGGATACCATTTACACCATAAAGAATAGAAGAAGCATAAGGAATTTCAACGGCAAAAAAATAAGTCCCGAAGATATAGATACCATCTTACACTGTGCCATGTGTACCCCTACTGCAAGGAATAATCAGGGGTTCAGGTTTATAGTGGTTGACGACAAAGATATTTTAAACAGGATAGCAAAAGGCCTGGAGCATGGAAAAATGTGCAAAGACGCTTCCCACGTGCTGATAGTATGCCATGAGGTAAAGGATGAGACCGGGGAACTGTACTGGGTGCAGGATACAAGCGCAGCGACCCAAAATATACTTTTAAGTGCTGCGGCACTGGGAATCGGCTCGGTTTGGGTGGCGGTGCACCCAAGGGAGGCAAAGATCAGCTTCGTAAGGGAACTGTTCAATCTCCCTTTAGATATAAAACCTTTAAGCATAGTGGCCCTGGGTTATAAGGAAAACTTCCTAAAAGAGCTTGACCGATACGACGAAACAAAGGTCAGATACAATATTTGGAGCGATTAAAAGATTTTCTTTATATATTTTTTAATCTTCTTTGGATATTCTTCCCAAAAAATTCAATATCTATAAATGGAGAGATCAATGGGAAGTAATACTTTCGTTGCGAGAATAAAAGAGGTAAGGGATGCCAGATGGTTTTCCAACCTTACAACTGCGATAATCATATTTTACGCTTCGGTTCTTGGATTCAAGACCCTGGAGGAAGCAAGCCAGCCTTTCGGGAATATCCTTTATATTTTCGACTGGTTCGTTACAATCTATTTCGTTATCGAGATCATCATTAAAATGGCTGCAGAGGAAAAGTTCCTGAACTTTTTCAAAAGCGGCTGGAATGTTTTTGATTTTGTGATCGTGGCTGTTACCCTGATCCCTTTGGAAAACAGCTCTTTTGCGGCGATCGCAAGGCTTATGAGGGTGTTCAGGGTTCTTAGGCTGTTCACGGCAAGGCCTGAACTGAAAAAGATCATAGATATGCTTATAAAAGCGATCCCCTCGATCATTGATATAGTTATACTTATGTTCATCATTTTCTATATCTATGCTATTATCGGAAGCTTCGTATTTGCAGACCTGCCTTCTGGATTATGGAACAATTTCCTCACCTCCATGCTTACACTATTCAGGGTTCTTACCTTTGAGGACTGGACCGATGTTATGTACGAGGCTATGGAGGTTTACCCCTGGGCATGGGCATATTTCGTAAGTTTTGTTATCATTGCGGCGTTCGTATTTTTCAATTTGTTCGTTGCGGTTATAATAGGCGAGATGCAGAAGCTTCAGGATGAAGATATGAAAGAGGAGATCCATGACGAGCATGCAAAAGTTGATACTCTTTTAAAAGAGGTTCAGGAGCTGAAAGAGCTTATAAAAGAACAGAACAAAAAGTAAAGGTTTTTCCCTTTACTTCCTTAATATAGGGAGATATGATTCTCTTTGGCGGTTTCGTCCATGATCTGTAGCTCTTTTTCTGCGGAGATGACTATCTCAGGATCAAGGGTGAAATCTATCCTTTCGTCTCTTCCCTCATAATCAACCTTGTTTAAAATTGTTTTTATTGCATTATATCTCGCGATGAATTTATCGTCGCTTCTTAGAATTGTCCAGGGTGATTTTTGAGTATTGGTCTCTTTTAACATTCTGTATTTCTTTTTCGTGAACTCGTTCCATCTCTCCTGCATCTGCAGGTCTATCTCGCTTAGTTTCCATTGTTTTAGAGGGTTTTCCTCCCTTTCCTCAAATCTTTTTGCCTGCTCGTCTTTTGATACGGAGAAATAGATCTTTAAAAAGTGTATTCCGTGTTCTATAAGGTCCTCTTCAAATCTTGGAACCGTTCTCATAAAGGTTTCATACTCTTCATCACTGCAGAAACCGAACACCGGCTCGACCATGGACCTGTTGTACCAGCTTCTGTCAAATATCACGATCTCTCCCGCTTTTGGGAACTGCTGGACATATCTTTGGAAATACCACTGGCTCTGTTCAACGTTGGAGGGTTTACCGAGTGCAACGACCCTGTAGTGTTTTTCGTTCATATACCTGGTGATACGCCTGATGGCACCCCCTTTACCCGAAGCGTCTCTACCCTCAATTAAAATTATCATTTTTTCGTTATGTTTTTCAAGGTGCTCCTGCAGTTTTATAAGCTCAATCTGTAAAGTTCTTAGAGCCTCTTCCTGTGATCTGTATTGGTATTTTCTATGCAGTTCCTGCAAAAAAATTTCGGATGGGTTGTTTTTTAAAGTATCTATAAAATCTTCATACTCCAAAATATCTTCGATATCCCTGTCGTATAGTTTTTCGATTTTCATTATTTGCTGCCTTTTTGGGAAAAATTTCAAAATGTAATTGTTTTTGATATTTTAAGTAATATATCTTTAGGAAAAATAAAACAGGATGGAATATTTACGATCCTGTTAAAAATTTGAGAATTTTAGTTTTTTTTGATTACAGTTTGTTTACAAAAGTAGTCTTAAATACAATTATTCCACGCTATTATTTTTTTATTTAGTTTCTATATTTTTTGTATCTTTGGAAGAGGTTGTGAATTTTATATTCATCTCTCCGTGAAATTCAGGTTCGTTTGTGCCGCAGGCGTTAAATATCTGGACCAGTCCTGCTGTTAATAATATTATTAAAAATCTTTTCATCTTATCTCCTTTTTTAGATAACTCTCCTGTATCTGCCTCAGTTTATTCCTGGTATAGATATGTATCATTACTGCGGCGCTGAAGACTATTACAAGCATCGTTACCCACATATAGAATATATCCATTTTAAATATAAATACCACCAGGTATAAAAATATGAAGGGCATAACAAGCTGCCTGTAGAGGCTGATAAGCGGGATCAAAAAAGGCTGCTTTATCCCCTGCAAGGTGGAGTTGGAGATAAATATGGTTATAAAGGCAAAGAAAATTATGCTTTCAACCACAGTGTATTCATAGGCGGTCTGTACTACTACGGGATCGTCATTGAATATCATAATGATGTATTTACCTAGCAGTGTAAGCAGTATCACCCCCAAGGCGCTCATAATATATCCGTATCTTAAAGCCTTTGCCCTTACTTCATGTATCCTGTCAAAGTTCTTTGCCCCGAAATTGTTCGATACTATGGAGGCTACTGCGGTGTTAAGCCCCAGCATGGGAAGCAGGATGATCTGCTCCACCCTGTACCCTATACCGAATGCCGCCACGGCCTTAAAACCGTAAGATGAGACGAAATAGGTAACCACCATTGTCCCCAAAGACATGGTGAACATATTCAGGCTCATGGGATAAGCCTGTATGAAAAGCTTTTTATAGACTCTTATATCGGGCAGGAAGTTTACGAGCCTTGAGCTGTCAAGAAGACCCGTAAGGTTCAGTTTATAGATGATATAGCAAAAAGTGACAAACTGTATCAGTATGGTTGCATATGCCACCCCTGCAAAGCCAAATTCGGGTATGAACCAGAATCCGTAGATAAATAAAGGATCAAGGATAAGATTTAAGAAAAATCCGAAAATAAGCGTGTTCCTATAGCTTTTTGTATCTCCCCTTGCTATAAGCACGGCATTTGCACCAAGCCCCAGAAGCATAGGGATCGTTCCTAGAAGTATGATATAGGTGTATTCAAGGGACAATTGCAGGGCTTCACCTTCGGCACCCATAAGTATAAAGATGTCATCTATGAAAATGAATCCGAACAATGTAAGAAAGGATGAAGCGAAAAACACAAAAGACAGACCGTTTGATACGAATATCTTTGCCAGGGTTGTTTTATGCTTCCCAAGGGAATTCCCCACATGGGCCGTAATAGCCGATGAAAGACCGAAACTAAGGGAAAGAAGCATGAAAAAAAGCACGAAGCTGTATGATAGGGCCGTTATGGCTACAGTTGAGATTGTTCCCACATAAAAGGTATCAACCACGTTGTACATGGTGTTAAAGAACATCCCTATGCTTGAAGGGACGGCTATTTGCTTGATAAGGGAGTTTATATCTTTTGTGAGAAGTTCGTTTTTTACCATAAGATATTATATCTTATATTATAAGCATTGCATCCCCGTAGGAGAAGAATTTGTATTTTTCCTTTACCGCTTCATCGTAAATTCTTAAAGTTTCTTCGAGACTTATAAAAGAAGCAACGAGCATTATTAGAGTAGATTTGGGAAGATGAAAGTTCGTCAGCAGGTAATCTACCCTTTTGGGAGGGTTAAGGGGATTTAAAAAAAGGTTCGCTTCCCCGCAAGGTTTTTTTGTATCATTGTAAAACTCGATGGTTCTTGTCACGGTCGTACCTACGGCCAATATCTTTTTCTCTCCGTTTAGAATTTCCAAAGAACTTTGGGGTATCTCGTAATACTCGCTGTGCATAGGATGGTCAAGGATATCTTCCGATTCAACGGGTTTGAAGGTTCCGGCACCCACATGGAGGGTCAAATAATTTGTATGGTATTTTTCTTTTAGTTCATTTAAAAGTTCAGGGGTAAAGTGCAAAGATGCCGTAGGAGCCGCAACCGCACCGTAGTTTTTGGCAAACAGCGTCTGGTAGGTGGTATTGTCAGATTCTTCATCTTCCCTTTTTATATAAGGCGGCAGGGGAAGGTGGCCTATCTCGTTGAGTATCTCGACAAGCGATAAAAAGTCAAGTTCTTTTTCATCTTTGAAGAATTTCACTATTCTGCTGCCGTCTTCCTGCAAAGCGATTATCTCTAGTGACAATCCCTTGTCAAAAAAAAGTCTGTAACCTGACTGCACCCGTCCCCTTATATATACCAGGTAAAGATTATCGGGAAGGGGCTTGTTAAAAAGAAGCTCTATTTTCCCACCCGTTTCTTTTTTCCCGAATATTCTGGCTTTTATAACTTTTGTGTCGTTAAAAAAGATTTCTGTGTCCCGGGGTATATATTCAAGTATGTTCTTAAAGATGGTGTGGGATATTGTTTTTGTTTTTCTGTCGTAAACCAGGAGTTTTGCATGGTCTGCGGGGATTGCCGGGTAAGTAGCTATGAGATCGCTTGGAAGCTCATAATCATAGCTGCTTGTTTTTAAAGGGTCTAAAGCCATTTTATTTAAGTTTTTTATCTTCTTTCATAGCTTTTTTGAATTCTTTATCGAACTCTTCATCGTCCATATCCTCTTCCGTTTCGTCATCTTCGATCTCGTCGTCTTTGGGAGCCGGGTTGAATATCCTTGCTATATAGATAGAAACCCCGTAAAGAAGGATAAGAGGACCCGCCATCAGGAACTGGGTGATAACATCCGGAGGCGTTAAAAGCGCAGCTATAACGAAGATAAGAACAACAGCGTATTTAAAGAAGTCTTTTAACATCCTGTCGTCAACCAGTCCTATTACCGCAAAGAAGAAGGTAAATACCGGAAGCTCGAACGCAAGCCCGAACCCGAACAGAAGTTTTGTAAAGAAGCTTACATATTTCCCGATACTTGGCATAACCGTTACGACGCTGTTACCGAAGTTTACAAGGAACTCGAAACCGAAAGGCACGACAATATAGTAAGCAAAAGAAGCCCCTATAAGGAACATTATCGTTGCACCAAGAACAAAGGGCACTACAAGTTTTTTTTCATTGTCGTAAAGACCCGGTGCCAGGAAAAGCCACATCTGCCATAAGATAACAGGCAGAGAGATCAAAAATCCGCTGAAAAATGCAACCTTAAGAGCTGTGAAGAATGTTTCCTGAACCTCGATAGCAACCATTTGGGAGTTTTCGCCAAGTACAGCCTCTACGGGAACCATCATCCATCCAAGTATAGGTTCATACACCGCAAAACATGCAAAAAATGCTATAAAAAGTGCGGCACTTGATATTACAAGTCTTTTTCTTAAGTCGGCTATATGGGGTTTTAAATCCTCTAACATTACGCTTTTACCTCGTTCTCAAATGATATTTTTTCTTTTTTCGATGCTTTTTTCTCTTCCTGCTTTTCGATCACAGGCTCATCTTTTTTCTTTTTAGGTTTGCTTTCCATAGATGTTATTTCATCCATATCAAGATCGACGCTGTTCGTTACATCTTCTACATTGCTTTTTATCTCTGTCAAGCTTGCCTGGAACTGCTGTGCTTCCCTTTTCATATCATCAAGCTGCAGCTCGTTATTTATTGTAGATTTGGCATCCTCGATACCGCTTTTGAACTTTTTGAAGAATTTTACCACTTCAACGGCAGCAGTAGGAAGCTTCTCAGGCCCCAAGGCTATAATAGCAACTACCAATACAAGAAAAATTTCAAAAAAACCCATTCCAAACATTTTAAATACCCCGTATAATTTATAATTTTTTGATCTAAAAATAAGAAGAGAGATTTTACCTAAACTTTGATAAAATTACACCAAATTCATATACAGGGTTGATAATGATTAAATTATTGGTATTATTAATAGTCGGTTTTATATTTTTTATGTTGAACAGAAATTACAGAAGCAGTGATTTTGAGAGGATCAAGGTAGACGGAAAGCAGAAATTCCAGGGAAATCTTGAAGAACACGAAGCTGGTCTTTTAGTCGCGATGATGGCAAAAGTTGCAAAAGCGGATGGAAAAGTAAGCGAACTTGAAGCGGAGATACTAAGCCATACCTTTACCGATATCTCAAACCATTTTGAGAACAGCAAAGAGGTAAGGGAACAGCTGAAAAACATCTATAAAAAAGAGATGAACAGCTTTGACAATACCATCGACGTAGCCAAAAAATATTTGAAGCTTACAAAAAGGGAATATGCAAAAAGATTAAAGGTTATGGAATACCTTTTAAATCTGGCTTTCATAGATAACGATTTTTCAAAAACGGAGTTTATGATAACGGAAGATATCGCAAATGCCCTGGAGATAAAAAAAGCCGATTTTGAACAGCTTATAGCATCTTTTGAGCATTTTTACGCTTCAAAACAAAACACCAAAGAACTCTCGTTGCAAAAAGCCTGCGAGGTGCTTGGCGTAAGCATGGATGACGATATGTCGGCGATTAAGAAGAACTACAGAAAACTTGTAAAAGAGAACCACCCCGATATCGTTGCGGGAAGCGGAGCATCCCAGTCCATTATTGATGAGGCAACGGCGAAACTTCAAGAGATAAACGAAGCATATGAAATATTGAAAAAGGAGAAAAATGGCTGAATTTCATATGTCCCATGAAGTGTGCAAGTGCAAAAAAGTAAGCTTGGGCGAGATAATCCACGCCATAAAAGAAAAAGATGCAAAAACGATAGATGAGATAGGTGAGATAACAGACGCCGGGACAGTATGCAGCTGCTGCAAAAATGTTGAAGAGGATTTCGGCGAGCCCAAGATGGAGCTTTATTTAGAACAGATATTAAAGAAGTTTGAAAATGGATGAATTGACAAAAGAGGAATTGATCGAGCAGATAAAAGAGCTGATCAGTATCGACGGTACTAAAGTGGATATAAACCCTAATTATCTTGAATATTTCCAGGTAGAGGAGCTTCTTGAGATAAAAGAGCAGCTAATTAGAACCAAAGAATCAAAAGCAAGCATCTCCAAAGATTATCTTGACGAGATATACGAGATTTGCGGTACTTAATAAACATTTGGATATAATGCAGATTTTAAAATAGAAACGGAATATTTATGGCAGAGATATTTAATATTTTGGTTTGGGCGGTTTTTATCTATATCTTGTTCATCTTCTTAAGGGGAATGAACGAAACACAGGTGCAGAAGCATAAAGATAGATTGGAAGAATCCGAACTGAAAAAAGAGCAAAAAGAAAAAAATGAGACAAAGGAACAGTAATAGATGATTAAACCATTATTAATTGAGATCGTAGTTGAGGAACTTCCGGCAATACCTTTTTTAAAAGAGTTACCAAATATTGAGAAAAAATGGTCGGATATTTTAGAAGCAAATGATCTATTATGTGAATTTCAATTTTATTATACGCCTAGAAGATTGACATTTTGGCACAGGGAGTTTAAAACAGCCCAGGAGGATAAAGAGGAAGAGCTTTGGGGAGCTCCTGCGGCAATCGCTTACAAAGACGGGGCACCTACCGGGGCTGCTAACGGTTTTGCAAAAAAATGCGGGATCAGCGTGGATGAGCTTCAAACGGCACTTAAGAACAACCAGGAATTCCTGTACCATAAGCAGACCGTAAAAGGTAAAGAATCAAAAGAGCTTTTAAACGATATGGTGAACGAGTTCATATCAAAACTTAATTTCGGTAAATCTATGAGATGGGGAAGCAGAAGCGACAGCTTTATTAGACCGATCAGGGGACTTAGCATCATTTTAGGTGAAGATCTTGTGGATGGCGAGCTTTACGGTGTTAAATCTTCAAAATCAAGTTTCGGACACAGAATGGTTTCTTATGAGCCGTTCGGTTTTGATTTTGCGGGGGATTATTTCTGCAAGCTGGACAAGCACGGTGTTATCCTTTATCCCGGGGAGAGAAAGAAAATGATCCTTTCCCAAATGGAGAAGATAGAAAAAGAAAATGATATTAAAATAGAGATCGACGAAGAGCTTTTAGACGAGGTTGTTGCCATCACGGAATATCCTACGGCACTTTTAGGGAACTTTGACGAAGAGTTCCTTGAACTTCCTGACGAAGTTATAGTAAACTCTATGAAAGAGCACCAGAGATATTTCGCCGTTTACAAAGAGGGGAAGATCACAAACAAATTTATCGTTGTCTCAAACTCCTATACGGAAGATTTCAGCCATATTATCGCAGGAAATGAAAAGGTTCTAAGGCCAAGGCTTAGTGACGGTATGTTCTTCTGGAAGAATGATATCAAAAACGGACTAAGCAGCGAAGGGCTTAAAAAAGTAAGCTTCGTTGAGGGGCTTGGAAGCATGTACGACAAATGCGTAAGGGAAGCCAAGATCGCCCAAATAATAGCAAACGAATTTGACCTTGACGAAGAAAAAGCCCTTTTGGAAGAAGCGGTTATGATAAGCAAGGCTGATCTTTTAACAGATATGGTTTATGAGTTTACTGAGCTTCAGGGGCTTATGGGATACTACTATGCACAAATAGAAAAAAGGGATCCTCTGGTTTGCACGGCATTAAAAGAGCAATACCTCCCGGACGGCGAGGATAGTGACCTCCCTTCAAATGTATTCAGTGCCGTTGTATCTATTTCAAACAAGATAGACAATCTTATGGGGCTGTTCAGCGTAGGGATGATACCAACGGGAAGCAGGGATCCTTTTGCTCTTAGAAGGGCGGCTGCGGGTATATTCAAAATAGCAAAAGAGCACAAGCTTAAACTTGACCTGAACAAGATAATGGAAAGCCTGAAGCAGGAGTATAAGAATATCGATCTGGTTCAATTGGAAACCTTTATAGACGAGAGACTTTACAAGCTGTACAGCGACGTAAACCCAAGTGTGGTTAAATCTGTTCTAAACAGCAGCGGAGAGAAAGATATATTAAGTATCTGTGAAAAGATCGAAGCCGTTGATCCATTGGTAAAAAGCAGCGACTTTAAAGATGCAAGCGTTACTTTTAAAAGGGTAGCCAATATCGTTAAGGATATAGACGAGTCTTCAGAGCTTGTAATAGACGAGTCGTTGTTCAGCGACAAAGAGGAAACTGAGCTGTTCTCTAAATTCTCAGAGGTTAAAAACAATGTATACACTACCTTTGATGAAGAGCTTGAAGCGCTTTTCAGCCTGAAGCCTCAGCTTGATGCTTTCTTTGACAACGTGTTTGTGAACCATGAAGATGAAAAGATAAGAAACAACAGAAAAAATCTGATAGGTACAGTATACGCAAGTTTTAAAACAATCGCGGATATAAAAGAGATCACCGTATAAAAATGAAAGAGTATGAGTATATTATAGTAGGTGCAGGTATCTGCGGCTGCAGTGTTGCATACGAGCTTTCAAAACACTCAAAGAGTATACTTCTAATAGACAAGCTTCCAAATATAGCTTCCGCAGCTTCAGGGGCTGCCGGGGCTTTCCTTTCACCACTTCTTGGGAAACCCAACCCTTTTAAGGACCTGGTAACCAGATCACTTAAATTCTCGACAAAGCTTTATAAAGAAAATTTCCCGAACGTCATTGACAACTGCGGAACCACAAGAATCCCGCAAAATGAGACGGATAAAGAAAAGTTCGAATCATACAAGCCTTATATGGATTTCCCTTATAGTGAAGACGGGGATGGTTACTATTTTAAAATCGGTACAGTTGTTAACTCCCTTGGTATCTGCAAGATGATGACGGTAAGCTTTTCAAATGATGAAAACCCGGTAGAGACACTTTTCAACAAAGAGATTAAAAAGATATCCCGAAAAGACGAAAAATGGTTTTTGGATGATGATCTGTCTTGTAAAAACCTTATCCTGACCACGGGGGCAGGGGTGAACCTGATCGGGGAAGATTATATGAAAATAAGACCCGTATGGGGATACAGGATCGACGTGAAAACCTCTACCAAGCTTGAGCATAATTACCATAAAGCCTGCTCCGTATCAAAAAGCTTCCCGATAAATGAAGAGGGTAGATACCGGGTATCAATAGGTGCGACCCATAACAGAAAAGAGGAAGATGTAAAGGATGCACAGAAGAACAATGAGGAGCTTCTTGAGAAAGCCTTTGATATTGTTGAACTTGAAGATGTGAAGATCGTAAAATCCTTTATAGGTGCAAGGGCCTGCAGCGAGGATTATTTCCCTATGGCAGGAGAGATAATAAACAGTGCCGAAACATTAAAAGAGTTCCCGTACCTTAGAAACGGTACCCATGTACAGGAGGAAAGGTTTACCAGGTATAAGAATCTTTATATCCTAAACGGGGTAGGGGGAAGGGGATTTGTCCTTGCCCCTTATCTTGCAAACTCTCTTGTTGAGCATATGATCAACGGCAAGCCTTTGGAAAGTGACATAACCGTGGACAGGTTGTTTAAAAGATATGCAAAAAAGGGGAAAATTTGAATAAACTCGGAACTACTCTGAAGGTTGTTTTTTTAAGTGTCGTATTTTTGGCTGGACTTACATATTTGACGGTCGAGCCTCCTAAAAAGATCGAGAAAAAAGTGATAACTCTGGATCAACTGCCAAATACGGTAGAGCTGATCGGGTTTGAGAACAGCGAGTTCTCGGCAAAAAGTATTATTAAGCCAGGCAGCGTGATCTATGTAGGTAACCATGAGTCCATAGCCTTGGCAAACGACCTTAAAAATATGCTGGATCTGCCTATAGGGAGATTCGTCGTAATATCTAACGTATCTGACGCACCGTGGTTCATCAAAAGATGGCAGGCACATAATCAGAACATAGAATTAAAAGGTACAGGAAAAGATCCCTGGATATACGACAGAAACGGTGATATGAGGCATTTCCTGCAGGTTAAAAGCCAGGATGCTTTAAAATATTTTCTTTACTTTGTAAAAGATGATAAAACGGTTGAGCGAATATATATAGGACAGGTAAAAACAGGTACTATAGAAGGTGCTATGACAAACGAAGAGAAAAAAGAGAATCTCTCAAAAGCCGTTTCTTTGATAAATGAAAGGCTTGAAAGCCAGAAATAAAATTTTAATTAGATGAGTATATATTACTCATCTAACAGTCTGTCCTGCATCTTCTCTATAGCTCTTTCAAGGGCATTTGTATCAAGACCGAAGATCTCGGCTTTTTCCAATCCTTCCTGGATAAACTTTTCACCTAACGGATCTGTAACGTTAGCGATGATCTTTATAACATTGATTATGTGAACATGCTTGATATATTTCTCAGGACAGTCCGAGAAGTCGTCTGTATACTCGATCATATTGATCAGGCTGTCGCTTAGGTTCCAGTGCTTGAAGATGGAAGCTGTAACTTTTGTTGAAGTGGTACCGAAAAATTCTTTCTCAATTGCAGATATATCTGAAGGGTTTTGTCTTATTTTTATTAAAAAACTCTCTTTGATATTTTCGTCCGAAGCGATGCTTGAAAGTATGAATCTTCCTGTTTCCAAAAGGAATACAGGTAAAAGAAGCTCCTCTTTTAGCTCATTGTCGATTCTTCCGTACCATAAGGATAAAAGGTTTGAAGACATATTCGCAAGTCTCATGAACTGGTCTGCACTTATACCGTAAGCGTCAAGATTCGTTTTAAATGCATTTTTTATTGCACTACCGAAAGCGATGGAAAGGGTAAAGTTCACCCCAAGAAGATGGATTGCCCTGCTTGCAGTTTCAACCTTGTTATTGAAACCGAACATAGCTGAATTAGCTACTTTTAAAAGCGTAGCAACAGTTAAAGGATCTTGTTCAACAATAGCTAAAAGTTCGTCTAAATCTTTGTTTGCCGACTTTTTAAACTCTTCTAAATCTAATATTGTTTTTGGTAAAGGTGGTAATGAATCCACTTTTTTAGATAATATGTCTCTCATAGAGTAATCCTCGAATAAAATTATTATTGATTATATCATAGTAAAGATTTAATTTGTTTAAAACTCAAATCCGCCGCCGCTTCCTTTATTCATGCTTTCATATACTGCTTTGACATAATTATCCCTGGTCTCGCAGTTTAGGAGATGTTCACACTCCATGCAGGAGTCCACATTGTGCTCCTGCTGGCATTTATATATTATCTCAAGTTGTTGGTCCAGCTGCAGGTCCCATTGGTCTTTCTCTTTTTCCATCAGTACTCTTTGTAAGCCTCTATTACTTTATTTACTTCATAGCTGCTTCCGAAGAAACAAGGGCTAGTATCGTGGATATGGTTTGTTTCTATCTCCAGGACTCTCCCCTTGCCGTCAGTGGCTGCTCCGCCTGCTGTTTCAAATATGTGTGCAAACGGGAATACCTCAAACAGTTGCCTAAGCTTTCCTTTTGGTTTATCGCTGGCTCCCGGGTATGAGAAGAGACCGCCGCCTCTTACTAATATATGGTGAAGGTCTGGAACCATCCCCCCGCTGTAAGTCAATGTATAATTTTCTTTGAAGATATCTTCTATCATCTCCCTGTGGTGAGGGTACCAGCATTGTTGGGTTGACCCGGGAGAGTTCAATATCCCTTTTTCATCCATTTTTATATCCTGGACATAAGTGAAATCACCATTATGAAGCCTGTAAAGTTTTACAGTTTCACCGTCGCAGATCACCATCTCTACCCTTGGACCAAATACAACATAAACGGAAGCTATAATGTTCTTGCCCTTAAAGTCTTCTTTATATATTCCGTAGATTGAACCGACAGAAAGATTTACGTCTACCAGGCTGCTTCCGTCTAAAGGATCGTATGCTACCAGGTATTCCCCGTTTTCATTTATATCAACGATTATATCCTGCTCTTCACTCACTATTCTTTTTACGCTTGAGATTTTTTTAAAAGCATTTTCGATGATCACGTCGCTTGCGATGTCAAGTTTCAACTGGGTATCACCTGTTGAGTTTTGCTGTTCACTTTTCCCTGTGTCCCCTAATTCTATGGTTCTTTTGATCTCTATGCTTGCTTCTTTGATAGTATTTAAAATTTGTTCCATTTTATACCTTTTTCCCGTTAGTTTTTATCCAGTTGATTATTTGTTCAGTGTTATTCATATCCAATATCTCCATCCCCTCAGGAAAGAGCGATCTGTCGATCGAATCGTCCGTTGCGATAGTATCGCTTAGATGGAAATACTGCTCTTGCACCTCTTCCCTTTGTATGCATATTCTTGGAAGAGGTAAAGTTTTCAATCCCTCTACGAGTAAAAAGTCAAAATCATCAAATGATTCTATGATCCGCTCGATCGTAGAGGTTTCTTTTTTAAATATTGTAGTTTTATTGGGCGACACGACGGCTACATCAGCACCTGTCTGGGAGAATTTGTAACTGTCTTTACCCTCTTTGTCAAAAACAGCTTTGTCCTTAGGGTCATGTTTTATAATGGCAACCTTAAAACCCTGTTTTTGAAGAAGCTGGGAAAGCTTCACTATAAGCGTTGTTTTCCCACTGTTTGAGGCTCCGGTGAACGCCGCAGCCAATCTTGTCTTATTACTATTCATAAAATGAATTGTATCAAAAAAGTCCTTTATAACACTATGATTGATAGTTCAATGCATCTTTTACAAGTTTTATATTTGACTTTAGTTTATCGACCCTGCTTTTGAACTCATCAAGGTTGCCGTTATAGTGCGTTGAACCGTCGATTGCCTCAAGCTTTTCGTCAAAGTGCATAATTGTCTGTTTTTGGATATCCTCGTCGGTCAAACCAAGCAGAAGCTGGGGAGTCTGCTTCTCAAGTTTCATTATGGTGTGTTCAAGGGTATATTTATTGTCAACGGAGATATCCAAAACTTCGCATACCTCTATATAGATGTTATTTACGCTTGAAGCATATCTGCTGTAGATTGTTGCCGCAAAGTCATTGAGGTAAAGATGGTAGTTTTTGTAGTTGGAAAAAAATTCGATATTTTCATCTTTGTCAAACTGCTTTTCACCTTTATATATTTTCTCACTCATATGTTTAACGCTTAAAAATGTTATCTCGCTGCAGTTTTGCTCAATATTTTCTAGAAATTGTTCTTTTGTCATATATTTACCTAATAATGTTTTATTTAATAATAAAAAAAGGGAGCCTAAAGCTCCCTTAATATTTTTGGTTAAGATCTCTAACTAAAGTAGATACTATAGTTGCGGACCTGCAGCTGTAAAGTCAAAATCACTGTCGTCAGTCAGATACTTTTTAAAGTTCTCAACATACATAGAAGCCAGTTTTTTTGCCTGTGTATCATAAGTATCTTTATTTTCCCATGTGTTTCTCGGGTTAAGAACCTCAGTGTCAACTCCGTCAAGAGTTTTAGGGATAGAAAGATCGAAAATAGGAAGAGTCTCGAACTCGCTGTCATTGATTTTTCCATCAAGTATACCATTGATGCAGGCTCTTGTGTTCTTGATGCTCATTCTGGATCCTGTACCGTAAGCACCACCTGTCCATCCTGTGTTCACAAGGTAAACGTTTACATTATGCTCATCGATCTTTTCACCTAAAAGTTTTGCGTAAACAGTCGGGTGCTGAGGCAAGAATGCCTCGCCGAAACAAGCACTGAATGTTGCAACCGGTTCTGTGATACCTCTTTCAGTTCCTGCAACTTTTGCAGTATAACCGCTTAGGAAGTAGTACATAGCCTGTTCTTTTGTAAGTTTTGATATAGGAGGTAATACACCGAATGCGTCTGCACTTAGGAAAATAATGTTAGTAGGGTGTCCTGCACAGCTTCCAGGCTGGATATTATCAATATGGTTGATAGGGTAAGAAACTCTTGTGTTCTCAGTTTTAGAACCGTCGCTGTAATCAACTTCACCTTTGTCGTCCGCAACCACGTTTTCTAAAATAGCGCCTTTTTTGATTGCCGCAAAAATTTCAGGCTCAGATTTAGGGTCAAGGTTGATAACTTTTGCGTAACAACCACCTTCGAAGTTGAATACACCCTCATCGTCCCATCCGTGCTCATCGTCACCGATAAGTGCTCTGTGTGGATCGGTAGATAATGTAGTTTTACCTGTTCCTGATAATCCGAAGAATAAAGCAGTATCACCTTCTTTGCCGACATTCGCAGAACAGTGCATTGGAAGTTTACCCTCTAATGGAAGCCAGTAGTTCATCATCGAGAAGATACCTTTTTTCATCTCACCAGCATACCAGGTTCCCCCGATTACGGCTTCATTTTCTTCTACGTCAAATGCAACGAAAACTTCAGAGTTAAGGTTTTGCGCTTCATAATCAGGATTGGTTGTTTTACAAGCATTGTAAACAGTGAAATCAGGTTTGAAGTTTGCCAGTTCCTCTTCTGATGGTACAAGGAACATATTTTTGATGAAGTGAGACTGCCAAGCGATCTCAGTGATAAATCTGATAGATTTTCTGCTTGTATCACTAGCTCCACAGAACACGTCAGTTATGTAAAGGTTTTTCCCGCTTAACTGTTTTTTACCTACGCTTAAAAGAGAATCGTAAATCTCTTTTGTAATAGGCTGGTTCACATCTCCCCATGAGATGTATTTGTTTGAAGGATCTTGATTAACAAAGTATTTGTCTTTTGGACTTCTTCCCGTAAAAATCCCAGTATCGATCATTAAAGCACCAGTGGAGCTGATTGTGGCCCCTTCGTTTTCAACCGCATGGTCTATCAATGTGTCAAGGTCAAGATTTCTGTAAATCTCACCTACATTTTCTAAACCAATTGAATTTTTTATTTCTAACATTTCTTTTATTCCTATTTAAATATTGATAATAATACACCTGCTGCAACCGCAGATCCGATTACTCCTGCAACGTTTGGACCCATTGCATGCATCAATAAGATGTTTGATTTGTCCTCGTCGCTACCTACTTTGCTAACAACCCTTGCAGCCATAGGAACGGCAGATACACCCGCAGCTCCTATTAAGGGATTGATTTGTGCGTCTTTTGGACTAAATTTATTCATCAGTTTGGCCATTAATACACCTGCCGCAGTTCCAGCAGCAAAAGCGATTAGTCCGATAACCATGATCCCCATCGTATCAAGAACAAGGAATTTATCGGCAGCCAGTTTAGAACCAACTCCCAATCCTAAGAAGATGGTTACTATGTTGATAAGCGAGTTTTGCATAGTATCGCTTAATCTGTCAACAACACCAGATTGTTTTGCAAAGTTACCCAATGCAAATGCACCGATAAGCGGAGTTGATTCCGGTAATATCAATACAGCCATCATTAATATTAATATCGGCAGGAAAAGTTTTTCTAAAGGATGTACTTTTCTTAAAGGAGGCATTTTTATCTTTCTTTCCTCTTTTGTTGTAAGTGCTTTCATAATTGGAGGCTGGATAACAGGTACAAGCGCCATGTAAGAGTATGCGGCAACCGCGATAGCTCCAAGCATTTCAGGTGCAAGTCTGTTGGCAATAAAGATAGACGTAGGACCATCAGCTCCACCGATGATAGAAATTGCACTTGCTTCTTGTAAAGAGAATCCTATTGCAACGGCACCTACAAGCGATCCGAAGATACCAAATTGTGCAGCACCCCCAAGAAGTGCGGTTTTTGGGTTTGCAAGTAACGGTGTAAAGTCTGTCATAGCCCCGACACCCATGAAGATCAATAGAGGGAAGAATTCGTTTGCGATACCCATATTATATATGATACCAAGCATACCGTGTTCCCCTCCCATATTTGCCAACGGGATGTTCGCCAATAAACCACCGAATGCTATAGGTAATAGTAGAAGGGGTTCAAATCCTTTAGCAATAGCAAGATAGAATAAAAGGAATACAATAGCGAACATGATTATCCTACCCCAGGTTTGTTCAAAGTTTGACATTGGTCTTGCATCGTCTGGATTTGGTTCTGATGTCATTACATCGTCGCTGGGATTTAATAAGGCATTGATACCTGTAGTTTCGTAAAAAGACTCGACAAGTTGAGTTAGAGTCTTTGGCTGGTACTCTTTATGTTCTGTTTCGACAGCTTCGTGTCCCCCTGAGGCGTACATATTCGTACTGAACAGGGTGACAAGCATCAAAAATAGAACAGAGATTATTTTTTTGTTCATTTTTTTCTCCAAAGCTTTCTCTTCTTAGCCTATAACTGCTATTGTTTGACCTTCATTGACTGCATCGTTAGGTTTAACAGGAATAGCCGTGATAGTACCGGCACAAGGAGCTTCTATATCGATTTCCATTTTCATAGCTTCTAATATAGAGATAACTTGACCTTTTTCAACTTTATCGCCTTCGCTTACCAAGATCTTCCATACATTTCCACTTACAGTCGCGCCAACTTCAGTACCGCCTGCACTTGGTGCCGGTGCTGCTGCAGGAGCCGCTGCTTCTGTTGCCGCAGGAGCCGCTACTTGAATATCAACATCCCCTTGTGCAACCTGCACGCTGAATTTTTTACCGTCTACTACTACTGTATAGTTTCCGTCTGCCATTTTGTTTTCTCCCTTGTTTTCGTTTTTAGTTTCACAAGTCATGTTCTCACATTCCTCGATTTTTCTTACATTTAACGGTGATTCACCTTTTAAGAAAGCGATACCTTTTTCATCACAAGCTGCTGCGATGAAGATATTTTCTTCGCTTGTTTCTATACCTTCTATCTCTAATCTTTCTTTCCATGCAGCGATAGATTTTCTTGGATCTTCATCTGCGATATCCAGAGGGTTTTTTGTAGTCGGTTCTAACTTTAGTTTTTCAGAAGCAAGTTTTACGATCTCCGGATCCGGTTCAACAGGTGTTTTACCGAAGTACCCAAGTACCATTTTACCGTAACCAGGAGCTATTTGTTTCCATGGTCCGAAGTTTACGTTCGCATAAGCCTGCTGCCAATAGAATTGTGAAACAGGAGTAACAGAAGTACCGTATCCGCCTTTTTCAACAACTTCCTGCATAGCTTTGATAACGTCGTTGAATTTATCTAACGTACCGTTGTCTCTCATCATTTGAGTATTTGCAGTTAAAGCACCACCCGGCATTGGAGAGAATGGGATCAAAGGACTTACCTGAGTAGCTTCAGGAGGCATAAAGTAGTCTTTTAGACAATCTTTTAATACATCCTGGTATGCAAGAACTTTCTCTGTAGTCAATCCTCCAAGGTCAAATCTAGTTCCCTTGGTAGCATGTAACATAGTCAAGATATCAGGCTGGCTTGTCCCGCCGCTAACTGGAGCCGCAGCACAATCAATACCGTCCGCACCTGCTTCTAAAGCTGCAAGGTATGCAGCAACAGAAACACCCGCAGTTTCATGTGTATGAAGTCTGATGTGAGTATCTTCGCCTAGAAGTTTTCTAGCCATTTTGATAGTTTCGTAAACTTTGTTAGGGTTTGCAGTACCGCTCGCATCTTTGAAACAGATTGAATCATAAGGTAATCCGCTGTCTAGGATACCTCTTAATGTTTTTTCATAGAATGCAACATCGTGAGCACCTTCACAACCTGGAGGAAGATCCATCATTGTTACAACCGCTTCATGTTTAAGACCGTGGTTCTTAATACATTGTGCAGAAAATGCTAAGTTATTTACATCATTTAATGCATCAAAGTTTCTGATCGTTGTTGTTCCGTGCTTTGCAAACATTTTTGCATGCAAGTCGATAAGTTCTCTACTTCCTGTATCCAGCATAACCGTATTGATACCTCTTGAAAGTGTTTGAAGATTTGCGTCCGGTCCCACGATACTTCTGAATTTATCCATCATATCGAATGCATTTTCCTGAAGGTAGAAGAATAAAGATTGGAATCTTGCTCCCCCTCCAAATTCAAAATGCGTGATACCAGCTTCTTTGGCTGCTTCTACAGCAGGAAAGAAATCGTTCATAAGAACTCTACCCCCGAAAACAGATTGGAATCCGTCTCTAAAAGTAGTATCCATTATATCAATAAATTTTTTTGACATTATAGTTAACCTTTTTTATTTTTGATTATTATGATGTATTATTGCAGCAGTTATGGCCGCGATTACATTCTTATCGTCTGATTGTTGTGTAGTTTTGGGTTTCCACTCATTTGAAGCGCTTTCTTCTTTTTCAGGGAAAAACTTTTCTATTAATTTTGCCTGTAGTTTTAAAGCAAAAACCATTATTATAAGGAATAAAAATACGATTCCCATTCCTAAAGCCATAAACTTGAAAGCTTCTGAAACTAAGTTTACTTCTTCCATTTAATCTCCATTTTATTTTAGTAATTTTAAAAAACAACCAAAAATTAAAATTTCAATATTTTATAGAAAAATTGCTTTAGTAAATATTTAATCATCTTTAATTGTTTAAAAAATTTACAAACTTTTAACAAATCTACATAATTTGTAAATAATTTGACAAGATTAAAGTATCACTTCAGCTATTCTAAAAAGTATTTCGTCAATTCTTTCTACAATTTTTTCCATGATTTTTTCCTTTTGTTTTTTTGAATTATTGCACAAAAGTTAAATTTAGTTTAAAAAAATGTCAATTTGCAATTTTTTATTACCAGAATATTAAAATATGTGATATAATACCTGAAAAATTAAGGAGTTGATATTATGTTGGATATTAATGAAATAATTGAGAAATTAAGAGACGTGCTTTCAAGCGAGAAAAAAGAGGGCAAGGTATTTGACAAGGATATAGCGGGTGCACTTGATATATCAAGCGTTAATTTCGCGACAATGAAAAAAAGAAACAGCATACCTTTTTCAAATATACTTGACTTTTGCGCTTTAAAAAAGATCTCCATAAACTGGATGCTGTACGGGCAGGACCCAAGCAGTCTTATAGATACGACCGATAAGTACTGGATAAAATATTACCCTACGATCAGAGTAAGTGCAGGGGGCGGGGCCTATGATGCCGAAGAGTCTTATGAAAGGCTTGATGTACCGGAGTTTTTCGTAAACCTTATAGGGGGACATGACAATATAAAAAACATTGAGGCTATCAACGTAACGGGGGACAGTATGGAACCCACTTTAAACAACGGGAACATAATTTTTATAGACAAAACCAAAAACGATGTTTCAAAAGACGGGATATATGCCTTTGTAAATGAAAACGGGCTGTTTGTAAAAAGGATACAAAAAAGAATTGACGGCTCTTTGGACGTTATTTCCGATAACAGGGAATACCCGGTGCAGGTGGCTAAAAAAGGGGAAATCGAGGTGCTTGGAAAAGTAATAAGTTCAATTGGGAGAGTTTTTTAAAAAATTTTGCTATAATTATAGTTAATTTAAAATTTAGGAGTAAATACTTGGATAGTTCGTCCCCCTTGCGTAGGTTAATTTTTGAAAAAAGAGAGATTGCATGGAATATTTAATCTTTCTTTTCATACTCGTTGTAGGTGTTTCGTTTTTATGTTCGATTCTCGAATCGATATTGTTGTCTACTAATGTTTCTTATATATCCGTCTTGGAAGAGGTTAATCCAAAAGCGGGTAAAATGCTAAAAGAATTAAAAAAGGATGTAGATAAATCAATCTCTTCAATCTTAATACTTAATACATTTGCCAATACACTGGGTGCTACGGCGATCGGGGTACAGGCTCAATCTGTATTTGAAAATGACAGCAATCTTGTGCTTATTGTTTCTATAGTATTAACGTTCAGTATTCTGTTCTTTGCGGAGATTATCCCTAAAACGATAGGTGCGATCTATTGGAAAGAGCTGGCTCCTGTTGCAGCCAGACTTATTAATATATTTATTTTTATAACTTACCCTATAATTGTTTTAACGATGTTTGTTACGAAAAAAATAAACAAAAAGAATGAAAGTGAAACCGTTTCCAGGGAAGAGCTTATGCATACGGCATGGCTGAGCGAGGAAGAGGGTGCCATCAGTGATATGGAATCGGATATCATAGAGAACACGCTTAACCTTAAGAATACCAGGATAAAAGATATCCTTACACCTAGAAGCGTTGTGTTCGCGGTTCAAAAAGACACCCCGATAAAAGATCTTCTTGATGATAAAAGAACTTATAAGTTCTCAAGGGTTCCCGTTTATGATGAGAGTATAGATAACATAGTCGGAATGGTATTGACCAAAAAGATATTCAAACATGCCATTAAAAACCCCGATGTTACTATTGAACATATAATGTCCAATGTAAACAGTATCAATGAAAATATACCTGTTTTAAAAGCCTTGAACAGCTTTACCAAGGCAAAAGGGCATATGCTTATAGTTACAGACAGTTATGACCAGACGGAGGGTATAGTGACCCTGGAAGATTGTCTTGAGACGCTTCTTGGATTGGAGATAATGGATGAGCTGGATACTACGGAAGATATGCGTAAACTGGCCAGTGCAATTATGAAAGCCAAGAGAAAGAAAAAGGAGAGCGAAATTTAGCTCTCCTTTTTTTATTTTATATTTTTTGAATAGGTAAAGAGTTTCTTAACTCTCTACGTAGTTTTTAAGGTTTCTACCCACTTTCGGGTGTTTTAGTTTTTTAATTGCACTTGACTCGATCTGTCTTACCCTTTCCCTTGTTACGTTCAGGGTGTTTCCTATCTCTTCAAGTGTTCTGTCACTCTTGTCGTCAAGCAGACCGAATCTCATTCTAACTACCGCTTGTTCCCTTTCGTTAAGCTGCCCAAGGATCTGGTCTATCTGACCTAATAGATCCTCGTGCATAATATTATCAACAGGCGTAGGAGCTTGGGTATCTGCCACGAAATCCCCGAATTTACCGTCATCTTCATTACCTATAGGTGCATCAAGAGAAACAGGCTCTTTTGTGATCTTGATAACCTGCTTAACTTTATCAACGGTTAATCCAACCTCTTTTGCGATTTGTTCTACATCAGGCTCTTTACCGTCTTCCTGGATCCCTTTTCTGATGATCTTGTTGATTCTGTTGATAGTCTCTATCATATGGATAGGGATCCTGATCGTTCTTGCCTGGTCTGCAATAGCTCTTGAGATAGCCTGTCTGATCCACCATGTCGCATAAGTAGAGAACTTATAACCTTTTTTGTACTCGAACTTGTCTACGGCTTTCATAAGACCTATATTACCTTCCTGGATAAGGTCAAGGAAAGGAAGTCCCCTGTTGGTATATCTTTTTGCTATAGATACAACAAGTCTAAGGTTTGATTTTGCCATTCTGTTCTTGGCTTCATCAGTGATCTTTTTACCAAGCTTGATCTGCTCTAATACATCTTTAAGCTCTTCAGGTTCAAGATCAAATCCCCCTTTGCTGGCTTCATGGGTCTGGAACAGCTTTTTGATCTCCATATATGTAGAAACCATTGTAGCTTCAGGAACCATACCGATGATATCAACTTTTGAAAGAGTCAATATTTTGTCAAGTATCGCCTGGTGGTTCGCTTTTAATGTTTCGTTGAATAAAGGCAGTTTATATTCAAGTCTTTTTAATTCTATTTCGAAACCGTCGTCACTGTTAAGTGCGGTTTCCATAGCTTTTACGATCTCTGCAATAAGCTTACTTGTGGGACCTAGTTCTATAAGGCTTTCTTTGATAAGTTTCTTTTTGTATGCAGTTGCAAGATCAAATGCAAGGATATCGACTTCGTTGTCGCTTTTTGCTTCCTCTTTTGTTGTGAACTTGATCCAGTCTTTTTTTGCTTTTTCCAAGGTTTTAAAGGAAGCTATGATATTTTCTGCTCTTTTATCAAGCTTTTTGTTTTTCTTTTTCCCTTTTTCCTCGTCATCTTCAAACTCTTCCTCTTCTTCAAGTTCGTCAGAGATATCTGAATCATCTTCATCCTCATCTTCGTTTTCATCATCGAAGTTTTTGAAGAGCTCTTTTACTTTTCTTTCCCTGTTTACGAGGGGTTCTTTGTATTCCAGAATAAAATCGATAAGGTATGGAACCGAACAGATCGCATCAAGGATAGTGTCTTCACCTTTTTCCATAGACTGGGAGATCTCGATCTCTTCCTCTTTGGTCAATAAAGGAACTTTTCCCATCTCCCTTAGGTACATCCTAACAGGAGAGTCGGATCTTGACCATTCTAAAAGCTCTTTGTTCTTGAGTAAATCGAACTCTTCGCTGTCAGGATTTTCCTGCCTTTTTATTCTGGCATCTTCCCTTCTTTTGAATTCTATCTCGTTTAATCTTTTAGCCTGTTCCCTTGAACTTATAAGGGTTACATTAAAAAGCTGCTTTTGAGCCAGAATCTTTTTTACAAGGGCTGCTGTTGGTGCTTTTGGAAATATCTTGATTAATTTTTCGTGAGTTAATACTTCGTCTTTATTATCTTTAAATATCTTTTCAATTGCTTTGTTTATATCTTTTGTCGCCATAACGGAATATATGCCTTTACAATATATTTTTTTTTAAGAACCCCAAGTTTATCTAAAAAATAATAAAAATATGATTAAAAGGGTCTGTAAGGGTGTTTTAACTAATATTTTGAATAATTTGGGTAAAATGCGACATATTTTAGATTTAAGGGATTAATAAATATGAATAAAATTACTGGTAAAGTATGGAATTTCGGTAGTAATATCGATACAGATTTGATTATTGCCGCAAGATATTTAAACAGCAGTGACCCACATCACCTGGCAAAATACGTTATGGAGGATGCGGATCCTGATTTCGCTGCTAAAGTACAGCCTGGCGATATTATCGTTGCAGGTGAGAACTTCGGCTGCGGTAGTAGCCGTGAACATGCCCCTATAGCTTTAAAAGCGGCAGGTGTTGCAGCGGTTATCGCTCCTAGTTTTGCAAGGATCTTTTACAGAAATGCATTTAATATGGGATTGCCTATATTCGAACTTGACAAGGCATTGGAGATAAAAGAGGGTGAACTTGTAACAATAGATCTTGATGCGGGTACTATTGAAGATGTTGATACAGAAAAAACATATAATTTTACTCCGATTCCTCCATTTATGCAAGAGCTGCTTGCTGACGGCGGATTAATGAATTTTGCAAAAAAGGAAGCTCATGGCAAGTTATAATATCTCTTTGATTAAAGGTGACGGTATCGGTGTTGAGATCGTTGATGAAGCTGTAAAGGTTTTAAACGCAGCAGGTAAAAAATTTGACATAGATTTTAACTATTCAGAATATTTAATGGGTGGAGCCGCGATCGATGCGACAGGTAACCCTCTACCTCAAGAAACTATTGACGGTGTGCTTGCTTCTGATGCATGTTTGTTCGGTGCAATAGGGGGTCCAAAATGGGATTCTCAACCAAGAGAGCTTAGACCTGAGTCCGGGCTTTTAAGATTTAGAAAAGAGATGGGTGTATTCGCTAACCTTAGACCGGCGGTTGTTTATGACGAACTTGTAGATGCAAGTTCTTTAAAACCAGAGGTTATCAAAGGTGTTGATATCATGGTTGTTAGAGAATTAATTGGCGGTATCTATTTCGGTGAGCCAAAAGGTAAAACTGAAGACAAGGGATGGAACACAATGGTTTATACCGTTCCAGAGATCGAGAGAATCGCGCACGTTGCATTCAAGCTTGCTATGAAAAGAGACAAAAGGGTTTGTTCAGTGGATAAAGCGAACGTGCTTGACGTATCTCAACTTTGGAGAGATACTGTTGAAAGAATTGCAAAAGAATACCCTGAAGTTGAATTGTCACATATGTACGTAGATAATGCAGCTATGCAGCTTATTGCGAATCCTAGACAGTTTGACGTAATGTTAACAGGAAATATCTTCGGGGATATCTTATCTGACGAAGCATCTATGTTAAGTGGATCTATAGGTCTTTTACCGTCTGCTTCTACAGGTGAAAAAACAGCGGTTTACGAGCCTATTCACGGAAGCGCGCCTGATATAGCAGGACTTGGTATCGCTAACCCGATAGCAACTATTTCCAGTGCTTCTATGATGCTTAGATACTCACTTGATGAGGAAGCAGCGGCAGATGCGATTGACAATGCTATTAAAAAAGCCATGGCTGAAGGTTATAGAACTGGTGACCTGGCGGCTTACGATTGCAAGGAACAAGTTAACTGTTCAAAAATGGGTGATATTATCGCTTCATATATCTAAAAAAGAAAAGAGTTATCTCTTTTCTTTTTTTTGATCTTTTCAAAAATTTCTAATCTCTATCTTACAAGATTAAATATCTTTTTTAGTAGCTGATAAAGAGAAAATAAAAACAATAAAGGGAAGAATAAAGTATTAAAAACAAAAGCAATAATAAGATTCAGTATATAATTGCTGGTCTGTTCGGTAGCTTTTTGATACTGTTCAAGTTTGTTTTTATAATAATCAAGGCTAAAATATGAAGTAGCACTGTCAACAAAGCTTTTCACCTTATCGGTAAAGCTTTCCTCTGTTAGATTTTTTTCCTCTATGGTTTTTGTAGTTATTTTATCGATTTGTTCCGATGATTCTTTTATATTTACTGTTTCTATTTCAATATTGTAATTAGGTGCAACATAGTTCTCGTAAACGAAGTCATTAACAATCGACATGACAGGGATACTGAAACGCAAAAATATTATGATAATAGCAGCTTTGAAAAACAAACTGCGCAGTTTCGTATCGTTTTTAAATCTGATAAAAAGCCATATATTTAATATAATTACCAGGATAATCAAAGTATAAGTAAAGATATCACCCACTACACCGTTTAAAAGGATTTTTTGTATACCCAAAGATACGATGCTGGCAAGCATGATCCAGGAGAACTGTTCTACAAGATCATTTATTGGGTCCAATACTTCACCGATAGTTATTGTAAGCCCTGGTGGATCTAGTTCTGTTCCTTGTGCCAATGAAATAGCGGCATTAAGACTTTTTGCGATTGCAAAAGCTTTAAGAGCCTGGTTCATTGAGTTATTTACAAGCTCTTCCCCTTTTTGATCAAAGTAATCTATAAAAATGGTGCTTGTGATCAAAGTTACAGAGAAAAGTACGATTAATAGTTTATTCCAGTTGTTTTTAAGCCATTTTATCGTGATATTTTTAGAAGAGGTCATTTTTAGAAAAGTTCCACTTCAACCTTCTCTTCCCATCTAACAACCTGGTTTCTTCCCTGTGATTTGGCGTCGTACAGCGCGATATCCGCATTTTTCATTACAAGCTCGAAGTTAGTGGAATCCTGAGGATACATTGAAAGCCCCACGCTTATTGTCTTTTTCAGTTTGTTACCCGCATATACGTTTATCTCGTTCTCGCTTACGGCTGTTCTTATTTTGTCTGCAACATGAAGTGCAGCATCTTCGTCTGTTACACCTATTAAAAGCACAACAAACTCTTCCCCACCGTATCTAACTACTATATCGGCTTCCCTTATGTTCTCGCTTAGTATCCTTCCAAGCTCTTTTAGGACAAGGTCCCCGATGTCGTGCCCGTATTCGTCATTGACTGCTTTAAAGTGGTCCATATCAAGCATCAATACACCGATATTCAGTTTTTCCCTTTGTGCCTGAGGGATAAGTTTGGTTAAGTGCTCATCCAGGAACTTTCTGTTGTAAAGTCCTGTCAATCCGTCCCTGAAAGCAGAAGCTTTAAGCTCTTCAAGAAGCAGTTTTACGATAATAGAAGGTGCGGCTTCAAGAAGGTAGCTTTTGATCAGTGAGATATTTTCCTTAAGTTCCATAAGCTGGGTCTGGTTGTCCAGGACAAAATGGATAACAAGCTTTGTATGATCACCTGTATCTATATGGGTACAGTAGTAAAGCTTCGTATCATTTGAGAAGTTGGGGCATACTTTATGATCCTGCACGCTTATAACATCTTTGGTACTTTTTAAAACCCTGCACAGCTCCGGGTTGTCAAGGATTATTTTTGAACAGAAATCTGCATCTCCTTGTTTAAATACCACTTTCGTGCTATGTTTCTCAAAATCCTGTTCAAGGAACATAAATTTGCTGAGATTGAATTTATTGGTCAGGATTTGTGCCAGCCTGTTATATATGGCATCTTTGTCGTTATCTATCTCTATCTCTTTTTTAAACTGGTATATGTCGGACAGGTTGCTGATGATCTTCTGGGATTTTATAAGGGGATTCTGGGAATAGTTAGGCTGGTTTCCCACAAAGATATTAAGCTTCTTGTCAATATCCGTGAATGTGGTGCTAAGCCCGTTCACCAAAAGGTTGTACTCTTTTATAAGGTTCTCCGATTCGTCGGAAAGGGAATCTTTTTTTATGATATTGGTAAAGGTACCGTTGGAGATGTTCTTTATCTTTCCGCTTAGCTCTTCAATTGTTTCAAGATGGGGTTTTAATATCCTGTTTGAAAAGAATAATACAAGCACGATAGAAAGGATCGTAAAGGTAAGTACAGAAATAGCCAGCCTGATCCCCGAGATTTTGATATCTGAGATATCCATGACTATAGTAACTGCACCAAGGGTATCTCCGTACTTTACCTCATGACAGCTAAGGCAGTTAGGAATATTGTTCTGTTCCGCATTGTAAGGGATAGTTACCCTAAGAGTTGCATGATATAAAGATTCGTCCAGGCTGTACTGCATTGTGGAGTTCTTCAAAACCTCTTTGTCTATTGCATCTTTAGCTTCTTCAAGTTTTCTTGGTTGCCCGAATTGCCTGGTGACGTTTTCCCCTCTTATTACCCACAGGGCATCGACGTTTTCCATCTGCGCAATAGAGTTCAGGAAGATATCCCTTTTATCCATATTGCCGTTGATCATATGGGCAGTAAGACCTTTTTGTACCACTTCAGAGATAGATTTCGCTTTGTCTATGGCAGTGGCTATACCGTGTTTCCTGAAATTGTAAGATTCAAATAAAGTCAAACATATGCCGATGAACAACATTATTAATATAAGTTTAGAAATAACTTTTTTCTTCATCGGGTTCCTTTATTTATAATAGATTTCATAATTTTAAAAAAGTTCTATGGGACTTTCTTCTGATTCTTTGAATCTTAGGACCTTGTTTCTTCCAAGGTCCCTTGCATCGCTTAAAGCGATTTCGCTTTTTTTAACCACTTCGTGGATGTCAATGGCGTCTTCAGGGAACATAGATACCCCTATGCAGACCGTCTTTTTGAATTTGTCTCCGTTTGGGGAGAGTATATATTCTTGAGAGAGGATATCTTTTATTTTATTTGCTATCTCAATAGTTTTCTCTTCACTCTCTACATTTACCAGAAGTACGAGAAATTCTCCCCCTGAAAATCTTACTGCGATATCGGAGCTTCTGATAGAGTTTTTAATAGTATTGGCATAATGTTTCAGGAACTTGTCGCCGAACTCATTACCGTGCTCGTCGTTTACTGCGGTGAAACGGTCGATATTTATCAATAAAACGCCAATACTCATACTCTCCCTGAGGGCAAGGGGGATCAATGTTTTCATCTCTTCCTGAAAAGAAACCCTGTTTGTCAGTTTAGTCAAGGGATCGACCGAATTTGACTGGCTGTTCTCAAGTATATATCTTAGGAACAGTATCTGGACTATATCTTCAAAATAGGTGTTCAGGCTCATTTCCAGAAACTGGTTTAAATCCTTTTTGTAGATGTTGATGGTTATGAATTCATTTTGATCTACAGCAAATCTAAAATTGTGGGAATAGCTTTCGTTACCCAGGGAATACAATATCTTGGATGTTCCCTCTTTTGTCATTACAATATTAAAATCGAATATCTTAAACTCGACCTGCAGCTCGTAGGCTATTTTTTTATAAAGATTCTCAATAGGCGCATTGTTGTCTATGGAATATTTAAAGTTGTTTATGGTGGTAAGCATATTGACGATAGACGTAACCTCTTGAACATCTTTTTTTGATACAAGGCTTACAAGTTTATCAAGCAGAGTATTACATCTATCTTTCATATATTAATTCCCTTTTAGGTAACTTAACCAGTTATTCAACGAGTTAAATTGCTTTTTTAAAGTTGTGGAGTTTCCGTGCCCCGGGTAAAGTGTGATATCTTTTTCCCAGGCTAATACTTTTTCAAGGCTTTTTTCCATATCCAAAGGATTGGAATATGGGAAATCGACTCTCCCTATGGAACCGTCAAAAATAAAATCACCGCAGAAAAGGGCATCCTCTATCTCTATTGCACTGCATCCGGGAGTATGTCCCGGGAAATGGTGAAATGTTATCTTGATCCCTTCAAGTTCTATGCTCTGGTCCGGTTTTACTTCAAAATCCGCGGTACTTTTCGGTGTACCGTGGTCAAAAGGGTCGCTTTGAAGCATAAAAGAATCATCTCTGGGGCAGTAGATAGGAATATTCAGCTCCTCTTTTACTTCGGAGTTGCTCCATACATGGTCAAAGTGTCCGTGGGTATTCAATATGGCAACAGGATTGGAGCTGTTCTCTTTCACCCATTGTGCCGCATTCATCCCGGGATCTATGATCAGATCTTTCCCGTTAATAGTTACTATGTAACAATTGGTCTGGTAAGCACCCATAGGCTGCATTTTTATCTGCATTATTTAAACCAGCCCTTTACCGTTTCAAAAAGACCGCTGAACATATCTTCGTGCGGTTTTGATTCTATCCCGAAACTCTCCTGCAGTTTTTCAAGAAGTTCCCTTTGCTCGGAATTAAGGCTTTCAGGGTATTGGATCCTGATCTGAACTATAAAGTCACCCTTGCCGTAACCGTTCACGCTTTTGACACCTTCGCCTCTGAACTTGAACTGCTGCTTGTCTTGGGCACCTGCCGGAACTTTAAGTTCAAGCTCACCTCTAAGACCTGGTACTTTTATAGTATCACCAAGAGCGATCTGGGTGAAGAATAAAGGCACTTCAAGGTAGATATTGTCTCCGTGTCTTACGAAATGCCTGTCATCCTGTACCCTGATATGGATATAAAGATCACCTCTGCTTCCGTTCGGTGCGATATTTCCTCTTCCGCTTACTCTTATTCTGTTTCCGTTATCAACACCTTCAGGTATATCTACTTTGAAGCTTTCCTCTTCCTCTTTATATCCAAGCCCTGAACAGTCCGTACATTTTGATGCTGCTGCCTGTCCTGTACCTTGACAGTGGGGACAAGTCTGGGCAAAGGTCATGAATCCCTGCTTCATATGGATCTGTCCTTGTCCGTGACAAGTTGGACAGTCGCTCAGCTTGCCGTCTTTTGCTCCCGTACCGTTACAAGATTTACAAGCCGTTTTATATTTGTATTTTATCTCTTTTTTACAACCGAACACAGCTTCGTTAAATTCAAGATCGATATCTATCTCGGTATCGAGGTCGTAATTATATGTTTTTCTCTGTCTTCTTCTGCTTCCGCCTCCGAAGCCGGCACCGAACATCTCTTCAAAGATTGACCCCAGGTCGTCAAACCCTCCGGAGAATCCTCCTCCTCTTTGGCCGTGACCTTCAAGTCCCTCTTTTCCGTATCTGTCGTATATTGATCTTTTTTCATCATCACTTAATACCTGATAAGCCTCGTTTACCGCTTTGAAGTTTTCCTCTGCCTGCTGGTCATCGGGGTTTTTATCCGGATGATATTTCATAGCCATTTTTCTGTAAGCTTTTTTTATAGTGCTTTTATCTGCATTTCTGTCTACTTCTAATATTTCATAATAACAAAGATCAGTCAATATATTATTCCTTTTCTGTAAATATTTATTTAAAATTCGCTACTTATTTTATCTAAGATTTGCTATAATAATCCTTATGAATAAAGGTTTAGAAAAATTTTACGATCTGGTTGAATCTTTTGAGATGCTTCCCTCGATCGGGAAAAAATCAGCCATGAGAATGGCTTATTATATAGTTACGGAAAACAGCTACACGGGGATGAAACTGGCCCATAGTATCGAAACGGCAATCCAAAGTATAAAAAGATGTAATATATGCAACTCCATGAGCGAGAACGAAGTCTGCGAGATCTGCCTTGACAGTGACAGGGATGCAGGCTCTTTGTGTATCGTCCAAAGTGCAAGGGATATATTTATAATTGAAGAATCAAAGCAGTACACGGGGAGGTATTTTGTTATAGAATCCCTGGAAGAAGAGCTTATAGGCAAATTGATGAAAATAGTTGAACAAAACGGAGTTAAAAACATACTTTTCGCCGTAACGCCTAGCCTGGCAAACGACGCTTTTATCCTTTTTATCGAAGACAAGTTAAAAGGGAGAGAAATAAGCTTTACAAAGATAGCCCAGGGTGTCCCTACGGGGGTTAGTCTTGAAAACGTGGATATACTTTCCCTATCAAAAGCTATTAAGGGGCAGACAACCATATAACTGTTGAAAATTTAGCTTGAATTAATCAATTACTCTATATAATTTTGTATAAAAGAAAAAGGGGTATATCTTGGATATAGATTCTTCATATAACGGTTTACAGGGTTTAAGTTCGGTTCAGGCCGGCCAACTGGAAAAATTATCTTCCTCAGCCGAGGTTGCCAAGCCTTCTGACGACTCTTCCGCACTGGCAATATCCGATAATCTTACTATCCAGAAAAGCTCTTTATCCCAGCATATAGAAAGTATGAATTCCGGTATAGCAATGACGACGATCGCCAAAAACGGTATCGATTCCCAGACAGGGGTTCTTGAGAATATTCGGACCCAAACTTTGGCAGCAATAGAGCAAGGAACAGGGGAAGAGGAAAGGGTTGATATAGCCCGGCAGATATCGGACTCTATCGGACAGTTCAATGATATTGCGGAATCTACAAGATACAACAACCAGCAGCTTTTAAAGGCAAAGGGAACTATAGAGGATGATATTTCTATTGTCGCGGACGGGACGATCTTTCCTTTGGAAAAAGCCGATACAACATCCATAAGCAATGAATTAAACAGCTTTATGGGCGGTTTCGCAACAGATGCCGAAGCTAGAGAAGGGTTTCTAACAGCTTTGGATGACGGTATGGACAAATTGAATATCTATGCAGACGATTATGCTTCCGCGGCAGAGCAGATGAACTCCAATGCAAAAAACACTTTAAGTTCGGAAGCAGAGCAGGCTGCATCCAAATCGACGGTCAGCAAGATAGACTATGCAAAGGAATCTGCTGATTTTAATAAGACGAATCTCCAGACGCAGATCGGTTACTTGATGCAAAGCCAGGCAAATGCCCAGCAGGCCAAAAATATAGTTTTACTGTCGTAGATCATGAAAATAGGTATTATTGTATTTTTAGCAGGGCTGTTGCTGGCCTTTTATCTTCTGAATGTACATTTTCAAAAGAGGGTTTTGAAAAATATAGGAGTGGTTGTCGGGATATTGATGGTAATATACGGCTTGATAATGATGCTCCAGCCTCAGGAGGACAAGTATGTCAAGTTTACCAAAACCACTATTTCCAAAGAAAAGCCCCAAGATCAAAAAACTGTAGAATAGAACAAACAGTTGATTAACAGTTTGTTGTTATAATCTGTCGTACCAAACGAAAAGTCAGGTTAATCTCCTCCTAAACTTTTAGTCTGACTTTTTATATTCCTGCAGCTCTTAACCTGTAACCTATGTTCTTCTTTGACTCGATGATATCTTTCCCTATTGTATTCCTTAAGTTCCAGATATGATAGCGTATAGCGTTTGATTTTGATTTGCTGCTGCAGGGATAGCTGTATTTTTCAAGTTCAAGGCTTGATACGAATTCTCCCCTTTTTTTGATAAGGTGGTCCAGAATGGACAAAGAACGGATCTCCAGATCGATATTCTCCTTATTTTTATAAAGTCTTTTATTGATCAGGTCGTAGTTGATGTTTTCAGCTATGTCTATGGATTCCCTGTATGAGTGGTAAGCTCTTTTTACAAGCGCTTTTATTCTTAGGAATATTTCATCTATATCGGTATTTTTATTTAAAAAATCGTCGCAGCCGCATTTAAAAGAGCTTATTGCACGGTTTGGAAATGAGGTAAGCACTAGTTTCATTGTAGTGTCTTTATACTCTTCAAGCATTTTCATAAGTTCAAGGCCGTCTATTTGAGGTACGTTTATATCAATGATATACAGGTCATAAACATTATCGAAGATCTTATTTAGAAACTCTTGCCCGTTTCGGCAGGTCTCAACAGTGAATTTTTGCTCTTCCAAAAAATCTTTTATACTCTCCTGATATAATATATCGTCTTCCAAAAAAAGTATTTTAGTTCCGGACATTTTAATCTCCCCGAATATTGTTAAAGTTAAAAGCCGAAGGGGTTTATCCCTCCGGCTTTTTTATAATGGATTTATTAAAGTATGTTGTTAAATAGTATCGCCATACCCCATCCGAAATAGATCACCATCCATAAAACCATTATCGCCAGGGTATAATCCCCGAGTCTTGTAACAGCTTTATCTTTTGAACCGTCAAATACGCCTTTGTTCTTCCCGACTTTCCATGCCATGGTAAGCAAGTAGGCAACACCCACTCCGCCCATTACCAGGAATGTAAGAAGGAACATCACAATAGAAGGGATCTCAAGGTTTACGGGATAATCGTAGATAGAGTAACCGAGGTTTGACATAATATCAAATCTGATAAGCTCCCTGATTCCCGAGATCAATAATGCAACGACAACAAGAACACCCGTGGTTATATAACTGTTGCTGTTTTTTGATACCATATAAAGTAATACCAAAACACCCAATACTGTAGCTATAACCAAAGGATGCATAAGGTATCCCGCCTGCATCATCCATGCGATAAATGCAACTGCACTAATGATCAGACCGTAAATACCAAGTTTGGTTCCAAGTGATTCCGTATAGTCTATGAACTCCTTATTGAAATCATCCCTGGTGCTTAGGAATCTGCTGTAGTTTTGTAAGAATATACCCACAACAGGGATAGCCAAACTCACCATAAATACAAGTCTTACAGTATCCACATTGAACGTCCAGCCGCTGTTATCCACAACTCCGTTAGGAGCATACATATTCATCCAGTCATTTGGCATAATAGATGTAACTGCAAAGTTATGCATCAAGATACCTGCAAAAACAAGCACTGCAAAAGAGATGATACCTATAAGTTTACCTCCACCTTCATTCGCCTTGTTTGCATAATAGTACCAGTAGTACATAATATACCCAACGATCAACGAGTAGATAAAGATAAATACCCACATACCTGAAAGGGTGTTTGCAGTATACCAGTTAGGGTCGTAAATAACCTGCGTGAACAATAAAGGCGCCACACCAAGAACGATAAGTATAGAAACGCTTATCTTCCCGGTCTGGATCAAATGGGGCGTCAATATTTTCCAGTGCGGGTCGTTTTTTTGTTTAAACGTCCCGTACAAAGATAGTCCCATGGAACCAAGGGACAGTAGTACAAAGGCGGCATGAAGCGCCCAGGTCAAGATATAAAGTGCCTGAAATACTACGGGATAAAAAGGTATCCCGGCCGGATCTCTAAGAGCTAATAGTGCTGATGTATCCATAAATCCTCCTTAATATTTTAAAGATGCAATATATTCTGCAATTGCATCATATTCATGTTCAGGCAACGCCAGCTTAGGCATATAAGGGAACGCCCCTTGCCCCATAGCATAAAGAATACCTTTTATACCCTCTTTGTTTACACCTTTAAGTCTGTCTTTCAACGGTCTGTAAGCTCCTGTTTTTTCCAAAGAGTGGCAGTTTGAGCATGACATTCTTGCCAGAAGTTTTCCAGCTTCAAGTTTATTTTCGGCAGTCAGAACTTTTAGGTTTTCAGGTACAAAAGGATTAACTTGTAATAGACCTTTTTGAGCTATAATAGGTAATTCGCTTTTTATCCCTTTACCTTCTACGTCACGGCTGATTATCTGGTTGGAATAGATATATTGTCCGGCAACATAAGGTTTTCTCATAGATTCTCTAAGTTTTTCACCTGGCCAAAGTCCTGCTATAAGTATCACGGCTATCATTGTTGAAGCGATTGCCGGATTTATAAAGTTCGGTCTTGCAATGGCAACTACAAAATAGATTGAGAAAACAATAGCAAGTATTATTCTGTTTTGGATAATAGATTCTTTTGTTACGTTGAATACGGCATGTGCATTATCAGGAAGAGTTCCCATGTACCACATAAAGAAGAACATTGTCACAAAACCGCCTATTAAACTCACATAACCCATTTTCTTGGTTAACTCTTTTGCAACTTCAGGATTTTCCTTTTTCATCGCACTTGATATAACAAGACCTATGACTCCCGACAACATAATCATAAATCCTATTCTTAAGAACATATGCGGAAAGGTGTTTGTCCCGAAAAATGCATCGCTGGCACTACCTGTTGCATAATAAGCTTCAGTTCCGGGCCACATCATAAAGCTGATAATACCTATGATCAATGCCAAGGTTCCCACAGATGCAAGGGCAAATGTGAATGTCAGCTTTAAGTGGGTTTTCTTATCTATCTTATCTATGAAATATACAAGGACAAAAACCCCTATAACTTCATAAACGAAAAATACCCATTCTGTTGCCCATACCCATACAAAGTTATGTATAAGGGCACTTATCCCTCTGGGGCTTGCGGCGGTCGCCGTATACCAGATACCTGGACCTGTGATAGATCCGATTACATAAGAGAAGATAAGAAGAAACATACCGTATTTTTTCATATACGGATAAAGATCAGTTCTATTTTCTTTATATGCTTTGTAAGCCAAGAATGCAAAAAGCAATGCAGCACCAACGGAAGTATGTGAAGCTAAAATGTGTATGGTACCCGTGATACCCATCATCCAAGCACTTCCATATTCAGGGAAATAAAATAGCGGAAATTGCCCAATTATATCCATAAAGTCTCCTTTTTTTAAGATGACTGCTATTATAAAATCACATTGTTAATTATTTGTTAGTTTTATATTAAATATAAAGAAAGACTATTTTTTTAAAGGAAAAATTAAGATTGGGTTATTTTTTGCTTTTGAAAAGATTAAGAAAAAAGGTGAAGACCCCTTTACTCTTTTTTGGTTTTTTAATGGTTCTGTTCAGATTTTGCAGATGTTTCGGGGTATAAAGATATTGTTTCATTATTTGTTTTCCAGGAAGTTCTCTATCTCTTTTATAGCCTGCTCGTTCTTAAGTTCGAATTTTATCTCGATCCTTCTTGAGGCATACCTGTCCTCATTTCCGTTTTGGTCATAGACCAGGTTTGAAAATGATCTTCCGCTTGCGCTTATAAACTTTTCAAGAAGAGATTTATCCTCAAAATCCAGGCTGTAAAGGAACTTCATAACCTCCAGGGCCCTTTTTTGGGAAAGTTCAAGGTTATAGATATAGGAGCCTTTTGAGTCGGTATGCCCCTCTATGATTATTCTGTCTATATGCTCTTTGATGTTTTCATCCAGCAAAAGGGTATGGATATATTTCTTTAAAAGGGAGCTTAGCTCTTTTTTTGATTCCTCTTTAAGCTTGTATTCCCCAACGTTAAATAAAATATTAGAAGAGAATTTCAAGGCACCGCTTTGGGGGTCTATATTTATGCTTTTGCCAAGCTTGTCCTTAAGGGTTTTCACCACTTTTATCCTGATCCCCGTGAGGTTCTTGATCTTTACTTTTGCTATATCGAACTCTTCAACCAGTTTTTGGTGCTCCTTGCTTTGGAAGATAAGCTTTTTTTCCAAAAGGGCCAGTTCATCCTCTTTTAGCAGGATGCTGTTCTTTGATTCTTTAAGCCGGCTGTCCAGCTGGTCTATAGCCTGGGTGTATTCTTTCTCCTTGAGCTCATAGCCCAAAAGAAGCTGTTTGAGCTTCTCGATCTCGTTCTTGTTTAAAGATATCTCCTCAAGTTTCGTTGCAAGGAGATCTTTTTGCTCTTTGGCATCTTTTTTAAGAAGCTCGATATGGTTTTTCTTGTCCTCCAGAATAGCCGTTATCTTCTCTATCTGTTCTTGGGAGAGGAGCAGCTTTTTGTTTTCATTTTGAAGGTTGAGGTTCAGTTTTTCATTTAGTTTTTTTGCATCCTGAAGTTTGTTCAGGGTATCTATGTACCGGTTTTTTGCCTTTGCAAGTTCAAAAGAGAGCCTTACGCTTTCCTCTTTTGATTTTTTCAGTTTTTCATTCAGGTAGTCCAGTACGATCTTTTTCTTTTCAAGCTCCTCTTCCGTTATATTCAAGGCTTGCTTCTCCTCTTCAAGATCAGCCCTTATTGCCTGCAGGTCGGTTTGGATAAATACGTATTTTACGACGATCGCTCCTACTAAAAGGATAAAGATAAAAAGCAGTCCCGCCATAAGGTCGGCGTATGATATCCAGAAGTTCTGCTGTTCGTTTTGGTTTTTATCTTTAAACATCTTTTACCCTTTTAGAGGTTTGAGCTGTTCAACGATATCTGCCGTTTCTTTGTCTATAAGTTCAAGGGAGTTTGCAAGCCTGCTGTTAAGGCCGTTGTCAAAGTCGTTCAACTGCTGGTTCAGCCTCCAGCCTATCTTGTCCGTGTCGTTTTTCATAACCTCCAGGTTCTTTAACAGATTGTCGGATACTTCGCTTAGTTTTTGCGCATTTATATCCGAAAGGGCCTCTTTAAGGGAAACTATATTGGTATTAAGGCGGCTTGTTACATCTTCCAGGTTTTTCTCCTGCCGGTTAAAGTGCTTTGATATCAGTGTGGTGTTTTTCAAGGCTTCGTTCAAAATAGGGCTAAGTTCACTTAACTGGAAGATGACATTTTCATAAGAAGAGAGTATCTGCTGGTGTTTCTGCTGAGTCGTGTGGAGGAACTTTTTTGACTCCTCTATCATTTCTGTTTCATGTTTCAGCAGGTGGTCGAAAAGCTGGGATTTTTTCTTAAGGCTTTCATTGAGTATCTTTTCTATATCAGCATGGGTCATCTGGTTGAATACGGAGTTTAGTTTTTCAAAGTTTTCCATGCTTTTTTGGAACTGTATCTTTTCTATTTCTATTTTGTTCCAGAATAAAGACTTGGTACTCTCTTTTATGATATTTGCGTCATGCTCGAATCTGCTCATACCGATCTTTTCGAAAAATATCCACCAGATAGAGAGGAATATACCGTAAATCGATACGTAAAATGCGGTTCCCACCCCGCCTAGAAGTATAGAGATCTCCTGCTCCAAAACGGCAGAGGTTTTTGATGAAAAATCAGGCATGGTCACGGCTATGGAGATAAAAGTACCAAGAATACCCAAAGTAGGGAATATCCCCGCAGCCACCGATGAGAAGTTCGTGTTTCTAAGGTCTCTTGTAAATTCCCCTAAAAAATCATCTATGGAACCGTTTGCCTTGGTTGTTTCGTTTATGATCACTTTGTTCTTGTTTATGTAGGTCAACAGGGATTCTTTGAGTTCGTTAAATTCCCCTTTGAATTTGCACGAAGCGTTATAGGCGTTGTGTTTTACGAAAAACAGGTATATAAAATATATAAGACCCATAAGTATTACGCTGTGGATCTCCATTTTTAAAGGGATGATTTTAAAATAACTAAGGATAACTATAAGATAAACTACCGTGGGTATGAATAAAAGGGTTGATATCTTTGCGGTGCAGTTGTCGTTTGTTTTGAAATTGGAATTAAGTTCGTTCAAATCATTTTCATTAGCCATAGTTTTCCTTTAAAATATGATTTGGATAAATTGTATCTAAAACTATCTATAAAAACAACTTATCGCAAGAGGGGCTTTTTTTGTGCCTTTAGCCTTTGATATCTTTTTTATCTATGGGGCCTTTTAACTGGCGCACCGCCTGGATGAAATATCTTTCATTGAATCCTTCCTCGTCCTCCTTGAAAAGTTTTGGCAGCTGATTCCAGGGTGCGTTCGGGTGTTTATGGTGTATCCTGTGGTAATTGAAATAGAGGAAGAATTTTGACAGAAGTTTATGGAGATAAAGATTGTAGGAATATGTTATCTCGGAGAGATTTGTGCCGTAATGGTAGATATTGTCCAAAAATGAGATGATAAATCCCCTAAGGAATAGGTAAAGTAGAAGTAACAGGTAATTTTCACCGCTTACGTAAAATGCCCATGAGAACAAAATTATGATAAAAAAGGCGTCGCTCCTTATTCTTCCCAGGGTTTCTTTTTTTAATAATATCCTTTTTATATCTTCGCTTATTTTTTGGAACGGCCGTGCTTTATTTTTTGAGAACTTTTCTATTAAAAAAAGTACGGATCTTTTTGGAAGGAGAAATAAAAAAGGGATAAGAACCTCCGCCAGGTATAGTCCCGCAAAGATAGTGAAATAATATTTCACTGTTTTGACAAAACGGTTCTCTTTTGATGGATCGAATATCTCGGTCCGGTCTATCTCGCTCCTGTTGTATTTATGGTGGGAAAGGTGCCCGAACTTTAAAAAATCAAAAGGGGAGCCGAATATTATCCCCATTATCCTGCCGAAAAGATCATTTACTGTTTTGTTCTTGTTAAATACCGAATGCACCGCTTCATGGAGGATAGCCCAGTAGGGTATTATCAGAAGCGAAGCTGCAAGAATGATCAAAGGGTTATAAAGAAAGCCCAGGTAAACAGCGATATTAAGCGATATAAGGGTTGCCGCAACAGGTATATTCCAGTTAGAGATCCCGTATTTGTCCATTTTTAACCTTTAGAAAATTGAAAATTTATTTTAATAGCAATAAATTCCAGTTTGGTTACATTATTAGGTTAAAGGGTATTGTCCAGCATCTCTATATAGCTTGTGTTTTTGAATTGATCAAGTTTTAAAAAGCAGATGAATGACCGAAGCTCCTCTATATCCTCAGACTCTATGCAAAGGCTTAAAGCAGGGGTGTTGTTTATGTTTATCCTGGTTGCTTCGCAAAGGATAGAGTCAAAGGCATATTGGGTACGGTCTTTTTTTACTTCTGCGATTTTTATTGTTTCTTCGTTATTTAAAGTTCCCAGGAACTCTTTTATATCGTAGGATTCTTTATTTGAAAGAGAAACCCTGTCAAGCTGAAGGAGGGGAAAAATATTTTGGCAGACAAGCTCTTTTTTTAAAGGGAAATCTATCTTCATCATCGGGGTCCATTTCTGGAAAGAGCCGTTTCTCTCCAGAAGGGTTTTCACCTCAAGGGTATTGTCCCTTATTTTCATATTGAGGGAGTGGTTGTTTTTTGCGATTATATAGGTCTCGCTGCTTTTTATATTTTCATATACGGGTAAAATATTGGACAAGATACCCAGGGCTTTGGGAAAATTTTCCCCGAATACCCTGAATTCAAATCGGGGTTTTTGCAATTGCTCTTTTTTTTTCATACTCTTCACGCGGATTTTGTTTTGTTGTTATAATAACAAATTTTCGGTTTCTTTTACTAAATTTAAAAATAATATCTATTGATTACTTTATAAACTTTTATTAATAAACAATACTACAACTTTTAGCTATAATATTTGCTTTAATTTTAACAAGGTTACAACATGACAGAAACCATAAAAGTATTTAAAGCAAATGAAAATAATCTAAAAAATATCGACCTGGAGATACCCAAAAACAAGCTTATAGTTTTTACGGGGCTTTCGGGAAGCGGTAAGTCTACACTGGCATTTGATACACTGTATGCGGAAGGGCAGAGAAGATATATAGAATCACTGTCCGCGTATGCAAGGCAGTTCCTTGGAAAAGTGGGGAAACCGGATGTTGAGAGGATAGAAGGTCTTACCCCGGCTATTGCCATAGATCAGAAAACCACTTCAAAAAACCCAAGATCAACGGTGGGAACGATTACCGAGATATACGATTATTTAAGGCTTTTATACGCAAGGGTTGGTAAACAGCATTGTCATAAGTGCGGGAAGCCTATCTCCCAGATGAGCAGTTCAGATGTGATCGAGCAGGTACTAAACCTTCCCGAGAACTCAAAGATAGTTATCATGGCGCCTCTTATCAACAGAAAAAAGGGAACCTTTGCCGATCTTTTTGAGTCTTTAAGGGCCAAAGGTTACGTAAGGGCAATGGTTGACGGTGTAATGGTAAGGCTGGATGACGAGATCGAGCTTGCCAAGACACAGATGCATACCATCAAAGTGGTGATCGACAGGGTTGTCGTAAAAGAAGAGAACAAAGAAAGGATAGCCCAGGATGTTGAAAAAGGTCTTAAAGAGGCGTTCGGGGAGCTTGAAGTTGAGGTGATGAACCATGAAGAGGTTGGTGTGGAGAAACATATACACTATTCCGAGCATATGGCGTGTTTTGACTGTAAGATATCTTTCGAGCCTTTAGAGCCTTTAAGTTTCTCTTTCAACTCCCCAAAAGGTGCCTGCAGTACCTGTGACGGGCTTGGTATCAGGTATACACTGGATATGAAAAAAGTAATAAACGGGGATATCAGTATAGACGAGGGTGCCGTCAAGATCATTTACGGTTTTAACAAGGGATATTATTTCAAGATGTTAAAAGCCTACTGTGAAGCTGCCGAGATAGACACTACCGTACCTTTTAACGATCTTGACCCCCACGAGAGGGGAAAGATCCTGAACGGCGGTGTTGAAGAAGCGGTATTTACCTGGAAAAGGCACAAGCTTACAAGGAAATGGGAAGGTGTCGTAAAAATAGCATACGATATGGTAAAAGATGAAAAAGATATGGAATCTTTTATGACCGAAAAAGTGTGTGATTCCTGCGGCGGGCACAGGTTGAAAGCCCCAAGCCTGGCAGTAAAGGTTGCAGATACGGGAATAGCAAATATACTTGATATGCCTATCGAGGATTCACACGAGTTTTTCCAGGACGAGAAGAACTTCGAGTATTTCAATGCACAAGAAGCAATGATCTCCGCTCCCATACTTAAAGAGATCAGGGAAAGGATATACTTTTTATACGATGTCGGTCTTGGTTATATAACCCTTGGAAGGGATGCAAGAACCATCTCCGGCGGTGAAGCGCAGAGGATCAGGGTGGCAAGCCAGATAGGATCGGGTCTTACCGGGGTTATGTACGTGCTTGACGAGCCTAGTATCGGGCTGCATGAAAGGGATACGGCAAAACTTATCAAGACCTTGAAAGCCTTGCAGGAAAAAGGAAATACCGTAATCGTGGTAGAGCACGACAAAGAGACAATGGAAGCCGCCGATTTTATCGTGGATATAGGGCCCAACGCAGGTAAGTTCGGGGGTGAGGTCGTATTTGCAGGGACCATGAAACAGCTTTTAAAGAAAAAGACCTTAACGGCCCAGTATCTAAACGGTACAAAGCAGATCAAGTATTACCACAGACGGCCGCAGGAAGATTGGATCGAGATCCAGAACGTGAACCTGAACAATATAGAAAATTTAAGTGCCAAGATACCCCTTAAAAATCTTTGTGCGATCACCGGGGTAAGCGGAAGCGGTAAATCTTCCCTTATACTTCATACCCTCCTGCCTACGGCAAAAGAGCTTTTAAACCATGCAAGAAAGGTTCATAAAGTTGACGGCGTAAGTATAGAGGGATTAGAAAAACTTGACAAGGTGATCTACCTTGACCAGTCCCCTATAGGGAGAACCCCAAGGTCAAACCCTGCAACATATACGGGTATCATGGATGACGTCAGGAAGCTTTTTGCGGAAACAAAAGAGGCCAAGCTTAGAGGTTACCAGATAGGAAGATTCAGCTTCAACGTAAAAGGGGGCCGATGTGAGAAGTGTCAGGGAGAGGGTGAGATAAAGATCGAGATGCACTTCCTGCCGGATATCATGGTCAAATGTGAGGATTGTAACGGTGCAAGGTACAATGCCCAGACTCTGGAGATACTTTACAAGGGTAAATCCATAGCAGACGTTCTTAATATGTCGGTTGAGGAAGCTTACGAGTTTTTTGTAAAGGTTCCAAAGCTTCATGCGAAGCTTAAAACCCTGCTTGACGTGGGACTTGGTTATATTACTTTGGGGCAGAACGCCATCACTTTAAGCGGCGGGGAAGCACAAAGGATAAAACTAAGTAAAGAGTTATCCAAAAAAGATACGGGAAATACCCTTTATGTTCTTGACGAACCTACGACCGGGCTTCATTTTGCCGATGTTGACAGGCTTACAAAAGTGCTTCATCACCTGGTTGACCTTGGAAACAGCGTGATCGTTATCGAGCACTCCCTTGACGTTATAAGGAATGCCGACTATATTATCGATATGGGACCTGAAGGTGGGGCAAAAGGGGGGCAGGTGATTGCAACCGGAACCCCTGAAGAGTTGGCGGCCAATCATAAAGAGACCGGAAGTTATACCGGATATTACCTGGAAAAAGAGCTTTAAAATTGAAAAATCAACAAAAAAAACAAAGGCTTTTTATAGCCTCATTCGCACAAATAGATAATTACAGGTCTCTGAAACAGAAGCTTGGGTCCTCTTTCCACGGAAGATGGATAGCTCCTGAAAATCTTCATATGACATATAAGTTCCTGGGGGATATTTATGATCCCGATATTATTATCAAGAAACTGAAAAAATTGAAATATAAAAAGAAGCAAAGTGTTAGTTTCAAGAAGCTTAAGGTCTTCAATAAAAGGATATTAAGCCTTAGAAGTTCAAACAAGACTTTGTATAAGATACACGACCAGATAGAGGAGCTGCTTGGTGTAGAGTTCCCCAACGAGAAAAGCTTTAAGCCCCATATCACCATAATGAGGATAAACAAGATAAAGAACAAAGAGTATAAGGAGTTTTTTAAGACCCTGAACCCCAAAGGCTCTTTGGAGATAAAAATATGTCTGGTTCAAAGCAAGCTTACCTCCAACGGCGTCAGGTATAAAATTTTGAGGGAATTTTAAAATAGTTAATCTTTTTATAAGTTGAGTTAAATTACTATAAATTATAACTATTTTAAAAAGGGGTTTGCCATGATCGACAAAAGAAAAGTAAACAAGTATCTACAGAAACAGATGAAAAACATGTTGAAAAAAGAGTTAAAGCAGGAAGTTAAAAAAGCGATAAAACTCTACAAGAAAAAAGAAAAGTCCGAGAAAAAGGGTATATCTAAAAAATGATATCCTAAAAGATAAATAGTTTTAAACTATTTATCTTCACTGTTTTCTTCAATTATTTTTTTAAGCTCTACGCCGTCTATCATCTCTTTTTCAACAAGTTCTTTTGCAACTGCATCTATTGCTTTCCAGTTTTTCTTTACCTCTTTGAGAGTTTTCTCTTTGGCCTTTTCCAGCCAGTGAAGCACCCTTTTTTCTATTTTGTCCGAGAACAGCTGTTTATTTAGTCCTGCTGTTAAAGAGGAGATGTTTATATATCCCATCTCTTCATCCATCCCGAACAGTGCTATTGCGGCATAGGCCTGGTTCGTGGCAACCTCAAGGTCGCTTACGGCTCCCGTTTCCATGCCGTCTTCACCGAACTGTTCCATTTTTGCTATTCTTCCGGCAAGCAGGACGCAGATATCGTTAAAAAGCTCCTCTTTGCTCGTCGCGTCTATATAGTCTTCATTGTTGTATGAAACAAATCCCAAGGCTTCGCTTCTTGGAGCCACGGTTACCTGCTCGATCTTTACTTTTGGAAGCAGCTTGTATGAAAGTACGGCATGCCCTGCCTCATGGTAGGCGGTTTTTTTCATGGAGGTCTCTATATCCCTGATCTGCTTGTTCTCAAGCTTCGTACCGTATTTGATGATATTGATCTGCTCTAAAAGGATCTCTTCTGTCAGTTCTTTCAGACCTTTTCTTGCAGCATACAAGGAAGCTTCGTGTCCTACCCTTTTTAGTTCGTTGCCTCCCATTCCAGAGATATATCTTACTATTCTTTCTATATCTATCTTCTTGTCGTGGGGCTTTTTTAACAACTGCTCTATGAAAAACCTTCTGGCTTCCATATCAAGCTTTGGCACCTCGATAGTTATGTTTATCCTGTTTGCCTGCAGAAGCATTTTAGGGATCGAGTTGAAATCGTTTGTGGTCAGGATGGTAAAAACTGGAGACTCGAAACTTTGCTGCAGGTTGTCAAGCTGGTGTATGATAGGCTCTACGCTCATGGTTGAGATCATACCGTTTATTATCCCTTCCGTGTCCACGTCTTCAAGTATCACGATAGCCGGAGCATTGCTGTAGGCTTCTTTATATTTCTGGGCTATTTTTTCAATACTAAAGAGCTCAGAACCGTTTATGACCGTATATGGGATATTCGCCTCTTTTGCAAAAGCTTTGGCCAAAAGCTTTTTCCCCATCCCGGAAGGCCCGTGGAGTATCATCCCCTTGGGAGGCATCAGATCAAAGTTCTTTAAATTTTGAGGTGTTTTTAACAGTGAGACTATCTCGTTTAGTTCATCTTTTACTTTTTTGTGTCCCGCAATATCGTCAAAACTGACATTTGAGATATTCAGGTTCTCCGTTTTTAGCACGGAGAGCTGCTCTTTGGTAAAGAAAGCGTCATCTATGATACACTCAACGCAGTGCTCATCCTCTTTTGATTCTTTGATGGACCATTTTAAGCTTATATGCTGGTGTTTGCCTACGATATCGCTTTTGAGCGCTTTTTTGTCCTTTACCGCCTCTTTTAGGAACTTTTTGCTCTTTTTTGATACCAGGCATCTGATATATTTTATATCTTTTTTTATTTTCAGGGCTTCGTAGATGTTGTTAAACATCTGCTTGGGAAGCTTCTGCTTTATATATTTTGTGTTTATATACGGGGCCAAAGAGAGAGTCAGCAGCCATAAGATATCGTCAAAATCTTCGTATTCTATGGATATCTTGCTTTGTTTTGTAAAGTTCTGGGACATATTGTGCAGGGATCTTGTGGCTATTTTTATCAGCGTATCAAGTTGCAAATCCCTGAAAGGTATCACGTTCTGTTCGTTCATAAGGGAAAGAAGCTTGGTGTTAAACAGCGGTTCCTTGTCTCCGTTTACGGGTAGGTATTCCTGGGAAAGTTTTTCCATGATAAAGTTATGTGCCTGCAAAGGTTCTTCACACAACATTTTCTGGAAGTCCTTTCTCCTTATCACCCCGCTTAAGATCGAAGTCTCCAATACTATTATGGTATTGGAAAGATCAAGGTCGAACTGTTCGCTTTCTGTTAGGAAAGTATACAGCGCAAGCTGTACCTGCAGATCTGCTTTTTCTATATCCTTAAAGAGCAGTATAGAGTTCGGGTAGTTTTGGACAAAGTTTATAAGCTCGCTTTGAAAATTAAAAGCGTTTATCTGCTCCTCGTTGGCGTTGAAGCTGCCGCTGTACTGGTCCATATTAAAGGATTTTACCTTTTCTATGGAAGGCTCGTGTTTTGCCAGGGTTTCAAGTATATAATATTTACCGCAGTTTGCCGGACCTATAAAGGTGAAAAAAGCTTTTACATTGCTTCTTGTCTGTATAAGGCTTGATTCAACCAGCCCTTTTACAAGGGCTTCAACCGCGAAATCCTGGTCAAATACGTCCTCTTTTATCTTTTTTTCCAAAAGCGTGTCGTAACCGGATCTTTTTTTTCTTTTTAGCATCTTCTTTCCTAACGATTATATATGGATTCTCTCCGCCAAATCGACGATATGAACCTTCTCTTTTAAGTCATCTTTTACTTTTTTCTTCAATATATCAAGCTGAGGATGGTCACCATGTATTAAGTAGATGCAGTAAAGACCCTTGATATTGTCTATCCAGTTCAGGATGTTTTTCTGGTCCGCATGGGCAGAGAATCCCTGTACGTTGTGGATCTTTGCCCTGACCGTAACCGGGGTTCCCAGTATTTTAAGTTCCCTGTCTCCCCTGGATATTTTTCTTCCCAGGGTGGAGGTCACCTGGTATCCTACGAATAAGGCCAGGTTATTTGCATCGCTTAGGTATCTTACCAGGTGGTAATTGACCCTTCCCCCTTCACACATACCGCTTCCCGCGATGATGATCTTCGCTCCCTCTTTTTCGTTTATCTGCTGGGAATCCTCTTTTGTATATGTGTTTACGAGTTCTTCAAAATCAAAAGGGTTCTCCCCTTTGTCTATGATCTGCTTTACCTCGTCGTTAAACAGCTGGGGGAAATCCAGAAATGTTTTGGTGACATTTATAGCCAAAGGTGAATCCAGGTAAACGGGAACATTTTTCAACTGCCCCTCTAAGCTCATCTGCCTTAGAAGATAAAGTATCTCCTGGGTTCTTTCAAGGGCAAAAGAGGGGATCACCACAACAGCTTGTTTCTGGATGGTTTTTAATATCTGCTTTTTAAAGTCTTCTATGGAAATACTTAGACTTTGGTGCTGTGAGGCACCGTAAGTTGATTCGGTAAAAAGATAATTGGCTTCTTTCCAATAGTCGATCGGCGTGGTTATGATCCTTTCATCCTGCCCAATGTCGCCAGAGAATATTACGCTTTTTTCCTGCCCTTCGTCAAAGAATTCTATCTTAACACTTGCGGAACCCAGGATATGGCCTGCTGATTTGAATGTTATTTTTATGTTTTCTTCAAGCACGATGGTTTCATTGAACTCTATAAAGGTATTAAAAAGTTTAAGAGCCGGTTCCACGTCGTTTATGTTGTAGAGTACTTTTTCTTTTGTTTCAAGAATACCCGCCGCGTTTTTCAGCATATGTTTTGTTATTGCGAAGGTTGCCCTTGTAGTAATGATCTTTTTGTCAAATCCTTCCCTTACTAAAAGGGGGATTCTCCCTATATGGTCAAGGTGGGCATGGGTCACGATAAGGTAGTTGATATCTTCGGGGTCAAAAGGGAAGGGCTTGAAGTTAAGCTCCTCTTCCTCCCCCTGGAACATTCCGCAGTCGATCAGTATTTTGATATTTCCTATTTCAAGAAGGTGGCAGGATCCCGTAACTTCCCCTGCTGCACCGAAAGATGTATAAAAAGCCATAAATTATTATCCTTACATTTAATATATTAGATTATACACTAAAGAAGGTTAGTTAATTGAATAGTCTGTCCACAAAATAATTTTTTTCAAGTATCTCTATTATGGCGGTTTTATCCTGCCCTTTTATATATAAAGCGTTGTAGCTTTGGGCTTTTGTATTTTCAAAGATATCTTCGCAGCTTAAGATGCTTCCGTCAAGGACGGTTATCTTTCCGTAGCTGTAGGCTTCGTTCAGGTATTCGATCTCCAGGTCGCAGATCTCTTCATCCCTGTTTGCTATTATGAATCTGTTGGTCTGCCCGAAAGGGACTATCTGGTTGCTTTTGTTTATAAATATAGGAGAGAAAAGCTCCAGGTTGTTCAACCTTTTAAGGTCAAGCTTATAGTCAAAAAGCTCCATCAAGGACAAAAGGTGGTTAAGGTACAGGCTTGGTATCTTTACTTTGTCGAAATATCTCTCTTTGTATGAGAAAGAGGTTTCAAAAAGTGAATTTACGGTCAGGTTCTTTACGTCATATGTTTTTATTCTGAAGTTTATTACATTGGGGGAGATCTTTTCAAGAAGCTCCTCGTTCGTAGAGAACACCATCATGGAGCTTTCTATATTGTTTATGGTCTCAAAGTCGTTGTATATATCGTCGCTTAGCAGCAGGATATTGCTCATTTCCCTTGTTTTAAACAGCTGAAGCAGGTTGAAAACAACCTTGTCCACATAGATAAATTCGATGGTGTATTTAAGAAGATTGTATCTTAATATATTGGTAATCGATTTGTTCAGGTCGTCGACCTTTATCCATGCTATCTCTTCATCATCGATATTGGGCATAAAGTCTGTGATAATGGCAAAAGCTCCGTTTTGTTTGGCTTTTGCAATATCATCTTCGTTCTTTGCAAAAAAAGCGTCGCCGTCGTTCACTTTTTTTACGTTGGTATGGATCTGTGTGGTGAATGATATAGAGGGGGAGTTAAGTAAAGTCCCCTCAACTATATCGGTTAGTGCAGAAATTTGCATACAGTTTTTAGCTTACTTTCGTACCGGCTGTTTTTGGAGCTTCCGGTCTTAACAGGTGAAGCCCGTTCTCGTCTTTTGCCGCTAGAAGCATCCCCTCGCTTAGCATCCCCATAAGTTTTGCAGGCTTAAGGTTCGCAACGACGCAGGCTTGTGTTCCCACTAAATCTTCAGCAGAGTAGAACTCTTTGATACCTGCCAGGATCTGTCTTGGATTCTCTTCCCCAAGGTCGACTTTCAGTTTTAAAAGTTTCTTGGATTTTGGAACCTCTTCAGCTTCCACGATAGTTCCTATTTTAAGAGTTGTCTCAAAGAACTTGTCTATGGTTATAAGGTTGTCAGGCTCTTCCTCTTTTTTCTCTTCCTGTTTTGCAGCTTCTTTTCTTGGCTTTTCAACTACTGTTTCAGCTTTTTGAACATCTGCCGTTGCTATAAGTTCAGCTTCTATTCTCGGGAACAGCGCGTCGATCTTTGTGATAACCGTATCATCTATGATACCTTTGTTCACTATCAGCTTTTTATAAGTGTCCGTATCTATCGTTATCCCCAAAGATTGTGCTATTTTAGCTATCTTCTCAGGCATAACCGCTTCTAAAAGAAGGGAAACCTTTGCCATGATATTGGTAATAAGGGCAACCAATGCCATAGCTTCCTCTTCTCTTCCTTCTTTCATCATTGTCCAAGGTTCGTAATCACCTATTGCTTTGTTTGCGATAGTCAATACTTTCCAGATCTCTTCTAAATATCTGTTGATCTGCATAGTATATATCAAAGGTTCTGCAGCTTCTAAAATAGCATGAACCTCGTCAAGCTCTTTTTGATGGTATTTTTCAACATCTTTGCTTGTAACTTTAAAATCAAAATATTTCCCGCTCATACCGCTTATTCTGTTCAGCAGGTTTCCAAGGTCGTTTCCAAGGTCTGAGTTGATCCTGTCCATTAATGCTCTTTGAGAAAAGTCCCCGTCCTGACCGAATGGTACTTCTCTTAGCATAAAGTATCTAAACGCATCAAGCCCGTATGCATCCGCTACCTCTTTCGGGTCTACCACGTTTCCTTTTGATTTGGACATCTTTTCCCCGTCTCTTGTCCACCAGCCGTGGGCTGCGATATGATCAGGAAGAGGAAGTTCCAAAGACATTAAGAATGCAGGCCAGAAAATAGCGTGGAATCTTAGGATATCTTTACCTACCAGCTGTACTTTTGCAGGCCAGTAGTTCATATTTGCTTCATCCGTACCGTATCCAAGAGCCGTGATATAGTTTAAAAGAGCGTCAAGCCATACGTACATTACGTGGTTCGGCTCGTTCAGTTCTTCTGGAAGCTTTACACCCCAGTCAAACGATGTTCTTGAGATAGAAAGATCGTCAAGACCTCCTGCTACGAAGTTGATTATTTCTTTTGCTTTCGCTTTTGGCAGGATGAACTCAGGGTTTTTTTCATAAAGTTCTAAAAGCTTGTCCTGGTAGTTTGATAGTTTGAAAAAGTAACTTTCCTCTTTTACGACGCTTGTAACTCTCCCGCAGTCAGGACACCCGTCACCGTCAAGGAGCTGTTTTTCCGTAAAGAAAGTCTCGCAGCTCACACAGTAGTGCCCTTCGTATTCCCCTTTATAGATGTCACCCTTGTCGAACATTTTTTTAAATGCTTTTTGTACTCCCGCTTTATGGTCTTCGTCGGTAGTTCTTATGAACTTGTCGTAAGTGATCCCGAAATCGTCCCATAGCTGTCTGAACTTGCCGCTTACTTCGTCGGCATACTCTTTTGGTGTTTTCCCTCTGGCTTCCGCACTCGTAGCGATCTTTTGGCCGTGTTCGTCCGTACCCGTTAAAAAGAAGGTATCGTAACCCACAAGCCTGCTGTAACGTGCCAACATATCCGCAATGATAGTCGTGTAGGCGTGACCTATGTGCGCCACATCGTTTACGTAGTAGATGGGAGTTGTTATATATACTTGTTTACATGAATCTGACATCTATTTTCCTTGATCTAATTGTTTGGTAATTTTATATAGCCGCGATTATATCTAAAGTTTTATTAACAATTACTTTTTGTTCCTTTTATAAAAAAGCCGGGTATTTTACTTGAAAAACCGTGCCTGTTTTTTAAGGATTAACTGATAACATATTGATTATTAAATTATTTTTTAGGGATTGTTTATTATGATAGGTTTTAAACAGGTAAAGGATGTGTAGTATGATAGATGCGCAAAATCTGAAAAAAGTGTATAAAGTGGGTGAGCTTGACCTTACGGTTATTGACGATTTGTCTATTTCTATACAAAAAGGGGAGTTCGTTTCCCTTATAGGTCCCAGCGGAAGCGGTAAATCTACTGTGCTTAATATGCTCGGGTGTCTTGATACCCCCACAAGCGGAACTTTAAATATAAACGGGGAAAATATCTCCAAGCTTGATAAAACAAAGCTTGCCAACTTCCGGGGGGAGCATATTGGCTTTATCTTCCAGAGTTTCAACCTTATCCCGGTATTGACGGTATATGAAAATATCGAATATCCCCTTATAATGATACAAAACCTTCCGGAAGCGGAGCGAAAGGAGCGGGTTGAGAGGCTTTTAAAAGAGGTTGGGATGTATGAGCAGAAAGACAAAATCCCCGACAAGATCTCGGGAGGACAGATGCAGCGTGTGGCGATAGCCAGGGCTTTGGTGACAAATCCCAAGATAGTCTTTGCCGATGAGCCAACTGCAAATCTCGACAGTAAAACCGCCCACATGATAATCGAGTTGATGAAAAAGATACAAAAAGAGTACGATACCACATTTGTGTTCGCAACACACGATGAAAAGATAGTTGCCAATGTTGACAGGCTTATAACCCTGGTTGACGGTAATATTGTTGAGGATAAAAGGGTTGAGCGATGAATAATATACTGAAAATATCATACAGAAATCTAAAAAGAAACCACAGGCGTACCCTTTTAACGGCAAGCCTGATAACCCTTGGGGTGATATTCGTGCTTGTATACACTGCATTATCGGGAAGCTTTAAAACCTATATGATAGGGCAGATCACTGATTCGTCAATGGGGCATATACAGATACATAAAAAAGGTTTTGTGGCAAGCGTCGAGAACCTCCCTTTGGATAAGAACCTGAACGACAAGGCCATAAAATATCTTGAGCAGTTCCTAACTGACAGCAAATATATCCAAAGCTACTCTTACAGGATAAAGTTCGGGGGTACTTTCTCGAACTTTACAAGTACTACCAATATAAGGCTTAACGCCATTGACCCAAAGATGGAGTTCGATACCCTTCCTGCACTTAAAGAAAGGCTTGTAGGTTTTGAGTCTTTGGAACAAGGCGGCATAATAGTTCCAGAGCTTATAGCCAAAGGGATGGAAGTGAAAAAAGGTGATACGGTCGTTCTTGTTGCAAACAATAAAAAAGGGAGCGTAAACGGTATAAACCTGAAAGTTTCAGGCCTTGTTGAGAGGATATCAGGACCCGGTGGAAGAGACGGGTATATCCATATAGACGACGCAAAAAAAGTATTAAGGATAAAAGGTGTCGAAGTAAGCGAGATAGTAATAAGGCTGAAAGACAACTCCATGTTAAAAGATGCGATGAAAGAGTTAAGTCCTGTATTGCAGAAGCTGAACCAGAAAGGGAAGCCAGCATTTGAGATACACACCTGGGAGAACTTAAGTCCGTTTTACAATATAGTTAAAATGCTTGATATTATGAATATAGCTATACAGATCATTTTGATCTCGATAGTTCTTATCTCAATATTAAATGTTATGATCATGAGCGTATACGAAAGGATAAAAGAGATAGGGACCATTGCAGCCATGGGTACTCCTCCTCGAACTATTGTAAAGCTTTTTTTAACGGAAGGGCTGCTCTTAGGAATACTAGGTGCCGTTTTAGGTGGTATAATATCATTCGGTATTGTCCAACTGCTTGATATAATGCAGATAACATACAGTTTCGGAAGGCAGGACAACCTTGTCCTATCTCCCGTATTGGCTTTAAAAGACGTATTAATAGTGGGTGTGATAGTTGTGTTTATATCTCTTATTGCATCGATCAGCCCTGCCATAAAAGCTTCAAGGCTGGATCCTGTTGAAGCTTTAAGAACAAACTAAAAAAAGGAGTTTATTATGAAAAATTTGACAAAAAGTATAATTGCGGTTACGGTTTTAAGCGGTACGATGTTCGGTTACCAAAGTGCGGAAGATAGTTTTAAAACGGCTGACGTGAACGGGGACAATATAGTTACAAGTGAAGAGTTCTATAATAACCAGGCAAAACATATGGAACAGATGGCTGCCGAGGGCAGGCCAATGCGAAATGCGGGTTCGGCACCCACTTTTGAAGATATAGATGCCAACGGGGACGGTATGCTGGAGTTTGAAGAGTACCAGAAATTCCATGCCCAAAGACAGCAGGAGATGAGGGAAAAAAGATTTAACCAAAGACCAGGCATGGGACAAGGTATGAATCAAGGCATGGGACAAGGTCAAGGGATGGGTCCAGGCCAAGGTATGAACCAGGGGCAGGGTATGGGTCCCGGAATGGGACAGGGAGCAGGAATGTTTCCTGACCAGAACCTTAGCCTTGAAGAACTAAAAGAGAGGATAATTATGCAGCTTGACAATATGCAGCTTCATATAGATCAAAGCAAAGAGTGTGTTCTGAATGCACAGACAAAAGAGGAGTTAAGGGATTGTAATCCTAGAAATTTCAGGAACAAGGGTAAAGGTTATGGTCAAAACAGGTAAAAGTTTTTTATTGGCAGGATTGTTGGCCGTCTCCCTGCTTGCAGAAGATAACATACTCCAGCAGATCGACAAAAAGATGGCCCCTGGATCCAGCGAAAGCTATAAAAAGCTTGTCAATATAGAACCTGACGGTACAACAAAAGAGTTCCTCCTTTACCAGGCAAGGAAAGGAAGCGACAAGATGGTTTCCGCTTTCTTAAAGCCCGAATCTGAAAAAGGGAGAGCAACCCTTAGGCTTGGGGATAATATGTGGCTGTTCCTTCCCGAAGTGGGAAGGGCCATAAGGATCACCTCCATGCAAAGCGTAGTAGGTGGTGTATTTAACAACTCCGATATTATGAGGCTTGATTTCAGTGCCGAGTATGATATCCTTTCCCAAAAAGAGCAGGGGGAGGAGATAGTGGTGGAAGCAAAGGCTAAAACCGATACCGTGGCATACGACAAGTTAGTGATGAACGTGGATAAAAAGACCACGACACCCAAGCAGATCGAGTGTTACAGTTCAACGGGGATGCTTATAAAAACCCTTTATTACAAAGATATCAAGGATTTCGGCAACGGGATCGTAAGGCCTGCTCTTATGGAGACAAAAAGCCCCTTGTATGAGGGCTATAAGTCTGTGATGATCTACGGTAAGATCACTCCAAAAGAGTTCAGCGACGAGGCATTTACCCTTGAGAACCTTTCAAAAGTCGAGAACCTAAGAAGATAATGATAAACAGGAACGCAATTTTGCCTGCGGGCGGAAAAGCTCTTTTGTGCGCCGTTTTCCTTTCGATTCCTCTTTTTGGGGAAGATTACGGCTTCAGTATGGATGAGCTTGATGCCATAGATACCAAATCTTACGAATACAGTGCCTATATAAAAGGGGAGCAGAAGCACCAGAAGCTGAATGAATCCTCCCTTTCATACCCTTCAAAGAACAAAAATTCCATGGACAGCTATTTGGCGGAGCTTTTTTTTAACTATAAATATTTTATGGATGATTATACTTTCAATCTTGATTTTTCGGTAAACCATGAAAATATAGACAAGGTTGAAGATAATACATTTACTTCAAACCAGGCTTATATAAACTACAAATACAATGAAAATCACCAGTTGGCAATAGGGAAAAAGGTACCGAAATGGGGGAAAGGATATTTTTTCAATCCTGCCGCATTTATAGACAGGAAAAAAGACCCAAACGATCCGGAAGCCAGCCGCGAGGGGTTTACCCAGGTGAATTACAAGTATAACAAGGTTTTCAACAGCGAGCTGAAGAACCTTAGCTTTGACCTTGTATATATAAAAACCACAAAAGGGTTAAATGAGGATATATACGATGCTTCTTCCAATATTCTTGCCTTTAAAACCTACATGCTTTACAAAGATATAGATATCGATCTTATCTATGCCTACAGCGACGAAGAGGAGAACAGGCTTGGGGCTGACTTTTCCACCAATCTTGAAACCAATTTTGAGATCCACGGGGAATACGGCAGGGCAGACAACGGATATTATTCATATCTTCTGGGCTTAAAATATCTCACCGAAAGCGAACTTACCATCCTAAGCGAGTATTTTTACCAGAACGAGACCCAGTCAAGGTCCACCTCTTTTTGGGATAACAGGTATTTTATAAACAGTTTTAACCAGAAAGAACCTTTTGATCTTTTGTATTTCAATATCTATTTTAAAAATATGCTGAACCTGGACGACAACTCTTACCAGAACAAAGCAGGGATAGTATACAGCGGGATAAAGAACCTTGAAATAGACCTCTCTTTTTCCAAGAACAGCGGAAAAAGCTCCAGCGAGTTCGGGGGGAAACTTGTGGACTCTTTCAGCTGGCTGATTCTAAAATACAGCTTCTAAAATAAAATTTAATATAAAAAAACTCTCAATTTCAACTAAAAGATTCAAAGATATAATTATATAACTGCTACAATTAATGATAAAAAAAACTTATGAGGGGTAAATCCATGCTTAAGAATCTATCTATAAAACAGCTGTTGTTAAGTGTAGGGGTGATAATAACATTAGCCACCGCTACAAATATTTATTTTAGTTACTCTCATACTTCGAAGCTGAAAAGTTCGGTAGATGAAAAAGAACAGGAGATCCTCCCCCACCTTTTGAATTTCCTGAAACTTCAAAAAGATATTATCCAGGTACAGCAATGGCTTACCGATATCTCTGCAACGGGGGCAAGGCCCGGTTTTGACGACGGTTTTGGTGAAGCCAAAATATATTTCGATGAGGGGAACAGTGTTTTGGATGAGCTGATCAAAGCCCATGAAGAATACAACGAGCCTGAAATGGTAGCCGGCTTGAAAGCTTTCAAAGAGGATTTTGCCTCTTACTACCAGGTGGGTATAAAAATGGCCAATGCCTATATCAATGAAGGCACGGATGCCGGGAACGTGGTCATGGGTGAACTTGACCCCTATGCCGAGAAGCTGACAAATGCTCTTGAAGAATGGATAAACGAGCATAAGAAGGATAATATTTCCGCATCCGAAAATATAGAAAAGACCCTCTCAAGTTTAAAAAAAGGGCTGCTTTTAAGCGGTTTTGCCGTGATGATATTCACTGTTACCGTATTTTTCCTGATGGCTTCAAAAATAATACATTCGATCAATAATTTCCAACATGGACTGATAAGCTTCTTTGAGTATCTAAACAGGGAAGTAACCACGGTTGAACATCTTGACGATACCACAAACGATGAAATAGGTTCAATGGCAAAGGTTGTGAACGAAAATATCACAAAAACAAAGATCATGGTTGATAATGATAGAAAGGTAATAGATGATACCATCGAGGTTTTATCCAAATTTGACCACGGCGATCTCTCTCAGAGAGTCGATACAAGCTCTTCAAACCCGGCATTGAAAGAACTGACCGACCTTTTAAACAAAATGGGTGATAACATGCAAAACAATATCGAGGATGTACTGGATATCCTTGATCAATATTCGAACAGCAATTACCTTAACAGGGTTGCAACCCGTGAACTCAATGCCCATTTGTTAAAACTGGCAAACGGAGTGAACAGGCTGGGCGATACTATAACCCAGATGTTGATAGAGAATAAAAAAGGGGGCTTGACCTTAGGCAGCAGCAGTGAAACGCTGTTGAAAAATGTGGATATCCTGAATAAGAATTCAAACGAAGCGGCAGCAGCACTTGAGGAGACGGCAGCAGCGGTTGAAGAGGTGACGGGAAATGTATCAAGCACTACCCAAAACGTGGTGCAGATGGCAAATTATGCATCAGAGGTGACAAAAGCTGCCCAAGAGGGGGAAAAGCTGGCAAACGATACGACAAAAGCAATGGATGATATAAACCATGAAGTAACGGCTATCAGTGCTGCGATAAGCGTAATAGACCAGATAGCGTTTCAGACAAACATCCTCTCCCTAAACGCGGCGGTTGAAGCTGCCACGGCAGGGGAAGCTGGAAAAGGCTTTGCCGTGGTTGCTCAAGAGGTCAGGAACCTGGCCAGCAGATCTGCGGAAGCCGCAAACGAGATCAAAACCCTGGTTGAGCGTGCATCTGCCAAGGCAAACAGCGGTAAAAACATAGCCGACAATATGATAGAGGGATATAACGGGCTAAACAGCAGTATCTCTAAAACAATAGAGCTTATCAAAAATATCGAAACGGCTTCCAAAGAGCAGCAATCGGGTATAGTGCAGATAAATGATGCCATAAACTCTTTGGACAGGCAGACCCAGCAAAATGCTAATATAGCTTCCCAGACGCAAAATATAGCTATCCGGACAGACAGTATAGCAAAGATGGTGGTAAGAAGTGCCGACGAGAAAGAGTTTAAGGGGAAAAACGAGGTAGAAGCAGAAAACGGAAATAAAAGTCCCGGAACAAATAGTTCAAAAGCTTCCTCTCTGATCCCAAAGAAAACAGCTGAAAAGCCAAAAGTGAAACCTGAAGAAAAAGAGACTTTACAAACTGTACCCAAAATGGAGACTGTAAGGTCCAAGACAGATATAGATGAGGATGCTGAATGGGCAAGTTTTTAAGACTTGCCTTTTTATTTACTCAAAGCTTTCTTAAGGTCATTTTTATAAGCCTCTGCAAGGGCGAAAGTGTTTAATATTTTCTCGATAAGCTCTTTGTCTTTAGGAGGTTTATGGAGATAAAGGCTTAGCTCTTTTATCGTTATATTAGAAACCCTTTTTTTCAATACCATCTTATCGCTCTTTTTCAAGATTCCCTCTTTTAAAACCTTTACATACCATCCAGTGGCACTTTGCTTTTCTATGAATCGTTTTAGCTCTTTGCCGTACAGGACTCCGATCTTCCAGCAGGGCTGCCTTGGCTGGGTGATTTCAATCTCTATATCTCCCATTTCGTATATATCTCCCGCACAGATATCTTTTTCCGTTAAGTTATCTATGATGATATTGCATCCCATGGCCAAAGGGTCCATATCTTTACCATAGAGTTCTTTGAAGTTTTTAAAGTGGATATTCGATCCTATATGAAGTGCCTTGTCTTCTCCCCCGTGGTATCTTTTGTCACACTGGAAGTCCCCTATGATCCCAAGCTTATTTACTTGGGCAGATTCCAAAAAAATATCTTTTTTATATGCGCTTTGGAATTCTTTGCTGCCTTTTGCATAGTCCCGGGCTTTGCCTGCGGCTATGCTTATGATATTTGCTTCCATATATACCTCTTTAATCCTATTATATATTTAAGGGCATCTCTATAAAGAATTTTATCTAATAGGATATAAATATACATAAAACACCGTAAATATCAGCTTTCTAGCAAATATTAAAAGTGCTAAAACTTCAAAGTAAGCTTGCGCAGTTTCCCTAAATATATAGATTAACTATGACACGATTTTAGCACAGTTTATAACGTTTAAATACCGCAATAAAATGCCAGAGGTGTTTTATGGGTTTGCTATGATTTGTTATGTATATTTTAAGCCCACTTCAATTTAGGTTCAACATGCTTAACTGCACAATCAGTTAAATATGAATTGATAAGATTTTGATACGGTATTCCACTTTTTGCCGCTAACTCTTTAAAGTAATTTATAGTATCAACTTCAATTTTAATCGAAATTTGTTTTTTTACTTTTTTTGCATACGGGTTTTTTACTGAATTACTAAAATCGTATTCTTCTCTCATAATAAAAACTCCTTGTATTGTTTTTCTTCGTTTTTAGTTGATTTTCTTGCACTAATAATTCTAATATTATTATCATTATCTTTGTAGCAATGAACAACGGTCAAGACTTTTAATTTACAACTTAGACCAAGCAAGATAAATCTATCTTCATCTTCACTATGATCAGGGTCATAAATTAACCTTGCATTATCATCATCAAAGACTGTTTTTGCTTCATCAAATGAAATTTTATGTTTTGCCAAATTTGATTTAGCTTTGTTCTCGTTCCAACTAAACTGTATAATTTTCATAATGTTATTATAATGATTTTATCATTTTAAGTCAAGTCTTTTAGAATGTAGATTTTATACATAACGTTTGAAATGATATTGGTTTCTCTGATTTGTTATATAGCTTAATGCTTTTGATAAATCATATAGAATAATTTATGACTTATAAACAGCTAGTGCTAATATAGCTACTATAACCCAAAATATTATTACGACACTAATTGATTGAGAAACATAGAAAAATAATATACCTCCACCTACTCCAACACCTACAGTAAAACCGGACCAAAAACACTTCATACTATCCCTTTATATAATGTTTGAGTTGAGAAATAGTTTCGCCCGCTAGGGTAAACTATTTCTCTCCAAGGTTTTGTTATAAGTAACTTATTATTCATCAAATAACTTTAAATCAACTTTATTTAGACGAATAAGGTCTTGTAAGTCGTCGTAAAGACATAGGAACAGGTTTTTTAGTTACTAAAGCTATAAGAGCATAGCCACCTTTGGAAGAATCATTTTTCTTCGTAAGTCTACAGAAAGCATTTGCAACATTCTGAATACATGAAATATCAAATCGTTTTTGCATATTGTTTGGAAATAAAGATAAATATGTATCTTGCTCAACTTTTGTTGATGCCCTATATTCGCAGCCTCTATCACAGCTAATATTTTTCCAAGGAGCATTAGAACCGTTTTCTTTTCCTTCCATTACCCACTTATTATTTACTTTTGTCAGTCTCATTAGCATACCAGAAGGTTGTCCATTTTTACCAGTTAATGAATAGGTGGCAATATCAAAATCTGATATTTCTCCAGCATAGGTGGTAATTGAAATAAATATGGTAATAGAAGACAGTAATAGTTTGAACATTTTTAATCCTTTAATATTTTTTACTTATAACGACTAAGGTGAGGAACGAAGGCGATATTTTGCACTTAATTATTCGGCTTTCAAGTTTCTTTATGCGACACTTATTAAAAGCTTGGAATTTCCGCGTTATAGCCTCGTTTCTCTCCTCTGATTTGTTATACTGGTCTATTAATAACCTATTTTTACAGTATAGTTATTATTAAATATTGTAAAATCTCTATAACCTGTTTGTTTAACTTCTTGATATTGAGTAGACATTAATCCATGTAATCCCTTTTCTTTATAATCTTTATGATCGTAATCTTCCCAAAAAATACCAATTGATGTATAATTAGAACCATCATAAGTTAATGTTATTTCTATTGTTTCTTCATCAATTATAGTTACTCCATTCATTTCTACTGTAACTATTCCTTCAAATTTTGCATAAGTAGTATTACTTGTAATATCTCTAATTACATTAATTGTTACATGCGTACTATCTGATGATTTTTTGATACTTAACATTTTTTCCCTTTTTTGTATAACGTTTAAAGTGAGCCAAAGTAGCCCGCGTGCGGGTAACTGATTGGCTCCTCTGGTTTGTTAGACATTTTAATATAGTGTTTTCGTAAATTTTGCTACACCAGAAACAAGTTCTTCAACTTCTTCTTTTGTTGGTTCTCTTTCTTTATTGTGGTCACAAAGATTACGAATATCACCTAGTCTTTGTATTTGTCTCCAAGATGGGACATCTAAAACGCCTTCATTTTTAAGTAATTCATTAAAATCATTAATTGTAGGGGCCTTTTTACGCGTCTTTACATTATGATTGATAGCAACTTGTGCAAGATGCTTTTCTAACACTACTCCTGAAACAGCACCAGCTCCACGTAAAAATCCGTGTTTAATTAATTCTCTTGCTGTATCAAGCTCGGAATCAAATAGATCAGCTTGAACTAGTTGCTTAATATCAAAAAGGCTACTTTCAAAACGTGCCGATACGGCATTCAAAATAGCTTGCTGCTGTTTAAAATGTGGGATTGCACCATCTGGACCCACAATTTTTCTTTTCTCATAACCACTTGTAATAGTTAACCCTTGAAGGTAATCTTCTATTCGATAGTTTTCATAGCTAATGTCTTTTCTTGGTTTCGGTTTTTCATAATGTCTTGTAAAGTCATCTAGTCTATCTGGAAGTAATTGTTTTATTAATACTTTTGCTTCTGAATACCAAGATTGATATTCGTCATTAAATTTTGGAAGTGATTTAATAATTTTTGCTAATTTTTCATCTGTTTTTGCAGCTTCGTCAGGATCATCTGGGTAGCACTCATAGTGTATTGCCTTATTGAGTTGTTCACCTTTCGCAATAAGTTTTTTTAAATCTTTTTTGTATTTTTTGAGATTAGTGGTCATTAATATCAGCCTTTTATTTGTGTTGTCTAACGGCAGTACAGAGCGACACTCTGAGAAAGGGAGAAGAAAGCTTTAGCTTTCATTCCTTTTGAAAGAGTGGAAGAGAGTGTTCGCTCCTGCGACTTGTTATCCGGAGCCGGAGGCGGAGGATGACAAGAACTCGCTCAGCACTGACGTTATCGGGTCGCCGCAGGCGAGCCGATAACTATTTATTAAATATACATTTTATATAAAATACCTTTAAATATGAAAATAAATATACATAAAAAATGTTGTTTTATTTATACTTTATAAAGCCTACAAATAAGCTATTTCCAAAATTTATCTAGTCAAAAATATTACTTAACATTCTATTTGTTAAGCTTTTTTTATTTTAAGACACCATTTTAATGTATAGTTTACATAGGAATATCGGTAATAAAACTACACTTTGTATCTTTATTTGTACAAAATCGTAATAAAACAACATTATGTTGGTTTTTATATTAAATTAAGCAATCCTATCTAAAAATTATAAAATCTTATTTAAGCTAAATGTAAGTTTTTGTAAAAAAGTGAATTAAAGGGTAAAAATATATGGACTTTAGTATTTAAAGGGCTAGGACTGTAACGGTAACTCAGATAAATGAGACAGGCAATTTTAAAAATTTTAAACTCATAAGTAATTAGAAAAAACTTAGCTATTAACTGTATACGGTCAATCTAAATAACCAAGAATATTCACAGCAGAGTGACAGCAACTAAAAAACTGCACTGCATTTGTTTTATTCCTTTTTTATCGTTGGAAAAAAGAAGGAAAGCAACCCTGGTAATGCTCATGGACTAGTTAAAACTAACGTGCCAAAGCAAAGCTTCCTTGAAAGCAAAGCTTCCTTGAAAACGAAGTTTCCTTGAAAGCAAAGCTTCCTCGAAAACGAAGTTTTTCCTCGTTCCCAAGTTTTATTTTGAAGATACTATGCTTATGATCCTAAAGGGGCTTGTTTTATTCTCTTTTGCTATTTGGTCGATAGTATTTAAGCCTTCTGTTTTTATACCTGCTTCTTCAAGTCTTGCTTTGGCAAGGTCTGCATTATCGGCAAAAAGAACAAAAGATTTTTCAATGTTTGAATTAAACACACCTTCGACCAAAACAGCTTTGGAGCTTTTACCCTCCGGGGCGTTTAAGATAAAAGCGGATGCAACGATAAGAGTAATTGCAGAGATAGATAAAAATATCTTTTTGCTGAAATACTGCTTCATACTTCTAAAGTGGACGAATACGTGGGCAAGTACGGCCGCTACGAATACAAGCCCCAGTATCTCGTGCATCTGTTTTGTGTATTTGTCGAGTATATGAAAATACATCATAACCCCCGTTATACCTATTACCAAGAACATCAGTGCCGTTAATGAGGTGGCGAATTCCCTTTTTTTTGTCATGTGGATCTCCTTTTGTTTGTAAAATTATAAAGGATTATTTTTAATTGAGTTTTAATCCCATATTAATGAAATCTTAACAGGTCGTCGTGGATAAAAGAGTAGTTTAATTCTTTTAGAAGTTTTGAGTTGTCTATTATTTTAAATTCTTTTTTTTCATCCTTTTCAAAATTCGGCACGGGGAGATTCGAAAGCTTTGCAAAAAGGGAATAGAACTCTTTTTTTGCAGGGTGGCTGGAAGCACAGCAGTTAAAAATTTCCCCCAAGATATCTTTATGCAGGATCTCTTTGATGATATTTATACAATCATCTTGATGTATCATATTTACGGGGCTTTCAGGCTGCTTGATCTTTCTGCCGTTTTTAAAAAACTCTGCGGGGTTCCTTTCCTTCCCGAATAGTCCCGCAAATCTTAAGATAGTGGTTTTAAAAGAGGGGGAATCTAAAAAGAGTTTTTCTATATCCAGAAGAGGGGAATGGGAATAAAACTCTTTATCATCCTCTTTTACGGTGCAGTTGCAGTTTTTGTATACGGAAGTGGAGCTTATAAATATAAGCTTCTTAATGGAAGATGCTTTAATATTTTCAATAAGTTCTTCAAATGAAGGGATATCTTTGGAGGTGATATTTACTATTAATATATTTGAGTCCAAAAAGTTTTTAATATTATTTTGTATATTCTGTATATCTACAAGGTACGGGGTGATGTTCTTCTCTTTAAGGCTTTGAAGCTTTTCTTTTGTGGTGGTTGAGAGTTTTATATGGTATTGCCTGGAAAGCTCTTTTGCCAAAGGCTTTCCAAGCCAGCCGCTTCCAAGGATAGAGATAGTGTTCAATTTTGTTTTCTTTTTTTTAGTATCTTGTATATACCGTAAAGGGTGATTATGATCCAGAAAACCTCTATAATAAAAGAGCCCAGGTTAAAATGTACGAACAGGGATATAAGCAGAAGAACAGCCCCAAAAAGGTTGATAAGCTGAAACCTCAAGGAGTTGTGGTCGTATCTGTTCGCCTGAAGCAGGAAATATCCGTAGACCACGAAAAGCATCCCTATAAAACCTGTGACCTGGTAGATATCCAAAGTTTATCCTTGATAAATTTTCGGGTATTGTAGCAGAAGTTTTATATAAATACATTTTTGGGATAGAACATTCTGAAAACCATAAACCCTGTGAACAATAAAACATTAAGCCCGAAAGAGAATGTTGTTCCCAATATCAAACAAAATAAAAAATAAACCAGGCTAATAACTATAAACCAAAATCCCATAAGGGTAAAAAATATACCGATTATCCTTAGAACGGTCCCTTTTGCATTTTCACTCATTTGATTCCCCCAGTTCTTTTATGATCGCTTCGATCTGCCTTCTGTGTATAAAGGTGTGCATAAACATAAATACGCTCCAGTCGTAGTTGTTGAAGCCTATGAACCACGGGTGCTCTTTTGTCATTTTTGACTGGTTCTTAGGGTGGCTTTTTATATATGCAAAATAGCTTTTGTAAAACCCAAGGAACTCTTTTAGCTGATCTTCTTTGTTCTCTTTTGGCTTGACGTTTTCTATTTTTATATCGGTTTGAAACTCTTTTTCTTTTGTAAGGGTATCTATTACCGCCATTATGGCGCTTCCAGCTATGGTCAAATGTTCAAGGACCATATTTACGGAAAACTGCCTTGAGTGGTCTTCTATGGCAAAGGTTCTGTCTATGATGACCTGCTTTCGGTGTAGTTCTTTTGGAACCTTTTTTATAAGTTTTTTTATGATAGATACCTCCCTTTTTAAAAACAGCAGGGCGATATCCCAGGTAAAAAGCATCCTAACGCCTGGAACCAAAATATTCTTTATAAAAACTCTTTCCATACGGGGAAGTCCCGCCCCGGGTTTTGGAAGTACCATAATAACTCCTTGTTTTAAAATTCTATATTTACTTTTATAAAATATAACTTAAAAATAGAGTAAATACTCTAAAAAATAAAGTTTATAGTGTAATTACTCTAATTATGATAAAATCAAACATGGAAAAAAAGAAGACATCAAAAACAAAGCAGAAGATAAAGCAGGCGGCAATGGAGCTTTTCAATGAAGCTGACACCTTAAGTATCTCGACCAACCATATATCAAAGAAACTTGGGATGAGTCCCGGGAATCTTTATTATCACTACAAGAACAAAGAGGAGATCATAAAAGATATATATACCGATATGTCCGATACCTTTGAATCTTTTAACAGCTTCGAGAGTATCCAAAACAGTCCCAATCCCCTGGTCGAACTTTCAACTATGTTCGACAGGTTTGGGGAATTGTTCTGGGAATACAGATTTATGATGAGGGATATAAATACCCTGACGGCACTTTATCCCAAGCTTAAAGAGATGTTCCTTCAAAAGCAGGAGAAGAGGATATCCCAGATAGAAAACCTTATAAGGTTTCTTATTGCCTCAGGTATCTTTGAAGAAGCAGATGATGAGGATATAAACCTGCGGGCCAGGCTTAACTGGTTCATCTCTTCATACTGGCATTTCTTCTCTCAAAGTACGGGGAAAAGTATAAATGAGGCTATAAATGAGACCAAGCAGATAGTATTTAAGGTAAACATATACCCTTATCTCACACAAAAAGGAAAAGCCATGGCACAAAAGAGCCTTAACCTTTAAAATAAAGATATTTAGATATTATTTTTCTATGATTATACGAAAAGCAAAAAAAGAAGATATAGGGCAGCTGTGCACGCTGCTTGATTACCTGTTCTCTTTGGAAGAGGAGTTTACCCCGAACAAAGAGCTTCAGGTAAAAGGTTTAAGTGCCATTTTGGACGACGGCAATATAGGGCAGATATACGCGGCGGTCGAAGATGATAAAATAGTGGGGATGGTAAGCCTGCTTTATACTGTTTCAACGGCTCTTGGGGGCAGGGTGGCCGTATTGGAGGATATGATAGTTGATCCTTCCTATAGAAAGCAGGGTATAGGAACCAAGCTTATACAGTATGCCCTGGAAGATGCTAAAAGCAGAGGCTGCATGAGGGTGACCCTATTAACTGACAGCGAAAATTTAAAAGCCCAGAAGTTTTACAGGGACTGCGGGTTTAACCTCTCCCCGATGCTTCCTTTTAGGAAACTTTTATAAAAAGGCTGGATAATAAATTGGGAGAATCGTCTGATAATGAACAAGTTTTTTCTAATAAAATCTTTGGAAAGAAATTTAAGAACAATTATAACAAAGGAAACTGATGGCAAAAAAAATCATTTATAAAATTCATGAAATAAAAAGAGAGTTAATATTGCAGGAAGCATCACTTATATTTGAAAAAAGCGGTTATGACAGTATGAAAATATCTGATTTGGCAAAAAATGTCGGTGTCTCACAAAGTACCATATATTCTATGTTTGAAAATAAAGAAGGGCTCTATATAGAGTATATAAAATTGCAAATAAAAAACTTTTTGGAAGAATTGGCCCAATTAACTATAAATAGCACGGCATATGAAAAACTGAATAAGTTTACGGCTTTAAAATTTAAAAATTATATGGAAAAAGAAAAAGCGATAATATCAAATATTAAAAATAATCCTTTGTTTTTTAACTCTTTTTATCACGATAAAAGTAATCCCATTGAAGAGACATATGAATTTCTTGCCAATACTTTTTTGGAATACGATCCGGATATTTCATATAATAAAGCTCTAAAACTAGCCTATCTTTTCAACAGTTTCACTGACGGGTATATTACGTTTTGGCTGGAAAAAGAAAATATTGATCTTGGCAATTTATCGAATGAAGTTTGTACAGGATTCCTTTCTATAATAAAATCGATATAGCACTTATCTGAAATTTAAGTTATTTTTTGAAAAAAATCTTATAAATATAGTTGTATATTTATTTATAGTAACTTAATTACTATTTAAGTATTAAATTACTAAAATTTCCAAAAGTGTTTTAATTCAGTGTTGATTTGTGATTAATATGATCGACTCTGATAAAGGGGTACTTATGAAAGATACGATTTTACTGGTAGGAAATAACGATATTTATATAAATTTTGTAGAGTCGGAACTGACAAATGCAGATTTTGACGTTATTATTTCAAGTTCCTTATCTGCAATCGAAGCTTTGATGAAAGAGGAAGAGATAAAACTGATCATATCAGAGGAAAAATTTCTGGATAATATCTTTTATTTAAGAGAATCAGGTCATAACCAGCCTATTGTGGCAATCTATAAATATTACGATGAAGATTTTATTTTAGAAGCATTAGATAAGGGTGTTGATGATTGTATCTCAATCCTGTGCAGCAGAAAATTGTTCCTGGCAAAAATCAAAAACATACTTAAACGATTTTACAGAAATTTTGACGTAATAAAATATAAAGATATAACTTTCACTTCCAATAACAATAATTTTTATATCAAAGGTACTTCTTTAGAGCTTACAAAACTGGAAAAACAGTTATTGTTGGAGTTTTTAAAAAATACAAACAAGATTTTAAGCCGGGATTCGCTTCTTGAAAATGTCTGGTCCGAGAATTTCAATATTCAGCTCAGAACGGTAAATGTTGCCGTAAAAAGATTAAGGGATAAGATCAACCTGTATATGGGAGATGATTATATCAAATCGGTCAGGGGGCAGGGGTACCTGTTTTCTTAAAGGAAAAATTATGAATACAAAAGTAAAAAAGATAATAGAAAGAATTGAAAAGGGAAGAAAAGATTGTTGTTTTGAAGTTATTAGTTTGGATAACAAACTTGTTATTTTTGCAAACAAAGGTTTAATAGAGGATATAAAAGAGGAATTGAACAAAGAGTTGAAAGAAAAACTCAATTGTACTTTGAAAACGATAAATCTGGCTACTGCATATGTTGTTTCCTTGGATAAACAGACAAATGCTATTTAGGCTGAACGTGTTAGGTTTCTTTATATCTAATTACAGTAACTTAATTACTATTTAAGTATTTACTTACTAAGATTTTATAGAAAAGTGTTGATTTATGGTCGATAAATCTAATTTAAAAGAAAGGATGAAAATGTCTGAAAAAACATTAGAAAAGTTAAGAAAAGATCTGGAAACAGCGAAAGAAACCAACGAATTGACTCTTGGTAATATCGGTAAAATCGTAAAAGAAGCAACTTCCAAAATAGTTCAGGAATTAAAATTTAACAAAGAGATGTCCGAGGATCTTGCAGATGATGTTATGTGTACCGTAACGGCCACATTAAAAGAGCTGGGTGAAGATACCAAAGAAAATATCAAAGTAAGCAGTGAAGCGGTAATTGACGGGGTAAAAGAAACTCTGGAAGAGCAGTATAATGATAAAAGCCAAAAAATGTCGCAGATACATAATTCTATATCCCAAGAGGCAAAAAAAGATATGGCAGAAGCTATTGAAAGCGTAAAAGAGGTCAGTGAATTGTCTTTTGATATTTTAAAGAAGGCAGTTGAAGGCGCTATAAAAGCAGCCAAAGAGGTTTTAGAAGATAAGAACGGGAAAATTAAATGATCAAAGTTTTCCAAGCTGTAAAGAATACAAAAAGATTTACGAATATTCTTGCAATTTTGTCTAAAAACGGTTTTGATGATATTTTAAAAAAGCTGGAAAAATGGGGAGATTTTAATATTCCTGTTTTTAATACAAAAAACAATCATCATTTAACTGAAAGCCAAAGGATAAGATATACTGTTGAGGAACTGGGTTCAACTTATATAAAGTTAGCCCAGATGTTGTCAACAAGACCCGATCTTATCTCTTTGGATCTTGTACAGGAGTTTGAAAAGCTTCAGGATAAAGTTACCCCTGTAGATATAAAATTTATCATTCCTTTATTTAAAGAAGAGTTCGGCAAGGAGCTTGAGGAGATTTTTGTCGAGCCCTTGGAACTTTTGGCTACCGCTTCCATCGGACAGGTTTATAAAGGGAGACTTCTAACCGGTGAAGAGGTGGTAGTTAAAGTTTTAAAGCCCGATATTACGAAGATAATCAAAGATGATCTGGAGATTTTGAAGCAGCTGGCTTTTTTCTTCGATGATTATTTTAAAGATTACGGTATAAATTCAGTTTATGCTATCGTCAAAGAGTTTGAAAACAGTATAAAGAGTGAATTGAATTTTAAACTTGAAGCTATGAATATAAACAGATTCAACGCCTTTTTTCAAAATGACAAAAGGATCAAAGTACCTAAAGTTTACAAAGAGTATTCAAGCAGCAGAATCATCACTATGGAGTTTATCAAAGGGATAAAGGTTTCAAACATACAGAGGCTTAAACAGCAGAATATAAATACAAAAGATGTGGCAAAGAACGGTTTCGCTCTTTTGTGTGAACAGATATTTGAAAACAGGTTCTTTCACGCAGATCCCCATCCCGGGAATATATTTGTCACATATGATAACAAGATATCATTTATCGATTTCGGGATGATGGGTACCATTACAAAAGAGGAACAAAAAGTCCTTATAGACCTTATCAGCAATATATCTGAAAAAGAGAGTGAAAAAGTATCTTTATCTATTTTAAATATGACAAACCATCCCCCTGAAATAGAGACAAATGAGTTTATAAGAGATATGAGTATTATTATAAACGGCTATATGTACAGTGATCTGAAAGATATAAATATAAAAGAGCTGTTTCACGATATTACAGTTTTGATATCGAAATACAATATATCTTTTAAAAGCAGTTATTACCTCTTTTTTAAATCCTTGTCAACCATAGAGGGTGTGGGACGGATGCTTGATCCCGATTTTAATGCGGTACAAAATATAAAACCGATAGTCATAAAATTTTATAAAAGCCAGTTTTCTATAAGAACCCTGCTGGGTAAAATAAAAGAGCTTCCAAAAGAGATGATCGAGTTTCTGGACTATACTCCCAAAGATCTAAAAGAGATATTTAAACTTATGAAAGAGGGGAAGTTCAAAGTGGAGCTTGAACATGCAGGTTTGCAAAAAATGGAAGAATCCATAGAAAAATCTTTTAACCGCCTGACTGTTTCTATTATAATCGCTTCGATTCTTATCGGTTCATCTTTGCTTTTATTGGCAAAAACACCCCCTTTGGTCTATGATATACCGCTATTCGGTATTGCAGGTTTTAGTACGGCAGTTGTTATGGGGCTTATATTGGCTTATTCAATCTATAAAGGCGGTAAGCTTTAATTGTCCGGGAAGAAAGTATTTTTTAGTATATAGACAGTTTATAAATTTATTTTAGGAGAAAAAATGTTTGGAAAGTATGTGAGAATATCGATATATTTTATCGTTTTTATAGGAGTAGCAATATTTTTATATTTTATTTTCAATAATTTAAATAAAAAGGAATCATTAGACGGCTTTGCCATGGGTAACGGCAGGCTTGAAACAACACAGGTTGATATAACCACAAAGTTAACGGGGAGGATCTCAGATATTAAGGTCAAAGAGGGTGACACGATTTATCCGGATCAAAAGTTAGTGATATTGAATACTGATGAGCTTCAGGCAAAATTAAAAGAGGCAATAGCAAATGTAGAACAGGCCAGACAGAATAAAACTTATGCCCGATCTATTGTAATGCAAAGAGAAAGTGAATTGGCACTGGTCTTGAAGAACTTTAAAAGGGCACAAAAACTATATAAAAATAAAAGCATCTCTCTTTTGGAGTTCCAGGAAAATGAAACTGCATTTGAAACCTCAAAAGCCGCACTCTTAGCAGCAAAATCTCAAGTCATAAGTGCTGAAGCGGCTATTAATGCCTCAATTGCAAGAGTAGACACGATAAAAGTAAATATTGATGAAAGCACTTTATATTCACCTATTAAAGGGAGGGTTTTATATAAAATAGCCCAAAAAGGTGAAATGATAGCAGGAGGCGGCAGAGTATTAACGGTATTGGATCTTTTGGACGCCTATATGACGATATTTTTACCCACTTCCCAGGCAGGTCTCGTGGATATCGGTTCTGAGGCCAGAATAACTCTGGATGCCCTGCCTAATGTTGCAATTCCCTCTAAAGTTACTTTTGTATCTCCCCAGGCGCAATTTACACCAAAAGAGATAGAGACCCAGACGGAGAGGGAAAAGCTGATGTTTCGTATAAAGGTAAAAATAGACTCTACACTGCTTGAAAAATATTTTGACAAGATCAAAACAGGATTACCCGGCGTTGCTTATATAAAATTCAAGGAAGATGCCGTCTGGCCTGACAGTTTGAACAATCTTCCCAAAGACTTTGCTCAAAATAACGGAAAATAAAGATGGATTACATTGCCAAAGTAAGCGGACTCTCACATTTTTACGGTGATGTAGCTGCACTTGATAATATTAGCCTTGAGATCCCTGAAGGGAAGATGATCGGATTTATTGGACCCGACGGTGTCGGAAAATCCACTTTATTATCGATAATATCTGGAGTCAAAAAAATTCAAAAGGGTGAAGTTGAGGTATTGGGAGGGGATATAAAAAGCAGCAGTTACAGAAAAAATATCTGTCCACTTATTGCCTATATGCCCCAGGGGCTTGGAAGAAATCTTTATATGTCACTTTCTGTGTATGAAAACGTTGAGTTTTTTGCAAGACTTTTCGGTCAAAACAAAGAAGAGAGAAAAAGAAGAATTACCGAACTGCTCGAAGATACCGGGCTTTTACCTTTTAAAGAAAGGCCCGCAGGAAAACTCTCAGGGGGAATGAAACAAAAACTGGGGCTTTGCTGTGCTTTGATACATGATCCCGATCTTTTGATCCTGGATGAACCCACAACAGGCGTCGATCCCCTTTCAAGGCGTCAGTTCTGGGAATTGGTAGAAAAAATAAAACAAAGACAGAAAAATATGAGCGTTTTGGTTGCAACTGCATATATGGAAGAAGCGGAAGGGTTTGACCATATTATAGCAATGGAGGGTGGAAAAGTATTGGCTGCGGCAACTCCGGACGAGCTTCTGATCCAAACAAAAACAGATAATATCGATGCAGCATTTATTGAGCTTTTACCTGAAAATAAAAGAAAAGGGCATACCTCATTTACTATTCCCCCTTTGGATCTAAAAGAAAATGATTATGCAATAGAATCAGAAAATCTCACTATGAAGTTTGGAGATTTCACCGCAGTAGATCATGTGAACTTCAAGATAAAAAAAGGTGAAATATTCGGCTTTTTAGGTTCAAACGGCTGCGGTAAAACCACTACCATGAAAATGCTTACGGGACTTTTATCCCCCACAGAAGGAAAAGCCAGGCTTTTTGGGAAATATGTAAACGGTGATACTTTTGAAATGAGAAAAAAAGTGGGCTTTATGACTCAGAACTTTTCCCTGTACGGTGAGTTGTCTGTCAAACAAAATTTACTTCTGCACGGACAGCTTTTTCATATTGATGAAAAGCTGATCGATGACAGGGTTAACGAGATGCTGCTCCGTTTTAATTTAAAACAATATGAAAACAGCACGGCAGGAGACCTGCCCCTAGGGATAAAACAAAGGTTATCTTTAGCCGTAGCCGTTATACATAAACCCGATATGCTGATCCTGGATGAACCCACATCGGGAGTCGATCCGATCTCAAGAGATAACTTCTGGAAACTTTTAATCGAACTTTCACGAAAAGACAATGTTACTATATTCGTTTCTACCCATTTTATGAACGAAGGGGAGAGGTGTGACAGGATATCTTTAATGAACCAGGGAAAAGTGTTAGCCAGCGATACTCCCCAAAAACTTATAGAATCAAAAAATAAAGAGACTCTGGAGGAGGCTTTTATTGAATATTTACAGGAAGCTGCTGCCCATAAAACAGAAGTCACTAATAATATAACGATAAACACATCCTCCAAAAATACTTCAAGTGCCGTACAAAACAGCTTTTTCAGTTTCCTTCGTTTGTTCGGATATGCTTACCGTGAATCTTTGGAACTTGTGAGGGATCCGGTTCGTATCACTTTTGCCCTTTTGGGAACAGTTATTCTAATGTTTATTATGGGGTACGGTATCACTTTGGATGTCGAAGATCTAAAGTTCTCGGTACTTGATAATGACAAGACACCTCAAAGTAGGGAGTATATACAAAATCTTTCAGGTTCAAGGTATTTCCTGGAGCAATCCCCGATAGATACATCTTTGGAACTTGACAAGAGGATGAAAAGCGCGGAACTAAGCGTTGCCTTTGAGATACCTCCCCAATTTGGGAGAGATATAAAAAAAGGAATTCCTGTTCAGGTTGCTGTCTGGATCGACGGTGCTATGCCTTTTCGTGCAGAAACCATAAAAGGATATATAAGAGGTATTCATAATAGTTACCTGCAGCAAATGGCAAGGGAATCATCGTCAGCTGTAATAAATGAACAATTGATCAGTATTGAGACAAGGTACAGGTATAACCAGGATTTTAAAAGTATCTATGCCATGGTACCTGCCGTAGTACCACTTTTACTTATTTTTATTCCGGCAATTTTGATGGCATTAAGTGTTGTAAGGGAAAAGGAGCTGGGTTCCATAACCAATTTTTATGCCACTCCTGTAACAAAATTTGAGTTTTTGTTAGGTAAGCAGCTTCCTTATATTTTTGTAGGTATGGTGAGTTTTTTCGGGATGGTTTTACTCGCAATATATATCTTTAAAGTACCTTTAAAAGGTGATTTCTTTGCTTTGACTTTTGCCGCGTTACTCTACATAACAGTTACGACAGGTATAGGGCTTTTGATGTCGGCATTTGCAAAAACCCAAATAGCGGCTTTAGCGGGGACGGCTATATTTACACTTTTGCCCACCGTTCAATTTTCCGGTTTAAAAGACCCGGTAAGTTCACTTGAAGGGATCGGTGCTTTTATAGGGAATATATTTCCCGTTACCTATTTTATAAATATAAGCAGAGGGATATTTAGTAAAGCGGTTGAATTTAATGATTTATATACCAGTTATACAGCTTTGGCAATAGCTGTTATAGTTATTTTTCTGCTTAGTATGCTGGTTTTAAAAAAGCAGGAATTATGATGAAAAAACATTTTTTAAATATTTATCGTTTAGGTATTAAAGAGCTAAGAACATTATGGAAAGACAAGGTTATGTTGTTTTTAATAGCATATTCTTTTAGCTTCGCTATTTATATAGGGGCTACTTCCTCTTCCGTGGAATTAAATAATGCCTCTATAGCTTTTATAGATGAAGATAGAACCGCCTTGTCAAACCGTATTATCAGTGGTTTTTATCCTCCCCGGTTTAAAACACCTGAAATTATATATTTATCGCAGATGGATAGGGGTATGGATGAAGGAAAGTATACCTTTGTTGTGAATATCCCCTCAGATTTTGAGAAAAATGTATTATCCGGCAGGGTCCCAAAGATACAGGTAAATGTCGATGCCACAAGGATGACTCAGGCGGGAATAGGTGCGGGATATATCCAGCAAATCATATACCAGGAGGTTAATAATTTTATAGCGGGTTCAGAACTGCCGCTTTCCAAAATCGAGATTATTCCCCGATTCAAATTTAATCCCAACTTAACAAGCAGCTGGTTTGGAAGTATAATGGAGGTAATAAATAATATAGTGATGCTTTCTATCCTTTTATCCGGAGCGGCACTTATAAGAGAGAGGGAGCACGGTACTATCGAGCATCTTCTGGTGATGCCTTTAAGTGCAGCGGAAATCATGCTTTCCAAGATATGGTCTGTAAGTGTTATAATTTTAGCAGGTGTAGTATTTTCACTTCTTATTATGGTCCAGGGCATATTAAATGTCCCAATAGCAGGTTCGATACCTTTATTTTTATTTAGTACCTTGCTTGTTTTGCTTGCTACAACCTCAATAGGGATCTTTATGGGTACCTTGGCAAGAAGCATGCCCCAGTTCGGGATGATTTTTATATTGACGATTTTACCCTTGATGATGTTATCGGGAAGTGTCACTCCCTATGAAAGCATGCCTGTGGTTTTACAAAATATTATGCACTTGGCTCCTACTAGCTACTTTGTAGAGATAGCACAGGCTATTTTATACCGGGGCGCGGGAATCGATGTGATATGGAAAAGTTTGCTTGCAATATCTGCGATTGGTATAGTGTTTTTTATTTTCTCGCTTTTTATATTTAGAAAAAGTTTGGAAGCCCAAAGTTAATAGATTTATTTTAATAAAGAATTAATGGATTTATATGATAAACTAAAGCCGTATCAAAGTTCTTTTGATATTCAGATATCTTTTAAAGAGATAATTATAAAAAAGAAAAGATAATAGATTAAAAATATTTTTATTAAAATTATGGAACGCCTTTTGAAAACAAAAAATAAAAAAAATGTATCACTTATTTTAGGCAGCGGAGGAGCAAGGGGATATGCCCATATAGGTGTAATAGAAACCCTTGAAAAAGAAGGTTACGAAATAAAGTCTGTCGCAGGTTCATCTATGGGGGCTTTAATAGCAGGTTTGTATGCAGTAGGAAAACTGGAAGAGTATAAACAATGGGTATTGAATTTAAACTATTTTGATATATATAAACTGCTTAGTATTTCACTGGTTGACGGAGGTTTAGTAGATGCCGAAAAGGTATTTGATAAAATTAAAATCATCATAGGTGATGTTAATATTGAAGATCTGCCCATAAAATACAAAGCTGTAGCTACAGACTTAAATACCCAGGAACCTATAGTCTTTGAAAAGGGTAAACTCATAGACGCGATAAGGGCATCCGTTGCTATTCCTACTATTTTTATCCCGGTATATAAAGAAGGTAAGATCTTAGTTGACGGGGGAGTTTTAAATCCACTACCTATAAACCTGACCTCAAAGGATCAAACCGATTTAAAAATAGCCGTTAATTTAGATGCGAATATTAAAAATGAATATACGATCGATCTTCCGAAAGAGCAATCAAAAAGGGAAGAAATTTTATATAATGAATTCAATAATTTACTAAGTAAAGCGGAAGCTTTACTTCCTGAAGAGTTATTAAATGTTGCAAAAAAATATAGGCTGAATTGGAAAAACAGCAAGAAAGAGGAAAAAGAATCTTCTTTAAAACATGATATCTCTTCTATTTTGCGAATGACACTGGACACGGCACAAACGGTTTTGTCCAAATATTACATACAAAACTATAAAGCAGATATAATTATAGATATATCAAAAGAGAGTTGTTCTTTTTATGAATTTACCCAGGCTTATAAAATGATAGAGATAGGTAAAATGGCTGCGAAAGAGGCTCTTAAATGAATAAGTCATTTTTAAAAACCGATATAAACGGCGACAGATTAACCCTCATATTCAGCGGTGAATTCACCTTATATCAAATCAATCAATTTCAACTAACGATCAAGGATATAGATTTTTCCAAATTTAATACCGTAATAATTGATCTGAAAAACTTGGATTTTATCGATACCGCTTCGGCAATTTTCATTAATGATTTATATAATGAGATGTTAAAAAGAGATAAAAAAACAGATATACAGGTTCATGGGGGAGATATCTCAAATACTTTAAAACTTATTCAAAATACGATGAAAAACGATTCTAAGCCATCTTTACCGCAAAAAGAGAATATCATAAATTATATAGGGAAGAAAGTATATTCATATTATCTTACCTTTTTGTCTTTTTTATCTTTTTTGGGTGAATTATTTATCAATCTGCTGTATACACTTAGAAAACCCAAAACCCTGCGATATAAAGAGATTCTGTTTGAGATAAATGAAACTGCCCTCAAAGCTTTTTTTATAGTTGCTTTAAGCAGTTTTCTAGTAGGTATAGTGATAGCTTATCAATCGGCCAATCAATTAAGCCTATACGGGGCTAATATCTTTATAGTGGATATGATAGGTCTTTCTATGCTGAGGGAATTGTCTCCTGTGATAACGGCTGTGATAATCGCAGGACGAAGCGGTTCGGCATTTACCGCGCAAATAGGAGCTATGAAAATTACACAGGAGCTCGATGCCATGCGTTCAATGGGCTTTGAACCTTATATGTTCCTGGTTTTGCCCAGGGTTATAGCGCTTATTATTATGATGCCCGTATTGATTTTTGTATCTGATATTGCGGCTGTACTTGGCGGCATGCTTATAGCAAACCTGGATCTGGGAATCAGTTTTGATCTTTTTTTGAACAGGTTCAGCAATGTTATAGAGGTAAGACACTTTTTGGTAGGTATAGGAAAGGGGCCGTTCTTTGCGATACTTATTGCTTCTATCGCAATTTACCGGGGTTTAATGGTGAAAAACGATACACAAAGCATAGGTTATAATACGACTAAAAGTGTAGTGGAATCTATCTTTGCCGTTATTATCTGTGATGCAATTTTTTCTATTATCTTTACAAATTTGGGTATATAATGAAAGAGATCATAAAAGTAAAAGGGATAAAAACCGTTTTTGGGGATAAAGTTGTCCATGACGGCTTAACTCTCGGTGTAAATGAAGGTGAGATTTACGGTATTTTAGGTCCAAGCGGCTGCGGGAAAACGACGCTGCTGCGGCAAATAATTATGTTAGAACAGTTCCAAGGGGGAACCATAGAGATACTGGGAAAGGATCTGAATCATATCAGTGTAAACGATGCCCGGCTTTTAAGACAAAAGTGGGGCGTGCTTTTTCAGTTCGGTGCTTTGTTTTCCTCTTTGAGCATAGCTGAGAATATCGCTTTGCCCCTTAAGGAATATACGGACTTAAATGATGCTATGATAAAAGAGATAATTGAGTTTAAAATCCATATTGTGGGATTAAAATTATCCGATATGGATCTGTATCCTTCCCAGATAAGCGGCGGTATGAAAAAAAAAGCTGCACTTGCAAGGGCTTTGGCACTTGATCCCAGGCTTTTGTTTCTGGATGAGCCTACAAGCGGTTTAGATCCTATTTCTGCAAGGGATTTTGATAAACTGATATTAAGTTTAAGAGAGTTGCTGGGATTAACGATAGTTATGGTATCACATGACCTGAAATCTATTCATGACACTCTTGACAGGTTTGCGGTTATTGATAATAAAAAGATTATTTATGAGGGATCGCTTGACAATATCTCTTCCATTGATAATCCGTTTATAAACAGATTTTTTAAAAAAGGGATTTAGATGAACAACAAGGTCAATTATACATTGGTGGGTTTTTGGGTAATTATCGGGTTTTTGATGATTTTATCTTTTTCTTATTGGTTGTTAAAACCGCCACAGGAAGAGAAAACACAAAAATACCTTATCCGTTTTGATGAATCGGTTCTGGGATTAAATATAGATTCTGTCGTAAAATACAGAGGTATAGATGTGGGAAAGGTTTCCGATATCAGAATAAATCCCAAAAACAGCGAACAGGTGGAAGTGTTGATAACTATTTTAAAAACCACCCCGGTCAAAGAGCAGACAGTCGCAAAATTAACCTCTCAGGGGATCACGGGGCTAAGTTATATCAACCTTAATCTGGGAGATAACAATGCGCCGTTCTTAAAAATAAAAGATGGTGAAGAATATCCTGTTATTAAAACAGTGCCCTCTTTATTTAAAAATATTGAAAAATCAATGGGTAGTGTATCTGATAAAGTTTTAAACGTATTGTCCAAAGCCGAACATCTCTTTAATGATGAAAACCAGGAACAGCTTTCACTTCTTTTAGACAAAACTTCGTCATTTATGACAAAAATGGAAAAGTTACTTGATGAAAAAAGTATAACCCGTTTTCATAATATTTTGGAAAATACGGAAAATATAACAAAGAAAACAGATGATCTGATACCAAGGATAGATCAGCTGGTAACAGATACTACCAATTTTGAAAATAATTTCCTTCAAGATGTAGATTCTATTACAACAAGCTTCCTGGTTCTAAGGGCTGCTATGAATGAAGTTCAAACAGCTGTTGCAAACGGGGATTTTAATTTTAAAGAGATCACGAAAGATACGATACCTAATCTAAATAATACCTTGATCCAGATGGAAAATCTGATGATAAGACTTGAAGAATCATTGAAAAATTATAATAGAAGTCCTGCTGATATCATTTTTAAAACAGAAGAGATCAAAAAAGGTCCGGGAGAATAAAACATGTTAAAAAGTATAAATCTAATTCTATTCATTATTTTGTTAACGGGATGTGCCGTAAAACAGCCCTACATCACGGAATATAAGATTGAAACAGAAAAGTTCTCTAAAACCCCAACTTCACAACTGTGCAAGGGTAAAACTTTAAAAGTTAATCTAGCTTTTAGTGACAATACCCTGATGGGGACAAAAATGAACTATATCGTGGGAAAACATAAACAATATTCTTTTTCAAAAGCCAGGTGGAATATACCGGTAAATCAAATTGTTACTTCCCATTTAACTGATATGATAGACCAGCTGGATCTATTTAAAAGTGTACAAAGCTATAAATCGATCACAAATGATGATTACGTTTTACAAACCGATATAAAAGATTTCAGACAGTATTTTAGTGAAGATCTACGATCATCATATGGAAAAGCGGTTCTCCATATCTCTTTGATAGATAAGCAATCAAATACTATCCTTGATTCTAAAACTTTTTCTTCTGTAATACCCAGTGAGACTTTGGATTCATACGGCGGCGTCAGATCCTTAAATAAGGCATTTGTTAATATATTAAATGAAGCATCCTTCTGGCTTAAAGATATTTGTAATAAAAAATAGTATAAATATCGATGAAAATTTATAACAGGGTTTTAATTATCAAATATAAAAAGAACAATGAAAAATATAGATAAAAATGTCATTTACCTCGGCTGGGTAAGTTTTTTTACCGATATGGCTTCAAGTATGGTTACCACACTTTTACCCATATTTATAGTATATGTACTTAATGAAGGAGTTGACAAGCTGGGAATTATAATAGCGATATCCACTTTTGTATCTTATATATTTAGAATACTATTCGGTTATTTCAGCGATAAATACCAAATTGTCAAGCCGTTCACATTAATCGGATATTTTATTTCGGCAGTTACGAAACCTCTTTTGTATTTTTCCACTACATACATATCTGTTGCTATTTTAAGAAGTGCTGAAAGAATGGGCAAAGCTATCAGAGCATCGTCAAAAGATGTTTTAATAAGCAGTTATGTTCAAAATAATGAACATGGGAAAACATTCGGCTTCCACAAGATGATGGATATATCCGGTGAACTTTTCGGTGCTTTATGTATATTTGTTGTTTTTATGTTTTTTAGTAAAGATGAAACAATCATCAGAAATATATTTGCATTCACCCTTATTCCCGGTCTTATTGCTGTACTTATAATAGTTTTCTTTGTTCAGGACAAACCTCAAAGTATAAAAAAAGTGCAAAAAAATATAGTTATAAATAAAAAAGATTTTAAGTTGTTTTATATATTGTTTATATATTTCGGATTTATATTTTTTCTTATGAGTGAGCAATTTTTTATTTTAAAGGCAAAAGAGGATGGATATGATATAAGCATAATACCTCTTTTTATGATTATTCTAACATTTACCCAGTCAATTACAAGTTATTATAGCGGTATATTAACAGATAAAATAGGTATATCTAAAAGCCTGATATTATCTTTTATATTTGCAATTATATCAATACTTTTAATTAATATAAATTTATGGATTGCCTTTGTGTTTTTAGGCTTATTTACTATTTTGAGTTTAAATTCTATTAGGACAATCATATCTTCCCATGCAGTATCAAAAGGGTTTATTTATGGAGTATTTTACGGGGGTATTGCTATATTTAGCTCTTTAGGTGCGATAGTTATTGGTTTTATTTGGGAAATATATGGAGTAAACTCTGTGATACTTTTCAGTGAAACGGGGATGATTTGTATATTTATTATTTCTATTCTTTTATTAAAAACTTTTAGGATAGAATTATCGTTAAAAGTATAAGCAGTATTTATTCTGTTATATAAATAAAGATGATAAAATTATCGTAAAAAACTGGAAGGGATAAAAATGAAAAAAATCATTTTGATTTTATTGTTTTCAACAATCATGTTTGCGAACAATATAAACTGGGTAACTGATCTGGATGAAGCAAAAGAGATAGCAAAGAAAGAAGACAAAATAGTTATGATGTTCATCTCTATGCAGACCTGTCCGGTGTGTGAATTTATGAAAGAGAAAGTATTTACCGTAAAAGAGATAGAGGATTATCTTAACAAAAATATGGTGATGCTCTCCGTTGATCTTGATATGGACGAAGTACCTATGGGCTTGGAGTGTATAGGTACTCCCACTACATATTTTATCAGGCCTGACGGTTCACTTATAGGGGAAGCTATACTGGGAGCCACCAAAGCGCCTTATTATATTAAAAAACTGCAGCCTTACGTGGATCAGAAGTAGACAAGAAGAGGGGATATCTTTATATCTTCTTTTTTTATCTTTAATTTACTTGTCTTGACAACTATTGTTAAAACAAGTATAATTCCGCCACTTTATTTTTAAGGATGATCATGGAATTTAATATGGACCATTCCATAGGCTTTTTGCTGAACAGGACGGCACTAGCATCCAAGAACTGTTTTAACCAGCTTATCAAATCATACGGTATCTCTCCCGAACAGTGGAGCGTGATATACAGGGTAGTTGAGAAAAAAGGCATTAGCCAGAAAGAGCTTGCCGATTCCACATATAAAGACCAGGGAAACCTGACTAGGATGATAGACAAGCTTGTTGAAAAAGGTTTTTTGACTAAAAGTACAGATGAAGAGGACAGGCGTGCCTATAAACTTTCTGCAACTGAAAAAGCACTGGAACTTAGCACACAGATCATCCCTATTACAAGTGCACATAATACTAGATTGACTGAAGATCTCAGTGAAGAGGAAACTTTAAAGCTTATTGAGCTTTTAAACAAAGTATATAATAATATGCAAAGGAAACATTGATGGAAAACAAAACGATACTTATAACAGGAGCGAACGGCGGCCTTGGGACTGCTTTTGTAAAAGAGGTGCTGAAACAAAACCCCAAAAAGGTGTATTGTACAGTCCGGGATATTCAAAAGAAAGAGGAGCTTGAAAGCTTAAGCGACCGAATAGAGGTTGTAAAGTTGAACATAATAAATAAATCCTCTATAGAGGATTTGGCTTCAAGTATAAAAACACTGGATATATTGATAAACAACGCAGGGGTAAACAGCAACAACAGGCTTTTTGATGAAAATTTCTTTGACATAGAGGTGAACCTTAAAGGTACAGCAATGGTGACAAAGGCATTTTTTGATAAACTGAAAAGTTCTAAAGGGAAAGTTGTAAATGTTACATCGATACTAGCTTTGGCAAATCTCCCTTTGATGGCAAACTATTGTATCTCAAAGGCGGCGCTTCATTCATTTACGCAAGCTTTAAGGGCAGAGTTCGCACTGTTTGGGGGCGAGGTTTACGAAGTATTACCCGGACCCATCGAGACAAGGATGACGGAAGGGTTCCCTATGCCAAAAGCAAAACCGGAAGAGATAGCGGCCGCAGTGGTTGAAGGGATGGGTAAAAAAGAGTTTGAGATCTACCCTGACGCTTTTTCCCAAATGGCAAAACAAAGAGTTCAAAGCGAACCTGAAAAACTTATGGAAGAGTTTACAGCTTCGTTGAACGCCTAATTGATCAGTAAAATATGTCGAATTTTATATTAATAGTTTTATATATCACTATAGGTTTTTTATTAAAGAACATTATAAGCCTGCCCGCACAAGATATTGCGGGCAAACTAAACAGGTTCGTAATATATGTTTCACTTCCTGCGATGATATTTTTGCAGATACCCACACTGAACTTCGGCGGTGAAACCCTGATCCCCGTCACGGTTGCCTGGGTGGTTATGGCAGTATCGGCAGTTTTGGTCTTGAGTGTATCAAGATATATGAATTTCAGCAAAGAGATCACGGGAAGCCTGATGCTTGTAACTGTCCTTACAAATAGCTCATTTATGGGAATACCTCTTATAAGCGCATATTTGGGTAGTGAAGCGCTGCCTTATATCCTTGTATATGACCAGCTTGGAACTTTCCTGGCTCTTGCTACGTACGGTACGTTCATAGCTTCATACTACAGCAGCCAAAGTAAGCTAAGCTTTAGAATAGTGGCTTTGAAGGTTGTCACTTTTCCTCCGTTGGTCTCTTTGGTAATAGCCTTGTTCTTAAGCGGGGTTACATATAATATCTATATAAAGGATACTTTGGAGATACTTGCCTTGACAATAGTGCCCCTGGGGCTTACGGCAGTGGGACTGCAGCTGCAGTTCAAACTGCCTAAAGAGGAGAGAAAGCCTTTTTATGTGTCGTTGTTTATAAAGCTTATTATCGCCCCTGTTTTGGCATTGGCAATATGTTATGTAATGGGCTGGGACAGTTTGATCGCAAAGGTTTCTATACTTGAAGCTTCCATGGCTCCTATGGTAACTGCCGCTGCGATGGCTTCCATGATAGGCCTTGCCCCAAGGCTTAGCAATGCAATAGTGGGCTATGGTATACTTGCGTCTTTTGTGACAAGTTATATAGTATTTAAGATTATATAAAAGGGAAAAGAATGGAGAATATAAATATATCCTATTATAAAAAAGATGCTTTTGAGTATATCCTTGGATCATTTCAAGGCAAGCTCTGCCTTATAAGTAGTATAAACGGGAAGAATACAAAAAAGGTAAAAGATAAGCTCCAAATAAAACTAAATGCAAAATTTATCCAAAGAGAGGATGAAATATTAAAAGAGACAAAAAAGCAGCTTGACAGCTATTTTAAAGGGGAAAGGAAAGATTTTGATATCCCCTTGCTGTTAACTGGAACCGAGTTTCAAAAAAAAGCCTGGGAGATACTTTTAAAGATCCCCTACGGCAAAACGGCAACTTACAAAGAACAAGCCCGATTAATGGGAAATGAAAAAGCGGTTCGCGCCGTGGCAAATGCAAATGGTACCAATCCCATAGCCATAATAGTTCCCTGCCACAGGATAATAGGAAGCGACGGATCGTTGACAGGCTATGCAGGAGGAATGGAACTTAAAAAAAGACTGCTGGAGCTTGAATCGGAAAATGAATAAAATATACGAGATATATAAAAGACTGTATAAAGAATACGGAGCACAGGGGTGGTGGCCTTTTTTAGATACAGCTTACCATCCAAACGACTACAGCTATCCAAAAAATGAGGATCAGATATTTGAGGTGGCTTTAGGCTCTATTCTTACACAAAATACCACTTTCACTTCAGTGCAAAAAGCACTTGAAAACCTGCAGGAAATAAACTACAGCACTAGCCAAGCCATAAAAAGTATGGATATGGAAAAGCTAAAATCTGCTATAAAGCCCGCAGGCTACTTTAACCAAAAGTCGCAATATATTTTAAACTTCATCGAGTTTTACGACAACTTAAAGGGCAGGGTTCCAAGCAGGGAGGAACTATTAAAAGTAAAAGGGATAGGGGAGGAGACGGCAGACTCGATTCTGCTATACGGGTATAACCAAACCCAGTTTAAAATAGATGCCTATACCAAAAGACTTCTTACTGAACTTGGACTGTGTGAAGAGAAAGCCAAATATAAAGAAATGAAAGTTTTAATGGAAAGCTCTTTAAAAGAAGTTATAAAAGATGAAGTGGAGTTGCGGATAGTTTATCAGGAGTATCATGCACTTATTGTGGAGCATGGGAAAAGGTATTATTCAAAGAAGCCTTACGGGGTAGGGTGTTTTTTGAAAGATATTTAGTAAAAATCCTTTAAATAAAGTGTTTTTTGTAGAAAATAATACAATTAATTTTATTGATTTAATTTTAAAGGGATATAATTAATTATTAGAATTTTAAGGGTACTTAGATGGCTGTAAATAGTAAAGAGTTTTTTTTATCTGATGAAGCATTAGATTGGACAAAGAAACATTTAAATAGATTTTCTGATGGAGATATTTTTCCTAAACCTTTTGAGTTTTTTGCTATATGGTCTGATTGGAATAATATTAAGAATAAATTAAAAAGTATTAATTTATTTGATTATAAAACAGGTGCTACACGAATTATGGCTGTACCTAAAAGTAGTGTAGGTTTTAGAATTTCACATCAACTTGATCCTATTGATACAATTATTTATTTTTCGCTAATTTATTATTTAGTTAATCAGCTTGAAAAGTACCGTTTTGATTTTACTGAGGGGATTTCATGTAGTTATAGATTTAAATTAGAAAATAATGGAAATTTATTCGATAAAAATATAAAAGCAGTTGCATGGAAAGCATTTGAGAATAAAACAAAACAATATTCAGAAAATTATGAATATATATTAGTTACAGATATTGCAGATTTTTATAATAGTATTTACACACATAGAGTACATAATTGTATATGTGATTCTTTTGAGTATTTTAATGAAACTACAGAAGAAAGTAATAGAGTTGCAAAAGTAGTAGAAAGTTTTTTAATGTCTTTAACTGCTTCTAGTTCAAAAGGAATACCTGTTGGTCCAACACCAAGTATAGTAATTTCAGAATTTATATTAACTGATATAGATCATTTTCTTAATAATAATCAAGTTAAATTTACAAGATATGCGGATGATATAAGAATATTTGCTGGCAATGAAAAAGAAGCATATAAAATATTACAAGAATTAACTAAATATTTATATATGCATCATAAATTAAGTTTATCATCTTCAAAAACGTATATAAAAAAATCTTCGGAATTTTTATTTGAAAATTTAAATTTAGAATTGGAAGAAAATAAAAAAAAGGAAAAATGGCATGAAATATTAGGATCTTCACAGTTTGATACATATGGATTAGATTCTGAAGAAATAGAAGAATCTAAAAAAGAATTAAAAAAAATTGTTGATTCTTTAGTTTTTGATGAAATGTTAGATTATTTATTATCTACAGATGAAAAATTTGATTTAGCAGTAGCAAGACATTTATTTAGTAAAATTAAAATTATTAGGGATGAAGAAATTTTTTTAAAAGTTGTTTCAAATTTAGAAAAATTTCTGCCTGCAATAAAAGATGTATCATTATTTTTGATTAAAGTTATTGATAAAGAATTTGTTGATAAGTATGAAGAATTAATTGTATTAAAGATTGATGAATTAAGAGAATACAAAATACCATTTGTAAATTTATGGATCGATTATTTATTAATTAAAAATGAAAATCTTCATAAATTAAAACTTACAGAACAAGTTTTTAAAAAGTTTGGTGGGATTTCTTTTAAAAGAAAGTCTTTTTTAATGGCGTTATTTAAAAAAAAGTTTTCTTACATTAGAGAACAAAAAGAATTGTCATTTTCTCTTGATCCATGGTCTTTTAGAGCTTTAATTTATTCTAGTCAATTATTACCATTGGAAGAAAGAGCTTGGCTAAATAATATTGATAGTGATAATATTCTTAATAATAGTATAAAAAAATATGTTAAGAATAGAATAAATAATTATATTGAAGAAGTTTAATATGACCCAATTTATTCCCCAAAACTTACCCCTACCACAAAATATAGAAACAACAAAAATACTTAAAAAGTCTATAAGTGCAAATAAAGCATTGGCTAGGCTTAACGGTGTGGCGAAAATCATACCAAATAGTAATATTTTGATAAACTCTTTGGTGCTTCAAGAAGCAAAGGATAGTTCTGAAATAGAAAATATTATCACAACTCATGATGAACTGTACCGTGCGAATATAGATATATCAAGCGTAACAAATGAAGCAAAAGAGGTACAGAACTATAAGCAGGCTTTGCTTTTGGGGTATGAGCTTGTAAAGGAACATCAACTTTTATTAAAAAAGTATATCATAGCTATACAGCAAGAGCTTGAACAAAATAGTGCAGGAGTTAGAAAACAAAGTGGCACAAATTTAAAAAATGCTATTACAGGTGAGGTGATATATACTCCACCCCAGGATCATCAGACTATACAGGAGCTTTTGTCAAATCTTGAAAGCTACATAAATGAAGCCAATGATATTGACCCTTTAGTAAATATGGCGATTATCCACTATCAGTTTGAATCTATCCACCCATTTTATGACGGTAATGGCAGGACGGGAAGGATCATAAATATTTTATATCTTATTTTAAAAGATGTTTTAGATATACCTATACTTTATCTAAGTAGATATATTATTCAGAATAAAACTGACTATTACAGGCTTTTACAAGAGGTAAGAACCGAAAATAAGATGGAAGAATGGGTTTTATATATGCTTGAAGCAGTTGAACAAACATCAATAGAAACTGTAGAACTTATTGAAAATATAAATGAGTTGATGGCTAAAACAACAGAAGATATAAAAGAAAAATTGCCGAAGATTTATAGTAAAGACTTAGTCGAGATACTTTTTATGCATCCATATACCAAGATTGAGTTTTTGGTTGAAAAGTTAAATATAACAAGACAAACTGCTTCAAAGTATTTAAAAGAGTTAGAAAATATTGATATATTAAAAACAATACAAATAAAAAATAGTAAATTTTTTGTTAATATGGAATTATTTGATATGTTAAGAAAAGGTATATAATTTAACATACCTATAAAGCTATGTTAAAAAAAATAATAAAATTTAACATAGGTTTGCTAACATGTTAAAAAAATAAAGAAATTTTTACATATATAAAGAGAAAACTTGAACCAAGAGCAAAAATACTACGCCTACGATATAGAAACCTTTCCAAATGTTTTTTCCTGCGTTATCCAAAATATAGATACAAGTGAAACAAGGGTATTTGAGATAAGCGGCAGGAAAAATGATGCCGTAAAATTTTACAAGACCCTGCTATGGCTAAGCCAGACAAAGAAAATACTCGTGGGGTATAATAACCTGGGTTTTGATTATCCCGTGATCAAGCACTTCTTATCTTTTTACAATGATAACTTGCAAGGTGAAGAAACAGCTAAAAAGCTGTACAAGTACGCAAATGAGCTTATACACTCAAAGTCAAATGTCACTATAGATAGAAGAGGTGTAAATATATTACAGCTTGATCTTATGAAAGTACACCACTTTGATAATAAGGCAAAAAGGGTGAGCCTGAAAATACTGGAGTTTAATATGAGGTCAAAGAATATCGAGGACCTCCCTTTTAAGCCAGGAACTAATATAGAAGAGAATGATATAGATACCCTTATAAAGTACAATACCCATGATGTGAACGAGACGGTGAAGTTTTTCCACCATTCAAGTGATGCCATAAGATTCAGGGAAGAGTTAAGCCAAAAGTATAAAGAGAATATGCTCAACTACAGCGATATGAGGATAGGGAAGCAGTTCTTTATACGGAATTTAGAAGAGAAGCTTGGAAAGGATATATGCTTTAAGGACGGCAAGCCAAGGCAGACTATAAGAAACTATATAGACTTCTCAAAGATCATATTTCCCTGTGTGCAGTTTAAGACCCTGCCCTTTATTGCACTTAAAAACTATCTATCAAAGCAGTTTACAAACGATATGAAAAAGGTGTTCGTAAATATTCCAAAAGAGGAGCTGGGTGAGCTTGCAGATTATATGGAAATATCCAAAAGCGGTATCGCACACTCTTTGCACCTGATATATAAGGATTTTGTCTTTTATATGGGTACGGGAGGGCTTCACGGAAGTGTTGAGAGCTGTTATTATGAAGAGGATGAAGAGTATGTTATATACGACGTGGACGTGGCAAGCTATTACCCAAGTATAGTGGTGCATAACAGGCTTTATCCTGAACATCTGGGAGTGGAGTTTGCCGATATATATAACGAGATAAGAAAGATGAGGTTCTCTTATCCCAAAGGAACTCCTGAGAACAAAATGTTAAAGCTTGCGTTAAACGCGGCAGGATTCGGGGATACCAATAACCAGTACAGTCCCTTTTATGACTACCAGATGACTATAACCATAACGTTAAACGGGCAGCTTATGCTTTGTATGCTCTCAGAGATGCTGTTTACAGGCGTTGATTCCATGTCCCTTATACAGGCAAATACGGACGGTCTAACGGTTAGGTTTAAAAGAAACAGGAAAGAAGAGTTCTATAGTATATTAAAAGCTTGGGAAGATATCACCGGGATGGAATTAGAGAGAACGGAATACACCCATATGTGGATAAGGGACGTAAATAACTATATAGCAAAAAGCGTTGACGGCAAGATCAAAAAAATAGGGGCATACAAAGACGACCCGGAATGGCACCAGAACCACTCGGCCCTTGTGGTGCCCAAAGCGGTAAAAGCATATCTTATTGACGGTATACCTTTGGAAGAGTTTATAGCAAACCACAATGACAAGTTCGATTTTTTTATAAGCTATAAGGTCCCGGGAGGTTCAAGGCTTGTGCTGGAAAAAGGGAAAGGTCTCTCAAAAGAGTATGAAGAGCTTCAAAATACCCTTAGGTACTATATATCCAAAAACGGACATCCTTTAAAAAAAGTGATGCCGCCCTTAAAGGAGAGTGAGGAAGAGAGGATTATCGGCGTAAACGTAGGGTATGATATAAAGGTATGCAACGATGCGGATGATTTTGACTTTAACGATCTTAACTACGAGTGGTATATAAACGAAGCAAAAAAGCTTATCGAGCCTTTGTTCAAAACAAAGCAGAAACACCTTTTTGACTTTCTTTAAGCTCTTAGCAAAAAGATACAGAACGGTTACAATATAAAAACTTGTCTTGAAAACGCTCTTTTAGTTTTGGTATTATAATTTTACAGATTGATATATCAATTTGATAATACTCAAAAAGGAGAAATCATGCTAGTTTCAAGATTCGACCCCTTTGCCCAATTGGCTAATATCCAAAAAGCATTTAACGATTACGCGGTTACGACTGAGGATAATTCGATCGGTGCCTTTGCCCCGAAGGTAAATACAAGAGAGGGGGAGTTTGCCTACCATATAGATGCAGACCTTCCCGGAGTAAAAAAAGAGGATATCAAGATTGACGTTCACGACAGGACTTTGACCATAAGCGGTGAACGAAACTATAAGGATGAGGTGAAAGAGGAAGACTACTACAAGGTCGAGACCTCGTTTGGGAGGTTCCAAAGAACTTTCACACTTCCTGAGAACGTGGATGTGGAAAATATCTCTGCTACTACGGACAGCGGGGTGCTTGAGGTGACAGTGCCTAAACTACAGGAAAAGGTAAGCAAAAAAAGAATTGCCGTAGAATAATAGAAAATCTCTTTTCCCAAAAAAGGGTCCTTTTTCATGGGACCCTTTTTTATGCTTCTTTAATACGACAAAAGTGTTAATAACCAAGTTTCTGCTACAATATTTCCAACTAAATATAATAAATTATCAAAAAAGGCTTATAATGAATAAAAAACCATATTTGGAAACTATGCCCGACGAAAAGGGCTTCTTCGGAAAGTTCGGGGGAGCGTTTATCCCTCCCCAGCTGGAAGGACCTTTCAAAGAGATAAGCGATGCGTATATGAAGCTTTCCAAGTCGTATGATTATTTGAATGAATTAAGAAGCATAAGGAAGCATTACCAGGGGAGACCCACTCCCGTATATTACTGCAAGAACCTAAGTGAATATGTAGGGGGTGGACAGATATACCTAAAAAGGGAAGATCTCAACCATACGGGAGCCCATAAGCTTAACCACTGCATGGCGGAGGTTCTCCTTGCAAAATATCTGGGGAAAAAGAAAGTCATAGCAGAAACAGGGGCTGGTCAGCACGGCGTGGCACTGGCTACGGCGGCTGCATATTTCGGTCTGGAGTGTGAGATACATATGGGGGAAGTGGATATCAAAAAAGAGTACCCGAACGTTGTAAGGATGAAAATACTAGGAGCAAAGGTGGTTCCCGCAACCCACGGGCTGAAGACCTTGAAAGAAGCGGTTGATTCGGCTTTTGAGGCATACCTTAAAGATACAGATACCCAGATGTTCGCAATAGGTTCAGTAGTTGGTCCACACCCGTTCCCCAAGATGGTGAGGGATTTCCAGTCCATAATAGGTTTTGAGGCAAAAGAGCAGTTCTTTGAGATGACCGGGAAACTTCCCGATGTGGTTGCCGCGTGTGTAGGCGGCGGAAGCAACGCCATGGGGATATTCAGCGGATTTATAGACGATGAAGTGAAGCTGTACGGGGTAGAACCTATGGGAAAAGGGGACAAGATAGGTGAACACAGCGCAAGCCTTACTTACGGAAAAGAGGGGGTTATGCACGGGTTCAATTCTATAATGCTAAGCGATGAAAAGGGTGAACCTGCTCCTGTTCACTCCATAGGAAGCGGGATAGATTATCCTTCTATTGGGCCTGAGCACGCATACCTGAACAGTATAGGCCGAACAAACGTAGGGCACTGTAACGACGACGAGGCTGTGGATGCCTTTTACAAGCTTTCCCAGCTTGAGGGGATAATACCTGCCCTTGAATCTGCCCATGCGGTTGCCTTTGCCATGAAGTATGCCAAAGAAAATCCCGCCGATGCTATACTTGTGAACTTAAGCGGAAGAGGGGACAAAGATATAGATTTCGTTGTCGAGAACTATCCTGTGCCTGAGAAATAGCCTGTTAAAGTTTTGTTAAGATGAAGTTAAAATTCAGTTAATCGCCGCGGTTTATAATTTTATTAACAAAAGTAAATCAAGGAGTTAATTATGAAAAAAGGATTGAATATCAAAACACTGCTGGCAGCTTCGGTGCTATTGGCTTCAACGGCGGCTTTTGCAAGCTGTCCCGACAGAGGCGAGTTCTGCAGCGATAAAAAAGAGTATTACAAACATTACGGATACAAACAGAAAGATATGAAGTACAGATCGCACCATAAGGGCGATTCTACCAGGTTTATCATAGGAGCGGTTTTTGCACTTGATCTTAGCGATGAGCAAAAAGGGAAGATCGACGGTTTGATCTCAAAGTTCCAGGAGCAGAGGGATAAAAGGTTTAACGCTTTTACGAAAGAGGGGTTTGACAAAGATGCTTTCATAAAGGCAAGGATGCAGACCAAAGAGGACAGGATAAGAATAAAAGCGGACCTGATAGAGAATATCTATTCGATTCTGACAAAAGAGCAGAAAACGCAGCTCAAAGAGGAGCTTGATAATTTTGAAAAAGTGAGAAAAAGCAGATATGATAGAAGTTGCGATGGTAGAAGATGATAGTGCGTTGGCGGATATGCTGACACAGTATCTTGGATCTTTCAATATAAACGTTACAAATTTTGAAGACCCGTACATAGCTTTAAGCGCCATAGCGCTTAAAAGCTATGACGTGATAATCCTGGACCTTACGCTGCCCGGAATGGACGGCTTGGAGGTATGCAAGGAACTTATCAAAAAATACGACATACCCATAATCATCTCAAGTGCAAGAAGCGATATAACCGACAAAGTTATAGCCCTGGAGCTTGGTGCCGATGATTACCTTCCAAAGCCTTATGATCCAAGGGAATTAGAGATCAGGATAAAAACTATTCTAAGGCGCTACAACAAATCCTCACAGCTCAATGAACCAAAACATAAGAAAATATTCCATTATGACGATCAAAGAAAGATCATCACAAAGAACGGCGAGGTTCTGAAGCTTACCCCTGCTGAGTTTGAACTGCTGTCTCTTTTCATCCAAAGGGAAAGTTTCGTTATAAGCCGTGAAGACCTTATAGAAAACGTGGAGACACTCAACAGTGATTTTGAGAGTTCAAGTTCCCTGTCCGTTATAATAAACAGGATCAGGCAGAAAATAGAAGATGACCCCAAAAAACCTCAATATCTTCAAACCATAAGAGGGATGGGATATAAATTTGTTCAATAAAAACTCTATATTTTTCACCCTTGGGATATCCTTTTTTATTTCGCTTTTCCTTATATTGTTCAGCTATTTTCTTATAATGGAAAAAGATCTCCACCAGTACGACAAGACCCTGAAAAAAAGGTATTTCACGGTTGTGCAGCTGATACAGCAGGAGTACCAAAGAGTAGGGTTCACCGAAGCTTTGGAGGATGTTATCAATGATATGGGATTTGATATCGTTGACTCTGACAAGATAGGGGAAACCCTGCGGCAAAACGATATAGAGCTTTTATTTAAAAGGAAAATGGATTTTTTATATATCTATATACTCAAAGGGAACAGCGGCAATTTTATAAGTATTCAGGCACCTTTTGACGAATACCTGCTTATAGACAGGAAGGTTCCCAAACAGGAGTTCAAGACTTTAAGTTTCCTGATATTTTTATCGGTGCTGGGGGTTTTTATCTTTTTATCCTATCGGATATATAAAAAGCTTTATCCCTTAAATGAGCTAAAAGAGAAAATAGACTCCATGGCAAACGACGAGATATCCTATGAAACAATAGATATCAGGAAAAAAGATGAAGTCTCTCTTCTTGCCAAGGTTTTCCAGGAAAAAGCCAATAACCTGAAAAAAATAAAAGATGCCAGAAACATCTTTATTAGAAATATCATGCATGAGCTCAAAACTCCCATAACAAAAGGTAGGTTTCTTGCGGAACTGCCCCAGAACGAGGAAAACAAAGAGAAACTGAAATATGTGTTCTTTCAGCTTGAATCTTTGATAAATGAACTGGCTTCCATAGAAGAGGTTATAACCAAGGGCTCGAAAATAGTGAAAAAAGAGTATCTTTTTACCGATATTCTGGAAAATGCGATGGATAAGCTGATGATCGAAGAGGAGAACTGCTCTTTTGAAGAAAAGGAGCTGAAACTTCATGTAAACTTCAAGCTTTTCACCATCGCCGTAAAGAATCTCTTGGATAACGCCGTTAAATTTTCTCCGGAAAAGAAAGTGTTCGTAAAAGTTGAAGATGGGGCAATACTCTTTGAGAACAGGGGTGAAAAACTGAAATATCCCCTGGATAGATATTTTGAGCCTTTTTTTAATTCCGAATCAAACAACGGGGAGAGTTTCGGCCTTGGGCTTTATATAGTAAACAGCATACTCGAAGCCCACGGATGCGGGCTTGAGTATGAGTTTAAAGATAATAAAAATATATTTAAAATAGTTTTATAAGCTTAAGCCGCAAGTTCGTTCGCAAGCTTTTTGATATCAAGGATGGTCAGAAGCTGGTTGCTTCCGTTTTGTTCAACTGCAGCTACGCTTTCTATCAGGGTCCCTCCGTTTATAAAGTGCTGTTCAAGGGGCTTGATAGAGGTGCTCGGTACATCCACTATATCGTCCAGGGTATTTACTAGAAGACCTATGAAGTGGTGCTCGTCGCTGTTCTCGTAGTTGATGATAACGATCTCGTTGTATCCATCAGGTGTTCTTTCCTGTATGAACGATTTTATATCCAGGACGCTTACGGCCATTTTATTGTAAATAACCGTTCCCTTGAAGTGGTTATCGTTGTCCATGGAGATTGAAGACTCAAGCTCGTTTGCGCTTATTGCACAAACAATATCTTTTGCATATGCACCGATATATTTTGAACCTACCCTGAAAGTAGCTATCTCTTCACAGTCTACGCAGTCCGATTCAATGGTATTGTTATTGAATTCCGTTCTTTTGTTGTTTCTTTCTATCTTGATATCCGCGTCGCTTATATAAGAGAAGAAGAAAGAGTATACGTCATTCTTATAATCGTCGCTGCTGCTTTTGTATTCCCTGTATCCTTGTGAACATTTTACGGCTACGGCGTAGAATTTGTTATTCAAAGTGATGATCTGGCTGTATGATTCACCGTTTTTAAGGTTGAAAAAGCTGTCGTCGATATCTAGGTGGTCACCTGGGTTGAGTTTTTCGTTGGAGGAAGCTATCACCATTTTGTTTTTCGTTGTAAACACCCCGAAAACACCCTCTTTGATATCCCCGTTCACCGTTCTTGGCATAGACTCTTCGATCATCGCTTTAAGTTCAACGCTCGAATCAAATACTACACCGATCCCCCCTACGACCATTTCCGGGTTTTTAAGAGATTTGATCGAAGCGTTATAGATATAGGTATGCCTGTGGTCATAAAGGTCGGTTACCTCAAAATCGGAAACGCAGTATTTTGAAGAATCTTTTATCCTTAATGCTTCCTGTACCCAAGGGGTGCTCAGTCTTCTTCCTACTAAGTGGGACTGCTCCTCTTTTGAAACGGCTATGATTATGCCGTTCTTGTCGTATATAAAGAGATTCGTATATACAGTATATAATTCATTTATATATGCCAGGATAGAAGCCAGTTTTTCCCTGTGGTCGTTTTCCAGGATCGTATTGTCAAGTATGCTTCTAAACTCGGAAGTCAATGCCCACCATCTACAGTCGTTGGCTCTTTCGTAAAGGTTCCTGTCCATTATATCTATCATCAAAGATGCTATAGACTCGGTATCGTTCAGGATAATGGTTTTAGTAAGGTTGATGATAGATGCGTTGAATATCTGCTTTGTCTGTTCACCGCTTTTGGCGATCTCGCTTAACAGAAGCCTTGAGAAGTTCTTATCACCCGTATGGTTCTTCGCCTGTGATACATTTCCGTTCCAAACGGCTCTGTTCAGGTTGTCCTGGATCTGTGCGGCCTGGATAGGGATCTGTTTTAACTCGTTGGAGAAGTTCTCACCGTTTTGAAGTATCGCCTGAAGTATCGCATCGTCAAGCTTGATAGAGTCATCCTCTTTCATTTCCAGAAAAGCGTATTCGATAGGGATCATAATATGCCCGTACCAGCCAAGCCCCATGAATCCCTGGTAACCGTTGGTGCTGCAGGTTTTTGAAAGGTAGTATCTACCCCCGAACGATACTACTTTGTGCATACCGTTTAATACTATTTCCATCTTTGCATCAAGGGGAATATGGTAAGGGTCGCTGCTTGCGATCACCACACCCTCTTTGTCCAAGAGCATAAGGCATTCCTGTGTTGCAGGGTCAACCAGGTCTTTGAATATACCGTTCATCTCGTCTTTGAACTTGAAGCATAAAGATAATATACCTATAACCTCTGAGTTCTTCTCATTTGTTCTGGTAACTTTATATGAGTAAACCAGGCTTTTTTTGTCTTTAGGTACAAAATCGTGGTGCTTGAAAGTTTCCACGTATTCTTCGCTGGTATTTAATACAAGATCGATGATCTCGTCCTTTGATTTGCTGATAGCAATCGTTTCATCAAGGTTGACAAGTATATGCCCTTTTGTATCCATTAATACAATGTCGAAATAAACACTGTATTTTTTGATATATTCATTGAAACGATTTTTCAGGTGGATCATATTTTGTTCGTATGCCGATTCATATTTTGAAGAGGTATTATTTAAAAAATACCTTATATCGTCGTCTGTTGCCAGGAACCCTATGTCCGCTGTTCTTTCAAACAGGTTTCTTATAACTATATCAACGGCGATCTGTGCCTTTGCATTCATCTGCCTTGAAGTTTTTTTCAATGTTTCGAACCCTAGGTGGTTTAGAAGCTGCTCCGTTAGGTTGGAAAAACTTTGTTTCGTCGAATTCATATCTATGTTGCTTCCGCCCAGCTGACCCATAACCGTAAGGTTGTCCCAGCTTTTTGAAAGAAGCTGAAGATTTTCTCTGTAATCCTCTACCGATTCCATATATTTTATGTAAGGGGATATTTTTTTTGATATGTTTACGCCTTTATAACTTATCCTTGTATCCATTTAAAACCTTTTTCTTAATTAATAACGAATTATAGATTATTGTTTCAAAATTGTAAACATTATTGTTGTATATTTATTATACAAAAATAAGAATAATAAATAAAGTAATTTATAATTTTCTGCTTAAAAAATATAACTAGAGGTGAAATATTATCCAAATTTATTTTGGTTCGATTGCATATGAAAATAGATAAAGGTCGATATGTGTTACATTATGTAACCAAATTTTTTTTTTAAAGATATCTTTTGCCCGTAGATTAAAATGCTATTAAAATGCTATTTAATAAATTTATAATAGAATGTTATGAAACAAAATAGGAGAAGCGATAAATGGAAAATATTTTTAATCCGGTAAAGTCAAAGTTCAAAGAACCATTAATTAAAAATATGTGTGAATACAACGAACTAATGGATAAGTTCAAAGAAGATTATGAAGGTACTTGGGCAAAATTTGCCGATGAGAAAATAGATTGGTTTAAAAAATATGATACTATTTTAGATGAAAGCAATGCACCATTTTATAAATGGTTCGTAGGTGGTCAAATGAATGTTGCGCACCAATGTGTGGACAGACATCTTTCTACAAAGAAAAATAAAGCTGCTATCATTTTTGAAGGTGATAACGGTGACCAAAGAATATTAACATATAGAGAGCTGGCTTATGAAGTAAACAAAACAGCTAATATGTTCAAAAACAAATTCGGTATCAAAAAAGGCGACAGGGTTGTTGTTTATATGCCGATGATCCCGGAAGCTGCCGTAACGATGCTTGCGTGTGCAAAGATCGGTGCGATCCACTCTATCGTATTTGGCGGATTCTCTGCTGAAGCTCTTAGAGACAGAATCATTGATGCTGAAGCTAAGCTTGTCGTAACTGCCGATGGTGCATTCAGAAAAGGTAAGCCTTATATGCTTAAGCCTGTTGTTGATGTTGCCTTATCAGAAGGTTGTGAGTGTGTTGAAAAAGTTTGTATTGTTGAAAGAAACGGTGAAGATATCGACTGGATCTCAGGTAGAGACTACTCTTACAACGAACTTGTAAAAGACGAATCTGCAAAATGTGAAGCTGAGCCTATGGATTCTGAAGATCCGTTATTCCTTCTTTACACTTCAGGTTCAACAGGTAAACCAAAAGGTGTACAACACAGTTCAGCAGGATACATCCTTTGGGCGCAAATGACTATGGAATGGGTATTTGATATTAAAGACAATGACACTTACTGGTGTACTGCCGATATCGGATGGATCACAGGACATACTTATATAGTATACGGACCGCTTGCTGCAGGTGCTACTACTGTTATGTTCGAAGGTGTTCCTACATTCCCGGATGCGGGTAGATGTTGGAAAATGGTCGAAGAGTACAAGATCAACCAATTCTATACTGCACCTACTGCAATTAGATTACTTCATAAAACTGGTGCTGAAGAGCCTTCTAAATACGACCTGTCTTCTCTTAGAGTTCTTGGAACAGTTGGTGAGCCTATCGACCCTCCGGCATGGAAATGGTATTATGAAGAGGTTGGTGGATCTCAATGTTCTATCGTTGATACTTACTGGCAGACTGAAACTGGTGGGCATATGATCTCTCCACTTCCTGCTGCTACTCCTATTAAACCTGCTTGTGCTACGTTCCCGTTACCTGGAATCATGGCTGAAATCATTGAAGAGGACGGTACTCCTGTAGAAACTGGTGAAAAAGGTTTCATGTGTGTAACCAAGCCTTGGCCTTCAATGATCAGAACTATCTGGGGAGATCCTGACAGATTTGTTAAATCTTACTTCGGTGATTGTAAAAAAGATGGTAAACCTGTTTACTTCACAGGTGACGGTGCAATGATGTCTGAAGACGGATATATCACTATTACAGGTAGAACTGACGACGTTATCAATGTAAGCGGACACAGAATGGGTACTGCTGAAGTTGAAGCTGCGATCAAAAAACACGACAATGTTGCTGCAGTTGCTGTTGTCGGTAAACCGCACGATATCAAAGGTGAGGGTATCTTCGCTTATGTTGTATTAAAATCTGTTCCTGCAAACCATAATGACCAGACTGCAGACGAGTTTGAAGAGATGAAAGAGATCAATGCTATTATTAAAGCAGAGATCGGTGCTATTGCTTTATGTGACGAGATGGCATTCGTTCCTGACCTTCCAAAAACAAGATCAGGTAAGATCATGAGAAGAATCTTAAGATCTATCGTTAAAGGTGAGCCTATCACTCAAGATACATCTACGCTTGAAGATCCTTCAATTGTTGGTAAAATTGAAGATATAGTTAACGCAAACAGATAAATTAAAGTTTTCAATCATTAAAAAAAGGGGGAGATAATTTATCTCCCCCTTTTTATTTGCCTAAATCAAAAAAAATCAACAAGGACTTGTTAGACAAGTCCCCACTCTTCGATAAACTGATCATCTATATCGATGATATTTCTTTCTCTTAAGCTGTCAAGTACCGATTTTGTACAAGTCACGTCATCAGGCCATCTTCTTTGGAAATTGTCAAAACTGTTCTTATTGGTCGCGTCGATTCCTATGGTATTCCCCTCTATAAAGATATCCCTGTTGCTGTCGATATTGTTTACGACTCTCCATACCAGCATATAAGGGTTGTCTATCTGGTTGTTCTTTTCATCTATGATTACGAGTATCTTTATATGGTTAAACAGGGGCTTAAGCTCTTCAAACAGGTATTTCTGGCTTCTGTTCTTCTCTACTGTAACCACCGTGATCGGATTTTTCGTTTCTGTACAATACTGCTTCAGCTCTTTTATATCTTTTGATATCTCTTTTGTTTTTAGAAGTAGCTCTTCATCGCTTAAAAGGGTGATCCCGGATTCCTCTATCTCTTCCTCATTTGTACAGTCGATACCGAGTTTTCCGCCTACTGCAAATTTGTTGCTGCTGTGGTCCAGGGCGTCAACAACACCTTTACTTATAAGAAGGCTGTCTATGTTCAGCCTGTTTAGTATATAAGGCACTATCTCGTCCGAGGTCAGCTTTGGAGCATCTTCACCTACAAATATGGCGTGTTTTACAAAGCTCATCTGCCCCACGCCCCAGAATGCGTGCATCGCCTGCTGTGCATGTCCGGGATAAAGTGTTTTTATCTTGGCCAATATAAGGTTGTGGAACACACCGTTTTCAGGCATATAATAATCAATAAGGTCTGGTGCCGTAGTCTGAAGGAGTGGAAGGAACATCCTTTCCGTTGCATGCCCCATGTATTTATCTTCCAAAGGCGGTTTCCCCACAACCGTTGCCGCAAAAACAGGATCTTTCTTGCTTGTTATGGCACTTACTTCAAGATAAGGGTATTCCTCTTCAAGAGTATAATATCCCGTATGGTCCCCGAACGGTCCCTCTATTCTTGATTTTGAAGTATCTACAAAACCTTCAATAACATAGTCCACATCCCTTGGGACATAGATATCATTTGTGATAGATTTAACCAGCTGTGCATTTTTCTTTTTTGCAAAACCGTATAAAAGAAGCTCGAATACCCCTATAGGTAAAGGTGCCTGCCCGCACCAGATATACATAGGATCACCGCCGATTCCTATCGATACGGGCATCTTTTTTCCTGCTTTTTTATATTCGTGGAAGAAATGGTTAGAGTCTTTGTGGATCTGCCAGTGCATCCCCAGCGTATTGTCATCATATACCTGAAGCCTGTACATACCTAAGTTTGACATTTTGCCGTCAAGGGATTTTGTATAAACCTGTCCCATGGTTATAAATGGCCCGCCGTCTTGCTCCCAGGTGGTTAGAATAGGAAGATCGCTTAGTTTTGCATCCTTCCCCAGCTTGATTATCTCCTGGCATTCACCTTTTTTTGAAAGCTTTTTAGGGAAAACGGATTTTAGGTTGAAAAGTTTGCCGAACATCGCCATTTTATCCATGAACCCTGCAGGTGGTTTCATCTTTAGAAGTTCCTCTATCTCACTGGCTAATTTGTCCCCGTCCCCTATAAACAATTCCACGGCTTTATAGTTGCAAAACACGTTCATTAAAATAGGGGTGTCGAATTTCTTACCCTTTGCCCTGTCTACGGCATTTGTAAAAAGCAGGGCTTTGCTATTTGGAGTTTTAACCTCAATATATGCCACATGGGGGATCTCCAGGTAGATATCAAGCTCATCATCTATTATTTTAAGCAGCTTGTTATCTTTTAGTTTCTGTATAACTTCGTTTTGCAAAATATATATCCTTCAAAATTTTATAAAGGAGATTATATCGAAATAAATTTAATTGTAAAATCGGGATTTTGAATTTCGGAGGGAGTTGTTTTGACCCTGCTGTTTCATTTTTAGGGTTATTGGGAAGTGAAAAAGGGAATATAAAACAAGGATCACTTAAAAATGATCTTATAGTTTTCCGCTCTTGCTATGTCCAAAACATATTTGGGTTCGATGGTATGGATTGCAGCCAGGTCGACTCTTTTGCCTTTGTAAAACCAGCCTTTTCCCGTATCAACTATCTCTTTTTTTTTGAACATCTCTTTTAGTTCATCTCTGGTAACTGTTATTTCATTCATTTTATTTTCCAATGATCGCTTCTTAAATCATATAGATTATATTATAATTTTATCTTTAAATTATCTCTTTTTTGATTAAAATATAGTAATTTTTCTATTTTTTTGTACTTTTCTTAACAACTTAAGATATTTTAAAGTTGTGTTTTTAGTTTTTTTACTAACTGCAGGATTTATAATATCTGTTATAATAAAATATCCCAAAAATAATTTAAGAAGAGTTTTTGGAGAGAATAGGCTAGTATAATTGTAATATGGAAACAAAATATAAAGATATATTGAAAAAAGCATCTCTTTTATTGGTTGATGACGAAGAGAGCCTGCGAAATAAGTTTAAAAGCGTATTGTCCATGTATGTGGATAATATTTATGAAGCTTCGAACGGGCAGGATGCTTTGGATATATTCAATAAAAAGAAACCCCAGATAATCATCAGCGACGTAAAGATGCCCATAATGGACGGGCTTATGCTTACAACGATGATAAGAAATATCAATAACAACGTGCCTATAGTCATAGTAAGCGGTTACAGCGACAGGGATATGCTGCTTGAGTTTATCTCTTTGAATCTTGTTGAGTATATGGTCAAGCCCATAGATTTCCAGCAGTTGAACGAGATATTGTACAAATGCGCCAAAGCTATTGAAAAAAATGGTTTGATAGAGTACCGCTTGAATGAGAATACGGTCTATTCCTTTTCAAAAAAATCCCTGATAAAAGAGGATGAAGTGATAACTTTGACCCCCAAAGAGGTAAATCTCCTTGAGCTGTTGATAGAAAACAAGAACAAGCTTGTTTCAAAAGAGCAGATCGAGGATATAGTTTACGATATGGAGGAGATGTCGGTTTCCGCTTTAAACAACCTGACATCCAAACTTAGAAAAAAAATAGGGGCAAACAATACCATATTGACCATCTCAAGTTTCGGGTTTATGCTGGCAGATCAATAATAAACCTGATCCCGTTGTTCCTGTTCTCGGCATAGATCGTACCTTTAAATACCTCTTCGATTATCAGTTTTGATATATAAAGTCCCACCCCGGTTGATTTGTTGTTCTCTTTTCTTCCCGAGAAATTGTAATCAAATATATAGGGGAGTATCTTTTCATCTATCCCTTTGGCATTGTCCCCAAGGGTTATGCAGATATTGTTTTTGTGTTTTTTTATAGATATGAAGATCTTTGGCTCGCTGATATTTCTCTCTTTGAAAAAATATATTGAGTTTTGCAGTATTGCAAGAAATACCTGTATCAGGCTGTTGTTGTCGTTTTTTATCATGATGGCGGGGTCGATTTTCTGTATCAGTTTTATGGTTCCAAGTTTAATCGGCTCTTTAAGGATATATTCTACCTCTTTTAAAAGATCTTTTACGAAAATATCTTTCGATCTTGTTTTGTTTGATTTTCCGTAAAGCTTCTCAAAGGTATCTATGGTATTGGACATATATTTAAGGAGCTTTTGGGATTCCTTAAGTTCTTTATTTAATGTCTCAATATCCAGGCTTCCGTTTTGGATCTGGAAAAGGAGGATATTATGGGACATGGTTATTTCCGAAAGGGGCTGTCTCCATTGATGGGCGATATTCCCTACCATCTCCCCTAGGCTTGCCATTTTGTTCTGTTGGAAAATAAGGTTGTCTTTTTTTCTTGATATCTCCAGTTCTGTTTTGATCTGCTCTTCAAGCTTTTTGTTCAGTTTGTTCAGTTCATATTGCCTTTGAAGCATAAATATGGAAACCAGTATCACTATAAAAAACACCTGAATAAGAAGTTCATAATCTATATTTTTGTTATCATCAAAATCAAGCCATCTGTTCTTTATGTTTTCGATCTCGCTTGATCCCAGGTTTTCAAGCACCTTGCTGATTATATTGAACAATATTTGGTCGTTGTTTAAAACGGTAAAGCTTAAGCTTAGGGACTCTTTGAGTTTTGAGGATACTTTCAGCCTTTTGTGTTCATCTTTTCTCAATCTGTATGATATGATATCCAAGGAGTCTATATATCCATATATCTTTCCCTTTTTGACAAGGTCCAGGGCAGTGTCCGCCGAGCCTATTCTTATCAGATTTAACATAGGGTATTTTTTTGATATCTTCTCGATCAGCTTTTGATCGTCCAAAAGGGCGATATTTTTATTTTTAAGGCTTGTCAGGTTATCTATGAAAGGGGCATCTATATTGGTTACCAGAACCAAAGGTGTATTTATAATGCTTTTTGTCAGTTCCATTTCTTCTTGCGTCTGCAGGGTTGATATGAAATCTATGATATCGCAGTTGTGTTTTTTTGGCTCTTTTAGCTCTGCTTTTGAAAGGGGTATGATGTTGATATCAAAATCTGTTCTTTTTTGGATTATTTTATATATATCTGAACCGATACCTTCATACCTGCCGTTTTCAAAACGGCTGAAAGGCATGAAGTCTTTATCGGTACACAGATTTAAGCTTTTTTTGTTTTTCAGGTACTCTTTTTGCTCTTTGCTTAAAGAGAGTTCTAAAGCGAAGCTATGGATAAAAAACAATTGAAGGATAAATAATATATTTAAAAGTTTCATACATTATTCTATCCTTATCTTGTTTTTAGTTGGATGAAAGCTCCTCTTTCCCTTCAAATTGGATATTTTTGGTACTTTCGACAAGCTGCATGGCTATTTGGAGGTTTTGCCTGGAACTGTTTTGGACATTGTGGGCAATGGTGCTGTTCTCCCTGGTGGATCTTTCTATGATGTTGATATTATGGTTTATATCGTTTATAAGGTTTTGCTGCTCGTTTGTGGAACTTACGACATTGTTTATAAGCTCGAAGGTATTGTCTATATTTTGGTTGAGCTTTTCATATTCGTTCATTGTGTTTAATGAAGCGTTTGCCCCGTCGTTTGTTTTTTCCTGCAGTTCGTTCATCAGGTTCCCTATGGTCGTTGCGGCATCTGCAGACCTGCTTGCAAGGTTCCTGACCTCCTGGGCAACCACTGCGAAGCCTTTTCCTGCTTCCCCCGCAGTTGCCGCTTCTACCGCTGCATTAAGGGAGAGAATATTTGTCTGGAAAGCTATCTGGGATATCATCTCTATGGCTTCGGTTACTTTAATGGTGGTCTCATCGATGGTTTTCATGGCATGGTTGGTCTGCTCGATAAGCTCCATACTGTGTCTTGATGATGATTTTAATTCATTGGCATAAGTCTGCATCAGGGAGGTAATCTGCGTATTGCCGTTGATGTTCCGGGTGATCTTTTCTATGGATTCTACGGTTGAGTTAAGCTCGTTTACCTGCCTTTGGCTGGAAAGCAGAAGTTCTTCCGAGTTGTTTTGCAGATCATTTGCCTCTTTTAAAAGCTGGTTCCCGAAACTGAAATTGCTTTTGGTTCTTTCTACTATCCCGTCCTGGAGGCTGTTTATGACTATTAAAAGCTCCTGTAGTTTTCCTCCCCTGAAAAAACTCGTGTCTATTTTTTTCCTGAAATCCTGCTCTTTATATTCATTTAGCACTTCAAAGGTTTTGTTAAGGGAGATATCAAGTTTTTCCGTCATATTGTTAACGGTTTTTGCAATATAGTTGATCTTGTGGTCAGTCGTTGTCTGTGTAATCCTGTCTTCCGTGAAGCCGTCCGATACTTTTTCACATATAAGCATAAGTTCACCGAAAACCTTCATATCCCGGTTTCTCTGCTCTTCTATCTTACAGGCAAGCTCGATGATCTTGTCTTCGATCTGCCGGTAGCTTTTCTTTTCGACGGTGTTTTCTATTTGTAGGTGGCCGTTTTGGTCCTCTATATACTCTTCAAGGAGCTCAATGGTATTTAATATTTTATTTATCTCTTTTTTGTTGCTTAACATTTTTGATTCCGGTTATTGAAGTGTCTTATATAGTTTTTCCGAGTCTCTTATCTCTGTTACACTGGGTTTTGTCCTTACTGAGATAAATCTTTTGCCGTTGTTGTCCTTTACCCCGTAAATATAGGCTCTTACCCAGTAGTAGTTACCGTCTTTTGTCTTGTTTTTAACGATCCCTCTCCACTCTTTGCCTTTTTTTACATCATCCCAAAGGGTTCTAAAGGCCGTTCTTGGCATGTCAGGGTGTCTTACTATATTGTGGGGTCTCCCTATTAGTTCCTCTTTTGAAAAGCCGCTTATCTTGCAGAAGTCTCCGTTTGCATAGAGTATGTTGCCTTTTTCATCGGTTTCGGAAACGATCATTATTTTTTTATCCAGTAGAATCTCTTTTTCCATAAGTCTGTCCTTGCGTGATTTGGGTAAATAGAAAAATAATTTTATTTTATTTGAACGAAATCTATACTAGTTGTACTTAAATAGATATAAAAAACTAAAATAGTGTAAAAAATAAGTATAGAATTATTTTTTTTTGTAACTAAAATGTAATTAAAATAGTTTGTTGGTATAAATTATGAGGGTTTTTATTTTGTACATAATTACAGTTTTTTTAAAATAATGAAGATGATCAATATCCTAAAAAAAATAATACAAAAACATTTTTCTAAAATACCGGAAATAAAAAAAGCTCCGTTTTGAACGAAGCTTTTTTTTATAAAGTTTTATTAGCTTAAACTTGCTAATTCGGCACTTACCTTTTCAAGTTTTTCTGACGCATTGCTCAGGGCTTCTTTGTTCTCTGCAACGACAGCTTCAGGAGCATTTGCAACAAATCTTTCGTTTGAAAGCATACCGTTAAGTTTTGCTACTTCTTTTTCCAGCTTCTCTTTCTGTTTCGTAAGCTTGTTGATAATAGGGCTCATATCTATCTCACCTGTCGGGATATATACTTCAAGGTTGTCAGATACGTCCGTGATCGCATCACTTACTTTTGCAACTACGAATTCTATACTTTCAACTTTAGCAAGCTTTTCAATGAACGGTTTCATGATCTCTACGTTCATATTTTCATTTAATTTCACGTATGCTTTTGCAATTTTTGAGTTACCCATATCTATAATAACTTTTGCTCTTCTGATCGCCGTGATAGCTTCTTCGATGATAGAGAACATATGTTCTGCATCTTCATCTTTTGCCACATCTTTAGGAAAGTTCATAACCATTACCGACTCACCCTCTTCAAGTGTAGTACCTGAAAGTTTGTGGTAAAGGTGCTCTGCAATGAACGGCATAAAAGGTGATACCATTTTAAGTGTCTCTTTAAAGATAGCACCAAGTTCCACGATAGATTCTTTTGATGCTTTTGAATACTCGATACCCCAGTCACAGAATTCATTCCAAACGAATCTATAAAGGATACTTGCAGCTTCGTTGAACTTGTAAGTTTCCAGTGTTTCCCTTACCTCTTCGATTGCATGAGAAAGTCTGCTTTGCATATATTTTCCAAGAGGAGTTTTAACCTCGATGTCTTTAAGGTCCGCAAAAGTATCCACATTTAACTGCAGGAAGTTAGATGCGTTATATAGTTTGTTGGTGAAGTTCCTGAACTGCTCCAGGTTTTTTGCACCCAGTTTGATATCTCTACCTTGAACTGCAAGGTATGCTAATGTAAATCTGATGATATCGGCAGAGTGCTCCTCAACCATATCAAGAGGGTCTATTACGTTACCTTTTGATTTGGACATTTTAGCCCCGTGCTCATCCCTTACAAGGGCATGCATATAGATATCTTTAAAGGGAAGCTCTCCCTGGAAGTGCTCACCCATCATCATCATTCTGGCTACCCAGAAGAACATAATGTCAAACCCTGTGATAAGAAGTGAGTTAGGGTAGAAGTCTTTCAGGTCAGATTCATTGAAAGTTCCATCCATTTTCCCGTTATTTCCCCATCCTAAAGGACTGAATGCCCATAGCGCGGAAGAGAACCAGGTATCAAGAACGTCAGGATCCTGGGTATAGTTTTTGCTTGCACAGTGAGGGCAGGCTTCAGGCTCGTCTGCTTTGTCTGCCCACTGGTGACCGCAATCGTCACATGTAAATACAGGAATCCTGTGTCCCCACCAAAGCTGTCTTGAGATACACCAGTCTCTTAGCTCGTCCATCCAGGCCCTGTATGAGTTAAGCCAGTGGCTTGGGTGGAATTTAGCTTCTCCAGCATATGTTTTTTCAATAGATTTAGCGGCAACCTCGCTTCTTACGAACCATTGTTTAGAGATATATGGCTCAACGATATTTTTACATCTGTAACAGTGACCGACCTGGTGAACGTGGTCTTCTATTTTTACTATGTAACCCTCTTTTTCTAATTTTTCAACGATAACTGGTCTGGCTTCAAGTCTTTCAAGTCCCGCAAACTCCCCGCAGTAATCGTTCAGTATACCTTTTTCGTCAAATACGGTGATGAATTCAAGGTCGTGTCTTTTCCCAACTTCGTAGTCGTTTTGGTCGTGGGCAGGTGTTACTTTAACCACACCTGTTCCAAATTCCATATCTACGTGGGAATCCGTGATGATCTTGATCTTTCTGTCTGTAAGCGGAAGCAATACCTCTTTACCGACGATATCTTTGTATCTTTCATCTTCAGGGTGTACCATAATTGCCGTATCCCCGAAATATGTTTCCGGTCTTGTAGTCGCCACTTCAACTTCACCGCTTCCGTCGGCAAACTTGTAGATCATATGGTAGAATTTACCGTTTACTTCATCATGCTCAACTTCGATATCTGAAAGTGCACCGTCGTGTGTACACCAGTTTACCATATAGTTGTTTTGTACGATCATACCTTCGTTGTACAGGTGAACGAAAGCTTCTTTAACAGCTTCTTTAAGACCTTCGTCCATGGTAAACCGCTCTCTGCTCCAAGCCGGACTTACCCCAAGCTTTCTCATTTGGTGTACGATAGTACCGCCTGAGTATTCTTTCCATTTCCATACTCTTTCAAGGAATGCTTCTCGTCCAAGTTCCTCTTTCGTAGTACCTTCTGCTAAAAGCTGTTTTTCTACAACGTTTTGCGTAGCGATACCTGCATGGTCTGTTCCAGGCTGCCATAGGGTTTTGAATCCGTCCATTCTTTTATATCTGGTGATGATATCTTGAAGCGTAAAGGTAAGTGCGTGTCCTATATGCAGGCTTCCCGTTACGTTCGGAGGCGGCATCATAATGGCAAAGTTCTTACCCTCTTCCTGGATAGATTTGTTACCGTCTATTTCAAAGTAACCTCTATCTTCCCAAATTTTATAATATTTCTCTTCAGTCTCTTTTGGATTGTATTTGTTGCTCATTCAAAAATTTCCTGTAATTTAGATTTTGTAAAAACTAAAATGTTTTATGATTTTAAAGCTCAGACCATCGGGAGGATTTGCCTTTGAAATCATAAAATATTTTGTTTGATCAGTTGCCGCGATTATATCCTATAAAAGCTTTATAACTGCAAAAGCGTGAATAGTCGTTTTTTTATAGAGTTATATTTAAACCAAAGGGTGATATTATTAAGATTATTTGCTAGGGAGGATATCATGTATCTTATATTCGTATCCAGTTTAAAAGAAAATATGAAATTGGCAAAAACTTTGCAGGAGCAGCTGGGGAAGCTTGAGAAAGAATCAAAGATCATAAAGCTTGTCGAGCTTGACCTGCCCATGTATGACAGCTTTAAAGAGGAAAATAACGGAATCCCCGAAAAAGTAAAAGATATGATGCTTTTGATGGAAAAATCATGCGGTTATATTTTCGTTTCACCGGAGTATAACTATTCCATCCCGCCCGTATTGACAAACTTTATAGCCTGGGTATCAAGGGCAGGGGATGACTTCAGGAAGCTTTTTAATGAAAGGACAGTTTTACTGGTAACTCACAGCGGAAGCGGCGGAAACGACGTGTTAAACTCCATGAGGATACAATTTACCAAGCTTGGTGCCGTTGTATCTCCCAGGCAGATATTAACAACCTTGAAGATCCCTTTGAATGAAAAAAGCTCTTTGAAAACCTTGGAACAGTTTGTAAGGTTGTCTGGAAGCTAGAATATTTTATCCCTTGACAATACTACTAATTAGTAATATAATTTGTGCAGGAGAAAAATATGAAGTTAAAAGTTGACAAACAATACTCTCAAAAAGCACAAAGATCCATGGGCACATGGATGCAGTTGTTCAGAGCTTACTATAAGATAAGGGCAAAAGAGACTGCATACATATACTCGTTTGATCTTACGATGAACCAGTTCCAGGTTTTGGAGGTTTTGTATCACAGGGGCGATCTGAATGTGGGAGAGTTAACCAAGCTTACTATGAGTACTCCGGGGAATATCACGGTGGTGGTCAGAAACCTTAAAAGGGACGGTTTTATAGATTCTATACCCGACCCGAAAGATAAAAGGGCTTCGATCCTGTCAATAACCCTAAAGGGTAAAGATATTATTGAAAAGTTGTTTCCGGGTCATGCAAAGAACTTTGAGAACTATTTTGAAGTTCTGGATGAGGGTGAGTTGGACACATTATTTACATTATTAAGAAAGTTACATAAATCACAGTAGCTTTTTTTTGAAAAAATGATACTAATTAGTAATAAAAAGGATAAAAAATGAGATTAGTAAAATTAGGTTTGATATCGATACTGGCTTCAGGAGCATTGTTTGCAGGAACTTATAATGTGGATAAAAGCCATTCAAGTGTAGGTTTTAAGGTAAAGCATATGATGATATCCAATGTGAAGGGAAGTTTTGATGAGTTTAAAGGAAGCTTCGTTTACGACGAAAAGACGAAAAAATTAACCGCTTTAACGGGTACAATAGATGCAGCATCGATAAACACCGCAAACAAAAAAAGGGATGACCACTTAAGAAGCGAAGATTTTTTCGATACTGCAAAATACCCTGAACTTACTTTCGTACTTAAAAAAGTTGATGGCGATAATGTATACGGAGAGCTTACTATGCACGGGGTGACTAAAGAGGTCAAGCTTGAACTTGAAGACAACGGAACAGTAAAAGATCCCTGGGGAAACACTAGAGTGGGCTTGACTTTAGAGGGGAAGATCGACAGAAAAGAGTTCGGTCTTGTTTACAACTCTATACTTGAAGCGGGCGGAGTTGCCATAGGCGACAAGGTCAAGCTGGAAATAGAGCTGGAAGGTATATTGAAAAAATAAAGGAAAAGGATGCTAAATCCCGTATTTTACATCTCTCACGGAGCACCGAACACGGTGCTTTACGAGTCTAAAACAAAGAACAATTTAAAAAAGCTGGAAAGCTGCCTGAAAGATGCCAAATATATAATAGTCGTTTCATCCCATTGGGTAAGCCGGGGTCTTGAGATGATAGATCCCTCTGTCCATAAGCTGATGTATGACTTTTACGGTTTTGAAAGGGAGCTTTACGAGTATAAATACGATATTAAAAGCGACCCGTTCTTCTCAAACAGGGTTTTTGAGGCTTTGGATGATCTGGATATAAGCATAGACAGGAACAGGAAAAGCTTTGACCACGGGGTATGGACCGCTTTGGCCATGATCACTCCTAGAATTGAGATACCCGTGATACAGTTAAGTCTCCCTTTTACTTATGATGCGGCGCAGCTTCTTAATCTGGGTGAAAAACTAAAGCCTTTAAGGGATGAGGCTTTGATAATATGCAGCGGTTCCCTTACCCACAATTTAAGGGATATGGATTCTTCAAATAAGGTGAAAGAGTATGTTTCAAAGTTTAATGAAAATATGGTCGAGCTTTTAAAAAAAGGGGACCTTGAGACTTTGGCCGATTATGAAAATATACCGTATTTCAGCCAAAACCACCCCACATCGGAGCATTTTATGCCTATATTTATCGCCTTGGGGGCTTCCAATGATAAAGTAGGGGAGTCTATCAACAGGGAATTTATATATTCTACCGTTTCAATGGAGAGTTTTATCTTTAAAAATTAGCACGCTTTTTTAATTTATCTTGTCAAAGATGATAAGGTATTCCCCTGCCAGTTTTGGGTCACCAGGCTGCTTGGGAGGTTTTATAAAGCTGTGGCTCCATTCTTCATTTTTGAGCATGCTTTTATGAAGTATAAGATTGTTGTCAAGGAACCTGTTCATCTCGTCTGTGGTCCTGACGCAGCCGTGGGAGTTCGGTTCACCCATGGGTTTTGAGGATTTGTGCGCATGGAGTGCAAGTTTTAGTTTATCGCTTATAAGTTTCCATTGATCCTGGTCATATATTTTGTTTCTCTCTTTGTCAAAAGTATTGTACCTTACGGAGCTTTGCTCCCCGAAGTAGAATACGAACCTGTCCTTTTTCCCGTAGCCTAAAGTAATATTGTCCTCTTTTGGCTTTCCGTCGCTTCTCCAGCCGTTATTGGCTTTAAAAATACCTGAGGGTGTTTTTAAGTAGTGGTTCTCCCCGTATTTTACCTCCAGCTCCCTTTCCATATCGCCGCTTGAGATATAATCTTTCCCTATATAGTAATATTCTTTTGTGTTTTGGTCCCAAAGGGTTATTATCAGCATCTGCTTATCAAGATCGATCACGCTTACGAATTGGGAATGTCCAAGCTCAAGACTTTTTTTTACAAGCCTGTTCTTTATTTTTTGCCAGTAGTCTTCGTCTTTTTTAAAAAGCTCGCTTTTTTTTCCGTAGATATCCCAAAGGCTCCGGTCGTTTTGAACGGTTTCCCAGCTTTTTAGTATATTTATATGGGTTTGTATACATTCAAAATCTTCGCCGCATTTTTTCTCAAGATAGGTACTGAACCTTTTCCTGAAAATATTTGTTTCTATTACGTTTGCCGTAAACTGCTCCTGCAGTTTTTTTATATCTATATTGGAAGCGTTTGCAAAATTTGTTATTAAAATTAGAAATATTAATCTAAACATAGTAAAATTCTATAAAAATTTCCATAAAAAAGGTATTATATTTTGATTAGACTTGGCTCAAGCTCCCAAACAAGAGCATTGATTTTAGAACAAAACGGCATAGAATTCATCCAAAGCGGTTCAGATTTTGACGAAGATAAGATAATTACAAAAGACCCTTACGAGTTCGTATATGAAGCTACGATGGGGAAATACAAAGACTGTATGGAAAAATACGGTACAGATATTCCCCTGCTTGTCGCCGATACGGTCGTAACAGCTTGCGGGGAGCTTCTAAGAAAGCCCAAAGATATAAACGATGCAAGAAGGATACTTGAACTTCAAAGCGGTTCTGTAACCTCCATCATCACCTGTATGGTATTTAGGAAAGAGGGGGAGGAGTTTATCGATATATCCAGGACCGATTACGATTTTGCACCCTTTGAAAAAGAGGACCTTGACAGTTATCTTGAAAATAAAGAGTGGATGGGGAAAGCCGGCGGCTGCATGGTTGAAGGTTTTTGCAAAAAATATATCAGATCTGTAAAAGGGTATGAATCGTGTGCAATGGGATTGACCGTGGAAAAGATACTTCCCCTGCTGTAAATTCATAATTTAATTAGATATTGGGTAAAATTCACAAAAATTAATGTTTAAAGAGTAAAAATGGACGAATACAGACTTTTAATTGAGACAGATGACCAAAAGGGCTTGGTATATAATATTTCAAAGATTTTATACGAATATGAGCTGAACATAGAGACAAACTCAGAATATGTGGATGAAGAGGTAAACAAGTTTTTTATGAGAACGATCGTAAGCGGGCAGTTCGATCATGCAAAACTGCTGTCGGATATAAAAAATACACTGCCTAAAAACTCTTTGGTCAAACTGGCGAAAAAAGAGAAAAAGAACATTGTAATACTTGCAACAAAAGAGATGCACTGCTTAGGCGATCTTCTTATCAAAAACGAAGCAGGAGAGCTGGATGCAAATATAACTGCGGTTATTTCAAATCATAACAGCCTGCAGAACCTGGTTGAAAAATTCAATATACCTTTTGAGTTCGTATCCCATGAGGGATTGTCCAGGGAAGACCATGAAGATCTTATCATCAAAGCTATAAAAAAATATGACCATGAGCTTATCGTACTTGCAAAATATATGAGAATACTGACTCCGAAGTTCGTAAAAACCTTCCCGATGCAGGTTCTTAATATCCACCACTCTTTCCTTCCCGCTTTTATAGGGGCAAATCCTTACAAGCAGGCTTACCAAAGGGGTGTAAAGATCATAGGTGCCACATCACACTGGGTAACCGACGATCTTGACGAGGGCCCGATTATTGCACAGCATGTTGTAAGGGTAGACCATACATATTCCTGGCAGGATATGAGGGATGCGGGAAGAAACGTGGAAAAAGTTGTTTTATCAAATGCACTTGACCTTGTGTTAAAGGACAAGGTGTTTGTTTATAGCAATAAAACGGTAATATTGTAAGATCATGTTCAATATAGTATTACTCGAACCCAGAATCCCACAAAACACGGGAACCATCGGAAGGCTTGCTTTTGCAACGGGCTGCAGGCTTCACCTTATCAAGCCTTACGGTTTTGTGATAACGGAAAAGGCTTTAAGAAGGGCAGGGCTTGATTACTGGAAAGAGCTTGAAGTGCTGGAGTATGAAAATATAGAGGAGTTCTGGGCAAAGAACCAAAATGATGCAAATCATTATTTTGCCACCACAAAGACAGAAAAACCATATTTCGAGGCTTCTTACAAAAGAGGGGACTATATGTGGTTTGGTAGAGAAGATGCGGGACTTCCTGAAGAACTACTTGAGAAGTATAAAGAATATTGTGTGAATATACCCATGACGAACGACGCCCGAAGTTTAAATATCGCAAACAGCGTATCGATACTGGTATATGACGGGATAAGACAAAATTTTAAAGAGTTTAAATAGCCATGGTGAATATTTTATTACTTGAAGATGATGAGCTTTTCAGCGAAACACTTATAGATTACCTTGAAGAGTTCGGGCAGTACAAGATAAGCCATGCTTCATGTTCTACCCAGTTTCTTGACCTTGTTTACGATAACAGGTATGACCTGTATCTTTTGGATATAAACCTTCCCGATATAAACGGGCTGGACCTTTTAAACGAGATAAGGCAGAGCGGGGACAATACCCCTGCCATTTACCTTACTTCATATAAAGACAAAGATACCTTAACCCAGGGCTTCGTTAACGGGGCCGACGACTTCTTGACAAAACCTTTCGATATGGACGAATTGAATTTAAGGATCAACTCTTTGATGAAAAGGTGCCAGAAACAGTCTATAGTCAGTGTTGGGGACGTTGAATTTAATTTTGATACCAAAACGGTGAAAAAAGCAGGAAATGAGGTGAAGTTCGGTTTAAAAGCGATGGAGCTTTTTGAACTCTTTTACCAAAACAACAACTCGATAGTTTCAAAAGAGAAGATCATAGACAGGCTTTGGAGCACTGCTGAGGATTACAGCGACGGCTCTTTAAGGGTATACGTTAACCATATCAAAAAGCTTTTTGACGACGATACCTTTAAGATCACAAGCATAAAAAACATCGGTTATAAAATTGAATATTAAACACAAAGATTTCCTTATATCAAATGTTATCGTGGTGGTCTTTACCATTTTGATAGTATTGATAGCGAACAATCTCCTTACGGTAAAGTTCGGCTTTGACAAGGATAGTTTCCTCCCCATAACGGTTTTTCTTATCTTTCTTGGGGCTTCCATATATTATTTTTTAAGCAAGCAGCTTTTCGATCCTTTGTTTAAAAGCGACAAAAATATCCAGAACCTTATCAAAGAGACCCTTCACGAGATAAACACGCCGGTTGCAACTATCCAGATGAACTCCAAAATGCTTGCAAACAAGATCACCGACGAGAAGGGCAAGGCAAGGTTAAAAAGGATAGACGATTCTTGCGAGAATCTCTTGAACCTTTATAACCATATGGAATACAGCATAAAAGAGCATATAGACAGCGTTACTTTGGAGAAGTTCGACCTGAACGATATCATATTAAAAAGCAAAGATAAATTCAAAGATATAAAAAAGCAGAAAAATATAAATATCACTTACGAACCCAAAAGCCTGGTTCTTTACGGGGATAAGAACGGCCTGGAAAGAGTCATAGACAACCTTATCTCAAACGGCATCAAATACAATAATATTGAAGGCTCGATTAATATCTCAATAGAGGGTTCTGTGCTTAAAATAAGTGATACCGGGATAGGGATAGATACGAAAAACCTTTTTTCCATCTTTGACAAATATTACCAGGAGGACAGCTCCCAAAGCGGTATAGGACTTGGGCTCAGTATTGTAAAAGGTTATTGCGACAAACATACTATCGATATAAAGATAGATTCCCATGTTGGTGAGGGGACCACTTTCTTTTTGGACTTAAAGCAGATCAAGGCAGTTTAGATGGAGATTAAAAAAATAAATCAGTAAGTTGTAATAAAAAGCCAGACACAATCTGGCTAAACTTTTAGTCATTTTATGATGTTATCAAGAATAGATGATACAGAAATGATTGATAGTGAAGGTAAGTGAATAGATAATAAGAAAAAATAAGAATTAATCAAAAATAAAAATATAACAAAATGACATACTTTTTAAATAATTTAATATTTTTTGTTAAAGTTTAAAAAATTTTGTTGAATGGTTGATTCAATGTTGTCTAAAATAAGATTTGAGGAAGAGTGGGATGAAATGTGTCCTATATTTCGTAAAATAGATCATTATAAAGTTTTTGAATATATAAGTAGCATAGAACTATGGATAATAGTTTTAACTTTAAAAGTTTCCTATGAAGTTCATCAACGATTAAATTCTATGTGTGAAATGTTATGGGAACTGGATAATGAAGAGTTACTAAAGGCTGATTAGATGAATGAGATAGCGACACTAGATAAACAAAAACTACAAAATAAAATCCATACTATCCGAGGGCTTGCCGTGATGCTGGATAGAGACTTGGCAGAGCTTTACGGTGTAAAAGCTATAAGACTAAGAGAACAAGTTAAAAGAAATAAAGATAGATTTCCGGATGATTTTATGTTTCAACTTGATGATCAGGAAGTTGAGATTATGGTATCGCAAAATGCGATACCTTCTAAAAAACATCTTGGGGGAAGTTTACCTTTCGTATTTACAGAACAAGGCGTATCATCTTTGTCTGCAGTATTGACAAATAAAATCGCAGTTGAAATTCATATAAATATTATGAGAGCATTTGTTCAAATGAGAAAAATTATAGGATCAAATAGTTTGCTTTTTTCTAAAATGGAAGCTTTAGAAAAAAGGCAAATTTCTTATGAACTGATAACAGACGCAAAAATAGAACAAGTTTTGGATGCATTGGAAGATTCAACTAAAAAGCCGAAGGAAGGGATATTTTTTGATGGTCAGATATATGATGCTTATGTTTTTATCAATGATTTATTAAAAAGTGCAAAAAGCGAAGTGGTGTTGATAGATAACTATATAGATGATACAGTTTTTACACTTTTTAGTAAATATCCAAATTTGAAAATTGAAATTTATACTCATAGTATTTCAAAACAGTTAAATTTGGATTATCAAAAATATCAGTCTCAATATCAAAATATAGAGCTTAAAGAGTTTAAAAAAACTCATGATAGATTTTTGATAATTGATAATATTGAGATTTATTATATAGGGGCAAGTCTTAAAGATTTAGGTAAAAAGTGGTTCGCTTTTTCAAAATTTAAAGTAGAAGCTTTAGAAATTTTGGAAAGACTGAAGTGATAGAAAAGTAGAATTTGATATAATAAAAGGAAAAAAGTGGCACTTAAAAAAATAGATTATTTCGGCAAGAGTTTCAGTATAAATTATGATATTGTAAATATGGACAAGTCTGATATTGTAGTATTTCTACACGGCTGGGGGAGCAATAAAGAGATAATGAAACAGGCTTTTTCCAAAGAATTGAAAGATTTTAAGCATATCTATATAGATATGCCCGGATTCGGTAAAAGCGATAATAATTATGTCTTGACAACCATAGACTATGCAAATATCGTAAAGATATTTTTAAATGCCCTGGATATCAATCCTAACAATGCCGTAATAGCAGGGCACTCTTTCGGGGGGAAGGTGGCAACAACCTTGATGCCAAAACTGTTGGTACTTTTAAGCAGTGCGGGTATCATAGAGGAGAAACCTTTAAAGGTGAAATTGAAAATAGCTTTTGCGAAGTTTTTTAACTCACTGGGGCTTGGCAGCATCACCAGGGCTTTTAGGAGCAAAGATGTTGAAAATATGCCCCAGAATATGTATGAAACCTTTAAGAACGTGGTTGACGAGGATTTTAGCGAATATTTCAAAGGCTTTTACAACCAAGCCTTGGTATTCTGGGGGAAGCAGGACACCGCAACCTCTTTAAAATCGGGGGAAACCATAGCTTCATATATTAAGAAGAGTTATTTTAAAGCTTACGAAGGTGACCACTATTTCTTTATAAAAAATTCAAAAGATATTTGTGATATAATCGAAGAGAAATTAAAATAAGGAGATATATTGTTTAAGCTTCCAAGAAATATTTTTTTGGCTCTTTTCTTTTCATTTAGCATTTTAAATGCCGATACGATGTTTATGCTTACGAAAATGAACAAGGTCTATCTTGTGGTGGAGAACTACAGCTCAAAACTTCCCATGGATATAAAAGACGGGATCTATGATGAGCTAAGATACCTGACCGATGAATTGAAAATAGATACTACGGGTTATTCCCACAGGACGCTGGGGTTTATCATATATGAAACCATGATCGATTCCAAGGCTGTTTTGAATATAGATCTTGTTCTGGGTGAGCAGATAAAAAGGATCGACGACGGTGAAGAGGTCTATGCCCTGACTTACGAGAAAAGAAAACAGTTTTTTCTGGACGGCCTAGTAAAAGAGCAGATCGTTGAAAAGACCATGGACTCCGTTGACCTGCTTATCAACAGTTTCATGGAGCAGTACAAAGAGGATAATGAATGAAAGTTTTAGCAGTGATTTTGGTTCTTGGCTTAAGCCTGTTCGGGAACGATTATAAAAAATTTGCCGAAGATATGAATTATAATGTTGATTACAACAAGGCTATGGAACTTGCAAAGAAAGAGAAAAAAGAGCTTATGCTTGTAATGGTAGCCAACTTCTGCCCCTGGTGCATCAAACTTGAAAAAAAGGTCTTGAAAAAAGAGGATATAAACGCAAAGGTCCATAAAAAATATATCCCCGTGATATTAAACAGGGAAGAGGGGAAATACCCCGATAGCTTTAAAACTGAAATGATACCTACTGTTTATTTTGTGGATCATAACAGCGGAAAAATAAAAACAAAGGTTGTGGGCTATAACAACAAGCAGGACCTTGTGAATATAATAAACGAATAGATAAGGAAATTTAAGAGAATATGGAATATTTAGCTATTTTTACACATTTGGTACTCGTTATGTGCCTGGGGTGGTATATGATAACCAATCTGCAGTGGTATAATTACAAACTTGAAAGGGTTGTTTTAAAGCACCATAAACAGCAGTGGCATATAATATATTTCATTACGCCTTTTTTATTTTACTATATACTTCCCGTGCTTTATTTCAATATCTATTTTTACCTGCTGTTCTTGACAAGCTTCTTTTTCTGGAACAGAAACCTGGACAGGCCTTTGGTCTTAACGGCAAGGGTTAAAAGATTTTTGGCAATACTTTTATTTACTACGTTCGCAATAGACGCACTGGTGATCTCAAGCGGTACGGGAATGCTGGGGCTTTTCCTCCCTTTGTTTATAACATACGCTGTTACCACCGCATTGGAGAAAATATTCTTTTTAAGGTTTAAGGCAAATGCCAAGAATCACCTGAAAACATTTGACGGCCTGCAAATTATAGGGATCACCGCTTCATACGGAAAAACATCCATAAAAAACTATCTTTACCAGGTATTGAGTAAAAAATACAAGGTATATATGACCCCAAGAAGCGTAAATACCATAGGGGGTATTATAAAAGACGTGAACAACGATCTTCCAAGGGGTACAGAGGTTTATATAGCTGAAGCAGGGGCCAGGGCACAGGGTGATATAGAAGAGATCACAAGATTCCTTGAACCACAGTATGCCATAATAGGAAGCGTGGGGGAGCAGCATATAGAGTATTTCAAGACTTTAGACAATATTATCCATACCAAAATGGAACTTCTAAGATCCCCAAGGCTGGTCCACGGGTTCGTGCACGACAGCGTTCCTATTTTGAAATACGATACCATTACAAAGTTCCCGGATAATCTTAATATCACAAGAAGTGATCTAAACGGTATCTGGTTCGATATCAGGATAGACGGGAAGACGGAGCATTTCCATGCTCCTGTGCTTGGAAGTTTCAATGCCATAAACCTGACCGCAGTTATCCTGATGGCAAAAGAGCTTGGGATGAGCATCGACGAGATAAAAGTAGCCCTGCACGGTATGAAGCCTGTTGAACACAGGCTTCACCTTAGCAAAGCAGGGGGCAAGGTGATACTTGACGACAGTTTCAACGGAAACATGGAAGGGATGCTTGAAGCTGTCCAGATAGCTTCAACCCATGAAGGAAGGAAGGTTATAGTAACCCCGGGGATAGTGGAGTCTACCATGGAAGCGAACGTGGAGTTCGCAAAGGCCGTTGACAAGGTATTTGACCTGGTGATCATTACGGGAAGTTTAAACAGCAAGGTTATAGAAAAAGTGATAACAAGAACCAAGCCTATAATCCTGAACGACAAATCCAAACTTGAAGAGGTTTTGGCAAAAGAAACCCATATGGGTGACCTTATATTATTTGCCAACGATGCCCCTAACTTTATATAAAAATTATAATTTGTATACTTAATATACAGTTTTTTATTAAACCGTATATTTAAGTTACAAAATGTATACAACTATTTACAAAATTTACAAAATCTTCACTATTTAGTCACTTTATTATTCTATGATTCCCCCCAATAAAAATGAGGAGAATTTATGCTTAAGCGATTTACCATCAAGGCTAAACTGTTACTTTTAACGGTTTTTTCATTAACGTTTTTAGCATTGGCTGTATCAATAGTATCTATTAGTTCATCTAAAGATGCTTTGGTTAAAACTAGCTACAATGCTTTGACTTCCGCAAGAGACGGGAAGAAAAAACAGATCGAGACCTTTTTCAGTGAAAGGATAGGGGATATCAGGGTCCTTGCAAAAAGCAGCAATGTATTTGAACTGGTCAAAGACCTGGAATCTTTGGATTCAAAAATAGATATCGATCCCAACGGAAAGTTCCCGGTTAATGATCCTTCGGTTAAAAAGATCACTGAATCATATGAAGAGTTTTTCCAAAACTACGTAAAAGAGTACGGTTATTACGATATATTCCTGATAGACCCAAAGAACGGACAGGTTCTTTATACCCAGGCGAAAGAGGCTGATTACGGGGAAAACCTTAAAACGGGATATTTAAAAAACAGCGGACTAGGAGAGGTGTTTACTTCTACTTTGGCTAACAACAGGGCTACATTTGTTGATATGAAACCTTATGCACCAAGCAATGATGCCCCTGCAATGTTCATAGGTATGCCTGTTAAAATGGAAGGCACTGTAAGGGCTGTTCTCGTGTTCCAGATATCCGACAGGGCAATTAACAATATTATGCAGTTCAGGGCAGGTTACGGGGATTCTCAGGAGGATTACCTGATCGGCAGCGATAAACTTATGAGAAGCGACAGTTATCTTGATCCAAAAGGGCACAGCCTTCTGGCTTCTTTTGCCGGCGGTGCAAGAGTGGATACCGAAGCCGGTAATATGGCATTGAGTGGTAAAACTGATACAAAAATAGTAATCGATTACAACGGCAATCCGGTACTTTCCGCTTTTGCCCCTATAAAAATCGGGCAGGACCTGGACTGGGCGATCCTTTCCGAGATAGATGAAGCTGAAGTTATGATCACACCTAACAAGATCCAGACTCAGATCATCATTATCTCATTGATACTTCTTATTGTTATAGTTATTGCGGCTGTTCTGCTTATCAATAATCTGGTTGTAAAAAGACTTGTGGCATTCCAGGAGGGACTGGAAGGTTTCTTTGATTATCTTAATAGAAAAAGCGATAGCGTTAAACCTCTTGATACGGACAGCCATGACGAGATAGGCTTAATGTCCCAGGTCGTAAACGAGAATATCAATATCACCAAAAAAGGTATCGAAGAGGATAGAAGGGTAATAGACGATACTATTACAGTACTTAGCGAATTTGAGCAGGGTGACCTTTGCCAAAGAGTTACTACCCAGTGTAACAACCCTGCACTTCAAGAGCTTACAAGACTTCTTAACCAAATGGGAAGCAATGTAGAGAACAATATAGACAACGTACTTGACGTACTTGAACAATACTCGAACAGCAATTACCTTAACAGGGTAAAAACAGAAGGTATCAAAGAACACCTTCTTAAACTGGCAAGCGGTGTAAATACACTTGGTGACGCTATTACTGAAATGCTTGTAGAGAACAAGTCAAACGGTCTAACACTTGACCACAGCAGCGACGTGCTTCTTAAAAACGTTGATATACTTAACCAAAACTCAAATGAAGCGGCCGCAGCCTTGGAAGAAACTGCTGCGGCACTGGAAGAGATAACAAGCAATATCTCTAATAACACAAATAATATTGTTCAGATGTCAAACCTGGCTTCAAACGTAACCCAGTCAGCATCTACGGGTGAAAAACTTGCAAACGATACAACCGAAGCTATGACTGAAATAGATAAAGAGGTAAATGCTATCAATGAAGCTATTACCGTAATAGACCAGATAGCATTCCAGACAAATATCCTTTCACTTAACGCGGCAGTTGAAGCTGCAACCGCAGGTGAGGCAGGAAAAGGTTTCGCAGTTGTTGCACAGGAAGTAAGAAACCTTGCTTCAAGAAGTGCAGAAGCCGCAAATGAGATCAAAACACTTGTACAAAACGCTACAACCAAAGCAAACGACGGTAAGCAGATAGCAAACCAGATGATAAACGGATACTCTGAACTGAATGAGAATATCTCAAAAACCATAGAACTTATCAAAGATGTAGAGATGGCAAGTAAAGAGCAGCTTCAAGGTATAGAGCAGATAAATGATGCCGTTAACTCTTTAGACCAGCAGACACAGCAAAATGCAATGATAGCGTCCCAGACCCATGATGTTGCACTGGAGACTGATACCATATCAAAACTTGTGGTTGAAGAAGCAGATGCGAAGCAGTTCGTAGGGAAAGATATGGCAAAAAGGAAAGAACCTACAGATATAAATTATAAAGGTCCTGAAAGAAGAAAGCAGGAAAAAAGGATAAAAGAGGTTATGGAGCATGACCATAATCTTCATAGCCAGCATAATGCAAAAAGTACCCAAAAAATAGAAACTGTCAGCTCAAATATCGATGACAGCGAATGGTCAAGCTTTTAATAATTTTTTATATTCATATAAATACTATATTTATGTGGAAAAATAACAAAAATGTCGGGAAGTGACACTTTCTGACCTTTTTATACCTTATAATCTCATTTAATTTTTAAGTCAGAATTTATCAATGCAATATATTATTTATGGTGGTTTGTTTTTTAATATCTTCACTATATCTTTACTCTTTTATAGTATTATAAACAATATTTATTCCATACAATAACTTTTGCTTAACACTTTTTAAGTAAGCTTATAGATTAACAGCCTCAAACTAATTTTATAAAAGGAAATATTCAATAATGGATAAAGAGATAATATTTGATAAAAATATGATGATAGTATCTGAAACGGACCAAAACGGGATCATAAAGTTTGCCAACCGTGATTTCTGTAAAATCGCCGGTTATGAATTTGACGAGATCATGGAAAAACCCCATAACATATTAAGACATAAAGATATGCCAAAAGCAGCTTTTGAAGACTTATGGGCAACTATAAAAGCGGGAAAAGTTTGGAAAGGGATAGTAAAAAACAGAACAAAAAACGGGGATTACTACTGGGTGCATGCTACGGTTTTTGAAAACAAGAACGAATCAGGCGAGATCAGGTATATTTCGGTGAGGGTAAAACCAACGCAGGAAGAGATCAACCAGGCTGTAGAAACCTACAAGCATCTTATATAAAAAGAGGAAGTGTTTATGTTTTTTAAAAATAATGGCGGTGTAAAGATAGAGGATAAACTGGATGAAATATTGTCATACGTCAAAGGTGAATGTAACGATATAGAACAAATAGAGATCTCCCAGGGGAAAAACAGGATAATTACAGAGAAAATATCAGAAATCATAGAAGCTTTAAAGTCCAAAGAAGAGGACGAGATCAAGATATTCGGGGAGATCATGCTTGTTTCTGAGAAGGTCTCCCAGGGAAATATGTCTGAAAAGATACTCAATACAAATACTTCCAATTTCAAGTTGAACTATATAGGGGAGACTATCAATTCTCTTATAGAGAATCTCCGTCAAAGCAACCAGGAGATGATATCTATACTTAAAGAGTATTCTGTGCAGAATTATCTTAAGACCCTTGATCTTTCAGAGGTAAAGGGTGATTTTAAAGTTTTATTTGAAAATATCAATTATCTGCAAAGCTCTATTACGGCAATGCTTGTTGAGAACAAATCAAACGGCCTTACCCTGGACCACAGCAGCGTAGTGCTTCTTAAAAACGTGGATATACTTAATCAGAACTCAAACGAAGCAGCGGCAGCATTGGAAGAAACAGCGGCGGCTTTGGAGGAGATCACCAGCAATATCTCAAACAATACCAACAATATTATAGAGATGTCAAATCTGGCAAATAACGTTACCCAATCAGCTTCCATGGGGGAAAAACTGGCTAATGACACCACCTCGGCAATGAATGACCTTGATAATGAGGTAAATGCCATCAATGATGCCATAAGCGTGATAGACCAGATAGCTTTCCAGACGAATATTTTAAGTCTTAATGCAGCTGTTGAAGCTGCAACGGCAGGTGAAGCGGGTAAAGGTTTTGCCGTTGTTGCAGGGGAGGTTAGAAACCTTGCAAGCAGATCGGCGGAAGCTGCGAACGAGATCAAAACACTTGTGGAAAATGCGACAAGAAAAGCAAATGACGGTAAAAGGATCGCGGACCAGATGATCAACGGCTATAGTGCATTGAATGAAAATATATTTAAAACAATAGAGTTGATAAAAGATGTCGAAGTTGCCTCTAAAGAGCAGCAAATGGGGATAGAGCAGATTAACGACGCCGTGAACTCCCTTGACAGGCAGACACAGCAAAACGCGATGATCGCATCACAAAGCCATGATGCAGCGATCGAGACGGATATTATTGCCAAGCTTGTAGTAAGCAATGCAGACGCTAAAGAGTTCATCGGTAAAGAGATGACAAAAAGGAAAGAACCTACAGACCTGAACTATGCGGGGCCTGAGAGGAGAAAAAGGGAAAAGATCATAAAAGAGGCGATCGAATCGGATCACAGCTCAAAAGTGGCAAGATAATAAAAAAGGCTCAAGTTAAATCTTGAGCCTTTTTTTGTATTACAGGTAAGGGATTATTTTTCGTAGAAATTATTCTCGTAAAGTGCCTCGATAAGCTGCTTAACGCTTCCTACTGATTTTGCGAATTTTCTATCCTGGTCATCGTTCAAGTTTGCTTCGATAACTTTTTCAGCACCGTTTGCACCAAGCATAACAGGAACACCGCTTACAACGTCACTGTAACCGTATTCGCCTTTTAACATAACTGCACAAGGGTGAATTTGTTTTGTATCTGTTAAGATCGCTTCAACCATAAGTGCTGCTGCTTTTGCAGGTGCATAATAAGCTGAACCGTCTTTTAGAAGGCTTACTATCTCTGCTCCCCCTTTTTTGGTTCTTTCAACAACGGCATTGATCTCGTCCCAGGTTAAAAGGTCAGTTAAAGGAACCCCTGCAACAGTTGAGAATCTTGGAAGTGGTACCATATCATCTCCGTGTCCGCCCATAACGGAACATCTGATCTGTCCCGCACCGTAACCCAGCTGCTCATAAACGAAGTGTGCCATTCTTGCACTGTCAAGTATTCCTGCCATACCTACAACTCTGCTTCTGTCCCATCCTGTTTCTTTCAATGCAACATAAACCATTGCATCAAGCGGGTTTGATACTGGAACGATTATAGCGTTTGGAGAGTATTTTTTTACATCCTCCATCACCCTTTTCATGATCTGCGCATTTTTTATAAGAAGGTCGTCTCTGCTCATCCCGGGAAGCCTTGGGCTTCCCGCAGTTATAACGATAACGTCGCAGTCTTTTAGATCTGACGGCTCTTGCGCATGTTTTACAACAGTATGTCTTCTTGCCGCTTGAACCGCCTGTGACATATCAAGAGCCAGCCCTTTTGCTTTTGCCGGGTTGCTGCTTGATCTTAAAATAACTTCATGGCAGTTACCGTTCATTGCTAAAATGTACGCACAAGTCGAACCTACATTTCCTACACCTACGATTCCTACTCTTTTACCTCTCATATGACTCCTTTTTGGTACAGTGCTATATGTTAAGTGCTAATATAAGAACTGGTACAAGATCGGTTCTTAGCTTTTATATTAACACTTGTTTAGTACTTACAAAATAGCACTTTTAATTTTAATTGGGTTAAACATTATAGTCTAAAAATGATTAAAGATTGAGAGGGTGTATCTCAATCTTTAACAGTGTGTGTTGATTAGTTACAGGAAGTAATTAAACTTCCCTGATTAATAAAGATTATTAAATATTGTCAATAATCTTGTTTAATGTTGCAGACGGTCTCATCGCTTTTTGGGCAAGCTCGTCATTTGGATGGTAGTAACCACCGATATCCTGAGCCTTACCTTCAACAGCCATTAACTCTTCCATGATCTTAGCTTCGTTCTCGGTTAAAGCTTTTGCAACCGGAGCGAATTTAGCAGCTAATTCAGCGTTATCAGACTCAGCCAATGCTTTAGCCCAGAATTGCGCTACATAGAAGTGTGAAGCTTTGTTATCAGGCTCTCCTGCTTTTCTTCCAGGAGCTTTGTTCTCACCTAGATATCTGTCGTTTGCAACATCAAGTGCAGCAGTAACAGCTTCTAATTCTTTTGAACTTTCTTTTTGTGCAATGAATCTTAAAGATTCAGCAAGTGCAAGGAATTCACCTAAACTATCCCATCTTAAGTGACCTTCAGCCAGGAATTGGTCAACATGTTTAGGAGCAGATCCACCCGCACCTGTTTCATATAATCCACCGCCTGCTAATAATGGTACGATAGATAACATTTTTGCAGATGTTCCAAGTTCTAAGATCGGGTACATATCAGTTAAGTGGTCTCTTAAAACGTTACCGGTTACTGAAATAGTATCTTCACCCTTTCTCACTCTTGCATTTGTATATCTAGTCGCGTCAGTTACGTTCATGATCTGGATATCAAGACCTGATGTATCGTGATCTTTTAAGTATTCGTTTACTTTTTTGATCATTTCCGCATCGTGAGCTCTGTTCTGGTCTAACCAGAAAATAGCAGGAGATCCTGTTAATCTTGCTCTTTCAACCGCAAGTCTAACCCAGTCTTTGATAGGGATATCTTTAGCTCTAGACATTCTCCAGATATCACCGGCTTCACACTCGAATGACATTAGCTCTGTACCGTCTTGGGCAGTTACAGTTACAGTTCCAGCTTCAGATAATTCAAATGTAGTAGGGTGTGAACCATACTCTTCAGCTTTTTGAGCCATTAGACCAACGTTTGCAACGTTACCCATAGTAGTTACGTCAAATTGACCGTTCTTAACACAATCAGCAACCATTTCTTCATGGAACATACCGTAAGTTGAATCAGGAATTACCGCAACACACTCTACCGCATCACCGTTTCTATCCCATTGCTTACCGCCTTCTCTAACAACTACAGGCATAGATGCATCGATAATAACATCATTTGAAGCGTTAAAGTTCGTAGTTCCTTTATCTGAATCAACCATTGCGATCTTTGGAGAATCTGCATTAACTACAGCCTGGAATGCCGCTTTAATTTCAGCTTCTTTTTCGTGACCTGCGATTTTTTTCTCAATATCAGAGATACCAAGTCTTGCATTTACGCCAAGTTCTGTAAACTCAGCAGCGAATTTTTCAAATACAGGTGCAAAGAATACTTCTAAAGCGTGTCCGAACATAATAGGATCTGAGATCTTCATCATTGTTGCTTTTAAGTGGATCGACCATAATACATCGTTCGCTTTTGCATCATCAATTGTCTTTTGGATAAAAGTTCTTAATTTAGAAGCTGACATATAAGTTCCATCCAAGATCTCTTTATCAAGTGCATCGATAGTTGCCAACTCTTTACCGTTTAAAGCGATAGTAACTTTTTGTCCCTTTTCCATAGTAACAGCTTTCTCATTTCCGTAGAAATCACCGTCACCGGCCATGTGTGCAACATATGCTTTAGAGTTCTCTGAGTATGCTTTTAATCTGTGAGGATTGTTTTGTGCAAACTTCTTAACTGCCGCTGCAGCTCTTCTGTCCGAGTTACCTTCTCTAAGTACCGGGTTAACTGCAGAACCTAAACAAGTGTTATATTTAGCTCTGATAGCTTCCTCTTCAGGAGTTGAAGGGTTCTCAGGGAAATCAGGGATATCATAACCTTGACCTTGTAATTCAGCTATACAATCTTTAAGTTGACCGATTGATGCAGATACATTTGGAAGTTTAATGATATTTGCTTCAGGTTTTAATACCAATTCACCTAATTTAGATAATTCATCTTCAGCTAGACCCATTGCAGCTAAAGTTCTACCTGCTAGAGAGATATCAGAAGTTACCACTTCTACACCTGCTGGTTTAGTGAAAGCGTTTACGATTGGTAATAATGAATAAGTTGCTAAAGCCGGAGCTTCATCAATTTTTGACCAAATGATTTTTGACATATTTCTTCCTTATGTTTTATTTTAAATAAATGTAAAGGTAGTTTAACACGAAATCGGGTTATTGTGAAATATTTTGTTACGAAAAGGGTTACAAAAGCCTATTGTGTTTCAAATATACACATCTGAAAAATACAATGTTACTTTTTGTAATATTTATCTCCATAGATTTTTTAGTTTTTCACTATTGTCGGCAGTTTTTGTCGTGGCTTTTTTGGTTGTTTTTACAGTTTTAACGGTTTTGGGTGCTTTTACTGCCTCTTTTACTGCCGTTTTTTTACTCTGGGTTTCTTTTTTTAATTTTAAAGTCTCTTTTTTTACTTTTTTTATCACCTGGATATGTTTTTTGTATGAGTCGGAGAATATATGTTGGGAACCGTCGGCACTTTTCATAAAATACAGGTAATCGGTATTAGCAGGTTTTATGGCTGCTTTTATTGCTTCTATCTCAACGGCGCATACGGGATTATCGGGAAGACCTTTATTCTTATATGTGTTATATTCGCTTTCATCCTCTTTTATCATCTGGGGAGTTATTTTTGTATGGGAATATTTACTGTAGTTCAATGTCCCGTCCATTTGCAGCTTCATCCCTTTGTTCAGACGGTTATAGATCACGCTTGATACTTTTGACATCTCATCTTTTGAAGCGGCTTCTTTTTGTATGATGGATGCTATTGTTATATATTTTTCATACCAGTTCTCTTTATCATAAAGTCCAAATATCTTTTTGCTGATGCTTTCATATTTTGATTCAGTGAGATTTAGCAGATGGCTTATAAGGTCTTTTTCATCCATACCGATTGGGAGGTGGTAAGTTTCAGCTAGTATGTTTCCGTCTTTTTTATATGCTTGCAGGGCATATTCCTCAAAAAGTTTCATGGTGGAGATATTAAGCTTGTTTGCTACATCCTGCAAAAAGAAATAGTAAGTTTCCCCGGGAAGCAGCGTTATCTTTTCCAGGGCTGCTTTTGAGGTAGTAAGCTTGTATAAAAAATCAAGCTTTGTCATTTTTGTTTCTTTCAGGTCTATCCAGCCGCTTTGGGGATATCCCATGCTCATCGTAACGATCTTGTCTATGGTATTTAGATTATAGTTGTTTTTATCTAGGTATGATATAATTGCGCTTGTACTACCTTTAGGTACGTTGATGACTCTTTTTGAGTTTACTTCCATAGTCAGGTAAAAACTCAATATAATAGCAATAACAAGGAAAACTTCAAATATGTCGAAAATTATTTTATATGTTTTTACGGTATTGTTATTTATATTTTTAATGCTTCTTGCCCCATTTTTCTTCGGAATAAAAATCGATAAATTAAAATATGAAAATTTTAACTTTAACGGATTGTATTTAAAATATGATAAAAGTTTAATAGTATCCGTTGACAAACTCTCCATTTCCTATGCCCAGGGGACGAAAACACAGGATATGAGCTTTAGTTTTACCCTCGAGCCTTTCTTTGAAAGCTATTATCTTGATATCAAAAGTTTCGTTCTTCAAGATCCCCATTTGGAATTTTCCGGGAAGGTGTACCTGGAAGAGTTGGATTCCGATTCTTTTAAAAATGCAAAATTCTATATAAATGATTTTGATTTCTTGTGGGATCCGAAGCTTGAAAGGTTAAAAGCCAAGAAGGCTTTTGTAGAGTTCAGGAACAGCTCTTTTTATTTCTCTTTTGAGAATCCAAAGTATGTTGATCTTGACGTAGAAGGCTCTTATGCCTCTATAACAGATATAATAGAAGATCCCATGCTTAATATGTATTTTTTCTCAAAAGACAGGCTGCGACCAGAACTTCTGGAGCTGTTGAAACATTACAGGATAAAACTTCCCGTAACGCAGCAATACGGTAAAAATGACGTATACACCAAAGTCATAGTTCCCTTGACCATTGCCAAGCTTGAAAAAGAGGGGGAAGAGGTTTATTGCGATATAAAGGTTTCTGATGGCAAGTTTGATATCTTCGATTATCCCGTATATGTGGAAAAAAGCCATATAAAATTTGAAAACAATATCTTATATATAAAGGGAAAGGCAAAAAAAGATCCTTTAGAAGATGATAAATATAGATTAGAATATGATGCAAACGTGAATTTCTCTTTAAATTTCAGCGATAATAAAGGTGAGGGGCAATACCTTATAAATGATTTTAAATACAGAAAGATAGACGTCGCTTCCACTTACGGCAAGTTTACGGCAGGTTTTGAAAAAGAGGTAAATATAGATTTTACACTTAAAGACGAGACTCAGTTTAAGATCGAGGATAAACTTTTTACAGTGGAAAAAGGATACAGCAGATACACTAAAAACGACGTGTTTACCCATTTACAGGGAGGTTCACAGGATCTTCCCGTTAAATTTGAGGTAAATGACCACTTTGATCTTTTACGTGCAGACTCAAAAGGGGTCGCTGATATAAAATACAAAGATGAAAAAGCAGACCTCCTTTTTAAAAAGCTTCATTACAGGGTTGATTATGCCGATGAACTGAAAATAGACCTGGCTTTGAAAGAGCAGTTTTTTGAATATAAAGATCACAAATTTTATTTTAATGACCTAAAAGGTGTGTTTTTCAAAAATATTTTATCCCTGAACACAAAAGCCAGATACGATTACGGCAAACTGAACCTTGCAACTTCCGAGCTGAAACTTGACCTTGACCTTCCTTCCAAAAAACTGAAGATCAACAATCCAAATCTTGAGATAAATACGGAAAATAAAAAGTTCGAGCTTTCAAACCTGAACGGTATTGTGGAAAACAGCACGGTTTCCCTTACCTCGGATATCAAAAATGAAGCGGCCGAAGCTTTTGCCCAGGGGGCGATCGATCTGAAAAAAGAGAAGATAAGCGGGGATATATTCTTGAAAAAATTCGATCAAAAAAAGATAGAGGATAATTTCAAGTATTTTATAGATTATAAAGACGATATAAAAGTGCAGGTCCCTGAGCTTAAACTTCTTTATGAAAATAAAGATGATATACACAATATAAAGATAAACAATATAGAAAAGCTGTCTGTTTTTAACCCGGATATAAAAAATTACAAAGATTCAAAAGGCTTGATCGAAATATCCACAAAAAATTTTAACTCCTATATCGTAAAAGGGGAAAATATCTGCCTGGATGTTACCTCTTTGGCTGATACCCCTGACGGGGAAAAAAGCGGTCTTGAGCTGGATATAGATACAAAGAACGGATGTATAAAATACAAAGATCTGAATTTTGATTACGATACCTTGGAAACAAGGATATCTCCCGAGATCTCAAATTCTTTGATAAAAAAGGGCAAGAGCGAGATAATATTTGCAAAAGACCAAACAGGCGTAAATATCTCCTCCAAATATATAGAAAGCTCCTATATCAATGCTTTGCTGGGCAGAGAGCTTCTGGAAGACGGTTATCTGGATTTTACCCTTACCGGTAAAGATAACGATTTTAAAGGGAATGTGGGCTTCGTGGAAACCACCGTAAAAAATATCGGTATCTTAAACAGTCTTATCTTGTTTATCAATACCACGCCTGCCATTATAAATCCCCTTTTATCGATACCTTCTCTGGTAAGGTTTACCCAGACCGGGTTTAATCTAAACGGCTACCCTATAAACAAGGGGTATATTAGATTTGAGTTTGACAAGGAAAAGAATCTTTTAAAGCTGCCTGATATATACACAAAGGGTAAGATGAACGATTTTAAGGGAAGTATGATAGTAAATCTTGACACTAGAAGCCTGCTTGGGCAGGTAAATATAATTTTCCTGAAAGATTATGCGGATCTTATTAAATTGATACCTTTGGTTGACAGTGTTATTTTGGGTGAGGATAAAGAGTTTGATAAATCAGTGATAATAAAAGGAAGCCTGGATAACCCGGAATTCAGCTTGATAAACTAGGGGAGTTTATCCCCCAGTCAAGGTTTAAATAATTATTTTGATTCTACGAATTTTTTGATTCTTGAGATACCGTCTCTGATGATATCTTCACTTGTAGCAAATGATAATCTGAAGTAACCCTCTAGTCCAAATGCAACACCAGGAACCACTGCAACGCCCACTTCTTCCAATAGACCTTTACAGAATTCCATAGAGTCGTTAGATACGTCTTTGATATTTACGAACAGGTAGAATGCCCCGTTAGGTTTCACTACTGATAATCCATTGATCTCGTTGATAAGATCTATTGCGATATCTCTTCTTTTTTCAAATTCAACCCTCATAGATTCGATATCAGCATCTGCCGTACCGTCAAGAGCAGTGATAGCCGCAGCCTGGGTGATAGAGTTGATATTTGAAGTTGATTGTGATTGAAGTTTCTTCATTGCTTTATAAAGCTCTTTGTCTTTTGTAGCAAGGTAGCCGAATCTCCATCCTGTCATAGCAACAGCTTTACTTAGACCGTTAACAGTAATGGTTCTTGCGAACATATCTTCACTTACGCTTGCAACAGCTGTGAATTCCATGTTGTCATACATCAGCTTTTCATACATTTCGTCACTTATTACGGTGATGTTAGTTCCTTTTAGAACTTCACCAAGGGCAAGGATCTCCTCTTTTGTATAAACAGATCCAGTAGGGTTTGAAGGAGTTGTAAGTACGAGCATCTTTGTTTTTGGAGTGATCGCAGCTTTTAACTGCTCAGGAGTGATCTTGAATCCGGTAGAGTCGTCAGTCATGATCTCAACAACAGTTCCCCCGCTGTATTTTACCTGCTCAGGGTATGTAACCCAGTAAGGTGCAGGGATGATAACTTCATCACCCTCTTCAATAGCAGCCTGGAAAATATTAAAAAGCGAGTGCTTAGCCCCGACACCTAATAAAATCTCGCTTGCATCATAGTCAAGGTTATTCTCTTTTTTCAATTTATCCGCTACCGCTTTTCTACATTCTAAAGTACCCTCAACAGCGGTATAAACTGTTTCGTTGTTCTCTAAAGCTTTGATAGCTGCATCTTTAATAACCTGCGGTGTACCGAAGTCCGGCTCACCCGCGCTGAAACTTAACACATCTTTACCAGAAGCTTTCAGCTCTTTTGATAAAGAAGTAATAGCCATTGTAATAGATTCCGAAAGTCTATCCATCCTGTTTGCTATTTTCATAAAATGTCCCTTTTTGTAATTTATCGCAGGATTATACTTAATATTTGATCAAAATTTTATTAATTTTTTATTAAATTTAAGATACTCTTTACTATTAAAAGGGACAAAATGAAGAGTTTATATATATGTTTAACGTTGATTATACTGTTGGGCGGGTGCGGCTATAAAGGCGACCCCGTATATGTAGAAAAAAGTAACAAAGTAGGAAATGAAAAATAATGATATATGATTATTTGATTATCGGTGCAGGTGTTGCGGGATTGAACGCGGCAAGATATATACCTGAAGACAAAAAGGTGATGGTGGTTTGTAAAAAAACACCGTGGGAGTGTAATACTTTCTGGGCACAAGGCGGAGTTGTAAGGGCAAAGAACAAAAACGACATCCCCTTGCATATAAGCGATACGATGGATGCAGGCGTTGGGATGAACAACCAGCTTGCAGTGGAGAAACTTAGCAAAGAGTCTTTGGGTGCCATTGATGATATTATCAATTCCGGGTTTGAGTTTGACAGGAACGAAAAGGGTGAGCTTGCTTTTACCAAAGAAGCTGCCCACAGTACAAGCAGGATACTTCATGCAGACGGTGATGCAACGGGAAGGATGCTTCATATGTTCCTGCTTAAACAGTGCCCCCACCAGGTCTACAATGATGCGATAGTTATCGATCTTCTTTATGAAGATGGTATCTGCTACGGTGCCCATATGATACACAACGGGAAAGACAAGGTTGTTTATGCCCACAATACCATTATCGCAAGCGGCGGGGTAGGATCCATATACAGATATCATACGAACTCAACGACGATTGCTGGTGATATTCAGGGGATATGTATAGAAAAGGGTCTCCCTATGAAAGATATGGAGATGATGCAGTTCCACCCAACTGTTTTTGTGGATACCCCATATGCAAGAAAGCAGCTTCTAACGGAAGCTTTAAGGGGCGAGGGGGCAATTATAGAGGATGAAGAGGGATATGCGTTCCTAAAAGATTACCATGAAGACGCGGAGCTTGCTCCTAGGGACGTGGTTAGCCGTGCAATATTCGATTATTCCAAAAAAACGGGCTCCAAAGTGTACCTTTCATTTAAGAACTTTGACAAGAAGTTCTTCAAAAAAAGGTTTCCGAATATCTATAAGAACCTGAAAGAGGAGGGGTTTGACCTTCCTTTTGAAAGGGTGCCTGTAAGTCCTGCGTTTCATTACAGCATGGGCGGGATCGATGTTGACCTTAATTCAAAAGTAAAGGGTACCAAAAACCTTTATGCCGTAGGCGAAGCTGCCTGCACGGGGGTGCATGGGGCAAACAGGCTTGCCTCGAATTCACTTTTGGAAGGTTTGGTTTTTTCTAAAACAGCAGTTGAGAACATACAAAAAGAGGATTTCCATATTGATCTTAAAAACTTCCACAAAGAGGTTCCTTACTATGAGTTACAGAAAAAAGGGGACAAGGCGATAAAAGATGCTTTGAGAAACCTGATGTGGACAAACGTGGGAATTGTAAGAAAAAGACAGGACCTTATAGATGCCCTTGAAGAGGTGGAATCGTTTCTGCAGGAGGATGTGGGTAGACTTCTGTTTTTAAGGTTACTTACGGCAAAATCCATCATTGAAAGTGCCATAAAGAGAAAAAAATCTATAGGGGCACACTATATTAAGGAGAAATAATGTTAAAACTATTATTGCTTAGTTTAACAAGTGTATTTGCGTTCGCCAGCAGCGGCGGAGCAGCAGGCGGTGAAGTGATCCCCGATCTTACGATGACATGGGTGGGTATATCATCTTTAATTATTTTTATCGTTGCATATTATTTTATTGCAATGGAGGAACATTATCATATAGACAAGGCAAAACCTGCATTATTGGCGGGAACTTTCCTGTTTATTTTCGTGGCTATTTATTATGCTTTCCATAATATGAACATGGATCTTGTTCATACCCAGGTTCAGCACCTTATCCTGGAAATAGCGGAGATATTCTTCTTCCTGTTTGTTGCGATGACATACATCGAATCAATGATCCACATGGGTGTATTCGACAGACTGAAATACAATCTGGTTTCAAAAGGGTATACATACAGAAAGCTTTTCTGGCTGACAGGTTTCCTGGCATTTTTTATCTCTCCTATAGCAGACAACCTGACTACGGCACTGATCCTTTCTACAGTACTTATAACTATTGAAAAGACAAGAAAAGAGTTCCTGATCCCAGGTGCAATCAATATCGTTGTAGCAGCGAATGCGGGTGGTGCATGGTCTCCTTTCGGGGATATCACTACGCTTATGGCATGGACCTCAGGTAAAGGTTCGTTCACAGACTTCCTGTTCCTTTTCCCTGCTTCTATTTTAGGGTATATGGTTACTGCATTACTCCTTTCAAGGGTTGTTCCGAACGAAGTGCCTGATTTTGACGCAAGTAAAGAAACAAAGCCTGAGCTTATGACGGGAGCTAACATAGTTATCGGTCTTGGTGTATTCACTATCTTCTGTGCGGTTATGTCTCACCAGGTTTTACATATGCCTGCAATGTGGGGTATGATGTTCGGTCTTGCATTGCTTAAGATTTATGCATACAGACTTAAAAAAGTTCATAAAAGTGAATTCGACGTATTCCATTCAATGGCAAAGATAGAAAACAATACCTTGATGTTCTTCTTCGGTATCCTGGCTGCTGTCGGTGCGTTGTATTTCATCGGTTGGCTTGCTCTTGCTTCTCACGTATACAGTCCAGAGGTATTCGGTCCTACAGCGTCAAATATCGGTGTTGGATTCCTTTCTGCAATTGTTGACAACGTACCTGTTATGTCTGCCGTACTTAAAGCGAATCCTACGATGGAACATTCACAATGGATGCTTGTAACGTTAACGGCAGGTGTTGGTGGATCTCTGATCTCGTTCGGTTCTGCTGCAGGTGTCGGTGTTATGGGTAAACTACCTGGTATCTATACATTCGGGTCGCATATGAAATATGCATGGACTATCCTTTTAGGATATATAGTATCCGTGGCTGTTTGGTATGCTCAGTTCCAGATCTTGAGAATCGGTGCATAGGCATCTTTATCAGTTTTTTAAAAAGGGCCGGGAGATTTTCCCCGGCCCTTTTTTTATGCTTATTTAGTTTTTTACCTAGTTTTAGATATAATCCAAAATATTTATAACAGAATAAGGAATAATTTTAATGAAACATGTACCTATACTAGTTTTAGACTTTGGTAGTCAATATACTCAGCTTATCTCAAAAAGATTGAGAAACAGCGGATTTTATTCAGAGATCGTGCCTTATAACGAGCCGATCGAAGATATTAAAGCAAGAACTCCAAAGGGGATCGTTCTAAGCGGTGGTCCTGCTTCTGTTTATGCTGATGATGCATATAAAGTCGACAAAGCTGTTTTTGATCTTGGGTTACCGATTCTTGGTATCTGTTACGGTATGCAGACTATTGCACACTATCTTGGCGGCAGCGTAATACCTGCAGATCATCATGAGTATGGGAAAGCGGAACTTAAAGTTGAAGATTCCACTTGTCCTATCTTCAAAGGTATCACTGACAACGAAGTTGTCTGGATGTCTCACGGTGACAGGGTAGAAAGCCTGCCTGCTGATTTTAAAGTTATTGCTACAAGCGGAAATTCACCTTATGCTGCAATCGCAAATGAAGATAAAAATATCTACGCATTCCAATACCACCCTGAAGTAACCCACTCTGTAGAGGGTGCTCAGATGCTGGTAAACTTCGCAAAACATATCTGTGGCTGCGAAAAGAACTGGAACATGGGTAACTTTGCAAAAGACCAGATCAAAAAGATCAAAGAACAAGTTGGAGACAAAAAAGTTCTTTGCGGCGTGAGCGGTGGAGTTGACTCTTCTGTTGTTGCAACTCTTTTAGCAGAAGCTATCGGTGACCAGCTTATCCCTGTATTTGTTAACAACGGACTTTTAAGAGCAAACGAAGTTGAAGATGTACAAAACATGTTTGCCGACAGGGGGATCAACCTTATTACTGCCGACGCTTCACAGGAGTTCCTAAGCAAACTTGCAGGAGTTACAGACCCTGAGACAAAAAGAAAGATAATCGGTGAAACATTTATCGAGGTATTTGACAAAGAGGCTAAAAAACACGACGGTATAGAGTTCCTTGCACAAGGTACGTTATACACTGACGTTATCGAGTCTGTTTCTGTAAAAGGACCTTCAAAAACTATCAAATCCCACCACAATGTTGGAGGTCTTCCAGACTGGATGACTTTTGAGCTTATCGAGCCTTTAAGAGAGATCTTTAAAGACGAGGTTAGAGAACTTGGACTAGAGCTTGGACTACCTTCTAGAATGATCGGTCGTCATCCTTTCCCTGGACCAGGTCTTGCTATCAGGATCATGGGTGAGGTAAACGAGCCTGATCTAAATATCTTAAGAAAAGCAGATACTATTATGCTTGAAGAGCTTAGAGCTTCAGGCTGGTATGATAAAACATGGCAGGCATTTACTGTTTTATTAAACGTTAAATCTGTTGGTGTTATGGGTGATAACAGAACTTACGACAACACTGCTTGTATCAGAATCGTAAATGCGATCGACGGTATGACTGCAACATTTGCTCATATTCCACATGATATTTTAGAGGTAATGAGTAGAAGGATTATCAATGAGGTTGACGGGATCAACAGAGTGGTGTATGATATTTCATCTAAACCGCCAGCAACTATCGAGTGGGAATAATTTCTAACAATTTCAGCTCATCTTTCACCAAATAAGAGCTTCGATGTACTTCAAGTACACCTTCGCTCTTCTTTGGCAAAATCTAAACTAAACTTGCTAGAAATAGCTTTTATCTCAATTTAAAAATAAATTCTTATTAATCCATAAATATTTTTCTTTGGTTATAATACAATAAATTTTAATTATTAGGAATGATTATGGAAAGTTTAGATGCAAGTTACATAAGTGCTTACTCCTCTTTAATATTAGTTTTTGCAACAATTATATATGTGTTGTTTACATATAAATTATTTGCTGAAACAAAAAAACTAAGAGAAGTTGAAACAAGCCCATTTATTTCATTAGAACTTGGACCATTTAAAGGGTCATTACACCTTTCTTTAAAGATAAAAAATATTGGAAAGGCTCCTGCCTATAATCTTGCATTTGAAATAGAAGATAAATATAAGGATGTATTTAGATTTAATTTTAACAATAAAATTTCATATTTCGCTCCGGAACAAGAAATAGAAGCTTTTGGCAAAACGTATTCAGAATTTCTTAAACTTGAAATTGAAAATATACCAGTAAAAGTAATTTATTTTTCTAAAGACAATAATAAAATAGAAGATACTTATCTATTAGAATGGAAACAATTAGATGGAATATTATTGGAAAAAGAACCAATATCTGAAATAGAAAAACATCTTAAACTAATTGCAAAAGAGATAAAAGATCAAACAGGTTTGATTAAAAATAATCAAATAGTATCTAGAATTAATATATTGGAAATAGAAAAAACAAACTTTTATTTTAAATGTATTTTTAATAATGGATTTATAGGAAAAATAGAAAAAGATAAAATATATAAATTGGGATTAAGTAATATTGAACAAGTTGAACTTTTGGGAAATACATTACATGATAGAACTTTAAGATTAGAGTTTAAATCTGAAGAAATATATAATAAGTTTTTAAAACTAGAAGAATCAAAGATTAAATATAAAAAAAAGTCTAATGTATTTTAATATACTAGTGGACTCCATTCCATAAAATCAGCCTTTAACAACCGGCTGTTGTTTTTGCTATACTTTTTACAATTAAAAAGTATCAAAAGCGAAGAGCTTCAGCTCTTCAAGAGAAAAGAAAAATAAATAGTTTTATCTGATTTAATATAGAATATTGTATTAGTAACTCGGGATTTAAAATGAAAAAGATATTTATCGTATAAAAGTTTTTTATGCCAACTTCTTAAAACTGTGACACCACCTGTGACAGGGTAATGTTATACTTTTATATGATTGCAATTTGGAGTTAAAATGTATGAAAAAATCATAAACATGACATTCAAATCGGTTTTTGAAAAGAAAATTATTTTGATGAAAGCGATGGCGCTATATACGCTTCTTATGATCCTTATAGACTATATAAGCATGAAAAACATAGTATATATAGAGGGCAGGGCCGAAATAGAAAGCGGTTTTCTGTTTTTTGTAACTGCTTTGTTGACCTATTTTATTTTATTGCTGGTAGCCATTTCCACCCACCGTATTTTAATATTGGGGGAGGAGAGTATCCCTGCATGGGGTTTATTTGAGTTCTCCAAAAGGGAGTGGTCTTTTATAGTGAACGGGCTTTTGATGGGATTGATTGTAGCTGCTGCTATTATCCCCCTTATGCTTTTAGGGGCATCCCTGGGCAAAGCAGGGGGCTTACTGGGTATGGCTGCTTTCCTGATCGTTTCTTTTATCCTTATATCAAGATTCTCCCTTGTTTTCCCCGCTATCTCTGTTGATAACGATATGAGCTTGAGTGATGCCTGGAACTACACTAAAAACTATAAACTCCTGGTTTTTATCACTGTTATTTTGTTCCCTTTGATATTTTCTTTTGTTTTCGGGCTTGTTTACGGTATCGCCATAAAGTTCTTATCGGGGATCCTGGGCTTGAACCTGTTCTTTTTCAATTCCCTTCTAAACATTTTTATAGGGGTATTTGCCATAAGCGCCTTGTCTGCGACATATATCCTGATATGTAAAGAGCATCCCGAGTTTTTTGAAACCCGGTGTGAAAAAAAAGAAGATGTTGAGTTAAGGGAAACGGTAGTTGATATCAAAGATCATATCTACAAGGCGGTCATCCACGATAAAAATGATATATCGTTCGAGGAATTGGTAAAAAAACTGAAATCACAGTATCTCAAGCTGGGCTTTACCAATGTAGTTATCGATAAAAGTTCATCCTGGATGATCAAAAATCCAGAATTTAATGAATCTTATGTTCTGTTGTCCCATATAAACGATGAATATGTGATCGAAGTTTATAAAACCGAGATGATAGATTTTATCGATGAAGTACTGTTTGCCGATTAGATGAAACTATCCTTTCACGCAGTATTTGCGTAGGATAAATTTTAAAATCGGCAGTTTTATACTCTATAAACTCAAAACTTTTTTGATAAAATAGTATATAACATTCTTAGGAATATTTTCATGGCGCGTAAAAATAAAAAAGCTTTTTCAATTTTGGAACTAATAGTTGTAGTTTCCATATTGTCCCTTCTTGCGGCAATCGCCGTTCCAAAACTTTTTGATCTAAAAAGCGGGGCATTGGCGGCAACCATAAAACAGGATATAAATACCATATCAAACTCTATACAATCTTATTATATGCTTGAAAACGGCATTGAAAAGATAAGCGATGCGGTTAAGGTAAATCCGCAAAACTGGAAAATCTCGGATACAAAGCTTGAATTTAACCATGAGGATCAAAACTGCATAACTATTGAAGTAAAATCAAACAAGCTGGATATTACGATTTCTGAACAAAGCAGTGAGTTATGCCGTGATATTTATGATAAAGGGGTAAGGTCGGTTTCATACGATCTGTTTTGATTTGGAGAGAGTTGTATTTATTGACAGGGACGGAGTGATAAACGTCGAGAAGGATTACCTTTATAAAATAGAGGATTTTGAGTTTATAGAGGGTGTTTTTGAGTCATGCCTGTATCTGCAGGGGCTGGGTTACAAGCTGGTTATAGTAACAAACCAGTCGGGTATAGGAAGAGGCTACTATACAACAGGGGACTTTGAAAAGCTTACAAAGTGGATGATCGGGCAGTTTGGCTCAAAAGGTATAGATATAGCAGGGGTGTTCTTCTGTCCCCATGCTCCTGATGCCGGGTGTGAATGCCGAAAGCCCGATATAGGGATGATAAGGCAGGCGGAGGAGCTTTTTGATATTGATCTTAAAAACTCATGGCTTATAGGGGACAAAAACTCCGATATCGAAACGGCCCAAAATGCCAATATCCCCAATACTATACAGGTCAAGAGCGGGCATCCTTTTAACCAGGCCAGATCAGGAGCCGGATATATAGTTGACTCGATAAAAGATATTCCCAAAATCATAAAATCATAAGCATACTCTTTAAAGTTTTTTGTTAAAATCTAGTCGATTATAAAATAATTTGGAAGATAATGAAAAATACGATACAAAAAGAGTTTGAATCTCATCTTGAAACTATTCAAAAAGTCATCAATCTATCGGTAACGGACCTTGAAGCGGCAGCATTCTTAATCATAGAAGTGCTGCAAAAAGGAAATAAGGTATTGATCTGCGGGAACGGCGGGAGTGCGGCGGATGCTCAGCATTTTTCGGCCGAACTTACGGGAAGATACAAAAGTGAAAGAAGGGGGCTTCCTTCGATTGCCCTTAGTACCGATACAAGCGCCTTGACCGCAATAGGGAACGATTACGGTTTTGACAGGGTTTTCAGCAGGCAGGTTGAAGCTTTGGGAACTTGCGGGGATGTTGTTATCGGTATAAGTACAAGCGGAAACAGCAGAAATATTATAGAAGCCTTGAAAAGTGCAAAAAAGCTGGGGTGTAAAACCATAGGCTTAAGCGGTAGGGACGGGGGAGAGATGAACTCCATATGCGATATCAATGTTATAGTACCAAGCGATGATACTCCAAGGATCCAGGAGATGCATATATTATTTATCCATTCCATTTGTCAAATAGTTGACGACAATTTTAATTAAGAGGGATATTTTATGAGAAAATTTTTAAATGACGAAAGCAGAGAACTATTATTAAACAGTATCAGGGATGTGGAGGATTTCCCCAAGCCCGGGATTGTTTTTAAAGATATAACCACTCTTTTAAATAACAAAGAAGCATATAAGGTACTTATGGACCATCTCCAGGAAAGATACGAGGAGATGGACCTTGATTATGTTGCGGGTATCGACAGCAGGGGATTTATATTCGGCGCGGCATTGGCCGACAGGCTGGGAATAGGTTTTGTCCCTGTTAGGAAAAAAGGTAAACTTCCTAGCACCACGATTTGTGAAAAGTATGAGTTGGAATACGGTTTCGACGAGGTTGAGATACATCTTGACGCATTCAATAACAAAGAGGGCGCAAGGGTTTTGCTTATAGACGACCTTATTGCAACAGGCGGTACTGCCAAGGCTGCGGCAAAACTTGTCCTTGACACAAAAGCGGATCTTGTGGAGATCTGCTTTTTACTGAATCTTACATTTTTAGACGGAAGCCAGAAACTACAAGATATAGCTCCCGTATACACTATTTTAGATATATAGAATTTTAGAGGTAAATATGAACACTTATATCCCAAGAAAAAGTAAATTTGATCCGAATGACAACGGTCATTTCGGAATATTCGGTGGAAGATATGTTCCCGAGACATTGATGCCTGTGCTTTTAGAGCTTGAAGAGAGTTATAAAAAATACAGATTTGACAAGCAGTTCTGGAAAGAGGTTAATTATTATCTGCAGGAGTATGTAGGAAGACCCAGCCCTTTATATTTTGCGGAAAATATCAGTGAAGAGATAGGCGCAAAGATATATCTAAAAAGGGAAGACCTTAACCATACGGGAGCCCATAAGGTAAACAATGTTATTGCCCAGGGCTTATTGGCCAAGAAACTTGGTAAAACAAAAGTTATAGCAGAAACGGGAGCAGGGCAGCACGGTGTGGCTACGGCAACCATTGCCGCATTGATGGGCTTGGAGTGTACCATATTCATGGGTGCGAAAGATGTAGCTAGACAGGAACTTAACGTATTCAGGATGAAACTTCTAGGAGCCAAGGTTATAGCCGTTGAATCCGGAAGCAAAACATTAAAAGATGCCATGAACGATGCGATCAGGTACTGGGTTACGAATGCAAGGGATACTTTCTATATTATAGGGACAGTTGCGGGACCCCATCCTTACCCTATGATGGTAAGGGATTTCCAGGCTATTATCGGCTGGGAGACAAGACAGCAGATCCTTGAAAAAGAGGAAAGACTTCCCGATACGGTTATCGCTTGTATCGGAGGTGGTTCAAACGCGATAGGTATGTTCTCCCACTTCCTTGAAGACAAAGAAGTGACCTGTGTAGGTATAGAAGCAGGAGGGCTTGGGATCGATACGGACAAGCACGGATGCTCTTTGGCAAAAGGGAGTCCGGGGGTCCTTCACGGACAGTGCTCATATCTGCTTCAGGATGACAACGGGCAGGTTTTGGAAGCCCACAGTATAAGTGCCGGGCTTGATTATCCGGGAATAGGTCCCGAACACTCATATTTAAAAGAGCTTGGTGAAGCCAAATACGACTATATAACAGACCAGGAGGCTTTGGACGCATTTGTGTGGCTTAGCCGAAAAGAGGGGATTATCCCCGCATTTGAATCGAGCCACGCAATAGCGTATTTGAAAAAAGCAAAAGATCAGTTACAAGGAAAACTTGTGGTGGTAAATCTTTCCGGGCGTGGAGACAAGGATATGATCCAGGCTCAAACATTGCTAGATTTTGAATAGGCAGTTTCATGGAATTTATAAAAAACAACTCGGGAAAACTGATAACACTGATAGTTGTAGTGTTCTTTTCATATCTTGCATTTAATTTGTATATGGCGCCCGTAAAGGGACTTGACAATAAGTTTTTACATCTTATGAAAGAATACGGGTATATAATATTATTTGCCTGGAGTATACTTGAAGGTGAGATGGGTCTTATTATGGCGGGGCTTCTTTGCCATACGGGGGATATGTGGCTTTTAGGAGCGATATTTGTAGCGGGACTGGGCGGATTCGTAGGCGACCAGATCTATTTTTATATCGGAAGATACAATAAAAGCTATGTCCATACCAAGTTCAAAGGTCAAAGGAGAAAGTTCGCCCTTGCCCACCTGCTTCTTAAAAAGTACGGCTGGCCTATTATTTTCGTACAAAGATATATGTACGGTATGAGAACTATCATCCCTATATCTATAGGTCTTACAAGATATGATGCGAAAATGTTCGCATTTATAAATCTTTTAAGTGCCTGGTGCTGGGCGGCTTTTACGATTATACCCGTATGGTATTTCGGTGACGAGATATTAAAGATTTTAGAGGTAGCAAAAGAGCACTGGTATCTTGCAGTACCGTTCGCTTTAGTGTTCGGGGGTAGTATATTATATTATTTCCATAATGCAACCAAGAAAATACCGAATATAAAAACAGAAATTTAAAAAAGGATATATGATGAATCTGAATTTAACGACTAAAAAACTGGATACCGAGATAGAGATTATCCTGGTAAAAAAAGATAAGATCAAAAACGATAAAGAGATACTTGAACAGCTTGACTTCAAAGCAGAAGAGGAGCAGGCTGTTTTACTTCCCGAAGCTGGAAAACTGTATGTAGGTCTGGCAGGGGATGAAGATGAGGATATCAGGGTTGCGGTATCATGTGCCGTTAAAAAACTCAACGCTACTAACTTTGTATCTGCCAGAATAAAATGTAAAGCCAACTTAAGTGCATATATCGAAGGTTTTGAACTCGGTAACTACTCTTTTGACAAATACAAAAGCAAAAAAGAGGAAAAAGAGGATAAAAACATTTATATAGAAGTATCCGATATAGATAAGAAGATACAAAAAGAGTTTGAAGATACGGTAAGTATCTGTGAATCTGTAAATATGGTCAGGGATTTTGTAAATACGACCCCTGATGATTTTTATCCTGCGGTTATGGCGCAAAACGCAATTAAGATCGCAAAAGAAAACGAGCTTGAGTGCCAGGTATTGGATGAGGATTTCCTTGAAGAGAACGGTATGGAGGCTATGTTAAGCGTAGGGCGTGCCAGCAGACACAAGTCAAAACTTATCCACCTTACATACAAACCTAAAAAAGCGAAAAAAAGAATAGTTCTTGTGGGTAAAGGCCTTACTTACGACAGCGGAGGGTTAAGCCTGAAACCAAGCGATTATATGACAACTATGAAAAGTGACAAAAGCGGCGGTTGTGCGGTACTTGGTATTATGAACGCTGTTGCAAAACTTGAGCTTCCTTTTGAGATCCACGGGATAGTGGGTGCCGTTGAAAATATGATAGGAGGCGATGCTTACAAGCCTGATGATGTATTAACTGCAAAGAACGGGACAACAATAGAGGTGAAAAACACCGATGCGGAAGGAAGACTTGTACTTGCCGATTGTTTATGTTACGCGCAAGACGAGATCGAGGATATAGATTATATCTTTGATTATGCTACATTAACGGGAGCCTGCGTAGTTGGTGTAGGTGAGTATACAAGCGGTATCATGGGTAATAACGAGGAGCTTAAAGAAAGTATCGTAAAAAGTGCCCACGACAGCGGTGAGCTTGCTACAAAACTTGATTTTAACAGATATCTTAAAAAGACCCTGAAAAGTGAGATCGCCGATATCAGCAATATTTCAAATACAAGATACGGAGGGGCTATTACTGCGGGATTGTTCCTTGACAAGTTTATCGATGACAATTACAAAGAAAACTGGGTTCATATAGATATAGCAGGACCTGCATATGTCGAGAAAGCCTGGGGATATAACCCATTTGGAGCGAGCGGTGCCGGAGTTAGAATGACGGTTGAATTTTTAAAATCTTTGTAAAAGGATCAATTTATGTCTGAATATATCCATGACGACGCCCATCTTGATCTTGAGGAACTCTCAAGAAGAAGGGCGGAGGTTTATTTAACTGAGCAGTTTCAAAAATTAATAGCTGAAGCAAAAAAAGAGATTGACCAGATCGAGCCTGATGAATTGGATCTTGAGGATATGGATATTCTTTTGCTTGATGTGCGGGAGCCTGAAGAGTTTGCAAGCGGTTACTTAAGAAAAGAGAGGCACCTGACTATTCCCAGGGGAAAGCTGGAGTTTGTCGCTATAAAAAAGATACATGAACAGTACGGGCACGATATTCCTATCGTGACATACTGTTTTAAGGGTCCCAGGGGGCTTTTGGCGGCATACCAGCTGAAAAAAATGGGATTTGAGAATGTCAAGTACCTTGAAGGGGGTCTTGTCAACTGGCTTGACTGCGGCAGGACCTTAAGAAGTTATTTCGGGGAGATATCCCTTGTAGAGAAAAAAGCCGGTCTTTAGGACTGGCTTTTTTATTTTAAAACTCTTTATCCTCTTCCATATAAACTATATCTCTTAGGTGTTTTTTATATTTTTCCACGTCAAAATCTTTCAGTTCGCTTACCCCGTCTTCAACAGCGGCTTTTGCAACGGCAGAAGCAACCCAGATAAGAACCTCTTTGTTAAAAGGTTTCGGGATGATGTGCTCTTTCCCGTAAGTAAGGTTTGTATCGTTGTAAGCTGCTTTTACGTAGTATGGTATGGGTTGTTTGGCAAGTTCGGCCAAGGCCTCAGCCGCCGCCATTTTCATATTCTCGGTTATTTTTTTGGCTGCCACGTCAAGGGCTCCCCTGAATATAAAAGGGAATCCCAGTACATTGTTCACCTGGTTCGGGTAGTCGCTTCTCCCCGTACCTATGATGGCGTCATCCCTTACCTCTTTTATCTCTTCGGGAAGTATCTCAGGGGTAGGGTTGGCCAAAACAAGTATAATAGGCTTTGGTGCCATTGAGGCTACCATCTCTTTTGAAACGGTTCCCGCAACGCTCAGTCCCAAAAGCATATCCGCATCTTTTATGGCATCGCATAATGTTTCATCTTCCGTTTCGATTACAAATTCTTTTTTATATTCGTTCAGGTCATCTCTTTTATGGTTTATGACCCCCTTTGAGTCGCACATCAAAATATTTCTGGCACCCAGTTTTTTATACATCTTTGCACAGCTCATGGCAGCGGCTCCCGCCCCGCTTATGGCTATTTTCATATCTTCGATTTTTTTGCCTGCAAGTTCCGAAGCATTTATAAGGGCAGCTGTTGTTATGATGGCGGTCCCGTGCTGGTCGTCATGCATTACCGGGATATTAACCCTTTTTTGCAGCTCCCTTTCTATTTCAAAACATTTTGGAGCTTTTATATCTTCAAGGTTTATCCCCCCGAAGCTTGGCTCCAAGGCTGCACAGATATCCACTATCTTCAGGGGATCTTTTTCATTCAGTTCTATATCGACCCCGTCTACGCCTGCAAATTTCTTAAAAAGGACTACCTTCCCCTCCATAACTGGCTTTGCTCCAAGGGGGCCAATGTCTCCAAGTCCAAGAACTGCCGTACCGTCGCTTATTACTGCTACGGTGTTGCCTTTGTTTGTGTATTTGTATGCCAAAGAGGGATCTTTTTCTATCTCTTTACATGGAACGGCAACCCCCGGGGTGTATGCCATTGACAGGTCTTTCTGGGTATCACATACTTTTCTTATATAAGTAGCCGTTTTGCCGCCCAGATGGTAATTCAAAATCTCTTCGTTAGTAAGTTCCATGAAAATCCTTTAGTATTTTAAAAATTATATCTAAATATATTATAAGTGAAAGTTAATGTTTTGAAGGGATATTTTATTGAGTGTTTTAGTAAAAGCAAGATGCCAGAATATTAGAATTCTGACATATTTATAGTTGTTTCTTCCTGGGTTGAAAGATCTTTTACCCAGATCGTGTTGTCTTTAAGCTCATTGTCACCCAGCAAGGCAACTTTTGTGGCACCCTGTTTTGAAGCGTTGTTAAGGTGCTTGCTGAAAGATCTTTTTTTATAGTCGGTGATCACCTTTGTCGAAGATCTTTTTTTATTTACAAGTGAGAAAACAGTATCAACAGCCTCATCGCTCATGGCACCTATATAAAGTACCTCTTCATCTGCTTCTTTCATAATAATAAGTTCCAGCAGCCTTTCGATACCTATTGCAAATCCTACTGCCGGTGTGGATTTCCCCCCAAGGAATTCCACAAGCCTGTCGTATCTTCCTCCTCCTGCTATGGCACTTTGGGCACCTATATTATCGCTTACGAACTCAAATGCGGTTTTCGTATAATAATCAAGACCCCTTACAAGGTTCGGGTCGATCTCGTAAGAGATGCCGTTACTATCAAGTATCGATTTTAGTTTTTCAAAGTCCACGTCGCAAACTTCACAAAGTGAGTTTGTGATCTTCGGAGCATCAACCAGCTGCTCCTGGCATTTTTCATTTTTACAGTCAAGAACCCTGATAGGGTTGGTTTCCATCCTTCTGTTACAGTCCTCGCAGAGGATAAGCTCATTCAGGTGTTTTACAAGATTGTCCCTGTATGAAGGCATACACTCTTTACATCCCAAAGAGTTAAGCTGCAGTTTATACCCGATACCGAAGAAGCTAAGGATCTCATGGATCATAAGGATCATGGATGCATCTTCGTAAACGCTTGCCTCTCCGAAACTCTCGCACCCGAACTGGTGGAACTCTCTTAGTCTCCCTTTCTGGGGCCTTTCATATCTGAACATTGGGCCGTGGTAGTATACCCTGCTGATCCCGCCCGCTTTGTCTTTTTTGTTCTGTACGAACCATCTAACAACACCTGCCGTTCCCTCAGGTCTTAAACATACGTCGTTCTCACCCTTGTCGATGAACTGGTACATCTCTTTGCTTACGATGTCGCTGCTTTCACCCACGCTTCTTTTAAAAAGCGCAGTTTCTTCCAGGATAGGTGTCTCGATATATGAAAAGCCGTATTTTTTTGCTATTTTTGAACAGTTGTCGATAAAATAGGTAAAAAGCTCGCTTTCCTTGTCGATGATATCTTTCATCCCTCTTAGGCTTTGAATATTTGCCATAGATCTATTCCTTTATTTGCTTCTTTAAATATTTATGTTTTAATAAATTTCGAAAGAAAGTTTATATGCAGAGATTTATTAAAAAATAAGTATATTGATTTAAGCCGAAAGGGTATCATAAGTTTTCTGAAAGAGCGGTATAATAATATTATTGTTAGAATTAGGGAAGTTAAATTATATAATAAAAGGAAGATCCACACTTTGGAAAAGGTATCTATGAAATTTAAAACAGCCGCGCTTATATTGTTATCCGCATTTTTTATAATTGGATGCGGCGAAGATGAGAAAAGCGGGATAAAAACGAAAGAGTACAGTTACTTTTATGAGTCGGAAGGGCAGTTAAAAGGTTTGACAAAAAACGAGACTGTTTATCTTCCCGTTTATTCCCATGTGTATACCTCGGAAGAGAAATATGAACCCATGGGTATAACCTTAAGCGTCAGGAATACAGATGCTAATATGGACCTGGTGTTAAAAGAGATATCTTATTATAACACGGGGGGAGAGCTTATTGAAACCTATGTTTCAAAACCCCATATCTTAAAGGCGATGGCTTCTATTGATTTTATTGTCGATCTAAGGGATATGAGGGGAGGTTCGGGAGCCAATTTTATCGTAAAATGGGCAGGCGGCGATAAGCTTTCAACACCCGTTATCCAGGCTGTTATGGTGAACAATTCGGGGAACAGGGCATTCTCTTTTATAACCAACGGCCATAATGTAGATTAGATTTAAACTCTTTATTTTTTTAAGGGGTTTATCTGCTGTTTTACTTTTTTCGGCAAAAGGGCGATCTTCAATTTCTCATTTTCCAGGAAGTTCCCGCTTTTGTCAAATTTCTTTGCATGAAGAAGGTTGTTCTTATTGTCAAACTTCTGGGCAATATAAATATGTCCGTTAAGCTCAAATTCTATTTTCTTATCCATTTATCCTCTCTTTGAAGTTATTGATCTGGAATTTATTATATCAAAATAAGTTAAACTATATAATATCGTTATAATTACTTTTTGGAGGTATATATAATGTCAAAGGTTTTATATTCACTAAGTTTTGCCGCTTTGCTTATATTTGCGGGATGTGCAAAAGAGGGTGCCGTAAGGTACGAGGGTGACAGCTATAAAAGTATCAAGCATATTATGGAAGGTCAGGTTCTAAAGACAAGGGATGTTTATGTGGCAGATACGGGCACGGGGGCAACGATAGGTACTATCATAGGTGCCATAGCTGGTTCGACGGTAGGAAGCGGCAAGGGTAGAACACTCTCCAGTCTTGGAGGCGCTATTATAGGCGGTGTCGCAGGAAGCGAGGTAAACACCAAAAATGCCCAGGAATTAACCGTAAGACTTGATTCAAATGAAACTATAGTGGCAGTATCGGTGGGAACTTCTTTAAATGTAGGTGACAGGGTAAGAATAGTAAAAGACGACAACGAGGTCGCCTCTGTTTACAAGATAGAAGAGTAGGGATATTCCCGCTCTTTTATCTGATTATTTTTAAAAACTCTTCAGGGGATTTATACCCTACTATCTTTTTTTGCTCAAGCTCTTTGCTATTTTCAAAAAAGATCATAGCCGGAGGTCCGAAAAGATTGAATCTTTTCATAAGCTCTTTATCCGCCGCGGTGTTTTTCGTCACATCCACTTTTAGAAGTTTGTATTTTGACAGTTCGTCAAGCACCCTTTGGTCTTTAAAGGTTATATTGTCAAACTCTTTGCAGCTTACGCACCATGAAGCCCAAAAGTCGATCATAACGGGCTGTTTTGAAGATGATACGATCTTTTCAAGTTCATCAAGGGATCTTACATACTGCCAGTTAAGATGCTCTTTTTGAATCATAGCACCCGATCCGCCCTTTAAGCTTTCAAGGGGATCAAGTATGTTCTTTGAACCGCTTATAGCACCAATAAATATTATCACTCCGTAGATAAAGATAATTGCCGTAATGGTTTTGACGATAAGGTGCTTGAATCTTTCAAGATAGACAGCAGTACCTATAAGTAATACGGCACACAGGAACATGAACAGAGTATCGCTTATGATCCTTTCAAGCATCCATAGGGCAATGGCAAGCATAACGATACCGAAGATCCGTGTTACGTTTTCCATCCAGCCGCCCGGTTTTGGCATATATTTTCCCGCACCAAGACCTATTAAAAGAAGGGGAACACCCATTCCAAGGCTCATTACAAACAGTGCGGCTCCTCCAAGTACGGCATCTCCCGTCTGCCCGATATAGATCAATGCCCCGGCTAACGGCGGTGCCACGCAGGGACCAACGATAAGAGCAGAAAGGAATCCCATCACGGCAACACCTGCGATGCCCCCTTTTTTGCTTCCTTTTTCACTTGTTTTATTTAGTTTCGTCTGCCATGAAGCGGGAAGTCCTATCTCATAATATCCGAACATTGAAAATGCCAGTGCCACGAAGATTGCCGCAAAGATAGAGATTACTACGGGGTTTTGAAGCATTACCTGAAGGTTCGCACCGAAAATTCCTGCCAAGACCCCTGCAATGGTATATGCAAAACTCATGGATAGTACATATACTATAGAGAGGAACAATCCCTGCCTTGCGGACATTTTGCCACCCTGGCTGTTTGACTGCTGGACTATGATACTGGATAGAATAGGTATCATTGGGAATATACAAGGTGTCAGGGCAAGCAACAGCCCGAACCCAAAGAACGTAGCAAGTACAAGGACCACGTTGCCCCCTTGCAGTGTCTGGGCTATGGCATCTGTTTCATTGACGGATGTTTTTGTATCTTGGGGTTGCGGCTGGGCTGCCGATCCCGGGGTAGTGTTTTTTTCTGCCGAAGATGTATTGGCAAAGGGCTTGCCTTTGTAAGTTTTGGAAATAGGGGAGTAGCAAAGTCCCGCTTTTGAACACCCTTGGAAACTCAGCTCTATCTCATAAGGGGTATTTGTCCCTATTTTTTCTTTTATTAAAGAAAACGGGATATTTACGGTTACCTCTTTGAAATGTACTATGAAACCGTCATACTCGACAGGTTCTTTTATATTAAGTTCCTTTGTTATCTCCAGCTCTTGGGGTTTTTTAATATGTATCTTTAGGAACTCGTCATATAAATAAACTGTTTTGTCCATAGATATTTTAAATTCTATGGAGTCTTGTTTCTCTTCTATTGAGGTTTTAAAAGCAACATCGGGTTCCAGGAACCCTTCGTTGGCAAAAACCGATGATAAAAATAATAATATGGATAGTATATATTTCATTTATCTGCCTTTTAGTATTTATCTGAAATATCTATATTTACTCCGCTGTTTAGAAGCTCATTTTGTCTTGGTCCCAGATAATCCAGGAAAGTAGGATAATATACATAATGTTCGCCGCTTACGTATCTGAACATCTCTTTAAAGTGGAAACCGTAAAGAAGGGCGTCTATTCTTGCTATCTCCTCTTTTTTGTTAAACAGCACGATTCCCGGTCTGTAGTCAAGGGTCATGTCTTTTGCCCATTGTTCAGGTGTGGTCATTTTCCCTTTTGGAGTTATTATCTTTTCTTTTGATGTTGCGTCAAATCTTACGACAGTGAATTTGGAAAGCTCCTCTATTACATCTTTGTTCTTCAATGTTGTATTATGAAGGTAGTCGCACTGGGTACAGCTTCCGTCTTCAAAGATCACGGCAAGGGGTCCCTCTATTTTTGACAGGTCGCTTACTTTAGTGAATAGCTTGTTATCTTTTAAGGTATAAAGTGTTTTTGTTTTAACCTTTTCCAGATACTGGGTAAGCGTCATGTTCTTGTACTCTTTGTTTTTTACAAAGTCAAGTATAAGCTTGAAGTTCTCTTTTGATCTGTATCCGTTAAGCCTTACGACAACATTGTTATCCTGGTCCAAAAAGATAATGGTAGGGGTATATTGGACTTTCAGGTGGTCCGCATACTCTTTTTCCGTAAGGGTAAGGTCTTCATTTACGGCAATCTCTTTGCTCCCTTTTATATCTATACCTATTACGTCGAAGTTCTCCTTTATATAAGGCTGGTTCTTCGCGCCTTCAACGAAATTGTCTTTTAGCATCTTTGTACAGTAAGGGCAGAATTTCAAGGTCATGAAAAGCATCACGTGCTTGTCTGATTCTTTTGCTTCATTTACATCTTCCTGCAGTTCCAGGAAGCTTTGCTTAAACCAGGACGGCATATCGTGGTCTTCCCCTCCTGAAAATTTACCTTTTTGTGCATTTGCGTTTGTTAACACAAGTATAAGGGTAAGGAACACCCCTATTAATTTCAAACCTTTTTGGTTCATCATCTCTCCTTAATTATTTTTCCTTATAGTATAACTAAAGAAAATAAGATTAGTATAAGGATTGTATAAGAAATTTATTATAAGTTAAACTTTTAGCTGGAGCTTTTAGTGAAGATCGTTATTGCGGGTTGTAATCATACCATCTGCATTTCAGGATGTGCAGATGGTATCTGTTTTATATCTGTTTTCCTATCCCTTTTGTAAGGTGGAGCATAAAGCTGAGACCTTTTCTTGTCTCTTCATCTTTTAACAGTTTTAACATCCCAAAGAGGGAAGGGGTCTCATTTTTTAAGGATTCCCTTTTTGCGTATCTTACGGCATTTTCGGTAATAAACCCTGCCGTTGCCATATTGTCGACCGTTCCTATCATCTTTTCGACCATAGGCTGGGTCGTCATCTCGATATTGTCCGACACTACAGCCAGCAGGTCTATCAGGTTGTCTATTCTTCCTGTTTGGACAAGCATTGTCATTTTATCTTCCAGTTCTTTCATCTCTTTTGATTTTATTATTTCTACTTTTTCACTCATAATTATCTCCTATACCATACCTCGGGCTGCGGCCCAGTAAATACCTTTGTTAAATCCTTTTCTTACAAAACTGCCCAGCTTGCTGCACGGGGTGGGTTTCACATCCTCTTCGTAGTCGTACCATAAAGGCATACCGCAGGATAATCCCATCTGAGCAATAGCAATAACAAGCCCGTCATAAGACTCGGTTGGATAGCCGTATCTAAGTTCCGAAGCGATATTGTCCGCAACTATATCGGTCTGATTATGTATCGTCCCTCCCGCTTTTGATACGGGCAGGTCCACGGTGTCTCCCAGGGTATAGATATTGTCATAACCTTTTACTTTCAGGGTCTGCCTGTCCGTAGGCAGCCAGCCTTCGTCGTCCAGGGCTTTTGAAAGGCCGGACTCTCTTATAAATTTGGATGCTATAAAAGGAGGGGTTGACATCAGTATATCAAACTCTATCTTTTCACCCTCCTGGGAATATGCTGTTTTTGTTTCTGCATCGATACTTTCAAGGGTAAAGCCTGTTTTATGTTTTATCCCAAGATCGTCAAATATGGAAGGAAGCACCTGGGATGTCGGTTCTTGTAAGAATAAACCGTTTTGTACGGTTTGTGCAGTCGTAGGGTAAGTATATACTATCTCTACATTATCCCTTACACCTTTTTCTTTTAGATAATCATGCAGCATTATAGTTGTCTCAACCGGGGCGATACCGCACTGATGGGGAATATTGGGAGTTTTTGGAAAATTTACGGTTATAAGGACTCTCCCTTTTTTTATATCCTGAAATTTTTGCGCTAATTTTTGCGCTCCTTCGTAGGTATAAAACCAGTCTCCAGATTCTTTAAGTCCAGGTATCCTTTCAGGAGCAGCTTCACAACCCGTAGCCAGAACAATAAAGTCATAATCGTATTTTTTACCGCTTTTTGCTTTTACGAAATTTTTGTTTGTATTTATCTCAACCGCTTCATCCACATAAAAATCGATCTCGGGCATCAAAAGGGTTTTCTGTTCTCTTACAAATTCGTGCCCTGAAGCTTTATGAAACGCTACATACATGGCACCCGGCCGGTAGTAGTGGTACTTTGAATTCGAGATCATGGTTATCTCAAGTTCATCTTTGTCGATCTCGGGCATAAGTTTTTTTGCAAGATTATTTGCAGTCATGGTACCTGCGGTACCACCGCCTACGATAAGAATTTTTTTCTTCATGGTTATCTCCTTTTTATCTTAAGAACATCGTAACCAAAAAGAAAAAGAAAATTATAAATAAAATATAAGATTTGTATAAAATTTTAATTTAGATTAAGCTTATATCCCAGACCCTTGATATTTTCAACGGCATTTTTATACAGTTTTTTTCTAAGCCCCGTAATCACCATCCTTATGGCGTCATTGGTAACCGGTTCGTTCCAGATGGAGTTCTCTATCTGTTCCAGGCTTATTATGCTGTTTTTATTCTCTATAAAAAGTTCCATTAAGAGGGATTCTTTTTTTGTCAGGTTTACAGCTTTCCCCTGTGAACTTATACTTTTTTGCAAAGGGTTGTAGGAGTAGTTCTCTTTTAATATTATATTTGAGGGGTCGTTGACGGTCTTATTCAGGTTTGATGATACGGCAACCAATAGTTCATCTATATCTATCGGTTTTTTTAAATAGAAGTTTACCTCTGATTCTATAGCCCTGTTTACATATGCAGGGTTGTTAAAAGCGGTCATCACCACTCTTAGGGTATTAGGGGAGATGGAGTTTATCTTTTGTAAAAGATGCAGGCCGTCAACTTGCGGCATCTGGATATCCGAGATCACTATATCGGTGGGATTTTCATTGAATATTTCCAGGGCTTCCATTGCACTGCCTGCTGCGTAAACTTTTTTAAAGTATATGGATAGAACCCTGACCAGCCATTTTAAAGTGCTTGGGTCGTCTTCTGCAATAAGCAGGGTCAGGGGTTGTAGTTTTCGATGTAAAGCTTCCATTATTTTTTACCTGTTTGTTTTAAAGATATTGTAAATTCTGCCCCGTTATTATAGTTTTTTACCCTTAAGCTTCCTTCCATATGGTGCTCGATGATCACTTTGGACATATACAGCCCTATACCGCTTCCATTATTTTTGGTCGTAAAATAGGGGTCGAATATTTTTTCCAGGTTCTCATCTTCTATCCCACCTCCGTTATCAGTGATAATTATATCTATATTGTTATTTGAGTGTTTTATATCTATATTGATATATCCGTTTTTGTTATTTATTGTAGATATCGCCATCATGGCATTGTGTATCATATTTAAAATAACCTGCCTGAATTCGTTCACATAACCGTAAACATTCAGTTCATTAGTGCCGTGTTCTTTGATATTTATGGAGATCTTTTTCGATTTCAGCTGAATATCTATGAGTCTTACTGCATCTTTTATGCTTTTTGAGAGATCGAAGTTCTCTTTTTGTTTTGAAGTTCTGAAAAATGTACTGAAGTCATCGATAGTCTGGGACATAAATGTTATCTTTTCCATTATCTCCGTTTCTATCTCCTGGAGCAGTTTTTGGTCAAAATTTTGTTGTCTTGAAAGATGCTTAAGTCCCTGTACGATTATCCCCAGGCTGTTCAGGGGCTGTCTCCACTGGTGAGCTATGGAGTCTATCATCTCTCCCATGGCAGCCAGTCTGGACTGGTGGCACATTATCTCATGCTGCTGGGTTCTTATGGATACTTCCTGTTCAACCCGTCTTTTAAGTTCATCCTGATATTTTATATCTTCTGTTATATCGGAGGTTATCATAACGATTTCGTCGGTACTTTTTATATAGCTTAAAGACATACTTGCGTTAATAGGTTTGCCCGATTTGGTAAGACAGATTTTCCTGAACCTTTCTATGCTTCCGTATTTTACCGCTTTTTCAACCGCTGTTTTACTCGGTTTTGCATATTCCGGGGAGGAAAGGGAGATGCAGGACTCTTTATAAAGCTCTTCCATGGTATAGCCCATCATATCCTGGAAAAATTTATTGGCATACAAAAACATTCCGTTTCTATCCAGTATGGAGATACCGTTAGCCGCAAGATCAAAGATCGCCTGGAGTTCCTGTTTTTTTGAAGTGAGATTTTCAAGGCTTTGTTTCAGCTTGGCTTCCATCTTATCGAATTTGCTGATATCGTGGAGATAAAGGAAATAAGAACCGTTCTCTTTTTCCATATATCCCTTGAAAACTTTTTTCCCGGTTTTTAAAATGGTTTTTTCATCTTTTTTTAGGGAAAAAATATCTTTTATCTGTAAACTTGAAAAATAATCTTTCAGGTTTGAGCCTTTTTTTAAATATTCATATTTTGTATATGAATCGAGGATATGGTAGTTTTCATCTATTTTCAGGATCATTATATCCTGAAGCTTGTTTAATAATCTTTTTTCCATTTATTGCCAATCTTTTTTCAAAAGTTCTTTGAGTTTGGCATAATCTTCTTTCCCCAGTTTTTCCTCAACTTTGTTTTCCACTCCTGCCATGACACCTTTTCTACACTCAAGAAGCTGTCTCCCTTTGTCCGTTATATGAATATTTTTGTTTTTCTTGTTCGTTTCGTCGTTGTGCAAAGTAAGAAAACCTTTTTCACAGAGGTTCGTAATACTTTTGTGTATGGCCTGCCTGCTTATATTCAGTTTTTTTGCAAGTTCTGAAGATGTAAAGGTTCCGTTTTGGATCATGGTGACTATTCTTGTTGCGGTAACTATGTCGTTACTTTCAAAGTTCTGGTTTTGTGCTTCTATAAAACTAAGCTCCTCTATAAGATTAAGTTTATCTAAAAGTAAAAATTTAATATCATAATCCGAGTTTTTCATATTGTCAACCTCCTTGACAAAAAATATTCTTTTTATTAAAATGTCAACTTAGTTTACAATAACTAAAATAAAAACTAACAAAAAGGATTACATTAATGGCGAAAATAACTAATCTTGGTGAAAATTATACACCTATGTATTTTCTGGCTTCTTTGGGTTCGGGGGGATTGGCGGTGTCATTTTTCCTTTACCTGAATTTTTTAATACCTCACAAGGGTGTGGAGATGGTGAGTATAGATCATCTTTTACCTTTTATTCAAAAAGGCAATCTCGTATCAGGTTTGATCATAGCAGCTATGATAATGACCCTGTTTTTTATCTATAAGCATTTTGATCTTTTATTTTGGAATATAAAAGAGTACAGAAAGTTTAAAAAAAGTGAAGGGTTTCAAAAGCTGAAAAGAACCAACAGTGAAGTCTCACTGATGGCGATGCCTTTAACTTTCGGTATGAGCATGAACGCATCTTTTATATTGGCGGCGCTGTGTGTACCCGGGTTGTATGATATTATAGAATATATTTTCCCTTTTGCATTGGTTTGTTTTTTTATTATTGCATTTTATGCCCTTAAAATATATATAGAGTATTTTACCCATATGATAATAAGCGGTGATTTTGATACAAATGCCAATAATAACTTCAGCCAGCTTATAGCTATATTCGCATTTGCGATGATCGCAGTAGGATTTTCAGGTCCTGGTGCCATGAGCAGCAACGGTGCAGTATCCAGTATCGGTATATTTATGGCGGTATTTTTTTCGATCATAGCCGTCAGCCTGACATTTTTGAAGATCATATTTGCCATGAGAGATATACTTGAACACGGTATCTCCAAAGAAACAAGCGTAAGCATCTGGATAGTGCTTCCCATACTGACTCTTCTTACTATCACTTTTATCAGGCTTACTTTCGGTTTTTACCATCATCTTATAAATGAGCATGTACCTACTGCATGGCTGTTTCTGGTAACCTCTTCGATTTTTTCTTTGGAGATAATATTCGGAGCCATTGGATATTTTGTGATGAAAAAGATGGGTTACTTTAGAGATTATATCTACGGTGAAGAAAAAAGCAATATAAGTTTTGCGATCATTTGTCCCGGAGTTGCATTTTATGTTGGCGGATTCTTCCTTATTATGGCGGGTCTTGTCAAAAACGGAATTATAGGGATGTTCTCTCCGGCATTTTTTATATTCCTTGCAATTTTGGTATTTGTCCAGTTTAAAACAATAAGGGTGTTTTTTAAACTTGAATCAAAATTAATAAAAGCTTGATTTTGATAATATTTTGGCGGCGGCATTTTTCTGCCGCCAAATTTATGACTTAAAGCTGGTTTATGGATTCATTTATACAAGGTTTTATTTTAGGGGCAGGGGCGGCGGTACCCATCGGTGCTATCAATATACTTATTATGAACCATGCTCTTAAAAATTATAAAAACGGCATTGCAGTGGGCTTTGGTGCAATGAATGCCGATCTTACCTATCTTATACTTATATCTTTTGGCTTAACAGTATTTTTTCAAAACAGATTTTTTCTGGATATCCTGGGACTTCTGGGGGGCGCTTTTTTATTGTACCTGGCATACCTGATTTTTAAGAACAGGAATAACAAGTTGGACACCCAAAAGCAGAATATCACTGTTAAAAATCTTTTGGGACTTTTTTTCAAAGGGTATCTCCTTACTTTATTAAATCCCTATACCATAGCTTTCTGGCTTAGTATCGCGGGATATACGGTAAACATGGATCTTGATTTTCCTATGACAGTTGCAGGTATGATAAGCGCTATAATGTTATGGATAACACTTATGCCTTATTTTGTCCACAGGTCAAAACACAGGATATCCTCAAAGGTATCATATTATATAAGTATATTTTCAAGTATTATTTTAGCAGGCTTCGCTTTCTCTTTATTTGAAAGCCTGATATAAAAGGGAAATAGGGGATTTCCCTTTGTTAATGGATTATTCCTCCAGGAAGTTTTGGATATCCTGGGATATCTCTTTTATGGATTTAGCCGCATCCACGATCAGAAGCTCTATTGTTTTCTCGCTCATATTGTTGAAAAGATTGATAGCCTCGATCATTCTGTCCTGTATATCCAGCAGGTATTTGGTTCCTCTGCTTTCTATACTGTCGTGCTCTTTTTGGCTGAGCCTGTGTTCCAGTTCCTCTTTTGAAAGCTTTAGTATAACGATCTTCTGCGGAATAGCCTGGTTCAAGGCCATCATATTAAGTCCTATGGCCGTTTCTAGCGGGGTATGCTTGGCATAGGCAATACCGCTTAAAAATCCCCTGTCGCTTATGACCATATTCTCGGGATTCTTTTTTACTACTTCATAACTGTGTTCTGCCCTGTCGGCTAAAAACAGGAACATCTCTGCTACTTTTGATTTTGCTTCACCGTTTAGAACCATCTCTCTTAGTTTTATCCCCAGTTTTGTCCCGCCCGGTTCTTTCGTAAAGACAGCATCGGGATATCTTTTTTTTAAGATCTCAAGCTGTGTGGATTTACCGGCTGTGTCTATACCTTCTAAAATTACATACATGATTTTTCATATTCCTTTTTTATTTGTTTAGCTATGTTTTTGGGAACCAGGTGTTCAAATTCCCCGTTGAACTTGATAAGCTCCCTTACTATTGATGAACTTATAAATGCGTTTTCAAGTTTTGGCATTAAAAAAACAGTATCGATATTATCATTCAAAGAACTGTTGGCATAAGACATTTGAAGTTCATATTCAAAGTCCGTGGTAGTTCTTAACCCTCTTATAATATTATCCACTTTTTTCTTTTGTGCGAACTCTATCATCAGAGTATTGAAAGATTCCACAGAGACACCGCTCAGCTCTGAAATTGCATTTTGTATAAGCGTTACCCTGGTATTAATATCAAACATAGGGTTCTTTGAAGCTGAATCCGCAACGGCGATGATAATCTCATCGTATATCTTTAAACCCCTTTTTATGATATCCATGTGCCCGTTTGTTATCGGATCAAAAGTTCCGCTGTATATGGCTCTTTTTTTTGGCATCTATTCTCCCCACCTTTTAAATAAATTATGATCGATCTTAAGAAGATCAAACCATTTTCCTATAATAAAATCTTCCATATCCCCTAGGCTTTGCTGTGAGCTGTAATATCCTATAACCGGGGGTGCAACCACAACTCCCAGATTTGAGAGTTTTGCCATATTTTCAAGCTGGATGGTATTATAAGGCATCTCTCTCGGGGCTATTACGATTTCCCTTTTCTCTTTGAGCATAACGGAAAATACCCTGGTTATAAGGGTATCGCTTATTCCGACGGTGCATTTTGCAAGGGTGTTCATGCTGCAGGGGACTATAATATATTTATCAACCCTGAACGAGCCTGAAGAGATGCAGGCTCCAAGGTCGTTATCCTCAAGAATGGTTATATTCTCCCTTGTTTCAAGAGCCTGGGAGAGGTTTTTGTTCTCTTCCAGTGATAATGTGTGTTTGGCACTGTTTGATATAACGGCAAAAACTTCTATATCCAAAGGGAGAAGTTCCAAAAACTTCAATCCCAGACGGACTCCGGAAGCTCCCGTGATCCCCACGACAAGTTTCAAATCAACCCCTTTTTTTGTTTTATTAATGTGATTTTACCCAAAGTGACCTAGTAACTTCCTTGAAAAGAAGACAGAGGGTTTTTTTGAAAGATTCAAAGGGGCTTGGAAATGAAATTAATTAGGGAAATAGAGCTTAATATTAGTCAATTCTTAATTTTAGTTTAAGAATAAATAGTGTAACATTTTGTATAACTTATAATATAAAATAAATATTTTTTGTAGTAATATTCTATTTTATATTATACATATTATATAAGGAGATAAAAATGAATAAAGTTGTAAGTTTTATAAGAATAAATAAAAATGATGAGGAGTATACGGAAGCGCAGGCGATAGGGATCGCGAAGTATATAAAAGAGAAGAAACTCAATCTGGAAAAGAACATAGAAGTTGAAGTTAACAGACCGGAAGAGGAAGCTAATATTTTCAAGATACTGGAAAGCTGCAAAGCAGGCTGTACGGTTGTGGTTTACAATATCAACGTATTCGGAAGAACTACGGCAACTATCCTAAAAAATATCAAGTATCTTTTATCCCACGGGGTAAGAATCATCAGTGTCTCCCAAAATCTTGATTTCGTAAGCGATAGCGATATGCTTACAAAAGTTGTACTTGGCGTCATCTCAATGACGGTAAACCTTGAAAAAGATCTTATGAGCCTTAGAACAAAAGAGGCATTGACTGCTAAAAAACTTGACGGTGTAAGTTTGGGTAAACCAAAAGGTACTATCCAAAAGTCAAAATTCGACGAGCAAAGAGACAAGATCGAAGAGCTGCTGGCTGTAGGCTTGAGCGTTAGAAAAATAGCGAAAGTGCTTGGATATAACAACCATATAGGTCTTAATAATTACGTTAAAAAAAGAAATATAAGGGAAGAAGTGTTCGGAAGCGGGGTTCTGGCTAGCTAAATAGGGGTATGGATCTATTTATAAAATCCATACTTAAACCCCTTATCCTCATGGTATTTGTGTAGATTGAAATCTTTATACACTTTTACGCACATAGGCAAATTTTTATCATATCCTTCCTGAGCCAGTTCTCTGGCTCTCCCAAAATTCGGGAAAACACCTTTCCCGCTTGCATACATCAAAGCCAGGTTACAGCTTGCCGGCAGGTAATGGTTTATAAAATAAGCTTCTTCGAACCACTTAACAGCCTTTTTATAGTCTTTATCAACTCCCAAACCGTGTAAAAGGAAAAGTCCCAGTTTATTTTGTGCACTAGGGTAATTAACTATTGAAAGCTCTTCAAAGATCTTATAGGCTTCTTTGTAGTTATGTTTCTCATAGCTTTTTGTGGCATATATTACACCCGTATTATATTTGGCCTTTAGATGACCTGCAGCAGATGCCCTTTGAAAATACTTCATGGCAAGACTTAGATCTTTTTTTACCCCGTTTCCTTTGTAATAGATGATGCCGAGTTTGAAATTCGCTTCATCGTTACCGTATTTTGCAGATTGCCTGAAAAACTCTATTGCCTTTTCATATTGCTTGTTCTTAAGAGCAGACTGGGCTTCCTCAAAAGCAGAGCCGAAAATACTGTTTACAAATAAAATCACAAGTAAAAATATTCTAATCATGGGGATCCTTTAATCGTATAAATTATTCTACTATAAAGAGTGTTAAATTAAGTGAAAAAAGTTATTCACACCGTGAAAATTATCATTGTGAAAAAACCCTTTAAAAGCTTTTATTTAAGGGTTATTCACATTTATTATTTTCTTATTCTTAACACTAGATTAATTTTTTGGAAGAAGTCTATTAAAGCCCGTAAATAAAGGGCTTCTGAGGAGTTTCAAACCATTTTACTATACAAAAAAATTATATTTTTATCAGAAAAAAATGTAAGAAAAAAGTCAAGGTTTTATATCAAATTAAGTTTGGAATTGCTATGTGAATTGTATGTGAATAACAATGGACTAGATTTGAAACTATCTTATTGGTTTTTAAGATTTTTTATTAAAGAAATCGACGATTTTCACTGCATCTTTTTCATTAAGTACGGATTGTAATTGAGATTGGGAAGCATTCCCGATCGCTTCAAAAGTACCGAAAAAATTAAGGAGTTTTTTCACCTTCGCTTCACCTATGCCGTGTATATCCAAAAGTGAGATCTGCTTGTCCTCTTTTCTTTTTTGTTTCTTATGGAATGTTATTGCCGATCTGTGGGCTTCATCCCTCAGTCTTTGGACAAACTGGAGTCTTTTGTCCGATGGTTCCAGCCTGAATACTTCGTCTTTTGTGTATATGATATCTTTTGCGCTTCCTTTTGCCCTGTGGGCTTTGGCATCGATCTTCTCTTTCGCTATGGCAATAATATCCAGGTTTGCCCCTAGGCTGTTTGCTATATCGTATGCAAGATTTAATAAAGCCTGTCCCCCGTCTATGACCCAAAGATCAGGGGGAGGGTTGTGCTCAAAGCTTTGTACCCTTCTGGTAAGCATCTCTTTCATCTGTGAGTATTCATCCAGTGTTTCCAGATTGTATAATCTATAATCCTCTTTAAAGAACTTGTCCTCATCCCATACGATCATAGCTCCTACCTTGGCCTGTCCCATCATTTGTGAGTTGTCGTAACATTCGAACCTGGTAGGTATTTTGTATAAGTTAAACAGGTCTTTCAACTGCTTGTAGATGATGGTATTTGTATTGTTCTTATCCATCTTTAAAAGTTCTACACAGTTGTTTTTCGCTACATTTATTATCTGTTTTTTCAGTCCTATTTTGGGATAAGTTATAGTTACTTTTTTATTGAATTTATCAGATATGAAAGATGATAATTCTTCCAGGCTCTCTACATCAAAACATTCGTCGCTTATTAAGATGCTTGAGGGTATTGAAGGAAGGTCGCTGTTGTAGTAGTTTATTATTGCTGTATTGTATATCTCGTCCGGGGTTGTTATCTCCGTGGTATTTACAAAGTTGTGGGAGGTGGATATAAGTTTTCCTCCCCTTATGAACATCTTTACTATAACAGCTTTGTTCTCTGTAAGCTCGACCGCAAAAAGATCAAGGTCTTCATCTTTTGCAAAATCAAGATTTGATTTAACCTGGGATTTTGATATTGTTTGGATCCTGTCTCTTAATACCATGGCTTCTTCGAACCTGAACTGTTCGCTTAACTCTTCCATCTTTTTTTGAAGTTTCTCTATCACTTTACCCTTGTTGTTTAAAAGATCAAGTGCTTCATCTATAAGTTTTCCGTAATCCTCTTTGGATATCTTCCCTTCGCATGGGGCTTTGCATTTCTTTATTTGATAGAACATACACGCTTCATGCCCCTTGATACATGATTTTTTCTGTACCAGCGGGACTATTTCGTAAATACTGTCCAATAGATCCCTTGCTCCTGAACTGAACGGACCGAAATACTTTATCGTCTTGTATTTTAAAACTTTCCTTGTTATCTCAAGCCTTGGGAAATCCTCTTTTGTGTCCAAATAGATATAAGGGTAGGTCTTGTCGTCTCTAAGGAGGATATTGTATTTTGGTTTCAGCTGCTTTATAAGCGAGTTTTCCAGTATCAGAGCATCATGTTCGCTGTCAACTACTATATAGTTCAGGTCTTCCACTTCACTTATCATTTTATATATTCTGGGACCCAGATTGGAAGAAGGCTGCAGATAAGGGGTAAACCTGAAGTAGCTTTTTACCCTGTTCTTTAAAACCTTTGCCTTTCCCACATAAAGAAGTTTCCCGTTTTTGTCAAAATATTGGTATATGCCGGGATTTGCAGGTAGGTTTTTCAGTTTTTCTATTAAAGTCAAAAGCAGCCTTATAAATTTTTTGGTATGATATCGTAATTAGATTGAATGGAAAATATAAGACAGATATGAAGAACCAGAAAATAGAAAAATTTGAAACCCTCCCTTTGGAAGATGCTTCTTTTGTAAAGCCTTTGAGGCTGAATTACTGTGTGAACGGAAAAGAGAAAACCTGGGAAGCGGTCAAATCTCACGACAGCGTGGCTGTTTTGTTATTTCATAGAACAAAAAAATTTTATAGATTATGCTTCTACTAGCTGTATAGTTGGCTATGACATTAAAGTACAAAACTTAAAATTTAATAAAATGGATTTGTGCCGGGATAATAGATAAGGATAAGCCTCTTTACCAGATCGCAAAAGAGGAGATACTCGAGGAGTGCGGCTATGAAGTGCCCCTTGAAAATATAGAAAAGATCAGCTCTTTTTTTACAAACGTGGGGGTAAGCGGCGGCAAGCAGTACCTTTTTTTCGCTTTTATCGACGATGATATGAAAATAAGTGAGGGGGGAGGGATCCATGACGAATATATAGAACTTGAATATCTTCCTCTAAAAGATTCAAAAGAGTTTGTTTACGATGAAAACAAGGCAAAGACCCCTGGGCTTATGTTCTCTTTTTACTGGTTTTATGAAAAGTATAAATTAAACTAATTAAGATATAATAAACCTTATGAGAATAGATAAATTTTTAAATGCAGTAAATATAACAAAAAGAAGAGCCGTTGCGGAAGATATGCTTTCCCACCAGGTTGTTTATATCGGGGATAATCCCGTTAAAAAATCAAAAGAGGTAAAGGTCGGGGATATAATCACTATCAAATATCTTGAATATGAAGACAGGTTTAAAGTGCTTCAAATACCGGCTACAAAATCTACACCGAAATCAAAACAAAATGAATATGTTGAAAAACTTTAGGAGAGGGTTATGAAATTTAATAAGACGAGACTTAAATTTGATGATATTTTTGAAAACAGAATGGAACCTGATGCCGTAAGAGATTATCTTATAGAGCTGCATAACAGAGGGGAGACTGCAGACGAAATCACGGCAGCTGCCGCAGCTATGAGAGATCATATGCTTCCTTTGGTTGTTGAACAGTCTCTACAGGAGAAGCTAATAGACAATTGCGGAACAGGAGGGGATAAAAGCCTTAGTTTCAATATATCAACCACTGTTTCGATCCTCTTGGCGGCATGCGGATGTTCTGTTGCAAAGCACGGGAACAGAAGCATCACGAGCAACAGCGGAAGTGCCGATATGCTTGAAGCATTGGGGGTAAACCTCGCTTTGACAACTGCCCATCAGGTTCAGGTGCTTGAAAAAACAGGTTTTATCTTTATGTTCGCTATCAATCACCACCCTGCGATGAAACATATCATGCCTATTAGAAAATCTATAGATCATAGGACCATCTTTAATATTCTGGGTCCTTTATCAAACCCTGCGAGCGTACACAAACAGCTTATAGGTGTATTTAACAAAGAGTATGTAAAAAAAATAGCTGAGGCATTGACACAGCTTCATACGAAAAGGGCCATGGTCGTAAGCTCTGCGGACGGTATGGATGAGATAAGTATCAGCGACGTTACTTATTGTGCTTTTGTTGAGAGGGGGAATGTGAGTGAATTTACCCTTGACCCAAGAGAATACGGTTTTGATTTTTATGATAAAAAAGAGATCGAAGGGGGAGATGCAAAAGAGAATGCCCTTATCACGAAAGGGATACTTGACGGAAGCATCACCGGGGCAAAAAGAGATATTGTATTGTTAAATACGGCTGCTGCTCTTTTGGTTGACGGAAAGGTTAATTCGACCGAAGAGGGTATCCAGATGGCCAAAGATGTAATAGACAGCGGTAAAGCCCTGGAGAAACTTCAACAGATAATAAAAGTCAGCAATGAAATCGTTTAGATCGGGAATTGAAGATATAGGTTCCGTAGTCGAACAGCTTTCAAAAGAGATAAACGGAAGGGATATCGTGGTTTTGCTTCAAGGTGATCTTGCAAGCGGCAAGACAACTTTGGTAAAAGAGTATATAAGATCTTTAAATATCAAAGATGAAGTCACAAGCCCCACTTTTTCTCTCCAAAGCATATACGGGGACAATATATACCATTACGACGTATATAATAAAACTTTGGACGAGTTCATCTCCATGGGCTTTCTTGAAGAGTTTGAAAAAGAGGGGACCCACTTTGTGGAGTGGGGAAGCGATGACCTTAAATCAATACTTCAGGAATACGGTTTTGAGGTTTTGGTTTTAAAGATCAATAAATTAGGAAATCAGAGGGAATATATTTTTGAATCATAAAATAGAAGTAAAAAGTATTGCAAAAACGATAAAGAAAACACAAATACTGCATGATATCAGCTTGGAGATCTCAAGCGGAGAAACGATAGGGCTTTTAGGTCCAAACGGTGCCGGTAAAACCACGAGTTTTTATACCATATGCGGTCTTATCAAGCCTACTAAAGGGGCGATCTTTTTTGACGGCCATGATATTACGCATCTTCCTTTACATAAAAGGGCATTAAGGGGTATAGGTTACCTTCCCCAGGAATCATCCATTTTCAAAGACCTTACCGTTGAAGAGAACCTGATGCTTGCCGCAGAGGTTTCAATAGACGATGAAAAGCAGAGATGGGAAAAGATAGAGGAGCTTCTTGAGGTATTCAATATCGAACCCATTAGGCAGAGAAAAGGTATATCTCTAAGCGGAGGGGAGAGAAGAAGAACGGAGATAGCAAGGGCTTTGGTATCAAACCCAAGATTCCTGCTTCTTGATGAGCCTTTTGCCGGAGTTGACCCCATAGCGGTAAAAGATATCCAAAGTATTATCAAACAGCTTACCTCAAGGGGAATAGGGGTTTTGATAACAGATCATAACGTTAGGGAAACATTACAGATATGTGACAGGGCTTATGTTATGAAAGAGGGTGCCGTACTTGCAAGCGGTACAGCGGAAGAGATAAAAAATAATGCCAACGTAAGGGAGCATTATTTAGGGAAAGATTTTACCTTCTAGACCTATGTTATTATAATTAAAACGGAAGAGAGTATAAATATAGGAAGTATAATATTAAAAATATTTATACCTTTTTCTTTTTTAATGAAGCTCCATTTCTCATAGACTTCACCTTTACCTCTATAAAAATAATCATTGCTTTTTAGTGTTTTCTGCATAAATTCTCCTTTTCAGGAGTCATTAATCGCGATATAGAAAGTTGACTTTGTAAGTTGGCAACTCGGCTATCTCAGATTTAAGACCCGTGGCTTTCCGTCCCTACCTCACGATAGGTTTGGCTTTGACAATAATTTTATACTAATATTTTATATCTTTAATTCTTAAGAAATTATTAAATAACTTATAAAAAAGATAATTTATTCTTTACTATTTGTATAAAAAAGTTAAAATAATAAATATTATAAATAAAGAGGGGATTATCTTGGAAAAAAATATTGATAAAAAGATCGACCAGAGTGTTATAGATCTTTATGACGAATATACCCATAAACCGCTTGAAAGAAGAGTATTCCTGGAAAAGCTGGGAAAAATAGCAGGGGGAAGCGCAGTTGCCTTGTCCCTTTTACCTTTTTTGGAAAATGATTATCTGCATGCCTCGATCATAAATGATAATGACGGGCGAATAGAAAGCTCTTATGAAACTTATGAGTTTGAAGGAAAGAAGATCAAATACTACAGGGCTGTTCCCAAAAGTGAGGGCAAATACCCGGCAATAGTGCTTATACACGAAAACAGGGGCTTAAATCCCCATATAAAAGATCTGGCAAGAAGATTTGCCGTTGAAGGTTTTACCGTAATTGCTCCCGATGTATTGAGTTTACAAGGCGGAACCCCGGGTGATGAAGACAAAGCAAGGTCAATGATAAAACAGCTGGATATGGATGCTGCCCTTGAACTGTATATAAAAGGGATCGATGCGGCAAAAGATGATATAAGATCGAATGGAATGGTCGCAACGGTAGGTTTCTGCTGGGGCGGGGGACTGGCCAATAAACTTGCGGCTAACTGCAAGAAACTAAATGCAAGCGTGGCTTATTACGGCAGGCAGTTAAGTACAGCCGAAACGGTACAGATAGATATCCCTGTTATGCTTCATTATGCAGGACTGGATAAACGGATAAATGCCGGGATCACAGATTTTGTAATGGATCTTTTGGAAGCAGAGGCAGATTTTACCGTTCATTATTATAAAGGTGTTAACCATGCTTTTAACAATGATACCAATAAAGCCAGGTACAATAAGGAAGCAGCAGAGCTTTCCTGGAAAAGAACGGTGTCGTTCTTAAAAGAGAGCTTGAAATAAAACCAAAAGTCTAAAGACTTTTGGTTTTTTTCTCTTTTTTCAATCTCTTTAAATATTTTTTTGCAGTCATCTCCTGACCGTCAATGATGATATGGGTAGCTATACCTCTTTTTAGAAGCTCTTTGTGGTCAAACCAGAAATCTTTTCCTATCAGCATCTGTTTGAACTCTTTTTTGCTTAAGAAACCGCCGTCAACTATAATATCCTTGAAGAACTTTCTTAAGTGCTTTGCCGAGTGTTTTATCCTGGCTTCGATCTCTCCCCCTTTTCCTCTTGCCCCGCCGCTGTAGTCGTGGAACATCAGGTCGCTTCTTGGGGTTACTATCCTTTTATCCCCCATGCAAAAGGTGAGTGCCCCCATGGAGTAACCGCAGGAGTCAAGTATGGTGGTGGTATTTCCTTTGAACTTGTTCTTTATTACAGAGTAAAATTGGCTTCCCTCATTTACAAGTCCACCCCTTGAGTTGATACGAAGCTCTAACTTTGATCCCTCTTTTGCATTCCAAAGCTCATTGAATATATCGTGAAGTCCCCTTTCAAATTCCATAAAAGAGTCTATGAATATCCGGTATTGGGTGTATTCCGGTTTTCTTATAAATTTGTCATGTCCTATTTTTATCTCTTTTGCAGGGATCTTGTTCTTGAACATAGTATGGTGGGTGCTGTTTAGCTTTTCCTCTTTTTCATCTGTTTTCTTAGGTGTTCCTATCAATATTTTTCCTTGTATAATATTTGTTTGAATTTTATGGATTATGGTAATATATTAGCACTTATTTAAAGCTTTATCCAGCCGATTAACCGCCGTTTCCATGGTAGGATAAGGAACCGCGAAATTAAGCCTCATATATTGCGATCCCTCTTTGCCGAACGTTATACCGGGACTCAATCCTAGTCGTGCCTCTTTTATGAAAAATTCCCGTAAGTTTTTATCATTCATATTCATTTGTGAGCACTCCAGCCAGGCCAGGTATGTCCCATGGGGTCTTTTGAATCTTATTTTCTTTTTATGGTTTTGAAGCATATTATCAAGAAGGGTGATATTCTTTTCCAGATGGTCCAAAAGCTCCTCTTTCCACAGTTTTCCTTTTGTATAGGCGCTTTCAAAGGCTATGTGCCCAAGTATATTGCCCTGTGCGAAATGGATAGATTCATACTCTTCTAAAAATCTTTCTTTAAGTTCCTTATTTTGTATTATGACCGTGGAGGTTGCTATGCCTGCCAGGTTAAATGTTTTCCCGACACCGTTTGCAGTGATGGTTATATCTTCAACTTTTTTGTTTAAAGAACCAAAAGGGATATGTTTATAGTCTTTAAATATTAGGTCGCTGTGGATCTCGTCGGCAAATACTTTTATATCGTGCTTTAAACAAAGCTCAGCCAGTCCTAGAAGCTCCTCTTTCGTCCATACCCTTCCTACGGGGTTATGGGGAGAACAAAGCAGCAGGAGCTTTGTTTTGGATGTGATCTTTGACCTTAGGTCTTCCAGGTCAAAGGTATAGTCGCCGTCGGGTGTTTTTTTCAAAGGGTTTTTGAGTATCTTTCTTTTGTTGTTGCTTATTGAGCTCATAAAAGGGAAATATACGGGAGGCTGCACGATAACCTCGTCGTCTTTTTCGGTTAAGGCTTTTATTGCGACATTTATAGATGTAACGACCGAGGGGGAGAAGATGATGTTCTTTTCATCTATATCATACCCGTGTGAGTTTAGTATCCATTTTTTCTGGGCTGTTTTTGCACTTAACGGGAACTCCTCATATCCAAGTATCTGGTGGCTTAATCTTTTTTGAATATCCTCAAAAATAAAAGGGGGAGTTGCTATATCCATATCCGCAACCCACATAGGGAGAACATCATTGGTATGGAAAAGTTTTTCTCTTAATTTGTATTTTTCCGCATTGCCGTTTTCCCTGTCGATCATCTTGTTAAGATCATACATCTATATCTTCTCCCAAAGAATTATTTTTTTATCTTCCATTGTTTTTTCATTTTTCATTTTAAAATCATCCTTAAGCCTGGATATATCATCGCCGGGTTTTGTTATTGTTACAACTATGCCGTTTCTATTTAGCCTGTTTTTTAACTCTTGTAATAGTGAAATAGGGGAGTAGATCCTATCCAGTATATCGTTAACAACGATCAGGTCATAATCTCTAAAGTGAGCCTTTATATTGCAAGGGTCAACCTGCCAGTAATCAATATTTGTAATACTCTTAAAGGCCTTTAAATATTTCTCGGCTTCCTGGATTATCCTTGCAGTCGTGTCCACGCCCGTTACCTGGTTATATTTTTTTGATAATTCAATAGCTCCGGTTCCTATACTGCACCCGACCTCCAAAGCTTTGTTTAATTTATAACCCCCTATAAGAGTTAATATATATTTGTATATTTTAGTTATTTTATCATCATCTTTATGCTTTAAAAGTTCCTTTTCTATGAAACTGTCTTTGGCGTTTAGTTCTTTTATATCGATGGTTTCACTACCTTGGATATATTTGAATCCTGCATGCTGGTAGAAGTGCCTTCTAAATGCATAACGGGAGTGTTTCATGATCTCATTTCCCGTACTTATGAAGCTTCCCCCTTTGATAAGGTTATGCTTTTGGTCGAAGGTAGGTACAGAGAAGTCGTCATACACCGGATGTACATTAAAGCCTTCAAAAGGGTATATGGGTGTTCTTGTCCATTGCCATACGTTTCCTATGGGATCAAAGATGCCGTTTTGGGAGAAACTGTCAACAGGAGCGGGTGAAGCATAGTGTACCAGATCGATATTGAAATTTGATATTTCAAGGTTCGGTATATCTTCAAGTTCTGCCTCTTTATAGATAGAATAAAACTGCTCTTCACTTGGAAGCGTATAAGAGATATTATTCTTTAAGCTTTTCCATCTTAAAAAGGCCTGGGCTTCCAGGCAGTTTACCTCTACAGGCCATGACAGGGGCAGGGGGATAGTCTCCATTATAGTTCTGTATAAATAATTACCCCTTTTAGTTCTTATCCAGAAAGTGGGGTGTTTCGCATTTGTATTTTTTAAAAAGTTCTTTCCCTCTTCATCCCAGAATCGTTCATTTTCATATCCGCCATCTTCAACGAATTCCAGAAATTGGGAATTTGAAACCAGGTATTTTGATGCCTTGAACTCTTCAACTTTTGTGTTGTATGTTCCGTATTCGTTGTCCCAGCCATAGAGGTGATGATCTTCATTTTTTCCCAGTCTTAAGCTTTTTTCACTTATGGTTATCAGCTCATTTTTAACAGGAGAATTATCTATCCTGCATATAGGGAAACCGTCGATCTTTTTTATAAACTCTAAGGGTATCTGCCTGTGCAGGACGCTTGAGGTTTCTATATGTATCCTTTCATGCTCGATACCCATTAGGATTATCCACATAGGGTCCTCTTTTGTTATTGGAAGTTTTAAAGGAAGTGTCTTGATAAGTTCCTGGACCAGGGTTTTTACCGTTTTTCTGTATTCTTTTACTTTATCTACTTCCGGCCAGTCGTATCTTGACTCATCCAGGTCATCCCAAGACATCTCATCTACCCCTATGGCGAAGATAGATTCAAAACCGGGATTTATCCTTTTGTCTATAATTTTTGCAAGGTTAAGTTTGTTTATATAAAATGTAGCCGTATGCCCAAAGTAGAATATCATTGGGTGGCGTGTAGGCTCGCTTTTTTTGTAGAAGACGCTTTCGTCTTTCAGCATATCAAAAAGCTTTTCGAAAGTTTCATAACTATCGTTAAAGTAGTTTAATATCTCTTCTCTTTTTTTATCTGTATCGGTACCTGTGAGGGTTGGGGGGATCATGATTTTTTAACCTTGTTTTATACTTACAAAAAATTTTATCATCTTTAATTTTTATTTGGTATTAAACAAGGCTTTTTATCGTTTTTTATCTACAATTTAGGTTATTGCTCTATTTCCCTTTTAAAGTTATAGTTAACGGATATGGTTTCACCGTTCTTTATATATTCTGTAGAGTTTACTAGCTCCCATCCCTCCAAGCCCAGTTTGTTGAATATCTTAAAGCTGCCTGTTCCTTTTTCATAAATTGAATTTTCACCCAGATCTTTAAATTCATAATAGATCGTATCTTTGACATAATCTCCAAAGGCATTGATTTCACCTTTTTTTTCAACTTTTAAGACTTTGTATTCCCATTTTTTCATATTATGCTCTGTTTTTTACTTTCCAGCCGGATTCCACCAAGACTTCATCCCCGTAATAGATAACTCCCCTGAAAAGATCATCCGGGGCATAGTTCCCTACCCCTTTTGGAGTTCCTGACATGATCACGTCACCGTCTTCCAGGCTCATAAATGAGTCTATCTCTTCAAGCATCTCTTTTGGCTTGTATATCATAAGGTCGTAAGTTGCGAATTGAACCTGCTCGCCGTTTATGAAAAGCTCCATTTTAAGCTTTGTTATATCGCCGTTAAAAGGGACAAATTCCCCAAGTACCGCCGAGCCGTTAAAAGCTTTTGCCCTTTCCCAGGGAAGCCCTTTTTGCTTCATCTTGTTCTGTATATTAGCACGGGTCAGGTCAAGGCCGAATCCTACGCCTGAGATCTTTTTATCTTTTATTAAAAAGCATATCTCCCCCTCGAACCTGGTATCTTCGCTTATAAATTTCAGTTCGCCGCTTACGGCACTGTTCGGCTTGTTAAATACCACCATGGAGTCGGGAGTTTCATTTCCCAGCTCTTTTATATGCTCCACATAGTTTCTCCCTATGCAGATTATTTTTGAGGGGTATATCTTTTTGTTTTCCAGCAAAATGTAATTCATAGGATCCTCTTTTAGGGTTTTATTGTTTTATTTTATCGTAAAGTTTTTGTTTTAACTTTGAAAAAATGATTATAAGATATAATAGTTTCAAAATTATATGGAAAGGTTACATATGGGAAAAGAACAGTTTTTGGAAGCAATGAACTTCAGGCATGCCTGCAAAATGTTTGATGAAACAAAAAATATACCACAGGATGATCTTAACTTTATACTTGAGATGGGAAGGAAGTCTCCCTCTTCATTCGGTATGGAGCCTTGGAAATTCCTGGTTATCCAAAACCCGGAGCTAAAAGAGAAAATAAGGCCTTTTTGCTGGAACCAGCCGCAGATCACAAGCTGCAGCGATCTTGTAGTGATCCTTGCAAAAATCGATGCGGTCAAGCCTGAAGGTGATTATGTACCGACAATGTTCGGCAGACGTGATATGCCGAAAGAAAAGTTCGATATGTATATAGATCTGTACGCTAAACATCTGGCCCATACCATGAGTACCGATGAAAATGTATTGGCCTGGACAGCAAGACAGTGTTATATCGCATTTGCAAATATGATGACGGCGGCTGCAAGTCTCGGGATAGACTCATGTCCTATCGAAGGCTTTGAAAAAGAGAATGTGGAAAAGGTGCTTGGTATCGATACTACGCAATACCAGGTGGCTGTTATCATGCCTTTGGGATATCGGGTAAACGAGCAGTCGGAGCAGTTGAGACTGCCTTTTGAGGAAGTAGTTGAGTTTATAAAATAGGTCCCTTTAAAATCGGGACAATTTAAAAGGATATAAAATGGGTTTAAACACAAACGTTACATTAAAAGAGATAGAGTCAAGAAAAGAAGCGATAGAGGATCAATTGATCCTGCTTTTTAAAGCGAATATGAAAATAACGGACTGGGATGTCCCCGAAGCGGATGACCAGAAAGCTGCCGAGCTTATATGCGGGATACTCCAGAATAAACTGGATGAAATAAAAGAGGATGTAAAGAACGGGGAATACAAAAATTATTAACTAAGTAGGTTTTGGATAAAATTCCAACCTAACTTAATAAAAGGACATGAATAACTATGGATAATATCTATGCTTTGAATATTGAAAGGGCGGTATTAAGCTCGATTTTGTTTGATCAAGATGTTATTGAAGATATTCTGGGTGTCCTTAAACCAAAAGACTTCTATCTCCCTGCTCACCAAAAAGTATTTGAGGTGATGGAAGCCCTTAACCATGAAGATCTCCCTATAGATGAGGATTTCATCCGAAAAAGGGTTGACTCCAAAGAGGTAAGCGACTCGGTCCTTATCGAGATACTTTCCGCAAATCCTATCTCCAATACCATGGCGTATGTAAAAGAGATAAAAGACGGTTCCGTGAAAAGGGAACTTGCCCATCTGGCAACCAATATCAAAAAATATTCCGTTGATGATAACCTCACCGCCCAGGAAGCTGTTGATAATGTTCAAAACGAGCTTTACCATATCACTACGGACAGTGCTTCCAGTGAACTGAAGGATATGAAACATATTATCGAAGCTACAAGGGAACATATCCAAAAGATGCAGGAAAGGGGTACCAGTTACCTTACCGGGCAGACGACAGGTTTTTATGCTCTTGATAAGAAAACTACCGGATTTAATCCTGGTGACCTTGTGATCATCGCGGCAAGACCTGCGATGGGTAAAACATCTATAGTTCTAAACACCACGCTTCAAAACCTTGAAAAAGGGGACGGGATAATATTCTTCTCTTTGGAGATGCCCGAAACACAGCTGATGATAAGGCTGGTCAGTGCAAAAACGGGAGTTCCTTTACAGAACGTAAGAAAAGGTGAACTTGACCCTGATCAGGCTCAAAAGATAGAGGAAGCATTTAGGGACCTAAGTAATAAAAAACTTTTTGTCGACGACAGCGGTAGCGTTAATATCAACCAGTTAAGGGCACGTGCCAGAAAGATCTGCCAAAACGAAGATAATAATATAAAGATGATCATCATCGACTACCTTCAGCTGATGTCGGGTACCGGTGGTACGGACAGAAGGCTTACTGTCGACGAGATCAGTAGGGGGCTTAAATTACTGGCAAGGGAGATGCAGATACCAATTATCGCTCTTTCCCAGCTGAACAGGGGGCTTGAGAACAGACCTGATAAAAGGCCTATGCTTAGTGATATCAGGGAATCTGGAGCGATCGAGCAGGATGCCGATATTATTATGTTCGTTTACAGGGACGATATTTATAAAGAGCGTGATGAAAAAAGAAAAGAGAAAGAGGCCGCCGACAGGGGTGAGACCTATAAAAGCGCCTTTATAAACAGGCCTGTAGAGGAAGCCGAGATAATCATAGGTAAGCAAAGGAACGGTTCAACGGGAACGGTAAAACTTGATTTCCACAAAGAGCTTACGAAATTCGTGGATAAAGAGGAGCCGTTCGGCCAGGCACCCGTTATCACTACATTTGAGTCTGTTGCGGATGTGGAGGTTGAAACCCATATAGATATACCTGACGGTATGGAACAGCCCCCTGTTATGCACAATGAAAGTGAAGAGATAATCGCTGATATTCCGGATATAGATCTATAATAGTATAGATACTTTTTTAGGAAAAGTATCACAAAATTATTTTCTTATTTTTCATTTTTTTAGAAAAAACGAAACAAAAAATCCTCCACGGCTTCAGAGCCCTTGGGGTTCCCTCAAAGATAGAAATATTTTATTGATCTGCGGAACTCATAAATAGAAGTAAGGTTACTTACTTCTATTTACTCAAACAGTCCTCGATCTTTTCATAAAATATTTCTATCTTTTCGGCTCTTGCAGAGGTGGAGTTTTCTAACCCCGCTAACTTTCAATCTAAAAAGAAACTAATATATTCACGGACTTTAAAAGGTGGTTGCATTTGAAAAGCTATGGTTTTTATATATTTTAATGATCTAAGTGAGCACCTGTTTGAGTGAAATAAAAGATATAAAAATATCTTTTATTAAAGAGTTGCGCAACGCAATAAATTATTGATAGATTTGATGGAATCCGTTAGGACTCTGAGGCCGTGGAGGATTTTTGTAATACTTTTTTAAAAAAGTATTTATATCATAGAATTTTGAAATCCTTCTCTATCTGCTCTTTTAATATCCAAAAATTTCTTATAAGATTTTTATTATTAGAATCTATTTTCAATAGATTATGTAAATCTGTGACATCAACTGTGACATTTTTTTCATATAATATTAAAAAAAGTTTTAAATAAAAGGAAAAAGTCATGGAATGGCAATTTATGATGGGATCAATAGTTAATTTAGGTATGAATCTTGTGTATACAGTTTTAGCACTAATTGTTGGAGTTATTGCTTTAAAATATATTGATAATAAGTTACTTAAAAATATAGATATTGAAGAGGAGATAAAAAAAGGTAATGTTGCAGCTTCTATTTTTGGATCAACAATCTTAATTTTTATTGCTATTATTGTAGCTTCTTCTATGAAATAATATTTCTAAATATGAATAAGTCTTTATTTATTCCTTATTTTATAGTAGTAATAGTTATTTATATTGCACTTAGCTTTTCTAAAGAAAAATATGAAGCGGCCGGGAAAAAAGAATTAGAAAAAAGATATGGTAAAACAGAATTTACTAATATCTCTATATTAGGGGCTTCCCCTCGAAATGGAAAAATCTACTTGGAAGATATCACTGGACTTAAAATAATAAATTATAGTAGTAAATCTTTTATCGCCTTACAAAGACAAGGTTCTATTGGAAAGTATACTAATTATGTAAGTACAGTAATTAGAAAAGCTAATATCGCAGCGTATGCATCTGATCACATGCCTTATTTTTCTAACGGTTTTTTAATCGGATATTCTCCATATAAAACCACTTCTATTTGGGAACCGATGCAAATTATTTCTCAAAGACTTAAATATGCGTATGATAAAGAATTATTTAATGGTAGTAAAGAAATTTGGCAAACATCCAAAGAAGCATATAAACGTTTAAGAGGGGATTGCGAAGATCATGCTTTATTATTGGCGGATTGGTTAATAAGTATGGGACATGATGCAAAAGTAGTTTTAGGTAAATATCGTGGAAGAGGTCACGCTTGGGTTATCTTATTTTATAATAATCAGGAGTTTTTGATTGAAACAACTTCCAAAAGAAGTCATTTCAATCATTATCCTTTGGCAAAGCTTATAGAAGGATATGTCCCTGAGGCTATGTTTGATAGAAATTCATATTGGAGAAAGATGAGCGGTGATTTAAAAGACTACTCAAATGGATGGAAAAAGACTTCTACTTTTGAAGAAAATTTATAGTTTGAAATCCTTCTCTATCTGCTCTTTTAAGATTCCGAATTTCCTTATAAGATCTTTATCCTCCGGATCTATTTTTTCGATAAGTTTCCCAAGGTTGGCAACCAGGGGCTTGAACTTTTCTTTTACCGCTTTTGGTATGGTAAGGCCGCTTGTGATGATTGCATCTTTTCTTAAAAACTCGTTTACGATCTCAAATTTGCCAAAGAGTGCCGCGTAGGTTATAGGCAGGATATTATAATTATCGGGAATATTCTGGATATTTCTCTCTACCCCGTAAACCAGTTTTAAAAGCTCCACATTGTTTGACCAGACACACGAGTGCATAATGGTTCTTCCCATATTATCGATCGAGGTATAATCATGCCTTGTCACCTCTATAAGTTTCCTGAACAGCTTTAGGTTACAGTTAGGGATAAGGGCTACTTTCGAGTAGATACTCTGCCCGTGTTTATTGGTGGCATTTACGTTTGCTTTGTTTTGAAGCAGGTATACGAGATTTCCCCTGAATTCTTGGAAATATTTCCCCTCCTGGAAAGCTCTTAGGACATATTCATAAAAAAGGTTATGCCCCTGGGAGTTTTTTACATTTATATCCAGGCCGTACTGGGAATAAAGTTTTGTTGTCTGCAGATCCCCGTATATAAAAGGGATAAAGAACAAAGGATTTCCCAAAGAATCGAAATAGCTGTAATCGAAATTTTTCAATGCCAGCAGCTCTTTTAGAAGCAGCATATATTTCCCATCCTGGTCTATATATGCCAGATACTCTTTGTGTACCAGACCCCTGTGGTTATGTACATGGAGTATCACTTCATTTAGAAGTTCCGGCATAGTTTGTTCAAATTTGTTCTTTATAGTAGGATCTGCCCCGTATTGCAGCAGCAGCAAAATGATATCAAGGTTTTTTACTCCCCTAAGCAGGGCGATTTGAAGTGCTGTTTCCCCGTTGTTGTTTATATGGTTTACTTCAACCTTGTGTTCAAGGGAAAATGCGACACCCTCAAGATCGTTTCTTCTTACCATGTCAAACAGTACAGTTTCCCCGAACTTGTTTATAGCACTTACATCGGAACCTTTGTCTATTAGTTTTGTTGCCACATTTTTAAGTTCGGCTCTTCTTTGTTTCTCACCATCCGAAAGCCTGCTGAATGCAAACATGACTTCCATAAGGACTGAGTTTTCATCGGCGACTTTAGCATTTAGGTTGCAGCCGTGGTTTATTGCTACGTCAAGAAGTTTTTCCCCCTCCTGGCCTCTAAGTGCCGTGTGGGTTAAAAAGCTGTAACCCTTCGGGTCACAGATGGTTGGATCTGCCCCTTTTACCAGGAGTTTTTCCGCGATATTGTCATTTTCCAGAACAGAGTTAAGGTGAAGTATGGTCTTACCTTCATTGTCTATATGGTTCAGTTCAAGGTTTTCAGACTCCAAAACGGTGTCCACTATCTCATTGTTCCCGTAAGATACGGCGTCAAAGGCGACATTTCTGTTTCTGTTGTCGGTTATGTTTACGTCAATATCATTTTTGATCAGTTTTTCGGCGATATCCTTATAGCCGTAGATAACGGCATCCTGGAGGAGAGACCTTCCGTTTTGGTCTTTTTGGTTTATATTGAAGTGGCCGTATTCCAAAAGGGTGTCTACTACTAGCAGGTCCCCTTTTTCTATGGCAAGCCTGACGCTGGAGATATTGTCTTTGTTTCTGTTTGTTATCTCGACATTCTGTTTTATAAGCCAGCTTGCAGCTTTAAATCGGCCCGATCTCAGGCAAAGGTCAAGGAGAGTGTCCCCGTTGTCGAACTTATAATCTTTGTTTACTTTTTTTATCAGCTGTGCCGCCTGGTTCTCATTGAACCTTGGAGCCAGTAAAATATTTTTTAAAGATTCTATATTTGGATTGATTGAACGTAATAATTTTTTTATCATAATAAGATATTTTAACAAACTATGTTAAAATTCAATATTAATAAAGGATGAAATTTGACAAAACAACCCAAATATATTTTATTTGATACCGAAACGACTGGAGCTTCCCAAGAGGACAGGATCATACAGCTTGGAGGGATGGTGATCAACAATAAGAACGATATAGAAGTTTATGACGAGATGTGCAGCAGTGACGTGCCCATAAAACTTGAAGCTATGGAGGTTCACAATATTACCCCCGACCTTTTGGAAGGGAAGCCTAAGTTCGGGGAGCTTGATTTCTATAAAAGACTGCAGGAGCTTAACGAGCCCTCAAACTACCTTATCGCCCATAATATAAGTTTTGATTTGGGGATGCTTGAAAAAGAGGGCTTTGAAAACCACTTTACGATAGTGGATACCTTAAGGTGTGCCAAACACCTTTATCCTGAACTGCCTTACCACAGGCTGCAGTATCTCAGATATGCCCTTGAAATATATAAAACGGAGCAGCAGGAAGCAGACAGCCTGAATATAATTATCAAAGCCCATGACGCAATAGGGGATGTTTTGGTGATGAAACTTTTTTTAAGACAGCTTGCCGGAAAATGTATGGAGGTTTACCCGGACTTCAATCCTATGGAGAAGCTTGCGGAGCTTACAAAAACACCTGTACTGATCAAGACTTTCAGGTTCGGTAAATATAAAGGGGAAAATATAGAAGATGTGGCTTCCAAAGATATGGGATATCTAAGCTGGATGAGAACAAATATGGCTGACCTTGACGAGGATATGAGGTATACCCTGGATAAATACCTAAAGGTACAGATATAATCCAAATAAAACCATAAAGATATTTAACAGGTAAAATGTATATCTGTTAAATATTGAAAACAGACTTATAATAATATAGAATAAAAATATAATAAAAGGCGTTGAGATATCAACGGTATCGATCTTTATATTTAATGCCGCAGACAATATATCATCAAACAAACTTCCAAATCCTGTAATATGCAGAAATAGCATCACCGGGTAAAATATGGTAAAAAACAGTGTTAAAATGGGTGACAGGAGCTGTCCTTTCGCTGTAACCGGGAAAAAATAATGTACAACGGGATTCATGGCAAGATATATCCAGAAGTTAAAGAATATAAGCTGCATGTGTCTGTTCATACTTTTAAAATAGTGTATAAAAAGATAGATATAAAATACCCCGCTTACGCTGAACCAGAAAGATAACGAGAAAAGAAGTTTGGGGAATAGGGCTGTTAAAAATACTACAACTGTAAAAAGGGTCTCAAAAGATAAGATCTTTATATTGTTCCTTAACAAGAACAGGGCAAAAACAAACATGGTAAAGGCCCGAAGCAAAGAGGGGACCATATCGGTCAGCAAAAGATATCCAAATAGAAGAAAACTTACAATGACCATAATATCGTATCTTTTATTTCTGTAAGGGAGAAATCTTTGGTGAACAGGCTTGTAAAGGGTATTTAAAATAAAATACAGCACCAGTGATAATATTCCAAGGTGAAATCCCGATATTGCAATAAGATGGGATATCCCAAGGCTTGCAAAACTTTCCCGAAGCTTGTTGTCTATAGGTACGGCAAGAAAAAGTGCGCTGTAAAGGGAAGCGGCACAAGTGTCTTTATGCTGTTTTTCTATCATCTCTTTTAACTGCTTCTTAGCAGTTTTACTGCTTTGGGGGATCTTTTGTATATTGAAGCTTTTTGCATAAAATCCTTTTAAATATTGGAGAAAAGAAATATTTTTGGTGATAATGTAGATTTCTATAAGCTCAAGCTTGTTTAGCCGGTGGTTTTTCTCTATGGAGGTGAAGAAACTGAAGTTTTGATCTTGGAGCTTTATTACCGAATAGGTTTCTTTTTCATAGATGTTCGATACTGTTACAGCTGTTCTAAAAATCTCATTTTTTGTAAATTGAAGGTAGTTCTGGTATAAAAAGAGTAGATTTGTGCCGAAAAGAAAAAAGCAAAGAGTGATAAAGATATATCTCTCTTTGCTTTTTCTAAACAGCGGTAAAGAATCCACTTTATGTCAGTTTTATGTCAGTGAGGATGTTTGGTAAAGGTTCATCAACCCGTCATAGAAATCTTCACTTTCAAACTCATCTATGAGTCCGGAAGAGGTTGAAAGGTTTTGGTGGATTTTTCTTAGTTTCTCTTTTCTTTCAGGGTATAAGGCACTAAGTATAATTGATGAGATCTCTTTTCTCATCAATATGGCAGGAGGTATGATTCCCAGTTCAAAAAGTTCCATAATAGAGTCATTGTGGTATTTTACATGGTGGTGTCTGCCGTGAGGGCAGGCATCGGTACTTACCAGGGTCGTACACTTGTCACAATATACGAACTCGCTCATGATCTCGATCTTGTTTATTTTTTCCAGGGTATCAACGATAGATAAAAGCTTTTTATCTTCCCAGTAAGCTCCCAGACCCGCATGGTTCTGTCCTATTATAAGTTGATTCGCCCCGTAGTTCTTGGAAACGATCGCATTTAAGGTTAGTTCGTTGAATCCACCGAAAATATATGTATTTTCAAGAGGTACCAGGATAACCCTGTCCCGCGGCATAAAGTTATCGATGAAATACATCAGCATTTTTTGCCTGATATCAAAATCAAGGATATCGTGCTTATAGGGTTTTTGAAGGAATATAATAAGAAGATCGCATTTTACAAGAGCTGTTCTTATAAGCCTTTCATGTACTCTGTGGAAAGGTTTACCGGATAGAACTATCGAGGATATGCTTTGGGCATCGATGTTCTTGATCATTTTATTGATCTTCTGGATATTTTCCTGGGTAGTGGTAAAGTCTACTTCATACTCGCCTGAAATAGCATATTCCCCGAGTCTTCTGTATGTATCCCTAACTCCCGGGTGGTCAGGATTGTTGGTACCGTAGATCTTTTGTACCCTTTTGTCCCTGTCTATAGGGAAAACTTCATCCACGATAATAAAACCGCAAGGCTCCTCATCACATACAAGAGTCAGTTTTTCACCTTTTTTGGCGTTTTTTAGTATCTCTTTGTTAGTTTTACCCGCAGGTGCCAGTAAAAAAGAGAAAGGGAAAATCTCTCCGTCGTACTGACCAGTCTCATCTACTTCGTCAGCTTCTTTTTTCCCCATCAGACCTTTAACCGGATTTAGCAGGCCATCCCTTGCCATAGCAAGTGTTGCTACGGCTTCTCTGTCTATATAAAGTTTTTTCTCTTGCGTATTCATGGGATTATGCGAATGCAGGTTCTAAAAATGGAACAACTTGTTTTTTTCTACTTAAACAACCTTTTAGCCAGAATCTATTGTTTTCCACGGTGATATCAAAGGCTTTCTCTATCTTGTCTTTACTGTCAGATGCTACAAGGATCTCGCTTCCCATAGCCATAATATCTGTTAAAAGTAGTAAAACAGTATCAAGACCCTCTTCACTTTTAAGTTTTTCGATATCTGCCTGAAGTTCATCTTTCACGTTATCGAAGATTGAAAGATCTACAACTTCAAGTTGTCCGATCCCTACTTTTGTTCCGTGCATATCAAAGTTTTTGTAGTCTCTCATTACAAGTTCTCTGGCAGGAACACCTTCAACCTGTGATTTTACTTTGAACATTTCCAAACCGATAGCTTTAAAATCTTCGATACCTGCAATGGAAGCCAGCTCTTTACAGATCTTTGTATCCAGTTTCGTACATGTAGGTGATTTGAAGATAACAGTATCGCTTAAAATAGCACACATCATCGCACCTGCGATATCTTTTGGTATCTCTACTTCGTAATAATCAAACATCTCTTTTACGATAGTGTTGGTACAACCTACAGGTCTTATCCATGCTTCCAAAGGTGCAGATGTTGTCAAGTCTCCAAGTTTGTGGTGGTCAACTATACCTACGATCGTTGCCTGTGCTATATCATCGGGAGCCTGTGCAACATCACTGTAGTCTGTTAAAAAAACCTCTTCACCTGCAAATGATGTTTTCAGTGCAGGGGCTTCAAGGTTGAATTTATCTAAAATATATTGTGATTCCGGGTTGATATCTCCCTGTCTTACCGGAGTTGCTTCAATCCCAAGTTTATTTTTCAGGTAGCTCATAGCTATTGCTGAGATTATTGAATCGCTGTCTGGAACTTTGTGTCCAAAAATATATAATGACATATTAATTGTTTCCTTTTTCTACTTTCTTTTAATAATGATATTTTATTATTATTGATTTAAACTAACCTTTAACTTTTTCTGTAGCTAAGGGATTAGGAGTATAAATTCCACATATTCCTAAAGTTTTTGGAAAAAGGGGGCTGTTTTGATTGAAAGAGAGAAAATAAAGAGAAGAAACTGTTAAGATTACAAAAAAATTACATTTGCAAATAAAGAGGTTTTGGGTGTTTGAAATAGTGATTGTTATATTTCTTTCCATTTTGATCTGGCTGCTTTTCAACAAGATATTGGCAGAGAAAAAAATAAACGGGGCTTTACGTTCTGTTTCAAAGGAACAGCCCGTATATCTGAACATTGCTATAAGCGATATCGTCAGGTTCTGCCACAAAAAATATATAGAATTCTATAAGGCGGATGAAATTCTGGTCATAAGCTACGAGGGCAAGTGCATATATGTAAGAACTTTAAAAAATGAAAACGAGGGCAATACCAAGTTTTACATCATTTAAAGTTTTATGTTTCGGGGAAGGGTTATGGTAAACTCCGCCCCTTTGTATCTTTCACTTTCATAAATAAATTCCCTGTTTCTGGCTTTTATGATACCGTTAAAACTGTTGTTTATGATCTGGAAACTCATATAAAGTCCTATACCCGTACCCTGGCTTTGGTGTTTCGTCGTAAAATATGCGTCAAATATCTTGGGAAGGATATCCTCTTCTATCCCCCCAGCATTGTCTTTGATGGTCAGGATGATATTGCTGTTCAGGCTTTTCAGGTCGATAAAGATCAGCCGTCTTTGGGTTTTGCTCTCTTTCAATGCGTCTTTAGAGTTATTGAGTATATTTATTATCACCTGCAGCAGTTCATTCTCACTTCCTACAATAAAGCTGTCCTGCATATTTATATCAAACTCTATATCGTTGTTGGAAAAGCTGTTCCCAAACATCTCCAATACTTTGTTCACTGTATTTTTAAGGTTGAATTCCTCTTTTTTTGATACAGGTTTCAGGTAGTTCTGGAAATCGTCGATCGTCTGGGAAAGGTATTTACTTGCCGTGACCAGGGAATCAAGATTTTTCAAAGTGTCTTTTTTATTGAACATATCCAGTTCGATCTTTAATTGTATACCGCTTGCCGCAGTACTTATGATACTTAAAGGCTGTCTCCACTGGTGGGCGATATTTCCTATCATCTCACCCATAGCGGCCATCTTTGACTGGGAGAAAAGGATCCTGTCCTTTTCGGAGTTTTCCTCAACAGCTTCTTTTATCTTCTGCTCGAGATTTTTATTTAGCTCTTTTAATTCTTTTGTTTTTTCCTCAACAGCCTTTTTAAGGTTTTTATTTGCCTGGTTTAGCACATACTGCCTGTAAACTATCAAAAGGGTGATTATGAGGATAAAGCCTAGAACCTGCCATAAGGCGGTATAGTCCATCTTTTTTTCGTATTTTATGGCTATCCAGTTGTTCAAGATACCCTGGTGCTCGTTTTTGTCTATACTGTCGACGGCTTTTTGCATTATGTTTAGAAGGATAGGGTGATCGTTTCTAACACCTATCCCCAGTCTCCATTTTTCGTCAAATTTCCCGGCAATCTTAAGTTCGCCCGTAAATCTTGTCTGAAACATATATCCGACGCTTGCCAGGGTTCCTATATATCCGAACAGTTTCCCCTCTTTTACTTTTTCCAGCCCGTCAAGCTGGTTCTCGACCTCGATTATATTTAAAAAAGGGTATTTTGTTTTAAAAAGCTCCACATAAGCATATCCTTTTGGGATACCTATTGGTTTGTCTGTCAGTGTTTTTATATCGTTTATAAAAGTAACGTCGGTATTTGTTGCGATAACCAAAGGTACCTCAAGATAAGGGGAGGTGAAGTTCATGAATTTTTTTCTGTTGGGTGTTTCCATAGCCAGGGATAAAAGGTCACATTCCCTGTTTTTGGCTTTTGTCAGGGATTCGGTCCAGCTTTTTGTTTTTACCACCTCTATTTTAAATCCCAGGTTCTCTTCAAAGAGCTTGAAATAATCGGAACTGATACCCGTATATTTCCCTTTATCCAAACTTTCAAAAGGCATCCATTCGGGATCTATACACATAGTGACCTTTTTTTTCTCTGCCAGGTACTCTTTCTCCTCTTTTGTAAAGCTTATTTTCTTTAAGCCTTTCTTTTTCGCATCGATCCCCAGCCATTTGTTGTTCAGCTGGGTCAGCTCTTTTTCAGATATGGAGTTGATCGCTTTTTGCAAGATATCCCTTAAGATGGGTTTTGATTTGATTACACCTAGGTTCAGGTTGAAATTCAGTCTTTTATCGATACTTAATTTGACGTGTTTTATGGAAAGATTGTGTTTTTGAAGGAGGAAGTTCACCACCGCAAAATTCTCTATCAAAGCATCGGCTTTATTTTCGATCACGGAATGTATACATTGAAGTATATCGTCATAAACCAGTATTTTGATCTGCGGGTAGTTCTCTTTTAAAAAGCTGTTCAAATAAAAACCTTCAGGGATGGCTACCGTTTTCCCGTCAAGGTCGCTTAGTTTGTTTATATTGTCCAGATTCGTAAAGATCGACTGGCTCAGTTGTTTGTATGGCGTGGTGAAATTCAGAAATTTTTCTCTCTCCTCAGAGCTTATTATGTTCAGCATTACGTCCAGTTTCTGTTCTTTTGCCATTTGGATAAAGTCGTTCCATCTAGGGCCGGAGATATATTTTATATCAAGGTTCAGTTTTTTCGCAAGAAGCTCTATCAGATCAACTGAGTAACCCTTGGGCTCACCCTTTTCATTGTAGTTGAAAGGGGGATAAATGGTTTCGTTATGGACTCTTATCACCGGGTGTGATCTTATGAACTTCATCTCCTCTTTTGTCAGTATGATCTTCCTGTCGTTTTCTTTAAAGATAAACTCCTCGAGGTCGATGTTTTTGTGGGTAAGTCCCATCAGGCTGTAGATATCGATGATCCTCTGGGTCTTGTTCTGGTCTATGTTCCCCAGCTTTGATGTTTTGTAGTATGCAAGGGGTTTTAGTTTTGAAGCTTCATATTTTAATGCTTCTTTGGATTTGTTCTGGGTATTGTATTTTTTTAGGATCAGATCTATGGTTTCATCCATATGCTCAAAAGCATATTCCCACCCCTTTAAAGAGGCCTGCCGGAAGTTTTCCACCATTTTTGAGTTTTTTGAAAGGGTGTTTGTTGATGTGAACAGAAGGTCATCATAGAAATCAAAACCGTAATCTTTCGGGTCCCAGATATCATACTTTATGTTCTGCTGGTCCAGGTAAAAAACCTCGTTTGACAAAAATACAGGGATAATATCTGTTTTGTTTTCAATAATATCCTCTATTCTAAAGTTATATTTCTGTTTTACCATGGAATCAAAGGATACGTTTTGTGACTGCAGCATACTTCTAAAGGAAGCGGTTCTTGCCGCATTGTCATTTATCATGATCCTTTTGCCCTTAAAATCTTTTATGGATTTTATGTTTGAGGATCTCAGTGTCATCAGGGCATGGGGAGAGGATTGGAATATGGCATTAAGGAGGTTTATTTTTGCGCCGTTGGCCTTATCCAGGATAATGCTGGGATATCCCAGCCCAAAGGTGCTTTTTTCTTTTTCAACCTCTTTTACGACATCAAGGCCTTGCTGATACTCTTTAATCTCAACATCAAGGGAAACATCGTCATAGTACCCTTTCTCTTTTGCCATATAGAAACCTGCAAATTCGAACTGGTGTTTCCATATAAGCTGCAGTGAAACCTTTTCTTTTGATGTATCGGCAAAAAGAGAAAAAGTAAATATTATAAATAGAAGTAAATATTTTATTTTGGACACTGTCTCCTACCCTTGTTGTTTCTATTCCTGTCAGTGGATTTATTATCATAAGAATTTTTTTTATTATTATAACCACTTTTAGCTGTAACAACGTCTTTTTGCCTTTGTTTTTTAAGAGGATCCTTCTCTACATAGATCTTTTCCATGCTCCAGGGATCAACCTCCGTATAATACATAAGCGTCGAGTATGTTGACGGGGTAGGGGTAAATACCTGTACCTGTTCAGGGTTTAATTTCAAATCCTGGTTGGCAAAAGATTTCAGTTTTTTCATATCCTCTTCACTGCATCCTGGATGTGCGGCGATCATATAATATGTAAGAAACTGTTTTTTCCCGCTCTGCCTGGTCAGGGCTTCAAACTTTTTCTTAAAATCGGTCAATACCTCTTTATCGGGTTTCCCCATAAATTTCAAGACCTTTGTCTCACTGTGCTCGGGGGCTATTTTCATCTGTCCGCTTACATGGTGGGTGACTATCTCTTTTAGGTATTCGGCTCCGTGTTCTTTGTCCTCGTTTATCAGGTCATACCTGATCCCTGAGTTTACGAACACTTTTTTAACTTTTGGTATTGCCCTGATATCTTTTAAAAGCTGGATATTTCTCTGGTGGTTGGGTTTAAGCACGGGGCAGATTTTATAATCGTTCCACTCTTTTTTACGGTTGTTGGGATTGAACATTCTGAATCCTGTACATCTTCTGTCATCGCATACACCCTTGTCCAGCTTTTTCCTGCACTCGTAGCCGTACATATTGGCAGTGGCTCCCCCCACGTCACTTATGGTACCTTTGAATTTCGGGTTTTGGGTAAACCCTTTTACTTCATCCAGAATAGATCTTTCGCTTCTGCTTCTGATAGTCCGTCCCTGGTGTACGGAGATGGCACAGAAGTTACACTCCCCGTAACATCCGTGGTGGGTGGTGACGGAGAATCTTATGGTATCCATAGCTTTTACTCCGCCGTCTTTTGCATAATAGGGGTGAACTTCTCTTTCGTAAGGGATATCATAGACATTGTCTATCTCTGCTTCATCCATATAGAATTGGGGAGGTGTTTGTATCAGGTATCTTCCGTTGTGTTCCTGGCAAAGTCCTTTTGATGTCAAAGGGTCGTTGTTCTCGTAAAAAGTGTGGAACATCTCTATAAATTTTGATTTGTCGTTCTTGTCCTGGCACTCTTTTAGAGATGGCAGTTCCAGATAATTTTCCTTTTTCTCTTTTGAGATATAGCATAGTCCCCTTATATCTTCAGCTGAAGTATCGTTCTTTAAAGCTTCGGCCAGTTCAAGGACGGTTTTTTCACCCATACCGTAAATGATATAATCGGCTTTTGCGTCAAAAAGGATTGATCCCCTTATTTTGTTTGACCAGAAATCATAATGGGCAACCCTTCTAAGGCTTGCTTCAATTCCTCCCAAAACAATAGGCGCCGTGTTCTTGAAATATCTTCGGATAAGGTTTGAGTAAACTATCGTTGCCCTGTCGGGTCTTTTGTTGTTCTGTCCCCCAGGGGTAAAGTCGTCGCTGTTCCTGAACTTTTTAAGTGCCGTATAGTTTGCCACCATGCTGTCCACAAGCCCGGAGCTGACTCCCCAGAAGAGTTTTGGTTCCCCAAGCCTGGTAATATCTTTATCTGACTCAAAATCGGGCTGGGCAATTATACCTACACGGTAACCTTTCTGGATAAGCAGCTGGCCTATTATGGCCATACCGCTGTAAGGTGAGTCTATATAGGTATCACCGCTTACAAGTATGATATCAAGTTCGTTCCAGTTTAGTTTTTTCAGTTCTTCTTTTGTTGTGGGTATAAACATGTTTTTCTTTTATTTATTATTTGCAGGAAACCGTATTTCCTTTTGTTTTATCGGGATTATATCCAAACTCTTAATGTATAAAACTTAACTATTTGTAACTAGATAAGAATTATAAGTTTTGATAAAATTACAGCCATGTGATGTTTCCTTTAAAATATTTTAGATATAATCGTGTTAATGAAAGATGATTAGAGTTCACTTTTGGTATGTTTATTTGATAACAAAGGTTGACAATATACTCCAATAGAGGTTATAATTGTGTTTTATACCCATATTTAAAATATGGTTTATTACAAAAAAGAGGAAATTTAATGGCAACATTAGAAAACGGAACAGTTAAATGGTTCAACAGTGAAAAAGGTTATGGTTTTATCCAACAAGAAAACGGTGGAAAAGATCTATTTGTACATTTTAGAAATGTAAATCATTCAGGATACGGAAGAGTATCTTTAGAAGACGGTCAAAAAGTTACTTTTGAAGTTGCAGAAGGGCAAAAAGGACCTGAGGCTCAAAACGTTACAGCAGTGTAACGATCCTTATTGCAAGTGGAGTTTTCCACTTGTTTTTTATCTTCATTTATTCATCTGGTTCGAAATATATTTAGCTTATTTCTTATTTTATAACCCATTATAATTATTTATTGCCGTACTTTTTTAAAAAGTGTGAAGAAGAAATATATCAGTTCAAATTTCCATCATAAATTATCTTATATAAAATCCTTAGTCATAAAAAAAGGCAAAGCCTTTTAACTTTACCTTTCTTATCAAACTTTTATAAAGTTTAGGGGATTATGCATCTACTTTCTGTCTGATTCTTAAGCTTAACTCTTTAAGCTGCTCTTCGTCAACAACACTTGGAGCCTGGGTCATAAGACATTGTGCTTTTTGTGTTTTAGGGAATGCAATAACATCCCTGATTGAATCGGTTCCCGCAAGAAGCATGATCATTCTATCGAATCCCATTGCAAATCCACCATGCGGAGGCGCACCGAATTGAAGTGCATCCAGAAGGAATCCGAATTTCTCTTTTGCTTCCTCTTCTTCGATACCCATTAAGTTGAATACCTCGTTTTGGATATGCTCTTTGTGGATTCTTATACTTCCCCCACCAAGCTCTGTTCCGTTTAGAACCAGGTCGTAAGCGATAGATTCGATCTCTTCGATATTCTCTTTGTTAAGGTCTTTAGGCATAGTGAACGGATGGTGAAGAGCTTTGATCTTCCCTTCTTCCACTTCGAACATAGGGAAGTCAACAACCCATAAGAACTCGTAAGTATCTGCAGGGATGATATTCATTTGCTCTGCCAGGTAAAGTCTGAATCTACCCATGTAGTCAAGTACTGTTTTCTTATGTCCCGCACCAAAGAATACTACGTCACCGACTTCAAGTTCAGTTACTTTTACGATCTCTTCAAGGTCAGCTTCAGAGAAGAATTTAGTTAACGGACCTTTTAATCCATCCTCTTTCATTTGGAAGTACCCAAGACCTTTAGCTCCAAATTTTCTTACGTAATCCTCGAAACCTTTCATTTGTCTTTTAGAGAAGATATTGTCTCCGTTTGGACATTTGATAGCTTTGATCCTGTTGTGAGCTTTGTCTTGTGCTATTTCTGCAAAGATTTCGTTAGTGCTTCTTGCAAAGATATCGATAACGTCAACCATAGGCATACCGAATCTCATATCAGGTTTATCTGATCCGTATTTTTCCATAGCTTCAGAGTGAGTCATTCTTTTGAACGTAGAAGGGATATCTTTACCGCATGCAGTGAAAATATCATAGATAAGTTTTTCTGCTACTTTGATAACGTCTTCCTGGTCACAGAAAGACATCTCAACGTCTATCTGGGTAAACTCAGGCTGTCTGTCGGCTCTTAGGTCTTCATCCCTGAAACATTTGGCGATTTGGAAATATTTATCGAATCCAGATACCATTAAAAGCTGTTTAAATAGTTGCGGTGATTGCGGTAGTGCATAGAATTCCCCGTGGTGTACTCTTGAAGGTACCAGGTAATCCCTTGCACCTTCCGGTGTAGATTTTGTCAAGATTGGAGTTTCAACATCTAAAAATCCCATCTCGTTAAGGGAGTTTCTAGCCGCGATATTCGCTTTTGATCTTAAGTTGAAAATATCGAAAGATCTTTTGCTTCTAAGTTCTAAAAATCTGTTTCTTAATTTGATCTCTTCGTTTACTTTTTCGTCGTTCAGATCAAAAGGCATAGGTTTTGATTTGTTCTCGATAACAAGATCATCAACAACGATCTCTATTTTACCTGTGATAAGGTTAGGGTTCTCAAGCCCTTCACCTCTTGCTCTTACTTTTCCTGTAGCTATAAGAACGAATTCGTCCCTTACACCTTCTGCTACTTCCCAAGCTTCTTTGTTATCGGCAGGATCACAAACCAGTTGAACCAATCCACCTTTATCTCTTAAGTCGATAAAGATAAGACCTCCGTGGTCTCTTCTGCTGTTTACCCAACCGGCAACCGTTACAATTTCATCAATATTTTTTTCAGTTACATCTGTACAATAGTGTGTTCTCAAAATATTCCCTTACTTCAGTTATGATTTATTATGTTTTATTATTTGGTGGATTATATCCAAACTTTTATTAAAGAAAAGTTGACACTTAGATATGTTCTATGACTACCTTGTTTTTGCCAGTGTTTTTTGCTTTATAGAGTGCTTCGTCGGCTCTTTTGAATAAAGCAGGGTAGTCATCGCTTGTATGGTATTGGGATATACCGAATGAACAGGTTATCTTGAGTTTATTGATAAACAGATGATTCTCAATGGTCACTCTTAGTTTTTCGGCAACTAAAAGCGCCTCGTCAATGGCAGTTTCGGATAGTGCTATTGCGAACTCTTCCCCTCCCCATCTGCAGGCTATATCGCTTTCCCTTAAAGATATTTTTATTATCTGGGCTATTTCCTGGAGTATCTTGTCTCCCGTATCATGCCCGAACGTATCGTTGATATATTTGAATCCGTCTATATCAAAAAGCACGACGCTTAAGTCCCTGTCTTTGTATCTTTTGATCTGTTTTAGTTCATATTCTATAAGGGAGTCGAATTTTCTTCTGTTATTCAGCTGGGTTAGAAAGTCTGTTGAGGCTTTTTTCTCCAGGTTGGCGGCTTTTTGTAGGAGTCTTTCATTCATTTTGGAAAGCTCCTGCCCCTTTTCTTTAATGATCTCCATCCATTTGTTGTTCACCACTCTTAAAAGTTCTGTCTGGGTTATTACACCGCTGATCTTCCCTTCCTCGTTCTCTACGACTATTCTTTTAAAATGCTTTTCTTTTATAAACTCTAACGCTTCATATATCCTGATCGTTTCGGGTACCGTTAAAAGAGGGGATTTCATATATTTATAGATAGGGTCGTTCAGGTCGGAATTATTGTTCAATATATTTAAAAAGTCCTTAGTGGTAAAAATGCCTTCCGCTTCATGGTCGTCATTTATTATTATAAGTGAGTCGATATGCTTGAACTTCATAAGTTTTATGGCATTTACGGTCGCTTCGTTTTTAAATACGGTAATAGGGGAGTATTGCAGGATCAGGTTTCCTATGGTTTGTCTTTGCATAAGTATCTTTGGATCGATATTGTTTATAATATCGGATTGGGAGAGTATCCCTATGATCTTTTCTTCCTGGACTACCACAAGATATTCGTCATATCTGTCTTCCTGGTTTATCAGTTCCAGAATATTAACTTTGGCGTCAATTTTCTGTACCCTTTGAAGGACGATGTCTTTGAGTTTTGTTTTTAAAGAAAGGTTCTGTATCCTGTACTCTATTGCATCGTTAGTTGTAAAAATAAAATACTCTTTGCCCTCTTTATCTATTATAACTATGCTTCGGACATTTGATTCCGCCATTTTTTTTACGGCATCCTCAATTGAAGAGTTTATATCCGTAGTTACTACATCTTTAACACATATCTCTTCAACTTTGGGTATCATAATATAAAATCCTGAATTTAGATGGTTTTACTGAATCTTCTTTTATCTTCAGGGATATTGTTCAAGTAAGCGTCAAATACCATAGCGATGTTTCTAATAAGCATGCTTCCCGTTTGATTTACTTCTATTTTATCATCAGTTAAAGTTAAAAGTTCAGCTTCTTTGAACTCCTGCAGTGCATCAAGGGCATCTGAAAAATACTCTTTGAAGTTTACGTTAAACTGCGCTTCACACCTTTTTATATCAAGTGAGAAGTTTGACATCAATTCCATGATAACATATTGTCTTAATATATCGTCATCATTCAGGCTGTAACCTTTAAATACGGGAAGGTTCCCGTTATCTATAGCTTCTTCGTAAGATTTCAGGTCTTTGAAGTTCTGCACATAATAATCAACGCCGTCACCTATAGAGGTAACACCTATACCTATTAGATCTGCTCCCCCTTTGGTCGTATACCCTTGGAAGTTTCTGTGCAGTTCACCTTTTTCGATAGCCTTGAACAGCTCATCTTCAGGTTTTGCAAAGTGGTCCATACCGACCATTTTATAACCGTTTGTAGTAAAGAAATCGATAGTATCTTTTAATATCTCAAGTTTTGTCGACGGAGGCGCGAATGTTGTTTCGTCAAATTTTCTCTGGGTTTTCATCATCCAGGGTACATGGGCATAATTAAATATAGCCAGCCTGTCGGGATCCAGTTTTATTATCTGCTCTATGGTTTTTCTGAAACTCTCTTTTGTCTGGTACGGAAGGCCGTAGATAAGATCTACGTTTACGGAGTTTATCCCAGTGTCCCTTGCTATTTTTACCACATTCTGTGTTGTTTCATAAGGCTGAATCCTGTGGATGGTTTCCTGAACTTTCGGGTCAAGATCCTGCACTCCGAAACTTAATCTGTTCGTACCCGCACCTTTTAATACATCCATATGCTCTTTTGTGAAATATCTGGGATCAACCTCGCAGGAAACTTCCGCATCGGGTGCGAAGTTGGGGAAAGTGGCTTTTATGGCATCTATCACTTCTTTCAGCTGCTGTGGGCTAAGGAAAGTAGGGGTTCCCCCTCCAAAGTGCATCTGGGTAACCGTTCTATTTGTATTAAGATGCTTTGAAAGGATATCCAGCTCTTTTTTCAGATAATCGATATATCTTGTCTTTTTATCCTCTTTGCTCGTGAATATTACGTTACATCCGCAGAAGTAACAGGCACTTCTACAAAAAGGGATATGGATATAAAGTGAAAGGGGTCTGTCGTCGCTTTGAGATTTGTATCTTTCTATCAGGTCTTCTTGTGTAAAGTTCGTATGAAACTCGGGCGCCGTAGGATAACTTGTGTATCTTGGCCCCGGTCTGCTGTATTTTTCAAACTTTTTAAAGTCTATCATTAAGCGTCTCTCTTTCCATCCAGCCATACCATGACAGCTTTTTGGGCATGAAGCCTGTTCTCAGCTTCGGAGAAAATAATTTCGGCATTCTCTTCAAATACCTCTTCGCTTACTTCGTAACCCCTGTATGCAGGAAGGCAGTGAAGGTATATTGCATTTTTAGCGGCTTTGCCCATTAGGTTCTTGTCCACAATGAAACCGTCAAAGTCTTTGATCCTCTGCTCTTTTTCATCTTCCTGCCCCATTGATATCCAGGTATCGCTGGTAACGACCGTAGCGTCTTTTACCGCTTCCGCAGGATCATCTGTGGTTGTTATGGTAGCTCCGCTTTCCCTTGCAAATTGCAGCGCCTCAAAATAGATATCTTTGTCAACCTCATAACCAGCAGGAGTCGCAATGCTCAGGTCAAACCCAAGCTTTGAAGCAAGCATAAGCCATGAATGGGTCATATTGTTCCCGTCACCTACATATGCCACTTTCAGGTTCTTTTCAAGCCCTGCTTCAAGGATCGTAAGGTAATCCGCCATAAGCTGTACCGGGTGGAACTTATCCGTAAGTCCGTTTATAACGGGAACTTTTGAATATGAAGCGAATTCCTCAAGCTCTTTTTGGGAATCGTTTCTTATCATTATCATATCAACCATTCTGCTTATTACCCTGCTTGTATCCGATATAGGCTCACCCCGCCCCAGCTGTATGTCGTTCGAGCTTAGGAACAATCCAACTCCGCCCAGCTGGTAGATACCTGTTTCAAAGCTTACCCTTGTTCTTGTACTGCTTTTTTCAAATATCATCCCCAAAGTTTGTTTGGGCATATATTCCCTGAATATTTTTTTCTTTGTTTCTTTTTTTATCTTGATAGCAAGATCTATTATTTCTAAAATCTCTTCTTTTGTATAATCTCGTAATGTTAAAAAGTGTCTCATCTTATCATCCTAATTTTTATGAAAGCAATCATTATAGATCAACTAACCTTAATAATTAATTTTCTTTCAGTCTTTGAATCTTTGCACCCAGTTTTGACAATTTTTCTTCAAGGTGGTCATATCCCCTGTCAAGGTGGTAGATCCTGTGTATATCAGTTTCCCCATCTGCAACAAGCGCGGCAAGTACCAGGGCGCTGCTTGCCCTAAGATCCGTCGCCATCACATCTGCACCGAACAGTTTGTTAGGGGTTCCCGTGATAGTTGCAACGGTACCTTGAAGCTTTATATCCGCTCCCATTCTAACAAGTTCGCTTACATGCATGAACCTGTTCTCAAAAAGTGTCTCATCTATGGTGCTTACACCTTCAGCCATGGTGGCTATTGCCATAAACTGTGCCTGCATATCGGTGGGGAATCCCGGGTATTCCGTAGTTATGATGTTTACGGGTTTTATTTTATCCGCGGGAAGTATAGTGATGGAATCTTCCTCTTTTAGTATCATATATCCCATCTCCTCGAATTTTGCAAGAACAGCATCCAGGTGGCCGGGTTCTACATTCTCGACTTTCAGTGCAGAGTTGCTTATGGCTCCCGCGCAAAGGTAGGTCCCGGCTTCTATCCTGTCGGGAATCACGGCAAAATCTTTTATGGGAACAAGCTCTTTGTTTGTCCCCTCTATTACCAGTTTGTTGGATCCGATACCTTCTATTTTCACCCCTGCATCGGCCAGCACTTCACATAGCTGGACCACTTCAGGCTCTTTTGCCGCATTTATGATAGTCGTGGTATCGTTTGCAAGAGCTGCTGCCATAACGATGTTTTCGGTTCCCGTTACGGTTATCTTGTCAAATACTATTGTTGCACCTTGAAGCCCGTGGGGAGCTTTGGCTTCTATATAACCGTTTTTTATTTCTATTACGGCACCCATAAGCTCCAGGGCTTTTAGGTGAAGGTCAACAGGTCTTTGCCCTATGGCGCATCCTCCGGGAAGTGAAACCTCGCAGTGACCGAACCTTGCAAGAAGAGGTCCTAGTACCAGGATCGAAGCCCTCATCGTCTTAACTATCTCGTAATTCGCTTTTGTATTGGTTATGGTGGTTGAATCGATCTGTAAAATATCGTTGTTATTGTATGTGGCACCCAGCATGCCGAGTAATTTCAATAAGGTATTTATATCTACCACATTAGGCAGATTTGATATATTGATTTTGTTTTTTGATAATATTGTAGCTGCCAGAAGGGGTAGCGCCGCGTTTTTTGCACCGCTTATTTTCACGCTCCCTTTTAGCTTTTGCTTTCCGATTACTTTTAAATAATCCAAGTTTTTCCTTTAATATAGATATTTTGAATATATTATATCTTTAAAATGCTATAATGCCGATTATGAATAAAGAAGATTATTTTATCAAGCAGTTTACGGAAAGTAAATATATAGGTGACGATGGTGCGGTTGTAGGGAAATATGTCTACAGCATGGATGCTTTTTTTGAAAATGTCCATTTTAAAAGGGAGTGGATGAGCTTGAAGCAGATAGCCGAAAAGTCGATGATCATAAACATAAGCGATGCTATCGTTATGAACGCAAAGCCGAAGTTTGCCCTGCTTAGCGTGGCGATTCCTCCCGATTTTACCAAAAAACAGTTGGAAAAACTTGCAAAGGGTTTTAAAAGTGCCGCAGACAGCTTCGGCATAGAGATAATAGGTGGAGATACCATATCCAACAATAAGCTGGATATCTCGGTAACCATAATATCCAAAACCGACAGGCCCGTCTTAAGATCGGGTACTGACATCGGTGACCTTGTCTGTTATACGGGGGAGATAGGTGGCGTAAAAAAAGATTTGGACAAGCTTTTAAGAGGCGAGAAAATAGATAAAGGCTCCAAGTTCATAAAGCCTAAGCTGAATCCCGGTTTTTTCTATGAAGCGGCTCCCTACGTAAAGAGCGCCATGGATATATCGGACGGGCTTTTTTTCGAGTTGGAGAGGATATCAAAAGCGAACAACATAGGCTTTGAGTTTTTTTATGACATATTAAAAGATACGGGATGCAGCGGTGAAGAGTATGAGATATTATTCACTTTTGATGAAAAAGATAAGAAAAAGATAGAAAAGATCGCAAAGAAACATAATGTTGATTTGAATATTTTTGCCAGGGCGGAAGAGGGATGCTTTAAATCTCCCTGCATTGGACACCATTTTAGAAAGTAGAAGGATTAAATTATGAAAAAAACACTTATCTCGATGCTGGCAGCGGCTCAGCTGATATATGCGGATTCATTTTTATTTAATATAGAAAATGATTCCATAAAGGATGATGACGGACATTTGACCAACAGCATGGTATTTGGCTGGATCCATGAGAGCAAAGATACTTTTTATGACAACCTGGGGCTTGAACTGCACCATGATATATATACCCCTAGCGAGATAAGGGAGAGGGACAGATCAAAATTCGACGCTCCTTATGCGGGGCATATGTACCTGAAACTTTCCCTGTATAAAATATTAGCAGAAAACTATCTTCACAGTTTTGGTGTAAGTCTTGGAAGAATAGGGGACGAAACCTACGCAAAAGAGCTGCAGCAGGGCTTTCATGATCTTCTTGCTGCAAATAATCCCCAAGGCTGGGATGAACAGATCGATAATAAAACTACAGCCGGGGTAAATTATGATCTTGTTCAAAATATTCCTTTGAACGAAGTTTTCGGTGCAAATATAGATTTGAACAATCATTTTCATGCTGATTACGGCAACTTTACAAGGGGTGCCTCCTTTGGTACTCTGATCAGGTACGGTAATGTTTTAAGAAACGATTTTAAAACCATGGGTGACAGAAGCACTTCTTTGGTCAGATATCCCAAAACGGAAGGTTGGAGCATATCAGCAGGCATTAGCTACGATTATACCGATTATTTTTATATTCTCGACAAGTTTGAGAGGGAATATAATATCGACAGGGAAAAACATAAGATCACTACCAGCGTGGCATTTGATTATTATACCGGGGGATCTGTATTCTCGGCTTACTTGAAAAATTCGGACCTGGGTTCAAACGACGACTACTGGAGCAAGCAGTGGTTCGGACTTAGTTACAGCTTCCAATTTTAAAAACTTTGGTTATAATTGCAAAATTTTAAAAAGAATAGAGAATATATGAAATTACAAAGATATTTGAACCACAGCGGGGTTGATGTTTATTTTAAACAGAGCAAAGAGGATTTCGTCGTAACGGAGATCCCTTTATATGAATTCAGCGGGGAAGGTGAACATCTTATTTTAAAGATCAGAAAAAAAGATCTTTCAACCTGGGACATGGTGTCTATTTTATCCGACAGCATCGGTTGTAAAAGCAGGGATATAGGCTACGCGGGATTGAAAGACAAAAATGCCATGGCCATACAGCATATCTCAATGCACAGAAGTTTTGAGGATAAGATAGACAGTTTTGAACATCCCCAGATAAAGATCCTTGAAAAAACCTACCATAATAATAAAATAAGGGTAGGGCACCTTAAAGGGAACAGCTTTTTTATAAGGCTTAAAAGGGTTCAGCCGCTGCATAAGAACATACTTGAATCGGCACTGCAGCAGATCGCATCTTTGGGTATGCCCAATTATTTCGGATTTCAGAGATTCGGGATAGACGGGGATAATTACCTAAAAGGGGAAGAGATTATTGCCGGTAAAAGGAAAGAAAGAAACAGGAAACTAAAGCAGATGTATATCAATGCCTACCAGTCCTACCTTTTTAACCGGTGGCTTTCGAAAAGGATCGAGATAAGCAAAATAACAGAAGCTTTCAAGGCAAATGAAATAACACAAAAGCTTGATCTTGATGAAACGGTTATAAAGTCCATGCAGGAGCAGAAACATCCTTTCAAGGTTCTAAAAGGGGATGTAATGAGCCATTACCCTTACGGAAAGATATTTTACTGCGAAGATATGGAATCTGAATCATCGAAGTTCTTTGAAAAAGACAGGGTTCCTACGGGCTTATTGGCAGGAAAGAAAACAAAGCTTGCGATCGACGATGCCCTGAAGTTTGAGGAGGAGTTTATAAAGCCTACCAACGAGCAGGGTTCAAGAAGGTTTGCGTGGGTATTCCCAGATAATATAAGCAGTGAATATAAAGAGGAAAAAGCGTGGTTCGAGTTGAGCTTTGAACTGCCTAAAGGAAGTTATGCAACGGAGCTGATAGCCGAGCTGCTTCATCAGTAAAGCAGATCAAACCTTTAACTGGTTTGCTGCTGTCATAGAGGCGATCAAAGCCTCTATATCATCATTGTCTACAAGATCATCTGTATCGTCGCCCGAGAGGTGTTTTGCACTAGCGGCAAATTTACCGTTATCGGGATCAAGGTCGTTTATTACCCTTTCTATTTTCTGTCTGCTGGCATCCTGGGCCTGCATCGATTCCATAGTTATAAAAATATTATTTTTTATCCCGTCAATATCGTTTTTTAAGTTTTTGCTGTGTTCTATTTGATCCAGTTTCTCCAGAACAACGTCAAGGTGATTCATCACCTCAATGGTCATCTTTTCAGACTCTTCTATTACTTCACACAGCTGGGATACTACATCTAATTTAGTGGAATTGCTAGACATCTCAGTTACCTTTACATTTGTCTTCTTTTATCTGGTTCAATGTACCAAATATTCTCATAGATTCTATCTCAACTTTCTTTGCATTATCATTAATTACATTATTGGACTCTTTTTGTGCAGTCGAGTTCATAAGATCAGTCAGGTATTTATGAAGATTGACGTTCATGCTTTTTAGTTTTGAGATCAGTTCATCATTGCAGTTCGGATGTCTGCTTACATACTCTTCCAGCCATTTATCAAGGGTATCAAAAGGTTTAACTATATTGTCCGTATGGTCGGCAAGCCTGCTGAATACATCATCTTTATAGTTGAAAAGCTCAACTTTTAGATTGGCGATCTCATATATCAGGTCAACGTCGCAAACCTGGTTTCTTGTCTCTTGCAGGAAGTTTGCTTTTGAAGCGGCACCCACAAGCCTGTCAGACATGGTTTTTATATCTTCCGACATATTTGATATATTATCTGCTACTGTCGAGTTCTGCTGTGTAGCTTTATCCAGCGAGTTTACCGCATCGTTTATCTGTATAATAGTGTCCTGTTGCTCTTTTGAGGATTGGGTCACCTCGTTTATCAGTTCGATGGTATTGCTGATATTTTGATTTAACTCTTTATATCCGTTTATCATATCCGTCGATACTTTTTTACCGTCGTTCGCTTTTGTCGTTGCGTTTTCAACAAGTGCCTTTATCTCGTTTGCAGCCTCTGCCGATCTGCTGGCAAGGTTTCTTACTTCCTGCGCGACAACCGCAAATCCTTTTCCTGCTTCGCCTGCCGTTGCCGCTTCAACTGCAGCGTTAAGGGAAAGGATGTTTGTCTGGAATGCGATCTGGTCGATCACCTCTATAGCTTCGTTAATTGACGTAACCTGTGCAACAATCTCGTCCATGGCATGGGTAGTGGAGTTTGCAAGGTTTTCACCGTGATTGGCAGAATTTGTCACTTCATTTGCAAGGCTGGCCATTTTAGTTGCATTTTGGGTGTTCCCTTTTATTGTCGCAGTCATCTGTTCCAATGCTGCAGAGGTCTCTTCAAGTGAAGCTGCCTGTGTATTTGAGGATTTTGACAGTCCTGCCGAAGATTCAGACAGGGTATGGGTGTTTTTATTCAGCTGGTCCCCCGTATTTAGGATCATTGCCAGGATCTCTGAGGTATTGTTACCCACAAGTTTGATACCAGCTGTTACTGCGCCCAAGTCTCCGTATATGCCGTTATCGTCTATTTTATAGTCGTATTTTGACTGGCTGTAGTTTCTTAGTGTTATATTGATCTTGTCCAAAGTTTCTTTTACGTGTTGGATCATATAGTTAAGGTTTTTTCTCATGGCTTCAACATGAGGGTTTGAAGCGGTTGAGTTAACTTTATATACGAAGAAGCCGTTTGCAGTTTTTTGAAGCACGTCGTTTGTTTCGTTGATAACGATCTCGTCTTGCTTCAAGCCCTTATTTACCTGATCCATATATTTGTTGAAAAGGTTTGCAACCTCGCCTATCTCGTCGTTTGATTCAGCTTCAAGTTTTATGCTGGTATCGTTTGATCTTATAAGGTTCTCAAAACCTTTTTTCAAGCCTTCAAGAGGGCTGATGGTTCTTTTGACCACGAAATAAACTATGGCAATCGTAAGCCATCCAAGTAGTGTTGAGCTGACAAGGATATTTACGATTATCTCTTTTATATTTTCGTCAGATGCGTTTAAAGAGAAGGTAAGGTCCATTACGCCGATCACGTCTCCCTCTTTCTGGTTGGCATGACACATAAGACACTCGTTTGTTGCTATCATCGGTTTTATCATTCTAAGATCGTGGCCGTTTTGGGCATCTGTTTCTATTATCTGGTTATGTTTTGATTTAAAGGATTTGATTATGTCTTTATCTGTAGTGAATTTCGTTCCGGGAGAATACATCTCGATCAAAGGTTTGCTTTTTGCTATTACAAGGCTTTTCACTCCGCTTATTTTTCTTGCTTGATCTTCTGCTGCTTGTATCTGGGCAGGGTCACCTGTATTCATGGCGTTTCTCAGGCTTTGAAAGATTGCCGCGTTGAGCATATCCAAGTTTTTCTTTGTTGTTTTTATTGAGTTTTCGTTTACTTTTGTAGTTGTAGAGTATAGTACGGCAAGACTGCTGATGGTCATCAGTATCAGCATTGCAAAAGTAATTTTATTTCCCACCTTTTTAGTGATAAAGTCTGGCAACATAATAGAACCTTTAATTTAAGTAGTTAATTTATAATAATAACGACAAGTTTATCTAAAAAACTTTAAATTATTTATAAATTTTTGCTATATCAAAGAGGATATGGTATTTTGAACCGATTTAAGATCCTGGAAAGGTTTTTCTATATATGCATCCACTTTCAATTGCTCGGCAGTTTCTTTTTTCTGGGAGGTGCTGTATGCGGTCATTAAAATTATTTTGGTATTACCATTGAGTTTTTTCAGCTCTTTTAAAATATCTATGCCGCTTACCTGGGGCATCATTATATCAGATAATATAAGGTCGTATTTTCTGTTTTTTGCATCATTGATGGCATCTATTGGATTGGAGTAGGTGCTGATCTCGTATTCTTGCTGTTTAGATAAAAACCTTTCCAAAACATCAAGGATATCCAGTTCGTCGTCTATGATCATTATCTTTTTCATTATAAATCCTTTTTAGGGGGGAGCTGTATCTCAAAAACCGCGTGCTGCTTTTCATTGTAAGCTTTAATCATTCCCTTGTTCTGGTCATTGATTATTTTTTTCGCGATACTTAAGCCCACTCCCATCCCTGAAGAATTTTTTGTACCCTTGAAAGGTTCAAAAATATTATCAAGTATCCCCTCTTTGATACCGCCTGCATTATCCTTGAATATAACTTTCACGAAATCCTTCTCATAGGATATATCTATATCAAGCTTTCTGTCATCAAAGTTCTTTATCTTTACAAGCTCGTCAATGGCATTTGTGATTATGATCAGCCATGCCTGTTCTATCCTTTGTTTCTGGACATATGAGATATATTCCCGGCCGTTTTTATCCATATCGAGGGAAAACTCCTCATTATTGACAAACACTTTTGATATATGTTTTATCTTATTGTATGAAAGTGTCAAAGCGGTTACAATCGTTGCATAGATGTTTACGTTTTCCATATTTTCATTGTTCTCTTCTGACATCTCTTTTATGGAGTGGACAATGTTCTCTATCCTTTTTATGCCGTCGGATATTTTTGAAACGGACTGGAGGATACTATCTTTTGCTTTTGAATCGGGGATATCTTCCAGGTCATAACCTATTATCTCAAAGTTTGCTTTTATATATGTAAGGGGGGTGTTTATCTCATGGGTCAATCCCGCTGCCAATTGCCCTGATGCCGTGCATTTTGCATTTTTTATCCTCTCTTCTTCGTGAAACTTTCTTTCCGATTCCAGTTTCTTTTTAAGGTAAACGGGTTCAAGGCTTCTTTTTATACTTTTAAGAAGGTCTTTTACATCCAGGGGTTTTAGGACAAAGTCCCTGACTCCGATTTTTATTGCATCATGGAGATAATCCTTGTCGTTATAGGCCGTAGTGATGATTATTGGAATAGTCTGGTTTGTTTCCCTGATCATTTTTGACATCTCAAGGCCGTCGAGCAGAGGCATGTTTATATCTGTTATGATAAGGTCTATCTCATTGATATGTTTGTTGTAAATATCAAGTCCCTCCCGGCCGTTCTGCGCGGTATAGAAGTTCTTGAAAAGAGGGGATAGAAAGTCCGAAATCAAATTTAGTATATTTATTTCATCTTCTACATACAGTATACTTATCTCTTCGAGCATAATAGTAGGTCCCTTGTCACATTATCCCTTATAAAATATTATTAAATGGATATGAAGTTCTTGTATGTTATAATAATTTATATAAATTAAATATTAAGTTCATGTAATCAACGGAGTTTAAATGATAGTAGGCATTGAGGGTTCACTGGAAAAGAAGGACCCTACATTTATACATCTAAATGTAAACGGATTGATATATGAGGTTTTCGTCTCTTTGAACTGCAGCAGTGCAATAATAGATAAAAAGGTCAAACTTCATACTACTCAGATAATAAAAGAGGACAGCAATACCCTTTACGGTTTTCTGGACCTAAACGAAAAAAAACTTTTCGATACGGTAATAAAAATAAACGGCGTGGGTCCCAAAGTGGCCATGGCGATCTGCAGTACCTTTACCCCAAGCAGTTTTGAGCAGATAGTAAATAACAGCGATATCTCCATGTTAAAAAGGGTTCCGGGGATCGGACCAAAGGGAGCAAGCAGGATATTGGTGGAACTAAGCGGTTTTGTGGTGGATTCCAGCGGCGGCGACTCATCCTTGAATCAAAGCGCATCTGAAGCTGTTATGGCTCTTGAAACCCTTGGATTCAAAAAAGATCAGATAAATAAGGTATTAAGTACCTGCAGCGGCAGCGATACTTCAAGCTTGGTAAAAGAAGCATTAAAAAAATTACAAAAATAGGAAAAAAATGAAAATAGCGGTTTTATTCGGCGGATACAGTTTTGAACATGAGATAAGCATCGTAAGTGCCATCTCCATGAAAAAAGTTTTAAAGAACGAATTGGTATATATTTTTCTGGATAAAAACAGGGAATTTTACGAGATACCTACGGATATCATAAAATCAAAACTGTTCAGTACTGGTGATTATAAAAAATTCGACAGATTGACCATGGTAAAGAACGGTTTTGAGAAAAAAGGGTTTTTCGGTTCAAAAAAAGTCGAGTTTGACACGGTTCTAAACCTGATCCACGGAGGCGACGGTGAAGACGGGGTTATCGCTTCAATGTTCGATTTTTACGATATACCGTTCATAGGACCAAGATTTGAAGCGTGCAGCGTAAGCTTCAATAAATACCTGACCAAGGGTTACAGTGCACTTTGCGGCGTAAAAACGGTTGATTTTGACTATTACCACAAGTATGACCGGATAAAAATAGAAAAATTTCCTGTTATTGTCAAGCCTGTAAGGCTGGGAAGCAGTATAGGCGTTTCCATAGTCAAGTCTGACGATGAACTGCAGTATGCCCTTGATGTTGCCTTTGAGTTTGACGATGCGGTGATAATAGAGCCTTTTATAGAGGGTGTAAAGGAATACAACCTGGCAGGGGCCAAAATAAACGGAGAGCTTAACTTCTCCGTAGTGGAAGAGCCTGTAAAAGAACAGTTCCTGGATTTTGACAAGAAATATCTTGATTTTAACAGGACTTCCCAGGTAAATGAGGCTCAGATAAGTGAAGAGCTTGTTGAAAAGCTTAAAGAGTCGTTTAAAAAGATATACAACCATAAATTTGACGGCTCACTTATCAGGTGCGACTTTTTCGTTATAGAGGGTGAGGTTTACCTGAACGAGATAAATCCGATACCGGGAAGTATGGCAAACTATCTGTTTGATGATTTTAATATGATCATCGAGGGTGTTGCAAAAAGCCTCCCTTCAAAAACGATGATACACATCAATTATGAATATGTAAATAAAATACAAAGTGCCAAAGGTAAGGCATAAATTTAAAAAAGGGAAATCAAATTGTTAGAAGTAAGTAAAAAGATAACGGCTACTGTTGGTAAAACAAACGCAAAGTACGAGCTTATAAAAGAGGGTGACAAGGTCCTTGTGGGATTCAGCGGGGGGAAAGACTCCCTTACTTTGATCCATACACTAAAAAGGATGCAAAAACATGCTCCTTTTAAGTTCGAGTTTAAAGCGGTAACCATAACTTACGGGATGGGTGAGCAGGTGCAGTTTCTGGCCGACCACTGTAAAGAACACGGCATAGAGCATGAAATAATAGATACCGAGATATTTGATATCTCAAAAGAGAAGATTAGAAAGAACAGCTCTTTTTGTTCCTTCGTAAGCAGGATGAGAAGAGGGTATCTGTATACCCATGCTATTGACAACGGATTTAACAAACTGGCTTTGGGACACCACCTGGATGATGCCATGGAGAGTTTCTTTATGAACCTGTTCTATAACGGGAGTATGAGAAGTATGCCTCCAAAATACAAGGCAGATAACGGCTTGATGGTAATAAGACCCCTTATTTTCTGCAGGGAAAGGCAGCTTAGGGCGTTTGCACAGAATAACGAAATCTCGGTAATAGGGGATGAAGCATGTCCTGCCATGAGAATAGATATAAAAATGCCCCATGCAAGGCAAAATGCAAAAGAACTGCTGGAGAAGCTGGAAGCTGAAAATCCCCAGATCTTTATATCGATGAAAGCCGCATTTGAGAACTTTCATCCCAATACTTTCTTTAATAAAGATGATTTGGACAAAGAGTAACTTTAAAGTTCTCTTTTGTTCCAGAATATGATCTTGTTTCTTCCTGTTCTTTTCGCTTCATAAAGAAGATTATCAGCATTTGTGACCGTTTGTTCCAAATCTTGATTGTTTGAACGTATCTCAACACCTGCACTGAAGGTTATATGGATCTTATGTTCCAGGAATAGAAACTTGTTTTTGGTTACCACGTTTTTGATCCTGTTTACATATTTTTCAAGTTCCGTTTCATCTTTATAGTGAAGGGCGACAACGAACTCTTCCCCTCCGAATCTTCCTACTATATCTATATCCCTTGTTAGTTTCATAAGGAGTTTTGCAAAGGTTTTGAGTATAACGTCTCCTCCGTTATGGCCGTAGGTGTCGTTAACTTTCTTGAAATGGTCAATATCGAAGAAGATCACTGCAAAATCCTGTCCCAGCCTTTTATATTTCTCATCAAACTTTTTAAGTTCCGTTTCATAGGCTCTTCTTGTAAGGGTCCCGGTTAGGTAGTCTTTTGTATTTTTCTTTTTGGTCTGCTGAAGCTCCTCTTCAAGCTCCCTTATCCTGTCTTCCAGTTTCGAGACTTCATCTCTTCCATTTTGGAGGTTCTTATTTACCGTTGAGATCTCTTTTTCAATGGTTATTGCCGCATTTACCAGTTTTGTCTGCAGTTTGTCGAGTTCGGCCTTGCTTGTTTCGGAGATATCGATAGATCTTATCTCGTCTTTTATGTTTGAAACCTTGCTTGAGCCTTTTTTATTGCTGTCGATGGCATCGCTTAGGTATTTGCTCATCAGGGTGATCAGCCTTGCGATATCGGCGGTTTTTTTTGCTACGACCTTTTTATCTACCTCGAATCTCTGCTCAATGAATTTTTCCATCTCCTGCTGGATAGACTCTTCAAATATCAAAGATGGAGAGTCTCCTATTTTTATAGAGAAGCTTTGAAGGTCGTCGCTTATCTTTAAGGCAATGGAAGGTCTTAAGGATTTTTGAAAAAGCTCCGACATCTTTTCCAGGTTTTTTGCATCGACCCTTTTTAAAAGGATCTCTACGATATCGTAGATGGTCTCTATCCTTTTCCCTTTTCTCTCTTCAAGGGTCAGTTTGTCCAGTGATTCGTAAAAATATTCACAGTCGTGGATAGTGAAGCTTATGTCTTTAGCAATTTTACAAAACTCTTTTATATATTCTCTGGGAGTGGCATCGATCTTTTTCCTCTCCAGGTTTAATATGGTCTGTTTTGTTATATTTGCTAAATCTTCCAAGTTTTTATCCTAAAATTTTTTTAACGGTTTCGTTTATTCTTTTCCCGTCGGCTGACCCGCCTATTTTTTCTTTTGCGGGATTCATTATTTTACCCATATCTTTCATGCTTGTTGCACCCACTTCTTCAATGATCTGCTTGATAACAGCTTCAAGCTCCTCGTCGCTTAACTGTTTCGGTAGGTAAAGGGAGAAAATATCTATTTGCTGTTGTTCTTTTTGGCTCAGGTCGTCCCTTCCAGCTTCTTTATATTGTGCGATCGCTTCTTCCCTTTGTTTTATCCCTCTTTGGATCAGTTTGATTATCTCCGCATCGTCCAGCTCGATTCTTTGGTCAACTTCGACCTGTTTTATCATTGTATTTATAGCTCTGATCGAATCTCTTTTTTCTATCTCTTTGGCTCTCATAGCCTCTTTTAAATCTGCTTTTAATTGTTCTTTTAAATTCATAATATACCTTGTCTTAATAATTTATCTGATGATCATTATACCCAAGTTATATTAAACATAATCTTTTGGTCTTACTTTTTTACGACAGCTTTTAAAGTATTCAGCCTGAGCTATAATGGTATATTTAAAACTATTTTACTTGAAAGAAATAAAACTCTTATCGTAGATTTTACCAATTTTTTGGTATAATCGCCCTAATTTCAAAATAAATCAAAACAAATAGGAAATAAAATTGTCACAACTATTAAAAAAACAAGCTGATACAATCAGGTTTTTAGCAGCTGATATGGTTCAACAAGCAAACAGTGGGCACCCTGGTGCTCCTATGGGTCTTGCAGATATTGCAACGGTTTTAAGCAAACACTTAAAACTTGACCCTAATAATACCAAATGGTTAAACAGGGACAGGCTGGTTTTCAGCGGAGGGCATGCAAGTTCTCTTGTATATTCACTTTTACACCTTTGGGGATTTGATGTAACTATTGACGATTTAAAGAACTTTAGACAATTGGGAAGCAAAACTCCGGGTCACCCTGAGTTCGGGCACACTCCTGGTGTTGAGATAACAACGGGTCCTTTGGGGCAGGGTGTTGCAAATGCGGTAGGTTTCGCAATGGCGAGCGAATATGCAAAATACTGCGTAAACTCAGAGACTGCACAGATCATAGACCACCATGTATACTGCCTTTGCGGTGACGGTGACCTTCAAGAGGGGATCTCTTACGAGGCGTGTTCTACACTTGGTCACCAGGGGATATCAAACTTTACCCTTATCTACGATTCAAACGATATAACAATTGAAGGTGATATCTCAATTGCGTGGAGCGAAGATGTGGCAAAAAGATTCGAAGCTATAAACTTTGACGTTATCACTATAGACGGGCACGACTTTGATGCTATAGACAATGCTTTGACTTCATCAAGAAACAGCGACAAGCCTACGATCATCATAGCTAAGACAGCTATCGGTAAGGGTGCAGCTACAATGGAAGGAAGCCATAAGACTCACGGTGCTCCTTTAGGGACAGAAGAGCTTAAAGCTTCAAAAGAGAAAGCAGGTTTCGATCCTGAAAGCTCTTTTGTTATCCCTGAAGATGTAAAAGCAGCGTTCGATAAAACCGCAAGCGGGAACGAATTGAGCAAAGCCTGGGAGAAACTTGTTAAGAAAGATCTTCCGTTAAGCGAGCAGAACGAAACTTTAAACGCTTTAATGAACCCTGATTTCTCAAAAGTTGAATATCCTGACTTTAGTGAAACTCCTTCAATTGCAACAAGAGATTCCAACCATAAGATATTAAACGCTATTGCAAAAGCGGTTCCAAGCTTTATAGGAGGGTCTGCCGACCTTGCTCCTTCAAACAAAACAGAGCTTATGGGACTTGGGGATTTCCCAAGAGGAAGAAACCTTCACTTCGGTATCAAAGAACACTCTATGGCTGCAATTTCAAATGCTATGAACCTTTACGGACTATTCAGGGTGTACAGTGCTACTTTCTTTATCTTCTCAGATTATTTAAAACCTGCTGCAAGGGTTGCTGCACTATCAGGTATTCCTCAGCACTTTATCTGGAGCCACGACTCTATCGGTGTTGGTGAAGACGGTGCGACACACCAGCCAATCGAGCAGTTAAGTCAATTCAGGGCTCTGCCTAACTTCTATACTTTCAGACCTGCGGATGCAACCGAGAATGTTGCGTGCTGGAAAAAAGCATTGACAATGAACGCTCCGACTGCATTTGTTACTTCAAGACAAGGTTTGGAAACTTTAAAACCTGAAAAAGCGTTCGGTGATGTTGCCAACGGCGGATACCTGTTAAAGAAAAGGGAAAATGCTACAGTAACCCTTATGGCAAGCGGAAGCGAAGTTATGCTTGCACTTCAAACGGCTTGTATGCTTGAGGATGATGGTATCAATGCAAATATCGTATCTGTTCCTTGTTTTGATCTTTTATGCGAGCAAAATAAAGAGTATATCGATACAATAATCGATCCAAATACGAAAGTTATCGCTATTGAAGCTGCGACCGCAACGGAATACTACAAGTTTGCGGATGAAGTTATAGGGATGACTACTTTCGGGGAAAGTGCTCCTGCTGGTAAACTTTTTGAAAAATTCGGGTTTACAAAAGAGCAATTAAAAGTAAAAATCAAAGATTTAGTGGCATAATAGTATGGGCGATATAAATTTTGCGGTGATCGGCGTAACCCTGGCTGCAATATTTATAGGGCTGTTTTTATATATCATATACTAAAAGGAAGATTATGAGAGAACTTACTAAATTCAAAGGGACTCCCGTAAATTTGGCGGGAAATGATCTGGATGTGGGAGATATGGCTCCTGTTGTAACGGTAGTTGGTGCCGATCTTGAAGATATAGAGATAGGCGGAGCTAAAGACCAGGTTCAACTTATAATCTCGGTGCCTTCACTTGATACAAGTACCTGCGCCGCTGAAACAAGAAGATTCAATGAAGAGGTGGGTAACCTTGAGATATGTACAACCGCTGTAATTTCTATGGATTTACCTTTCGCCTCTTCCAAGTTCTGTTCAACTGAAGGGATAGATAATCTTGTCGTGGGGAGCGACTATGTGGATAAAGAGTTTGCGAATGCTTACGGTGTACTTATGGAAGACGGTAAACTTAAAGGCTTATGCGCAAGGGCTGTTTTCGTAGTTAACAGAAGCGGTGAGGTTACTTACAGGCAGATAGTGCCGGAAGTTACCGATGAACCTAATTATGAAGAGGTGTTATCGGCAATCAAGGATGCTAGATAATCAGCAATAAATGAGAACCGTAAATACATATTATGCCAATAAAGGGGAATTAGAACTTTTTTTATCGCAAAAGGGTATCTTACCCCAGGATAATTTATTGGTACAGGTATTTACGGGAATTGCCGATAAAAAATATATAAAAGATCTTGTCGATACGATTTTATCGATAATCCCAAATGCAAAGATAATAGGATCTACTACTGACGGAGAGATATTCGACTCTTCGGTTTCTGTTTCCAAAACTGTTCTAAGCTTTTCTGTTTTTCAAAACACTTCAATAAAAGTTTCCCATATCAAATACGACGATTCCCCGATCAGGGAGATCTCCTCAAAATTGGTAAAAAAAGTTTCACAGGAAAATATGAAACTTGTCATCTCTTTTGCCGACGGCTTAAATACGGACGGGGAAAAATTTCTTAAGGGTATCGGCGACACTTATGACAATATAGTGGTCGCAGGGGGACTTTCGGGGGATAATGCAAAGTTTGAAGAGTCTTTTGTTTTCACCCATGATGATATCATAGCCAAAGGGGCCGTTGCGGCAAGCTTTTCCGGGGAGCTGGAGGTTTATACCGGTTTTAACTTTAACTGGGAGCCTATAGGAAAAGAGCTTACCGTTACAGAGGTTAAAAACAATATAGTAAAAACCATAGACGGCATAAGCGCATACGATACTTATAAATATTACCTGGGTGAGGACGTGGCAAAAAGGCTTCCTGCAATAGGGATAGAGTTTCCCCTTATATTGAAAAGGGACGGTTTGAATATCGCAAGAGCCGTAACAGGAGTATGCCGGGACGGTTCTTTGAAGTTTGCGGGTGATTTGAACAAAGGGGACAAAGTAAGGCTTGGTTACGGTAACAGCGAACTTATCCTGAACAGCTCTTTGGATATCCCAAACGAGCTTTTATCTTTCCGGCCCGAAGCTGTTTTTGTTTATTCCTGCATGGCAAGAAGAAGGTTTATGAACCATCTTATAGAAAAAGAGCTTTCCCCTTTAAATAATATCTCAACTATCTCGGGATTTTTTACATACGGGGAGTTTTATACAAAGAAGAACGGTTCCTATGAGCTTTTGAATCAAACCATGACGGTAGTTGCTTTAAGGGAGTCCAAACTTAAAAATGACCAGGATATAAACAGGACCCTGGATCATAAAGTATTAAATGAAGACCTGGATATCATATCCACAAAAGCCCTTTCCCATTTGATAAATATAACCTCGAAGGAACTTGAGAAGATAAATAATGATCTTTCCCAAAGCATAGAGAGGGAAAAGAAGATAATTTCCCAGCAGACAAAAAGGATCGAAGCCCAGGCAAAAATGGCCCAAATGGGGGATATGATAAGCCATATCTCCCATCAGTGGAGACAGCCTTTAAGTACAATAAGCACTGCAATAACCTCACTTCAGCTCCAAAAAGACTTAGGGATACTAAAAGACGACTATTTTTCAAAGACCACGGACGCAATAGTGAAAAATGTTGATTACCTGGGAGATACCATAAGGGTATTCCGTGATTTTTTAAAAGAGGACAAGATAAAGAAAAAGATATCGATGCAGTCTGTTTTAAAGATGGGACTTGATATCTCAAGTTCTACATTGAAAGACCACCATATAAAGATATATGATAATATAGAATATAAAGAGCAGCAGATGGTAAATCTGGTGCCCGGAGAGTTGATACAGGTGATTATCAATATTTTAAACAATGCAAAAGATGCAATAGTTGAAAAAGGGATAAAAGAGGGATATGTGAAAATAGCTTCCAAGAACAAAGAGAAGTTTGTAGAGATATCCATCTGCGACAACGGAGGGGGGATCCCCGACGATATTATTGAAAATATATTCGATCTTTATTTTACCACAAAAGATAAAACAAAGGGTACTGGTCTTGGGCTTCATATGTGTAAAGAGATAATAGAAAACTCCATGGATGGAAAAATAAAAGCCGGGAATATGGAAGAGGGCTGCTGTTTTTATATCCAAATTCCAAAAGTATAATATTAATAAAAAGTAAAATGTGATAATATTTTTTAATATGTAAAATCGATTTGACACAAAGTGAAGTTTTTTATAAAAATTATAACAGGGAAATAATTATGGATAAAAATGGACAAGAAAAGTATAATTTGGAAGAGTATAAAAAACTTGAAGAGAAATATAATCACCTTATAGACAAATACCAAAGGCTCCAAAACCGGCTTGATACCGTCGTAAAGTTCAACGACAGGCAGCTGGCAAGAATGTTCAAAGAGCTTGCCAAATACTCAAAACTCGATAAAAGGGTCGATTCCATAATTAAGCAGAGCGACCGGCAGATAGCAAAACTTCTTTCCGAGATCAATGAATACGTAAAGATCGATAAAAGGTTTAATATCATCGTAAAACACAGCGACAAGCAGGAAAGGATGATATTAAATAAAAAAAACGAGTTTGAAAAAAAGCTGGAAGAGGAGATAGCCCTGAACCAGCAGCAGCAAAAGCTGATCCAGCAGCAGTCGAAACTCGCGGCAATGGGGGAGATGGTGGGGAATATAGCCCACCAGTTCAAGCAGCCCCTTTCAGTTATATCCACGGTTTCTTCACATATAGAGTTAAAACAGCTTATGGGAAGCCTGGAGGATGAAGAGCTTTTAAAACAGCTAAAAATAATAAATGACAGCGTCAATTATCTTTCAAACACTATTGATGATTTTAGGAACTTTTTCAACGAGAACAAAAGAACGAAAGATTTTTTTATAAGCGAAAGCCTTGAAAAAGCATATGAACTGCTGATCAGCCGTTTCCATGACCACGGGATAAAATTCGTCTGCCCAAAAAGCGATATCTTTATCCATGGAGTTCAAAACGAGTTTTTACAGGTGATAATGAACATCTACTCCAATGCGATCGATGCCTTGAAAGATAATGAACAGGAAAAAATCCTTTATTGTACAATTTCCCGGGATAATGAAAAGATCGTGATCTCCATAAAAGACAGCGCTTCGGGAATAGATGAAGGGATCATTGATTCTATTTTTGATGCCCATTTCAGTACAAAGCTGGACGATGAGGGCACGGGAATAGGGCTTTATATGAGTAAAAAGATAATTACGGAGAATTTCGGGGGTAATATCTATGCCAGAAACGATTCCTTTGAATATGAGGGGAAAGAGTATTTCGGGGCAGATTTTATCATTGAAATGAAAAAAGGGATCCCGGAATGAATATAGTTGAACTTAGAAAAGTCATGGACGATAACGGCGCGATTTTCAGTTTCAGCGGAATAATCTCCCAGGATCTTTTGGTAAGCATAGTAAATACGGTAAAAAAAGAGCTTGAGAAAGCGGGGACAGAGTACAAGATAGTTAATGCTATTTTTATTATCGCTATTGAACAGATGCAAAATCTTATGAGTTACGCAAAAGACAGGAACGAGTATGAGAAAAACAAATATTCAAGCGACGGGATATGCGTGATCGGTTTTGATAAAGATAAAGAGAAATATTTCGTTGCAAGCTCCAATAAAGTGGTCTCAGAAGATATTGTAATAATAAAAAGTAAAATAGACACCATAAACGAGTTAAGTTACGAGGAGCAGAGAAAACTCTTAAGGGAACTTTTGCGTTCAGGGGAAGCAGCTCACGACAGGGGTGCTGGTATCGGGTTTATCGAGATGGCAAAAAGGGGAACCGAGCCATTAGAGTATAAGTTCGTAAAATTTAAAGATGAAGACTATTTTGAATTAAAAGTCTATATATAAGGGGAGAAAATGGAAAAGATAATAATAGAAAAAACAGCTACAACGCCTTATATAAATATTGATCTTGAAAATAATATCATAGATATATTCGGCAAATCTTTCCCTGAAAATACACACAGTTTTTATAAATCTGTTTTGGAAAAGCTGAATGAGGTGTTCTCAAAGAAAGTAGATATGAAGGTGAATCTGGAGCTTGAGTATTTGAACTCGAGCAGCCTGAAAGTTTTTTTTGATATTTTCGATATCTGGGAGAACAGTGTTTTGCTGAATAACTCAAATATAGATATCTCCTGGGTTTACGATATTGAAAATGATATAGCCCAGGAGATGGGGGAAGATTTTATAGAAGATTTTAAAGAGCTTAAGATCTCCCTTGTCGAGAAAAAAAGCTGATCTTAGGTTAATTCATCAACTATTTTTTCTTTGTTGTTGCAGAAGTTGCCGTTCTTTGCTATTAGAAGGAGGTCTTTTGCTTTCCCGTTGTGGGACTGTATTTTGGCACTGTTTATCTCAATATCGAATTCATCGAATATCTTGGCTATATAACTGAACAATCCTTTCTGGTCTTTTGCTTCTATTTTCATTTGAGCCAGCTCTTCGGTGTGGTCACAGTTTATGGAGATGTTTTCTTTTGAAATTTCAGGTTTTTTCAGGTTGATCTGTTTTGTCATATCAAAAGAGTCTTTTATTATCTCTTCTATAAAGGGGATATCCTCTTCATCCACTTTTTCGTCAAACTCGATCTCAAAGAACTTTTTATTGTCAAAAAGTTTGTAGATCCCCATGGAGGAAATATTTAAGAACTGGAGTTTTCCAAGAAGGAACCCAAGATTTAAAGGGATAACCCTGGTTATCCTTATTTTTAGGTGTTCTGTGTTGAATATCTTGTAATCCCACTCTTTGGTCTCTTTTGCCCTTATTGCTATTTTGATTATATCTTCCGCTTTGAATTTTAGGAAGAACTGGTTGGAGCTGATGTTCAGTATCTTTTTTCTTTGCTGCGGGGTGATCTCCTGGTAGAGCTTGTGGTTTTTTATCGCATTTTGTTTTGCCGCTCTTCGGCTGCTTACTTTTAACAGCTCTTTATTTTCATATGCCGGCAGCGTCTGAAGGTAAAGTTCTTTTAATAAAGAAGCTGTCGAGCTTTTGTATAGATTCTCATCTACTGAGCAGATATCCGCATAAGTTAGGATAAATAAAAGCTCCAAGGTCTCTTTTGTGGGGATCATCCCTGCAAATTTCAAGATGGTGTTTTGGGAATAGATATCTTCCGTCGTGGCATACATGGTCATCATATTATGGTATCTTATAAGCACGGAAGCCAGCTGGATGTTCTTTTCCGATATGTTCAAGGATTTGGCGAACTTTTTAAACAGGTGCTCCCCTACGATATGGTGGTCTTTCCCTCTCCCTTTTCCGCAGTCGTGGAAAAATGCAGCAAGCCTTAGTACGAACTTCTGGTTATTGTTAAGCCTGTAGTACATCTTTTGTAAAAAGGGATCTTTTATATTTTTGATATGGTATAGGGTCCTGATACTGTGGATATCTACGGGATGCTTATGGTATCCGTCAAACTGGGGCTGGTTGATCAGTTTTTTGAATGTAGGGATAACACTTAAAAGAAGTTCACTTTTGTATAAAAGTTTTATTATCGCATAAAGGTTGCTTTTTTGCAAAAGTGCCACGATAAGGCTTTTTGAGGTTTGCCCGGTTTTCGTAGGAAGTTTTGTCTTTGAGGCATAGTACACGTACGATACGTCAAAATCCTCAATATAGTCAGGGATATGAATAAGCTCTTTTAAAAAGGTATTCAGCCTTTTAGGCTTGTTGTTAAATGTGGTATAAACCTTGTTTTGGAAAATATAAAGGTTCTTCCCGACCCTGTGTTCATAGATGGTCCTTAAGCTTAAAGAGCCGTGAAGATATCTTCTGCTTATTTTCCTGATCATTACGGAGTTGAAGTTATGTATATTGTGCAAAGCCTCAAAAATTTTTGTGGAACATTGTCTTTCTTTTACTATTTTTGCCGTATCGGTAAATCCGAGCTTTGCGCTTAGCTCGGGTAAAACATCAAAGGTGACGATATCCAGCTTCTTTTTGGCTATAAGGTGCAGGGCGTTTCTTACTTTGAATATAAACTCCAACGATGTCCTGTACTTTTTATATTCCTCTTCACTGAACACTTTACCCGCCAGTTGTTTTGAGCTGCTTACGCCGTATGTGACGTTTGCGACCCAGAACAGCATATTTGATTCCCTCATACCTCCGTAACCGTCTTTGATATTCGGCTGCATATTTAAAGGGTTTTTTGCCAGCCTTTGTTTATGCTCTTCCAGTTTTTCAAGGACGAACTCTTTTCTTTGGAAGTTTCTTATATTGGTTAGTTTATTTTCAAATTTGTACCAAAGGTGCTTGGAACCGTAGATAAGCCTGGATTCAAGAATAGAGGTTTTTATGGTTATATCCTCTTTTACCCCTTCTTCGATCTCTTTTATCTCATGGACCCTGCTTCCCAGCTTCAGCCCGCTGTCCCAGGCAAGGGTCATAAACTCTTCCATCAGGGGTTTTATGTTAAATCCCCTTACATCTTCATATAAAAGCATAATATCGATATCGCTGTATACGCACAGCTGTTCCCTTCCGTAGCTTCCAAGAGCTATTATTGTAAGGGGGATTGAATTGCTCATAGGCAGATAAAGGCCGAAATGTTTTCTTAAAAGATATTTGTAGATTATTTTAATGAATCCGTCGATTTTTTTCGTATGTTTGACGAAGAAGTCTTTACCGCTGGATTCATTGAAAATATCGTTCAATGATCCAAGGTATTCTTTTATTTCCGATTTTATGACCTTTGCGATCTTGAAATCGGGGGCATTTTGCTCTATGAGCTCTTCTATTTGTAAGTGTAATTCTGTCATCTTTTATTAATAGTCTTTTTTCTTTCTCATTCTTGCAAGCTCTTTTTGCACCGAAATGTTTATTTTTTCGTCAGGTTCAAAATCCAAAGAATAGTTTCTGTCAAAGTAGTCTACGCTGTTAAGGACAACTTTGATAGCTTCCATTCTGGCTTTATGCTTGTCGTCGCTTCTTAGGATATACCAAGGGGCACTTCTTGAATGGGTCCTTTTTAGCATCTCGTATTTTTTTTCGCTGAACTCATCCCAAAGGTCCTGGGCCTGAAGGTCCACTTCGCTTAGTTTCCACTGTTTTAAAGGGTTTGTTCTTCTGCTTTCAAATCTTGCGAACTGTTCCGCTTTTGAAACGCTGAAGTAAAGTTTTACCAGGATAATATCCTGTCTGACCAGATCATGCTCGAAGTTGACAACATCTTCCATAAAGATATCGTATTGCTGCTGGGAACAAAAACCGAACACGGGCTCCACCATCGCTCTGTTGTACCAGCTTCTATCAAAAAGTACGACTTCCCCTCCTGTTGGAAAATGCTCGATATATTTTTGGAAGAACCATTGACCTTTTTGTGTCTCTGTAGGTTTTCCAAGGGCTACCACTCTGTAGTGCCTGGAGTTCATATACCTTGTCATCCTTCTGATGGCACCACCTTTACCCGAAGCATCCCTTCCTTCAAAGATTATGATCATCTTTTTTCCTGTAGCTTCAAGATAGTTTTGAAGTTTGATCAATTCTATCTGGTATCTTTCCATCTCTTTGGCGTCATATATTTTTTGGATACCATCTTGTAAGGATAAAAGATCTATGGACTTGTAGTCTCCTATGATAGATTTCAGGAGCTTATTTTCCTCTTTCAGCTCTTCTATTATTTTATTTGTTTCGTCAGGTTTTTTTTCCAAAGTGTTACTAACTGTTTTTTTCTCAACAGGGGCTTTGGGTATCCTGGTGTTTTTTGCACTTTTTTTAACTTCCGCCGTTAAACCTTTTTTATAATCCTGAAGCAGTGAATAAGCTTTTGTATCGGTTAGGTCATCGGCTTTGTCGTAACCTAAGACTTTCATATACCTTTTTTTATTTAATTGAAACCTCGCAACATATTTTTTCCCGAAATTAGGGTGTGCTGTTTTTGATTTATACAGTCCAGTATAAGATGTTCTTTCAAAATCACTTAAATTCATACCTATAATACCTTCGCAAATTTATTTTGGGCTTCCATCAATTCAATTTCCGCAGAACCGGATATAACTATTTCAATATCTTCTTTTGTGAACTCTTTTGAAAGCTGGTTGGGGTAATCAACCCTGTTCAGGATATGTTTTATACAGTTTATTCTGGCTCTTTTTTTATTGTCGCTTCTGATGATCGTCCAAGGGCAGGAGTCTGTGTTTGAAGCCATAAGCATAGAGAATTTTGCTATGGTGTATTTATCCCACAGCAGTTGGGATTCTTTATCTACGGGACTTAGTTTATATTGTTTTAAAGGATCTGTTTCCCTTTTCTGGAATCTTTTTGCCTGCTCTTTTTTTGAAACGGAAAAATAGAATTTAAAAAGAGTGATCCCAGACTTTACAAGCATCTCTTCAAACTGTGGAACTTCCCTTAAAAATTCATGGTGCTCTTCGGGTGAACAAAATCCCATTACAGGCTCAACGCCTCCTCTGTTATACCAGCTTCTGTCGAATAATACGATCTCGCCTGCGCTTGGGAGATGTTCAGAGTATCTTTGGAAATACCATTGGGTTTTTTCCGTGTCGCTTGGTTTTCCAAGTGCCACGACCCTTGCACCCCTGGGGTTCAGGTGTTCGGTTATCCTTTTTATGGTACCCCCTTTTCCTGCGGCGTCTCTTCCTTCAAAGATCATAAGGACCTTAAGCCCTTTTTCTTTTACGTAGTTTTGAAATTTTAATAGTTCTATTTGGAGTTTTGTAAGTTCTTTTTCATATTCAAGGGTTTCTTGTTTTACCCAGATTTGTACTTTATTACCCTTTTGCTTCATCTTTTTTCTTTTTCTGGTAAAGTTGTCGGGCTTGTGCTTTTTATTCTTGTGTGTATCTATCTCTTCATTATCTTTAAATTCTTGATTGATTATATCTCTGTGTTGTCCCATTATATCTCCTTGATCGTTTTATTATAGCATAAAGTAATTACTTCTGAATAAATTATATCAAATTAATTTTTAAGTAATATTTAGTTATTTTATTGGATGGATAAAATTAAAAACACTTCATTAAAAATGGAAGATTATGTTGAGAAACTTGAACTTGATGAGATATATAATAACCTGTTTTCTTATAAATACCATTCAAAATATTTAAAGAAACTTCAAAAAACCGATATCGATAAAGAGGATCCTCATTATATTAGTACGTACAGCAGTTTTGTGGGCGAGGTTTACGAGAACGTTATCTATGAGCTTTTGTTAAAATATGCCAGTAGGAACGACAAGATCACGGGCTTTGTTTTAAAAGGTCCCCACCAGGACAAATACAAAAATCAAAAAAACGGCCTTATGATAGATATAAATTCCCAGATAGTTTATAAAGCGGGATATAAAGACGTAACGGAGTTTGACGGGCTTTTTTTCACCAAAGATAGCGTTTATTTTGTTGAAAGCACAATAGTAAAAGCGACAACAAACCTAAGAAAGAGATTGGTGAAGAAAAAAGCTTTATTGGAGGTTCTGTTCTCCCATAAAAAGATAAAAGCGCTGATCATCCTGACAAAAGGAGCTTTGGGTACGAGCGTGTTCCCTGATTATTGTACGGTTTGGCTTACGGATGAACTTCAGAACGAAAAACTTATAAATGATCTTATACATAAAAAACATACCCATAAAACACTTGTCCAGTATAAAGACAGGAAGTTTATACATTGTGAAAGGATCAAGGTAAAGATCTTCAAATATTTTGACACCCTGGTATGGATATTGAAAGGTTTAAGATATAAAAAAGACGAGATACTTGATTTCCACTTCTTAAAGAAAAAAGATGTAAAAAGGTATCTTGATATCTACAGCAAGTTTTACCTTGGTTTTTTAAATACGGAAGATTTCTTAAAGGTTCTAAGGTATCTTAATATCACAAGGATCACCGAGGATATACCACTGGAAAATATTTACGAAGATAAAGTCCTGGTAACGATAGAAGAGGTTAAAAACGAGTATCTGCTCGTATATTACCTGAAAGTGATCAACGGGGACCTTAAAAGGCTGGATATCAATGATGAAGTACTTCAGGTAAGTAAAAAAGACCCCAAAGGTTTTACCTCCGCCGAGACAAAGTTCTTAAGATATGTCTTTAAAGAAAAATACCAATTGAGTTTTGACGAATTAAAAATGATCGAAGACAACCTCAATAGCAATATTTAATAATTTATAGGATATAATTCTACTATATATCCTAAATGGTACGGGATTTCCAATTTTTGAGGGTCCGATAATATTTTTATACGGTTAATTGTAATTACGGTGGTGTGCAGCACTTCCCACTCTTGGTTAGAGATGGTGATTGATGTTCCTGAAACTGTATTCTTAACTGTAGTTATTGGCTTTTAGGGCCGTTTTCTGGTTATCGGCCATTTGGGATCAAGTTTATCTGAAAATAATCTTTTCTTTCTTGAAAATAATATAGACAAATCACTTGATATAAAACTTATGATCTTTGATCAAAACTGATCAACAAAAGCTGACAGTTTTTAGCTTGATTTTTCAGTAGAAAACAGCTGCCTATTTTCTACCTCCTCCGTATGACCCTTTTCCTTTTGAGCCCTTATATGAACCGCCGCTTCCGCTGCCGTCTCTAAGTCTTTGGGTAGTTCCTTGACCCATATCCTCATTGAATCTGTTTTTGCCGATCCCAAGCTCTGCTCTTTCTTCCGGGGAAAGTCCCTGTACCTTTTCCCTCATTGCCGCTTGAAATGCAGCTCTCTCTTCAGCTGGAACAGTTCCTTTTGCATTTTGGAGTTCCTCTATGCTCATTGAGCTGTAATCCGCACCAAACAGTGTACTTAAGGTTAAACCTATCATTAATAACTTTTTCAATTTATACTCCTTGTTTTTGTTTTAAACACTATAACATTGTTGGTTTAACGAAATGTTAATATTACAAAAAACTTACATGCCTATATAGTTTAATCGGAGTTTAGTGCCGTTAGGTAATTTTGACGCAGATTAAGCTCTAAAAAGGCCGAATAGAAGTTTAGAGTTATATTAAGTTTCTTTTGGCTAAAATATCCCTGCATAAACACGGGCTGATAAACAGTTCGTAAACAAACTAAAATACAGACTACTGAAGATTTTTCACTATCTTTTAGTGTGTAACTATATGGCTTTTAGTGCCATTTAAAATATTTAGAAATTATTTAAAACAAAAGGTAAAATCATATGAACATTCTTATTCTTGGAAGTGGTGGTAGAGAATACTCTATAGGACTTGCTATATCTAAAGAAGAGCAGGAACATAACCTGTTTTTCATGCCTGGTAACGGGGCTACTGATAATTTAGGTATAAATATCAATATAAAAGATTATAACCAGCTGGCTTCCTGGGCAAAAGAGAATAACATAGATCTTACTATCGTGGGACCTGAACAACCTTTGGTTGAGGGTGTTGTCGATATATTCAAAGAAGAGGGATTGACTATATTCGGTCCTTCAAAGGCTGCAGCCCAGTTAGAGGGAAGCAAGGTATATATGAAAAATATACTAAAAAAATATAATATACCAACTGCAGCGTTTATTGAAACAGAAAACGAAAATGAAGCATTTGATTTTATCGACGCTATGGAAAGAACACCGATCGTTGTAAAAGCAGACGGCTTGTGTGCAGGTAAAGGGGTGATCATAGCCACAACCAAAGATGAGGCTAAAAAAGCCGTAAGAGGAATGCTTACGGGTGAGAGTTTCGGAACCGCAGGAACAAAAGTCGTAGTTGAAGAGTACCTTGACGGTTATGAGCTTTCTATCTTTGCGATTTGTGACGGAGACAATTACAAGGTTCTGCCTGCGGCACAAGACCATAAAAGGGTAGGGGACGGTGACACGGGACCTAATACGGGCGGTATGGGTGCATACGCTCCGACACCTTTGGTAAACGAAGATATCTATAAAAAAGTTGAGGAAAGGGTTATCAAGCCTACACTTGAAGGGATGAAAAAAGAGGGAGCACCTTTTGAAGGTGTACTATTTATAGGTGTTATGGTAGTGGACGGTGAGCCTATTATCCTGGAATATAATGTAAGATTCGGTGATCCTGAGTGTGAGATCCTTATGCCTTTACTTGAAACTCCCGTAAGTGATCTTTTTTACAAGGGAGCAACGAAGCAGCTTGACAAGCTTGATATCAAGATCAAAGAGCAATACGGAGTCGCTGTTGTAATGGCAAGCGGGAACTATCCTTACGGAAGCAGTGAACCTGCAGAGATCATTGTAGATGAGATCCATGATGAAGATATCCTTAACAACACCCATATCTCTTACGCGGGTGTAACTAAAGAGGGTGATACTTTATTCGCAACAGGTGGAAGGGTTCTTCTATGTGTCGGGTTCGGGGATGATATTAAATCTGCAAGGGACAGGGCTTACGCACTTTGCGGGCAGGTTCATTTTGCAGGGAAAAAGTGTAGAACAGATATCGCTTATCAAGCTTTAAAATAGGGTTTTAGATGGCTGAAAACCAAGAAGTTGATATAGATAAGCTGCAGCTGGCGTCGATGTGGTCCAGGACTATCGCTTTTGTGATCGATGATCTGTCGATCACCTTGATAGTTATGTTTATGTTATGGGATAAAATAGAGATGTCCAATGGTGATTATATGATCATTATGGATGTTATGAATTCTGCTTTTGTTCAGATATTGGCTTTGAAGTTCATATACCAAACATTTTTTATCTGGTATTACGGGGCAACTGTGGGTAAGATAGTTGCAAAGATAAAAGTTATAGATTATTATAATTTCGGGAAAGTCAGCTTTGCTAATTCAGTGATCCGTTCAGCGGGGAGAATCATAAGCGAGATGGCTATGTTTGTGGGGTTTTTATTTGCATTTTTTACTGAATCGAAACAAACTTTCCATGATAAACTGGGTAAAACGTTAGTTGTTAATGCATAAGTTCACAAAATCCTCATTAGTTTCTTTATTATTTGCAACGGCAGTAAATGCCGTTGACTTTAGCGATGAATATGTTCAGATCGTCAGTAAAGATATGGAAACAAAAAACAATGTTATTACCGCCAATACAAATGTGGTCCTTTACTCGAAAAACTATTATATAACCGCAAATAAACTTATCTACGATAAAAACAATTCAAAACTTGAGTTGTTTGAAAATGTAAATATCACTAAAAATAATGAATCGGTATTATTCGGTGAATATGCTTTGATAGATGTTGATGATGAATTTTCTATCCTTGAACCTTTCTTGCTTATAGACAATACTATGGGACTTTGGCTGGGTTCTGACAGGGCTGACAGGAAAAAAGACGAATATATATTAAAGGACACTTCTCTGTCAAGCTGTGACTGTGTGGATCCTGATTGGAAGCTTAAGTTCTCAGAGGGTGATTATAATACCACCAAGCAGTGGATCAATACCTATAATACCACCTTGTATCTAAATGATTTCCCTGTTTTTTATACCCCGTATTTCGGTTTCCCCACGGATACCTCAAGAAGATCGGGATTGCTTAGACCGACGGTAGGTTTTTCCTCAAAACAGGGATTTTTATATGAACAGCCTATCTACTATGCACCAAAGCCCAATTATGATATAGAATTTGTTCCTATGGTTAGAACAAGCAGGGGATACGGGGCAGACCTGACCTATAGGTTTGCGGATTCACCTTATTCCACCTTGAAGTTAAACGGCGGATTTTTTAAAGAATCTGAAGATTATGCGGAAGAGAATAACCTGTCTCACGATAAACATCTTGGATGGAGCATTAATTATAACAGGACGAAGCTTTTTTCAGACGAGAACTCGAAAGACGGTCTTTATGTGGATCTAAAGCATATGAACGATATCGATTATTATACCACACAGTATGGTAATGATACTTTTGATGATATGGATAGATATTTAGAATCCCAGCTGAAATATTATTACGATAATTACAAATATTATTTTGAATTAAATAATTATTTTTACCGGGATCTTCAGGCTGATAATAACGATACTGTTATGCAGGAACTGCCTTCAGCAACTTTACATAAATATTCCGATAAGCTTTTTCTTGATGCTTTTACCTACTCGACAAATATCAATTTTGACAGAAAAACAAGGAAAGAGGGGGTAGGGGCGAGCACTACAAGTGTTTCTGTACCTATAGGGTATTATACTTCTTTTTTTGATGATTACCTGAATTTCTCTTTTACCGAAGAGTTGAAGTATTCTAATGTTGAGTTTAACAATGACAGCGATCTTTATGATGATCTTCATTATGGGGGTAATACCCACAGTCTCAGCCTTTATACGGACCTTCTTAAAAAGTACGAGGATTTTACCCATACTTTGAAATTTGATGTTTCATATTCTTATGATAATGCATTTTATACCAAAGGGGATGTTTATAATCTTGATAATATAAGCGCACTTTCTCAGTTTAGTATAAACGAACCGCAAAAAAGTATTAACTGGGGGATAAATCAGTCTTTTTACAATAACGAGGATCTGAAAGAGATCATTAACCATAAGATTTTGCAATCTTTTGTTTATGACGATTCAAAGAACAGTTATGAAAAAACTTATATTGAAAATGAGCTTGCATTGAACTTTTACGTTGGTAGACTTGTCAACAAAGTAAAATATGATTATAATATAGATGATATATCAGATACCACAACTTCATTGAACCTGAAATACGATATCTACAGTTTCCTAAGCAATTATATTTTTAAAAGAAATGTCAATACCCTGGAAACAACCGAAACGGTTAATTATCAGGTTTCCCTTGATCTTTTCGATGATTATAGGTTATCATACAGGCAGGAATATGACCTAAAAACAAATAAAGCTAAAAAGACGGAATATATATTCAATATAGATAAAAAGTGCTGGGCTGTTAATTTTAAATATGTTGATACATATCTTGCTGTTGATTCAACCCTTAATGATGTGATCAACCAGGATGAGTTTTACATTGAGTTAAATCTAAAACAGCTTTTTAAACTGAATCAGGTTTTCAGCTTTGATTAGAGAAGGGGAGTTTCTGTGATTATTCAAAAAACAATTTTTAAAGACAGAAGAGATGCTTATCATCAGCTTTGCAAAGTTTTGCCTATGGATGAAATGAAGCAGGAAAAGTGGGTTGTTTTGGCGACATCTTCTGGCGGTGTGCCCATAGCACTGCTTTTAGCGAAAGACCTTAATGCTCAGTTCGATTTTTTATTTACACAAAAAGTTTTTACCCCTAAAAACGATGATTGTGAAATAGCTATCGTGACGGAGACGGGGGAGATCGTGATACACGAAGAGTTGATGAAATCTTTCTCCCTTGAACTTGATGATATCTATGCTGAGGCAAATGAAAAATATAATAATAAAATTGCAGAATATAAGGCGAATTACCGTGATAATTCAAATTTGATTGATTTAAAAGATACAAATGTGTTATTGGTGGATGAGGGCTTAAATACAGGGCTTACCATGATGGCCTGCATTAAATCGGTTATAAACGAAAAGGCAAAATCTATATGTGTGGCCGTGCCTGTTTTGCCTGAAGTTACCGTGCATGATATAGAATCTATTGCAGATGACCTGTATTATGTGGAAGCACCTGCGCATTTCGTATCGATAGATTTTTATTACGAAAATTTAGAATATATAAGTTTAGATCAGATCAAAGAGTTAAAAAATAAAATCAAATAAGGAAATAGATATAATGTCAACACTATGTGAATTGGAAATAAATAATAAAAAAGAGGTTTTTCATTTTAATAAAGTAGCCAAGCAAAGCAACGGTTCTGTTTTATTAACTATAGGAAATACTGTTTTAATGGCAACGGTTGCCTGCGAATTTGATAATCCGGTTGAAGAAAACTTCACCCCGTTAACGGTTCAGTATATAGAAAAAACCTATGCTGCTGCAAAATTTGCGGGTGGATTTGTCAAAAGGGAAGGGAAACCTAATGATTTTGAGACATTAACCTCAAGAATCATAGACAGAAGTTTAAGACCTCTATTTCCCGACGGTTTCGTATACCCTACAACTATAACGGTTATGGTTTTAAGTGTTGATCCAGATGCGGATCTGCAGGTTCTTGCCCTAAATGCCGCATCCGCAGCTTTATTTGTTTCCGATCTTCCGGTAAACAGATCTGTTGTGGGTACCAGAATAGCCAAGATCGACGATGAGATAGTATTAAATCCGACTTTGACCCAGCTAAGCGATTCAACATTGGATCTTTTCGTAGCAGGTACTTCAACCGAGCTTTTGATGATAGAGATGAGATCTATCTCTTCTTCGGAGATCCTGGAAACAGATATTGAATCGTTCGTAAAAATACACCATATCAATGATATAAGCGAGGATGAACTGGTTGAAGCCATAGGGAAAGCCTCTGAAAATATCATGGAGACCAATAAAACATATGAAGAGAGTTTTGATTTTGCAAAGGTTGATATCTTTGATGTCGATCTTCAAACAAGCAATATCGAGGAGAGCCTTATCTCTTATGTAAGGGAAAATTATATTGAGCAGGTAAAAGATGCCATAAAAACAATGGCCAAAAAAGAGAGAAGCTCAGAGTTGACGAATATCTCAAAAAGCATGGTTGAAGATCAATTCATAGTTGATAACGGTTTTGAACTCAAGCAGATCAAAGAAGCTGTTGAAACGGTAAAAAAAGAGCAGGTAAGAAGCCTGATCATAAACGAGAATCTAAGAGCTGACGGAAGGGCTCCTAAAGATGTAAGGCCTATTTCTATCGAAACAAATATCCTGCCAAGCGCGCACAGCAGCTGTTTATTCACAAGGGGTGAAACCCAGGCCCTGGTTGTGGGAACACTAGGCGGTGGAAAAGACGGTCAGATGTATGAACTTCTTACGGAAAAAGCCGCTTTAACGGAAAACTTCATGGTTCATTATAATTTCCCGGGATTCAGTGTAGGTGAGGCAAAACCTGTTTTCGGTGTAAGCAGAAGGGAATTAGGTCACGGTAACCTTGCAAAAAGAGCACTGGAAGCTTCAATAAACAGTGATTTTACGGATACTGTAAGATTGGTTTCCGAGATATTCGAATCTAACGGATCCTCTTCCATGGCAACGGTATGCGGCGGATCATTGGCATTAAAAGCGGCAGGTGTTCCTGTTGAATCACTTGTGGCAGGTGTTGCTATGGGTGGAGTATTTGAAGATGATAAATATGTGGTATTAACGGATATTATGGGCTTAGAGGACCATGACGGGGATATGGACTTCAAGGTTACCGGAACTTCAAACGGTATCACTGCATTACAGATGGATATAAAACTGGGCGGTATCGAACTTGATGTATTGAAAGAGGCTTTATACCAGGCAAAAGAGGGCAGGCTGCATATATTAAACCTGATGGAAAAAGCTGCTTCCGAGATAGTTCCTAGCCCTGCATTGCCATTGGTGGAGCAATTTACGATTGACCCTTCAAAAGCTATGGCAGTCATAGGTAAAGCAGGTTCTGTTATAAAAGAGATAATTGAAACTTTCGGGGTATCTATCGATCTTGACAAAACTACGGGGAACGTTAAAGTAACGGGTGACGATAAAGAGAAAATAATCGGAGCCGTTGAGCATATTAAAAACATATCTTCAAATGCAAAAGCTTTCAAGAAAAAAGAGATCATCAATTTCAAAGATCTTTATAACGAGAATGACGTATTAGAGGGTAAAGTTGTAAGACTTGCGGATTTCGGGGCATTTATTGAGCTTCCAAAAGGGGGTGAAGGGCTGCTTCATATCTCTAAAATATCCAAGAAAAGAGTTAACAATATCAACGATGTTTTATCTGTAGATGATAAGGTCAGCGTAAGGGTTCTAAAGGTTGACAAAGACAGAATAGAGCTGATTTCAAGCGATATTTAGTTAATAAAATTTTATATTAATTTAAAGATATTTTGGTTATAGTTAAAAAATTATAGTTTTGTAACTAATCCACTTAAGGGGAAATAAATGAAGTTATTGATTGTAGATGATTCTACTATGTTAAGAGATATGTTGTCGTATGCACTGAACGAGGGTGGATACAATGATGTTACCGAAGCTGTTGACGGTGTCGACGGTTTAGATAAAGCAAAAAGTACAACATATGATTTAATTATTACTGACGTGAATATGCCAAATATGGATGGACTCTCACTGGTTAGTGAATTAAGAAATTTATCTCAATATTCAAAAACCCCTATTCTAGTATTGACTACGGAGAGAAGTGACGAGATGAAGTCAAAAGGTAAGGCAGCGGGTGCGACAGGATGGATCGTTAAGCCGTTTGTTCCCGATCAGTTATTAAAAGCTGTTAATATCGTTTTAAGTAAAAAATAAATAATCAATATAATTAAAATTAAAGGTTAAAAAATGTCTGGATTTGATATATCAATGTACAGGGAGATGTTTCTAGAAGAGGCAGAAGAGTTATTTGAATCGGCTGACAACGTTCTTCTTGAAGCGGAAAATAACGGAACACTTACCGATGAGGAGATGGGACAGCTGTTTAGGGATGTCCATACATTAAAAGGTAGTGGTGCTTCTGTTGAATTAGCTTACTTCGCCGAGTTTACCCATGATGTAGAGAATATGATGGATAAACTTAGAAATCATGAGATAGAATTCATCCCGGAGATGGCAGGTACTTTGATAGACGGTCTTGACGTTATGAAAGAGATCCTTCAAATGGAGTGTGACGGTGAGATAGACAGAGACAATTTTACCGAAATGACATCAGACCTTTTAGCTACTATTAGATCTTATATGAACGGCAATGGAGCTGCAATTGCTGCCCCTGCCGTTGAAAAGCCGAGAGCTGAAGCTGCTGTTGTAGAAACTCCGGCAGCGGTTGAAGAGACCCCTTCACAGCCTGCTGCTACAAGTAACAGCTCATGGGGATTCTTTGGAGAGGAAAGCTCGGAAGATGATTCCTCTGACGATGTATCTGATAATTTCGGTTTCTTTGACGATATGGATACAATCACTCCCGATGCAAAAATTGAAACAGAGTCTGTAGAAGAGAAAATTGCACAAGTCCAAGAGCAGGCTCCGGCAGAAGTAGAAGCACCAAAAGAGGAAGCACCTGCGGCGAAAACCGCTGCATCAGCTGCAAAAGCTCCTGTAAGGGAGAAAAAAGAAGCGGCTTCCAAAAAAGCAGCTACTAGTACTATTAGGGTAAATCTTGACAAGATCGATCTTCTTATGAACAACGTAGGGGATCTGGTTATTACCAATGCAATGCTTACGCAATACAGTACAACGATCGATAACAATAAAGTTAGAACCTCGGTATTGGAAAGACTTGAACTTCTTGAAAGACATATAAGAGAGATGCAGGATTCTATTATGAGTATCAGAATGGTACCTATGGAATCTATTTATTCAAAATTCCCTAAAGTTGTAAGGGATATTTCTAAAAAACTAGGTAAGAAAGTAAACTTTGACCATAAGGGTGACAGTGTTGAGATCGATAAGGCTATGATTGAGGGTCTTACAGATCCGTTGATGCACATTATCAGAAACTCTCTTGACCACGGTCTTGAAACACCTGAGCAAAGAGTTGCTTCAGGAAAAGAGGAAACAGGAACTATCCTTATAGCAGCCGAGCAGTCGAACGGTCAAATGATCATTACCATAAAAGATGACGGAAAAGGGATCGATGCTGAAAAAGTTGCACAAAAAGCATTAGAGAACGGTCAGATCGATGAAAATCAATTAAGACAGATGGATAACAATGAAAAAGCGATGCTTGTTTTCGGTGCAGGAGTTAGTACTGCTGAGCAGATCACGGATATATCAGGACGTGGTGTTGGTATGGACGTTGTTAAAACAAACATCAATAAACTGGGCGGTATCATAAAGCTTGATACAGAACTTGGTGTGGGTACTACGATCACTATTATGCTTCCTCTTACCCTTGCAATTCTGGATGGTCTTGATATCGCAGTCGGTGACGTTAAATATATCTTACCTTTAAGTTCTATCGTTGAATCGCTTCAGCCTACTTCAGAGATGATCAAAAAGATCGGTGACGGAAGCCAGGATCTATTGATGTTAAGAGAAGAGTTCATCCCTGTAGTAAGACTTCATAAACTGTTTGATATAGAGTCAAAACATACGAATCTTGAAGAGGGTATGTTGATAGTAGTTAAATCGGGTAACCTGAAAGTTGCATTATTTATAGATGAGTTCCTTCATCAGCATCAAGTGGTTGTTAAGCCTTTAGATAAGAACTTCAGAAGCGTAGAAGGTATCGGTGCCGCTACGGTAAGAGGGGATGGAAGTATCGGTCTTATTCTGGATGTTATGGGTATTATAGAAGCACAAAAAAAGGTTGAACAAATAGGTTACGGCAAAGATTCTCAAGAAGCGTCGTAATTTAAAAATGGGTGACACTAGGCATCTACACGACAAGGTTAAATCTATTCTTTATTCTTTAACGGGTATTACCCTTACCGAGAATAAAGATATAATGATCACCAATCGTTTAGATAAGTTAAAGAGAAATACAGGCTTCAAGGGTGATATAAATACTCTTTTGGAGATGATAGAAGAGGGTAGGTTTACTACCGAGTTTATCAATACTTTTACGACGAACAAGACCCATTTTTTCAGGGAAGAGTTTCATTTTATCGATTTAAGAGACAGGGTTTTACCTGAATTCAGTAAGGCCAATAAAGAGATCAAAATGTATTGTTCCGCCGCTTCAACAGGGGAAGAGCCTTATTCTATGGCAATGACCGTAAAAGAGGTAAATCCCCGTATGAAAGCAAGTATTGTTGCTACCGATATCGATACGGACGTATTGCAAAATGCGGCAAACGGTATATACAGGTACCAAAAAAGCTCTAAAGAGTTTCCGGACTGGATCAAGCCGCAGAAATATTTCAAAAGAAGAGTACAGAAAAGTTTGGCCGGTGACGAGATCCTTATAAAGGCAAACGACGAATTAAAACAGATGATAACATTCGGGAAAATGAATCTTAACGATGAAGTTTACCCTTTTGAGACCCATCAGTTTGATGTTGTTTTTTGTCGAAATGTTCTGATCTATTTTTCGGTTGAGGATCAAAATAAAATACTGAAAAAGCTTTTCAGGATATTAAAGATTGGTGGTACCTTATATTTAGGGCACTCTGAAAATCCCCATGATTTGATCAATTACGTTCAGCGTGCAGGTCAAAACATCTTTGTAAAGATTAAGGATATTTAGTGATTACGATAGGTCATAAAGACGGAAGCATTGAAAAAATATCAAGTACAAGAATAACCCAGATAGTTAAAGGGATGCCTACTCATACGATAATCGGGGGTGAGTTTGCGGTAGTAAGCGATGATGAAAATATCGCTTTCAAAACTCTTCTGGGGTCTTGTGTAGCTATTATGTTTTATGACAAAGCAAAAAAAATAAAAGGGATGAACCACTTCTTGCTCCCCTCAACTGACAACTCCAACGAAGATATGAAATACGGACTGTATTCCGTTGAGGCTATGCTAAATGAAATGTATAAGAAGGGGTGCCGAAAAGAGAATATGGCAGCCAAGATATCAGGGGGAGCCGATATTATGAATATCGGTTCCACTTCTAAAAGCATAGGGCACAGAAATGTTGAATTTGCCCAAACTTTCTGCCAGTCGGAGGGATTCAGGATATTGTCCGATCATACGAGGGGAAACCTGGGACGTGTAATTTTGATGGGGAGCAGCTTTGAGACCTTTATTAAAAATGTTGATAAAAGCACTACTTCTATCGAAGTTGCAGCTCAAGAGAAAAGACTTCAAACAGAGATCTCTGTCAGACAGCCTGCAACAGCAGAATATATCAGTGGTACCGGTGTATTTGCCGAAGATGAGAAAAAATCATCTGAACAAACTATGGAAATGGAATTTTTTTAATCTTAAAGTAGGGATTGTATATGTATACGGTGTTAGTTATAGATGATTCTGCTTCTATGAGGAAAGTTATCAAAGATATGATAAATTCAATAGATGACTTCCAGGTTGTGGATACCGCTGTTGATGCTTACGAAGCAAGGGAAAAGATCAAGCAGTTAGAACCAGACCTGGTTACTATTGATATAAATATGCCCAAGATGAACGGAGTCGTTTTTTTAAGGAACCTTATGAGGCTGCACCCTATGCCTGCTGTTGTAATTTCCGGTGAAGGTGTAAGGGGAAATTCTATTTTTGACGACGGCGCAGTCGGATTTATAGCTAAGCCTTCACTGGGGGAATCGATGCTTGATTTTAACGGAAGGATAAAAGAGACGCTGCTTAACCTTACTTTCCTCCTTAGCAGATATACCTTGAAAAAGCCGAAACCCATCAAACCTGTCTCACAGCAGCTGAAAAAAGTGGACACCAAAGGCTTGAATGAGAGGAAGATCCATCCCGATGAGATAATCCCGAACAGGCCTGCCTTGATGCCAGGAAGTAAAATAATAGGTATAGGCTCCTCAACAGGCGGCGTGGAATCTTTAATAAAGGTTTTTAAAAAGCTGCCCTCAGGTCTGCCTCCTATTGTGATAACCCAGCATATTCCTTACGGGTTTTCGAGCTCGTTCGCCCAAAGGCTGAATGATACTTCGGCGGTTACTGTAAGCGAGCTTCAGGGTGATACCCTCCTTGAAAGGGGGCATGCATATCTGGCTCCTGGGAATATGCATCTTGTTGTTGACAAGATATCAGGCAATTATAAGGCGAGGTTGCTGGATGCCCCAAGGGTTACAAGGCATAAACCAAGCGTTGACGTGATGTTTAGAAGCCTGAACAACAGTGCAGGCGGTGGTGCAATGGCGATCATGATGACCGGAATGGGTGATGACGGAGCTATTGCTATGAAAAATTTATACGACAACGGGGCGTATACGGTGGCGCAGAACGAGGAAAGCTGCGTCGTGTTCGGTATGCCCCAGCAGGCTATCAAAATGGGTGCGGTTAAAGATATCTGCCACCTTGATGAGATAGCCGATTATATAATAGAATTTGCAGCAGGAAGAAGAAAATAATATGACATTTTTATTTAATAAGAACAATCATTTCAATTTAGCCAATATAGTAACGTTTTGCAATATCACATCAGGGGTATTGGCAATATATTTTTTAACCCACGGAGAGTTTTTCGGGGCGGCTTTGTTTGCCTGGATGGCGGGAGCGTTTGATATATTTGACGGAAAGATTGCAAGAAAATACAATCTTTCGACACAGTTCGGTATCCAGCTTGATTCTTATGCCGACTTTTTATCGTTTGTGATCGTGCCTACAATGTTCCTGTTCTTTGCGATATTTGACGGGAAAGAGCTGCTTTTAAATACGACGATTATTTTTGCCGCATTTACTTATTATATTATCTCAGGCCTTAGAAGGTTGATATCATTTAATATCAATTCCGATGAGGGTGTAGTGGCTAAATATTTCACAGGCGTGCCTACTCCTCTTGGAGCTATTTTGCTTTGGGTTGTTTACCTTTTATGGGAATTCGGGGCGATTCCGGGACTGTTCGGTTTCTCAAGTGAATATTTCGTATTGGCGGCTATTTTTATTATAGGTTTTTTATTAAATTCAAAAGTAAAAATACCCCATTTATAGTTACGATCAAAGCTTCCGTGTTTTATCTTTTAAAGAAGATATAAATACGGGGTCTCTCCCAAATCTCTTTTCAAAGTCTAAAATTATTCTTAAAACTTTTTTAAACAAACTTTAAATTTAACATGTAGCAATTTCCTGAAATTCACAGATAATTCTATATAAGCATAACTCATTTTTCTTTAATGAAAAATTGGGTAAAATCCAATATTTTAAATAAACACCAAATAGTATAAAGAGTATATTTATGAGTTATAAAATAGATGAAACACACAAAACATTAACAGGTTCGGAGATCGTGATCGAAGCACTTAAAAGAGAAGGTACCGAAGTTGTTTTCGGATATCCCGGCGGTGCTATAATGAACGTATATGACGAGATCTACAAACAGGATCATTTCCAGCATATACTTACAAAACATGAGCAGGCGGCTGTTCATGCGGCAGATGCGTATGCAAGAAGCAGCGGTAAGGTCGGAGTTGCTATCGTAACTTCGGGTCCAGGGTTTACAAATGCCGTTACAGGTCTTGCTACAGCATATACAGACAGTATCCCTATGGTCGTTATCAGCGGGCAGGTACCCACTTCTGTTATAGGTACGGATGCATTCCAGGAGATAGATGCTGTAGGTATCAGCAGGTCTTGTACAAAACATAACTTTCTTGTAAATGACGTTAGTGAATTAACAAGGGTCTTAAAGATCGCATTTCATATAGCAAGAACAGGAAGACCGGGTCCTGTACATATCGACCTTCCAAAAGACGTAAGTGCAGAGCTTGCAACATTCAATTACGACCAGGAATTTGAACTTCCTACATACAAGCCTACTACAAAAGGTAATATAAGACAGATAAAAGCTGCACTTGAAGCTATTAGTGAATCAAAAAGACCTCTTCTTTATGTCGGAGGGGGAGCAGTGCTTTCAAACTGTTACGAAGATATCAGGGAGTTCGCGCACCATACAAAAATACCTGTTGTTGAAACATTGATGGCAAGAGGTATTATGAGAAGCGACGACGAGCTTCTGTTCGGTATGCTTGGTATGCACGGTGAATATGCGGCAAATATGGCTATGAGCCAGACTGACATGATCATTGCATTGGGTGCAAGATTTGACGACAGGGTTACGGGTAGACTTGACGTATTTGCAAAAAATGCCAAAGTTATCCATGTGGATATAGACCCGGCTAGTATCGCAAAGATAGTAAAACCGAATTTCCCAATAGTTGGTGACCTTGCAATCGTTATGAAGCAGCTGTTAGAACATACGAAAGATTTTGACTTCAACGATTATTCATCATGGGTTGATACTTTAAAAGAGTACAGAAAAGAGCATCCTTTAAGCTTTTTGGAAGACAGCGACAGGCTTAAGCCCCAATGGGTTATTAAAAGAGTAGGGGAGACCCTGGGTGATAAAGCGCTTATCTCTACAGACGTTGGGCAGCACCAGATGTGGACTGCACAGTTCTATCCGTTTAACTATCCTAGACAATGGATGACAAGCGGAGGTCTTGGAACAATGGGTGTAGGGCTTCCGTATGCTATGGGAACAAAAAGGGCAAATCCAGACAAGATCTCGGTAAACTTTACGGGTGACGGATCTATTATGATGAATATCCAGGAGATCATCACTTGTACCCAGTATAACCTGCCTCATATCAATATTATCCTAAATAACAACTATTTGGGTATGGTTAGACAATGGCAGACCAGATTCTACGAAGACAGATTATCTGAAACAAACCTTGAGGTTCAGGCTGACTTTAAAATGTTATGCGAATCTATGGGCGGTGTCGGATACAGAGTCCATACAAAAGAGGAGTTTGATGCGGCATTGAAAGATGCGGTTGAGTCAAATAAAGTTGCGATGATAGAAGTAATTATCGACAGAAGAGAAGAGGTTCTTCCAATGGTACCGAACGGTCATGCCTTAGATGATATGCTTCTTTTGGAAGATAAAGGGGATAAGTAATGAATAATTTTAAAGATTTTTACAACAGCGAAGAGAAAAGGGAAGTATTATCGGTAATTGTTATAAACAGGGAATCTGTATTATCAAGGATCGTAGATCTTTTCTCTGCAAGAGGTTATAATATTGAAAGTTTAACTGTAGCTCCGATCCCTGAGAGCGAGTATTCAAGGATCACTATCATTACTGTGGGTCGTGCAAGAGTAATCGACCAGATCGTAAAACAGCTTAACAAGCTTGTTCCTGTATTGAAAGTTACCGAACACAAAGATGTTATAGAAAAAGACACGGTACTTATAAAAATACCTATCGATCAGAACTTAAGCGATATAGACGTTATCGCAAGAGCATACAACGGGGCGATCCAGAATGTTACGTCCGATGCTATAGTCTTGTCTGCAACGGACGAGCCTCACAGAATAGCGAACTTTATAAATATAATTCAAAAGTACAAACCGCTTGAGATAGTAAGAAGCGGTGTTGTGGCAATGGAAAGATAAAAACCTTAAGGTACGGTAGTGGTAAGTTTAAAAAAAATATGTGACCAGTTAAATATAAAATTAAGCGAAGATATAATGATATCTTCGCTTAATACGTTAAAAGACTCTGATAATACCCAGTTGAGCTTTCTTGAAAACAAAAAATACAAGAATGACCTGAGCCTTACAAAGGCAGCAGCTGTGTTTGTAAGGGAAGAGTTTGCCTCTTTGGTTCCTGACGGGACCATTGCTTTAATATGTGAAGAGCCTTATATATCTTTGGCATATGCCTCAAAACATTTCGCACCCAAAGTTGTGGAAATTGATGGAGACGATGCGCAAATAGGTGAGGGATGCACGATACAGCCAAACGTATTTATCGGAAAGAACACCAAAATAGGGAAGAACTGTACACTTATGGCGGGATCTTTTATAGGGGATAACGTAACTCTTGGGGATAACTGTATCATCTATCCCAACGTTACTATATACAGGGATTGTATCTTAGGCGATGACGTTATCCTGCATGCGGGAAGCGTTATAGGAAGCGACGGGTTCGGATTTGCCACTGACAGGCAGGGCAACCATATAAAAATTTACCAAAACGGTAATGTGGTTATAGGAAACGACGTAGAGATAGGTGCAAACACCACAATAGACAGGGCAGCATTTACAAGCACTATTTTAGAAGACAAGGTAAGGATAGATAATCTTGTGCAGATAGGGCATAACTGTGTACTAAAAAGAGGTGTAGTAATAGCTTCACAGTCAGGCCTTGCAGGTTCTACTACACTTGATACTTATGTTGTTATGGGTGCCCAGGCGGGATCGGCAGGGCATCTTACAATAGCTCCGTTTACTACGATCTCGGCAAGGGGCGGGGTAACCAAAACAATAACAGAACCAAAAAAACAGTGGGCAGGATTCCCATTGATGGAGCATAGAAGCTGGTTAAGGCTTCAAGGTAGAATACAAAAACTTTTAAAAGGATAAGTCATAGTTTTTAAAATCATTTCTGCCGTATTGGCGCTAATTATCGTATATTTTTCATTTTCTATTTTTATGACCGATATAAGTGTCGTAGGAAGTGTTGGCTTTAATGCCGCAAAATACTCAAAAGAGTACCTTGGATATCTATCTTATATATATCTTCTGGTTCTGCTTTATCCTTTGTATAAATTAAACTTTTCCCATATCAACAATCTGGTTGAAAAGACAGTTTCGGCCCTGTTCCTGGCTTTGAGCATAATCATCTCCCAGTCCCTGCTTGTTAATAACAATATGTCGGGGAAAATAGGGGATATAATAGTTGAAACTATCAGCCCCTTTATAGGGCTTGCGGGTCTTTGGATATTCGTGCTTATAGGGTTTGTGGTAAGTTCCATAATATTAATAGAGAATTTTGAAAGATCAATTTCTTTGAAGTTCGGCGCTTTTAATTTTAACAACCCTTTTAAAGGTTTGTTTGAAAAGAAAGAGAATACTAATATCAAGCCAAAAAAAGAGTTTGACGATTATAAAACAAAACTAAAAAGAAAACCCGTAAGCGAACCGGTACAAAAAGTGGTGGTAAAAGAGGTCGGCGATACTGCCGAGATATCTTTAGAGGATGATGACTTTTCAGTTGATTTAAAACCTGAGCCGGTTATCCCTAAAAAAGAGGATCCAAAACCTTTTGTTGCAGAGGAAAAGTTCGATTTTGAAAAAGAGATATATAAAGAACCCAAGGTAGAAGAAACCCCTGTGCCGGATATGGCCGAGCCTTATTTTGAACCGGAAGAGGCTGTTGAGTCCAAAAGCAATACTCAGCACAGCCTGATCGTTGACGAGCTTGAAGAGAATAAAAAGCTTCTGGAAGACCTGGATGTAGGTGAGGTAGTGATACCTAAGAACTTCCAGCTGCCTCCAACCAATATTTTCCAGCAGCCTCCAAAAGAGAACAAGTCAAAAATAAACGAAGAGTTTATAGACAGAAAGATAGAGGACCTTCTTGAAAAACTTAGAATGTTCAAGATCGAGGGTGATGTTGTAAGAACATATACAGGGCCTATCGTAACAACGTTCGAGTTCAAGCCTGCACCAAACGTAAAGGTGTCAAAGATATTAAATCTCCAGGATGACCTTGCAATGGCCCTGAAAGCTACTACTATCAGGATCCAGGCTCCGATCCCTGGGAAAGATGTAGTGGGTATTGAGGTTCCAAATGAGGAAACCCAGACCATCTATATAAGAGAGATACTTGAAAGCGAGCTTTTCTGCAATGCAAGCTCCCCTTTAACAATGATCCTTGGGAAAGATATAGTAGGGAAGCCTTTTATTACGGACCTTAAAAAACTTCCACACCTTCTTATTGCAGGAACCACGGGAAGCGGTAAGTCTGTAGGGCTTAACTCCATGATATTGTCCCTTTTATACAAGAACTCTCCTGATAATCTAAAGCTGATTATGATAGATCCGAAGATGCTGGAATTCTCTATATACAACGATATCCCGCACCTTTTGACTCCCGTGATCACTAGACCTACGGAAGCTATCAATGCCTTGGCGAATATGGTTATGGAGATGGAAAAAAGGTATGCCATGATGGCAGATACCAGAACCAAAAATATAGAAAACTATAATGAAAAAGCCAGACAGAACGGATATGAAGAGTTCCCTTATATCGTTGTTATCATCGACGAGCTTGCGGACCTTATGATGACAAGCGGTAAAGAGGTTGAGCTTTCGATCGCCAGACTTGCACAAATGGCAAGGGCATCGGGGATCCACTTAATAGTAGCGACCCAAAGACCGTCCGTTGACGTCGTAACGGGTCTTATTAAAGCGAACCTGCCAAGCAGGATCAGTTACAAAGTGGGGCAGAAAGTTGACAGTAAGATCATCTTGGATTCACTGGGAGCCGAGTCTTTATTGGGAAGAGGGGATATGCTGTTCACTCCTCCTGGAATGAGCGGGCTTGTAAGGATACATGCTCCATGGAGCGACGAGAAAGAGATCGAGCAGGTTGTTGAGTTCCTAAAAGAGCAAAGGGAAGTGCAGTATGATATCAGCTTCCTAAAAGAGCAAAGCGAGGAGGGATTCTCGGGCGGTGACGGAAGCGCGGATATCGGTGAGCTTGACGAACTATACGAGCAGGCAAAGCTGGTGGTGCTTCAGGACAAGAAAAGCTCTATAAGCTACCTTCAAAGAAGACTGAAAATAGGGTACAACAGATCGGCCACGATCATAGAACAGCTTGAAAAGACAGGTGTCCTGTCTGAAGCAAACGCAAAAGGGAACAGGGAGATATTGGTCTAACCTTTCCCTTTTTTTATTATTTTCCAGAATCATATAATTTAAAATCAACTTTTCAATCAATACATTATAAAATATCAATATAAAAACTAAAAGAGTTAAGATGGCAAAAGATTATAAAACGATCTCATTTTATAAATTTGCACAAAGCATAGGTGCGGTAAAAGGGGATATAAATAACGGCAGCATAGATATAGATGATCTGTTATTTAGTTCTTTCCTTTTTCTGAACCGTGATGTGATCCTTACCCAGAAACAGAAGAAAGAATACAATATCTTCAAGGACAGGTACAACAGGTATCTGCAATACTGCATAGATAACGACCTTGTTGCCAAAGAGAAATTCCATAAGGTTGAAAGTCTGAATATCATTGCGGTTCCCGATATGTCAAAAATAGAAGTTGCCGATATAAGTGATGAGTTGGAGCAGATGGATATAGATTTAGACAAAATAGGGGAGATGTTTGGAAAACTCTCTAAACAATGATAGGTAAAATTTGTAAATAATTGCCAATTTTTAAATTCATAACTCCAAAGGCATAAATATTTTATTGTTTTAAGCTAGATAGTTTAAAATAATAATTAAAAAATATGGAAAACTTTTGAGAATACTACATACGTCCGACTGGCATCTGGGCCAAAACTTTATGGGTAAAAGCAGGGAAGAGGAGCATAAGGCTTTTCTTGACTGGCTTTTAGAAACAATAGAAGAAAAAAAGATAAATATACTTTTAGTAGCAGGGGATATTTTCGATACGGGAACCCCTCCCAATTATGCCCTTGAACTTTATTATAACTTTTTAAAACGCCTTTCCCATATAAAGAGCTTAAATACCGCAGTGATCACTGCTGGTAACCACGACTCCGTTTCTACGCTTAAAGCACCAAAACAGCTTTTAAAGGCATTTAACGTTCATGTAATAACAAGCGGTGAGGAAGACGAGGAGGTGGTGATACCTTTGAAGAAGGACAAGGAAACCGAAGCGGTGCTTTGCGCCGTTCCTTTTTTAAGAGACAGCGTTATTAGAAAGAGTTTGGATGCAGAAACCGTAAGCGAGAAAGAGAAGCGCTCAACGGAAGGGATAAAAGCCTATTATGAAAATGTATACAAAAAAGCACTTGAACTAAAGCAGGATAAAGATATACCAATCATAGCAATGGGGCATCTTACAACAGTCGGAAGCCGTACAAGTGAAAGCGAGAGGGATATCTATATAGGGGGAACACTGGATATAGGAGGTGACTATCTTGCCAAGCTTTTTGACTATACGGCTTTGGGGCATCTTCATATCAACCAGAGAGTGGGAAATGATCATGTAAGGTACAGCGGTTCACCCATACCCCTTAGCTTCTCAGAATCCAAAAACACCCAAAAGGTAAACCTGGTAACTTTTAAAAACAGGGATCTGGAAGTGGAAGAGCTCACCGTACCTCGAAAGAGAAAACTGCAGGTTATAAAAGGGGATCTTGAAACCATAAAAGAAGAGTTAAAAGCAATAGAAGACAAAACTGCCTGGATAGAGGTGCATATAAAAGACGACAACCCGATGTTTGCAAATAGCGAGATCCGCTCTTTTGCTACAGACTTGGAATTGACCCTGTTGGCAGTAAAAATAGAAAAAAGTGAAAAACAGTTAAGGGCAAAAGAGATGAAAGCTATAAGTCTGGATGAGCTTTCAGTTGATGAAGTGTTTGAAAAGAGGCTTGAACTTGAGGATATAGAGGATAAAGAGTTTAAAGGGCAGCTGACGACAAATTTTAGGCAGATAGCTTCTGAGGTATTAAACTCATGAAGATACTAAAAGTTCGGTCATTAAATATAAACTCGCTAAAAGGCGAGTTCAGCATAGATTTTGAAAAGTTCTTACAGGATGAATCCCTGTTTGCGATAACAGGACCCACGGGTGCGGGGAAAAGTACAATTCTGGACGTCATCACCTGTGCCATGTACGGCAGGACCGCAAGGCTTGCAAACCCCAATGAACTTATGAGCAGGCATACCGGGGAGTGCCTGTGCGAAGTGGAGTTTGAGGTAAAGGGTAAGATATATAGAAGCTCCTGGGGAGTAAACAGGGCAAGAAAAAAGCCCGAGGGTAAATTTCAAAGTGCAAAGATGGAGATAGTTGACGTAGAATCGGGAAAAGTCCTGGAGTCCTATCTCTCAAAAGTACCAAAAGTTGTGCAGGAGTTATCTGGACTTGATTTTGAAAGGTTTATACAATCTATGATGCTGGCACAGGGTTCTTTTGACGCTTTTTTAAAAGCAAAAGAGAATGAGCGCTCAAGCCTCCTTGAAAAGATCACCGGAACATATATCTATAAGCAGATCTCCCAAGAGATATATAAAAGATATGATGAAAAGAAAAAAGCCATAGAAAAGGACGAAATAGCTTTAGGCAGCATAGAGCTCTTGGAAAAAGAGACCGTCGATGAAAAAACAAAAACTTTGGAAAACTCAAAAAAACAAAAACTTGAACTGGATAAAAAAGGAACCGAACTTAAAAAGATATCTTTATGGCTTGAAAACCTTGCAAAGCTGGAAGCTGATAATATTAAATATATACATGAGTTTGAACAGATATCAAAAGAAAAAGAGGATAAAAAAGAGGATTTCATCAAGCTTGAGCTTTCATCCAAAGCCCTGAACGTAGAGGGAGTTTACCGGGAAAAAAACATATTAAATAAAACTATTGCAGAAGAGGGGATAAAGCTTGGGAAGCTCGAGAAGGAGAAGGAAGATCTCGAACAGCTTTTAGAGATAAAAACAAAAGAGTCAAAACAGTTAAAAGAGAAATTTGAGAAAGAAAAGTTTCTATTTGAGCAAAACAGCCTAAAGCTGAAAAACCTGCGGGAGCTGCATACGCAAAAAAAGGGAATAGAGAACCAAAGCCTCACCATAGAATCAAAGCTTTTAAAACAAAAGAGCGAAGCTTCCGATCTGTCGGCTTTAAGTTTGGAGGATATCCTGAGAGATGATACCCTGATCGCTTCATATTTTCAAAAAGAAACAAAGAATATAGAAAAACTAAAAGAAGAGTATGAAGCATCGGAAAAAGAGTATAAGGTTCTGGAGCAGAACTGCTTAAACCTTACTCAAAAAGAGAACGACGCAAGGGCAGAACTAAAAAGGACAGAGGAGCTTATAAAAACGCTCACCGAGTATGAAACTCTTCTGGCGGGGAGAGAAAAAGAGATAAAGGCCTCAAAAGAGATAGAAAAAGAGATCGAATCTCTACTCAAAATAGACAAAGAAAAATCCAAGCTCTTAAAGCAGATAGAAGAGACGCTTCAGGCAAAAAAACAAATAAGGGAGAGAGAACAGTTAATCAAAAACTATGAGAAGGACAGGAGCAGACTAAAAGAGGGAGAGGAGTGTTTTCTGTGCGGCTCCAGGTTCCATCCCTATATCACCCATTCGTTGGAGATAAATATAGACGAAACTTCGAAAAGCATCAAAGATCAGGAGGAACTGCTTTTTAAAGAATCCCAAGAGCTAAAGCAAACGCAGATAGACCTGGCAAGGCTGCACTCAAAGCTTGAATCCTCCAGTTTGGAACTTAAAAAGCAAGAGGAGCATGAATTATCCCTGCAGCAGGTATTTACAAACTACGCTTTTGTTTTAACGGAAGATTCAAAAAAGATTTTGACGGAACAAAAGCTTGAAGTGGAAAAAGCCCTTCTGGATATAGTAGGCTTAAGGGAGCAGAAGGAAAAACAGCTTTTAGTAAAAGAGAAGCTTCAAAACACCTACAACAGCAAGCTTCAAGAACAGATAAAGCTGAAAAACATCATAGAGACCATGCAGGAGCTTGAAAAGGATCTTAAGAACTTAAGAGCCGAGATAAAAACTCTGGAGGAAAAAGGGAAAAGCATCCTTGATATAGAAGATATAGACGGGTTTGAGAAAAGTATAGACCAAAGCTTTAAGTCCTTGCAGAAAAACTGCAGCGATCTTGAAAAAGAGCTTGCACAGCTGAATTCAAAAGATGAGTCCCTGATCCTTCAGATGAAAGAATTAGGTAAAAAACAAAGGGATGATAATATAAAACTTGAAAAGCTGAACCAGGAATTTGAAAAAGCCCTGGAGGAAAACGGCTTTGATGGAGCAGGGGAGTTTGAAAAAGCACTTTTGAGCAAAGAGGATAGGGAAGGGCTGTTTATTATGTGCAAAGCACTGGAAGATAGATATACCCAAATACTTACCCTTAAAACAGATACGGCAGATAAACTAAAAAGGCAAAAAGAGTTAAATCTGACCGATAGAAAACCTGAAGATGTAAATAAAGAGCTACAGGAACTTCAAAGCCTGATAGATGAACTTCAAAAGTCTATAGGAAGCATGGAAAAAGAGCTTGAGATAAATGCCGTAAACAGGGCAAAACAGCAGGATAAGATAAAAGAATTGGAAAAGAAAAAAGAAGCGTTCAAGGTTTGGGTGAAACTAAACGATATGATAGGCTCCGCTACTGGGGACAAGTTTGCAAAATTTGCCCAAGGGATCACCCTGGACCAGCTTATCTACCTGGCAAACAAACACCTTGAGATCTTAAGCCCCAGATATGAACTGCAAAGGGCAGGGGATGCCAATAAACAGCTGGAGATAGAGATAGTCGACGGCTTCCAGGGTGATGCGGTAAGGCCTGTAAGCACCCTCTCAGGTGGTGAAAGCTTTATAGTCAGCCTTTCTCTGGCACTCGGGCTTTCAAGCCTGGCCAGCCAGAAGATAAGCATAGATTCACTATTTTTAGATGAAGGTTTTGGAACGCTGGATAGTGAGAGCCTGGAGCTGGCGTTAAATGCGCTGAACCAGCTGCAGGATTCCGGAAAGATGGTAGGTGTGATCTCCCATGTGGAAGCGTTGAAAGAGCGGATTCCCTTGCAGATAAAGGTTGTGCCTCGCGGTGATGGGACGAGTTTGTTGGAGTTGTGAATATTACTAAAAACTGGAGGTCACATTTTGTTACCTCCAGTTCAACTGCTCCTTTAAGGTCGCAAATTGTGACTTTAAGTCTAGGTGTAAAAGGATACAAATATGGGTGATGTTGTTATTTATAATGAAGGTGAAATAGAGTTGAGTATATCTGTAAATGAAGATACCATTTGGCTTACTCAAAAACAAATAGCAGAACTTTTTGAAGTGTCTGTTCCTAATGTTAATATGCATATTAAAACTATCTATAAAGATGAAGAGCTTTTTGAAAATCGAACTATTCAGAAATACTTAATAGTTCAGCAAGAGGGAAAAAGAAAAGTAAAAAGAGAAGTTGATCATTATAATCTTGATATGGTCATATCTATAGGCTATAAAGTCAATTCAAAAAAAGCTACAAAATTTAGACAATGGGCGACATCAGTTCTTAAGAATTACATAATAAACGGCTATGCAATAAATACAGACAAGATTACACATCAACGCTTTAAAGAGCTTGAAAGTGATGTGTCTCTTTTAAAATCTCAAGTAGAAACTATTTCAAAAGGTTTAGCTGATAGTTCAGTACAAGCTAAACAAGGGGTATTCTTTAACGGGCAGATATTTGATGCTTATGTATTTATAAGTGATCTTATCAAAAAAGCAAAAAACTCAATAATTCTTATAGATAATTACTGCGATGAAACAACCCTAACTCACCTAAGCAAAGCGGATAAAAATATTAATATCACCATACTTATCAAAAACATATCAAAACAGCTTAAGTTAGATATAGAAAAATACAATGCCCAATACAATAACCTGCATGCGATACTCTTTAACAGCTCCCACGATAGATTTTTAATACTGGATAATAAAGAGATCTATCATATCGGTGCAAGTCTGAAAGACCTTGGCAAAAAATGGTTTGCATTTTCACTTTTGGAGGTGGAGAGTTTTGGGTTGAGAGATAGAATTAGGGAGGTGATTGAGAATGGATAAACTAGGTTGTGTACTAATGTGATAAAGTGATTAAATAATAGTCAATAAAGGGATAAAAAATGAAATTAAAAAAACTAAGATTAGAAAATTTTAGAAGTTATAGAAATTTGGATATTAACTTTGATGATAATATGAATGTTATCATTGGAAAAAATGATGTAGGTAAATCCACAATAATGGAAGCATTAGAGATCTTTTTTAATAATGATTTAGTAAAGATAGAACAAGATGATTTGAATGTTTTTGCAAAAGAAGAGGGAGTTACTTCTCTTAAAATAATATTATCTTTTAAAGTTGAAGATAGTGATACAATTGTAATAGACTCTTCAAATCCCACAAATTTAGAAGAAGAATTTTTATTAAATAAAGATGGTTTATTAACATTGATTCAGGAATGGGATTGCTCTAAAGCTATAAAAGCTACAAGTAAAAAATATTTTTTAGAGTGTGAATATCCAACTGTATGGAGGGAAAAACCAAAAATAAATCTTAAAATAAAAGATTTACAAAAAGAATTAAAAGTGTTAGTTAATAATGAAGTAATAAGTGAAGAGATTTATGAATCAATTACTAAGAATGCAAATGCTCCAATAAGACAATCTTTATATAAATATTTACTTGAAGAAGAGGATAAAAAGGATAGAACAACGATTCAAATAGATTTGGCTAAAGGTGATGAATCAAAAAGTTTAAAAGAAAGTATTGATAAAAATTTACCTTTATATTTTTTATTTCAATCTGATCGAGCAAATAAAGATAGTGATGATGATGTTCAAAATCCTTTGAAAATAGCTATACAAAAAGCACTTCAAAGTCAAGAGATCAAAGATAAACTTGATGAAGTTGAAAAACTAATGAAGCAACAAATAGAACAAGTTGGTAATAGCACATTGAAAAAACTTCAAGAAATGGATTCTAAAATAGCTTCTACATTAAATCCTAACTACTCAAAAGAACCTGATTGGAGGTCTGTTTTCAAATTTAATTTTACAGGAGATGGGATTCCTTTAAATAAAAGAGGAAGTGGTGTTAGAAGACTCGTTTTATTAAACTATTTTAGAGCTGAAGCGGATAGAAAAATTAATGATAGGTACAATAAAAGTGTAATTTATGCTATTGAAGAGCCTGAGACATCACAACACCCTGATTATCAACAGATGTTGATTGAATCTTTATTAGAACTAGCTAATCATAAAGATCATCAAGTTATTATTACTACACATACTCCGAATATTGCAAAAATGGTTTCTCTAGAAAATATAATTCCGTTAATAAAAGAAGATAACATGGTAAAAAAGTTTGCTAATGAAGATGAATTATTTTCTTCAATTGTTTCAACACTTGGAATATTACCTAGTTTAGATATAGATCATGTATCTAAAGTAAAATGTATTGTGTGTTTGGAAGGTAAACTTGATGTTGAATTTCTTTTAAATATTAATGAACAAATTAGTGATTATAAAGAGATAATTGAATTAAAAGATAATGACGAAATACTAATCATACCGATGGGTGGAAGTACTATTCAGTATTGGGCAAATAAAAATTTATTGAAAAAGTTGCAAATAAATCAAGTACATATTTATGATAGTGATATAGGTTCAGAAAGACCTAATAAATATAGTCCTTACTTTGAATCAATTAATAATCAAGGATTAAATAACTTTACTTTTGAAACTAAAAAAAGAGAGATGGAAAATTATATCCATCATAATATAATAGCTAGTAGTTATGAAGGTTTTTCAATAATATATGGCGAAGATTGGGATGAACTAGATTTAGGAGAAGAAGTAGCTAAGTTTGTACATGAAAATTCTGAAAGTTCAAAAATTTGGGATGAAGTAACTAATGAAAAAAAGAAAGAAAAAGTTGGAAAAGTAAAAAGAAAGTTTAATGAGGAGTTATCAAAACAAATTACAAAACAGCATCTTGTAGAATTAGAAGCCTTTGATGAGATAAAAGAATGGTTTGAAAAAATCAAGGAAGCTACAAGAGGATAGTCTTGAAAACAAATCATCAAAAACTAATCAAGCTTTTATATGATAATGATGAATTAATAGATAAGATTTATAAAAATCCAAACTCTGTTCATCCTTCAAGTATTCCCTTTCCTCTTTTAGAACAAGGAATAATATTAAAACTAGGGAAAGCTGTAGATATAAACCCTTTTTATAGGCAGTTTGTTAATACTATTTTATTGAAAGCGGATTATTCAATTCTTTTTGGAAATTTTGATGAACACTCAAAAGAACTTATTTCTTTAAAAAAAGATTATTTAGAAACACAGAATTATGAATTAATAATACAAATAAAAAATCTCATACATAATCTATATATGTCTGTAGTACTACAAAATAAGCAAATAGAAGCTTTACTTAATAATATGGAAAATCAAATAAATATAGAACTAGACCAATTAATTCATAAGGCTAGGTCATTACTTGACAAGGTGGAAAGGTATTTAAACTCTATAAAAAAGATATTACGAGATTTGGATGATGATTTGGCATCTATTCATATAGAGATTGAAGAGACTATAGATAATACCAATTATACTTTAGAACCCTATTTATCCAAAATAGAATCTTACTGTGATAGATTTTCTGATTTGATTAGAATTAGTGAAGAGAAAAAAGTATTAAATCAAAAGCTTTTTTCTTTAAGAGCTATGATACTTCAAAATAATGATGATTATTTAATAGATTATTTAATAGAAAATCAAGATACTATAGCATTTACAATAGATGAAAAAAATATTTTTCTTCCAAATGAAGAGATTGATTTAAGTAAAACAATCAGTGTACTAAAAAGTGTTTTATCTATTCCTAAAGCTAAAATAAAAAAAACTATCACTAAAAAAGCTTCAACAACTAAAAATATTATATATATAGATGAAGAGAAAATTATAAATGATTTAGAAGAAAAAGGATGTGATGATCTGTATCTTTTTTTATTAAATCATCCAGAAATAAAAAAATTGGAATCTTCAAAACATGATGGAGAAGCATTTAGAATATTTTTATTATTTTGTATAAATAAAGAATATCCTCTAGATAAAAGTAAAGATTTTAATAGCTCTAATATTAGGAGAGTATCATGGCATTGACGGCAATAATTTTTGAAATACTAAAAGATGGAAGTATCATATCTTCAAATTCTAAAGATGAACAAATAAGAAGTATATTTTATAGGCTAAGTGATGATAAAGAACTTGAAGAAACACAAAGTATTTTTGAAAAGTTAGGCTTCAAACTTATATATGAGGATAGTTGTTATTATTTATCTAAACAATCTTATTTGAATGAAAAAGAGATGGATAAGTTCGTTAAAAAATATAGAGATAGTTTTTTAGCACTTTCTATAGTAAAGTATTATTTTCAAGGTATATCAGCTGGAAGTGAACTTTCAAAAAGTTCTTTAATATCAAAAGCAAATAGTAACTTAGATATTCAAATAAAAGAGACTTTAGAGTATTTAACAAAAAAAGAGGATGATTTATCAGGTTCTATGGAAGTGGTATTAAAAATATTAAGAGAAAATAGAATTATTGAAAGAATAGATAAAAAAAATGAAGATAAATATTTTGTTTTAGATTCTATAGGATATTTTAATAGTATTTTAAAACAGTTGGAGAATAGCGATGCTTAAAAAGATGTATATGATTAACTCAGGTGAAATGGATTATATTGAAATAGATGTAGATAGTAATCTTTTTTTTGCAGGGGATAATGGAAGTGGAAAAACAACAACTATTAGGGCATTGCACTATTTATTTGTAACAGAGTCTAGGTCTGTTGGAATAACTGGAGATCAAACTCCTTTTAAAGAGTATTATTTTCCGGATATTCAGCGTTCTTATTTAGTATATGATTTTGGTGTTTATTTTATAGTTATGTTTAGAGATAGTGAAGGAATTAAAAAATATTTTTCTAAAAGAGAACTAGATATTGATAGGTTTTTCCATGAAGATAATATTTTAAAAGAGCATAAAGATATAATGAAATATATCACAATGGGGACAAGTAAAAAAACTATTGCATTAGGTGATTATCGACGTAATTTTTACGGTGACGGAGAATTCTCTTTTAATAAAATAGATAATTATGAAACATTTATAAAACTATATTCTAAGCTTTTTAATATCTCAAAAACAGTTATTGATAGTAACTCAATAAAAGAAGCTATTAAAGATTCTATTGGAAAAAAAGATGAGTTTTTTGAATTTGATGCTTTAGAATTTTATAATAGTTTTTATAAATTGCAATATCTTAGTAAGTTTTATAAAACTTATGAGAAAAATAAAAAAAGAATAAATGAGTTAATGGATATTTATAAAAGTGTAATCCAGATAGAGACTGATTTAGATATATCATTAAAGCAAATGAAATATAGGTATGACTATGAACAAAAGGAATATGAAGGTTTAAAAACAAGAAGCACAAGTATTGAAAATAGGCTAAAAATAAAAAACTCTTACACAGAACATTTAAAACAAAGATTAAACTATATAACTGATAAAATCAAAAATTTTCATGATAGTTTAATTTATGAATTAAAAGAGATAGAAAAACTTGAAGTAGAGTTTTCTAAAGAAGAGATTTTAAAGAATAAAAATATTCTTTTATCTAAAGATAGTTTAATTATTAAGCAAAAACAAATACAAAAAAATATTTTACAAATTGAAAATCAATATAAAAGTTTACTAGAGACTATAGATAATGAAATAGTTCAAATAAAACAGTCTATAAAATATGAAGAGCTAAAGCTAAAAGAGCAAATCAATCTTTTAAAAGAACAAAACTCTGAACAGATAGAAATAAAATATGAAGAGTTCCAGCTAGATAGAGATATAAAAACTGAACAAACTAATGGCAAAATAGATTTAGCACAAAAAAATATATTGAACTTTGAACAAGAAAAAGAGAAAGTAATATTATCTAAAGAAGAAATTTATAATGAGTATGAAAAAAAACTTGAACTTGTAAAAGAAAAGTTTGAATCAGACAATAAAAAAGTTAGTGAAGAAATTGAATCTTTAGAAAAAGATAAAAGTAATATAAATAAAAAGATTTTTGAATATGAAGAAAATAAAAATGAGATAGATAAAGAATATAAAAAAATTATAGAAAAAAATAAAGATGAGTATGAAAAAGCTAAAAATATTGGTATAGAAAAACAAAGATATTTAGAGAAACTATTTAATATAGATGAAAATAGTTTTCAAGCTTTTTTAAATGATAATATTGATGATTGGGAAAAAAGATTATATCCTATAATGGAAAAGAAACTATTAAGCATGGATATTCAAACATTAAATCCTAATATTATAGATAGTGATAAATTTTTTGGAATTTCATTAAATTTAGATTCATTAGATACTTTACCAACCAGACAGCAAATTGAATTTGAACTTGAAAAAATTTCGAATGAGTTGGATATTATGAAAGATAGTTTTGAAAAAGAGGTTAAAAATATAGAGGATGAATATAAGAAAAAAATAGAAGAAGTTGAAAGCTTAATATCTAAAGAAAAAACAAATTTGGAAATTTTATTACTAAAAATAGAAGAAATAAAAATAAAAAAAGACAAATCTCTAAATAACTATAATAATGAGCGAAAAACTATCATAGAAGAAAGAAGAGAAGAGAGGAGAATACTTGATACTCAAATTGAAAAAATTAAAGATAGTATTTTAAAAGAACAAGAAATAATAAAAGAGCTGAACTTACAAATAAAACAAATTAATAAAACTTTTGTGGATAGTTTTAATTTATATAAAAAAGATAAGATAAAAGAGTTAGATAAAAAAGTTGAGGAGTTAAAAAACATATCAAAACAAAAAATTGAAGAGATAAATAAAAAGATAGATGAGTTAGAAAATAAAAAACATGATATTACACAAGATGAAAAACTAAGAGAACTAAATATAGAGCTAAAAAATGTAGAACAAAAGCTTTTAGATGTTTCACAAAGTGAAGCTTATTTTAAACGTTATGAGAATGTTCAAAGTAAAATACTAAATAAAATAAATATTGAAAAAAGTTTATCAAAAAAAGAGCAATTTAAAAATAAAGTTGAATCGTTATTTCATAAAAAACAAAAAGAACTAGAGACATTTATCTTAGAACAAACAAAAATTTTGGAAGAGTTAAATTTAAAATCAAAATCTTATAAAAATGGGTTAGAAAGATTTTCCAGTTTAGAAATTAGTTTATCAGATGATTTTATAGAAACTGATATTCTATTAGAAACTTTAGTTTCAGAGTTTTTAAACAAAAGAGATGAACATATTTCCAAAAGGTCCAAATTTAAAGAATCTTTTGAAATAGTTGTAAAAAGCTTAAAAAAACATGGAAAATTTGATTTACCAATAGATTTAGAGTATTTTAGTGAACTTACAAAATTATCTAATGAAAAAGATCTAGAAAATTCTATATATGAATTATATTATTATCAAAAGAAAATAAAAGATGAAAAAAGAAATTCTACATTGGAGTTATCAGCTTTAGTTGAAAGGACAAATCAAAGATTAAAAAATTTTGATTCTTCAAATAAAAAATTGAGAAGTAAAATTGCTAAAATCAATAAAAGCCTAAATAATATTGATTTTTCTGTTATTAATTCTATTCAATTAAAAAGGGAAGATGCTAGTGGAAATAATATAGGTGCATATTTAGTTGATTTAAGAAATTTACTTACTAATATAAAAGTTAATGAAGAAAATACAATATTTGAGAATAATATTTATTTTGAAAAAGATATTGATGAAACTATTAAATTACTAAATAATATAAAAGATATATTAGGAAATAATAAGTTATCTAGTTATGATAGTTCAACTATTAAAATAGGATATAGTGAAAATAGTAAGCCTATAAAATGGGTCGAACAAATACAATCACAAGCTTCAACAGGTACAAATCTTATGTTAAAAGTTGCTATTACCATATCAATATTAGGAGAATATATTTCAAATAATGAAAATTTGTTTTATTTAATTATTGATGAAGTGTCTCAATTACATAGTAATAATCAAAATAAGATGAGAGAGTTTGCGAAAGAAAATGGATTTAATATTGTATTTGTTGCACCCGAACCAACATTGATAAAACCTAAGGATATAAGATATTATATTTTTGAGAATAAAAATGCAATGTTGATGAATCATATATTATAAGATCTATCAGGGAGGAAGAGGGGAGTATATTATAAGTTGGTGTACAACTTGCGATGTATAAAGATTACGGTTTCGAAAAATACGAACGTGAAACTGTTCACGTTGGGAGTGTTAGAAATTCTGTGTCAATCTGATAAAATAATATCAAGGATTGACAAACATGAAAGAAAAAGAAAATACATTTGACTTTAATGAAGCAGTACAACAACTTTTAGCTGGTAAAAAGATCAGTGGGAAAGATGGTGTACTTGCACCTTTAGTAAAACAATTAGTAGAAGCAGCTTTAGAAGCTGAAGTAGAATCTCACATAACAGCCGATGTTTTATCGGGGAATAAAAACCGTAAGAATGGTAAAACATCTAAAACTATAAAATCAACAGATGGTACATTTGAACTTAATACCCCTAGAGATAGAGCAGGATCATTTGAACCTCAAATAATAAAGAAAAATCAGACAACAATTTCAAATGAAATAGAAGAAAGAATTATCTCTATGTACGGCTTAGGAATGAGCTATAAAGATATTATCAAACATATCGAAGAGATATATCGTATAGAACTCTCAACTGCAACCAACGGCGGCAAATATGTCACTAAAGCCGTATATACTGTTTTAGGTATGGGTATTGACGGTAAAAAAGATATTTTAGGACTTTACTTGTCTGAAAGTGAGGGAGCAAACTTCTGGCTTTCTGTTTTAACAGATTTAAACAACCGTGGGGTTGAAGATATACTCATAGCATCAGTTGATGGATTAAAAGGCTTTCCTGAAGCTATAAAGACCATATTTCCCAAAACAGAAGTTCAGCTTTGCGTTGTTCACCAAATACGAAATTCTTTGAAATATGTAGCTTCAAAAGACCAAAAAGAGTTTATGAAAGATCTAAAACTTGTTTATCAAGCTACCACCAAAGATATTGCAGAAGAGGAACTTCAGAAACTTGATGATAAATGGAGTAAAAAATATCCTATAGTTTTACAGTCTTGGCAGAATAAATGGGAAAATCTATCTTACTATTTTAAGTATCCAAAAGAGATCAGAAAAATCATGTATACAACCAATATCATTGAATCTGTACATCGACAATTTAGAAAATTAACAAAAACAAAAGGAGCATTTCCAAATGAAAATTCACTTTTAAAATTGCTGTATATGGGAATAATAAATGCGAAAAAGAAATGGACCCAGCCAGTCCATAACTGGAGCCTAACCATCTCTCAACTTGCTATATTTTTTGAGGGAAGGCTAGACGATTATTTAGAAGTGTAACTTTACAAGTTACGATTAGTTACTTGACACAGATTTTTGAACGGTCTCTTCACGTTCTCTACGGAAGTTGCAGATTTCCCTCAGCTGGTGCATAAATGCACAACAGCTTCGGTTCCGAAATCTATTTAAAGCCAAGCAGTTGGCTTTAAAAACACAACTTGCGGACAAATCTAAAGATTTGTTACCTAAGTTGTTAGATTTCTCAGGTTAACATAATATAAATTCTTTACAAAAATAAAAAAAGCGGCCTACCACAGTGATTCTGTGGTGTACTCGCTTTGATCTTCCGTGAACTCCAAAAAGATATCCTCGTTGTAATCCATGTACAATGAGTATTCATCCAGGCTCAGGGTTTGTTGTATGTTCGTCTTATTTATATAAGTGTTGCTTTCTTGAGATGATGACGCCAGATCGCTTAAGTAGTATTCTACCATTGAGGGAGCCATATTTTGTATATGCGATTCCAGCTGTTCAAAAGACTCAACCCCGAAGGTTGAGTATAAAAAACCTTTTTCTAATTGGATAATCAATTAGTTATTGAACCCGTTTAATAACGCCTGCATTCTCCCTAAATCAGGCTGGTCTTTTGCAGTTTCCTCTTTTTTCTCTTCTTCTTGTTCAGTTGTTTCTTCTAAACTGTTATCAAAGAACGGCGAGGTTTCCGTTTCTGCAGATTCTTCCTCTTCTTTTTTCTCTTCTTCCATTATAGGGGCATTGCTTAAGATAGATTCGATTCTGTTGATCATAGCATCCATCTCGCTTGTCTGCTCGGTCGTAGTGCTGCTTAGAAGGCTTACCTGCTCTTTTAACTCTTCGTTCTCAAGTTGAGCATCTTCCAGCTCTTTTTTCAGGTCGGTATTCTTCTTTTGTAAGTTTTCATATGCGTCTAATAATTGATTTAAAGCTTGGCTAAGTTGTTGTACGGTAACGTTTTCTTCCATTATATCATCCCTTATATTATTTAAAAAGCCATATTATCGAAAATTAACTGATAATTCCATCAATCTTTAGTAAAGATTTTACATCCGCTTTACGGTTTGCAAACTCAAAATACAGCTCGTTCATATCGATGCTTCCCCCTTTTGCAAGGACTATATCTTTGTATTTTGTTGCCAACTGTTCATTTAAAACCCCGTTTTCAATGAACAGGTAAAACGCATCGGCACTTAGAACTTCCGCCCATTTGTAGCTGTAATACCCTGCTGCGTAACCGCCAGCAAAGATGTGGCTGAAACTGTTCTGGAACTTGTTGTATCTAGGAGGCGTGATCACCGATATCTCTTCCCTTATCGTATCTAGCAGTTCCTGTACCTCATCTTCATTGTATAATTTTTGATGGAGTTTAAAATCAAACAGTGCAAACTCAAGCTGCCTTATCGTACCAAGTGAAGACTGGAAGTTTCTTGCCCTGATCAGTTTCTCGATCGCTTCGTCATCAAGCACTTCATGGGTCTGGTAATGTATAGCGAACATCTGGAGCACCTCTTTGTCGTAGGCAAAATACTCCAGGAATTGTGAAGGGAACTCTACAGTGTCCCAGGCAACGCCGTTTATACCGCTTACGAACGGCTGCCCTACTTTACTTAGGATATGGTGCAGCGCATGCCCCGTTTCATGGAACAGCGTTACCACGTCGTCATGTCTTAGCAGTGAAGGGGCAATTTCGCTTGAGCTTGGGAAGTTACAAACGATATATGCGCTTGGAAGCTGCTTTTTATCTTCTATCTGGGAGTGGGTGTGCCAGTTGTTCATCCAGGCACCTCCTCTTTTGTCTTTTCTGGCTTCAAGGTCCACATAAAGCCTTGCAATGGTCTTACCCTCTTCCATAACATCGTAAGCTACCGCTTTTTCGTCCCATGTCGGGGTATCAGCTTTTTTGAACCGGATATTAAAGGTTTTGTTCAGGAAGTCAAAAAGCCCGTTTAGGACGGTGTTCTTTTCAAAATAGGGTCTGTAATACTCCTCGTCTATGTCATACTTTGCTTCTTTTAGCTTTTGGCTGTAGTATGCAAGGTCGAAACTTTGCAGGTCGTCGCAGCCTTCTTCTTTCGCAAGAGCCCTTACCTCTTCCAGTTCCTCTTTTGCCTTGTCTTTTGAGTATTTGGCAAGTTCGTAAAGGAAGTTTATCACCTCATCTTCCGTTTGGGCCATTTTTGTAGCAAGGGAGAGCTGTGCATAGTTGTCAAATCCAAGCAGTTCCGCTTCTTGTTTTCTTAGTTCTAGTATTCTTTCTATCAGTTTCCCGTTCTGAGGTGCCCTGCTTGAGTATGCTTTGTATATCTCTTCCCTTCTTTCCCTGTTTGTTCCGTATGTGATATATGCTATGTAGGAAGGCATTTGAAGTGTGAACTTGTATTTTGTTTTGCCCTCCTCGTCTTCAAACTTTGCAGACTCAAGGTCGCTTGCCGGGATCTCTTTAACATCTTCAAAATCCTCGATCACCATCTCCCAGGCATTTGTCGCATCAAGAAGGTTTTGGGAAAACTTCTGCCCAAGTTCGCTAAGCTCCAGGTTGATCTTTTCAAGGCTTGCTTTTTGTTCATCATTTAGTCCGCATCCCCCAAGCTTGAAGTCCCTTATCTCGTTTTCCAGAACTTTCTGCTGTTCAACATTTAAGGTACTATTATACTTATCCTGTATATCTTTAAAAGAGCTATAAACCTTTTCATTTGATGATAACTGTGAAGAGTAAATGGAGATTAAAGGTAAACACTCGTTATATACTTTTTGTGTGGTTTCGGAGTTTTTCACGCTGTCTATATGGAATATCGGCGTGCAGAACTGCTCCAGCCTTTCAGCCATATATTGGTAAGGTACCACAAAATTATCGTAGGTCTTTTCCTCTATTTTTAGAAGCTCTTCAAGCTCTTTCTTGTTTTGCTCTATCAGTTTTTCCAGCTCTTTCGAGCTGTTTTCAAAATCGTCCAATCTAAATTCTTTAAACATTTTATATCCTGTATTATTTATATTAAGTTGCAAGTATACTAAAAGATACTTTTAGTTTCAAATGATGCAATGGTATCATTAGCTTTAAATCAAAGCAGTAAAAAGGAGCCATTAATTTCATCATCTAAGATTAAACTATGTTTGTCACTTGTTAAAAAACTCTTCTATTGTTTTATACTGCTTTTCTAGATCGTCAAAAAAATGGCTACCGCCCTGCTCTATTATGATATTGGTTTCTTTTAATAGGTTCTCTGCTTCTTTATAATCCAGAAGTTCATCCCCCGTTTGAAGCAGTGTCAATATATTTTCCGGTTTTTTAATATTGGTTTTATATTTTTCCAGCATATTGATATGCTCCTGCTTTAGGATGAAGCCGTACTGTTCATAATATCTTGGATTTTCTTTTAATATACTGCTTACCGTATCTACCGGGTTTACGGCGGGGTTTAAAAGCACGGCTTTCAGGTTGTACTTGTCTGCCAGGTACAAAGCGTAATATCCCCCCAAAGATGAGCCGATAAGGTTTACCTCTTCTTTATATGAGTTTATAAGCTCTTCAAGAGTCGAAACTGCAAGATCCGGTATGGGAGACAAGGAGGGTGCGATAAAAGCCTTCTTTAGAAGCTTATATCGTTCTCTAAAAGCAGAGGCCTTGCGCCCAAGGCCGCTTCCCCCGAAACCGTGGATATATATTGTTATCAAGGTATTCCTTTTTTAACGAAGTATATCAAATTTTTTATTTAGGAGTTTAGTGCTATATTCTGGGATCGAAAATCATATACCAGTATAAAAGGAAAGAACTTGAAAAAAACTGTACTAATAACAGGCGGCAACAAAGGTATAGGGCTGGAACTAACTAAAATGTTTTTAGAGCTTGATTACAATATCATAATAATAGCAAGAGACTTTAAAGAGTTTGAATATAAAGACAATGACAATATAAAGTTAATCCAGTTTGACCTGACACATATAGAAAAGATACCTGAACTCATATCAAGCCTTGGGGATATAGATATACTTATAAACAATGCGGGGGTTATGTATGCCCTGCCTTACGACAAGTACGGCGAAGATAAAAAAGACTCGCTTTTAAAGCTGAACCTTGAAGCTCCTATAAAACTTATCGAGGAAGTCTCAAAGCTTATGCTGGCAAAAGGTGAAGGTAGAATAGTGAACAACGCTTCTATTGCGGGACAGATAGGACACCCCGATATCTGGTACGGTATGTCAAAGGCCGCCCTTATAAATGCCACCAAGAGCTTTTCAAAGATATTTGAAGGGAAGATCATCATAAATGCTGTTGCCCCAAGTCCTGTGGAGACAGATATGCTAAATGTGATACCAAAGCCAAGACGTGATGCCTTCTTGCAAAATGTGATAACACACAGATTTGCTACGGCAGAAGAGATAGCAAAAGCTATTCTCTGGCTCTCAACCGATTCACCGGAGTATATCAACGGAAGCTGTATAGACCTGAATAACGGCTCGTTCCCAAGATAGGGGATTTATATCTTATTAAAAGCTACATCGTGGAGCAGTTTCAACCTGTGCCACACTTTTTCTTTTTGTGTGGGTTCAAGTTTGACTATCTTGTCTGCTACAAGATTGATCTCTCTTGGCACCCATGATATTTTGCATTTTATAAATGCTGCTAGTTTATTCAATATTTTGTTTTCAACGCTACTTTTACTGTCGGATAGGATCATCGCATTGTGCAGCTGCTTTTCATTTATATAATGGATGGCATATAAGATACCGTATTTTTCCGCTTCGTTTATATTTTCCACATCTTTTATCTGCAGTGTATAGGTCAGGTTTATTTCCGGGTCATATAGCCCTATTTTGTATTTATTGTCCGGTGATTTTGTCGCATCTGTGTATATCACTCTTCTTTTTGATTTTTTTTCTTTTGGCATAAATTTCTCTTAATTGTATTTTGTCGGTTTATGGTATTTAAAGTGAACTTAGATGTTGTTTATAGATATTTTTTTCTTGTTACTTTTTTAATAAAGTAACCAAAAATCCTCCACGGCTTCAGAGCCCTAAAGGGTTCCCTCAAATATATCAATAATTTATTGCGTTGCGCAACTCCTTCATAAAAGATACTTTTGTATCTTTTATTTCAGTCAAACAGGTGCTCACTTTTCATCATAAATTATTGCTATATTTTCGGCTCTTGTAGAGGTGGAGCTTTCTAATTCCGCTAGCTTTTATATGAATATTCACGGACTAGTCAAAAGGGTTACATTTGAAAAAGCTGAGAATTTTATAGTTTTATGCGTAACCCTGCCGAGAATTGTCTGAGCGTTAATAAAAGTGACTAGATGTCACTTTTTAGCGAGTTTCGCAGGCAAAGTATAAAACTATAAAATTGGAAGGTATCCGAAGGACTTTTTCAACGTAACCGATTTTTTGTAATACTTTTTATAAAAAAAGTATTAAGTAAAAGAAAAAGTAACAAGAAAGTCTTTTTATAGTATCATTCCACCCATAAAACATTGAGGACTATAAATATATTATGGCACTAATCGATCTACAAAAGATAAATAAACAATATGATATAAAAGTTATACTAAAAGATGTGGACTTTACCCTATTAGAAGGGCAAAGAGTTGCGATCATCGGGCAAAATGGCCAGGGAAAATCCACACTGATGAAAGTTATCACAGGAGCTGTTGAACCTGACAGCGGTGAAATAGCAATAGACAAATCTATAAAAATAGAGATGCTGGACCAGCAGCCCAAGTTCAAAGAGGGACTTACAGTACGGCAGGCCATAGAAGAGCAGCTGGTTGACCTAAAAGCAGCACAAAGGGAGTATGAAGAGATATCTTTAAAACTTGCAGAGGATTACGAGAATAAAGAGCTTATAAACAGACACGCGGAGCTTTCCACATACCTTGACCACCACAGTGCCTGGGATCTTGACAATAAGGTTGAAAGGGTATTGCAGGAGTTTCAGCTAAAAGAGTATGAAGACAAGAATGTAGTACTTTTAAGCGGGGGTGAACAAAGAAGGGTCGGACTTGCGGGACTTTTACTTAAAAAGCCCGATGTACTTCTTCTTGACGAGCCTACGAACCACCTTGACGTATATATGGTGGAGTTTTTGGAGCAGATGCTTTTAAAAGAGAAGTTTACCCTCCTTTTTATCTCGCACGACAGGTATTTCATAGACAATATAGCTTCTAGCATAGTAGAGATAGAGAACGGAGAGCTTAGAAAGTTTGACGGCGGCTATACAAAATATCTTGACGCAAAGCAGAAGATACTTGAAAATATGCAAAAAGACCATGAAAATCTTGTAAGGCAGCTTAAAGCAGAAGCCCACTGGATGCAGCACGGGGTAACGGCACGAAGAAAAAGGAATGAAAGAAGAAAAGCGGAATACTTTGAACTGAAACAACAGGTAAAAAGCAACCCGGGGAAAATAAAGAAGATGAGCCTGGAGCTTCAAAGGGAGCAGAAGGCATTTAACCAGGGTGAAGTACAAAACAGAAAGAAAATGCTTTTCGAGCTTGACAATATCTATAAAAAGCTTGGGGACAAACAGCTGATCAAAGACTTTACGACTAGGATCCTTCAAAAAGACACCATAGCAATAGTAGGTCCAAACGGTGCCGGGAAATCAACTATACTTAAGATACTTTTAGGACGTATGGATATAGATAGCGGAAAAATAAAAAAAGGTGATTTTCAGGTTGGGTATTTTGACCAGCACAGGGAGATGCTTGATGATGATAAAACAATCATGCATACCTTCTGTCCAAACGGCGGAGACAGGGTCGAGCTAAGCGACGGCAGAAATATGCACGTATTTGGTTACCTGAAAAACTTTTTATTCCCTAAAGAATACTTGGATAAGAAAGTTGGTGTATTAAGCGGTGGTGAGAAAAACAGGATAGCATTAGCTCTTCTTTTTACAAAGAAATATGACGTTCTTATTATGGATGAGCCTACGAATGACCTGGATATCCCTACTATTAATATTCTTGAAGAGTATCTTCAAAATTTCCAGGGTGCGTTATTGTTCGTAAGCCACGACAGGTATTTCGTGGACAAGATCGCTAAAAAGCTTTTCGTGTTCACTGGCGGCGGCAATATTATGGAAAGCTACCAGCCTTATACCGAATACCTGGCTATTGAAAAAGAGTTAAAAGAGCTGGATGAACTAGAACGTGAAGTACAAGTCGAAGCTTCCAAGCCCGCAGAGGTAAAGAAAGAGAAAAAGCAGACCAAGCTTACCTATAAAGACCAAAGGGAGTATGATGCCCTGCCCGAAGAGATAGAAGAGCTTGAGGCAAAAATAGAAGAACTGAACGAATGTGTAATGAATCCTGAATGTTATGCCGACAAGGGTCTTGTGGCTGTAAGCGAGGAGCTTGATAAAACCAATAAACTTTACGAACAGAAGGTTGAAAGATTTCTGGAACTTGAAGAGATGGTTGAAGAGTTTGAAAAAAACAGATAAGTTTTTATATTAATTTAAATTAAATCTAATTATGTTAGTATTCGGGGCAAAAAATCTTGAAATAATAAAAAAGAGGCGGAATAATGAATAATTTAGTTATCGTAGAGTCACCTGCAAAAGCTAGGACCATATCCAAGTTTTTGGGGCCTGATTATACAGTTATGGCATCAATGGGGCATGTCAGAGATTTACCGAAATCAAAACTTGGATTTGATCCGGAAGATAACTTCAAACCGCAATATTTAGTTTCAAGAGACAAGACAAAAGTAATACAAGACTTAAAAAAACAGATAAAAAAAGACACAGTTATCTACCTCGCGGCCGATGAGGATAGGGAGGGAGAAGCTATCGCCTGGCATCTTATCCCTGCACTTAAAATTGAGAAAAACCCTATTAAAAGAATTGTTTTCCACGAGATCACGAAAAAAGCTATTATTGAAGCTTTGGAGAATCCAAGGGATGTTGACCAGCATCTTGTAGACGCACAGCAGGCAAGAAGGATTCTTGACAGGGCCGTCGGTTACAAGCTAAGTCCCCTGCTTTGGAAAAAGGTTCGATACGGTCTTAGTGCCGGAAGGGTTCAGTCTGTTGCCGTTAGGATCATAGTTGACAGGGAAAGGGAAATAGAAGCATTTATCCCTGAAGAGTACTGGAAACTGAAACTGGATATCATAAATCCGGAATTCAAAGCAGAACTTGCAAAGATCAACGGTAAAACTGCCAAAGTAAACAATGAAGCCGAAGCCAAAGCGATAGAACTAAGCTGTAATGCAGCTTCATATATCCTTGATGAGGTGGAAGAGAAAGAGAGCAAAAGAAACCCTGCCCCTCCTTTTACAACGTCTACATTGCAGCAGGAAGCCAGCAGAAAAGCAGGCTTCGGTGTTAAGCAGACGATGATCGTTGCACAGCAGTTATATGAAGGTGGAGTAAATGTTCCAGGACACACAGGTGGTCTTATAACATATATGAGAACAGACAGCGTTAACCTTTCTGATTTTGCTACAAGCGCTGCAAAAGATGTTATAGAAAAAGAGTATGGTAAGGATTATACACTTTCCAAGCCTAGACACTACAAATCAAAGGCAAAAGGCGCTCAGGAAGCCCACGAAGCGATCAGGCCCGTTAATCTTCACCTGAAACCAAGCGACGTAAGGCAATATCTTGATAATGCCCAATATAAGTTATACAGCCTTATCTGGAAAAGAACCATTGCAACGCAGATGGCACAGGCCGTTGTGGCAAATACTACATATAAGATCACTGCCGGAAAAGATAAAGAATACGAGTTCCAGGCTAAAGGAACGAAAATAGTTTTCCCGGGATTTATGAGGGCATACACGGAAGGAAGCGATGATCCCGAAGCGGTTCTTGATAACACTGAAAAGCTTCTTCCGGACGTAAAAAAAGGTACGGTTCTTGATGTCGAGAAGCTGACAAGTGAGCAAAACTTCACAAAACCCCCTGCAAGATATACGGAAGCCAGTCTTGTTAAAAAGCTTGAAACAGAAGGGATAGGGAGACCTTCAACCTATGCACCTACTATTGCAACCATACAGGCAAGGGAATATGTTATAAAAACAGAAGACAAAAAGCTTGCCCCTACTTTAATAGGTACGGTCGTAAACGACTTCCTTGTGGAGCACTTCCCCCATATAGTCGACCTTGGGTTCACTGCAAAGATAGAAGACGAGTTTGATGATATTGCAAGCGGTAAGATAGCCTGGGAAGAGGTTATGAAAGAGTTCTACGCACCTTTTGTGAAGAACATCGAGGATAAAGAGGAAAACGCTCCTAGAGCCAAATTCTCCGATATCAGGGAACTGGGAGATGATCCAAAGACCAATAAGCCCGTAACGGCAAGGGTCGGGCAATACGGTCCATACGTACAGCTTGGGACAAAAGATGATGAAGAGAAGCCTAAAATAGCTTCTATCCCCGATAATCTAAGCGTAAACAATATCACCCTTGAAGAGGCGCTTGTACTGCTTCAGCTTCCGAAGGTTCTCGGACAGGATGAAAACGGCGAGGATGTCAAGGTAAATATAGGAAGATTCGGTCCTTATATCCAGATCAAGTCTGAATATTTCAGCCTGAAAGAGGATGACCCTTATACAGTTGAGCTTCCAAGGGCATTGGAAGTAGTCAAGCAGATAAGGGAAGAGAAGGCAAAAGCACTTCTTAAAGATTTCCCTGAAGAGAAGATCCAGATCCTAGTAGGAAGATACGGTCCTTATATCAAGCAAGGACGAAAGAACTTCAAACTGCCAAAAGAGCTGGACGAGCAGGATATAAAAGCTTTAAATATCGATGAAGTAAAGAAGATCATCGATGACCAGGCAAAAGGTAAAAAAGCGCCTGCAAAGAAAACGGCAGCAAAAAAGACGACTGCCAAAAAAACTGCGGCAAAGAAAACTACTACTAAAAAATCAACAACAACTAAAAAAAGCTAAAGGAGACTTTAGCTTTTTCTTATTTCCCCGTATACAGCTGCCTGGGTCTTGCGATCTTTGCTTTGGGGTTTTTCTTGAACTCTATCCATTGGGTGATCCACCCTACCGTTCTACCTATAACAAATATTGGGGTAAACATATTTTTCGGGATCTTCAGTGCTGTTAATATGACCCCTGAATAAAAGTCGATGTTGGGGTAAAGTTTCCTTGATACGAAATATTCGTCGTTTAGAGCGATCTGCTCGATTCTCTGTGCGATCAGCATAAGGTTTGAGTCAAGGTTCAGTTCATCTTTGAGTTTGTCCTGGAGCCCTTTTAGTATCCTTGCCCTTGGGTCAAAGTTCTTGTAAACCCTGTGCCCGAATCCCATAAGTTTAAAAGGATCATTCGGGTCTTTTGCTTTTTCTATGAACTCGTCTACCCTCTCAACGCTTCCTATCATCTCTAACTGTGCTATAACAGATTCATTCGCTCCCCCGTGGGATCTTCCCCAAAGTGCGGCTATACCCGAACTTATGGCCACATAGGGGTGCGCTCCTGTTGAGGCTACGTTCCTGACCGTCGTGGTTGAAGCGTTCTGTTCATGGTCTGCATGAAGGGTAAATATGGCGTCCAGGGCTTCGATCTCTATTTCTCTTAAGGTTTCCTCCCCGTCGGTACCTATTTTCATTATCCCTCCCGGGTATGCCCTCATCATATATAAAAAGTTTTCGGTGAAGCTTTTATTTATATCTGGATAGATAAAAGGTATACCCATAGAGTGCCTGTATGCAAAAGCGGCGATGGTAGGGATCTTTGCGATTATCCTGGCCGCCATCTCCATATACTCCTCTTCGTTGTTGATCTCCACGTGATCATCGTAAAATACCGTTAATGCCGCAACGGCGGAATTCATGGTAGCCATCGGGTGGGCATGAAGGGGGAAAGAGTTGAAAAGCCCTTTCATCCTTTCATGGATAAAGGATCTGTGCCTAAGCTCCAGGTCAAATTCGTAAGCCTGCTCTTTTGTAGGAAGCTCCCCTTGCAAAAGCAGGTATATTGTTTCTATAAAAGAGTGTTTTGAAGCCAGTTCGCTTATATCATGCCCCCTGTACCTTAACTCCCCTTTTGCCCCGTCTATAAAGGTGATATTTGATTTGCAGCTTGCTGTGGAGGTGTATCCCGGGTCATAGGTGAACATTCCCGTTTGTGAATAAAACGTTGAGATATCAACCACGTCGGGTCCCCTTGTGGCTTCGAGTATATCGAATTCATATTTTTCATTGGTCTTGTTATTGATCATTGTTACTGTGTTTTTCATTATAATCCCCTCCTTAAAACTTATTTATATTAAATGGATTTATTATAAATTATAATAATATTGTTACAAATTGTAATTGTTTATTACTTTAATATCTATTAAAATTTGTAACTGGGTTAAAATAAAAATACAAAATTGAAAGTTGGGGTTTATAATGAATTCTTATGGTATATCGCAGAATTCAAGTGTAGGGATATTTGGTTTTTGCAACTCTTTATTGTTATCGATAAAAAGGTTCTTCAGCTTGGTAAGCTTTTCGAATCCTTCGGGAAGTTCTGATATCTCATTATCCTCTATATCAAGCTCTATAAGGTTTTCAAGCTCTACAATGCACGAGGGCAGTTCTTTTAAACGGTTTGAAGAGATGCTTAGGTGGTTCAGTTTTTTCAGTTTACAGATATCATCGGGGAGTTTTTCAAGCTCGTTATTATCCAAAGTCAGTATCTGCAGGTCTTCCAGTGCACTAATATCAAAGTCAAGTTTTGTAAGGTTGTTGTCGTTCAGGTTCAGTTTTATAAGCATATCGTGGGCTTCCAGGGATGGAAGGTTGCTTATATTGTTCCCTTCCAAAAGAAGGGTTTCCAGTTCTTCTATATCGCTTAAAGAATCGGGAAGCTCTTCCAGGTCGTTGTATGAAAGGTCCAGGTAGTACAGCGACTGCATATCGTAGAATATATCAGGCAGCTCTTTTAAGCAGTTGGTATCAAGAGAGAAATAGAGAAGTTTTTTCAGGTTCTTCAGCTCTTCGTCCAGTTCTTCTATAAAGTTTGCGGCAAGGGTCAGCCTTGTAAGTTTTGTTAGTTTATAGATCTCTTTTGGAAGCTCTTTTATCCTGTTGCCGTTCAGGTTCAGTACCACAAGGGACTCAAGCTGTCCTATTGACTTTGGGAGGGTTTCTATCAGGTTGTTCTCGCATTGCAGGGTTTTTAGCTTTTTCAGGTTTCCTATATTCTCAGGCAGTGTTTTTAACCTGTTGCTGGATATTTTGAGTATCTGCAGGTTTTCCAGGACCTCTATGGATTCGGGGATTTCTCTTAACTTTTTTTTGCTAAGGTCGAGTATGGATATACTTTTTAATTGTTCAAGATCATCAGGTACGATAGAGTTGAATTCATGGTTTTTAAGCCATCTTGCAAAGTCGTTTAATTTTGTATCCATTATATCCCCTATCTTTCGTTCATTTGATCAATTAAAAAATCTATCTCGTCATAGTCTATCTCGCCGAATTCTACCATGTTGAATAACGCCATCAAAGGCCTTCTGCAGCAGGTCTTGTTGCATTCTGTCACGAGTTTTTTCGCTTTTTTATATGGAAGATCTGTGTTCTTAAAAATCTCGACGGCCTGGGCAACGTTCTTGTTTCCGCATTGGCAGATGATTTTTTTGGTTTTGTCTTCCATATTTTATCCTTTTTATTTTAAAAAGTCATGTTGGGCTTTAAGCTCTAGGACCGGCTTCATAGCCTCTTCTATCTGGCTGCTGAGTTCACCCAGTTTTGTGTATTCGGTCCAGATAGTATCTTCAACTATATCATGCATTACCCCTGCTAGTTCCGTTACTTTTCTTTTATGCCCCGCATACTCTTTTTTTATCTCTTTTTGCTCTTCTGTTAGTGCCATTTTTTCTCCTTTTGTTAAAATTAAAAACCGTAGACCGATTCCAGGTTTATATTTGGTTTTTTGTTCAGATAAACCAGGTAAAGATCGTTTTTGAGTTCAAACTTATAAGATTTGTAAAGATCGGTTATCTCTTTTACATCAGCAGGTATAATTGAGATAACGGTTTTTAAACCGCGGTGATACAATACTCCCCTTATAAGTTTTTCTGCATCTGTAAATGCCTCGTCCACCATGACCCACGGCGATATTTTTATATGGTTCTTGTTTATTGCGTAAGAGTGCTGATATCCAAAGGTGGTGGATAGTATAAGTGAAGAGACCTTGGAACAGGTTTCCGTTATATATTCGAACCTGTCCTCTTTAAAAGCGTCAAAATCAAGTTTTTTTATAGTTCCCATATAGCTTGGGTTTGATATGCTTTTTGCCGTGGCATTGGAAAAGTTAAAGGCAACAGCTTCGCCGGAGTGTACGGCCTGCTTGAATCTTGCGTATTTTTTAAAGCCGAATTGCGTGAATATCTCGCTTTCTAAAATATTTGCCATAAAGAGTATGGTTTTTGAACTCTCGTCCATATTGTTTAAAAGTATCTTCAAAAGCCTTTTTATGATATCCGGATCCAGATCTTTTTTGTAACAAAGGTTGTTTATAAGTATAGAATTTTTAAAAGTATATGCGGTTATAACGGCCTGCAGTTCATTGTTCTCATAGGCACCGAAGCAAAGGCTTTGGTCCTCCTCGATACTGTTGAGTATCAGGTTTTCGTCGATTAGAACCGATTCTGAGAGTTTCTGCAAGTCCTCTTTAAGGCTTGCTTTTCTTAACCATCCTATGAACATAGGTACAACTCTTTTAGTTCCTGCGGGTCAAGAACTTTTTTCCTGCTTGTTACAATTTCCCTTACTTTTGGTAGAAGAGATTGCACCTTCTCTTTTGAAGCTTCTATCCCTATGGCTTTGAGGTGATAAAGAAGGGTTGCGCTTCCCGAGTGTTTTCCTATCGGGAAATATCTGTTAAGTCCCACTTCCGTAGGATCGAATGCTTCGTAGGCATTTTTTGATTTTATCATTCCGTTTACGTGGATACCCGATTCGTGGGAGAATATGTGTTTCCCTATTATTGGCGTATTATTGTCTATGGGTTTATTGGCTGCCCGGCTGACCGTGGTGACCAGTTTTGTAAGTTTTTTGGAATTTATAATTCTCTTTTCCTCAAACTGGTGGGTCAGGCTCATTAACACCTGCTCAAAAGAGGCGTTCCCTGCCCTCTCCCCAAGCCCTATAACGGTAGTGTTCGCAGATTTCGCCCCCGCTTCTATTCCTGCAATGGAGTTTGCCGTAGCCATACCGAAATCATTGTGGGTATGCATCTCTATATCAAGCAGGTCAAGAGAGCTTAAATATGAGATATTTTCAAAAGTTTTATTTGGTGTGAGTATTCCAACGGTATCACAGTACCTGAATCTGTCGGCTCCAAGGGTTTTACCGAACTCCATTATCTGGGCAAGAAGTTCATTGTTCGCCCGGCTTGCGTCTTCTCCCCCTATACACACAAAAAGCCCTTCCCTTTTTGCCGTTAAAACAACCTCTTCAAGGTTCCTGAAAAGTTTTTCTATATCCCCTTTGTATTTTATATCTATTAGTATGTTTGATACGGGGATAGAAAGGTCCACGGCTTTTACTCCACATGACAGGGAAGCTTCAAGATCCTCTTTCGTGGCTCTGTTCCAGCTCATGATCTGCATGGGTAAATCAAGATTTAATATCTCTTTGAGCTCCTCCTGCTCTTTGGAACCCATAGCCGGGATCCCCACTTCAAGCTCGTCTGCCCCCGCTTCATATAAAAGCTTTGCAATTTGAAGTTTCTCATCAAGAGTGAAAGATACGTACGGCGCTTGTTCACCGTCTCTTAGTGTTGTGTCGTTTATAATTGCCATTTTCTCAACCTTTGTCTATATTATAATATTCAAGAACTATTCCTTTTAGGGCAATGGTTTTTTAAGTTTCTAAAAGGCATTATTCCGTTATGAAATTTGATAAACTGATACACGGAAAACTGATAAAAAGATATAAAAGGTTCCTGGCCGATATCGTGCTTGATAACGGCGAAGAGATAACGGCCCATGTCCCAAACAGCGGGGCCATGACTTCAACCATAGCAGACAACTGCGACGTCTGGGTAAGCTTTCACGACAACCCAAAAAGAAAACTCAAATATACCCTGGAACTTACAAAAATAGAAGAACAGCTTATCTGTGCCAATACGGGGCATGCCAACAAGGTTGCAATCGAAGCTGTAAAAAACGGCACGATAAAAGAACTGCAGGGTTATGGATCTTTAAAACCAGAGCAGAAATACGGCGAAAAAAGCAGGATAGACATCCTTCTTGAAAACGACTTACAAAAATGTTATGTAGAGGTTAAAAGCGTTACATTAAAAGTAGACGATATGCTTGCATTTCCCGATGCCGTTACCACAAGGGGTACAAAACATCTGAACGAACTATGCGATATGGTTGCCCAGGGTCACAGGGCGGTTATGCTGTACGTAGTGCAAAGAACCGACAGCCTTCCTTTCAGGCTGGCAGACGAGATAGACAAAAAATACAGCGAAACTTTTGAAGAGGTGACGAAAAAAGGTGTAGAGGTGCTGGTATACCAGTCTGATATAAATCTGGAAGAGGAAGAGATAAAGATTGTAAGGAAAGTTCAGATGATAAGAAAATAAAAAGGAAAGAGTTTATCTTTCCCTTTTATGCTTCCCTGAATCTGTTGGATTCGTCCACTATTATTTTCCCCACTTCCATATTTGAATCCACGAAGCTTTTTATATCAAGATCTTTTAGGGATTTTCTCTCATCTATTGAATCTATTTTTACCACGATGTTCGCATCTTCCTTGAAGTTCAGCACCGCTTCGCATATAAGCCTTTTCCTTAGAACGTTCTGTACTGTTACGATAACGCTTGATGACTCGTCCACTTTCAGGGATTCAAGTACGGGTCTTTTGTCAAGGTGCCCGAAGTAAGCATCGTATCCAAGTTTCCTTCCAAGTAGCACGTGTTTTAGGTTGTTTGTGATTATTACAAAAGGGATATCCTGTTTGCTTAGTTCCTGGGCTACTATACGCCCAAGCATCGAGAATCCTGCTATTACCACGTGATTTCTTGCCTTAATGGGGGTAATAACGTCGGATTCGTAAAACTCTTTTGCCACGTAAGATGAGAGTTTGTAGATATGGTTTACGATAAAAGGGGTTAATATCATAGATATCACCGTTATTAGTATCAAAAAGCTTGCCATATTCGACGAGATAAGATTGTTTGAATGAGCCAGGGCAAATATCGCAAAAGAGAACTCCCCTACGCTTGCCAGGGCCAGGGCGGTTTTTGCCGAGGTGTTCTTGTCTGATTTTCTTCTTATGATGAAATATATAACAAGACCCTTGAAAAGCATAACCAGCATAAAGATGGCAAAAATAATATGCAGGTGGGTTATAAAGTATACCGCGTCTATCTTTGTTCCCACGCTGAAAAAGAAAGCCCCAAGAAGCAGGTCTTTGTAGGTTGCGATATCGGATTCCACTTTTACGCTGAATCCCGTATCGGCTATGATCATCCCTGCTATAAACGCACCAAGGCTGTATGTGAAGCCAAGATCATGGGCTAATAAAGAAGCCCCTATCACTATTGAGAAAACAGAGCCTAAGAACAGCTCCTCAAGCTGGCTTTTTGCAGCGTATCTAAGAAGCACCCTTACTATCTTTTTTCCCAGTGTGAACATAAACAGCACTATTATAAGGGCAGATACGGTGGTCTGGAACAAGACCTCCGTAATAGAGAGTGTCTCGTTTGTTAAAAACGTTATAAGAAGAAGTATAGGTATAACGGCCAGATCCTGGAATATCAGGATACCAAGGGACTTTTCCCCGTAAGGGGTGTGTATATCTTTTGATTCTTTCAAATATGTAAGCACGATTGCAGTAGATGAAAGTGAAAAGGCCAAAGAGACTATGATGGAGGTGTTAAAATCCAGGTTAAAGATATAGTATGAAAGGATAAAGATGGTTATGGAGCTTAGCACCACCTGCATCAAACCGTTTGCCAGTAGCACCTCTTTCATCTTTTTTATCTTTTCGAAGTTCAGTTCCAAACCTATGGTGAACATCAAAAAGACTATACCGAATTCCCCTATGAGTTCCAGGGAGTGTATATCCATACCGTTGAAATTGAATATATAACTGATGATCGTTCCAGATAATATATAACCTATGATGTGGGAGATACCGTATCTTTTAAATACGATATTAAAAACAGTAGCTATGAATATAGCCAAGAATATTGCTAATAGTATATTTTCCATGGGTGTATTATATCTAAATAGTGACTATAAAAAGTTATAAAACTATATGAAAAATATACAATAAGGTATGAATCTTGCATTGCCTGTTATATAAAAAATATATAGGAAGTAAAAATATGGTAACACCTGCTATCGGTACGGCCGAACTTTATAATCAACTGGAAGTTTTATTACAAACGGATACTCCCGTGTTCATACACGGAAGCCCCGGGATCGGGAAATCCTACATAGTAAACGATATAGCAAAGAAAAATGATCTGGAGATAATAGACGTGAGGCTTTCCCAGCTGGATGCGGTTGATTTGCGGGGGATCCCCACTATTACAAACGAACAGACTGTTTGGATGCCTCCTGTGTTCCTCCCAAGCGATGAAGACTCAAAAGGGATATTGTTCCTGGACGAGCTTAACTCTGCACCCCTGTCCGTACAGGCTGCCATATACCAGCTTGTATTGGATAGAAAGATAGGCGAGTATTCCATGCCCAAGGGCTGGAAAATAGTTTGTGCAGGTAACAAGATAGATGACAAGGGTATCGTTTTTAAACTGCCAAGCCCCCTTATAAACAGGATGGTGCATATAGTGCTTGAAGCAAAATACGACGACTTCAAGGTATGGGCCATAAAGAACAAGATACACCCTTTTATCATAGGTTTCCTAGGGTTCAGGCCGGACCTTTTAAGCAGCGAGGTTCCGGGATCTACGGAAACCAATCCTGCCTTTTGTACGCCCAGAGCCTGGAGCATGTTATCAAATATATTGTCTTCAAACAGTGATATGAACAGGATATCCCCTATAGTTTACGGTACTGTAGGTTACGGTGCGGGGATAGAGTTCACCTCTTTTGTAAAAGTATACAAGCAGCTTCCCGACGTGGATGGGATACTTGAAGGAAGATCCCGGGAAGTGCCTGAAGAACCAAGCAGTCTATACGCTTTAACTGCAGCATTGATAGAAAAGTACAGCGATACAGCCCAGGCCGTGAATCTATTTGAATATTCCAAGAATCTTCCCGTAGAGTTTTCCGTAATGCTTATAAAAGACCTTATAGTAAAAGATGAAAGCATAGGTGAGCTTGACGAATTTGAGGCCTGGCTTGAAAAGTACGGTGAATATATTATTTAAAATATATTCACTGCTTGTCGTCTAGTACGGCGTAGGTTCCAGTGGCATAAGCTACAAGCTTGTCCTCGCACATAAGTTCTATAGTAACGAAAGAGGTTTTCTTCCCCTGTCTTTTTACTTCCGCTTTTGCAAGAAGATAGTTTCCCGAAGCGGGTTTAAGATAGTTTATCTTGATCTCCATGGTAACTGCCGTCTGGTTATCCTCAAGGTTTGACATGGCGGCATACCATCCCGTATTGTCCATAAGGGTGGAGATAACTCCCCCGTGTATAAATCCCAGGTGCTGAAGATGGTACTCTTTTGTATGGAGCTCAACCTCGGCTTTCCCTTTTTCGAAGCTTTTAAGCTGTGCTCCGGTGTGTTCTAAAAACGGAAACTTAATATCTCTCAAGTTAAATCCTTTTAAATAAATATAAAAATCCATTTTACTTCCCGTTTATAGCATTCTTATAGCATCGCTTTGTTTTTCTATATAATATTTTATTTGTATTACCGTAATACCCAAAAGGTATGTTTTTTGCATAATTCTTAATATGAACGATACACCATATGACGAGCTTTTTTCAAAACTTCGGGTTAATTTTTTATTTAACCACCCTTTCCTTTCCGTATTGGCCTTGTCCATACCCACTACCTTTGAGCAAAATGTTAATAGTGCCTTTCAAACCAACGGAAGTAAAATAACCATAGACCTGCAGAAGCTGGAAAAATACAGTGACGAGAATATAACATACCTCTATGCCCATACCTTGCTGCATATAGTGCTAAAACACCCCTACAGGCAGAAAGAGAGAGAGGCTGGTTTATGGAACCAGGCCTGTGACCTTGTCATAAACAATATAATGGAAACCTTTGAGAATGTGGGACAAAGGCCCGATGACGAGATATTGGACCTTGATCTTAAAGAAAAGTGCGTTGAAGAGGTATACGAGATACTCTATAAGAAAGAAGAGGAGGAGCAGAACGAGGATTCCAACAGTGAAGAGGAAGAGGATAATGAATCAAAAACAGCCCCTGATCCAAAAGGTGACAAGAAAGCATATATATACGACAGCTCCAAAATGGACCTGGAAGAGGTAAACGACGAGAAGACATCCAAAGGGGAGCAGGAGAAGCTGGACGGCATCATAATACAGGCACTGACCATAGCAAACAGAACCTCAAATGCCTACTCGGGGCTTCAAATAGAGATAGATACCCTTATACGCCCTAATATATCGCTGCAGGATATACTAAAAGAGTATCTTACCGCATCCCTTTTTGAGAAGAACACTACCTTTGAAAGACCCAACAAAAGATATATCCACAGCGGCATATATCTTCCAGGCTCCAAAAAAGCGGATGAGCTTATAGAGGTGTATATAGCCCTTGACAGCAGCAGTTCCGTAAGCCTTGACGAATACAAAAAGTTCTTAGGCGTGGTGAAAGACGTATGTGAAGGGTTTTACGAGTACAAGATCACGATACTTCCTTTTGACAAGTTCGTGAAAAAAGAGTTTATAATCTCTTTTGACAGTTTCAATCCGTTAAAAGAGGATGACCTGTTCATACCCAAAAGCGACGGGGGAACGAACTTCAACGAGGTGTTGAGGTTCCTGAAGACTACAGACATAAGAGCCGAGAACCTGCTGATGGTATTAAGCGACGGTGAGTTCGAGATAAACGAATCCCTGGTTTCCAAAACGCTTTTTATAATCAGCCAGAAGAAAAATCTAAAAAGGTTTGAAAGTTATGGAAGAGTTATTCAATTTAACCTATAAGGATGAGGTGGAGGAGCTTAAAGAGCTTGGGGAGGCTGTTTATGAATCTTTGGGGGATGAAAAATATATTGAACATACCGATATGGAAGCCAGGCTTTACTGGGCTTTCTGCCGTCCCTCAGGCTCCCACCCAAAGCAGATAGCGGATCCCCACCCTCTTGTTTCCATAATGGCCTTTAACCATTCACGGCTCAAAGCCCTGGATAGATTCAGGCTTATACATCCCGATGTGATAAAAGAGGATAATTTACGTGTGAAGATAGCAAAAAGGACAAGGATGCTTTTCCGCGATCTTGTAGACAATGATTTTAAAGAGCTGAACGAGGTCCTTGACCTGGTGCCCGTATTTTTGGACGTGGCGGTTGACCAGCTTATCAACGGCAGAAAATGGAACGATATAGTTGCAAACGAGTGTGAAGCTACAAAGTTTCTAAAAAGGATAAAAGATCACCAAAGCATATCCTTGGGAGATGATTTTTACGAAGCCTTTTACGCTAAGTTGGCAGATTTTGAAGAGTTTGAGCCTTTGGAGCTGAAAGATTACCTAAGCGGGCTTATTGAAAAAAAAGAGAATATAGACCAGGTAATATTCGACCGCTATAAAGAAAAAACCCATGAATACCTTGAAAACAGCGATCTTCATATATTGCAGAAAAAGTCGATCGAAACGATAATAAAAAGGTTTTAGCTTTTTATTATTGCTTATTTTATAAACATAATTTATAGAAAAAAAACTGCAAAACTGTGTAAAATATCTTTATGGAAAACATAATAGACAATATGGATCATATCTGGGTATTAACTTGTGCCTTTTTAGTATTTTTAATGCAGCTTGGTTTTTCTATGATAGAAACAGGAACAGTCCGTTCAAAAAACACCATAAACGTAGCAATGAAGAATCTTATAGATACTATCTTCGGGATCATATCTTTCTGGCTTATAGGATACGGTATTATGTTCGGCCTGGACAGTTACGGCTTGATAGGTTCTGACGGTTTTGCAATAGACGGTTCGAACGGTTCACAGAACAGTTTCTTCTTTTTCCAGGCGATGTTTGCGGCAACAGCCGTTACTATTATCTCAGGGGCAGTGGCTGAACGGATGAAGTTCAACGGGTATATATTCGTTGCCATTGTCGTTACCTCTTTTATTTATCCTTTGTTCGGACACTGGGCATGGCATGACGAGGGGTGGCTTAAAACTCTGGGCTTTACCGATTTTGCAGGATCCACGGTGGTTCACTCCGTAGGGGCCTGGATAGGACTGGTTGGTGCTGTGATCCTGGGTCCCAGAATAGGAAAGTTCTCAAAAGGAAAAGTTCACTATTTTGCCCCCAGTAATCATAACTTTATAGTCTTCGGGGTGTTTATACTTATCTTTGCCTGGTTCGGCTTTAACGGGGGAAGCCTGCTTAAATTTAACGACCTTACCTCCTTGATCCTTTTAAATACACTTATAGGGGCATCTTTCGGGGGTGTTGCCGGATGGGTGATATCTTTGTTTGGAAAGCAGAAAGTAGGTGTTGAGATCTTTGCTTTCGGTATTTTGGCGGGGCTTGTGGGGATCACTGCGGGGTGTGACCAGTTTACCGTTTATGAATCCGCATTTGCAGGTTTTACAGCTGCGATTATCATGTATATGGCCGATCGTATCTTACTGTACAGGTTCAAGCTGGACGATCCTTTAAGTGCCGTTTCCATACACGGGTTTGCCGGTATCTGGGGAACTTTATGCGTGGGGTTCTTTGGAAGCCTGCCAAATGAGCTTGAAAGATTCGAGTTTATAGGGGTGCAGCTTCTGGGTATAGTTTCTGCCGCAGTTTTATCTATAGTGCTGGGAGGTATACTGTTTTTTGCCCTTTACAGGTTCAACCTGCTAAGAGTCAGGAAAAAGCACGAGGTGCTGGGGCTTAACGTAAGCGAGCATAATGCCAAGCTTCCGTGGGTAGATACTATTGAAAGTATAGTAAAGATCATGAAAACGGGAAATATCAATAAAAAGATATACGAGGAAAGGGGTACTGAAGTGGGACTTGTGGCCAAGTTCTTCAATTATCTTTTGAATATACTTAGAAAAGAGCAGATCAAGTTAAAGATACTTAACACCTCCTTGAAAGAAAGCTCCCAGGTGGATCCCTTGACCGGGATCCTGAACAGACGCGGGCTTATGGAGATAATAGACGGTAAAAACCCCTATGATTTTAATATCACAGTGATAATCATAGATATAGACAAGTTCAAAAGCATAAACGACACTTACGGGCATAATGTAGGCGACAGCGTACTTGTGGAGCTTTCATCACTTGTAAAAGAAAAGATAGTGGATGAGGATATCCTTGTTAGATGGGGAGGCGAGGAGTTTGTGGTGATTGTTTATACCGAAAACCTTAATGTCACCCAGGAGATTGCCGAGGAGCTGAGAAAAGCCATAGAAGAGTTCGAGTTCAGCACCGTAAAAAAAGTCACCGCATCATTTGGGGTGAGCAAGGCGAAAAATGAGGACGAGTCGTTCTCCGATATCTTCGAGAAAGCGGACAAGGCCCTTTATGACGCAAAACAGATGGGGAGAAACAGGGTTTGCAGCTGGTAGTATATTATACGGTTATAGCTTTAAACTCTCCGTTTAAGAGTTTTTGAAGATCAAAAGGGGAAATCTCAATATCAAGTCCCCTCTTCCCTGCACTTACCAGGATCGTTTCATAATTCTCGGCAGAGTTATCTATAATTGTTTTAAGCCTTTTTTTCTGACCCAGAGGACTTACACCTCCTAATATATATCCCGTTGTTTTTTCAACATCATTTATCTGAGCCATGGAGACTTTTTTTGTATTTAAAGCTTTTGCCGTATTTTTAAGGCTTAGTTTTTTCTCTACGGGAATAATTGCCGAAGCAAACTCCCCTTTCTCGGTCTCTATTACAAGGGTTTTAAATATCTGGCCCGCTTGTGCGTCCAGCTTTTGTGCCGCTTCTTCTCCGTAAGAAGAGGATGAAGGATCATGTTCGTATTTATGGATCTTATATGATGTTTTATATTTTTTCAATAATCTTATACAAGGGGTCATGATCGCACGCTTACCCTTTTTTTCCTGTTGAAAAGTATAACAGAGGCAAATGCCAGCAAACATCCCGCAAGTGTTGATATCTCTATATTTTCCCCGTAAACTATCCAGCTTGATACAATGGCCCCTACAGGGACTATAAACATAAATATTGCCGCATTATGGGCCCCTATTTTCCCGGCGGACAAAAAGAAAAGCGTGGTGCTGAATGTCCCTGGAAGTATGGCTATAAAAATAATATTCGCCCAAAACAGCTCATCATAAGAGGCAAACTCAAAAGGATGGTACGGCAGGGCGAATATCATATTGATAAAACAGGTAATGCCGAACACAACCATGGTGTAGAACATGGCTTCGGTACTTTTCGAAGCTTTTTGGGAAAATATCGTTACAATCGCCCAGACTATGGCACACTGTAAAAAGTATATGCTGTTCAGGTCTAAAAAGGCAAGCCCCTCAAAAGGGATACGAAGAAGTATGACGGCCCCTATTGTTCCTATAAGCAGTGCAAAAAGCTGTTTCCCCGATATCTCGATCTTAAAGATCCATATGGATAAAAAATATGTGAATATGGGAGCCAGAGCCGTTACAAGCGTACCCCCGTATCCCGCATTGCCGTAGGAGAGGCCTTTGAAAAAAAGGTAATTGAACAATGCGGTAAAAAGTCCCCCTAAAAACATATAGAGGTATCCTTTGTAGGTTGTTTTAAAAGAGGTTTTCAAGTAGATTATAACGGGGATTATTGTGATAAAAGATATGGCGTATCTCCAAAAAGCGGCCACGGGTGCGTTCGCGTGTTCCGCTGCTACTTTCCCCGATGTCCAGGCGATTCCCCAAAGAAGCATGGCAACGGTCATCCCTATGAAATATTTATATGAGGTCTCACCCTTTTCCATTAAATCCCCTTATTTTTTTGCAATAGTAGCACAAAGCGGATATTTTTACAATACGGGCATAGTTCTTGCATTAACTTCTTAAAATAAAGGAGTATCAATGAATCCAAACAAAGCCAAGAGATCCATCGAGCATTTAACAGGCAGAAAAGTACCAATTTTTTTATGGGGACCTCCGGGAATAGGTAAATCTTCCATCGTTTCCCAGATTGCACGTGAGAGAGATATAGGTTTTATCGATCTGCGGCTTTCACTTTTGGACCCTACAGACTTACGGGGGATCCCTTTTTTTGACAGCAGCGACAGCAGCGCCGTGTGGGCGCCCGCTTCATTCCTTCCAGATGGAAGCGTCAAGGAGGGGATACTGTTTCTGGACGAGCTTAACACCGCAGCTCCCATGGTGCAGGCCTCCGCATACCAGCTGATACTAGATAGAAAGATAGGTGAATACACCCTGCCTGAGGGCTGGGCTATAGTTGCAGCCGGGAACAGGGAAAGCGACAGGGGTGTCGTATTCAGGATGGCAAGCCCTTTGGCAAACAGGTTTGTGCACCTTGATATGGAAGTGAGCCTTGAGGACTGGCAGGCCTGGGCAAAAGGTGCCGGGATAGATTCGACTATCATAGCATTTACATCCTACAGACCCGATGCGCTTTTTGCTTTTAATACCCAAAGCGATTCAAAAGCGTTCGCGACGCCCAGGACCTGGGAATATGTAAATGAGATACTTTCTTCAGCTCCTGAAGACGACTTGCTGCTTGATATGATAAAAGGTGCTATAGGTGAGGAACTTGCCGCTTCGTTCCTGGGGTTTAGAAGCGTTGCAAAAAGTCTTCCCGATATAGATGCGATACTAGAGGGAAAATCCCAGGAGGTTCCCGATGAAACCTCCGCCTTGCATATATTGTGTACGGCACTTTCCATGAGGATAAATGAGGAAACAAGAGCCGACGAGCTTGACAAACTTCTTCAGTATACCCTGAATCTTCCGGGGGAATTTGCCGTGATGATAGTGCAGGACCTAAGGCAGAGGGATATTGCCCTTGATTATATCAAAAGCTGGCCTTTATGGGCCAGAAAGTTCAATAATCTTTTACACTGATGAATGCTGATCTAAAACTCACAAAAGCAAAAAGCCAGCTTACTTCAAAGCACCCCTATTTCGGGATGCTTGCATCAAGGTTGAAGCATGAGGAAAACACCAAGATAGATTCCTTTGCAAGCAACGGGGAGAGGTTTATCTACAATCCCCTTTATATAGAGCAAAGAAGTATGGATGAGCTGTTTTTTATCCTTACGAACTGCGTTATGCACCATATATTATCCCACTCCCAAAGGAAGCTTGAGAGGAAAGGTTATCTGTGGCAGCTGGCAACCGATTATGCCATAAACAGCATGCTTAAAAAGAACAAGTTCAAGATACCCCAAGGGGCTAATTTTAACAATGATTTCAGGAATATGTACGCCGAAGAGATCTACGAGGTATTAAAAAAACAGATCAAAGAGCAAAGCGGGAACGACAGTTTCGACGAGGCGAAGCTTTTGGACAGTTTTATAAAAAATAACAAAGGTGACAGTTCCATATTCAAAAAGATAAAAGATATGGACGGCAAGCTTGCCGATCAATGGGATTATGCCGCAAACCTGGCACGTGAGGTCGCGAATAAAAAAAGCTCCACTCCCCTTGGGATGGAAAGGTTTGCAAAAAAGATAAAGACAAACAATATCGACTGGAAGTTCGAGCTTTATAATGCCATAAACCGCCATATGAGAAACAATTATGCCTTTATGCCTCCCAATAAAAAGCATATCTACAGGGGCGTTGCCCTGCCGAGCCTTGCCAGTGATACCCTAAGCCTGATAGTTGCCATTGATACCTCCGGTTCAATTAAAGAGGATGTTCTTGGGGCATTTATAGGGGAGTTCAAGTCTATTATGCAAAACTTCCCTTCCGTGTCTATTGAACTTTTAATTGCCGATGCGAAGGTGCATTCACACTACAGCTTCATTGGGGGAGATAAGATGGACTTTGCGCTAAAAGGTGGAGGAGGTACGGACTACCGGCCTGTTTTTGAATATATCGACGCAAACCTTCCCATGTCCAGCATGCTGCTGTATTTTACCGACGGAGAGGGTATATTCCCAAGGATCCCACCTGCGTATGAAGTGATTTGGGCATTGTCCCAAAGAAAAAACAAGATCCCTTTCGGAAGACCTCTAATAATATTTAATAATTGATTTGTTACTAAATTGTAATTTTCCTCCATTATAATCCGCAAAAAATTTTCAAGGATTTATAATGGAAAAGATAGATATGGATAAAATGTTAAGCTGTCTGCCAAAAGATTGCGAGTGCTCCATATGCAGGATCACGAAATCGAAACTGAAACCGAAAAACGATAAAAAAAGCCGAAAAAGATTATTCGGTTTTTAATTTTTATCTATATAGTTTAAGAGTTATACCACCGGGTCAACGATCAGGTCGTAATACTCTTTTATATCTTTATGTTTTTTATCCTCATATTCTGAAGATATGAGCTCATAGTTCAGTTCCACCAGTTTGTCGTTTAAACTCACTTCTGTAAAATCCAGCTCTTTTAGAGCGGGAAATTTTTCTGCCACGTCTTTTACCGTTACGGTATCGAAAAAATCGTTCGGGTTAAAAGGCTTTTTCATCTACATCTCCTTTGCGTATGAGATAACTTTATCAACATACTCTTTTGTTCTCATTCCTACCAGCACTCTTGTAATATAATGTTTTTTCAGCAGGTATTCCAACGCCGCTTTATCCAAAGGCTCCTGGATATTCAGTTTTTTTGCTGTGATTTTTCCCAGGGAGTGTTTCACGTTCGCTTTGTAGCAGTTTAGGAACTGGTCTACCAGGGGATAGTGTTTTTCATCAAGCTGTATAACCTGTATTATATATGGGATCACCTGGTAATCAATGGTATCATCCACATCGCCCGCAAAACCGAACCTGCTTTGGTTCTCCATAAGGTCATCGATAAGTTTTTGCAGTTTTTCATTCTCTATTGTTTTAACTTCTGTGAATATCTGCTCGAAATCGTCACAAGCCTTGTAGCTTGCAAGCCTTAACATCCCTCCCATATAAAAAGCATTTAAAGGCCTGTTCGCATGAACCTCAAGAGTGTTCTCGTAAGCCCACTTTGCGCAAGGGACCCCCTCTTTTTCAAACATATTGATAGGAAGCTGTACAACTTTGAAGTGGTGATCTTCTCCCGCTATTTCTTTTGCATAATCTATCAGGTTTTTGTACTCTAAAAAGTGGTAGTCGTTCTCTTTCTTTGCAAAAGAGTTGGAGCTTATGCCGTAAGCTTTTATGGTTCCTTTTTTTACCTGTTCTTCCAGAAACTCAAAGGCCTTGTATATCCTACTTTGCATGATCTTGTGATGTTTTTCAATATCTTCATCGGTTGCGGTGCTTTTCAAATTTGTCATTAGATAATATTCGGGATTGTGAAGAAGATAAACGTCTATATAATCGGTCTGCATTCTTTTTAGGGAAGTTTGGATCTGGTCTTCCAAAAACATGGGCGAGATGGAGTGGAAACAGTTCGGGTCGTATTCAACCAGCTCTTCAACTTCCCAGCCTTCCTGTACCCTTGCCATATTTGGGCCTTGTATATATCCACCTTTTGAAACGATGGTGATATCTTCCCTTTTTCTGTTCTTTAGAGTCTCTCCTATCAAAACTTCAGCTTCACCGTACATATAGTTTGATGAAGTGTCAATATGTGTTACCCCGTTGTCAAGGGCGTGGTTGAGGGCCTGAAAATGAACAGGGTTGTTGAATGTGGTTCTGTAAGTTCCGAATGATATTTTATCTAACATATAAATCCTTTTCTATTTATGTGAAAAGATAATGCATATTTTATACCAGTACCTATTTAGAGGTATGATTATTGCATATTTGTAAGGATGGAAAAAGAATACGATTTAGAGAATTATGAAAGATTTTTAGGCGACTTTAAAACCCAGGGGGGACACTGGGAAAAGATACAAAAAAGAACGGCGACACTGTTCCAGGTTTTGATGGACGGCGATCTAAAAGAGCTGGTGTTTGTTTTGGAGAACTATCCCAAATATATAGAGATCGTATGTGATCATTTCAGGTATCTTTACAATTATTCGGAAAAGGCTGCCGATATCTTTGCGGCATCGAAACTTTTGTATATGAGTGAAAAATACCACCAGAAACAGTTCGTAAGAAATCTATTGAGAAAACTTGAAAAGGTGGATGAATACGATATCTCACAGATAAAAACTTTTCTTGAGAATATTTTTAAAAACCAGAACAATATCCATCCTATAATCCTGGGTTATTATAAAACACAGATCGAATTAAATCTTCAATCAAGCAGTTACCATAAACTTCAGGAAAAGATAATACAGAAATACCTGGATCGTTTATCCGTGGATAATACCTACGATTTTACGGCAAGCGACCGGGATGCCAATCTTGATATACCATATATGAACTAGGAGTTAACATGCAATTCAGCACAGACAGATACAGAGTGATATTTTATGAAAAAACAGGTTGTTCGGGGAATGAAAGGCAGAAAAAGCTTTTGTCAAATCACGGCATATCGTTCCAGACCAGAAGCCTCCTTGATACAAAATGGGACAAGGAAAGTTTAAATCCGTTCTTTAACGGTCTTGAAAAAGAGGATATGGTAAACAAGTTTGCCCCGCAGGTTAAAAACGGTGAAATAGATATAGCTGCCCTTTCGAAAGATGAGCTGGTAGAATTGATGATAAACGAGCCTATTTTAATTAAAAGGCCTCTTCTTGAGATAGGGGCAAATAAGATCTGCGGTTTTGATATAGAAAAAATAAACCAATACCTAAACAGCGATATCTGTGAATCCATAAAGATATCTACCTGCCTAAGCAGTGATCCATGCGTGAGTGCCTAAACCAGATCTACAGGGAGTTTGAGACCCTTTCAGGTTACCTGCAGGATCAGACACCCCGAAAGACCGAAGTTGTCGATAAGCTTTTTTTGAAGTTTATGGAGTGCTTCAGTGAACTCAAAGAGGAAAAGCTTGAGTACCCCAAAGAGTTTATCAATGACGTCAGGCTCTTCCATGAAGGGTTTGAACCCCTGCTTAAGAAGTTTGAAGACAGACAGATAAGATACCTTATGTTAAGCGACTTTTACGATTTTGCAAGATTGACAAAAAAGTATAAAAAGATATAGTTTTTAGATAAACTCCATTGTTTCGCAATGGATCTTTTCAAGGTCGCTCTCTTCCAAAGTGTCATAAGAGTAAACGAAACAGCACGGCTTTTCTTTGATCTTTTTCTCTATCTCCCAAAAGCTATCCAGCTCTTTTACTATATATACCTTGTCTGCCCTTAAAGATTTAAGGGGAAGCCCTATAAGCCCGTGAGAGGTTGTGATGGTATACAGTTCCATAAGTTCGCTGTTTATGGATATGGGACCGTTCCCTTTTAGCAGTATTATTTTTAGATTTGTTTTCATTGATATTGTTGAATAGCAAAGAACAGGGAATTATCCCAGTTCTTTCTCGTTTGTTGAAAAGAAGTGTTTTTTAACAGCTTCGTGAACAGATTTTTCGATAGGCTGTAAAGCGTAGCTTTCATCTGCTATAAGGTTGATAGATTCAAGCTCGTGCATCGGGCAGTCTCCTATCTTTTCTGTTAGAAGGATATCACAGTCCTTAAGAGTAACCTTGATCTCCTCTATAGGGTTGCCGCCGTCACAGTTCTCAGGCCCTGAACAGTATGAGCTCTCGATCTTTCTATGCATAACGAATTTTATAGCTTTGTCCCCTGCTTCGTATACCAGGAACTCCTGAGCAGAACCGAAGTGCATGTTGATCATACCCTCTCCGCCTGTAGTGACCGCTACAAGTTTTGTTTCACCTGTAGAGCTTAGTTCCTCTTTCGTAGCTTTTTCAAGCTTGATTCTTTCATTTGCAGCGTCTAAATGAGCTCTCCAGTTCTCGATGATCTCGTGTTTTTCTTTTCTTGCTTTGATATTGTATTTTTTCTCAAGCTCTTCGAAGCTTAATGCAACGAACTGGTCTTTTAAGTACTCTTCACCTTTATCTTCACCTATAAGACCTACGGCATCCGCTCTACATTGTCTACAGTGTTTCATAAGGTTCATATCCATGCCGCATGCTTCCTGTGCAGCCATGGTTTCCTGGTCTGTTGCACTAGGAACACCGTCAAGACCGAATTTCGTACCGAATTCAGGGCTTGAAAGTAAAGGCATGATATTATGCAGGAATACTTTCATCTCTTTTAGTTTTTTAGCAACATTAGGAAGCTCTTTGTCGTTTATCCCCGGGATCAGAACAGAGTTGGCTTTTACGAGTATCCCTCTGTCGGTTAACATTTTTATACCTTCCAGCTGTTTTTCAAGAAGGATCTTTGCACCCTCTTTACCCCATACTTTTTTATGGTTCCAGTGTACCCACGGGTAGATCTTGCTTCCTATCTCACCTGTTTCGTCAACGCTGTTTATAGTAACAGTTACGTGGTCAACGTTGTATTTGACTATTTCGTCTATATAATCAGGCAGTCTTAAACCGTTTGTTGAAAGACAAAGTTTAAGATCCGGAGCTTTTTCCTGAAGCATTCTAAACGTATCGAAAGTTTTTTTAGGATTTGCAAGGGCATCACCTGGACCCGCAACACCCACAACCGAAAGCTGCTGGATCTCGCCGCCTACGTATAATACTTTTTTTACAGCCTCTTCAGGGCTTAGCTTGCCGCTTGTAACACCAGGTCTGCTTTCGTTTGAACAGTCGTATTTTCTGTTACAGTAGTTACATTGGATATTACATGCCGGCGCTACCGGAACGTGGATTCTCGCATAGTGCTGGTGGGCACCTTCACTATAACAAGGATGGTTATTGATCTTTTCTTGAACCGCCATTGCTTCTGGATCGTTCGGATCGAAGCCCATATCACTGTGTGTACCACAGCCACCTGTTGAACAACTCATAATTTATCCTTTATTTTTAATCTACAAAGGTATATTCAATAAGTGTTCCTTTATTTTTTATTTTAAAAACAGGAATTACAATGAGCCTTTTAAACTCCCTTAACAAAGGGTGTTAAAGAGATAATCTCCTTTTATCGATACGCTTTTTGCATAGGATCAATAATGTTTTTTATGCTTAATAGTGTCTTTTATGGTGATTTCTGTCTTCGATCTTTTTGAATATAAAAGAGTTTTTTAAGATCTTTTCGGTGGTCTGCATATCTGAACTGGTTTCGTTCGATATCATATTTACAGCTTCAAAATAAGTTATGAACTTGTTCTCAACATTGTGTTTGTAACTATTTTCCCAAAGATTCAGGATTTGTGATTTTTTACTACTCATGAGATCCCCTTTTCTGATCAAATATCTGTAGTTAAATCATCAAGTTTAATTTTGAAAAAACTTAATAATCATCGCATTTTGCTTAAGTCCTTATTTGTGTATGGATATTTTTTGGAAATATATTTTAACATATTTTTAAGAAAATAGATATGCTTTTGTATAAATATAAGAGTTTTTATTATTTAATTTTGCTGTTTTTGGGGAAGATAAAAGTAGTAAAACTACTTTTATTCTTTGAATTTTTCTACAAGTTTTTTCTTTCCGAATTCAACGCCCGGCTGGTCGTAGGTGTTTATATGGAAGAATTTTCCCGTAGCGGAGGTTAGAAGTTCATAATAAGCTATCAAGGCCCCTATATTCTCTTCTGCAAGTTTATTAAGGATGATAGAATCTACGGGGATATTCTCATCTATAAGGCTTTGTTTTGTGGCATTGGCTTCTTCATTTATAAGTTCGCTGAAGCTGTGTCCGTTTATAAAGTCTGTTTTTTCCAGAAATTCATAGCTTTTCTTTGGTATTTGTATAGCGTTCTCAAAATCTTTCACCTGTATAAAACTCACTGTTTTATTTTCAGGCCCCTGGATGATCAGCTGTAAAAAGGAGTGCTGGTCTATGGAACCGACAAGTCCCACGGGAGTCAGGCCGACCTTGTCGTTCTGGTCGTCTATTTTGCCCAGGCTTTCTCCCCAAAGCTGTACATACCAGTCGTTAAGATATGAAAGGTAGGTTGAGTAGCTAAAGAGGGCGTTTATAGAGTATTTCTGGGAATTTTTATAGTAAAAGTATGCTTTTTTCATAAGATGCTCCTCTTTTCTTTCAAAGAAAGAGTCTATAAAATCCTGGGAACCTTTTAACAAATCTTTTACATCAAGTCCCGCCAGGGATAAAGGCACTATCCCAACGGCGCTTAAGACCGAGAATCTCCCCCCTACGTTTGCAGGTATGTTGAACTGCTTGATATTGTGTTTCTCCGCAAGTTTTGACAGTGAGGAGCCTTTGTCGGTTATGGCTATGATCCTGCAGTTTTGCTGGGGCAGTTCTATATTGAATTTTTTCATTATATATTTGAAAATGGATATGGTTTCTATAGTTGTCCCGGATTTGGAGATAACGATAAAGATGGAGTTCTCTTTTTTCAGTCTTTTTGTTTTGTTCTCTATCTCCAAAGGGTCCACGTTTTCAAGAAAATGGAGTTTGACGCTTGATTTCTGCTTCAGTTTCAAAAGCTCGTAAACGGCTTTTGTCCCCAGACTGGAGCCCCCTATACCTATTACAACCACGTCGGTTACTTTTTTGCTTTGCATTCTGGGGTTTGTTGCTTTGAACTCTTCGAGTTCCTTGAAAGTTTTTTTCGCCTTTTTTGCAAGTTTGTAATAACCTATTTGGTTGCTGTTCTTTTCCTCTTCAAGTTGTGCATATATCTTATCAAACTTGTTTTGGATCCTTTCATTTTTCGTTACTTCAAAGTTTTGTTCAAAATAGAGCATACCGGATCCTTTTATTCTTCGGACATCTTGTTATAAAAATAGTTTGTAGCCTCGACAAATCCCTCTACGCTACCGCAGTCAAATCTTTTTCCTTTGAACCTGTAAGCTATGACCATCCCTTTTTTTGCCTGTTCGCAAAGTGCATCGGTGATTTGAAGCTCTCCGTTCTTACCCGGTTTTGTATTTTTTATCACTTCAAATATATCGGGTGTCAGGATATACCTTCCTATAACAGCCTGGTTTGAAGGGGCTTTGTCATTATCCGGTTTCTCTACCATATTTGATACCATGAATATTCCCTCTTCTATCTCTCTACCCTCTATGACACCGTATTTATGCACCTCTTCGTTGGGTACTTCCATGGTTGCAACTACGCAGCATTTGTATTTGTTGTAAACATCCACCATCTGCTTTAAGATACCGTCCCCGTCGGGGTTTACGCAAAGGTCGTCTGCCAGGATAACTGCAAAAGGATTTTGGAATCCGACCAGCACGTTACCTTTGTAAATAGCATCCCCCAAACCTTTCATCTCGTTTTGTCTTGTGTACGTGAAAGTACATTTGTCGATAATATCCCTGATATTGTCCAGAAGTTTTTCTTTTGAGCTTCCTTTGATCTGGTGCTCCAGCTCGTATGAGATATCAAAGTGATCTGTTATTGCCCTTTTGCCACGTCCCGTGATGATAGCCATAACATCACACCCTGCATCCATAGCCTCTTCAACCCCGTACTGGATAAGGGGTTTCGTTAAAATAGGAAGCATCTCTTTTGGCATGGCCTTTGTTGCCGGGAGGAACCTTGTCCCGTACCCTGCCGCCGGGAATAAACATTTTTTTATCATAATTTTCTCCTTTAATTTAATTTGAACTTTTTTGTAACTGTTTCAGCCAGAATATATCATAAGGCGCCATTTTAAACTGTCTGCTCTCAAACAGTTTATGGGTGATGATCTCAAGGAGATCATCGTCGGTAAATTTGCTTATATCCACATCTATGGTTTTATCGGTAAAGTTGTAGATGGCGATTATATATTCACTGTCGTCTTTTGGGTAATGTTTTATGGCAAAGGTTTCTTTACTGACCTTTATAAACTCAAAAGGGGAATATGGATCAAAAGCCTGTTCATTGGTCCTGATCGATAAAAGCTGTTTGTATCTTTTAAATATATTGGTTCTCAGGCTGTTCTCCTCTTCCAGATCCTCTTTTATATTATCGAAGTTGAGTTTCTCCCTGTTTATGGCCCTGTTTCTCCTGGTCTGCCTTACCGCTTCATAATAGCTTGTAGAACCTACGAGTGAATGGAAATATACCCCGGGAACCCCCGGCATCGTTAAAGTAACGGCCTGGGAGAGTATCATCCTTTTTATTTTGAGCATATCTTCATCGTCGGGATGGGAAAGTATATCTATATAGCTGCAGTTCAGTTCATAAGGGTGTTTTTCGTCGCTGTGCCCCAATGCCCTGTATGATACCAGGCCGCCGTGATCGATGCAGGACTGTACCAGGAAATCAAGCTCTTTTTCTGTTAATATGTCGTTAACCGCCCTTACCCCTACTCCGTCGTGGCTGGCAGTAAAGTTGAAAAAACAAACTTTGTCGCTGGGCAGTTTCAGTGTTTTTGCCCAGGAGGTTAGCTTTGTGGTGTCACCTTTTAGTATTGAGAATGCCAAAAGCGGTGGCAGCGCAAAGTTGTAAACCATCTGCGCTTCGTCGTCCCCCTCCCCGAAATATGAGATATTCTCGTCATGGGGCACGTTCGTTTCGGTTATAATTAGAACCTCGGGAGATACTTCATGTATCACTTCCCTCATAAGCTGGATAAGCTCATGCGTCTGGGGAAGGTGTACGCAGGATGTCCCTATCTCTTTCCAGATAAAAGCGATGGCATCTAGCCTTAAAAGGCTTGCTCCGTTCTCTACGTAATAAAGAAGTACGTCGAGTACTTTTACCAGAACCCTGTAATTGGCATAATTCAGATCCACCTGGTCGCGGCTGAATGTCGTCCAGATATTTCTTTTTTTCCCTTCGTCGTCTGAAAACTCGGAAAGCAAAGGGGTGGTTCTTGGACGTACCACTGCGCTTAGGTCGGTGGATGGATCCATCTCTATGAAGAATTCCAGGTATTCAGGATTGTTTGACAAATATCTGTTAAACCATTCGCTTAGGTGGCTTACGTGGTTTATAACCCCGTCAAACATAAGCCTGTGGTCTTTGCTTAAGGCTTTTATATCTTTCCAGGAACCCATTTGGGGACAAACCCCTTTGTAGTTCACTATTGAAAATCCGTCATCGCTTGACCAGGGATAAAAAGGGAGGATATGCACGGTATTTATATAATCTTCAACATATTCGTCCAGAAACCTTTTCAAGGTCGCAAGAGCCGTTTCCCCCTCGTGGAATATCTGGTTCCCGTATGTGATCAGGATAACGTCTTTCTGGGTCAGGATATAAGGTTTGCTCTCTATCTTTTTTTTGTATTTGTTTATAAGGGATATTATTTTTGCATAGGCCTTGGAAGCATCATCTTTGTCGTAAATGAACTCCAAGGACTCTTTTATCATTTTCAGCCGGTCTTCTGTTGTATGGTTGCTGTAAAATTCATGAGTCGTGCTCATTGGTTATCCTTTTTTACCGTATCTATGAACTCCTCCGAGATCTCCGGAAGCACCGATCTTACGCTTATCCATGCTGAAAGTGAGGGAACTCCAAGGGGATCTTTTAAAAACTCTTCGCAGGCTTTGTTAAGGGCTTTGTCAAAGGTCTCAACCGCCTCGATCTCTTTTTTCCTGTCAAAGTCCAGGTTGTTGAACTTTGCAAGTGCATCGTATCTGGCAATTGCTTTCCTGCTTTCCTGGAAATATGCCGTTCTAAGTGTCATAAGTGATTCATGGGTGAAGGTCACACCCCTTTGGGACATGATCATAAAAATCGTGAGGGCTATGTCTATGGACATTTTTGCAACACCGCCCTCCAGCTCTTTTTGGGGTTCGCTGTTTTTAAGGTCCTGGTGTTTATGCTCATAGCTTTCCATTATCTCTGTCTGGCAGATCCTTCTTACGGAGGTTTTGTCGAACACCTCGCTTAAGGTTGAAACCTCAAGTCCCCATGTCGGGGAGATCCTGATACCCCTTGCAAGGGTTCTTATAAAGGCGAATTCTCCCGATAAGGCGTATCTGAAACTGTCCATATAGTCAAGATAGTTGCTGTTTTCGTAAGTAAGCTTCAAGGCTTTTAGCAAAGGGGAATAGAAAAGCCTCGTAACCCTTCCGTGCAGCTTGTTCGTAACCCTTGAATAGTAACCTTTGTTAAACTCGAAGTCAAGTGCCGGATGTACGATAGGATAGAAAAGTTTAGCCGGGATATCCCTGTTGTAATTTACGATATCACAATCATGCAATGCAAAAGCGTAGGCATTGGGATCTGAAAGCGCGTAACCTATCATTGTCCAAACGTTTCTACCTTTACCTTTGATGTTTATGCTTTTAAATCCCTCATCTTCAAGCTTTTTATAAAGTTTTTTCATTTTCGGGCCGTCGTTCCACAGGATATCCACGTTCACACCAAGGGTCGACATTATCTTTTTTACATCCTCAAACTGCTCTTTAGTGGCCCTGTCAAGCCCCAGTATTATTTTATAGAGGTATTTGATACCCTTTAATTCCTGGAGAATTTTTTTCATAGCGGGAGTTTCGAATTCGCTGTACAGCGCAGGAAGAAGCAATACCATATTGTGTCTTTGGGAAAACTCTTCTAATTCCTTCTCCATGTCCCTTGGTTCTCTGTCCGCTACATTTTGAAGTGTCGTTATCGTACCGTTTTGAAAAAAATCTGCCATAATTAATTTATCCTCTCTTTCTAGTTTTTAATATGATTATAAAGTCCATTACGTTTGTTCCCGTGACCCCTGTGGTAAAATCGTACCCCAGCTTTTTGAAAAAAGTGTAGCTGTCGCTGTTTTTGAGGTATTTTAAGGGGTCGATATTGTTCTGTTTGATCAGTTTATAGATATCTATATCTATAAATGCCCCCGTTGCGGGGGAGTTCCCGTCTATGCCGTCGCTGCCCGCGCATAAAATCGTTATATCTTTTTTTAAGCACTTTTCAACCACAAGCCTGAGGGCTAGCTCCTGGTTCCTGCCGCCTGTTCCCCCTCTTTTGACCTTGGTGGTTGTCTCTCCCCCTAGGAGGATACAATATGAATCGTATTTTTGGTTGTATCTTTTGATAGTGTCTTTTATGAACTTTGCCGCTTTTTTTGATGACATATCCAAAGTGGTGGTGAGTATCTTGGTTTTTTGGACATCGCTCTGGATATAGTTTTTTGCTTCATTCAGTGCAATTTTGTTGTTCCCTATGATATAGTGGGGGTATCTTTTGTTATTCATAGGGGCCGAGCCTATAGTATTAAGATCGTCTCCCACCACGTCGCTTAGTACAAGCACATATCCTTTTTGCGGGGCAAACCTTTCTGCAAGTTTTTCCCCTTTTATATCGGAGAGGAGTTTTCTTACCTTATTTAAAGCTTTTATATCTACCCCGCTGTTCAATACTGCGGATGTGATCGTCTGGAACTCTTTAAAGCTCAATCCCTGAACCGGTTTTTCGATCATAGCCGAGGCACCGCCGCTTAGGAAGAAAATGAAAAGATCGTTTTGCTGTACTTTTTTTATCTCCTCTTCAAGAACCCTGGCGGCATTCAGGCTTTTTTCGGAAACTATGGGGTGGCTTGAGGTGATATGTTTGATATATTTCAGTTTTGATTTTTTCAGGGATACGGCAACGCCCCCTTTTATCTTCTCTTTTAATATCTTTTCGGCTTCTTTAGCCATATCAAAGCCTGCTTTTCCCACACTGAAAATATAAAGATCCTTAAAAGAGTCCAAGGGGATATCGTTTCCCGCTACCGTTATGCTGTTTTTGTCCATAGAGATATTGTTTTTTACAATATTGTCTGCCTTTACGCTGTTCAAGGCTTTGTAATATATCTTTTTGATCTTCTCATGATTATACATTTTTTAGCACCATTTCATTAAATCCAAGGCTTCCCTGGTGTGTTGAATATTGTACATTTTTTATATCTGTCTGCGTATATTCACCTGCATGGTTCTTTATAACAATAGGTACATCCACGTTTTCAAGCATCGGGATATCGTTCTGCCCGTCTCCCAGGGCTATTGATCTTATTCTATCATTATAAAGCTTTTCAAAGAGTTCGATAGTTTTTTTTACCGCTATCCCTTTATCCTGCTTCTCGCCTATAAGATGGAAGAACCTTCCCCCTTTTGTTATTTTTATGTTGTATGTGGAAGCCAGGTTCTTAAGCTTTTCAAGTTTGGAAAGATCTTTTAATATGAAAGGTTCCGTAAAGTCCCTCTGTTTTGAGAGCTTTGCGTTTTCAAAAGGAAGATCGGTATATTTTACGATATCTTCGACACTCATATCACTGAATCCCAATATTGAGAACTCCTCTTTATATTTGTCATAGAACTGAAGGATCTGTTTGTAGGGTTTCCCAAGTGTTATGATCTTATATTCCCCGAAATCGTTCAGGTTCTCAAGTTTCAGGTTCTGGTAGTTGTGGGGAATAAACACAGCCGCGCCGTTCTCTATTATAAAAGGCTCGGTCAGGTTCAGTTTTTCGTGCAGGGTCTCAACTTCGATTCTTGTCTTGCTCGTAGTGAAAACAAGGGGTATCTTTTCGTCTGAAATTTTCTTTAAAGCCTCTTTCGCTCCCCCATAGGAATAATCGCTGTGGTTTAAGAGTGTACCGTCAAGGTCTGTGAATATTAAAGTTTTCATAGCAAAAGTATAGCATTATATAAACAAAATATACAGTTATGCCTGTATAAGTTATATACAACTATCCCCCTGCTCCTTAATAGGCCGGTTTTTCTTCAAAAAATGGACCGACTCCTCAAGCATCATCTCTTTTCTTCTTTTGCCGTTGTGGTATCTTCTTTTATCGTCATCACTTTGAAGTTCCAGTTTCGGCACCTTTACGGGTTTGCCCTCTTCATCAACTGCAACCATGGTAAAATAGCAGGTATTTGTATGGGTGACGGTCTGTTTTCTTATATCTTCGGTTATAACCTTTATCCCCACTTCCATGGAGGTGTTTCCCGTATAGTTAACGTTTGCCAGAAAAGTGACTAGTGAGCCTACTGGGATAGGCTGTTTAAAAAATACCTTGTCTACGGAAAGGGTAACCACATATTCCCCGCAATATCTAGAAGCGCAGGCATATGCAACCTCGTCCAGAAGCTTTAGTATCTGCCCTCCGTGGGCATTGCCGTTGAAATTTGCCATATTGGGGGTGACCAATATGGACATGGTCAATGATTTGTTCTGTGTTGAGCTCATCATACCGCCTTTTATTGTTTCATTGCATATCATTCTAACACGCTATTTGAAAAACTTATATTAAACAGGTGTAAAAACAGTTATCTGCCTTATATTTACAATGATAAAATTACAATATGATTACAGTTGGTACAGTTTTATACAAAACTGTTTGGAGAGGGGATATAAAAGAGGATACTCTTTTATATCTCGATAGGTTCTTTTGCTTCTCTTGTTTCTATTGAAACAGATTCCCTGAAAGGTCTCGGCTGGTTTGCAGGGCTTAGGATACCTTTTTTCTTGTGTACCCTTATATTGTATCTGCCTTCTTCCTGGCCAAGAAGATAATATTCGTCAAATTCGGCAGTGTAAGGCATATCCCAGATTATTGCACCTTCAGTCGGGCATACGTCTACACATTTCGGAACCGTACAGTCTACGCACTCTATACATTTTTCCGGTTTAACATATGTGAATTCCGCATCTGCCAGGGGTGAATCATCCGCACTTACTATCGCCATAGCCGGACATTCGTCCACGCACGCATCACAGTTTATACATGCATCGGTTATTACAACTGACATCTTCTTTTACCATTGTCCGATATTTGCGTTTGATTCCCTGTCGCTCATAGAGATATCTTCAATATACGGCTGTGTTTTGATCTCAGGCAGCATAACGCCTTTTTTCTTGTGAACTCTAATGTTGTAGATCCCTTTTTCATAACCCTCTTTGTAGTGCTCGTTGAATTCAGCCGTGTAAGGCATATCCCAAACTATAGCACCTTCTGTCGGACAGGCTTCAACACATCTTGGCTCGTCTGCATGCCCTACACACTCAACACATGCTTCCGGTTTAACATAAAATCTGTCATCGTAAGGGTTTTTCTCGTTACTATCTTCCAAAATTGCCGCAACAGGACACTCACCTGCACATGCCTCGCAATTTATACATTCATCAGTTATTAATACTGCCATCTTTTCTCCTTTTTATTTAGAAACTTTAAAAAACAATAAACTGACTTATTGCTTTTAAGAGTTTCTCTTGATTACTTATTTAACTTTTAACTTTTAAAATGAGTACATTGTTGAAGTTTTGTTTTAGTGTGTAATATAACTGCGGATTTTGGTTTTGTTTTAACAATGCACTCATTTTATGCTAGATATATATACAAATACTATTCCACTGGTATATATTTTGCATAATCTTTATTATAAAATTTGAAAGGAATTGTTTTGGAAATTGAATTAAACGGTGAAAAAATAACGTTACAGAAAAAAGAGAGGAACGTAGGCAGCGAAGCCCCTGCCATAAGACTCAAGATGCTTGACGGTGTAACAAAAGTAGTAGGCATGATGGCTGACAAGGTTCAGGTTTTCATAACCCTTCCCTATAGCGGCAGCTTAAGCGGTGAGATGGAAAAAATAATAGCCGGGCACAAAGAGAAAGCTGTAATTTATATTATAAGCTCCCAAAAACTGGACAAAAATGTAGATCCTTCTACATCTTCGATCGAGTTTAAAGATCTGAGCCTGAAGATGGGAGTGAACGTAAATGAACAATTATGTGCAAAATCGGTTTTTATAATCAATAAAGACGGAGAGATCGTATATAAAGAGGTCTTGGGTGACCTGGAATCGGAATTTGACCTGGGGGCTTTTGATTCATCGCTGGATGAAGCGATCAAGTTCAAGAAAAAAGGACACACACATGAAAACTGGATGGGGGTATAGATATGTTAACACAAGAAACAATTAAATGGCTGGAAGAGAACGATTATGATCAAAATGATATAAACAAAGTGGGGAAACACGGAAACAGCGCTTTGATGAAAGCTTCAAGGGAGGCAAAACCTTTGATAGTAAAAGATATCTTAACTTTAAAGCCGGATCTTGAGACCAGGAACGTAGACGGAAATACAGCATTGTGGAATGCCTGTTTCGGGCAGAATTACGAGTGCGTGGAGCTTCTGGTAAAAGCGGGAATAAAACTTGACAGTATGAACGACAACGGGGTTACTGCGTTAATGTACAGCGCAAGTGCCGGAAAAGAGGATATGGTCAAGCTGCTTGTAGAGTTCGGGGCAGATAAGGGTCTTGAGAACCTTGACGGCTTCAAGGCGATCGATCTTGCCGTATCTCCCAAAATATATAAAATGTTGAAATAAACAACCATACTTTGTCTTTGAAGTAGAACAGGCACTTTTAAAAAGCGGCTGCTTTTACTTCTGACTACCCTTTTTAAAAATAGTATTTTTATCTGATTTATATGGATCTTTTATTATACTTATGAAAATCTAAAAATAATATTCTGTTATAAAATCAAAGGGGCAAGGGCTTATTGTAAAGTACCCGCATATTCATGAATCTGAAATTTCTACAACAATTATCGGTCAAAACAAAGATATATTTTGCCTTTGTTCTATTGTCGCTGTTTTCCATCTCAATATATATACTGGTGGATATCACTTTTTTTTCAAGCGAATCCAAGAAGATCGCGCTTCATAACGGGATAGCCAAGACAAAAGAGAGGGAACATGTTTTGGGCAAATTTCTTTTGGACTCGGAAAATATCCTGAGATACCTGCTTGATTCAAGGCAGTTCAAAGAGTTTGTAAAAAGCCCCACTTTTAAGAACAAAAAACCGCTGCTTGATTTTTTTGACGGTGTGCTTTCCTTGGACAAAGGGTATCTGAAGATCCGTTATGTAGACAGGAACGGCTACGAAAAGATAAAGGTTCAAAGAAACAAGGAACTGCCAAAAGAATCCCTCTCCTATATCGGAAAGAGCCGATATTTTGCCGATGCCCGAAAACTGAAAAAAGGGGAAACGGGATTTTCACGGATCATTACCGGAAACCAAGGGGAAAAAAGCGGCGGCGATACCTTTAAAGCTTTCAGCCCCGTGTATGAAAAAGGAACTTTTCGGGGGATGCTGGTCGTTGATCTTTCCATGGATGATTTTTTCTCTGAATTTTTGAACACACCCCTTTACGATATATTTATCTGCGATGAAAAGGGGAACAGTATTTTACAGAAAAAGGGGTTTGCAAATATAAAAGAGATATTTCCCAAAGAGTATAAAAACATTGTTTCCTATGAATTGTACCAAAGCGATTATCTTATATCCCGAAAGCTGGATATTCCCCTAAAAGGGGGCTTGATAATGATCCTGCAGCTTAAAAGCGATTATGTGGATTACCATAACGACGAGAAGCTGGACGAAATAATCCTGACCTCCGTAATAGTTATCATCCTCTCACTTATTGCAAGTTTCTTTATCGTTAATACCGTTCAAAAAAGTCTTTTGGATAAAGACAAGATGATCTTCGAGCAGAACAAGCTGGCTTCCATGGGGCAGATGCTTGAGAATATCGCCCACCAGTGGAGACAGCCTTTGGCACATATAAACTCCATAGTTTACTCAATAGATTTCCAGTTGGGCAGGGAAAAAATCGAAAAAGATAAAATCGAAAAAGAGCTTGACGAGATAGAAACGGTTACGGAGTATCTCTCCCAGACCATAGACGACTTTAAAGAATTTCTGGACGTAAACAAGCCCAAACAGCATTTTATCGTGCAGGATTCTATCAAAAAGACGATCTCCATCATTAAAGCCTCTTTCGAGTACCATAAAATAAAAATAGACCTGTGGCTGGATGAACAGGTAGAGATATACAATTACCCTAACCTGCTGGAACAGTCGCTGCTGTCGATACTGAACAATGCCAAAGACGCTTTGGTGCAAAGGGGTGTTTCGAACCCTACGGTCAGTATAGAGGTCAAAGAGTTCAAAAGCTTTTTGGAGATCTATATTTTCGATAATGCAGGTGGGATAAAAAAAGAGAATCTTTTAAAGGTATTCGAGCCTTATTTCACCACAAAAGGTGAATCAAACGGTACGGGGCTCGGGCTGTATATTTCAAAGATGATGATAGAAGACGGCATGCAGGGTAAGATATTTGTTTACAATGTTGAGAAAGGCGCCTGTTTTAAAATATTACTTAACAAGGAGTAAAAATGGATAATAAAGAGAAAATAAGCGTATTGTTCGCGGAAGATGAAACAGATATCAGGAACAGGTACTGCCAGATATTGAAGGAAAGGTTTGAAAACGTTTATGAAGCTTCAAACGGGATAGATGCATATAAGATATTCTCCACATACTCCCCGTCAATACTTATAGTTGACATAAATATGCCGGGAATGGACGGTTTGGAACTGATAAAAAAGGTGAGGGAAACCGACAGGAACTGCAAAGTGATAATATTGACAGCCCATACGCAGGTTGATTATCTTTTAAAAGCAACGGAACTCTCTTTGATAAAATATCTTGTAAAACCGGTAAAAAGAAGAGACTTCAATGAAGCGGTCCAGACAGCAGTGGATGAGCTGAACTCCATAAATATCATCAGTAAAAAGGTTATGACTCTGACCGAAGGGTACAGCTGGGACTTTATGAACAATACCCTGTTTTTAAACAACAAAGATGTGGAACTTACAAAAAGCGAGAAGATCATCCTTAATACACTTTTTTCCAATCCCAATGTGGAGCTTACATACGATGACCTGATCTATCCCGTTTGGAACGATTACGACCATTCCAGGAAAGATACCCTTAAAACGATGATAAACAATTTAAGGAAAAAACTTCCCAAAGATACCATAAAGACGATGTACAGTATCGGATACAGGTTTGACAAGGCCTGATCTTGGAATAAGTTTTGCATTGTCAAAAAGAAACAAAAAGGTAAACCAATATGGGAATAATAGAAGATAAAATCAAACAGGACCTGATGCAGGAGATATTTTCGGACAGTTTTAAGATATATGAGTTTATAGACAACCGATTCAAACTTGAAGAGAACCAGAGAAGCGAGATAATCTCAAAGATCAACGCCCTTAACAACGAACTTACGGTTTTGTTGAAAGAGATGAAACTGAAATAGCCTAAGCTGTATAGATTATTCAGCTTTGAAAGTGATGATAAAGCAGGCCCCGTAGTAGGTCTTGTTGTTATATTCAAACTCTTCATTACTGACATTGATCATCTGTTTATGTCTCTCCCTTATTATCTTATCGGCCATGGAGAGACCAAGCCCTGTTCCCAGGGATTTGTGCTTTGTAGTGAAGTAGGGTTCAAATACCCTGTTTATGACGTTCTCGGATATCCCTTTCCCGTTGTCGCATATCTTAAGCTCCAAAGTGTTCTCTTTGATCTTTTTTGTGGAGATTGATATTATTTTCTCTTCATCATCTTTTGTATTTTCTTTTAGAACATCTTTAGCGTTATTGATAATATTGATCAAAGCCTGTTTCAGTTCGTTTTTGTTTCCGTTGATTCTAAGGTCGTCTTCCAGGGAGAGAAGCAGTTTTATATAGTTGTCCCTTAATGTCGCGTTTGTCAGGCTAAGGGTGCTTTCTATAACATTTTTTATGCTTACCTGCCTGAACTCTTTATTTTCTTTGATAAAGTTCTTAAAATCGTCTATTGTGTTGGAGAGATAGCTTGTCTGATCTATGATGTTCTTTGAGAAGATCTTGATCTCTTCAGGGCTTATATTCCCCAATTCGCTTTTTACTTCCAGGGCACTGGCACTTGTGCTTATAACGGTCAGAGGCTGTCTCCACTGGTGGGCGATATTTCCTATCATCTCTCCCATTGCAGCCAGTTTTGTCTGCGATTCCAGCTGTTTTAAGGGAGTGATATCGACCACACTGGATATCCTGATATTTTTATTCTTGATATTATGTCCCCTTAACAGAGCATGGAATGTGGAGTGGTTTTTTCTTTGGGCGATAGCTTCGTAGGGTTCTGCATTGTCTTGTTTTATTTTGCTTTTAACCAGATTTTTTGATTCATGGGCGATAAGGTCCAGTATATATTTCCCTATGATCTCTTTTTTTGAATCATACCCGAAGATATCGACCGCACTTTGGTTTACGTTGATGCAGATCCCTTTTCTTGATATGAATATGGCTTCCATGGTCGAATCGATAAGTTCGCTGAACTCTTTGATCGATTGCCTTAAAAGATATTGTTTATAGATAAAGAAAAGCACTATTATAAAAAACAGGCCGATTATCTTTAAGATAAGGTCATAATCCAGCCCTTTTTCATATTTGATGGAGATCCATTTGTTCATTATCTCCCTTTTTTCATCACTGCTTACCGTATCTATGCTTTTTTGGAGTATATTGAACAATGTCCGGTCATCGTTCCTGACCCCGATCGCAAACTCAAGGTTCTGGTCTGTCTTGGCTGCTATCTTAAGCATGGTATCCTGGTTTTTCTGGAAAATATAGCTTATCCCCGCCAGGCTTCCGAAGCATCCGAACAGTCTGCCCTGGGAAACTTTGCTTAATCCCTCTTCGATATCTTTTACCTCTTCGAGTTTTATAAAAGGATATCTCTTTTTTAAAGCCTCTTTAAAAGGGTATCTTTTTGATATTCCTATTCTTTTCCCTTTCAGCTCTTTTATCTCATTGATGAAAGGTACATCTGTTTTTGTCGCTACTACCAAAGGGGTTTTCAGGTATGCAGTCGTGAAGTTCAGGTATTTTTTTCTTTGGGGTGTTTCAACGGCCAAAGATACGATATCGCACTTCCTCTCTTGGGCGTATTTCAGAGTCTGCTCCCAGGAATCGGTTCTTATAACATTAAAATCTATATTCAGCATTTTACTGAAAAGGTAGAAATAATCGGCACTCATGCCTGCATGCTCGCCGTTTGTGTCATATTGCTCAAAAGGCATCCTTTGGGGATCGATACAGATCGTCAGCTGTTTTTTCTCTTTCAGGTATCTTTTCTCTTCACTGTTTAGATCTATTTTTGAGGAGGGGAGCCTGTTGTGTACCCATTTTTGCTGCAGCCTCGTTATTGTTGAAAAAGGTATGGAATCAAGGGTTTTATTTATAATTGAGGCAAGAACGGCCTCCTCTTTTCTTATCCCGAAACGCAAGTCCTCTTTTTTTACGTTCTCATGTATGAAATATCCCGCAAGCTTTATCCCTCCAAGCATAAGGTCATTGAGCCTGAAGTAGCTCATCGAGTTGTTCAGTACGGCATCCACCCTGCCCTCTTTTAAAGCAAAAAAGCACTGATCCCTTGAATCCATTTTTATGATCTCAAACTCTTTTTCATCAATTAGGGCGTCAAGAAGGTAAGAGCTCTTAACTATACCTACCCTTTTGCCTTTTAGAGATTCTACTCCTTTGTAAGAGGGGAAACTCTCCCTTGTAAAAACACCTACGGGGATCTGGTAATAGGGTTTTGTATATATTGTGAACGGGATCCTTTCTTTTCTGTATGAAAGTTCACTGATGATATCTATCTTTTTATTTTTGAACTTATTGAAAACTTCCGGCCATGTGCCCCCCGTAGTTTCAAATACCAGGCCGCTTTTTTGGGAAATGATATCTATAAGGTCCTGGGTAAATCCCACTTTTTCACCGTTCTTTATAAAACTGAATGGAGTATAGGAATCAATGGAGCCTATTTTGATCCTGCGGGAACTTTGGATAAACTCTTTTTCCTCCCTTGTAAAGAAGATTTCCGGGGATCCCTCTTCACCTGTACCGAACCATTTTTTATTTAGTTTGTCTATCTCTTCAACAGAAAGGTTGTCGTAGGCTTTATTTATAATGGATATAAGGTAGGGATCACTTTTGAGGGTTATAAAGTAGTGGTCGTCAAGTTTTTTTGAGGACTGCTCTTTTACAGGGTTTGATATCTTAAGGGTCCGGTAACCGTATTTTTTAATATAATAATCTATAACGTTTGAGCTGTTCGTAAAGGCATCTATCTTTCCCGATGCCAGGGCTTTGAGTTTCTCCTCTATATTGTTGTAATAGACCAGTTTGATCTTGGGGTATTTTTTGAAGAATTTTTCTTCGCTCCATTCTTTGGTCACTCCCACTTTTTTACCGTACAGCTCCTCTATATTTTGGATATCATTTGAGTTTTTCCTTATAATATAGTTGTTTATAACTTTTGAGTATCCTATGGAGTAGTTGTAGATATTTTCCCTCTGGGGTGTTTTATAAACGGTGTGCATAAGGTCTATTCTGCCTTGATTCAGGTCATTCAGCAGATCTTCCCAGTGTTTTGTTATATATTTAACCTTTAGGCCTGTATTTTTCAAAAGCAGGTTCAAAAGATCTACGGAATAGCCTTTAGCCTGGCCGTTCTTGTAAAAGTCGTAGGGTTCGTAATCAAACTCGTTGGAAGCCAGGAGGATTTTCTTCTTATTTATATATTCAAGCTCTTCTTCGGAGAAAATCGTTTTAGGATCAGGCTCATTTTCCTTTTGGAGTATCCATTTGTTAGACAAGTGTAAAATATAGTTAGGATCGATAGAGCTTAACGATTTTTCAATTATCGAGTGCAGGAGGGGTTTGTTTTTAGTGATACCGAACCTTAAGTCCTCTTTTTTTATATCTTTTAGTTCATCTACTGCTTCAACGGTATTTAAAGACTGTTCAAGTACGGCCTTTATCCCGGTGGTATAGGATGCCAGGAAATAATCCACGTTCCCCGTTACCAGTGCTTTTGCTTTTTCAAAACTGTTTTTGAATTCCACCACTTCGATCCCCTGTTTTTTCAGCTGACCGATATAAAATATATCTTTCGATACCGCTACTTTTTTTCCTATTAGGCTTTTGTTGTCTATGTAGCCGTTGTTTTTCAGGCTGAATATGAAAGTTGGTATCTCATAATACGGCTTTGTAAAGAGAGTGAAGTCTTCCCTGTTTTTTGAGTATGATATTTCACTTATTATATCAGCTTTCCCTTTTTTGAACTTTTCCAGGGCTTCCGGCCATTTTAATGTTTCTATTTCGAATTTCAGCCCGCTTATTCGGGATATCTTATTTAAAAGTTCGGGGGTAAAACCTTTATGGGTGCTGTTTTCCATGTAGGAAAACGGTTGGAAGTTGTTGATCATCACGATTTTTGTATTCGGGTTCTCCCTGATCCAGTTTTGCTCTTTTTCATTAAACAAGTTATTGGCAAGGGTAAGGGTTGATAAAAGAATAAGTAAAATTAATTTATACATATGAATTCCTTAGCAATCAGTTTTATTCTATCGAAAAAAAGATAAATAAACTTATTATCTATTTTTTAGGAATGGCAAATCAAGTTATAAAGTTTTTATTGATAAAAAAGTTATTTGGAGTTGCCGATAAATTTGATCACCGATTTTTGTATAAAATTATCATAATCACTGCGTTTATAGGAAAAGCCGTGGTTTTTTACAGTATCTCCTTTACCCTGCCTACTGCACCAGAGGTTAACCGTACTTTTATACCGTGTGGATGAGTCGGTGAATTTGTAAGTATGTTTTTAACTATACCCTTGGTAAGTTTACCTGATCTTTGGTCTTCTTTTAGTACGATATTTACCTCAAGTCCCGGTTTTATATTGATTCTTTTCTGTCCGTTCATATTATTGTTCCTTGTTTGTTTTTATATTTTGCAAAAAATTATTTAAAGAGTTTGCAAAGTTCCGGGCGTCCTTTGCACTAAAAGGTTTGGGACCCCCGGTCATTTCTCCGCTTTCTCTTATGGTTTCCATAAGATTTCTCATAGCCAAATAGTGTTTTATATTGTCTTTTGTATATGTTTCACCCCTGTGGTCGATCGCGTGGGCATTTTTTGTGATACTCCTGTCTGCCAAAGGGATATCCGCAGTAATTACAAGATCAGCGGGTTCTAACATCTCTATAATACGGTTATCAGCTTCATCTGCACCCGCTTCTACTATAATGTATTCAATGTTTTTTAAATCTCCCAGGGATATTTTTTTATTGGACACTACATAGGTTTTTATATCTTTTCTCTCTATTGCCCTTAAAAGTATCGGTTTTAAAATATTCGGCAGTGCATCGCCGTCTATGTATAATTTCATAATGGTCCGTATTTTGTTTATTTGATTCTGCCTATTATATACAAAATAATATATATTAAGATAAAAGCCTTATTCTTCTTCCGAAATCTTTATATGCTTAAGTGTTTTTAAGTATAATTAATAATAAGATTAAAAGGAAAACGGATGAAAAAAGTTTTGATAATCGATGATTCGCCGATGCTTAGGGAACATATAAAATCTATTTTCTCAAAATTGGATTTTGAAGTTATTCTTGAAGCATCCAACGGGTATGAAGCTGTTGAAAGTTATAAAAAATACAAGCCCGATATAGTAACCATGGATATAGTTATGCCCGAAGAGAATAATATCGTGGACGGGATCGACGCCTTAAAGAGAATAAAGGAGTTTGATTCTTCCGCAAAAGTGGTGATGATAACATCGAAAAATGATGAAGAGAAGCTTCTTGATGCCGTCAAGGCTGGAGCAGACGCATATATTTTAAAACCTATCCATCAAGAGAAAGTGTTAAAAGTAATAGAACAGCTTAAGGCTATGTAGTTTATAAAAGGGATAAGGGTATTATCTGTCCCTTTTTTCCATTTTTGCCGTAAGCAGTGCCAGCATCAGTACCACAAGCGTAACAACAGTAAAACCTATGATCTCACTTTGAAGGTCACTCATATCTCCCCCTTTTTTTAATTATATGTCGCGATAGCTACGGCTATCGCCTGAACGGCAAGGAGTATCCAGATAATATCCCTTGCATGGTGTTCGTAAATATAGTCAAATTTTTCTTTTATAAACTTAAACATCAAGCCATTCTTTAGCATTGCGGCTATCTTCAAAGAATCTCATCTCATAATGTGTGAACCAGTTTACTATTTTAACCGCATATTGGATAAATCCACTTTCACCTACAACCGCGATCTTTGTAAATTCACTGCCGTGGGACAGCCCGAACTTAAGGTCGTCCCAGGCAGCTTCCGGTTCAAAGCCTTCCCATTGGCTTATATCAATGAGCATTTTTACTTTCGGCTCTTTTATGCATTGAAGAGATTGTTCGAACATGGGGACAAATGTCTCATAATCGCTGTGTGTAAGTTTCCCTATAACTTTAAGATAGCCGTAAAAGTGCTCCCCTGCCCCTTTTAATTCAAATTTAAAAGCTTTTGTTTCCATTAGGTTTTAACTCCCTGCCCTTTCACCCTCATAGAATTTTTCAAGATAATCGCATATATCGCTTTTGTAATTGCAGAACTCAATATAGCTTTCTTTATTTTTCATCGCATCGGAAAGATTTTTTGATGCAAAATACCAGTTTATCACATTCCACCATTTTTCAAGGTACTGGGGCCTTGCATTTCTGTAATCTATATAGTAGGCGTGTTCCCATACATCGCAGGTCAATAAGGGTGCAATATCATTTTTTATGGGGGTGTCTGCATTGCCTGTACTTACGATCTTAAGCTCGTTGTTTTCCAGAACAAGCCAGGTCCAGCCCGAGCCGAAAAGCTTTGCTGCACTTGAGAGGAACTCCTCTTTGAAGTTTTCCATAGAGCCGAAATGTTTATCAATAAGCCCTTTGAGCTCTGCCGAGGGGGTGGTTTTCGTGGGGGATATCCCGAGCCAGTAGAAATTATGGTTAAAGACCTGTGCCGCATTGTTGAATATAGGGCCTGAAGAGGTTTTGATTATATCCGTAAGGGGCTTGTTCTCAAACTGGGTGCCTGTAATCAGCTCATTTAAAGTATCTACATATTTTGTGTGGTGTTTGCCGTAGTGGTATTCTATCGTTTCTGCAGAGATGTTGGGTTCCAAAGCTTTTTTGTCAAATGGGAGTTTTATTAATTGGTGTTTCATTTTAAATCCTTTTTTTGAATTTACTTTATTTGCAATATCACAACTTTTCCTTTGATCCTGTATATAAAATTTATTGTATCATATATGGAAGCCAAATTGTTATAAACTCCATATATTAATAAGTTTTTTTAATAAAACTCCTAGCTGTCCCATTTTGAAAGGATATCTTTTAGGTTTTCTATTATAAGTTCATTCTCATTTTCGGCAAAATCGTTTTTCAGCTTTTCAAGTCCGCTGTTTTCCGTTTTCCCTTCTAATGCGGACAATAGCCCCCTTTTCCTGCTGGAACTTATATATGCAAAATTTTCCATATCACTTATAAGGGTTTTTATGGATGATTTTAATTCTTCATCTCCTATTTGGATCTTTCCTTCCTGCTCTTTTAAAAGGGGGGAAATCTTATTTCTTATATCATTGCACGCGGCTTGTGTTTTTATGACCAATTCATCTTTCAGCCGTGTATTTCCCTCGTCGTGTATTATTTTTGCGGTATTGAACACATCTGTGATTTTCAGGTTTCCGCTTACACCCTTGAGCTTATGGATATATTCTTCAAACTCTTTTGAATCTGTTTCCAAAGATTTCAGCCTGGTTTCGATATCGTTGTAATCTTTCAAAAACTTGTCCAGCATGCCGTAAACGGTTTTGGTATCATTGTTAAATTCTTTTAAGAGCGATCCCAGCTTTATACTTTTGATATCCGGGATATCCTTTTCTTCTTTGATGTTCTTATTTTCAACTTCAACGAACTCAAAATAGTTTTGCAATACCTTGAACAGCTTCTCCTTGTCTATGGGTTTTGCAAGGTGGGCGTTCATGCCCGCTTTTGCGGTAGATTCTATATCGCTTTGCATCACTGCGGCGCTTAGGGCGATTATAGGGGATGTTATCTTTTTGCCGCGTATCAGTTTTGCGGCTTCATATCCGTCCATTACGGGCATTTGAAGGTCCATGAATATAATGTCGAAGTTTTCCCTTTGGGTTATCTCAACAGCTTCTTTACCGTTATTTGCTATGGTTATCGTGAAGCCTGTTTTTTCCAGCAGCTTGGAAGCAACGATTTGGTTCGTGGCGTTGTCTTCAACAAGCAGGGCTTTTTTAGGCTCTTTTAGCTTAAGGGTTCTCTCTTTTGTCAAATGCTCAAAGATATCTTTATTTTCCCCGAATATCGATTCATAGAGGTTTGAGGGGGTATATGGTTTTTCGAGGATCTTCTCGATCTCCACATGATTGTTGCTGGCTGCTGCCAGGAGGTCGTTTTTTGAATGGCTGGTCACCATGACCGTATTTGGGATCCGTATTTTTTCCATTTTAAGTTTTTCAAGGAGTTCAATACCGTCTAAAAGAGGCATCTTCCAATCCAGCAGCATATAATCAAAGGATCTTTCCAGAAGTATCTCATAAGCTTCCTGGCCGTTTGCAACTATTGTAGGCATCATTTCCCAGGATGAGAGGATATTTGCCAGGTATTCCCTTTCTATATCATTGTCCTCGACTATTAAAAATGTTGAAAAGGAATTGTCTGTTTTACAGGGATTGTTCTGCTGGTTCTCTTTGATATATTCAAGAGGCAGGGTGAAGCCAAAAATCGTACCTTTGTTTTCTTGGCTTTCGAACCAGACTTCCCCTCCCATCATCTCAACCAGCTGTTTGGAGATCACCAGCCCAAGGCCTGTTCCCCCGTACTCTTTGGTGGTTGTATTGTCCCCTTGTTCAAAGGCCTGGAACAGCCTGGATTGTTTCTGGATGTTCATCCCGATCCCTGTATCTTCGACGCTGAATTCTATCTGGGCATTGTCGGTGTTTTGGTTTTTTAATGCAACCTCTATGATTATGTGCCCTTTATGGGTGAATTTTACGGCATTGCTTAAAAAGTTGCTTAAAACCTGTGAAATCCTTAGGTTGTCCCCTATGATATTTATGGGTATCTCCTGGTCCACTTTTATGATAAATTCCAGTCCCTTGTCAAAGATCTTGTAATCGAACAGGTATGATACGTTTTTCAAGAACCTGTGGAGGTTGAATTCACTTTTTACGATATCAAGTTTTCCCGCTTCTATTTTGCTGTAATCGAGAATATCGTTTATGATATTAAGAAGAGATGTGGAAGAGTTCTTTATCTTCAGGGTATACTCTTTTTGTTCATTGTTCAAAGGTGTGTCGAACATCAGGTCGTTCAAACCTATGATCCCGTTAAGGGGTGTTCTTATCTCATGTGACATATTTGCCAGGAAGTCCGATTTTGCCCTGTTTGCCTTAAGGGCTTTTTCTTTTGCCTGGAGCAGGTCTTTGTTCAGGCTTTGGAGTTTCAGCTTTGTTTCCACTTCTATTGTTATATCCACGATATAACCTATAAAGTACAGAATATTCCCTTTTGAATCTTTTTCCAGTACCGTATAGTCCAAAACCCATTTTGTTTTATTGTCTTTCGTAACGAGCCTGTAGGGGTCATGTTTGAAATAGTCTGCCTTGTTTTGGACGGCGTTTTGAACCTCTTGGATAACATGGTGCAGATCTTCTTTATGGATACATGAGGAGTATGCTATCTCATTTTTCAGGAACTGCTCTTTGGTATATCCCAAAAGCTGCGCAACGTTTTTTGATACGTAGTTTATGCTCCACTGCTCATCATTGTTCCATCTAAACAGAACCGATTCCCCTATGTCAAAGAGCGAGAGCAGGCTCTCCATCTCTTTTTGGGCTCTTTTGTTTTCAGTGATATCCCTGCTTGAAGCGTAAAGGTAGTCCTGCCCGTCGATTTGTATACCTTTTGCATTGATCTGCACGTCTATGGCGCTTCCGTCTTTTCTTTTATGTCTTGTCTCAAATGTTGCCGGGGTTTTTATAAGGCTGTTAAGGGTATCCAGGAGTTTTTCCCGGGGAATTGATATATCCCAGTCCAAAACGTTCAGCTTGTATGTTTCCTCTTTTGTATATTTAAGCATCTGAGCAAAGGAGTCGCTGCAGTCGACAACATCCCCTTTGGTGTTTAGTATATGCACCCCGTCACTTGAGTTTTCAAGGAGATGCTTGAACTTTGATCTTTCCTGTGCCAGCTGCTTTAGGATGAAAGTAAATCTTTTTAATGTGGGATAAAAAACATAAAAAGCCTCGAACAATATAATAAGCAGCAGAACCGCAAACACAAAAAAGAGGTAATGCTTGAAGTTGTCTACTGTTTCCCTGGCTTTTGTTTCATGGAGCTTGACGGTCTGCTCAAGCAGGGGCAATAATATCTCCTGCTTTTCAAAAAGCCTTCCAAGTTTTTTCCTCAAAGGATTGTTCAGATAATCACGGTGCAGTTTGATATAGTTCGTTACGAGATTGTATACATTTGGTGTCTGGGTAAAATATATCTTTACATAATCATCCTCTTTTAAAAGCGATAGAAGATATTTGTTGTCCTTTTCCATCCTGTCTATATTTTTTTCATAGATTTTTTTTGTCAACCTGCCGGGATTGGTATAATACTGGTTGGCATAGAGCGTCGTTCTTTGTAACAGCATCCTTTGCTTGCCGCTTATATTAATGATATTTGCATACTCTTTCTGAACATTGAAAATCTGGCTTAGCATAAAAAACAGCAGGAAAACAGATATTGCGAACAGCAGTATCAAAATAGTGTGGAAATTAAAATATACGATCTTTTTTTCGCTTGAGGATATCTTTTTCTCAAAATCGTTATTATTGATATTCCTGTTCTTTTTGATTATTAAAACGGTTATAAAAAGTACAAAGACTCCCAGGATGCTTATTAAGATAAGCCATCTGTACAGATTATCGTTGATCTCATACTTGACGCTCTGCCCCAGCCATTTTGACTGAAGCTTTTCTATCTGTTTCGTATCTATGTTTTTCTGGGCTTTGAGAAGTATAGAGTGCAACATGGGCTGGTCTTTCTGGACCAGGAAATACAGATTCTGGTTTTTTGTTTTTTCATAATCGGTTACCCGTCCTGAGATCATAAGGTCGTCCCTTTGCTGGACGCTGAAAAAATGTTCCGCCACGGTTTGTATCCGAAGGGTCGCATCTGCTTTCTTTTTCTCCACCATATCAAGAGCCAGTGTAAAATCATCAGCTTCGATTATATCGATGTTTGGGTAGTTCTTCTTGACAAAGGATGTCACAGACCAGCCTTTTGGCAGAACAAGTTTTTTATGGCTTAACTGTGCCAATGAGGAAAAAGGTTCTTTTTTTCTGGAGATTATCACCTCTTTGTTTTGAAAGATGGGGCTGCTTTTAAGTGAAAGCTTCTCTTTTTTGTGGTCCAAAAGAGTAGGTTCGTATATAGATACTTTTTTTTCCAGAAAAAGCTGCCACGCTTCCTGGCGGTTCTGGGTTGGGAGGTATTCTACCTCTAGCCCGACGCTTTTAAATAACAGCTGCAGGTAATCCTTGGTATATCCTGCATCCATATCGATTATCTTATAGCTGAAGGGGGGAATATCGTTTAAAGAAGCGACCTTGACCCGGGGGTTTTGTTTTATAAATTCTTTTTCCTCTTTAGTAAGCTCCGGATTTTGGGAGGAAAAGAGGTTTAAAGAAAGAAATATAATAAATAATAGTTTTGCCATAATTCAGCCTGCCGGATTTAAAGTTCTTTATTGATCATGATCGTAAAGCAGGCACCCTCACCTGCATTTACGGCACTTATGGTTCCGCCCATATTCTTTTCGATTATCATTTTGGACATATAAAGTCCTAGACCCGAACCGTTTTGCTCAAGTTTCGTGGAACTGTAGGGTTCGAATATCTTCTCTTTCATATCCTCTGGGATACCCTTGCCGCTGTCGGTTATCTTGATTATGATAGTATCCTCTTTTGCATCCAGCAGGGTATTGATATATCTTGGCTCGGTTGAATCCGTGTTCTCTTCAATTGCGTCTACGGCATTATTGATCAGGTTTATTATCACCTGTTTGAATTCCCCTTCGTAGGAGCTTAGGGTAAAATACTCTTTATCAAGACCGCTTTTTATATCTACTGAGTGTTGGATATAAAGACTGTCCAGTTTTATCTGGGTAATGTTATATGCCGAGTTTACGGCGTCTATCAGGTTGAACTCTTTTTTATCTTTGTTGGGCTTGAAAAAGTCCCTGAAATCGTCTATTGTCTTGGACATATATTCAAGTTTTGATTTGATCTTGTCAGAGACCGTGTCAAACTCTTCATCGCTTAAAAGGTTCATTGATTTTTTTATCTGTATCTCCTGCAGAAGCACGGATATGGCATTTAAGGGCTGCCTCCACTGGTGGGCCAGCATACTTGTCATCTCACCCATTGCCGAGAGTTTTGACTGCTGTATTAACATCTGCTGCTGGGATCTGATCTCCTCCATCGAGGCTTTGAGTTCCAGCTGCAAAAGATGGGTTCTGATATGGTTGGCCACCCTTACTACAAGCTCCGCTTTATTGAAAGGTTTGGTGATATAGTCCTTGGCTCCCAGTTCAAACCCTTTGACGATGGAATCCTGGTCGTTCGAAGCGGTTAGAAAGATAAAGGGTATGTTTTTCAGCTTGCTGTCGGAGGTTATATATTTTGCAACTTCAAAACCGTCCATTTTGGGCATCTTGATATCCAGCAGGACAAGGTCCACTATAACGCTCTCAAGGATCTTGACCGCCTGCTGCCCGTTAAAAGCCACTTTTACGTCATATTTTTTCTCCAGCAGGTTTGCTATATATTCGATATTAATCTCTTCATCTTCAACAACTAAAACAACGGGTTTCATGGGCGCTCCCTTCAAAATCTATTTTAATATCTCAGACAGGGGTTTTGGCTTGTCTATATAATATCCCTGATACAGGTCAACATCAAGAAGCTTTAGTTTTTCGAAAATGGTTTTATCTTCCACATATTCGGCCACTATGTGCAGGTGGAGTTTCTTTGCATAAGAAACAATCGACTCCAAAAGAAGATACCCTTTATACTCATTGATCCTTTTTACCAAGGAGCCGTCGATCTTCAGGATATCTATGGGTACATCGAAAAAATAATCGTAATTTGAATATCCGCTTCCGAAATCGTCGATCGCAATATCTGCCCCGTAGCTTTTCATTCTTTTGCAGAACCTGATCGTTTTTTCAATATCCTGAAGCCCTTCCGATTCCAAGAACTCCAGTGTTATGGGATAAGGGTGCTCTTTCAGTATATTTTCAAGGTAGTTGATTATTTCAGGGTTCGTGATATCCTCAAATGAGAGGTTTATGCTGATGGGGGTTTTTAGCGCAAGGGAGCCTTCTATCCCTTTTCGTATGATGGTTTTGGTAAGTTTCTCATAATATTTTCCCTCCTGGACTGTTTTGAGGAAATGATTAGGGGTCAGGATCTTGTTCTTTTCATCAGGGTCGATCATTCTGACCAGGGTTTCGTATTTCACTACATTTTTATCTTTATCTACTATAGGCTGGAAAAAAGTGATGAAATTGTCTTTGCTCATCGCATTTTTTATCTTCTGCTGCATTAAGATATTTCTTGTGTATATCTGCTTTGGATTGTTAAGCTCCGAAAAGCAGACAAAGTTCTTTTTTGAGATCTTTGCTATATCCAAGGCTATGAGCGATTCTATGAGTATATCCGTTTTCCCCTGGCAGCTTGCACCCAGAGTAACGGTTATATCAATGTATATCTCTTTTGTCTGGATCACGAACTTGTCAAAATGGTCTATGATCTTCAGGGTCAGTTCTTTTGCTTTTTCTATATTAAAGATCTCTTTTTTCCCCGTTGTTATGGCAAAGAGCTCCTCTTCAAGTTTGTAAACATTCCTTTCCCTCTCATCGGGCCAGTAATTTTTGACCTCATTTGCCACTTCAATTAATATATTGTCTGAAATTTCCCTGCCGAATGAATGCTTGTATTTTGAAAAAGAGTCTATGCTTAGAATTATCAGTGCCAGTTTATCGTGCTTTTCATTCAACTCTTTTAACAGGGCGTGCCTGTTGGGCAGTTTCGTCGTGATATCGGTATAGAGGTATTTTATCTGTTCCTCTTTCTCTTTTACGATATGTGTGAGATCTTTGATTATCAGGCTTATGTTCTTTATATTGTTTTGGTATGTGTATGAGGCAAAGGCGGTTACGTTTAAAATAAAGTTTTCATCCGATATCTTTACCGCTATATCTTTATTGTATACCTCGTAATTGTTCACTACCTTAAAGATATCTTCCAGAAAACTTTTCGGGATGATCTGGTTTATATTTTTAAAAAGGAGTTTTTTTTTCAGTGATTTTTCGAAATACTCTTTCAGGCTTGATGAGATGTTGCTGATGGTCCCGTCGGGCTCTATATCCAAAACGAAGTTCGTAAGCTGTATCGCTTTTGTGTAGTTTTCAAGCTGGATCTTTTTTTTCTCCAGTTCCCTTTGGTTTATAATAACCTGGGCCGTACTTCTTATACTTTCCATAAGCTCTTTGAGGTTCAGGGGCTTATGGGCGAACTTTTCCACTTTCAGTTCTATAGCTTTTACCAGATATTCAGGCTCGTTGAAAGCCGTGGTTAAAATAGCCGGGATATCTTTTTTAAGTTTGTTCCTTAATATGTCCAGAAACTCCAGCCCGTCCATTTGTGGCATACGGATATCGGACACTATGATATCAACCTTTTTGGCTTCGTCATTGATATATTCAAGAGCTTCAATACCGTTGGAAACGGAATAAACATTTTTTGAGATGATGTTCAGGATACTTTTAACCGATTCCCTTACTGTTGCATCATCCTCAAGGTACAGAATAGACAGATCAAGTTTCTCGTAATTGGACATGGCAAGGTCCTTTTTTAAGTTATAATTAAAAATAATATAGGAAAGAAACTTATTTTTTTATTAAGTTTATTTTAAGAAAATGTAATCAAAATGTAACACTAAGGGTTTTTATCAGTTATTTATCAAGGAAAGAGAGGGGTCAGGCTGCTTATACAGCCCGTTGAGCGATCTTATTTCAGCGGAAGTATTATTTCAAATTTCGCGCCTTTGTACTCTTTCCCGTTGTATTGGTATTTATCGTTAAAGGCCTCGATAGTTCCTTTCATATGGTTGACAACCAGGTTGTACGACATATGAAGCCCCAGGCCTGTACCCTGGGATTGGTGTTTTGTTGAAAAATATGGCTCGAATATTTTAGGGAGTATATCTTCAGGTATCCCCCCGGCATTGTCTTTAAAGGATATGGCCACGTTCTTTGATGTTACTTTCTGGCAGATGAATATATATCTTTCATCTTCGTTTATATTGTTTTCAAGGAAAGCGTCCCTTGAGTTGTTGAATATATTGATATAACATTGGATAAGTTCGTTTGGGTAACCAGTGATATCTAGATCCTCCTGCTGTTCCTGTACAAGTTTTATATTGTTCTTCTTGATAGTTGCGTCCACAAGTTTTATAAAACTCTGGGTATCTTCTTTGAGATTGAATCTTACGGGTTTTGAGTCCCCTTTGATAAAGTTTCTGAAATCATCTATGGTCTGGGAAAGGTATTGTGCATTTTCATTGATCTGGGTACACATATAATTAAGCTCGTCGTCATCAAGGGCACCGTGGTCTTTTTTTATCTGGATACCCGAAGCTGCGGTTGATATTACAGATAAAGGCTGTCTCCACTGGTGTGCGATATTTCCTATCATCTCACCCATTGAAGCCAGTTTCTTATGTGATTCAAGCTGTTTTAAGTGGCTTATATCCAGAATACTTGATATCCTGATATTCTCGTTTTCCACATTTACCCCTCTTATATAAGCGGGAAATTTTATGCCGTCTTTTTTCAAGGCTACAGCTTCGTAAGGTGATGTGGAATCAAGAAGGAGTTTTTCCTTGATCATGCCTCTAGATTCCTCCGCGGCGAAATTGACCAGCTTTTTCCCTATCATCTCCTCTTTTGAATCATACCCGAATATATCCAGGGCACTGTCATTAAGGTCTATACATTTGCCGTTTTGGGAAATAAATATACCCTCCATGGTCCCGTCCAGGAAAGTTTTGAACTTGTTTCTTTCCCTTTCCAGGTTCTTGGTCCTTTTTAAAACCTTTTTTTCCAAAGTTTCATTCAGGCTTTTTAACTCTTTATATGATTTGTCAAGTTCCCGGGACATTGTAAAAAAGGTTTTGGCCAAGGCCCCTACTTCATCGTTGCTGTTTATGGTTGATAACTCTTTATGCTCTTCCAGTTCCCCTTTTGCTATTTTTTGTGCCGTTCTTGTTAAAAGCAGTATCGGGGCAGTAAGGCTTCTTGTCCAGATATAGCTTAGGAATGAAAATAGTACAGCTATCACCAATGCGGTAAAGACAGCATTTGTTATGCTGTTTGAGACAAGTTTTTCAAAATCTTCCTGGGCTTTTTGAACTTCGCTATTTAATTTTGCCAGAGAATATATGATTGTGATGCTTCCCCACTTTTGGCTAAGCTGCAACGGCATAGATACGAAAATATTGTGTTTGTCCTCTTCAAAGGTCAGCTTATTCACATCCCTTATTACCCCCATACCTGAAAAGATATGGATATTCTGGTCGTTGCTTACGATAGATATGCCGTTGACGTCTTCCCTTTGCACCAGCTGCTCAAAAAGAGTATTTATATGGGAAAGGTTCATTGCGGCAAGGTCATTCTCAACCTCATGCTTGTAATACTCTATATTATAAGAGGCATTTTTTCTTAGGTTGTCTTTCATCAAAGTGATTCTTTTGTTCAATTCGTTATCTAAAAGTTTTTTCTTGTCGTTTATCTCGTTATAGCTAAACAGGGTTACGATAAAAAAAACAATAGATAAAATAACTAATATAAATTTGTTTGATAAACTCATTCTATTACCTTGTTTACTACAGAAAGTGCCTGCGGATTATATTTAAGCCCCAGGGTGTCTGCCGCTTTTTTATTGAAAATAACATTTGTACCCATAGGGATCTGTACTTTTGTAAAATCTTTTTTTGCTTCAAAATCTTTTACCATGGTTGCCACCTGCGCTCCTATGGTCGGGTTATGGGCTGATATAACCAAAGATGCCCCGAATCTTATATACAGTTCGTGATATGCAAAAACAGGTTTTTTTAAGCTTTCCATCTGTTTAAATATCTCTTTTACGGCGGTTTCATCTTTCAAAAGAACCGGATCTGCGATCATTATAAGGGCATCTGTCTGTTTTAGAAGCTTTTTGTCTATATCCCCGTTTTTTGATATTTTCTGTCCTTTTACGGTTATCCCCATGATTTCACCGTTTTTTCTGAAACTTTCAAACAGGTTTTCCGTGTATTCGCTGTAGATTATCCCTAAAGAGGAGATATCTGTAAAAAGGGATTTTATTATGGTTAGGTTCATGCCGCTGTGAAGCTCGTTTGATACTCCGTAACGCTTATCCCCGATATTTAGTCTTTTATAGTTTACGATAGAGCTGAAGAATATGGTTTTTTCCGGTATAAACATATTTGCGTAGCTGTACGCTTTGGTACCTATTGTATAGACCGTATCGGGGTATTCGTCGTAAAGATACTCTTTTATCTGTTTCTTTGAAACTTTTGAAAGGTCAAGAACCTCAAACTCCTCTTTGTAATTTTCCGCAAAGGCTTTTTGTACGCTTTTGTACTTTTCTATTTTTCCGTTGGAGTTCAGCACCAGCAGTTTGCTTCCATAGAGATTTATAATAAGAAGGGTCAGGATAAATAAAGTTCTCATTTCATACCCCCTAACTGTTTTAGATCGTTATTTGTCAAGATCACGATCTTATCTACCCCTAATATATCCAATATCTTTTTACCCTCTTCTTTTGTCTCCATAGAGGTGAATATATCTATTAGTTCTTTGTGGCGCTTCTCTTTGAGTTTTGAGCTTACCAACATCCTGAATGAGGGCTTGGACTCTTTGTAGATATGCATCTGGGAAGTTAAAAAACTGTTCGCCTGCCTTAAAAGTTCCAGGCTCTCTTTTGAGACAAGGGCGAAATTGCTCATCCCGAACCCTACGGACATCAAGGCATCTATCTCTTTTGGCACGTTTAGGATATTCAGGCTGTTCTTTGGGGACAGCTTGTCTATCATCCCTTTTGCATACTCTTTTGAAAAAGCCGTAGTGATAGTACCGTCGTAGGATAAACCTTTTTTACCCACGACGATCTTGGTGTCTGTTGTACTCTCTTTTTTCAATGCCACAAGTTTTGCGTCAAGATCGTATTTTTGGGCTATCTGCTTATAGTGCCAGCTTGAAAGTATGACTATGATGTTCGGGTTTTCCAGATATTTTTCAAAGACTGACCTTTTGTTGAAGGCCTGGAAATCATAATTTCCGAAATACTTTAAATACCGGTCAAAATTGACCTTTAACGATTTAAAATCGTTTATATTGCTTTCTGTAGTATAAAAATATACTTTTTTAGTCTCTGCAAAAAGTGCAGAAGAGAGGAACAATAATATTGGTATTAAGTATTTGATCTTTAACATTTATTATTACACATTATCCCATAACTTGGAATTATAAGTTCCGAAATAGTTACTTGTCTGGTATGAATTTTTCCAGTTATTCATCAGGGTTTCGTTATCAAGTATTGTTGTTGTTGCTTCTACAGCAAGAACGTGAAGGTTTAACTCTTCTCCTTGTTGGAATTTCATTTCGATTACTACATTATCTATAATATCGTATTCCTTTTCCAAAGGACCATTTTTTACCGATAAATAGCAGATAGAATCGGGTCCCGTGATATAAACCTCTGTTTCATCACTATATTGCCCTATTATATTTTCATTTTGGATTAATATGGTAAATATTCTTTTATCTTCGGTTTGTATCTTTAAATATCCAAGATCGTTATCATTTACGGACTGGGTATAATAATCTATCACTTTTCCTGTACAAATATGTTTTGTTTTTCTCGGGCTTTGGGACGAAAGCAATGTTGTTTTTATTTTTTCTATCTTTTCTAAAGAGGAGATATCCTCTTCCATAATTTTACCTATTTTATAAGCGTCATTTAACGTACCTTTCACAAGAGAACCGTTATTTACTTCCTGTATTTGCATCGGGGATAAACAAAGTCCCGTATCGGTACCTATAAGCCCTGTATTGATTAATTTTGCGTAAGCGGTATTTAAAGATTGGTAATCTTCCAAGGAAAGGACGGTAAATTGGTCTTTTTTTATTGAAGCAGCCATATTTGGCATAACAGGTTGTGTGGTAGCAAATGTGGTGAGTTCCAAAGTTGGTACAGATCTTCCTGACGGATCACCGTCTATAACGGGTAAATTTTCTTTTAATGCTACCATTAAAGGAGTTGCTACATTAATTGCACCTACTTCTACGGGAACCAAGCTGGTGAATTTTTTAAAATCTTTATATTTCGCATCTCTTTTTGAGATGATATTTTCCATAAGTTCTTCCATATTGACAAAAGCATTTATTGTAGGTTCGACGATCTGTCGGGGAGTTAAATCCGAGCCTTTTGAAGGTTCGGCCATATTTGCCGATATACAAGTCCATTCATCAGCTTTTAAATTATCGGAATCAATAATATTTATACCATTAAAACTGCTTGGACCATCTACATAATATTCAATAATGTTTTTTGCCAAAAAAAACGGCCCACCTCCCCCTGAAGCTAAAAAGGTTGCCCCTTTTAATAATGTTAATATCTCTTCTTTAGTTGTTAATTTCATAATCTGCCCTTTTTAAAATTTATAACTTAATTCTACTATATATGATCTTTCAGCTATAGGATAATCGATTACAGAACCTGAATCATAACTCTTTTCATTGAAAAGATTAAAGATCGATAATTTTATATTCATATCTTTTTTTAAAAGGTTTTTAGCTGATAAAGTAAGATTTGCCACAGTTGAGTTGTCTACTTTTTTTCTGGTGTCTGTATTGGTTCTTGTCTGGGACCCCAGATATTTTATATCTGCATAGAGATTAAAATATTTATTTATTCTATGATTGAATCCCATATATGCCATGTGCGTCGGTACATTTCCCAACTCCTGATCTGTCTGCTTGTTTTTTGTTTTTTGATAAGTATAATTGCTTATGAGGTAAGAACCTCTTGTTAAATCATATTTTATTTGTGCTTCTATTCCTTGGGTTTTTGCTTCTCCTTCATTTGCGTATTGTCCATTTTTTAAAGTGATGATATCTTCAATATTACTGTTAAATATAGTAATTGAGGATTTTAAATCATCTATGGAACTGTTTTCCAAAGTTAGTTCGTAAGTTTTTACTTTTTCAGGTTCTAAATTCGTATTTCCCAAAATTGTCGGGTTGTTTTTATTGTAAAGTTCGGCAAATGTAGGTGCCCTGAACGCTTCACCGTACATAAGTTTAATATTATTGTTTTTGTTTAATTTCCAGGTAAGTCCCAGACGGGGATTTGTGACTCCTCCGAAATCATCGTAATGATCATACCTAGCCCCTAAATTCATCCTTATATCAGTATTTATATCATAAAGCAATTCCGAATAAATAGCCCAGAACTTTCTTGTTTCTTCTGAAATGAAATTTCTACCTGGGTCTGAAAAGTCCTGAACTGAACTTAACGGGGCACCTGTTAAGGGGTCCCAGTTCATTTTTTGGGATGGGTTTTTTATACTTTGTGATTCATAGGATAGACCTGACACCAATTTATAATTTTCTTTTTTTACGGTTAAAAGATTCTCTATACCATATTTTTGGCTGTCATAATAAGAATAACCCAGCATTCCGTCAGTAAATGTAGGTGCGGGAAAACCTTCAGGAAAAACTTCCCATCTGTTTTTTGTTTCATAAAAATCATAATAAATTCTGGAATGCAGGGATAGTTCTTTAGTTAGATCTCTTTTTAATCCAATTTCGGTAAAGTAACTTTTCCGTTTTGATAGATCTTCATTATTTAAAGCATTGAGTACCCCGAAATTGGGACCGTCTTCTGCACTGTTATAATTTCCTTTGAAATATAAACCGTTTTTATTGTTAATTATAGATAAATAGGTGTTGATGTTCTCTTTCGTAGGATCAGTGTAACCACTGTTCCCTATACTGTCCCGTGAAAGATAAACACTCTCTCCATCCGTGTCTAAAAAATTAAAATTGGCAATAATACTGTAATCTTTATGTCTCTTTCCATATAAGAAGTTAACTCTTTTCGTATTATTATCTCCCGCTTTTAATGTAACTATGGAACCGTCAATATCTTCTGTATCTTTTGTGATGATATTGATAAGGGCACTAAAGGCATTCTCCCCGTATAGTGCAGAAGCCGGGCCTTTTACAATCTCAATTCTTTTTATCAATTCAAGAGGAAGGTTTTCATAAGCACCTAAAGCACCGCCGTTTAAAAGATCACTGTTTAAAGAATGCCCGTCAAGAAGAATTAAAACTTTTTGACTGAAATCCCCTTGAATGCCCCTTACCCCGATCTTGTCCATATAAACATAAGTCTGGGATATATTTACCCCCGGTACTGTATTTAAAAGATCTAAGAAGTTTTTTGCACCCATTTTTTCAATCATATCCGAATCTATGACCGTAACGGAAGCGGGAGTTTTTTTAATATTCTCTTTTACCCTTGAAGCAGAAACCACGAAAGTCTCCTCCTCAAGCCACTGCATTTCGTCCTGGAGAGTGGTTTCAAAAGGATTGGATAAAACTATCGAGGGGAGGAACAAAAGACCTATCAACTTCCTGTACATATTCTATAACACTCCGTGAAAATACTTAAGATCAATTATTATATCTTCTAATAAAAAATCACTATTTTTTTAATTAGCGATTATTATATTATTAACCATATTAAAAAAAGATTTCAGCTTTGTAATTTAAAGTAACAATTTTACAATTTAGTCTTCAAATGGCATAGGTGTTTTTTCTAAAATATTAACTGTCAGTTTGAAGCTAATAATTAATAGATATCAAAAATGGATCGTAAATGATTTAGTTCCGATTTATAAAATTTTTTTGGGCTGAGTGTTGTATATCTTTTAAATTCTTTATAAAAATGGGAATAATCGGTATACATTTTCGGTACTTTTTTAAATCTATAATGTTTGATGATTTCTATTTTTGTTATTATTGATTGAAATTTTATAATATTGATATATTCCTTTGGAGTTAAATTTGTCGTTTTTTTAAATTTTCTTTGTAAAGACCTGATCGGTATATCAAAATCGACGGCTAATTGATTTACTGAAATATCACCTTTTGTTTGAATTATTCTGTTAATACAAAGTGATTCAATATAGATATCTTTGAAAAAACTTTTCCCGGAGAAAAGATATTCATTAATATAACTTTTCTTTTTTATTATTGAGTAAGTATCAAATAATAAAGGTATTAAATTTTCAAGCTCATCTTTTAGTATTAAATCGTTTTTTCTCAGTAAATGTAATGTATACGGCTTAAGCCGAAGTAAAAAAAGCTCTTCGCTGTCTATTTTTAATACTTCTAATGACCTCACTTTCTCGATTATTTTAATATAATCGTTAGAGCTGAAGATAATATAGTCGGCTCCATCGGGAAGAATAAGATATTCACCCTCTTCTGTATACGAAATATGCAAGTACGAATGTAAATAATTTTCTGAAATGTAATCCGCTTTAAATTCTCTCATACCTTATTTTACTTTTTTAAAATAAAATGGCGCTTTTTTACATAAAAAAATAAGGAAAAAGCAATAAATTTTTTCTTATAATCAATTTTTCTTAAATAATTAATAAGAAAATGTAATTTAAAAGTAATGTTTTGCGAGGAAATATGGAAGGAACAATTTTAATGATCAGCAAAAATGAATCTTCTGCTGATTTCATTGAATCTAAGTTGATTGAAGTAAATTATGATGTTATCGTGACAGATAGATTATCCCTTGTTGAATCAATTATAAATGAGGAAAATATAACTATGGCCATTATAGATGAATCATTTTTAGAGTTTGAAGAGGATAAATTAATCTCTAATTTGAGGATGCACCCTTATAACTTTCCTATTATAGCTTTGTATAGAAATTATGATAAAGATTTTATATTAAAAGCATTTAATGAGGGTGTTGATGATTGCATGCCGTTTCAGTGTGATTTGAAAATATTTTTTGCCAGAATTAAAAACCTATTCAGGAGATATTACAAAAACTATGAAATCATAAAATATAAAAATATAACTTACTTTTCAGAAAATAATCGTTTTTATGTAAATGATGAACTCCTTGATCTTACAAAGCTGGAGAAATCTCTTTTCTTGGAGTTCTTGAAAAATACAAATAAACTTGTAAGCAGGGATGATTTGGTTGCGAATGTTTGGAAAGAGAAATTTGATGTTCAATATAAATCAATAAATGTAGCAATCAAAAGATTACGAGATAAAATAACTGATAATATAGGTGAAAATCATATTCAAACGATTAAAGGTCAGGGATATATATTTTCTTAAAATCGGAAGAGTTAAACACGAAAATAATAATTTTAAAATAAGTTTTTTTATTGTCTTACGCTATACTCTTTAAAAATAACTTATGGTTTGGAGAAAAAATTTTAAATGAAAAATGAAATGATAATTGTAGGTGTTGGAGCAAGTGCCGGTGGGCTTGAAGCCTTACAGGCATTTGTAAAATATCTTCCTGTTAAAACTAATATTGCGTATCTTGTGGCGCAGCATTTGTCACCTACTTATAAAAGTCTTATGGTTGATCTTCTTTCTAAAGATTCTACGATCAGTATTCAAGAAGCTCATCACCAGGAACAGATTAAGCCTAATACAATGTATATATGTCCCCCCAATAAAAATATAATTATAGAGGGCAACCAAATATTACTTATTGATCCCAAACAGCTTACTTACGGTCCCAAACCCTCTATTAATCTTTTGTTTGAGTCAATCGCATCAAATAAAGGAAGCAAATCTATAGGGATCATTTTAAGCGGTACCGGGAGTGACGGAAGCCGCGGGGTAAGGGCTATAAAAGCAGAAGGCGGCTTTACCATCGCTCAGCAGCCCCAAAGTGCGAAATACGACGGTATGCCAAATTCTGCAATAAATACGGGTAATATTGATCTTATCCTTGATGCGGAAGTAATGGGAAGTGAAATAGTAGAGATATTAAAATACCCAAATAAAGCAGGTTCTATAAGTAATATTAACGAAAAGACCCAGGTATACAGGAATATTTTAACTAAATTACAAAGAAATAAAAAAATTGATTTCTCCTTATACAAGTCTTCAACTATCCAACGACGTATCGAAAGGAGAATGGCGGCTTTAAAGATCACGAATCTTAACGATTACAGTGATTATATAATTAAAGAGGATAAAGAGCTTGATTCACTCTTTAAAGATATTTTAATAGGGGTTACCTCTTTTTTCCGGGATGAATACGCTTTCGAGGCATTGGAGACCACTCTTAAGGAAAGAATAGCACTAAAAACCGAAAAAACAATAAGAATATGGACACCGGGATGTTCTACGGGAGAGGAAGCTTATTCTATAGCGATTCTTATAAGTGAGATTTTGGAAAATAGTATACCTGATTATAAGATACAAATATTTGCAACAGATATCGATGAAGACGCGACTGCTTTTGCAAGGGCTGCCAGATACCCTGAAAGTGCGTTGATAAACGTCGATAAAAAATATATAAAAAAATACTTTACAATAAAAAATGATGAATATGAAGTAATAAAGCCTATACGGGATATGTGTATATTCTCGCGACATGACATTACAAATGATCCTGCTTTTATGAGACTTGACCTGATATCGTGCAGAAACCTCCTTATTTATTTCACTTCGGAACTTCAGCAGAGAATTTTTCCGATGTTCCATTATTCACTAAATGATAATGGGATATTATTTTTGGGAAAATCAGAATCTGTGGGGGGATTTAACCATCACTTTAAAATAATCGATAAAAAATGGAAAATTTACGAAGCTGCATATCTTGGACAAAAGAGCGCTCCTAATCCCGTAAAAATATTTATTCCAAAACCCTATAAAAAAGAACATAAAGAGAATAATGACCAGTCTAATATACCTACAATTTCTCAAATGATGGTAGAGCATATACAAAGGCATATTATGCCTATGTGCGTTGTGGTGAATGATTCTTTTGATATGATTTTTATAAAAGGTAAAAATCCTTATTTGGTCCATCCAGAGGGTGAAATAACCCAGAATATTTTTAAAAATATAAGAAGTGAATTAAATATAGAATTAAGAAGTGCCCTTCATAAATGTAAAAAAGAATCTAATCTGGTCAAAAGCCAGTTTTATAAACTTTCTATTGGAAAAGAGATCCGTTATGTCAGGATGCTTATAGCCCCGCTTGACAATGTTATGAGTAATAACCTTTTTATGATTTGTTTCCAGGAAGAGGAAAGCGACAACCTTAAAAGTTATAATATAATTAATAACGATTTGAATTCAAATGAAGAGAATGAACATTTAAAATTAGAATTGGAAAGGACGAAGGAACACCTTCAAACAGTTATAGAAGAGCTTGAAACATCTAACGAAGAGATGCAGAGTTTAAATGAAGAGCTTCAAAGTTCTAACGAAGAGCTTCAAAGTTCTAATGAAGAACTTGAAACTACCAATGAAGAGTTACAATCGACAAATGAAGAACTTCAAACAGCCTATACTGAAATGAGGGCAATGTATGAAGAGAGGGAAAAAGATACCCAAAGAATTTCTGAGATCAAAGAACATCTTGAAAATAGTAATTCAAGATTAAAAACAGTGTTGGAGTCTTCCGGATTCGGTGTGTTTGATTACGGTATTATCGGTCAGCAGTCGGTATATATTGATGAAAACTGGGCTAAAATCTTTGGTTATACAAAAGATGAAATTTTTAATCTTACCGATAATTTGGTGGAATGGTTTGAAAAGAGGATACACGAAGAGGATATAGAACACAGAACACGTAGTTATGAAGATATACTCTTAGGTAAAAAAGAAAATTATCAAATCGAGATCAGGGTTAAAAACAAGAATGATGAATATATCTGGATAAGATGCTTTACAATCGGTATTAAGGATGAATATACAAAAAATATAGGAAGGATACTCGGTACCATAAGTGATATAAGTGATGAAAAAGTTAAAGAAGAGATATTGCAAAGAAAAAAAAGCTATATAGACAGCATAATGCATACTTCACTTAACGGTATGTATATTTTTGATTTTAATGAAAATAAGAATATTTATATCAATCCTCAATATACTAATTTTACCGGTTATACCTTTGAAGAGCTAAAAAAACTCAACTCAAAAGAGTTTTTAAAGTTATATCATCCAGATGAGCTGGATAGCCTTTTTGAACATATAAATCAGGTGAAAAACTCAAAAGAGGGAGAAGTATTTGAATTAAAATATAGATTCAAACATAAAAACGGACATTATATATGGTGTTTTTCGAGAGATGCAGTTTTAAAAAGGGACGATAATGGAAACCCTGTTGAGATGATAGGGACATTTATTGATCTCTCAAATTACCAGGAGTAGGAAATGTCACATTCATTGAGAAATGAAATTATCAAAAGATTGGAACAAAGGGATAATGTTTTTTTGGATAAATCAAATGAAGAGGTTATTAATACAATTTTTCATGAACTTGATGTTTATCAAACGGAGTTGGAAGCCCAAAATGAAGAATTGAGGATTAAAGAGGAGATATTGAACGAGCTTAATGAAGAGTATCAAGCTCTGTTTAATAATGCACCGATACCTTATTTGCTTCTTGATGAAAAACTGGTTATCAAAAGATTTAATATTGTAGCTGACGGCTATTTTTACTTATCCGGATTTAATAAAAGATCAAAATCCTTTATCTCTTTTCTGGCAAAAGATTCCATGCAAAAATTTTTTTCGTGGATAGAAAAAAAATCATATAACGAGGAAACTCTGGATTTAGATCTTTTATCTGGAAAAAACATAGTTCGATTCCGGCTAAGGGCAAATGAACATTTGGTAAAAGAAAATTATATAATGCTTTCGTTGGTCGATATACAAAAAGAGACTGAACAGCAGGTTATTATACAAATGCAGTCCAAAGTAGCTGCTATGGGTGAGATGATAGGTAATATTGCACATCAATGGAGACAGCCTTTAAGTATTATTACAACACATGCTAGTAACCTCCTTTTGTCCTATGATATCCATAAAAGTGTTTCAAAAGCAAAACTAGTAGATTGTGCAAATAGTATTATAAAGCAAGCGTTATATTTATCACAAACTATTGATGATTTTAGAAACTTTTTTAAATCAGATATAAATAATAAAAGTGTTTTTAATATTAAGGATAGTATCTTAAAAACTAATAAGCTGATTCAGGATACTATGCAAAATAATTTTATAAAGGTTATCATGGATCTTGATGATATAGAAGTCCTTCAAAATGAAGCCAAGTTGATACATGCGTTTTTAAATATATGTAACAATACTAAAGATGCTATGATATTAAATGAAATCAATAGTGCCCATAGATTTTTGTTCATAACATTAAAAAAAATCAATAACAATGCCGTAATAAGCTTTAAAGACAGTGCAGGTGGGATAGAACCTGATATTTTATATAAAGTATTTGATCCTTATTTTACAACAAAACACCAGTCTGTAGGAACAGGGATAGGTTTGTATATGACAAATCAGATTATTACCAAGCATTTTGAGGGAACCATTAAAGTGAGAAATTCCCAGTATGAATATAATAATATAAAGCTTTCAGGTGCCGAATTTATTATAACATTGCCGTTAAATTATCAAAAATAAAAATTTTACTATTAATTACACTAATACTCTAGGAACTACAACTGCATTTCAATGGCTCCCAGTTCGGTTTGGGTTTTGTGTAGTGTTCGAACTCTTTATGCTCTGCGAAAGGGTTTTGGGCTATTTTTAACAGATCGTTTACCAGGCTGTAATCCCCCTGCTCTGCCGCATCTATGGCATCCTGGAGCATATAGTTTCTTAATATGAATTTCGGATTTACCTTTTTCATGTTTTTGAGTCTATCCTCTTTTGATATTGTTTCTTCCGCCAGCCTGTTTTTATATTTTTCCAGCCAATAAGTTATATTCCCCTCTTTTAGATCAAGTGTATCGCAGCTTAAATTGTAAAAAAATGAACTATAGTCTATTTTATCTTCCTGCATCGCCTTGAACATCTCAGCAATAAGCTGTCCGTCCTTTTGATAGTCGTAATTTTCAAGTCCCAGTTTTTCAGCCATAAGTTTGAAATAGCGTTTTTTGAACTTCCCTATGAACATATCGTTATATGAGTTCATAAGCTCCTCATCTGCAATAGGACTTAACACTTTAGCTAATACGGACAGGTTCCATTGGGCAATGAAGGGCTGGTTCTCGAAAGAGTATCTCCCCTCATGGTCGGACAGGTTACAGATAAAACCTTTGTCGAACTTCTCCATAAAAGCATAAGGCCCGTAATCTATGGTAAGTCCCGCGGCACTCATATTGTCCGTGTTCATTACCCCGTGCATGAAGCCGAAACTCTGCCATAAAGCCATAAGCTCTATAGTCCTGTCCACTATACGGAAGTACATCTCTTCATATTTGTTTTCTTTATCTTTTAGGTCGCTGTAGCTTTCATCTATAAGGATATCGGCAATATTTTGAAGGTTCTGTTTTTTATTCTCGCCTAGGTAGGCAAATTCAAAAGAACCGAACCTTATCCATGAGGTTGAGGCCCTTAGGACTATGGCTCCTTTCTCAGATTCGTAGCCTCTGTATACGTTGGTATTGGAAGTGATCAGCCCCAAAGCCCTGGTTGTTGGTATGCCAAGGGCGTGCATAGCTTCACTCATCAGGTATTCCCTGATGCTTGAACGAAGCACGGCCCTGCCGTCTCCGTCCCTTGAATAAGGGGTAAGGCCCGAGCCCTTCGTCTGGAGGTGATAGTTTTTCAGTTTTCCCAGATTTACGGCTCTGCCGTCACCCAGGTTGGGAACATGGTAACCAAACTGGTGACCGCTGTATGCATAAGCAAAAGGGCTGGATCCCTCAAGAATAAGCTCCCCGTTTACGATCTGCGTGAACTTTTCCATATCCAGCAGTCTCAGGTCCAGTCCCATTTCATCGGCCAGTGCTTCATTGAAGCTTACAAGCCGGGGTTTTGAAAGGGGCATTGGGTTAACGAAAGAGTAGAATTTTTTATCTAACCTGTCAAGGTGAGTAGTATCAAGGGTCATAATCTATCCAAATAATAAAATTCCCCGATAATCTCATAGTTTTCCTTTATACCCACTTTAAACGGGCTGTTAATAGTATAAAATAATCTTTTCGGCGCTATATTAATGCTACGTTAAAAGGGTAAAATCGCGCGCAATAAATTAATTAAACGGAGTAGTGAATGAAGGGGATCTCGATCAAGGTAAAATTGATCGCCATCGTGATCTTTACGGTTTTAACCGTAAGTATCATAGAGGCGATCGAATCTATACGGAGTATTCAAAATCTAAGCAAAGCGAATATTGAAGAGTTTAAAAAAGACGCTTACGCCCAAATAGAAGAGGAGTTGAAAAACTATACATCCATAGCTATCGAATCCGTGGATTCTTTTTACCAAAGAACCTCCAAAGAGAAGATCAAGGCGGAAGTCTCCTCCAAACTGGAAGAACAGACAAATCTGCTGTTCAGCATTGTTCAGGCCCAATATGAAAAATATAAGGGGAAGATCCCCTCTTTTGAGTTAAAAAACAGGATCAAAGAGGTGGTAAGTTCCACAAGATACGGTAAAAACGGATATTTCTGGATCAATGACCTTGACGCCGTTATAGTGGACCACCCTATCAAGCCTTCACTTAACGGAAAAGATTTATCTAATTTTGCCGATAAGAACGGGAAAAAGATCTTTAGCGAGTTTGCTTCGGTGGCTAAGGGAAAAGGTGAAGGTTTTGTGGATTATGTGTGGCCCAAGCCTGGCTTTGAAGCTCCCCAGGAGAAAATATCGTACGTGAAGCTTTTCAAGCCTTTTAACTGGGTGATAGGTACGGGTACTTATATAGACGATGTAACAAGCCAGATGCAAAAAGAGGCATTAAAGACGGTTGTACAGATGAGATATTCAAATAACGGTTATTTCTGGATAAACGATAAAAAGCCCGTGATGATATCCCACCCTATGAAACCTTCCCTTAACGGAAGCGATCTTTCAGGGGTGAAAGACAGCAACGGCGTATATCTTTTCAAAGAGATGGTTAAAACGGTCGAGCAAAAAGGTGAAGGTGTGGTTAGGTACTCCTGGCATAAAAATGACAAGGAAGGGGTTCAGCCCAAGGTTTCTTATGTTAAAGAATTTAAACCCTGGGGCTGGATAATAGGTACGGGGGTCTATATAGATGAGATTGAAAAAGATATCGCAAACATGAAGGAAAAAGCCGATGAGCAGATAGGAACGGTTATTTTCGAGGTTATTGCGGTAGCTTTGATAATCTGCGTGATCATAACCCTTATTATCTCTTTTACGGCAAATAAGCTTATCATAAAACCTATCAATGACCTTAACGAGGGGATATTGAACCTTATAGACAATAACAGCTCAAGATCAATGAAAATACAAAAGAACCTGGATGACGAACTGGGGAATGTCGTTGACAGCTTTAATAAATACCTTACAAAGATCGAAGAGGGGATAAACGAGGATAATGCACTTATCAACGAGGCGAAAGAGGTTATGGACGAAGTTAAGCACGGATGGTATTCAAGGCTTATTGAGGGGCACACTTCAAACAGATCTTTGGAAGAGTTCAAGGATGCGGTAAATAATATGATAAATGCTACAAAAGAGCATTTTATAAATATGAACATCGTCCTTGAAGAGTATGCAAAATATGATTACAGAAAAAGCGTGGAGCTTGAGGGAATCGCAAAAGGGGGAGTTTTTGAACTCCTTATCACCGATATCAATAAACTAAAAGATGCCATTACAAAAATGTTGATGGAGAATAAGCACATAGGGGTTGATTTAAGTTCAAGTTCAGGCAGCCTTTTGAAAAATGTGGATATTTTAAATCAAAATTCCAACGAGGCTGCTGCAAGACTGGAAGAGACGGCAGCTGCAATAGAGCAGATAACGGGAAATATAAGATCAACTACGGAAAATATAGTAAAAATGGCAGGGTTTGCGTCTGAAGTTACCGCTTCGTCCCAAAAAGGGGAAAAACTTGCAAAGCAGACAACAGTTGCCATGGATGAGATAAACAACGAAGTGGCTTCCATAAATGAAGCTATAACTATTATCGACCAGATAGCATTTCAGACAAATATCCTTTCTCTTAACGCTGCCGTTGAAGCGGCGACGGCGGGAGAAGCAGGAAAAGGGTTCGCCGTAGTTGCACAGGAGGTGAGAAACCTGGCTTCAAGAAGCGCCGAAGCTGCAAGAGAGATAAAAAACCTGGTGGAGAATGCCACAAACAAGGCAAACCACGGTAAGAGAATAGCCGATGAGATGATATCTGGGTATATGGGATTGAACGAGAACATAACAAAAACCATAGAGCTTATAAGCGATATTGAAACTTCATCAAAAGAACAGCAGCACGGGATCGAGCAGATAAACGATGCCATAGGTTCTTTAGATAACCAGACCCAGAAAAATGCCAGCATAGCTGCACAGACAAAAGAGATAGCGGCCGATACCAATAATATAGCAAATAACGTTATCGAAAACGTGAACAGCAAGGAATTTGCCGGAAAAGATAAAATCTCCTGATCTTTTCCCTCTTCTTCATAAACAAGGGTATATAATATGTATAATTTTCATTTAGAATCAAAATTTAAAGGAATTATATGCCCTACTTTCATAATGAAACAAAACACTCATATCTAAGCATAAGAAAGAATGCTTTTTTTCTGGACTGGCAGACGCAGCCCGAAAGCACGAAACATTATCCCCATTTTTACAACAGGTTCAAGATATCCGATTATGAAGAATTAAAGGATCTGAACCTTATAGGGGGCATAACCTTTGAGAAAGAATACCCTACCGGGAAATATTACCTTCGAACGGTTCCCAGTGCCGGAGCCCTTTACCCTTGCGAGATATATCTGCAGATAAAAGGGGTCAAAGGACTTATAAGCGGTATATACCATTATGAGCCATACAGTGCTTCATTGTGCCTGCTTCAAGAGTGTGAAAGTGACGGGGTTGAGCATTATTTCAAAGATAAAAGCGGTAAAAAAGGGATAATATTCCTGGTTTCCAGCATTTATTTCAGAAGCAGCTGGAAATACAGGGACAGAAGCATAAGATATATCCTTCTTGACAGCGGACACCAGCTGGGAACAATTTATGCTGCAATGTGCGTTATGGGCAGGGATTCAAACATCAGTTTCGATTTTGATAAATTAGCCTTGAATGATATGTTCGGTTTTAGAAGCGACGAGATGTTCACGACAGCTTTATTTAGCAGTGAAAATGGATCCAAAGAGGCAAAACCCCTAAAGCAGAAGATGCCATATGTCTGCGGAAGCGATTATCTTGAGAGCAACAGCTTTATAGAGGATGCCTACAGTAAAAGCGCCGTTTTTGGGGATGAAGATATAAATGAGCTGCCTTTTTTCAGGGATATTCCCAAAGAGCAGTTAAAAGCAGCTATTTTAAACAGGCGTTCGATCAGGGCTTTTTACCAGAAAAGTATAGAAAAAAAGCAGTTTGATTTTATAGTAAAAGATATTTTCAAATTTGCCGAAAAATATAATATAGATATCTTCTATACGGTGCACAGGATTGAGGGGCTTGAAAAGGGACTTTATAAAAACGGTGAATTGCTCAGCAGCGGTGATTTCAGCGAGAAGTCAAGATATCTTGCCCTTGAACAGAACCTGGGCGGTCACAGTGCCGCAACCTTTTATTTTACGTCGCCTGAAATAGAAAAATACCAAAAAGCAAATATCCTAAGCGGCTTTATCGCGCAGGTTATATATATAAAATCTGAAATGAAAGAGATAGGGTGCAGCGGTATAGGAGCTTATTATGACGATGAGGCAAAAGAGTTTTTGGGAACAAAAAACAATATATTATATTTACTTGCGATAGGGAAATAAATATAATGCAGAATATATTAATTTAAAGGTTTTTAATGGCTTGGTTCATATTTTTAGTTCTTGTAGTATTTTTGGTTTATGTGTGGTTTTACGATAAAAAACAGACAAAACATTCCCTTTGGAGAAATTTCCCCGTAGTAGGAAGGTTCAGGTGGATACTGGAAGAGTTAAGACCCCCTATAAGGCAGTATTTTATAGAGTCGGATATAGACGGCGTACCTTTTACCAGGCAGACAAGGGGTCTTGTATACAGAAGGTCAAAAAATATAATCAATACTATACCTTTCGGGACCAAGGAAAATGTATATAAAGAGGGTTACGAGTGGATAGGACACTCCCTAAAAGCTTTAAAAGCAGAGGACCTGGATCAAAGTCCCCGGGTAACGGTGGGAGGCAAAGACTGCAAGAAGCCCTACTCCTCGTCCATATTCAATATATCAGCCATGAGTTTCGGGGCTCTTAGTTCCAATGCGGTTCTAGCTTTAGGCTATGGGGCGAAGCTTGATAACTTTGCTTTAAATACGGGTGAAGGGGGACTTAGCTCTTACCATCTTGAAACAGGTGCCGATCTTATCTGGCAGATAGGTACCGGGTATTTTGGGTGCAGGGACGTTAACGGGAATTTTGACAAAGAGAAATTCGAGCAAAAAGCAAAACTTGAAAATGTGAAAATGATAGAGATAAAACTCTCCCAGGGTGCAAAGCCCGGGCACGGGGGAATCCTGCCCGCCCATAAAAATACGCCCGAAATCGCAATGCAAAGGGATCTTGAACCTTATGTTCAGGTTGATTCCCCGCCTACGCACAGTGCATTTTCCGACCCTGAAGAGTTGTTGGGATTTATTTCCCTTCTAAGAGATCTAAGCGGCGGCAAGCCCGTTGGATTTAAGCTCTCTGTCGGGAGAAAAGAGGAGTTTATAGATATCTGCAAGGCTATGGTAAGGTTAAATATAAGCCCCGATTTTATAACGGTTGACGGTGCCGAGGGTGGTACGGGTGCGGCACCTTTGGAATATACGAACCATGTGGGGATGCCGTTAAGGGAAGCCTTGGTTTTCGTGGTTGATACTTTGAACGGATATGCCCTTAAAGACGATATAAAAATAATAGCAAGCGGCAAGGTAACAAACGGGATGGATATAACAAAGAACCTGAGCCTGGGTGCGGATGTCTGTGCAAGTGCCAGGGGGATGATGTTCTCTTTGGGATGTATCCAGGCTTTGCAGTGCCATAAGAACAGCTGCCCCACGGGTGTTGCGACACAGGATAAGAGATTCTCAAAAGGGCTTGTGGTAAGCGACAAGAAACAACGGGTCGCAAACTATCATCGAAATACGGTGAAAAGTTTTGTGGAGATAATAGCAAGTGCGGGGCTTAAGACGCCGTCACAGCTGAATAGGAGCCATATTTTCTACAGATTAAGCTCAATAGAGTATAAAAGATACGATGAACTCTTCAAACCCGTAACAAAGGGGCTTTACCTTACTTAAGAAAAAATTTAGCGTAAAAATTTGATTTTTAGTTTATAATTTTACCTTTAGATTAAATTTGGAGTTAAATATGCATATAGGTTTTATTATTGCCGATTGGAAACAGATCGAACCTTTAAAAAGTTCTACCCTTACTATTATAAAAGAGTGTATCAAAAGGGGTCATTGCGTTTCAATAATGTATACAAACAATCTTACGGTCAGGAACAATATTGTTCACGGTTTTATCGAGACCATAAATAAAATAGACAAAATACCTGAAAATATCAACAGTTTTTATAAAAAAGTATCATTTTCAAAAAAGTTCGTGGCCCTGCATGCTTTTGACTGTCTTATGATAAGAAAAGATCCCCCTATCAATCCTTTGGTATTGAACTTTTTAGATGCCATAAAAGACGAAGTGGTGATAATAAACGACGTGGACGGGATAAGAAAAGCCAACAATAAACTTTATACCACGACTTTCCATGATCCAAATAACCATTATCTTCCCGTTACCCATGTTTCAGGAAGCAAGAAGTTCATAAATAAAACCATCGACGAATCAAGTGCCGAAAAGATGATATTAAAGCCCCTTGACGGAAGCGGAGGAAAAGGGGTAATTGTCCTTGAAAAGAATGCAAGGGAAAATATAAATTCTCTTCTTGATTTTTATATAGATGATAACGGTGACAATTATGTTATTTTGCAGGAGTTTATAGAGGGTGCCGATGAGGGTGACGTAAGGGTTCTTATGCTTAACGGAAAAGCAATAGGTGCATACAACAGAAGACCCGCAGCTGGCGAGATAAGGGCAAATATCCAGCAAGGCGGTACCGCACACAAGTACACCTTAACCGACAGCCAGAAAAAGATATGTAAAAAAATAGGCGCCCAGCTTGTAAGGGACGGGCTGTATTTTGTGGGTCTTGATATGATAGGAGACAAGATACTTGAGGTAAATGTACTGAATCCAGGAGGTATCACAAATATAAACAGGCTTGAAAAACTGAAGCTTCACAGAAACGTTGTAGACTTTATCGAAGAGAAAGTTGAAGAGAAGATTGAAAAAAGGGTTGAATTGGAGTATCTGTTAAAAAGGCTTAATGAGTTAAGGGAATAAAACTTGCAAGCTTATTGTAAATTTAAAAATTAAGGAATTTACAATGGCATCAGTTATTGAATATATAAAAGAAAACGAATTGGCTTGGCAGCCATCTTTCAACGGTGAATTAAGCGACGGTTTACACGGGTATAGAGGTGCTTTAATTGTTGAAGAGGGGAAAGCGTTAAGCCCTGATAGAAAACTTCCTCCAAAGATCCAGGCAAGACAGGTTATCATGATAAGCGACAGTGAAGTTATCAAATTCTTTGCCTGCGAATTAGAGAGTTTTAACGATTTTGCTCCGATGTTCGAAAAATACAAAGACTACTTCAGCCTAAACAGCTTAAATCTTCTTTATGTTACTGACCTTGAAGGTAACGGTACATTTGAATACGAAGGTGTTAAGTTCACTGCATTTATCCTGGACGAAAGTTCAGTTTGGAACGAGCTTTTAGAATTAGCGAGTCTTGAAAAAGGTGATATGAAAAAATTAAGCTCTGAAGAGAAAATAGAAACATTATATGAAGAACTTCTGGAAACTGATGTTGAAGAAGCGTCAAAAACATACGAAGATATGTGTGACCTTATTGGTGAAAGTTCAAAACAGTTAATGGGTGCTGTTTAATTTCTTTTAAATAAAAAGGCTTTTAAGCCTTTTTATTATTTCAGTTCCCCCCTTACGATCTTTACGGCTTCGACCATATTTTTCAAACTAGGTTTCACCTCTTCCCATTTTCTGGTCTTAAGACCGCAGTCGGGATTGATCCATAACTGTTCTTTTGGCAGAACCTCAAGAAGCAGCTTGATCTGGTCAACCATTTCTTCAACACTTGGAACCCTTGGAGAGTGTATATCGTAAACTCCGGGACCAACTTCCTGCTTATACCCTACTTCTTTAAATATCTTTAATAGCTCGTTCCCGCTTCTTGCAGTCTCTATGGAGATCACATCCGCATCCATTGCTTCTATTGTTTTGATGATATCGTTAAATTCGCTGTAACACATATGGGTATGTATCTGGGTCTCTTTTTTTGCCGTGCTTACGCAGATCTTGAAGTCTCTTACCGCCCAGTCTTCATAAATCTTTATTTTAGATTCCCTTAAAGGATAACCCTCTTTGAATGCCGCTTCATCTACCTGGATGATCTTTATGCCCGCATTTTGAAGGTCGTCTATCTCGTCGCTTAGGGCTACGGCGATCTGTTTTGAAACTTCGCTTCTTGGTTTGTCGTCCCTTACAAAAGACCAGTTAAGGATCGTAACGGGACCCGTTAACATCCCTTTCATGATCTTTTGCGTTTTGCTTTGGGCATATGTGATCCACTCTACGGTCATAGGTTTTGGCCTGCTGATATCACCGTATATAAACGGCGGCTTAACGCATCTGCTTCCGTAGCTCTGTACCCATCCGTTCTGCGAAAAGCCGTACCCTTTTAACTGCTCTCCGAAGTATTCAACCATATCGTTTCTCTCAGGTTCCCCGTGTACAAGCACTTCAAGACCGCACTCTTCCTGGAACGCCACGCAATCATCGATATATTTTTTCATATCGTTTTCGTATGCCTCTTTTGAGATCTCCCCTTTTTTAAACTCCTGTCTTGATCTTCGAACCTCCGGGGTCTGAGGGAATGATCCTATCGTAGTGGTTGCCAGGTCTTCATAACCCAGAAGTTCTCTTTGGATCTTTATCCTCTCTTCAAATTTACCCTCACGCTCAAATTTAGTGAATCCTTCAACCCTTGCTTGAACTTCCTTATCATGGATGATAGAAGATGTGGATCTGCTGATGTTTGCTTTTATATTCTCTTGGAAAGCTTTTTTATCTTCATCATTCAGATTTTCCAGTCCTTCAAAGAATATTTTGGAGATCAGCGATACCTCGTCAAGTTTTTCAACTGCGTAGCTTAGCCAGTTTTTTATCTCACTATCCATTTTTTCTTCATATTTTAAGGTAAAGGGAGTATGAAGCAGCGAACAAGATGAACCGATGATGATATTCTCTTTTGATACAACAGAAGATATCTTTTCCAAGAGCTCAAGGGTTGATTGTATATCGTTTTTCCAGATATTTCTTCCGTCAACCACACCTGCAAGCAGTTTTTTTCCGCTTAAAGCTATAAGTTCCAGAGAGTCTTTATTCTGGCTTCCGTATAAAAAGTCAAGTCCCAAAGCGTAAACAGGGGTATTTACCAATATTTTTGTCGCCTCATTTGAGTGCTCGAAATATGTGCTTACTATGATATCGATATTTTTTGCCGTATTTGCCAGGGCATCGTATGTAGGTTTTATAAGGCTTAATACTTTCGGCTCGTTGTCTTTTACGAATATAGGCTCGTCGATTTGGACAGTTACCCTGTCGTCAAGCTTTGATATCTCGTTAAGCAGTTCTTCGTAAACTTTCAGGATCTTTGCGTGAAACTCATAAACATCTTTGTTGTCTACCCTTTTAGATAGTCCCAGGAATGTTACAGGTCCTATAAGGTTGATCTTTGTTTTTATCCCTGCTTCTTTTGCCTCATTGTATTCGTTTATTATTTTTGAGGCGTTTAGTTTATATTCATCTTCAAGGCTAAGTTCAGGAACTATATAGTGGTAGTTTGTATTAAACCACTTTGTCATCTCCATTGCTACCGCGTCTTTGTTACCCCTTGCCATTGAGAAGTAAAGCTCTTCATCTTTTAGGCCCTTGAACCTTTTAGGCACGGCATTTAACATTACTGCCGTATCAAGCATATTGTCATAAAGGGAGAAATCGTTTGAACTTATATAATCGATCCCGGCTTTTTTTTGGTAGTCCCAGTGTCTTTTTTTAAGTTCACTCGCAATTTTTTTCACCTCTTCAAATGGGCAGTTCTTTGCCCAGAAGCTTTCCAATGCTTTTTTTAATTCTCTTTGCTCCCCGATTCTTGGGAACCCTGTTATATAATTTTTAGACATTATTTTATTTCCTTTAAAATATCCCTTTTTAAGGGATCAGTTTTATGCCTGCTTTTTTATTATTTTTGTGAAATATATAATTTATAAAAAGCAGTAAAATCCTAAATAGGACAACTAATGTTTCTTGGTTTTATCTGTTAAGATTTTATTTTAAAGGTTAAATAATGGAGGATGAACGCCCGTTCTTCTAAATGCGAAGTATGTAGTATAATAAGGGCATCTTGGAATATAATGGAATATATGGATTGCCAGTTTTGTTTTCAGTTTAAAAAGGCAGTTGCAATAGCAGGAAGATTTTGTTTGGAATCTTGTAACTGTTTGAAGAAGGATATCCGGGGGCAGTTCCTGCTCCTCTTCTTTTTCGTCATCTCCGTATTTCATTGTTTTCTCACCCAATGAAAGAACTTTTGAGACCTGCGATTCAATAGACAGCATTGTGCTGTGCGCAAGTATAGAAGCAAAAGTAAAGTATTTTTTTCCGAAACCTTTTGGCGACTTCAAAGTTATCCTTCTGAATTTTTCGTAATAATATCCAAAATTTTCTTAAAATTTAAGATTGACTGTTTTTTGTTTTTTGCTTGAATTTTTTTATTATTGTTAGTTTAAAATTGTAAAAAATTTGAATTAAAGAAAAAAAACACTATTATTCTAACCTTGAAAATACAACTTATAAATATAATAAATCGAAAATTGTTTAAATATACCAATCGGACTTATATCACTATTGTAAAAAAAATAATAGGATCCCATTCTTTTAAGGAAGAAAATATTGAAATCGAATATTGGGACGATACGGTGGAAAGTAAATATATAAATGAGATATTTGCTATTGACGGTAATGGTAAAATTGTTTTTTTTCATAAAGAAAATTTAATAAAGTTTATTTACAATAGCGGACAATGTAAAATAAATACACTTTTAAATATCAATATAAAAAATCAAAAAACATATGAAATTATAAAAGTATTGGAATCTCTTCAAAAAAAGTTTTTTGCAAGTAATTGTTTAAAAGACCTTAAGAGTATTACCCACGACGATATTATCAAAAAGCATAAAACTTTATTTGGTTCGTATATTTCAAGTACACTTATAAGTTATATTCTTAACAATACAAAGTACAGAGACTCAAACAATAAAATTCTGTATTTATCTTACCTTACTCCAAAAAAACATTTTATACAATATACAAGGATAAAATGTATTTTAAATATTCATCCCCTTGCATCGGATAAAGAGTTGCATTTTTTATTAAAAAAAAGATTTAATATCGCAGTTTCTCCGGTTCAGATATCCAAAATAAGAAAGAGATATTTTATTCCCAAAAAGTCCGATAGAAGTAAAGAACTTCCTTATAAAAGATTTATAAAATATTTCAGTCCAAAAAAAGAATTTACAAGAGATAATATTTCTAAATATAAAAATATCAATGCAGTTTATGAACTTATAGACAAATCAAAAATAGATTATAACTTTACCAAATGTTCTACTGTATATATAGGTTCCACAAAAGATTTGTATTCCAGATTAAACGATTATATAAATGAAAACGGGCATACGGGCAAACTTAAACAGTTTTTAAAAGATAAAGAAAATATATATTTCAGATTTATCGAAACCCAAAATTACAGAGAAATAGAAAAAGTCCTATTAAATGAATTTCAGGATTTTTGTGGAAATATGCCTATTCTAAACAGTAATAGATTGTATCTTTAAGTTTTTTTTCTTTTTACGTTTTCTTTTCCTATAAACTTTTTTTCATCGGCATTTGATACTACAAGTTTTGCGATCTGGTCCGTCTCAACGGCAATATCATGAGTCTGGGACGCTATCATCGCATTTTGCTGTGTCTGCTGGTCTAGGGAGTTAACTGCATCGTTTATCTGCTCTATACCTTGAAGCTGCTCTTTACTTGCCATCTCTACATCTTTGATAAGTTCTATGGTTTTTGAGATATTCTCATTCAGTTCAGAATATCCGTTTATCATCTGGTTTGCTATCTGCTTACCGTCGTTTGCTTTTGTTGTAGCGTTTTGTACAAGTGTTTTGATCTCATTTGCGGCTTCAGCTGATCTGCTTGCCAGGTTTCTTACTTCCTGTGCAACTACCGCGAAACCTTTTCCTGCCTCACCTGCGGTTGCAGCTTCGACTGCCGCGTTAAGTGAAAGGATATTTGTCTGGAACGCTATCTGGTCTATTACGGTAATAGCTTCATTGATAGCATTTACCTCTTTATCTATTTCAGTCATAGCTTCAGTTGTATCGTTTGCAAGTTTTTCACCCGTAGATGCGGACTGGGTTACGTTTGAAGCCAGGTTTGACATCTGAACAATATTATTGGTGTTATTTGATATATTACTAGTGATCTCTTCAAGAGCCGCAGCTGTCTCTTCCAGTGCTGCTGCTGCTTCATTTGAGTTCTGGTTAAGTATATCAACGTTTTTAAGAAGCACGTCGCTGCTGTGGTCAAGTGTTAGACCGTTTGACTTGTTCTCTACAAGCATAGCAGTGATTGATTCTTGTAAACTGTTAATTCCTGTTGATATACTTTTAAAATCACCTTCAAGATTTTTACTGCTTAATTGGTTCATATAATTATATTCGGAGTATTCGGATAGTATTTTTAATATCCCTTGTATATTGCTATTGAAGTTTTCACATAGGGAGTTAATGGTTTTTGCGATATAGTTTAATTTTTGATTTGATGTATTTATATGATTTACCCTGTCATTGAAATATCCGTCGGACATCTTTTCACTTACAAGCATTATTTCGCCGTATATCATTAGTTCATCTTGTTGTTTTTTTAATAAAATATCTGTAATCTGCCTAATTTCGTCAAATATCTCTTTTTCTTTTTTCTTTTTAGGCTGTTTATATACGGAAGATATAGTGTTGATATCTCCGATTAAAAAAGAATTGACCTCTTTTAAATAGTTTAATATGGTATTGTTTTTTTCCGGGAATAGCATTTTAAAACCTCTTATTGTAATGTACTGTATAATTTTACAGCATTATTTATCTCTTCTTCCGTCGGCGTGACCCTTATGGAAATAAATCTTTTTTCCCCGTTAGGAGTATTGGAAGTATATACAGTGGCATTTACCCAATAATAATCACCGTCTTTTGTTTTATTTTTTACTATACCATTCCAGATATTTCCATTTTTTACAGTGTTCCAAAGATCTTTGAAAGCTGCTTTGGGCATATCCGGATGCCTTACCATATTATGTGGTTTACCGATCAGTTCTTCTTTTTTATATCCAGCGATTTTACAAAAGTCCCTGTTTGCATATTTGATTTGTCCCTTTTCATTTGTTTCAGAAACAATCATAATATCCCTGTTTAATTTAATCTCTTTTGACATGGAGTTTCCCTTTTTTTAATGAATTTTTAATAGAAAGTTAAGACAACTTAATTTTTCGAAGCTTATCTTATCTTATCTTATCTTATCTTTTAATTAAAGTTAACTTTTTTTAAATAGATTAATAATTTTTTATATGGCTTTAAATAGATAGTTTTGTATATAAAATAATTTTTTAGGAAAATAAAAAACTTATATTATAATAAGAAAAAGTGTCAGAAAGTGTTAAGTTTAACTTATGAAAGTTATATTTTTGTAAATAATTATAAATTTGAAAAAAAAGGATTTTTTAGAGAGTATTTAGAGAGATTTTCCTATGAAAACAGCCAAGTTTTAAAAACTTGACCATTCATCATCGTCGCTGTTTGAAGTGACGGTTTCCAGCTTTTGGGAAGGCTGGTTTCTCTCTTTATCCTTTATTGGATCTTTTTTTACAGGTTTGTTTTGCAAAGGTTCCGTATGCTGGTGCCTTTGGCTGTTTTGTTTTGTTGTTGATTCTTTTTTCTGTACGTTTTGTTTACCGCTGAATTCTTTAGCGTCTGCTTCTTCAACTACCAGTTTTGATATGGTATCAGTCTCCAGTGCAACATCATGAGTCTGTGATGCTATCATCGCATTTTGCTGTGTCTGCTGGTCTAGAGAGTTAACTGCATCGTTTATCTGCTCTATACCTTGAAGCTGTTCTTTACTTGCCATCTCTACATCTTTGATAAGTTCTATGGTTTTTGAGATATTATCATTCAGTTCAGAATATCCGTTTATCATCTGGTTTGCTATCTGCTTACCGTCGTTTGCTTTGGTTGTAGCGTTTTGTACAAGTGTTTTGATCTCATTTGCGGCTTCAGCTGATCTGCTTGCCAGGTTTCTTACTTCCTGAGCAACAACTGCGAAACCTTTTCCTGCCTCACCTGCGGTTGCAGCTTCGACTGCCGCGTTAAGAGAAAGGATATTTGTCTGGAACGCTATCTGGTCGATTACGGTAATAGCTTCATTGATAGCGTTTACCTCTTTATCTATTTCAGTCATAGCTTCGGTTGTATCGTTTGCAAGTTTTTCACCCGTAGATGCTGACTGGGTTACGTTTGAAGCCAGGTTTGACATCTGAACAATATTATTGGTGTTATTTGATATATTACTAGTAATCTCTTCAAGAGCCGCAGCTGTTTCTTCCAGTGCTGCTGCTGCTTCATTTGAGTTCTGGTTAAGTATATCAACATTTTTAAGAAGCACGTCGCTGCTGTGGTCAAGTGTTAGACCGTTTGACTTGTTCTCTACAAGCATTTCTGTAATAGCGTCACCAAGTGTATTTACACCGCTTGCCAGTTTAAGAAGGTGTTCTTTGATACCTTCTGTTTTTACCCTGTTAAGGTAATTGCTGTTCGAGTATTGTTCAAGTACGTCAAGTACGTTGTCTATATTGTTCTCAACGTTGCTTCCCATCTGGTTAAGAAGTCTTGTAAGCTCTTGAAGTGCAGGGTTGTTACACTGGGTAGTAACTCTTTGGCAAAGGTCACCCTGTTCAAATTCGCTAAGTACTGTAATAGTATCGTCTATTACCCTTCTATCCTCTTCGATACCTTTTTTGGTGATATTGATATTCTCGTTTACGACCTGTGCCATTTCCCCGAACTCGTCTTTTGTATCGATCTTTATAAGTTCGGTATCTTTTGATTCCCTGTTTAAATACCTGAAGAATCCAAGAAGTCCCTCTTTTAGGGTATTTAGTGAATTAATGATAGAGTTTACTATCAGGGTACCGATCAATACAAGCAGGATAAATGCGATGATACCTACCGTTACGATAGTGGTTTTCAGTGAATTGATATCTTCGTTCGCCTGTTTGTTCTGGTCCCTTCTAAAGTCGGTTACTATCTCTCCCACTTTTCTTGCATTTAGGACCATGCTTTTTTCTTTATCGTTCATAACATACTCCTGGCCAACCTGCTCTTTGTATTGTTCCGCAAATAATAAAAAGTCGTCCCTGTAGTTTTTAACCGAGCCTTTTATATCTTCAACCATCTTGATATTTTGGGGATTGTTAAATCTTTTTGACAGATCATTCAGTATCTGGATAGCTTCGTTGTACATCTCTTTGTGTTTGTCAAGGCTTGCCTGGTCTTTTCTGATCGTGAAGTTCTTCTCCTGCCTTCTCATCTCGTTGAATCTTCTGTCAACTTTGTTCAGCTCGTCCGATTTGCCCATTCTGTCCACGGTCGAGTTTAATTCCAATATGGTAGGAACCGCTACGATAACCAAAGAAAAAATACCCAATAATACGATCAGGAATATTTTTACTTTTACTTTTAGGTTTTTCAACATTTCATCTCCTTATAGTCATGTATTAAAAAAGTTAAAACAACTTAATTTTTTAGAAGCTTATCTTATCTTATCTTTTAATTAAAGTTAACTTTTTTTAATAGATTAATAATTTTTTATATGGCTTTAAATAAAGAGGCTTGTATATAAAATAATTTTTTAGGAAAATAAAAAACTTATATTATAATAAGAAAGAGTGTCAGAAAGTGTTAAGTTTAACTTATGAAAGTCGTATTTTTATTTTTATTGAAATATTGTTTATTAAGACTGGTTATCCCATACCATTTGCTTAAAATCTTTCATCACGGATTTTTCCATGTTTTTCATCATTGCAACCCTTAATGCGTGGATAGCTTCTTTGTAGTCGTTTTTTGGGATTATCGGGTCGTCGCTTCTGGACTGTTCTATGATCTGGTGTACTTTTTTGTCAAAAGGGCTCGGGATTTTATCGTTTATACCGTCGTAAACGGACATAAACAGATTATAGTTGTCATAATCCATTTTGCAGTGCCCGTCAAGGATCTTTAATGCCAGTATGGTACAGTAATGGAGATCGACCTCGTCAAAGGTATTGGTCTTCGCCCATTCGTATACCGTAGACATATCATCCATTCTCTTTTTCCTTTTTGGTTTTTTTATCCTCTTTGATATATTGGAGCTCAATTTCCCCTTCACCTTTGATAAATTCTTTGGTTATGGTACATCGCTCTACGTCGTTTTGTGCGGGAAGTTCGTATTGAAGCGGAAGCATGATCTTTTCTATGATTCCTCTAAGTCCCCTTGCCCCGACACCTTTTTCTTCAGCCATTTGGGCTATCTCTTCAAGTGCCTCTTCACTGAACTCAAGTTCTATACCGTCAAGTTCGAACAGTGCCTGGTATTGTTTGATAATGGCATTTTTAGGTTCTTTTAAAACCCTTATAAGGTCTTCAAGCGATAAGGGGTTAAGGGTGGCTATGACAGGAATTCTTCCGATAAACTCGGGGATAAGACCGAATGAGATAAGGTCTTTTGATTCTATATCCTCTTCGTTCTCTTTTACGGTCTCGTCTTTCATAAAGCCCATCACCTTTTTCTTGTGCTTTTTCTTCTGCTCTTCATCACCGACAAGCCCTACGAATGCCCCGCCGCAGATAAACAGTACATGGGTAGTGTCAAATAGTACGGTCTCGGCAGAGGAGCTTTTTCTGCTCCCTTTAACGGGAACATAAACCTCTCCCCCTTCAAGTATCTTTAGAAGTCCCTGCTGGACCCCTTCACCGCTTACGTCTCTTCCGCTTGTCGCGCTTTCGCTTTTATTTGCTATCTTGTCTATCTCATCTATGTAGATGATACCTTTTTGCGCTCTTTCTATATCAAAATCAGCCGCTGCAAGGAGTCTTGAAAGTATCGATTCAACATCTTCCCCCACATATCCAGCTTCGGTCAATGCTGTCGCATCGGCAACGGCGAAGGGAACGTCCATGATCTTTGCCAAAGATTTTGCAAGAAGGGTCTTACCGCTTCCGGTGGGACCTATCAGCATGATATTTGATTTTTCTATCTCGACGTTTTTAAATACGGGTTTGTCTATTCTTTTATAGTGTGAATACAGTGCAACCGACAATACCTTTTTAGCTTCCTGCTGACCTATTACATAGCTGTCAAGGTGCTCTTTTATCTTTGTGGGTACCGACAACCCTTTTTGGAATTCCTGCTTGGCTTTTTTCATTTCTGCTTTGTGTATAACCATTGAACAGGTCTCTACACATTCATTACAGATGTGCGCATTTTCCGCACTGAATATCTTGTCTACCTCTTTTACGCTTTTACCACAAAAGTCACAAATCAAATCTGCCATTATAAATCCTTTAAAAACTCGTCACAATCTTTTTGTTCAAGCTGAAGATTATGTGTTGTTATGAACTTGTTCTCTTTTTTTGAAAGTTCCTCTTTATCCATAACCACAAGACCCGTGTCAAGCCCAATGGTAAGCTCGTTTGCCACCATCCTGTATGTGTCACGGCTGAAATCAACCCCTAAGAAAAGATATGATTTGCCTTTTCTGTATTCTTTTAGAAGATTAGGCATAGCATAACCTCCCATAGCTTCTGTCAGCCAGTCCACAAAGTCCGCATCGCTTATGATAAAGTTCATGGCAGGTTTCATACATCCCATAGGCTTGAACAGTATCGGAAGATCCGTGGTCAGCTGCTCTTTGTCTGTCTCTTTGTACTCTTTGGTCTGGGGATCATATTTATAAACAATATATCTGTCGTAATCGGCAGTTATCCTTGATATCCCCGTGATCATAAAGTGTTCAACATCTTCATATATTTTGCATCCGCTGTCGTCAAGGTTTGTATCAATTATGAACTTGGGTTTGATATCTTTGAAAAATTCGTAAGTATAAGGGATATCATACTCTTTTGAAGCATAGATATGGTTTGTCATCTGGGTGATGAACTCCCTCCCCTTTCTTTGTTCAAGGCTCATTGCCGCCCTTGTGTATTCATACATGAGTCTCGGGCTCATCGCTCTTCCGTTGTTCAATGCAAGAACCATGCTGTCGCTGTCAAACGGGAGAGTTGATCCGTCTTTTGCTTTTGTGTTCTTAAATACACCCATTCCTATAAATGGTATGATCTCACCGCTTATGAGTTTTTCTTTTATATTTTCCATAATTTATCCAGTACTTTTAAGTTTTTATACATATATAGTATGCATAAAGGGTTCCACGGTATTTAAGATTTTTTGTTTAAAGTTTTATTTTAAGATAAACTTTAAGATACCGCAGGATAGTGTATTTCAATAAACTTTTTCAGCCGTGACATCCCACCCCGGTATAGGTAACATAAGCCTTGTTAAGTTCCACCTGCAATCTCTCAAGATCGAGGGGCTTGACTAAATTATTAGGCATATCCAGATAAAACACTGCTCCGTCCTTTGAGATCAGGAAAAGTGACTTGGTAAGGGTATCTTCCAGTATACCGCTTACGATTTTTGTCCCGTACATATTCCCGAAATCCTCTTCCGAGTCAAAAACTATTTCAAATTTTTTCAGTTTGCTTTGGATGGCAGAGAGTGTGTCGGTTTTTTCGTTGAATATAAAATAACAGTTGATAGGCACTTGTATATGGCTTAAAAACTCATCCATTACAAGCAGTTCTTTTATAAAACCCTCATCTTCATTGGGAAAAGAGACCAGAAGGGTCATAGAATTGTCGCTATGGCTCCTTTTTATCTCTTTTGTATCCCCGTTCATATCGGTAACTTCGATATTTTCGGCCATATAGCCGATATCTATAAAGTCTTCGCAAAGAGCGCACTCTTGTTCTTTATATATTATATTAGATTCCATATTTTTTCACCTTGTAACCTATCTGTCTAAGGGTGATGCCAAGCATAGCCGCAGCTTTGGACTGGCTGTTGTCACACTCCTTAAGAGCTTTTATAATTGCTTCTTTTTCCAGTTCGTCCAGTGTTTTATTCTCTAAAGGGATAGTCTTATATTCATCGACCAGGTTTTTGTTGTTCAATGCCGGAAGCAGCAGAAGCATATCCTGGGCGCTTATCCCTTTCTCGTCACCCATAAGGACTATTCTTTCGATAGTGTTTTCCATCTCCCTTACGTTACCCGGCCATGGGTACGACATAAGTTTATCCATCGCCTCGTCGGTGATAGTTACGATTTTTTTGTGGTTTTTCATCGATCTTTCCAGGAAGAAATTAACCAGAAGTTTAATATCGTTTCCTCTTTTTCTAAGGGGAGGCAGATCTATAGGGATCACGTTGAGCCTGTAGTAAAGGTCTTCCCTGAACTCTCCGTCTTTTACCATCTGCTCAAGGTTTCTGTTCGTTGCGGCTACAAGCCTTACGTTTACTTTGATGGTCTTGCTTCCGCCTACCCTTTCAAATTCCCTTTCTTGTAAAACCCTTAGAAGTTTCACCTGGGCACTTGGACTGATATCCCCTATCTCGTCCAGGAAAAGTGTCCCCTTGTGTGCAAGCTCAAACCTACCTTTTCTGGTCTCTTTTGCATCTGTAAAAGCACCTTTTTCATGCCCGAAAAGTTCACTTTCCAGAAGGCTGTCGGTGATCGCGGCACAGTTCAGTTTTACAAAGGCCTCGTCTGCCCTTTTACTTCTTTTATGGATCGCCGCCGCTACAAGTTCTTTACCCGTACCTGTCTCCCCTCGAACAAGCACAGTAACATCACTGGGTGCTATTCTTTCTACCACCCTGAATACGTCTTTCATTTTTTTGCTTTCGCCGATAATATCGCCGAAATTATGTACTTTTGAATCCCATTCCATTTTATAATATTGTTTTAAATCCTTCAATCTCTCTTTTTCATCTTCAACTATAAAATGTGAATACATCGCCTGTGCAAATAAAGAGCTGATAATAGATAATATTCTCACCGTATCCTCAAAATCAATTTCGGTAGATTTTGTAAGATTTGCCGCAAGCACCCCTATCACCTCATGTTCTATGATCATAGGAACTGCTATATAAGATATAGTGTCACTGTTTCTGTTTCCAGATTTATTAAGAAAAAGAATATCATTGTGAACATTTTCTATCACGACGGGTTCCATGCTTTTTGCAGCAAGTCCCGTGGCACCTTCCCCTAGTCTATATTCTGATATTATTTTTTGATGCCGATTGAAATTTATTGCCGCAAATATGCTTAGTAAATCTTCCTCAAGTTTATAAATTACACAATTTTCAAGGTGCAGGTTTTTCTTTAAGACATTTAAACATTTTTCCAAAGAGGTGACTATCTCACCCCTTGAGTCGGATATGATATTTGCTATTTCGTATAATACATTTAATTCTATTTGTGTTAAGCTGTTTTCATCATTTTTATAATTCACGGTCATGTCCTGGTTATAATATTTATATATAGGTATTATAACAATTTTTAATCATAAAGATACAAATGTTATGTATACTTTATAATCAATCAGCTAGCTTTTTACATACTTCTTCTTTTGGAAGGTTTTTAGGACCCGGTTGTATCCACCATGTTTCACCGTTGCTTAATTCAACTTCTCCGCCCCAGTTGTCTTCTTCGTCAAACTCTATACTTTCTATTGTTTCTTCCATATCTTTTTTTGCGATATAGAAATATATCTCCCCGTTTCCTTCTCTTAACATAACTTTTGCCATTTTATTCTCCTTTTTTGGTTTAAGTTTATTTGAGCCTTCTATTTACGATATCGCTTTTGGCTCATGCAATAAAATTGCAAGCGATAAAGTTTTTGTAACTTCCCTTTAGTTTGAGATGAATCTTTTCACTTTGGATAGAAAACCGTTCTCCTCTATCCATACCTTGAAGAAGTTTCTTTTAAGCTCATTGACAAAAATATGTTTTTTGTAGTTCGGCTCTTTTTCGGGGTAATCATCCCTGTGGTGTGCACCACGGCTCTCTTTTCTTTTTAATGCGCTGAGCACCACGGCTTCTGCTACCACAAGGGCATTCCTTAGTTCAAGTATGGATATAAGCTCTACGTTATTGCTTCTGCTTTTGTCTATACAGTGGAGGGTAACTGATTCCCTTCTTAAATATTTAAGGTAGTCAAATGTTTTCTCCAGGCTTTTTTTGGATCTGTTTATCCCTGCGTTTTGGAACATGGTATTCCCAAGACTTATCCTCATTGCATTGAAGTTTTTAGTGGTATCTGAATCAAAGATCCTGTCCACCCAGTTCTGGTCTTTTGCCACGATATTGTAATCAATGGGCAGGAATTCCCTGTTATGTATATGCTTAAGGGCTTTTTTACCTGCAAGCTCCCCAAATACTACACCTTCAAGGAGTGAATTTCCCCCAAGCCTGTTTGCCCCGTGAACTCCCAAGGCTGCACACTCGCCGCATACATAAAGTCCCTTTATGGCTGTCTTGGTCATTTTTGATTCAATTCCTCCCATGGAGTAATGGGCTACCGGTTTTATAGGGAGAAGTTCTTCGCAGACATCGATACCTGCCTGCATATAGGCTGCTTTGTAGAGGCTTGGAAGTTTTGTCTCGATATGCTCTTTGGAAAGATGCCTGAGATCTATAAATACCTCTTTTCCGTTTTTTATCTGTTGGGTTATGGCACGGCTTACCACATCCCTGGTATCAAGCTCGTCAACAAACCTTTCACCGTCGCTGTTCACGAGGTATCCTCCCTCTCCACGTGCGGCTTCACTTACAAGGTAGCTTGTTTTTGCCATACCGGTTGGATGGAACTGTACAAACTCCATATCCACGAGATTAAGCCCTGCCCTTAGTGCAACGGCCAGCATATCTCCCGTATAGTCCTGGGCGTTCGTACTGAATCCCCTGTATATCCCTGCATATCCTCCGCCTGCCAGGATCACGGATTTTGCGGGATATACCATAAGAGAAGAATCAAATCTTCGCAGGGAAACCACGCCGCTTACGGTATCGTTCAGTTTTGTGATGTTCATAACAAAGTTATTGACCAAAAATTCGACACCTACGCTTTTGGCTTTTTTTATAAGTGCCTGGGTGATAGCGGAACCTGTTTTGTCCCCTACGTAACAGGTCCTTTTGCTGCTTCCCCCTCCGAAACTTCTTTGGAGGATATTCCCCTTTTCGTCCCTGTCGAACTTCACCCCGTAATCGATAAGTTTTGAGATGATATGGGAAGCGTTCTCACACATATAGGTTACGGTTTTTTTATCTGCAAGGCCGTAGGAACCTTTCATCGTATCGTCTATATGTTTTTGTATCTCTTCTTTGTCGTTCATATCCAGCACGGCATTTATCCCGCCGCTTGCCATGGAGCTGTTGGATTTGAAAAGGTTACCTTTTGTTATCAATGCTACTTTGGTATGGCAGTTTGTGGACTTGACCTCGATAGCAGCCATTAATCCCGCTACGCCGCCCCCTATTACGATTACGTCATATAGCATGATTACAACCTGTACAGTAGATCATATTTTGTTCTTGGGACTGCTCTTATTTTTGATATTTCACAGTTGTGCCTGATATTAACGGGCACACGGCTTCCGAATAAACTGCTTACGATCCCGGGAGTCGATCTTACGAACTGGAGGGCAAGCTGTATATCGCTTTTAAGCGTCATTGAATCATCCAGTACTACACCTGTTTCTGCCGAAAATGATTTTTTGAACAGGTTCATCTGCAATAATGAAGAACTGCTTATTACTCCGACACCCAGTCTGTGAGCCGCTTGTATCAAGGTACAGGGTTCACCTTTTACTTTTTGTGTCGCTGTCGTATAGGCGGTTGTTTTACCCATGTTGAAAGGTGTCTGGATATATTTGAACCTGTGGTTCTCCCCGCCTACTTTTTTCGCGATCTCTACCAGTTTTTCCAGGCTTATTCTTTCATTGATCTCCGAGATGAATCCGTTCCATACGGCTACCCCGTAATATTTGAACAGCCCCTGGTCGGCCAGTTTCTCAAATCTTTTGAAGATGCTTTCGATCTGCTTGTAAAAATCTTTTTCCCCGAGCTTTAATATCTGCATCTCAGGATTATGGAGATAATATATATCAAAAGAATCAACACCTGTGTTTTCCAGGCTTTTTTTACAGGACCACTCAAGATAATCAGGGGTCATACAGTGCTGGTCAAGTTCGATATCCTCTTTTGCAGCAAGACCTTTTTGGATAATATTCTCGTTTATCCAGGTGTATGGATTTTCAGGGAACGGGTAATCCAGCTGTATAAATCCCCCTTTTGAGCAGATGATCAGCTCTTCCCTTTTTACCGTATCTTCATCAAGAAGCTCTTTTAATGCACTTCCTATCTCTTTTTCACTCTGTCCATATCTGTAGTTGCTGGCCGTATCGATAAGGTTTATACCGTTTTTAACGGCTTCTTTTACCGCTTCAATATAGTGAAAAACATAGTTTTCCTCTTTATAGGGTTCCTTGTTGAACGTTCCAAGACCCAGTTTTGAGAAAATCAGGTCGTTGCTTTGTATATAAAAATCTTTGTATGTTGAGAATTTTTTGGCAAAATCGTATGTTGCCTCTTTTGTTGCATTTGACATTATCTTTGCTCTTTTGCTCTTTTTTGGTAAGTTTTATTCGTATAGATGATTATACCCGTGGTATAAGCTATTAATATTATCGGTAATATGATGGTTTCCATTTATTATCCTTTTGGGAGTAAACAGCAGATATAAAAGCCGCTGTTTTTGTTTGAAATTAAGTTGTTAATATATATGCAAGTAATGTTCCTTTTATACAAAAACTTATTTTTACCCTTTTTATCCCCTGAAGATTGATAAAATCTGCCTTTTTTATATTACAATTTTGTCATTAGCCTTTATAAGAGAAATATCTTCTTTCAATTTTGTTTGACTATTGTTTATAAAATGTATAAAATCTGTAATTGATATGTTACTTATTTTATATAAAATATAAAAACATATATTTAGGAGAATTTTATGAAAACAGCTTTACTTTTCGGTATCCATTGCCATCAGCCTATCGATAATTTTGACTGGGTTATTTATGATGCGATAGAAAAATCATATAAACCGTTTTTCGAGACTTTAAAAGAGTTCCCCCAATTTAAGATCTCGGTTCATTTCAGCGGTTCCCTTTTGGAGTTTATCGAAAAGAATGATAAGGAGCTGTTTTCTTTAATGCAAAGCTTATCTTCCCAGATAGAGTTTTTTTCGGGAGGTTACTATGAACCTGTTCTGGCTTCCATACCCTCAAAAGACAGGGTCGGGCAGATAAAAAAACTGAATGCTTTTATAAAAAAACATTTCAACCAGACCCCCAAAGGTTTATGGCTTACCGAAAGGGTCTGGGAAAATACGGTTATTAAAGATATAAAAGAGTGCGGTATAAAATACGTGATCGTGGATGATTACCATATCTCTACCAGCAATCCCGGGAAAAAAGAACTGAACGGCTATTTTTTAACGGAGGAGTCGGGCGAGGATATGGCACTGTTCCCCATAGACCAGGGATTAAGGTATGCCATACCTTTTTATTCACTTGAGGAAACAAGTAAAATATTAAAAGGTTTCAAGAACGTAAAAGGGAAAAATGCCGCAATAATCTTTGACGACGGGGAGAAGTTCGGTATCTGGCCAAAAACATATGAAACCGTATATGAGAAAGGATGGCTGAAAGATTTTATCATCCAGACCCTCAACGATAAAGAGATCGAGGTGCAGACTTTTAAAGAATACTACAAGCATAATGATCCCGTGGGATTGAGCTATATACCTACCGTGTCTTATTTTGAGATGGGGGAATGGTCTTTAAACGGAAAGGACGCATATGAGCTTGAATGCTTCTCCCAGAAGAATATTCTTGACAAAAGATTTTTAAGGGGCGGTATCTGGAAAAACTTTTTTACGAAATACCAGGAGAGCAACTGGATACACAAAAGGGTTCTGGAGCTGTCAAAGAAGCAGCTTGATACCTATGAGTATAAAGAAGCACTTTATAAAGCCCAGTGCAACGACGTGTTGTGGCACGGTGTCTTTGGGGGGATATATCTTCCTAATTTGCGGGATAACGCTTTTAAATATATTATTGAGTGCGAGAATCTGCTTGGGTGCCGGAAAGATATTTTGGATATAGATATGAACGGTGTTGACGAGTACAAATATGTAACCGATGATCTCCTGGCGATCGTATCAACAAGCAGCGGGGGACAGATATTCGAGCTTGACCTTTGGGACAAAAGCTACAACCTGCAGAACACTTTATCCAGGTATGAAGAGTCTTACCACAAAAAGATAGAGGTGCAGATAGAAGAACCCGAATCAAGCGAAGAAGATACAAGCGGCAAAATAGCAACGATACATGAAAACACTTTGACCGTAGACCAGGAGATATCCCTTGATTACGACTGGTATATGAAAAAGTCCGCAATAGATCATATCGTATCCGGGAGTATCTCCATTGAAGAGTTTGCAAAGAACAGTTTTGACGAATACGGGGATTTTGCGAACCAGCCTTACGAGGTGTCAAAGTCAACGAAGAAAAAGCTCAATCTTAAAAGAAACGGCGGGATATACAAAGATAATAAGAAGTTCGATGCAAGCTTAACAAAAAAATATTTTTTCAAGAAAAACCAGATAAATATAAGCGGTATGGTCTCAAGCTCTTCTTTGGAAAGGTTCAATTATATTCAGGAGTGGAACTTCCATTTTGCCGATCTTGAGAAGCTTTTTTTCAACGGGGTAAGACTGGAAAAAGGGAAACAATACTCAAACCTTGAGATAATAACAAAAGAGTTAAGGGTGTATGACCAGTATCTGGAAAAGACTCTTCTATTTAGTTTTGACCAAAAGATAAAAGTTTTTGTAACTGCACTAAACAGCATAAGCCAGAGTGAACAAGGGGTCGATATCACAAACCAGGGTGTAACGTTCGGCTTTTTATATGAATTTGAATCGAAGCTTGGCTTTAATATCACATTGGAGATAGTATAGCCAAGGAGAAGGTTAAATAATTTATCAAATTAAGTTAAAATTAATAATATAAAGGTAATATAATATTACTATTAATCATAATATATATTTTAGTAATATTTATTATGAATAAAAAGGATATATTATGGAATTTATAAAAACTATATTTGATCTGTTTTTGTTTAAAAAGAAACACAAGCAGGAAAGACTCTCCAACAGTGCCGATTTGTCAAAATTGATGCAGTGGGGAAATTTCAGTGAAGTTAACAGCTCAATGAAATATTGAGTTTAAGGATATCCGTTACTTTTTATCAGTATACGGATATCTTATTATCGAGGCTATTCCGGCAGCTCTGTTCGCTACTTTTTCGCTTTCCCTTAATGCGGTTAAAATCTTTTCCACATCCAAAGAGGTGTCGTTTTTTGAGATTATATACCTGTTTATAGAGTCATAGATATTGTCTATTTTATCCTCCAGAAGGATGATCTCATTATAGGTGTCTGAAATATCGTCATCGTTATCGAACTCAATTATATCATAAGAGTTTTCCAGTATCTTTATTATTTGGGAATATATCCCGGCAGAGAATTTCTTGATGCTTTTATCCTCCAGGATACTACAGCTGTTTTCCAGTTTGTTGACTACAATTCTGGTATTTAAGGCTATCTTGACTATTTCGCTGGTTGCTTTTAAATAAGATACAAGTTTATTGATATCTTTTTTTCTTGTCTCTTCGCACGATATCGCTTTTAGTATGTTTTTGTCCAGGGTCTGGGAAAGTTCTGAAATGGAGTGCTTGTTTAACTGTTTTTTTGTTTTTTTGATATTTTCATCATTACAGTCGTTTATAAGCTCTTTGATAGACTTATTGTTATTTATCAAGATCTTAAGGACGTTTTTAAGGTCCTTTTTGATCTCTTTGATCTCATTACTACAACATTTGGCCATAATTAGATTCCTTTGGTCTTATAAATTATTATAGTAAAAATTATAGATGATTATAGGAACAATTCAGTTACAATAGCTTTTGCATCCTCTTGTATTTGAGCTAAATGCTCACTGTCTATAAAGCTTTCAGCATAGATCTTGTACACATCTTCAGTCCCTGATGGCCGAAGGGCGCACCAGCCGTTTGCCGTATTGATCTTCAATCCCCCTATTTTTGCGCCGTTGCTGGCAACGGTTAAAATTGATTCTATCTTTTCTCCTGCCAGGATATCTGCTTTTATATCTTCTGGTTGAAGGTTTTTAAGTATCTTTTTCTGCTGTGTATCAGCTGGGGCGTCTATCCTTGCGTAGATAGGGCTGCCGTGCTCTTTTGTGAGGTTTTCGTAATATATCCCGGGGTCGTTCTTTGTAACTGCAAGTATTTCGGCTGCGAGAAGATTTAAGATGATACCGTCTTTGTCTGTGCTCCATGGCTTTTTGTCAAATCTCAGAAAACTGGCACCCGCGCTCTCTTCTCCTCCGAAGAATATCTCCCCGTCTGTCATTGGTTTTACGAACCATTTAAAGCCTACGGGGGTTTCTAAAAGTTTTTTGCCGTTCTTTTTTGCAACCCTGTCGATCATGGAGCTGCTTACAAGGGTTTTCCCTATCCCTAAGTCTTTAAAATCCCTGTTCTTGCAAAGGTAGTCAATGGCAACGCTTAGGTAGTGGTTTGGGTTTAGAAGCCCCTTGCTTTTTGTAACGATACCGTGCCTGTCAAAGTCTGTGTCGTTCCCGAAGGCTATATCGAATCTATCTTTATAATCTATAAGCCCAGCCATGGCATAAGGGCTTGAACAGTCCATCCTGATCTTTCCGTCTTTATCGCAGTGCATAAATGAAAAAGTAAAATCCACATTGTTGTTAAAAAGCTCTATATCAAGCCCGTATTCTTTTGCAATGGCACCGTAATATTCAAGACCACTTCCACCCATGCAGTCCGCCCCTATTTTTAAACCAGCTTCTTTTATGGCCTCCATGTTTATCACGTTTTTTAGATCTTTTACATAGGGTGTCATAAAGTCGTATTCCTCCAGGCACTCCTGCTGCAGGGCTTCTTCTATATCAAAGAACATGATCCCCTCAAGGTCGTTTTCAAGGTATTGGTTTGCTCTTGCCTGTATCCAGTCCGTTACGTCCACGTCCGCAGGCCCACCGTCAAGGCCGTTGTATTTGAATCCTCCGTCGCAAGGGGGATTGTGCGAAGGTGTTATAACTATCCCGTCGCTTCCTTTATTGGTAAGGATGGCATGTGAGATAACGGGCGTAGGGGTATATTTCATATCTTTTGCATAACAGACTTTTACCTCGTTTGCCGCCAAGACCTGTAAAGCAGTGGTATGGGCAGGGGTTGAAAGTGCATGGGTATCCATCCCCATAAACAAAGTTCCGTTTATGTTGTTCTCTTTCCTGTAGTCCACAACCGCCTGGGTCACGGCCAGGATATGGGCTTCGTTGAAACTGCCTTTGAGGCTGCTTCCCCTGTGGCCCGAAGTCCCGAAACTTATCATTTGCGATTCATCTTGTGTATCTGGATAGATCGTATAATATTTACTTACTAAAGCTGCAATATTTTCCAATATCTCTTTTGGTGCGATTTTTCCGGCATTTTCGTGCATTTTTTTCCTTAAGCTAAGTGGTTTTGATTTGTCTTATTATACTGAAATTAGGTTACATAAAAGTTATCAAGGGTGCCGATTTTTGTTCAACGGCTTCAATAAGATATATAAAATACCTATAAAGTAAGATTTTTACGATATAATTTCACAATATAATTCATAAGGGATAAGAATGACTTTTATCGATTTTAAGAAGCTTCTTTTAGATGCAGAGATAACTTTACCTAAATTTAGTAGCTTAATAAAGGTTAGTGAAAAGAATATTCAGGCTTACAAGAAAAAAGGGGAGATACCCAACAGTATAGCCGCACTTGCAAAATGTTTTGCCAAGATGCACCAGGAAGGTATCGATTACAGGGAAGAGATAAACTCTTTAAATCTCGTTGCCAAGACCAAGAAAGGGGCAGGCTTCGGGAAAGACAAGGGCGTGACCAAAAACAAAAAAGAGAAAAGTGAAGATAAATGATCTTCACTTTTTTTTAATCTATTTTTTTCTGAGAGTGCCTATTGCAGTGCTCTTTTATATAACATACCACTTCATCGACATCATCGGTTATGATATAAGATTTTAGATCTTTCTTGCTTATATATTCATGCTCCAGCATAACCTTGAAAAATTCCTCCAAGGGCTCAAAGAATTTTTTACCGAACAATACAATAGGGAATGCTTTCATCCTTTTTGTCTGTACCAGGCACAGTGCTTCAGAAAGCTCATCAAGGGTTCCAAAACCTCCGGGCATAACTACGAAGGCAACAGAGTATTTAACGAAGGTTACTTTTCTGGTGAAAAAATACCTGAACTGCAGGGATGTTTTCACAAACCTGTTCACTTTCTGCTCTTCGGGAAGCTTTATATTAAGCCCTACGGAGATTTTAGCCCCCTTGTTACCGGCCTCCATGATACCGCCGCCTCCGCCTGTGACGATCGCGTATCCCTCTTTTGAAAGAGCTTTTGATATCTCTACGGCTGATTTGTAATATTTATCGTGTTTTGAGGTTCTTGCGCTTCCGAATATCGAAACGGCAGGTGGAAGGGATGCGAATTCGTCATTGGCATCGGTAAAATCGCTGATTATCCTAAACATCCTCCACATATCTTTTTGTTTGTCTTTTGCTTCCAGGAAGTTTTTATCCAGGTCTATCATTTTTTTTCCTTAAAATAGTTTCTTTTTTATTATAGTTAAATATAAAGCGGTAGAGATACCCGTACTTGAAAGTATCATCCCCATTACCATGATCTGGTATTTTACCGCTATAAGGGGACTGACGCCCGAGAGTATCTGTCCCGTCATCATCCCGGGGATCGATACAATCCCCACTGCAAAAAGCATATTTATATTGGGAATAAGGGAAGCTTTATATGCAGTCTCCCTTGACTTTTCGTAGTCATTCTCCCTCTCGTATTCGACGCTGAATCTCTCCGCGGCTATTGAAACGCTGTTCATCGAGTTGGCAAATATCATCCCGGCCAAGGGGATGATGAATCTCGGTTCATACCAAAGTGGAAGATCCAGAACTCCCAGTATTATAAAGCCTAAACTTATACTGCCCCCTATGAAAATAGAGATAAAGCTTATTATATAATTGCTTTTGTCCTTTTTTGCCACCGGGCGCATCGATATGATACTTGCCACGACCAGCATAACGCTTAATATTGATATGATTATATAGAACTCTTTTGTTTCAAAAATATAGGTTAATATATATCCTATTAAAACAAGCTGTAAAAGCATTCTTGAAAGGGCATAGGGGACTGTTATTTTATCTTTGGTCCATTTTGAATAGATATAGTAAACGATACTTATAGGTAAAAATATCCATACCAGGTCTAAAAAAGATATATCATGTATCATTTTGTTTCCAGAAATTTATCTTTAAAAATAGATTTTAAAGTATCGTTCAGGCCGTTGGAATTGAACATTATAAGTTCCCTGTAAACCCTTTGGAGTGTTTTGCTTGAAAGTATGGAACTGCCGCCTATTAATATCATGGCAGTGGTTACGATATCCTGCACCAGTATAAAAAGCTCGACCCTTAAGGTGTCAAGTTCATCGGTGTCGGAACTTTCCATAAAAGCATTCTTGATCTTTTCAAGTTTTAAAGCGGCATTGTTCTTAAACTCTTCATCGCCGCTGTTTAGAAGCGCACAGGTCCCAAGTCCGTAAAGGCAGAAGTGGACGGTCTTTGAGGCTGATTTTACTTTTGTATAGTTTCCCATAGGCTGGCTTGATACTATATCTTCCTCTTTTACGAAGAACTCTTTTAGTTCTATATTTACCGTATTAAGCCCGTAGCCTACGAAAGTTTTATCGGCTTCACCTATATGGAAGTTGTCTTGGGCTTTAAAATCAGCCATTGCCTCATATTCGTTCCCCTCACAATGGAAACCTATAAGAAGGGTATCGAATATCTTATATCCGCTGGCCCAGGTTAGAATCCCTGTGAGTTTATATTCCCCTTGGCACTTTTCCCCTTTTACTACCGTAAAAGGTGCCCTCAGGTGGTTTATGGCTATTCCGCACTTTTTATTGAAGTAATGCTCTTTTTTACTATAGTTGTTTTTTGCCATGATATTATTGGCTGCAAGTATTTGTATCACAAGGAAACTAAGAGTTCCCGAGATTTGTGAAAGGCGGGTGAAGAGCTCCAGCTTGTAAAGGTCATGGTGCTCTTTGTTTACTTTATAGAGCTTTAGGATACCGCTTTCATATACCTCGTCAAAAAGTATTTTCAGTTTTTTATAATCCTTATCTGCACCGTTCGAATCGTAGTTTGATAGTTTTTGTGTAAGTTTTTCAAGTTTTTGTTTAAATTCTTTTAAATTATCCATTAAAGTAAGTTTATCTAAAAAGGCTTGAAAAAGTGCAACTATTCAAGTTCAAGCTGCATCAGGAACATATCTTCCCCGTCTATGATATTTATATTGCTGCTTTGGCATTTGGGGCAGAGGTATTCATTCTTTTCAAGTTCATTTTTACTCTGGCAGTCGTTGCAGGATATTTTGACCTTCTGTATATTCATAATAAACTGGGCCTCTTCACAGATAGTTGCTTCCTTGAAAGTGTCAAATGCGGTTTGCAGAAGATCAGGCTCCACCCCGCTCATTACCCCTATTTTTACAACAACTTTCGTGATCTTTGAGGCATCGTTTGCTTTTGCGTGCTCTTCACAAGAGTCTATAAGTGATTGTACGATTGAATATTCATGCATAAATTTATTTCCTTTTTTTAGTGTTATTTAGAATATATATAAATTTGTTATAACGAAAACATCTGCAACCTAAGGGTCAAAGCGTAAGCTTTGGGGTACCCAAGAGTGAAGCCGTTTGAGTAAGATAAATTTATATATTAGAATTTTTAACAAATCCTGGGCAGAAGTTCCCCCGTAGGTGATTCTAAAAACCTTGAAGTCCCCCAGGCAGAGTTCAGTATAACCTTTTGGGGATGTTTTTGTGTAACTTCACCTATTATGGAAGCATTTTCATTGTATTTTTTCAATATTTCCAATGCTTTATTTTCATCCTCTTTTTTTATAGCTAAAACAAATGTCCCCTCGTTTGCCAGGCTCATAGCCTCAAAGCCCAGAAGTTCGCAAAGTCCGTTCACTTCATCGCATACGGGTATCTTGTCTTCCTGTACTTCTATGCAGATATCCGACTGGGCGGCCCATTCGTTAAGAACGGCACTCACCCCTCCCCTTGTGGCATCTCTTAGGGCCGTTATATTTATATCGTTGTCTATAAGCTCTTTTACTATTGGGTAAAGGGATCGGCAGTCACTTTTTAGGCTTGAGTGCATATCCATCCCTTCCCTGCTTGCAAATATTGTCGCCCCGTGTGCTCCTATGTCACGGCTTACAAGGATAGAGTCTTTTTGTGTAATATTGTTTGAGCTGATACCTTTTTTTTGTATCTCTCCTATTCCCGTCGTATTTATAAATATCTTGTCGACGCTTCCTTTTGGCACCACCTTTGTATCGCCGCTTACTACTATTGCACCGTTTATTTCAAGCTCTTTTTCCATGGACTCCACGATGGTCTCAAGCTCACTTATATCAAAGCCCTCTTCTATTATCACCGAACAGGTGAGATACTTAGGCTTTGCTCCCATCATAGCTAGATCGTTGCATGTCCCGCAAACAGCGAGCTTGCCTATATTAGCCCCAGCAAAGAACAAAGGGCTTACGGTAAAGCTGTCTGTGGAAAATGCCAGCTCGCCGTTTTGGATCACTGCCGCATCTTCGCTTTTACTTAATATATCGTTTTTAAATGCCTTGTAAAACACCTTTGATATTAGTTCATTATTTTCCTGCCCGCCGTTACCGTGGGCTAGTTTTATTTTATCCATTGGTTTCCTCTTTGTTTTTTAATATATCGATTGCTTTGTTATAATTTTCTTCGTCACCGTAAAAATACTCTTCCAATAAAGGCTTAATCTTATATTCTTTTATAAATTCTAGATCATCTTTATTTTTTATATTCATAAAGTAACTATGCCCTAGTGCATAATCTTCACCAAGATTAGCGTTATCCTTATTTGTAATAAAATCATTCAAACTATTAAATAGCTCTAATGCTTCTTTAGTACTTGTTTCTTCTACTAATTTAGCTTGCGGTTTCATCTTTAAAAATGTAAATCTACGTCTAAGTGCTATATCAATGGTTGCAATAGATTTATCTGTAGAGTTCATAGTAGCTATGATATATAGGTTTGAAGGGATTTTAAACTTCTCTTTTGAATAAGGAAGCGTTACTTCATAGTTGTCTCTTTTATCCTCTTCTATTAAAGTAATAAGTTCACCAAAAATTTTAGAGATATTTCCTCTATTTATTTCGTCAATTACAAGATAGAAGTTTTTTTGTACTTCTTTATTTACATTTATTTCACTTCTATGAACTTTTATTGTTTGTTCTTTTATTTTATCAAAAACTTTAAAATAATATGTTGCATGTTGATTTGCTAAAGAATTGATAGTTTCAAGTTTTTTTATATCTTGTCTTGAAGAAACATTATTTTTCTCAAATTCAAATAAATCTTCAAATTTCATTCTTAAATCATATTTATATGTTGGATTTTCTCTTCTAATATTGTATCTAAAAGCATCACTATCTATACTTGTAATATATGCCGCATTAGTTATTTGATAATATCCTTTTTTTTCTATTTCTACTTCTAGTTTCTCTATAAAATTATTTAGCTTTTGTTTAAAAGTGATTTCTTCTTTTATTTGAATATTTTCTTTTTGTGACTCTTTCAAGTTTTCCAATGCTTTATCAGAAATTCTTTTAAAAACACCACCTTTTTTATCTAATTCTATTTCTCCATTTTCATTTGGTTTAAAACCTTCTATAAAATCTTCATAAGAGTAGCTTTGATGAAATGTTACGAACTCTATTCTTTTATCTTTTTTTATCTCTTCAAAAATTGTGTCATCAAAGTTTTCGGTAGTTTCATTCTTTGAGATAGTATTAAATATTGTTTTTTCATCACTACCATTTTCTATCATAGATATAAGTCTTTTATAGTTATGTGTTTTACCAACCCCTGGCGCACCATATAGCATTATATTTTTTATTTTAATTTGAGTGTAATTTTCTTTTTTAACTTTCATATCCAATACTGATGTTACGTAATCATATAAAGATTTGTTATTGTCTAAAATATAGTTAACCGTACCATTATTAAATCCATTTACTTGAAGTTGATTTAATCTTAATTTATTTGCTTTATCTTCTGAAAGTTTTTTCACAAGTTTTAAGTCCATACTGTTAGGATAAACATTTTCAACTTCCATAATATATTCAATTCTTTGGATACTTCCTGATATATAAATTAATACAGTTTGCCCTTTTTCTACGTTTATACTTTTTTTCCAATTTTTATAACGACCTTCTTTTTCAATTATAGGTCTTACATCTCCATATTCCTTATTGGGATTATGAGTCATAACTACTATCATCTTATCTTCCAAACTATCTATTTTTTGTTCATAAATTTCTAATAAAATACCATTAAATATTGAAAAGGTATTATATAAAAAATCCATAAAAGCTTTTAGTTCACTTTCGGAACTTATAAAAAAACTTTCTCTTTTCTTTATACTTTGATTATTAATATTATTCTTTTTTTTCTTACCTAACCACCATGAACTAAATATAAATTCATTTTTTTCTACTAGTACTTTTAATTTATCATTATTTTTATACCGTGTAGTATTATATTCTTCAAAATGTATCCAAAAAATAAATTCATTTTTTTTCTTTCCTTTAATAATTTCATAATGAATTTCTTTAAATGGTTGTGGTCTCTTATTACTTTTTAACAAACTCAATTGTAAGTAATTTTGAGTTGGTTTAGATAATTTAATATTTTTGTATTCTTTAAATTCATCTTTATGACTATTTATATATTCAAATAAGTCCTGTAAATTCATATTTTCATCTCCACTCTTTGTTTAATCTCTTTTAAATAGTCTAAATATATTCCATTATAATTCAAATTAACACTTTTTATTTTTAAACTTACTTTTCTTTCATTCTCACCTAAAACCAAATTTTCATCTACTTCATCCAGATGCTTAGGATATAAAAGGATAATCTTATCCACTCTATAGTTTATACCATAAGCAAACGCCTGTAGTTTATCACTTTGTTTTATATCATCTATACTTTTTAGTTTTTTATATTTAGTATCAATTATTAGATTATCCAAAATAATATCAGGCTTTAATATTAAATCACCACAGTTTTTTTTATTTTGTATCTTTGCTTTTAAATCAATACTTTTTACAACCTTAGCTATAAACTTTTCAAATAAAATATTCATGTCAAAAAGAAAAGCAAATGATTTTTTACCTTGGCTAAAAAGAGGAATAGATCTTTGCAAAAGTAAAAGTGCAACTTCGTAACTTGTCTTAAATCTTTGGTTTAATCTATTGAAATGTATATTTAACTTGTTTATATCTATAGTTAAGTTTTCAACTTCATCAAATATAAGTTCACATTGTTTTAAAAGCTTTTTTTCTTTTACAAACTTTTGCAGATATTTTATTGTATATAAAAAGAATTGATTTAAACTGTTATTGGCACTAAACTCATCAAACTCACAATATATTTTATTTTTTGTAAAGTTATGTTTTATATTTTCATTTATAAGATACTTGCCTTTTAAGGTAGTCAGATTATCCTGCTCGGTAATATACTCTTTATATATACCTTTTTTTAGTTCGATTAAAAGTGTATGTGCAAAAAGCTGAATAAACATCTCTAAAAGGTTTTTGGTTTTTATATTTTGACTTGAACCTATATTTTCATTTTCAAGTTTTATATTATATACATATTTTAGCATATAGATAAAGATATTTAGGTTTTGATCATCGTTGTGATTAGCTATTTTGGGTAAAAGATAAAAGTCTATACCGTTAAAGTTCAATATACCACAGTATTGTCTTGCTTTTAATGTTCTCCATTCAAGTTTAAAGTATTTATGTAGTTCGGAAGTATTTATTATATGATCTTTTAAATCATTGTTTGTTACTTCTTCATATTCATAAATAGTATTTGACATTAATTTATCTTTTTCAAAAACTCTTTGCTACTTAATAATTCAATATCTTCACTTACAAAGTTTTTATCATTTGAGATAATTAGATCACACCCTTCTTTTTTTGCTAAAATATATTGGATAGTATCTTCAAGGTCTTTATAGTTTTGGTTTTCTTTCATTAAACTGCAGGTTTGTAAAACTTCCTGGTTGCTAAATTCAATTATTCTACAAAATTGATTTATTCGTCCGACAGCATCTAAAGCTTTTTGTTTATCTTTTTTTGAAAGGATATAATAAATAGTAGTTATAAGATCACAGCTTGTATACAATTTAATATCATTTTCAATCAAATAAGAAAGAACTTTCAAGCTGTTTTGTTCCAAATCCCTTGTATTGTCTTCATTATTCAAAAATATATTTGCATCTAAAAAAACTTTTTTATACATCCATATTTGCCTTTATCGATTGTACTGTCATACCCGGTTCAACCATACCTTTCATCCCATCAAAAAAGCTATGTAAAGCTTTTAGCTTCTCTTCTTTACTTACTTCACTGTATTTTTTCTCTACGAGTTCCTCTACGACTTTTGTCATAGATTTGCCCTCTTTTTTTGCTATAGCTTCAAGGTGCTGGGCAACCTCTTTTTTAAATACGAAATTTTTTCTTACGTCATTTGCACTCATATTTATCTCCTAAAAAGTTTTACATAAAATTCTATACATAATTATATTACATAAAAATATTTATGTCAATTTTTATTTATCTTCCCTGCTGAATTTTTGAATAATTCTTTTTATATTTTCTATGTCCATTATTTTACTCTTTTTCCCTTATTCTTAAAAAGCTGGCAAACTTGGGTTTGCCGTTTTTTGTAAGGTCGTAATATTTAAAAGTTACGCTTTGCCCTATTTTGGGAGGGTTTTGCCTCTCTTTGCCGCTGAAGCCGCCGCCTAGATTGAATACTGTACCGTTATCTAGTTTTATGACCAGGCTTTTAAAGCTTTTGTCCTCTTTATAGTTGTGCCCTATCACTTCCCCCTCCATATCAAAAAACTTTTTTACCTTTAACGTATAAGGTGTTCTTCCTTTATTATAGGCTTTTGAGGGATCCTTTATTATTACACCTTCCCCTTTTAGTATGGTTATTTCATCCAGGAAGCTGTTTAGGTGATCTTTGTTTTTGCATTTTATTTGTTTTATGATCTTTACGTTTTTGTTCGGGTGTTTTTCAAACCACTTTTTTGCTTTTTCCAGTCTTGAGGGGAAATCACCCTTTGTGTTTGGCACTTCAAATATATTGTAGGTTATCTGCTTCCATTTGTTTGAGGGAATCTCGTCCAGGACTATGCTTTGGATATTTTCAAAGTCATTTCGCTTGGTGTAAAGCTCCCCGTCAAGTTCAAAAGGGGGAAAGTTTTTTGTAAAGTCTGCAGGTACATGGATAGGGTTGCCCTTCTTGGTATAAAGGTTTTCACCGTCCCAATAGCCCCTTATGCCGTCAAGCTTTTCACTCATATGCCAGTTTGATATATCCTGGTCTTTGTAGATATCGGGCTTTTGAAGCTCAAGGGAGAAAAGCGATGTAAGAAAAAATAGCAGATAAAATATTGTTTTCATTTAAACCTTGATTGTTTTATTATTTTTCGTAATTTATTAACTTCAATTCTCGGACATTTGTGATTCGAGCTAAAGCTCAAATACTCAAATCTCGTAATTTACTAAATCGTTCTTTTCGGACATTTATGGTTCGGACAAAGTCCAAACACATAAATCTCGTAATTTACTAAAAAAGTGAAGCAGTTCACTTTTTCTTAACGCAAATTACCATATTTATAATACGCCGCACAGGCTCCCTCACTGCTTACCATACAGCTTCCAAGTGGGCTTGAGGGTTTGCATGCAGTACCGAACACCTTACAGTCTTGGGGTTTTGCTTTCCCTTTTAGTATCTCTCCGCAGATGCAAAGTTTATGGTCGTCGATCTTTTCATCGGGGAGGATATTTTTATATATCTCTTCCGCATCGTATTTAGAGTATTCCTCTTTTAGTTTTAAAGCGCTGTTTGGGATATCACCTATCCCTCTCCACCTGAAATGCTCCCTTTGTTCGAAGAACTTGCCGTTTAGTTTTTGTGCCTGGAGGTTTCCCTCTTTTGAAACGCTTCTGCTGTATTGTATTTCAACTTCTGCCCTATTTTCGTTGATCTGCTTTAGTATCATGTAAACCGACTGCATTACATCTATAGGTTCAAAACCGCTTACCACCACAGGTTTGTTATAATCTCTTGGAAACTCGTCGTATACGCGGCTTCCGCTTATTACGCTTACGTGGCTTGGCCCTATAAATGCGTTTATGGTGTTCGTATCATCATCCAGAAGCACACTCATTGGCTGGGGTACGGTTATATGGTTTATATGAAAAAGCATGTTTTCCGTTTTTCTTGATATCACCTGGTTTAGAAGTGCCGATGTCATGGGTGTGGTCGTCTCAAAACCTATTGCGAAGAAGATTATCTTTTTATCGGGATTTTCATCTGCAATTTTTATGCAGTCCATAGGTGAATAGACAAATCTTACATCTGCCCCTTTTGCCCTGGCGTCTTGAAGGTTCCCTTTTGATCCGGGTACTTTTATCATATCCCCTAACGTGACCAGGATCACGTCATCCTGCATTGCAAGCGTGTAGGCATGGTCGATCCTCTCTTTTGGCATCACGCATACCGGGCATCCGGGCCCGTGGATAAAGTTGATGTTTTCAGGCAGAAGCTGGTTAAGCCCGTATTTCATAATGGTATGGGTATGCCCTCCGCACACCTCCATTATATTTATATTTTTATTCAGTTTGGATGCTTCTTTATCTATGAGCTTTTTGTAAGATTTTATAACATCAGGATTTCGGAATCCGTCGTAAAGGTCTTTTAATTCTAATCCCATTTATCTTTTACCTTTGTTCAGCGGTTTGGACAGTTGTCATCTTCAAGTATGGTTTGGGTGCGATCCTCTTCATCCATCTTTTCCAGGATCTCGCGGTAGGTGTCCAGCGAGGCCAGGGCATCCTCTTCATCTATTTTGTTCATAATAAATCCAATATGAAGAAGGACATAATCACCTTCTTTGACGCTTCCCTCTTCCATAAGGTCAAGGCTGGCTTCACGGCTTACGCCCATCGTGTCGACAACGGCTATATTGTTCTTCTTGTCTATTTTTGTGATTTTGCTCGGGATTGAAAGGCACATTATCTAAGTCCTCTTTTGAAGTCTATCCATTGTGCCACTTTTTTCAAAGTAGATTCATCATGGATATTTACTTCAAGTATATCCACGTTTGGTTTTAATCTTCTTGCTTCTTTTTTCTCATGTTCTATATCATAGTCAAAATGGGGCAGCAGGTCTGTTTTGGTGATAAGTACAAGATCCGCGCTTCTGAACATCACTGGATATTTTTCAATCTTGTCATTTCCCTCTGGCACGCTGACAAGCACTATGTTAAGGTGCGTCCCCACGTCGTAAGAGGCAGGGCACACAAGGTTCCCTACGTTTTCAACGAAGCATATGTCTATCTCGTCCAAAGGCATATCGTGAAGACCTTTATGTACCATAAAAGCATCCAGGTGACAGGCGCTTCCCGTTTGGATCTGGTATGCCGGGATCCCTTTTGCTTTTAATCTGTCCGCATCCCTTGAGGTTTCAAGGTCACCTTCGATGACGCCGAATTTAAAGTCCGCTATATCGGAGAGCTTTTCAAGAAGTGTTGTTTTACCGCTTCCTGGACTGCTCATAAGGTTTATGGCCAATACACCGTGATTATCGAAGTGGGCTCTGTTGTGGGCAGCTTCATGGTCGTTCTTGTCAAGTATCTTTTTTATTACGTCTACGGTTTTCTTATCGTTAAGCTGTGGGTTTGAATGGATATTTTCCATGGCGTCGTGGTGATGGTGATGATGCTCTCCGTGGTCATGGCTGTGATCATGCCCGTGGTCGTGGTCTGTTATGCTGCAACCGCAATCTTTACACATTTGGTTCTCCTGAATTTTATAGTTGTTTTTATAATATCTGAATATATCATATTGGTCGTTTTTCTTTGATTGGCTGTTCTTTTATAAAGTATAAGTACAGTTTGAATATATTACCCTAATTGGTAATATATTCAGCTAAAGCAGAATCGATTATTTTGCTAAAAAGCTTATTGTGCCAGTGCAGGCTGGACTTTTCTTGAGTAGATGTAAGCTATTGCCATTCCGCTTAAATGTAATGCAAGTGTAGAAGATGCAAAACCGCTCATATATGCTATGAAGTTTCCTGTAGTGAATTCCGCTCCGTGGGCAAATCCGTGGAACATCCCGAAAAACGCTATAACGGCAATCGCCGCACTTAGAGGAAGCTTGTTTGCAAAACCTATCATACCGAACACTACGGCAATAGACAGCAATATACCCTCTTCTACGCCAATGATCATAACACCGTTGTAACCCGCTACTGCAGATAAAAGCATTGCACCTATGAAAGCACCAAGAATAATTACGCTTTTTTTAGAAAGGAAAAAAGCCACCATCCCTACTCCTATCATTGCCAGAATATGGTCAAGACCGCTTATAGGATGCATAAGGCCTGTCATAAATCCTCCATGCTCCAGCGTATTTGTATGTGCAAACGCAATACTTGTTAAAAATGCCAATACAGTTAAAATTTTCATAATGAATACCCTTTCAGTTTTAGATTAAAGTATTTTCGCAGATATAAATTAAATATAAGATTAATTTATCTATTTCTTATATACTTTTGGGACTAAATCGGGTATAATCAATTATGAATTGTCCATATTGTAATCATAGTGTAACATATAAAACAAAAACCGGTCAGGAAAAGTGCTCTTCCTGCAAAAGAAAGTTCAGCCCCAAAAAGATAGCGTTAAACGGCAGCCTTATAGAGTGTTTCTGTGCCGGCTTTAATGCAAACCGTACGGCTAAAGAGCTTGGGCTGAATTATCTTACGGTTAAAAAAAGATTTGAGAGTTTCAGGATAATAGCTGCCGATCATCTGGAAAATGAATACAGGAGATACCCCGTACTTGAATATGACGAATATATCTATCTTCCGAAAAGCAAAAAAAAGATAAAAGAGAATATCTTCGATTCCTGGAACTTTCTGACATTTTCCTATAACGAAAAGATGGTTTATAATCTGTTGATGCCCAATCTAAGAAGATACAAACAGGAGTTCCTGGAAGACGGCTTGGATAACAGCTATTTCAAAGAGTTCTCAAAGTTCATGATGTTCAACAAGATCGCAAAAACTTCCAAAATGGAGAATACCATTACCGAATTCTGGAAGTTTTTTGAGAATTTCATTTTGCAGTATAAAGGGGTTGAGAGTGAGAATTTTATCTATTACCTTAAAGAGTGTGAATTCAAGTTCAATTATACCAAAAAGGAGCAGGCGGATATTTTAAAAGCTTCTTTTCTTAACTATCTTTGAATTCATTTCTGATCTTTAAAAACTCGTTAATATTTGCAAAGAATATATCCACAAGCTCGGGGTCGAATTGTTCCCCTCTTTCCTGCTTGAACAGTTCAAAGATCTGTTCGTCGTCCCAGGCCTTTTTATAGCATCTGTCGCTGCCAAGGGCGTCAAATACGTCGGCTATTGCGGTGATCCTTCCGTAGATATGTATCTCTTCCCCTTTTTTACCGTTGGGGTAACCTTTTCCGTTCCATTTTTCATGGTGTTCAAGGGCAACGATGGATGCCGCATTTAAAAGAGGTCTTTTTGAGACTTTCAACATCTCGTAACCTTTTTGTGCATGGGTCTGCATGATCTGGGTTTCTGCGGGACTTAAGGCGGCAGGTTTATTAAGTATAGAATCGGGAATAGCCACTTTACCTATATCGTGCATAGGGCTTGCCTGTCTTAACATCTCGGCCTCATCCTCACCCAGACCGTAATGAAGGGCCAGTAATTTTGAGTATTCTGCTACCCTTTTTACATGGTTGCCTGTCTCTTTGCTTCTGCTTTCCCCTATAGAACCCATAGTGAAGATGATCTCTTTTTGTATCTCTTCGATATCTTTCATATGGGTTATATCCTGTCTTACGGCGCTGTAGCCTATATGCTCGCTGTTTTTGTATACAGGTTCAAATTCAGCTTCGACCCAGTAGTAATCGCCGTTCTTCTTTTGGTTCTTTACCTCAAGACGGACGCTTTTTTCTTCTTTGAGTTCTTTCCATAGATATTTGAAGGCTTCTTTTGGCATATCCGGGTGCCTTACTATATTATGGTTCTGCCCTATGAGCTCTTCCCTTGTGTAGCCGCTTATATTACAGAAAGCCTCGCTTACGTGGGTTATTATACCTTTTAGGTCGGTTGTGGAGAATATCACATTTTTATCATATGATTTTACTATTGATTCCAGGTTGTTCTTGTGGTTGATGATAATATAAATAAAATAAGTAAGAACAGACAGGAGAATGAACGAGATTATGTTTATAAGCAGACTGTCGCTGATGGTCCTGTTTATAAAAGTGTCTTCCTCGTATGAAACTATATATGCCACGGTTTGGTTGTTCACCCCGTTCTTTATAGGGAAAAAGGCAATAACATAGTTATTGTTGTTGTAGTTGGACCTTAGGGCGAATTTCTCCCCTTTTTTAATATTTTCATCTATCTTTTTCTTTAAAAGGTTGATCCTTTTTTTTAGATCCGGTATGGGGATAAGTCTGCTGTGCTGCCCGGAGATGGTCAAAAGATAATCTTCATGTTCCAGGCTCGTTTCATAGTTTAGGACCATATCTTCCCTGTTCCACTGTTTTACGTCAAAGATATTTTTCTTTACGAGGAAATGGGAATGTATCTTGCTTATCTCATTCAGGTTTTTTTGCAGAAGTTCAGTAGGAAAAGATACCTCCATCACCCCTATATGCTCGTTTTGGGCATTAAAAAGGGGATATACGTTTCTAAGACCGTGCGCGGTTCTCCCTTTTGAGAAGCCCCTGATTATTTTTTTTGTTTTGTTGGCTTTTGCAAAATCAAGCCTTATGGAGGTAAGGTCATCCCCGTATCTGTCTGGTTTGTGCATTCTCAAAAATACACGGTTGTCAGGAAATACGAATTGGTACTGAAGCACCCCTCTTTCCTTAAAAAGCTTGTATTTGCTTTTTAGGATATCATACAGCCTGGATCGTAAAGCATCGGTTTCTTTTTTGTCGGTGCTGTGCAGGGCTTTGTCGATGATATTTGTTACATTTTCATCTTCAATGGTCGTATTGTGTATATTATCCGCATCTTTTATCTGGTTGTTTATGAATATCTCATAATGGGTCTGAAGTTTATTGATATGGTTTTTCATAGAAGAATCGATTCTTTGATCGACGTTCGTCTGAGTAACACAATAGACAAATAAGTTCATAGAGATGAATAATATTATCAAAAATATATTTGTTTTATTTATAAAAATTTTTTTCATATAGTATCTTTTTAAATCCGCTGAAAAATTTAGCCTATTTTGTATTAAATTCAAGTTAAATTTTTAAATTATAAATAAAATATATCCTATAAAAAGCGTTAAACAAGGGATTTGTAAGAAGTTATTTATATATCTTTGAATATAACGCCATAGGGATGTTTTATGACGCAGCGCTTTTGGAAGCGCTGTTTTTTAGAAGCTTAGAAGGGATTTTAAGGCAGTGTCAAAGTCAAACCTGTCAAGGTCCGATCTGATCTTTTCAAATTTTTCCGAATCTTCTGTTTTAAGCCTGAAAGATGCTATCTTTTCCACTACGGGTTTGATATTATGGGGCCTTTTTGTGGCTATCTGTTTTTTCAGTTCCTCAAAAAGCCTTATCTTCTCATTCTCGTCTATCAGGGGCAGCTTGGCCCGGGAAGTTTTGTTTTCGGATATCTCCGGTTCTAAAAGCTTTAAAAGCTCTTTTAGTTCCTGCTCTATGGAGTTTATCAGTTTTTTCTCTTTTGTTCCCTCAAAGCTTTTTAGCAGACTGTTTAGCTTTAAAGCGCCTATTGATCTTGACAATCCTTTCAGGGTATGCAGGGTCATATCAAGCCGGCTGTCATCCAGAACAGTTAAATCGCACTCTTTGTATTTATCAAAAAACTGCACAATTATGCTGTCATAGAGCTCTTTGTTGTTGTTAAGGTATGAAAGTGCGGTTTCTTTATCCAGGGTAGGATCTTTGCCTGGGTTTTTTTGCAAGATAGTAGAGGCGTCTGTCTTAATATATTTTAACAATACCCCAAAAAGTTTATCCAGTTCTATTGGTTTGCTAAGGTGTTCGTTCATCCCTGCTGATATGGTTTTTTCGATATCGCTTTGCATAGCATTGGCACTTAGGGAGACGATAGGGATATATTTGTTGCTTTCCCTTATTATCCTTGTCAGTTCATACCCGTCCATAACAGGCATCTGGGTATCCATAAGGATCAGCTCGTATTTGTTCGGATTGTTTTGGAAAAGGCTAAGCCCCTCTTCACCGTCTGCGGCAATTTCTATATCTATGTCGTAGGGTTTTAGAAGTACGGTGATGATCTCCTGGTTTATGGTATTGTCTTCAACCAAAAGTATATGGGCGTTTTTTATCTCCTTCATTTTTGTCTCAAGATTTTTGAGGTTTTCTTCTTCGATATATTTGATATTTTCAATATTACCTTTTGGAAGGTGAATCTCAATGGTAAACCTGCTTCCTGTATTTTTCTCACTCTCAACAGTAACGTCACCGTTCATTAAATGGGCGATCTCCTTACATATGGTAAGCCCAAGCCCCGTACCTCCGTATTTTCTGGTGGTTGTGAGATCAGCCTGGGAGAAAGAGCGGAAAAGTTTGTCCATCTCTGCTGAATCCAGCCCGATCCCGGTGTCGGTGATCTCAAAGATCATCCTGTCCGGGTCCGCTTTTGATATTTTAAGTTCCACTTTTCCTTTTTCGGTGAACTTGACTGCATTGCTTACAAGGTTCAAAAGCATCTGCCCCAGCCTGAAAGGGTCCCCGAAAAATATATTTTCCCCTTTTCCCAGATTGTTGATGATATTAAACTGCAGGTTTTTCTCTATTACTTTATATTCTATAATATTTTTCAGGTTCTCGATTACGTCGTCAAGGTCAAAATCGATCTTTTCGAGTTCAAGTTTTCCGGCTTCGATCTTTGAGAGGTCAAGTATATCGTTTATGATGTTAAGGAGGATTTTCGAGGATGATTCTATTTTATTGAGGTATCTCTTCTGGATATCGTCAAGATCGGTCTGCCCCAGCAGTTTGCTCATCCCGATCACAGCGTTCATGGGGGTTCTTATCTCGTGGGACATATTTGCCAGGAACCTTGACTTGAAAGCCGTTGCGGTTTCCGCTTTTATTTTCTGTTTTTCAAGTTCGTTTACCGTTTTTTGCAGCTTCAGCTTTGTTATCTGCAGGTTTTTATTGGTGTTTTTTAGGTGTTTTGAGTGCATCGCGAGTTTTGCGTGGGATTTGATCATGGCTCCCTGGATCTCTTTCTGGTCCGTTATATCCACAAGTATGGAGTATTTTACATCCCTTCCGTCGGGCCAGCTCATAAGTTCATCATATGATTTCAGCCATTTGTCGTCGCTTTCATCGAAGAATTCGCAGATAAGCTTCTCTTTTGGTTTGCTTGCGTCTCTTTGCTGCAGTTTGTTTATGCTGCACCAGCTGCATATCTGCTGCTGCCCGAAAACCTTTTCCCAGCAGTATGTGCCCTGGGGAGAATACATGTTTTCCCTCATCAGTTTATTTGCATAAACAACTTCGTAGCTTTCCACGTCGACGGCGTAGGCTCTAAAAGGTATTACGTCTAAAAGCGCCTCAAATAATTTGTTCTCTAACATATTTTCCCTACTTTACAGCCTGAACTTAAGATTGTTTTTCCCGTCGTTTTTCGCTGAATATAATTCTTTGTCCGCGCGGTTCAATGTAGTATCTATCAATTCTCCCGCTTCTTTTTTCACCATACCTATACTTGCCGTAAAACCTATTTTTTCATTTTCGTATTCAAGGACGATATTTTGGATATCTTCCCTTATCTTGTTTATCTTCTTTATTATGGTTTTTTCACAGCATGAAGAGGTGCAAAGGGCAAACTCCTCTCCTCCCAGCCTTCCGAATATATCAGAGGGTTCCAGGTTCTTTTCAACCTCTTTGGTTAAAAGCTGCAAAGCCCTGTCTCCGGCCTGGTGACCATAGGTGTCGTTCAGTCTTTTAAAATTATCTATATCCAGCATGGCAATATAGATAGGGGTTGAGGGGTCATTGTCGTATTTTTTGAATACTTTTTTTGTATCCTCAAAAAAACTTCCCCTGTTCCTTATACCCGTAAGATAATCTTTGTTTGCCAGAAACCCCAGTTTTTCATTTGCCTCTTTGAGCTTTTTTGTCTGTATGGCAAGTTTCGTATGGCTTTGTATCAAAGATGCCTGGATCTCTTTTTGTTCCGTGATATCCACGGCTATGCTGTATTTGACGGTTCTCCCGTCGGGCCATTTTACAAGTTCGTCGTAAGATTGCAGCCAGCTGTCCGTGGCCTCGTCAAAAAAATTGCTTATGAGTTTTTCGCTTCTGTATATCTTTTCCCTTTGTTTCAGCTGTGCTATGTTGCACCAGCTGCAGACCTCTTCCTGTCCGAATATCTTTTTCCAGCAGAACTCTTCCCTGGGTGCATACATCTTTTCGGTCATCATCTTGTTTGCATAAACGACCTCGTAAGTTTCTATATCCACCGCGTAAGCGGCGAAAGGGATAACATCCAGCAAAGCTTCAAAAAGCTTGTTTTCCTGCATTCTTATACCTTAAATTCGTCTTCTAGCAGATCCAGCTCTTCATCATCCGGTTCAACGGCATATTCGATGAACACTTCCCCTATAGCCTGAGCCATTTTATCTTCGGTGATAGGTTTTAGCAGGTATCCCACTGCACCGGCCTGGATGGATTTTATCACCATGTCTTCCTGTCCGTGGGAAGTCACCATGATGATCTTTGCGTTCACGTCCTCTGCAATGATATGTTTTACCGCGGTTATACCGTCCATATCGGGCATGGTGATATCCATGGTAACCAGGTCTGGTTTATACTCTTTGTAGCTGTCTATCGCTTCCTGCCCGTTTTGCGCGCTGAACACAACTTCGTGCCCCAGTTTTTCCAGGATCTTGGTGATCTTTTTTCTGATAATCAATGAATCGTCTACAATTAAAATTTTTAACATTTTTTTTCCTTTTTTATTTTATTGAATCTTTATCGCCGATAGCGCTGATACTTAACTCTCCGCAATCTGTTATTATATTTACGCTTGATATTTTAGAGTTTTTGTGTTTTTTCAGTTTCGATGCATCGTTGATAGTAATAGGGGGAGTTATTGTCACCCCTTTTCCCCTGTTTGGGAAAGTAGGCAGGGATAATCCAAGAATAGTGTTTATAACCTCTCCAGTTACGCTTTCTTTTACCTCCTGGGCTTCCTCTTCGTCAACCTCTTCACCGTCCATAAACAGTTCAACCAGTTTATTTAGAAGGTCGCCGTCGAAACTTATCACTACCATAAGGTTCAGTTTTCCCCCTACACCTATCATGGAGGTGTATTGTTTTAAGCTAAGCTGTTCGGTATCTAGTATCTTTGTGTCTATATCCTTTATAGTTATATCCATATCTTCCTGTAAAAAAAGCTTTGTTTGAAGTATCAGTGAATCCAGTATCATTATTTTCCTTTCCTTAATTGTTTTTTAGAGGTATTGTAAATTTAAAACAGCTACCTTCGTCTTTTTTTGATTGAATCTCAACAGAGCCTTGTAATTTGTCAAGTTCCGTTTTAACGGCGCTCATCCCCATACCTCTTCCCGATATCTCGTCAATGGTGTTTTTGGTAGAGATGTTTTCATAAAAAACAGTATTTAAAAGATCTTCTTTTGAAAACTTGTCCGTATCCAAACCGTTCTCATTGAGTCTTCTTAATAGTTTTTCCTCATTTATTCCTGCACCGTCGTCACATATTTCTATTGTCAAGGTCCCGTTTTCCTGTTTAAATTTACAGGTGATTTCCCCTGTTTCGTTTTTGTTCTTTTCGGCTCTTTCTTCCTGTGTTTCTATTCCGTGGTCTACACAGTTCCTGAAAACATGGATAAGGGATTTTATAAAAGGTTTGATCCTCTCGTCGATAGTAAGTTCAACATCCCCTGTTATTTTAAGCGGATCTATCTCTTTTTCAAATTTTTTTGAAAGCTGCTCAACCAAAGAGACATAAGGTTTTAAAATAGAGATCAGCCTTTGCCTTGAAAGGTTCTGCACCCTGTAAAGGATCTCCTGGCACTCAGGTGTCGCCATATCTTTTTCATTTAGAACATGGGATATCTTCTCCTGTAGTTCATGTATGTTGGAGAGGTCAATTTTTATATAATTGTCTTCGTTTAAAAACTCTTTCCCCAGGATCTCGGATATGATATCAAGAGTGCTTTCGAACTCTTTTTTCAGGCTTTTTACATCAATGATATCATCAAAGGCGATCTCGCTTTTGTTTTTTATGGCTTTTGAGATCTTCGATTCGGTTTTATGAAGAAGCTGCACTATATTTTGCATATAAAGCTGGGAGAAAGTACCTTTAAAAGTATGAACCACCCTGTACAGATCGTTAAGGTTTTTGTTTTTTATATCTCCCGTTGAGTCAAGGAATTCAAGGAAAAACTTTTTGGTATCGTAGAATATCTCGCTTTCGCTTACGATAGTGACGATCATTTTGAACACTTCCTGCTCTTTTCTTATCTTGTTCTCCAGTTTTTTCTGGGTTGTTATATTTGTAAGGATCATCATGAAATAATTGTTTTCAAGTATTTTGTATTCCAGTTTGACGGCCTTTTTATTCAGCAGGATTATTTTAGGCAGCAGTGAAAGATATGAATTCCTTTTTATATCCATAGGCTCGGCAAGAGCAGTTAGAAGGGTATTTTTGAAGAACTCTATTTTCTCCTGCTCTTTAAAAAGAAGCTGGGAAATATCTTTATTTTCTATAGATTCCCCAAGAAGCTTGTTACACTCTTTTGAGTATTCGGCATCTATTAAAAAGTTCTTGTCAAAGGTTAAGAAACCCTGCCCCGCATTGTCCAGGAGAATATCCACTTTTTCTTTGCTTTTTTCTATCTGCTTATTTAGTTCCGATAATTTCCTGTTCCAGTAAAACACGATAGCGAAAAGTATGATAACGCCTGCCACTATTTTCCAGACCAAAGCATAATCTATGCTTTGTTCAACATAGACGGCATCGGGATAAACGAAGTTCTGAAAATCTATTTTCCCTTTTGAAAGATCAAGGAGATTGTAGGTCTGGACTATCTGGTTCAGGATATCCGTTTTGAACTTGGTGTATTCAAAAGTGCCGTAACCGCTCAAATTTTTGAGTTTTTCTGCCTCGAACAGGAGGTGTTCCCGTGTTTTGTTCTGGGAGTTGTATTTTTCAACTATTATATCGACGCTTTCTTCCAGATTTGAATATGCGTAATCCCACCCTTTTTTAGTGGCTTTATAGAAGCTTTCTACAAGTTTCGGGTCATTTTTTAAAAGTTTAGCGGATGTGAATAATATATCGTCGTAAAAGTTAAACCCGTAATCTGCAGGATCAAGAACCGTATAATCCACCCCTTTCTCCTTCATATGGAAAGGCTCGTTTGACAGATATGCGGTCATGGCATCCGTTTTGCCGCTTATAAGGTCATCTATGTTGTAGCTGTGTTTTTGGGTCTTGAAATCGCTTTTCTTTATGTTGTTTACCTTAAACATCGCATTTAAAGCTGCCATGGCGACCTGGTTCGGGTTTGCCATGATCTTTTTCCCTTTTAGGTCGGACACGTTTTTCAGGTCATCCCTTTTTTTTGCCAAAAGCACGAAAGGCGAAGTCTGGAAAGCCGGAATAAGAAGGTAAATATCTTTCCCGTTTATCTTGTCAAGGATCACCGATGATCCCCCTACCCCGAAATCGCTTTTCCCTTCAATAACATCATTTGTGATGTCTGTGCCGAAGTTATACTCTTTTATATCTACGTCAAGTCCTGCTTCTTTATAAAAGCCTTTCTCTTTTGCCATATAAAAACCGGCAAACTCAAATTGGTGTTTCCATAACAGTTGTACGGATATTTTATGCAGTTCTTCGTTTTTTGAAGCGAATAAAACGCTGCTGAACAGTAAAACAACAAATAGTTTCTTAATCAAGTTTTCTCCTATAGCGGTATAATGAATTCAAATGTGGTTCCCACGTCGGTTTGAGAAGTGATGTTTATTATACCGTTTAATTTGTCCAATTCTTCTTTAACGGCACCCATACCTATTCCCCGTCCTGAAATATCGGAGAGTTCCTCTTTTGTGGAGAAACTGTCTTCAAACAGGAATTTGTAAAGCTCCTCTTTTTTATATTGTTTTGGGTTCAGCCCTTTTGAGAGGAGTTTGTTTCGTATCTTTTCAAGGTCGATCCCCGCCCCGTCATCGGATATGGTGATATAAAGGTGCTGCTCTTTTATATCGAAGCTGCAGCTTATGCTTCCTGTTTCGTCTTTGTTCTTTCCGATTCTTTCTTCCGGGGTTTCTATACCGTGGTCAAGAGAGTTTCTAAAGAGGTGAACAAGTGATTTTATAAAGGGTTTGATATTGTCCCCTACAGCCAGGTTCTTGTCGCCTATTATATTGAACTCATATATCTCTTTGCCCAGCCTTTGTGCCAGCTGCATGCTCAATGAGACATAAGGCTGCAATTGGGAATAGAGCTTTGAGCTTGAAAGCTTCTGTACCCTTGAAAGGATATCTTTGCATTCGGGGGTGGTTTCATTATGATTGTCAAGTACCGTTTCAATTTTCTGCTGGAGTGTTTTTATATCGCAAAGGTCAACCTTGAGGTAATTATCCGATTCAAGGAAATCATCCCCAAGCACCTCTTTGATGATATCCAGGCTTTTGTTCAGGGAATCGTTGAAATCAAAACTCTCAAGCAGGTCAACTATATCTTTGTTTGTATAGTTCGTTCCTTTCTGCATAGAGGAGATCTCGCTTTCCAGATTATGTAAAAATATTACCACATCCTGCATATAAAGCTGGGAAAAAGTGCCTTTAAAGGTATGGACGGTCCTGTAAAGGGCTGTGATGTTGAACAAAGGTGTTTTGGAATCATCTATGAGTTCCCGGTATGAGGCTAAAAAAGCAGTATACTCTTTTTTCAGTTCGTAGAACACTCCGCTTTCGCTTACGACCGAAACGATCATTTTCAGGATCTCCTGCTCCCTTTTTATCTTTCTTTCCAGTTTCTTTTGGGAGGTGATGTTCGTGATGATCATCATAAAATTACCCTCTTCAAGTATTTTGTATTCAAGTTTCAAGGCTTTTTTATTTAAAAGAATAACAGAGGGAAGCAGTGAGATATAGGAGTTTCTTTTAACGGGCATGGTTTCGTTCTGTGCATTGATCAGTGAGGTCTTAAATATCTCTGTTTTGGAACTCTCTTCAAATAAAAGGGAGCTTATATCTTTTCCTGCCAGATCTTTTCCCAAAAGCTTTTCACACTCTTTTGAGTATTCATCGTCTATTGTAAAGTTGGAGTCGAAGGTTAAAAAGCCCTGTCCCGCATTGTCCAAAAGGGTAGTGACCTTTTTTGTTTTTTGTTCAACTTTTTTCTCCAGGTTGGTATTTAGTTCGTGTATCTCTTCATGGAGTTTTGCGCTTACGGCTATATTTTCATTAAGGCTTTTGGACATTTGCCCGAATTCGTCGTTTGATGCTATATCTATTTTGGAGGCATGGTCTTTTTTGTTCTGTAGAAACAAAAAGAATTCGTCAAGTCCGTTTTTCAGTACCTTTAAAGGCTTGTTGACAAGCCTTATAAGAAGCATGCTTATAAGTATAAGTATAGTGACCAGGGAAGCCGCCGCAATAATAAGCTTTACCAGGTTGGTGTTATACATTTCACCGTCTATGGCGGTATTGAACTTCGCTATTTTGTTCTTTGTTTCCTCTTTGAGTTCATTTATCTGGTTCTTTATTATCGATTCGTCGTAATAGATGATTATCTGCCCTATTTTATCCCGGCTATCGTCCTGTATCAGGTATATGGGCCTTTTTAGCGTGGAAAGTTTTTTGATATCTGCGGGAAAATCAGGATTATAAACCAGGGTGTTCCCTTTTTTATATACGCTTAGGAAAGTCTCGTTCATTACGCTGTCTATTATTTTTATCCCTTTGAGGCTTTCTTTTTTTATATCAAAGGAGAGGCTTTTTTTCAAACCGTCTTTGTCAAAATTTAGGAGGAATACGGATGAGTTCTTTGCTATCATATCGGCATTTTGCGCCATGGCCGCTTTGTTGTTCTTCAGCTGTATCTCCTGCTGTGCGTCAAGGGCAGCCATGGTTTGGTCCAGATTGTAGTTTCTTATCTGCGTGATGAGTTCATTGTCTTTTACGTAAAAAAGATACCCTGAACTTAAAAATATAGCAATGATCACAAAACCCAGTATCAAAAGGGTTTTATAAATTATACTCTGCTTCACGATAAATAGCCTTTGTTTCGTTAATAAACCTAAAATCAATCTAACAATAGATTAACTTTACGCCGTCATTCTAACCAATTAAAGTTTCTAAAAAGTTTTTTTAGTATCTATTGCGTATCTTTTCGTATGTGCCGTCGTTTTTTATCTCTTCCAGGGCTTTTTGCCATTTTTCTATGATAAGGTCGTCCGTAGCGGGATTGAAAGCATAATACAGCTCCCCTTTTTTCAGGCTGTAGACGTTTTCGTATTTATCTATATCTATCCCGGCTTTCTTTGCATTTGTATTTGCCACGGTTATATCGTATGCGAACATATCGATCCGGTTGTTTTCCATTTTATTAAAAGAAAGTTCAATGGAGTTCTCTCCTGAAACGCTTTGGATCTGTTTCTTGTCCACCCCTGCTTCAAGGAGCAAAAGTTCCCCTATATCTTTTAATATGGTTCCAATTTTGTATTTGTTGAGTTCCCCGGCCGAATTTATGACGATATGCCTATCTTTCGGTGCCAGCACCCCGATTGCGGTTTCGGTGATGGGCCCTACCCATTTAAAGAGCTTTTCCCTTGATTTTGTCCTTGTAGTAGAGAATACCATGCTGTTTTTTTTCTTTTGTGCTATGGAATAAGCCCTTGACCAGTTTGTGAGCTTTACGTCCTTGAGGGTTTGGGTAGAGCCTGTTCTTTTCAGTATCTCTCCAAGTATATCTACAGAGATACCCGTAAGCTTGTCGTTCTCTTTCATATTAAAAGGGGGATAGTTCTCTGTATAGATATCTATCTCCTGGGCCCACAGGTTAAAGGCTAGTACAAAGGAGGCTAAAATATATCCTATTTTCATTTTTTCTCCATTTAGTAAAATTTTGAATTATTTTATCACAATAATTATAAATTATTATATTTTAAAATTAATTTGTTACTTTGAAGTTACTTTAAAGTATTATAATTCGTTTAATAAAAAATTAAAAGGGGTTAGTGATGAAAAGAGCTATAACTGTAACGGCAATTGCGGCATTGGGTTTCGCTTCGATTTTAAATGCTTTTGAGCCTTCTGAATTGAAAAAAAGGGAATACAGGGGATTAAAAGTAGAAAAAGAGGAATGGAAAGTACCTGACGTTAAGGATATTCCAAATAACAAATACGGCGAACTTGTAAAATACGGCAGGGAGCTTATAGTTAATACTTCAAAATACATAGGCCCTGAGGTTGACGATGCAAGTATGAGATATGCGGGTAACAACAACCAGTGCCAGAACTGTCACCTTGATGCGGGAACCAAGCAATACTCGGCTCCGTTCATAGGAACTTACGGTGAATTTCCCCAATACAGACCAAGAGAGGACGGTATAGGTACCTTGACTGCCAGAATCAACGGCTGTATGATGAGAAGTATGAACGGTTACCCTCTTCCTGCGGAAGGTAAAGAGATGAAAGCAATGAAAGCTTATATCCACTGGCTAAGTCAGGGTATTCCTGTTGGGGGCGCTTCCAAGATGGAGGGTAGAAGGCTGAAAAAAGTTGATAGAAAAATGGTAAAAAAACAAGCGGCGGATCCTGTAAAAGGTAAAGTTGTTTACGATATGTATTGTGCATCGTGCCACGGACAAAACGGGGAAGGGATGAAAAAACAAGGAAAAGCGGAAGGTTATATCTACCCGGCGTTATGGGGAACTGACGATACTTATAACAAAGGTGCAGGTATGTACAGGATATTAAAAGCCGCAGACTTTATAAAAAGCAATATGCCTTTGGGTGCAACACACGACAATCCAATATTAACGGATGAGCAGGCATATAACGTAGCTGCATATATGAACGACGACTCACACTACAGACCAGAGAAGATAAACAGAACTTCAGACTTCCCCGATGCAAGGGTGAAAGCTCCGGATGTTTACAGACCTTCAATGGAGAACTTTGATCATAAGTTCGGTCCATACGGAAATATCATAAAAAAATAATCTTCTTCAAAAGCGGAACTCCTTTGGGAGTTTTGCTTTTATTTTAGATACAATACTTTCATGTCAAAAAGCTATAAAAGTTTCATATTTTTCTTTCTTATTATAATTGCCGTTTTGCTTTATTTCTTGAAAATGTACAATGAGATACTCCAAAAAGAGCAGATCGATACCCTTGTTTCAAAAAATATCGAGATAATAAACAACGAGATAAGCTACCAGAAAAAGTATGCCTTGTCTTTGGCTATCCTTTTTTCAAAGAATGAGACCATAATCAACTCTTTATATTATAATAATAGAGAAAAAACAAAACAAGAGCTTGTAAATCTTCTTGATACCATCTCGGACTACACCAGCCTTAAAAATATCCAGGCACAGGTGCATACAAAGCAGCTTGAGGTATTTGTAAGGAGCTGGGAAGACAAAGATACCGGGATGAACCTGGAGAGCTTCAGGAAGGGGCTTGTAAAAGTGAAAGAGACCCTGCAGCCTTATGTCTCCAACGAGCTTGGGAAAAGATTCAATATAAAAGCTATCTCGCCCGTTTTCAAAGACGGCAGCTATATAGGCTCCATAGAGATCATAACAGACTATACCCTTTTAAAAAGCCGCTTGAAACCCATGGGGATCGATACCATGCCCATACTGAACAAAAAGTTTTTAAATATCGCCAAATACCATAAAGACAACAAGCCCCTTTTTGACTTTGTGGTGATAGACGACAGCTACGATAAAAAGCTTTTTGATCTTTTATCCCACAACAAAGAGATATTCAAGATGGAGAAAAGCTATTATTCTCTGGGAGAGAAGATAGTGGCGTTTATCCCTTTGGGGCATAAAGAAGACGAGGTGATAAGCTATCTGGTTTCGATGTTTGACAAGAAAGAACAGAACTTCAACTATCTGCCAAACTACGAGTATCCGGGGCCTTTGCCTAAAAGGGGAAGCGATTCGGGCAGTTTCGGGGATAAAGAAAAAAGGGAAATTATTATAAAGTAGGATTATGAAGATTTTATTGCTGGAAGACGATTATTTATACCAGGTATCTATCAAAGAGTTTCTTGAGGATATGGGGTTTGAGGTTGATGCTTTCGATAACGGGGATGATGCTTTTAATTCCTTGTTTGAAAAATATTACGACCTCCTTTTACTGGATGTAAGGGTTCCGGGGATGAACGGCTTTGAAGTTGTCGAAAATCTAAGAAAACAGAATATCACTACTCCTGTGATAATCCTGACTTCCCTGACCGATATAAACAGCCTGAGCCAGGGCTATGAGCTTGGGTGCAATGATTATCTCAAAAAGCCTTTTGACCTGCTTGAGCTGAAATACAGGATCGAACAGCTGGTGAAATCAAGCTGTTACGGAAGCAGCGAAAATATTATAGAGCTTGCGGGGAGTTTCAGTTTTGATATAAAAGAGGATATCTTGTATCTGGATAAAGAGATCATTGATCTAAGCCAGAAAGAAAAAGAACTGGTCTCCATGCTGATCCAAAACAGGGGCGTATATCTTTCCATAGAGAAGCTTCACGAGAATATCTGGGATAACAAAGAGATATCCTATGCGGATATAAGGATGTGCATAAAAAGGATACGGGACAAAACTTCCAAAGATTTTATAAAAAACAAAAGATTCGTAGGTTATAAAATTGATAAATAAGCAAACCGATACCAAATATATCTTCGTGCAGGTGGTTTTGACCCTGGTTATTGCTTTTATCCCCATATATTTCTACCTTGATGCCTCGGTGGAAAACCAAAGGATCAAGGACAAGATAGGATTGCAGAACTATGCGGACTCGGTATTCGGGAAGATAAAGAACCTGGAAGAGGAGAACAGCGATATATTTTACTATCCCAGATCGAATATATACAGGTCGGGTATCTTTGACGCCGAAGACAAAAAGATATTTTCCACTTTGAAGATAAATGAATCAAACAAGTTCGACAGCAGTTTTATAAGCTATGAAAACGCCATCTGCTACAAGGACTATCTTGCTTCAAATATTTTAAATGCAGGCTATATAACGGTATGCAAGGATATAAACAACACCCAGATAATATATAACGTGCTGATACTCCTGCTTTCCCTTGCATGCCTTATATTCCTCTCTTCGTTTTTTATCATCAAGCAAAGTACGGAACCCTATAAGAAGCTGAACAAATACCTGGACAACTTTATAAAAGACGCCATGCATGAGCTTAAGACACCCTTGGGCGTAGCAAGGATAAACCTGGATATGCTTGCCATGAAAACAGACCAAAACAAATACACCTCAAGGATCAATTCCGCTTTAAAGAACATGACCCTGGTATATGAGGACCTGGAATATTATATCCAGAGAAATATGCCCTATAGAAAGAAAAAAACCATCGATCTTTCAAATTTCCTTAGAAGAAGGATAGAGTTCTTTAAGGATTTGGCAGATGCCAAGGATATAAGAGTGGAAACCCATATAGAGGACAAGGTAAATATATTTTTTGACGAGATGGAGCTTTCCAGGCTTATAGACAACAATCTTTCGAACAGCATAAAATATTCAAAAAACGCTACGGTGATAAATATCACCCTGAAAATATCCAAAGAGTATTTCGTATTGAACTTCAAAGACCAGGGTGTGGGGATAAAAGACAAAAGCCGGATCTTCAACAGGTACTACAGGGGTGACAAGATAAGCGGCGGATTCGGCATAGGGCTTAGTATCGTAAAGAAGATCTGCGACGATAACAATGTAAAGATCAGGGTAAACAGCAAGGTAAACAGCGGAAGCAGCTTCAGGTACTTCTTTATAAACGACCCGGGCCTTTCAATCTCTTAGCTGAACTTTATCCCGGCTTGGATTATCCTGTTAAAAAGTTTGAGCTTTTTGGTATAGGGAAGCCACTTTATCAAAAAAGTTGCCAAAGCTTCCCACAATGAGACCCATCCAGCCACCATCAGACCTTCAGATACGACCTCTTGAACCACATTGTCGTTGTGCTCCCCGAATATTATCGCCATGGCGGTAAAGAACACCCCTATTGCCATAAAAATGAGGGAGTTTTTTATCTGTTCTTTCATATTCTTTTTTTCAAGTTCGCTTAAATAGCTGAAGAATTTACAGATGCTGTTCTTGATCCTTGCAATATCGTTGTCGCTGATGTCCTCTTTGAAATAAAACTCTATAACGAAGTTTTCGTTGGAAAGCTCCTTGACGCTGTCGATGATATACTCAACAAGCTCTTCGTTCAAATCTTTTTTTAAAAAGGAGGATTCCTTGTCGAAATCATTGTAAAGGTCTTCTATCCTTTTTGCCGATATTTTAATGATAAGGTCACCGTTCTTGTCCCTGTCGTATCTGTCTAATATATCTTTTTTCATAAAGAATTATATCATTTCTTTTTCTCGATTATGCCAAATTGATTGAGAATATCTTGTGTCAGTTTACTATGGTTTCGTTTATTGATATTATCTTCATGCAAGTAATTGCAGAATATCATATCTTTTACATCCTCTTTTGTGTAGCCGAAATCTTTATAAAAACTTTTGTAAAGTTCTTCTATCCTGCTTTCGTTATAAACTTGTGCCCTATTCCAAATCTCTTTTGCTATATCCCTGTGTTCTTCATATATTTTATCAAGTTTAAACCTGTCAATACTTTTTAGGCATTTGGGGTCTATCGATTTTAAAGATATATTTATATCTTCATCTTTTTTTATGATCGAATCATTTACCGAGATTCTGAAATCTGCATTTTCATTAAAATCGTCATAATAAGGATGGGCTATTTTTCCTATGTGACTTTCGTTACCTCTAAATTTGCTGTTACAAGTACTGCAGCAGGGGATTAGATTATGAAAGGACAAAGAAAGGTGGGGATATTCTGCTTTTGGGTAGTAATGTTCAAGAGTAGCTAAACTATTATATTCGTCTCCTGCATCTTCTTTGTAAAAGTAGATATAGTTATTATTGCAAAAAGGGCAGCTTTTTATATTGAGTTTTTTAAAATTATTGAAAAATACCGGTTTTTTTCTATATGCCGTATAGTTAAATGCTTTTTCTATCTCTTTTTTTTCCTGGTCTGAATAATCGTCGCATAATGTTAAATATGATGTTTTTATTTTATTCATATCAGCTTTTATTATGAATTCTATATTATCGATAATATTTTTGTATTTTCTGGGCTTTAGGTTTTTAAGAGTCGATTTGATCTTTTCAATATCAATAGAAGCTGCATAATCATCTATATCCAAAGCAGATATATCAATTTTCTTCATTTGATTTTGCCTTTTTCTCTTCTATTTTTATCTCATCTTCCAACTCTTTTTGCTTACGCCTTAATCTATCCAATCTGTTTTCCTTTGAATACATTTTTTCATCAAGCATATTTTGTAATGTCGATTTTAAAATGGGTTCTCCAATTATTGAAACAATAGATTTACAAAAATTTAGTTTTTTCTTTGATAAGTTTTTTTTAGACTTCAATAACTTAATAACTTTATCTATTTTCTTTTTTGCAAACTCTCCCATAAGTCCATCACGCATAAAAAATCCATGGGATAAAAGAGTATGAATATTTGCTCCAAAAGTATCTATATTAGTTTCGCTAGTTACATTTTTACAATTACCATTTTCATCTTTTTTTAGAAAAATTACATTTTCTTTTGGCAAATCTGAAAGGATAAATGGGGAATGTGTGGTTATATATACATAAAAGTTTTTATCAAAAAATAATTCTTCTATAATTATTAATAAACTATTAAAATATTTTTTTTGCCATTCTGGATGTAAAAAAAGTTCCATTTCATCAATTAAAAAAACAATATTTTTTTTAATATTTTTGTTTTGTTTTAATCTCCATAATTTTAATATTAAATCAAACATTACTATTTCTCCAGATGAGTAATCTATAGAATGTTTATTCTTATCAAAAAATGAAAATCTAAATATATCAAGGTAATTATCTTTTTTTAAAGATTCAACTAATTTTAAAGGTAATTTATCAATTGAAAAATAAGGATAATTACCTATATTCATCAAATATAATTTTTGTGGATCTTGAAAATGTGTATGTTCAAATATATTCATTAATTCATTGATATAGCTACTAACTTTAGTATTTTTATAATATTCAAATAAATATTCATTTATATTATTAGTAGTACTTTTATAAATTATATTTTTTATCTTTTCTTTTATATCATATAAAGTAATTGTATCTATATCTGAAGAAGAATCTAAAATATTTTTTTGTTTTTCATATAAATTAAATATATCTTTTATAAAAAACTGTATATACAAATATTCTTTTTTGATTGGGTGATTATTATGAAATTGTATATTTCTTAAAATTTCAATAAAATTAATTAGTATTTTATTCCATTTATCCTTGTCTAAATTTTCATCATATAGAATATTTATTTTATATTCAAATATTTTATTCAAAATATCTTGAAAAGATAAATATGTAAAATCTCCAGTCATAATTGGTTCATCAAATTTATTAGAAAAAAGGTTTTTGGGAATAGCTAAAATATTATTAGGTACTGCAATTTTTAATTTTTTTAATAATTCATTTAATTTATTATTATTTTGAATTGATAAATATATTATGTTTTCATTCAAAAGATCATTATATTTATTTAAATCAAATATTAACTCTTTATCTAATAATCCTAAATAATAAAAATCTTTTTTTAATTGAAAAGCAGCATTTAAATCAATATGAGACATTGAATGATAGAAAAAATCTTTATTATAAAAAAAATTTGATTTTGGTGGGTTATGTTCTTTATCTTTTTTAAATTTTTTTACTTTATATTTATAAAATATTCTATTATTAATTTGTATATCATTTATCTCATTATAAAGTTGAACTTCTAAAATTTTATTTTCGGTTAATGTACAAACAAAAATATTTCCACTAATACTTTTTGACAATATTCCCAAATATGAGATTAATGATGTTTTCCCACTACCATTTTCTCCAACAATAGCAGTGATATTTATATTATCAGGAAAAATTTGTACAAAATCTTTATTTTCATCTATTGTTAGTTCATTGTTTTTTTCATCATATTCACAATTAAATCTTGGAGAGAAATTAAATCCCTGCTTTTTTATATTTTTATAATCTTCCACCCATAAATATACAAGTTCCAATATTGCTCCTAAGTTTAAACTTTTATAAAGATTTTAGCCAAGTGATTCTTTGATGCCGTTTTTATACAAATCTATCTTTATAGCTGCATTTCTGGCACAGCTCTTCGACCGCTTTTTTATTTTTGAACCCTTCGACTATATCTTTTGCCCTTTTTGATCCAAGTATATCTTTTAGGCTGGTTTCAAATATATTCCCAAGGTTTATCACCCCTTCCCCGTCAAGACAGCAGGGAACTACGGTACCGTTTGCAAGTATCGCTATCTGTTTTGAGAGGCCGTGGCAGTAGCCGTGGGAGAAGTGGTCGTTTTGTAAGTTAGGCCACTGGAAATAAACATCGAAGTTCAAAAGCACCTTGTTATCAAGGCGGATGCTCTCTTTACCCGTTGCATTGATAAGGTCAATTTTGTAGATATCGCTTAGGTAGTTTAACACTTTTGTATTGTAAGTGTCTTCGCTTGCCTTGTCGTCTATGTTCCAAAGGCGGAAGTTTATGAACGATTTTGTATTTACCCTTGTTTTCTCTTTTGCAAAAGCGATGATGGGTGCCATATAATTTTCAAAGCTTATGGTAAGGTCGTTTTTATTGAAACTGTTAAGGGAGAAGTTTATCTGCTTGATCGCATCGTGCAGCAGAATTTTTGGGTCTATTTTATTTAGAAAATATCCCGTAGTGGTAATATTTGCCTTTATATTCTTTTCTTCACAGATATCAAGATAATCATTAAGATTGCTTACGACTATGGGATCACCCATAACGTGAAGTGCCACTTCGTTTGTGTAGGGTTTGAGCTGATCGAGAGTTTTTGAAAACTTCTCTAAGCTCATTGTCGTATTGGGTATGGTTTTAGGGGGACAGAAACTACACGCCAGGCCGCAGATATTTGTTATCTCCACGTATGCTTTGTAAAACCTCATATAGTTTCCCCCTCTAAAATTAAATATTTAGAGTTATATAGAAATTTATGTTAAATATCTCTTTAATCGAGGATTTTCATCCGGCTTCCAAGGTTTGCCATCCCACAGTTATACATGGCGCTTGAAACGACTCCGTTGATCCCCGTCTTTGCATATTCCTGGACGTTGTTCAGGTTTATACCCCCTGCGGCCAGAATATTTACACCCGGGAAATGCCTGTTTTTATAATCAACTATGTTTTTCAGCACTTCAAGTTCTATCTTATCTACCTGAAGTACGTCGGCACCGTTTTTCATCAGTGTCACCGCATCTTCAAAATCCTCGGTTTCAACGACGATCTTTTTCTCCGGAGCTTTTACCTTGAACTCTTTTATGGCAGATAAAAACTCTTTTTCATCTTTATATACGCTTCTATGCTGGGGAAACAGAAGTATCGTCTCGCTTAGCCCAAGACGGTGGGGCATCGCACCTCCAACCATGATCGCCTTGATAGAAAACTTTTTGGCAAAAGGGAAGCTTTTTCTCGTTGTCAGAAGTTCGCAGGAGCTGTTTACCTCTTCTATTTTCTTTTTCATATTGTTTGTGTATGTAGATATTTTGCAGCTGTATTCAAGAAGTATCTGGCAGGTTCTCCAGGCTTTGTGTACATCTTCGTAAGCGCCTTCAAGTTCCAGAACGGTATCGCCTTGTTTTAAAGGTTCTTTTGAATTGTGGCTTTTATTTACCTTGCAGTTCAAAAGTTCGGCTATCCTTTTTACTTCTTCAGTACAGGAAACAATAATATCTTCTCTTGTAAATATGCTTAAAACGGCTTTTTTATCACTTTTGTCCTGCAGATAAGTGGTCAGGTCAAAATAGGGAACATCCTCACTTATATATTGTAATAGTTCATTATCGGTTAAATTATACATTTTTCTCCTATATTAATATGGTTTGTTTCAAAAGAAAGGATAAAAGACGAAACAAACCATAAAATTGTTATGCTACAAGGATAACGCTTGAAGCTTTAAAGATAGCATAAACGCTATCACCTTTTTTGATCTCAAGATCCTCTACGGCATCATTTGTAATGATAGCGCAGATCTGGCTTTGGCCAACAGAGATTTTTACCTCACTGTTTACGGCACCTTTTATCACCTCTACAACAGAACCATGGATGTTGTTTCTGGCAGTTGCTTTCAACTGCGTTTTTGTAAGGATGATCGCACTTGCTTTCACGATAGCCGATATCTCGTCGCCTACCTTGAAGTCCAATGCTTCTTTGCCTTCGTTTGTAATCAAAGCGCTGATATGCACTGAGTCGGAAACTTCCATTTTAACCTCAGTCATTACCGCGCCGCTGATAAGCTCGGTAATCTTACCGCTTAACTGATTTCTTGCACTCGTTTTCATAAACGACTCCTTTTTCTTGATACGATTTATTAAAATTAAACCCTCCGAACCTAATCGGAAGGCTTAAGTTTAATAGACCTTCTCTTTCTTTTCCAGAATGTTCAATGTTATAAAAAACAACAATGAAACCGCAACCAGTATGCCGCTTAAAGCCATCGCCAGGTCATATTCCCCGTCAAACACGGCATTGTAAATGGCAAGTGAAACGGTGTCCGTCTTCCCTATGATATTCCCTCCAAGCATCAGGGTTATACCGACCTCCCCCAAAGCCCTTGCCGTTGCTATAAGCAGCGCCACGAACAAAGAGTTCTTTATGGTAGGTAGAACGATAAACAAAAATGTCGTTACACCGCTTTTACCGCTTATATAAGAAGCTTCTTTTATATCTTTTGGGAAACTCTCTATTGCAGACTGCAAAGGCTTTACCATCAAAGGAAGCCCCGCAACGAAAGACGCTATTACGAGCCCCCAGAAGCTGAATATCAGGCTTATGTCAAACTGATATAAAAATCCCCCCAGGTAGCCGTCCCGGCCAAGAAGCAGCAAAAGGAAAAAACCCACGGCAATAGGCGGGAATATCAAAGGCATGGTTACGACCGTATCCAAAAGCCATTTTAATCTTAATTTCTCTTTTGAGAGCAGATATGCAATAGGAACCCCCAATATCAGGTAAAGCAAAGCGCTTACGCTTATGGTCTTTACGCTTAAGATTATAGGTTCAATGATCTGTGCTGCTTCTATGTTCATATATTAAAGTCCGTATTTTTTAAATATATCTTTTGCCGTTTTTGTTTCTAAAAAGCTTATGAACTCTTCACACTCTTTTGAATCGCAGGCTTCAAGCTTTCCGGCTACGATATCAATAGGGGTGTAGTATTTTTGGGGAACTTCAATATATCCCCCTATCTTTTTCTTGTTTGCCAAAGCAGCAGTTAGGTTCACGATCCCTGCATCCACTTCGTTTGTGACAATATATGTCATCGACTGGGGTACTGTTGCTACTACGTAAAGCTTCTCTTTTACCTCGTCGTACATTTTCGATGATTTCAGGAACTCTTCCCCAGCAATACCGTAGATCGCTTTTTTAGGCTGCGGCATAGATATTTTCTGGATATCCTGTTTTTTTATATCTTCAACACTTGTCAGTGTTTTTCCTTTTGGATATGCTATGACAACCTTGCCTTTACCCAGGTTTATGTAGTTTTTAAACTCCAGGCCGCTTTTTTTTGAAAGGAACTTTTTATCCCCCACTATCAAAGCTATGTCGGTGTGTTTTGCCTGCGTGCTTACCTGCTTCATATTTCCGAAGAAAGGCTCTATCTTTTTTCCGCCTTTTTCATACTCTTTGATTACATCCATTAAAGGTTTTTTATACCCTGCTCCTGCCGCTATTTTCAGATCTTCGGCATTTACCGTTAAATTTAGAGCTATTATCAGCCAAACTATTTTTTTCAACATTTTTTTCTCCTTGTTTTTTTGTTTACTTATTTGATCATTTAATGTTCTGTTCCTGCGTTCACCTTTTCATTTTAATCTACCTCCCAGTATATTAGTGCCCAGTTTATATGTTCCGGGATCTGTTTGTGTTTATATGTGGTATTGAAATATTCTTTTAAAATATTTTTCTCTTTTTCATTTAACTCTCCCAGGCTCCATTTGATCTTTTCGACGAACTCTTCGGGAGTGCTGCTTGAAAATTTGATATTTTCGCTTGAGATGAAGTCCACTTTTGCGTGTATCCCCATGCTGTGGAGGATATTTACCATATAGATATAATCTGGCCTTGGGACTACTTCCCTCTCTAGCTGGTTTAGTATCTCCTCGTCTATAAAGCTTCCCCCTGTTTTGGTAGTGACATAAACCCTCTTGTTTGCCTTTGAGTTAAGCTTGCCAAGAGCGTCTCTTATATCTTTTACTTCCATAGACCTGGAAGCCACGACGATATCCGTATTGGGCACATCGTCCCAGTCATCCATCCATGACCTGTGAAGTGTCTGGATATTTGCGATATTCTTTTCTTTGCAGTTGTCATTCAGGCAGTTAAGCATACCCAGCGAATAATCCAGGGCATACACCTCTTCCAGTTTGTCCGAAACAGCCAGGGAGATTGTCCCCGGACCGCATCCAACGTCCAAAAGGCTTTTTGCGTCGGAGAATTCCATCTTGTCTATAAAGGTTTTTGTATAGATACTGTTATGAACGTTTTTATTCATGCTATTTGCTTTTTTATCCCAGTCTGCACTGTTCTTGCCTTTAAAAGTGGATATCTCCATCTGCTGTTTATATAGCCGGGCAAAATCTAAATCACCCAGATTTGTTTTTATCAATCCCATTTTTTCCCTCCCGTGACGGCTAAGATAGTTTTATCATACATAAGGCTGTACCTCGTTTGCATATAGCTCCAAAACCTCTTTTGTTCTTGTTAGAGAGCTTGTAGCAGGTTTTAAAAGCAATGATTCTATATTGAATTCATATTTTAATTCCCTTATCTGTTCTATACACTCTGTTGGCGTACCGCAGATACTGTTTTGTAATATCCTGTTCTTGTCGAACAGTTTATTTCGTATATCCAGGTAGTTTTCATCCAGAAGTTTTACCAGGGTTGGGTTTGTGTCTTTTGAGGCCAGCATCGATTGGAGAAAGACATCTGCCGAGTATTGGGTCTCTTTCAATATCTCCTCTTTGTCATATCCTATGTTGACGGCTCTTGCCAGGCGGAAAGATAGTGGACGGCTTGGTTCAAAAGACTCGTATTTGTCAAAGATATCTTTTATCTGCTTTTTTGAAACCGCCAAACTTCCTACCAGGCCGTAACCGTAATATGCCGCTTCTTTTATCGCCTCTTCCGATTGGGAGGCGATAACAGTTTGAAACTCACCTTTAAAACCGGGACGTATGGTGATATCATCGCATGAGTAGAATTCACCTTTGAAACTTACCTGTTCCTCTTTTAGAAGTTTATGGATAAGCATATTGGCTTCAAACATTGCATCCCTGTTCGTCTGAGGGTCTCCTTTGAAAGTTTTGTCGTATATGGGGAAAGCCCCCTTTGCTATACCGAACACGAACCTGTCGTCGTCAAATGCCTTTATTACGGATATCTCTTCTGCAAGTTTTACGGGATCATAATAAGGAAGCAGCACGGCGGCCGTTCCTATTTTCATCTTCTTTGTTTTTCCCAAAAGATGATTTACGATGCTTAAAGGTGCGGGTGTGACGCTGAAATTGTTAAAATGGTGTTCCGTTACCCATGCTTCGTCAAAGCCCAGGTTTTCAGCATAACAAACCAGGTCTATCTGGTCTTTTATGGCTTTTGTATAATCTGAGTGCCAGTTTTCAAACAGGCAGAATAAGGCAGTTTTCATTTTTATCCTTTATTTTAACAGATCATTATATACACTGGTATATAACGATTTGCGGCAGATTTTACAAATAAGGAATAAAATCTGCCGAATGTTTAGATTCCCTGAATCATAGGTGTGAAAGCTTTGGTGCTTACATTGACAACCTGACCGATTTTCAGTGCTTTTACCTCTTCATTGTTTACCACAACTTCGACAAGCTGCTGTCCTATGGATACTATGGCGATGTTTATGACATCCACCTTTGTAATATCAAGCAGTTCCCCCTCAAGGGAGAATTTTTGTGTTCCAGTTGTCTTAAGGAGTACATCCTTGGCACTACCGTCATTTACTACTTCCCCTAGGTTTAATACGATCACCCTGTTTGAGAGCCTGTATATTTCACTTGGATCATGGCTTACCATGATCGTAGTCGTGCCGAACTTTTTGTGCAGGGCCAGGATCTCGTTCTGGAGTTTTGTCCTCATTGAGGGATCGAGTGCCGATAAGGGCTCGTCCATAAGAAGCAGTTTAGGCCTGTTCATCAGTGCACGGCACAGGCTTACACGCTGTTTCTGGCCGCCGCTTAAAGTACTGGGGTGCCTTTTTTTCAGTTCACTGAGTTCCGTTATCTCAAGAAGTTCATGGGCAAGTTCTTTATCTCTGTTCACAAAAAGGAGATTCTCTTCAACGCTCATATTGGGGAAAAGCGCATAATCCTGGAATACAAAACCTATTTTTCTTTTTTGGGGAGGAAGTATCGTATTGCCGCCAAGCCATATATCATCCCCTATACTTATATGTCCTTTTGCTTTTTCAAGACCTGCCAGTATCCTTAAAAGAGTGGTCTTGCCGCTTCCGCTTTGCCCTGCAAGAGCGACGAAATCCTGTTCTTTTATATCCAGGTTTACGTTCAGCTCCATCTCTCCAGAACTTCCATGAAGCTTTTTGTTTATATCTATCTTTATCATTATGCAACTGCTCCAAAGTTTTTATCTTGTTTATGATTGAATATATATACGCTAAGCAGAACAAGGAAACTTATAAGTACCATGATACCGCTGTATACATGTGCTGCTTTATAATCCATGATCTCCACAAATTCGTATATGGCAACGGAAGCCACTTTTGTTTCACCTGGGATACTTCCCCCTACCATCAATACAACCCCGAATTCACCCACTGTGTGGGCGAATGTAACAATAACAGCCGTCATTAAAGCAGGCTTGATATTTGGGATCGCAACCTGCAAAATAGTTCTTATTTTGCTTTTACCGCTTATGTAGCTTGCTTCAAGCATATTTTTATTTATGCTTTCAAAACCGCTTTGTAAAGGTTGAACCATAAAAGGCAGACTGTAAAAACAGCTTGCTACTACAAGGCCTGTGAAGTTGAATACTAGCTTTGTATTAAAGATATCCTCAAAAAATACTCCGACAGGAGAGTTATGGGATAGAACCACCAGGATATAAAACCCCAGAACAGAAGGTGGCAATACTATAGGAAGTGCCGTTAAAGCCTCGATAAAAGGTTTCGCCTTTGATTTTGTTTGAGATAGATACCAGCTTAAAGGAATACTTATCACAAACAAAATAAAAGTAGTGATCGCTGCTAACTTAAATGAGAGTAAGAACGGTGAAAACTCCATTGCTTTTAGTATTTCAATCATTTAACACCTCCAATATGGATATCTCACTTGCTTTTATAAATGCAGTGACATTATCCCCTTTTTTCAATTCCATTTTTTCAAATGATTCTTTTGTTATTATCGATTCCAAAGATGATTCCTTGAAACTTACTTTAAGGCTGCAAAGCAGTTTCCCTATCTCTATATCTTCGATTGTTACGGGTATCTGGTTTGAATAGCTGACAATACCGCTAAATTCTTTACCTATAGCTACTGAAGAAGGTTTACATCCCAGGATCACTTTTCTGCCTATAACGATATTATCGTTCAAATCCAGGCTCATCATCTTTAAAGTCTGACCGTTAAGGTCAAACTTTACTATATGCAAATTGTCACAGCTTTGTATTTGTGAAACAGTTGCTATCAGGTTTTTCATGGTACTAAATATCCAAAATCGTTAAATATTTTTTTAGCTTTTGAGCTTAACATGAAAGCATAAAATGCCGCCACTTCACTGTTCGCTTCACCGTTTTTAAGTACAACGATCCCCTGGTTGATAGGAGTGTACAGTTTTGGATCAACGTCTGCCCAGTTTACACCTTTTTTGTATTGTTTCATTTTTGGGCTGTAAAGTGAAGATTTAGCGATAAAACCAACATCTGCAGCTGTTACAGCGTAAGAAACAGTTTGAGAGATAGACTCGGCAAATACATATTTCCCTTTAACATCTTCATATACCCCGCCGTTCTTCATAGCTTCAACAGCCGCTTTCCCGTATGGCGCTGTTTTCGGGTTTGCAACGGCAATTTTACTGATTGAAGAGTCTTTCATCAAAGCTATACCTTTTGTATAGTCTTTTTTACTTGAACTTAAATATGCCAATGATCCTTGAGCATAGATAAGAGGTCTTGTTGTAGCAATACCGTCATTAAAAAGGGCATTTGGGTATTTCATATTTGCTGCCATAAACAGTTGATATGGAGCTCCGTTTTTTATCTGTGCAGTTAACTTACCGCTGCTTCCAAGAGTTACGTTTACTTTCGTATCAGGGTAAAGCTTGTTGAACTCTTTCTTTAGATCATCTATCGCATAACTTACATTTGCAGCAACCGCGATGTTTATGCTTCCCGCATACAATGAACCTACAAATAATAAACTACTTAAAAACGCTTTTTTTAACATAGAAACTCCTTATTTCCCTATTATTACATCGGATGATTTGATAATCGCACTTACGTTGTCACCCTCTTTAAGATTTAAAGACTTAACCGCTGCAGTTGTGATAACCGCTGCAATTTTATCTCCACCTATATCCAAGATCAATTCACCGTTGATCTCGCCCATATTGATCCTTTCAATACTACCTTGGAATTTGTTTCTCGCACTTATATTCAAGGTAAGATCGGTAGTAATTAGTACCGAACTTGATTTGAATATAGCCACGATCTCATCTCCATTGTTAAGGTTCAGGGATTCTACAGCATCATTTGTTATCACGCTTAAAAGGGAATAACCGCTTTTAAGCTTGACAAAAATAGAAGAGTTTATTTTCCCTTTCTCTATATGTTCTACAATGCCTTGTATTTGATTCCTAGCACTTATTTGCATAGCTACCCTTTGTATCGATTTAAGGGCTCCTGTGTTAAAATCGGTCATCTTTGTCAAATATGTTAAAAACTTCTCATGTTCATTCTGTAAAAATGAATATGAATCAATCAGATTTTTACCGTATGGGGTGATTTTGGTTCCCCCTCCCCCTTTTCCTCCTGTTTCTCTTTCAACCACAGGTGCGGGACAAAGGTTGTTGATGGCATCGATAGCATCCCATGCGGCCTTATAGCTCATGGGTACCTCTTTTGCAGCTTTGCTTATAGAACCGGTTCGTTCTATTGCTTTTAGCAGTGATATCCTTTTTTCAAGTAAAAATGCCGTATTTTTATCTAACAGTGTCAACGACGATGTAAATTCCACAGAAACTCCTTATATACTTTGATATATAACGAATTACAATAAAGATTGTAACCTCGCTTATTATCATGCATAAAGTATACCGTTGTATATCTTAATATATAATGAACTTTTAATAAAATTTTCAAATAATTACTAATATATATGAAATATGAAAGAACACAGTGTATATGGGGATATCTTTGATTATTAAGGGGAGGTTTTTTTTGGGTTTTTTGCATTTTACACCCTAAATGATCATTTTATAATAGAAAGTCCGCTTTATAGGTCCAAAGGTATGTTTTGTAAATAGAAATTACAATATTGTAAAGATAGTGATCATTTTAGGAATTTGTTTACAAAATTGTATGGGTATTCGGAATTGAAATAAAAAAAGGTATGAGGATGGAAGAACCTCATACCCTTTTTAGGACAGGAAACAATGTATTAAATGTAATTGTTAAATTTCTATTATCTTACACAGTCAAAGAAGTAATCTGTTTTAGCGATATCTTTAGTCTCTTCGTCTAATTGGTCTAACACAGCATTTGTTATCCAAGTTAGAAGATTTAAAGCACCTTTGTAACCGCTCATAGAGTATCTATGTAAGTGGTGTCTATCAAAGATTGGGAAACCAATTCTGATAAGTGGTGTTTTAGTATCTCTGTATAATTCTTTTCCGTAAACGTTACCGATTAGGAAGTCTACAGGCTCAGTAAATAATAATGATCTTAAGTGCCATAAGTCTTTACCAGCCCAGATTTGACAATCTTCTGACCAGTCAGATTTGTCAATGATCGCTTGCATGTCAGCTTCCCAACCTTTTCTTGGAGCATTGTGACATAGTACGTGAGTTGGGATACCACCCATTTCAACGATGAATGAAACAAGACCAAGAAGGAAATCAGGATCTCCGTATACAGCGAATTTTTTACCATGCATATATGGGTAAGAATCTTGCATTGCATCAACTAATTGAGCTCTTTGAAGTTTTAATTCTTCAGGAACTTCTTTACCAGTTAATTCTGAAAGTTTCATAACGAACTCATCTGTTCCGCTTAAACCGATTGGATTACAAGTCTCGTATCCTTGTTTCCATTTGTTCTTGATAGTTTTAGCAGTTTGAACAGTAGAATATTTTTGTAAAGAGATAGTAGTTTCTGCATTAATAGCAGTTTTAGCTACTTCTAACGGAGTACCACCAGCGTATAGGCTGTATCCGCCTGCACCAGTATTCCATTGAGCTTCGTGGTCACCTAACATAACGATTTTGTCAGAGAATGAAGCAGCGATCTCTTTAACTTCCGCTAATGATCCAAGGTATGGTTCGAAACCTGGGATAATGTTGATTCTACCCTCTTCTACAACTTTTTCACTTCTTGCAGGGTTAAGTTGCTCTAACATAGATTTCATCATGTTGTCATATCCAGTGATATGAGAACCAACGAATGATGGAGTATGAGCGTAAGTGATAGGTAAATCGTCTAATTCACCCTCAGCATCTTCTCTAGCACCTGTAATGAACGCATTTAAGTCATCTCCGATAACCTCTGCCATACAAGTTGTAGATACTGCGATATGCTCTGGTTTGTACATAGCGTTACAGTTTCTTAAACCGTCTTTCATGTTTGCAAGACCACCGAAAACCGCTGCAGATTCAGACATTGAGTCAGAAACACAAGGAGTTGGTTCTTTAAAGTGTCTTGTGAAGTAAGATCTAAAGTATGCAACACATCCGTGAGATCCGTGAACGTAAGGCATAGTGTTCTCGAAACCTAAAGCTGCCATAATAGCACCTAACGGTTGACAAGCTTTAGCAGGGTTTACAGTAATAGCTTCTCTTGCAAGGTTTTTCTCTCTGTAATCCCAAGATTTAGTCCACTCTTGAACTTCATCTACTTTAGCAGGGTTTATTGCACCCATTGCACCTTCGAATTGTTTTTTAGCTGCAAGAGAAGTTTGGTACTCCTCTTTTAAGAACAGCTTTTGTCCGTTTACTATATTATTTACGTCTTGCATCTTAAGCTCCTACTTCTTCTTTTTCCCATGGTGCTTTAGTATGAGACCATACAGGTGAGTTCATAGCTAAATCCATATCTTTTGCGAATACTGCGAATGCATCATACCCGTGGTAAGGACCAGAGTAATCCCATGAGTGCATTTGTCTGAACGGTAATCCCATTTTTTGGAATACGTATTTTTCTTTTACCCCTGAAGCAACTAAGTCAGGTTTTAATTTTTGTACGAATTTTTCTAACTCATATTCATTTACGTCATCGTAAATAAGAGTTGATCTTTCGATATCTTCTTTTGTTCTTTTGTAGTCATCACCGTGAGCGAACTCGTAACCGGTACCGATAACTTCCATTCCTAAATCTTCGTAAGCACCGATAACGTGTCTTGGTCTAAGACCTCCAACGTATAACATTACTTTTTTACCTTCTAATTTAGGTCTGTATTTAGCGATAACTGCATCAGTCATTGCTGTGTATTTAGCTATTACAGCTTCTGCTTTTTCTTGGATCTCAGGTCCGAAGAACTCAGCGATTTTTCTTAAAGACTCAGTAGTTTTACTTGGTCCGAAGAAGTTGTACTCCATCCAAGGTATACCGAACTCTTGTTCCATGTGTCTTGAGATGTAGTTCATAGATCTGTAACAGTGAAGTAAGTTAAGTTTTGCTTTTGGCGCAACTGCTAACTCTTTGTAAGAAGCATCACCAGACCATTGAGCGATAACTCTAAGACCCATTTCTTCTAAAAGGATTCTTGATGCCCAAGCATCTCCACCGATATTGTAATCCCCGATAATAGCAACATCGTAATCAGTTGATTCGAAGTTTTGTCTGTGAGATGCATCAGGCATGATTTCATCTCTGATCATATCGTTCGCGATATGGTGACCTAAAGATTGAGAAACCCCTCTGAATCCTTCACAAGATACAGCGATCGTAGGTTTGTCTGATTCTTTTTTGTGTACTTTAGCAACTGCTTGGATATCATCCCCGATAAGTCCGATCGGACACTCAGATTGGATAGATATACCGTTGTTTAATGGGAATAACTCATCGATCTCTTCAAGAGCTTTTTTAAGTTTTTTATCCCCACCGAATACGATATCTTTTTCTGTAAAGTCAGTAGTAAAGTTCATTGTAACGAATGTATCAACACCAGTTGTACCTATGTAGTAGTTTCTTCTACCGGCTCTTGAGTATTGACCACAACCAACAGGTCCGTGAGAGATATGGATCATATCTTTAACTGGTCCCCAAACAACCCCTTTAGATCCTGCGTATGCACAACCTCTTTGTGACATAACACCCGGAACAGTTTGTTTGTTTGATCTAGTTTTATCACATGCACCTTTAACACCCTCTGGTGAATCAACACCTAAGTGCTTTGCTCTGTTTTTTGCAGCTTTAGCAGGGTATACTTCTAAAACTTCTGCAATCGCTTCTTTCTGTAAAGCTTCTAATTCTTCATTGCTCATTAACTATCCTTTCTTTTTCTTTTGGAAATAAGGGGCTTTAAATTAATCCCTTGATTTCCGGTTTTATATTTTGATTATGCTACTTTAACTCTGTAAAGGTTCATATCGTCAAGCTTTTTACAAAGCTCTTTAGTAGCGTCTCCGTCTACTGTTTTAGAGATTTCAGAGATTTGGTACTTGTTAGTGTAGTACATCATTTTGAAACCGTCTTTTTCAGCAACATCTGCATTGTTGTAGAAATCAACTAATGCTTTGTGAGCAAAAGTTCCTTCTGCTACTTCGATTGATTCTAAAACAACACCTTCTCTTGTTTCACTTGTTAAAGTTACAGATTTACCTGAAGCATCTAAACCTTCTTCAACTTTTTCGATTACTTTATCGAACGCAACATCATTACCCATATCAGCTGGAAAGTGGTATCCACATACAAACATAATTTTCTCCTATTGTTTATTTTTGTTTTGCGTTTGAGGGATTTCCCTCAAACTTTTTTACTTATTTATTTACTTATTAATTATTTACAAATTTTAAATCAAGCTTGTTGATTAAGCTTCTTTTTGACCTACAGCGCCTTCTTCAACTTCTTCGTCAAGACCGAATTCCATTAATAGGTTTTCAAGATCATCCATTTCTAATGGAGCTGGGATAACTTTAAGATCATTAGCGATGATTTTTCTTGCTAATTCTTTGTATTCCATAGCTTGATCAGAGTTTGGAGAGAATTCAACAACTGTCATTCTTCTTAACTCTGCTCTTTGAACGTGGTTAGATCTTGGAACGAAGTGAATCATTTGAGTTCCGATTTGAGTTGCCAAGTTTTTAGCTAGATCGTACTCTCTATCTGTCATCCTAGCGTTACAAACTAGACCTGCAAGTCTAACTCCACCAGTGTTAGCGTATTTTAAAATACCTTTAGAAATGTTGTTAGCAGCGTACATTGCCATCATCTCACCTGACATTACGATGTAGATCTCTTGAGCTTTCCCTTCTCTAATTGGCATAGCGAATCCACCACAAACAACGTCTCCAAGAACGTCGTAAGAAACGAAATCTAAATCGTCATCGTAAGCACCCTCTTCTTCAAGGAAGTTAATAGCTGTAATAACCCCTCTACCTGCACAACCAACACCTGGCTCTGGTCCACCAGACTCTGTACACATAATGAAACCTTCAGTAATATCTGTATTATCTGGGTGGAACTCGTCCGCACCTGGTTTACATACATCTTCTAACTCTAAATCTTCAACTGTACCAGCTTCAGAAGCTAATTGCATAATTGTAGATTGTGCTTTTTCGTGAAGAATAAGTCTAGTTGAATCCGCTTTAGGGTCACAACCAACAATTAATATTTTCTTTCCATAATAGTGACACATAGCCGCTAATGTATTTTGAGATGTAGTAGATTTACCGATCCCACCTTTTCCGTAAAATGCAATTTGTCTTAACTCTGACATATCGTCTCCTTTGATTGATTTAATTTGTTATCGAAAATATATAATACATATAGTGTTCCACAAAGTGAAAATAAAAATTAAAAATTTTAAAATTTCTTTCTAAAGCCGATGGTTAAGCTATTTTTAATAAATTAGGATAAAAAAACTCTTTTTTATTGATATGAAAATTGAAAAAAAATTGAAAAAAATTTTTAAAAAAAATGACAACAATTTTGCACCTTTTTTGTAAACAAAAGTGTATAAGTCTTATTTTGTATATCTAAAAAGCTTTTTGGTGGCGGATATTTATCTTATATAATTGGAAAGTCTCTTTAATTTGGGAAATCACAAGGTGAGGGTTTTTGATTTTAAGGCTTAAGAGCCGGTTTAAAAGCCTGTTTTAAACCAAACTCTTTCAAAACTGTTTATTTTAAACAATTTTGTGCGGCTTTTACAATAGGGTATGTAGTAGGTGCTGCAGTAAGCAGGGGCTGTGTCGCAACCTGCAGTGAGATGATATTGTGTATGGTAAGCCCCGCTTCTATTGCCAGGCCTATTATATTTATGATCTCCCCTGCTTCTTTTGCTCCTACAACCTGGCCTCCTATGATCTGGCCGCTGTTTTTCATGGCAATAAGCTTTACGGATTGTTTTGAAGCATCCTCAATGGTTCCCGGATGCCTGTTCATCCCTTCAAAATAACCTGTTACATATTCTATGTTCTCTTTTTTTGCCCGATCTTCGGTTACTCCTGCACTGGCAAAAGCCCTGTCCCCTATCATGGTAGAGAAGATGGCAATGGTCCCGTTAAACCCTTTTAGGGTTTTAAGGCTGTAAAGGCTGCTTCCTGCAACCCTTGCTTCGGCAGCAGAGGTTGAAGCCAGCATAACCTTTGACGGATCCCTTGTGATAAAGTCCCTTCTTCCGCAGCAGTCACCCACCGCAAAAATGTCTTTATCTTTTGTTCTCATATATTCATCAACCCAGATGCCCCCGTATCTTGAGAGTTTGAGCCCTGCATCAGCGGCCAGCTTTGTATTGGGCTTGTATCCCGTTGCCAGAATAAATACTTCAGCTTCTATGCTTGTCCCGTCACAAAGTTCGATAGCGCTTGCCTGCCCCTCTTTTTCTATTATTCTTTTTGCATGCTGTCCCAAAGCAAGGCTTATATCTTTGCTTTTCATGATCTCTTCGGCTTTTACAGCCATATCCTCGTCAAAAGAGTTTGCCAGGATATGCCTGCCCCCTACTATTGTTACGTCTTTGCCTGTGCTTTTGAGCTGTTCTGCAAGTTCCACCCCTATAAAGCCCGTACCTACGACTACAACTTTGTTTTTATCTTCCAGATACTCTTTTAAGGCTTTTACCTCTTCATATTTTTTATCTACGGTAAATACGTTTTCAAGTTTTAAAGAATCTTCAAAACTCTTATGGACAAAAGGGACGGATCCCGTGGCGAATATAAGTTTATCGAACTTGAATCTATGCTCATTGGCAATGGCCGTTTTATTCTCAATATCAATATTCTCTATTTTGTCGACGATCTTTGTGATATTGGCAACATCCCCGCCGCATGGCATCGCATTTTTTTCCACAGAATCCAGTACTTTCCCGAAAACATAAGGGATACCGCAGGGAACCTGCCCTTTTTCAGATTCTTTTACTACTACGATCTGTTTGTTCGGGTAGTTCTCGCTTGCCGTTGATGCGGCAACAAGCCCTGCAGGACCTGCGCCTATTATAAGGATATCGCTTTGTATCTCTTTCATTGTTTTACCTTTTATGAAATTTTATTATTAGAATAATAATCTATTAAAGTTACATAATAATAACTTTAATGTTTAAATCATAACAAAAAAAAGGAAAATAAACAAAAAAATATTGAAGAGGGAAAATGAAGAAAAAAGGGTTTGAAAATAAAAGCCCCGAGGTTAATCCCCGGGGCTTTAAAGAAGAAAGTCTGGTTTTGTTATTTTACGAAAGTATTATGGATATATTCAGCCATTTTATCGGCATCAACCTTCATCCCTTTTCTTTCAATAGCGGTAAGGTTCGAGTACATCTCTTCATGGGCAGTCCCCGAAGACTGGTACCCTCCCCCGTCTAATTCAAAAATATCAACGGCAAGTTCAGCCTGGGTTCTATCCGTAAGGGAGGGCCCTTTTTTCTCAGGATTGCCTTCCGCATTCATACCGTGGCATTTTTGGCACATTGCTTGATATATCTCACCTTGGGTATACTCAGCAGCACTTAGGTTTAAAGTCAATCCACACGCAAAAACAGCACATCCTATTATTTTTATAGTTTTCATCTTATATCCTTTTAAATAATCATTTCACATTATTCTTTATTTTTACAACAACTGCACCTCTAACTTGACCGCTTGAAAATCCAAAAGCCTTGTCTTTTGGATATTTCTTTTCCAAATAATCTTTAACCTCCTGTTTCATATTGGTTTTAAGCCCGTGGCAGGCTTTACAACTACTGCTTGACATAGTTGTAGGGAAATAGAGGGTATAATCCCCTTTTTGATCCATTTGCATAATATACTCTGGAAGATATGCGTTTGAGTTTTCTAACAACTCAAAGGCTTTTAATATATCCTCCTCTTCCTCTTTAGGATAAGATAAAGGGTTCCTGTTTTTCAGGCTTATCCTTTTTATCGAAACATTTTCCCCTAAATCTTTATCTATTTTTTGAATCTTTTTGTAAGATTCTTCCGCACAGAATTTCACCGCACTTAAAACACCCTCTTTCCTTATTCTGGGTTTAACCTCCCCTTTCATCATTTTATGAAGTTCATGTACTGCATTTTGTGCTTCCTTCACCGCCGTATCTTTTGAAAGGTTTTGGGAAAAAGCGATATTTGATAATAAAACACAACAGATCAATGACTTTTTCATTTTTCATCCAGGTTAAACAGTTTCGTACCTATATAATATAAGAACAGGCACAATCCAAGTCCACCAAGAGAGATCATTATCTCGCTTGCCGATGGGAAATACTCGACCCATTGGGGTGCCAGCTGGTATTCCTGTGTTTTGAGCATCTGCAAAGGTTTAAGCTGTGTATCGTGGACAAGGTTGTATCTCATAAAGAACACGCCTACCATACCGCTCAATGAAGCCCAGAACATCCCTTTGATATTTTTCCCTCCGCTTGTAAGGATAATAACCAGGGGGATAACCATAGCAAGGACAACTTCGGCCCAGAATGTCGATGACTGCAGTATATGCAATGCTACTTCAGCTCTGTTGGGCATCCCTCCGTAAATATCCGTAAGCATTTTCCAGGTTACGAAAAATATCAGGATCGAAATAAGAAGCGCCTGTATCTTTGCAAGGTTTGCAAGCATTTTTTTTGCTTCATCGTTAAAGTTCAGCTTGTATCTAAACCCGTACATTATAAATGCCAGGTATATCCCTGTTATAAATGCCGTCAGGATAAAGTATGTAGGGTAAAAAACGCCGTTTGAGATAACCCTTGCATTTAAGAACCCGAATACTCCCCCTAAGTTGGAGTGCGCCGCAAGACCTACCAGCAGTCCCGTAAGCCCGAATATCCTTGCCATCTTCATATCATGTTTAAGCAAAAAGATAAACTCTATTATCATAAAAGTAAGGTATAAGCCGTACAGAGTCCCCATCCACCAGATGGCACTTGTGAATCCTGGGGTAAGCACGTTGTATATAAGCATCGTAACGGGATGGCCTATCTCAAAGGCGATTACCGCAAAACCTGCCATTATGGTCACGATAGAGCCGAAAATGGCACGCTTGGAGATCTGCATATAATCCTTGAATCCGAACACGTCTCCCAAAGACCCTACTATACAAAGACCCGTTGAGCTTACCACGAAGAATATGTATACCGCGATCAAAAGTCCCCAGGGGTGTTCCCTTGTTACATTATAGGCATGGTGCCCGTGGGTCAGATAATTAAAAACGCCGATAGCAAATAATGATAACAACCCAACTATCAATAATGCCAGGAAAAGATTCAATGGATTCTTCTCAAATGAGAAAAGCTCTTTTATTGAAACTTTATTAACGGGTATTGTCGTAATAAATTCTTTTACACTCATATTGTCTCCTTATACCAGATAAAAAAGTTTTGGTTTTGTACCAAGATTGGATTTAAGGGTAAAATATTCCCGTTCCCTCAACACCTGGCTTATTTCACTGTTTGGATCGTCCAGGTCCCCGAATATCCGTACCTTTGTAGGACAGGTATTTTGACAGGCAGTAGTCGTCTCCCCTCTTGCCAGTCTCGTATCTGTACAAAAAGTACACTTGTCCACGGTCATTGTCCGGTCATCCACGTATCTTGCATCATAAGGACATGCGTTCATGCAGTAGCTGCATAAGATACATTTATCGGGATCAACCCTTACCTGGCCGTCTTCCCCGTAATACGTAGCATTTGTAGGACAGACCTCCTGGCAGGGAGCTTCATCACAGTGCTGGCACTGACTTGGGTAAAAGATATGGGATACCTTGCTTAACAGCGGATATTCCCCCTCTACCTCTTTTACACCTACCCAGATCCTGTGTTTGTCCGCACCAAGCAGGACACCGTTCTCCTCTTTACAAGCCGTTTCACACGCTTTGCAGTTTATACAATTCTTATAATCCAATGCCATACCATATCTAGCCATTGTTATACCTTTCTAATCTCAACATTTGTTTCATGCATGGCCGCAGCCGCATATACGGGTTCCATGATATCTTCGATCACGGCATTGTCATTGCCCCCGTTGTTCCTTGCCCATGTCAGGCCGCTGCTTTCCTGCCCGAATCCATGGATAAAGAACAACTGCCCCGGTGCTATCTTTTCGGTCGGATATGCTTTCAGCACTGTTTTACCCGTATTTGAACTTACCTCTACCGAATCCCCGAAAGAGATCCCTTCGATTTTTGCTACACGTTTGTTTATCCATAAAAAGTTTTGGCTCATTAGATCGTTCAGCATTGCATTGTTTGCAGTTCCCGTCTGGGTAAACTGTGCGTGCCTGCCCGTAAGGAGCCTGAATTTTCCGCCAGGCGTCGTATAATTATACTCCTCCCTCCAAACAGGCATCGCATCAACACCTTTTTTCTCCAGGGATAAAAGGTTACATTCCACTTTTTTGGAAGGGGTTTTGGGTTTTCCGTCGTTTGTGGTGTAGGCTTTTTTATTTTCAGGGTAATATTGGTATTCATTCGCACCCGTTTGTTTAAAATAGCTCTCCATATTTGGATAATATACACCGTGTTTTTCCAGGCTCTCTTTTGCCCCGTGGTAGTCATGCACGGCATGGGCGTTTAGTTCTTCCTGGGAAAACTTAAACGGCCTGGTCAGGTCAAACTCTTTATAGACCGCGTCTTCTCCCCTGTCTTCAATATCCGACATCACCATATCGTCATATTTTTTGGTTATCTCAAAAAGAGGTTTTGATATCTTTTGTGTCAGTCCCCTTAATATCTCGATCACCGGCTTGCTTTCAAACAAGGGCTCGATCACTTTGTTTCTTTGTGCTATTGAAGGTTCTACTCCCCCGAAGGTTTTAACGGGATCGGTTCTTTCTAAATATGTACATTCCGGAAGTACCACGTCCGCGTACATAACAGTATCGCTTGGCATGGTGTCTATACATACAAGCAGTTCCATTTTTTTCAGCATCTGCGCCGTTTTTTTCGTATTCGGCATATTCATCATAGGATTATGCTTGTAGCAGAACATTCCCTTGACGTTGTATGGCTGTTTACCTTCTAAAAAGCTGTTTCTCCAGCTGATCCAGGAACCTCCGCCGCTTACTACGGCACAGTCGTCATATCCCGGTTCCCCCTGGTGGGCGTTTTTCCTTTTTACCACTGCCCTTGAGGCCGCATTGTCATATAAAGGCATCAACTCGTCGTGCCCTTTTATCTTCAGCGTTTCCCCGAATACAAGGCCTCCTTTACAGTCTATCCCGCCGCCCAGGGCCTGGAAAACAGCCATGGCCCGTCTTAGCTGGAAGTCGTTTTTTGCAAAGGTGCTTCTTCTTCCCGGGTAATAAACCGCCTGCGGTGCATGTGCCATGAACTCCCTTGCGGTTTCATAAATATCTTCTTCTTTGATCCCTGTAATACCAGAAGCCCAAGAGGGGGTATATTTGTTGCCCAAGACCATCTCTTTATACTCTTCAAAGCCGTTGAAGTTTTTTTCAACATACTCTTTATCGTACAATTCTTCCGTTAATACCACATAAGTAAGCGCCAGTACAAAAGCAAGATCGGTTCCCGGTTTTATAGGGAGCCATTTGTCCGATTTTGCCGCCGTGTTTGTAAAACGTGGATCTATACAGACCAGTTTTGCCGCGTTTTTCTTTGCTTTTATATTCTTGAACACGTCCATAGTATCCGGTGTTACGATAGCTTCGGCCCTGTTGGCGCCTGCCATAATGATATACTTGGCATTTTGCAGGTCGGCCTGGGGATATGCTCCCAGGGTAACGCCATATCCCGAAGCTACGGTCTGAAGACAGATCGAAGAGTGGTTCAGCCAGTTTGATGAACCGAAACTAAGATAGAAGGATTTAAAGGTATGTTCCGCCATCCCTTCCCCTGCACAAAATAAAAATGAAGATCTGTTATCTTCCTCTTCATCAAGAATCTTGACGGTTTTTTCCTTGATATATTCAAAAGCCTCATCCCAGGTTACACGTTTGAATTTACCTTCACCTTTTTCCCCTACCCTTATCATAGGATATTTTAATCTGTCCGGATCATAAAGTGCCTGCAGGCCTGCGTTACCCCTTGCACATAACATATTCCTCGATTTTGGGAAATACGGATTTGGATCAAGTTTTGTAACAATACCATCCTCTACTCTTGCGATAGCAGCACATTTGTTTACGCACATCTCACACAAAGTCGGAACTAACCTGGCTTCACCTGTTTTTGTTTTGGTGGTAAGTTTCATCTCGCCTTTTGTTTCCTCTTTCGAGAAAAGGTTTGTTGCAGCACTACCGCCTATTACAGATAAAGCAACTGTTCCTTGAAGAAATTTTCTTCTAGAAAGCTCAACTTGCATATACCCTCCTTATATAATATGATAAAATTATTATTTAAAAAAATAATTTTTTATTATAATCTGTTTTTATAGGATAGATAATACTACTTGATCCATTGAATATATAATTATAATATTAAATTATTGTAAAAATAAACAAATTTTATTATAAAATCATACATGAGCGAACCTTAACTGAAACTAAATATTGCTCCCAAAAGGCGACAATATGGGCTTGGATAATGATACGTTTTATATCTGTTTTAAACACCTGCGGTATCTTTTAAAGATACCTTTGATATTTTATTTAGATATTGTATTTAGCTTAAATTTAAGTAATATGTCAGATTAGTTGTCATAGAATAATAATTATTTTTGGGAGTGACTATGAATCCTTTCTTATATCAATATTCCTGCCATGGCAAAAATTTCTGTTTTCGACATGATGAACTTAACAAATTAGATACATTCATAAACACAAACTCCAATGTTCTGCTTTATTCCAAAAGGAAATACGGTAAAACATCATTGATCAAAGAATATTTCAGCAATAAGATCAATCAGGATAAATATCTTACCTTTTATATCGATCTTTTCGATATCACGAATTTTGCCGATCTGACAAAGAATATCTACAGGCAGGTAGCCAGGCATATGCCTTACGATTATAAAATCGTCGTAAAAAAACTGAAAGAGTTTTTTCACCTGGTCAATTATACCGCCTTTATCAAGGCAAACGGCGAGATAGAGTTTGATCCCATTCTTACAAGTTATAATATAGAAGAGCTGTTTACGGATATATACAAAGGATTGAATAAACTTTCCATACAAAGCGGCAAAAAAATCGTTATAGCTTTTGACGAGTTTCACCATATTACACTTCTAAAAGAGATAAAAATAGAGAGTATCCTAAAAAGGTATATGCAGGAATATCCCCAGATAACATATATCTTTACGGGATTGAAACGTCATTTGCTTAACGAGATCTTTTTTAAAAAGAAGTCTCCTTTATACGATATCGCCCATATGCTGGAGATCAAACCTATTCCAAAAGAGATATTGTATGAATTTATAGACAAAAAGTTTGAAGGGCGTTTGAACTTCGAGCTTTTCGAGTCTATTTATGATATGACGGAGGGGGAACTGAAGCTGATCCAGGAGTTATGCTATCATCTCCATAATCAAACAAATACCAACAATATGGCAGACATCACGCAGGATGATCTGGATTTTGTCTGTCAATTGATCATAGAAAGCAAAAGCGAATACTTCAAACTGCTTCTTAATCAGCTTTCTCTTCCCCAAAAAGTTGCGCTTAAAGCGGTGATTATCAGCCAGGGGAAAGAACTCTACACTAAAGAGAACCTTTTTAAGCTTCATACGACAAAATCCTCTTTGAATACGGCAATCAGGCATCTGTATAAAAATGAGATCATAGATAAAGAGGATAATAAATATTATATTAGCAATAAATGTTTCGAGCTTTGGTGCACTAAAAAGTTTCTTTAATATTGATAATATTCTATAAATAAAAAAACCCGCCCAGGGGAGAGAGACCGAGGCGGGTTTTTTTATTTCTTTTTTAAAGAAAGTTCATAAAGCACAGTGAAACTAAATTGTATAAAGAGATATCTCTCTTTGGTTTGTAACTGATTTATTAAAATTGAATGTTAAATGCTAAAAAAGGGATGAGACTATACAGCCTCAGATCCGCTTTCACCTGTTCTGATTCTTATTACTTCATCTACTGGCATAACGAAGATCTTTCCATCCCCGATCTTACCTGTTTTTGCAGCTTGGGTAATAAGGCTTACGCAGTTCTCTACTTCATCGTCATTTACGATAAGTTCGATCTTTGTTTTAGCAAGGAAATCTACAACATACTCAGCACCTCTGTATAGTTCTGAGTGACCTTGTTGTCTTCCGTAACCTTTTACGTCAGTTACGGTCATACCTGAGATCCCTACTTCGCTTAAAGCTTCTTTTACATCTTCAAGTTTAAAAGGTTTGATTATTGCTTCTATTTTTTTCATACTTTAAATCCTTATATTTTTGTTCGTCAAAAAAGCTCTATTAAGCTTTTTTGAACTCCGGGTAACACTCTAGACCAGTTTCGTGGATATCAAGACCAGTGATCTCAGTCTCTTCATCAACTCTTAATCCTGCTACCATATCTAGGATCTTCCAGATGATAAACGATACGATGAATACGAATGCACCGATCACAACCACACCTTTTAATTGTGCCATGAATGTTGCAGATTCTGTGAACAGACCAACTGCAAGTGTTCCCCAGATACCAGCTACAAGGTGAACTGATAATGCACCAACAGGATCATCTATTCTTAATTTATCGAACATTGGAACTGCAAGAACTACAAGTAATCCACCAACTATACCTACACCGAATGCATAGATCATACCAGCATCAGGAGCTGCCGTTACAGATACAAGTCCAGCTAATGCACCGTTAAGAACCATAGTTAAATCAACTTTTTTGTAAAGGATTTGAGTCATTACTGCTGCCATTACTGCACCTGCAGCCGCTGCCATATTTGTATCAGCTACAACTAATGCGATACCTTCGATATCAGCTTTTGATCCTAATGCAAGTTGAGAACCACCGTTGAATCCGAACCATCCCATCCATAGAATGAATGTACCTAAAGTAGCTAATGTTAAGTTAGAACCTGGAATCGGTCTAACACGACCATCTTTATCGTATTTACCTTTTCTAGCACCTAAGATAAGAACACCAGCCAATGCTGCCCATCCACCAACAGAGTGAACGATCGTAGAACCTGCGAAGTCAGAGAATCCAGCTAATAATCCGCCTAATTCAGATCCTCCCCATGTCCAGTGACCTTGGATAGGGTAAATTACACCTGATAGAACAACTACGAAGATAAGGAACGGCCATAATTTCATTCTCTCAGCTACTGTTCCCGAGATAACTGATGCTGCAGTTGCCACGAACATTACCTGGAAGAAGAAATCTGCTGCTGCAGGGTAAGCTGCATCTGCCGCACTTGTCATATCCATTAAACCAAGGCTTCCCATAAATGATCCGCCGGATCCGTACATTAGGTTATAACCTATAAAGTAATACATTATACAAGAGATTGCGAACAGTGCCACATTCTTTGTTAATATTGTCGCGTTGTTCTTACTTCTTGTAAGACCAGCTTCGAGCATTGCAAAACCTGCCGCCATCCACATTACTAAGATACCTGATATTACAAACAGGAACCCGTCTAAGATAAACTTTAAGTCTGTAAAGTTTTCCATTCTAACTCCTTTTTTTTTACCTCTAATATCCTGTCCCGGATATTGATACCTAAATTATGACATAGTATTATATTTTTTAGTTATAAAAAGTGTATGAATTTTATACAATTATTTGTTTGGGGAAATAAAAAAAGGTGACGGTCTATAACCATCACCTTTAAAAAGAACTCTTATTGAGATATTAACAAGAGAAAGTTGATTTGAACTCGAACGCAGTAGGTCTAGCTTCGTCAGGCCATACTTGAGTCTCGAATTTGTAAGCTTGGTATGTATCTATGAATGTTTCAGAGAATACAGGTTTTAAGAAGTCATTGTCTCTAATAAGAGCTTCTAGTGATCCTCTTAATGTATGTGGTAATTGAGGGATACCTTTTTCTCTGATCTCATCTAATGATAATTCAAATAGATCCTCATCCATAGGTCCAACCGGGATATATTTGTTTTGGATACCGTCAAGTCCAGCCATCATCATAGCAGCGAACGCAAGGTAAGGACAAGCAGTTGAATCCGGGAATCTCATTTCGATTCTTGTTGCTTTTTCACCTGCACCGTAAGGGATTCTACAAGATGCAGATCTGTTTTGTGAAGAGTAAGTCAAGATACTTGGAGCCTCGAATCCAGGAATAAGTCTTTTGTAAGAGTTAGTACTTGCATTTGTAAATGCCGCAACAGCTCTTGCATGTTTGAAGATACCTCCGATGTAGTGAAGAGCAGTTTCACTTAAGTTAGCGTATTCACCCTCTTTGTAGAATAAGTTTTTACCGTCTTTCCATAATGATTGGTGTGTATGCATACCGTTACCGTTGTCACCGTAAAGCGGTTTTGGCATAAATGTACAAGTTTTACCGTTCAGGTGTGCTACCATTTTACAAACATATTTATATTTTTGTACGTTATCGGCCGCACCTATGATGTCAGAGAATACGATACCGATCTCACCTTGAGCCTGAGCAACTTCGTGGTGCCCCAATGTTACTTCTAGACCAACTTCTTCAAGAACCTGCATCATCTCAGCTCTTAGGTCTACCATTGAATCTGTAGGTGCAACCGGGAAGTATCCCCCCTTTGTTCTTGGTCTGTGACCCATGTTACCCATTTCATAATCAGCATCGTCAGCCCATTCACCCTCAGATGAATCAACTTTGTAACCTGCTTCATTGATATTGTCTACGAATTTTACGTCATCAAAGATGAAGAACTCGTTTTCAGGTCCGAAATATGCAGCATCGGCAATTCCAAGCTCATCAGCGTGAGCCAAAGCTTTTTTAGCGATAGATCTTGGACATTTTTCATATAATTCACCTTTATAGATATCATATACGTCACAGAAAAGAATTACCGTTGAATCTGCAGTGAACGGATCCAGGAATGCAGTCGGTACATCAGGCTTTAATAACATATCTGATCTGTTAATAGGCTGCCATGCATCAACAGATGAACCGTCAAAAGGCATACCGTTTGTAAGGTTATCTTCGTTTACCGCACTGTAGTTATAAGTTAAATGATGCCAAGCACCTTTAATATCTGTAAATCTTAGATCTACAAACTTAACTTCATTTTCTTCACAAAACTTAAAGAATTCCTCTATATTATTTACAAATTTTCCCATTTGTTTAACTCCTACTTTTTATCTGTTTTTTTTAATCCCTAAATAATGACAGAAAAAATAGTAAATTAAAAGATACGTGATGTATAAAAAATATACACTTTATTGAAAAATGTGAAAATAGCCATATTGTATAATTAAAATAAACGATAAAAAGGTGTATTATGAACTATCAAAAGATAAAAGAACAGATGATAAGTTTTTTGAAAGAGGAGACTTCAAGTATAGGAGTCAAAGGGGTAACCGTGGGATTAAGCGGAGGGCTTGATTCCGCTATCGTTGCCGTCCTTTGTAAAGAGGCATTCGGGGAAAATCTCCATACCGTTATGATGCCCTCACAATATTCAAGCTCTGAGAGTATTGAGCATGCAAAAGAATTATGTGAGAAATTTGATATATCCTATGAAGTTATATCTATTGCACCTATGGTTGAAGGATACTTCAAAAATAAAGAGGATGCCTCGCCTCTTAGGATAGGAAACTTCAGCGCAAGAATGAGAATGGCCACACTTTATGACGTAAGCGCCAGGGATAATACGATAGTTGTGGGAACCTCAAATAGATCAGAGATACTCTTAGGTTACGGTACACTATACGGTGATACCGCCTGCGCTATTAATCCAATAGGACAGATGTATAAAAGCGATGAATTCGAATTTGCGAGATATTTGGGAGTTCCTGAATCAATCATAAATAAGAAACCAAGCGCAGACCTTTGGGAAGGACAAAGTGATGAAGAGGAACTTGGATATACATATAAAACAATGGATGATGTATTGAAACAACTTGTTGATGAAGGTAAGAGCAAAGAAGATCTAGTGCTAAACGGAGTAGATGAGAAACTTATACATATGCTGGAATACAGAATAATGGCAAATGCCTTTAAAGGCAAGCTGCCTACTATAGCCAAAATAGAATTCTAACTTTTTCTTATACAAAACTTTAATATTTTATTAAAATTTGTCGTTAAAGGATTGTTTCTTGCAAAGATATAGTTATAATTTTGTATTATACGACAAAAGTTTATACATATAAATATTAAGGTTGGTTATGCTTGAAAATATAGATGAAAATCTGTTGTTTAATCTCATCGCTTTTACGCTTGGGATATCTTATGGAGTATTGGCTCAAAGGAAGCAGTTCTGCTTCAGCGGGGGGATAAAAGATATAGTTTTATTTAAACATACCAAAAGAACCGCTTCGTTGATAGTTGCAATGATAAGCGCAATAATCTCTACACAGGTTATGGCGTACGTTTTTAATGTTGACCTGACGCAGTCGGTTTATCTTTCCAATATCAATTATATCTTTATAATAGCAGGGGGTATGATGTTCGGTTTTGGGATGATGATATCTGACGGCTGCAGCAGCAGGCATCTGGTGAAATTGTCTCAGGGAGAAAAAGATTCTTTTTGGATATTGGGTGCCCTTAGTTTATTTGCTTACGTTACGTATAGAAGCTTCTCCATATATAATGAAGAGATACTCTCTTTTAATATTATAAAAAATACATCTATAGAATATGTGTCTACTATACCCGTTTATATGGCCTTGACAGTTCTATCGGCACTGCTTTACAAAACGGTAAAAAGCTGGAAAAGTATTTTGGAGTGCTGGGACGGAGCACTGATAGGTCTTGTAATAACGGCGGGATGGTTCAGTACCACATATTTTGCAGACGGTTTTTTTATAAATATCTCGAACCAGAGTTTGTCCTTTGTTTATCCCGTAGGTAAAATGTTTGAGTTTTTTGCAGGCTTTTTCGATACATCGGTATTTATATTCCCCGTATGGATAGTTATAGGCGTTATCACAGGAGGCTTTATCTCTTCAAAGTTCAATAAAGAGTTCTCCAAAAAGCAGATGTGTGACAATACGGGGCTTAATCCTCCAAAACTGTTTACAAAGATGATAGGAGGTGCTTTTATGGGTATGGGAGGTATTCTTGCCGTTGGCTGTACCGTCGGGCAGGGATTAAGCGGTGTTAGTACACTTGCACATACTTCGTTTATCGCTATAGCTTCAATTTATATCACCGCTTTTGCGACAGCCAAGTATCTTCAGAAGAGAAACGGGCTTATTGCCTGTTTTATATTTGATTTTAAGAACTAAGAGAAGAGATTCTCTTAGTCGTTCTTTTCTATAACCTTGTCTATCAGGCCGTATTTTTGTGCTTCGTCGGCACTCATGAAATTGTCTCTTTCTGTATCATTTTCGATTACTTCAATATCCTGACCTGTCTGTTGGGAAAGTATTTTGTTTAATGTTTCTTTTAATCTTAAGATCTCTTTCGCCTGGATAGCTATATCCGTCGCCTGACCCTGGGCACCGCCTAAGGGCTGGTGGATCATGATCCTGCTGTGGGGAAGAGAGAATCTTTTTCCTTTCTCACCTGAGCTTAAAAGAAAAGCACCCATTGATGCTGCCTGTCCCACGCATATAGTGCAGATATCAGGCTTGATATAGTTCATGGTGTCATAGATCGACATACCGCTTGTGATAACTCCTCCCGGAGAGTTTATATATAGATATATATCTTTATCAGGGTCTTCCGCTTCCAAGAATAAAAGCTGTGCAACGATAGTAGATGCAACGGCATCGTTTATCTCTCCGCTTAACATGATGATCCTGTCTTTTAGAAGTCTTGAATAGATATCGTAACTTCTCTCCCCTCTTCCTGTTTGTTCAACTACGTACGGTATGTAACTCATAATATTTTTCTCCTTAAAAAATGTCCCATTTTTTCAGGGACTTTTGTCTAATTTTTCCTTCAATTATGCCTTCGGCATAAATTGCCCTTGAATATTTACATTTTACATGCAAAACAGTTAACCTGATCGTTACAATCTTCACATGCCGGTGCAACTTCGCCAATACTATCATATATAAACTTTTTCCAAAGTTTATCGGCAGGTTTAATATCTGACAGTAACGGGAAGTTCTCTTTCATGAATTTTCCCATCTGTGTCCTGTTCTTAAAGCCCAGATCCTGGTAAAGATGGTTTTGCAGCAAAGATATCTTTGCCACGTGGGGCGCCGTCATTTTTTTTGTATAATCATCTTTTGCATATCTTTGCAAAAACCATGTTACTTTCTCTTCCAGGATCTTAACGGGTGTATCATTCTTTATACTCATTTTCTTGTCTCCTTACAGGGTCATTTCTACCATTTTTCCGTTTACTATATCCCCAAATTCACGGCCGAAATCAAAACAGTCCAAAAGCTCGACTTTTGTAGGGATCAGTTTGACCTTTTGCGGTTCAAGAGGCACCCTGAATTTCAGGTTCTTCAATCGGCCGTTCATCATCTCTATAGCTTCACCGCTCCATCCGTAAGATCCGAAACATCCTCCGAACTTTCCTCTTTTTTCGAGAAGCATCATACAGGATAAAAGGTCCCATACAGGCTTTGGTGCATCACCGTTGATAGTAGGAGCCCCTATTAGGATGCCTGTGCTCTCTTCAAGGATAGAGAGCATATTCTGCTCATCTAGTGATGTAAGGTCATAGATATTTGCTATAAGGTTATCGTTTGATTCGATCCCGTCATAGATGGAGTGTGCCATATCTTTTGTGTTCTTGTAGCTTGTTACATAAAAGATAGATACTATCTTCTTGCCCCTCAGGCGGTCGCTTTTTGTGCTCCAGTTCCTGTAGTTCTCTATATATTTGTCCGGGTTGTCCCTGATAATTGGACCATGGAGGTTACAGATGATATCTATCTCTTCTTTTTCATAAAGTTTCAAAGCATTGAGAACATCTGTTTTAAAAGGCCTCATTATATGGTCGTAGTAGTATTTGAAGGCATAATCGAAGTCTCCCACAAGATCGTCAAAGATCCTGGGATCGTAATAGTGGCTTCCAAATACGTCCCCGCTGAAAAGTATCTTGTCCTCTTTTAGGTAGCTGCTCATTGTTTCCGGCCAGTGGAGGTTCGGGGTGCTTAAAAACTTGATCGTTTTTTTACCCAGGCTTAATTCTTTGTTCGTCCATACCGTTTCAAAGTTCATGCTGTCTTTCCCCGTAATGGCTTTCAGCATAGGCTGTGCCATGGGGGAGATGAATATTTTTGCCTCGGGGGCTTTTTGGGTTAATTTTGGCAGGGCACCGCTGTGATCAGGCTCCAGGTGGTGCATGATTATATATTTTATATCTTCATATTTACACACAGATTCAATCTTCTCAAAAAATTCATCTTGAAATTCATGTTTTACCGTATCAAAAATTATCACTCCTTCTTCGGTTTTGAGTAAATATGCGTTATAAGTGGTACCGTTGGCGGTTTTCATAATAATATCAAACGTTCTGATATCGGGATCGCTTACCCCTATATAATAAAGGTCTTTTTTTATTTGTATTGCTTCTTTCATAATAGTAAAATGTTATGCATAATTTGTTCCTGTAAAATCATTGAAATAAATTGACACTTTCTGCCACTTTCTCCGGTATATAATTATATTATGTTATAGGTCTTACAGGAGGGAATTATGAAAGCTGTTGTTATTTTTGTCGTTACTGTGTTTTTGTTCGCAGGGTGTTCTTCCTCACCCTCCAATGAAGAGATAAAACTTGAGTGTAAAAAACAGGGGAAAGTTTTTAAACTAAAAGAGAAACTGGTCTTTAGAACAGGCGAATACGAGACCGTTGCTTATTGTGATTAAGTAAAATTATTGATATAATCGGTTTTATGGAAATATTTTTACTTTTAATTATCATTGCAATATCATTTTTTTATCTAAGAGATCACAGGTTTTATAAAACACTTTTCAATATGTTCAGCGACGGGATATCGATCATATCGGATAACAAAATAGTCGACTGCAACGACACTTTGGTAAAACTCTTCGGCTACAAAGACAAAAAAGAGTTTTTGTCCATGCACCCTTTAAACCTGACTCCGGCTTTCCAGCCGGACGGGTCCCTTTCTTTTGAAAAAGCCAACAAGATGATGGAGGTTGCCAAAAAAGAGGGAAAATGCAAGTTTGACTGGGTTTTTCTGGATTCGGAGCAGAATGAGAAATGGATCGAAATAGATATCTTCCAATTTAACGGGGGATTACTTTTCAGGCAGAAGTTCTGTATGGTATGGAGAGATATAACCCTGCGTATCAAGGTTCAGAAACAATTGGAAGAGTTCAACGACAACCTGGAAGTGATGATAAAAGAGGAAGTTGAGAAAAACAAGCAGAAAGAGGAGCTTTTGATCATGCAGTCCAAGCTTGCCCAGCTTGGGGAGATGCTCTCGATGATCGCTCACCAGTGGAGGCAGCCTTTGGCCGCAATATCCTCTTCGGTTATAGATATGCAGATGAAACTTATGTTAAACAAGGATGATGAAAAGCTCTTGCCTTATATGGAAAAACAGCTTGAAGATATCGAGAACTTTACGCAGTCCTTGACAAATACCATAAATGATTTCAAGGATTTTTACAAACCGGGAAAAAAGAAACAGCACCTGAATATAAACAATACGGTTGAAAAAGCGTTTGCAATGGTAAAAAGCTCTTTGGTCTCTTTTAACATAGAAGTGGAATTTGACCTGAAGTCTGCCCAGAAAATATATTATTTCGAAAACGAGATCATGCAGGTGTTTTTAAATATTTTACAGAACTCAAGGGAAAACTTCCTTTTAAAAGATACAAAAAAACCTAAAATACTTATCTCTACAAAAGATGAAAAAGGGAAAGTTGAAATAAAAATCTGCGATAACGGCGGCGGCTGCGATCAGAAGATAATAAAAAGGATATTTGAACCCTATTTCAGCACAAAGTATGAAAAGAACGGTACGGGTCTGGGGCTGTATATGTCCTTGAAGATCGTCCAGGAGCATCACAACGGACAGATCAAAGCGGAAAATGAAAACGGCGGCCTTTGTTTCATAATAGTTTTAGGAGATGAATAGATGGAATCGAACCATTTAAAAGAGCTTTACGAGATATCAAAAGATCTTGTTGTCTTATATGTGGAAGACGACCTTCCCCTTCAGCAGAAAACGCAGATAATGTTGAATAACTTATTCGGGAAAGTGGATGTTTCCGATAACGGCAGGAAAGGATGGGAAACTTACCTTGAGTATTACGAAAAGAACGGCAGGCATTACGATATAGTGATCACTGATATAAAAATGCCCATAATGGACGGTTTGGAATTGTCCAAACGGATATTGAGAAACAACGGCGAGCAGATCATCGTCGTAACATCGGCCCATGACGAATCCAAATATTTGATAGAGTTCATCAATATCCAGATAAAAAGGTTCATAAAAAAACCTTTTACCCTAAGTACGGTTGTAAACACTTTTTACGACCTTATAAAAACGGCTTCCGTTAAAAACTATAAAATAGAGCTGGGGAGGAATTCATATTGGGATAAAGAGATGAAAAAACTTTTTAACGATGAAAAGGAGGTCAAACTTTCCCATAATGAAACGGTTATAATGGACCTTATGGTAAACAACCCTTTTCAGATATTCTCAAATACAGATCTTTTTTATACTCTGGAGTCTGAGAACCTTTACAACGAGATATCTGAAGATACCATCAAATCTGCGATTAAAAGACTGAGAAAAAAACTTCCTGAAAATATTATAGAGAATATTTACGGGCAGGGATACAGAATAGCCCTCTTTTAATAGATCTTGGGGAACTATTCTGCAATCTGCCTTAAAGGTTCGGAAAGGTAAAAGCCCTGGAACTCGTCCACATCTATATCTTTTACTATCTCGAATATCTCTTTGGAGGAAACATATTCCGCAATGGTTTTTATCCCCAGCTCTTTGGTAAAAGATACTATGGCTTTGACAATGGCCAAAGACTTCGTATCGTGCTGGATATTTTTTATCAAGGCCCCGTCAAGCTTTACGTAATCGCTGTGGAAATTTATTATATGGTTAAGGTTCGAGTACCCTGCCCCGAAATCATCCAGGGCTATCTTTACCCCGTATTTTTTGAACCTGCTTATAAAGTTTTCTATCAAACCGTAATCTTCTATATTTCTGGTCTCAAGGATCTCAAAGATCAGCCTCTGCCCGTTATCGTATTTTAATATCTGTTTTTCTATCTCGTTTATAAGGATCTCGTTCCTTATATCTTCGTAGGAGATATTGATCGAAAATGGTTTTTCGCTTCTGCTTAGGTGTTTAAAGGCTTTTCTTATGGTGATGGACGACAGCTCGTTGAACCTGTTTGAATCAATGGATATCTGCATGAACTGACCCGGGTAATAGATCTGCTCTTTACCATCTTTATTGTCCGATATCCTCATTAGAACCTCATATTTGATGATGTTCTTTTCTTTGTCGTAAATAGGATGGAATACGGGGAAAACCGTATCTTGTTCAATAGCGTTGCTAAGAATAGATTTGAAGAGGATATGGTTTTTGTATTCATCCGTAAGATCTATCTCTTTTGAATATATTTTGTATTCAAGGCCGTGTTTAAGGGCAAAATCAAGTGCCATATCTGCTGTAGCAATAAGGCTTTCATCCTTGCTGGCACCGATGGCAATATCAAATTTACAGTGCTTTGAATATCTCTGCATGGTTTTTATAGCCTCATTTAGATCAAACTCTTTATCGATAAGATAGGCAAACTTCTTTGAACTAAGCCTGTAGAGGTCTTTGTCCCGGTTAAAATGCTTTTTGAACTTTGATATGAATTTGTTTATAAAATTATCGGCTTCTTCTATTCCGTATATGGTTTGGATGGTGCTTAAGTTTTTCAGTTTGATAAGTATTATATTTTTTTGCGGCAGTTTTTTTATATCGTTATGCAAAGAGTAGCCGTTTTTGATGCCTGTGGTAAAGTCGAAATTCTTTAATTCCAGCCTTTTCCTGTTTTTGGATATATCAAGGGCTATTTTATATATTATATCGATAAGCCTGTCCCTTTTTACGGGTTTTTGTATATAGTTTGAAACCCCCAGGTCTATAAGGGATTCCAAAACTTCGCTGTCGTTATAGGCGGAGATCGCCAGGATCTTTTGATCCGGGTTCAGGTCAAGTATGGTTCTTGAGAGTTCCAGCCCGTTTATATCGGGCATATACATATCGGTAATTACGATATCGTACGGAGAACTTTCATCAAAACTTTTTTTGTACAGCTTAACGGCACTGTGTGCTGATTCACAAGGTTCAACACTGTCGAAAAGATTCTCAAGCATCATTACGAACTTTTCCCTTACGCTGCTTTCATCCTCAACGTAAAGTACCCTTAACTCTTTGGTATATTTTAAAATATTTATAAGCTTTTCCATATAAGTAATATATATGAAAAAAGGGTCAAAAGGTGTCAAAAAGAAAGATAATAAAGAGATTTATTAATTTTTATTTAACTCTATTGCTTTTTTTACACAAGACTCCAAAGAGGTTGTTTCCGATATATAAGGAGTAATATAATCAGGGAAGAATTTTGCCGTGGTTCTCCCTATGCTTACGGCTTTGTAGCTTTCATCCCATGAAAAGTTTTCCAAAAAGCAGTTGATCGTGGAAGGAGATGAAAAGATAATAGTCGAGTTCTTCGGCAGAGTTACGCTTTTTTTATGTTCTTTGCATATGGTTTCATATATTGCAATATTGTCACACTTTACCCCGTTTTCATTCAAAATTGTAACAAGGCTGGATACTGTTTTTGTTCCCCCCAGGTATAAGACCCTGCTTTCTTGCAGCTCTTCCATGATCTCATGGGCAAATTCATCCCCATGCTTCTTTTTCCCGACGAACTTTAATATCCCCCCATGGTGTTTCACCGCTTTTGCAGTTTGCGGGGCGATAACATAAGAGGGTATCTTTTTCCAGGCTTTATTAATTGATTCAATGGCATTTATAGCGTTCTTTGAGGTAAATATAAGTGCGTCGTATTTTTCAAGGTTGATATCCTGATCGATATTTTTTATCTCTATTACCGGAAGGTTTTTTGCAAATTTTACTTTTTTGTCGCTTAGCAGGTATATATTCTTGTCTTTGTTCTTTATGCTAAAAAGGGTGTTCTTGATCCTCTGTTTTATTCTCGCCAGGAAACTGTCTTTAAAAGAGATGACTATATCACCTTTTTCATCTACGAAAAACTTTATATTGTTTTTTGTAAGGTTATATGTGAGTTTTATGAATTCGTTGTGGATATCGTTCTTTGGATAGGTTTTATCGACAACGAAAGTTTTATGATCTGCATCGTATTCATAATAAATTAAATTTAAGTTTTCTAATATTTTTGTGATTATATCCATTATCCGAACCTGTTATTTATGATGGGTTCGATTATATTATAATCATAATAAATGAACGGTTAATTTTTTTATTTTAAGAGCTTTGTCCCTTGTGAACTTTTATCATGTTCCGCCCGCTTTCTTTGGCTTTGAAAAGTTCTATATCCGCTAACTTGAACGCTTCGAGAAAGTTCTTGGATTCATCCGGCTTTGTGTTGACGCCTATGGAAACGGTTATGAAAATATGCTCCTCCTGGTTTATGAACATTTTCTGTTCTTTTATATTTGTAAATATCCTTTGGATCACGCTTAACTGGGCATCAATATTCTCGGAGCCTTTTTTTATCAATATTACGAACTCTTCACCGCCGTATCTTATAACAATATCCTCTTCGATCCTTACGGTATGATTGAGTATATTCCCTACCTCTTTAAGTATAATATCCCCGGCATCATGTCCGTAGGTATCATTTACCTTCTTGAAATGATCGATATCAATCGCCGCAATAATGTATTCATCCAGGTTGACGCTGTTTTGTATCTCGTGGAGGTAATTCCTGTTGTAGGTGTTCGTCAATTTATCGGTAAACGAGAGCTTCTTAATATCTTTATACCTTATAAGCTGGGTTATAAAGATAACGAAGAAGATGAATATAATGGCAAGGATAAAGAACAGGCCGCTTTTCATCATTGTTATTATATTATTTATCTTTTCCAGTTTATCGACCGAAAAATCGATCACCAGGATCAACTTAACTTCATCTTTATAAGATACGGGAACCAGGTAACTCAGTGATAGTTTCTGCAAAAAGGTATGTTTTATGATCACGGGTTCTTTTCTTTTGTAAAGTTCAAACCATTTATTGCTCGTGATATCGAACTTTTGGTTTATCATGGCTTTTTCATCTGCCGGTGAGCCGTCCACTAAAAACCTGAAGACATCATTCCGGTCTTTGTATAGCAGATAAGCATATTTGATATTTTCGGTTAACAGGTTATGAAGGTTTATTTCAAGAATTTTTTGAAGCTTCACATCGTTTTTTATATCTTTTATATAATCATCGCTTCCTTCCAGGATCGTTTTTATATATTCTGCCTTGTTTCTTGTTATATGCATTACGTCCGTTGTAGCAACTTTGAACATATCCTTTTCAATGTTTTTTTCATATTCAAATATCGTGTATAATAAGAACGACAGGAAAGATGCCGTTAAAAACATTATCCCTACAAGAAAGTAATTGTTTTTAAAAAGTGAACTATTCATTTATCTCTTCTATGTATTTTGAATATTCATCAGCGAGCTTTACATTGAAGTTTTGCAGCCTGTGTTTTATAAAAACGATATTGGGCCTGCTTTTGCTCCAGAAAAATGCCCCGTAATATCTGTGATCGGATACCAGTCTTCTATAGTTGTTGGTAAAGAAAAGTTTCCCTGATCTTTTGCACTCTTCATCTGCCAACCCTTTTGTATCAAATACGAAATTTGCAGATTCACAATCTTCTGCCAGGGAAAAATATTGGGAGTAAACTTCTCTTTCATCTTCAGATATATTGGGAATATACAGCCTGATCTTTTTATCTTTGACTGATGATCGGGCTATTTTTGAAATGATTTTTGCTTCAAGCTCTATCTCTTTACTGTATTTGTTTACCCAGAAAACATACTGTTTTGCAAAAACAGAGGAAAGAAGCATCGACAGAAGAAGAAATATTTTCATTAAAACACCCACTTCATGCTTAAGGTCACTTCTCTTTGGTAATCTTCCATTGCAAAATCATCCCCAATCAGTCCCTCTTTATACAACGACTCGGTCGAGTTGTCAAAGAGATTTTCCCCTTTTAAGCTTATTGAGGTGTTTTTGGAGATATTATAGGTCGTGCCCAGGCTGAGATTAAAGCTGTCGTCAACATCTACATTCAGGTATTTATATCCGTTACGGTAGATAAGCGATGAAAAGTATTCAAAAGAGCCGTAGCTTCCCATATATTTGATGTAGCCTCCCTTGCTGGAGTTGTTCATGGTTTCGCTTAGTTCTGTGGTAAAATAGTTCAACTGTACCTTGTCTCCGGAAGAGAACTCATATGTATAATCAAAGATAAAACCGCTTGTTTTTACCGTATGGTCGATGGTGATAAAACCCACCGGAGAATAATAAAGAAAATCCCTAATCTTTACGTCATTGTATAAAACGCTCAGTCTTGAGTTGTCTTTTGCATATACCCCTTCAAGGGTGAAGTATTTGTATTCCTGGGGTTTTAACTCTTCTCTTGCGTAATCGATATTGAAAAAAGAGGGGGTGATATAAGTTTTTGTATAAAATGCTTTTAAGCCGAAATTTTCAAAGGGGGTATATATTGCTCCTAATCTATATTGTTCATCACTTAGGTCTTCAAGGCCGCCGTTTCTTTTTGTTTTGTCGAATTTTCCGTTCACTACCAATAAAAGTTTTTCGTTCAGTTTATAATCATCCTGGAAGAGTATTGAACCCACCTGCTCCTTGTCAAAGTTTGACAGGTTCGGGCTTTGGGTAGTGATACCGGCAAAATTTGTGGATATGTTTTTTTCTGTGTTGTATTTTTTCTCCTGAAAATTAAGACCCAGGAGCAGATTGTTGTTTTTACAGCTGAAGTTTTTTGAAACAAAACCGTTGAGTTTTGTGACGTTGTTGCTTTGGTAATACTCTCTAGGCAGCGTTGCGGGTATGTTTGCAAGATCGATCAAAGGTATCACCGCAATACCGGAAGCGTCAGCTTCTTTATATTCGATCTCATTCCTGTCATAAGATATCTGTACCTTCAGGGATCTGTCGTCAAGAAAATATTTTTTCAGGTCGATAAAGTAATCTTTGGATTTGATATCTCCGTTATCGGGAACGCCGTCCATGGCCATACCTACATAATTGTCTTTTTCTATGTCCGTATAGCCGAAGTTGATCCGGGTGGTGTCTTTTTCAAGGTTAAGGTAAAAGTATCTCTGATCGGAATCATTATGGAGCTTGTTCGTTTTATAAAAAGTCGAATCATTGCTGTTTGATATGTTCATGTATGCCAAATATCCCCAGCCGTTTTCGAATGTTTCCGCATGGCTGAAGCTTTGGGAGCTGCTTCCGTGTGAAGCGGCGCTTAAAAAGAGCTGGGAACCGTTCTGCTGGGAGGGTTTCTTGGTGTATATCCTGATAAAGAATATACCATTCTCGCTTCCCAGGGCAAAAGAGCTGTTCCCCCTGTAGATCTCGATATAGTCTATCAGGTCCACAGGAAGATCTATCCATGAGGAAGAAGGAGCCTGCGTGTAGTTGGAGGTGACCTCGTGGTCGTTTATAAAGAACCTGAAAAATCCGCTTACATCTGTCTTGCTTCCTGGAAGAGAGAAGCTGGGTGTCCCCAGTTTATTCTTGTTCAAATTGCTTAGGGGAAATTCTTTTAAAAGATCCGAAAGAGTGGTATACTGCATAAGTCTGAGATCTTTTTGGGAGTAGATGGTAACGTGCCCCAGTTTTTCATCGACGGTTTTCAGAGAGCTTTTGGTATTGAGCTCATACTCTTCCAAAAGAGTGTCTATATTTTGAGCATGCAAAAAATTTATGGATAAAAGTAAATAAATGAGATTTTTATACATGCCCTGCTCCACTAAATTCCGGATATTCTAGTGTAATAATCATTAAAAAAGAATTATTTATCTTATTTTCTTAAAAGTATCCTTTTTAGCCATAAAGGGGGATTGTCGTTTATCATTTTCTGCAAAGAGATTATCACATCGCTTATCTTTTCCTCTTCACTTGAAGCCCTCATGGGATAGATCCCTGCAGCTTGTACCATATTCGCAGCTTTTGGGCCTATCTGGGAAACATAGATTATATCACACCCCTCCACGCAGGAGATCTTGTAAGCGAGTTTTTCAACCTCCTCTTCAAGCTTTTGGGAAGAATCGATCTCATCTACCAATGATGCATTCTGTTCATCCACCTCATATACATAGAACTTCTCGCACCAGCCGAAATGCTGGTTTACGTGGATATTGTCTTTTGATGCGAATGCTATTTTCACTTTATTTTCCTTTATATCTGAGAGATTTAGATTATATATATTCTTATATTTTCGTCTATTACCTGGGAAAGAGTATTTTTTATAAGATCGTATGTACTGGTCGCACCCAAAGAACAGCCTGCACATGCACCCTGGTAAGCAAGCCTGATCTCAATATCTGGTTCTGTTATAAAGTCAAGGATCATAATATCCCCGCCGTCTTTTACAAGTATAGGCCTGATATATCTGTCTATGGCGTCTTGAAGCAGTCCTTTCTGCTCTTCGTAGGATTTGTTCCTGAACAGTTTATTCGGTTCACAGGCAGTGTTTGGCTCTTTGTCGACTCCTCCCATCTGGGCCATCGCCATAGGGTGTCCCGATTTCGCGGCATTTAACATGCAGGAGAAACCTTCCCTTACTATCTGCTCGTCCGTTCTGTCTTTTAACAGCAGAAGCCCCAGTCTGAAGTTCGCACTCTGGTGGTCTTTTTTGACTGCACGCCTGAAATACTCTATTGCTTTGTCCATATCCTCTTCAACACCTATTTTGGACTGGTACATCAATGCCAGGTTATAGTTCGCCGAATCGTTATCGTAAAGGCTGGCTTTTTCAAACCACTCTTTTGCTTTTGTAAAGTCTTTGTCCACTCCTTCACCTTTTAGGTACATTAGCCCTATATTTGCCATCGCCTGGTCGTTTTTAAGATCTGCCTCTTTTGTCCAGATGTTTAACGCTGTTTCAAAATCTCTTGCTTTATAAGCCTGTAATGCTTCTCTATGTTCCATGAATCTCATCCCTTCACCGGGGTTCGGTAACTCTTTCCCCAGTTCTAATTGTTTTTTTATATGTTTTTCAAGATATTCTCTGGCTATCTCTATAGCTTCGTCATAATCTTCACTCGCGCCTTTTATATCAAAATCAAGATATTGGGCCAAATAGGCATCCCCTATCTCATGCTCACCCCCGTAAACCTCCAAAGGGTAATCCAGGCTTAAATAGTAATTCAAATCTTTTTCCATCGGCACTATCCCTTTTCCCTGATCTAATATCTTATCTTCATTATCAACTGTCTTCACATCCGCAGGTACATGCCGAACCGTTACCCGGATCCAGAAGTTCTTTGTAATTGCTGTCGTCAAGCTTTAAGAGGTTTGAGTTTAAAGAGTTTTGGAAGATCTCCTCAAGGGTATAATATGCATGGTCTGAAGAGAATATATCCATGCCGTTTTTTACGAACGATTTGTAAACACCCTCACCCATGTGATAGAAAACAGTTGAGGAAACACCTTTGCTTTTCAGGAAGTCGGCACTTTTGGGTCCCTCCCCCTGTACTTCGTTTTCAATAACTTTGAAGCTTCCCGTATTGGTATCAAGCAATGCGAAAAAAGGCGCATTCCCGTACAGGTCGCTAAGTGTCGTAGAATCTTTTTTATCCAATGGTATCGCTATCATTTAAAATCCTTTGTTATATTAATATAATATAGTTCTATGCAAAATCCATTCCCCAGAATCAAAGGGAATATATATTGCATATTTGTATTATATAAATACTCGGAGATACAAAAATGATGGTAAATAGAAAACAGATAAAAGAATTATTGAACGAATCAGCATGTAGTCATAATAAAACAAAAAAATCAGGGTGTGATAAGCCAAAACCGGGAGCAACAAGCGGAGGTTGCGCCTTTGAAGGGGCACAGATCGCCCTCTTCCCTTATGCGGACGCGGTTCACCTGGTACACTCTCCTGCAACGTGCCAGGGGGCATCATGGGAAACCAGGGCCACACCTTCAAGCTGGGAAGGTGAAAACAACACATTCCTGGGCTACTGTACGGATATAAGCACAAATGACGTTATCTTCGGGGGAAATAAAAAACTTGAAGATAGTATCGAGTATATAGTTGAACATAAAGATCCCAAAGCGATATTTGTATATGAGACATGCGTTACGGCTATGATAGGTGACGATATGGATAATATATGCAAAAGGATGCAGGAGAAACATAATAGGCCTATAATAGTTGTACACAGCCCGGGATTCGTGGGAAGCAAGAACCTTGGAAGCCGCCTTGGGGGAGAGGCTGTACTTGGACAGCTGATCGGTACAAGGGAGCCTGAAAAGATCCACAAATACGGTATAAACCTTATTGGGGAATATAATGTTACGGGAGATATGTGGCAGTATACTCCGGTACTTGAAAAAATAGGGATAAAGGTTGTCTCGACTTTAGCCGGTGACGGGAGAATAGAAGATATCCAGACAGCCCATACGGCAAAGCTAAATGTAATAGTTTGTGCCAAATCTCTTGTAACTCTTGTCAGGAAAATGGAAGAGCAGTTCGGTATACCTTACGTATCTGTTTCATTCTACGGTAAAAGAGATACTACAAATGCCATTAGAACCATCGTAAACGCTTTAAACGACGAAGAGCTTTCAAAAAGGGCCGAAGAGGTTATAAAGGAGGAAGAGGAGGCATTAGAGCAAAGACTGGTTCCGTATAGAAAGATCCTGGAAAATAAAAAAGCCATTTTAAATACGGGAGGGAACAAATCCTGGTCTATAGCTTCGGCACTACAGGATATAGGTATAGAGGTTGTTGCAACAAGTATCAGGAAAGCTACCCTTGAAGATATAGAGATAGCAAAAAAATATGTACCTATTTTGATGAAAGTTCCCGCAAACGAGCAGGCAAAACTTATAGACGAACATAATGTGGATATACTTTTAGCAGGCGGTAGAAGTTTATATACTGCGATCAAGAAAAAAGTAGCGTTCGTGGATGTGAACCAGGAGAAAAAAGTAAGTTACGGTGCATACGGAGGCTTGGAAAACCTTGCGAAAGATGTTTGTGCAGCTGTTAATAACCCTGTATTTAAAGTGGTGGGTGAAAGCGCACCTTGGGAGTGATAAAACCCAAAAGAGACAATAACTTGTCTCTTTTTTTATACACATTCACCTTTTATAACATATTCCCCTGTCCTAAAGTTCAGAACCTTTTTGGTTAAAAACTTCTTATCCTGCCGGAGGCATTCTTTTTTCTGTATAGAGAGATCTTTTTCACTGCAGCCTCCCAAAACGAAAGCTGATGTTAAAACAACAGCTGTCAATCCTATTTTTAAAAATCCTGTTTTCATAATTACCCCTTTTCTTAAGAGGGTCATATTTACAATTTTGCAACTTGGGCTTTTTGTAATTTAAGACCCGTGGCTTTGCGTCCCTGTCTCGCGACAGGTTTGCCTTTTCTTATTAAAAATAATAACTTTATATTTCTTAATATTAGATTAAATATAAAAATCTGATAATAAGTAAAGGTTATAAAAAGAACAGCTTGCCTCCCCTGATACCGCCCTTTTAACACTAAAATAGGATAAATAATATCAATAAGATCATATTTAAGTTCTCAGGAACAATAATAAATTGTATATTTTTTCATCCTGTGATTTTTAGAGATCAGCTTTTTTCTAGGAACAAAATTTGCATGAAAGAATATATAAATTACAATTTTGGAGTATAATATGACCAAGCCATTACAAATCAATCCAATAAAACTTTCACAGCCTATGGGAGCACTGCTTTGTTTTTTGGGTATAAAAAACACTATGCCCCTTATGCACGGAGCACAAGGGTGCGCCAGCTTTTCAAAGGTATTTTTCACAAGACACTTTAACGACCCTATTGCCATACAGACTACAGCTGTTAATGATATTACCGCGGTTATAGACGGCGGAGATTACAGTATAAGCGAGGCTGTTAAAAATATAACCAAAAAGGTAAAACCGGATCTTGTGGGATTGTTCACTACCGGGATGACGGAGACAAAAGGGGACGATATAAAGGGTGCCGCCTATTTACTAAGAGATACGCAAAAAATGGTTTATGTTCATACTCCCGATTTTGAAGGGGGACTTGAAAGCGGTTATGCTTTAAGTATCCAGGCTATCATTGAACAGCTCACAGATGAAAAAAACACCATAAACAACAATAAGATCACTCTTATACCAAACGTCAACCTTACCCCTATTGAAGTGGAAAAGATAAAAGAGCAGATATCATTATACGGTTATGAGGTTTTTGCCCTGCCCGATATCAGCGAATCACTTGACGGACACCTTGGGGTAAAACAGGGTGCATTAACAAGCGGAGGGATATCAGTAGATGAGATAAAAGAGCTTGCAGACTCGTGTGCGGTTATAACCATAGGAAACTCCGTATTGAAATGCGGTGAGGTTTTAAAGGGGAAAAACAGTAATACAAAACATCTTCATTTTGATACCATAAGCGGATTGCTTAAAGCGGACAGATTTTATAAAGAGTTAATGGAGTTAAAATCTATAACAACACCTGCCCCAAGCATAGTCAGATGGAGAAAAAGGCATCAGGATGCGCTCCTTGATACCCACTTCGCATTGGGCGGGACGAATGTGGTGATAGCAGCAGAACCTGACCAGGTATTAAGTATAGCTGTGACAATAAAAGAAGCGGGGGCAAATATAAAAGCCATAGTAAGTCCTACAAAAAGCATAAGCCTTGAAAATATCCAATGCGACAATATCATAATAGGCGATTTTGAGGATGTTGAGAATGAATTAAAGGATGCAGATGTGCTTATCTCCAATTTCCACGGTGAAAGGCTGACGAACAAATACCATAAAGCCCTTATGCTAAGAGGTTTCCCAAATTACGAGGCAATAGGCAACAACCTTAAGAACGATACTTTATACGAAGGCAGCTGCTATATGCTGTTTGAACTTGCGAATATAGTAAATCACTATAAACAAGGGAATCACTAATGGAATTTATTAACGACAAACATATTTTAGGCAATGATCAAATGGATATGCTCCATAAAGAGTTCGTTGATATATACAACTCTTTGGAGAACAACGAGGTAGAATCTTACAAAAATGTAATGGCAAAACTTTTGGAGCAGAGCAAGCGACATTTTTGTCAGGAAGAGGAGATGATGGAACAATTTGATTACCCCAGAAAACGGGATCATATCGATGAACATCAAAAGGTTTTGGCCGAGATGGAGTATTTTATCAACAAGTCCAATACAAAGATAGGACAAATGATGCTGAAGTCTTATTTTAACGAGAAACTTTCATTATGGTTTGATCTGCATTTGATCAGTATGGACAGCGATCTTTCTTCATTTTTGAAAGCAAAAAGCTAAGCGGCCTTATTAGGGAATGGTTTTTGCATAATATATAATATATATTTTGCAAAAGGAGACTCAGAAAATGGGATCAACAATTAAAGTGACATCTAACGACTTCAAAGAAGGAAGCATCAAGGTTGCATTTGCAACGAACGACAACGAAAATATCGACGCGCACTTCGGTAGTGCAAAGCAGTTCAACGTATACGATATAAGCAAAGACGACTGTGATATATCTACGATCATAAAAATCGAGAATAAAGACACCGATAAAACCGTAGCCCTTTTACAGGGGATAGATATAGTTTATTTCGTAAATATAGGTCCTACCGCTGCTGCAAAGATAATTAACAGCGGGATTTTCCCGATCAAATACAAAGAGATAGTTTCTATCGAAGACGAAATCAAAAAATTAACTACGATGTTAAACGGAAAACCTGCTCCGTTCATCCAAAAAATATTAGCTAAAAAGGCTGCATAATGGAAAACCAATTTATAAAAACGCTTATAGGTCAAGTAAGGGCTTTGGACCAGTTCGGTACATGGGCAAACAGAGATGATAAAGATATCTTAACTGAAAAATACGTAAAAACAAAAGAGGAATTAAAAGAGATCCCGGTAATTGCCGATATCGATGAGATGCAGGTACAGGATATCAGACTGATCTTCCAGGCTATCGCATTGGCATTTGAGAAAAAAACAGGTGTAATGTGCAGCGTTGTTATGGAGATGAGCCATGAAGGTTTCGGTAGAGCCGTTGTTATTGCAGACAAGATAGTGATCGTGAACAAATTTTTTAAAGATGCCCACAGATATTCTTTCAGAACTTACGAAAGCCTGGAAGAAGAAGGTGAGAAGATGCTGCAAAATGCAATTAAGATTTACGAACAATACAGCAAATAAATTTATTATAAGGAGTATATAAAATGAGTAAAATGGGAATTTTTGTAGGTACCGCCGGAGGTACATCAATGAAAATAGCAGATGCATTGATCGAAGAGTTCGGTATAGATGAAGATGATGTAATAAATATGGAAGAAGATTTTGACGATATCGAAGATCAAATGCTTGAGTATGATGTTCTGTTTATAGGTAGTTCTACATGGGGGCAAGGTGACGTACACTTTTCCTGGGTTGATCCTGTTCTTGAAATAGAAGACGACGGAATAGACTTTAGCGGTAAAACTGTTGCATTTTTCGGTGCCGGTGACTGTAAGAAGCATGGAGAGCACTTCTGTAGTGCCTTGGGAAAACTTCACAAAACTTTCACTGAAGCAGGAGCTAAAGCTATCGGTTTTATCCCTAAAGACGGTTATGATTATGAATTCTCGCTGGCTGAAATAGACGGTAAGCTTTGCGGTTGTGCAATAGATGAACATAACGAGTCTGATAAATCGGATGAAAGAATAGAAACATGGATAGGTGCTTTAAAAGAAGAGTTAAAATAAATTAAACAAAGGAGTTGAGAATGTTTTTAGTAGTTGCAGTATTTAACCAGTATGATTTACAAAATGTTTTAAGTGATCTTTTTGAAAATCATATTGAGGGTGTAACGGTATCTCATGTTGTCGGTAAAGGTTCTTTTGGACTTAAAGAGGCTGACAACAATCCTGTAGACCTGTTTGAAAAGGTTAAAATAGAGATAGTAGTCTCAGACGAGAAAAACAGAGAAGTTGCTATGGAATGTGTACGGGCGAACTGCCAGGATCTGGGTCGCGGTGCAGGTAAAATGTGGTGGCTGAACGTAGGCGGTGTTGAAAGAATCAGAACCGGTGAAAAGGATATTGACGCTTTAACAACACAGATAGATAAAAAAGTACCTAATACTGTTAATATTTATACAACAGCAATTGATACTCCATGTAGTTAAAAGGAATAAATTATGCATATAGAAATGAAGTCATTGGATGAGTTTTATGAACTAACCGATGCGGAAGATTATTTTGATTTTTTTGATCTCGAATACGACGCGGGCCTTGTTAACGTTAAGAGATTCCATATTTTAAAAGAGTATGGAACTCTCATCAAAACAGGCTTTGAGAACTTTAAAGGTGAGGATGAAAGACTCCTTGACTTTTTAAAGTTCTCACTGCTTAAAGTCTACGGGGACTTTAAAAATGGATATGCTCCAAGCGCTGCTCAGGTTTGGGATATGTTTAAAGATGGAAAACTAGGTGGATGTATGAGCTGTACACCTACTCCGGGGAACAGTTGTGGCTGCTAAGGAATTTACCGTAGATCCGGATATCGTATTACACGATAGCGTTACGGCATCCAGAAGCGGCAGGGATGAAGAGGAACCTAAGTTCAAAGAGGGGCAGAAGGTACGGTTGGTTGAAGACGTAGTAAATGACGGTACCTACCCCCATGCAAGCATTGGGACATTGATGATGCCAAAAGGCTCAGTTGGCTATATAAAATCAATGGGCGAATTCTTGCAGGTGATTCGAGTATACGAAGTCCATTTTTTTGGAACCGGGATGGAAGTAGAGATCATAGGCTGCAGAGAGCATGAGCTTGAAGCGGTCGATGATGGTTGTGACAGTGAAACTACAGAGTCTCCATTGTTCAAAAAGATGATCGAAGAAAGAAAAAATAAATCTAAATAAGGAGAATTAAATGGCAAAAGTGATTTTTATGCATTTTGATGAAGCTACTGACGGCGTTTACGATGCTAAGATAGGTGAACCTATCGTTAGACTGGCTAAAGAAAAAGGTATACCGATGCAAACATCTAAAGAAGATTATTCTAAATGTTTAATTTGTGTTGAAAATTTATCTGATGAAGAACCTACTAGTTATATGGAAGATGAAGAATTAGACTTATTAGTTCAGTATGGAGCAATCACAACTGAAGATGCTGAGCAATGCCAGCAATATACTATAAGCCCAAAAGTTAGAATCGCACCAATGATGTTAGTTAAAGGTGACATCTTAGTTAAACCATATAAAAAGTAAGGAGAAAAAAATGACAACAAGAGTAGAGATAGTTAATGATTTTTTAGCAATCAATGTAAAAGAAGGTAGTACAATTCAAGATATCGTAGAAGCAAGTGGTTCAGCACTTCCTTTCGGTTGTAGAGACGGTGAATGTGGTACATGTGTAGTAGAGGTTGAATCAGGTATGGAATTCTTATCAGAAAAGACTGAGAAAGAAGTTAAAGTACTTAAAGAGATCTGTTCTGGAACTTGTACTCCAAAATCTAGACTTTCATGCCAAATGAAAATCTCTAAACCAAACGGTGTGGTTAGATTAAAATACTAATTGTATATTAACCATACAGCAGATTGTACCGCGGGTCTTGTATTTGCGGTATAATCTTGATATGGTAAATAATATAAGATTAAATGTAAAACAAAAACAAACTTTACAGCTTTCACTTAAAACGTGGCTTCCGTTACTTCAAGCCCCTCTTCAAGAATTAGATACATTATTTAAAGAATACAGTTACGAAAATCCTTTTTTAGAGGTTAATTCCCATTTTGAATCAGGCAGTTATTCCGGTTCATCATACAGCGGCGGGGAAGATGATAAACGAGCTTTTATAGAGAATATGAGCGTTTATCACGAATCTATTTACGACAAGATAGACGAGCAGATCTGTGCGCCTCTTTTCCCAACGCCCAATTCACAGAAAATAGCAAAAGAGATCCTTTTTTATATAAACGACGAGGGCTACTTCGAGGGTGATATCGAAAAGATAGCTGTCAAATACGGGGTAACGAACGAGTTTGCCCAAAGTATAAGAAAAAGGTTTGCCCACCTTGAGCCTACAGGGGTTGGCGCATATGACCTTAAAGAATCTTTTTTATTCCAGCTAAATGAACTGGAGATCGACCAGGAGCTTTATAATCTGACGGAAAAGATGATCTCGAATCTTTCAAATATAGATAAATATTACAAGCACCACAGGTTTGACGAATCAAAAGAACTGATCAAAAAGTTCAAGAATCCCCCGGCGGTTGATTACCTGGAAGACCAGCCTTACATTATCCCGGATTTTTTCGTAGAGGTCGACGATGATATAAAAATAAGGGTAAATAACGATTATTACCCCGACCTTGTGGTAAGCGACCCTTTTAAATCAAAGAATGAGGATATAAAAAGCAAGCTTAAGGAGGCAAGGGATCTTGTAAACCTGCTGGAGCTTAGAAAGTCGACTTTATATAAACTTATCTTGATAATTGTTGAAAAGCAGATAGGTTTCTTCATAGGAAGCGAACTTAAGCCCCTGACCATGTCAGAGGTTGCAAGCGAGCTTGGCTTCGAGGAGTCCACTATCAGCCGTGCTGTCTCAAACAAGTATATAAAATGTTCAAGGGGAACTTTCTCTTTAAAATCATTCTTTACGAACGCGGTATCCAAAAACCTTTCCTCTTCGGAGATAAAGAACTATATAAAACAGGTAGTTGACAGCGAAGCCCACGACAAACCGTTTACGGACCAGGACCTTGTGGATATGGTACAGCAAAGATACAACGTATCAATGGTTAGAAGAACCATAACAAAATACAGAAAGCTTCTGGACATCCCCTCTTCCAAAGAGAGAAAGAAAATATACAAAATGCAGGACTAAAGCTTATTAGTAATTATATGTTATATTTTTATCCATGATAATAAGACAACAAGAGATAAAAATAAAAGCTAAAAACAGAGGTTTCCATATCATCACCGATACGGTTATAAACAGTATAGAGTTTTCCGATATAAAAACAGGGATGATGAATATATTCCTAAAGCATACAAGTGCAAGTCTTAGTATAAACGAGAACTGCGAAAAAGAGGTCCGAAACGATATGGAGAACCTCTTTAACGAACTTTGCGACGACAAACACTATTATACCCATACATACGAGGGGGAGGATGATATGCCTTCCCATGCAAAATCCTCCCTTTTGGGAGTCTCTTTAAATATCCCCATAACCAACGGCAGGCTTAACCTTGGGACCTGGCAGGGGATATACCTGAACGAGCATAGAAACCATGCCGGGAACAGAAGCCTGGTCATAACGGTACAGGGGATATGATATGAGAAAGTATATCTATTTTATTTTGCCCCTAATGCTCCTTTTTGGAGGATGTACATCCAAAACATATATAATAGAGGATATAAGCACCCTGCCCCAAAATACCGAAGCTTATGCTTCCAATATTGAAGCAGTCGGGATAGAAAGATTAAAAGAGTTTGACGAAAACTATAACAAGATATATTTCAAACCGTGGCATATAGAAAGGTTCCAGTATACAAAAGAGGAATCTATGTGGGGCTTTGCTTATGAAAAGATGGATGTTTACGGGCAAAATTATAGGCTCTTGCCCAAAGAATGGTTCGAGAAGCTGAAACAAAACAGCAACTTTGAAGAGTTTGATAAAAGCAGGCTTTACGGGATAAGCATAAGAAACAGCGATTTGCGTGTGCTGCCTACAGACAAGCCTTTGTTTTTTGATCCCCAAAAAGCGGGAGAGGGATACCCTTTTGATTATAACCAGAACTCCTCTGTTTACCTGAATACTCCCCTTTTTATATCCCACTATTCAAAAGACAGGGCCTGGGTCTTTGCCCAGACCCCTTTTGCGGCAGGATGGCTGGATGCCAGGGATATAGCCCTGATAAGTGACGAAACACTCCAAGAGTTTCAGACCAATGATTACGCCATAGCATTAAAAGACAATTTTCCCCTTTACCTTGATGATGGCTCTTTTATAGAATATATAAAGCTTGGAACTATCTTCCCCATAAAAGAAGGAAACTATATGATCATAGGCAAATCGGGTGAGATCAATTATATAAAAGATGATAATATAGTTAAAAAACCGATTTCGTTTGACAGTGAAAATATCCATAATGTAATAGAGGAGTTGAAAAACGAGCCTTACGGATGGGGAGGATTATCGGGTACCAGGGACTGCTCTTCTATGACCAGGGATTTTTTCAGCCCATTTGGGATCTACCTGAACAGGAATTCCTCCGGCCAAATTAAAAACGGCAACTATATAGACCTGGAAAACCTCTCTTCCAAAGAGAAAAAAGTGGCCATCATAAAAACGGCGGAACCTTTTAAAACCCTCCTTTATGCAAAGGGGCATATTATGCTGTATGCCGGGCATATAGAAGATGAACCTGTTATATTCCATCAGTTCTGGGGAATAAAAACCTTGAACTTTTTCAATCAAGAGGGAAGGTTTATCGTAGGAGAAGCGGCGTTTACCTCCCTGGAACCGGGAAAAGAGATATCGAACTTTGACGAAAAATCATCTTTGTTAAAGCGTATTAAAGGGATGGTGATCGTTATAGAGTAAAGATCAGGGCCTTTTCCCCCACATAAGGTCACCGTTGTACTCTTTTGCATGGGGGTATTGATCGTAAAATTCCTCTTTTGAAAAGGTAAATCGGTAGTTTTTTATATATTTTTCCAAAAGCTTGTATGCCTTGTTGATCTCCTGGAACTTTTTCATGTCACCCTCTTCCATATCGGGATGATATTTTTTAGACAGCTTGAGATATCTTTTTTTTATTTTTTCAGCGGTTTCTATACCTATAAGACCCAGCGTCTCCGCAGCATTTTCAATTTCACTGTATGTTATGTTCTCTTTTTTCATAGCAGCCTGTCTTCATCCAAGGGAATGCTTATATCAAAAAACGCACCCTCGTATTCTTTGTTTCCGTATATATAGCTTTTATTTCTGACACTGATCTTCCCGTCCATCCCTTCAACGATAAGTTTGTATGTCATATGAAGCCCGAGCCCGGTACCCTGGCTTTGATGTTTCGTAGTAAAATATGGCTCGAATATCTTGTCTAAAATGCTTTCTTTTATCCCGCCAGCATTATCCTTGAACTCTATTTTCAGTTCATTGTTCTGCTTAAAAACAGTTATGAAAATATATTTTTCCACTTTTTTATCGCTCATTGCATCCCTTGCGTTGTTAAAAAGGTTTATAAGGCATTGGTTCAACTCATTCTGAAGCCCTGTGATCTGTATATCCTCTATATCGAGTATTATATCTATATTGTCTTTTTTCGTATATGAGGAGACTATGCTTAAAAATGACTGGATGCTCTCTTTGATATTAAAGCTCTCTTTCTTGCTGTTACCCCTTATAAAGTTCCTGAAATCATCGATGGTTTTTGATAGGTACTCCACATTTTTATTTATTGACCTGCAATTGTTCTGGAAATCATCATCGCTTAAAAGATTAAGTTCTTTTTGCAGCTGCATACTGCTGACCCCCGTTGAGATTGCAGAAAGGGGCTGTCTCCATTGGTGGGCGATATTTCCTATCATCTCCCCAAGGGCTGCCATTTTTGACTGTTCAAAAAGGACCCTGTCTTTGTCCCTGTTCTTGGAAACCTCTTCTTTTACTTTCTTTTCAAGGTTTTCATTTAAAAGCTGAAGCTGCTGTTTGTTCTCTTCAAGTTCTTTGTTCAGCTTTGTAAGGCTTTTGGTCTTTTCTTTAACGCTTTGATTGAGGATCAGGGTCTGGTTCTTGTTCTTATACAGGAACAATAAAGCAACTATTATAAAAATAACGCTTCCCGCAAACATGGTGTAGGAGTTCAATACCTTGTTGTGGATATATTTTGCATCGCTTTTTATCACAAGTATACCAACTACTTTTTGGGATATTGGGTTCTTGATCTTTAAAAAGGTTAAAACATGCTTGTTGGCACTGTCGTAGAGGGAGAAATTGCTGTCACTCAATCCCTGCTGCCTGATTATATTTTTCGTCTTTTTTGATACTATGCTTCTTTCTATTTTTAAGGTATCGTTGACCTTTGTCTCAAAATAGAAGTTATCGAATTGGGATTTTACGTAATTGATCTTTTCGTTTTTAAACACCTTTTCGTTCACGACATCTTTGGAGATAAGGAACCTGGCTACAACGTCAAAATTCTTGATAAAATCTTTTGATAATACCAAAGTGCTGAAAGAGACCTCGATGCTTCCTATATGCTCTTTTTCATAGAACAGGGGGAAAACAAACCTGTACCCGTTGTATATCCTCCCCTCTTCAAAACCGTCTACGGTTTTTTTATATTTATTTACATATTTTACGGTAGGCCTGATATCGGTTAGATTGTCGCCGAACTTATTCGGCCTGTGAAACCTTAAGAAGCTGTCGTTATTGGGGAGATGGAAATGGAGCTGCTTAAGATTGTACTGCTTTAAAAGGGTATATGTGTTGTTCAGTTTTTCGTAAAGCTTTTTCCTTATTATCGCTTTTTCCTGTTCATCCGCCTTGTAAGCGTCCTTGAATAGATATAAGATCTCATCGGTATTGATCTTTGTAGTGAAGATCATGGTTGAAAGTCTTTTGTATTGATCGTATAAAACATGGTAGCTTTGTTCATACTGTTTTGTTTTGTTATTCAGATGCTCTTTTATCTTTTCATTTTTTTCCGTATTTAGAATCAGGTATGAGGAAAAAACCAATATAACAAATGCAATGAAAAAATAGATTTTACCCATTAAAAGTTATCCCTTTAAATTTAAAATATTGTAATATTAATTAACTTAAAAGCACTAACAAAATTGTTATTTCAAAGGGATAGTTATCTTAAACAATGCACCTTTATGCTGTTTGTTGTTGTACTCAAATTGACAGTTTTCTGCCTTTATGCTCCCTTTGAGGTGCTTGTTTATGATCTCCTGGGTCATATAAAGTCCTATCCCCGTACCCTGGCTTTGGTGCTTGGTCGTAAAATAAGGCTCAAAGATCTTCTCAAGGATATCTTCCCTGATACCTCCCGCATTGTCATATATGCTTAATTCCAGGGTATTTTCATCCATATTCTCTTTTGAATTGATAAAGATATATTTTTCCTGCGGGTTTTTCTCCAGAAGCACGTCTACGGCATTGTTGATTATATTTAAAAGGGACTGCTGAAATTCGTTCGGCAGAGTGGTTATCGCGGTATCTTCTACTTTTTCTATGATCAGGATATCTTTGTTTTTTATAGTTGAAGATAAAATAGACAAAGTGCTGTTGATGATCTTTTTCATATTTGTCTGTTTTTTTTCTTTGTCGGATAGGAAAAAGTCCCTGAAATCGTTAATGGTGTTTGAAAGGTATTCCGTGGTGTCGCTTATTTTCTCAAATGCCTTGTCCAGTTCCTTGTCATCCAGGATCGCCAGCTCCTTTTGCACTTTCAGGCTGCTTATGGTACTTGAAATGGCAGAAAGCGGCTGTCTCCACTGATGGGCGATATTCCCTATCATCTCACCCATGGAAGCCAGTTTTGACTGCTGGAAAAGCCTTGAGTCTTTTTCCCTGTTCTTCTGGATCTCTTCATTTATCCTGATCTCAAGGTTTTTGTTGATATCTTTCAGTTCTTTTGTTTTTTCGTCCACTTTTTCTTTTAAAGAACTGTTCAGAACTTTTAATTCCTGGTCGATCAGGTACTCTTTAAGGTTTGCGGCACTTGCATTATAAAGCATCAAAAGGATAAAAAGCATAAACAGCACGCCAAAGATATAATAAAGCAAATTCACCTTTATCATCAGCTCTTCAAAGGCTTCTTTCTTTTTTGTTATATCGTAATATATCTCCGAGGACCCAAGGAAGTCGCCGTTTTTCATAATAGGCACGTAGATCTCCACCACGTCCCTTTTTAAAACGGTATCGCCCTCGGAACTGCTGGCACCTTTTTGCACTATTTTATAGTACATTTCCCCTTTAGCCACGACATCGAAATAGTAGCTTTTTTTGTTGATATTGCCTATTTCCGAGGTCTGGGTAGAGAAAACTATTTTCCCTTTTTTATCAAAGAGCCTTATCTTTGTTATCTCAAAATCATCTTTTAATTTATCCAGTGCAGTATAGAATACGGTGGAGTTTACATTGTGATTTTGATGCCTTGCTATATGTTTCCCCACTTTTTTGGCATCTTCCAGGGTATTTTGAAGCATCTGGTTATAAAAAGAGGGAACCACTATCTTCTGGGCCAGGATCGGAAGAAGAATAGCCACGATAAGGCTTCCCAAGAGCATAAACCTGTAGTTCTTGTTTATGAATATGTTTTTGATTATATTGATTTTTATTAGTTCAGTATCCATATCTCTTTTCTTTTATATTGTTTTATTTTTCGCCGAAATCTCTTTTTACCTGGTCTATCACTTTTTCTATGTTTTTTAGGGTATCCGGGTTTTTTATATTAAGTTTCAGCTTATCAAGGTTTTTAAGCAGAGGCTTGAACTTTTCCCTGGCATTGGGGGAGATCTCTATCCCGCTTGCTACATTGGCTTTGAGCTCTATTAACAGCAGCACCAGGGCCTGGTTCCCGAGCAAGGCTGCATAGGTCATGGGCAGAATTCCGTAGTTGTCGGGTATATTGACAACCTTGCTGTTCTTTTCGTGAATCCTTTTTATCACGTTCGTTTTGTCGTGCCAGATCGTGCTGTGGATCACGCTTCTTCCCAGTTTGTCTCTCAAGGTATAATCAAAAAGGATGATATCGGTCAAGGTATCGAACAGATGAAGGTCACAGGGGGTTTCAAGTATCTTGTGGAGGATCGTTTTGCCCTCTTTGTCCTGTATGTTGTGTTCGACTTTTTTGCTGAGTATCATGCTTAGGTTGCTTTGGAACTCTTTGTTCTCTTTGTTATCGTTGAACACCTTTAAGATATACTCGAACAGCACGTTGTGCCCGCTGATATTTTTGTTGTGGATATCAAGGCCGTATTTTATATAGAGCTTAAACAGTTGGAAATGTTCATATAACAATGGTGTAAAGAACAGGGGATTGCCTTCACTGTCCAGAAAATCCAGATTTTGGGTATTTACCTCTAGCAGCTCTTTCAGGATAAGGATATATTGTCCGTCCAGCCTGATCTTTGAAAGTATAAATTTGTCTTCCATGAGTTTTTTGCCGTGTGTATGGAGGATCACGTTGTTTAGTATCTCATATATGGTCTGGAACTTGTTGTTCTTAAGAAGCGGGTCGGCACCGTATTTTAAAAGAAGCAGAATAATATCCAGGCTACCTATCCCCTGGTATACGGCATAATGAAAAGCACTTTGCATATAATTGTTTTGTATATTCGGGTTTATGCCTGAATTCAAAAGGAAGGAGACCATTTCTATATCTTTTCCCCTTACTGCTTTGAAAAGGGCACTTTCCCCGTTTTTGTCAATGGCGTTTACGTCTATACCTTCTATTATGACCTGCTGGGCCATTTTAAAGAGATCTTCACGTCTGGCCTTTTCCTCATCCGAGATTTTAGAATAAGAGGAGATAAGTTCCATTAAAATGGTATTTTCGTTAAAGACCCTTGAATTGATATCGGCACCGTGCTGAAGCGCCAGGGAAACCAGGTCATAAGCTTCAATACCACGTAAAGCGCTTCTGCAAAGGTAAGTGTTCCCCTCTTTGTCTTTTATGGTTGTATCTGCACCCTTTTCTATAAGCTTTTTGGCTATGGCATCGTTGTTTATCACTTCATGGTGATTCATGATACTGTTATGGTCAAGGTCGATATTGTTTAATTCTATCCCGTTTATCTCAAGAAGATAGTTTATGAACTCTTCGTTCCCGTAAGCCAGGGCGTCGAAGATGACGTTTCGGTTTTTGTTGTCTTTATGGTTTACATCCGCACCGTAATCGATCAATATTTTTGCAGCATCGTTATATCCTTGCATAACGATGTTTTGAAGAAGGGTCCTGCCGTCCTTGTCTGTTTCCTCAAGATCGATCTTTCCCAGGGCCATTATAAATCGGACTATTTGAAGTTTGTTATTCTCTATGGCTATATCAAGGGCATTTTCACCGTATTTATTCTTTAAAGTGACATCAGCCCCCTCTTCTATGAGCCAAAGGGCAGATTTAAGCATGGACTTTTCTATGCACTCATGCAGAAGGAATCTTTGCTTTTCATCGGCAATGTTCAGATCTGTGTTTAATTCTTCTTTTATTTTTTTTAACAGATCAAAATCCACTTCTTTTTTGAAAAGTTCATTTTTAAAATCTTTAAATGTATACCCGGATTTATTGAGAATTTTTTTTATCAAATGCAATACACCTTATTTTTTTATATTTTTCATTATAACATAAAATAAGCTGTTATTATTACTTTTTCTTGACAAAATAAATTTTAAAATTGTTTTATATAACTTTTCGTACGCTGATTTTAGATTTTGAGGGATAAAATAGCGTTTTTTATCCACTCTTCCTGGGTATCGTGCAGGAACCTGGATAATTTTTTGGAATGGCTGTTCAGGTGGAAAATATATTTTATCCTATCCCCTAGAACAACTTTTTTAAGAAAGTTGACATACAAAAGCTCTTCCAAAAAGGGAACCTTTATCTCCAGGGTCTGGGTAAGCCTGGAGAGATCGTAATCATTGTCGGAGATAAAACATATGCTTTTTTCCGATATGTCGTAGACCTCCAGTTCTTTGTTTATCACCGGGATATGGATCTTGTTCGTTTTTATTTTCAGTCTTACTTCATCCCTGTCAAAAGCGCAGTTCTTTGTCTCTTTTTTTATATTGCCAAGGGTTAGTATCTCTTTTTCTTTATTGAATGATATCCCTTTTGCCCTATGGCAGACATTGTTTATTTTCAAGAAATATTCCTTGTTGTCGTAAAGGTTCAACTGCTGTTTTTTTGATGCCTTGATAAGGATCTTAGAATCATTGACCGCCAGAACCTTTTCATTTGAGTATATTCTTATCCCTTTGTAAAAAGAGAGCATCTCAATACTGTTCATTATCACATTTTTAAGGGCAACATGGTTCTCTTCTTCCAAAACCTCCCCGTCCATTTGGGTAAATACAAAGAGATCGTACTCTTTTTTTAAGTGCTTCAGTTTTATTTGGTGATCTTTGTATTGGAATACGGGGTTATTTAAAAAGAACCTGAATAGCTGCTTTTCGCTGTCTTGCTTGAACATCTCAAGAAGTTTGTCTGAAAGCTCTTTGTCATTTTTTGCCGAAAACAGGTGTTTTATGTGATCATTGCCGTAGATCAGTTTGTCGTTCTCAAAAATTATGATAGATAGCGGTATGAAATTATAATCTTGCTTCATCGTAGGTCCTGTTCTTGGTATTAACAATAGTAATTTAATTTTATCTAAATTATTATTAATTATTTTATTAATATACCAAAAACTTCCATAAAGCCTTGTTTTAAGCCGTTTTGTTCATTTGTATACAAAAAAGATACCTAAGGGAAGAGGAAGTTAAAAATTATTTTTGTAAATCCAAATGGATCTTTTGGGAAAATAATCTAAAAATAATGTAACCGCATTGTAACTCTTTCAAACTAAAATTCGCAAAATTAAACGGAGTTTGGGATGTCAAATAAATTAAATAGTATTATTAATCACTTTGAAAAAAATTCTTTTCAATATTTCAGGATTACCGAAAATGATGCAAGAATAGAACTGTGCAACACAAGGGGATATCTAAAAGATGATTTTGCTATGCTAGAAGAGATCAAAAGTATCACCCAAAGTTTGGAGATTTTGAAAGTTGATTATTCCGTGGACCTTGACGGCACGATCATTTTGGACAGCGTGTAGATAAAAGAACCCGGAAGGTTCTTTTATAGATTAGTTCATATCCGGTTTTGGAGTTTTTTCTGTAATAACAGGCAATTGTGGATATGAGATATCAGGTTTTTTACCTGTAAGTGAGTTTAAGAATGTAACGATCTCATTAGCTTCTTTATCGCTTATTTTCAATCCAAGTTGAATTTTACCCATCTCTTTAACCGCAGTCGCAAGAGACCAGATATTACCGTTGTGGAAGTATGGTGCAGTCTCTTCAATATTTCTCAATGTAGGAGTTTTAACCATTCCTGATTCATTACCTGTAAATCCACCGACATTCAAGTCATATTTTTTACTGTCAAACGGCATCATTGTTCCACCTAGACCGATATCATTATGACAAGATGCACAACCTTTATCCATAAATACTTTAAGACCTGTTTTTTCAGCTTTTGTTAAAGCATTGTCATTTCCATACATGAATTGGTCATATCTAGAAGGCGTAATAAGTGTTTTTTCAAAGATCGCAATTGTATCGGCGATCAACGGGAATGTGATTTTTACATCCGGACCGTATGCTTTTTTGAACTCTTCAACATAAGCAGGCATTGAAGTAACTCTCGCAACTACCAGTTCTGCAGGAGCTGCCATTTCAGGACCTGCTTGCATAGGACCTTGAGCCTGGTCTGCCAAGTGAGGTGATCTTCCGTCCCAGAATTGAACAGCATTTAATACCGAGTTATATACCGTAGGCGAGTTTAAGTGAGCAGGATTCGGTGTCCATTTATGTCCAACCGCAGCTCCTACACCGTCAGCTCCACCCATTCCAAGATTGTGACATGTATTACAAGAGATCAAACCGCTTTTTGAAAGTCTTGGATCAAAATACAGTTTTTTACCAAGCTCAACTTTACAATCCGTAATAGGATTTTTTGGATCATCAACAATCTTTAAAATTTCAAGCTGACTTTGAGGGATAGGTTTTAATCCCATATTTTTAGCCTGATCTCTTAGATCAGAATCACTCATACCAAATGCATTAATACCAGCAAGCACAACCATACCTGCAACAAAACCAAGTTTTTTCATAACAACTCCTTATATTAGCTTAGATTATCAAAACGATAATCTATGTAAATACAATTCTAATCTTTTTTATTTTAACTTTAACTTAATAGATTGTAATTTTTTTCCTTTAACAATAAATATTAATAAATTTGTAAATTTAGCCGAAATTGACACTTTTTAACACTTTTATATTGTATGCTTCTTCAAAATTAATATATTTATAAGGAAATCGGAATTGGAATTGATCTTTTTGATTTTGTTTTTAGTAAGTCTTGTTTTTGTATCGATATATTTTAAAGATAAGGTAAAAGAGAAAAGCAAAGTGCCTTTTGATATAAAATGGTAAACCTTGGATGCAGCTTATTTAATGACTATCTGGTTTTCAACCAGTTCGTAGCCTATATTGTTCTTTGCCAGTAATTCACTTAGTTCGAACAGGTAATACAGATGGCTGTCGTTACATTGGATTATTCTGTTTTCACTGTCGTAGGTGCAGAAGTTGTATCTTTTTATGATCTTTGGAAGAAGAGCGATGACATTGTCAAAGTTTAAATAGTATTTACACTTGGAATTGTCAAAATTGTTTATGGTATCGTATAGTTCCCTCATATCGATAGGCTGGATGATCCTTTTTCGATTCAGGTTCTCTATGCAGCTCTTGCAGCCGTACTGGTTGCTGCAGGCTAAGACATCCCCTATCGTTATTGTTTTTTGTTTCGGGTTTTCTTTTATAACTTGGTCCAGGAATATTTTATTCTCTTCGATTATAAAATTAACGATCAAAAAATCTATCTTGTTCGAACTGTATACAGCATCGGCTTCTTTTATATGTCTTGGGGAAAATACGACCCAGTCCATCTTAAAGATGTTTATCAGTAATTCCAGCTGTTCTTTTGTTTCTTCCGTATCTAAAAGTAAAATATTCATCATCGAAGTTTAACTAAAGAAAAATAATAAATAGATTATTATATACAAAAAAATATCATTTTGATCTATCCAGATATTTATAGTCTATTTTTTTACAAAACTATTATCTCTTGATACAAAGCTTTTCTTTTCGCCCGAAACTATCTTGATATATCTCATATCCTTTTAAATAAAGCCCCTTAAAGCCTTTCTTTATGTAATAAAAATGTCAATATTATAAATAAGTTAAATTTATAAATTAGATGTTAGAATAAAAATTATTATATTGAAAGAGAAGGATGATCGTTTAATGAAAAGATTAATGAATATTGCAGAAAATTTGACTGTCTTATATGTTGAGGATGAACTTGAAGTTCGCAACGAAGTGGGCTCTTTTTTAAGCTTGGTCTTTAAAGAGGTTTACATGGAAGAAGACGGCGAAAGCGGCATTATATCATTTATCAATAATACCCCAGATCTTATCATGACAGATATCCGTATGCCCAAGCTCAACGGGATAGAGATGACAAGGGAGCTTAGAAAAACAAATCCCGACGTTCCCATCGTCGTTCTAAGTGCTTTTAACGACAACAACATATTATTGGACTCTGTGGATCTTGGGATCAGCAAATATGTCCTGAAACCTTTTAAAAAGGAAACTATGATCAGAACACTGACCTCTGTAGTTGAATCGATCAATTCAAAAAAAGAAAAAGAGCTGGAGCAAAAACAGCTGAAAGTAAAACACAGATACCTTACAAAGGCACTGGAGGCTGTGAACATAGGATTCTGGGAGTGGAACATCAATACCCAAAAAGCCCATTACAACCAAAAATCCCTGGAGATACTTGAGCAGGATTTTGCATCCTGTGCATTAAGCTTCACTATTTCGCAGATCATGGGGCACCTGGATGAAGATTCGAGGAATAATATGAAAGCAGCGCTTAACGATGCCACCAACGAACACAAAAAAATAGACCTGAGCGTTAAATTCACCGGCAAAGACTCCAATGATAAATACCTGAGGTTCGTAACGATCGAAGAGAAAAAGAAAAAAGGGGTGCTTCTTGGCATGGTGGCAGATACCACGAAAGATATACAGGAGAAGGACAAGCTAGCGAAAATGGCTACAAAAGACCAGCTTACGGGCCTTATCAACAAATCGATGTACCGGGTGTTTCTAAACAAACAGTTCGAAATAGCAAAAAGGTATGACCAGAAACTTTCCATACTAAAGATCACTATAAACGATTTTGCCCATATAAATAATACCATCGGAAACAGGAAAGCAGATAAACTTATCGTAGAGTTTGTCAATATGGTAAACAACAACCTAAGAAAAAGCGATATCTTTGCCAGAATCTTCGGTGTGGAGTTTGCCGTGATACTTCCCAAATGCAGCCAGGATTCGGCAAAAATGCTTGCAAACAAGATAATGAATGCAGTAAGAAACGGGGATTTCAGCGTATATGAAGAGCCTCTTTCCTCCTCCTACGCCATAGTTTCAAATGAATCTGACCTTCCTTTGGTAAAGATCAACAATAATCTGGAAAACCTTTTTAAAAAGGCGAAAGAGAATCCGGGGACGGTAATAACTGAAGAGCAGATAAAGAGCAATACTCCTTAATATCTGTTGCCGTTATAAAACTTTTTAAACTCTTCATATTCCTTGTAATCGATAATTACCTCCTCGAACTCGAGTTTTTCCTCTTCCGTAAAATATTCCTCTTCAACTTCATCAAAATGATTTATATAGTGACAGAAATTCATATCTTCAACTTCTACTATTTGGCATTCATACATTTTAAACTCCTTATCCCGCAATATTTTAATTACAGGGTTGTATATATTTGTAAATAATTGCATAAGGTGTACCGTTAGCCGCTTATAAGATAAAAGATAAGACAAATACCTTGGTTAAGGTATTTATATGGTTATTTGAAGTTTCATTTTTGATCAAGGTGGGGATAGTTTTTACATTTTTGTCTGTAAAAGCCTTATACCGCTTATTTGTTCCAGTTGTTTTATCAACTCCCCCTGTAAGAGCTTATTGTCGGCCCTGTTATCGTAATCTGCTTCTTTTAAATGGTAAAAATATTTTCCATTTGTCTTTGGATCAAAGTTCGAAGCCAGCCAAACCTGGGTATCTGTTCCATCCTCCAAACTGTCCGGGGCATTGTAATCTGCCATTTTTGTAGGTACCCAGCCCGGATCGACCGTATTTACGAGAATATCAGGGAACTTTTTGGCTATAGACAAGGAAAACATCAATATAAATAATTTTGACGTTGAATAATCTATCCCTTTTTCAAGGGATAGATTTTGAATATCGACCTTACCCTTCGGGTGCATATTTGAACCTATATAAATAAGTTTTCCGGGTTTTTCTATCGAAGCGGTTAAAATAAACGGTGCCAGGAGATTTACTTTGAATATCGTTTCATTTGAAGCCTGATACACCCCTGCATTATGGATAATTGTATCAAAAGGGCCGAGTGTATTAACCTCTCCTGCCAGGCTTCTTACCTCTTCAATATTTGAAAGGTCTGCAACAAGTATCATAGAGGATGGAGGTATCTTTTTTCTAAGCTCCCCTGCCCTTTGTTCATTTCTGGCATGAAAGACAACTTCATGCCCCTTTTCCAATAATATTTTAGCTGCCAGGAAGCCTATCCCGTCCGTTGATCCTGTTATAAATATTTTTAACACTTTAGATGATATCCTTATATTTATTGAGATAATTATATTAAAATTAGGATTATAGGTAAATTTACAGGTTTTGAATAGAAAAATGATCCATATCGGATGCCTGATTCTTTAAATCTAAAATAAAACATCCGATAAATAGCTATAAAATAAAATTTAAGACAAATATGCCCCTCCGCTTACGGATAGATAAGCTCCCGTAATCTGTGAACTTTCTTCTTTTACGAGGAATGCGATAGCATTTGCCACATCTTCAGGCTTTGAGATAGTTTGTGTAGGGGTCATTGATCTGATAAATTCTTTGAACTCTTCAGGTGCTCCGCTTGTTGCATCTGTTAGTACAAGTCCCGGGGCAACAATATTTGACGTGATACCGTAAGCCCCAAGCTCTTGAGCCAGGTATTTATTAAAGCTGTCAAGAGCTCCTTTTGCCGATCCGTGGGCTATGAAACCGGGAGCCGGAGATTCTGACAAGGTACTTGAAATAAATACCAATCGCCCGAATTTTTTCTCTATCATTGATTCTGTGGCATATTTTGCACAAACATAAGAGGCGAACATCTCGTCATTTAATTTTTGGGAGAACTCTTCCCAGGTTTGCTCCGTAAAAGGTTTTTGGGTGAAGTTCATATTTGCATTTGAAACAAGTATATCAACTCCCCCGTGTTCACTTTTGATCATCTCGAACATCTTTTTTATCTGGGATTCATCTCTTACATCTGCTTGTAGCGTATAAGCTTCACCTCCGTAAAACTTTATCTCTTCGGCTAATTGCTTTGCCGTATCTACACTGTTTACATAATTGATAAATACCCTGTAGCCGTTTTTACCTAATTCTTTAGCTGTCTCAGCTCCTATTCCTCTTGCACCGCCTGTGATAAGTACGTTTCTTCTTAACATAATAATTCCTTTTTTATAAATTTTCTTTCTTAGTTGTCTTTTTTCAGCACATCATGTATTACGGTATATTTACCCATCCATAGACTTATAATATCCGTAGCGGTCTGTGCACCGTATCCTGCAGCCGTAGAGAACATGGAAGAAGCCCCTGCGGCACATCCCGTAACATATTTGCCGTCGCTGATAATGCCGTTGTTGTTCTCTATCATCACCATATTCGGCCTGGGAGCTCTTATATGGTCAACCACCTTGGCGCCTATGCCGTCAACATTGATTGTCTGCATACCGTTTGCGAAAACCAGTAAATCTGACTCCAGGGTTTCTCCCGATGCGGTTTTTACTTTAAAAGAACCGATATTCCCCGATACTTCCGTTACGGTTCCCTCTTTTAACGATATATTATTGTAAGAGTCCGCTTTTTTTCCCATAGATTTTAAAAGATCAACTCCCTTAGTCCCTTCTTCAACTCCTGCAACATTATAAAGCTGTGCCATTTTAAGATGGGAGGAACCTTCATCTATTACCAGTATCTTTTTCTCTGCCGCTATATTGAGTTTGGATTCTGCCGAACCTAATGTTATGGCGCAGGATAACCCTGAAACTCCGCCTCCTATGATGACCAGATCATATTTTTCCATTGTTTTTCCTTTATTTTTATTGTGTATCTGAATTGGAAACCCAAATATACTTGTCATATGCAAGTATATTTGCTAAAAGCTTAATTACTTGTTAAAGACAAGTATTAATTTTTTATGTTATAATTAGAGATGGAAAAAACAGAATTTAATTTTCAGGAATCATTCGGATACCATTTTATAAGCGTAACGGTCATAATCAAAAGGCTGATGGAATCCAGGTTAAAGCCTTATAACCTGACGCACTTGCAGTTCAGTATACTTATGAATCTTTATAAGAACAATATTACAACCCAAAAAGAGATACTCAAATATATATACGGCGATGAAGCAAGCATCACCAGGCTTATAGACAGGCTGGAGCTTAAAGGCTATTTGAAAAGGGTAAAGTGCACAAAAGATAAAAGAAAGAAAAATATCATTTTGACACAGGAGGGTATCTCCTTGACCAAAGAGGTAATTGAGTGTGCAAAAGAGGTAAACAAAGAACTTGTAAAAGGTCTTGAGAAAGAGGAAGCGGAACAGTTTTTAAAGCTGCTCCAAAAAGTGCACTCCTCGTTGGATGATTGAGCTATTTTTTTATCTCGATCATTCCGGACATATTTTTAATATGTTCTTCTCCCAAGATCACCTCTCCCAGTTCATATAAACCTGCGGCACTCCCGAAATCCTTGTAGAACATTACGACATTTCCCCAGGGAGCATAATATGCAAGTGTTCCGTTCTTTGCCTTTGCCAAAGGGGTATTCCCCGTATCAAGTTTTTTCGGGGGATAGAATATCTTTTCGTTACTGCCGAAGTTCTCAACTTCTACAGTCAAGGGCAGCTGCTTGTAAAGCTGCTGCGAAGCGGCAGAATCGTTTAGTTCAAAAACAGTTGTATTTCCGTTTGAGTGTACGCTTATTTTCATTGTTTTTCCTTTTTGTCCGTAAAGTGTCGTTGTGAGTAATATAGTTGCTATTATAATAAATAATCGTTTCATTCAGGCTCCGTTTTTAAATGTACCGGGTTTCTTGCATATGCTAATGTTATTATAGATGCAAGAGCGGCTAAAATTCCATAAAAGATCGATACATGGTAAAGATTCATATAGTGGGACAATTGCCCTGCCATAAAACTTGGCACTGCCGCCCCTGTATAAGAGACTGCATAGATCAAAGATAAAACCCCTGCCCGATCGCTAAGCTCAATATCTGCAAGGAGCGATCTAATACTGCCGGTAAGTGCCGTACCCTGCGATGCTCCGGCCAATGCGCTAAAAAGTATAAAAGCACCGAGATTTGAAAGTTTAAGAGCAGCTATGATCCCGGTCACGGCAATAGTAAAACTTACCATTCCGATTCTTTGTGCATTTGCTGGGGTCAGTTTTGCGCTCAGCGGCCCCCCGATTGCACTTGGAAGCAAGTATGAAGAAAAGATAATAGCTATTATCAGCGTGCTATGGGTTCCTAACTGGTCTACTGCAATCGAAGGGGCAAAAGCCTGGTAGAATGCTCCCATAGCCCAGGTAGATACAAAAGTAACTGCGGCAATAGGGAATAATCTCTTATCTGCCTGGGGTAAAGAGAACTTTGGCTTCAATGAACCTATAAGCCCTTTTTGTTTTTCCACCGTTTCTTCACTCCTTGCTATTAGAATACTGCACAGTGCCAAAACAGCCAATATCACAATATAACATAAAGTTCTCTGGTATAGAGCGAACTCTACAAGCCAGCCCGAGACAAGGGCACCTATCGTTAATCCTATCATTGGAGAATTGCTGATAACTGTCGACGGTACCCAGTGGGGAAGGCCTGAACCGCTATCTGCTATATAAGAGGTAAGAGCACTGGAAGCCAGTCCGCAGGCCAATCCTAAAAACAATCGACCGATTATCAGAGGTGCAGCACTATCTACATCTAATAAAATAACAATGGCAACGGCAGTTAAGGCAAAGATCAGGAACGCAACAGGTTTTCGTCCCAAATGGTTTGATATGCGCCCAAATATAAGAAGTGCCGTGATCGCTCCGATAAAATACACTACCGCAGTAAGAGCCAGATCATTATATGTAAGCCCGTTTTCCTGTCTGTATATATCATACAAGGGGATAGGGGCGGCAGAAGCCGCAAACACCGTCAAAAATGAAAATGTCGCAGCTATAAAACCTATATTGATATTATATTTTCTCAATTTATTTTAACTTTTATGGATATGAAAAGTCTAAAACTTTTCCATTATACAGCTTTTGATAATATATTTTTTATAACATCTACCGTATATTTTTCAGATAAACCGAAGAAGTTTGAATTTTCATGGGCATTTTGGGCGATGGCATCAACAGCCGAGGGTTCAATATCAAACTGCGATAATCTAGTAGGTGACCCGATTTTATCAAACCATTTCTCTAAGGCTTCAATCCCTTCCTCGGCACTGTTCAGTCCAAATATATTTTTTGCAAATCTCTCAAACTGTGTTTCATTCTCTTTATAATACCATTTCATCCAGGCAGGTATAACTACCGAAAGACCCGCGCCGTGAGGTACATTATACAAGGCTGAAACAGCATGCTCTATCATATGGTTGGGGGATGAAGCACTTTCAATACCGGGATATGTTGAGCCGTTAAGGGCATTGGTCGCTGCCCATGAGAATTCGGCTCTTGCCTCATAATCATCAGGATTGTCAAGCAGTTTCTCTGTCGTTTTTATAACGGTATTTATATTTGCTTCCACATATGAAGCTGTAAGATCAGGATGGTATTCAGCCGTAAAATATCCTTCAATAGAGTGAGCGATAATATCAACGGCCGAATATACCAGGTATTCCTTTGAAACAGACTTTTGAAGCTCCGGGTTCACAACAGACACTTTTGGGTTGATCAAAGGTGAAGCTATAAAGAACTTCTGCTGTGTTTTTTCATTTGTTACGACCGCATATGGATTCATTTCGCTTCCGCTTGCCGCAAGCGTGATAATATCAAAGACGGGGAGTGCTTTTTGAATGGATGCTTTAAAAGTAAAAAAATTCCATACGTCACCCTCATAAAGAGCTCCTGCCGCAATAGCTTTGGAACTGTCTAGAACAGAACCCCCGCCTACGGATAAGACTGCATCGACTTTTTCTTTTTTTGAAAGTTCTATCCCCTCCTTTACTTTTGAAAGAAGAGGATTGCTCTGGATACCGCCAAGTTCCGCATATTCGATGCCCTGAGCTTTTAAACTGTTAATGACCGTGTCAAAAAGTCCCTCTTTTTTAATCCTGTCACTTCCATAGGTCAAAAGAACTTTCTTTATCCCGAATTCCGATATATAGTTTCCTATTTGTTTTTCTTTTTCTTTTCCAAATTCTATCCGTGTAGGGTTATAACTTGTAAAATCTCTCATCAATTTCCTTTTATTTTATTTAACTTGTATTATTTTCTACTTTCTAAAACTTTATGCAAAGTCAGCTTTGAAAGCTGGGCTTGCTCACTGCTTACTTCTTTATCGATTATTTTTATAAAATCCTGCAGCTGCTCTTTGCTCAATCCCGTATTCAAGGCTCCACCGAAATGAAACACCAACTGTCCCTGCGTCCCGTTCATAGAGGCCAATGCCGATATCGTAACCAGCTCTCTTGTTTTATGATCGATCGCATCCCTTGCGAACAGGTCTGCAAAAAGATGCTCTTTTAAGAACTTATCGATCTCCGGAGAGAATACCTGGAAGGGAGCTCCCGAGATATCTTTTTCAAGGCCGGCCAATTGTGCCCGGATCTTCGCTCCGTAGGTGTCTTTATCAAAATCTTTTGGTAAAGGACTTGATTCTCTCCCTTTTTTATCTTTAATGCCTGCGCTTTTTCTCTCCTCTACGGTTTTCATAAACAGATTCAAAGAGTTTAGGCTTTTCGGGAATCCCACATATGCGTAAAGATGGACGATCGCTTCTTTTATCTCATTGATCGTAAGCCCAGAATCAAGTCCTTTTTTTAGGGCATCTTCTAACTTCTCAAGATCCCCGGTTGCCGTAAATGCCGAGATGGTTATTATATTTTGTTGTTTTAGATCAAGCATTTTTATATCCTTGTTTGCAAAAAGCTGGTTTGTAAAAAATATACTTAAGAAAACACTTGTACTTAGTATCTTTTTTAACATATTAACTCCTATTTACCATTATATTGGTCGCTGCTAACAGGTTCCAGCCATTGGGCATTTTTCCCGTTCTCATCAGCTCCAGTTACAACCAAATGGGTCATTGCGATATCTTTTGACGCACCGTGCCAATGTTTAAGCCCTATAGGGACCCAGACCACGTCACCTGCTTTTATAATTTGGATAGGTTCACCCCAGGCCTGGTAATATCCTACGCCCGAAGTTACTATGATATGCTGTCCTGCCGGGTGGGAGTGCCAGTTTGTCCTGGCACCCGGTTCAAAAGTAACATAGGCTCCCCCGTGAGTTTTTACATCGGATTGGGGATAAAGCATATCTATCCGGACCTCGCCGCCGCTGAAATATTTTTTAAAATCTGATTTGTTTACACTTATAGATTTTCTATCTTCCGGGTGTGAAATTCTCTGCTTTTTATCCGGTTCGATCGCCTGCAGCTGTGTAAAGATCATTAGTGCTGCTATTAAACCTGTTAGTTTCATCTTTTCTCCTATATTATTTTAGGCTGTTATAGTACTCGTCAGATACAGGTTCGAGCCACTCGTTGCTCGTCTCAACTCCGGGGACTTCCACGGAAATATGGCTAAACCAGCTATCCGATTTAGCCCCATGCCAGTGTTTTACTCCCTTGGGGATATGAATAATGGATCCCTCTTTCAAGCTGACGGCTTCACTACCTTCTTGTTGGTACCATCCCTCGCCTGCCGTACATATCAAGATCTGCCCTCCTCCGTATTTGGCATGATGGATATGCCAGTTATTACGGCATCCGGGTTCAAAAGTAACGTTAGCCATGAAAATAGGAGACTCTTTGGGATCTACCAGAAAATTAAGAAACGAATCACCTATAAAGTATTGTGCAAAATTTTCATTGGGAACACCCGTACCGAACATATTTGCTTTTTCAAACTCTTTTTTATCAGTATATTTCATGATAACACCCTTTTTTAATTTAATATGCTCTAAATAGTCTTAGGGTCAATAACATATCTGTATCTTGCTTCTTTGTTCTCGACCTTTTTCCAAGCCTCGGTTATCTCTTTTGCATCTATGATCTCGATTTGAGGATAGATTTTATTTTCGGCACAATAGTTTACTACATCCTGTGTATCTTTCATCCCGCCTATTAATGAAGAGTTAAAATTAACCCTTGAAGCCGAAAGCCCCAGATTATTTAAAGTGACTTCAAATCCTACGGGCATACCCACAAAGGTAAAGAAGCCGTGAGGTTTCACAGTAGCTACATAAGGCGCTACGTCAAACTGGTAAGGAATGGTGCAGATCATATAATCAAGCATCCCTGCATGTTCATACAGTTTGTTCGGGTCTTCAACCACGATCACCTCTTTTGCACCGAATGACTTGATATCATCCACTTTGGCTGCTGTTGTGGTAAAGGCATAAACCTCGGCTCCCATAGAGCTTGCCAGTTTAACCGCCATATGCCCAAGGCCTCCGATACCTGCGACTCCGACTTTGTCACCTTTTTTGAAATATCCTTTGATCAAAGGTGAATATGTGGTGATCCCTGCACAAAGTAGCGGAGCGGCATTTTCAAAGCTGATATTATCCGGTAAATGTACCGCAAAGTGGTCCCTTACAACTATCTGCGTAGAATATCCTCCCTGAGTGATCCCCGTAGGTTCCCTTTTATCTGGATAACCGTAAGTAAAGAGGGTATTTGGCTGGTACTGTTCTTCATTTTCGCATGTGGTACATCCGTCAACCATACATCCGACCCCTGCCCTGTCGCCTACTTTGAATTTCGTTACGTTTTTCCCTACAGCCGTTACGACACCTGCTATTTCATGGCCAGGTACTTGAGGGTACTGCTGTTTCCCCCAATGCCCTTTTTCCTGGTGTATATCGGAGTGGCAGATACTTGCAGCCTTGATCTGGATCAAAATATCATTATCTCCTACGGGACGTCTTGTAAATGTCCATGGTTTTAATACACCTGATTCGTCAAATGCGGCATAGCCTTTTGTTGTTAGATTATTCATAGTTTCCCCTTTGTTATTTGCTAATAAATTTACAGGATTTGCAGAAAATACCAATCCTGCACCTACCAATGCAGAAGTTTTTATAAAATCCCTTCTTGAACTTTCATTTTTTTCTTTTTCCATTCACTCCTCCTTTGAAAATATTTCTTATCTATTGTAACAATATTTATAAAGTTGTGTTAGACAAATACTGTAAAACAGTTGCATAATTCTCCAATTTTCGATATTATTTTTAAAATACGGAGAATCAGGCAACTTTTATAGAGAATCATTTTAGTTGTTTTTTTAAATAATTTATATAATAATAGTAGATAATCATCGAGGTAGAAATGTATAAAGATATTGAAAGTTACAGATTAAATATGATCGATATAATAAATAAAAAATATACCCTTGAGGGGGAAGTTCAAAGCGAGATCCCCAATTTGGACTTTTATTTTTCCAAGGTGCCTACGGAACAGACCAATATAATGTATGAACCTTCTCTTTGCGTAATAATGCAGGGAAAGAAAGCCGTAGGTTTCGGCGATGAAAAACTGGCCTACGATACAAAAGAGTATCTGCTCTCCTCAACCCACCTTCCTGCCGTTATGAAGATAACCGAAGCATCAGCTAAAGAACCATATATGTCGCTTAGGATAAAATTTTCTCTGGAAGAGATATACGAGCTTTTAAAAACCATAAACCCTCCAAAAGCCAGTCTTGATAAAAATGCCCAAAAAGGCCTTTTTTTCGGGGATATGAACTTGGAGTTGTATGACTCGATATTCAGGCTTGTAAAGCTGCTGGAAAGACCAATGGAGGATATAGAGTTTTTATATCCCCTTTTGATCAAAGAGATATTGTATAATCTTGTTAAAAGCGAAGGGGGAAACTTTTTGATCAAATTCTCAATGGAAGGTACCATATCAAACAAGATCGTAAAAGTGATCAGTGAAATAAAAGACAATTTCAATGAAAAGCTCAATATAAAAGAGCTGGCCGACAATATGCAAATGAGCGAATCTTCTTTATACCAGCACTTTAAAGCTATAACGACAATGTCTCCTATACAGTTTCAAAAGAAACTGAGACTTGAAGAGGCTAAACAACTTTTGCTTTTAAGGAATATTGATATTTCCGAAGCGGCGTTTAGTGTAGGATATGAAAGCCCGTCGCAATTCAGCAGGGAATTTTCCCGTATGTTTGGAATGTCCCCCAAAGCTTTTATGATGAATAAATAGGTTATCGACCTATCCACCATACAAGACACTCATTTGCAAGTTTGATGTTATCTAACAATGAAGATATATTATGGGTAAGTAATATGTTGGGTCATACAGATTCAACAATGACACTATCAAAATACTCTAGATATATCAAAAGAGATAAGAAAAAACGTGGTCGATTTTTAAAAAATGTTGTGTGCCAAAGTGGTACCAAATTGTCACCAAGTGTTAATAAAGTTGCGTGAAATCCCTTTGTTAAAAGGCTGATTAGAAACGTGGCTCCGGCACCTGGGATCGAACCAGGGACCAAATGATTAACAGTCATCTACTCTACCGCTGAGCTATGCCGGAAGCTGTGAAATATTTGAAAGAAGATATCTTTCGTTTAAGTGGCGAAATTATAATCAACTTTTCTTTAATAGCACCTTAAATAAATCGGGATATTTTATATTTATCGGATGATAAAGAATTATTGGATAAAATATCGACTCTTACAATAACAAGGATTTTTTCATAGTGGATAATAATAAATTTAATTTTACAGAAGTAAGCGACGAGTGTATTAAGTGCGGTAAATGTAAAACAGTATGTACCATATTTAACGTAAACCAGGATGAGACAACCTCGCCAAGGGGATTTATCGATCTTCTCGGGGCGTATAAAAGGGACGAGCTGGAGCTTGACAAAACAGCAAAAGATATATTTGAAAGTTGTTTTTTATGTACAAACTGCGTAGAGGTGTGCCCAAACGACCTGCCCACAGATATGATAATAGAACAGGTCAGAAGCGATATAGCGAAAAAATACGGCATCGCCTGGTATAAAAGAGCTTTCTTCTTTTTATTAAGACACAGAAAGATCATGGACCTTATGGCGAAACTCGGATGGGTGTTCCAAACCTGCGGGCTGAAGATCAACCATAAGAACCAAAGCGGTAAACTAAGGCTCAATCTTCCTATAGAGATGATAAAAGACAGAAGCCTGCCTTTTGCGGACAGAAAGTCATTCCTGAACACTTACCCTGAAAATATCACTTACCACAAAGATACTACCAAAGATGTAAAAAAAGTAGCAATATTTATAGGGTGTATGGGTAACTATGCATATACCAACATCGGTAAATCCCTTTTAAAGATCCTTGAAGCCTTGGAGATAGATGCTTTTATCCCAAAGAAACAAAAGTGCTGCGGTGCTCCCGCTTATTTTACGGGTGATTTTGATACGGTAGATCACCTTATAAAGAAAAATATAGAATATTTTGAAACATTTATAGATGACGTGGACGCTATTATTATCCCGGAAGCTACTTGCAGCGCTATGATAAATACCGACTGGGAGCATTTCCTGCACGACCAGCCCGAATGGAAAGAGAGAGCTAAAAAGATAGCTCCAAAAGTGCAGCTTGCTACAAAATGGCTTGAGAGCTCAACAAAACTCAAAGAGCTTCTAAAAGACAAAGGTGAGATGACGGATATCGTAACATACCACGATCCCTGCCATGCCAAAAAGATGCAGGGTGTATTTAAAGAACCAAGAGCGCTGATAGAGCAAAACTACAAAGTTGACGAGATGAGCGATCCAAACGAATGCTGTGGATTCGGAGGGGTTACGATGCAAAGTGAGAAATACCACTTTGCAAAAGCAGTGGGAGTTAAGAAAGCTGCAATGATCAACAACACTTCGGCAAACGTCGTAAGTGCGGAGTGCAGCGCCTGCAGAATGCAGATCACCGACTCTCTAGGGAGAACCGATAGCGAAGTGGTATTTAAAAACCCTATCGAACTTATCGCGGAAGCTTTGGAAAACAGCAAATAACAGATGGAAAAGTGGAATAATATATATTCGGCTTTTGATCCTGTCGCTTTTAACCTGGGGTCTATTGCGGTACACTGGTACGGCATAATGTATGCCCTTGCACTTATAAGCGCCATATATGCAGCCCACTGGATAGTAAAAAAAGACAATATCGGTATATCAAAAGAGATCCTTGACAGTTATATATTCTGGGTTGAAGTTGGGGTGATCCTGGGTGCCAGGCTTGGATATATCATATTTTACGATCCTAACACAAGCTATTATCTAAGCCATCCCTGGCAGATATTCAATCCTTTCGCGCAAGACGGAAGCTTCGTAGGTATTTCGGGCATGAGCTACCATGGTGCGGTTATAGGATTTATAATAGCATCCGTAATATATTGCAAAAAGAACAAGGTTTCATTCTTGCTTTTAAGCGATATAGCGGCTGTTGCCATACCTTTGGGGTATATTTTTGGAAGGATCGGAAACTTTATAAACCAGGAGCTTGTGGGAAGGGCCACTGATGTTCCCTGGGGAATTTACGTGGACGGCGTCCTAAGACACCCTTCGGCACTGTATGAAGCTGTTTTAGAGGGACTAATAGTATTCTTGATAATATATGTATTCAGGAAAAGAAAACAGTTTAACGGGCAGCTGGGTATTCTTTATGTTGTTTTATACTCTGTAACGAGAACTATAGGTGAGATCTTCAGGCAGCCGGATCCTCAGCTTGGTTTCCTGCTGGGGACGGACTGGTTAACGATGGGTATGTCGATATCAGTTTTGTTTACGGTAATTGTAGGTTTTTTATATTTTTATTTATACAAAAAAGAGAAAATAAAGAATTAATCTTTGCCTGATAACGGGTCTTCTATATAACCCATTTTTATAGCTTCATCTTCTATTTTGTTTCTAAGAAGGTCAAGTCTCCAGTTATGTCTGGTTGCAAACTCAACGATCTCTTTTTCTCTTTCATCTTCGTCGCAAAATACATATATCCTTTTTAAAAAAAGCTTCGGTATCTGAATCGCTATTAGTTGAAAATAGTTCTCCTTGCAGCTTCTAGAACAAAAAGCTTTACTCATAGCTATTTTTTTCTTACAAAATGGGCAATGGGACATATTTATCTTTCCTTTTATTTATTTACCGGTACTAACTTGTAATAGTTAGCATTTGTTACATCTTTTATATATCTTGGATCTGTTTCGTGTAAAGCTACTATCTGGATCTCTTGTCCGTAAAGCAGCCAACCCCTTTTTTCGTCATCTTCCAATACTCCCAGTGAAAACATCTCCACCAGTTCGTCTTTTGACACTACTTGTTCTTCCATCATTTTTCCTGCACAATCTTCTTATTAATTAGGCGTATCTATCTGATACCCTTTTGATGAGTTATTTTTAATGATTGAGTAATATGTTTTGTTTCTGATCTTGTTTACAACATTTCTCATGGTAAAGATACTCATTTTTTTGCCTTTCCAGACTTTTTCTTTGATCTCTTCATAGCTTGTTATCCTGTCATGGTTGTCAAGTAAAAGTTTTAAAAGCTGGTATTCCAGTTTTGTGAATGATACCGCACCTTTTTTATCATAGAATCTTTCCCTGTATGCATCATAATAGATACCTTCCGATAAAAGTATCTTATCCGATCTCTTGGTCTGGTTAAGCGCCATGATAATAGACAGCTTCAGGTCATCAAGATTTACGGGTGATTTTAATATAGAATAAGCGGATGCATTTATACATTCAACTATGTTATCCTCTTTGTCATCGTCCAATATTACGATTTTAGGTAAAAGAGGGTTGTCGATCTTTACTCTATGCAAAACTTCCAATGCGTTATTGCAGATATAATCAACAACCAAAATATCGAATTTTTTATCCAGAGTTTTAAACCCTTCCGCATCAGTGAAGGTAAGCTCTTTACAATTGTTTAAAGTTGATTCGATACTTTGTCTTAACTCATTGTTTTCTGTTACACATAATAGTGACATATTACTAAGTTTTCTAAGTTTTTTAATCATTTTCCTAACTCTAAATATTATTTTTTTCGTATTGTATCAAAAAAAGTTATCTTTGTCAAAGCGATACGAAAATTTATTTTAATTGGGACCAATTATCCCCGATAGATACGCTTACATTCAAAGGAACCTCTAATTTATAGACATTTTCCATTATAAAGGCAAGTTTTTGGGAGATATCTTCCACTAATTCCTCTTTTACCTCGAATATCAGTTCATCGTGGATCTGCAATAACATTCTTACATCGCCGTTATTTTTATACTTCTGTTCGATCTTGTTCATAGATAATTTTATAAGGTCCGCTGCACTACCCTGGAAAACGGTATTTGTAGATTCCCTTTGGTATGTGGCTTTCATCATGCCGTTCGCATTTTCAAAATCAAATCTTCTTTTTCTTCCCGTGAGTGTTTTTACATATCCCTTATCCATGGCATCATCCTGTACGGACTGCAGATAATTTTTTACGGTAGAAAAACTTTCAAAATAACTGTCGATATAGGTTTTTGCCTCTTTTGCCGGGATACCGAGCTGCTCGCCAAGTTTCCTGCTTCCCATACCGTACAGAAGCCCGAAGTTGATAGATTTTGCTATACCCCTTTTTTGTGCCGCTTCCTCAGGCCCAAATATTTTGATGGCCGTTTGCATATGGATATCTTTATCCTCAACGAAGGCTTCCACAAGTGCGGGGTCTTTGCTGTAGTGGGCCAGGAGCCTAAGCTCGATCTGCGAGTAGTCGATACCTATAAGCTTATACCCCTTTTGTGCGACAAAGGCTTTTCTTATCTCTCTGCCCGCTTCGCTTTTTACGGGGATATTTTGAAGATTCGGGTTCTTGGAGCTTAATCTTCCGGTAGCCGTTCCTGTCTGGACAAAAGATGTATATATCTTATTATCCTTGTCTTTTCTTCCAAGTTCAAGCAACGGCTCTATATAAGTTGAATGGAGCTTGAAGCTTTCCCTGTATTCCAAAAGTTTTTTTATCACGGGATGTTCATCTACAAGTTTTTGCAATACCTGTTCATTTGTACTGTATCCTGTTTTTGTCTTTTTTGGCGCAGGAAGTTTTAGCTCGTCAAACAGCACGGCACCCAGTTGTTTAGGGGAATTTATATTAAATTCCTGCCCTGCAAGATCGTATATCTCTTTTGTAAGGTGGTTCAGGTTTTCTTTGCTTACACTTTGTAAAGACTCAAGGAAATCTATATCTACTTTTATCCCCCTGTTCTCCATGCTGTTTAGAACCTCAATGAACGGGAACTCGATCCTTTTTGCTATTTGCATCAGGTATGATTCCTCATTTGATTCAAACTCTTTTAGTATCTTTTCATAAAGCTTTAATGTTATAAAAGCATCTTCCGCCGCATACTTGCAGGCGTCTTCAAGGGCTACATTTGAGAAGTTCTCACCTTTTTTTACCATATCCTTGTAGCTTATGGTCTCATAACCGTTTAAAAGCCTAAGTGCCAGTTTATCCATCCCCACAGGCTTGTCGCTGTCAAGAAGCCAGGCCATTATCATGGTGTCTGCTTCAAGTTTAAGATCTATGCCGAAATTGTTCTTAACGATCTGCATATCGTATTTGAAGTTTTGAAGTATAAGTTTATGGGTGTTTAAGTGCTCTATGGCTTTTTTGGCATCCTCATGTTCTATTTGATCGGGAACGCCTAAATAAAAATGCCCTACGGGTACATAATACGCCTTGTCAGCTTCATAGCAGAAAGAGAACCCCACTATCTGGGCATCTTTTGTTTCCAGTGATGTGGTTTCTGTATCAAAAGCCACAAGAGAATTCTTCGGTATAGAGTTTATAACCTTGAAAAGCTCATCTTTGTCATTTAAAAGGATAAATTCACAATCAAGCTTCAAATCCTCTTTCGGCTGGATTTTCGATGCGTCATAATCTTTGGGTATCTCTGTTTTATAGTTTAATCCCTCTTTATGAACCTTGTCTATGATCCTGTGCATATCGTATTCTATAAGGGTATCTGCTATTTTTAAGATAGGGTTTTCTTTTGGAAGCTGCAATGCTTCCAATTCATCTATATCGTCTATACAGTGGGCGTCATTATGCAGGCTTACAAGCTGCTTGCTTATAAATGCCATCTCTTTACCCTCTGTTAAGAGTTTCTGCCATCTTGGCTTCTCCACCTTATCGAGATTTGCATAGATATTTTCCAGGGTATCAAACTGCTGTATAAGTGCTGAAGCTGTTTTGGCCCCTACCCCTTTAACTCCGGGGACATTATCGGCGCTGTCGCCTAAAAGCGACTGGTAATCGGTGAACTGTCTTGGGTAAACCCCGTATTTTGTAAAACACTCATCATCTGCAACCTTCTTTTTCTTTATAGGATCAAACATGAACACGTCGCCGTTTATCAGCTGGTAAAGATCTTTGTCGTGGCTTACTATCCGTACCTCAAGACCTCTTTGCCTGGCATCGTGGGCAAGGCTTGCTATGATATCGTCTGCTTCGTACCCTACTTTTGAAGCAGTTTTAAACCCCATTTTCTCAATAAGGTTGATAGCTACGGGCAATTGGGCTTTAAGGTCCTCAGGAGCTTCTGGTCTGTGGGCTTTATATTCAGGATATATCTCATTTCTAAAAGTATCACCTTTTGCATCAAGGGCAAATACAAGATAGTCTGTCTGGAAATCACGTCCGATACTGCTTACAAAATTCATAAATCCCGTAAGCATCCCTGTGGGAAAGCCTGTTCTTGATTTTAACGGGGGAAGTGCAAAGTAGCTTCTGAATAAAAATCCGAATGTATCGATTATCGTGATCGTTTTTTTGTTTTGTTCCATAATAAAGTGACCTTAAAGAATAGTATATAATTTGAACGCTATTTTATAGTAATTATTTGAAAACTAAATAAAATATAGTTTTAATTATCCTTTTCTTTTTCAATTAGACGGGAGATGATATTTTTCGTATATTTTTCCTCCAAAAGCTTCAGTTTTGCCAGCTGGTTCCTTATAAAAGTCAGGTCTTTGCTCTTGGGCACGATATAAGGGGTAACAATAACCACCAGGTTTACCTTGTCGTTTATTTTATCGGTATTTTTAAAAAGATAGCCCAAAATAGGGATATCTCCCAAAAGAGGCACGCTGCTTACCTGCTCTTCGCTTTTTTCTTTTATATATCCTCCCAGTATAACGCTCTCTCCGTTATTTACAATTGCCGTTGTCAGAAGATCTTTTTTCGAGGTATTGGGCTGGTCATTGGTCGTGGTCTGTGCTATATCTTCAAGGGTTGTGGATATCTGCAGGATCACTTTATCGTTTTGGGAGATTCTGGGCTTGACCTTAAGGGTCAGCCCTATATCTTCCCTGGAATAGGTATCGTTTGTATTGCCACCGTCCGTTGTGGTAGAGGCAATCTTAATACTTCTTGTCTCCCCTACGTATATGGAGCTTTCTTTATTGTTTATACATAAAAGGGAGGGTTCGCTGATGATATTCGCTGCACCGTTCTCATTAAGAAGATTTATAGTAGCCCCCAAGGCCAGCCCTTCGTTCAAAGAGGGGATATTCAGGCCAATCAAGGAAGGGGAAAAGGTGATAGGATCGCCTCCGAGATTTGCCGACATGGTCAGAAGCCCGCTCTCGTTTTTGGATTTGCCTGCAAGTAGGCCGTATTTTATCCCCACGGCCTTGCTTTTTTGTTTGCTTATCTCTATTATCCTGGCCTGAACATATACCTGCTGCTTGTCCATATCCAGCTTTTCGACCAGGTTCTTCAGATATTCCATCTCGTTTCCCGGTGCCATTATGATCAATGAATTGCTATCGTCGTTGGATGATATTATGGGCTTGAGATTTTTATAATCCCTTGTATTTACTATTTTGTTTAAAATAGCAGCCAGGGTTTTTGAATCACTGTTTTTTAAGTAATAAACATCGGTGACTATTTTCTCTTTATCGCTGTTTTTGACTATCCTTAATATATTGTCTTTTTCTATGACCCTATAGCCTTTTGAATCCAATATGGAATATGTCAACTCAAGGAGCTTTTCTTTTGTTATTGGAGTATTTGATATAAAATCGGCTTTCCCCTTTATATCATCGGTTAAAAGTATATTTTTGCCGGTAACTTTCGTTGTGATGCTTAGCAGCTCTTTTATCTCAAGATCTTTGAAGTTTACGTTTATCTTCTCTTCGGCAAAAGAAAAAAGCAAAATCAAGGCTGCCAACAGGTAAATTTTCATAAAGAAACCTCCCCATTAGAATATTCGGTAAATTATCGGATCTTTTTAATAGCGGTATTATTTATCTTGTAGATTGTAGAACCGACCTTTTCTTTAAACAGGGGTTCATTGTAGACAATTACGTCTGAATTGGCAATTGCAAACTCCAAATCAAATCTTTCCTTGGTTTTATTGGCTGATGTTGAGTATAAACAGCTAAATTTTTGTAGGAAGTTATGGTGTCTTGTATTAATATCAACAACCCTGAAGCTTTGTCCGTTCTTGTAAATAAATGTAGTTTTTTTTGAATTCCTCACAAGTCTTTTAAACTTGTTTGGAACTCTTGTTTTTGTTTTAAGTGTGGAAAGACTTTCAACCACCTGCAAAGTTTTTTGCCCGGGGTCTCTTTGTTTCTTCAAAGAAAGCTTTTTGTCGTCACTTGACAAAAAGCCCGCAGTTGTATCTGTCTGGGTCAGATAAACCAGTCTTGGATCCATCTTTTATTGTAAAAAGTCCTGGATAGACTTAGGCGACAATCCGTCTTTGTCTTTTTGAGCCGCGATCGCTTCAACAGATGCCAAAGCCCCTGCAACAGTTGTAAAGTAAGGTACGTTCATTCTAAGAACGGTTCTTCTGATCGTCGCACCGTCATCTTTGCTTGATTCTTTATCGTCTGCTGTATTTATAGCCATAACTATCTCTTCATTCATCAATGAATCAGTAATATTAGGTCTACCCTCACTGACTTTCAGAACCTTCTCACAAGCCACTCCCGCTTCTGAGATAACTGTATGGGTTCCCCCGGTTGCAACTATATCAAAGCCTAGAGATACAAGCTTTGAAGCTATCTCCGGAGCGAACTCTTTATCAAGGTCGGCTAAAGAGATAAATACTTTACCTCCATTGTCAGGAAGGAAGTTTTTAGCACCGCTTTGAGCTTTGGAGAATGCTTTTCCAAAGTTGTCACTGATACCCATAACCTCACCCGTAGATTTCATCTCAGGTCCAAGGATAAGATCGGCTCCGCTTAATTTATTGAACGGGAATACCGCTTCTTTAACCGCAACGTGCCCTTTTAACATAGGTTTTAAAAGGTTAGGTTCAGAAGGGTTTGAAACATTAACTATTTTTTCTTCTGGATCATATACCTTGATCGCTTCCCTTAGAGGTTCTCCCCACATAACTCTTGTAGCAACTTTTGCCATAGGGATACCCGTAGCTTTTGCAACGAACGGTACAGTTCTTGATGCTCTTGGGTTTACCTCGATAAGGTAAATTTTTCCCTGGTGGATAGCGTATTGGGTATTCATCAACCCTTTTACCCCAAGATTAAGTGCCATAGTTTTTGTTTTTTCCTCAACCTCTCTTAATATCTCATCATCAAGGCTTACAGGAGGAAGGCTGCAAGCTGAATCCCCTGAGTGGATACCCGCTTCCTCGATATGCTGCATGATACCTCCGATATATACGTCAGTACCGTCAGTGATACAATCAACGTCAAGCTCTATCGCTCTATCCAGGAATTTGTCTATAAGTACAGGTGCATCGTTTGATACAGATACGGCCTCGTCCATATATTGAGTTAACTCTGCCGTAGAATAAACGATCTTCATACCTCGTCCTCCAAGAACGAATGAAGGTCTAACCAGAACAGGATATCCGATCTCTTCGGCTATTGCGATCGCCTCGTCAACTTTAACGGCCGTACCGTTCGCAGGCTGTAAAAGTCCCGCTTTTTCAACGAATGTAGAGAATTTTTCCCTGTCTTCAGCAAGATCGATAGTAGCTGCACTGGTTCCTATTATCTTACCGCCCATTTTATCAATGGCATTGGCAAGTTTTAAAGGTGTCTGCCCACCGAAGTGTACGATGATACCGTCCGGATTTTCAGCTTCGATCACGCTTCTTACGTGCTCTAAATCGATAGGTTCAAAGTAAAGGATATCTGAAGTATCGTAATCTGTCGAAACCGTTTCCGGGTTACAGTTATACATAATGGTTTTTATACCCATTTCATTTAAGGCAAATGATGCATGACAACAACAGTAGTCAAACTCGATACCCTGACCGATCCTGTTTGGACCGCCGCCAATGATCATAACTTTTTTCTCTTTTGTAGCAGTATCTCTTGAGGGGATACCTTTCGTGATATTTGTAGAAGAGTAAAGATAAGGGGTAAGAGCCTTGAACTCTGCCGCACAAGTGTCAACTTCATTGTATTCGAAAGTTACGCCTTTGTTTTTTCTTGCATTGTAAACATCATCTTCCGTTGCGCCGATTAGAGAAGCTATCATCGCATCACTGAAACCGTAAGTCTTGGCAGTTCTTAGAAGCTCTTCATTTTGAAGCATCGCGGAACCTTCATTTTTAATGATCACTTCCATATCATGGATCTGTCTGAACTGGTCAAGGAACCATGGGTCTATATTTGAAAGATCAAAGATATCTTCATTTGACAAGCCTTCTCTCATACCCTGCATAAGGTATCTGTATCTGTCGCAGTTTGGACGTCTGATCTCTTTTTTGATAATATCAAAGTCCGCTTCAATAGGATCAAATCCGGTAAGCCCTGTTTCTAAAGAACAAAGCGCTTTTTGGAAAGACTCTTTGAAGGTTCTACCCATAGACATAACTTCACCGACAGATTTCATACCGGTTGTTAAAGTTGAATTTGCTTTAGGGAATTTTTCAAAAGTAAATCTAGGAATTTTTGTAACTACATAGTCAATTACAGGTTCGAACGATGCGGTAGTTCCCGTAATATCGTTTTGGATCTCGTCAAGGGTAAATCCAACTGCCAGCAGCGTTGCAACCTTTGCTATAGGATATCCTGTAGCTTTTGATGCAAGTGCAGAAGATCTGGAAACTCTCGGGTTCATCTCAATAACGATCATTCTTCCCGTTTTAGGATCGATAGAGAACTGAACGTTTGATCCACCTGTATCAACACCAATCTCTCTAAGGATAGCAAAAGAAGCATTTCTCATATTTTGGTATTCTTTATCCGTAAGGGTAAGTGCAGGAGCAACAGTAATCGAGTCTCCCGTATGTACACCCATAGGGTCTACGTTCTCGATAGAACATACGATGATACAGTTGTCTTTTTTGTCCCTGATAACTTCCATCTCGTATTCTTTCCAACCAAGCATAGATTCCATGATCTCTATCTCGTTGATAGGACTTGCGTCTATACCTTCTTTTGCAAGTTTCTCAAACTCTTCCATATTGTAAGCAACACCGGAACCACCGCCTGCCAGGGTAAAAGAAGCACGGCTGATAACAGGGAATCCGATCTCTTTTGCAACTTTGATAGCTTCATCAAGATTATATGCATTGGCACTTTTTGGAAGGTCCATCCCGATCTTTCTCATTGCTTCGTTGAAAAGATGTCTGTCTTCCCCTTTTTTAATAGCATCAGGATGAGCACCTAAGAATTCAACACCTTCTAACATACCTTTTTCGTACATGCTTGTTGCAACATTAAGTGCAGTTTGACCACCCATCGTAGGAAGGATAGCATCTATATTTTCCTGTTCGATGATCTTTGCGACAATATCTTCCGTGATAGGTTCAATATATGTTTTATCTGCGAACTGAGGATCTGTCATAATCGTAGCAGGGTTTGAGTTGATCAATACTACCCTGTAACCTAGTTCTTTTAATGTTTTTGTTGCTTGTGTACCAGAATAGTCAAACTCACATGCTTGACCAATAATAATAGGACCCGACCCTATTAGTAGAATAGACTTAATATCTTCTCTTTTTGGCATTGTAGTTATTCCTTGATAGTTTATTAAATTTGGATATTGTACCCAAGAAATACTTACATAACGGTTAGCCCTCCAAACAGACCTTGAAGCGGCCTGTTTAAAGAGGTCATCAAAGAGAATTATCTTTCATGCAGTGCAGATTGTTTTGTTTTTAAAATAGGTTTTAAAATAAAGTCAAGTATGGTTTTTTGTCCCGTAACGATATCAACGCTTGCAACCATACCTGGGATAATGGAATATTTCTGGTTGTCCTTTTCAAGATAGTTCTTTTCCGTTTGTATCACCACTTTATAGTATGTTTTACCGTCTTTCCTGTCCTCGTCTTTTATACTGTCTGCGGAGATCTCGACTATTTTTCCGTCAAGCCCCCCGTAAATAGAGAAATCGTAAGCGGTTATCTTTACTATAGCTTTCTGGCTTGGATTGATAAAAGCGATATCTTTAGGGTCTATTTTAGCTTCCACAAGCAAAATATCACTGTCTGGAACTATCTCTATAAGGTCAACGCCTGACTTTACTACTCCCCCTATCGTATTAAAATTAATCTGCTTGATAATACCGTCAACTGGAGACAATATAACTGTTTTGTCCAGTTTATCCATTTCCGAGATCACTTTTGATTCATATTTTTTTATTTCGGAACTTACTTTTTGAAGCTCTTTTGCCGACTCTGATTTAAAGATACTAAGTTTTTCCATTATCTTTTTATTTGATTCGTCGATCGCTATTTTCATCCTGGGGATTGAAAGTATCGTGGAATTATAGTCGCCCAGAATATTGTTGTACTCTTTTTTTATGGCGATAAAGTCCATATTCGACAAAGATTTACGGGCGACAAGCTTTTCGATCGTTTCCATCTCCTCTTTTATAAGTTTAAGGGCTCTTGAAAGCTGTTCTTCTTTGCTTTTCAACTCTATAAGTTCCTGCTTTTTCTGGTTCATCTGCATCTGCAGGATAGATATTGAGTTCTTTAGTTCCTCGAATCTTGTTTTGAAAATACTTTTTTGGACATTTACTATATCGGGATAATTAGCCAGTTTTTTATCCTTGAAATCAAGCTTCGGCATAGGTTTGTTAAGGTCAATGTCCAATTCAGCCTTTAACCTTACCTCCGATGCCAAAAGATCCTCAAGGGCATTCTTGTTCTCATCCAAAGATGCTTTAAACCTCGTGGTATCTATTTTCATTAAAGGCTGGTCTCTTTTAATAAAATTTCCCTCTTTAACCAGGATCTCCGATATTATACCCCCGTCCAGTGATTGAACGGTCTGGATCTTGGCTGAAGGGATAACTTTACCCTCTCCCCTTGCAAGCTCGTCTATCTCGGCCCAATATGCCCAGAATATGGATCCTGAAAAGAAAACCGTTATAACAAGAAACAAAACAAGAGTATAGGCTCTTATTTTAGCATTTGACTGGGCATACAAAGTGTTTACGAAGTCAATATCCTCATGTGACTTAAACAATGAAAAGAACCAGATAAGAGGACGGATAATAAGCCATTTGATTAAAAATACCGCAAGGTAGACAGATAATATCACATAGCCTATATTGAACTTGCCAAAATCTGACAGTTCAATATAAAGTAAATTGTTTATTCCGCTGTGTGACGATATAAAATAATTAATAAGTTGGAAAAACAATACAAAAACGGCAACGCCTATAAAAGTAAATAATTCTCTAAGCATTTTTCACCTTTACCTTTGTATTTTTAGGACCCCCGAATTTTGCAATAACGTCATTCTTCGGCCCGTCTGCTACGATTCTCCCCTCTTCCAATACTATGATCCTGTCAACAAGGCTTAGAATAGAAGGTTTATGGGTAATAATTATCACCGTCTTGTCCTCAATAATATTTTTCAGGTTATTCTTAAATCTTTGTTCCGAAAGCTCGTCGATAGAGTTTGTCGGCTCGTCAAGAATAAGTATTTTAGGCTTGGACAAGATTGCCCTGGCCAGGGTAACAGACTGTCTTTCTCCCCCTGAAAGCCCTTCCCCCCTCTCTCCTACGATCAGGTCATACCCTGCTTCGTGTTTTCCAAGTATTTCATGAACGCCTGCGATCCTGGAGGCTTCAAGTATCTCTTCATCCGTAGCGTAAGAGTCGCCTACAGTTATATTGTCCCTTATGGTACCCATGAATAAAAAAGGCTCCTGAGGCACATACCCTATGGCATGCCTTAAATCAATAGGGTCTATCTGCCTGATATCGGTATTGTCCACCAGAACAGAACCGCTTCTTGGTTCATACAGGTTCAGAATGATCTTTGCTATGGTTGATTTCCCGGATCCAACTCTACCTATGATACCTACTTTCTCCCCTTTTTTTATAGTGATATTGATATTCTTTAAAATATCGAAATTTCTGTCTTTATAGTTGAAATATACATCTTTAAAAACTATATCACCGTCAAGGTCGGGCCTGCTTAGGTAATGTTTCAGGTCATGCCTTTCAACAGGCATATTCATTATCTCGTCGATATTATTCAAAGAAAGCATGGTTCTGTCTATTCTTATTATCATCGCAACTATCTGGGAAACAGGTGCGATAACACGGCTGTTTAACATCATTGCAGCGATAATACCTCCCATGGTAAGCTCCCCTTCACTTGCCAGCATAACCCCGAAACCAACTATAGCTATACTTGAGATCTGGGATATGAAACCGGTAAAATAAGTAACTATCTGGGATAAATGGATAGATTTGTTCCCGTAGTACGCCGTCTGGCTCAATGATCTTTCCCAGTGGGTTCTCATCCTGTTCTGGGCCCTTACGCTTTTGATTATCTCCAAACCTGCAACCGCTTCAGTAAGGGTCGTCTGCTTTATCTGGTCCTCTTTCGTGGATTTTAGGATAGTTTCCTTTATGGGCTTTTGCATAAAAAGGGCGAATGCAAAGGCTATGATCATAGTTACCAATGAAACATACCCTAAATTTCCCCCTATATAAAATATTATAGCTATAAAAAGAAAGATAAAAGGGATATCCACAAGGGTTGCGACGGTAGCTGATGTAAAGAACTCCCTGACTGCCTCAAAAGACTGCAGCCTGCTTACGAATAAACCTGTAGAAGCAGGCTTTGCATCCAGTTTTATGTTCAAAAGCTGGTCAAATATAATACTCGACATCCTTACGTCGGCCCTGGTTGAAGCCTGTTCAAGGAAATATGAACGTATCAATTTCAAAATTAGATCGAAAATAACGATCATTACGATCCCTACTACCAATACGGTCAAAGTCTCAACCGCTTTATTGGGAAGAACACGGTCATACACGTTCATGGTAAACAACGGTATGAATATAACGAAAATATTGATAAAAACGGCAGCTACAAGAACTAGCGAATAGATACCTTTATTTTTTTTCATTATATTCCAGAACCATCTTTTAGGCTCTTCAACTATAATATCCCTGTCAACCCTTTTTTCAAAATTATATGCAGGCTTGATCAGAATGATATTTTTTGCATCACTTGAACTGTTCTTGCTTTTTTGCGACAACTCGGAAAAACTTATCCAGACCTCCCCAAAATTAACATCAGGGAAAACAACTAGCGCTTTCCCCTCTTTTTGGTCTACTTCCAGAATAATACATGACCGGTTTTCATCCAGCAGCATCACTACAGGCAGGGTTAAATTATCAAGTTTTGAAAGTTCCCTTTTAACAGGTTTCGTAATAAGGCCTATTTTTTTAGCTGCTATGGTAAACATAGACGGGGTCATTATGGTATTATGGATAGGAAGACCTGCCGTTAACGATTCTTTTGAGGCAGGTCTTTCGTAGTATTTTGAGAGGAAAAGGAGAGATTCCAGTAAAGTATCTACCTCTCTGGAATCTAATATCTTTCTAAAATCATCATCCAACAAATTCTCATTTTCTTGATCATCCAAGATATAAATCCTTAATTTTTATTCATTGTAATTGTTTTTCTAACTCTTCCACTTCATCTGTTTTTGCAGGAGCTTCTTCTACAGTAGTTTCTTCAGCTACACAAGGAGTATTAGGCTGAGACATTATCACATCTTGCAAGTTGGATGTCAAAGAAAGCATGCTGTAGTAAGTTGTCAATAGTTTCATCTCTTCATCTATAAGTTGAACTCTTCCGTCATACAGGTCTGATTCTACATCAAGAACATCCACAAATGTTCTGTTACCTGCTTCAAATTGATCTTTATAGATTTTTAATAATTCTTCATTTGCAGAAACATACCCTCTTAACTCTTCAATTTTATCTTTTGTGATTTTATAAGTATTAAATGCAGATTTTGCTTCATCAACAACTAAGTCGCTTTTGCTGTCAAGGATCTTTTTAGATTCTTTCAAGAATAATTTTTCTCTTAAATTAGAAGTTTCATCCTGTCCACCTGAATAAAAGTTGTAATTCATAATAATACTTGCAGAGTAGATCTCTTTTCTTGTATTTGATGTAATATAATCGTTATCCCAAGTACCGTTCAAGTTGAATTTTAAAGTAGGCAGGAATTTTGATTCTTCCTGGTTAATAATCGCTCTTTGCTCCTGGATCTTTGCCATTTGAGCAAGTACGGTATTGTTTTTCGTTAAAACACTGTTTACAAATTTATCCATTGCATCAGGGATAACAGCCTCATCAAGTTCAGGTTTACAAACAGAATCGGTGATCTCTTTACCTACAAGTCTTTTAAAGCTGTTTTTAGCTATCTGCTCGTTATCCAGCTCTTCAATGTAGTTTTTCTTAGCTAAATGAAGTTTTGACAATACTTCATAGGTATCCAACGCGTCACCGGCTATTTTTTCAGACTCTTTTGCCGTTACAAGGTAAGCTTCGTGAGTTTTTACATTTTCTTCCGATAATTTTAATCTTTTATCGTATTTTACCAAATCTAAATATGAATTAACCCCGTCAAGTACGACTACGTCAAGTCTTGCAGCATTTGTAAGCATATTGTTTTCATATCTGTATTTCGTTTCTTCGACTACTGCGGGTGTCAGTCCCCCGTCGTAAATCAATTGATCTAAATTTAATTGCCCGTCAACCCCTTCTTGAGATTCTTCAGTCCAGCCTCCTGTCTTATCCAGTCTTGAATGACCGTCTTGAACACTTGCCGTAACTTCAAGATCAATTACCGGTTTATAATTACCGTTAGCTTCATCTATATAAGTTTTGAAAGCTTCATTGTTTCTTTTGATAGATTCAAGCTCCGGGTTAACTTTTAATAAGCTTTCAACTGCTTCATTTAATGTTGTAGCATTTAACATGCATGATGAAGAAAGCAACATCGCCGCTAAAACTTTAGATAATCTTAATTTATTCATAATAAACCCTTTTAATTTAGATTTTTTATAGTATACAAAAATAATATTAAAGTTATGATATAATTTCTTAAAATTATTATAAAATATCTATAATTTAATAAATTATTAAAATATTTTTTACTATTTTGTAATCAGATTGAAATAATCGATAAAAGGAAACTATGATGACAGGTACGTTAAAAGAGATTTTAAAAGTCGTGAGGGTGTTATATATAGATGATAAGAACAATGTACCCCAAACAGTAAAAAATACATTAAATATATTGTTTAAAGATATACATTATACAAACAATATAAATGATGTTATAAAAATATACAACGAAAAACACCCCGATATGATAATAAGCGAAGTTTTCACAAAAAGCAATGAAAATATACTACCGATACTACATGAAATCAGGGAATATAACCATTTAATACCAATTATTATCACAACATCAAATAAAGAGGAAAAAGTAATCTTTGACGCTATAAGATTACAACCTATCGATTTCCTGGTAAAACCTTTGACCTCCGACAGTTTTATCTATTCTTTGAACAAGGCTGCAAAACTCATAATGCACCATGGAAATATAAGTGTTGAACTTAACAAAAACCATAAATATAACTATCTGGACAAAACCCTTACAAAAGATGATCAAAATATTCCTTTAACAAAAAATGAATCAAGGTTTTTAGAACTTTTAATCTCCAGCGAAGGGAAAATCCTCCCAAAAGAGGAGATAGAACTTTATATATGGGGAGAAGAGTATGTGTCAGAATCTGCATTTAAGTCTTTATTGAAAAGGTTACGGGATAAAATAGGATATAATATAATAAAAAACACACCCGGTATCGGATATTCGATCAAAGGGTGACGAATCACTTTTTAATAAACTTGAATTTACTGTTCAAGTCGGCTGCTTTAAACAATTTTCTTTTTAATTCTTCATCCTGTGTAGAGATCTGCATACGTCCCGTTCCAAATTCATAAATAGTAATACAGCTTTTTAAACAGTTTTCATTCAAGGGGGAACATGACAACAGTTTTTCAAGGAATTTAATCGTTTTTTCGTTAAAAGAAAAACTGTTACCGTATTTGAAAGGTTCAGAATAAACTTTAAAATATCCCTCATTTAAAGGCACTTTTGAGACAGATATGGTTTTATATTTAAAAGCTGTTTCAAAATCAATTATTTTTCTGTTGTTTAAACGGCTTAAAACTTCGAAAAACTCTTTTTCTTCAATATTGAATTTTTTTAATAATGTTTTATAGAACTTTTCAAACTCTTTTCGGGATGCCATTCCTGTAGTAAAATATATAACATCACCCATAATTACATCAACTAAAATTTCACTAAAATCAGGCTTATATCCTAAAAAATCGATCACTTTTCTTTCGTAATCATGAAGAAGTTTTTTATTTTTATTGGCAGTATATTGATTTATTTTAGTTTCATTTGAATATTTATTAAAATAATCAAGGTCTTTACTGAAAGTATAGAACTTTACATCTTCCGTATCAACATTAAATGTAACATTAATCAAACGATCAAAATCAATATTTTCATTGATCTTTTCAGATAACTCTAGTAAATATTCTTTATTATGGTACATTTTTTCTCCTTCTTATTAAAAAAGGCCCCATAAAAACATGGAGCCTTTTATATTTAGAGATAAACTCTATATATTTACATCAATATCTTCATCAATTAGAAGCTGTAATGATCCTTCGGCAAGTCCGCCTACACCATCTATATTGGTATAAGTAACATAACCGTCGTTATCTATATCGATTCCCGCATCAGGATTGCCTGCGTCAATTGCATCATTGGAAGCAACTTGCCATTGGGTCATATCAAGTTTGATCTCATCACCGCTGTCACCTTCTATTCTTAAGGTATTATCATCATCCGTCATTGCTATAAAGTCTTCAACAGACAAGTTAGACAAGATATGATCACCGCTTGTAAGATCAATTTCATCAACCGAATCAGGAGTTGTAACACTGTTTCCACCTTCATCTTCAAAGTCATTTCCTTGATCAAGCAACGCAGCCATATCGATCTCACCTTCAGAACTGCTGTCAAAAGTAAGCACCTGGTGATCAGCTCCAACGATCTCAAAGTTATCCACGCTCCAAGATTCAACCTGAGCCCCACTATCTTCGGTATTGCTTGACTGGAATTTAACAGTAAATTCACCGTCATCAGGCACAGTTATATCAAATGATACGGCCATATTTGTAACGTTTCCGTCAGGAGAGTAGTTTTCGGTAGTGATAGTATCACCGTTGCTGTCGGTAACGGTTACTGTAAAGGTATCATTACCTTCCCATCCGCTACCTATATAATGGTATCCACTCCACATATCACCTACTCTTTCGCTCTCACCGTATACGCTTAAATTAAAGTTTATCGTTACATCTTCTCCCGCATTTGCATCAAGATCAAATGTCTGGTATCTGGTATCTGAATCATCTTCAAACCAGCCAAGAACACCATGAGGATCATGATCTTCATGTCCGTGACCTGTCCATCCCTCGTTATTGCAGCAGTTGAAGGTTTGCAGTGCAACTCCGCCGGCAAGAAGAGAAACAATTCCCGTAACATTATTTACCTGAACCGTAACATCCTGACTTATAGAGTTTCCTGCAAGATCGGTTGCCGTGATCGTAGCAGTTTGAGAACTGCTGCTTTCATAATCAAGCTCTCCATCGAAGATAAGATTATTGTTTGCATCAATACTGAATCCTGTACCGCTTACAGTAAATGTAACAGGTCCATTCAGATCATTTGCAGCCAACTCCCCAAGGTTGATACTGCTTAATGTTTCATTGATATCTGCCGCTATATCATCTGAATCGATCACCGGAGGCGTAGTATCGATTGTAATATTAAACGCTTTTGAAGCTTCATTTCCTGCATCATCAACAACAATAACATTATAACTGTAATCACCGTCAGACAGTGCATTGTCAGGAGTAAAGAACCAGTTTACGCCGTTGTAAGTAAGCTCACCGTCACCTGCATTGCTGATAACCCACATACCGTCAACGGAAGATCTTGCCGCCTGAGCCTGGATAACTGAATTTTCATCAATGATTATCACATTTAAAGCATCAGCAGCAATATTTGTAAGCTGCCATGTAGGAAGTGTTACATTTGTTATATCATCACTGTCTGAAACTCCGCTGTCCATAGATGCAGGCAGGTCAACAGACGGGATATTTACAAAGTTGTCATCTACCGTTATAGTAACTGTAGTAGTATCTTCCAAACTTCCATCTGATACGGTAATACCAAGATCAAATATTCTATCGTTAACATGACTTGCAGCAATCTCGGTTTCACCCAATGTTGTTAAAGTGATCTGACCGTCGCTGTTAATCTCAAAGTAACCTTCACTGTTACCGCTTGTGATTGTATAGGTTAAGGTTGTACCTTCCGCATCTGTTGCATCAACATCCGCAAGAACTGTTGATTCAGTTACAATACCGTCAATAACATTATTTTCAGTGATAGTCGTATCGTCACCAGTAACTGTCGTAATAATAGGAGCATCATTTTCACCCTGAATCGTAATGGTTACTGTTTGTTCCGTACCGTCAATAGATTTAACTATGAATTTCTCAACAATCTGCTCATCACCCAATGCCTGTATTGCAGCAGCATTATTTGCATGATCCAGGTAGTAACTCCATTTGCTTGTTGCAGGATCCATTATAAGAACACCAAGCGCCGTTGCATTAGTTGAGTTTACGCTGTCGTAAGTTACTGTTGACTGGTATGCTTCTTCACCTGCATCCAGGTCTGTAACCGTAAGCTGCCCGTCTATAGTCCAGGTATCATCTTCATGGATATTTCCGGTGTTGTCTCCGCCCAGGCTTGCTACATCATTAGTACCTTCAACTTTAATATTCATCCAATGTGTTTCTGATCTGGAGCTTTCATTTATTCCGTCGTTACCGTCCAGTCCATTTTGATCTTCTGCAAAATATTTTAATTTAATATCAAGAACATCTGCAGCACTGCCGTTGATCTCTCCCGATAAGGCATCAAATGAACCGATAATCTCAAATTCACCACCTATAACTCTAATTGAATCAATAGAGATATCGTTTGCGTTTACATCCGCAGGTAATTTAACCTGTACAAATACCGCTGAAATGTTTCCAAATGCATCAATATAAGTAACAGGGCCGAACAGCTCATATCCGTTGGCAGTATCAACTTCACCCATATTGTATATAGATTCTATACTGAAAGTATGAGTATCGTTTACATCATCATCTTGAACTTCAAATGCTTCCCTGATAACAGTAACTTCCTCTTCAACAGAAGGTATCAGGTCTCCATCTGCTTCAGAAACAGTATAAACCTTGTTCGCAGTTACTACCGGCTGGTCATTTGTACCTGTTATGGTTATTGTTACCAGTTTTGCTTCAGAAAGTGAAGGCTCATTGTTTGCATCTCCGCTTTGTCCGTATCCTGTTTTATCGTTTGCAACATACTCAAAAGTAACCGTTGCTGTTTCACCTACACCAAGTGCATTAAAGTTACCTTCCAGTTTAAAATCAACTTCACTGTCAGCTGCATCATTATTGAATAAAACAAGTTTTGTTACATCAATTTCTCCCACCTGTACATCAGTGGAATCTATCATCATTTTAACCTGTTCACTACCATGATGAGGACCTTTTTGGAAGAACTCGACATTATCAAATCTGATATCCCCCTGATCCCCGTGCTGCCCGGGACCGCCGTTACCATGTCCATAATAATCACTTGCAGTATAGTCCCTTACATTAAATACATGAGTATCGTTTAGATCATCATCCATTGCCGTAAGTTTACCGAACACTGCAGTTGTTGCATCATCCCGTGTATCATCAACACCGTTATCGTACCATTTGTTATCTCTTGTCTCGTAAATAATATCATCAACACCCATAACAACATTATCTACAACAGGCTGGTCATTCGTACCCGTTACCGTAATAGATACAAATTTCGGTTCTGATGTGTTTGTTTCTCCCGGAGTTTGAGATACAGAACTGTCTGTTGCATAATATTTGAATGTTACAGTAGCAGTCTCACCTGCCGCAAGTGCATCAAAGTTACCTATTAACGCAAAGTTTGTATCATTATCACTTCCGTTATCTGACGCCAGGAATATTCCTTCGATTTTAACATCTTCCGCATTTATAGCCGAAGAGGTAAATGCCACATCAACAGTACCGTTTCCACCCCATAGATAACCGTTTGTATCATAATTTACATTTTCTATTATCTGCGTATTTGGATTTTGAGAAGGTGTCATATCCGCCAAAGCAAAGGTATGTGTGTCGTTCACATCATCATCAGATGCTGTTAATGTACCTGTTATAAAGTTATTATATTCATCATTTAATCCGATATATGCATCATCATCCCAGTTAAAATACGGCCATGTTTGCGTAAAGTCATCCCATGGGTTCTCATCGTGAGTTTCATAGATAACATCATCTCCCAATCCCATAACAACATTATCAACTACAGGCTGGTCATTTGTACCTGTTACGGTTATAGATACTGTTTTATATTCAGAAGTATTTGATTCTCCGGGAGTTTGGAAATCAGAACTGTCTGTTGCATAATATTTGAATGTAACTGTTGCAGTTTCACCTGCCGCAAGTGCATTAAAATCACCCACCAAATAGAACTCTGTATCATTGTCTGTACCGTTGTCGCTTGAAAGAAGGATCGCATCTATGCTTACATCGCTTGCATCGATAGCCGATGATGTAAACGCAACGTCAACAACACCTCTTCCTCCCCATAGGTAACCGTTAGTGTCGTAATTTACGTTATGTATTATCTGGGTATTTGGAGCCTGTACGGGCATCATATCCGCCAAAGCAAAGGTATGAGTATCGTTCACATCCTCGTCAGATGCAGTTAAAGTACCGTTTATCCAGTTTTTATATTCATCATTTAGACCTATTCCACCGTCCATATCAGGATTATAGAACGGGAATACGTGTGTCCAGTCATCCCATGGGTTCTCATCATGTGTTTCGTAAATAGTTTCATCCAATCCCATTACGATATTTTGCACTATCGGCTGATCATTTGTACCTGTAATAGTCAATGTTACGGCTTTAGGCTCAGAGATCGAACTTTCATTTATACCGTCTGTTCCGTCAAAACCTCTTCCATCATCGGCATAATAATAGAATGTAACGGTTGCAGTTTCCCCTGCAGCCAAAGGATTGAAATTACCAGAAACAGAATAAGTACCGTCCTCATTCACTACTACGTTGAAATCCGTAACAAGTTGATTATCTATAGTTTCGGTACCGAGTTTATGGTATGTATGTGTATCGTTTACATCATCATCCGTAGCTGTTGCCAAAGTAGAGTTAAATGATGTTAGAACATCTTCCTGAGTATCATCCAAGCCTATTATATCTGTAGAATCGTGAGTTTCATAAACCACACTTCCACCATCTGTAGTAATATTTAATGCCCAGTAATTAAGAGTTCCCGTATCAGCCCAAGCAACATCATCTATCATTAAGGTCCAAGTACCTTCCATATCCATACCTTCTAACGAAGTCAGATCCCCGTCAGGAATAAACACTCCGCTAAAAGGTGCACTAGCAGAACTTATAGGGGTTGTTGCTTCATCATCAAAAACCGTATTGTCATAATCATTAGAAGATCCGCCATGTCGATTTGACAACATTATAACAGTCCCGTCAGGAGCTATAAGGCTTATTCTTAAATCACTGTCCCATGAATGTGTTAGATCAACTTGAACGTTTAAATCTTCTATAGTTGCACTTTCCGATATTTCAATAGTTGATATAATTGTTCCAGAAGTATCCGATGCAGGTATTCTCATATCTGTTTCATTGATATATTCAACTTCTGTCGGAACTCCTGTTTCATTTGCATTGATAGCTTCAACCACAGGCTGATCATTTGTACCAGTTATAGTTATAGATACTGTTTTTGGCTCAGAGGTATTGTTCTCTTCACTCCCGCTAGAGCTGTCTGTAGCAGTATATTGGAAAGTTACTGTTGCTGTTTCACCCGCAGCTAAAGCAGTAAAGTCTCCTGTCATTGAGTATGAACCGTCAGGATTTACCACAACACTTAAGTCTTCTACACTGATAAGCTCATTATCGCTTTGAACGGTGTCTTCAACCTGCGCAAAAGTATGTGTATCGTTTACATCTTCGTCAGTTGCGGTTAACTGACCCGAAACAGTCATGCTTCCTTCGTCATTTCTTAATATTCCGTCTGCATTTGTATCTTCTGCATCCTGGTCACTGTTTTCATAGATGATCTCATCCACACCTAAGATCACGTTTTCTACTATAGGCTGGTCGTTTGTACCCGTAATCGTTACCGTTATTGTTTTTGGTTCAGATATAGAGCTTTCGTTTATACCGTCAGTTCCGTCGAAACCTCTTGTATCATCTGCATAATATTGGAAAGAAACCGTTGCCGTTTCCCCTGCTGCCAAGGCAGAGAAATCACCGTCAATAGTATAACTCCAAGTCCCGTCTTCATTCTGAATAATATCTACATCAATATCATCGGCAGTTACTACTGTAGTTCCTGCTACTGTTACTATATTGTTATTCTCCCCATCCTGTACCACATGGAAAGTATGAAGCCCTTCGTTCATCACATCATCATCGGCAACGCTTAACAGACCTGTAAAGAAGTTTGTATCTTCATCCTGTGTATCGTCCACACCAAGTACATCTTCACTATCGTAAGTTTCGAAAAGAATTGTCGATGTACCTGCCGCCAATGTTTCGAAATCTTCATGAATAACAATATCTCCATTTACTAAAGTTAAATCTTCTAATATCCACCAGTCTCCCGTAGGTAAAATTGTAAAACCGGAAATCATTTTACCATCAGGTGCTTCTACATTAATAAGTTCAGTATGAATACCAGCATAACTAGAAGAACCCGTATCTGCTATATTTATTACTTCCGAAGATCCATCGGAATAATTTACCCGAATATTTGTATCAGAACCATTTACTGCTCCTGCTATAAAACTAAATGACTCAACATCATTAGGGAATATTACCTCGGCATTAGTTGCTGGACTATTAATATTTAATGCATATCCTGTAGCACCATAAGTTTCACCACTCCAAGCTCTCGCGTCATAATAATAACTATCTCCAGAATCAGGAGTACCAGCTGTTACATCCACACCATTAACTTGGATAATAATCCCTGTTCCTTCTCCGGTTAAGTTAATATCCTCAACAACAGGGATATCATTGGTACCTGTTATCTGTAATGAAACCGTTGCGGGAATACTTGTCAACCCACCTTGATCGATTGCAACGTAGTTAAAAGTAACCGTTGCGATCTCACCGTCTGAAAGATCGTTAAAGTCACCGCTGATCGTATAGGTACCGTCTTCATTAACTACAGCGGTAATTGAATCTTCAACAATACTGATCACCCCGTTTGTATCGGTTACACTTAAACTTCCCGCAACAATACTGAATGTATGTGTATCACCTACATTTGGGTCAGTTGCAGTAAGCTGTCCCGTAATTATATTAAGATCACCTGCTGCTTCAACACCTAAAATCTCATTTTGTACCAAAAACACATTTGATACGGAAGGTCTTTCGTTTGCTTCAGTATCTGCACCAAGCAGATCTGGAGTGATGTCCGATCTTAACTGGTCGCTGTCATCAGCTGCGCTTCTACTTGGATCGATATTGGGATTATCATCCGCAAATGATCTGTTTTGACCGATCACACCACCTGCTGCAGTTGCTTCCAATGCTCCTAAAAGATCACCTATATTGGAGACAACCATCTCCTCACCGTTTATATCCAAAAGAAGTTGAGTTATAACGTCACCAGCCTCATATAACGAAGCCAGCCCTTCTAGAACAACATCAAAAGTTGAACCGTCACTGTTCTTTACCTGTAAAATAACATCTACCTGATTTTCCGCTATTAGAACCTGATATGTACTATCTTCTCCAACCGAAACCTGTATTTTGTCCCCAGATTTTACACTGATGACTTTCTCACCGTTCAGACTTTGTAACTGACCATTATCAACTTGTATATTTAACATATCAAACTCCTTCTATTAGTTTTATCATTTCAATTGTAACAGAAAGAGAGTTACTTTAGAGTTTCATTTTTATTAAATTAAGAAAAAAGTTATTAAAAAGGGAGTTTGAATTTTTGTACTGTATATTCGCCGTCTTGATCAAACATACAGTAATAAAGGAGATCTTTTTTGATATTTAGCCCTGCTAAATATCTTAGGGCTATATTTGCCTGCAGTGAAGCGATCTGCATAACTATAGGTGCAGCGATACCCTCAGGTTTATGATCGCTTACGTTAAATACGCTTTGAAAACTTGAATTCTCAAAAAAACAAACCTGTCCGTGAAATGATTCCACGGAGCCGTAAAGCCAGGGGATATTATGTTTTTTTGAAAACTGATCGATCATTGCACGGACAGGGAGATTATCCGTTGCATCTATGATCAGGTCATAAGAACAGTTCTGACCTTCATATATATTTGAAAACTCTTCAAAACCTATATTATAACTGTCCACTTTTATATAAGGGCACCTGTCTAGGATAATCTCTTTCAAAACCTCTGCTTTGGGCCGTTCTTCATCGCCAACTTTAAATGCGATCTGCCTGTGGATATTATGTACACCCACAGTATCAAAATCAACAATATCGATCTGCCCTATCCCTGAAGCTCCAAGCGCAATACCCAGACTGCAGCCAAGACCGCCGGAACCTATAATAACTATTTTTTTCTTTTGTAAAGCATTTTGCTTCTCTTCACCCCATAATTGTATCTGCCTGTTAAAGTAAGCATTAAATTCATTTGACATTTTATCACCCTAAAGTATTAATTAGAAATTATTATATATTATTTAGTGTTAAAATCAGATATTTGGGAAAGTACACCATATTATAATTTAATAATATGGTGCATATTTTTAGTTCAGTTGATTTTTAAGCTGTTTTAAAAGCTTTTGGGAGATTTCGGTATTTATAGAATAACCGTAAAATCTTTGGAAGTTTTTTATCGCGTTTCTTGTAAGAGGTCCCGTTTCACCGTCAACTTTTCCTTTGTAAAAGTTCAAATCTCTCAACGCTTGCTGGATCTGTTTCGTCAAAGCTTTGTTATCCGAAGAATAACCAATTTGGGCTTCATTGGAATCAACTTTAATATTAATACCGTTAGCTCTTGCCAGCCTGTAGTATTTACCAGCTTCCGATATATTCTTTTCAACACCTATACCGTACCAGTAAATCGTATAAAGGTCGTTATATGCACTTGCATATTCCTGTGAAGCAGCTTCTTTTAGCAGTATTATCCCTCTTTTAATATCACGGTTTTTAGTAGTATATATAAGCCGGTTGGCCAAGATAACCTGAGCCGCAGGATATTTAAGCTCAGCCGATTTTTCAAGCATTTGAGAAGCAAGATTATCATCTTTTGCCACGCCCTGCCCTTTTATATTCATAACATATAATTTATAATATGCATAGGCATTACCTTTTAAAGCAGACTCTTTGTAACTGTCATATGCACCTGTATAATCTTTATCTTTATATTTCATATCTGCATATTGATTGTAAAAGTCCTGCTGTATACTTGAAACAAGACTATTGCTGCATCCGGTAAAAACCATTACAGATAAAGCAAATACTGTATATTTCATGATTCTCATTTTCCACCTCCGTCACTTCCGCCGCTCCCGCCGCTCCCGCCGCTTCCGCCGCCGCTGGTATTATGTATCAGAAAAAGTTCGTTTTTATTTTTTCTTGCCACGAAAAAGTTATGGGTGGAGTTTATATTAAGATTATATACATCAATCTTTTTTTCTATTTTTGTTAAGCTTTTTACCGCTACATAGCTGTTGCCGTCAAAAACCTTATCTGAAGAAGTAAGCTCCCTGATCTTTTTCCACCCTTTTAGGGTCAAGAACCTTTCATAAGCCGTTGCTTTTATAGAACCGTTTAGAATATAAAGATGGTTATTCGGTGTAATAAATTTTTTGTTTATAGTAGAACTGCTTATGAGGTCATTTCCTATATCATAGATCATCACCGATTCCCCTACTTTGACCTCACCGATACTTTTCTTTGTTCCGTCTGCCATTACGATCAAAGTATCTTCAGGGAAGCAGGCTTTCTCAACTTCGTCAACTATCTTGTCCATTTCCCCGTCAATGTCATTATTCAGTTTTTTTAATCCCTCAATTTCTATTTCAGCATTCTCTTTTCTCCATCTTTCATGCTTAATAGCCTGTTCAGGATCAGAATACGTATCTGTCATCTTCATACCGCCTGATAAGGGGGTCTTACCTGTAGAATCATTTATACCTCTTAGGATATCAAGGATTTTCATATCCGCATCCATCCTGTTCCTTCTTGCATTTTCTATCAGATCATCATTTTTTTCTTTTTTCTTTTTCAAAGCATTGTAGTTGAATTTTTGCAGAGGACTCATTTTATCTTCGGTGCTTAGATGATGGTCAAGCTGTGGCGTTCCCCCTGAAACATCATTATGATAATTTTGGTCAGGATCAATATCCATTAACGGTGAATCATTTCTGGTAGTCGAAGGTTCAGGTGCCGGAGGATTTACAACATTTTTAAAACTGGTTGACAAATTAAGGCAACCGCTAAAAGTAAATGCTGCAGCCCCGGCCAGGGCAAGATTAGCTATTTTTTTATAATACATAATAACTCCTTTTATTATCAAAATTGTATAATAAAATAGTTATTTTCAAACTTAAATTGTCAATAATTTAGTTTCTAGATCCAATATTTATTTAGTCGGATAAATTATCGTATTTATCTTCGATATATTCCCCTATATCCCCGTCATAATTTTCATTTACATCATTTGCGACATATCCTACACCTACAACTGTACCTGTAAACAAAACAGCAGTCATGCAGCCTGATAACATAAATGAAGTAAATAGTATTAGAAGAATATTTGTTATTTTCATAAGGTCTAACCTTTTAGGGTTATGTAGTGGTACCGATAGGCGGACTCGAACCGCCACGGCATTGCTGCCAAGGGATTTTGAATCCCTCATGTCTACCAATTTCATCATACCGGCTTTTTTAAGAATGAGATTTTAGCAATAGTTTATTTAAACTTTACTAAGTAAATTGCTTTCTTTACCTTTTTTTTGCAAAGTTTTTTCAATAAAGTAATCTTTGTAGTATTTTTCGATCTCTTCTTTTATATGATAGTTCCTGTTTTCGTCAAAAAAGTTATAAAATCCGAATTTTTCTATAATAAAATAATCTATCTCGTCCAAAATATTTTTATCTCCCTCTTTGAACATTATTTTTTTATTTTGAAGGTCTTCTATAAGTTTGTTCTTTTGGGATATGCCTGAAGTTTTATCCTCTATGGTTTTTAAAAGAAGTTCCCTTTTTTTATAAATTTCATCAACTTTTGATATTTTGGGAAGCATCTTGGATTCTACCATACCGTCCAGCATCTTGTCCGCATAATATGCGAACTTTGCATAGGTTATATATCCCCTTTTTTTGATGATCTTGTCTTTATCTGTATTTATATCCTCAAGGAGGTATTTGAGTTTTTCATCGGGTATCTTTTCTATTCTTGATTTTATAAACTCTTTATGGAATATCTCTTCATAATCAACGATCTGTTTTATGATCATATTATAAAATTTTATCTGTGTTTTAGTCATTTTCCAATACCTCCGCATCAATTATATCTTCACTTTTATGCTGAAGCATAAACTTCCCGTTCGGGGAATCTATCTTATATAAAAGTATCTCTTCTTTATTAAAATCAGGATGCTGCACTTCCTGCCAGCCAATCCCTGGTATGGGTATATCCTGCAGGTAAAAATCCTCCAGCCAGTCAATACCTTTTTCGAACTCAAGCCACTCTTTTATCTTGTCGCTGACCTCTTTGGCTTTTTTGAAATTCCATTTATAATCCTGCTTCTCCTGGGAAGCTTTGGTTTTTTGGTTGTTTTTCTCAAACTGTTTGCTTTTTTTACACCAGTTTTCCCACTCGCTGTTCCAGTCCGCTGCCATTATACCTTTTGCTATATAATAGCTTTTGAAAGACTCAAAGATTTCTTCGATATCATTTGGGTTGATATATTTTTTTGCTATATCCCTATGCTTCCCGGTAAGGAGATACTCAGGGTTCATCGCTTTTCTAGGAAGGTGGTTCCTGAACTCGTTATGATTCAGCACCCATTTTTTCCATACTGCTTCCCAGTCCGCAAACTGCGCTTTTGTGGATTCGTAATGGGCTTTGAACTTGTCAAAAGAAAGGGTTATCTCATTTTCAGGCATTGTTTTCGCCTTGGCAAAATAGATCATATCCTCACTTAAGCTGAAATTAGCGGGTATCGTGAATTTTCTGGCTTCCGGTTGAGACTTTGAAACAATATTGTTTTTTGCAAACCGGTATTCGTTGAAATCATATTCGCTGTATGTATCCGCTTCAATATTAAAATCATCGTCATAGATATTTTCATTGCTTGTCTGGCGGTAAGGCATATCAACTGTTTTATTGAAATTTATACGGTCAAGCACGTTTTCTATGATACCGTTTAGTTTAAACTCCAGCATATCTTTGGATAAAAAAACGGTATCGTTCTCTATCCTGTCGATCTCTTTGCAAAACAGGTTCTTTATCTCTTCTTTTAAATCGGGCATATAGTTTTATTTTACCTTACTTAACACAGTTTTTAAGCTTTTGAACTTCTGCTGCTATATCATCCTGTCTCATAAAATGCTCCCCTATAAGGAAAGCATCGGCACCTATAGAGTGAAGCCTGTTGATAGTCTCGCAGTCACTTACCCCGCTTTCCGCAACGATTATCTTTCCGTTTGGGATAAGGGGGATAAGTTTATCGCAAAGCTCCATATCCATCTCGAATGTCTCAAGGTTTCTATGGTTTATACCTATGATATTAGCTCCGCATGAGATGGCTTTTCTTAAATCCTCTTTATCATGGATCTCCACTAAAACCTCAAGACCAAGATGAAGGGCATATTCATACAGCTCTTTTAATTCGTTTTTTGAAAGTGCTTTTGCAATAAGCAGAATAAAATCCGCCCCGTAAACAAGTGCCTCTACGATCTGGTATTTATCGATGATAAAATCTTTTCTAAGAAGAGGCGTTCCCACATATCTTCTGATCCCGGTCAAGTATTCCAGATCACCTTTGAAAAAATGGGGCTCCGTAAGTACAGATATGGCGTTTGCACCGTTTTGCGAATAAACTTGTGCAATTTTTAAAGGATCGAAGTCTTCCCTTATTATCCCTTTGCTCGGGCTTGCTTTCTTTACCTCTGCAATTATCCTTACGGGTTCATCTTTTGTGCTTCTTAAATACTCTTTTACATCCCTCGGAGGATAAGGATTGTACGCCAGGCTTCTTCCAAGCCAGTCGATACTGTATTCTTTTTTTCTAATTTCAAGATCTTCTTTTGTTTTTTTAATTATCTCATCTAATATCATATATTCCTCTTTTATAAATTATTTGTTTTTACATTCATTGATCTTTTCCCAATGGAGCCTGATCTCGTCATCTTTAAGCCCTATGGTTTTAACTATCATTGACATGATCTCAAAAGCTTCGTCACATTTGCCGAGCTTGTAATATCCCCAGGCAAGGGAATCCTGGTACGCAATATTGTTGGGTGATGTTTTCAATGCCTGTTTAACAAGGGAAATACCCTTTTCGATATCGATATCAAAGTCTATCAGGATATAGCCGTAATAGTTTTGGAAACTGTCGTTGTTTATCCCGCTGCTTAGTGCAAGCTCAAAATTGGCTATAACAGTGTCAAGGACCTTTCTTTTGTCTTCGGCGTCTTCAAACCTGTACATTGCTATTTTTCCCAAAAGCTCCGGGTCTTTTGTTTTGTTATAAAGCTTTTTGGTCAATGTTATAGCTTTTTTATAGTATCCCTCTTTATAGTAAAGGCTTAAAAGTTTCGTGGGATCAAGGTCATAGGTCTCCAGATAAAGTATCGCTTCGTTATTGCTTCTTTTTTCCAAAAGGGAAACGATCAGATTCTGTATCATGGCAATAGTGCTTTCGGTTCCCGGTTCATTTGAATATTTGGTATAAAGCTTGTTTAAAATAGAAAGCATACCGTTTATATTACCCTGCTCCTGGTAGATAAGCATAAGCTTGTCGCAGACTTTTCTTTTGCATCCGTGGGTCTGCAGAAAAGTTTCCAAATATGCAAGGGCCGTGTCTTTTTCATTCAAATATGAATAAAGTATATTGACAAGCCTTAAAAGCGTCTGCTCGTTCTGTTCGTGGGCATAGGCGCTTTCATAATACTTCAAGGCGTTTTTATAGTCCTCTTTTGCGTAATAGATCCCGGCCATTATCCCGTAGTTTTGGGCGCTTTGTTCATTATCAATAAGTTTGTCGGCTATAAGCAGGGCTTTGTCGTAATTTTTCTCGTTTGTCAAGGCAACGATATACTGAACCATAAAATAATCCTGGTCCTCTTTGCTTTTATACTTATCAAGCCCTATTTGCGACAGCTGTGCCATCTGGGAGAAATCTTTCAGTAAAAAGGTGTATTTAATACTATTAAGGAGATACTGCTTGTCGTTTGTAAGCTCATAAAGTTTTTTAAAATATCTCAAGCTGCTTTCATGGTCATACTGCCTTTGGCTGTCAAGGGCCATAAGTATGTACATATCGACCTTTTGCCTGTCAAGAGTAGGCAGTTCCTGCTGTTTTGCGCAACCTACCGATAAAAAAATGATAAAAGCTAATAAGATTATTCTACTATTGCCGGACACTCTTTTTTTACCTCTTCAATATTTTCTTTAAAATACTCCCAAAAAGGGAACGTCCTGCATTGAGTCGGTCTTGCTTCATATACGCTGCACTGTTTTTTTTCCAGATCGAAAAAAATGCAGGCATAATTATTATCAGATATCTTTTTCTCTTTTATTGAGTATTTATATCCCACTTTTAAAAGATATTTGAATCCAAGCTCCTCTATGCTTATATTCAGATGTTCCGCAAGCTTTGTGATCTCCTGCTTGTTTATCCAGATATATCCCGATTCCCCTATACAGCAGTTTCCCTCGCAAGAAGCACATTTGTTTTCGTCAAACTTGTAAGGGTAGTCTTTATGTTCTAACACAGTTGTTCCTTATCGATCTCGCACTTGATACTATGGGTTGAGCATTTTTTGTAAATATCGTTTACCTCCGGGGTAAACTCGTTTTTTTCGTCAAACATTATCAAAGGGCTTAGAACCTTTAATTTTGATCTTGAATTTGCCCTTGCGTATACCATCACCAAAGAAGCCTCTTTTTTACCGTTTGGATGCAAGAACTGCATAGATTCGATATTTAACTTGTACTTATTTAAAAATATCATGATATCATTTATCTGCTTAACATCGTAACAAAAGAAAAACTTTCCAGAAGGCTTTAACAAAGTCGAAACTTTTTTTATAAAGCTTTCCAAAGGCATAGTATCGTTGTATCTTGCGATTTTTATATTTTCATTTTCACTTTTTATTACATCGGTATGGTAAAAAGGGGGATTTGACACTATATAGTCAAATTTCTTATCGAATTCGCAGGCAATAAGGTCACCCTTGTAAAGCCGGCTTTCGATCCTGTTCGTTTCACTGTTCTTTTGTGATAAAAACTGAAAAATACTCTGGATCTCACATTGGTGAAGCTTCAGTTTGTCATAATCCCTTGCAACCAAAAGACCCAAAACACCGCTGCCGCTTCCAATATCTAAAAGATCACCTTTTATGTTCTTGAATGACTCAAGGTTTTTATTAATAAAATTAAATAAAAAATGGGTATCGCTGTTATAGCAATACCCGTTTTGTGGCTGATATAAACAAAGAGACTTAGTGTAAGTCTGCATTCAGTTTAACTTCTCTTGTACTTCTCATAACGATATATTGACCTGTTTGAGAATCTTGTCTGAAGTGAAGACCGTTAAGTCCCGCAAGCTGTGCAGCTTTCATTATATTTGAAAGTTGGGCTTCAGGGTTAACCTCTTTGATCTTGGCAATTTGATCATCAGAGATGTATACTTTTGTTCCTGCAAAGATAGATAAACCACCGTCAATGATACAAGCGTCACCTACAGGGATACCGGTAGTAGAGTTTGCACCAAGTAAAGTATTCTCACCGATAGAGATTGGGTTACCGTCAGTTCCTGAAAGTACACCAAGGATACTAGCTCCCCCGCCTACGTCTGATCCGCTTCCAACTATAGCAGAAGATGAGATTCTACCTTCAACCATAACAGGCCCTAAAGTTCCCGCATTAAAGTTGATATATGAAGCTCCAGGCATTACAGTAGTTCCCGCTGCAACCTGAGCACCGAATCTTACTTTGCTTGTATCAAGGATCCTTGTGTTATCAGCAGGGATAATATGGCTTAAGAATCTTGGGAATTTGTCTACCATATCGATTGTAGGGTATTTACCTGTTAATTTAAGTGTTAACTCGTTTGCTCTTAACCAGTCTAGTTCAATTGGAGTAGTCCCGGACCATGCAACATTGTTTAATTTACCGAATGCACCGTCAAGGCAAAGACCTCTAAGCTGCGCTTTACCCGTACTTAAAGCATATAATTTCAAATATACAGATTCAACACTTTGCGGAGCAGCATCTTCGAATATAAATACAACTTTAAAATCATCAGCAGTCAACCCAAGGTCTCTTGGTAATGTTGAAAGGCTGGAGATAAGCTGTACATTTTTATGATCTTCACCTTTAGCCTCAGGGATATAAGGTCTGAATGCTTCGATACAGTTAGTTAAAAAGTCGTCCGAGATATCAAGAACAACTTCACTTTTAGTCGTATCTACTTCTACGCCAGAAGATTTAAAAGCATCCATAAAGATCGCCGCACTTCCGAAGTTCTCGTTCCAATTTACAACCGGGTATGTAGCCTGAAGGATCTTATCTTTGTTTAACTGCCCTCTGTCTACTCTTGCAATACCGAAACCTATCGGATTTTTATACCAGCTTTGAGATTGAATATCTTGAACTTTTGCTTTAAATTCTTCTTTTGTATATATCATAATTCTTATTCCTTAATTTATATTTTCGTGATTATATCTTAACTTACGTATTAAAAATATTAAATAAAAAAAGGCTGCCAAATATGACAGCCTTTTTAAAGAAACACCAAATATTTTATTTGATCATTGCTTCTAGTTCTTCTTTAGAAACCTGGTTAAAGTTCAGGTATTTATATACCCTGTCAGTCATTTCAGGTGTGATCTTAGCAGAAGCTATCTCAAGGTATTCCTCTTTTGTCGGTAACTCACCCTTAAGTGCAGTAACCGCAGCTAGTTCTGCTGATCCTAAGTATACCTGAGAACCACGTCCAAGTCTGTTGTCAAAGTTTCTTGTACTTGTTGAGAATACAAATGCATTTTGCGCAACCTGTGCCTGGTTACCCATACATAAACTACATCCTGGGATCTCTGTTCTAGCTCCAGCCATACCGAATATAGAGTAATAACCCTCTTCTGTAAGCTGTTTTTCATCCATTTTAGTCGGAGGGCAAACCCATAGTTTCGATTTAACCTGACCTTCACCTTTTAAGATCTCTCCAAGAGCTCTGAATAATCCGATATTCGTCATACAAGATCCTACGAATACTTCATCGATCTGTGTTCTAAGCCCAGCCGCTCTTACTTCAGATAATGTTTTTACATCGTCCGGATCGTTAGGACAAGCAAGGATAGGCTCTGTTATCTCATTCATATCGATCTCTATAACTGCAGCATATTCTGCATCGCTGTCAGCTTCAAGAAGCTCAGGATTCTCGATCCATGCTTTCATCTTGTCTCTTCTTCTCGCAAGCGTAGCTTTATCTTCATAACCTTGCTCTATCAACTCATCAATAAGTACTATATTTGATTTTAAGTACTCGATTATAGGTTCTTTGTCAAGCTTAACGGTACAAGCTGCCGCAGATCTTTCAGCCGAAGCATCAGAAAGCTCGAACGCCTGCTCACATTTTAACTGCTCAAGACCTTCAATCTCTAATACACGTCCAGCAAAAATGTTTTTCTTACCCTTTTTCTCTACAGTTAAAAGGCCGTCTTTGATAGCTTGGTAAGGGATTGCGTTAACTAGATCTCTTAACGTGATACCAGGCTGCATCTGTCCTTTAAATCTAACTAATACAGACTCAGGCATAGTTAAAGGCATCATACCAGTAACACCAGCAAATGCTACAAGACCAGAACCAGCCGGGAAAGAGATACCAATAGGGAATCTTGTATGTGAATCTCCACCTGTTCCTACCGTATCAGGAAGACACATTCTGTTTAACCAAGAGTGGATAACACCGTCTCCCGGTCTTAAGATAAATCCTTTTCTGCTTGTCCAGAACTCAGGTAATGTATGCTGAAGCTCGATATCCGCAGGTTTCGGGTAAGCCGCAGTATGACAGAACGATTGAAGAACAAAATCAGCTCCGAAACTTAATGCCGCAAGCTCTTTGATCTCATCTCTTGTCATAGGACCTGTCGTATCCTGTGATCCAACTGTAGTTGCAACAGGCTCACAGTAAACACCCGGTTTAACACCTTCGATTCCACAAGCCTTACCAACCATTTTTTGAGCTAATGTATAACCCTTCCCATTATCTGCAGGCTGCTCAGGAGCCAGGAACATATCAGATGCCCCCATACCTAAAGCTTCTCTAGCTTTTGCAGTTAAACCTTTACCGATGATAAGAGGGATTCTTCCCCCTGCTCTCATCTCGTCTGTAATAGTATTTGGAGAAAGTTTGAATTCACTTACAACGTTCCCGTCTTTTTCTATTACACCGTCATATGGTTTTACAACTATAACATCACCTGTTTCAAGTGCATCAACAGGAGCCTGGATAGGCAGGCATCCTGAATCTTCCGCAGTATTGAAGAAAATAGGTGCAATGATCGAACCTATAACCACACCACCTGTTCTTTTGTTTGGAATACCCGGGATATCTTCACCCATATGCCATTGAACAGAGTTGATACCTGATTTTCTTGAAGATCCGGTACCTACAACATCACCGACATATGCCAACGGATGCCCTTTTTCTTTTAAAGAAGCCATTGTTTCAAGTGGATTCTCCATTCTAGCACCTAACATTGAGTTGGCATGTAAAGGAATATCCGCTCTTGTAAATGCTTCAGATGCAGGAGACAGGTCATCCGTGTTTGTTTCACCAGGGATCTTGTATACTGTTAAAGTGATCTCTTTTTCAAGAGCCGGCTTATTTGTGAACCACTCTGCATTTGCCCAAGACTCTACTACCTCTTTAGCTTTAGCATTACCTTGATCCATCAATGTTTTTACATCATTGAACGCATCATAAACCAATAGAGTATTTTTTAATTGCTCAGCTGCACACTCTGCTACGTCACCTTCTATTTTAAGTGCTTCTACTAATGGAGTTACATTGAATCCACCAAGCATTTTTCCTAGAATCTCACACGCCTTAACAGGTGATATAGCATCACAGGTTGTATTTCCTTGAACAATATCATTTAAAAATGCCGCTTTTACATAAGCTGCATCATCAACACCAGCGGGGATTTTATTTTCAAACATATCCATTGCATAATCTTCATCTGCAATCGGAGAGGTTTTTAAAAGTTCAACAAGTTGTGCAACCTGCCCGGCAGTTAATGCTAAAGGAGGTACTCCTAAAGCTGCTCTTTCCTCTGTATGTGCTTTGTAATTTGCAATTAAACTCATAAAGTAAGTCCTTTTATAAAAATTTATTTTCAAGATTTATTCTATCAGATAATTATATATAAAAAGCAAATATAAAAGATTAATGGTGTAATTTTGTAATCATAGTGTATAAAAGTAACATATGTAACAAAGCAACACTTACAAGTGTTACTTTTTGTTATATTTTTCTTAAGAAGTAGGAAACAGTAAGCACAAGAACTATAGCTATAGCGATTCCGTAGTTTTTGTATTCTTCAGCCATATTCACAACAACTTCACCCAAAGAGTATGATAGATAACCCACTATCACAGCCCAAAGAACTGCACCTATGATATTAAATACCAGGAATTTTTTTGTGTCATATGTGGTTAAGCCGATAATAAGAGGGATCAAAGTTTTTATACCGTAGATGTACTTTTGAAGGATTATGGCAAAGGAACCGAGCTTTATCATCATATTTTCCGTTTTTTCCACATACTTGTGGTATTTGCCCATCATCTGTTTTGCCTGGGTTTTATTATGTCTTGCCAGGTAAAACAGAAACTGATCCCCTATAATATTTGCCGATGCGGCAACGGCCATTGAAATATAGATGTTCAGTTCACCGCTGAATGAGAGCACCCCCGCAACCGCCAGGGCCAAAAAACCGCCTCCGAACGAATATAAAAAGAGGATAACATATCCCCAATCTCGAATCATATCTTCCATTATATTGTAATCCTGTAAATTTTTAAAGGATTGTAACTAAATATTTTTTAATCTTTCTATATTAGTTCTTTTTCTCTTCTGCTGCTTCTTGCTCTTTTTTCAGTTCTTCTTCAATGGCGATACTTTTTTTAAACTCTTCGGAATCAAAGAACTCGATTTTGTCTTTCATTCTGTCCTCATTGGAATTGGTAACAGGGTCAACGATCTCGGGAACTATAAAAAATACAAGCTCGCTCTTACCGTTCTGGAAATCCCTGCTTTTAAATAATTCCCCTAAAATAGGTATATCTCCCAGGAAAGGCACTTTTTCATAATTTTTAGAATCTTCTTTGCTTACCAGTCCTCCAAGAACTATGGTATTTTTATCTTTTGCGATAACATACGTATCAATTGACTGCATTATAAAATTTGGGATCCCGTCAACCTGGTTTGCCCAGTCTATCTTATCCTGGTTCGTAGTGATAGTAAGGTCCACATATTCATTATTTATAATCTCGTTAACGGTTACTTTAAGTTTCAAACCGTAATCTATACTTTTAAGCTGGGTTACGGGGATCCCGTCTGCCGTACTTCCCGTTGTTTTAACATAAACTTTACCACCTGCGTGGAATACGGACTCTTTCCCCTCCAATGTTAAAAGCTCGGATTCATCCAAAACTCTTGCAATCCCTTCTGTCTGTAGGAAATTCAGGGTATATCCCACGTTGAAATATTTCCCCAGGTAGTTTGCGGCACCCGTCAACCCGCCTGTTAAAGATACTGCATTTGCCATCAAGTTATCAATAGCAGTGTTTACAAGGCTGTTTCTTTGATTGTTAACATCGTTCCAGCTTTGATCCAGCGTAGGGTCCAAAGGATAGTTTTGATATAGGCCGCTTGAGTCGGTAACTTCCATATAGTTTTTACTTGAAACAAACCAGTTGTTCTTAATCTCCAGACCGTCATCGTTGTTTATCTCAGCGATATAAAGCTTCATCCTTACCATAAGATTCGGTTCTTTCGTTTTGATCAGATCAACAATTTTTATATCCGACTGGTAGTTTTTAACTATATCAATGATCTTTGCTTTGTCTTTATTGTTTTTAACTTCCCCTTTTAAAACAACATTTTCGTTTATCTTGGTTAATGTAACACCGGGACCTACAGACCTGATAACAGCCTCAAGGTCTTTTATATCTGAAACAACATTGAAATTTATCTGTGTTATACTTTTGTCCTCAAAAGTCACCAAAGCGTATGATTTGCCTTTTTCTTTTGCAAAAACCTTGATCTTTGAGAATGGGATCTTGGTATTTTTGGTCAAATAATTTATACTTACGCTTTTACTGCTGTTTAATGTAATATCAGTGATCCTTTTACTGAATTCAAGTATTTTGTAACTGTTTATCTCAATATTGATAACTTCACCCTGCCTTTGGGTTTCCGTGATCGTATAACCGCTGCTATTCGATTCTTGGGCAAATATCATATTTGTTAAAAAAGATACTAAAAGTATTAATCTTATCATGAATTTTCCTTTCATTTTTATTTATGTAATGTTAAAGTACAACTGATATCAGCAGAGCTGTTTTCATTGTAAACCCCTACAGACTCCGAAACCGTACTGTCAGGGAGAAACCTGTTGGTTAAAGTCAACTGAGTATTGAATATAATCTGATAATTGGTCGTCCCAAGGTCGGTACAAACAAGATCTGCTGTAGTAGCATCGGCAAAATAATCACCCTTGATGCTGTTAACCCTTGCTATGACCTTGTCATCATCGTCATTATCGTCTATACCTTCAATGGCAACCACTCTTGCGGCAAAATTAGAGATAGAGGCGCAGTTCTCTTTTGCCTTGATCACGATAGAATAATCCAGGACCATGAAAAATATGGTCACAAATGCAACAAAAAGCACTATCCATAATAAAATATGATCAACTATTGCACTTCTCATAACCATTTTCTCACTTAGCTAATTCAACTTCATAGCTGTTTACATATTTACCGTCACAGGTTAAATACCAGGAATCATTGATCTTTTTCTCATAAGCGATCTTGTCGCCCTTGTTGAAGATATTGGTGATCCTGTGCTCCAAAGAGGGACCTCTTCTTAGGTGGACGATATCAGTTCTTCCTATTAAAAACTTGTTTTGTTTTTTACACCGGGAGCTGTCAAGCAAGACCTCTTCCGCAGCAGGGATTATTTTAGTTTTTTCAATAACTTTTTTTAAAGGATATTTTTGTATCAGTTTCTCCTCCACCTGCTCTTTTGTCAACTCTTCAACTTCTCTTGTGTTTATAAAATAGTCATCGCAGGTTTTATACCATGAATCATTTACTTTCTCATCGTAAGGGATTATGATGTTTTTGTAAATTGTCCTTTTTATCTTATAACCTACGGAAGGTCCGCTTCTAAAGTGTATATATTTTGAAGTACCTACTATGAACTTCTCTTTCTCTTTACACTCCTGGATCTTTTTGAGCTTGATGTTTTTCATCTTTTTAATAGAAGCTTCATCATTATCCGCATAATGTATCGTTGCGGTTAGAGTATCTGTTCTCTCTTTTGGTGTATAGATTCTGTATGGGTATTCTTTATAAACGCTTTTCGTTTTCTTTGACGGTTTTTTAACAGCAAGCTGTTCGATCTCTACAGGTTTCTTTTTGATAACTTTTGTTTTTACCATCCATATTTGTCTGCCCTTATTATAATCGTCCGTTAATTTCAACAAGACGTTGCTGGTAATATCAAGCAGCAGTTCATCAGCTTTTACTTTTATTTTTTCTTTTATCTCTTTTTTCTTAACCGTTTTTGTTACAACCTGTTCTACGATTGTTTTATCCGTTTCCTCACCGTCTCTCAAAAATCCAAGAACCTTGACATTATCAGCAATGATCTGTACCTTGTAAGGGTCACTTATGATTATGCTTCCGTCCTCTTTTTTATTTTCATAAACAGAGATAATATCGATAATATCATTCTTTTTTAGCGAATAGTTCGGGTTTCTGAACAATTTGAACGCGATATTGTAACTGTTGTATTCAAAAGGAGCTATCAAGCTTGTTTCCTCAGGCTCAAACCTGTTTACAATCTTTTCTTTTCTGAAAATATCATTTTCATATATGGTTTCTTTTGCAAATTTACCCACTATCTCTTTTTGAAGCAGAGGTTTCGTTAAAATAAACTTCTTGGCGACCGTAGTCTGTTTTAACATCTCCTCATTGATAAGGGAACCTTTTTTAATATCTTTTGCCGCGACATAGATCGTCACCAGCTTGCTGTTGTCCATTGCCGTTTTCTTATTCTTTATATAAAAGTAAGCCGCCGCACCTATTGAAGAAATAAGTAGTGACAACAATACCAGTATTATTATGACTTGTTTATTTAATTTCATCTTTCACCTCTTAAAAACCTGTAGATATAGTACCCGCCATCATAGGGAAAACAACAAATGCTCCCACGGCGGGTAAAATAAATATAAATATAACCAACATCAAATACATATTCAATGTATTTACTTTACCTTTGATTTTGTAAAACTTCTCCTGTCTCATCTCAGATGACTGAGTCGTAAAAATATTTTTAACCCCGATTCCCGTCTCCTCACTAAGTACCAAAAAGTCGACAACTTTTGATATCTCATCGCTGTCAACTCTTTTTTTCAGATTCAAATAAGCTTCTTTCGTGCCGTAATTTGTCATCTCATATTCCAATATAGCTATCTCTTTTAACAATTCTTTGTCGATTATATTATGGGCTCTCGTTGAAACAGTAAAGAAAGCATTTTTCAAACTTCCCCCGGCTTCCAGGATAACGTTTACCAGGTCCAGGAAGGTTCCCAGGTCCTGTTCTATCTTTTCTACCCTTTCAGCCTTTGCGATTGACAAATATATCTTTCCTCCGAATATTATAAATACGATCCCGGTAATAATGGCAATAAGGCCTATAATATTGGGAAAATAAATAGGTATAACGATTCCTACGATCAAGCCTATAAGGATAAAAAGGTATTTTCCCTCTTTATACTCTTTCTCGACCAGTCCTGCCCTCATTAATTCAAGTTTAAAGCTGTTTTCCTTAAAGGTTAAAGATTTAGCCTGTCTTACTATCTGCTCCGTTTCAGGCTTGGAAAGCTCGATCACCATCTTGTTCCTGTTCAGGTTTGAGATGATCATGTATCCAAGCAAGCCTACGATCAAAAGCACAAAGGGTCCGAATATAATCATATAAAACATCTTTTATCCTTTTATCTTTGATATCATATTATTTACAAATATACCGAATGCAACCCAGACGATAATAAAGAACATTTGAACCTGCCCTTTGGTCGAGCCGAAAAAGTGTTCGTTCAAGGCACCTTCAAATACACTGTCCATCATCATATAAATACCTATGGTCAAGGCTATGATCATATAAGTACCTATTCTTATCTCTTTGGTTGATGCCATTATCTCGTTTTTAATGGTACCCTGGTCATGAAGGGTCTTTCTCAAAGTCTCAAGGGTATTTGAGAATTTACCTCCCGATTGCCTACCAATCGAGATAACAAGATAGAATATCCTTAATTCTTTTGATTCCACAAGCTTGAACATTTTTTCAAAAACCTTGTCTTCACCTATGATATCTTTCTCGTTTATATAGATTTCAAAAACCTCTTTAGTGAACTTCGACCTGCTTGTAAGTATAGATTTTTTCAATGCCTGTTCAAAACCCACACCGCTTTTCATCATACTTACAACCTTGTCTATTATCCCTTTAAGACCGAAATTGAACTCTTCCTGCCTTGAAGAGATTATCTTTTCCAGAATAATATAAGGGAAAACGGAAAAGATGACCGCAGAGACACTGAAAATAATGGGTGAAGACATAACGAGATTGATAAATGTCGCAGCCAAAAGACCAAAGCCGATGGAGATCACTATAAAAACATACATCGCATTCTCATAACCGAAACCCGCATGGTTCAGTTTTGTTCTTAAGAAGTTGGTATCTGCATCAAAATTTATTTTCTTTTTCTTCTCATCGGTCAATAACTGGTTAGAATCCTTGATAAGTATCTCTACCATTTTATTTCTTTTATTGTATTCCATATAAAGGTTATATACAAGTATCACCGTAAAGATTAAAATTACGGGTATTATTAAGAGAAAAAGAAAAATCAGATTTTGATCGTCAGCCATAATACTACTCCAATCCTACCAATTCCGTAAAATGTGTCCATTTATGAAGAACCTCCGGATCCCTCTCAAGGTATTCATCAATAAACTCGTTTTTCCAGCCGCACATTTTAGAAGGAAGGTCTTTTCTAAGCTCATCGATTAACATCTCTTTTGTCATCTCAAAGTCGGGGTTGAATATCCTCTCATCTATATCCACGCCGAACATATTCATCTGCTCAACCGTCCTGCTGGGGGTCGCTAGGAGTTTAAAATCACCTTTTGTCGTTTTCATATCCGTAGTATCTCTCTCAAACTTGAAGATATCATTTAATGAGATAACGCCGTTGTCTTCCATCCTTTTTTCAACTTCTGAGATTGCGATGATCTTTCTCTTCCCGTCAGGAAATCTTACCAGCTGAATAATAATATCAATAGCGGAAACTATCTGGGAACGGATGAAACCGATACTTGCCGTAGGTCTTGCTTCAAGGTACATATTCTCAACCCTAACCAGCGCTTCTTTCGTATTATCGGCGTGGATAGTGGTCATGGATCCCGGGTGTCCAGTGTTCATGGCATTTAACATAACAACGATCTCAGGTCCCCTACACTCCCCTACGATGATCCTTCTTGGACTTGACCTAAGTGCAGATCTTAAAAGGAAGTCAAGGGTAATAGCACCTTTACCCTCCTCGTTTGCCATTCTTGCTTCATACTGCCTTACAAGGTGGCACGGCATCTGCGGCTGCATCTCTTTCGTATCTTCGATAACCATCAATTGTTCATTGTCCTCGATAAACCTCGTTACGGCATTTAGGAATGTTGTCTTACCGCTTGAAGTACCTCCCGAAACGATAATATTACATTTACCTTTTGAAAGTTTCAATAAGAAATAAGCCATTTTGTAGTTCATCTGACCGCCGTCTATAAGCATCTCCAAAAGAAGAGGAAGCTCATTAAATTTTCTGATGGTTATACAGCTTCCCCCGTTTGCGGCAATAGGAGGTATCTGAACCTCTACCCTTGAGCCGTCCTCAAGCTTACTTGAGATAATAGGATGGGCCTCATCGATCTTCCTGTTGTTTTGGGCAAGCATCTTATCTATAACTTTTCTAAGCTCTTTTTCGCTCCTGAAGGTCATAGGGGTCGGTATGGTCTTACCGTTGTAGATAATATCCACATAATCTTTCGTATTGACTATAACGTCGTTCAGTCCGTCTTTTGCTATGTCAAAAAGCGTTGAGATAACGCCGAAGCCCGCTATATTGTTGATAATATACTGTTTTATATCGTCCTGCACCTCTTTTGGCAGGATCCTGCACTCAGGAAACCCCAGGATAAACTCCGGCAATACCTCGTCAAGTGCATCCTTGGTGATCTTCTGTTCCGAGTTCAGGTTCATCAAAAAAGAGTCATTAACCTTATTGGCAAGTGCCATCAGGTTTTGATCATAATACATTCTGGGAAAAGTCAAGGTATCATTGGTTTTTTTCCAGGCCTTTTTCAACTTTTCCTGATTGTTTTTCAAGGAAGTTATTTTAGCTTCATCATTGTCTACAAGGTTAACCTCTTCAACGATGCTGTTCTCTTCCTCTTCGATTAAATCTCTTAACGATCTCATTTTAATCCTTAATTAAATAATGAAAAGCCGGATTCTTTTTTTCTGGCTTTTGCTTTTTTACCGCTTTCATAAAACTCTTTGCTTATCAAGATCCTTTCGATCTGTTCGATAAATTTCGATTTTGGATTTGTCTGGGATGCCAGTTCACAATAGTTCCAACAGTGTCCGAGAGTCTTATAATCATGGGGGATTTTAAAATCAAAGTTCACCTTGTCATCCACCGAGGTATTTAATATAGCTTCAACATCCGATACTGATATTGAATTTATAGTATCATCATACCTGTTTACAAGGAAAGTCAGTTTCTCTTTCAATCCCGCTCTTTTCATTAAAGAGAAGAAGGTTTTCAGTTTTGATATATGTGGCAGCGACATATCCGATAAAAGCCATAGTTCATTAACTATATCGTATATCGTGGTGTTAAGTTTATTGGCATTTGCCATACCCACATCGATGATCACATAGTTAAACTTCTCCGACATTTTGGAGATATATTCCAAAAGCTTTTCGATAAAGATATTCTGCTCCATATAGTCGCTGTCGATATGTTTCTGGATACCATTTATTGAATAGAAGTTCTCCCTCACCTTTTCAAGGCCGTTTTCCAGGTTGTCTTCCAGGTCGAACTTATTGCTGTTTATAAGATCTATAATGGTCTTTTTAGGTATAGGGTTCTGGGTCAGGAACAGGTTGCTTATAGCTTTTGTTTTGGAAAGGTCGATAAAAAGGACATTTTCATCGGGACAGTTTTTAGCAATAAGGTCTGCCGTGTTCATGGCAATGGTCGTAGTACCCACTCCCCCTGAAATACCTGCGATTCCTATAATATTGTTTTTGTTCTCGTATTTGTTTTGAAGTTCGTATTTAGTCGCACCTATTATTTTCCTTATTTTTTCAGGTACGAAATCGTCGATTGAGAGATACTGATATACATTTATATGACCACAGAATAAAAGAAGATCAAAATCGTTAGGCCCTATAACTATCAGGAAGTCATTGGTATTTAAAAGATTCTCGTCATGTTTTAAAAGCTTGTCGTCATGAACAGTATAAATAATGATACTTTTTCTTGATTTTTGTTTCAATTGATTAAGGATAGGAACTATACTTTTGTTTATGGTGATCTCGGCATTTAAGATCACGTCCAGGTTCTTTTGGAGGTTTTTTGCAAACTGGAGCGTTTCTTCATCTGTTATAATAAAAATATCAAACCTGAGATCCTGGGAAATAAGCTCTTTTTTCAGATTAAATATCTTTTTCAGAATATTTTTTATCCTCTCAAAGGTCTTTGTAGCTACTTCCGAAACTTGTGGATCGTCGTTGAAGCCTATCATACCGTAAGTAACATCGTCTTCTTCTATTATCAGGGTATACTCAAATCCCCCAAGAGCTTCAGGAGGTTCGGAAAGCGTTTTTTTATTTATGCTGTCAACTGAAAAATTATAAACAAAACTGTTAAGCTTGTAATCATACTCGTAATACGAAAGTTCGCTTATGCCTGTCAGCATAACATAATACTTCAATACCTCTTCGAGATTTTCTACTTGAAGTTCTATCTCTCTTTGCTCTTTAATCGTATGTTGAAAACTATCTAATGTCATTTTTACATCCTATTTATATTATCAATTTTCCAGTCTTATATAATCACTTATTAAAACCTGAAACTCTATTTTAAAAAGCTCTTCATTATTACAGCTGTTAACCGTATTTGACCAAATTATATCATCAAAAACACTCCCGTCTGTATTTGACAGCTGAAGGAAATGATCCCCGTCGGGGCTTAGGCAATTACCCGGATTCAAAGGATCTTCATAACATACGGCACAACGGACATTTTGCATATCTACCCGTAACAATTTACTTATTATAGGATTTGCAGCCGTACTTCCGCACTCAAGAAGTGCTATACTCATCTCTTTTCCCGTAAAGTCTGCAATATCAAAGGACTGAGAGACCTGTTTTACGTCATTATTTATATCTATTGCATTAACAGGTGAAATTACAAGGTCACTATCAGTTACGTCAAAATCACTATCTTTGTCATCTATAACCAAATCAAGAAGATTTTTAAAGTGGGAAAAAGATGATTGACCGCCACCAGGCAATTCCAAAGCAAAAAAACCTACATTATCCGTATCAGAATATATATCATTTGCTTTTAGTATATATTCAAAAGTGCTTCCTTCCGGAAAAGTCTGGGTACAGTCATTTACTGCAATAGGGACAAAGTTGTCTCCTGTTAATTTTGCAGCTATTATAGCTGTTGAATTTACATTGGTAAAAACATATTCTTTCCAGTTAAAAAGCTTCCACCAGAAATTCTCATGGGTATGAGTGGTAATAGTTGCAGTTACACGGTAAGGGGTAGAGGAAAAATCCCAAGTATAAATTATGGGAACCTCATTTGCAAGTTTCGAGGTATCGTTCTTTACTATATAAGTTGCTTTTTGGGCGGATTCTGTTTTTCCCGTTTCATCATCTATTACGGTGCTGAAATTTTCCGAATAATAATATGCAGCTGCCAACGCCGCATGGTCTGTTATCCTTTTTAAATTCTGGTATTTTACCCTGGCATTGTTGTCGTCACTAACCGTTGCAACAAAACCGAAAACCAAAACGGCAATAATAAACCATAATAATATCTGATCTACAAAAGCTTTTCTAGTGTTCATAAGTCTACCTTTTATTTAACCAAACCAAAAAATACCAATATGTCTGTTATCACAATTGAAACAAACATTATAGGTACCATAGGCACAAACCTTCTTTTTCTTACATTTTGGGTATAGAGTATCGCCAGTGTTTGAAGCAGGCCGCTTATTATCATAAATACCGGGAAAACAGTAAACTTCAAATAAAATGCCGCAACAAGCAGATACTTTATATCACCTCCCCCTATCATTATGTTCCTGTTAAATAGGAACAACACCATAAATAAAAGGAGGATAAGCAAAGCAACAATCAAATTGCTAAGATATATTTTCTGTTCAATTATCCCGAAAAAAAGAACCATAAGAAACATTGTCCCGATAATAATATTGGGAACAATAAACTTTTTGCAATCCGTATAAGATAACAAAAGAGAAAATATATAAAATGTAAAAAGAACCATAAATTCTAAACTGAAACTTTATAACCATAAAAAAAGAGAAAGTAAGAACTTTCTCTTTTGATTATATTAACCCTCAGTTGTAGTTGTGTCCGTACTTGCAGAATTGATTTTATCTGAAGCAGTGTTTTGCATTGTGTCAACTTCTTCGTTAACCCATGTGCTTAATCCCACAACTGCACCAACACCAACTATAACCAATAATAATGTTACAAGGATTTTATCCATAGCACCTTTTTGGTTTTTTACCACTCTTTTTAAAAAATCAAACATCTTAGACTCCTTTGTTTGTTTGTAATTAAATTATATACTATAAATATTTCGTAATTGTTTCGAAATTTTAAATGATATATAATTTATAAGACTATATTACTTTTTTTTACAAAAATATATACAAAAAGTAACATACGCATAAAATAGGAAAAATTGAAACCAAATTGAAATAAATAAAGAAAAGAATACGATCAAGTCGTATTTTATAGTGCAACCCAGCCATCTTCTAAGATAAAAGACCCGTCGGCTTTCCGTCCTTACTTCACAATAAGTTTGGCATAACAATTTAACTATTAATTTTTACGCATATTGTCTTAAAAAAATATTAAATTTGTTCAAAAATAGATTATTTACCTTCTTAAAAGTCTTTCACTGTTAATTTTATCAACTATTGCTTGAATTCCGTTCAAGCCAGCCCCGGCATCATCTATAAAATCCGTTTCATCACCCTGTAAAACAATATTTGCATAATCATTATTTGAAAAAACACTTATTGTTCCTCTTCTGTCCGCCCTTTTATGGAGAATATATTTGGCAGGATATACTTTATCAATATTTGAAAAGTTTCCCGAAAAATCATTTACTTTTACAATTCCCAGTATACTGCTTATAAGCGAATTATGGATATCTGTTTGTTGAAACTGTTCTTTGATCTCTTTTTTCAAGGAACTTTTACCGTTTACTATTATCATTGGTACCATTGCGGGAGCTTTATATATCCCGTATTTTATTATAAAGTCTTCCCTTACTCTCATAGTAGGATGATGATCTCCTACGATCAGTAATATGCCATTTTCAAAGAAATCTTCCTTTTGAAGCTTTTTATAAAAGCTGCCTATTTCCATATCGATATAATTTATCGTCTCAACTTCCGAGCTATGTTTATTTTGGGGATTTACAAAAGGTACATGTGAACTGACTGTTTTTACAAATACAAAATATTTATTATCTTTGTTCTTTTTTACTCTTTCAAGGACACGCCCATAAAGGTATCTATCTTCGGCAGCTTTAAAATGAAATCGGGGCAAGCCGTTATAATCGGGATGTTCCGATCCTTCTATATATTTAAACCCTATACTTTCCGTCCATTGACCGGTATTGGAAAACTTTAAATCAGAAGAGGTCAAAAACTCAGTTTGATAACCTTTCTTATTAAATATATTAGGTAAAGAGTTTTTTTCATTAAAAAAGCCTTTAAAAGAGACACCTCCCCCATTGGAAAAAACCTTTGGGGCAAATATAGGAAGCCTGCCCGTAAGTATAGATATCTCAGCATCTTCTGTAACAAATCCGTTTGCATAAAAATTACTGAAATAGATATTCTCTTCCGCTATTTTATCAATATTCGGCGTCCAGTCGTTTAGACCTGAAAAAAGTTTGCTCTGATAAGAAGATAAAGATTCAACCATAAGAATAATAATATTTTTATCTGTTTTCTCTATTGATTCTTTAGTTATGGTATTTTCTTTATAATTAAAATTCTCAATGAACTCTTTTGTATATTCTTTTGATTGGGATTCGATTTCAAGATTATATTCAAAAAAGTTTTTATATATCCATGAGTGGATATATGAAGCATCAGAAGCATTTACATTCAAGACCAAAAAAGACACGAGTAAAATATTTATACCCAAATGATCTCTTTTTCTATTAATAATAAATTCTTTTTTTAAAAATAAACCTAAAATTATCAATACAGCAGCCAAAACAAGTATTTTAAAAATATCAAAAGAAAACTCTTGGGAGATATAGGTGGGAACATAATCTATAAATTTAATAAAATCATTGAGCGTTAAATGTGTCGCAAATAGATTCAATATAATTACATCTGCAGAATAAACAAAAAAAACAGCAAGAGCGCCTGTTCTTAATAACACTGCCATGATTTTATTTTGGATCATATAAGAAAAATATGATAAAAGCAATATGAAAAAAAGAATTATGGCATCATGACAAATCACTTCAAAAGCAATAAAAAAAACATTTTCTTTAAATGCAGTAAATATAAAATAAAGTTTCACGATCAAAGGGATAAACAAGAGTTCAAAAAACAATAAAACCTGTATGTAATAATTATTCCTTTTAAACATTTTACCCTTTCTTAAGTTTTTTATTAATTATATGATAACATTCCAGATATGAAAACAAAATTAACATTTCCCCTGTTTCTCTATTACGGTATATATTTCTTATCTGCTATTATTTTTGCATATTATTTAGACGTCGGCATGAGAGATGACGGCCTTAGGCATATATCGTTTGCCGCAAACAGTGAAATTATGAAAAACTGGGGAGAGGTATTTCCCCACTCCTTATTCTCAAACTACGACCCCTGGTTCTTATGGCATAAACTGGTTTCGGTATTTCTTCTCTTTTTCTCTTATGAAAATGTCCATATAGCAATAAATAGTTTATCCATATTTGCGTTAATGGTCTTGCTTGATAAATACTTGACAAAATATGTTGACTTTGATTTTGGGAACTTAATATATATAATCGTATTTACCATACTTTTTACGACAAGTTACAGATACTGGATAGTAAGGCCTGATCTTTTATCCGGTTTGTTTGTTTTTAGCGCACTTTTGCTAAAAAACAGGTTTTTACCCATTTTTATTTTAACTTTACTGTATGCTCCTTTTTATTACCTTTTCTTTTTATATACGGGCTCTTTGGGACTTGTTTACCTGGTACAGAAAAAATACAGGCTGTTTAGCGGGGTTTTCACGGCTTCGGTGATCGTTCTTTTATATTTCTTGATACAGGATTTCCAGGGGTACACTTCAACCGTAATTTATGTCTTGACCGATCAAAGTTTAAGGATGGGGCTGGAGGTCACCGAAGGGAAGCCTGTTTTTTCAATCTTGAACAATTTAAACTATTTTATACTCCTGCCGCTGTTTTTAATAATCTCAATAGGGCTTATATATTACAAATACGATTATTTCTCAAAAAATACCCTTGCAACATTTTTGCTGATCAGCTCAATACTTTGGATAAACCAATACAGGTATTACCATTTGTTTCTACCTTTTATAATTATTTATCTGTTATCTATATTTATTAACAGCGATAAAAAACAGCTTTTTTACAATATAAGGAAATATATGATCCTAACAGAAAAATATTATATATTTGCAAAAAATACAAAAATCATATACCTTATAGCAATACCCTATGCAATAATAATGTTTGCTATTGCGTTTAATTCAATAAATAAAAAAGAAGAGCTGCAAAATGCTTTATTTTTCAAAGATCAATTTTACGATAACAAAACCGTACTATCCAATAAAATGAATCTTGATACCTACAAAGGTCTGTATTACAACCCTACTATAAAATTTATCCCAAGCTGCAGCATCGGATGGTTTGACAGTAAAGATAAAGATATGAAAGATATCTATATCAGAATGCAGAAAAAAGAAGGTATCAGTGAAAAAGAGCTCTCCTTGTTAATCAAATACACAGGTGCAGATATCTATATACATCATATGGAAAATGAAAAACAGGAATTAAACTTCAAAAAGCTGGAACAATACGGTATCATACCTTTTAAAATATTCCAAAACCATATTATATTTAAAATAAAAAAGAGTCTTAAATGAATAAAACAGCCGTAATATTACCTGCATATAATGAAGAGCTTACCGTTAAAGATACTATTTTATCCTTTCATAAAGAACTTCCCGAAGCCTTGATAGTAATAGTTGACAACAACTCAAAAGATAAAACATCGCAAATAGCAAATGAAACATTCAAAGAATACGGTATAAACGGGAAAGTCATCTTTGAAAACAGGCAAGGCAAGGCAAATGCGGTAAGAACGGCCTTTAATCAGATCGATGCAGATATCTATATTATGAGTGATGCGGATATGACATATCCGGCGTCAGAGGTTCATAAACTGATCGAACAGGTTGAAAAACACAACTACGATATGGTAGTAGGAGACAGGCATACAAGCGGAGCTTATGAAAAAGAGAATAAAAGAGCTTTACATAACTTCGGGAACAACCTGGTAAAAAATATCGTAAACAAACTGTTTAAGTCAAATCTTTCGGATATTATGAGCGGATACAGGGCATTTAGCAGAAAGTTCGTAAAAAACTACCCCATATTGGTTGAAGGTTTTGAGCTGGAAACGGATATGACACTACATGCCCTGGATAAAAGATTCCAAATAAAAGAGATATCTATAAACTATAAAGACCGCCCACAAGGAAGCTGTTCCAAATTAAATACCATGAATGACGGGATGAGGGTCATTTTTACAATATTTAAAATATTCAGGCATTATAAACCTTTTATGTTCTTCGGTTTTTTATCTTTGATCTTTGCGATCCTTTCCCTAATCTCAGGGATCCCGGTGCTTAACGACTGGTTTATGTACAAGTATATATACCATGTGCCTCTGGCTATTTTGGCTACAGGGCTTGCCCTTATCAGTATCATATTTTTGAACCTGGGGTTTATATTGGACTCTATTGCCTACCAGTCAAGATTGGAATTTGAACACAGAGTAAATAAAAGTTGAAACAGATATTTTTATTTACTGTAACAGGGGGAATCGGTTTTATAATTGACAGCGGGGTATTTCTATATCTATATTACCTAGAGAATATCAATATAAGTACTTCACGTATCCTGTCATTTTTTATTGCCGTATTTTTTACCTGGCTTTTAAACAGAAGATATACCTTTAATACAGAAAAAAATAAAACTAAAAAAGAGAAAACAAAAGAGTACCTTTTGTATTTCAAAGCACAATCGATCGGGGCTGCGATAAATTTTGTAATATTTTTTGCGTTGATTTATAGTTTGAATATCTTTAAGCAGATACCTGTACTGGCATTGGCGGCAGGTTCGATTACCGCCATGTTTTATAATTATTTTATGAGTAAAAGAATACTCTCTTAGTTTTTAGACCAAAGCTTAAAAAGCTTTAGCCATAACTTTGTTCAGTCTTTTTGTAAATGCCACAGGATCTTTGATCTCGATACCCTCGGCCATTTTAGCCTGATCTAACAGAAGCCAGGAGATAGTCTCGATCATATCCTCGTCCGCACAACCGTTTAATGACTTAATGATAGCATGATCAGGATTGATCTCTAAAATAGGTGCCGATTCCGGAACCTCCTGCCCCATTGCCCTCATCATTGCAGCCATTTGTGCCATCGGGTCATTTGCGTCTTTTACAACACAAGATGGAGAATCAGAAAGCCTGTTCGTGGTTCTAACCTCTTTTACGGAGTCACCAAGCTTTTCTGTGATTTTTTCGATAATAGATTTGAACTTCTCCTCTACCTCTTTTTTCTCCTCTTCACTCTGCTCTGTTTTTGGAGCTTCGCAGGAAGTGATATCTTTGAATTCCCACTCTTTGTATGCACCGATAGTTGGAGTGATAACTTCATCGATCTCCCTGTCATCCAGGATAAGAACCTCGATATTGTTTTTCTTGTATGATTCCATCAACGGAGAGTTTCTTAACACTTTTTCATCTTCACCTACGATGTAGTAGATAGCTTTCTGCTCAGAATCAGCCCTGTCTTTGTAAGCAGCAAGTGAAGTCATCTTTGTATCATCGTTTGTAGATTTGTATCTTACAAGCTCTAAGATAGCCTCTTTATTTACATAATCCTGGTAAACACCCTCTTTTAAAGGCCTGTTGTATTGAGAGATGAACTGTTCATATTTCTCTTCGTCTTTAGAAAGCTTTTTGATCTCGGCTAACACTTTTTTAACAGAAGCCTGCTTGATGTTTGCCATAACCTTGTTTTCCTGTAAAAGCTCCCTTGAAACATTTAAAGGAAGGTCTTCAGAGTCTATGATACCCCTTACGAATCTTAGGTAAGTTGGAAGCAGTTCTTTTTCGTCATCAGTGATAAATACCCTTTTAACATACAGCTTAACACCCGGCTGGTAATCAACCCTGTACATATCCATAGGCGCTGTTTTCGGGATATAGAACAGCGTCGTATATTCGTGTACACCCTCTGCCCTTGTATGAACGTAAGCCATAGGGTCTTCAGAATCGTGTGAAATTGTTTTGTAGAACTCGTTATAGTCTTCATCTTTCAAGCTTGACTTGCTTTGAGTCCAAAGTGCCGTTGCTTCGTTGATCTGCTCTCTTTTCTGCTCGATCTTTTTTTGGGGCTCTTTCCCTGCTTCTTTATCTTCCTCAGAAAGCTCTTCAGTTACCTCTTCGCTGTAGTTAAGGAAAATAGGATAAGCAATATGATTTGAGTATTTTTTAACGATAGTTTCAACCCTGTATTTTGAATTGAAATCTTTCGCTTCCTCGTCATCTTTTAATTTTATGTAAATAACAGTACCGTTTTCATCTTTAACGCAAGGGTTAAGCTCAAAACTCCCGGTACCGTTGCTCGACCACTTGTATGCCTGCTCTTCACCCGCTTTTTTAGAGATAACGTCTACGTTTTCAGCTACCATAAACACGGAATAGAACCCTACACCGAACTGCCCTATAAGGTTGCTGTCTTTTTTAGCATCTCCTGTTAAGGCTTCAACGAATGATTTTGTTCCCGATTTTGCGATAGTACCTATTGAAGCTATAAGATCCTCTTCATTCATACCTATACCGTTGTCGGCAATGGTTATAGAGTTGTCAGCCTCGTCAAGCTTGATATTGATCTGCCCTTTGTAATCTGCAAATTTTTCTTTTAAATTATCCTCGGTTAATCTTAAGTAGTTCAGTTTATCGATTGCATCGCTAGCATTTGATACAAGTTCTCTTATAAATATCTCTTTATTTGAGTATAAAGAGTGCGTCATTAATTGTAATAATTGACCAACTTCAGTTTGAAACTCATGTTTTGCCATAAATTTTTCTCCTGTAAATTTAATAATATGTTTTAATTAGAGTGTAATAATATAGAAAACTTTATAAAAGGAAGCTAAAGTTTTTAAAATAGTTGGCACTTAAAGTACAAAAGTGCTAATAACAGATTTATAATGTTTTATAGTTAATTGGATATAATAACCGAAATTATGTATAAAATAAACCAGGTGTCATATGAACTATCAAAATAAAATATATACTATTTTTATAACAATATTTATAACATTATCCACAACTGCTGTTGCATATCTTCTTGTAGAAGAGAAGCTGAAAAGTTTTGATACGTGTATCGACAAGATGCAGAAAGAAAATCTTGCCGCACAAAAAGAAAAGGTTTCAAAAACAGTTAACGACATATACTTTTTCCTGAATTCCGAAACAAAAAAAATAACTCTTGATAAAAGGATAGAGGAGCTAAAAAAACATTCTTTTTACAACAATGTTGAAGTATTGATCCTGGATAGGGAAGGGAAAGTCTTATTTGAAACACTCAAAGACGATATAAACACCAGAGAACTTCTTAAAAATAAAGACAACAACGGAAAACTTTATATCAGCGAAATAGTAAAAGCTTCCCAAAAAACCGACGGGGGATTTGTTTTTTACTCATGGGACAAGCCCTTTAAAGTAACAAAAGAGAATAACAAAATCTCCTACTCCAGATCAATTGATTCCATAACCGTCAGCGCAGCAACTTTTATAGACAATATAGACAATAAACTGGCTTTGCTTGAGAAGAACAAAAACAAGGAAGTAAAAAAGATAGTCAATTATTCTTTGATCCTTTATATGATAGAACTTATCATTATATTGATCTTCTCAATAGTTCTTTATAAAAAAACAAACAAATTCAAAACAAAAGAGATAGAACAGCTCTTAATAGATATTGAGAGGGAAAACGTAATCGACCATAAAGGTTACAAGCTTAAAGAATACAGTGCATTAATAGACAAGGTAAACGAGCTTAAAGGGAATTACCTAAAAGCCAACAATGCCCTGCTGGAGCTAAAAAGAAGCATAAAAGACAAGATATCAAAAGATTACCTTACAAACCTTCCAAATAAAAAATATTTCATCGATCTTGCAAAAGGGGTTATATCTATTTCAAAGAGGGAAAAAACACCTATTACTCTGATCATAATAGATATTAAAAATTTTAAGAACATAAGCGACCAATACGGGCATGATATAAGCGACAATATAATAAAAGATTTTTCGATCATACTTAAAACAACTATCAGGGAAAGCGACATTGCATCAAGAATATTCGGTGATACCTTCAGCCTGCTGCTTCACAATACGGACAAAGAGGGTGCTACGGTTCTTGTAAAGAGGATACTTGGACTATTAAAAGACCACAAAATAGTCCTAAAACAGCATAAGATCAGTTATGAGATAAATTACGGGATAGCTCAGCTTAAAGATGATGAGATCAGCGATGATCCTTTTAACGAGTTGATAAAACAAGCCGAAAGAGAGATCGAAGTATTCAAAAAAAGTTAAAAGCAGACCTTAACGATCTGCTTTTTTAATTAGATAGACCCCTGGATCTTTTCAATGGTTTTCGTGGTGCTTTTACCGTCCAGGAACTGTACAAGTTTCAATTCTCCAGCTATATCGCTTCCCACGACATCTTTCCCCTCGTAATCTCCCCCTTTTACCAGGATATCAGGCTGGATAATTTTTATAAGCTCATACGGGGTATCTTCGGTAAATTTAACAACATAATCCACAGACTCCAGTGCGGCAAGGATATAAGCCCTGTCGTCTTCACTGTTTATAGGCCGGCTGGGACCTTTTAGCTCCCTTACGCTTTCATCGGAGTTTAATCCAAGGATAAGTACATCCCCGAACGATTTTGCCTTGTCAAGATACTGAACATGGCCTTTGTGAAGTATATCAAAGCAGCCGTTTGTAAATACTATTTTTTTGTTTTTGCTCTTCAGCCTTTCAACGGTTTTTTCTATCTGATCAAAAGTTTTTATGTGGGATTCGATACTGCTTTTATGAAAAGAGCTTTTATACTCCTCTATCTCTTCCAAAGTGGCCGTTGCACTTCCTATTTTACCAACTACCACACCTGCCGCAAGGTTGGCAAATTCAAGGGCATCGATGATATTCATATCCTTTGCAAGGCAGTACCCAAGACTTGCAAGGACCGTATCCCCTGCTCCCGTTACGTCAAATACTTCCCTTGCAACGGTGGGCTTGATAACAAGCTTGTTGTTTTCATCCAGTATGGCGATCCCCTGGTCGCTTAACGTTATCATAGGAACCTGTAAGCAGGCAGTATTATGAAGCTTTTTAAGGGCCTGCTTCAAGCTTTCCTCGTCTACAATATCAATACCGGTTGCCAGTGAAGCCTCTTTTTTATTGGGGGTTAAAAGATATGAGCCTATATACTTTTTATAATCTTCCCCTTTTGGGTCAACCAGTATTTTGGTATCGGAACCAAATGCCGCAAAGGAGATCTTCCCCATTAAAGAGTCAGTAATCACTCCTTTCCCGTAATCTGATACGAGTACTATATCAAAAGTATCCATCAATGTAAGTATTTTTATGTTCAGGATCGCTTCAGCCTCGCTTGATATATCTTCTTTTGTTTCATTGTCATATCTTACTATCTGCTGTGCAGAAGCTATTATCCTGCTTTTTTTACTTGTTTTCCTGTTTTCATCACAGATAAGAAAATGCTTGATATCAAGTTCTTCAAGCATTTTGGTCAGCTCTTCACCTATAGGATCATCACCTATTACCGACATAACCATTACGTCGCACCCCAAAGCCACAAGGTTATTAACGACGTTTCCGGCACCGCCTAGAACTGTCGATTCTTTTTCAACATCAATTACCTGAACGGGAGCTTCGGGAGATATTCGCTCAGCCTTGCCCCACAGGTAATGATCTATCATAAGATCACCTACAACTAAGATATTAGGTTTCTTTACGGTTTGCATCAATTCTTCACCTCTTCTTGGAATAATCTTTTTATCTCCGGGATATAAGCTTTTATCCCCTCTTCCATACTAAAGGCCGGTTTATACCCCAGGTTCTCAATCGAGCTGTCTATATTCGCCTGGGTGAAGAATTGATACTGTCCCACATAAGGATTGGGGATATACTCTTTCCCCTTGTCTATATCAAGCTCTTTTTGCAGGATGTTCACAATATCTTCAAAACTTCTGGCGCATCCCGTACCTACGTTATAGACCCCGCTTTTTTTAGGGCTTGCCGCTTTTATATTAGCCTGGATAACATCCTCAATATAAATAAAATCCCTCAATATCTTGTCACTTCCTTCAAAAAGCTTAGGCGTAAGACCTTTTAGGATCTGGTGACCGAACTGCACCACCATGGAAGCAGTTTTATTCTTGTAAAATTCCCTTGGACCGTAAACATTGAAATATTTTAATCCCACTATAGAAATAGGCAGGTCTTTTTTCATATATTCGTAACTTATATTGTCCATCATAACCTTTGAGAAACCGTATACATTATTTGGCTGCTCATATCCTACTTCAAATCTGTCACTGTCCCCGTAAGTTGCGGCAGAACTTGCGTATACCATATTCGCATTATGATTTATAGCTATTTTTAGAAGATCTTCATAGGCATTTACGTTTGTTTTTATCATAAGATCCTGCTCCTGGGCAGTCGTGTCAGATATAGCCGCCTGGTGAAAAATATAATCGAACTTGTAATTCTCTTCCAGATTTTTTAAAGCCTCTTTATCGTTTATATCCCCGCTTATGACAATACCCTTGAATCCCAAAAGATTTTTAAAATGCCCGAAGCTTTTAAGGTTGCCGTTGGAGAGGGTCTCCCCGCTTCTAAACAGGTCAAATGCCACAATATCAGCATCAGGATAGTTTTCCTGAAAATAGAAGCACAAATTGCTTCCTATGAAGCCTGCAGCACCTGTTATTAAAATCGTTTTTTTATTAAAATCTATATCATTATATTTCACTTTATATCCTTTTACATTGATGCCAGATCATGTAATCTTTTGTATTCTTTACAACTTTCAAGAAGCTCTGTCTCTTTACCTTCGCAGACGATTTTCCCCTCTTTGAAGACCACTATCTTATCGGCATTTTTAATGGTGCTTAACCTGTGTGCTATCACGAAAGTGAATCTGTCTCGGCTTACTTCATCAAGCACCTTTGTTATAATAGATTCCGACTCATTATCAAGGGCACTTGTAGCCTCGTCAAAGATCAGGATCTGGGGATCTTTGTAAAGGGCTCTTGCTATAGCGATTCTCTGTCTTTGACCGCCGCTTAAGTTTGAACCTGATTCATCTAAAACAGTATCAATACCGTTTTCAAGCTTCTGTACAAAGTCCCAGGCATGTGCCTGCTTTAAAACACTTATAACCCGCTCGTTATCAGTTTCCTGCCCAAAAGCAATATTATTTGCGACAGTATCATTAAATATATATACTCTTTGGGTAACAATCGAGATATTATCCCTTAGACTTTTAAAAGTAAAATCTTTTATATTAGTATCATTAAACTTCACTTCCCCCATATATGGATCATAAAATCTTAATATTAAATTTACCAAAGAACTTTTTCCACCGCCGCTGTCACCCACTAGAGCTATTTTTTCACCTTTATAAGCAGTCAGATCAATATCTTTTAAGGCAACCTTATCATCATATCGAAGTTCAACACTTTTGAAGGAGATCTCTTCAATCTTACTTTGAAGAACATGTGAGCCTTCTTTTATATCAGCATTTTGGGCAAAGATCTCATTGATACGCTCATTTGAGGCAATAGCAACCTGAAACTGGTTATAAAAAGAAGATATCCTTTTTATAGGTGTATATAACATAAAAAGTGCCGTCATAAATGAAAAAAATGCTCCCACGGTCAGGTCACCGTTAATCACTTCCATTCCTCCGACTATGATAACTACCGAAGCTGCAAGAGCTCCGATTATCTCCATAAATGGAGAGATCAATGCATTTGTTCGAACGCCTTTCATAGTTATATCAAACATCTTCTGGTTCTGACTTTCAAATTCACTCATTTGAAATTTTTGAGAATTGCTAGCAATAATAAGTTCAATATTATTAAAAATTTCTCCCAAAATTGTCATCAATATGGAAGCTTTCTGCTGTGTTTGATGAGCTAACTTTTTCATCCTTTTTGCCAACCTTGAAAGAGGATAAATAACAAGCGGAATCACAACAAGCCCGTAAAAAGCCAATTTGGGACTTTGATAGATCACAACACCCACCAGGCCTACAATCGTAAAGAACTCTAATATTATCGTTGAGATACTAGTTGTCACCGCCCCTTGTATCATATTAATATCATTATTTATCCTGCTTAAAAGCTCCCCGCCGTGTTTTGAATTAAAAAACTTTAAATCCTGGGTCAAAAGATGTGCCAAAAATTTATCCCTGATTTGTTTTATGATATCCATTCCAATGTATGATATATAATATGTTTGAAGAAACTTCCCAAACCCTTTTAAGCCATAAAGAAAAAGAACAACAAGAGGAAGCATCTGCAGCATCGCGGTATCTTTATTGACAAATATCTCATCAAGTACAGGTTTGATCACATAAGCGGTACCTGCCGTTCCTATAGAAACCATTATCATACCGATAACAGCTATTAAAAAATATAATTTATAATTTTTATAATACGGTATATACTGTTTAAAAAACTTTTTCATTTATTACCTATTTCTTTAATTTTTGATTTATCTCTTTGGATATTATATCGGAAGCCTTATAGCTCCAATGGGTATCGTCTATATAAAATATATCTTTGACGCCTTTTTTTACTTCTTTTGACAAGATCTTTTTAGTATCAATAAATATATATTTTTTCTCCAATCCTCTTAATATATCAAAAAACGGATCTTTGGGAAAATCTGTATTATCTTTTATATAATCCCTGTACAAGTCATATTTCGCGACAGCAGGCATAAATATAAGCTCTATCCCCTGTTTACTTAAGAATTCTGCAACTTTATTAAACTCATCATTTACTTTAGCTATATTTTCTTCCCTGTTTTTGGGTATGGCACTTAAATCAGATTTGTAAAACAGCAAATCATCTCCTTTGCCGATTGAGAAAAGGGATTCGTTTAATTTTACTTTATAAACTTTTGAGATAAAGGCATCGGGCGAGAAATTATATAAAAAACCGTAAAGCAGATATTTATAATTTCCATTATTTATAAAACCAACCTCCGGCAATCCGAAAGCTTCATTATTGACTTTATTGAAATATCTCTTTAAAATATTATTATCCCCTAAATTCGCTTCATAATCAATAGGGATGGAAAATCTGGAAACAACCTTTCTCTGGGTTGATTCAACCAGTATATATTTTACATCGGCTTTTTCAAAGGCACCGCTGTTATATAACATCATTATGGTTTCCAGATAATTTCTTGTACCTGGTATCTGCTGAATATTTAAAATATCCATACCGGTGTAACTTGCCAAATAATCCTGGTAAAACCTGTTCAATCCCCCGGCCATTCCATTAGAAAAAGAATCACCGATAGTTATCATATCAATACTTTCACCCAAGCTTGTAAAATTCATATGTTTTTTAGGAAGATCATTGATATTTTCCCTTTTATGATTTAATCTTGGCAAATAACCCATTCTTGCCATATCCCCGGTTATGATATTTTTATCTTTTCTTGTCAATATATCTTTTGTTGCACTTTCCCAAATAAGGAAATTGGATATGACAAAGAAAGCCAAAACAAAAAAAACAATGACAGAAAACTTTTTATAATTCATAAAAAAACCTAAAAATTAAAATACAAGAATTCTGAAACTTTTGAAAGGTTTAATATCGTATAGATATCTACCGCAATTAAAAGCACCAATAATTTATAAGTAGGATTAAAGCTGTTTTTATATTCATTAGAATTTTTAAACATAGTTACAACAAAAATAGCTGCTATTATCATACTAAACGCTGTACTTCCAAATATCAGTCTTCCAAACATCTCGGGGTTTGAGGCAATATAATCCTGTATAAAAGATATTTTTGCCAACGATTTATCGCTTATAACAACCCCGCTAAAGCCAAACATTCCTTTTAAAACCTTAATGGCATCATCCCACTCTTTTGCCCTGAAAAATACCCAGGCTATATTCACAAAGTTAAAAGTTATAAACCATGCCAGAATTGAGTTCATTTGAAGCCCTAGTTTCTTCCAGAATCTATGTATTACCAATGCGGCACCGTGAAGAAATCCCCAGAACACAAATGTCCATCCCGCTCCATGCCAAAGTCCTCCCAGGATGAATGTGATCATAAGGTTATTATATGTTCTAAAGTTACCTTTTCTATTTCCGCCTAGAGGTATATAGATATAATCTCTTAGAAAGTTTGAAAGAGTAATATGCCATCTTCTCCAGAAGTCCTGTATATCTTTTGCTTTATACGGGCTATTAAAGTTTATAGGAAGTTTTATATTAAACAGCAATGCCGCACCTATTGCCATATCTGTATATCCACTGAAATCAAAGTACAACTGGAAGGTATAAGAGAGTGACGTTACCCAGGCTTCAAAGAAGTTTAGCACTGGTGCAACATCAAATCCTTTTGTTGCCCATACGGCAAAGGTATCTGCTATTACTACTTTTTTAAACAGTCCTATTGAGAATATAAATATCCCTAATGCTATATTTTTATAATTCTTAACAAGATTCCATTTGGATGCAAACTGGGGCATCATCTGTTTATGGTGTACGATGGGACCAGCTATAAGCTGAGGAAAGAAAGTAACGAACAGTGCATAATTCAAAAAGTCATACTCTTTGGTTTCTGCTCTATAGCTGTCAACAAGATATGCTATTTGTTGGAAAGTAAAGAAACTTATTGCCAAAGGCAGTGCAAGATGAAGCAAAGGCATACTACCATCAAAAGCAAAGTTAAAGTTCTCTATAAAAAAGTCCGCATATTTAAAATAACCAAGCATTGAAAGGTTTACTATGATACCTGCCGTTAAAAGGGTTTTTTTATTTATCTTTACTTTCCCGAAGTTATCGTTTAAACTGTTTCCCACTATATAGTTAAACAGCATAGAGCTTAATATTATAGGCAGATATGCAATATTCCACCAGCTATAGAAGAACAATGAAGCAAATACTAAAAAACCTTTTGCTCCTACAACCAGCCTTTTTGAAAGTAAAAAGAAATATATGAAAAATGTAAGCGGCAAAAATGCAAATATATATTCATAACTGTTAAATAGCACTAATTTTTTCCTTTATTGAATTGTTTTAAGTATTCATCTATATTTTCTTTGGTTAAAAGTATACCAAAATCATCATTGTCATTCATAATTTCATGATTACTTATTTTTTGAGCTATCTTTTTACCTACGAAAGGATAAAAATGAAAAGCATCAAAAAAGTTATAATAACTGTCCGAAACCTTTGAATCATAAAAAAAATGATTTACGTTTCCAAACAAAGAGACCAGGTCTTTCAGCCACAGGGAATAATAATTTACGAACTTTTTATCATTTGACCATATTTTAAAAAGATCGGAATGCACAGGCATAGTAAAAACAATAAACCTGCTGTTTTTATATTTATTTTTTAAACCTTTAAAATGTGCAAGCACTTTTCTATCATATCTTTTATTGAACCCAGAAGGCATCATCCCTTTAATATACTCTTTATTGGAAAATATGTTCTGCTCTTTTGAACCTTTTTCCAGGAATTTATTGTAAAATCGCTGTTTTCTGTCAAAACCTTTATATGTGGTATATAGATTTTGGAAAGAGAACAAAAGAGTATCATAAGAAAAAAGGTTATTAAACTTATAACCCCATCCATTTCGGGTATTATCAAATGCTTCTTCAAAAACATTACTGTGATCCAAACCTATATTAAACAATTCTATACCCAGCAATATGATTTTTGGTTCTTTATTTGTTAATTTAACAAAATTTTCAATTGCACTGTCATACTCAGAAGAAGGCATAGCATTTACGGCATAATTAAAAACTTTAACACCAATATTAAAGTCATTTTGATTTATATAAGTTACCCTGCTATTACCCAATAAAACTGCATCAAAATTATTATCTTTAAAGGCTAGGTAATTGGTCTTTTGTACCCTTTCATTAAAATCTTTTTGTTTAATATCAAACCCTTGTGTCGATTTAAACATCCACAAGGGGTCCACGATAAAATTAACAATACCAACAAACAAAACAATTGTAATGAATATTATTACAAAAGATTTAACAAACTTTTTATAATTCATAAATAGTTAACTATAATAGTTTATCCCGTACTTAAAAAGATCATCTGTATCTTTTAATAAAGGCTGCTTCGTATCTTTTACGGACAATTGCAGTTTGAAATGATCTATTTTCCAATCTATATTCAAATCCCTGTCATCAAAAGCTATTCCCCTATCACACTCCGGGCTATAATAGTTATCAACCTTATAAGCAAAGATCGCCTCTTCACTAAGTACCACAAAGCCATGGGCAAAACCTCTTGGAATCAAAAGCTGCTTTTTATTCTCATCTGTCAATTCTACACTAACATGTTTACCAAATGTGGGCGACCCGGCTCTTATATCAACAGCAACATCCAAAACCTTGCCCTTGATAACCCTTACCAGTTTTGTCTGCGCATGGGGCGGCAGCTGATAATGAAGCCCCCGTAAAACCCCGTAAGAGCTTTTAGACTCATTATCCTGGCAGAAATTGATCTTGTATCCCAGGAACTCTTCAAGTTTATCTTCCCTGAATGTTTCTGTAAAATATCCCCTGCTGTCACCGTGAACTTTTGGTTCACATATTATCACATCAGGAATTTGGGTTCTTGTAAATTGCATTATTTTATTCCTCTGCTTTGGTTAGCCCTATTTATTAAATACTCACCATATTGGTTTTTCTTTAAAGGTTCAGCCAGTTCCAGAAGCTTTTCCCTTGAAATATATCCCATCTCATATGCTATTTCTTCTATGCAGGCAACTTTTAAAGACTGTCTGTTTTCTATTGTCTGGATGAAAGAAGATGCTTCAAGAAGTGATTCGTGGGTACCCGTATCAAGCCAGGCATAACCTCTTCCCATAAGCTCTACTTTCAGATCACCTTTATCCAGATAGGTTTGATTAACAGTTGTTATCTCAAGTTCACCTCTGTTGCTAGGTTTAACATTCTTGGCTATTTCCACCACGGAATTTGGATAAAAGTAAAGACCGACTACCGCATAATTTGATTGTGGGACTTCCGGTTTCTCCTCGATACTCGTTACATTCCCCTTACTATCAAATGCCGCGACACCGTATCTTTCAGGATCTTTTACATAATAACCGAATACGGTTGCCTTGTTATCTTCCTTGACATTTTTAACAGACCTTGCCAAAAGCTCGGTAAGACCATGCCCATAAAATATATTATCACCAAGGACCAGGCATACGTCATCATCACCTATAAACTTTTCACCAAGGATAAAAGCCTGCGCAAGCCCGTCAGGACTAGGCTGTACAATATACTCAAATCTCATCCCAAGATCACTGCCATCACCTAAAAGATTTATAAAGGCCGATTGATCCTGCGGAGTAGTTATAATTAAAACCTCTTTAATCCCAGCAAGCATTAAAACGGAAAGCGGGTAATAGATCATAGGTTTGTCATAAATAGGAACGAGCTGTTTACTTACACCTTTTGTGATCGGGTATAATCTTGTTCCGCTTCCCCCGGCTAATATAATACCTTTCATCTATTCCCCTTTTTTATAATGTTTTTCTATAAAATTATCAATATTATCAGATAAGATCAGCTCAATTTCCGATTTAACCTTGTCAATATCCCAATTCCACCATTTAATTTCTAAAAGCTTTTCGATCTGTTCTTCCGAGAAACGGAATCTTACATGTTTTGCAGGATTTCCGGCAACAATCTCATAAGGTTTTATATCTTTTGCCACAACAGCCTTTGCACCGATAACTGCCCCGTCGCCAATAGTAACTCCCGAAAGGATCAAGGCATCATCGGCTATCCATACGTCATTTCCTATTGTAACATTCCCTTTTGACCGGTTTACCTCTTTGCCTTTTATCAATTCCGGAAACTCCAAAAAGGGATACATACTTACCCATCTTGTTTGGTGCTCAACCCCAAGGTAAATAGTTATATTAGATGCCAAAGAACTGAATCTCCCTACGCTTAAAGTATGTCTGCCGTCAAAACCCAGAACTTTAGGTCTTCCGTAAGTATATTCACCGATATCAAAACTTTTATATTTTTTATTATCTTTCATATAAAAAGGCTTCGGCTTTATTACCCTTTTGATTTTTTTTAACAGCTTGTTCATTTTACTTTCCTATATTATCTATTATAAATTTCGCCCTGTCTTTATAAGTATAGTTACTTTTATCCAGCCTATTTTTTCCGTTTTTTATAATTGTTTCAGCAAAACTTTTATCAGCGATCAATCTTTCTGCCATCTCTTCTAACTCATCACCATTATTATATATCAAAATCTCTTTATCCGGTTCAAAACAAAGGGGAATATCTTCCAGATTATCAGAAAGCAGGCAGCTGCCGCAGGCTATGGTCTCAAACACCCTCATATTTATACCCCTGTTCACGTTGTTCATCTGCGTAATATTCAATGAATATTTCGTGGAATTATAAATATCAATCAGTTTTTTATAATCAATTTTTTGATTATTGATGTTCCATATTGAGGGCTTGCTTTTTAAGCTGTTCCACTTTATTCCATATAATTCAAGGTCATACTTATGCAGTTTTTCCAAGAACTGCTCTCTGTCTTTTGTATAAGAACCTATAAAGTTAAAACTTTCTCTCCTGTTTCTGCCAAGGTTTCTATGAAGCTCTTTATCGTAACCTACTTGCAGAAGTTCTGCATCAAAACCTAAAGCTGAAGCAGAATCAACCAAACTGGTGTCAAAAAGATAAAGCTTGTCTACTAGATCAACAAATTCTATTTTCGATTCATTGAAAGAATCTCCTACCCATCCTATAGTAGGTATATTAAACTCTTTTGCAATAATATAATACTCTTTTGGTATAAAAAAAGCACTTACAAACACTATTATATCAGGTTTAAACTCTTTTAATAGTTTATTATATCTGCCAAAACCATTTGAAGTAAAACTTTTTTTTATCCTATCTAACAAACTGTATTCATTATAATAAAAAAGTTTGACATTATGATCATTCTGTAAAAAACCCCTGTATGTATAATAAGGCCACGGGATATGGTTCTTTTTACCTACAATTAATATATTCATTATTTAAACTTTTTTAAATACCACTCAATAGTTTTAACTATTCCCGTATCAAAGTTTTCATCAGCTTTCCACCCAAGTGTAGTTTCAAGCTTTGTTGCATCTATTGCATATCTTCTGTCGTGCCCGGCCCTGTCTTCTACAAAGGTTATTAACTCTTTATAGCTTTTTTCCCCAGGAACCTTTTTATCCAAGATACTACAAATGGTATCAACTATTTGTAGATTTGTTCTTTCATTGCTACCGCCTATGTTATAAACATTTGCCTCAAGTCCGGTATGGTAAACAAGATCTATCCCTTTACAATGGTCAAGAACATACAGCCAGTCCCTGATATTCTTTCCGTCTCCATAAATTGGAATAGGTTCATTTGCCAGTGCTTTTCTGATAATAGTTGGTATCAGCTTCTCATCATGCTGTTTTGGCCCGTAGTTATTCGAACAGTTGGTAATAACAGTATTTAAACCGAATGTTTCCTGGTACGACCTTACTATCATATCACTTGATGCTTTTGATGCAGAGTATGGTGAGTTGGGTGCATAAGGTGTCTCTTCGGTGAAAAAGTCCGTTTCATTTAATGTACCGTACACTTCATCCGTAGAGATATGGTGGAACCTGCATCCCTCATATTCTTTTTTATAAATAAAAGGCTTTTCCATCCAATACTTCTGTGCAACATCAACCAAGGTATATGTACCGTTTACGTTTGTTTGAACAAATACTCCCGGGTTCTTGATAGAGTTATCAACATGTGATTCCGCTGCAAAATGGATAACACCTCTAATATCGTATTCACCAAATATAAACTCAACAAGCTCCCTGTTGCAGATATCACCTTTGATAAACTTATATCTTGGGTGATTTTCCACCTCTTTGAGATTCTCAAGGTTCCCCGCATAAGTTAAAAGATCAAGATTAACGATCTTATACTCCTCATACTTTTCCAAAAAGTAAGGTACAAAATTACTACCTATAAAACCTGCACAACCTGTTACAAGTATTGTCTTCATTTCTTCCCCTTAAATAATGACATTATCAAGATATCCAAATATTCCCCGTTTTTATAAATATGTGATTTAAGGCAGCCTTCCTCTTTGAAGCCTGCTTTTTTATATAAACTTACGGCATTTTCATTTTTAGCAAACACTTCCAGATATATCTTTTGCAGATTAAGATGATTAAAAGCATATTCAATCAATAACTCAATAGAAAAACTTCCGAAACCTTTTCCCGAAAACTCCTCAAATACAAATAATCTTCCAAGTTCAGCTTTCCTGTTCCTTTGGTCTATATCTACCAAAGATATTGTCCCTGCTACCTTTTGGGTATCATTACAGACAATTACAAAATTCTTTTCACTAGATTTTAAATAAGAGTTCTGCCACCAGTTAAGCTGCTGGGTTTTATTCAAAGGTTCAAACTCATAAAAATAATCATAACTTTTTGAAGAGGATCTGATTGTAGAAAGTTTTTCTATATCCTCCGTCTCAAAGTTACGAAGTTTTATGGAGGTATTAGTTAACATTTTGACTTTCCAATATCACTTTGCTTATTAATTCAATATCTTCATCCGTAAGCTCTAAATGAAGAGGTAAAGATAAAACCCTTTCACTGTAATATCTGCTTTTTTCACAAATATTTTTCTCATCGGAATAAGGTGCATAATATGTATTATCAACATAATGTACACCTGGGTATATCTGATTATCTTGAAGTTTTGTTATTACATCTTCCCTATTTTCCACAACTACTTGGAAAAGGTGTCTTGATGATTCACAATCTTCATGCCTTATATATTTAATCTTGCCGTCAAGCAGTTCCATATATTTATCAGCGATTTCTCTTCTTCTTTTATTGTCTTCATCCAAATATTTTAATGCAACAAGACCCAAAGATGCCATAATTGAGTTTCCATGGTATTTATACCCTACTTCGGAAACATCATAATACCATTTGTAGGAACCTTCGTTGCTTCTTGAAAAAGTATCCTTGTTTATACCAAGCCAAGAAATAATCCTACTGTTTTTATCAAGTTCATCATCCTTGAAACATACCATCCCACTGTCGGCTGTCGGCATGTTTTTTACCGTTTGGAAAGAGAAAACCGTAACATCAGCGTCAAAGCCCACATGTTTGCCATTTACCCTGGTTCCGGCCATATGCGCAGCATCAAGAATAAACTTAAGACCGTGCTTTCTTGCAATTTCCTGGATCTCTAAAAGGTTTTTAGCATTACCCCCGATACCTACAAATATTATAGCTTTTGTTTTAGATGTTATTTTTGATTCAATACTTTTTGGATCAAGATTCAAACTTTCGTCGATATCTGCAAATACAGGTTTTAGATCTTCATACAATATGGCATGATTTGTTGAAACAAAGGTAAAAGGTGTGGTGATTATCTCACAGTCATTATCCCAGCCGTATTTGTCCTTAAGCATTTTAACCGCAACATGTAATCCAGAAGTTGCAGAATTAAGAAAATATGCATTATTTAACGATGTATACTCTTTCCATCTGTTTTCAAGATCTATAGTCTTGAATCCCATACCTGTCCAGCCTATCTCCAAACACTCTTTTATCTCTTCTAGACATTCGTCAACTCTGTAGTGGGGTTTTAAAACTTGTATCTTTTTCATCAATAATCCTTAATATTAAAGTTCTTTAAAAAATATTCCAGAGATTCTTCCCAATGGGGAATCTCTAAATCAAATCTATTTTTTATTTTAGCTTTATTCAATAAACTAAAATAAGGCCTTTTTGCAGGCGTAGGGTAATCTTTCGTTTCAATAGGAGATATTTTACACTCTATATTAGAGATCCTTGCTATACTTAAGGCAAAATCATACCAGCTTGCAACACCTTCGTTTGAGTAATGATAAACCTGAACATCATCCTCTCCAAGTTCAGGGATGACTTCTAAAACAGCTTTTGCCAGGTCGGTTGCATAGGTGGGAGTTCCTATCTGATCAAAAACAACATCTAATTTAGCTTTGTTTCCCGCCAGCTTTATTATGGTCTTTACAAAATTTTTACCGTAAGGTGAATACATCCAGGATGTTCTTAAAATAACAGAACCTTTTGGATTAATCTTTTGTATGACCAATTCACCGTCTAACTTACTTTTCCCGTATACACTGTTTGGAACAACTTTATCACTTTCCGTATAAGGTTTATAGTTTCTACCATCAAAAACATAATCAGTAGAAATATGAACCAATTTTACTCCAAACTCTTTACAAACCTTGGCAATATTTTCAACAGCTATATGATTAACTTGATCAGCAAGCTCTTTTTCCTCTTCTGCCTTGTCTACGGCAGTATAAGCGGCACAATTTACGATCACGTCAATATTATTTTGTTTTACGAAATTTTCAATTTTAACTTTATCTGAAATATCTAAATTCGCTTTATCGGTAAAATAAAATTTGTAATCATATTGATCATGTATATCTTCAATAGTCCTTCCAAGCTGCCCGTTGGAACCCGTAACTAAAATATTAAGCACTTTTCGTTTCCTTTAGTTTTTGGATAAACGCCTCTTTTCCTATGCTCATTATAATATCCAGACTGCTCATATAGGGGTAAAACTGTTCAGGAGAGTTTTGCTGTTCATAAACAGGATGCTTGAAATGATGCTCTAAAATATCAATACCTTTGAAAATCTCTTTATCAAGATAATCAATAGCACCCTGCCCTGCCAGATATGCAGTTGCATCAAGCTTCTTGCAAATATCGTATAATCTTTGGGTTTTAAAAGTTTCAACATCTAATGTAGATGAATAAAGCACTTTTGTATCTATTTCAAGCAGATCCATCAGTTTTTCGATGATAAACATATTATAATCAATAAGCAGCTCACTTGAGATATCAAGCATCTCATCGATCCAGATAATGTTTTCTTCAAAATAAGGATATTTCCCGTATGCTTCAACGACTTTGTTTCTGTATGTACTCTTCCAGTCAGGGCTTACTTTTCTGTGATTGATATCTTTATTTTCAAGATTCTTCATCTGAACAGGAATATTTAGCCATTTGGGACCGTTTTTAGTCAGGATCTGGTTTCTGTTCTGAAAATTATTCTTTTTAAACTGTACATCATCCAAGACAACGAATATATCGGACTTGTTTATTTTATCTAAAAGTCCAAAATAAGGCATATGCTCAGGCTGGTGGATAGTAACGATCATAATTTAACTTCCATCCTTACAAGCTCAAAACACTCGGCATACTCAGAACCTATCTCAAAGCCCCTGAACTTTGCCCTTGCTCTTATACTCTCTATCCAGTTGTCCCCGTATTTCGAGTATTGTGATTTATGCGCTTTTAATGAATCAAGTTTTTTATCTATCGTTGATGTAATGTCAAAATAAACCTGTGCCCTAAAAGGTATATAACCCCTTCCTGAAGGGTTGATAGGCTCGTAAAGCAGAATCGTGTTTTGCTTTCTTGCTGCGGACAACGTCGACTGAGCAGTGCGGATATGATCCTGGTGGGTATCAAAAACAAAATGGGTAAATATCACATCAGGATTTATCTCGTTTATTATCTTGTCAAGCCTGGATACAAGTTCTTTTGAATAAGGAACGCTCATATCCTCAAATCCAAGGATATAAAGATTATCCACACCTAGTACTTTTGCAGCCTGCACCTGCTCGTTTTTCGCTTCTTCGTCCGTTCTTATATAATTATCGTTATGGTCTTTGGAGGAAGCACCGGTGATAATTACCATATAAACCTCATGTCCGTTTTCTTTTGCATAAGCAAGGGTTCCCCCGCAGGCAAGTTCAATATCATCGGGATGGGCACCCACTGCAACGATCTTTAAACTTTTCTCATTAGAAAACATTCATATCCTTCACTAATTATTATTTTATTTTTTTCGATATTCAAATCCCCGGCAACGAAACTTCGTATCTCTTTTATATCATCAACAATATTAAATCCTTGTTTCTCATAAAAAAGAAATGCCGGCTTGTTTTCGCAGTTAACCATCAAATATATTTTTCTTTGATTATAATACTTTAACAGCTCTTTGAAAAAATCACCGCTTTTTTTCATTTCAGACTTTATTGCAAATCTGTGAATATAGACACAATCATTTTTCATTGATGCAATACAATAACCTATTATTATATCATTTATTAATACAACAAAACTTAATTCAAATTTTGACGGCAGAGGATACTCAAAGTTTTCTTTTGTCCAAAACTCATTAGAAAAAGATTCGCCGTATTTTTGATAAAAATATTTATCAAGGAAAGAGAGTTCTTCAAACCTTTTTTTATCTAACGATCTCAAGCTGATTATCTGCATAGTTACTCGTTCAAAAGTTTTAATATATGACTATAAACATCCTCTACAAGGATCGATTCCATACACTCAAGGTTTGTTGGGCATACACCCTTATAACAGGGATGACAGATTACTTTTTCACTTGGCTTGATACAGATATGTTCCCCTTTGTAAGGAATATGCTTCACGCAGTGAACGGTACTCGTTGGACCGAATATGGTAACAGTATTCGTACCCATTGCAGCTGCAATATGTGCAGGACCGCTGTCATTTCCTATAAATACATCTGCACTGTTCAGGAGATTTTTTAATTGTGTCAAATTTGACCTGTCCACATAATTGATCACTTCAGGAATTTTCTTTTGGATATATTCAGAATCTTCAAGTTCAAGTTTTGTACCGACCAATAAGACCTCTACGTCTTTTTCCTTTAAAAGCAGTTCTATTAATTTTAAATAACGTTCAACTCCCCACTGCTTGCTTTTCCAGGTTTCACTACTTCCTGTTGAAAAAGCTATGATCTTCTTTTCACTTTTTATTATAGGCTCCCCTTTTATAGGAAAGCTGATAGTCTTGTTATTTTCTTCATTGAAATATTCTTCAACTTCTTTTTTAGAAACACCGCTGTTTTGTATAGTTTCAGGAACCGGTCTAACGGGGATTTTTACACCTCTTAATTTCTGCCATGCACTAGCAGCCGTATTTACGACTTTTGATTTTGAGACCATAAGGGTCAAAATATGTGACACGCTGTTACAGTGGAAGTTAAAGACTATGTCATAATGTTTTTTCCCGATTTTCTTTAACGTGGTCTTATAATCTTTATGTACCACAAATTCATCAAAATAACCCGTATCCTCATATAACCCTTTCCCGATCCCGGAAGTAACAAAAGTAATATCCGCATCCGGGTAAAAATACTTTACCGCTCTAAAAGCAGGCTCCAATGTAACAAGGTCACCTAATGCCGAAAATCTAATAACTAAAATATTCATATATCACACTTATAATTTTTTATCAATTTCATTTATAAATTTTTCAAATTTAATTTTCGTATCTTCATAAACTTTTAAAAACCTATTATAGCCGTTTGCCGCTGTATTATCTAATAATTCTTTGTTATCTTTTAAAGCTGTTAATTTTTCCGCCAGTTCTTCAGGGGTATTGTCACACATAACAAGATCATCTTCACCAAAAAATTCACCTATTGTGTCTGATTTCATCGTCACAACCACTTTTTTGGATGCAACTGCCTGGTATAATTTATTCGGGATAACACTTTTTGCTTTTTTACTATTTCCGAATATTCCTAGAATAATATCATATTCCCGGATAGTCTGGGCCAGCAGTTTTTCATCTAAGAACTCACCGTCCATTTTTACCTGCTTTAACTCCAATTTATCATAAAGCTCTTTCATCTGGGGATATATCTGCCCGCGGCCGATAATATTGGCTTCGAATTCCACCCCGTTTATTTCCATTATCTTAAATGCCTTTAATATTACGTCGATACCGTGTAGAGGAATAAAAGAACCGTAAAAAAGTATTTTTACCTTTTTATTGTCAAGTTTTCGTTCATTTGGGTAATATATGGTTTTATCAGCTAATACAGGAAGAACAAGATGTTTCCCCTTAAATCTTCCAAAAAGCTCTTCCCAGTAGTCAAAATGGTTTTGTGTGTCGCTTAAAAGATATTTTGAAAACCTGAAATTAAACCAGTCCTGAAAGTATTTCCACCAGGCACGCGGATTTTTATTCGTTATCTTTTTCCTGTCGTGAACATAGGTGTCATAGTTCGATATGAAAAAATCATTTATTATCCTGTCTCTTTTAAAGAAATTCTTGAAAAACTGGTTCTTTGAAAAAGGAAGCAGTATAAACAGATCATTTTTCGTTTTTACATTTTCTGTGAGCTGCTTGATTATATTGAATCTCGAATAATCCTTATTATGCCTGAACAGATATTTAATCATTATACCACTCATATTGCACTAGATTTTTTTCATTTTCCGATAAAAGATCCAAAATATATTTTGTTACCCTTTTTGAATTAAACAATTCATGGGTTCTTTCATAGAGCCATTTGGCATTTTCTATTCTTTTTTCTTCGTTATTAAGGTAAAAATCAACTTTATCTTTCAACTCATCCAAGCTATTATAGATTTCAAGTTTATCTTCAAAAAAGTCCTCATTATTAAGCATAGGCGTACTTAAACAAAAAGTCCCGTTTGCCAGTATATGCATCATTCTGTCTGAAGTGAACCATTTATATTCTGTACTGAATTTTCTGTTGTGACTTAAAGCGATCTTCGAATCAGCAATTGCCTTTAAATAAGCATCACCTATAACAACAGAGTCTTTATCTATACCTAAAAAGGTTTTAGGAAGTTTAGTATCAATACTATCTTTTATAAAATCAATAAGCTCGCCCCTTTCGCTGTCATGTCTACCGGTGAATAATATATCACTTTTATAGGAGCTGTTTTCAAAAGATCTGTATTTTTCAATTGACCTGTCCACAAGGTTCGGCATAAAGAAACTGTAATTATGGAACTTTCTAAGATCTTCCATCATCATCCCTGCAGCAGTTGAAAGAATAAGGTCAAAAAATTTCGATTTTTCTTCCATATCCTTTGGCAATGGCAGATCATTATACCAAAATACCATTTTTATGTTTTTGTTTTTTATATATTCGTACGTAGAATACTCGATAAGCTCTGCATGGCCGAATATCACCATATCTGGAGCCAAGTCATCGACAACCTGAAGCAGGTATTGGTTCATCTTTTTCGCACCGTTCTTTTTATTTCTAAAAAGTGAAAAATATCTTGCAGTATCCCGATAATCAAAATTATGGACAAAACAGCCGTTCTGCTGCAATCCCAAAGATAGCTTAACAGGGTTTGCGTATAAGGCTCCTCCTGTTTTTGTAAATATATTAAAAGGTGCACAATGGATTATTCTCAAGAATTCAGTCCTTTATAAACATTAAGAGTTTTCTCGACCATATTGTCAAGATTGAAGTTATTAGATATATAATTATACCCGTTAAAGTTTAAACTTACAGCTTTGAGTATATATTCGCTCAACTGGCGTTCATTCCCCACTTCAAATAAAAAGCCGTTCTCCTTCTCTATGATTATATCTTTTACCCCGCCGTGATTCGTTGCGATAACAGGAGTATTCAAAGCGATCGCTTCAGCAACTGCCCTTCCAAAGCTTTCAGGTTTTTTGGAACTGCTTACAACTACATCGCTCATACTGTATATTTCAGCTATTTTACTTTGGCTTCCCACAAACTTTATATTTTTTTCAAGCCCTTTTGTTGAAGCCAAAAGCCTCAGGCTTTCAAAATACTCTTTTTTATCTTCCCTGACCCCGCCTGCTATAAGTCCCACTACATTCGGATATTTCGTCTGTACCAGGGATATGGCTTTTATAAAGGTTTCATAATCTTTAAGCTGGGTAACTCTTCCTACGCTTGAGACTATGAACTTGTTTTCCAGTTTCCACTTCTTTTTAAAAAATTCAATAAAATCTCTGTCCAGGTTATCAGGGTTGAAGACCTCAAGATCTATACCCCTTGGGATCACGGTGATCTTTTCATCGGGGGTTTCATAATGTTTCTGGATATACTCTTTTATACTGTTGCTGACACAGATAACATGATCGGCGTTTGTCATGATACGGCTGTAAAAGCTGACCGAATTGAAGCCGTGAACGGTACTTACGACTTTTATTTTCAGTTTTTTATTCGCAAAATGGATCAGCCAGGCAGGCACCCTGCTTCTTACATGGATAATATCTGGCTTCAATTCTTTTAAAAGTTTTTTTAACCTGACCACCCGAATAGGAAGGGTAAAGATATTTTTACTGCAAACTTCGAATCGTATGTGCTTCCCGCCGTCTTTTACAATTTGCTCTTCAAGTTTTCCCCCTGCGCTTATTACGCAAGATTCTATACCTTTTAAGACAAGCTCCCTGTTTAGCTCAACGACTCCACGCTCGACGCCCCCTTCATTAAGTTCGGGCAATACCTGTACTATTCTCATATCTTTATCTTTTCCAATTCTTTTTTAAAATCTATTTTTGCATTTATTGACTCAACCATGGCCGCCAGCTTATGAAACTTGGTATCGGTTTTATTTGCTTTTAGATATATCACATGAACTTTTCCGTTGCTGTTTGCCCTTACCTCGCTTAACATGGAAGTTGAATCGATCGTTATAAAAAACTCGTCGCAGATATCTATAAAATCGCTTATTGGGTTTATATCTGGGTTTTGGGAATAGATAAGCTTATAATCAAACTTATACTTCTCAATAAGCTTTTCGATACTCTTTGGTGTTCTTCTTGATGTCGTAATATACTTCTTATACCCGTCAAACTTCGTAAAAATATCATCAAGAGTGCTTTTGATAGTTTCTTCATCCATTGTAAATATATTATTATCCCCGCCGATAATAATAGCCAGAGATTTTTCCCCGGACTCTTTTTTTAGGAACCCTTTTGGCTCGCTGAAAGAGAGATTGAAAGGTATTTTTATTATATTATTAAGTTTTGGGGGATTATCATGGCTTTGGGCTATTATATAATCAAAGGTTTCATAATTATATGACTTGGGAAGCATTAATACGATCGACTTTTTGCTATATTTTTTAGCGATCACTTTATTGAAATAATATGTATTTGAGCCCGTGCTTACAATGGCATCATATTTAGAAAATTTTTTTTCTTTATAGTTAAAGATCGAATCGGTATAAAAATCGACCTTGTCGAAAAAGTATGAAAAAAGCTTTAGAAGTTTTGACTTGAAAGATATTTCCAGTATATCATAATCTATATTTTTGATCTTTGCAAAAGCAAGGGACTGGTTCAAATGTCCGGGCTTGCCGTCGCTTATTATAAGTATCTTTTTACTTTTCATAGATCTCACTATGGTAGTATTTGAATCTTTTATGGTGCCAGAACCATTGCTCCGGACGGCTTAGGATATGTTCCCCCATCACATCGGCCTGCTTTTGGGTAAGCTGTAGTATCTTATCCTCACCCTGATAAACGGACGGTTCAATTGGTTCATAGAACTTCGCGGTATATTTCCCGAACTCGTCCATAGTAAAAAATACGGGAAGTATCATCGCATCGAACTTTGCGGCAAGCCTTGCTGAAGAATCGGCGATCTTTACCTTGTGCCCCAGAAACTCTACATCAATACCTGCCGTATTATGCTGGTCAATCACAAGCCCAACGATCCTGTCGTTTTTCAAAGCCCTGATGAGACCCTTGCTTGCCTGGTTCGTAGGAAGCATCTGGGAGTTGTTGGCATTTCTTGTGGCTAAGAGCTCGTCGTTAAGGTATTTATTGTTTAAAAGCCTGCCGACTACAGTTGTGGGATGGTATTTTAAAGACAGATAACTTCCGCCAAGCTCCCAGTTACCGTAGTGCGCGGTAATAAGGATGATCTTTCTATTATTTTTTAAAGCATCGGTTATATAGTGTTCGTTTTCTACGGTGATCTTTGCATCAAAACCTGCCAGGTCCAGGGTCTGGTTCTCGATAAACTCGTAAAGGTTATAGATCAATGTCCTGTAGCTTTCTTTTATGATCCTGTATTTCTCATCTTCTGAGATCCTGTTTCCGTATACAAAATCAAGATTTGCCTTTGCATAAGCCTTGTGCTCTTTGTTAAAGGTATATATTAAAGCGGTCAAACCGTCAAGGAGAAGTTTTACCGCTTTTTTAGACAATAATAAAATAATAAATTTAAAAAATCTGTAAAGAAGGTAAAGTAAATAATCTAGCAATTTAAAGCCTATTTGTTTAAGTTTATTTCCATGGGAACAGGTTTTCTTATCCTGCAAAGTTCATGCCGGACAAGATAAAGGTCCTCGTCGCTGCTTATGTTTAATATCTTATCTTCTAAAGTATACTCAAATTTGCTTTTAGTAAACTCGATATTCAAGGTTATATTCAATGTCATCATAAAATTCAGCCATCTTATCACCTCCAAACTTGGAAGAAGCTCACCGTACTCTTCTATGTCCGATTCTTTGGGAAGAGATTTTTTAGTGAATTTTGAAACGATAGCTATCAGGGTTTTTTCCTCATGGGTAAAGCCGTAATTAAGGCCGTTTAAAACATACCAGAAGGTATGGTCCTGGCTTTTATAATAGTTTAACGAGAAACCGACCTGCTGGAGCTTGGATGCTATTACAAGAACCGACCTGTATTTGTCTTCAAGGTTATGCAAAGGCTTCAGGGCATCGAATATCTTATGGGCATTATTCCCAAGATATGCACTCTGAGCCTTGTCCTGTATAAACCTGTCAAGAAGGCTTCTGACGCTTACATTGAAATTGGCAGGGAACTTATGGCTTGAAGTTCTTAGTATATCGCAGAGATACACCCCTTCCCTTACACCCACACCGCTTGTTATAACTTTTTGAACCCCAAAATATTCTAAAATAGTCTTGAATATCAAAGTTCCCGTAGCTATGGTATCGTATCTGTCTTTTCTAACCCCAAGGCACTTAAGGTCTCTTGGGTCTTCTGCACAGATGATCTCCTCCATAAGCTCCGTATGTTTTTTTACGGAATATGTAAAGCCGTGCAGTATATCAAGAGGATAAGCCGTTGTTTTTATTATGCTTCGGCTGATCGCCCTTGCAGTTCCCCCAAGTCCCACTATGGTTGAGAACTTTTTATCGATCTCTTTAAGCTTTGATATTATGAACTCTTTGGCACCATTAAGGTCCCCTTTGTTCATAAAAAGCTCCTGGACCCTTACGGTCCCTATATCCAAAGAAACGGTATCTATAATATTGTTGTTATCTATAAAAGCGAACTCCGTACTACCTCCGCCTATATCAACAGTGGTAAAAGTATCGCACTTTATAAGGTTCATTGTAGCTACACCGCCGTAATAAGCCTCTTTTTTACCGTCTATTATTTTGATATTGAGCCCAAGCTCTTTGGAGACACGTGAAATAAAAACTTTTTTATTGGGAGCATCCCTTAAAGCGGATGTCGCAACACACAAGATCTTGTTTGATTTTAGGTTTTTTGCTATTTCTACAAAAGATTTAAGGGCATCGAACGCCCTTTGCATAGGTATCTCCTGGAGGTTACCGTTATTTTCGTAACACCCCTCGGAGATCTTGACTTTTGATTTTGATTCATTTAAAAGATGAAATCCAAATCGGCTGGTCTTTTTAAAGACAACCATCCTAGTGGAATTTGAACCTATATCTATGACGGTTGTAATTTTCGCCATTTTAACTTCTAATCCTCTTTTTCCAGTTGTTCGAACTTGAACTGCAGCTCTTGAGCCGTTTCCTGGTTGTCAGGATCTAAAACTATACAATCAACAGGACAAACCTCTATACACTGAGGTTCATCAAAGCTTCCCACACATTCAGTACATAAGTCTGAATCAATTATGTATATTGGATCTCCCTCTTCAATAGCCTCGTTTGGACACTCTTCTCTACAAGCATCACATGCAATACATTCGTCTGTAATCATTAATGACATCTTAATCTTCCTGTAAATAAATTTATTGGATTTATAACCTATTTTTCTTTAATAATTTCTTTAATTTTATAAAAAATATATTTATCTGGTTCTTTTATAATATTTTGGATAAATTTTACCAATTCACTATAATATTTTCAAATACTCTTCCCAGGGTTTCAACCTCTTTGACGCTGGTTCTCTCGTTCACCGCGTGAATAGTATCGTTTATTACCCCGAATTCAACGGTAGGTATCTTGAACTGCCCGAAGAATCTGGCATCACTCGTACCCCCTGCCGTGCTTAATTTCGTATCCATATCGCAAATACTTTTTATACCCTTTTGCAGGGCTTTTACCACTTTTGTATCGGAATCTGTGATAAAAGGATAAGAGCCCTGGGTGAGTTTCAAACTGTAATCCAGACCTTTGAACTTTTCATAGATAAATGCGCTGATGGTTTCCTGCGTGGTTTTTGTCGAGTTTCTTACATTGAACATCATATTAAGTTTATCTGGAGTTACGTTTGTAACCTGCATACCTGCTCTTATATCGGTAACTACTAGTTTGCTTGGAGCAAAGAACTCATCCCCGTTATCCAGGTCATGACCTGCTATCTGGGGTAATATGGAAGCTATATTATGTACCGGATTTACGGTTTTCTCGGGGTACGCCGCATGTCCCTGCTTCCCTTTAAGCTCAAAATAACCGTTGATACTTCCCCTTCTTCCAACTTTTATGGCATCTCCGAAAACCTCTTCACAGGTGGGTTCCGCGACTATGGCCGAAGTTGGTAAAAAATTAGTTTCTTTTAGATATTCAAGCACCTTTACAGTCCCGTTTACGGCATCTCCCTCCTCATCGCTTGTTAAAAGCATAGACAAAGTACCGTTGAAATCTTTAGCATTTTTGCAGGCATAAAGAAAAGCAGCAACACCGCTTTTCATATCCTGTGTTCCCCTTGCGGTTATGATACCCTCAATTACTTCAGCTTCAAAAGGATCGACCCTCCAGCCTTCACCAGGAGGTACGACATCAATATGCCCTGCAAAGCAGAGATGTTCATTTCCCTCTCCCATCTTTTTATAGTAAAACCTGTTTTTTACATCTTCTATATCAAGTTTGATCACTTCCCAGGATTCACCCAGATACTCTTCAATAAAATCATATATACCTTCATCTTTTGGTGTTATAGACTTGAATCTTAGAAGCTTTTGAAAAAGTTCGATTATTTCCATTGTTTTTATTATCCTATATCTTCTTTTCTTTACATTTTGCGTAATTTTAGCTAAAATCATCTTTCATACTAAAAAAATCTAAAAGGAAAAACTAAATGCACTTAGATGTAACACCTGAAGTTATTGTTGCCCAACTAAACTTAGGCCACGGCGATTCAACATTAAACCAAGCAAAAGCAGCTATGGAAAATACCAAAGAATTTGACAAATTTGCAAAACATATCTTAAGCCTGAACGATAAACTTAAACATATGAACGCATATATTGCCCTGTCTAACTCTGAACCGTACTTTAAAATCAAATGTGATACACAAAACGACAGCCCTGAAATAATAAACGAATTTCAACAGGAAGTTCAGCATTTCGCAGAAAAATACGATATTCAACTAAAAAAAGTAGATAACAAAGATGTATATTATATTGTAGGAAAACTATAATTCCTTACTTTTTATAAATAAAATTATGGGGAAGCTTTTTAAGCCTCCCTCTCTTCTACAAAGGTTTTATCCATTATCTTTATCCATTCCCTTTTAAAGACTTTTTTAATATATTCTTTTTTATGGGGTACGGTACATTTTGAACAGTCTTGGTGAATATATCCGTTATGTTCGATACTGCCACCGTCTTTTGAGTCTATAGAACAAAAGCTTTTAGCTTCCCCTACCCTAAAGTTGGGACAGGCACACAAATAGCAGTTCAACCCTTCCATATCGTGGCACTTCTTGTTCTGTGAATACAAGGGGCAGAAATCTTTCTCTTTTATCTTCATATTATCATAATCAAAATAATCGATTATCTCATCGTCACTTAAGTGTGAAAGCTTTTCCATTATTTTGGCATGGTTTTGGCTGTGCTCTTTATGCCATGATAGGTAAGACAAAAACACTCCTTAACAAAAATCAGCCAAAAGGCCTGCTTTTAAAGCATTGTAGGTTTCTTCCCCTGCTAATTCCCTGACAATGGACAAACCGAAACAAATGGCAGTCCCGGGACCCCTTGAGGTCATTATATTTCCCTCTTTTACAACGGCATTTTTGTCGCTGTATCCTTCAACTCTTATCTTCTCCTCTACGCTTGGGTAGCAGGTGAAGTTCTGTGATAGAACACCGGCAGCATTTAACGCATAAGGCGCCGCACATATTGCACCCACAAGCTTTTCTTTTTCATTCATGGTTTTAAGGATATCCTGCACCGTTTCATCAACGGCTAAAATATCCGTACCTCCCCAGCCTCCGGGAAGCACCACCATATCAAGACCGTCAACATCCACGCTGTTTATATTGCAGTCAGCTTTTACAACTATCCCGTTTGCACCCAGAACCGTTAACTCTTCGCCCACTGCCGAGACGACAACCTCTATACCGGCCCGCCTTAAAACATCTATTATGCTTACGGCTTCTATCTCTTCAAAGCCCGCGGCAAGAGGAACTAAAACTTTTTTCGACATCACACACTCCTGTATTTGGTTTAATTGATTATATCAAATTATTTGATATAATTTGTTAAAGGCCGATAAAAGGGGAACTCTTTTGGATATACATAACTTTTTCCTGACTCTTTTTCTAATACTCATCGTTGCAAGGTTTTTAGGCGAACTCTTCGCTAGATGGGGCATCCCTTCTGTTTTGGGGGAACTAAGCGCCGGAATACTGCTTGGAGCTTCAGTTTTTGATATTGTACACCCCAACGAGATATTAAAGATACTAGCCGAAATAGGGATCATACTTCTTTTATTTGAAGTGGGGCTTGAAACAGACTTTACAAGGCTTAAAAACGCCGGGTTAAAATCCTTCACCGTTGCCGTTCTTGGAGTGGTGCTCCCTTTTGTTTTCGGCTTTGCGACAGCATATTACCTTTTTGGCTTGAAATTTGACATAGCCTTGTTCGTAGGGGGAACCCTCACAGCAACAAGTATAGGGATAACCCTTAGGGTACTAAAAGATATCCATATGGAAAGAACGAACGTAGCGCAGATAGTAATAGGTGCCGCGGTTATTGACGATATAATAGGTATCATACTTCTTGTGTTCATTTACGACTTTTCCATAGCTCAGGAGGTAAGCTTCAACCACACGGCAAAAGTTGCCTCGATGATATTCGTGTTTTTGATACTTGCCCCTGTTTTGGCAAAGGTTCTCTCAACGATTATCCATAATTACCATGGGAAAGACCTGGTTCCCGGGTATATCCCCACCATTATCATCTCCATGATACTGCTTTTTGCCTATCTTTCCCATTTGGTAGGAGCTCCAGCGATACTGGGATCATTTGCCGCGGGAGTAGCCCTATCAAGAAGGTTTTTCCTCCCTTTTGGTGCCATGCTTCAGACAAACGAGAAGCTTCTAAACGAAGTGCAGACGAATATGACCCCCATAATACAGATATTCACTCCCATATTCTTTGTAATGGTGGGACTTTCTATGGACCTTACCGTTATAGATTTCGGTTCCGGTTCATTTTGGGTAATGGGGATAACTTTCATACTTATAGCTTTTATCACGAAATTCGCGGCTTCATTTTTCATATATCAAAAATGCCTGATGAATAATGCGATCATAGGTATATCGATGATACCAAGGGGTGAAGTGGGACTTATATTTGCAGAGATGGGAAGGGTAAACGGGGTATTGCCGAACGATATCTATGCAATGCTGATATTCGTGATAATCATAACGACCGTTATACCGCCCTTTTTACTGAAAAGATATTTTAAGGTCGAGTGTACCTAGGCTTTACTCTTTAGGTCTTTTCCGTGCTTGGAAATGTGGATAAGATCCTCTGTTGTCCTTATATTTGAAGGAAGTCTCTGTAAACACTTTTCAAATACCATCACAGTGGCCATGGTATCATCCATTGCCCTGTGGTGTTCCTCAAGCTCTATCCCCAAAGCTTCTGTCAGGAACTTCAAGCCGTAACGCTCCGCCTCTATGATCTTCTGGCTAAGGTCTATGGTACAAAGACCCCTGTTGCAAAGCTGCCCTATATTATATTTTTTAAAGCTGTCATTTAGGAACTTGTAATCAAAAGAAAGATTATGGGCCACAAAAACATCATCTTCCAAAAATATCTTAAACTCCTCAAGCACATCCCTGAGATTTGGCGCATCAGCCACCATATCCAAGGTGATCCCCGTTAGTTCCTGTACTTTAAAAGGGATATCGAAACAATTAACCAAAGATTGGTATTTTTCAATTATCTGTCCGTTTTTATATTTAACTGCGGCAATTTCAAGCAGCTGCCCCTTTGAAGGATTCCCTGCGGTAGTTTCGATATCAACGATGCAGAAAACCTGATCTTTTATCAAAGTAGAGGCTGTTTTGAGGTATACGTTCTGTTCATCAAAATATATAGGGTAGCCGTTCGATATTAAAAGTTCAGTTTCCAGTTCAACATTGTCGAAAAAAGTATCGCCCTTTTCCAAAAGGGAATGGAAACTCTCGATCTGCAAAGGTGCCTTTAAAAGCTTTGATGTTAGTTTATTCAGATATTTCATGTACTTTTGCTACAAAATCCAGCATTTTCTGCTTATCTTTTTTGCCTTTCTCAAGTTCAACCCCGCTGCTTACGTCAACAGCATAAAAATTATACCCTTTAAGCTCATGGAGGTTGGAAGCCTTAAGGCCTCCTGCCAGGATAAACTTTGAACAATCAAGACCTTCAAACCACTCCAGGGCAACCCTTTTGCCCATTCCCCCGAACTCTTCCACAAAAGCATCTATAAGAAAATATCTGGATGGGTCAAGTTTTAGTATATCATCTTTGCTTTTGGCCCTTGCAACTTCCAAATGCCTTGTCTGAAGGGAAGTGAAGAACTTCTCGTCGCTGTTGTCCTGAATGATCTGTGCAATATCAACAGTAGATACCTTGCATATAAAATCTATCTGTGCAGCATACATATTAACGAACAAACCAACCGTCTGGACAAAGGGTGGAAGCTGTTCTATTATCTTCCTGGCTTCTTTGGGATCGATATATCTAGGGCTTTTTTCATAAAAAACAAACCCTAAAGCGTCTGCTCCTGCTTCTATGGCATCCAGCGCATCTTTTAAGTTTGTTATTCCGCAGATCTTAACTCTCACTGTTCTTCCTGGTATAAATTAAACTTGTAAAGATCTTATAGCTTCTGAGTAATCATCCGCCCCGTATACATAGCTTCCCGCAACGACCACGTCTACACCTGCTTCTTTTAAATCATGGATATTTTTATCGTTTACCCCTCCGTCAACTTCTATAAGACAATCAGGGTTTCTCTTTTGGCAAAGCTCTTTTAATCTTTTTGCTTTCTCTACAACAGAAGGGATGAACTTCTGGCCGCCGAATCCCGGGTTTACCGACATTAGCAATACCATATCAAGATCTTCCAAAAGGAACTCTATATCCTCAGGCCTAGTATGGGGATTTAATACGATCGCCGGTTTTATACCGTAGCTTCTGATCTTCTGGATAAGTCTGTGGGGATGCTTCTCCTCTTCGATATGGAAAGATATATATTCAGGTTTCAAAGGAGCGAACAATTCTACGAAAAAAGTATTGTTCTCAACCATAAGATGGATATCAAGGGGCTTTGTCGCAATCTTTGCAACTGAACTTACCACAACAGGTCCTATGGTTAAATTGGGTACGAAATGACCGTCCATAACATCAACATGGATCAGGTCACATCCCCCTTCACAAATAGCCGTTATCTCTTCATTTAATTTTCCGAAGTCTGCACTTAATATACTTGGAGCTACTAACATCAATATCCCTTGTTCTTAATTTAAGGCGATTTTATCCAAATCTTTATGGGAAATAACTGAAATATATTATCTTATTTGAACTCTTTGCTCTTATACTCTTTGATCAGGGTCAAACTTCTGGCATAAATATAATCATGCAATAACCTGTCATCCGCGTCGTTCAGAGAAAAAGCAAGGAGGATTTTGGTTTTGCCGTCTATGGTAAAGATATCATTTATGGTAAAGCTTGCCTTCAGCGCATGGGAAAGAGAGGATATCCCCCTGGCCAAACTTTGGCCGGGAAGCTTGAAAGAGAGGTAAAAATCCACGCTGCCTGAGATCTTGAACTCATTTGGCACCGTGTCCAGGCTGATCAGACAATAATTCTGTGATATATCTATAACATTGCATTTATGCTTTATACCCTTGATCTCGTAGAACATCTTAAAGGATTCATCGGGAACCACCCTTACGTTCTTTCTGTGGTGTACGTAAGAGTTGATAAAAGAGAGTTTCTCAAAACAGGCTATGTTCTTCTCCATATCCAGAGATTTCAAAGTGGCATAGATATCATTTGAAAGAAACCTTGAACTTATTATCGCATGGTGGGAATGCTCCAAAGCGTTGCTTTGGATATCTTTTATCTTGACAAGAACACTATCTTCCGATTTATCCACCAAAGCCGCATTTTTTATTATAGGAATACCTTTATAATGGTTCACAAGCTCTATATCGAAATTATAATTATCAAGGAGGATATCCAAAGCCTCGTCTACACTTATATCTTTGACCTTTTCAAGCTCCTGTTCAAGAAGCTTTTCGGGATGGTTCCTGATAACACATTCAAGAGATTCTATCACTGCATCTTTTAAGACATTCAAGTCGAATTTTTTCAATATAAGATCATTGCATTTTGATTTTATCACCTTTATAAGCAGGTCCGGGTCTTTTATATTTGAAACGGCTATAAATATCTGGTAAGGGTGTTTTTCCCTGATCTCCTCTATCAGTTTGAAAGGATGGAGGTTTTTTGTCTGAAGGTCTATAAAAACGATATCGGGCTTTTGCAACTTGAAAAGGGATTCAACATCTGAAGAGTCAAAGCAGTAGTTCACTTTTTCAAAGATCAGGTTCAGGTAATCTTTAAAATTACGGTAAATGTACCCGTCGCTTTCTATTACCGCGACAGAGATTTTTTTTGTAAGCCTGTCTATTAAAAAATTTTCAACTTTTACTTTCAGAATAAACTCCTTTTATTTAAACTGCGATTTCAAAGCCAGCTGACGGCAGCTGTTCTCGAGTATCGCAACTTTTTTTACCATCTCGTTCATATCCCGGTCGTAAACATATACGCCGACACCTCTTATAACGATTATGTTATTATTGGAAAGTTTCAGCTCCCTAGTTACTTCCAAAGAGTTTCTTTCATACCAGGTGGAAAAATCTCCCGGGTCGTAAACATCTATTTTACCGAAGATCACTTTCCCGAAATAATCCTCAAACTCGATAGAATCATGCTCCAGGGAGTATGCGCTTGTATAAGGGGGCATCCCGAAGGCTATATATTTTGCTTCGTGTATCTGATGATAGATGGTATTATGGATATTTGCCTCCATACTTGCAAGCTTCCAGCTGTAATCGTAATGGTTCATCGACAATTGGCATAAAGAGCTGGAATTTATCTCATCAAAAATAGCGTCTTTTTTATTTATGACAAAACTGTTGTGATCGATCTTTTTTGAAATAGCACCGTGGTAGATCCCGAAGAAATTTTTCCTAAACAAAGCCAGAGATATATCAGACAGATGCCTTACAATATTTTTGTCGATCATCAAAAAACCCTTTAAATAATATTATGGTATTATACCGTTTTAAAACAATATTTAGGATTAAACTTGGACCAACAAAACATACCCCATATACCTGTACTTTTCAATGAAGTATGTGAAACTTTCAAAGATCTGAAAGAGGGTTTTATCATAGACTGTACACTTGGATACGGGGGTCACTCCCAAGGGATACTTGAATCAAATCCGAATATCAAGCTTATATGCAACGACCAGGATGACGAGGCTTTGGAGTTCTCAAAAAAAAGGCTGGAAAAGTTCAAAGACAGGATAATCTTCAACAAAGGAAACTTCAAAGATGTTGTTTCAAAGTTCAAAGACAAACATATAATAGGAATTTTAGCCGATATCGGAGTATCTTCCCTGCAGCTTGACAAACAGGAAAGGGGCTTCGGCTTTGACAGCGACGTGCTTGATATGAGGATGGACCAGAACCAGCCTTTAAGTGCAAGCGACGTTGTAAACAACTATTCACAAAACGACCTTGAACATATACTGAAAGAATACGGGGAAGTAAGGGAATATAAAAAAGCGGCTTCCCTTATAGTTCAAAACAGGCCGTTCACAAGTGCAAAGGAACTATCTGAGCTTTTAGCAAAAAAGATGCACAAAGGGAAACTTCATCCGGCAACCCTCCCTTTCCAGGCTATAAGGATAGAGGTGAATGACGAATTGGGAGTTTTAAGAGAATTATTCGAGCAGATCGAAGAAGCGAACTTCAAAGACACTACGGTGGCTATCATCTCTTTCCATTCTCTGGAAGACAGGATAGTAAAAAACTATTTCAAGAAATGGACCCAAAAGTGCATCTGCCCGCCCCATCTTATGAGATGCGAATGCGGCAATAACCACCAAAAAGGTAAGATCATCACAAAAAAACCTATCATCCCCACAAAAGAGGAGATCAAGGTCAATCCGCGAAGCAGAAGCTCAAAAATGAGGGTATTTAAGTTTGAAACCCGTTAAAGCCCTGCTGATAGTCTTGTCAATACTTGTCGTAAGTCTTGTTCTTCTTATACCGAAAATATACCTAAGGAACAATATATACTACATTAGCAAAGATATCAACAAACTAAATGCCCAGTATATTTCACTTAAAGAGGAGAACAAGTTTCTAAAACAGCAGCACGAAGATGCGCTGTTTAAAAACCAGATTATGGATTCTTTGATATTAGAGAACCTGGAAAGGGACTAGCCCTTTCCCAAAGAGGTTTTAATAAACGGTTATCACTTTTTTGATTTTCAGGAACTTTATAGGTTCTTTTGTCTGTTTGCAGTATTTCACCCCGTCTATTATGGCACAGTTGTTATAACCCACGACCCGGTATTCGGTTTTATATTCATATTTAGGGACACACCTGGTTACGGTTTCATAGGATTTGCAGGTTTTGTTTCTGCTTTGGTTTGCCGCATATGCACCGCCAAGTCCACCTATAATCTTGGCTGCATCCTTGCCGCTTCCCTTTCCTATCTGGTGCCCTATGACCACACCTATGGCAGCACCTACCAATGTATCGACCCCGATAGAATTGGTATCAGCATCGCTGCACCTTACGTCTACTTCAACCGTATCCTCGTAACACTGCTCGCCCACCTTTACTTTCGTGGTATACGGCTTTGTTATTTCGGTAACTTCGGTTACTTTTACCATTTCCCCATAGGAAAAACCAAATAATAAAAACGGCAATAAGGCAATTCTTCCAAATTTCATAAGAGACCCCTTTTTATTTTAATTGTATTGGAAATTAATTAAAAGACATATTAAAAAAAGCTCATATGATCTTTTCCTGCCCAAGCCTGTAGATGGCAAAGTCGTATTTAACGGGATCTTCCCGGTCGAACTCTTTTAGCTTTTCAGTCACCAGAACTGCCGATTTAAGGTCGTATGTTTTTCTCTCCAACAGCCCCAGTTTTTGGGAAACCTTGAAGGTATGGGTATCCAAAGGGAGGATCAGGTCTTTCTTGTCCACCTTTTTCCAAAGCCCCATATCAAGGTTGTCGCACCTTGCCATCCAGCGCAGGAACATATTGTATCTTTTGTACGGGGAATTCCCCGCAAGCTTGATATTCCCATCTTTATCGGTTTTGGGAGGGTTTCCTACAAGGAACTTATAGCCCTCTGAGATATGTCCGTTTATCTTCAATATCTCATCGATAACAGTTCTTATCCCCTCAAGGACATTCTGCTCCTTGTCGTAACCCTTTTTAAATATATCCTCCAAAGAACTTTGCTGCTTTAATCTTCTAAGTGCTATAAAGAATGCTATCACATCGCCGCTGTTTTGGAACCTGTAATAATGGTTTGCCAACTCTTTTTTTATAGCCTCTTCCGAAGAATCGATCAGGGAAAAATCCAGTGAACTCAAAAACTTCACTATCTGCCCCGCATTCCCGTAGCCGAAAAGGGCGCAGGCCAAAGAGATATACTCTTCATTATATCTTTTTGCCACGAACAAAGGATCGGGCTTTTCGAAACAAAGCTCATCCTCACAGTTTCTGTTCTTAACTTCTTTATCTAACAATTGTTTTATATCCATACGATATAATACCCAATATTTTTTAAGGGATTTTAAAATGGCAAGTGTACTTATTACGGGATGTTCAAGCGGTATCGGGCTTCAAACGGCAATATACCTGAAAATGAAAGGGCATACCATATTTGCTACGGCAAGAAAAACTGAAGATGTAAAGATGCTCGAAGGTCTAGGCTTTCACAGCTTTTTACTTGACGTGACCAAACCGGAGACCATCACTGATACTCTAAACAAGATAAAAGAACTTACCGACGGAACCCTGGACGTGGTATTCAACAATGCAGGATTCGGCCAGCCCGGAGCCGTTGAGGATATTAGGACCGAGGTTCTAAAAGAGCAGTTCGAGACAAACCTTTTCGGGCTTCACGAGGTGACTTTGCAGGTTCTTCCCCTAATGAGGAAACAGGGCTACGGAAAGATCATACAGCACAGTTCGGTCCTGGGTCTTATCGCCCTTCCTTTAAGGGGTGCTTACAATGCCAGCAAATATGCCATTGAGGGGCTGACCGATACCCTAAGGCTTGAACTTGAAGATACAAATATAGACGTGACCCTTTTAAACACAGGGCCCGTTACAAGTAAGTTCAGGGAAAACGCCATCAAAAATGCCTTTAAGAACATCGATATGGAAAACTCAAGATTCAAACAAAGATATGAAAAGAACCTGAAAGAAAACAAATCACAGGTACCTTTTAACCTTGAAGCAATAGAGGTGGCAAAAGTGGTAGAAAAGATAATAAACACCAACAGGGTCAGGCCAAGATATTATATAACCAAAGCAACCTATATTCTGGGATACCTTAAAAGGGGACTTTCCACGGCGATGCTTGACAGGATATTAAAAAGGATATAGATTTGAAAAAATATATTTTATTTGATAACGACGGGGTACTTGTAGAAACAGAGACCTGGTACTACGAGGCAAGCAAAAGAGCGCTTAAAGAGTTTTTTAACGTCAATATCCGATTTGAGGATTATATGCAGATCATGACAAACGGCCTTGGGGTCTGGCAGGCGGTTCCCCACGCAACGCAAGCCCAGATAGACACGGCAAGGGATCAAAGGAATATCTATTACCAGGAATATTTAAAAAAAGAGGATATAGCTATACCGGGAGTACATGAGATACTGGAAGAATTGTCAAAAAAATACAAAATGGGGATAGTGACAACATCAAGAAGGGTCGATTTTGAGATAATACACAGTAACAGGGGAATAACCGATTTTATGGATTTCGTCCTATGCGAGGGGGAATACCCAAGGGCAAAGCCCTACCCCGATCCCTATTTGAAAGGGCTTGAGATATTTAAAGGGGAAAAAAGTGAGGCAATAGTAATAGAGGATTCCCAACGGGGTCTGATATCGGCAAATGAAGCCGGAATAGACTGCGTTATAGTCCACAATGAATTTACAAAAACACAGGATTTTTCAAAAGCTGCCCATAAAATCTCCGCATTAAAAGAATTATTAGAGTTATTATAATAAAATGCCCATGTAAACCAATATAACAAATATTAATAGATAAAAGATTTATGATGGATATAAATAACAACCTTCCCAACATTAACCTGCTGCAAAATATATTTTTGCAGTCCTCTAACGTGATAGCAATAACAAACGCAGACCTTGACAACCTGAAATTCGAGTATGTCAATCCGGCTTTCCTGGAAATGACGGGATACAAAGAGAATGAGATAATAGGTAGATCCCCGAAGATACTTCAAGGACCCGATACAAAAAGGGAGATGATAAAAAAGCTTAAAGAAGCGTGTAAAAGCGGGGAAATATTCAGGGGAGACAATATCAACTATAAAAAAAACGGCACCCCTTATTATGTGGGCTGGACCGTCACCCCCATTAAAAATTCCCGAAACGAGATAGTCAATTTCATCTCTTACCAAAAAGATATAACCCAGATCATAAAACTTGAAGAGGAAAAACTCAAAACAAAAAAACTGGAAGCACTGGAAAAAATATCCTCCGGGCTTACCCATGAGATAAACACCTCATTGACAAACTGCTGCGGCAGTATGGAGATGATAAGAAACGAATTAGAACTGCTTGAAGAGTCCCAATCAAAGCAATATTTGACACAGGATTTCAGCGAAGTTAATAAAAGTATTCAAAATATACAATATATTACAAATTCTCTCCACTACCTGACAAATGAAAGTTTTGACCTTTCAAAAAAGCATGATCTGTACGATATACTGCTTGAAAGCCTGGATCATTATAAAAACAAGATCAAGCCTTTGACAAAATGTACCATTAACGGGAAAAGTCTATTCGAAAACCAAAAAAAAGAGACTTTCCTAAAACATGTCGATAAAAAAGCCTTAAAACACGCTTTTTTAAATATCATAGACAATGCCCTGGATCAACTTGTGAAAAAAGAAAATCAGCTTGAGAACTCTTTAAAAGTGGATATTTACGGGGATAACGGCAAAACCGTGATCACCGTTACCGATAACGGCGGGGGAATAGAAAAGAACAACCATCAAAATATTTTCGAGCCCTTGTTCAAGAACAAGGACTCGGGCGGAGTAGGCATAGGGCTTTATGTGGTAAGAAATATTATAAACGCCCATAAAGGGCATATAGATATCATATCCCAAGACCATACAAGCACATTTAAGATAGTGTTATAAACAGTTTCAGGCAAAAAAGAAACAATTTTGAAACTTTTTCAAACTATGCTATAATTGCGCTTTTATTTTAAACAGCATCAAAATGGATAATATAAAAAGGGTTATCAAGACTCTGTTATTCAAAATTCTAACGGAGTGATAGATGAACATAGATTTAGATAAGATACAAAAACTTCAGGAGTTCAGCAAAGGTCTAAAAGTTCTCTATGTTGAGGACAATGATGAAGCCAGGGCTTCCACAAAAGACACCTTGGGTGAATTCTTTGATAATATTACCGTTGCAACGGACGGTATAGAGGGGCTTGAAAAGTTCAATAAGGGCCACTTCGACCTTATAATATCAGATATAAATATGCCCAATATGAACGGTATAGACATGGTATCCAAGATCAGGGAGAAAGACAAGGATATAGCTATTCTTATCATCTCCGCATACAGCGAGTCGGGTTATTTTATAGAAACTATCAGGCTGGGAGTTGAGGGATATCTTTTAAAGCCCATTGAGCTTGAACAGTTTATCTCAATGTTATTCAAAAGCATCGAAAAGATCAAGATAAAAAAAGAGATCAATGAATACCAGAAAAACCTGGAACTAAAGATACAGAACCAGCTCTCAAAGATCCAAAAACAAAACAGTATCATCCAGAACAGGGAAAAGTTCGCAGCCATGGGAGAGATGATAGATACCATCAGCCACCAGTTCAAGCAGCCCTTGAGCATTATGAAGCTAAGGACCCAGGAGATAGAGCTTTTAATAGAGAACAAACATGAAGGAAATATAAAAGAATCTATTGAAAGTATCAATAAGCAAATCGACTATTCAGTGAATACCATAGAGGAGTTCAGGAACTTTTTCAGGCCAAACGTAAAAAAAGAGAACTTAAAAGTTCAGGAGCTTTTTGATTCGGTATTAAGACTGCTAAAAGACGAGATGATAAAAAACAATATAAATATCATTATGGAAGGCGACACCTCTTTAAGCCTATATATAAATCCCAACGAATTCAAGCATGTATTGTTAAACCTGATAACCAATGCCAGGGATGCCTTTGAGAAAAAGAATATCAAAAACAAAAAAATAATCCTAAGCGCTAAGAACAGGGAAAACCATATACTGATCTGCGTTAAAGACAATGCGGGGGGAGTACCGGAAGAGATAAAAGAGAAGATATTCGAACCGAACTTTACCACAAAAACTGCAGATAAGGGTACCGGGATCGGCCTTCACATTTCAAGAATGATACTTGAAAAGATCGATGCCGAAATCTCTATGGAAAACACCGACCTAGGAGCAAAATTCACGGTAAAGATACCGAACAGCAATTAAAGGATATTTTTGCTGTTGGCTTTTTGCTGGAGATAGTCCGCTATCTGCATTAAAGAAAAAGTGATCAAAAAGATAAAAAGCCCAGGGAAAAAACTGACCCACCAGGCGATCTCAAGCACCTCTTTCCCATCGCTTAACAGACTTCCCCAGCTCATCTGGGGAGCATTTATCCCAAGCCCCAGAAAACTAAGCCCCGATTCCGCAAGGATCGCACCCCCTACCCCGAAAGTAAAGGAGATAAGGAATATAGGGGCCAAGAGCGGTGCAAAATATTTTAAGATGATCTTTGCTTTGCTCACATTCGTCAGGTTAAGTACTTTTATAAAAGGCTTGTTCGTAATGGCAAAGCTTTCGCTTCTTATCATCCTTGCCGTTCCCATCCAGCCCGTTATAAACAATACTATGATCAATACCGTCAGATTGGCCTCCATATAACTAACCAGTGCAAGAAGGAGGAAAAAAGTGGGGAAGGTTAAGAACAGGTCTATAACCACCGTGATCGTTTTGTCTGTTTTCCCCTGGAAATAACCTGCGCTGATACCTATAACAAGCCCTATAAACGAAGCGATAGCCGCACTTAAAAAACCTATTATCAAGGAGGTCTGGCCTCCGTTTAGTATCCTTGCAAAAATATCGCGCCCAAGTCTGTCCGTACCCATTATATGCTCTAAACTGGGAGCAGAGAGTATCGCGTCGGGATTTAAGGTATAGGGGGAAACCGTATAAGCAAACGGGAGTATAAATACCCCCAACGCTATAATAAATAAAATAGAAACAGAAACTTTAAACATATTCCCTGTTCTGGATCACTCTTGAGGTAGGGAATAATAAGTAAGGGAGCTTTTACCGAACTTCTTCTCTTTGTACTTGGTGAATTTTCCAAGACTCTCAGGCATCTGTAAAGTTGTCATATGTTCGAACACTACCATCATCACATTGTCGTTTTGGATATCCCTTACCATATCAAAGGCTTTTTCGTATATCTCGTTCATACCTTCCCTGAATTCAAAAGGGGGATCTATATAAAGGATAAGATCATCTTTCCTGTTTTTCAACTGCTCAAGAAGCTGGGGTATCTTCTCAAAAGTGTCTCCAAGTATCGCTGTGGTTTTAGAAGGGTCTATAAGATTACAGTTGTTTTGTAGAGTCTTGTATGACTTTCTGTCGATCTCACAGAAAAAAGCCTCTTTGGCTCCTCGGCTTACCGCTTCAAGGCCGATACTGCCGCTTCCGCCGAAAGCTTCTATAAATACAGTATCTATGATCTCAAACTGCACCACGTTGAAAAACGATTCTTTTAAAATTGATTTTGAACTTCTTGTTACGTCCAGACTTGGAAGCTCCAGCTGTTTTCCCTTGTGGACTCCGCCTATTATTCTTGTAGTTATCTTATTCTTCATATTTTACCACTTGATCCTTACCGTTTGTTTTTGCTTGATATAATGCCACATCCACTTGTTTTATGGTTGTGTCTTTGTCGTTCTCTTTTTTAAACTGGGTTACCCCTACGCTTATGGTAACAGCTTTTTCCACATTCGGGAAACTGTGCTGCTGAACCCTTTTTCTGATGCTTTGGGCAAGCTGCTCACATTTATCCAGCGTGGTTTCAGGGCAGAGAATCATAAACTCCTCCCCTCCCCATCTTGATACTATATCCGTCTGTCTTGTGGAAGTGTTCAAGATATTGGCGATCTCTTTTAAAACGACATCCCCCACGTCATGCCCGTAACTATCATTGATAGACTTGAAATCATCTATATCGAACATGATCAGGCTGAATACGCTTCCGTATCTGTTGGACCTTGCTATTTCATAGTTCAGTTCATCGTTGAACTTCTGCCTGTTAAACAGTTTTGTCAAGTTATCATGGGTTGCCTGGAATTTCAGTTTATTCGTATAGTTCTTTAACTCGGTAATATCCGTAAATGATATCACGTAGTGTTTTGTGTTGTAAACGAAAGGCTTGATATTTACCTGGAATATCCTTTCAAGACCTTCAGTATCTTTCATCCTTACTATTCTCTGGATATCATCCAGTGTTTCAAAATACTCTATCCAGTCCCCTTTTTTATCACAGTCACAGTCAAAATGATCCAGGAAAAGCTCGCATATACAGTCCGCTTTTGCTTTGAACTCTTCCATATTGCCGACACCGACAAAGTCAAGGAAAGTTTTATTCACGTTCGTCACGTTACCGTTGTCCAATACCAGGATCATATTCTGCTGGGAATCTATAATACTTCTAAGCTCCAGAGTTTTCTCTTCAACCTGGGCTTCAAGGTTTTTATTTGCAGCTATCAATTCATCTTTTAAGAATTTGGGCTCAACCGCTATTATTATATTCTCAATAAGATCTTTCAGGTTCAAAGGCTTGTTCACGTAACCTCTTACTTTCTGGTTGATCGATTCCCTTAAAAAATCCGCATCGTTATGCGCCGTAGTTATAATGGAAGGGATATATGGATCGATCTCATGGATCTCTTTCAACATCTTTAATCCGTCCATTTTGGGCATATTTATATCCGTGATAATAAGGTCAAAAGGTTTTATATTTTCGTCGCTGTTTTCCTGGGCATTGTGCTTTTTAAACAGCTCCAGCCCCTCCAGGCCGTTTGCCGCTTCGGCAAGATTAAGGACAAGGCTGCGTAAAATACTCGTTGTAAGAGTTCTTACTTCATCTTCATCTTCAACATATAAAATATTTACTTTTTTTAATATTTCATTCTTCATATTTTACTCCACGGCAAATATTCTCAAAGCATTTTCAAGATCTTCTTTCGTATCTATCCCGAAACTTTTTGAATCCACCTTCACCATTTTAATATTCTTGCCATTCGATATTGCCCTTAACTGCTCAAGTTTCTCCGTGTTCTCAAGGATTGAAGACTCCAAGGTACAAAAATAGTTAAGGCTTTTTTTCGTGAACCCGTAAATACCCAGGTGCCCTTTATAAGGGGTATTGTTATAATGATCCCTGTGGTATGGGATCTTGCTTCTTGAGAAATATATCGCATCACTGTTTTCGTCACAAATAACCTTTACGTGGTTGGGATCGTCCGCCAGGTCCGAGGTGATCTCCTTATAACAGCTGACCATCGTGAACTCTTCACTGCTCAGGGCTTTTACCTGATCGATAACAGCCTGTACAACCTCAGGTTCTATAAAAGGCTCGTCCCCCTGGACGTTAACCACGATATCATCATCTTTCAAACCCAGTATATTAACGGCTTCGTTTATCCTGTCCGTACCGCTTTGGTGTTCGGAAGAGGTCAATACCCCTTTTATATTATGCTTCTGTGCCAGTTCGACTACCTCCCGGGAATCCGTAGCGATCACCACTTCATCAAGCTCCTGCACCCTTTTTGCCGTTCTTATAACCATGGGCAAGCCCATGATATCTGCCAAAATCTTATTTTCAAATCTACTGCTGTTTAATCTTGCCGGTATAATTATCATTTCACATCCATTGGTAATTTAAGTGTAAATACAACTTCATCATTTTCTTTATTTTCAACTTCGATCGTACCTTTTAAATGAAGTTCAACTATCATTTTTGCTATGTAAAGGCTCAAGCCCACCCCGTTCTTGGTCTCTTTCGTACTGAAATAAGGCTTGAATATCTCATCCAGAAGATTTTCCTCTATATGCCCCCCGTTGTTAGTAACGGCGATCTTCAGGTCGTTGCCGTCCTGGGAAACATCAAGTTTTATAAACTTCTCATTATCGCTGCCTGCTCTTTCATTGGCTTCTTTTGCATTGTCCAGAATACTGGCAATAGAGGTTGCAAGCTCATTCTCATGGGTCTTGAACTCTTTGTTCACCTCATAGGTCTGGGCAACTTCGTTTGTAGCAACGGTTGATATATTTATAGCTTTTACGCAGATATCCTCCACGAAAGCGTCTTTTTTATCCCCCTGCAATTCAGTAATATACTGGAACTTGTTGATGATATTTGAAAGCCCCTCGATATTGCTCTGCATACTTTCCAATACGGGAACCGCCTCGTCTTTTGGGACCCCCTCGTCCGTGAACTGGTAAGAGAAGAGCAGATTCTGGGCTTCCAGGGAGATAGCATTTAAAGGCTGTCTCCACTCGTGTGCAACTGTTCTCATGGTTTCACCCATTATCTTGAGTTTTGCCTCGTTGTCGATGATGGTTTCTTCCAACTGTTCTTTGTTCTTCTCAAGATTAACTTCACTTGTGATATCGAACATCACGCCACTGTACCCGGTGATATCGCCGTATTTGTTCTTGATAGGCTTGATGATCATATCCACCCAGATAATATCACCGGCTTTGTTCCTGGAAGCCAGGATCCCGTTCCACTGCTGGTGAATAATAAGCTCTGACCAGATGGTTCCTGCGATATCCTCTTCGTTCAATGAGGGATGGAACATAATTTCGTAAGATCTACCCACAAGTTCTTCTTCACTGAAAAGGGTAAGCCTGCAAAACGCCTCGCTCACTTTCGTGATTATCCCTTGGGTATCCACATGCGCCTGGAAAACATATTTGTCAAAGGTTTCATGGTCCGATATGGTCTGGGTAATATCATTTGCGTTTATTACTATATATTTCTGGTTCTGCATCACTTTTATGGTGATATCAAGATAAACTATAGCCTTGTCCCGTCTTATACAGGCTACCCTCATACTGTTCGTATACTGGTTCTCTATATTTTTTTTAATAAGCTCTTTAAAGTCATTTTTATATTTAGGCAAAAGAAGGGACTCGAATTTTATCTGCAGAAGTTCAGATTCTTTGAACCCCAATATGGGACTGAAAGCTTTGTTTACGTATATAAACTTGCTTGTCTGGTCTATTATCCCAAGACCGTTCCATGAATTATTTATGATCTCTTTTAAAACTTGATTCTGTTTATCTAATGCAGTCTTCTCTGACATATTAAAAATATCCTAAATTTTATTGGTAGATTTTATCATAAATTATCTTGTTAGAAACTTCAACGGTATTTGAACGCTATCCCTGTCCTTATAACCTTTATGGGGTACAACCAGATCTTTTGTATCTATCTTTTCATTATTAAAAAAGATTATGTCGATATCAAGTGTTCTTGGGGCATCCTGAAAAGACCTTACCCTTTTGAACCTGTTCTCATATCTTTGGAACTCTTTTAGCGCTGCAAAAGGGCTTAAATCTGTTTTTAGAACTATCAGGGCATTAAAAAAATCATCCTGTTCAAGATACCCGAAGGGGGGATTTTTAAGTATGGGGGAGGTTTGTACTATAGTGAACCTACTGTCGTTATCCAAGGCCCTGAAAAGCTTTTTGAACCTTTTTGCCACATCCCCCGTATTTCCCCCTATTCCGATGGTCACGAAATTCTTTTTCAAGCTTTTCTGCTTTGAAACATATGGGTAGAGTGAGTTAAAAAAAAGTGTCAGCTCGCTATTTATCTTCTTTTTCAAATTTTTCACCTTCTTTGTTTGAGATACCGTATATAAAACCGAAAACTTCCGCTACCGCTTTATAAAGCTCCACGGGGATCTCCCTGTTCAATTCGATCTGGGAAAGCATGGCAACCAGGTCTTCGTCTTTTCTTATGGGTATATCATACTCTTTTGCTATTTTTATTATATTGTTTGCGGTTTCCCTTGAACCCTTGGCTACAACCCTGGGGGCATTGTCTTCATCCTTGTTATACAGCAATGCTGTTGCTTTTTGTACAAAATATTTATCCATACTATACCTTTATATCAAGACCGAAATCAAGGGTATCACCGCTGTTATAGCCGCTTAGGCTGTTTTGGGTATTGTTTTTATTCAGATCAAAAAGATTCAGGCTTTGGAGATTCAGTTTTATGCCGTTTATGCTTTTTCTTAAAAGCTGCAGTTTCTCCTGTATCATGGCCTTGAACTGATCATCCGCCACCCCGATATTGATGTTCAGGTAGTTTTTCTTTTCAAGCTCCAGAAGTATCCTTATCTCTCCGTACTCTTTCATCTGCAGGTTTATCTGGCAGGAAAAATTATCTTTGCCGTGGCTTGAGAACTTTATGTCCCCCTCCTCTATATTCTCCCAGGAAAAAGGGAGATATGTATGGTTTGAAGAAGAGGAATAGGATAATGCCTGGAAATACTCAACCTGGGTCAGGGTTTTTTCTACCAATGCCTTAGTCTCTTTTGAAACAGCAGCGTCACCCTTGTCCAGCTCCTCTGATACTTTCAACAGGACCGCTTTTATATCACCGCTGATGTTTGGAAGCTGGATCTGCCCTGCTTTGGCAGGAAGCTGTAAAGCAAGATTCGAGATATTCGAGCTGATATTCGAGGCATTTGCCGCAAGGGTGCTTAAAACCTGCAGCTGGGGCTGGACCTTCGGGTTCTGGGCGATCTGTTTTGCCCCGTTTAAAAGGGTATTTACCGCGTTTTTTACCTCGAGCTGCAGCATATCCCCTTTTGTCAAGCTGGATGAAACGTTGTTTATTGTGTTCTGAAGCGCCTGTACCTGCAGGTCGCTTATCCCCGAATTCATTATTGAAGAGATATTCTGCCCCAGGGTTTCCACACCTTTTTGAAGCTCCGCGGTGTTCATTACTTTTTCATCACTTAGAAACGAAAGGAGCTCTTTTCGGGGAAGTGCCGGATCCTGGGTCAATGCTTTTGAAAGCTGTTCCTGAAAATTCTCCACCTGCGTAGAGATACTGCTTAAAAGATTTTGCTGCTGCGTTAAAGATTGGGGATTGAGGTTTTGTACTAAACTATTAAGCTGGCTTAAAAGATTAGTCCCCCGGGCTTTTTGATCCGCAGGGATATTCAGACTGCTTAAGTTTGCAAGCCGGGTTCTTAGTTCCTGGACCGTTTTGGGAAAATTCTCAAAAGATATATTCTTTAAAGAGTTATTGATCTCCCCCAGGGCTTTTTGCAGATTAATATTATTAGAGATCCCGGGTTTCTTCGCAAGATTCGCCACATCTGAAAATTTTGCCGGCTGCTGCTGGCCTGGGGCTTCATTAAAACTTTTTTGCAGTTCCTGGGATATATTCTGCATATTATTTAAAAGAGTGTTTAGGTTTTGGGGTTCTTTTAATGATGCCGGGGTTTTAATCAGATTGTTAAGTGTGCCCAAAATCTGAGAAAGAGCATTTTTTAGGTTTTGTTTTATATCCGTATTTTGAAAAATAGTTTCCAAACCGGCTACGTTTTTTTTCAAAGACAATAAGGAGTTCTCATCAAAACCTTTTGAAAGGATATTCTTCAGGCTTTGGGAAACTTCATCCGTCCCCTTTTGCATCTGGATCAAAGCGGCTGTTTTCCCTATATCGGAGGAAAGTTCGGACTCTATGTTCTGAAGATTTCCAAGCAAACCGTTTAAAGAAGAAGGATTTAGCTGCATATTAGCCGACAAGGAGAGATTATTTATATTGCTTAAAAGGTTCGAGACTGCCGTTTTTATACTGCTTTGAAGATCAGGGGAACTGTTCAGCGTCTTTGTCAAAGCAGCCATATTGTTTTTTATATCAAAAAGTTTTGGGGCGTCCATCCCGTTTTGCAGTACAGATTTGATGTTCTGCCCCAGATCCTGCAAGCTTTTTTGCAGCTGCATCTTATTTGTAAGCGCCGGCTCTTTTAAAAGTGAAGCTATATCGTTAAGCTTTGATTCAAGCATCACCCCGCTGTTTGAGAAACTGCTTTTCAGCACGTTCTCGTCCAAATTCTTTATATTTACGAAAAAATCTTTTAAAATGACACTCTGCTGCTGTAGTTTTGGATTGTCGCTCTGGGCCAAAGCCCCGGAGATGTTTTTAATGTCATTTGAAAAGCTTTTTATGTCGAACATATGTTTGCTGTTTTGCAGTGTTTGAAGGATGTTCCCCTTATCTTTAGTCCCTTCGATAAGGCTTTTAAAGGTGTCTCCAAGAAGGGTCTGGATGGTTTTGTCCTTAACGATCTGCGAGATATCGGTTTTCCCGCCGCTGCTTGCATCCTGTATCTTCTCCTTGACATTGTTTGTAATGTTGGACCCAAGCATACCGAGCAAGGCGGAAGTATTTATCTGCATTTTTTACATATCCCGTTTATTATTACGTTATTTACTTCATATCCCTCAAGCTTTTTATCAAAATCATTGATACAGTCAAAATTCTTGATACACTCCACGCTGTTGCACGATATACAGACAAAATGGGCATGGGGCTTCACTTTCAGTTCGAAATACCTTTTCTTGTCGTTTGATTCAAAAGAGTTCAAAACCCCCTCTTGCTCAAACTTGGATATATTCCTGTAAAAAGTGGCTTTATCCATGGAGATATCAGACTTGATATCCTCATAACACAAGGGTCTGTTAGCTTCTTTGAATATCTCCAGCAGCGCCACCCTGGCCGTTGTAAGTTTTATATTTTTGTTTTTTACGATATTTTCTACACTCATGGCAATATTATAACATAAATTAATTATAAAGAAAAAAGCTCTATGCAACTTAGTTGCATTTAAGATTTTTTTATCTATACTTCCATAAATGCAACCAGGTTGCAATTAAACACAAGGGAAGAATTTGAAAAAAATTATTTTAAGTTGTATCTGCTGCGCTTCTTTGTTAAGTGCAAACACGGAGATAACGGCAGGTATAGGAAAGAAAGATTATAATAACTCAAAAACAAAAATAGACGGGAAAACCTACTTTTTTGACGTTTCACATAAACTTTCGGACTCATTGATCACTTTTGGGTATTCAAAAGACGACGTGAACAGGGCCCATCCTGTAAACAGAACACCTATAGAATCCTTAAAAGTGAAAAAATACAATCTTAAATATGACTACGCCTTAAGCCAAAACCTGAACCTAAAGGCCAGTTATATAAAGATAATAGATAACCTGGCGCCCACAGACCAGGGGAAAATCTACGGAGTGGGAGTAAAATACAAACTTCCAAAAGGATTCGGCACGGCATTTGATTATTACAGAAGTGATTATGAACAGTTCAACGTAAATCAATATGACGTTACCCTCTCGAAAGGTTTTGCGATTGACCAGGTGAAAATAAAAGCTTCAATAGTCGCAAAAGCTATTAAAATAGACGGTGACTACTACGGTACATATCAATTCCAGGATAAAAACTATTTCACGACAGGGGTAAACCTCGGGATGAACTACCAGGGTTATTTTGCCTCTGCAGGGGCATTTTTCGGGGAAAGAATGTTTACCGTACTGAAAGAGGGGCAAAAGGTCCAGCACCATGCAATGGAGCAGGATAAAGCATATATGTTCTCAATGGGTAAAAAGTTTAAAAACTTTGATATAATTGCAAATTATACTTACCAAAATGGTGACGAACTTCCCGAGAACAGAAAAGATGTGGACCAGAAGGTTACATCCTTGATATTAAAATACAGATTTTAGGAGCAAAAAATGTTTAAAAAACTAATTCTAACAGGTTTGATGGGAGCAGGAACGCTTTTAAACGCAAATATGGATGTGGTAGTAAGCATACTTCCGCAGAAAACCTTCGTTGAAGCGATAGGTAAAGACAAAGTGGATGTTTCGTTAATGGTAAAACCGGGAAATTCACCGCACACTTACGAGCCAAAACCCTCACAGATGAAAGATATAAGCAAGGCGGAGCTTTACTTTTCTATAGATGTTGAGTTTGAACATGTATGGCTTGAAAAATTCAAGGCACAAAACAAAGATATGAAAGTCGTGGATCTTTCAAACGGGATAACAAAACAGCCTATGGGGAAACATTCCCATGAAGAGGAGCATGACCATGAAGATGAACATGCAGACCACGATGAAGAGCACGCTGGCCATGAGCATAAACATGAAGAGGAACATGATCACGACGCCCATGATGAACATGAACACGAAGCACTAGATCCACACGTATGGACAGCACCTTCAAACGTAAAAGTTATAGCAAAAAACATCTATGAGGCATTAAGCAAACAAGATCCTAAGAACAAAGATTATTACAAAGCGAATTACGAAAGCCTCTTAATCAATATCAGTACTACTGATAAAAAAATAAAAGAGCTGTTCAGGGATCTTCCTAAAGATACGAAATTCATGGTATTTCACCCGGCATGGGGATATTTTGCAAACGAGTACGGACTAAAGCAGATAGCTATTGAAGCCGGAGGTAAAAACCCAAAACCAAAACAGCTTGCACGTCTTATAGAGGAAGCGAAAGAGGAAAAAGTAACGGCTGTGTTCACTGCCCCTGAGTTTTCCGACAAAGCTGCAAAACAGATCGCAAAAGAGGTTGGTATACCTGTGATCAAGGTAAGCCCACTTAATCCAAAATGGTCACAGAACCTTGTTAGACTGGCAAAAGCTATTGCAAACAAATAGCTTTTTCGATAAAATACTGCTTCTTTTTAATCTAGGAGTAGTATGTCCATAATATCAATAAAGAATCTCTCTTTCACCTATGATAAACAGCAGGTGCTTGATAATATAAACCTTGAAGTGCAGGAGAGTGATTTTCTTGCCATAATAGGCCCCAACGGCGGCGGTAAATCAACTCTTCTCAAATCGATCCTGGGTATAAACAAGGTCACTCAGGGAAAAATAACAGTACTTGGGGAAAACCCTTCAAAAAACCTTTCATCTATAGGCTACGTCCCACAGAACACCAATATAAACACAGATTTCCCTATCAAGGTTATAGAAGTCGTGATGATGGGGCATGTAGGGGACAAACGACCCCTTATAGGTTACAAAAAAGAGGAGATCGCCTGCGCCATGGGTGCCCTGGCACAAGTGGGAATGGACAAGTTTGCGGATAAAAAAATAGGATCCCTCTCTGGCGGACAGCGGCAAAGAGTGATGATAGCACGGGCATTGTGCGCCCACCCAAAGATACTCATCCTTGACGAACCCACCGCAAGCATAGACGTAAGCGGGCAAAAACAGATCTATGACCTGCTGAAACTCCTTAACAAAACCATAACGGTAATAGTAGTAAGCCACGATATATCGGTTATATTAAGCTACGCAAACAAAGTTGCCCATATAAACAAGACTTTGACATACCATGATATCAAAAACAAAACAAACATACCTGCACATAACGATCACTTCTGTGAAGTGGAGATGCTTGAGATGTTGGGGAAGGATAAAATAAGCTGCCAATGTTAGACGTATTATCTTTTGAATTTATGCAAAATGCCCTTATAGCGGGGCTTCTTGTAAGTTTCGCCAGCGGAATTATAGGTTCCCTTATTGTAGTGAACAGAATGGTGTTTTTAGCGGGGGGAATAGCCCACACTGCATACGGAGGGATTGGGATCGCAATTTATTTCGGTCTTCCCATATTTCTGGGGGCTTCCCTTTTTGCAAGTGCCGCGGCACTTTTAATGGCTTTTATAACTTTAAAACAGCGGCACAGGATCGATACCTTTATAGGGCTGATCTGGGCCGTGGGTATGGCCATAGGTATTATACTGGTTGATTTAAGTCCCGGATATAACGTGGATCTTCTAAGCTACCTGTTCGGCTCTATACTTGCCGTAAGCGACGAAGACCTTTATTATATGGGATGCCTGCTGTTCGTTACCGTATTTATCATTACTTTCTGGTACAGGGATATCCTGGCGGTATCCTACGACAGCGAATATGCAGCTCTCAGGGGTATAAATGTCCCGTTTTTTTATACACTTATTTTGGTACTGTCCGCATTGACCGTCGTGATCGCCATAAAGGTCGTAGGGCTTATCCTTGTAATTGCCATGCTTACCATCCCAATCTATATTGCGGAAAAGCTTTCAAACTCCCTGGCATCCATGATGTTCTTTGCAGGAGTATTGTCTTCTGTCTTTACGATGATTGGATTGGTACTGTCATACAACTATGACCTGACAAGCGGGGCCAGCATTATTATAGTAAGTGCCGTTTCACTTATAGTGTTCCTTGTTTTCCAAAAACTGGCAGGTAAAAAATGATCAAGGCACTTAGTGCTTTTCTTCTGCTGATAATACTGCACACAACTCTTTACTCCTGTGCCATGTGCAGGGCAGATATACCCGAAGTTGCGGTAGATGCCACAATAAGCAGTTTCAACGATAAAACAGATTTTGAGATAAAATGGAAGTTTACGAAAGCTTTTATGGAAACCTTGAGCTTTTATGACAAAAACCAGAATAAAAAGTTTGAAGAGAATGAGAAAAAAGAGATAGAAACCACCCTTTTGGACTATCTTAAACAGTTCCGTTATCTTACAGATATTGAATACCTTAAAAAAGAAGAAGAGTTTAGAAAAATATTTATAAACTCCATTGATCCTGTCTATTCAAAACTTGTGTTCACGGACGAAGGGATGACCTATCACTATAAATTCTCCCTTGATACTGTTTTGGAAAAAGACCACAAACTTTATTTCACCGTCCATGATTACAACGGAAACTTTAGATTCAAGATAAAAGACGTGGTACTAAGAAACTATGAGGGCTTCAAAAGGATAGAACCCAAACCTTTTAATTACTTTATATATTTTTACGATAAACAAAATACCGGGCTCTCAGCCCAGGAGAAGCAAAACATTTCCCTGCTGAAGATCGCCCCTACCGTAAAAGAGGAGATGGAAAAAAAGGAAAGCAGCACTTTTTTAAACCTTCTTTCCCAGACTCTGGGAGAGATAAAAAGCAGACTTGAAGAACTTTTAAAAAATATAAAGCAGGACAACAGTGTATTATCCTATCTTTGGCTTTTATTGTTCTCTTTCCTTTACGGGATCGTTCATGCAATAGGCCCCGGTCACGGTAAATCACTGGTAGGCAGCTACTTTTTAAGCCAGGACAACTCCTACTTAAAAGCATTTGGTATATCTTCCCTTATAGGGATCGTACACACTTTTTCGGCATTTATACTGACTTTGGTGATCTACAATTTCATAGGTTTTATCTTTAACGACAAACTGGCAAATATAGAGCAGCTTACCATAAGGCTTAGCGCCGTAATGATCATATTGATAGGTTCTTACCTTTTATATAAAAAGATCAGCTACAGACCCAATAAAAATATGACCTTCAGTATCTCGGGCTCCACGTCATACATAAAAACAGCATCCCAAAACCATGCTTCAGGTTCCAGCTGCAGCTGCGGTGCATGCAAAACCACCGCTACCGATCTTGGGGTTATCCTCTCCGCCGGAATCGTCCCCTGCCCCGGGACCGTTACCATATTTATTTTCACAATGAGCCTTGGGATCTATTTTGTAGGTTTTTTAAGTGCGGTATTTATGAGTATGGGTATGAGCCTTGTTATATTTATAACGGCATTGATAAGTATAAAACTGAAAAACAGGGTTTCAAGAAACGAGAAGATGATTAAAATTGTTGATTACGGAAGCCTGCTGTTTATTCTTATGCTTGGGGTTATACTGTTTTTTATAGCATAAGAAGCGGGCCCGGGGGCCACTGGGAAAGGAGCTTAAAGCCCCAGGTTGTCAAGAACCTTGTTTTCTACGTCCCTTAGGCTTACAAAAGGTTTGGTCACGTAATCTTCCGCTCCCACCTTGTTCGCATCTATCACTTTCTCAACGGTGGAGTATGCTGTCATCATTATTATTTTCACCCCAGGATTTGCCTCTTTTATCTCTTTTAACATATCCATGCCGTTCATCTGGGGCATCATGATATCAAGCAGGATCAGGTCAAAATGACCTTTTTTTATCAGATCCAGTGCATTTGCAGGGTTTGAGAAGGTTTCGATTTCAAACTTTTCACTTCTTTTTAAAAATCTCTCAAGTGTTTCTAAAATATCCTGTTCATCATCAATTATAGCTATTCTTTTCATTATACTTATCCTTTATTGATTTCTACATCTTTCTCTTTTTACCACGTTCAGAGCCTTGAAAACTCTACCCGTTGAACGTTCGATATCATTTCCTATCTGAAGAAGATGATCATTTGAGTCATGCTGCGCATTTCTGTCTATATATTTTTGTACGTTTTGGTGCACGAGTGCATGGGCTTCGTTCAGCTCTTTCCAGTTTTCGGTTTTGGTAAACGGTTCCCCTGCCTGCTCCTGCTCTCTTATCCATGCAGCCAGTTTACATTCTGATTCTGTTGCTACTTTAAAGGTGCTTCTTTCATCCAGCCTCATAAAATTGCCGGTTTTAAAAGAGAGATGGTCAAGTTTCAGGCCGTTAAGTTTATAAACAAGGTCTACGTCACACACCTGCTCCCTTGCCTCGTCCCTGTAAGAAGCATGGTTTGCCACGCTGATAAGCCTTTCTGACAATACGGCAACCTCTTTTGCCAGCCTGTCTATGTTCGTTGCGTCATTAGCATTTTCCTGGGTATTTTTGTCAAGAACATTGATAGCATCGTTGATCTGGATAATACCTTTGGTTTGCTCTTCCGAAGCCTGGGAAACCATATCTATCATGATCTTGTTCTGATCTATCTTCTCGCTTAACTGGGTATACCCTTTTATCATCTCGTCGGCTATCATCTTACCGTTGCTTGCTTTCCCTGCAGCAGTCTCAACAAGTGTTTTTATCTCGTTTGCCGCTTCTGCGCTTCTTGAAGCCAGGTTTCTAACTTCCTGTGCAACGACCGCAAACCCTTTTCCGGCTTCCCCAGCTGTTGCAGCTTCAACCGCCGCATTAAGTGAAAGGATATTTGTCTGGAAGGCTATCTGGTCTATAACCGTTATCGCTTCGTTAATAGCAGTTACCTGGCTGTTTATCTCATCCATCGATGAAGCCGTCTGGCTTGCAAGCTCACCACCTTTTGAAGTTGCATCGGTAACTTCAGAAGAGAGTTTCGACATTTTGGAAACATTTTCGCTGCTGCTTTGAATATTGCTGCTTATCTCCTCAACTGCCGCCGCCGTCTCTTCCAAAGAAGCAGCCTGCGCGTTTGCAGAAGTTGAAAGGGAATTTGCCGAAGTTGATAAAACCTCGATATTGCTTGAAAGCTGCTCCCCGCTTATCATTATCGTTGCAAGAAGTTCCGATATATTGCTTCCAATGGCTTTCGTACCGAATACCATGGAACCTATCGTACCGCTTACGTTTTCAACGTCGAACTGGTAATCGAACCTTGCATTCCCGTATTCTATCAAAGCCTTGTCTATAGCGTCGAACTTTGCCCCGAGATCTTCGATCATGGCATTTACAGAGTTTTTAAGGTCGTTGGTAGACCTGTTGTCGGTTTCCGCTTTTACCTTGTACACAAAGAATCCCGATCTAGCCATTTGGATAGCCTTGTCAACCTCTTCGACCACGTGCTGGTCTTTTTTCATGGTATCTCTTAGCTTCTGCATATAATCGTTAAAGTGCCCCGCCAATTCCCCTATTTCGTCATGGGACTTTATCGCTATTTTCTGGTCTGCACTGCTGTAGTTCATCAAGGCCACAACTGAATCGGTTAAAACCTGCAAAGGCTCGATTATGGTCGTTCTTAAATTAATAACTGTGGCGATAATAGTAATAGCAGCAAAGATAACTATCATCACCAGTGCCACGTTTATCAGCTCCTCGGCATCGTGGATAACCTCGTTTACTATGGACATGGGTCTGGCTGAAAGATAGATTCCCAGCTTTTTACCGTTAAAATCCTCAACATAGTTAAAGGTATAAAAATACTTCTCGGTCATAACCGAGCCCTCATTAAGCAGAACACCAAGGTCTATTTGCTGTGCATCCGCCAAAAACTCTTTATTTACGAAGTTTTGGGAGATAAGATAGTTCTTGAACTTTTTGGTCTCGTCAAAAAGATCCACTTTTATCTTTCCAAGATCCATCAATAAAAGAAAAGCATCTTTATCTTCGTCAAATTTTTTGGCAATTGAATTCAAGCCCTGGATAAACTCCAAAGATCCCAGATGTGATCCGTTGTCGTCTTTAATAGGAACTACCGATCTTAAGCTCAATCCGGCTTTTCCAAGCTCCATGGTATTTACAGGTTTCAATGTTGAGTTCACGCTTACGACGCTGTCCCTGAAACTGCTCAGGTCATCACCATATTTGTCGGTTTTCCAGCCTCTTACGAATGATCTGTTATCTTTCGTATGGATATGCACTTTGATATTCTTAAAAGGGGTGTTCTCTTTCATCTCTTTGGATATCGCAGACAAACTTAATATTGCCAGATCTCTGTCGTCAGTACGGAGTGATTTTTTTATCCTCCCGTCATTTGCCATGGACAAGGCATTGGATATACCTACATTCTTCTTTTCTATAACCGATTCCGTAACATGATCCCGAAGCTCATGTTGCGTCTGCTGATATACCTCTTTTACGGTATCTGACTTAAAGTAGTTCAGGACAAGGAAACTACCTATTAAAACCAATACAGTGATCATAACAGTGATGATTATGAACTTTTTCTGTATCGTCGCATTTTTTAGCATTATTTCTCCTTTGTTGATTGCAATTCATAAGACAGATTGTATCTTATAAAAGTGTCAAACAGTGTTTATATTATAACTTTTTAATCATTAAATTAAATTATTAAATTATTTATTTTTCTGTAATCCCCATGTAACTGTCAAACTTTTCTACACTAAGGATATCCAGCCCAAGCGCCGCTTCTTTTATGCTGAGTGAGTTTTCAACTGCATACCGGGCTATTTCTGCACTCTTCTCATAACCTATATAAGGCACCAAAGAGGTTACCTGCGTCAAAGAGTGTGCAAGGTAACTTTTTATTTTTTCCCTGTCCGCTTTTATGCCGTTTATGCACCTTAGGCTGAAGGAGTTCATCCCGTCGCTTAAAAGCCTTAAGGACTGAAGCAGATTATATATGATCAAAGGCTTGAACACGTTAAGTTCAAAATTTCCCTGGCCTGCCGCAAATGATACCGCCGAGTGATTGCCCATCACCTGTACGGCGATCATGGTCAAAGCCTCGCACTGGCTTGGGTTTGTTTTTAAGGGCATAATGGAACTGCCCGGCTCATTCTTTGGAAGCAGCAGTTCCCCGATCGCGCAATCGGGCCCGCTTCCAAGCCACCTGATATCGTTGGCTATTTTCATCAGATTTGAAGCCAGGGAGCTTAAGGCACCGCTTAAGAACACCTCCCCGTCGTGGGAGGTCAGGCCGTAAAACTTGTTTGTCAAAGGGACAAACCCCAGGCCCAGCTCCTTGTTAAGGTAACTGCACACCGTTTTGTCAAAATCTTTGGGGGAGTTCAATCCCGTCCCTACTGCCGTACCCCCAATTGGGAGCTGTTTTATATATTTCAAGGTATCGAGAATCTGTTCTTTTGAACTTTTAAGCATAGCCGTATATCCGCTGATCTCATCGCTTAGATAAAGATTTGTCGCATCCTGCAGGTGGGTTCTTCCCACTTTTAGTATCCCCTTGAACTCTTCTTCCTTTTTTTCAAAGCTTTCTATAAGGGTGTCCAAAGAGTTTTTTAAAACATTTACCTGCATTAAAAGTGCGATCTTCATGGCAGAGGGGAAAGTATCGTTGCTGCTTTGGGACATATTTACGTCATCGTTCGGGTTGAGCTTTAAGGAGGAGTCAAGCTCGTAAGCCCTGTTTGCGATAACCTCGTTCAGGTTCATATTCGTATGGGTGCCGCTTCCCGTCTGCCAAACATGCAAAGGGAAATGCTCATCCAGTTCTCCTTGAATAATCTCTTCACAGACCCGTACTATAAGATCACATTTTTCTTGGGAGAGTTTTGCAAACGACAGATTGCTTAGGGCACAGGCTTTTTTTAAAAAAGCATACCCTTTTACAAGCTCTTTCGGCATCAGCTCGATACCGATATCAAAATTCTCCAGACTTCTTTGGGTCTGTGCGCCCCAGAGCTTGTCTGAAGCAACCTTTACCCTTCCCATGCTGTCTTTTTCTATTCTATGATCCATTATTAATCCTTTTTTCGATTAATTAACCAATTATAGTAACAATTAAATAAATTTATATAATAATACGCCCATGATTTTTGAACTAGCGGAATATATAGGCATACTTGCCTTCTCATTAAGTGGATTTTACATAGCTGTCAGGAACAAGCTTGATATGCTGGGGGTGTTTATTGCCTCTTTTTTAACGGCTCTTGGCGGGGGTATAATAAGGGACACCATAGTTGACGAACCGCCAGTTTCCCTAGCGACCCTGACCCCTATGGGGATGGTGTTTTTCATGGTTATTTTCCTATATCTTTTAAAATTCCATAAAAAACAGCATTATGAAAGGAAATCCGTCTTCGTTTTTATAGACAGCATAGGTCTTGTCTCTTTCTCCATAACGGGTTCAATTATTGCCCTGGAGCACTCTTTTTCACTTTCCGGGGTGATCATTCTGTCATTTATAACGGCTGTTGGAGGGGGACTTCTAAGGGATATACTTATAAATGAAATTCCATATATCCTCAAAGGGGGATTTTACGGGATAATATCCATAATCATCGGCATACTTATATATATCCTGGATTATTTTGGATATCTCTCTTTCCTGCCGATGCTGGGGATATTTATTTTCGGGATAGCTTTAAGGTGGACAGCCTTTAAGCACGACTGGAAGCTCCCGGTGCTTTAAGATTCAAAAACTTTTTTCAAAGCTTTTATTATCGTTTTTTTCTCCTGTTCCTTGACCCTTTCTTCAAGGGTTGAGGGGGTATCATCTTTTTTTACTTCAACGCTATCCTGAAGTATTATTTTCCCTTCGTCATAAACCTCGTTGACAAAATGGATCGTTACCCCCGTTTGGGTCTCTTTGTTTTTAACTACGGCTTCATGTACGAAGCTCCCGTACATCCCCTTGCCCCCGTATTTGGGAAGAAGAGAAGGATGGGAGTTTATTATCCTTTGGCTGTATTTTCCCACAATCGAATCGGGGATCTTTTTCATAAAGCCGGAAAGGAATATATAATCGCACTCGTACCTGTCCAAAATCTCTTCCAGTTTCTTATCAGGATCTTCACCCTGAGGAACCGTAGTTTTGTTTATAAGGAAATTATCTATCCCCAGCTCTTTTGCCTTTTGCAGGACAGGCGCGTTTGTATTGTTTGATATCACGACTTCAACCGAAGCATCCAGTTCCTTATCTTTGATACCATTGTAAATAGCTTCAAAACCGCTGCCGTTCCCGGAAGCTAAAACAGCTATTTTATTACCCATATCGACTCCAAATTATTTCTTTGGTGAAAACTTACCATAAATTAACTTTATTATGCAATTTTGTATAAAAAGCAGACATTATCCTCATTGAATATTTAAGCTCTCCTGCTATATTTGTTTAAATGGCATTCTATAAGTTAAATTTAAAATAATTTTTATTATTCTTTAAAAGATGACAAATAAAATGTTATTATTTAAAAATTTAAGGAGTTGAAATGAAAAAAACCATTCTCGGCACTGCACTTGCAGGCTTACTTTGCATCCCGGCTGCGGCATCTGAATTCGTGACAATCGGAACAGGAGGGGTAACAGGTGTTTATTATCCTACGGGAGGATCTATCTGCAGACTTGTGAACAAAGGGAAAAAAGAGCACGGTGTAAGATGTACGGTAGAATCAACAGGCGGTTCAATATACAATATAAACAATATCAAAGCCGGTGAACTTGAAATGGGTATCGCCCAGTCTGACTGGCAGTACCATGCCTACCACGGTACGAGCAAATTTGAGAACCAGGGTGCATACAAGGACCTAAGAGCGGTATTTTCTATCCATGCCGAACCTTTTACCGTTCTTGCAAGAAAAGACGCAAATGTCAAGAATTTCAATGACCTTAAAGGCAAAAGGGTGAATATAGGAAATCCAGGATCCGGACAAAGGGGAAATATGGAGATCCTTATGAAACTTAAAGGATGGACGAAAGATGACTTTAAACTCACTTCAGAACTAAAAGCTGCTGAACAGGCGAAAGCACTTTGCGATAATAAGATCGATGCAATGGTATATGTCGTGGGTCACCCGAACGGGGCTATCAAAGAAGCAACTACCACTTGTGATGCGGTACTTGTCAATGTTTACGACGATGACGTAAAAAAACTTATCTCTGATAATGATTATTACAGAAAAGCCACGATTCCAGGTGGAATGTATAGCGGAAACCCTGAGGATGCTACAACGTTCGGTGTCGGTGCAACACTTGTTACAAGTGCAAAAGTTCCGGAAAACGTGGTTTATACAGTTGTTAAATCGGTGTTTGAAAACTTTGACGCATTCAAGAAACTTCACCCGGCATTTGCAAACCTGAAAAAAGAGGAGATGGTAAAAGACTCTTTATCTGCACCTCTTCATAAAGGTGCGCTAAAATATTACAAAGAAGCGGGTCTTATCAAATAGATCAATTAAAACGGGGATATTATCCTCCGTTTTTATAAAAAATCTATTTTTAAATATCTTTAACAGGGTATTTAAAAGTATATTTTAAAGAAGGAGATGTTTTGCCTAAAAACAATGATGCACAAGAACTGGTACTGGAAGCCGAAACGGGAGGTAGGGAACCTGCCAATCCCTATGTGGCGAAATTCATCTTATATCTGGCACTTACCTGGTCTTTGTTTCAATTATATGTTTCCTCCCCTTTGGTCCTGGAGTTCACCCCCTGGATGAATGCGGACGTGGTAAAAAGGATCCACCTTATATTCTCGGGCTTTCTGGCATATCTTAGTTATCTCCCTTTTAAATCTTCCCCTAAAAGGTATATCCCCTTTACAGACTGGGCCATGGGGATGGTCCTTGTCCTAAGCACCGCATATTTCATCTATGCACAGGTCTGGGACTCAGCTGCATTTGAGATGAGGCTTGGAGCGCCTAACCAGCTTGACCTTTTCTTCGGGATAGCGGGTATAGTTCTGCTTCTTGAAGCTACAAGAAGATCTTTGGGACCTCCTTTGATGATAGTGGCCGTTATAGCCTTGGTTTATGCATTTTTCGGGCTGGGTGATTACGGAGGGGCCTCTTTAAATAAAATAGTCTCCCATATGTGGATCACCACAGAGGGAGCGTTTGGTATAGCTATCGGCGTATCTGCAACGATGGTATTCCTGTTCGTTCTGTTCGGCGCCCTTCTTGAAAGAGCGGGTGCCGGGAATTATTTCATCCGTGTCGCCTTTGCCCTGATGGGGCACTTTAGAGGGGGGCCCGCAAAAGCAGCCGTGGTATCAAGTGCCATGACGGGGATGATCTCCGGATCATCCATTGCAAACGTTGTAACCACGGGGACTTTTACCATCCCATTGATGAAAAAAGTCGGATTTTCAAAAGAAAAAGCGGGAGCCATAGAGGTTGCTTCTTCAACCAACGGCCAGCTTACCCCTCCTATTATGGGTGCAGCGGCTTTCTTGATGGTCGAGTATGTGGGGATCCCTTTTATTGAGGTTATAAAACACGCCTTTTTGCCTGCCGTTATCTCCTATATAGCTCTTGTTTATATAGTTCACTTAGAGGCTATGAAAGCCGGCATGACGGGCCTTCCAAGACCCCACAAGATGGAAAAAAAGGCCAAATTTCTGGGAGCTTTAAGCGTCTTGATCGTTCTTGCTTTCCTGGTCTGGGTTCTCCCCCCTTTGATAGCTTTTATAAAAGAGTATACGGGTGAAAGCTCACTTGGCGTAATACTTGCCTTGATACTGGCTTCTTATGCCGCTCTTGTTTATGTAGCTTCTAAAGTGCCCGATATCCCTACGGATGATATAACAGAGCTTCCAAAAGTCGGTGAAACGGTACTTTCAGGGCTTCATTACCTCCTTCCGGTGGTTGTACTTGTATGGCTTTTAACAGCAGAAAGATTATCCCCTGACCTGTCCGCTTTCTGGGCAACCGTGTTTATGATATTCATAGTTGTCACCCAAAAGCCCCTTATAGATTTTTTCAGGAAAAAGAGAAATATCTTTAAAAGATTAAAAGAGGGATTTATTGACCTGGAGATCGGTCTTATAAACGGTGCAAAAAATATGATAGGGATAGGTGTGGCAACGGCTGTTGCAGGTATTATCGTAGGAACCGTTACCCTTACGGGTATAGGCCAGGTGGTAATAGGACTTGTGGAAACAGTATCGGGGGGAAATATTTTCCTTATACTTCTTTTTACTGCAATTATCAGCCTGATCCTTGGTATGGGGCTTCCAACGACCGCAAACTATATAGTGGTATCAAGCCTTATGGCTCCCGTTATCGTAAGCCTTGGGGCTGCTAATGAGATAGCGATACCTTTGATCGCCGCGCACATGTTCGTATTCTATTTCGGTATACTGGCCGATGATACGCCGCCGGTGGGGCTTGCCGCCTTTGCGGCCGCCGCTATTTCAAAAGGCGACCCCATAAAAACGGGTATACAGGGATTTACATACGATATAAGAACGGCGATGCTCCCTTTTATGTTCATATTCAATACCCAGCTGCTTATGATAGGTATCGATAATATCTTTGAATTTGTAACTGTCGTGATCTCCGCTGTTATAGGGATGCTCCTTTTCGCAGCCGCTACGCAGGGGTTCTGGTTCACAAAGAACAGATGGTGGGAAACGGCAGCGCTTCTTTTGGCTGCATTTTTGATCTTCCGTCCCGGGTTTTTATGGGACAAGATACAAGAACCCTACAAACACCTTCCGGGGAAAGAGATATTCAAAGTAGCAGATAATTTAAAAGAAGGGGAAGCTATCCACTTCAACGTAAAAGGGGAAACCCTCGAAGGTACGCCGAGAACCTATACCTTTTCCCTCCCCCTTGCAAAGGGAGATACGGGGAAAGAGAGGATAAACAATACGGGCTTTATGCTGGATGATCTTTTCGGCCCGATGGAGGTCGCCATGATAATGGAGGGAAATAACAAGCAGCTTGAAGCCATAAAAAAAGCAGGTGTTACAAGCGGCTGGATCATAGAGTCAGTAAAAGTTGAGAACGACAGGCTGCCCAAACAGATAATACTTGTTCCCGTATTGGCATTCGTAGTATTTATGGCAATGGTACAGATAAAAAGAAGAAAACTCTTAGAAGCAGGACAATAAAGGAGAAACAGTGGAATGGATAATAATAACGGGTATAGTCATCGCAATGTATATAATCGTATACAAATATGAAAGAAAGCTTGAGAAAATAGAAAAACTTTTGAATGAACACCATGAAAAACTGGAAAAACATCATGAGAAACTGGAAAAACACGACAACCATATAGAACAGATGTGGGTAACCATCCCGAAAAATAAAAAGTAACACCTAGCCTTTAAATGATCCCCGGCCTTTATATATAAGGCTGGTTATAGTACAAAATGATATAATTATTAGATATTATAAATAAAGAGTTTTAATGATTAGATCAATTATAAAGTTTGGTTTGGAAAAACCTATATTGAATTATATGCTTTTATTCTTCATATTTGTCCTTTCCCTTTTCTCATACCTTAAGATACCAAAAGAGATATTCCCCATCTCCTCCCTTGATGCGGTTTCCGTAACGGGAACATATACGGGTGCCAGCAGCGATATGCTTGACCTTATGGCTGTTTCCAAAATAGAAGATGAGCTGGTAAACCTAAGCGAAGCGGATACGATCAAAACCGTGGTAAAAACAGGCTATTTCAATATAAGGGTAGACCTTAAGGAAGGAAACGAGATCTCAAAAGTGATCGACGACGTAAAAGATATCGTTGCAAAAAGCAGGTCGGATCTTCCAAGCGATATGGATGAACCCGTCGTAAAAGAGATAACCAGTGCTTTCCCCCTGATCACCGTGGCTATCTACGGGGATAAAAGCACCGAGGAACTTTTGGAAGTTGCCGACGAGATCAAAGGAAAACTAAGCTCCATCAGCGACCTAAGCGAGATAAATATCTGGGGAGACAGCGACAAGCAGCTTCTTATAACTTTTGACGAAGCAAAGATACAGGCTTACGGTTTGGACAAAAGTACAGTTATAGATACCATAGCCCAAAGCAGTTCCATATACCCGGCAGGTATTATAAAAGAAAAAGGGGTACACTATTACCTAAGCAGCCAGAACGGCGAGAAAGACCTGAAAAAACTCTCAGACATGATAATAAAGATAGGCTCAACCTCATTATACATGAAAGATATAGCAAAGGTCGAATACAAGCTGGAAGACGCAAGCACCCTTTCCCGGTTCAACGGCAAGAAAAACATATCCATAGGTATAAACAAGGGTAGAGAGGGTGACAGTATAGCCCTTGTAAAAGAGATCAAGGAGATACTTAAAAAAGAGCAGCCAAACTATAAGGGTATAGAGTTCAATACTTATACCGACACCTCCGTATGGATAAAGAACAGGCTTAATACCGTTGTTTCAAACATCCTCTTTGGGGTGATACTTCTTACTCTGGCTCTGCTGTTCTTTATAAATGCAAGGATAGCTTTCGTAATAGCGATCGGTATCCCCACAAGCTTTATGATAGGGCTTATAGGGGCCGAACAGCTGGGCTACAGCTTGAATATGCTTTCCCTTCTTGGGGTTCTACTTGCTCTTGGTATGCTTGTGGACGAGGCTATCGTCGTGGGGGAAAATATCTACAGGCACATGGAGATGGGAAAAGACAAGATGACCGCAGCCCTGGACGGGGCTGTTGAGATGTACCCCGCCGTTTTGACGGCTACTGCCACTACAGTGTTCGCATTCTTGCCTATTCTGCTTTTAAGCGGGGAAACGGGTCTTTTTATGAGGATACTTCCAATTATGATCTCCATACTTCTTATAAGCTCTTTGGTTGAAGCTTTTTTCTTCCTTCCCCTTCATGCCAAGCATACCTTAAAAGTAAACCATCAGGAGAAAAGATCCGAAAGCATATGGGAGGCAAACAAAAAGATCTATGATTCCATTTTGAGCTTTCTTCTTAAATGGAAATATATATCGTTGGGTATTCTGGTAGGATCGATACTCTTTACCTCTTTAAGCCTTATAAAAGTACTAAAGTTTGAATTCCTCCCCAAATTTGACACCACCCAGGTTTATATAAACGGCTCTATAGGCGTAGGGCATGATATAAGCGAGACAGAACAGCAGATCCAAAAACTGGAGAAAGTTCTTTTAAGCAATTTTGAACTGGGAAAAGAGATCGACAGTATTAGTTCTGTTATTGGATTAAAACTTGATGGCAAGCAACAGCCTCAAAACGAAGAGTTCTATTTCCAGATATTTGTCAACCTTAAAGAAAGGGCTCCCTCAAACTTTTTCGATAAATATATCAACCCCTACCTAAGCCCCAAATACGACGACACGGATATGACCAGGGTCGAACCTGCAAGAACCATAGCAGACAAGATATCAAAGGTTCTGGGAAAAAGCTTCCCCCAGGAAGATAAAGGCTTTGAAGAGCTGAAAGTGTATGTCCCCGGAGCATCGATCGTAAGCAACGACCTTGAGATCGCCCTAAGCAGCAAAGATGAGAAACTAAAATCAGAATCTATAAGTATGATAAAAGAAGCACTCGAGAATATCAAAGAAGTATCTAATATAGCTGATGATGTGCTAATAGGAAACCTGGATCTTAAATTTACCGTTAACTCTTACGGGCAGAGGCTGGGATTCAATGAAGCGATCCTTGTAAACACCCTTAAACCTTATTACTTCAAGGGTAGTTTCTCAAAAATGTATGACCAAAGCGGGATAGTGGAGATAGTATTTCAAAGCAGGAACAAAGATATAAAAACAAGCCTGGATGATTTTGAGGTAACTGTGCCTAATACGACCCAGAAAGTATTGCTGAAAGATATTGTTGAATTCAAGACAAAAGAAAGCCTAAGCCAGATATTCAAGGAAAACGGGACTGCGATACAAAGCATCACGGCTTCTTTGAACAATATCACAAGCGACGAAGTGTACGCAAAACTGCAGCCTACACTGGAAAAAATAGACAAAAGGGTGAAAATAGATATCAAAGGGGAACAGGAGGAGAATAAGAAGGTCCAGGAAGAGATGGCCAGAGCTTTTATAATAGCCCTGCTTCTTATCTTTATAGCACTTGTATGGATGTTTGACAGTATCGTAAAATCTTTGATAATCCTAAGCACCATCCCGCTGTCGGTACTTGGGGTATTGATAGGGCATTTTATTATGGGGCTTAACCTTACGATGCCGGGGCTTATCGGTATCGTGGGACTTGCCGGGGTTATCGTAAATGACGGTATCATTATGATGGACTTTATACAAAAAGCAAAAGACCTCCGGGAGATGAAGCAGTATGCCCTGCTTCGTTTAAGGCCTATACTATTAACCTCCCTTACCACCATACTGGGTCTTAGCACCCTTATATTCTTTGCTTCGGGACAATCTTTAATACTGCAGCCTATGGCCGTTGCACTTGGATTCGGTATAGTCTGGGCAACCATATTAAACCTTTATTACGTCCCTATGCTTTACAGGATAATATACTTAAGAAAGTGTGACTAGATGGTAATATTAATCCCTTTGATCATCATCTTTTTATCCCTTGCGTACCTAAAGATCGCGGAGGATATCACCCTTTTGGATAAAGTGCTTGCAGGTTTTGTGATAACCGTAACCCTTGCCGTTTCACTGATCCTTTACAGAAAGATCAAACAAAACCTGAAGCAGCATGAGATAAACCTGATACTAATAGAGATAAACGAAACAAAGAAAGAGCTGGGAAGAACCCAGGATGAAAAACACTCCCGGCACCTGGAAAGGAAACTTCAAAAACTTAAAAAGGAGCTTGATACTATACAAGTATCTTGAAGCTCCTTGCGGTAAACAATCTTAGATTTTCCCCTTTCAGGGCTTTTAGCTCGTTTGAAAAACCTTTTTTGGCAAAAAGAACGAAAATATCCACATTCAGCTGTATATCCCCGCACTCATCCTGCAATCTTGTAAGCAGTGACTTTTTCACCTTTGTATTGCTGTAGCTGCAGGCCCCCGCTATTATTCTTCCTGAATTTGTTTTTGCGACAAGCCCGACTTCCCCCTCATCATCCCAGTATCTTCCTATTGAATAGACAGGGTCGGTTTCTTTGAACTGGACTTTTAAAAACTCGTGGCTTAACTGCTCAAACACAAAATCCCTAAACTCAGCTTTCCTGTTCTTGAAATTTTCAAAGAATTCAGTGTAATCACCGTCCCTGATACCTTTAAAGATAGGAGAAATAAAGGCAAACCAGAACCGTAAGAAAGGAGTGGTAATAATAAGCCTTTTGGATATCTCCCCGTAGCCTGTCTGGTTCGTAAGGTTATGAACCGATGATTCCACTTTTAAAGCACCCTCTTCCCTTAACTCCTCTACACACTCTGAACCAACCTTAAAAGAAACGTTAGCTCTTCTAAAAGATGAATTTGTACGCCTGTCGCCCGTTGCGACGCCGCTCATAATCGCCTGGAGCAGGGGATCTGCAGTCGTTATATCAGCAACAATATTCCTGTAATATTTGTATTCATTAAGAATAAGCTCTTCGATCAGCTCTTCAAGGGGCACGTTCGTATTCACCTGGATATCAAGCCCTCCGAAAAAAGTAAAATAATCTATCGCCTCTTCCATATCTTTTGGATTGTTTTTCTTACAAAAAGCACTGAACTGCTCCTGTAAATTCATCTCATTTAAAATTATGATATATCCTTTTTATTTTATTGCGGGATTATAACATATTATTACACTAAATTTTGATACAATCTCGAATATAGAAAAAAGGAGATAAAATGGAAAACTGTTACACTAAACTGAAAGAGCTTATTGAAGAGGTGGTACTGCCTGATATCGAAGATCATATCGACTCTATATTCGCAACTATCGCAAAAGACAAGGTAACCGATGATGCAAAAAACACTGAACTTGAAAATATGCACGAGCTAAGGGACGAATTCAAGACGATTCTTGAGGAGATACAGAACAAAGAGCTTGACAAAGATGAGTGTAAAGAGATCTACGACGATATAATGGATATGATAAGCTCGGAGGAAGAATAGCCGTTAATGTATCATTTCACAGATGAAACACTTACAGCCATTATCTCCATACTCAAAAACGAGATATCAAAGCTCAAGCCCAAAGAGCTTTTTGAATTCGAGGTTTTAAACCCCGATACCGCAAGCTCCGTTTATAACGGGACAAGCATAAAGATTGAAGAAAGAACATATATATACAGGGAGCTTAGATCCTGGATAGACCTGGCGGACAGTTTATACTGCAAAGCCCTGCTCCCGCAAGTAAAATCTAAAAATACGATTTTAATAAGATACGAAAAGCTGGATCTTGAGGGAAGCTTCCATAAAAGCAGGCTTTCAAAAGAGGAAAAATACGGCAGCAGCTCCATTTTCTGGGAAATAAACAAGAACGAGACCCCCTCTTTTTTATACTATTACGCGCAGGCACTTGAAAATTCCGGCCTAAATAAAAGAGCAAGGATACTTAACCTGGGGGTTAACAACGGCGATGAGTTTGAAGTTATAAAACAGCTATCATCAAACTTCAAGAACCAGGAGATCGTAGGTATAGATTTCTGCCAAAGCGCCATAGAAAAAGCAAAAGAGAGATTCAAAGAGCACAGGAACGTGAAATTTTACTGCCACGATATAAATAAGCTTGATGAGCTGGGGCTCGGGGAATTTGACCTGATCATAACAATAGGTACCCTTCAAAGCTCAAATCTGAACTTCAAACCCCTTTTTATGGAGATAGTCCAAAAATACCTGAAAAAAAACGGAAGCATGATCCTGGGCTTTCCAAACTGCAGATGGGTCGACGGCACCTTTATCTTCGGGGCAAATGCGAAAAACTACAGTTTCCCCGAATATTCCGTGCTTTACAACGACGTGATCTTTTGTAAAAAATATCTCCAGCAGAAAAAACACCGCGTGACCATAACAGGGAAAAACTACATATTCCTAACGGCAACCTCCATACAAAAACAGTAAGCAGATATAAATATTATTTATTAATATTTTTCCTGCTTATAACACAAATTTGACATAATTTTTTTCTACAATTAAATAATCACTTTATTTAACAGGGGGAAAAGATGGAAGAAACAATTCTGGTAATCGGCCTAAATGACGCTTATGTTGATCAAGTTGAATCTGAACTGCTCAAAACAAATTACGATGTGATCACCACGGACAACCTGTCTGTCATAGAATCTGTCCTAAAAGAGGAAGATATAATGATGATCATTATAGATGAAACATTCTTGGAACATGAGAACGACAAACTCATACCCCACTTGAGAATGTACGGATATAACCAGCCGATCGTGGTACTGTATGAATACTATGACGAAAAGTTTATCCTCAAAGCCTTCAATGAAGGGGTTGACGACTGCATATCGGTTATGTGCGGGGCAAAAGTCTTTCTGGCACGTATCAGGAACCTTTTCAAAAGATACTACAAAAACTATGATGTGATAAAATACAAGAACATAACCTTTATATCAAGAAGCAACAGCTTTTACGTAAACGGGAACACCCTTAAACTGACAAGGCTGGAAAAATCACTCCTTTTGGAATTTTTGAAAAACACCAACACGATCCTGAGCAGGGACTGCCTTTTGGAAAATGTCTGGGAAGAGAATTTCAACGTCAAGATAAAAACGGTCAATGTCGCCGTCAAGAGGTTAAGGGACAAGATAAACCTGTACCTGGGAGATAATTATATCAAATCTATCCGTGGTCAAGGATACCTGTTTTCTTAAAAGGGGCGGCCATGAACACTATAGTAAAAAAAATCGTGAAAAAGATCTCGAAAACCAGAAAGAACTGCTGCTATGAAGTACTGAACATCGATAACCAGATAATACTTTTCGCAAATAAAGGAAGTGTTAAAGATATAGAGAAAAAACTGAACAAAAAGCTTTTGAATTATAATAGAATGTTAAAAGTAGTAAATATAGCCACGGCCCATATCGTTCCAAGAACAGGTTGAGATATCCCCTGCCCTTGTACTTTCTTTATTGATATTCATCCTTGAACTTCACATATCTTGCCGCATGTTCGATCAGCTTTTGGGATTCTTCTTCGCTAAGGGTCTTGACAACCTTTGCGGGACTTCCCATTATCAAACTGTTCGGGGGGAACACTTTATTGCTTGTTACAAGGGAGTGTGCACCCACAATGGAGCCTTTACCTATAACCACCCCGTCAAGGATCGTTGCGTTCATCCCTATAAGGCAGCCGTCTTCAATAGTACATCCGTGAAGCATCACCTTATGCCCCACGGTCACATCATCCCCTATTATCGTAGGGTTGCCGTCGCTCATATCCTCTTTTTTATAATGTGTTACATGGATCATTGAAAGATCCTGGATGGAGGTTCTTTTCCCTATCCTTATTTTATGGACATCCCCTCTTATAACCACACCGAACCAGATAGAGCTGTCTCGTCCTATTTTTACATTCCCGATTACATCGGCGCTTGGAGCCACCCAGGCTTTTTTGCTTATTTTCGGGAACCATTTTTTAAATTTTAAAATCATATTCTTAATATCCTTGGATCTAAACTAACAGTTGCCAGTTTACTATAAATTCTTGTTGATTTTTATTATATTGCAATACTCCCGGAGTCAAATTAGGCTGATTGTGACTATAGGTAGCTTTTTATATGTTTGTGTATGATAATTTCTTACATTATTTATAAGCATATAAGTAATATTTTTGTAATATTTTATAGTTGATTAATAGGAAAATAGATTGACAGGTTTATTAAAGAAATCTAAAATAATTTTAAAAAGCTATTCTGTTATTATTATAATATTCACAATATTTATATGTGCATTATTATATTTTTTTGAAAATAACAAAAATGAAAAGATCAAAGAATATACGGAAAATTTAAAATCCCAGTACAATTTTCAATATAATACGGTATATGAAAACTTCAGGCAGATCTCCCAAAACACCTTTTACGGCATAATAAATAAATCGATCATATTCAATAACGTAAAATCAGCCTATAAAAAAGACAAACAAACCCAGGATTTTTATAGAAAAAAACTTTACGACACTTTTATTGCCGATTACAGCAGGCTGGTCGGATACAACTTCAAACAGCTTCATTTTCATTTTCCCGATAATACAAGTTTTTTAAGAATGCACAAACCGGAAAAATACGGTGATGATCTGAGTAAGGCAAGATACAGCGTTGTAAAAGCGAATAAAGAACTTAAACCGGTGGAGGGTTTTGAAATAGGCAAAATAATCCATGGATATAGATTTGTCTTCCCCCTTCATGATGAAAATCTTTTCCATCTGGGAAGTGTCGAGGCTTCTGTATCTTCAAACTATTTTGAAAGGAACTTTGAAAAAAACTTCAAAGTTGATGCCCACTTTTTAGTAAATAAAGAGATGGCAGAAAAAAAGATGTTTCCAAATGAATTAAAAAAAGATATTGCAGAGAGTGATGAAAATGACAAATATTTTATTATAAAAGAGGGGGAAGAGGAGACCTACCATTTTACAAATAAAAATTTTTATTCAAAAAATGAAAAAAAGCTGATCCAAAACAAAATGGCAAAAAGTGAAAACTTCTTACTTATAAAGAAAGTAAATTCCGATTATTACAATATATGTTTTTTGCCCATTAAAAATATAGAAGGGATAAAGAACAGCGCCTATTTGATCCTCTACAGCAAAGCAGATTTCATACAGCAGATCTATTTCAATTATTATAAAGTAATATTTATTTTGTTCTTAATGATTGTAATATTCATACTGTTCCTAAATAAAAAATACAATATTGATGAACAAAACAGAAAAAAGCAGATCATACTAAGCCAGCAGTCAAAAATGGCTGCCATGGGTGAAATGATAGGAAATATTGCCCATCAATGGAGGCAGCCGCTTTCAATAATATCAACCGCAACGACAGGTATGAAAGTCCAAAAAGAGGTAGGTGTCCTAACCGATGAAATGCTCTACGATAACCTGGATAAAATATATGAATATACCCAATATCTTTCCCGTACAATAGACGATTTTAGAAATTATTTCAATCAAAACAAGCAGAAACAACCTTTTAAAATAGGGAATATAATAGATCAGTCTTTATCCATATTCGGCTCAACTTTCAAAAACAAGAACATCTCAGTAATAAAAAATATTGAAGATATAACTATTGTCTCATTTCCCAATGAACTGCAGCAGGTAATAATAAACCTTTTAAAGAATGCAAAAGATATTATAGAAAAAAACGGCCTGATAATAATAACCGTAACTAAAAAAAACAATATTATTACTATCAATATTAAGGACAGCGGAGGGGGAATAGCAAAAAATATCCTTCCTAAAATATTCGAGCCCTACTTTACTACAAAACATAAAAGTATAGGAACGGGACTGGGGCTTTTTATGTCCTTTGAAATAGTCAACAAAAGCTTGAACGGGACCCTGGAAGTGAAAAATGAGGAATTTACATATAATTTCATAAATTACAACGGTGCCTCTTTCACTATAACTTTAAACAGCGATAAACTCTAAAGAAAGGATACGCAATGAATATAAGTATAAAATTTTCACTCCTTACAGGTGTGATCTCTTTCCTCATCTCTTTGGGTGTGGGGCAATATGCAAACAAGATATCAACAAGCCAGCTGGAAACGAACTCGGGAGAATCTTTATTAAAACTCTCCAAGCATGTTGCAGATGTACTTGACAGGGAGATGCTTGAAAGATACAGGGAGATAAAATTTGCCTCTACCCTTTCCATTATGACAGACAAGAACAGTTCAAAAGAGCTGAAACGTGAATTCATAAACAAAATAAAGAACAACTATAACCATCACAGGTGGATAGGTTATGCCCTGCCCGACGGAACCGTTGATATAGGAAGCGACGGCTACCTGGAAGGGAAAAACGTAAAAGGCAGACCATGGCACCCTGCAGGACTTAAAGGAGCTTATATAGGAGATGTGCACGATGCACTTTTACTGGCTAAACTGCTTCCGAACGTATCGGGTGAGCCTATTTATTTTTCAGATGTTGCTTTTCCTGTTAAAGATACAGAAGGTAAACCCCTTGGAGTATTATGTACGCATCTTAACTGGCAGTGGACAAGGGATGTTATAAGAAGCATAGAGAAAGAGAACAGCGTGGATATCTTCCTTTTATCCAAAAGCGATCTTATATTGGTCGGACCGGGGAACAGTGAACGAAAAGAGCTAAAAGAGATATCAAAAAATGTTCTAAACAGCTTTAAGAACACTGAAACCCCATACAAGATAATAGACTGGAAAGCCGGGGAAAAATACCTTACGGCCCAAACAATAAGCAAAGGTTTTGAGGAATACAAAGGTTTCGGATGGAAAGTTATAGTAAGACAGCCTGTAGACAAAGCTTTTGCAATAGCCCAGCATAACTCAAAAAATATATTTATTGCAAGTATAGCAGCAGGTATCATCGGAGCTTTGATAGGGATGCTCTTTACAAGAAGGATATCTTCCCCCCTAAACAGATTAAACGAACTTGTAAAAAGATTAAATAAAGGGGAAAAAGTAGATTTTAAAGATAGATACCCAAATGATGAGATCGGTTCCCTTTATAAAACATTGAAAAACCTTTATGACGGAGTAGAAAAAGAATCAAAACTGAAAAAGATGGCCCAGGAGAAAGTTGATATCGCATTAAAGGTTTTTGACCAGAGTATCGAAGGGGTATTGATCAGTGATGAAAACAACAAAATTGTTTTAACCAACCGTTCATTTACACAAATCACGGGATATTCTCCGGAAGAAGTTTACGGGAAAAATCCCAACTGCCTAAACTCAGGGAATACCAGTGAAACTTTCTATCTTAAAATGTGGGAAGATATAAAAGAAAAAGGCAAATGGGAAGGAGATATCCAAAATAAAAGAAAAGACGGCAGTCTATATGAGGAACATCTAAAAATCTCTACTTTAAAAGATGGAAATGACCGGATAATATATTATGTCGCCACATTTAACAGCAGCTTTTAAACGGTAAAAAGTTTACTCTTTCTAGCACTTGTTAGAAAACAGTCAGATAAGCCAGACTTGGATTATGCATCAGGAATTTATGTTGATATTTTTCCAGGTGCCCGTTGAGTTTCTCTATATCCTGTATATTCAACTTCTCTTTGTTATACAGGATCACCTCATTTTCATGGTCGATCAATTCTATATGGGGAAACTCACTGTTTATTATATTGTTCAAGACCTCGATTAAACTTTCCTTCAAAGTCTCTTTTTTCCCGCTATCAGAGATATCCATGGCTTCCCCCTTATTTGTCAAACTATTTACTGTAAGTATAGATCAAATATTATTAAACAATATTTAAGCAGTATTTAAGTTTTATTGACAATAAAATTACATCAGCTTAAAATTGCAAATTGCAAGTTTTTTCAATAAGAGTTAAAATATAATATAAAATACCAAAATGAAACTACATATAGATATAGACTGCTTTTTTGTATCGGCACACCGTATATATAATCCGAAACTTAACAATATTCCCGTTGCGGTTGGAGGAAGAAGCAACCTCTCCATATTTGACAGGAAAAACTCCTGCAGTTCCATAAGCAAGATCAAAGGAGCCTTTACCAGTTCTATTTTAAGCAACAACCGGAATATCTCTTTTGAAGAGTATTTTATGGACCGGAACAAAAAAATAAGGGGAATAATCACAACCTCTTCTTACGAAGCAAGGGCTTACGGGGTGAAAACAGCAATGAGCGTTGCCGAAGCTTTAAGATGGTGTCCCGGTTTAACAGTGATCCCCCCAAACTACGAATTGTATCACGAGCTTTCCCATAAACTAAAAGAGTTCCTGCAAAAAGAGATACCCCATATAGAGCAGTTTTCAATAGATGAGTTTTTCGGTGATGTAAGCGGATGGATAGAGGAAAAAGATATCCGGGATTTTGCAAGCGATCTAAAACAAAAGATACTTGCAAATACGGGACTGCCCGTATCCATAGGAATATCAAACTCAAAATGGATTGCAAAGCTCTCCACGGAATTTGCAAAGCCTAACGGCATAAAATACACCCCCAAAGAGGAGATTTATGGATTTACGAAAGATCTTCCCATAGAGGTATTCCCGGGCATAGGCAGGGGTTACCAGGAAAAACTTCAAAGCAGAAACATCCATACCCTGGGGGATATCAGGGAAAACCGCAGCCTGCTCTATTCATGGAAAAAACCGGGTATGCAGCTGTATAACAGGGTATGCGGAATAGACGGGGAAGAGATAGCGGTGGAAAAAGATAAAAAATCCATAGCCTTGGCAAGAACCTTTGACCCCGTTTTTTCAAGGGATGAACTGAAAAGGATGATTTCCATACTATGCAGGCACCTTAGTTTTTTATCCATAAAAAACAATTATACCCCCCCTTACTTTCTCTTTGCATATAAAGTATCAATACGGGTACAAGTCCAAAGAGAATATAAGAACAAACAGGGTTTTCAACGAATCAAACCTTAAATACGAGATGTTAAGGATGTTCGGCAACTGCGATATCCACCCTGCCCATGCCGTAGTAAGGCTGACTCTGAGCTTGTCGAACTTTCTGCAGAACAACCCAACCACAATGGATATATTCCATTATGAAAACGACTCAAAGCAGGCCGTACTTACCAAATCGATAAACGGCTTAAGGGAAAAATACGGCATAGATATCATTAAAAATGCAAACGAACTTTAAGACTGAAGTTTAACGGCAGAAAGATCCCCGAACTCATCAATGGTTCTGGACAAATAATCCAGGGTATGATTGACCTTGCTGCTTATTCTTTTTATCTCTTTAAAATCAAGGAGCTCAAGCTCCGCCTTTGTTTCCAGGTTCATTATCGAAGTTGATATCACGTTCAATGGCTGCCTCCATTGATGGGCAAGGAAACCTATCATCTCCTTGGCAGCCAAATTACAGGCTCCGTGCCTAAAAAGCTCATCTTCCGATTCCAGCTTGTTTGGGCCCGGGAAGCCGTTGTTAAACAAAAGCATCTTTTTCTGCTCTGAGATGGTCTTGTAAAGGCTTATACGGTTGATCAGTATATTTAGGTCCACAGGCTTTGGAAGATAATCCACACTGCCCTTTTCGAAACCGTACCTGTCAAATTTTTTATGATCGCCGCTTGTTAGGAATATCACCGGGATATCTTTTGTTTCTTTGGTGTATTTTAAGATCTTTGCCACCTGTATGGCATTGGTCTTAGGAATAAACATATCCAGTATCAGCAGATCAATATCCAGGCTTCTTAGTTTTTTTATGGCCGTATCACCGTCGTTGCAGCTGGATATATCTATCTTTTCCCCAAAAAAACCGCATAAGGATTTTGAGATAAAAGATATGAAACTTTTGTTTTTATCAACTATTAAAATATTCATCGGAACCCTTTTTGTATATCTTTTTTCTATAGAACTATATTGTTTTATATTATTGAAAAAAAATGTCAAAATCGTGTGATAAGATAAAAAGGCTGTTTTGGTAAAAAGTTAGTTTTAAAAGATAAAAATGCTAGAATACTTTATAATGAAAAAGGCAAACGGATATTATGGATAATTTTAAACTCGAAGCTACAGAACATACTCCCTACCTCGACTTTAATCCTCAAAGCGGGATATTGAACTTTGAGGGGAAATCATACCCCGAGAACAGCTTTAAGTTTTATACGCCGGTAAACGAATGGCTGAAAAACTATTTTAAAGAAACAAAAAATCAAAAAACCCAGATAAACTTCAACCTTGTATATCTCAATTCAAGCAGTTTGAAAACCTTTTTCGATATTTTTGATATTTTTGACGAAGCAGTCCTTAAAGGGAAAGAGCTGGAAATAAACTGGTATTATTATGAAGATGACGATATAACTCAGGAAGTGGGAGAGGACTTTAAAGAAGACTTCCAAACCCTGCAGATAAATTTGATCACCAAAAAAGATTAATTCTCCCCCAAAGGCAGGCTGACCGTAAACTCCGCTCCCGTATATTTTTCATTGTTATAAGTAAATCTGCTGTTTTGGGCCGTCAATGATCCTTTGAAATGTTTGGAAACGATCTCATTGCTCATATAAAGACCTATCCCCGTACCTTTTGATCCCTCTTTGGTAGTAAAATAAGCCTCAAAGATCTTGTTGATTATATTTCCGGGGATCCCCCCTGCATTATCCTTTAATTTGATATGGCAGTGGTCTTTGTCGTTGAACATATCTATGAAAACATATCTTTCCCCTTCAAAACTCTCCAGGGCATCGTTCGAATTGTTCAATAAGTTCATAAATACCTGAATAAGCTCATTTTTAAAGCCGTATACCTTTGTATCGTTCAGGTTTAATACCGTATGTATATTCCTGTTTTTAAATTTGGAAGTAAGGATAAACAAGGATTTTTCTATACTCTCTTTTATCAGGAACTCCTCTTTATCTTTGTCGATCTTAAAAAATTCCCTGAAATCGTCGATCGTCTGGGAAAGATACTCTGCAGAACTGATAATACTGTCCAAAGCATTCTCTATCATAGCATCGCTTAGGTTACCGTACTCCTTATTGACCTTTATACCGCTTGCCCCGGTGGTAATAACAGATAAAGGCTGCCTCCACTGATGGGCTATATTCTCAAGCATCTCTCCCATAGCCGCCATTTTGGACTGCTGTGCAAGCATCTTTTCTTTTTTGTCCAGTTCCAGCTGTGTATTTTTCTTCTCTGTTATATTTATATAAGACCCGAGGATCCCGACAAGCTGGTTTTTAGTGTTCCGAAGAGGGACTTTCGAGGTTATCAGGTATATTATCCTGCCGTCTTTGTAGGTATGTGACTCTTCGAACAATAACTTTGAGGTGCCGTTTTTTAAGACCTCTTTATCATCCTCTATATAGTTTTTAGCTTCATCGTCACCCCAGTTTAATTCATAATCGTTCTTTCCCATAAGATCTTCCAGGGTTTTATGACCGATATCATTTAAAAACTGTTTATTGGCCCCCAGATATCTTCCGTTCATATCTTTCCAGAAAATCGATGCGGGTACCGAATCCATAATATTTGAAAGGAACTGGTTCATCTCCCTTTGTTCTATAAAACTGTTTCTTAATCTCTCTTTTGTACTCTCAAGCCTATCCTCCATCCTTTTGATCCTTTTTACTATATAAATGACCAATACTATGGCCAGAAAAAGCAGCAGGAAAGGGAAAATAAAAGCTGAGGAGAGGGACTGTTCGAGTTTCATGTTTATGGTGACGTTTGCCTCGTTCTGAAGCTTTTCATACTCTTTTAATATGGATCTTTCCAAATGGATAAGATAGTTTATCTTTTCGGTAAGGGATAATATCAGGGTATAAACTTCGCTGTTTGTATTATTGGAAGAAGACAGCTCCCCTTTTCTTTCCAAAAGTGATTTACCCTTCAGACTTTGGGTGTTGAGTTTCTGTGTCTTAAGCAATTGGTCAATAAGCTGTGCCTCTTTTAGGCAGCCATCCCAAAGATTGTTTATCTCTTCATAGGTTTTATATTGAAGCTTTTGCACTTCCTTGAAACTTTTATCAAACCTTTCTATTGAAGAGAGCCAGTTTTTGTGCACCTCTTCAATTTCGTTTGAGACGAAAAGCTTCTCCGTCTCGAGTTTAAGCTGCAAAAAGATCCTGTAAGACTCTTTTGTCACTTTAAGGTCTTCGTTTGTATTATAGACATTCTTCAAAGAATAGAACATAATAACGCTGCTTGCCACGCCGAATATAACCAGCAGCAAGAAGCCGTACAGTGCGATATTCCTGATTTTTATTCTACTCATTGACGGACTCTTTATATAATAAAAGGATAGATCAAGTTATTTTTCATGATAATTTCCTAATAGGCTTATATTGAATATTCTATATCCAAAGCACCTGAAAATTTTCTTATTCAAGTATTATACCACTTTATTAAAGCAGTTGTCTCCCCTTTATATATATTTAGTATAAAATGATACAAAATAATTCAATTATAAACTTTTCTAATATTATTTAGCCAGTTCCAAGTATGAAAATATTAAAATTTATGATAAAATTATTGATAAATATCTAAGCCGGGGAAAGTTATTTTATGCTAAGTTCCAAAGAACTCTCAAAACTCTTGAAAGAGATCACCATTTTATATGTTGAAGATGAAAACGAGGCAAAAAGCGAAATATCACAGACCCTGGAGAATTTTTCAAAAAGGATACTCCTGGCGTCAAACGGAGAAGAAGCTCTGCATATCTACCGAAACAATGATATCCAGCTGATAATAACAGACCTGCAGATGCCCTTGATGAACGGTATTAAGTTCGTAGAAGCTGTCAGGGGAGAAGATCTTTATACCCCTGTCATAATATTGACCGCCCATTCAAGCACCGATTACCTTCTGCCGTGTGCGAACCTGAACATACAGGCATATATCATAAAACCCATAAACTTCCAGAAGTTGAAAAATGCTTTATACAAAGTTATAGAATACCTGAACCTGACATCAAATATTCTAGTTCATATAAACGGCAGCCTAAGCTATGACAAGATCAACGGTATTTTAGGATACGATACAAAAGAATATAAACTGAACAATAAAGAAAAAGCGCTTATGGACCTGCTTGTAGAAAACAAGAACAAGACCGTAACATACAGCCAGATAGAGCAAGAGGTGTGGATGAGATACGACGAATCAATGAGTCAATCGGCCCTTAGAACCGTAGTAAAAAACCTGAGAAAAAAGTCTCCTGTAAGCTTCATCGAAAATATCTCAGGTACGGGATACAAGCTTTTTACCCAAGAGGAACACTAAAGCCCGAAAACTCCCATAAACCATATAACGCCTTGAAGGGAATATTATAAAATGGACCTATACATCATCGAGCAATCCGCCCTTTTATATATCAAAAACGGCACAGATGCACCTGAAAGCTTTGATACTTCAAACTTCTCTTTTTTCAAAAGAGTCATTACGGCTGATAACAAGAAAGATGGATGGGAAAAATTCAGGGAGCATAAAAAACAGATCGATATTATAATCGCACCCATGGATAGGGATATGATAGGAAAAATAAGGGAAGCAGATCCGCAAATTCCCCTGGTACTTGTCTATGATCCGGAAAAGAAAGATCTACTTAATGAGTTCATCCCCCTTTCCCCTGATGGTTTTATAAAAAAGCCTTTTGACAAAAAGCAGTTTTTCTCGGTTTTGGGCAAGGCATTGAAACCTGTTTTTTACAAAAAAGAGATCAAAAAAAAAGATATGCTCCTTTTCCAGCGCTCGAAATTCAGCGCGCTTGGGGAGATGATAGAAAATATAGCCCATCAATGGAGACAGCCCCTTCACTCCATAGGCGCAACGATGATGAAACTTGAACTGGAATGCGAACAGGATATCTGTACACCCGCCAATATCAAGGATGCAATTGAAAAAACGAACTCTATACTTCTGCATATGTCCAAGACAATAGATGATTTCAGGAACTTCTTTGAACCCAACAAAGGAAAAGAGCTTTTCAAGCTTGATGATGCCCTGCAAAGTATCTATGCCCTGCTGAATCCGCAGCTGATAGACTATAATATACAATTAAAAACAACAGCTAAGCCGGATATAAAGATCTTCGGCCATTCAAACGAACTTATGCAGGTATTGATAAATATAATCAGTAATGCAAAAGATGCAATTATCATAAACAAAATACCAAACGGCAAAATAATGCTGGAGATAGAAAACGACAAAGAAAACGTAACGATAAAGATAAAAGATAACGGCGGAGGGATCCCGGGAAAGGTGATAAAAAAGATTTATGAACCCTACTTCACCACAAAATTCGAATCAAAAGGTACAGGCATCGGCCTGTATATGTCAAAGATCATTATAGAAAAGAACATGAAGGGCTCTATAAGCGTTTCAAACACTAAAAACGGAGCAGAGTTCAAAATATCACTGCCTCTTGGAAAAGATATTTAAAAGTTTAATTGAACTTCATATTTTTTGCAAGTTCCCTCATATCTATGTTCTTGTCAAGTTCATCAACTATTTCCGTACCTAAAAGGGTCTCGATCGCATCTTCCAGGGTTACGATCCCTTCAGTCTGGTCATAATTGTCCACAACAATGAACATATGCTCTTTTTTTGCTATGAACATATCCAGAAGTTTTGAAACGGGGATGTTCTCGTTTATCTTAAAAACAGGCTTGATAAGCTTATAATCTTTTTTCTCATGCCTGTTGATATATTCGTAAAAATACTCTTTTGAAAGTATTATCCCCTCTATATCGTCTATATTTTCATCATAAACGGGAACCCTTGAATACTCTTTTAGCTTCGTAAAGTCAAGTTCAACATCGCTGTTTTCATCAAGGCTTTCCTCAAGCTGTTTTTTGCTGATGGAAAACATTACGCTTCTTGGGGTATGTATATCTTTTACTTTGATATTGTTAAGATCCAGGATATTTTCGATTATCAAGGAGTCTTTTTCCTTAAGAAGTCCCGCTTCTTCCCCCAAAGCAACAGTGGCTTCAAGTTCCTCTTTTGTGATATTCTGGGAAAGACCTGAAGAGGGAGAGATAAAAGCCGTGATCTTCTGCATGATTATCAGCAGAGGATATGTTATAAAAACCAGAACCTGTATGATCCTTGCGCTTATGCCGCTTAATCCTTTCCAGTAGTATGCACCTATGGTTTTAGGGATTATTTCAGAAAATACAAGTATCAATATGGTTAAAATAGCGGAAACATAGAACATATACTCTTCACCGAATATCTTTACCGCTTCGGCACCCACCCCTGCTGCTCCAAGGGTATGTGCAAAAGTGTTAAGGGTAAGAATAGCACCTATTGATTTGTCTATATCTTTTTTATGTTTTTCAAGTAATGCGGCCGTTTTGGGTTTGGTATCCCTCAAAGAAGTTATATATGCAGGTGTCAGGGATAAAAGTACAGCCTCAAGTATAGAGCACAGAAAAGAAACCCCCACTGCGATCAGAAAATAAACAGTAAGCAACATCTTAATATCTTATCTCAAACTCTTCAATAAAAATCTCTTCACACTCAAACTGTTCGATATTCTCAACCACGCTATTAGGCGAGCCCTCTTTCAAGATCAGGACAAACTCTTCAAGCCTTTCATCATAGCAGGTCACGCAAGCTTCAACATCCCCGTTTGGCAGGTTCTTTACATAACCTTTGAACTCTTTTTCCAAAGCGCTGTTTGAAGTGAACTTTCTGTAGTAAACACCCTGAACAGTTCCGCTTATTATAAATCTATAACTTTTCATAAAAACATTTTACACTATTAAGCATAAATATCCAAAAGGGTTCCTGTTATCTCATCCTGTGTCTTTATTGCTGCACCGTTCGCACCTACCGCATATCCGGCTACTATCTGGTTTGTCATCTCTTTTGCCAGATCCGTATTGCTGTACGGGGTTTCGTTAGATTCTTTCTGGTACGAAGCCTCAACCCCTCCCGTTGCATTTTCATTTATATCGGTTCTTAATCGTTCAAAACCTTTAGTATTGCTGTTTGCAATATTATGAGAACTGGCATTTGCCAATCCTTCATGTGCATTGATAGATGATATGCTGCTTCCTATATTCATAACTTATCCTTTAAGATAATAAAGCAACTACCCTGCTCTGCACGGCATTCGCCTGGCTTTGTGCAAAATAACCGGCCTGTGACTGAATATTTGTCTTGTTAAAATCACTAACACTTCTTGCTATATCCGCATCCATAATAGTTGACCTTGCAACTTGTGTATTGGTTTCTGCTGTCATATAGTTTCTTACACTTGATTCCAACTGATTCGTTGCACTTCCAAAATCACTTTGAAAGCTTGCCAAGGTATCGAGACCCTGATCAACTGCATTTAACAATTGATCTCTAGAATCAGGATTTGATACAAAATCAGCCATTAAAGATCTTAACCCGTCACTAACACTTGTAGTCTCAACTTTTTGCATGCTAGTTATAGTACCGTCTGTACCTGTGATCGAAAGATCATCAGCTGCGGCATCACCCTTTGTCGTTAACAGCTGTGTACCGTTATAATTGGTTTGTTCGGCGATATTATCATATTGATCTAGATATTTATTTATCTGATCAGCTATTACCTCCCGCCCTTCAGTACTTGTTGTAGCGGTATTGGCCTGTAATGTCAATCTTTTGATTTCATCCAAAATGCTTTTTTGTTCCGTAATTGCACCGTCAGCTATATTGCTCATTGCGATCCCGCTGTTTGCATTGTCTATTGATTGAGATAAACTACTGCTTTGCGTTCTAAGATTATCGGCAATCGCTAAACCGGAAGCATCATCGGAAGCCTGATTTATCGCCTGCCCTGAAGCGATCCGTCCTAGAACATTGGCTTGGACCTGATTTAGACCCGTAGTTAGATTTACTGTATCGTTGATAGTCATTTTCTTACTCCCTGCATAAAAAGAGTCCGACCACAGTCAAGTTAAGTTGTATAGTGTAGAACATATTGCAACTCGGCTATCTTGTAATAAGACCCGCGGTTTTCCGTCCCTACCTCACGATAGGTTTGGCTATTTTTTTACTTATAAATATCTTACTTAATTTAAAGTTAGTTAAAACTTAAAGGTCTAAATTAGTTTCCTCTTTTTTAAGCATGAATTGCAGGACAAGTGCAGAAACAGGGACGATTATAAAGCCTGCTATATATGAGAATATATGGAGATAACCGTTATTGTTAAGGTAAAAGAATCCTATAACAAGACCGATATATCCAGCGATCCTGTAAAGGGAAGCCATACCGCCCATACCGCCGGCAAAGTTTTTAAGGTTATTCTTTTTTATCGCTTTTTTGGACTTTTTTATCGCTTCTTTGATCTCTGCGGCACTCATCTCCTCTTTGATCTCATCCTGTGGAACATCGGGAGAATACAGATCGAACTGGTCGTCCATCTGGTCAAGTTCGTCATATCCGTCATCATATGAGCTTTGAGATTCGGCTCTTTTTTCTATGTTCTTCTTATATCCAAGATATGATCCCAAAGTTACCATCAATGAGCTGAAAAATGCCACCTGCGTATTTAAAAGCCAGTCCATCCTCCCAGATAAAAGACAGAAAAGGACGACGCCCAGGTCAATGATAAGAAATACCTTTAGAGCTTTAGTCGTCATCGCCGTCTTTGTATCCGTATTTTTTAAGGTGTGCGTATTTCGGGTCGTCAGCCAGCTTGTCCAGATCCTTCTTGGCTCTTTTATAAGCTTTTTGTACGTTTAGCACTGCTGCTGCAACTCCGTAGAATACACCCAGCCAAAGGGTCCAGGTATATCCCGTCCACTCTTTCAGTAAAAGTCCTATCCCCACACCAAGTGCAATTGCAACAGCAATCGAGATCCCAAGAGACATATTGTCAAGGGCTTCAACCTTGTCTCTGTGTTTCGGGATCTCTTTTTCCTCTACCTTGTTTTCAAGATTTTTATTTTCTTCCATTAAAAACCCTATTTAATATAAGTACAACAGTAATCCGTAGGCACATTTACCTTGATATCAAAGCTTGAGTTTGCCGGAACTTCAAAATATTCACCTGTTTTGTAAGTTTCCCTGTTGCTTGAGCTTCCTGCAAGTTCAACTTCAACGTCACCTTCCAGGATCTCCATATGCTCGGCATCCTCAGTTCCGAAAGTATAGGATCCTGGCATCATGATACCCAAGGTTTTTCTTGTACCGTCGCTTTCTATTACCGTTCTGCTTGTTACCTGACCTTCATGGTAGATATTCGCTTTTTTTACGATAGTTGCATTTCCGAACTCTGTTTCGCTTTGTTTTGCTATCTCATAGTCAACCACTTTTGTCTCAATTCCGTTTGATTTGATGAATTCGATCACGGGAAGATGATTCTCATGTACGGCATAAGCCTGAAGGGCATCTCTATCTGCTACGACAACAGTCAATGAAATATCAAAAGCCCTGTCGCTTTGGGCGAAGTTTATACCAACTTCCAAACCTCTGATAAAGTCTATCTGGTCTTTCAGGCTGTTTAGTTTTTCAACCAAAAGATCTTTTTGCGTAAAGTTTTGAGGTAATTTAAAAAACACTATATGTTTTATCATTTTAATATCCTTGAAATATAATATATTTCGGGAGTATATCAAGTTATCACTTAAGATATAAAAGGTTCTATTTATTTAAAACTTTTGTGATAAAATCAACTACTAAACAACAGGAGGAAAAAATGTTTAAGAAATTTCTAGTAGCAACCTCTTTGATCTGCTCGGCATCGGCCGTACAGGTTGAAAAAATATGGGAATCAAAACCTGATTTAAAAGTTCCCGAAAGTGTGATCTTGGATACCAAAAGGGATCTATTATATGCCGCGAATATCAACGGGAAGCCTTTAGATAAGGACTCCAACGGTTTTATAAGCATTTTGGACCTTAACGGGGAGATCAAAAGTTTGAAATTTTCCGAAGGCTTCGATGCTCCCAAAGGGATGGCTATTTACGACGACAAACTTTTTGTAAGCGATATAAACAAATTAAGGGTCGTAAATCTGAAAAACGGAAATATTCTAAATTATTACAAAATTAAAGAGGCAGAATTCTTAAACGACGTGGCGGTCACAAATGACGGTATTATCTTCGTATCTGACTACTCCGAAGGAAACAATGCCGTTTACAAGATAAAAAAACACAAGGTTGAGAAATGGCTTGATTCAAAGGCGCTCCAAAACCAAAGGCCCAACGGCTTGTGGATCCAGAATAACGATCTTGTGGTAGGAACTAAAAGCGGAACAATATTCAAAGTTGACCTGGACACAAAAGAGAGCAAAACCTTCAAAGAGAACATAGGGGTCAACGGTATTGACGGGATCCTCCCTTTTGACGACAAAAGCTATATAAGTTCCGACTGGGCGGGAAGGATATTTATCTCGGACAAAAACAAAAGTGAGAAAATTCTGGATAATGCCCAGAAAAAAATAAGCGCAGCGGATATTTGGTACGACCAAAAAAGCAAAAAGCTTTATATCCCTACATTTTTCGATAACAGGATATTATGTTATGAGATAAAATAGTGAATCTTTACGATTCACTATTATAATATTGCCATCACTTCATCTGCAGCTTTGACAGTATTCTCGATATCCTCATCTGTCATGGAATCACAGATAAATCCTGTCTCATACTGGCTGCAGGCAAAATAGAACCCTCTTTTCAACATCTCGTTATGGAACTTCGCAAACCTTTCAAAGTCACATTTACCTACCTCTTTTACGTTTGAAGGGCTCTCTTCGCAGAAGAAGAACCCGAACATACTTCCTCTAGTATCTGCTTGAAGTGGGATATTATGCTTTTGCGCAGCCTCTTTTAAACCTTGAGTTAATTTAACGGCTTTTGCATTTAGTCTGTTATAGATATCTTTATCGGCTTTAAGCTTTCTAAGGCTGACTAATCCTGCCGCCATCGCGACGGGATTTCCGCTTAGGGTTCCCGCTTGGTATATTTTCCCCTCAGGGCTTAACTGTGACATAATCTTTAAAGGCCCGGCAAATGCACCCACAGGCATACCGGCACCTATTACCTTACCGAAAGTTACCATATCAGGAACAGTTTTTACGATCCCCTGCGCACCTTTTAGACTTGCCCTGAATCCTGACATAACCTCGTCAAAAATAAGTATCGCACCGTGTTTGTCACAAAGCTCCCTGCACTTTGCAAGGAACTCTTCCGTTGCAGGAACAAGCCCCATGTTTCCCGCAACAGGTTCTATAATGATGCAGGCTATATCGTTTGACTCTTCAAAACATTTCTCAAGCTGTTCCATATTGTTGTATTCAGTTAATAATGTATGTTTAATAAGATCGGCAGGAACCCCGGGAGAGCTTGGGGCACCGAATGTAGCCATACCGCTTCCTGCAGCCACAAGCAAAGAATCGCTGTGCCCGTGGTAGTTACCCTCAAATTTGATAATATCGTTTTTACCGGTAACACCCCTTGCAACTCTTATTGCAGACATAACAGCCTCGGTTCCTGAACTTACGAATCTTACTTTGTCGATATTATCGAACATCTCAACTATCTCGTTTGCAAGTTCAGTTTCCAGTTCCGTTGGAGCACCGAAAGAAAGCCCTTTTTTTACCGTTTGTAAAACCGCATTTTCTATATCCGCATCACAGTGACCGAATATAAGAGGTCCCCAGCTTTGAACAAAGTCAAGGTATCTGTTACCGTCAATATCTATTAAATAACTGCCCTCACCCCTTTCGATAAACGGGGGAGTGCCTATAACACCTCCAAATGCCCTAACAGGAGAGTCAACACCACCCGGGATAACTTTTTTTGCTTCTTCATATGCCGCTATAGATTTTTCAAACATTATATTCCTTCTTATAGTATATTATTTTGCTAAATTTGGGCAATTATACAATAAGTTTTTAAAATTAACTATAGTACTATCTGTTTTAAATAAATAATCTTTATATCACCCCATAAAAAACTCTAAGGAAAACGATAATCTAAATGAGGAACTTTTTTTTCATAACAGCCGCTATAATATTATCACTTTTGATCCACTACCTGATCCTGCTGAATCTTGATAAACATATGGCAAATAAACAACTGCAGTTCCCCACAGATAATAAAATAAGCGATACAAAAAAAAGGGGCTTGACAAGCGTAAAATACGTCAAGCTTGCACCGCCTGAAAAAAAACAGGTCAAAAAAGCCGACCTGAGCGATATAAAAAACCTCAAAGCGAAAGAAAACTCAAAACCGAAAGAGATCAAAAAGATAGAGACCAAAAAACCTGTAGTAAAAAAACAAAAAAAGCTTAAGAACGTAAAAACGGTAAATATCCCAAAACCTGTCCAGCCCATAGACCTAAAGCAGCTTTTTATAAAAAAAGAGGACGATAAACCGAAAATAAAAAAAGAGGAGAAAAAAGTTGTCCAAAAAGAGAGGGAGATAACGAAAGAGAAAGAGAAAATAAACAGGCTTGACCAAAGAACACAAAAATATATAAAGCTTTACGGCGAAAAATACTACGCTTTTTCCAAAGAACAGCAAAAATTCATAAAAAACAATATAAGCGAGATAGGACGTATCACCCAAAAATACCTAAGATACCCGAGGATCTCGGCAAGAACCCAGCAAAGCGGCATAAACGTAGTTGAATTTAAACTCCACCCGAACGGGGATATTACGGAGCTTAGACTTGTTGACAGCTCATACTATACGGCACTGGACCAAAACAGCATAAATACCATAAAAATAGCGTATAAAGATTATCCCAAACCAAGCGAAACCACCTGGATCAGGATAAATATACACTATATCCTTTACTAGGCGCTAAGCACCATAGAGAATAAAAATGCCGCCACAATACTTGAGATCATTATAAAAATCTCCGACGTGGTGTTGTCTTTGCCTGTTAAGGCAACCCTTACTTCATTTAAGAACACGAAAAACAAAACAATAATCAACGCAGCTATCAGTTCCATAATATCCTCCTTTTAAAAGATATATTCTCATATAACTTTTTATTATATAAAATTCTATATCTTTTGTTTTTAAGGGGATAATATATTTTTAATCTAATCTTAAACTTTAAGTTTCCTTAAGGTTTCTTGTAGGGCTTTTTATAACGGATGCTCTGACCGTTTGATTCAATGGATTTTTGCACCTGGTATTCAACCATCTCCTCAAAAGGTTTTAAAAAGTCCTCCAGCTTTGCTGCAGGTATATCTTCAACACCCTGCATGTTTAGAAGCTCCAAAACACAAAGGGTTGATTCCATTGTTGAAAGGCAGTATGAATTTGGCTGAGTCTTTATCTTGAAGTTTGAGTGCTTGGTATGCTCGAAGCTCACCCTTTGGAGATGATGAAGATTTTTACTTACTCGAAGTATTTTTTTAGAACATGCCCAGGTGGAATCTATGATAAATATAACATTATTTTTACCCTCTTCTTTTATGCTTTGGGTATTTAACTTTATGGTATCGGTCCCCGGATAAAGGATATAGCAATTATTATTTGTATCGTTTAAAATAGTGTTTATCTCTTTATGATTCGTAAAGTCTATTCCTATAAATATCTTTGAATTTTCCAAAGAGAGGTTTGTCAGGTGACCGCTGCCGTTCTTGGTCTTCTGGAACTCTTTTGGGTGCATAAGTATTATAAATTTTGTATTAGTGTTTATACTCTTTATATATTTACACATACAGCTGCTCTTGGGCCTGTAGCATTTATAACAGTTTTCTCTATATTCTAATTCGTTATTTTCCATTTTTATCCATATATTTTTTCGTTTTATTTGTGGCAACAGCCAGGAACGGATCGTCGGGCCAATAGTGCTTTTTATACTTCCCTTTTAACTCTTTTGCCACCTCTTGGTAAGAGTTGTTCCAAAAGCTTTCAAGATCATAGGTGATCTGTATGGGTCTTTGAGCAGGAGTTAGCAGATGTATCTGTAAAGGAAGCTTCCCTTTTAATATCTTTGGTGTTGAGTGCATACCGAACAGCTCCTGTATCCTAACGGCAAGCACGGGTACTTTTATATCACTATAGTCTATGTTGATATTTGAACCGCTTGGCACCTTTATATGTGTAGGTACTAACTCATCAAGAGTTTTCTGCATATCCCAGGAGATTTGAGCCAGTAATATATCATACAGCTCCAAAGATTCAAGCTCTTTGATGCTTTTTATATTTTCAAGATATGGGGAAAGCCACTGCTCAATATCCTCCAAAAGTTTTTTATCACTAAGATCGGGAAACCCAAGATCATCAAAATAAGTATTTAAAAGGTTTACCCTCTGCCTTAGGTCAACGGCTTTTTCACTCCATTGTAATATATTTAATCCCTCTTTTCTTATTACACCCAGTATCAGTTCTTTAAAGTCAAGACCACTGCTTTCGAGGGGTTTAGAATCAAGCTGTAAATCTAAAAAGCTCTTTATCTGCTTTACAGTGAATTTCTTGGTTTCTTTATTGTATGAAACCTCTTTTCTCGTCTTAATTAAGGATTTAAAATACTCATCTATATCTGAAATATTTACAATGGATGCCAAAGATATATATGACCTGTTCATATTCGTATTTAGATTTGGAACCACCAGGAACTCTTCATTAAAAAGAGAACTTTGTATATCTAAAATAGCTCCTTTACCGTTGCTTAGTTTATAGTTGCCGCTGTTTTGTTCCCTTTGCCTTGCAAGCCTGTTAGGATAGGCGTATAAAAGCATTATACCTATAAGCTCCCTTGAAAGTTTTAGATCACTTTGTATAATCTTTTCTACTCTTTTTAATTTACCAAAAAAATTATCTGCTCTTTTTATTATATCTTTGTGTTTTTCCAGATCCAAGTATATATCGTAGATATCACTGTAGTTTCCAAACCTGTGCGACTCTTCAAGTATGGCGGTTAATTTGCAGGCTTCAAATCCAAGCCCCAATTTATTACTTTGTAATATCATAAAAGAGTATCTAGGGTGAACACCCAGCTTAATGGATTTTTTCCCGTAATCACTTATTTTAAGCTCTTCATCGAGCATCTGTATAGTTTTAAGGGTCTTTTTTGTGTCACTTATAATATCTTTTGAAGGATAATCCAAAAATTTCAACTCTTCTATATCATCCACTCCCCAAAGTGCCGTTTCAAGAACCAGGTTGCTAAGATCGGTTCTTAGTATCTCCGGTCTTGTTGAATCCTGCAATATCTTTTTTTCATGCCAAAGCCTGTAACACTTCCCGTTTGACAACCTTCCTGCCCGCCCTGCCCTTTGGGTCGCGCTGTCTTTGGATATAAAAGTCAAATCCAAGCTGTCCATATCATTTGAGTGGTCAAAGGATGAAAGCTTTTCAAGCCCCGCATCGATAACCACCTTTACCCCTTCAATCGTAAGGGAGGTTTGGGCTATATTCGTTGAAAGGATCACTTTCCTTTTTCCACTTTTTTCATTTTTGGATATGGCCCTGTCCTGCTCTTTTTTAGATAAAAATGAATATAAGGGTAAAACCTCTATATCACTATTACAAACTCTGCCTTTTAAAAGCTCCTGCACCTTTAAAATATCTTTTGCACCTGCAAGAAATACCAGTATATCCCCGCTGTCATGGGCTAAAGAGTTTATTACGGTATCTGTTACAAGAGTGTGGATAGTTTTATAATCAGGCTGTTTAATATTTAAAGGCAGATATACATATTCAATATCATAGCTTTTCCCTTGGCTTGTGATCAAAGGAACACTCCCTAGCATCTCTAAAAGTTTGGTAGAATCAAGTGTCGCAGACATGATCAAAAGCTTCAAATTATCCCTAAGAAGCTCCTGCACCTGCAAAGATAATGCAAGGGAAAGATCAGTATGGATGCTTCTTTCATGGAACTCGTCAAATATCACCAAAGCAACGTCTTCCAAACTCTGGTCATTTTGAAGCATCCTTGTAAGTATTGCTTCCGTTACCACTTCTATTTTAGTATCTTTTGATACGCATGATTCCATACGAACCCTGTAACCTACCCTTTGCCCTACCTCTTCACCTAAAGAGTGTGCCATACGCGTTGCAACTGCCCTTGCAGCCACACGACGCGGTTCGAGCATGATTATCTTCTTATCTTCAAGCCAGGGCTCATCCAGTAAAGATATAGGCACTACCGTACTTTTACCGGCACCAGGAGGTGCTTCCAGTACCAATGTGTTGTTTTGCAGAAGAGTTGATCTTATATCGTCTATTACGTTGTATATGGGTAGGTTTTTATTCATGGGTAGAATTATACTTTAAGAAGCTTATTATTGCTGTGGAGATATCTCTTTTTTAAGTTTATGATCAGCCTATATATATCACCAGGTTATAGCAGAATATTCCCCATAAAACCTGCACTACAATAACGGAGATAACAATTTTTTTGTTTTCAATCAGGTTTTTTGTAAGCTGTTCCAAGGTATCTCCTTTTGGTGATTTTTTGCTTGGAAGATCAGTATAAGAAAAAAAAGTAGTAAAATTGTGTGGTGTTTTATATAGGTTTTGTTATCTTATTCTCCATAATGTGACCACATTCTAGAAATTCTTACTTTCTTTTCATCTTCTCTTACTTCGTAAACCAGCCTATGTTGAATGTTGATCCTTCTTGAATATGAACCATCTAAATTACCAACCAATTTCTCATAAGGAGGTGGATTTTTAAACGGATCTTTTTTAATGATTTCAATAAGCTCTTTAGCTTTTTTATCTAAATTAGCACTTGATAATTTCTTAGCATCTTTTAGTGCTAATTTACTATAAAGTATTTTATACTCTACCATTCAATATTTTCACTAAATTCTTCATCGCTTGCGTTCATTGACTCCTGAATTGAAGATGCCATATTTGGTATAGAGTTTAAGTATAATGTTTCTTCTATTGCGTTCCAGTCTTCTTGAGAAAGCATAACTACATTGTTTCTCTTTCCAGTAATAAGCACCGGTTCATGAGTTTGTGCTGTTTCATCCATTACATTATAAATATCTGCTCTAACCTGACTTACTGACATAACTTTTGTCATTTTGCATTCCTTGTTTTGTTACTATATATTATATTGTACTACATATCGTACGCTATTGTCAAGGAGTGTTTTATAGATGTATTTGAAGGGAACTAATGCAAATCATTTAGTTGATTAATAATTGTAGATACTTTGTTAAGTTCATTCTTAGATTAAAATAATATTTTATTACTGTAGTACAAGGTTTAAAATGAGTCAATAAATTTGCCTGCAGGGTAATTTATTAGCTCCCCTGATTTGTTAGGTAAGTTGCTAGCTTTCCATAACAATATCATCAATCTCTCCATCTTCATTGAACGATACACTAACTACATAATCAGTTACTTCATCTGGAAGTGTAAAATCATAGACCTCTTCATCATCCCATTTACTGTGTAGGGTTAGGAGTTCAATTACTTGTTCATGGCTTGGTTTTGAAGTATCTAAATGTCTCTTCCAGTAACTTTGAGGGAGTTCTTCTAAATGATATGATACAAATAAATCTATTCCGTATTCTCCTTGATCTGTACCAGATGATTTTTTAATTCCTTCTAAGGCTTTTTTCTCGTTGCTCATGTTTGTATCCATCTAACGGTTGAGTTGAGAAATATTTGAACCGCAGAGTCAAATATTTTTCTCCAATGTTTTGTTAGATTTTTCATAAATGTATAATGCTATAAATATTACAGCTCCAAAAATATTTGCAACAAATCCAAACAATGACCATAAGATATATTTTTGCTTATACTTTTTGGCAATAAAATATAACCATATACCAACAACAATGTTTCCTAAATGATTTATAAAAATTGAAAGCATAATTACTACAGATGTTAGTGCTAGGGGTTCTCCATTAAAACTTTTTACATAAGTTGCAATTGCAGATGACAGTACACTAGAAATTATAAACATTGGAATATACCAGTATAATAATTTCTCAATTTCTTTTCTTAAATTCATTCTTGCACCTCTAATCTAATTATTTATTAATAGTACATTTTGTTAAATTATTACGAAAACAACCTTAATAAAAAACACTTGCTATGCTATATGTAAAAACTGGATATTTACCTTAACTAAAGGCTTTATAGTGGTTTTTGTATAATATTATTATAGTATATCTTCAAGTTTCTATCTGAAATGAGATGATTTTAATGTATATTTATTATAGATATACCCTAATAAACCAACATCATGTATCATTATTTGTTAAATATCGTGATAAACATATATTTTGCAGTTTTATTTTTTTGTAAAAAAGTATAGTTTATTCAAATATTTCCTCTTCACACTTTTTTATAAAAGTGTGCAAAAATCTTCCACGGCTTCAGAGCCCTAAAGGGTTCCCTCAAATATATCAATAATTTATTGCGTTGCGCAACTCATAAATAAAAGTAAGGTTTCTTACTTTTATTTACTCAAACAGTGCTCACTTTTCATCATAAATTATTGCTATATTTTCGGCTCTTGCAGAGGTGGAGTTTTCTAACCCCGCAAATTTTCACTAGAAAAAGAAACTCATATATTCACGGGTTTTAAAAGGTGGTTGCATTTGAAAAGCTGAGGATTTTGTAGTTTTATACGGAAAAAACCGAGGACTGTTTGAAAGAAACAAAAGTGATAAATTCACTTTTTTTCTTGAGTTCCGCAGGTTAGTATAAAAATATAAAATCGGAAGGAACCCGGAGGGCTTTGAAACCGCAACCGATTTTTGGTTACTTTATTAAAAAAGTAACAAGAAGAAATAGTTTTATGATACTTTTTCTAAAAAAAGTATCTTCCACTTATTTTATCTTCCTAATAAAAACAACCTTTAGATAATCGCCCTCTTTAAACTTATCATTCACCCTGAAATCCTTAGGCAAAGTAAACACCTCATCGATCTGGTACTTACCTTTTAATTCTTTAAAGGCCTTATCTATAAACTGCCTGAATTTTCCCATACCGAAGTTGGCATAATTCGTAGAAGCTACTATTACACCACCTTTGTTCGTTATCTGTATTATTTCCTTTAAAAGCTTCCCGTAGTCTTTTGCCACGCTAAAGGTATGTTTCTTACTTCTTGCAAAGCTTGGGGGATCCACGACCACCATATCAAACATCATTTTCTTCTTTACTGCAAATTTAAAGTAGTCAAATACATCCTGAACTACTATCTCCTGAGTATTAGCATCTATACCGTTTACCTCGAACTGCTCTATTGTTTTTGGAAGGCTTCTGTTTGCCAAGTCAACGCTTGTGGTCTTTTTAGCTCCCCCAAGTGCAGCTGCAACGCTGAAGGCTCCCGTATAGGAGAAGGTATTTAACACCGTTTTTCCTTTGGCGTATTTATCCCTTATGGTCTTTCTTACCTCTTTTTGGTCAAGAAATACCCCTACCATAGGGCCGTCATCCAGATATACGGCATAGTTTATATTGTCCTGCTTTGCTATTAAAGGGAACTCTCCTTTATCTCCGCATACATAGTCCGTATCATCTTCAAGGTATTGACCGTTGTCGTTGAATCTTTTCTTTTGGTATATACCTTTATATTCAACTACAATTTTAAAGCCTTCTAATATATCCTCTTTAAAAGTGTATATCCCCATACTGTACCAGGTAAATACATAGTATCCGTCGTAATAATCTATGGTAAGACCCCCTATACCGTCACCCTCTCCGTTTAGAACCCTGAACGTTGTAGTTGTCTCATTTTCATAATACTCTTTTCTGTACTCTATGGCTTCTTTTATCTTTTTTGCAAAAAAGCTTTTATCTATAGCTTCATTTTTCTCTTTAGTAAATATCCAGCCGTAACCTTTGTTCTGTCTTCCATAGTAACCTTTTGCTATGAACTTTCTTTTTTTATCATACAGGTTTACTATAAGCCCTTCCTTTGAAAGCTTGTCTATATTCTCTACAGCTTCCAGGCTTATTAGGGGATAGCCTTCTTTATACTCGTTTACGAATCTGTCTTTTATGGTTATATCTACGGTGTTGTTCATTTTATTCCTTGAGATGACATTATACCATTACAAGTTTATCTATGACATAATTTCACCATATGAAAGAAAAAACACTACACCCAAGAAACATACATAAGCAAAACTACGACTTTGACGCATTATGCGATACGGAACCTGAGCTGAAAAAGTTCGTATCAAAAAATGCTTACGGCAATCTATCTATAGATTTTGCCGATCCCGATGCGCTATTTACCCTGAATAAGGCATTGCTTTCCCGATTCTACGGTATAAAGAACTACTCACTGCCCAAAGGGTATCTATGTCCCCCTATCCCGGGTCGCGCTGATTATATACACCATATAGCCGATATACTAAAAGAAAAAGATATAAAAGAGGATATACATATACTTGATATAGGAAGCGGTGCAAACTGTATCTACCCTATCTTGGGTGTGAGTGCTTACGGGTGGAATTTTACTGCTAGCGATATAGATGAAACCTCTATAGAAAATATAAATAAACTAATAAGTCAAAACGATATACTAAAAGACAAGATCACTGCTGTTCTGCAGCCAAATATCCATGATATATTCAAAGGTATCATAAAAGAAAACGACTACTTCCATTTTACTATGTGCAACCCGCCTTTTCATTCTTCACAAGAGGATGCCTTAAAGGGATCCAGAAGAAAGGTAAAGAACCTAAAAGGTATTGATACCAAAGAGCCTTTGCTTAACTTTGCAGGTCAGTCAAACGAGCTTTGGTGCAAAGGGGGAGAGATAGCCTTTATAAAAAAGATGATAAAACAAAGCGTAGATTATAAGAAACAGGTTCTTTACTTCTCAACCCTGGTATCAAAACAGGAAAACCTAAAGACAATATACAAGCTTCTAAAAAGATTTGATGCAAAGTATCAAACCATAGAGATGAAACAGGGAAATAAAACTACAAGAGTAGTCGTATGGAGTTTTAAGTAAAACTACCTTCCGTGGTAGAAGAACTCCCCAAGACCTACGGCAAAGACAAACAAGCCGTAAAGGGAATGCTCAATATACACTGAGGACAACTCTTTTGTCCTTTGATACCTTTTTGCAAAGATATATCCCCCCAGTATAGAGAAAACCACCGCTATCATATTCCCAAAAACGATATGCATAAAACCGAACATTAAAGAGTTTATCCATATATGGGAATCTTTCATAATACAAAACCCGTAACGCTCAAAAAAGAACTTTCTAAATATCAGCTCCTGGGGCACCACCGATAAAACAGGGTATAAAAGAACAACCGCCAAAAATACAAAAGGGTGATCAAAAACAAAGAAAAAAAACTTATCGGGATAAAACAGATATGTAAAAACAGTGATAGCAGACCCTATAAAAACAAACTTTACAAATATATCCCCCAACTGCTCTTTATCTAAAGGGATTAAATATATATCCCGAAACCCGAGATTCAATACCCAAGCACAATATAATGCTATAATCCAAAGCACAGGCATTATCATAATAAGAGGCAGAACCTTGCATATAAACAATAAAGGGGAAACTATAAATATAACGCAAAACTCTGTTAACGATCTTTTATCCATTTTGCCATTATAATAGGTCAAAGTAACTTTACAGTTTCAGTTTTAAAAAAATCATGGCGGTCATAATAACGTCGTTTATGGCATCATGCTTCCCAAGCCTTGGCAGATCCAGCCTGTTCATTATCACGTCAAAACGCAGGTCTATATTCCCCTCCGGGTATTTTTTTATCATCTTGTCGTAATAAAGTGCAGAAACCTCTATTTGTTTATTTGGAAGTGTTATACCAAGTTTTGGTTTTATATACCTGTTTACCATAGCCATATCAAACTCCAGGTAATACCCTACGCAAGGGCGGTTACCCACAAATGCAAGGAACTCATCTATCACCTCATCTATATCCCTGGCATTTTGGATATCGCATTCCCTTATATGGTGTACCTTTATGCTCTCTTCATCCAAAGGCTTATCTGTCTTGCAAAATCTTTCAAACTTCCTGCTGTGCAGTATTTTGTTCTCTTTTATTATTATGGCCCCTATGGAGATGATCTCGTCCGTTTTTGGGTCAAGCCCGGTTGTCTCGCAGTCAAAGCACACATATTCATCCCCTTCGTATCTGTCGAACAAATAGGCGTAACTTTGGTCTTTCAATGACCTTTTGTTGAAATATTGTTTTATACTATTAAACATCTTTTCAGGCCTAAAGCATATTAAGCTTATAGTGATAGGTAACGAACTTTTTAAACTTGTTGACTATCTTGAAGCTGTCTTTTAAAAGGTCTTTTTCAAGGGTGCTCAGCTTTGCCGGGTTTATATAGTTGTCAAGATCTATTCTGGCATCTATTTTCTCAAGGCGGAACTTCAATCTTAATTGCAATAGGAAATTAAACGCCTCCACAAGCTCCCTTGAAAGTTCATCCTCTATCACTTTTGAGTTGTTAAGGATCTTTATCCTTTTTACGGTGCTTGTCTCTTTTATATTATGCTCCATAGCAAGACTTCTAACCCCGTGCACGATAGGGAAGATCCCACCTTTTTTGATATCCAGCTCATCTTTATGCTTATCGGTATCCACCACGAAATCACTGAAGAATCCCAAAGGGGTCTCGAACATCAGGGTCGGCTTTGCAAAGAAGGAGTTGAAAGAATCGCTTTGTGAGGCTATATTGAATATATGATCTTTCACCTCGTCAAGAAGCCCCCCTTTTCCCCCTACACATACGGCATCATAGAATATGGCAAGATTCATAAAGTTCTCTTCTGAAGGGTTCAATATCCAGTCAAATACCGTATCTTTGTACTGGTCCACAGTTTTTACCCAAAAAGGATTCGATACCATTATATTGCCGTCACACAAGGGGTAGCCGAACTCAACAAGGTTTTGCGTAAAACTCTTGGTAAAATCTTCCAAAACTTTCGGGTCTATATTTATATCATTATCCAGTATAAGGGCATTGTCCTGATCGGTTCTTAATATCTGCTCCCCTCTTCCTTCACTTCCCATAATTAAAAGTGCGGAATTCTCAAGCAGGGTTTGGGGTGCCGTTAACAGGAACAGCTTGTTAAAGAGCTTATGGTTAAGGGCCGAGATAAGTTTTGATATATATCTTACCTTTACCCCTTTTTCATACAGTGCCCTGATGGTTCTAATAAATTTGGTGCTGGCTTCTTTGAGCTGCTCCATATCTTTGGCTTCTTCAATCAGCTTGCTTGTGGAGTGGGTATGGGAAGCGAAATGGCTGCTTAGGCTTACGATATCCAGAAGCCCTATGATCTCCTCTTCTTTTTTGACAAGGAGCCTTTTCAGGTTATGCCGTGCCATCTCAAGCTGGGCGTTAAATAAAAAATCACCCGCATCTATACCCTTTAAGCCGTAGGTTGTGATCTTTCCTACGGGGGCATCCAGGTCCATCCTGTTCAAGGCCACTTTTTTTACAAAGGCCGAATCGGTAACAATACCCACCTCCCCGTCATCTCTTTTTACAAGTATTGCCTGGATCCCCTTTTCCACCATGATCTTCACCGTATTGTGTATGGTTTCGTTCTCATTTACGTATGAAGGCTTCTGCAAATAGGCATCTTCCACCTTTGACATGGCAAAATCAAGCAGCTTCTTTTTCTCCTTGGTCTGGTTGCTTATGTTAAGCTTCTCCGAGATGCTTGCAAAAAAGTATCTCTCAAGATTACCGTTTTGGTACATGATCTTTAAAAACACCTCTTTGGGAAGTGAATAACATATGGTTTCCTGCAGTGTTATGAACTTGTGCTTTACCTTGTTCTCTATAAGGCAGATGGGATCGAAGAACTCGTTTTGGGAATATCCGGAGACTATCTCCCCGTCAAACTTCTCCTGAACCACCCCTTTGATGATAAAATAAAGGGCATCGGGAGATGTCTTTTCATCCATCACCGTAACATCCTGTTTAAAATAGAGTATATCAAGGCTTTGGGAAAGCTCTTCCAGCTCCTCTTCGCTTAGATAATTGAAAGGCTTGATGTTTTTTATAAAAACCTTTAATTCCAGTAAACTCATAAACTTCCTTTTTTATGTTTCTTTTTTATTATATCCTTAAAAAGCCAACAATTTCAATAATAATATTATAATAAATTTATTTATAAATTATATGGTTTTTAAATCAATTTTATTATAAAATTTTATCAAAGAATGAAAAGACGGGAAATATGGATTTTGATATAGAAGAGAACATTTTTTACGATGAGGTGATGAACAAGCTTCTTAGTATCGAGGATGCCTTGTATCTGGCAAAGGACGGAACAGAAGATAAAGAGATCATCAACGAGATATTCAGATCCTTCCATACGGTAAAAGGGGTTTCTGACCTTCTTGGATTCATAGACGTCGTAAAACTCACCCATAAAGCGGAAGACCTCCTGGACGAGATAAGAAATAACAATATCAAATTCGACCCCAGGGTTTATTTCACCCTTATAGAACTCAAAGGCTTTATTTCAACCCTTGTTACCGATGCATTAAGGGGCAGGGAGATGAGTATCGAAAAAAGGGAGCTTTTTGATTCCTTTATAGAGGAGATAGACTCCCATCTATCACATACTATACTTCTCATTGAAAACGACCCGGATAAAATCTCCTTTTTAAACGAGCTGCCGGAAAAATCAAAATTCACCCTGATCTCAAAAACGGACCATGAAAAAATATTCGATCTTCTGGGCGTAAACAACGTAAAGCTGATATTCTGCGATATTGAAGAGGATGAAGAATCCACCATAGAACTTATAAACACAATTAAGCTAAAAAGCAGATATAAAAAAGTACCTATAGTGCTGTCGGTATCAAAGGTTGACGAGAAGCTGAAAACAACGGGTAAAAGAACGGGTGCCACCGCATGGATCAAGAAACCCTACGACAAAGAGAAGTTCTGCAGCCTGGTAAAACAAGTGCTCGGGCAATAAAAAGCACCGGTTTTGAAAACCGGTGCTTATCTTATGATTTTAAACTTTAGAAGAAATTTTATCTATTAACAGCTGGGGACATTACCCGAATCGCTGGCATATTCATAAAAGAAATCGTAATAGTGGGGGATGAATTTTTCATTTACCTCTTTTACGTTTGGACAGATCTTCTTGATCTCAGATGAAAGATTCCCCTCCTCCATTATAGTTTCCCACTCGTCCTGGGTATGTTGTGAAGCCATTTTTGCTCCTGTTATACCGCACGGTTTTTTAAGCTTTTTTGAGTAAAGCTTCTGCCCCTTGGCAACATCTGCGTAAACCGTTGTAGAAAGCAGTCCCAAAGCTAAAAGTGAACTTACAATTATTCTTTTCATCATCTATCCTTTCAACTAAAATCTATTTACCGATATATTCGGCAATAGCTGTTACATCATCTGCACTTAGAGATTTAACCTGACCTAGCATTATGCTTTTCATAGGACCTCCGTAAGAGCCGTCTTTATAACCGTTAAGAGCAGTTTTGATCTCGTCTTTTGTCATATCTTTGATGATCTTTGATTTACCAAGGGCAACATTCTGTCCGTTTGCACCGTGGCACCCTACACATTTTCCGTAACTAGCAGGAGCACCTGCTGCCAATAAACCTGTTACTGCTACTATTGTTAAGCTTGCGATTATTTTTCTCATTTTATACTCCTTTTCTTTGTATATGTAGAAGTATAAAATCAAATTGTGAAATGATTGTGGAATATTAAAACTACTTGAGTTTCCCGAACACCTTGTATCTTTCCCAGTATTCGTTCAAGGCTTCCTCAAGCTCTTTGTCGTTTAATTTAGTAGGCTCTTTTAACCCGAACCTTTCTATAAAACCTTCAGCCATGACCGTTTCCTCTTTGGAAGGGTGTTTGAGGTAACTTTTAAGTTTCTCTTTTACATCTCTTTCACTGCTGTATTTTAAAAGATACCTGAAAAAGAACTTGTCTATGCTTACTGGCAGTTTTGCATGGCAGGAAACGCAATTCTTCTCATAAACGGAAGCCTTTGAAAAAGAGACGGCTAATAAAAGGACCAGAAAATATCTTACCATCTTAACTCCACCTTTGTACCTGTATTAAGCTTTGAGCTTATCTTTATATCAAGCTTGTACTCTTCACAGATGGAAGCCACTATGCTAAGCCCTATACCGAATCCCCCCGCGCTTTTATCAAACCTCGTATACCTTTCAAACATCTTTTCTATCTTTGACTGTTCTATCCCTATTCCCGTATCTTCTATATAAAAGCCGTTGTTATGAAGAACAATATCTATTCTTCCTTTTATTTTGTTGTATTTTACGGCATTTGAGATAAGGTTGTCTATAAGCCTTGATATCTTTCTTCTATCTATTAAAAGGGAGGAACTTTCTTTTATATCCAGGGTGATATCTATTTTTTTCCCGTCGGCGATGGTTTTGAAATACTCGACCCTCTGCTTTAAAAGTTCCCCCATATCAACCTTTTCATCTTTTGTTATAAGCTTGTTGTTCAGGGTTAAAAAGGTCAGGTCCTCGTATATATTTGATATGGTCTTTGCCCCTATATCTATCCTGTTTATCTTTTTGGCGGTCTTTTCATCCAATAACGATTTATCTATCATCTCCACATTTGCCACAATGGTGCTAACTGGGGTATTAAGCTCATGGGTGGTATCTTTGATAAACCTGTCAAGAAGATGCAAGGCGTCTTTTAAGGGTCTTATAAAAAGCTTTAAAAGGAAATATCCCGCGATTATCATAAATACAAATCCCCCCAGACCGTAAAGAAGGATACTTTTTTTTACCTCTTGCAGCCAGGCCCCGTCGTCATCCACCTCTATTACTATGTATTTTGTACCCAGGTAATATGAATCGGGCTGGTTTATGAAATGGATCTTGCCGTTTTTTGTATATATGTTCTTTTCAAGGTCCACCTCTTTGTTTTCAAGGGTTGAGAAGATAAGGGTTTTATCACTGTCGTATATGGCAGATTTGAACCTGTCGTCCCTGGGATAGATATTGTTTTCCTCAAAATTGATGTGCATATATTTTAAAATCAGGATAATATCGTTCGAATAACGGTAAAGCTCATCCCTCTTTTTTTGTAAGCTAAGGTCTTTTTGGAAATTGTAATATAAAAAAGAGACAATAGTTATGATAACTATTGTTAGGAAGGTATAAAGGGCAAGAAAACTAAAAAGGGTGGTTTTCTCCCTTTTAAGTAAATTTATATCCAAGTTTTTTAATACTAACAATTCTTTCTTTCCCTATGATTTTTCTAAGATTCTTTATATAGGTCCTAAGGCTGTCCTCGCTTACCGTTTCGTCATAATCCCAAAGGGTCTGGTGTATCTTTTCGTGGGTCACCGGCTCTTTTCGGTTCTGTAGAAAAAGCTTTAGAAGCTTTAGCTCTTTCTGGTTTAAAGGAACCTCATCCCCCTCTTTGTAAAGGGTGCCGCTGTTTATATCGAACTCTATATCCCCATCTATCTTCAGCTTTTCCTCATTATTGTGGAAATATCCCCTTTTAAGTATGCTCTCAACCCTTAAAAGAAGCTCTTTTAGTGCAAAAGGCTTTCTTATATAATCATCCGCTCCGCTTTGGTAACCCTGCTCCAAAGACTCCATGGAGTTCAATGAGGTGATATATATGGCAGGGGTCTTGTCATCTGATTCCCTCCTCTCTTTTAAAAGGGTGAAACCGTCCACGAAAGGAACGTTCACGTCAAGGATAAAAAGATCAAAACTTTTTTCATACATAAGGTTCAAGGCCTCTTCCCCGTCGTATACCCCCTTGACATCGTAACCGTTATCTTCAAGATACTCGGCAACGGTTTCGTTCAAAGTCACGTCATCTTCAAGCAGCAGTATCTTAGACCCCATCCTCTATTTCCCGTAAAACTTTTTCAGGTTTTTTCTATATTGGGATTTGATATCTGCTTTCATAAAAGGTTCCCTTTTTTTCAATTCCCGCAAAAACTGCACCTCTTTTGCAGGCTTTACATAACCCATTATGGCAACTAGTTCCTGGGTGCTCATTTTGCTGAACTCGTTGGCAAAAGAGAGAGTCGTGAAAAATATAAGTATTAAAAAAAGCTTTTTCATAATATATCCCGTATAAATTTCTGATATTATACTTTAAATTAGATTATATAGCTTTTTATCCCCTCTTTAAAATATCAAATTAACTGTTTTTGACTAAACTGCAATATCAATGGAGTTTACCATTCCTATACCTGAACCGTCCTCTTTTACGAATATACCGTTGCTTTGTTGAACCGCATCCGTATTATCAATACTGCTTTGATATTTATATCCGCTTTGTACGTCGCCCAGATATATAGCTCCCACGTTCAGATCCACAAGCGATACGAGCTTATCTTCCCCCGTTTCACTTTTCTGCCAGATCTTCAGCTTGTCAAATATTTCATCGTTCTCGTCTATCCAATTATTATTGTCACTGTCATATTTGCTTAGGTCTTTAAACCCGTTATTTGATCTGGTACCGAAAAGTTCACTTCCGTCATCTATTTTACCGTTGCCGTTCCTGTCAAGTGCAAGATATCCTGCACCCTGTTTTAACATAGGGATAAGATCTTTTTCACCATCCTGGTCCAGATCAAATTCAAATTTTAAACTGCTTAGATTTTCAAAAGGGTTTACATCGGTATCATAATTTATCACCAATGGGTCAATAAGCTTTTCATCACCTATTACAAGCCTGCTGCTGTGAGATTCGTATAGCTCTTTTGAGTACGATATATCAAGATCAAGACTGAAACTTTTATTAGGGGTATTTATCTGCAAAGATGCGCTAAAATCGACAGTTTGTTTCTGGTAATACTCATGGGTCGTATTAAAAACTATCGCCCCTACCTCTTTTTGCTCCGGTATGTCTGCTCTGGCATAGGGGTTTTGCATCTGTATGTGGGGAGTATGGACTTTTTTACGGGGAAGAACATCTATCTTTTCATCCTCCCCGTAAAATCTACCCAAAAGTTTTTCAATTATAAGCTTCTTTATTCTGTCCTCATGGCTCATTCTCTCTTCCCAGTCATAAGCCACTCTGCTTGATTCTATGGAAACACTTTTGAAAAAAGATATGTCCAGGCTTACTGCTGAAGATTTATCGTTTTCCGCTTCCCCATTGCCGCCGTTTTGTTTATAATAAATTTGCGAAGTGCTTACCCTTTTTTGGCTGAACTGGAAAGTGGATTCGCTGTAAAGTGATACGCTTGAACTATCTATTTTCATAATAAACTCCTTAAAATTAGTTTAATTTAAACTATATAAAAGAATTGTATAATAAAAATAGATCTTTGTCAATAATATAGGACTATGATTTTTGGAATGAAAAAACCCCGGGCTTTCACCCGGGGCTTTATCTCATGATTTTAAACTTTAAACTTTTGAAGCTTTTAACCGATTAGTGATTAACAGCGCTGTCCGCTCCGATACCTGTTTGACATCTGATATCCTGAGCATCAAACTCTTCTATACATCTTGCAGCATCGTCACTGTCATCAGTAACAGAGAAGAACCAGATAGCTATGAACGCTAAAGGCACAGAGAATACCGCAGGGAATTTGTATGGTACAAGAGCTTCACCCATTCCTAAGATCTGAGTCCATACAACAGGTCCCAGGATAACAAGGATAAGTGCAGATGCTAGACCAATATATCCACCAAGAACCGCTCCTCTTGTAGTCAACTTCTTCCAGAAGATAGACATGAACAGTACAGGGAAGTTAGCTGATGCAGCGATAGTAAACGCTAACGCAACAACGAACGCGATATTTTGTTTCTCGAACGCAATACCGAAGATAATAGCTGCAACACCGATAGCCAATGTAGCGTATTTAGAAACTCTCATCTCTTTCTCTTCGCTTACTTTCTCACCCTCTTTAGCAAAAGCATTTGCATAAAGGTCGTGTGAAATAGCCGAAGCACCCGCTAAAGTAAGTCCTGAAACAACTGCCAAGATAGTAGCAAATGCAACCGCAGAGATAAATCCAAGGAAGTAGTCTCCACCAACAGCATGAGCAAGCCAGATAGCAGCCATGTTATTCATACCTTTAAGTGTATTTGTAGCATCATCCCAGTAAACGTTACCTTCAGCACCAAGAACAAGTACGATCGCACCGAATCCCATGATGAACGTTAATACGTAGAAGTAACCAATAAGTCCCGTAGCAACGAATACAGATTTTCTTGCTTCTTTTGCATCAGCAACCGTAAAGAATCTCATAAGGATATGAGGAAGTCCCGCAGTACCGAACATTAAAGCAATACCAAGTGAAATAGCAGATACAGGATCAGATACAAGACCACCCGGACTCATAATCTCAATACCTTTAGGGTGTACTTGAGTCGCAGCAGTAAACAGCTCTTCAAAACTGAACCCGAATTGTGCCATAACCATTACAGACATGAAAGTAGTACCTGCTAATAGAAGGATAGCTTTGATAATTTGTACCCATGTAGTTGCAAGCATACCACCGAACGCAACGTAAAGGATCATCAATGCACCTACAAGTACAACCGCAAATTCATAATCAAGACCGAATAATATCTCGATAAGTTTACCAGAACCAACCATTTGAGCGATAAGGTAAAGGATAACAACAGAGATAGAACCAAGCGCAGCAAGGATCCTAACAGGTTTTTGTCTTAATCTGTAAGCCGTAACATCGGCAAACGTATATTTACCAAGGTTTCTTAACTGCTCAGAGATCATAAACAGGATCACAGGCCAACCAACAAGGAAACCGATAGAGAAAATAAGACCGTCGTAACCTTTTAGGTAAACCATACCGGTAATACCAAGGAAAGATGCCGCAGACATATAATCTCCCGCGATCGCAGTACCGTTTTGAGTACCTGTTATACCACCGCCTGCAGTATAGAAATCACTTGCACTTTTTGTTTTCTTTGAAGCCCAGTAAGTAATACCAAGTGTAGCAAAAACAAAAATAAAGAACATAACAATAGCTGGAACATTAAGGTCATCAGCTTTTGTACCGGCACCCAGATCAGCCCCTGCCGCAAACGCAGCAACAGCAGTCAACATTAAAGCAGATAAAATTTTACCCAACATTATTTCATCTCCTTTGCGATATCTTCTTTTACTTTTTTTGTTAAATTGTCAAACTCGCTGTTCGCTCTGTTTACATAAATTCCAGTTAATACAAATGCAAAAATGATAATTGCAATACCTACAGGAATCCCCACTGTCATCATCCCGCCTGTTAAACTAGCGCCAAGTGTCTCGGGGCTGAATGCAATAAATAAAATAAATGCATAATAAACCACAAGAATGGTGATCGTCAATTTCCAAGCGAATGATCTTCTTTTCGTTACAAGTTCATTGTAAGAAGGATTAGCTTTGATTTTTTCAACTAAAGTTTTATCCATAAATATCTCCTTTTTTAGTTTCAATAGAAGTTTAAATTTTGTAAATAGCATTTATATAGCATTTTGTATTTTTTTGAACTTTTATAATATTTAATTATTTAGATGGGTAAAAAGGAAACATTTTAACAAATCAAAGTGTAACATATAGTAGTATTTTTTCTATTTTTGTGGTTTTTTCATAAGATTAAAGTGTAAAATTATACTTAAAGCGGTGTTTTGGGGAGCTTTTTTTTTAGTTTAAAATTAGAATAAAATTAAAAAAAGGCGCTCAGCCTTTGATTAAATGTTGGGGATATATTTTTCTATGGTATACCCTACCCCTTTTATATTTTTTATAAAATCCTCTTTTAGGGATTTTTTCAACCTGCTCATCTCTGTTCTGATCGTAGCATCGGAAACAGGCTCGTTATGCCAGATATACTCTCTGAGGGTATCTATAGTGATGATCCTTCCTATATTCAGAGCAAGATATCTTACTATTTGTATCTTTTTATTGGTAAGCTTTTCAATCTCGTTGTTGAAATAAAGCATATTATCCTCTTTTGAATAGCTATAGTTCTTGCTCAGTTTTATATGTATGTTCCTGTTCTGCTCCATGGAAGCTATCTCTTTTTGGATCCTGAATCCAAGCTCTTTTAAATGGAAAGGTTTTTTCAAATAATCTATCGCCCCTTTCTCAAAGGCATCGGAGATAGTATCTATATCGGTATCTGCGCTTATAAATATGGTGGGGGTGAAGTTGTGGTTTTGTTTAAGGGTCTCAAAAAGCTGCAGCCCCGTAAAATTGGGGACGTTTATATCCAAAAGAAGCAGGTCGTAATCGCTGTTTTCAAGCTCCTCTTTGGCTTCCTGCCCGTCACTGAAACATTTTATGTTGTAGCCTAAAGCCTCTATATACTCCTGTATAGAGCTTTGAAGCATCAATTCATCTTCTAAGAGCAAAATTTTCATTATAACCTTTCTTTATCAATAGACCCGAACCTGTACTCAAAGGTAGTATGATCATCTTTTGAGTTTACATTCAGTTCGACGCCGTTTTTATCACATATCTCTTTTATGATATTCAAACCTATTCCGAAGCCGCCGCGGGACTGGTTTTCCCTGTAAAACCTGTCAAAAAGCTTCTCAAGGTCGCGTATGGTCTTTCCGCTGTTAGAGATTTGCAGCATTATACCATTTTCTTGTTTCAAAAGTTTTATTGTTATCACAGTGCCCGTAAAACTGTATTTTATTGCGTTGGAAAGGGTATTGTCGCAGATACGCTGAAGCAGGGTCTCGTTAAACTCTATGCTCAGGTCCTTTTCAATCTCCGACTCAAAAAATAGCTTGTTCCCTGTTGCAACCTCATAGAAAAAGTCAAGCCTGCTTTCAATAAAAGATGATATATCTATAAATGTTTTGGGATACTCTATCCTGTCCTTTTTTATCATATACTCAAGGTCGTTATAAATATTATGTATTATTTTGGATCCCGCTTCTATCTTTGAAAGATACCTGTTCTCTTCGTGTTTCAGCTTAAACAGGTCGATATTGGTGATTATGATGCTAAGGGGCGTGTTTATCTCGTGTATGGCATCTTTTACGAACTTGTCCTGCTGTTTTACAAGCTCTCTTGCATACTGTTCCGATTTTTCAAGATCTTTTGTCCGTGAGTGCACTTTCTTTTCAAGATTTTTATTTAGGTCGTGGAGGTTTTCCTGCATAAGGTTCATATAATAAGCCACATACTGGAACTCTTTGAAATACAGCCTGCTTATATCTATCTTTCTAAGCTCCTTTGCCCCGTCATTTATATTTTTTATATCGCCTCTTATTTTTGACATAAGGTGCTCATAAAGCAATATACCTATGATAAAGGCAAGAATACCCATGGAGAATATCTGTACGAGGTAGTGGGCTATCTTTTGTGAATACTCCTGCTTTTTCTCTTTTATAACCTCTTCCACGTTTTTAAGATATACACCGCTTCCTATCATCCATTTCCAGGGCTTGTAGGATATGGCGTAGGATACTTTCTCTTCCAAGGTATTTGTCGTGGGCTTGTTCCAGACATAATTTACATATCCCCCCTTTGGCTCCTTGGATACCTCTATAAGCTCGTAGATCACTTTCTTGCCGTTGGGGTCTGTAAAGTCTATAAGGTTTTTCCCTGCATTCTCTTTTAAGATGGGGTCTGCTATATTTATTCCCTCAAAGGTATAGATAAATACATACCCCGTACCGTCAAGCTCGTTTCGCATATTTTCAATAATATCCACTATCTCTGACTGCAGCTCTTCCAGGGGTGTATTCTTGTTTGTCCTGTCCTTGTATTCTATGAAATTAAGAATACGCAATGTTTCATCTTTGATAAATTTTTTCTGGGAATTTATATACTCTTTTTCCAGAACCGCTATGTCCGATTTGTATTGGGAATAGCTGTTATACATGGCAACGGCTATAAATACTATAAATAAAACCGCACCGAAAATAATACTGAAAAAATTAACCTTGTTTATACTTTTGTTTTTTAATAATATATTCTCCATGAGCTATTATAGCAAATTAAGGCAAATTTTCTTCGTATAACCGTACTGTAATCTTGTATCGGTATTATTTTATAGACATTTTATTTAGGAAAACCGATGAACGCTTTTTATATATCCTCTTTGCAAAATAACTGCGGAACCATAAGCATCTCCCTGGGACTGATGGAGCTTTTAAAATCAAGATACCACAAAGTTGCTTTTTTCAAACCCATTATATACAGCGACGATACGGATATAGAGCTGATGGCGGAACATTTTAAGCTTAAAATAGAAAAAGAGCACGCTTACCTTTTTACGGCGAAAGAGGTTGCGGAGCTGGTTTACCAGAACAGAACAAACGAGATAATAGAAAAAGTAATAGACAGATATAATACCCTGAAAAAGAATTACGACTTTGTATTTATCCAGGGCTTAAACAAAGAGATGATAACAGCATCTTTGGGCAAAGATATCAATATCCAAATAGCAAAAAACCTCTCAATACCGTATATAAGCGTTATAAACGGTTTTGAAAAAAGCAGCACCCTTATCCAGGAAGAGATAAACATTGAGGCCAGATCCTTAAAAAAAGAGGGTATAGAGCAGTTTGCCGCATTTGTTAACAAAATAGACAAGAAACAGATCGATCAGTTGAACGAGCTTCTACTCAAAGACAAGCTTCCTGCCCCTGTTTATTCCCTCCCTTACATAAAAGAGGTGGACAATATAACAGTAAGTGATGTTTTTGAAAAGCTGGACTGTAAACTGCTGTACGGGAAAAAGAGGTTTTTAAACCAGCAGATATTTGATATAAAAGTGGCTTCCATGACACTTGACAATTTCCTTAAATATATCGACGACCAGGATCTTATAATAGTCTCGGGGGACAGAAGCGATATAATTGCAGGAACAGTTCTCTCCCTAAAGTCAAAAACATCCAAAAAAATAGCAGGTATGCTTCTCACGGGAGATATAGAACCAAAACAGATGCTCTCCCAGATACTGTGCGGCATAGAAAATTTTCCAGTAGCCATTATAAGCACAAATACCAACACCCATGAAACGGTTATGAAAGTCGATAATATCAGGCCGAAGATCACGGCAAAAAGCCACAGCAAGATATCTTTGATCCTTGGGACATTTTCAAAATACGTGGACAGAAACAGCATCGCGGACAAACTAAAGGATGTAAATCACCAGATCACAACGCCCCTTATGTTTGAGTACAAGCTTGTAAATATAGCAAGACAGAACAAGCAGCATATAGTTCTGCCGGAAAGCGGCGACGACAGGATACTAAGGGCATCGGAGATACTGCTGCACAGGGATATAGTGGATATCACGCTCCTTGGAGAAGAGGCAGAGATAAAAAACAGGGCAAAACTGCTGGGAATAGATATATCAAAAGCCCATATAATAGACCCCAAAAGATCAAAGCATACAAAAGAATTTGCAAATGAGCTTTATAACTTACGGAAACACAAGGGGCTGACCCAAAGCGATGCGGATGAGATAATGTACGAGAACGTAAACTTTTTTGGAACGATGATGGTTCAAAAAGGTCTTGCGAACGGTATGGTAAGCGGTGCCAGCCATACAACGGCAGACACCGTAAGGCCCGCCTTACAGATAATAAAAACGGTTCCCGGAGTAGATATAGTTTCAAGCGTATTTTTCATGTGCCTGGATACAAAAGTTCTTGTTTACGGTGACTGTGCCATCAACCAGTCCCCGAACGAACAGCACCTGGCGCAGATAGCCATAAGCAGTGCAAAAACGGCCCGCTCATTTGGGATAGAACCCAAAGTCGCCATGCTTTCCTACTCTACGGGGGACTCGGGAAGCGGCGAAGATGTGCAAAAGGTTATAGAAGCTACAAATATAGTAAAAAGAAGCAGCATTGATTTTGATATCGAGGGACCTATACAATACGATGCGGCCATAGATGAAGAGGTTGCTGTAAAAAAACTGCCAGACTCCAAAGTGGCAGGTATCGCAAACGTGCTTATCTTTCCCGACCTTAATACGGGTAACAATACATACAAAGCGGTTCAAAGAAGCAGCGGCGCCGTTGCGATCGGTCCTGTTTTGCAGGGGCTGAACAAGCCTGTTAACGACCTAAGCAGGGGATGTACGGTAAAAGATATCGTAAATACGGTGATTATCACGGCCATCCAGGCCCAAAAGAAGGATTAAATTTGAAAGTATTAGTTATAAACAGCGGAAGTTCATCGATAAAATACAAACTTTTTGAAAATGAAACCGAGATCTACCAGGGAATCAAAGAAGAAGTAAAATCCCACCATGATGCCTTGGAGGAGCTGTTTGAAGAACTGAACAATATCGACCAGATAGATTCCCTGAAAGATATAGACGCCATAGGGCACAGGGTGGTTCACGGGGGTGAAAAATTTGACAAACCCGCACTGATAGACGACCAGGTCGTAAACGATATAGAGTCCTTAATCCCTCTGGCACCTTTGCATAATCCTGCAAACCTGGAAGCGATACAGATAATAAGGAAAAAATATCCCCATGTACCCCAGATAGCGGTCTTTGATACGGCATTTCACCAGACAATCCCCCCTGAAAATTATATCTACCCCATAACAAAAAGCTTTTACGACAAAGACCATATCAGGAAATACGGTTTCCACGGAACCTCCCACTACCATGTGGCAAGGAAAGCGGCAAGGTTTTTGGACAAGAACCTTAACGAATGCAACTTCATAACCTTCCACCTAGGAAACGGTTCAAGCGTAACTGCGGTGAAAAAAGGAAAATCTGTCGATACATCAATGGGCTTTACCCCTTTGGCAGGGCTTATGATGGGCACGAGAAGCGGGGATATAGACCCTTCAATTATTTTTTACCTTGAAAAGATGCTTGGATACAAGATCGAGGATATAGACAAGCTTTTAAACAAAGAAAGCGGACTTAAAGGGATATGCGGAGAGAGTGATCTAAGAACCGTCCTTGAACATATGAGAAAAGGGGACAAGACAGCAAAACTGGCAGTTGATATGTTCATAAAAAAGATCAGGGATTTCGTAGGCTCGTATATAGTTGAGCTTGGAACCGTAGATGCCATGATCTTCACGGGTGGCATCGGGGAGAACAGCTCATATATAAGGGAAAAAGTGTGCGAGAACCTATATGACAGTATAGGGCTGGTTGTAGATACATACAGGGATGAACACCTGAAAAAACCAATTGACGATATAACAGGGGAAAACAGCCGGGTAAGGGTGCTGGTGGTTCAGACAAATGAAGAAAAATCCATAGCCCTGCAGACTATGGAGCTTTTAAAAAAGCAGGAATAAACCGCTTTTTTAAGATAAGAAAGCTTTAACCTTCGCTATTTCGTCTTTTGAACCGAAATAGATAGGTGTCTTTTGGTGAAGTCCTGATTCTTTTATATCAAGGACCCTGTTCTTTCCGTCTATAGCTTCGCCGTTCGCAAGCTCAATGATAAAGGAAATAGGGAAAGCCTCAAAAACAAGTTCCAGGGTACCGTTAGGGTTTGAAGGTGTTGAAGGGCTTGAGAAAAGACCACCTTTTTTAAACAATATCTGGTGCGTATCAAGTGCTAAAGAGTTGCTCATTCTTAATCTGTAACCATCATCAAAGAAACTGTTTAAAAGATCTTTATGCTCTTGGGGAAACTCACTGTAAATTCCGGCAGGTGAATTTATCTTGCCCTTGTTTGAAAGCTCTAAAGAATCCTGCTGGATAAATTCCCCGTGCTCGTTGGAGAAATATTTTACCCCCTCATCTTTTGAAGCAAATACAAGCTGGAACGTAGGACCGTAGGTTATATATATTGCAGCTTTTAAATTCTGGGCACCGAACTCGTTCTCGTAGATCCCAAAGATCGTTCCTAAAGAGAAGTTAAGGTCAAGAAGCTCTATATTGTCTATTGCAACGAAACTTACCATATATTTTCCGTTCTCATTGATAGTGCAAAGCTGTTTTTTGTCTTTTCCTATAACACCTTTTACACTTTTGAGGTATTCGAACTCTTTTTCAATGGATTGTGAACAGTAATCATAGATATCACCGTGGATATCCTGGGCGCTTAAGCCCTCTTTTACGAAATCATTATAATTAACAAATACATTTTTTTCTATATCGTTTGCAATATTGGTTATTGCATTGTATACTTCAATCATTATAAACCTTAAGATATGAATTTTCCCCTATTATATCCAAAAGTAACTTTCTATGAAATGAATGTATTATTTCACTTTGTTGTCAAGTATAGATTCTTATTTTAAAATGATCTTCGCATTCCTTAAAACCTCGGGAGAGAACTCTATCCCTATCTTTTTTGCCGTTGTCTCATTAAGAACAAGATGGGATTCCCCCACTTTCACGGGAAGATCCCTTACCTGCACCCCTCTTAATATCTTGTTGGCATGCCCGGCAGCCTCTTTCCCGATATTGTAATGTACAAACCCGTAAGCGAACAGGGCACCTTTTTTCACCTGCTGGTAGCTAGGGACACTTAAAGGGATCCTGTTTCTAATCGTATATTCGGAAAACTCCCTTATCTTTTTTTCCACGTTTGAATCCCTGGGGATATATACCGCGTCAAACTGACCTTTAAGGGAAGAAAAAAACTCTTCGACGCTTAAGTCAGTATCAAAAGGCTTCTCAAGGATCTTGATATTCAAAAGATCATGGATTGTCTTCACATCGTTTCGCGAAGCAAGGGAAGAATCATCTTTCGGGGTATAAGGGATCAACACCGTTTCGGTAGCCGGGGCTATTTTCTTCAGCCATTCAAGCCTTTTGTCGTCATTGTGTGCAAGGCTTACCCCAGTCATCATCCCCTCCGGCTTTAAAAGATTCTTAACGATATTTGAAGAAAAAGGATCGTTCACGGGGCAAAAAACCGCAGGTATAGGGCTCTTCTCAATGGCTTTTTTAACCTCCTGCGCCGCAGGGGTGCTTGAAACAAAAATCAGATCTGGTTTTTGGGATATGATATGCTCAACTATCCCTTTAAGGTTCTCGATTTTCCCTGCAGGTTTCATTACCAAATAGGAGATATTCTTCCCCTCTTCCCAGCCCAGGCTTACCATTTCGCTCTTAAAGCCGAAAAAAGTATTATTATCAACCTCGGAGAGACTTACAAAAGCCACTTTCTTCATTTTTGGAGAATTATCGCCTCTGTTTAAAAACAAAACTGAAAACAATATAGTTAAAAATAAAATAAAAACAATAAAATAATTATTCTTCATTATAAACCTTTTTAGATTATTATATTATTCTATATAGATAAACTTAAAATAAGCTACGATTTTATGATACAGAGGTAAAAGTGAAAGTTCATATGAAACTGCCGTTAAAAGTCGCGTTATCGACCGCCTTGTTAATGGTTATATTTATGTTGATGCTTTTCAGCAATATACACGAACAGTTGACAAATAATGCAAAAGAGAACTTGAATCAAAAGCTTATAGATGAACAGCACAGTATAAATACCCAGATAGACCATAAAATAGATACCATTATAAACAGCCTGAAACTCACTTCAATCTACAATAAGAACGTACTTGCGGAAAAAAGTATCACAAAAAAAAGGTACGACTTTTTTTTAAAGAACCTTCAAGGGGTTGAAAATATCATATTTATCCCCATCAACGGCGGGGATATCGTCATCTCCTCCAAAGATTCTATTCTAAAAGCCAAAGAGAAAAGTCTTTTTTACAAAAACAAACTGGACAGCTACCTTCAAGAGGATATAACAATAAGCCCCATCTATTATGATAACAATATCCTAAGCCTTGACCTTTCACTGGTAGTAAGGGATATAAACACCTATGAAAAAATCGCCGTTATAATATCCCAGGTCTCCCTTAAGAACATCCAGGAGTTCATAGTGAACAAGCTTGTCGATTTTGACGCCGTCGTGCTTACTAATCTAAACGATAAAAAATTTATCTATAAAAGCACAAAAGCCGAAGATATCCCCAACGAATACTTTTTCAAGCAGACCTCGGGGATCATCCAGCTAAAAGCAAACGGGAAGAACTACCTTTTATCCTCAAGCAGGTATAAAAAAAGCAACCTTAACCTTAATATCTCCCTGATCGTAAACGAAGAGAACCTTTTTAAGAATATCACCGACACCCTAAAAGAGAACCTTATCAAACTGTTTTTACTGATCACTTTAACCACCGCGGCACTGATCTTTTTAATGAAGCAGCTTTTAAGGCCTCTGAACAACTTGACCCGGCTGATCAAAGAGAAGCTTCAGATGATGGAAAACGACAGATTCGACAACTCAATGGACGAGATAAGCCAGCTTAAATTATATTTCGGGAGATTCAGCAGGATCATCGAGGAAAAGAACAAAACCCTGGAGGAGTTCAATAAAGAGCTTCAAAAAAAAGTTGACCTGGAAGTAAAAAAGAACCAGGAAAACCAAAAACACCTTATGCAGCAGAATAAACTGGCACAAATGGGGGAGATGATAAGTATGATCGCCCACCAGTGGAGACAGCCCCTGGCTGCGATCAGCTCCACTACCAATACCCTGCTTCTAAAATCGATGATGGGAAAATACGACAAAGAATTTTTCAACGAGAGGCTGAAGAATATAAACACCTATTCCCAGCATCTCTCTTCAACTATCGACGATTTCCGCTATTTCTTCAAGAAAACGAAAGAGAAAAGGGAGATATCCCTAAGCAGCATCTGCGAAGACTCTTTGGGGATCATACAGACATCCTTAAAAAGCAAAGGGATAAATATCCAAAAAAACTACCAATGCAACAGAAAGCTTGCGACCTACCCAAACGAGCTGAAACAGGTGGTTTTAAACCTTCTTAAAAATGCGGAAGATGTTTTAATGGAAAAAGAGGTCAAGGATAAACTGATAAAAATAGAAACCCTCCATAAGAACAGTAAATTCGTTATACGCATTTCGGACAATGCAGGGGGGATCCCTGAAAATATAATAGATAAGATATTTGAACCTTACTACTCAACCAAACTTGAAAAAGAGGGTACGGGGCTTGGGCTTTATATGTCAAAAACGATCATTGAAGATCACTGCCACGGCAGGATCTATGCCAAAAACGATAATGAAGGTGCGGTATTTATAATAGAGCTTGAGAATATGGACTAATCGTCCAGCAAAAACTCCGCCGTCTTTTTTATCTGGCCAAAGTAAAGATCCTCATCTTCAATATTATCAAAACTGTTAGTCAAAAGGGAAAAGACCTCATATCTTGGAGTCTTCCCGTACAGCTCTTCCAAGATGGCAAGTATTGTTCTAAAACCCATATGGTGACTGAGATTTGAACCTTTTTCATCTTCAAGGCTGCATGCAAGCGCATAATGGGAAGAAGCTGAATATGCCGCATCTACGAAGATTATCTCTTCCCCATCCAGCAGATCCAGAGACAACTCCGGGGTAAGCTGGAAGCAGCTTATGATCTTCGTATTTTTGGGACTAGATGTTTCAAGCTTCTTTGCAACCTCCACTCCGAAGCCGTCTTCCCCCCGAAGATCGTTGCCGTATCCTACAATAATACGCAAATATTATGTCCTGCTTATCATTTCCAGGGTTTTCCTGTTATGGTCCCTGATCTCTATTTTTGAAGATACTATCCCCATTGCATGGGTAGAACAGCTTAGGCAGGGATCAAAACACCTGATCACCGCTTCCACCCTGTTTAGGGCACCGTCGGTTATATTGCTTGGATCAACAAACTCTTTAGCCACCTGCTTAATACCTGCGTTCATGGCAAGGTTGTTATTTCCCGTTGCTATAATCAGGTTCACTCCTGTTATGATACCGTCGTTTGTTACGCTATAGTCGTGAAATAAAGTACCCCGTGGAGCTTCTGAACAGCCAACTCCGCGGTTTCTGTTTATATCGGCATGGGCCCTTACGTTTTCACTCATGGTCTCCTCTTCGTTTAAGAGCTCTTCAATCCTTTCAATCCCGTAAATGATCTCGATTATCCTTGCATAGTGGTAGTAAAATGAATTAAGCACAGGTTTCCCGCCGTTTAGGTTCTTGAATCTTTCAAGCTCTTTATCGGCAAGATAGGTTCCGCATGAGTTCGATACGTTAAGCCTTGCAAGGGGACCAACCCTGTACATCCCCTCAGGGTAGCCTAAAGGCTTGTAGTAAGGAGATTTTAAATAGCTGTCTTTTTCAACGGCCTCCCCTATATAGTCCTTGTAAAACCTAGGATCTATCCCCTCTTCCAGAATATTTCCCTCGGCGTCTATAAATTTCAAAAAGCCGTCATAATGCTCCAAATTCCCTTTTTTGTTCACAAGGGACATGAACAGTGAAGGGAACGCGGCAAAAGTATCTATCTCTTTTTGGAACCTGTGAAGGTTATCGGTAAAATACTTCAGTGTTTTTTGGGCTATCTCCATGGCTTCGGGGATCTGGGAAAGTATATTTTCCTTCTGTTCTTTTGTAATGGCATGGCTTACACCTCCCGGGACTATCCAGGTGGGGTGTATCCTTTTTCCCCCAAGTTCCTCTATGATCTTCTGCCCGAAAGCCCGAAGCTTTATGCCGTCCTTTGCCATATCGGGATGGGTCTGCATAAGCTTGAAGATATTCCTGTCCTCTTTGGCCGCATCAAAACCGTATACGAAATCGGGACTGCTCAGGTGATAAAAGTTCAAAGCGTGGGACTGAACTATCTGGGCTAGGTTTATTATCCTTCTTAGGTTTCTTCCCGCTTTCGGGGGCCTTACCGCCATAAGGTTGTCGCAGGCTTTTGTTGAGGATATGGCATGGCTTACGGGACAGATACCGCAGGTTCTGGCGGTCAAAGCGGGCATCTCGCTGTAGGGACGCCCTTCACACATCTTTTCAAATCCCCTGTACTGGGTCACATGGATCCTGGCATCATCCACAGCTCCTTGCTCATTGAGATCTATAGTGATCTTGGCATGACCTTCTATTCTTGTTACGGGATCAATTACTATTTTTTTCTTTTCCATTTTATTTACCAAACCTTGTATAATCACTTATCTTGATCTCTCTATTCTCTATAATGGCTTTTATAACCTCATAGATGGCATCGGCAGGGGTGGGACACCCGGGAACGAAATAATCCACATCCACGGCTTCATTTAAAGGGATGACCTTATCAAGAAGCTTAGGGACCATTTCATCAGGGTATTCCCCTTTGTTCAGGTCTGCAAGATCGAAATATCCTTTTTCAAGCACCGCTTCGGTTCCCGCAAGGTTTTTCATGGCAGAGATATTCCCAGTAATAGCACAATCCCCCAGAGCCAGTATTTTTTTGGAATTTTTCCTTATCTTTTCGATGATCTCCAGGTCATGGTCCGTGCTTAGAGCACCTTCAACTATAAACAGATCGATATTTTCAGGAATCTCTTTTGCATCCACATAAGGGCTGTAGACCACATCCATATATTGGGACAGCTCCACTATCCTCTCATCCATATCCAGAAACGACATATGGCAGCCCGAACACCCGTCAAGCCAAATAGTTCCAACTCTTACCTTGTTCATTTGTTCTTCCTTGCCTGAATCAGATTTGTGATGATATTCTTTTTCTTCACCATCTCGGCCGCACTTACCCCTTTTTCAAAAAGAGATCCCGTAGGACACACCTGTACACATTTGCCGCAGCTGGTACAGCTTTCGCTGTTTATCCAGGGCTCATCCATATCGTGTATGATCTTTGAATCGATCCCCCGTCCCAAGATATCTATAGCATGTGCCCCTTCAACTTCATCGCAGACCCTTACGCACCTTGTACATAAGATACATCTGTTGGGATCATAGATATAATCTTTATGGGAAGCGTCTATATCGAACTGCTTGTGGATATAAGGCACCAGGCTGTGCTCCAGGTCAAGCTCTATAGCCTGGTCCTGAAGTTCGCAGTGGCCATTTGATACACATACGCTGCAGGTATGGGTACGTTCGGCAAAGATCATGGAAAGTATCATTTTCCTGTGTGAATTTATCTTTGGGGATTCGGTGTAAACCTCCATCCCCTCTTTTATCTTTGAAGTACATGCTGGGACCAGTTTTCTTCCCCCTTTTACCTCCACAAGGCACATTCTGCAGGCACCCACGCAGCTTAACCCCTCAAGGTAACAAAGGGTGGGTATCTTTATACCGTGCTCGTTGGCCACTTCAAGGATAGTGCTGTTTGATCTTCCCGTAACGTCTATATCGTTTATCTTGAACGTTTTTACTCTTGCTTTTTCTCTAATCATTTTTTGATCCCCTCAAGATATTCATTCTCAAAATATTTTATGGTGCTGAGTACTGGATTTGGTGCAGTCTGCCCAAGCCCGCAAAGGCTTGCCTCTTTTACCACCTCGCACATATCTTTTAAAAGCTCAAAGTCGCTTTGTTTTGCCTCTTTTTTAACGAACTTGTTAAGAAGATCGGTCAATTCCGTAGTCCCAACCCTGCACGGCACACATTTTCCGCACGATTCGCTTTTACAGAAATCCATAAAGAACCTGGCAACTTCAACCATATTGGAGCTCTCGTCCATTACGATAAGCCCTCCGCTTCCCATAATAGAACCTACCGCTTTCAGGCTGTCGTAGTCAACGGGGATATCAAGCATATCCTCAGGGATGCACCCTCCGCTCGGGCCTCCCGTCTGTATAGCTTTAAGCTTTGCCCCTTCCGGGACTCCGCCCCCTACTTTATAGATAAGATCCCTTAGGCTTATACCCATAGGCACCTCTACAAGCCCTGTGTTTTTAATATGTCCCGTTAAAGCGAATACCTTTGTCCCGCTTGAGCCTTCGGTTCCTATGCTTTTATACCAATCTGACCCGTTTCTTATTATAGGAGCTATATTTGCAAAGGTCTCGACATTATTTAAAATTGTAGGTTCGCTCCAAAGCCCGTAATCGCTTAGGTGGGGAGGCTTCTGCCTTGGATTTCCCCGGTTACCCTCAATTGAAGCTACAAGCGCCGTTGCTTCCCCGCATACGAATGCACCGCCTCCAAGCCGCACTTCAACATCAAAGCTGAAACTGCTGTTTGCGATATTGTTCCCAAGGATCCCTTTCTTTCTGGCCTGTTTTATAGCCTTGTTCAGTTTCTCAACGGCTATCGGGTATTCGGCCCTTACATAGATAAATCCCCTGGATGCCCCGCAGGCAAATCCGGCTATCGCCATCCCTTCTATTACCTTATGGGGATCAGCTTCCATAACCGCCCTGTCCATAAAGGCTCCGGGATCCCCCTCGTCACCGTTACAGACGATATATTTCTGGTCGCTTTCAACCTTGTAAACGGTTTCCCATTTTAACCCTGTGGGGTATCCTCCGCCCCCTCTTCCTCTAAGTCCAGATTTCTTAACCTCTTCTATTACTTCAACAGGACTCATATCCTCGATTGCTTTAAAGAGGGCAAAATATCCGTTATGGGCTATATAATCGTCTATATCGTTGGGATCTACCGCCCCGGCATTTTCAAGGACTATTTTTTTCTGCTCTTTAAAGAAAGGTTCGTTCGTATCAAGCTGCTTTTCCTTAAGTACGCTGTCATCTTCCATAAGTTTTAAAAGCTTATCTTCGTCACCGGGCTCGATCCCCCCGTAGATCGTCTCTTTGTTGTTTGCCTTGTCGTATCTCATGGCCATGATAGCGGCGGAACAAAGACCGTTGCACCCTACCCCTTTGACCTTGCATTTTTCGTTCAAACCTTCATCTTTTGCCCTTTTTGACAAAGACTTTTCAAGCTCCATGGAACCCAAAGCCGCACAGCTGCTTCCCGTACAGATCCTAAGCTCCCCTTTGCAGCTTTTTTCGGTACACTTCTTTTTATCTGCGATCTCTTGCAGATCTTCTATGCTTTGTATCATTTGATCAACTCCTCTACAGCTTCATTCGCTTTTTCCAAGGTTAGATTACCCACAGGCTTGTTGTCATAAATAACAACGGGAGCCAGAGAGCATGAACCGACGCATCTTGCCGTCAAGATAGATATCAAGGAGTCTTTTGTGGTTTCTCCGGCTTTTATCCCGAACCTCTTCTCAAGGCTTTCCAGAATGGACGCTGCCCCTTTGATATAACAGGCCGTTCCCATGCATACGACCGCAGTGTGTTTACCTTTTGGTTTAAGCCTGAAAAAATGGTAAAAAGTTGCGACGCCGTAAACCTTTGAGAAAGGAAGTTTCAGCCTTCTGGCGATAAACTTCAATACTTCGTTTTCCAGATAACCGAAGGTCTCCTGGGCGGTATGAAGGGTTTCTATAAGGGCACTTCTGTCATATCCCAGTTTTTTCATGGTCTTTTCTACCATTTTATATCTGTCGTCAGTTTGAGAAACCATCAGATCTTTCCTTGTGTGTGATTTATGAAATTTTATAATACTATAATAACAATCAGATTACCGAATAATCGATTTTATAATTTTAACTAAATTTAACATAATAGGGGTAAAAAGAAAAAGCCAGGGCTTAAAGAATAGTGATATTTAAAGTGAATTTAAAAATTAAGCTATGAAATGTTTTGATTTGTTTTTGAATAAAGTTCAAGAAAAGTATATAGAAGAACCCTGAAGGTTGCTTCTATATCTGAAAAGATTAAGCCATGATCTCTTCAACAGTGATGTAATCACCAACTCTACCAGTCATTTGCTCAACGTCAGTGTTAACCGGAAGTGTTTTTCCACCTGGAACCCATCCAGCAGGGCAAACTTCACCAGTTTTTTCAGCATGCTGCCAAGCTTTTACTTGTCTTAGGAATTCATTTACGTTTCTTCCTACTGAAGGTGCTTGTACTTCTTGTGCTACTACAGTTCCTTCTGGGTTGATTAGGAATCTTCCTCTTAATGCGATACCTTCTTCTTCGATCATTACACCGAATGCTCTTGAAACAGTTCCAGTTGTATCAGCACCGATTGTTAATTTAAGACCTGCTAATAAAGGCTCAGTCTCAACGAATCTTTTGTGAGAGAATTTTGTATCAGTTGATACTGCCAAGATCTCAACTCCAAGCTCTTGGAATTCATCATATTTTGCGTTCATCGCAGCAATCTCTGTTGGACATACGAATGTAAAGTCAGCTGGGTAGAAACATACTACTGTCCATTTACCTTTGTAATCATCACTGTTTACTGTTACATAGTGTCCTGTTTTTGCGTCGTACGCGTCCATTTTAAATTCCGGTGATTTTCTTAATACTAAGCTTGATGCCATATCTTTTTTCTCCTTGTTTTGTGTGTTTGTATTTTCTTCATTTGAAACCGCAGTTTCGATCTCTTCGATTGGTTTTGCTCCTGTATCGCAAGCCATATATTACTCCTTTTAAAAAGTTACTGAAAGTATAGCTAAAGGATAATAATTATCCATTAGAGCATATTATTATATTTTTTTCTTAAGTTTTTTATAACTTTTATACTATTTAAGCGCCTCTATCTCGAACCATTTATTATTAACATCCTCCTCTTTTACCGCAACGGCAGGTTTTTTCTCGCTTTGCCACAAAGCCTCGTTAGGCTTCGGACAGGCACGCACGCACTCACCGCAGTAGATGCAAAGATGGGGATTATATTTATACTCCTGGCTTTTCTTGTTCTTGGGATTGTCGCTTGGGTTATCGGTAGGGACAAACAGGATTGCCCCTGGAGGACAAGCCTTTTCACACTTTAGGCAGTATATGCACGACTCTTCCCCGTACTCTATCAAGCCCCTGTAATCTTTCTTTCTTTCAATAGGGCTTGCAGGGTAGCTTATGGTCTGGGGCTTTTTAAAAAGGTTTTTAAATGCTTTTTTTATAGATCTGAACATTTCCACTCCTACTTGGCCGTGCAGGACAGACAAGGGTCGAATGATGCCAGAATAGCCGGGGCATCCGCATAATTCGATCCCTTGAAGATTTCCATAAATGCAGGTATACATGAGAATGTCGGGGTTTTTATCCTTACCCTGTCAAGTATAGGCTTGCCGCTTCCTTTGACATAATACATCAGTTCACCTCTGGGAGCTTCAAGACGCACCAGGGTTTCCCCGTTTGGCTTCCCTTTTAGTTTCGTGAAGATATCACCTTCAGGGAGCCCCTCGATGATATTCTCGCACATCTGGATGGAGTTTAATATCTCGTTCAGTCTTACTATATTCCGTGAATGGATATCACCCTTTAAGGCGCTTTGCATCTGGAAACCCACCTCTTTATAAGGAAGATAAGCCGTTTCTGCCCGAACGTCGGTCTTTAACCCTGCAGCTCTTGCCAAAGGCCCTATGGCATTATAGGTGTATGCCTCGTCCAAAGTAAGGGAGCCCACATCTTCAAATTTTAATGAAAGGCTCCAGTTGTTTGTGAACTCATCCATATATTCATTCACTTTTTCCCTTATAAGCTTCAGGTTCGTTTTTATCTCTTTTGCTATATCGCTTGTAAGATCCCGGTTCACCCCTCCAATGCTTATATAATCAAACTGTATCCTGTTTCCCGTCAGGCTCTCCTGAAGATCCATAACATATTCCCTGTCCCCCATGATCTGCATGAACATGGCTTCGAACCCTGCACTTTCTGCTGTGTGGGAAAGGCAAAGCATATGGGAATGGATCCTGTCAAGTTCAACAAGAAGTATCCTTAGATATCTTGCCCTTTCGCTTATTTCCCCTTCAAGAAGGTTTTCGGCAGCCGTGGTATATGCAAGAGAATGGGTTATGGCGCAAAGCCCGCAGATCCTTGCAACCACATAACCTATGGAATCAAATTTAAACTTTGTAACGCAGGCTTTTTCAATCCCCCTGTGGACAAATCCCACATCGCTGTCTACCCCTATTATCTTTTCGTTTTCACACTCAAACCTGAACTTTACGGGTTCCAACAATGAAATATGCTGTGATCCCAGGGGAATATTTATAGTTTTTTTACCCATATTTTATCCTTATATCCCGCAACTAGAAAGCGGCATGCTTTCCGAGTCTTCATCCAGGTAAAGACCTTTTTCTGAGTTTTCGACCTTTATTCCGAACATATCCACGATCTCCCTTTGGGAGATGATGGCCGAGGGAAGTATTTCTGTCAGGTCAGGGATAATATCATCCTGTTTTACACTTACGTAAAACATCGTTATATTCCCCTCCTTATCGTCATACTCGGTAAATATCCACTGTATCTGGGTATCCTCCTCATTTTCCTTTACCCCGTTGAGGGTCAAAAAATGCCACTTTTGCTTATCGTAAAAATTTTTTATATCATCTTTGATAGTATCTAACGTTGATCGTTTTTTATTTATCATCTTCTTCCCCTACTTTTAAAGCGGTATTTGTTCTGTCTATTATCCCCTCATTACGGGTCTCTTTTTTAAATAGCCTGAAAGGTCTTTCTATATCTTTTGTTTTCTTATCCAGGATCTCAAGCCCTTTTACCACTCCGTCTATTATAAGCTCGGGGCTTGCGGCGCATCCCGGGATATAAACATCTACGGGGATATACCTGTCAAGGCCGTCCTCAACGTTGTACATCCCCCGAAACACTCCCCCCGTGCAGGTACAGCTTCCCACTGCTATTACCACTTTTGGTTCGGGCATCTGGGTATAAAGCTCCACCACCCTCTCACGGCTCCTTTTGGTAACGGGCCCCGTTACCAAAAATATATCCGACTGTTTCGGGTTACCCGTATTTATCACCCCGAACCTTTCAAGGTCGTATTTGGGACCAAGACACGCAAGTATCTCTATATCGCAGCCGTTGCAGCTTCCCGCGTTATAGTGAAGTATCCAGGGTGATTTTTTCCTGTACGGTTTGAAATTGAATAGTTTACTGAACATATGCAAGCCCCGCTAAATTTAAAACGGCAAAGATTATCCCGAGCGTCAGGGTTATCCTTACCAGGTCTTTTATCTTTACCCTTGCCGTTGAGTTATCCACAAGGTTCACCCCCAGGAATACAGCACTGCACAAGAGCAAAGCCAAAATAAAACTGTCCCCGGCAAAAAGGGAAACAAGAAGATAGATAAATACATACTCGATCCATTTTGCCATATATAATATCTCGAAGAATACCCCGCTGAACTCTATCTCTACGCCGCCTATTATCTCCTGGTGTGCTTCAGCCGCATCAAAAGGGGACTTTTTCAGCTTTACGGGGATGATCAAAAGCAAAGCCGCAAATAAAAACATCATGCTCAAAATACTCGAAGAGCTTGAATAGATATAAGAGGTGTCAAAACTTCCGTTCACCATATAAAACCCCACGGCAACCAGTATCAGGACAGGCTCGTATGCGACTATGGTTAGAAGTTCCCTGTTGGATCCTATATGGGAATATACAGAGTTGACGCTGTACCCTGCAAGAACCAGGAAGATTGAAGACAGAAGATGAATGAACACTATATAAAGCAGGTTAAACCCCAGTATAACCATAGATAACGCAACCCAAATGGTTATCAGATGGGCAAAAGCAAAAACAATATGGTATGAATTTATCATAAAAGGCTGTTTGTCCATAAGTTTGTACATATCGTAAAAAGGCTGTAAAACGGGAGGTCCCATCCTGTTTTGCATTCTGGCCCTTACAACCCTTTCAACTCCGTATACAAGTCCCCCTATAACAGGTGCAAGCAATATTAAAATCATCTCAAACATATCATATCCCCGCAGTCAAGATCACGACCATCAAGGCTATTGATATATAAGCTATGATCTTTTTGTATTTTTCATCTATGTCAAAATAGTATGCGCTCAAAACCACCGCGTCTTTCTCCCCGCAGTTGTACTCTTTTACCAAGTGGGCGTTTTTCAATTTTACGAAATAAAGGAGCACCAGGGTCAAAGAGATTATAAAAGCTGGTATCAAAGCCTCCCCTAAACTCAAAAGCCCTGTTTTGTATATCTCGTAAATACCAAGCAAAAGAAGCCCCACCAAAGAAAATGAGGCGGCAAGGTAAGAAAGCGGGATCTTTTCTTCCTGTTGTTCTTCCCCTTTGGCAGTGGTTAATAGTTTTGTAACCACTTTAAAATAAAGAAGGGTTAAAAATACCGACCCCAGCAAAATAAACACTAGCGCGAAAACATAAAATATATTTTCCCCTATCAGGGAAGTTATCAGCTCTATTGAAGCCAGTTTACCCACAAAGGCACCGAAAGGAGGCAGGGTAAGAGAAGCAAAGCCGATAAGTATAAACAGGACCACCAGCTTTGAACTTGAGACCAGGGAGCTTATATCTTTCAGATATTTCAAATGGTACTGCTTCTCCAAAATTCCCGCCTGCAAAAACAGCAGGGCTTTTGAAACGGCATGAAATACGATAAGGGTAAGGCATATATCAACCGCCCTTGGATCGTTTATGGCAGCTATTCCCATCATCAAAGCCAAAAGGGCTATAGTGGACAGACCCAGGATCTCCTTGAAATAATCTTTGCTTAAAGCAAGCATGGAAGCTGACATAAAGATAAAGCTTCCGAATATTACCACCATCATCGATACGAAAGGGGAAAAGGCCGGGGAGATCTTCAAGATAAGGTAAGGGGCGATCTTGACCATGGTTGCACTGTGCAGTATGGCACTGACGGGAGTGGGAGCCACCATTGCACCCAAAAGCCACTTGTCAAAAGGTATGCTGGCACCCTTTACAAAAGCGGCAACGGCCAAGAACACTACCGCCAGAAGAAAAGTATCGTCAACCTTTTCAAGCAGTATGTCAAAATATATGGTATCGTAAACCGAAGCTGAAACAATAAGGGCTATCAGTATAGCTACTCCCCCTACCTGGTTCATCCACAGTGCCCTTAAAGCATTGGCAACGGATATATCATCCCCCCTGTATTTTATAAGCAGGTATGAACAAAGGGTCGTAAGCTCAAAAGCCAGGAAAAATATCTCTATATTATTAGTAGTTACTATCAGGTTCATAACAGCAACGAAGAAAAAAAGTATTGCGACAAAGAGATTTTTCCTGCACTGCTTGAAATCTTCGCTGTCGATATAACGCAAAGAGTAGATTATAATGATGCCCCCTATTATATTTACTACCAAAAGCATAAATGAAGATATCTTGTCAACTATTATATCCTTTGAAACAAGGGTCGGTTCCAGAAAAAGGAAATACCCGAACAGCAAAGACTGTACAAGGGCTAGAAAAAGTACAGGGTTATTCTTCTTTTTAAGACCCACAAAAACAAAAAAAAGCAGAAGCAGGATATCTGATCCTATAAACAGGCTGTGGATCAGGTGGGAAAGTTCAAGCTGTATTATATTTTCATGGAAAAATATCCCCACAGATAAAAGGGATAAAAAAAGTACCGCCGAATACGTAACGATATTTCTGACCCTCACGCTGTTAAAAGGCAATGTTATTGCGAACAGCAAAGGGGTGAATATCAGTGCCAAGATATAACCCTGCATAAAAATGCTCCTAGTTTATTTATAAAGATTTTATAACATTACAGTTACACCAGAATTACAATAAAATCCTGTTCAATTACAAAAAGAGGTTAAAATATTATAAAACCTTTACAATATAACATCATAACATATAAGATAAAATAAAATTTGATTTTTTTGTATAAACACTGCAGGAGAGTAAAAGGGTTCAGTCCTGTTCTTCGGGGATCACTATTTTAAAACAAGCCCCTTTCAACCTGCTTTTGTTAAACTCGTAAACCTTGTTGTACGCCGTTATTTTCCCGTTAAAATGTTCCGTGATGATCTTGTGGCTCATATAAAGCCCTATACCCGTTCCTTGGGAAGCGAACTTTGTGGTAAAATAAGGCTCGAACACCCTGTCGATCACTCTCTCGTCTATCCCTTTGGCGCTGTCTTTTACAAAGATAAGGCACTTTTGATCCTCAACTTTCATTTTGACAAAAACATACCTCGTGTCAAAATCTGTTTTGTTTATGATAAAAGCATCTTTTGCGTTGTTGAAGATATTTACGAAGACCTGTATAAGTTCGTTCTCTTTTTTCCTGATCTCAAAATTCTCAAGATCCAGAATAAACTCTATGGAGTTGTTCTTATAGGAATCTTTTACCAGGGATATACTCTTGTAAACGGCATTTTTTATATTGAACTTCTCACATTTGTCATCTTTTGAATAAAAATCCCGAAAATCGTCGATGGTATTTGAAAGATAATTGACCTGGTCCAGAATCTGCTTCGAGTTTCTTATCACATCCTCTTTTTTCAATTCCTTTTCCAGCTCAAGATGAAGCAGAAATGAGCTGGCAGCCGTTGATATAACATTTAAAGGCTGTCTCCACTGGTGGGCGATATTGCCTATCATCTCCCCCATTGAAGCGATCTTGCTTTGCACCTGCATCATATTTTCCATCTGTTCTTTTTCATTCTTAAGTTCCAGTATTTTCACCACGGAACTTAAAGATTCCAGGAAACTTTCCGTTGAGAAGGGTTTTTGTATATATTTGTCGATACCGGTGTTTATAGCTTCTTTTAAAAGCTGTGCATCGTCAAAAGAGGTCACGAGCACTATAGGAAGATCAGGTTCGATCTTTTTTAATTTTTTGGACATCTCCAGACCGTCCATGCAGGGCATATTTATGTCGCTTAGGACAATATCGGGCTTGAACCTTTGATAAAGCTCTAGCCCCTCTTTGCCGTTATCCGCGGTTAAAAACTTTTTGCATTTTGGTTTTAGTATATAGTTTACCAGCTCTTGAATATCTTTGTCGTCTTCCACATACATAACCGAAAAGTTCTTTAACTGCATATGAAGACCCTAGGACTTTTTAATTTTTTCTTTTGTTCTTTTTATAAGTTTCTCTACCGCTTTTAACTCTTTTTTTGCCTCTTCGCTTTTCTTTTTTGAGAGTTCTTTCTCTTTCTCTTCCAGTTTATAGAGTATCTTTTCGAACTTCTCTTTACTCGTTTCTTTCTTTTTAAGAAGGCAGTTTAATTTCTCTTTTAACTTGCTAAGCACGTTCAACCCTTTGTACAATAGATTCTAAAATCAAGGAAAGGGAAAATCGAATTTTTATACTCAAGCTCCTCTAAAAAGCCGTAATCGATCTGGGAAGATATCATCTCCTGAAGCTTATTGAAATTAAAAATATGCTCTTTGGTCCTTTGCTCACTGTATTCAATAGCGGTTTTGGTAGTCATTAAAAATGCCCAGTCGCTGCTTTGTGCAAGCAGCAGTTCCCTTGACATCTGGTTTAAAAGCCTTGTTGTATCAAAATTGCTTGTTGTTTCATACCGGTTCGCAAGATGCACCATCTCGTCCGCCATATGATGGAGATGCCTGTATATCCAGGCATTTGACTCATTTAACCATACGTCAAAATATCCCTGGTCGCCCCAAGAGGAAGCGGAAGGGGTGATCACCTGGTTTTTAGGATACATATTCAGATACTCCACCGGGGTTACCGCTTTGAATATCTTATGTTTGTCTATGGTTTTAAACACATTGTATAAAAACTCCGGCCCCTCAAACCACCAGTGCCCGAAAAGCTCCGCATCGTAAGGGGAAACCACCATAGGTGTCCTGTCCATGTTCTGTCCCAGATACTCAAACTGCTTGTCCCTGTTAAAGTGGAAATCCTCCGCATGCCTTATTGTTGTGTCAAAGGCGGTTTTAGGGTCATATACCTCTTTATAATCGCTGTTTCCGGTTACCTTATGGTACTTGAATCCCGTAAACACCCTTGAACCGTCAGGGTCTATAAAATCCCTGATATATTCAAAATCAAGGTCATAACCTATATCCCTGTAGAAATCACGGTAATTAAAATCACCCGGATACCCCTCTTTTGAGCTCCAAACCTGTTTTGCTGAGTGCGGGTCCCTTGCAAACGCGGCAACGCTGCTAGGTGTATAAACAGGGGCATACACACCGTTAACGGCAGTAGGATCTCCGTATATAAGGGCGTGGGAGTCCATAAAGAAGAAATCTATCCCGTTATCTTTCAAAATCGAATCAAGCCCTTCGTAATATGCACACTCAGGCAGCCAGATACCCCTTGGAGGCTTGCCGAAATGCTTTTTATGAGCGGCAACGGCAACTTCTATCTGTACCTCCACCGCTTTTGGGTTGATATTTAGTAAAGGGAGGAAACCGTGCGTCGCCCCGCAAGTGATAACCTCTATTTTCCCCATATCGTTGAAATACTTATAACCGTTCAGTACGTTTTTATTCAAGAAACCGTCAAAGAACTCTTTTGTCTGCTCGAAAAAGTTTTTGTAATAAATTGCAATATTTGAAAAAACCTCGTCGTTCTTGGTTCTTTCAACTTCCTTTTCTCCCAGATCGATAAGCCTTTGAAGGTATCTTTCGTACTTTTCCATAAGATTCCTGTCATCCAGCATCTCGGCCAAAGGGGGAGTTACGGAAGTGGTAAGCCTGAAATCAACACCCTCGTCGTTTAATCTTTTCAGGTTCCTAAGCAGTGGGATATAACATTCGGTTATCGCTTCAAAAAGCCAGTGTTCTTCCAGGAAGTAATCATGCTGGGGATGTTTCACGAAAGGAAGGTGAGAGTGTAAGACAGGGATCCAGTAACCTTTTATCATAATTTTCCTCCAAGATCGGAAGAGCTGAAACTCCCTTTTGATATCTTTTCAAACTCTTTAAGCCTGCTGATCTCGTCAACATAGTTTTTAGAGGACATCCCAAGGGTAAAATGCTGCAATGAAGATCTGATAACTTCGGTAAATCCTCTTTGTTTGTTTATCCATACGTCTTTTTCGGGAATTATGATCTCGCCGTTGAATACTTTTATTTTATTTGATCCCAATAGATGTTTTAACTGTACCCCGTGCTTGTATCTTGCTATGATCTCAAGATGCTTCACATCGCTTTTGATCTCGAAGAAATATTGTCCCCATTCATTCGGGCACCCTACACTTTCCAGAAGATTATGGTTTTCATCCAATATATGAAAAAAGATATCTTTTATTTCCACAATATTATTTTTGATAAATTCAGGGGTGAATTCCCAATAAAAGAAATATTTTGTTTTGTTTACCGGTAAAAGCACGATCTTGTTCTCATAATATCTTTGAGGGATCTCATAATGCTTTATCCCCAGGGTATTGACATCCCCGGCAACCGTGTCTATGCCGTGAACGTTACTTGAAAAACTATCGCCCTCTTTCATGCTTTCAGCTATAAGTTTGTTATCCATAATAAACCTCTTCTTTTATGCTAGTATACTACACTATTATTGTTACATTGTGATTACAAAAATTGTTACAAAATTATTAATTCCGAAAACCATAGGAAACTGAAAAATCCGATAATATCCACCAATGTTATTACTATAACTGAACTTGCCACGGCTGGGTCGATATTGATCTTTTTAAGAAGCATTGGAACCGTGGTGCCTAAAACACCTGCACTGACAAAACTGACAAACATCGATAAACCTATCGAGACCGAAATCAATATATTATTAAACCATATTTGTGTTATGCCGAAACTTAATAGAGCGAATAAAAAACCGTTTAATACAGATATATTTATCTCTTTTGACAAAATCGGTTTTAAATTTGCAACGCTTATCTCTCCCAGGGACATCTGCCTTACTATAACGGTCATGGTCTGAACCGAGGCCGTGCCCGCCATATTTGCGACTATGGGCATCAACACAGCAAGAGCGACTATGGCATCCAGGGCCTCTTCGAACACCCCTATCACCAAAGAAGCCAGGACCGCATTTAAAAGGTTTATTGTAAGCCAGGTGGCCCTGGTTTTAGTGGTTTTGCTGAAATTCTCCTGCAGCTCTTCGTTCTCGTCAAGCTTGTTAAGGTTGTATATCTGTTTTGTAGCGCGCTCACGCATGATATCTATAACGTCATCATGGGTGATCCTCCCTATAAGGTGCCCCATCCTGTCCACCACGGCCAGTGAGACCAGGTCGTACTTTTCTATCATATTCACCACATTGTCTATGGTATCATGGGAGATGATACTGTAATCATCGCTGTATTTCCCAAGTATCTGCTCAAAGGTGGACTCCCTGTTTTCAAGAATAAGGTCATCAATGGAGATAGACTTGATAAATCGCCCTTTCTCATCTGTAATGAATATATTCTGAACCGTCCCTATCCCCTCTTGTTTCAGCCGTGAAAGCTTTTCCACAGCATATTCCACGCTTCTTGTGGCGCTTACTTTGAATATCTCTGTCTGCATCAGGGAACCCGCTTCATTGGAATCGTAGGAGATAAGCTTTTCAATGGCTTTTTGCTTGGTGTCGCTTAAAAGGAGGAATATCTCCTCCTCTTTATCTTTTTCAACCTTGCTTATTGCCTGGAACAAATCCGTCGCGTCGTCGCTTTCAAGCTCTTCAAGGATATCAGCCAGGGATTTGGGGTCAAATTTCAATATCAAATCGACCTGGAATGAAGTGGGAAGCTCCATAAAGGTCTGTGCCCTTAAAGGCAGAGGCAGGGAATTCAGGTATTCAAAGAACTTGTTCTCGTCTTTTTGTCTTACGTCTTCCAGGTAATCGGCAATATCAGCATCATCTATATTATGCTCTTTTATCGATCCCTGTTTTAATTTCTGGAGATAAAGGTCGATCGCTTTTATATTCATCTAATATCGGCTTTTTTTTCAAGATTTTCAAAGCCGGGCAGTATTTTCCCCTCTAACAGCTCCAGGCTGGCTCCCCCTCCCGTTGAGATAAAGCTTATATTCTCTTTTTCCCCCGCTTTGTCAGCGGCATTTGCGGTATCGCCCCCGCCTACTATGCTGTAGGCGTATGTATCGGCAATGGCATGGGCTATTCGGAAAGTTCCTTTTGAGAACCTGTCTATTTCAAATATCCCCATGGGACCGTTCCAGATTATGGTATTCGACAAACCTATCGCCTCCTCAAAAAGCTTTACCGTTGCAGGCCCTATATCCACTGCACTGAATCCCTCTAAAAGATCCTGGGCAGGGACTATCTTGGTATCTATGGGATGATCTATGGAGTCTGTTATCACTACGTCCACGGGAAGATAGATATTTACTTTGTTCTTTTTTGCATTTTCCAGGATCTGGGAAGCCTCGTTCAAATAGTCATTTTCAACAAGGGAGTTTTTCATATCGTATCCCATAGACTTTAAAAAAGTGTTGGACATCGCTCCCCCTATTACGATCTTGTTGACTTTTGGGATAATATTGTTTAGAAGCGTTATCTTGGAGGAAACCTTTGCCCCTCCCACTACAAGGCAGATGGGATTTACCGGATTGAACAGTGCTTTTGCGAAAGCGTCTATCTCCCTTTTCAGCAAAAAGCCTGCCACTTTTCTTTCAACAAATTCTGTGATCCCTACAGTAGAGCTGTGAGCCCTGTGGGAAGTACCGAAAGCATCGTTTACAAATACGTCGCATAATGAGGCAAGCTCCCTGGAAAGGGTCTCGTCGTTTTTGGTCTCTCCCTCAAAGAACCTGATATTTTCAAGCAGAAACACCTTTTGGTCTTTCCCCTTGTTTAAAATATCCTTTTGCCCTTCTTCGGTAAAATCTTCGATAAATTCAATATCCCTGTCTAAAAGTCTCGAAACCCTTTTTACTATATGCTTCAAAGAAAATTCCGGGTCGCTTTTCCCTTTGGGCCTTCCCAGGTGGGTTACCAGGATGATAGACTTTGCCTTGTTATCGATGCAGTGATTGATAGTGTGCAGTGCTTCTTTTATCCTGTTGTCGTCGGTGATATTATGGTGAGAATCCATGGGAACGTTAAAATCCACCCGTATTAAGACCCGTTTATTTTCAACCTCAATATCTTTTAACGACTTGACGTTTTGCATCAGTTCAATATTTGATAACATCTTTTTACCTTAAAATTAAAATATATAAAAGGATACTCAAATAAAAAAACAATTTGATTACAATAACTATTAGAACTTATACATCTTCTCGTAATACTGGTGAGCCATTGATCCCGAGTCAAATTCATTAAGGACATCGTTCATAGAATTCTTCATCAGTTTCGTCCACTTTTTCGGGTCATCGTAATAAGTAGGTATGATCTCGTTTTCAAGCCTGTCCATCATAGATTTGTTGTCGTTTCTGTCCTGGTCGTCTATAGGAAGGGTAGGATCCGAACCCAAAATAGTAAAGCTGTTTATACCCTCTTTACAGAACTCAGGATGCCATCCGTCAGCAATAGAGAAATTAATAGCAGCGTTCATAGCGGCGCTCATACCGCTTGTACCGCTTGCCTCCCTTGTTATCCTTGGAGTGTTGATCCAGATATCCGCACCTTTTTTAAGCAGGCTTGACAGCTGCAGTTCATACCCTATAAGCACCGCTACGTTCTTGTAGCTTTGGGAGATATAAGTAAGTTCGTTGAAAAGATTTATGGCGTTGGTGTCGTGTGGATAAGGTTTCCCGGCCCAGATTATCTGGATAGGTTTTTCACTTCTGGTTATCATATCCTCAAACCTTGCAAAATCATATTTCAAAAGTCCCGGTCTTTTATATTCGGCAAATCTTCTGGCCCATACGATGGTCAGGATATCGGGATCGAACATTTTTCCCGTCTGGTTTGCAACCTCACTGAACAACACCCTTTTCAGGTGTTTTTTTCTGGCGATCAATTCATAATCCTCATGCTCGTCAAGAGCCCTTAGCATCGGCTTGTCCGCCCAGAACCTTTTGTTCTGGGAATTCGTGATAGGGATTATCTCGCAGATATCGTCATAATCCTTCCACATCTCATTTGAGACCTTTGCGTGTATCTTGGATACCGCATTTGCTATTTTCGAGACCCTTAAAGCCCCCAGGGTCAAAGAGAACTTATCCTCTTTTATCCCCATTAACTCCTCTACCACATCAAGATCATGGAGACCGAAAAATCCCATCTTTTTAAGAAGAGTGATATTATGTATCTCATTTCCGGCAGCTTCGGGGGTATGGGTTGTAAATCTTACCGCTTCCTTGATCTCCTCTTTTGTCTGGAACTTGTTCTTATACAGTTCAAAGACCAAAGGAAGTGCATGACCTTCGTTCATATGATAAATATCAACATTATGCCCCAATGCTTCAAGCACCTTGGTTCCGCCGATACCTAAGATTATCTCCTGGGCGATCCTTGTCTGCTCGTGGGAATCGTAAAGCTTGTGGGTAATTGTTCTTGAAAGGTAATCGTTCTCTTCAATATCTGTCGAAAGCAGAACAAGAGGAGCAGAACCGAACAGCTCCGCAGGTACGATAAAAGCTTTTACCACTACGGGTTTTGAATCAATATAAACCGTAACCTTGACGTTTGGATCTTGTAAAAAATAATATCTTTTTCTCCTGAATTCAACTTTCAGGTTCCTGTCTTCATCCCTTGCCTGGTCATAATAACCGTAACTCCACAGGATCCCTACGCCTACTACGTTCTGCTGCAGGTCGTATACACTTCTCATATGGGATCCTGATAAAAAGCCAAGCCCCCCTGAGTATATCTTTAAAGCCTGGTGTATAGCGAACTCCATGGAAAAATAAGCTACCGATTTTTCATAATCTTTACTGAATTCATATTGTTTTATCTGCATAAGTGCTGCCCTTGAAAAAATATTTTATTATTTTATTAATATTATATTTCATTACGGTTACATACAACCTTAAACAAAAGGGGAAAAAGGTGATTAATCACACCTTATCTTATAATGGTTTTTGAAGAGATGTTCAGCACCACCTTCCTTGATAGCTCTTTTTCTATCTTTTCTTTCAGCGATTGATAATCTCTCTTGTCAAGAACCTCCTCGCTTCTTGTTATTACTGTTATGTTCGGCAGTTTTTTTGATATATCCACATCCACCACATCCATCTGTACCCTTTTTTCGTTTATCACGAAACTGCTGCTGTTTAGAACGCTCAGGATATTGTTCTGCTGTATCACCTTGTAAAAAGATATTATCAAGGGTATGGTTATGACGCTTAAAATGACAGAGGTATAGATTATCCCCCTTTTGGCCCTGTGGAAAGGGGCATATCCCAAGATGATAAAGGTCAGGGAAGCCGCAAGGGTAATCCCTACAAGGTTTGTAATAAAAAGCAAAAATGAGCCGTAAACAATATCAGGATCACCCCAGCCTATCCCTATACCCGTCACGCTAAGAGGAGGCACGAGGGCAACGGCTATGGCAACACCCGCCAGACTTTTTGCCACTTCGCTTTTTGAGTTCGCATAGGCCCCTGCGATCCCAGAGATAACAGCAACTATAAGGTCCAGGACATTGGGGTTCAATCTCCCTCTCATCTCGTCCGTTAAAGTGCTTAAAGGAAGTATCATGGTAAGAAGGCAGGAGAATAAAAGTGCTGTCAGGATCCCTGCGAACAAAGTTTTTGTGGAGTTTTTTATCAAATACTCTTCACCCCTTACAACCCCCATGGACAGACTTACGATAGGGGCCATCAAAGGGGCAAGAACCATTGCTCCTATGATCACGGGGGCAGATCCCTGGAAAAGCCCCGTAGTTGCCAAAAGTGTGCTTAAAACCATAAGAGTGGTAAAAACCCAGCTCAGTTTTGCACTCTCTTTCAAAGAAAGGAACAACTCCTTGAATTCACCCTCCCCTGCTTTTTTAAATAAAGGCACGGGCTCATTTATAAGAAGTGTTTTCATCTCCCCTTTCGGAAGGTTTGCCGTTTTTACCGTATCTTTCTCATCATCCTCGCTTTTGGACTTTAAGAACTCCCCGAACTCTTTTTTCAAGGCTATATCAAGGGCGTCTTTCTTAACCTCAAGCTCTATATCCTTTGAACTTGTCAATACCCCGTCCAGCTTAAAATCAAGGGGCTTTGAACTGTTTATCCCAAGTTTGGAGGTTTTTATCAGCCCAAGGCTTTTGGGCAGGTTTTTTGAAGATATTTTCCGAAGAAAAAAGACCATGAAGAGATAATACAAATAAGCAAGCTTACTTGTAGGGGCCAGGATAAAAGCGTTAAGTTTACCGTCATGCAACGATAGTTCGTCATCCAGAAAACTGTTCTTGGCTTTTTTAAAACTGTGTTCCAGAACCATCACTCCCGTTGCACAGGTCTGCACCGTGTGATCTTTTGAGGTGGTAAAAGTAAAATCTCTAAAATTCAGGTTTAAAAGGTTTTCATAAAAAGCTTTTATTTTTACGAACAGCCCCTGCGTCCTTAAAGAAACGCTGTTCAAACCGTGGACATCCCCTATTATGATATTTGAAAAAGCTATCTGCCCGTTGCAAAGGAGGATATCGACTTTTTGAAAGCTATCTTTCTCAAATACAAGATCCAAGGCTTCGTATATATCTCCGGGTATACCGTAACCGGCAAGGGCGTTCGGGTTCTCTTTTGTAGGGAGCAAGGCTATTTTCTGGCTGCTGTTGAAATGGTTCTTTAGATAAAACTTGATCTGTTCATCGCCCAGATAAAGCACGCTGACACAGTTCTTGTCATATTCAAGAACTGTGTCGTTGTAATATTTTATCTCAACCTCTACTTTATAGTGGATCTTTATATGCTGCACAAGGTCTTCAAAGTTTTTAGAGGACCTTCTATCTTCATCTGTTATTAAAAATATTTTCTTAATCATAATTTGATTATAACCAATTTAAAACAGTGAATCAAATTTTTACTTGTTTAGAAGATAATTGATGCTCTCTTTCCCGATTATGCTTATATTGTTCGTGGCATGCTTTATATTTATAGGGGACCCTATGGTAAGCACATACAGCTTTTCCTTGCTGATATGTTTTTTCTTTAATGCCCAGTTTAAAAAGCTCTTGATCAGTTCATCAGCATCGTCCAGTTTTTCCGAGTGGTAGATGGAATCTATCCCCCATACGACCTGCAGTTTCCTTAAGGTGTTGATATCGTAACTGCTTACGAGTATTTTCTGCTTCGGCCTGAACCTTGCCATGGAGATCGCACTTCTTCCGCTTCTGGAGAAGACTATCAAAGCATCTGGCCTGATACTTCTTGCTATGGTGGCAACGGCAGCTGCTATGGAATCCTCTTTTGCCACGTCTTTTACATCATTGTAATAGGGATAGTCTTTCTCCGTCTCGATTATGGTCTCCCTTAATACCTCCACTGCTTTTACGGGATAATTACCTATGGTTGTCTCGTCGCTTAACATAACCGCATCGCTTCCGTCAAGAACAGCATTGGCTATATCGGATATCTCCGCCCTGGTAGGATAGGGAGAGTCTATCATTGAAGTTAGCATCTGGGTTGCAGTGATAGTCGGCTTGCCCCATTTATTCGCAAGCTTTATTATCTCTTTTTGTATCAAAGGGACCTTTTTAAGCCCAAGTTCCACTCCCATGTCACCCCTTGCCACCATAATGCCGTCGGCTGACCTTATTATCTTTTTGATATTTTTTATAGCTTCCTCTTTCTCTATCTTGGCAAATACAAAAGGATCCGTGCCGTTTACTTTTAATATTTTCCTCGCCTCTTCTATATCCTCGCTGCAGCTTACAAATGAAAGGGCTACAAGGTCCACCCCTATTTTTGCGCCGAACTCGAGGTCTCTTCTGTCCTTATCCGTGATCGCTTTTATGTTCAGCTTTGTTTTTGGGAAGTTCACCCCTTTTTTGGATTGGAGCGTCTGCGCTATGACTATCTCGCATTTTACTTCATCTTCCTCTTTTTTTACGACCCGGGCCCGGATCGTGCCGTCTGCAAAATATATAGGCTCACCCTCTTTTAAGGAATCTATTATGGAAGGATAGCTCAATCCCACAACCTTGCTTTTCTCGTCAACCCTGCTCTTTGAAAGGGTCAGGATATCACCCACTTTTAACTTTATGGGCTCTTCAAGGTGGGAGATCCTTATTTTAGGACCTGCAATATCCTGCAGAATCGCAACCTCTCTCTGGAGATTCTTGGAGGCTTCCCTTATCTTTTTTGCGGTCTTTTCATGGTACTCGTGGGTTGCATGGGAGAAATTGAGCCTGAAAACATTAACCCCTTTTTTTATAAGCTTTTCAATTGTCCTTATATTGTCCGTAGAGGGGCCTAAGGTTACTACGATCTTTGTCCTTTTCATATCTATTTCCAGTAATACCGGGCCGTATCGCCAAGCTGCGCTTCTATCTCCAGAAGCCTGTTGTATTTTTCTATCCTTTCACCCCTGCTTGAGGATCCCGTTTTGATATGCCCGGCATCAAATGCAACGGCAAAGTCTGCTATAAAGGTATCTCCCGTTTCCCCCGACCTGTGGGATATAAATGCCCTCCAGCCGTTCTCTTTGCACATCTTCACCGCATCTATGGTTTCCGTGACCGTGCCTATCTGGTTAAGCTTGATCAAAACGGCGTTTGCGCTTTTTCTTTTAAGACCTTTTTTTATATATTTCGTATTTGTAACAAAAAGATCATCCCCCACGACCTCTATCTTGTCTCCAAGCTCTTTCGTGAACTTTTCGAAACCTTCCCAGTCCTTCTCGCTCAAAGGATCTTCCCAGGAGATTATGGGATATTTTTCACACCATTTTTTTGCGGTCTCGATCATCTCGTCGCTTGTCTTGATACCGCCCTTTGACCATTTAAGGTCATATATATTGGTGCTTCCCAAAGCCAGGAATTCGCTTGCGGCACTGTCAAGGGCAAGGCTTATATCCTCCCCGGGTTTATATCCCGCATTCTTGACAGCCTGTACTATAAGCTCCATGGCTTCTTCGTTCGAGTCAAGGTCGGGGGCGAAACCGCCCTCGTCCCCCACACTTGTTGCTTTCCCTTTTTCATTTAAAAGCTTTTTCAGCTCATGGAAAGTCTCTGTAGCATACCTTAGCCCTTCGCTGAATGTTGGAGCCCCGTGGGGTACTACCATGAACTCCTGTATATCAACGCTGTTGTCCGCATGGCTTCCGCCGTTTAAAATATTCATGCAGGGCACGGGGATCCTTCTTGCGTTGCTTCCCCCAAGATACTTGTATAAAGGAAGGTCGCTGTACATTGCAGCGGCTTTTGCCACTGCCATTGAAACCCCCAGGATAGCGTTGGCGCCCAGGTTCGACTTGTTGTGGGTCCCGTCAAGTTCGCACATCGTTTTATCTATATGTGCCTGGTCAAGCACGCTTAAGCCGATCAGTTCCGAAGCGATTATATCTTTTACGTTTTGCACCGCTTTTAAGACACCCCGCCCGTGGTATCTCTCACTGTCTCCGTCCCTTAGCTCTATAGCTTCATTCTCGCCCGTACTGGCCCCGCTTGGGACTGACGCAGAGGAAACTATCCCGCACTCTAACTCAACATATACCCTGACCGTGGGGTTTCCCCTACTGTCCAAAATTTCCAATGCGTTTATATCGCTTATTATTCCGCTCATATTTTTCCTTTTTTATAATCTGTTTGTACAATTCAAATCTTCAAAAGCCCGAACGGCTCTTTTTACCATGCTCTCCTGAGCGGCTCTCAGCCAGACCCTGGGATCGTAATATTTTTTATTGGGCTTCTCTTTCCCCTCGGGATTTCCTATCTGTGCCTGGAGGTAATCTTTGTTGGCCAATTCATAGTTTCTGACCCCTTCCCAGAATGCCCACTGCATATCGGTATCAAGGTTCATCTTCACCACTCCGTAGGATATCGCATCTTTAATATCCTCTATATCGCTCCCGCTTCCCCCGTGAAATACGAAGTTTACGGGTTTTTCAGGCGTACTAAGCTTCTGCTGTATATATTCCTGGGAGTTGTTAAGTATTGAGGGTCTTAGTTTTACGTTGCCAGGCTTATAGACCCCGTGCACGTTCCCGAAGCTTGCCGCTATGGTAAAATCGGGTGAAATTTTTGAAAGCTCCTCATAGGCATAACAAACCTCTTGGGGCTGCGTATACAAAGAGCTGCTGTCAACACCGCTGTTATCCACGCCGTCCTCTTCACCGCCCGTTATCCCAAGCTCGATCTCCAGGGTCATCCCCATTTTTGACATCCTTTGAAGATATTTTTTTGATATCTCTATATTCTCTTCAAGGCTCTCCTCGCTTAGGTCAAGCATATGGGAAGAGAATAAAGGTTTGCCGTGAACTTCAAAATGCTTTTCACTCTCGTCCAGAAGCGCGTCTATCCAGGGCAGCAGTTTTTTAGCCGCATGGTCGGTGTGAAGGATAACAGGCACTCCGTAATGCTCTGAGACTGAGTGGATATGTCTGGCACCTGCAACGGCACCTACCACATCAGGGTTTCCCGAAGCTATCTTTCCTGCATTGAACTTTGCCCCTCCGTTGCTGAACTGTATAATTACCGGGGCTTTTGCCGCTGCAGCGGCTTCAAGGACGGAGTTTATGGACTCGCTTCCAACTACGTTAATTGCAGGCAGGGCAAAATTATTTTCCTTTGCATACCCAAAAACCTTTCTTACATCTTCACCCGTTATAACACCGGGATTTACTATATTTAGAAGACCCATGATTTTCCTTCATATGTTTTATAATATTCTGTGAATTATAGGTATTAATAGATACAGTTTGATTACAAATCATTATTTTTATTACTTTTGTAATCAAACAGAAATCAATATCTTTTACAATAATGAAATCAATTTTTTAACAAGGAAACAATATGGCACTAAAAGTTGCAATCAACGGAACAGGAAGGATCGGCCTTATCGCTGCAAAGATAGTTACAAGCAGGGACGACCTTGAACTGGTGGCGATAAATACGACCGCTTCCATGGAGATGCTGCAGTATCTTTTAAAATACGATTCTGTACATGAAGGGGTCGATGCCGTGATCATTGACGAAAACACCATGGAGATCAACGGGACAGAGGTTAAGGTATTTTCTACAAGAGACCCAAAAGAGCTGGGCTTCGGGGAATGCGGCGCAAAAGTGGTTATTGAGTGTACGGGAGCATTTTTAACTACAGAAAAATGTAAGGCATATTTAAAAGACGGCGTTGAAAAAGTCGTTATGTCGGCACCCGCAAAAGACGATACCCCGACTTACGTTATAAATATAAACACGGACGACTATAAAGGTGAAGCTATCATCTCAAACGCATCTTGTACCACGAACTGCCTGGCTCCCATATGCAAGGTGCTGGATGAAAAGTTCGGTATACAAAACGGTCTTATGACGACTATCCACTCATACACGAACGACCAGAACATCCTTGACGTAAAACATGCCAAAGATTTTAGGCGTGCAAGGGCTGCTGCCGTTAATATGATCCCTACTACCACGGGTGCGGCAAAAGCTATAGGGCTTGTTATGCCAAACCTTCTTGGCAAGCTTAACGGTTATGCTATGAGGGTTCCTACAGCAGACGTTTCTGTTGTGGACTTGACCGTGAACCTTTCAAAAGAGGTGACAAAAGAGCAGATAAACGAAGCCGTAACGGAGGCTTCAGAAGGAAAATTCAAAGGTCTTATAGAAGTTGACAACGACAAAAGGGTCTCAAGCGACTTTATAGGAAGCACCTACAGTTCCATTTTCGTTCCCGATATGACAAGCGTAGTTGATGGAAATACCGTTAAAGTACTTGCCTGGTACGACAACGAATGGGGATACACCTCAAGGCTTGTAGATATGGTTAAATTCGTAGGTGATAAATAATGTTAAACTTTGAAAGAAGATTTAACCCAAAAATCGGCAAAAAGGCAAAAGAGTTCATCCAAAGCTCTTTTGAAAAAATAAAGAAAGAAAAAAACGGAAGCAAGGTGGGGTATTATACCCTGCCCGATAATACGGGCAAACTTATAAAAAATATCAAAGATTATATCTCAAGCAACAAAGATATCGCCAATAACAGGATAAAAGACGTAGTGGTAATAGGTATAGGGGGATCAAGCCTGGGTACAAAGGCTATAGACGCTATACTTGAACATAAAAAACCCACGAATATCAATATCAGTTTCCTTGAGAACGGCGATCCTGTCTGCATAGACAAAATATTGAAAAATATAAAAAAACCCTCTACCATCTTTATCGTTATAAGCAAATCGGGAACAACCATAGAAACAACATCCATCTTTAAATATATCATCTCAAGATATAAAATAGAGCTGAACTCAAACGATACGAAAAGAATGATCGCAATAACCGATGAGAACTCTCCCCTTTGGGAGTTTGCTTCAAAATACGATATCGCAAGCTTTGCCATACCAAAGAACGTAGGGGGGAGATTTTCCGTCCTAAGCGCCGTAGGGTTGGTACCCCTTGCTATCTTGGGATATGATATAAAAAGCATCGTAAAAGGGGCGGCCGCTTTTGAGGAAAGCTTCTTTTTGAAAAAAGAGATGCACCTTCTTGAAAAAGCCTATTTTTACTATAAACAAGGGAAGAACAAACCTATAAACGTGCTTTTTTCATACTCAAGCTCTTTTGATTATTTCAACCAGTGGTATGTGCAGCTTTGGGGAGAAAGCCTCGGTAAATTCAATAAAACACACCAGAAAGTGGGACTAACTCCCGTAGGGCTTGTGGGCAGCGTAGACCAGCACTCATTTTTGCAGCTTGTTATGCAAGGCCCCGAAGACAAAACATTGAGCTTTATCAAGATCGAGGATTTTGAGAACGACAAAAAGATACCCGATATAAAACTTGACAACCTTACGGGTATAAACTATATCAACAGCCACAGCTTCAACGAGCTTATAAACGCCCAGTGCATGGCGACGATGGAAAGCGTAAGTGAAGCCGGGATCCCTGCGGATATGATAAGCGTAGATAAACTGAATGAAGAAAATTTAGGTGCTTTGATATATTATTATGAACTTTTAACTTCTTGCGTCGGGGTGATGCTGAATATAAACACCTACGACCAGCCGGGCGTGGAATTCGGGAAAAAGAAGTTAGTTAAAAAATTCGTAAAAGAGGGTTAATAATGTCAATTGCAATACTTACTTCAGGTGGAGACTGTGCGGGGATGAATCCTGCTATTAAACATTTCGTGGATCACTGCTTCGTAAAAGGGGTACAGCCTTATTTGATCTATGACGGGCTTGAGGGTTTGATAGACGGAAACATAAAAGCGGCAGCTCACAGCGATGTAGCGGGTATAATGCACGAGGGGGGAACTATATTAAGGTCCTCAAGATCAAAAAGGTTTTTCGAGTATGAGTACAGGAAGCAGGCCTTTGAGAACCTGAAAGGGCACGGTATAGACAAGCTTGTTATTCTGGGCGGCGACGGTTCTTTCAGGGCCTTGAACCAGTTCTATAAAGACTTCGGGGTACAGTTCGTAGGGGTTCCCTCAACGATCGACAACGATATTTTCGGGACAGACTACTGCCTGGGAGTCGATACGGCCCTTAATATCATAAGGGGTGCAACGGACGCAGTAAGGGACACTTCCGCTTCTTTTAAAAGGGGCTGCGTAATAGAGACAATGGGAAGGGACTGCGGATACCTGGCACTGGTCTCGGCCCTTACAAGCGGTGCAGAGGTTTGTATCATACCTGAACTTGAATACGACCTTGACTCATTGGCAAAAAAGCTGAAAAATGAGATCGATAAAGGGAGGCAGTATGTAGTAACGATAGTTGCCGAAGGTGCCCATAAAACGGAAGATCTCGTTTCATGGCTTGAAAACGAAGTGGGTATCGAGACAAGGGCAACGATCCTTGGGCATATTCAAAGGGGCGGTAATCCGACGGTCCATGACAGGCTTATGGCAGTCGAATTTATCACATATGCTGTGGACGAGTTGTTAAAGAACGATTCGAACGAAGGGCTTGTAGCTGTATACAAGAACTCTAAATTTGAATTTGTAACTATCGACTACGTAAACAGTCAAAAGTATCAGATCAAGCAAAGATTATTGGATATGGCATCTGATATGATCAAATAGGAAAATATATGGAATCAAAAATCACCGAAAAGATATACGAGGAACTTTTATCTTTAAAAAAAGAGATACAATCCTATATCAAAGACGACAAAGGGAATAAAAGCTTAAGAAACCTGAAAGCTTATATAAAACTGAGATCTCAGGATATAAGGGAGCTTCAAAGCCAGCTGGCTGATATAGGCCTCTCTTCTCTAGGGCGTGCACAAAGCTGTATTATAAACTCCATAAACCAGGATATCTTTATCCTTTCAAGGCTTTTAAACAAAGAGTATATCCAGACCCAAAGCGACATTGATGCTTTAAACTACGACGAAGCAAAAAGAATAATGTTGAAAAACTCCTTTGTTTTCGGTGAAACAAAAGAAAACTTCAAAACACACGTAATGGTCACCCTTCCAAGCGAAGCTGCGGGATCAAACGATCTTATATCGAACCTTATTAGAAACGGGGCTTCGGTGCTTAGAATCAATACGGCCCACGACAATGGGGCGGTTTGGAAGAAAATGGCTTCCATTATCAAAGAGGAAAATGCAAAACAGAACAAAGACACCAAGATCTACGTGGACCTGGCAGGTCCAAAGAACAGGACACAAAGTATCGAAAAGATATTCAAACCGTTCAGGATAGGATCATGGAGAAACCCGAAAACCGTTGAGATACTACCCTTGGGCAAAGAAGGCGCACTTACAACCAAAGGACTGAAAGACCAGTTCGGCAACAGAAAATCTACACTCGTAGTAAGTGACGAGTTCTTCGAAATCTGCAAAAAATCAAAAGAGATCACTTTTGACGATTTTGAGAGGGAAACCACACAGACCTACCAGCTGAGCGTCCAGAACCAAAGGGTGTTTATGGAAGTCGATAAAAAGATAACGATCTTCGAAAACACCACCTGCGAGATAGAGGATTATGAGAACAGCCAAAACGGTATGAGCAAGCTTTATAATTATGAGCTGCTTCCCCAGGAGATAAGGCTTTTTAAAAACCAGAAGCTGATACTAACCAATAAAAATATCCTGGGCCAGGCAAACTTCAAATATGAAGATACCATTTATTCGGCAATAGTGGGTTGTACAAACAAAGATATATTCCCTTACGTAAAAACGGGAGACGATATATTTATAGACGACGGGAAGATAGGCTGCAAAGTAGTAGGCACCAACGAGCTTGGGCTTATCTGCCAGGTTTTCCTTGCAAAGGAGAACGGGACCCTTTTAAAAGAGGAGAAAGGGATAAACTTCCCAAGTACCGACCTTATGATCGATGCGATCACCGACACCGATAAAAAGAACTTTGAGGATATAGCGGATTTTGCGGATATCATAGGTTTGTCATTTGCACAGACAAGTGATGATATACAGATGCTTCAGGAGATGCTCAGAAAAAAAGGGAAAACCTCTACGGCTATCGCCCCGAAGATAGAGACCAAAACGGCCCTTAGAAATCTCCCGAGCATCCTGGAAAGGCTGATCCAATGGGAAAAGTTCGCCCTTATGATAGCAAGGGGTGACCTGGCAATAGAGGTGGGCTTTGACAACCTCCCTTATATACAGGAAGAGATATTCGGTATCTGTGAAGCTGCCCATGTCCCGGTGATATATGCAACCCAGATACTTGAAGGGAAGATGAAAAACAACCTTCCAAGCCGGGCGGAGGTCACAGACGCCGCATCTGCCCAAAGGGCGGACTGCGTAATGCTGAATAAAGGGCCTTACGTGGACGATACCGTCATCATTCTCAAAAACATCCTAAGACAGATGCACACCCTGTTTCAAAAGAACAGGCAGCTTCTAAGCATCTGCAAAGAGTGGAAAATAGACTAATTTTATACAAAATCCATAGAAAGCTGTGGATTTTGTGAACTTTTCTTTTAAATTTATTACCTGATGTAACCTAAATGTCTCCGAAAAAGTATATAATATAATCCCATTAATTTTTTATAAGGAAAGAAATGAAAGCGATTATCTTAGCAGGTGGTTTCGGTACAAGGATACAGCCACTTACAAATTCACTTCCAAAACCAATGTTACCTATTTTAAACAGACCCATGATGGAGCACATCATCATCAAACTAAGAGATGAACTGGGTATTAAAGAGATGGCGGTATTATTATACTTCAAACCCGAGATCATCAAAGAGCATTTTAAAGACGGCAGCGAGCTTGGTGTAAAGATCACCTACGTACAGCCCGATGACGATTACGGGACTGCCGGGGCCGTTGCTTTTGCAAGGGAATTTTTGGATGATACTTTTATTATCGTAAGCGGCGATCTTGTAACCAATTTTGATTTTAAGAAAATAGAGAAATTCCATAAAAAGAAAGAATCAAAACTGACCATCACCCTGACAAGGGTTGAAAACCCGCTTCAGTTCGGAGTGGTGATCGCGAACAAAGAGGACAGGATAGAAAAGTTCCTCGAAAAGCCGAGCTGGGGAGAGGTCTTCAGCGATACCATCAATACGGGGATCTATATAATCGAGCCTGAGATCTTGGAATATATCCCCCACGGAGAGAACTTCGACTTCGCGAAAGACCTATTCCCTGCCCTGATGCAGAACAATATCCCCCTTTGGGGCTGCAGCATCGAGGGGTATTGGAGAGACGTGGGTAATCCCCAAAGTTACAGGGAGGTTTACCAGGATATCTTCAAAGGTGAGATAGTGCTTCCTTTCAAAGGGGAGAAACAAACCATCGACAACGCTACGGTTTATATGGATAAAAGTGTGAAACTTCCTGAAAAGATCAGGCTTAACGGTACTGTAGTTCTGGAAAAAGGGGTTAAGATATCTGAGGGGGTGACCCTGACGGACAGCTGTCTTGGAGCAAATACAAAGGTGAAAAAACACGCCGAGGTCACGAACTCGGTCTTGTGGGATGATGTAAGCATAGGCTCAAAGGCCAAAATAAACAATGCTATCATCTGCAACGACAATATCATCAAAGATGAAGTGAAAGCAAACCTGGGTGTGATCATAGCGGAAAAATGCGAGATCGGCAAAAAGGTTTCTTTCGAAAAAGATATTATGATGTGGCCGGAGAAAATAATAGATGCAAACTCCGTGGTCAGCAACAATGTGATCTGGGGTACGAAATACAAATCCTCTATCTTCGAGAACGGAAAAGTAGTAGGGAGAACCAATATCGAGCTATCCGTTGAGATGAGCACGAAACTTGCCGAATCTTTCGGTTCGATCCTCCCTGAGGGAAGCAAGGTATATATCTCCAGGGACTACCACAAAAGCTCAAGAATGTTAAAAAGGGCTTTCCTTTCAGGTATGCTGGCAACGGGTATTGACGTGATCGACCTCTTTAACGCACCTTCAAATGTTATGAGGCACTGCCTTGCAAACAATGAAGAGATGAGCGCCGGGATTCACTTCAGGCAAAGCGTGATAGATCCTACAAATACAGAAATAGTGCTTTTTACAAGTGAAGGTATGGTGATAGATTCAAAAGTCGCAAAATCGATCGAAAGGATCTTCTTCAGGGAAAACTTCAGAAGGGTGAACCAAAACGCAATCGGTGAGATATACGAAGAGAGCGATATAAAAAGAAAATATATCGATGCCCTTGTAGGCACCATAGATACTTCTGTTTTCAAAGACAATGAGATAAGGGTGGCGGCTGATATAATGTTCGGATCAACTTCCGACATCTACCCGAAGATCATGAACGAGCTTGGGATAGAAAATATCGTCCTTAACGCATACAAAGACGATAAATCACTCTCAAAACTTTACCAGAACATCACAAAATCCCAGGAGAACATGGGCAATATCGTAAAAGCGATGAACCTTGACTGCGGATTTTTGATCTATCCAAACGGACAGAAACTGCAGCTTATAGACAACAACGGAAAACTCGTATACGACTATATCGCTCTTCTGGCTGTTCTCGAGCTTATAGACAGGACCACAACGGAAAAGCTGAAAGTATTCCTTCCTGCCTGGGCTCCTGATGCCATCGAGTATAAAAACATAAAAATAGTAAGAGGGAAACTTTCAGACCTTAAAGCGGACAAAGTTAACCAGTATTACCTTATAGCATCGACGGACGGACATTTTGCCTTTACGGAGTTCGGGCTAAACAGCGACTCGGTATATGCAAGCTTCAAGATACTTGAACTTATCAAGAAATCGGGAAGAACCCTATCCTCGATCATAAAATCGCTTCCCAAGTTCATATTCAAAGGTGAAAACGTAGCATGCCCCAGCCAATACAAAGGTAAAATGATGAGAAAATTCCTTGAAGACGGCAAAGACAAGCAGACAGACTCAACAGACGGTATAAAAACATGGATAAGCGAGGATGAATGGATCCTTATGGTTCCGGATGAACACAGCGATTTTTTAAATATCTATGTCCAGGCTGAAGATGAGAAAAGCGCTGCCAAGATATTCTGGCAGTACCAGGACAAGATAGAAAAATGGATAAAAGAGTAGTACCTTTTTAGGTGCTGCTTTTATCTACTCTCCGTAAGAGGGCTTTGGCTCCGCAGCAATTAAGATCTCACTAGAAACTGCATAATCAACATTATTGGTATACTCAATCTCATCATTACTTGAAGTACCAAGACCGTCATAGAACTTTTCTACAAAGCCTACTATTCTTTCCAAAACTTTTGGTATCACTTTTCTTCTTTTTAGATATGTATAGTTACCTTTTAGAGTTTTACTTATATCTTCACTCATAGGTTTTCTTTGCTCATAAATATATTTATCAACTACTTTTCTTACCTCTTTACAATCAAGATTCTCTTCATTGCAAAGTTCTTCGTAAGCTTTATCTTTTTCCGCTTCCCAATATTTATCAAATTCTTCTTCTATATTATCTTCATCTATATACATAAGATTTTCATTGATAAACTTCTCGATAAGCTCTTTTTTGCTTCTAAGCTGAGGGTTGTTACTCAAGATATTTGAGATATTCTCTTTTTGTTTCTTTTGTTCATCTTCACTTGCATCTTTATATCGTGCCAATAGTTTTAAAATATATGCCACGTTTATCTCATCTTTATGGATAAGTTCCAGCTCAAAGTCCACATCTTCCAAGATAGATACTTTTTCTACTTCTTCACTTTTGTTTGCTTTTATCCTGTCGTACATATCTAGGTATTTTGACTTATACTCTTCAAAGAGCTGCTCACTCATTGAAAGGTCAGACCATTTAAAATCACTAAAACCTTTTAGGGTATTTAAAAGCCTCATTAACTCCCTGAACGCTTTAATAAACTCCAGCTTATCATCTTCACTTCTTAGTTCATCTACACTACTTACACTTGGAGTTATAAGAAGTAGTTTTATATATGCTTCATTGAATCTTTTTACGTACTCTTCATAAGGCTCTACAAGTATCACATCTTTTGCATTCTCTTTTGAGAACATTGCTATGGCATCATCGGTTGCTTTTTTCAGGTTTCTAAAGCAGATAATATTCCCTTGGGATTTTCTATCATCAAGAATCCTGTTGGTTCTTGAAAATGCCTGTATAAGCCCGTGGTATTTCAGGCTTTTATCCACATACAATGTATTTAATCTTTTGGAATCAAATCCCGTCAAGAACATATTTATCACCAATAGTAAATCTACCTCGCCCCTTTTTACCCTTTTAGATATATCGTTATAGTAGTTATAGAAGCTTTTAGAGTCTTTCGTACTGTGTTTTGAGCCAAAAGTTTTATTGTAGTCTTTTATATACTCGTCAAGCTTTTCTCGGGAATGCCGATTTATATGTTTTTCATCGATATAAGCCCCGTCGCTTTCATATAGCCCGTCTGCATCTTTATCATCTTCATTTGCACTGTAACTGAAGATAGTTGCAATCTTTAGTCCGTGCTCTTTTTTCTTAAAAGTTTCATAGTACTTTATCAACATCTCTACACTGCTTACACACATCATGGCGGTAAATGTTTTGGAGTGGGTTTTCCTGTAGTGGTTTGCTATGATATAGTCAACTATCTTTCCAACCCTGTCCCCGCTTTCAAGCAGCTCTTTTCTATCGATATCTTCAACTTCCATATCTATATAAGTGGCACTGTCTTTTTTCTCTTTGTACCTTCCCACATACTCAACAGAAAACTTTAGTACATTTTCATCGTTTATAGCATCTGTTATCACGTATCTATGCAGCTGTTCCCCAAACAGGTCTCCCGTACCGCGCTTGCCAAGTTTATTTGCTATAGCATTCTCTTCAAATATAGGAGTTCCAGTAAATCCTATCATCTGATTCTTATGGAAAAACTTATTTATATTCAGATGCGTTTCCCCGAACTGGCTTCTATGACACTCATCAAAGATAAATACTATATGCTTATCTTTTAATCTCTCCATGGTTTTTATATATTGTTTTTTCTTTATTGCAGTGTTTAGTTTTTGTATGGTTGTTACTATAAGCTTGGTATCATCGGCAAACTGTTTTACCAAAGCTTTTGTATCATCAGTACCGTCAACGCTTCCTTCACTGAAGCTGTTAAACTCTTTTGTGGTCTGGAAGTCCAGATCTTTCCTATCAACGACGAACACCACTTTATCCACTTTTGGAAGCTTCATAAGCACCTGTGCTGTTTTAAAAGATGTAAGGGTTTTACCGCTTCCCGTGGTATGCCAGATATAGCCGTTCTTATCGGAAGTCGTAACCTTATCGATAATAGCTTCTACCGCATAGAACTGGTACGGTCTTAGTACCATCAGGATCTTATCTGTCTGGTTCAGCACGATATATTTGCATATCATTTTGGAGATATGGCATCTTTCTAAAAATGAGGAAGTGAACACTTCAAGATTTGTGATATTTTTATTCTCTTTATTAGCCCAGAAAAATGTCTGCTTAAAAGTCTGCTTTTTATTGTTTGCGTAATATTTCGTATTTACACCGTTGCTTATGATAAAAACTTGCACATAATGAAACAGTGCGTTATTTGAGCCATAAGAGTGTTTTTGGTATCTGTTTATCTGGTTAAATGCCTCTTTTAGTTCCAAGCCTTTTCTTTTAAGCTCACACTGCACCAACGGAAAACCGTTGATAAGTATCGTCACATCGTATCTGTTTTTATAGGTTCCCTCTACGCTTATCTGGTTTGTTACCTGGAAAAGATTTTGGCACCAGTGTTCGCTGTCTAAAAACTCTATATACTCTTTTGTACCGTCATCTTTTAAAAGTACGAATTTATCCCTTAAGATATGAGCCTTTTCAAATACACTTCCCTTTGATAGATGGTTTAATATTTTATTAAATTCACTATCACTGAATATAGTTTTATTATGCTTTTCAAGCTGGGCTTTAAGGTTTGCTTCCAGTGCCTTGTCATCTTTAATATTGATTCTTTCATACTTTAAAGATACAAGTTGCTTGATAAAGTTCTCTTCCAGTATTGCTTCAGATTGTATGCTCATTGTAACTTACTTTTTAATCCTTATTAATTATTTCAACTTAGCAATCAAGGGAAAACCCTTGAAAATTATCCTATTATAGGATATAATACGTTCACAAAAGTTCCCACCTGCTGATAAGATTCCAAGGGAAGCTTCGAAAGATAGGCAGGATGTGTCATATTTTAGAGGATTTATTTTATGAAAAAAACAATTGCAAACACTAACAAATATTTCTCTTCTACTTCTAAAAAAAAGAAGATGATTGTAAACTCTGTTTATAGTTCTGCAAAAGTCGAAGGCTCCAAGATCACTAAAAAAGAACTGAATGACCATTATAAACTTATTCACTCATAATCTCCTCTTCAATTTTTAACTTTAACAACTCTTTCATAGGTTCATAATCACATTCGTAACCTGCATGTACTCTTTGTATATAGTTGTCACTACTTTTTAACTTTAATCCTATCATAGGCAAACCGTTTTTGGCAAGTATTATATCACATATCAACCTGCTAAGCCTGCCGTTACCCTCTCTAAATGGATGTATAAATAAAAAATCACTGATGAGTTTTGATAGATCATCAATGATATTATCTATATCTTCATACTCTTTTAAACTTACTTCTTTTAAAAATTTATCAAAGTCAGGTAATCCTCTTAAAAAATCAAGCCTCCACTCCCAAGCTTCAGATCCACTGCCTTTGCTCATACTAACAGTTCTAAGTTCTCCGGCAAAAGGATATATACTCTTAAATATCATTTTATGCCATTTTCTTATAGTATCCATACCAAAAGATTTGGATATATCAAAATTTTCCACAAGATAGCTATAAACCTCTAAAAGCTTTAGATCCTCCTGCTTCGTAATATACACATCATCCGTAGATTTTAGGTAGTTTATACATACTCCATCTTTTGTAATAATTTTTTGTATATCATTTGAAGCCCATTCGAGCCAAGGATTTTCTAGGATAGTGTTCGCTTCTAAATCATCTACTTCATTCTCATTTTTATCAAGTATATGTTTGGGTGTTTTTGTTTGTCTAAAATATTTACTATCTGCTTCATACCAATAGATATATTTATCATTTTCATATTGTTTAAAAGCATAAAGTAAATATTTTGTTTTTGTCATCTTTTTATATACCCATATTAAAAACTTGCTGATAAAATTCCATCACCATTTGATGAAACATTTATTTCATATTCTTTACCTGCTTTAGATACTCTTTTAACTTTTATTGTGTCTCCATTTAATATTTTTTCAGCCTCTTCTAGAGTTAAATCTTTACCTCTAAAGTTTTTATAAATATATTTATCATTTTTTCTGAAAGTTTTTTGAGTTTCTTTTATTTTTTCTAAATTTTCTTCTAAAGTTTTATTCTCTTTAAAAATTTTTAAAAAATTATTACTATTTAAATCAAGTGATAATAAGATATTATCTATTTTTGTACTTTTATTATCTAATAATTCTACTATATCATTTATATTTAGTTCTCTTCCTAAAAGATTATTATTTTTAAATATAGTAAACCTACAACCACTTTGTATTCCATTAGTAAACTTTTGAGTAGAACATTTAAATACCTTTCCCACTTCTATCAATGACTCTTGGCACAATGGACATTTTAAACTGTCATGTTTTTGAATTTTTGAAGAAGTATTATTGATAATTTGCGACTTATCAGCAAACTCATAATCTTCTTTCTCATCAATATATTTTGCTAAAACTTCTGTATAATTTCCTGCTTTTTTCATCCCTTCAGTACTACCAAATACCCAAAAAGCGCTTTTTGCCCTGGATACAGCAACATTCATCATATTACCGTTATCTTTATTAGTAAAATGTTCATAATTACAATCTTTATCAATTACAGGAGAGAAAATAATAATCTCTTTTTCACTTCCTTGAAAAGCATGAACTGTACCTATTAATATTTTCTTTAAATTGAACTCTTTAGGTAAAGTTTTAGCAATTAATGATTTTTGATTATTAAAAGGTGTAACAATACCAATTTTTTTATAAAACTCATCTGCCGGTATATTCTCATGTACTTCTTCAGCTTTTTTTGTTTTATATTTAAATTGATTATATACTTCTGTCAACTCTTCAATATTATGTAATAAATAATCGGCAATAGCCAATGCTTCAAGCTCAGAACGATTTTTATAGACTTCAGATTCAAAATTGAATATTTTTATTGCAGGATATCCTTCTTTGACATCATCTAGAAATAAATATTTATTGAACTCCCTTACTTTAGGTATTAGTATACCCCCGTAAATTATCTTATTACAATACTCAATTATCTCATCTTTACATCTAAAATGCTCTTTCAACCAAAGTGAATTTTCCTCATGATCTTTCATCTCAAAAGAATTAAAATAAGTTGACCTGTTAATAAGTTTTATAAAATTTAAATTTAAAATGGAATAATCATTAAAAAACTGTGCGTAATTGATTTTTGTTTTTAATCTGCCAAATATACTTTTATCTATAACCTTATCAAACGGATATATAGGTTCTATCTGTTTTTCATCACCTACTACTATCATCTTCTTGGCAACATAAAATACAGGCAAAGCAATAGGAGCAAGGATCATTCCTGATTCATCCGTCAAAACAAGGTCAAAAAAATCTTTTTCAATTATATATTTATCATCATTTTTAATCTTAAAAGCACCAAATAACGAATGCATAGTTACACTCAACATAGGAAACAAAGGAGATACTATATACAATTTATTCAAATCTACTGCTTTGTTATTAAGTTCTTTTACATTGTGTTTTTTAGTTTTTGGATTAAATCTTATTCCATATCTTTTGTCTTCAATCATAAAAGAGTCTTTAAGGAGCAATCCCAAGTCTTTATTTCCGATCTCAGGCTTTAAATTTTTATAATTCTCATCTTTTATTAATTCAAAGCCACAATTTTTACAAACTATTTTATTTTCAATATCCAGTTCTTGGTCACAAATGGGACAACTACAAGAAACACCACTTACATCCAAACTTTGTTTATTCAACTTTAATATATTTAAAATAAAAAATGATTCAAGTAAATGTAAACTTGTAAAAAAAAGCTCAAACCTGTCATTTTTATCCAGTCTTTCTAGTCTCTCAAAGACTTCTTTTTCATTTAAATTAAAAACATCTATTGAAGTCACATCTTTAATAATGCTAATTTTTAGACTCTCCATTTTTTTATGAATATACTCAATACATTCGCCTAATTCTTTATAATCAAGAGAATATGTCTTATTAAACTTATTTAAATAAGAAGTTTTTAAATTCTTGCCGTTTAGATTTTCTATGTATTCAAAAACAGAATCCAAGCCGGTAAATAATATATCATTTTCATACTTCTCCTCGCTATTTCTTATCTGGGGAACAACTGCATGATCCTGTATCAAATCAATATCATTATAGTGACTATTGGAAAGGTCAAGCCACCTTTCATATTTTAGACCCTGTTTTGAAGCTTCCATAAAACCTTCAGAAATGCCCGATATGATATTATTGATTGCTTGCTTTACACTTGATGTACCAAGTATAGGTTTACCTGTATCAATTAGTTCAAAAGGGTTATGCTTATTTACTATATAACTTTTATAAGCAGCAAATCCTTTTTTAACTAAATAGTTTGAAAATACAGCTCTTAGTAAAGCCGTTTTACCGGTACCTGGAGGTCCATTTACCGGTACTACATCCATTGCAGAATTCGCAGCACAAAGAGAGAGCCTTTGGGATACGGTTAATGCAAATTCTGAACTAAAAGAACCTAAATGTTCCATTTGAAGTTTTATAACATTTTCAAGACTTAAATCAAGAGTATTTGTATCATCACTTTTTATAAAAGCATCATTTTTATCTATAAGTTTATTTGAATGTTTATAGAAGATTTTATTTATTTTATTTTTAGAAGTTTTATCATCATTTACAAAAGGAATAATACTATTTTTATAAGCACTGATAATCCCCTTATACATCAAATCTGATTCAAGCAGTTCTTCACTATCTATTAATGCAATTGCACTTTTATATTCCAAATCCAATATTTTGTCAAAACCGCCTGCAAAGTTTTTAATGCTACTGTGTAATTTTTCTATAATCACACTATATGAGTCATTAACATCTATTTTTACATTTCCTATAGAACTATCTAAATAATCAAGTAAAAAACTCTTAAAATATCCAAAATCTTTAATCGGATATTTATTATTAAACTCTTCATCCTCGATCTTTTCTTTAAATATTTCTAACTCTTCATTATAAATACTACTGATTGCTTTAGATGCAAATAAATTGTTAAATACAATATTTGCACCTTTAAATACTTCATCTTCAAGACCTGCATCCAAAGATATAGAAACCAGATCATCTACTATATTCAAAGCATTATTATCCAAGTCAAATGTAAAATATATAGGAGCAGTAAAATATTTATCCTCCCTACCAGTAGAAGAGTACTGTAAAAATTTGAAAATAAAAGGGAAGTAAGCTATCTTGTACTTTTTAAAATCTTTAGGTTCTATTTTACGTATATGATTTTCCATATACTGTAAGTTATCACTGTACTGTTTAGTATCTTTTTCTCTATGCTTGATGAAAAAGATATTTACTTTGGAAAGTCTATTTTTATCTATTTTTCCCTCTTTTACATTAAACTTTAAACCTTGTAGAGAACTTTCAAGTATAGTATTATAATAATATTCTACAATTGACTTTGGATCTATTAATAAGGGTTTATTTTGCTCTTTTCTTCCAAATATTTTTTTTAAAATATTCATAAATACCTTTCTTACACAAACATCTGCTGTAAAAGTGCTTTTTTAAACTCTTCTGTTTCTTCAAAAGCTTTTTTATTTTGCTCTATTTTCTGATCTATAGAGGATAAGAAATCTGCTATTTTATTTTGTTCTTCTATGGATGAAGGTATTTTAATTTTAATACTACTCATTGTATTATTCATTAATTTTGGATTACCTACATAAGAAACATATCTTTTAGATACAGAATTTAGTATTTGAGCTATACACTCATTAGCATAACCTTTATCACTTTTTAATACCCCACAAACATTTGTACAATAAAATTTACCTTTTCTAAAATTTACTTCACCTGCATTAGCTCCATCAGTAGTCCAAGTAATACTATTTTCATAAAGGTACTCATTGAAATATCCTGTAAGCCCTTTATTTTTTGTTTGCGATGAATAAACAGGATATTTATATTCATTAGTTTTAATTTCCGACATTTTATTAACTGCTAATACATAACCTCTTGTTACTTCAAATATATCAGATATTCTTTTCTCTTCCCATTTTAGAAACTCTTTTCCATTATCACTTGTAAATCTAATTTCCCCAGAAAATATCTTTTGCATTAGACCTTTTTTATATTGTTGTAAAAGTTCATCTTTTTTTGCAAGTTGTTCTATCTTTGTATCAATAGAAGTTAAAAAAGAAGCTATTTTTTCTTGCTCATTTAATTTAGGTATAAAAACATTTACTTTTGATAAAGTATCTTGTCCTACATTATATCTAGTACTACCATTACTCTTTTGTGTTATCTCTTTTCTTGAATGGGAAGTTTTAAGCATATAGTTCATAAATTCAGGAACATAATCAATTAACTTTTGTCCTCTTATTACAAATCCACCAAAAGTAGCAGGAGTGTTTTTATCTAAATAAACATTTGACTGTCCAGCTTCTTCTCTAATTTCCGAACTTCTTTGAAATAATATATCACCATATTCGACTTTGTTTTTTTCAAAAACTTCTTTTGTTACATTAACGAACCCTATAATATCATCATGTCTTATTACAGTATTGTTTATAATATCAAGTACATTAATAAATTTATAACCTTTACCATATTGTTCTTTATCTGCATTTATTCCATTTTTAAAAGTTAGTATTTTTCCTAAAGACTTCTCTTCCCATTCTCCTCTAAACTCTTTAAATCGTAATTTAGGAGTTTTTTCTAAAAATTTTAAAGGAAATAAAACCATATCTTTTTTTATAATTTTTTTAAACTCATCACTTATAGAGTTTATATCTAGTATATCTACTTTATAAGCAAGTTTTGATTCCTCAAATTCTATTTTTAGTCTTCTTAATATTTTATGGTCTATTTTTGTTTTATACTCTAGTGCCAAGTCCAGGTCTGAGTTGTATTTAGCCTGGTTCTTTGCCCTGCTTCCAAATACCCATACTTTATATTCATCATTAAGATACTCTACTAAAATAGAGTGGATTATATTATATTCAATTGAAGAGATATCAAAATTAAGCTTCATAAATATCTTTCAATCTCTCAAGCAAAAATAAGATCTCTTGATATGGTTCTTCTAGTTGTGATACTATACTTATAGCTAGTTCTTCATCATATCCGTGCGAAGTAGCATTTCTATCTTCTCTATACTCAGACCATTTGTCCCAACTGTTTTTTAGTATACCTTTTGTAAAAGCTTCTCTAATAATACTTTGAAAACTCATTTGATCTATCTCACCGGGGTTTTCCGCGATATTTTTTAAATGTCGTTTTATCATTTTTGAAGATAAATCATAACAGTATTCAAATCTTTGAATAGATGAATCTCTAACAAACTCATTGGTTTTATCTTTTTCATATTCATCCAATGCTTTTCTAAAAGATACTACCGCTTTTTTTAATGCTGTTAAATCTAAAATTTCATTACTCATAATTATCTCCTAAAATGGTTTCTCGATACCCAATTCATCACAAAAACTACCAATAACTTTATCCGTTTCTTTTGTATCAAGTTCTAAAGCTTTTAGCTTTTTTGATACGCTGTCTAAATCTATAAACTCTTCCTCTTCAAAGGTATCTACATATCTTGGGATATTTAGGTTATAGCCATTTTCCTCTATCTCTTGCAGGCTGGCTTTATGGGAGTACTTATCCTCCTCTAGCCTTTGCCTATAAGTTGTGATGATTTTTTTAATATCTTCATCCCTAAGATAGTTTTGGTTTTTCGCTTTTTCAAAATGCTCTTTTCCGCTTGCATCTATAAAAAGTATATCGTCACTTGACTCCCTGCACTTTTTAAATACCAGGATACAAGTAGGTATAGATGTACCGTAAAAGATATTTGCAGGCAGTCCGATAACCGCATCAAGATAGTTTTTCTCTTTTATAAGATACTCTCTTATATGACCTTCCGCGGCTCCCCTGAATAATACCCCGTGAGGAAGTACTATAGCCATGGTACCGTGATCGTCAAGATGATATATCATATGTTGTACAAAAGCAAAGTCCGCTTTTGTCTTAGGGGCTAGCTTTCCGTACTGGCTAAACCTATCATCTGTTAGATGTATAGCATTTGCAGACCAATGTGCAGAAAATGGTGGGTTAGCTATTATTGCCTCAAATTTCATACCCATATGCTGTGGATGCTCCAGGGTATCTTCCTGCTTTATATCAAATTTCCTGTAGTGTACATCGTGCATGATCATATTCATACGCGCAAGGTTATAAGTAGTCCTGTTTAGCTCCTGACCGTAAAAATTTGCTACATCTTTTACCTCTTTTGCTACACGTAAAAGAAGCGATCCTGATCCACATGTGGGGTCATATACGCTTTTTAGTCTTTCTTTATCGGTCGTAACTATTTGTGCAAGTATCTTTGATACTTGTGGAGGAGTATAAAATTCACCCGCTTTTTTCCCTGCACCCGCAGCGAACTGGCCAATAAGATACTCATAGGCATCACCCAATATATCCCTGTCGTGGTTTTTTAGCTCAAAGTCTATATTATCTAAGTGAAAAAGTACTTTTGCTATAAGTTTATTTTTTGCATCTTCAGTTCGTCCAAGTTTTGTAGAGGTAAGGTCAAGGTCTTCAAAAAGATGCTCAAAATCATCCTCGCTCTCATGCCCCATAGTACTTTGCTCGATATTTCGCAAAATCCTGGTTAGATCTTCAAGGATAAAATTATCTTCTTCTTTATTCCCTTTTTTTGCAATGGCACTAAAAAGATCATTAGGCTTTAAGAAATAACCGATATTTTCTATAGCATCTTCTTTGAGCGCTTCAAGTATCTCTTTATGTTCTTTATTACTTTCATATAAAGAGATATAGGTTAAGCCGTCACTCTTTAATTCTTTATTTGCATACTCTTCCATCTTTTCTGAAAGATATTTATAAAATATAAAGCCAAGAATATAATCCCTGAATTCATCTGCCCCCATCTTGCCGCGCAGGGTATTTGCTATATTCCAAAGCTGTTGTTCTAATCTCTTTTTATTCTCTTCACCCATATATTTTGAAAAACCTTTTGTATTTTTAAAGTATATATTTTACTATAACAATTTAGCTATGTAGCTTATAAATGTATATATATTTTAATATTTATATACTATTACAATATTGCCTCCGTCGGTGCAGGTTTGCACATCGACTACGGTTTTTCCTCATACTTGCGGGATTACATCGAACCTATAAATGATAAACTATTATCATTTACATACGGTTCTCATCCCTTAAACTTATAAAATCATCACGGGTAAAGATCACATGATCAAGCAGTTCTATCCCCAGAAGTCTGCCTGACTCTTTAAGCCTTTTGGTTACTTCCATATCTTCAGGGCTTGGAGACAATATCCCGCTTGGGTGATTATGGGCAACTATAATACTTGCACACCTTTTTTCAACGGCAGGGGCGAATACTTCCCTTGGGTGTACCAGGCTTTGATTCAGCGTGCCTATGGTTATCACCTGCATATCGCAAAGATGATTTGCCCCGTCGAGGTAAAGGCACAGGAAATATTCCTGTTTTTTATCTTTATACGGCTTTAGCTCTTCATATACCTCCGAAGCATTGCTGATCTTTTTATTTGATTTGATAAGATATCTTCTGGAAAGCTCTATGGCAGATACTATCTGGGCCGCTTTTGCACTTCCAAGACCGTGGATAGAAGTGAGCTTTTCAAAGCTCAACGACTCAAATTCATTTTCAAAAAGCTTGACGATCTCTTTTGAGAGGCTGAAAACATCTTTCCCTTTTATTCCACTGCCGAGAAGTACAGCAGTAAGCTCGTAGTCCTTTAAGGCTTTTACCCCTTTTAAGAGCAGTTTTTCCCTGGGTTTATCATAGTTTTCAAGCTGAGATATGGTTTTCATAGGATGTCCTTTGATTTTATAGATATAGATTATCAAAGATTTTAAGGAGCGGCAGAAAAAATTGCAAAGTGCAATTTGAAATATTTTCTTGATATGTAATCGAATTGAAATGAAAATATATTATAATTAAGCTTATGAATAAAGTTCCTAAAACACTAAAACTGAATATCTTATGGCATATGCACCAGCCCTACTACAAAGACGACAAAGACGCCGTCACCGTGATGCCCTGGGTGTTTCTCCATGCCACAAAGGATTATTACGATATTCCCTGGTACAGTGAGAAACATAAAAATATCAAGGCTACGTTCAACCTTGTCCCCTCGCTTATATACCAGCTGAAAGCATATATCAACAACAGTGCCAACGACAAGCTTCTGGAAACCATAAAAAAACACGCCAATGCCCTGACAAGTGAAGATATTTCGGTTTTGGAGAACTACCTTTTCCTTTCAAATGAAAAGAACATGATAAAGCCCCTTGAAAGGTATTATGAACTTTACTTGAAATACAAGACAAACAACACCATAAAAAACTTTGACACCCAGGAGATACTTGATGCAGAAGTTCTGTTTCTCCTTGCCTGGTGCGGGAACTTTTTGCGGAAAAACAACCGAACCGTAAAAGATCTTTTGGATAAGAAGCACTACTACAGCCATGAAGAAAAACTGCAGCTTATAGAAACCCTCATAGAGTTCCTCCCCACGATCCTTACATATTATGAAAAACTCTCAAATGAAGGGAAGATCACCCTTTGCACCACGCCGTATTACCATCCAATCACCCCTCTTCTTTTGGATATCAACAGTGCAAAAGAGGCAAAAGGGGACGTAACGATGCCGCTTGTTAAAGGATCTTTCGAAGAGTTCGGGATAAGGAACACAAAAAGCGCCATAGAATATTTCGAAGGTATTTTCCACAAAAAGCCCGCGGGGTTCTGGCCTGCGGAAGGTTCGGTAAGTTTCAAAACCGCAAAACTGTTCCTGGAAAACGGCCTAAAATGGTTCTGCACAGACGAGGAGATACTATTTAAGACACTTCACAGCAGGGATAAAAAGAACATCTACAAGAACTACAGACTTGATATAAACGCTCAATCCATAGATGTAAGATTCAGGGATCATTACCTAAGCGACGCCATAGGTTTTGAATACAGCCAGAAAGAGCCCAAAAAAGCGGCAGCGGAATTTGTAAAGCACCTGAAACATATCTATGATGTGTGCAGTTTTTCCCCCTTGGTCAACGTAATACTTGACGGAGAAAATGCCTGGGAATTTTTCCCTAACAATGCACAGGATTTTTTCGATGAACTTTATACTGCATTTGGGCAAAATCCCTGGATAGAGTGCATAACCATGGATCAGGTCGCTGACGATACAAAAATTGAACACGTGAAGATCGATCATCTTTCAAGCGGAAGCTGGATAAACGGCAATTTTGACATCTGGATAGGAAGTGAGGAGAAGAACAAGGCCTGGGAGCTTCTGGACCTTGCGAAAAAAGATTTCGATACTCAGAAAGAGCACCTGAACGCAGAGGTTGTAAACCTGATAGAAAAAGAGTTTATGATAGCTTTGGGAAGCGACTGGTTCTGGTGGTACGGGGATGACCACTATACGGTTTTGGCACACGAGTTTGACGAACTTTTCAGGAAACACCTCATAAACATATACAACTATATGAATATGGATATCCCTGCAAAGATACTTAAACCTATAATAAAAGAACATAAGGGGCAGAGGTTCCACACCCCTCCAAAAAGCTTTATAAACGCGAAGATCGATGGTTCAAAAAGCAACTATTTCGAGTGGCTGGACTGCGGTATTATCGATATCACAAAAGAGTTCAGCGTAATGGACGGATCAAAAAACGTTATTACAAAGGTTCTTTACGGATACGACAGCTCCAGCCTGTCGTTCTTCTTTGAGGGAAAGAACCTGCACACCCACACTTTGGTGCTGCACCTGAACGATACAAGCTTTGAACTGAACCCTTATAAAAGCGAACCGGAAAATATAAGATACCTTTCCTCCCCGGACAGTATAGAACTTAAGCTCCCAAAAGATATTATACGCTTTGAAGATAAGATAAAATTCTCTTTTGAGGTTAAACTAGAGGATAAGAACATACAGTCGTTCCCTATATACAGCGATTTTTATATCAAGATCGACGATATAGAGCTAAAGAACTGGTATGTATAATACAGGAGAAAAAAGTTTGTCTGAATTTAGATACAACAAATTGATACAGCAGTGGGTCCTGTTTGCCCCAAACAGGGCAAAAAAGCCCATGAAACTGCAAATAAACGATATAAATACCCAAAACTCTGAATGCCCTTTTTGCGTAGGCAATGAAAAACTGACCCCAAATGAGCTTCTGCGTATCAAAGACGAGAACGGCGGCTGGAACTGCAGGATAGTGCCGAACCTTTACAACGCTCTTGGCATACATGAGGAAATCGTCTCTTTAAAAGAGGGGAATTTCGAGAAAAAAAGCGGCTTCGGGGCACATGAGGTTATCATAGAGACTCCATGCCATGAAAAGAGAATATTCGATTTTAATGTGGATGAGTTCTATAACTATTACACCATCGTAAAATTAAGACTCCTTGATCTGAAAAAAGATACAAGACTTAAATATTTCAGCGTATTTAAAAACCACGGCATAGACGCGGGAGCATCCCAGCCCCACTCCCATTCACAGCTTATAGCCATGCCTTTTTTACCAGGGAAAGAAAAAGACCTGCTGCAAAGATGCAAAATGCACAAAAAAGAGCACGACAGGGAATTTTTTGATGATATAATATATGACGAAAGAAACTTTAAAGAGGGTGTCTTGAAAGAGAACAATTATTTCCTTGCATACTGCCCCTATGCTTCAAAATACCCTTTTGAAGTAATGATAATATCAAAAAAGGAGATAAGCTCCATACACCTTATGGAGGATGATGCCCTGTATGCCCTGAGCGAAATATCAAAATATATTTACGAAAAGCTGTTCAGGGCACTGGGGGATTTCTCTTTTAATATGATAATAAAAAACGGGGATATCCAAAACGAGAAAAATCCCAACAGATTTCATATACAGATACTCCCCAGATTATACAAAACAGCCGGATTTGAACTGGACGGGGATGTTTTTATAAACACTTTCCTCCCTGAACAGGCGGCAAAAATTTTAAAGGATAGTTAATGGCAATATTATTTTGTACGAGCGAGATGTACCCCTATGCAAAAAGCGGTGGTCTTGGAGACGTGGCACAAAGCCTTCCGCAGGCACTTAGAAAAAAAACAAAAGTTTATACTCTGCTTCCCCTTTACGGGACCATAGATCGGGAAAAGTTCAACATCGTATATGCCGACCTTAGTTTCAAATATGAACTAAACGGGATCAAACACCAGTTCGATATATTCGTAAACAAAAACAACAAGCAGGAGCTGTTCATCTACAACCCCATACTCTGCGACAGGGAAGGATTGTACCGGGACAGCTACGGGGATTTCGGGGATAACGGGTTCCGATTCGGGCTTTTCTCTTACGCCTGCATAGAAACCATGCTCAGGATGAAGCTTGATATTGAAGCGATACACCTTAACGACTGGCAGACTTCCCTTATAGCCCTGCTTGCAAAGACAAAATACAAGCTGAAGCAGAAAATCATCCTGACCATACACAACCTTGCATACCAGGGGGTATTTCCAAAAGGACTGATGGAGGAGCTGGAACTAGACTGGAAAGTATGCTTCAAGCCTGATATACTTGAATACCACGACCAGGTGAATTTCCTCAAATCTGCTATCTACTACAGCGACAAGGTAACGACCGTAAGCCCTACTTACGCAAACGAGATACAAACGCCGCTGTTCGGGAACGACCTAGACGACGTGCTGAGAAAAAACAGCTACAAACTACAGGGTATCTTAAACGGCGTAAGCTATGAGACCTTCAACCCAAAACATGACGAGATGGTATATAAAAACTTCAGCCATTCAGACTATGAAGATAAAAAAACGAACAAGAAGAAACTCCTCAAAGAGGTCGGATTTGTAGAGGTTGACAAGCCTTTATTCGTATTTATTGGCAGATTCACCCATCAAAAAGGGATAGATCTTTTAATAGAAAGCTTCAACCTGCTAAAAGATTTTGACGCGAACGTTATTGTGCTTGGAAGCGGCGAGGACCACTACAACACCATATTCAATAATATCTCGGTAAGCTATCCCAACGTTTATATCAAAGTGGGCTACGACGAAAGCTTTTCAAGAAAGATGTACGCCGCGGCAGATTTCCTTTTGATGCCCTCACTTTTCGAGCCTTGCGGGCTGAACCAGATGATCTGCATGAAATACGGATGTCTCCCTATCGTTGCAAAAACGGGAGGTCTTAAAGACAGCGTAGTTGACTTTACCGATGTTGATTATGACAATATGAAAGATTATATGGGTATAGGTATAACTTATGAGGAGCACAACCTGTTCTGGTTTATGCATGCGATCGCAAAAGCCCTTTCCCTTTACGGCAACCATAAGAAGTTCGTGAAAATATCAAAACACAATATGAAAGTGGACAATTCATGGAAGCATTCGGCAAAAGAATACATGGAACTTTACAAATAGTTTTGCAACCTTGATCCAACCCAAGTGATATAAGAAAGACAAAGGTTAAAGTTCACTGTTGAAGTTCCATTAAAATAACTGTTTTAAGTGATTAATAATACTCTTTATTATAGTATTACTTTAGATAATAAAACGGGAACTTGCGTATGAAACTAAAGTACAGCCTCCTTTATATTGTTTTCAGTACGGTAATGACCATTCTTATCTGGATAGAAAAAGAGCACAAAATAAACTCCCATCTGGAGCTTGAAACAAACCAGATCATAAAAAACTACAATGCTGTTTACAATGAATACAAGCAGCTCTCAACCATTATTTTCAATATGAAGATCGACACGGACGAAGTAAAATCGATCTTCAAAGAAGCTTATAAAAGCGACCCTGCCACGCAGCAAAAGATAAGGGAAAAACTTTACGAACATCTAAAAGATATGTACAGTTCCCTGGGCAGCTACAATATAAAACAGCTCCATTTCCACCTGCCCGACAATAGAAGTTTCCTCAGATTTCACAGGCCCTCCAAATACGGGGACGATCTCTCAAGCGTAAGGGAAACCGTAAAATACGTCAACAGATACAAAAAACCCATAGACGGCTTTGAGGAAGGGAGGATATACAACGGTTACAGGTTTGTGTTCCCCTTGTTTGAGGATAACGGAAGTCATATAGGAAGCGTGGAGGTATCATTCAGCACTATTGCTTTTATAAATGCCTACCAGGAAAACTTCAAGAACTTCGTGAATTTCCTTATCCCAAAAAAACTTGTTGATAAAAAAGTATTTAAAAACGAAAAGAAGAACTATATCCAGTCCTCCCTATCCTCATTTTATGTTGAGAAAAAGGTTGCGGAACTTATCAGGGAAAAAAAGAACCATTTAAAATTCATCAAGAATCCCTCCTTCCCGGAAGGGAAAATAGAAAAAAAACTGTTTGAAACAAAACCTTTAAGCATCTACGACAAGAACTTCGAATATTATTTCATTCCTGTACTAAATCCCGTAACCCAGAAGCTTGAAGGGGTATTTGCGGTAAAACAGCTCCACCACTATATACTGGGGAAAACCGCAAACTTTTATCTGCTCATCGTGTTCGTCTGGTCCGCTTTCCTGGTCCTGAGCTTTTTGCTTTATAAGAACACCATTTACAAATCGAACCTTAAAGAGCAGAACAAGAAACTAAACACCCTTATAGAGGAAGCTGACAGCGGCATGGGGATTATGGACCTTGAGGGTAATTTCCTTGATATAAACAATACCTATTCGGAGATTTTAGGCTATTCAAAAGAGGAGCTTCTGGGGATAAACTGCATAGATATATCCGACCCTGAGTATAAGGATATAGCAAAAAGCTACCTTCAAAAAGCCCAAAAAGAGGGAAAACTCTCAAAGGTCCACAAAGTATGCACGAAAAAAGACGGCTCAAAGATCCATCTGGAATTTTCATTAAGCCTTCTCCCTTCAAAAAAAGCGTTCATAGTCGTTATAAACTCCATGGATGACAAGATCGCCCTGAAAAAACTGAACAACAACCTTATCAAAGAGGTCAGGAAAAAGATCAAGGAGCTTAGGAAAAAAGACAAACTTATGCAAAAGCAGTCAATGGATGCGGCAATGGGCGAGATGATAGATGCCATAGCCCACCAGTGGAAGGGTCCTTTAAATACAATAAAGGTATTAAGCGGCTATTACGAGGTGGAATTCGACTACAAAGAAAAACCCGATCTTAACAGCCTGAGAAACGTCTCATCCCAGATAGATGCACAGGTTGAGCACCTGCTTGATACCCTTGATGAGTTCAGGTCATTTTTCAGGCCGAACCAGGAGTCCAAGAAAATATCCCTGAACAACCTTATAAGCTCTGTGCTTCTTCTTATGAAAGACGAACTGATCCGCCATAATATAGAAACAAGCTTGACAGGTGATATAGACACCGAGGTTTCGGTAATACCCAATGAATTTAAACACATAATAATAAACCTCATAAGCAACAGCAAAGACGCCTTTGAGGAAAGAGAGATAAAGAACAGGATCATTAACTTCAACGTGCAGAAACTGGAAGATTCAAAAACGATGTTGAAAATATGCGATAATGCGGGAGGTATTGAACAAGATACCATAAACCACATATTCGAAGCAAACTTCACTACGAAGCTTGAGGGGAAAGGAACGGGAATAGGTCTTTATATGACAAAACAGATCCTGGACAAACACAAGGCACAGGCAAATGTTTACAACAAAGATAACGGTGTCTGCTTTGAGATAATCCTAAATAAAGCAGACTGACTATAAGAAGATGAAACTTATCTAGTCTTCTAAGCTTTTTCGGTGCTGTATCGGTTCAAAGTCATCATAATTATCATAATCTTCATCAAAGTTTTCGTCATCCAAAACAAATAACTTTTCATAACCAAGTTTAACTAAAAGCTTATCACAATCATCGATAGTGAATCTTTTATCCTTCAATTTATCGTTAAAAAGGACCATATCCTCCTCCTTAACTCCGCTAGACTTTAAAATATTTAATATTGATCTCTTTTCCATATTATTCTCTATAATAAAATTGCATCATACCATTGTACCAAAGTTAATCTATATCCAGATTTAACCGTTAATACTTCGTGTGAAAAGTATGGATTGCTGGGGAATACCACCATATCTCCCGCTTTGGGCTTCACCTTTACCTGATTGCCTTCGCTGTCGTAAAGGTAGTTAAAAAGAAGCTCTCCCCCGCTGAAGTGGAAATCGTCATTTTTATCCTCGTCACAGCTGGAGGAAAATAGAACGGTCGTTAATTTTCTCTGGGGTGCGACATTGACAAAACCTACGGTATTTCCCTGCTTATCCACCATTTCACTTGAATCGTCGGCATGTTTTGTATAAAAATAGCCTTTTTCATATTCCAATACCTGAACGTCGGTACCTGTGGTCAAGGCCGTGTTAAAATATCTTTCTATTTTTGATTTGTTCTTTAAAAAATTTTTATGATATATATCCAAATATTCATCTTCAAGTTTATATATATTGGTTTTCCTGTACTCTTCATTTAAAGAGGAGTTCATTATCCCGTTGTCTTTCTGGGTCTTTACCTTCGCTTTTTGGATATCGCTTTTTGCTTTTGTGCTTTTTACTATATCCTTCGCCAGATCTTCCGATATAAAATTCTCAATGATCAAAAACGGATAATTCTTATAGGGATTGGGCAATATTTTATTTTCAACTTCGATATTTTTGAAAATATCGTCACAATATACGAAATTACTTATTTGAAGCAATATATTAAAACCTTCCTTTAAAATTCAAATAAGGAGAGCTAAAGGAACGACTATTTACTTTATTAGTTTGATTGGATCTCTTCCAGGCATTTAGAGTAGTTCTCGTCACATTTATCATAACAAGCATCTTTATCCGCTGTTTCGGACGAGTCACAAGCCTCCAGGCAAGAAGAGTATTTTGCTTCACATTTATCGGCAGCTTCCATTTCGTCGCTTGCCCATAAATTAAGAGAGAAAAATAATGCCGCAAGGGCGATTATCATTTTTTTTGATACCATTTATACTTCCTTTAATATTAAGATAAGTTTTTTTTGTTAGTATAAATGTACTTTTGTAAAAAAAGTACACAAACTCAACTTTGAAAACCTGCTAGTCTCACGCCAATGAACACTTAGGTTTTCAAGGTTCCTTTATATCCCTTATTTGTAGTAGAATTATAATCTAAAATTTAAAATTTTAAGCTAAAAAAATTCTGAATCAGGTTTCACATGGTATTTTGCCCTTTATTTACGGGCTTTTTTCATATTATAATCAAATAATAAAAAACCAAAAGTATCTTATAAAAAAAGAATATTTTTTTAAAAAATCGACAAATTCGTTTTTGTGGTGAACATTTCCAGGGCTTTGGTCCCGCAATACGAGTTACCCCAGCTGTTAAGGCGCGGAGAGAAAACCGCTATGCTCATCAGCTTTGGCACCACGGCTACTATCCCGCCCCCTACTCCGCTTTTCCCGGGCAGCCCCACATGAAACGCGAAATCACCGCTTGCATCATAATGTCCGCAGGTAAGCATCACGGCATTTATCCTTTTTGCCTGGCTTTGGGTGATGAACTCTTTGTTTGTTATGGGGTCCGTCCCGTGGTTTGCCAAAAACAGCATGGCACGTGAAAGCTCTTTTGTATTCATGGTTATGGAGCAGTGCTTAAAGTAGGTTTTTACCACGTCGTCCACGTTGTTATCTATATTATTGAAGCTTTTCATCAGGTTTGCCAACGCCATGTTCCTAAACCCGTGCTTATACTCCGAGAACCAGACCTCCCTGTCAAAGCCTATTTCAGGCTCGTCGCTTATATCACGTATAAATCCCATTATCTTCTCAAAAGTCTCATCTATGGTTCTGTACTGGCTTAAAAGCGCATCTGTCACCACGATCGCCCCTGCATTGATAAAAGGGTTTCTTGGTATCCCTTTTTCATACTCAAGCTGAACAAGTGAGTTAAAAGGGTTCCCGGAAGGTTCCCTCCCCACTTTTTCATACAGCTTCGTGCTGTAATGGTTCAGGGCTTTTGTAAAGGTGAACACCTTTGAGATACTTTGTATGGAAAACTTTTTGTCGCTGCAGCCTATATGGTAGCTGGAACCGTCAAACATGGTAATGCTCATGGCAAACTGGTCTGGGTCGACCTTTGCCAAAGCGGGTATATAATCGGCAACTTTTCCTTTTGTCAGATGGGGCTGTATCTCTTGAAATATCTCGTCTAATATCGTTTGGTAATCTATCATAACAATTCCGTAAAATTTTTCTAAAATTATACTAAAAAATTCAAAAATTGGTGTATAATTCCCAAAATTTTTTATGAGGAAAAAATGAAACAGAATAAAGATATCGTATTATCATATTACGAAAACCTGTGGAACAAACAGGACAAATCATATATGGACAAACTCCTAAGCGATGATATAGTGTTCAGGGCTTCTTTAGGGGTAGAAACAAAAGGGAAAAAAGAGTTTGAGGAATACTTCGACATGCTTATAAAAGCTATCCCCAACCTTTACCACGGCGTGGAAACCATACTTGAAGAGAACGACCAGGTGGCTGCACGTGCAGTTTACAACGGTACCCATTCGGGTAAACTGCTGGACTTCGAGCCTACAAACAAAAGGATCAGATACAACGGTGCCTCTTTCTTTAAAATAGAGAACGGCAAAATAAAAGATATCTGGGTGCTTGGAGACCTTAATACCCTTTACAAACAATTAAGCCTGAAATAACAGTGTTTCCCAATATTTATTGGATATAATAAAAAAGGCGCTTCTACCGCCTAAAAGGAGATACCATGATAAGAGAAAAGATAGACAGTTTTCACCTTGAGGATATAAAAAACGACCTTCACCCGTCGGTGTTCTTCAAACATGAAAGTTATGACCTTCTTATCCTGCGTATCCCAATGGCAGACAAAAGCAGGAACATCACCTTTGAAAGCAATGCTTTCGTTATAACGGACGATACCTACTACCACTATGACAAAGATAGCAAAGAGTTCAGGGACCTGAAAGATATAAACGGTTTTTACAAGCTCCTGGACGGCTATACGGACAACACTTTAAAACTTATATACAATTATTTCAACGAACTTGAAACCATCGAAGATAAGATCTACGATAACAAATCGGTAAAAGAGTTCAACAAACAATGGTTCAAATACAAGAACGAGCTGGTAAGGTCCAACAGGCTCTTATTCAAAGCCGTTGAAACAATATCCGCGTTTATCCAGACCTATAAAAAAGAGGATGACTATCTTGAAAGAAACTTTGAAGATATCCAGGAGCACCTCCAAAGGGCCCACAGGAATTCAGGGCTTCTTTTGGAAAAGCTTGATTCCATTTACAACTTCAACCTTACCCAGACAAACGAGCAGATGAACAGGATCATCTATATACTGACCCTGCTTTCGGGAATATTTCTCCCTTTGAACCTGATAGTGGGTTTTTTCGGGATGAACACGACCTCACTCCCTTTCACCCAGGATCCTGGAGGTACGTTCAATGTAATATTCCTGCTGATGATTTCAGCTGCACTGGCTACGCTTATAACATTTTTAATGAAGAGAAAATAAAAAGAGACTTTAGATGCAAGAGAAAAACCTAGAAGCCGTAAAAGAGCTTTCGACACAGATTTTAGACGAGATCAACAAATACAAAGAGGAAAACCACACTCTCCACCCCTATGATATAGCTGAGCAGCTGCTAAAGCTTAGAAACCTGGACTTTGACGCTTACGTAACTATCGTAAAAAAAATACCGAGTGCACTGTTCGCCGAAGTATTATCGGAGATGCCTATCTATGTGCAGGAAGAGATCAGTGAATACGTCAGTACGAAAAAGCTTATCAACATCACCTCAAATATGGATACCGACGATGCTGCGGCCTTTATCCAGAACCTTAGCGAAGAGAACGAAGATGTAGCCCAGGAGATTCTTGAGAACCTTGACGTAGAAGACAAAGAGGTTTTGGAACAGCTTATATCATACGAAGACAACGAAGCAGGTTCATATATGCAGACGGAGCTGTTCAGCGCCGGGCTTGGAGATAATATAGGAAACGCCATAAAACAGCTGAAAAAGCTCAAAGAATCGGGGGAAGTGGATAATATCTGGCACTGCCACCTGGTAAACGCCCAAAAGCAGTATGTGGGTTCCATAGGGCTTGAGGAGCTTATAATCTTTGACCACCACCAAAGCTTCAAGGATATACCTTCCGAGAAACTCAAGGTCTACAGCGTAAACCACCGAACGCCCATAAAAGAAGCCGTAGATACGGTCACGAACTACAACCTGACAAGCCTTCCCGTGGTGGATGACGACGACAGGCTCATAGGAAGGATCACCTCGGACGACGTTTACGATATCATAGAAGAGAGTGCAACGGAGCAGATCTATAACATGGCCGGGGTAAACGACGAGATCGAGCAGGAAGAGAGCATCTACGAGATAGGGAAAAGCCGGGCATTCTGGCTTTCCATAAATCTCCTTACGGCTATTGCCGCCTCTATCGTTATCGGTCTATTTGACGCAACCATACAGTCCCTTGTAGCCCTGGCGGTCTTGATGCCTATCGTTGCATCCATGGGTGGAAACGCGGGGACCCAGACCCTAACCGTAACCGTTAGGCAGATGGCCCTGGGGGATATCGAGCTTGAGGACGCGAAAAGGACCATATACAAAGAGGTCGTGATCTCCCTTGCCAACGGATTTTTATTTGCCCTTGTAATAGGGCTTATCGCATACTTGTGGTTCAAGCTTCCCCTCCTTGGGGTCGTTATCGCCCTTTCAATGGTAATAAACCTCCTAAGCGCAGGGTTTTTCGGGGCCGTGATTCCCCTTGGGCTTCAAAAAGCGGGAGTTGATCCTGCTATTGGAAGCACCGTTCTTCTTACCACTGTTACCGATGTTGTCGGTTTTTTCAGTTTTTTAGGACTGGCAACTCTTATTTTACTCTAATTTTCATATCTCCACCCTTCATAAAGCCCTTAAATAAAGGGCTTTTAGTACTTCTTTAAATTTTTGACGCAAAACATGAAATTTGATGTATAATTCGAAAAATCTTACCCGTGGAGGCTTAAATGTCTACTTTAACAATCGGAAATTATACACTGAAACATTTTGATATCAATGCAAAAGAGAGCATGGATAAATACCTGGAACTTATCAACGTTGATATAAGCGATTACACTTTTGCGTGCAACTATATCTGGCTTTCGACGGCAAGCGGGTTTTACGGAGTGATCAATAATACCTTCTGCCTCTTTATCCTGACCTCTGGGGAATTATCCATGCTCCTGCCTCCTTTGGGGACAAAAGAGAAAACCTACGACGCCATGCTCAAGTGCTTTGAGATAATGAACACCCACAACAGTTCAAAACACTACTCAAAAATAGAATATGTGCATGAGAACCTTTTGGAAGGTTTTGTTGATTATCTTGAAGAGGGAACCGTGATCTACGATATGCTCAAGGATTTCGTAATAGAGAAAAAACTTGTGGACTATATCTACAAAGCAGATGAGCTGATAGAACTGAAAGGTGATCCCTACAAATCAAAAAGAAACGAGATAAACAAGTTTAAAAAAGTGTACGAGAACCACTCCGTAGAGATCCTAAACCTGGAAAAACACAAAGAGGGTATCCTGAACCTATTTAATAAATGGGTAAAAGACCGTACCACCTATATGCCAAAAGAGGAAGTGGAGATATTCCTGGACGGCATATATTTTGAAAGGTTTGCCATAAAGAGGCTGCTAAACGACTATAACAGGTTAAATGTAGTGGGGATGGTCTTATATATAGATAATGTGATCAAAGGATTTACCGTCGGCGAGAAGATAAACGACAACACCTCAAGCATTATTATTGAAAAAACGGACTTTGAGGTGCTTGGGTGCGCGCAGTTCATTTTCAGGGAGTTTACAAAACACCTAAAAGAGATATACGGCAGCGTATATATCAATGTGGGTGACGATATGGGCTTTGAGAACCTGAAAAAAGTGAAGATGTCGTACAGACCCGACAAGCTTATCCCAAAATATACCATTTACCAAAAAATATGATAAGAAAAGCTTCAAAAAAGGATGTCAAGGGTCTTTATTCTCTTGAAAGCTCCCTCTTTTCAAAAGAGGACTTTGCCCTATCCCTTAGCTCTTTTTACTACCATATAAAAAGGAATCCTCTCTTTGTATACGAGGAAGACTCTATTATAAAAGGGTATATATTATGGCTTAGAAGAAAGAACTGTTACAGGCTTTATTCCATCTGTACCGGGCGTGATTTCCAGGGGAAAGGTATAGGCAAAGAGCTTTTAAGGTTTTCTTTCGGGGTTCTCAAAGCCCCAAAATACCGACTTGAAGTAAAAACCCAAAACATAAAAGCCGTTGCTTTATACGAAAAATGGGACTTTAAGAAAAAGGGGATCTTGAAAAACTTCTACCCCGACGGCAGCAATGCATATTTGATGGTAAAGAACAATGATCTCAAACTATAAAAAACTTTTTAGGGAGATAAAGAACTCATATTTTCTCTATCTCCAGTCAATAACCCTGTTCCTTGTAACCTATATAGACTGGACGCTTATACCTTACATAACAAAACTGGAAGGTACATATCTTCCAGTATTTATGATAAGTTTTTTTATGCTTCTTGGAGCTTTGGACGGGATAATACAACCCCTGTTCAAAAACATAAAGATATACAATATTTACCTTTTTACCATTATTCTTGATATCGTGCAGATCAGTTCCTACGCCGTGCTGGACCACTCGATCGTAATATTCACCTATTTGATATTGTCCATATTTACTCTACAGGCCGTTACTTTTGAAATTGCCAGGGTGCATACCGTAGACTTTATGCAGGATGAGACTGTCGAACTTAAAGACTACCTGATGATCAGGTCTTTTATGATATCAGCTGCCGTGGTATTCGGGAGTATAAGCGCCATGCTTTTTGACTATTTCAAGACGGAACTCGGCCATATCCTGCTCTACTGCGCATTTTTGGGGATAATCGCAATCTTTATACAATTCAAGCTTTATAAAAAGTTCAAGTATAAAATCTATAAAAATAAAATAGAGATAAGCAAAGAAAAAAACAACCTGTGTGAAAAGTTCAGGTAAGCTGCAGGATCTATTTTTGGCTAGTGTAAGACTGCGTAACGTCAACCAGGAAGCCCTCTTTTAAAAGGCTTCTTCCAATAAGCACGGGGAACTTCATGCTTCCCCTGTCCGTCAGGGAGAACTCCGTAAAATACTCTTTACCCAGAAGCGAAACCGCGGTTTTTATAAAATACCTTTTCTGTTTCCTGCCGTTGCTGCTTTTTACGAAAGCGGTTCTTGATATCTTCACCTTATGGGAAAAGGGAGAGAACTTCTTATGATCTTTGTCAAGCAGGATAAAAGAGACATAACCGCCTGCCGTCTCCTGTATAAAACTGCAGTGAAGGGAGGAGGTCCTGGCACCCGTGTCGATCTTGGCCTTTATATCTTTTAAGCCGAACTCCTCGAAGCTGACCTTCTCAAATTTACCTACAACGATCTTCTCTCCCCATAAAACGCTGCAAAGAAGCAAAAGCAGAAAAAACTTTTTCATTCCTCCTCCTGTGCAGCCTTGGATGTTTTTTTAGGGTTTTTCAGTTTTATCCTCTCATCCTTTTTATACTCTTCCAAAAGAAGGACCACTATCTCCCCCCTTTTTTGGGAAACCTCTTTATAATTGACCTCATAGGACAAAACGGCCGTTATAGCATTTTTTAGGGAGTTAAGGGTAAAACTTACCTTGTGGTCTATATTTAGACTTGAAAGCAGCTGCGAGGTGACCCTCTCCACCAGGGCAAAATCATTGTCCAGGTCAAACTCGAACTCGATAATATCGCTGATAAGCCCTTTTTTCTTCAAAGAGTAGTTATAAAAAACCTTCGTGAAGATATAACTGTTGGGTATATAGATGGTTCTTCCTGCGCTTTTGACCTCTTTTATATTATTATAGTCATCCACCTCGTTCAGCTTCATTTTGATAATGGAGATATCCACTATATCCCCAACCGTATGCTTGGTCTCGAACTGGATCATAACCCGGTCCCCTACTCTCACCACACTGCTGAAAAAGATATATACGGCACCCGCTATATTCAATATTATCTCCCTTGTAGCAATAGTAAGCGCCGCCGCTATTACGCTTAGGAAGGTCACAAGATAGATAAGGTCCTCTATATACCTTACAAAAAGGAAGAAAAAAACACCCATCCCGAACACCAGGGATAAAAGCTTGTTATAGTTTTTATAGTTCTCGTAGTTTTCGTCGCTTTGATTGACGCTTTTCAATAAAACCCCTACCCCTTTGTATACCGCATAGATCATAAACACCATAAGCAGAGTAAAAATATGTTTTATCAAAACCTCGTTCTTGTACTCTTCATATTTTTTGTTCAATTCCTCTTTTGACTCCAGAAGGTTCTGGTGCACCTTTTCTATATTTTCCGAATAATCCCTGAAATACTCTATATCATTTTTCAAAGATACAAGATCTTTCTGCTGCTGTTTTTCCTCTTTTATGTTTTCATATAGGTTTTCCAGGGTCGATTTTGCAAGGTAGAACTGGTTTTTCTCCAAAATATATTTATTGATCACCCTGTTCAGTTCTTTTCTGTGGTTTTTAAAAATATACTCTTTAAGGGTTATCTCCGGCACTTCAAATTTATATTTGATAAGGAGGTTGTCAAAACTCCTGTTCTTTTCATACAAAGAGAGTTTTGACCTGTATACCTCCAGCTTATTGTACAACTGGTTCTGCATCTGGGTATCTGAGCTGTTTCTTTGTATCTTGTATTCGATTTTTGATATATTCGAGATGATCGTATTGTAGTTTTTATAGTTTTGGTATGTTTTAAGCCACACATTGCCGGAAGCCTTGTAATCTTCCGCGAGGGCATGGATATTTAACACGAACAGGAAAATCAGGCTTAAAAATATTTTCATACCAAATCCTTGAATTATAGTGTATAATTATATCAGTAAATCTATATATTTAGGAACAAAATGGCAACGCAGAATATAGTTTTTTCCCTTTTGGTGGTATTTTTGACCATCCTTTTGATAAAAGTTTCCGATTACCTTATCAACCGCACGGGAGAGAGGAAAAAGGTGATCCAAAAAAGGATATATTACGTAAGCAAGTTTTCCCATTTTATAATATATTTTATCTCCGTTATCGCTTTTGCCGTCGTCTGGAACGTGCAGCTTGGGGGTATAACGGTTCTTGCCTCTTCCATCTTTGCAGTTATCGGGGTGGCTCTTTTTGCCCAATGGTCGATCCTAAGCAACCTTACATCAAGCATCATTATATTTTTCACCTTCCCTGCAAGGGTGGGCGACAAGATAAAGATAATTGACGGGGACAATTCAATAACGGGGGAGATCATAGAGATCTCCTTGTTTCATATAGAGATATTAAACGAAGAGGGAAATAAAATACTTTACCCCAACAATCTTTTTATCCAAAAACCCATTATGAACATAATGAAAAAAGAACCGGAAAAAAAGAAAAAATATATCTGAACCTTAAAGGTAAAGTTCAGACAGTATCTTTACCATAGCGTCCACAGAACTCTTTCTCGTGGTCTCTTCTACCGTGTGATACCCTATTGTAGGGATCTGCAGAGTGGTTCCCTGGATATCTCCTTTGGTAGCTTTTATTATCCTTCCAAGCTCCGTAACACCAAGTGAACCTTTCACTCCGTCATGGATCATCTTGTTCTTCAAATAAGCGTCTTTAAAATGGTAGCTTATATTGTTCTCTATAACTATCCTTTTTATCTTGCTTTTTAAAGGTGACCTGAAATAACCGTTCTCGTCACGGTTCCTTAACACTACGTCAAGATGGTTTATATCTTCAATCTCGTTGTAGGGGCTCGTATCAAGTACCAGAAGCTCGTTGGTGCTTAAGTCAAGGCGCCTGAAATACTCCAACAAGAACCTCCAGCTTTTACCGGCCTCTTCAGATGCCGTGAAAAATGCTGTTCCTCGATACCCAAGATGGTACATATAGATTATAAGCGCCACGGATATCACATTGTCAAGCTGCGCCGAGACAAGCCCCTCGTCATCTATCTCAAGTTTATCCATAAAAGCTATGGGAGTACCCGGGAAAAGATGCTCGAACTCGTCTATTTTAAAGATGATATTGTTCCTTCTTTTACAAAGAAAAGCATCTTTTATGGTTCCGATACCCAGATAGCTTCCCGACCACGGTTCGTAGGCCTGTACCTTCTGGTCCACGAATCGCATCTCAAAATTCTTTAAAAGCTGTTCCGAGTTTGAGTTACCCAGAAGGTCGGCCTGGTTTTTTGCGATAAACGCGGCATACTGAAATTCATTATGTCCCGTACATATCAACCCGTGCCTGTCAGCGTGGGCTGATAAAAAACCGCTTGAGGGATCAGATCCTTTTGCCACTAAAACCCCGTCATAATACTCAACCTCAAGCTCCAGCTCTTCAAGCTCCCTTTTTATGGTCATAAAAAAAGGATGCTCCGCACCCACAACGCTCGGTACCCTTACCAGCTGTTTTAAAATATCATAAAAAACATCCATCTATTCTATTGTCTCTTCATCTTTCAATTCATAAAATTCACTTTGTTCTATAGCATCTTCACTGAAATACTCTATCTTGTCCTCGGCCATATCAAGGTTCCTGAACTTTGCCATATGAAACACCGCATCACCCTCCTGAACCAGGGGGATCTCCGACTTGCCTATAATAATACCCCCGAACGGGGCTGCTATCTCAAAACTCTCGTCATTAAAAGGATCGTCTATAAAAGCTATGATCTCACCCTCTTTGGCGGTATCGCCCAAAGCTTTTATGGTCCGAAGGATCCCCCCGTGGGTTGCCCTTATCCACTTGCTGAACTTTGTGGTTATGGGAACCTTTACTTTCCTTTTCTTTGAGGTTTCGGGAAGCATGTTTATTTTTTTCAATACATTAACGATACCTTTTACCCCTATTCTTATACAGGTCTCGTCAAACCTTAACGCCTCTCCCGCTTCATAAAGCAAAATAGGCACCCCCGATTCCTGCGCCGTGGCTCTAAGAGAACCGTCCCTTATCTGGGAGTGGAGGATAACAGGGGCCTCAAAAGCCTTTGCCAGGTCGAAAGTATACTTATTCTCTATATTTGTTCTTATCTGGGGAAGATTTGATTTATGTATGGAAGCTGTATGTATATCGATCCCAAGATCGCATTTACCCACGATCTCGTCAAAAAAGGTTTTTGCAAGTCGTCCCGCAAGGGAACCTTTCAGGGACCCGGGGAAACTCCTGTTCAGATCCCGTCTATCGGGAAGATATCTTGAGAGGGTCACCATACCGTAAATATTAACGATAGGTACGAAGATAAGAATACCTTTAAGCCTTTTGAGGATCTTAAGCTTTCTTATCCTTCTTATTATCTCTATACCGTTTAGTTCATCCCCGTGGATTGCCGCGCTTATGAACACCACCGGTCCCTCTTGTTTTCCCCGCATCACTATTATGGGCAGCTGGGTTGGGGTATTGTAAAGTTTTGGCATATCAAGATTAAGCCTTGTCTCTCTCCCTTTGGGGATAGCTACGCCGTTGATCACAAAGTCGTCATTTTGCAATATTAAGCTCCTATATTATCCTTTTTAAGCCTTCTTTTTTTAGGATTTTCAGGATTTAAAGGTGTTACGTTCTCTTCTATATAATCCATTATCTGTCCCGCAATATCGATTCCCGTTGACTTCTCTATCCCCTCAAGCCCGGGAGAAGAGTTAACCTCCATAACCAAAGGCCCCCTTTTTGAAGGGATCATATCAACGCCGCACACTCCAAGCCCCATCGCTTTTGCAGCGGCAAGGGCGGTTGATTTTTCTTTTCTTGAGAGTTTATGGGCCGTTGCACTTCCCCCCTGGTGGAGATTGGACCTGAAATCACCCTCGGCACCCTGTCTTTTCATGGCTCCCACGACTTTTCCGCCCACTACGAAAGCCCTTATATCGGCACCGCCCGCTTCTTCGATAAACTCCTGTACAAGCAGGTTCACTTCCATGCCGTAAAAAGCGTCCAGGACAGATTTAGCGGCTTTTTCGCTGTCAACAAGAACAACTCCCACACCCTGTGTACCCTCAAGGATCTTTAATACCAAAGGAGCACCTCCGCTTAAAGCGATAACGTCTTTTGCGCTTGATTTGTTTGAAGCGAATATTGTTTTAGGCATATCAACCCCGTATTTTGACAATACCTGAAGAGATCTTAATTTGTCACGGCTTCTTTTTATGGCAAGATTCCCGGAAGTTGAAAAAGCCCCCATCATCTCAAAGTGCCTGACCATTGCAGTCCCGTAAAAGGTCCTGCTTGCCCCGATCCTTGGGATTATCGCGTCAGGCGTGGGCAGTTCTTTCCCCTGGTAGTTTACTTTCAATTCCCCTTTCATGATCTCGATGGAACATTTCAAATAATCTATTACCTGGATATCCCACCCTTTTGCGACACCTGCTTCAATAAGTCTTTTCGTGGAATACAACCCTTTGTTTCTTGACAATATATAAACTTTCATCTTAATCCTTTTTCCCTGCTAAATACTCTTTTGAAACATCGACCAAAAACTTATCCTTTAAGAACCTTCTTCCGATAAGCATAGGGAACTTCATGTCCGCCCTGTTCGTTAAAGATATTACACTTTTATATGTTTTACCGTAAAACTCAACGGTAACTTTAACGGAAGGTCTGTTTTGGATCATTCCGTTTGAACTTTTAACCTTCTTGATCTTATAAAGGGGCATCGTCATCCTTTTGCCGTGATACGCTTCATGCACTTCGTCCAAAAGGGTGAAACTTACGCTGTTATGCTCCTCGTTTATCTCTATATGATCGCAATGCAAAGCGTTGGAATCAGCTCCCGTGTCGACTTTTGCATCGAGATTATAAAGCTCAAGATCCAGAATCGAGATATTTTCTCTCCTGCCTACTATTTTTTTAGAGTCCAAACTTTTCCTTTTTTGTAATTATAAAATAATTTTATCCGTTGTTATATTTGATTTACCTTTAATTTTTCAAAACTTACCCTAGTGGTGCTTATTTTTATATTTTTTATATGCTTCTTTCTTTGAAACATACAAGATCCCGTTTGAATCTTTGATAATATAATCCCCCAGATTTACCCTTTTCCCGCAGTTAAGCTCCTTTATCTCAAGATAGGGTTTTGATTCATCCACGTATTTTATTTTGATATCTTCGCACCCTACGAATTTTCTGATCTTCTTAAGTGTTTTATCTTCCGTATCCTTGAACCTGACGTCATCCACTATCTCCACTTTTTTTATATGGCATTTTTTTGACATAAGCATCCTCCTTATCCCTTTAAACTATAGACAATCTGAAATATTACTTTTTTTGTATGGAATAATTATTTAAGAGGCTGTAACCAACTTGTAATTTTCTTTTCATAACATTGCAAAAAAAAATTTAGGGAAAAATAATGTTTAAGAACGCAAAAATAAAAACAAAGGTTTTTATCCTTACGGTAATACCTTTGGTGATATTAAGCCTGATAATTTCGATCAATTCCATAACAAAAATAACTAACTCGATTATGGACTACAATTATAACAACCTTAAAACCGCCAGGGATGTGAAAAAGCTGCAGCTTGAAAATTATTTTGATACCCTGAAATCAAATATCGAGGTCTTTGTCCAGACCCAGACACTTAAAAGCTTTGTACTGGAATTTGCCAACCTGGATGACGTCGACGACCTTGTCATTGAAAGTGATAAGAAATTTCCCGTAGAAAACAGCTATATACAAAGGATGAGCGAAAGGAAAGATGAATTCTTCAACCTTTTCCTGAACAGCTACAACCTGATGGATATCTACCTTGTAAACCTGAATTACGGTCATATCATCTACTCTGCGGCGAAAAACTCCGACTACGGGGAGAACCTTCTGCACGGCAAGCTGAAAGACTCGCACCTTACTAAACTCTACAACGAGGTAAAGAAGAGCAAAAAAACGCAGATAAGCGATATAAAATTTTACGAACCTTTAAACTACCCCGCTATGTTCATTGCAACCCCGGTGATCATCGACGATTATTTCGAATCAGTGCTTATATTCCAGGTAAATATCCGGGAGATAAACAAGATCATGGACTTTAGGAAAGGTTACGGGCAGACCCAGCAGGATTACCTCGTAGGTGAGGATAAAAAATTAAGAAGCGATACCTTCCTGGATAAAAAAAGCTTTAATTTAAGTTCAGACCAAACCCTAAACACCCTTTCCGTACAAAAAGCCCTAAAAGGGGAATCGGGTATAGAAAACACCAAAGACTATATGGACAGGGAGGTTCTAAGCGCCTATACCTCCATCGAGATAGACAAAGGGATAAGATGGAACATAATAAGCGAGATAACCGAAAACGAGATCGAGAAGCTCCCCTCTTCCATACAAATACAGATCCTTTCAACTTCCGTGGTTATGCTTGTAGTGATATTTGTAATAGTGGGATTCATCACAAACAGGACCATTATCGATCCCCTTAACAATGTTAAAGAAGGATTGAACTCCCTGTTCAGGTTCCTGAACAAAGAGACAAACACTTTTGAGAGCATAAAACTAAACTCAAAAGACGAGCTTGGTGAAATGGCGGAATCCATAAACACGAATATGCATAAAACCCAGCAGAACATCAATGACGAGAGGATATTTATAGACAACGTCCAGGAGATCATGGACGGGGTCACAAACTGCTGTTTCGCAGGCCGGATCGACGTAGATACCAACAATGAGTCCCTTAATCACCTCAAAGGGACCATCAACCATGCCCTGGATACCCTCCACTCAAAGATAACCGATATAAACGATATCCTTGAAGTTTACGCAAGCCTTGATTATACAAAAGAGATAACCATGGAAAATATAAACCCCACGGGTGTTTTTTATGAGATGCTTATAAATATCAATACTCTTAGGGAAACCATCAACGAGATGCTTATCGAGAACAAGGCCAACGGGCTTACCCTTGACAGAAGCAGCGATATACTCCTTGAGAACGTGGACAACCTGAACCAGAACCTGAACCAGTCCGCGGCGGCCCTGGAAGAGACATCCGCAGCATTGGAGCAGATAACCTCAAATATCTCCAGCACAACTACGAATATCGTAAAAATGGCGGAACACGCCAACGATGTAACTACTTCGGCAAACGAGGGGCAGAGACTGGCATCAAGCACCACCAGTGCAATGGACTCTATAAACAAAGAGGTTACGGCAATAAGTGAAGCCATAAGCGTGATCGACCAGATCGCCTTCCAGACAAATATCCTATCCCTTAACGCGGCGGTTGAAGCCGCAACCGCCGGGGAAGCAGGAAAAGGATTCGCGGTCGTAGCTCAGGAGGTTAGAAACCTTGCAAGCAGATCCGCGGAAGCTGCAAACGAGATAAAAGCCCTGGTTGAAAATGCGACCAAAAAAGCTAATGACGGTAAAAGAACGGCAGATACCATGATAAAAGGGTACGACCACTTAAATGAAACCATTTCAAAAACAATAGAATTGATAAAAGACGTGGAGTTCTCCTCAAAAGAGCAGCAAACCGGCATCGTACAGATAAACGACGCCATTACCATACTTGACAAGCAGACCCAGCAAAATGCCAATATCGCGGCGCAGACCCACGACGTGGCGTTCAGTACCGACACCATAGCCAAGGTTATCGTTGAAAATGCCGACGAAAAAGAGTTTGACAGAAAGAACGAGATAACCGCAAAAGATCTTTCCCATATAATGAGCCTTAAAGAGCAAAGGGAAAGAAAGCTCCAAAACAAAGCCTGAAAAAGCCTTTCCCCTTAAGGCTTCTTTTTACGGGGCCTTTTTGAAACCCTACTGTAATTTACATACTATACAATTTTCATTATAATAAGTAAAAACATTCAAGGGGTACTTATGGGAAAAAACTTTATTACGGTTGACGGAAACGAAGCAGTAGCGAGGGTTGCGCATAAGATCAATGAGGTGATAGCCATATATCCTATCACCCCTTCTTCACCGATGGGTGAGCTTAGTGATCTGTACAGTGCTAAAAAAGAGGAAAATATTTTCGGTACCATTCCCGAGGTTTACGAGATGCAAAGCGAAGGCGGTGCAAGCGGCGCCGTCCACGGTGCTCTTCAGGGGGGAAGCCTGACCACGACTTTTACAGCTTCCCAAGGATTGCTCTTGATGATCCCGAATATGTATAAAATAGCGGGGGAGCTTACCCCTACGGTGTTCCATGTTGCCGCAAGAAGCCTTGCCGCGCAGGCACTTTCCATATTCGGGGACCATCAGGACGTTATGGGCGTCAGGCAGACGGGTTTTGCGCTTATGGCTTCAAACAGCGTTCAGGAAGCCCACGACTTCGCACTGATATCCCAGGCTGCCTCTTTAAACTCAAGGATCCCTTTCCTGCACTTCTTTGACGGTTTCAGGACCTCCCACGAGGTAAGCAAGATAGAAAGCCTTGATGAGAGCGTACTAAAAAGCATGATCGACAACGATCTAGTAAATCTCCACAAACAAAGAGCACTCACCCCAGACAAACCTGTACTTAGGGGAACTTCCCAAAACCCGGACGTTTATTTCCAGGGAAGGGAAACGGTAAACAAATATTATAAAGAGGTGCCAAGAATCCTCCAGGAGCAGATGGACAAGTTCGCCGCACTTACGGGAAGAGCTTACAGCCTTTTTGATTATGTGGGAGCCCCGGATGCAGAAAAGATAATCATCCTTATGGGTTCAGGTGCCGAAGCTGTGGATGAAACGGTAAACTACCTTGTAAGCCAGGGTGAGAAGGTGGGGATGATAAAAGTAAGGCTTGCCCTTCCTTTCGCAATAGAGCAGTTTATCGACGCCCTTCCCAAAACCGTAAAATCGATTGCGGTGCTTGACAGAACAAAAGAAGCCGGAAGCATAGGGGAGCCTTTATACCTTGATGTTGTAACAGCCATGTTCGAATCACAGGGAAGCCTTCCTTTTACCATGCCGAAGATCATAGGGGGAAGATACGGTATATCCTCAAAAGAGTTCACCCCTACAATGATAAAAACCATCTTTGACGAGCTTGCAAAACCCCTTAGCAAGAACCACTTCACCATAGGGATCGACGATGACGTTACATTCAGCAGCCTTGATTACGACAAGAACCTTATTATCCAGAACAAAGAGCAATTCGGTGCGGTCTTCTACGGTCTGGGAAGCGACGGTACGGTCGGGGCCAATAAAAACAGCATCAAAATAATAGGAACTGAAACAGACAACTATGCCCAGGGGTATTTTGTGTACGATTCGAAAAAATCGGGTTCAATGACAACCTCACACCTAAGATTCGGCCCCAAACCCATCAAATCAACCTATCTTGTGCAGAAAGCTGATTTCGTAGGGGTGCACCAGGCGGTATTTTTGGAAAAACTGGATCTCCTTGAGATAGCGAAAGATAAAGCTGTCTTCCTCCTTAACACCCCCTACCCAAAAGAGGAAATCTGGCAGAGACTCCCGAGGGTCACACAGGAAAGGATCATAGAAAAAAAACTGAAGTTCTATGCCATAGATGCCTACAGCGTCGCACATAAAAGCAATATGGGAAGAAGGATAAACACCGTTATGCAGACCTGTTTCTTTGCAATAAGCGGAATACTGCCAAAAGATGAAGCGATAGGGAAGATCAAGGACTCGATCCAAAAAACCTACGGTAAAAAAGGGGACAGGATAGTTCAGATGAACTTTGACGCCGTTGACAGCACCCTTGAAAACCTTTTTGAGATAGAGGTGCCAAAAAGCATCACAAGCAGTATCGAACTCCAATCGGCACTAAAAGGGGATATAGACAAGTTCACGGAAGATGTTATCAAAAAGATAACGGAATACAAAGGGGACGACGTGCCCGTTTCGGCGATGCCTGCAGACGGTACCTGGCCTACGGGGACAACCCAGTACGAGAAAAGGAATATCGCCCAGGAGGTTCCCGTATGGGACAGCGATACCTGTATCCAGTGCAACAAATGTGTTTCCGTATGTCCCCACTCGGTCATAAGGTCAAAGGTGTGCGATGTTTCCCTGCTTGAAAATGCTCCTGAAAGCTTCAGCTACAAAAAAGCGAAAGGAAAAATGTTCGGGGAAAACGATGTATTTAATATAAGCGTTGCCGTTGAGGACTGTACGGGATGCGCCCTTTGCGTGGAGGTCTGCCCTGCAAAGAACAAATCACAGACAAACCTCAAAGCGATCAATATGCAGCCCCAGATACCTCAAAGGGAAACAGGGATTAAACAGTGGGAGTATTTTATGTCTTTGCCTAATGTAGATAGAACGATATTGGATCACTCAAATGCCAAGGAATCACAATTTTTGGAACCCCTTTTCGAATTCAGCGGTGCATGCCCCGGATGCGGGGAAACACCTTACGTAAAACTTACTTCACAGCTGTTCGGGGACAGAATGGTAGTGGCAAACGCCACTGGCTGCAGCTCCATCTACGGAGGGAACCTTCCCACCACCCCGTGGAAGAAAAACGACAAAGGGAGAGGTGTCGCATGGTCCAACTCACTGTTTGAGGACAATGCAGAGTTCGGCCTTGGGTTCAGGCTTGCGATCGACAGCCATACGCAAAGGGCCTTGAGCCTTTTAGAACAGCTGAAAGATCTTCTCGACCCGGAGCTTGTGAACGATATCAAGAATGCAGTACAGAAAACGGAGAACCAGATAGAAGAGCAAAGGGACAGGATAGTGGTCCTAAAAGCCTCCTTAAAAGGGATCCCGGACCCAAAAGCAAAAGAGCTTCTTGAGACGGCAGACTACCTTGCCAAAAAATCCGTATGGATCATAGGCGGAGACGGCTGGGCCTACGATATAGGCTACGGAGGTCTTGACCATGTCCTTGCAAGCGGCAAGAACGTAAATATACTGGTACTTGACACCCAGGTTTACTCAAATACGGGTGGACAGCAAAGCAAGGCTACCATGACGGGAGCCGTTGCAAAATTTGCGGCAGGAGGAAAAGCTGCGATGCCAAAAGACCTGGCGGCAATGGCAATAGCGTACGAGAACGTATATGTGGCAAAAGTAGCCCTGGGCGCTAACGACAAGGCCACAACAAAAGCATTTATCGAAGCCGAAGCCTACGACGGCCCTTCCATCATCATCGCCTACTCACACTGCGTGGCTCACGGATATGACCTGAAATACGGTATGGACCAGCAAAAAAGAGCGGTGGAAAGCGGGCTTTGGCCTATATTCAGGTTCAACCCCGAGCTTCTGAACCAGGGGCAGAATCCTATGATACTTGATTATAAAAAGCCAAAAATCGACGTTAAGGATTTTATGTACAGGGAGACAAGATTCAAGATGGTCGAGAAAATGGATAAAAGCTCAGCCGACAAGTTCCTTGAAACGGCAAGAAATACGGCAAACGGATTGTATGCAAGATACGACAACCTTCAAAAGTTCTATGAAGAGAAAGGGGAATAATATGATAAATCTATCTACAAAATATCTGGGAATGGAACTAAAGAATCCCCTGATAGCTTCGGCTTCACCCCTTACGAATAACCTTGACACCATAAAAAAACTTGAAGACAACGGTATAGGTGCGGTTGTGATGCACTCGTTGTTCGAGGAGCAGATCAACCACGAACAGCACCAGCTGGATCATTTCCTTTACAGCTCAAGCGATTCTTATGCCGAAGCCCTGGAATATTTCCCCACCGACCTGGAGTTTGACAATATAGAAGCCGATGATTACCTGAACGAAATAACAAAGGTCAAACAAAGCGTGGATATCCCCGTGATCGCAAGCCTTAACGGCGTAAGCAGCGGGGGATGGATAAAATACGCCTCCAAACTGCAAGGTGCGGGAGCCGATGCCCTGGAGCTTAATATCACCTATATCCCCACTTCTTTGGACAAAAGCAGCGAAGAGGTTGAAAAGATGTACATAGAAACGGTAAAAACCGTAAAAGAGTATGTAAGCATCCCTTTAAACGTAAAAATGAACTCATACTTCTCAAGCCCCGCAAACATGGCAAAAAGATTCGTGGAAGCGGGAGCAAACGGCCTTACCCTTTTTGACAACCCCGTAAGCGTGGATATAGACCTTGAAGAGCTCAATGCCGTGCAAAGTGCTAATATAACAAGCACAAAAGACAAAAGCGAGACTTTAAGGTGGTGCGCAATTTTATTTAACAGGCTGAACAATACCAGCCTGTGCGCAAATACGGGGATCCATAACGAATTTGACGTATTAAAAGCGATTATGAGCGGAGCCGATGCCGCATCATTTGCCTCAGTGATATTAAAATCCGGGGAGAACGAGGTTGCAAATATCCTAAGAGGAATCAAAACCTGGATGGAGGATAAAGAGTACAGTTCCATAGAGCAGATGAAAGGGAGCATATCCCTGCTTCATACAAGAAACCCGGATGCCTATGAAAGAAGCTCATATATCGGTGCATTGCAAAGCTTCAGAAGATAGAAATGTTGAAAGCTTCCATACTTTTAGTTCTTTTTATTACTGCCCTTGCGGCTAAAGAGGGATGCCTTAGATACGGGATAATCCCCTATACAGACGTAAACAGGATAAGCCAGGGATATAAAGAGTGGGAAAGCTATCTGGAAAAGAAGATAAACAGGTGTATAGATATAAAAATAGAAAACACCTACGAGGGAATAATCGAAAGCTTTGTCCATGATAAGATCGATTTTGCCTTCGTGGGGCCGTTCAGCTATATCCTTACGAAAAAAATGGTTGCCGTGGAGCCTATCGTCATAGGTCTTACAAGCGACAAGCTGGCAACCTACAGATCACTTCTCGTCTCAACTCCCCAGGTTGCAAAAGAGCTCGGGATAAAAAGCCCCCTTAAGGGGGAGAAAGGGATGTATAAGTTAAAAGAGAAGCTTTTAAAACATAAAAAAGCATGGATGCTCTCTTTTACCGACGAGAGTTCCACCTCCGGTTACGCCGTTCCCAATTATTATATGAAAAAAACCGGTCTTGATCCCGACGATTATTTTAAAAAGATCACTTTTGTGGGAACCCACGACGCCGCCCAGCTTGTGGTGGCGCACAATATCATACCCATGGCGTTCAGCGCGCAGATGCTTTACAACCAGCTTTTAAAGGACAAACTTATAACAAAGCAAAGCAATATAGTTTTATGGGAATCGGACGATATACCAAAAGCGCCCATTATAATAAAAAAGGATATTCCCGAGAAACTGAGAAAAGATATCCAAAAAGCGCTTCTGCAGCTCCCCGAAGAGAAATTCCCCAAATTCGGGAAAACTGTCGGTTATGCCAAAACGAACGAAGCTCAGTACAAGATCATAGAGCAGATAAACGAATACCTCAAAACTAAATGAAAAAATACTTTATCTATACATTTATCGTCACATGGATAATTATTTCAACTTTTCTTTACCAGAATTCAAAAAACATCAAACTAAAGCAGGAGCAGAGACTAAACTCCCAGATCCTGTATGACTTCGACCTGGCAAAGGAGCTGTTCAGTTCAAAACTTGACAATATATATTTCAGGGAGTTCAACAGCTTTATAATCAGGAAAACGGTAAACGAGCTTTCCCTGGGAAATGAAAGCAGCGTAAAGGTTCTGGAAACACTTTTGAATACCAGGTTCGTTAAATATAAAGATTTTCTAAGCAATATGATCTACTATGACACAAAAGGGGAACCCCTTTTTTCAATGAACAAAAACGCCCTTGGGGAAAACAGCGTAAAACCTCTGAAAACGCTCTCTTTGTCAAATGATCTTTTCTTTGAATATTATGACAGCAAAAACAAATTTTATACAAAGATACAGGAGATAAAGTTTCAAGGCTCAACCATAGGTTACGTAAAGCAGGTGGTCTTATTCAACACCTTTATGAAAAACTACCTTTCAAAATACCCATACAGATTCTTAAGGTCAAAAGAGATCATAAAACTAGACACCCTCTCCCTTGCGATCGAAGCCCTTAACAGCAGCGATTATTTCGTAATTCAGATAACGCAAGAGAAGGGAACCTTCAAAGAGCTCCATAATAACCTTTGGCCCAAGATCATTTTAAGCGGGATTATCCTCGCTTTTTTTATCTACGGCTTGTATATAAGGCTGAGAAAAGAGAACCAGCTTAAAAACAGGATCAAATGGCAGAAGGCATTTTTAAAGAAAATTATAGACACCTCCCCCAACCCTATTTTCGTAAAAGACAAAAACAAAAGATATATTATGGCGAACAACGCCACTGCGAACCTTTTCGGACTTTACAGCAGCGATCTTCTTATAGGGAAAACAACAAAAGAGATATATGAAGATAAAAAGGCCCTGGAGCAGATCGACAGGGACGAAAGCTATGCCCTAAAGACCAAAGAAGCCGTATACAGGCAGATACAGAAGATACAGGACAAATATTTCAAGTTTGTCCTTATCCCCCTTCATAACCTGGAATACCCGGTAAATAAAGAGATGCTTCTGGGCTTTGCCACAAATATCACCACGGAGATGAAAAAGAAGAACGAACTTGCAAGCCTCAATACAAAACTAAAGCTGGATATATTCGAAGAGATGTCCAGCCGTCTCGGGATAAACGAAAAGTTCAAAAAAATATTCGACAACCTGGATGACGCCATGTTCGTATGCAAAATAGACAAAAAGGGGAAACTCTCGGAGTTTGTGGATATAAATACAGTAGGATTAAAGCTGATCGACGAATTTGAGCTGTTTAAGAACAAAGACCCCAACAGGATATTCGACCGTTTCAAGTTCAAATTCAATGATATTAACAAAAATTTCGACCTTAATATCAACAGCTACACCACAAGCTTGTCAAATGAAAAAAAAGATTTCATAGTAAAAATAAGCTGCCATATCGTTTTGATAAAAAATATCTACAATGCCGTTATCTTCGTGCAGAATATCGACGAGACCATAAAACTGAAAAAAGAGAAGAAACAGCAGCAGGTGTTAATTGCAAATATATTCAAAAAAGCAAAATCTGCCATTGCGGTTATAGACAGGAACGGTGAGCTTATCAAATACAACCAAAGCTTTTACGGGATACTGGGCTTTAAAAAAAGCCATTTTAAACAATACGGTTTCTACTCCATTTTCAAAGCTTCCGACAGGCTTTCGATGGAAAAGGAGCACCAGGAGATTTTTGAAACGAAAAAAGATATCACCGGGGAATATACCCTAGTCTCAAAAGAGAACAGCGACGTTAACGTATTGGCCTCCTCCACCCTTGTCCAGGACGGTTCGGCATCCACTTACAGACTTTTTATCTTCGAGGATATAACGAAACAAAAAGAGCTGGAAAAAGAGCAGTCCAAAAACAACAGGATACTGGCACAGCAGGCAAAAATGGCGGAGATGGGAGAGATGCTTGGAGCCATAGCACATCAATGGAGACAGCCTTTAAACGCCATAAATGCGGCTGCCATTAAACTTAATTTTGCCAGCTCTCTAGAAATGAGCGATCCAAAAGAGATAGAAGAAAAAACAAAGTTCATTGAGCAGCAAAGCATAAAAATGTCCGAGACCATAAACGATTTTATGAACTTCTTCAAGCCCTCCAAGAACAAGGAAAGCTTTTATTTTTCAGATATCTTTACAAAGATCCACGAATTTCTGCTGCCCCAGCTGAAAAACAGGGATATAAAGCTGGAACTCATCCAAAAAGACAAAATAAAGATATACGGCTTCAAGAACGAGTTCGAGCATATTTTACTGAACCTTATCAATAATGCCAAAGATGCTTTCGAGGAATACACCGAGCAGAATGAAAAAAAGATAATAATCCTCTCTGCCCAGGAAAATGATCACAATATCATAAAAGTGATCGACAACGCAGGGGGGATCCCCCAGAATATCCTAAATAAGATCTTCAACCCCTATTTTACGACAAAGGAGCAGGGAAAAGGTACGGGGATAGGTCTTTATATGACAAAAACCATTATAGAGAAACATTTCAACGGTTCCATAAACGTGACAAACAACGACGACGGAGCCGTGTTCAATATTATTTTTCCAAAGGAACAGAATGAACAATATAAATGAGATAAAAAATGCCACATCAAAATACAGCGTTCTTTGCGTGGATGACGAGGAGAAATCCAAAAACGAGATGGAGGGGCTTTTAAAGCTTTTTTTCAAAAATGTATATACCGCCGACAACGGCAAAGAGGCTTTAAAAATATATTTTGAACACCCCAATGAACTTGATATGATATTTACGGATATCAATATGCCCGTAATGGACGGCCTTGCCATGACAAAGAAGATAAAAGAGACAAATCCCCTCCAGCATATAATAACCATCTCCGCCCACCAGGAGCTGCAGCTTTACAACAAATGTATAAACGCAGGGGTGAACGGCATGATAATAAAACCCATCACCTCCTCCAAGCTTATAGACGTTTTATCAAAAGCGGTAAACAAAATAGAATTCGTCAAAAAGAACAATATCCTAAACAGGCAGCCCCGGGGGGAAGAAGATATAAAAACGGAATCTGATATATATTTTGACGATATCACGGGTCTGAACAACAAGCACTCCCTTGACAAATACCTTTTAGGCAACAAGGTGTATTCCGTCATTATAGTGAATATCGACAATTTTGACCTGATAAACTGCAAATACGGGTATAAAACCGGGGACCAGGTATTAAAACAGCTTTCCAGGCTTTTAAAACAGCTTTCCTCAAAAGAGTTCAAACTGTTCAGGGTGGTTTCCGATGAATTCGTATTTTTATCCTCCGCAACTGACCAAAGCAGGATCGAAACCCTCTCGAAAAAGATCATATCGACCCTTGAAACCACCAAACTGCAGACAGATATAGACGATATAAACATATCATGTACCATAGGCATAAGTTTCGGCCAGGGGCAGGAAGCCTTGAAGCAGGCCCATATAGCAGTAAAAGAGGCAAGGGAAATAGGGAAAGAGAAATTTTACTTTTTTAGCAAGAACTCCCAGATACAGCAGAAAAGGGAAGACAGCCTGAAATGGCTGAAAAAGATAAAGAAAACCATTAAAAATGACTGCGTGATCCCCTATTACCAGCCCATAGTGGATAATAGAACAGGTGAAATATCAAAATATGAATCACTGGCAAGGATACTGGAGGTAAACAGGATAGTAAAGCCCTACTATTTCCTGGAAAACGCGAAACTATTCAACCTGATCCCCAACATTACAAAGCTTATGATAAAAAACGTGTTTAAATATATAGAAAACAAAAATTATGAATTTTCCATAAACATAACCGAAGATGACCTGATGGACAGCACTCTCGTATCTTATATCCGGGAGTTGTCGGAAAAATACAAGATCAAAAAAGACAAAGTGATATTCGAGCTTCTGGAAACCGTCACTGCAAACGGAGATAAAAAGATCTTGCGCAACCTTAAAAAACTGCAGAAAGCGGGATTTAAAATAGCGATCGATGATTTCGGGACAAACCACTCAAATATAAATATCCTCCATTCACTTAATATCGAATATATAAAGATCGACGGTGTTTTCATAGAAAATATCCTAAATGACGAAAGATCACTAAAAGTTGTAAGATCTATCGTAAAACTCGCAAACTCCATAGGAACGAAAACCATAGCCGAATCGGTAAGCAATGAAAAGATCCTGAAAAAGGTCAAAGAGCTAGGGATAGATTATTCCCAGGGCTACCATATAGGCAAGCCCAAAGAGTTTATAGAGCAGGACTAAAAGTTCATCAAAATATACATGGAACCTATAAGCACCGCCAAAGAGGCGCTGAATATATAAGAAAGATACAAGCCAAGCAGCCTGTTCCCGATAACGAAGGACAAGACCAGTTTGGTCAGCGTATTTGCAACCGTTGCCAAGACTATCCCCACAAGTGCCGTATCCAGTAAAATATCTTTTGAGCTGAAAAGCTCCGAAAGGGACAATACGATGGCATCTATATCGCTAAGACCGGACAAAAACGAAGCCAGGTAGACTCCAAGCTCCCCCGAATAATTGTTTACAAGGGAGAGGGTGCTGAAGATCACGCCGAAGATTATACCCATCTTAAGGGCCTGGAAAAACTCCAGGGGATTTGAAAAATCAACCTCCTGGGAAACCTCTTTGTTGTCAATACTTTTATAAAGATAATAGATCAGTATATAGCCTACTATCGTAGCGAACAGATAAGGGAAAACCACAATTTTAAAAAGTTCTTTGCTGAATATGAACGTCCAGATAACGACCCGCAGAAACATGGTGCTCGAAGCCAGGGCGATAGCCACCACAAGGGATTTGTTCACCTCTTTGTTGTCAGTAGCTTTTTTGGAAAGGGTAAGGGTTATAGCCGTGGAGGAAGCAAATCCCCCGAAGATCCCCATCATAACAAGCCCTTTCGAGGTATCTATGAACCTTGTGAAAAGATACCCCACAAAGGAAAGCCCGCTTATTAGAATAACCATCATCCAGATATGGGAAGGGTTTATAAGCCCGTAAGGGTCTATGGTCTTATCTGGCAGTACGGGAAGCACTACAAAGGTCATCAGGGAAAATAGAATAGCAGATTTGACGTCTTTGCTTTTTATCTCCCCTTTTATAGATACTATCGTGGGCTTTATCTCCAAAAGCGCTATCAATATAACCGTGCTGAATACCGCGACTTCCATATACTTTGAAACGATTATACCTATGATAAAGGTCAAATAGCCGCTTATCTCAGTGGTATTTCCCCTTTCAAGCTTGTCGTTAAGGGCATTGATAACATAAAAAGAGACCAGGAAGATCCCTATAACCACCGCCGTTACCGTTAAAATAGAAGGGTAGATATCATAAAGTTTGGTGCTTAGATACCCAAGAAGTGCTATAATACTGAATGTTCTGGCACCCATGTAGATCTTCTTGTCATTTCTGAAAAAGTTAAGTTCCCTTTGTAAACCTATTATAAATCCCAGAATTATTGTTATAATAAGTTCTTTTGCTATAAGAAACTCCATAAGGACCTCACTGTTTTTAATCAATAAATATTTATATCCAAATTTATATTATAATCCTATTTATAAAGGGAAAGGTTTGTGTAATCAGACAGTTATCTTTTTTTGATATAATCTATTATTATAATAAATGATCTATGGAGACAGCTTGGAACATGTAGTGATATTAGGCGGGGGTTACTCCGGGATCTACGCCTTGAAAGAACTGGTATCTGAAAAGAATATAAAAATAACCCTGATAGACAAGCATACCTACCACAACCTCCAGCCCGAGGTTTACGACTTTATCGCAAACAAGGCGAACATAGCGGACGTGACGATAGACCTCTCCTCTTTGTGCAGCGGCTTTGAGCATCCCTTTTTGGAATACAGGAACCTAAGGGTAACAGACATAGACTACGACCAGAAAAAGATTTTCACCCAGGAGAAGGAGACAATATCCTTTGACTATCTTGTCATAGCGGTGGGAACCAGGACCTTTTTCCCAAAATCCATAGAGGGTCTCAGCAATACGGACGATATAAAAAAACTGCACCGGGCCTTGTATTTTAAACAGAATTTTGAAAAACAGCTGTTCACGAAAGTGGAAGACGAGGCAAAAAAATGCGACAAAACCCATATAGCCGTGGTGGGTGCGGGTCTTTCGGGGGTGGAGATAGCTTCCGAGATGGCATACTACGCAAAGAAGTTCTTTAAAAGGGGAAGTTTCCCCTGCGATAACTTCAAGATATCCCTTATAAGCTCAAAAAATACCATTCTACCGGGCTTTGATACAAAAATAATATCCATGTCAAGCAAAAGGCTTAAAGAGCTTGATATAAATATAATAACCGACACAAAGATGCAATCCTGTGACAAAGAGTACCTCTACCTAAGCAACGGCACAAGCCTGCGGTACTCGTTCATTATATTTGCAGGGGGTATAGAAGCCGCAAACCTTATCTTAAGCTCAAGCCTTCCAAAAAACAAAAAAGGGCAGATCCTGGTGGATAAAACCCTTAAGGTAAACGGCTTTGAAAAGATATTTGCAGTAGGTGACATAGCACAGATCAAGGATAAAAAAGGGGAGATAATGCCTGCAAACGTCACCATTGCAAGGGCAAGCGGCCAGACTGCCGCAAAAAACATCATCAGGCTTATAAACAATGAAACTCCCAAAGCCTGCAATCCAAAACTTGAGGGGACATTGATAGCCCTGGGCGGTAAATATGCTGTCTGTGATCTGTACGGGATATTGAAAGTGAAAGGTTTTATAGGCTACTTGATAAAGCAGTATGTGTTTTTCAGGTATAAATTTCCTCTTCTTAAATTCGTAAAAAAAGGATACGGTAAACTTTCCAACCGTAATTAGGTTGGAAAACTTTTAATTATGCAGCTTTTTTAACCGCTTTTGCTGCTACTTTTTTAGCTGCTTTTACTTTTTTAGGTGCTTGTTTAGCTACTTTTTTAGTTACGACTTTTAATACTTTTTTTGCATTTTTCTTTTTTAGATCTTTGTTCTTAACTGCTTTTTTAACTGCTTTTGCCGCTACTTTAGTTACTTCTTTTTTCTTTAATGCTTTTGCCATTGTTTTATCCTTTTGTATAATATTTTACTACTTTTAGTAATAAATTATTGTCATTATATATGATTTGAATAATAAAGTCAAGTTTTGTAACCAAACTGTATAAAAATTATAAAAAATTATATATACAATTGCGTTTTTTTGTGCTAGAATCTAATTTATGGATAATAAACTAGAAAAGATTTTTAATATTTTTAGAAACAACAGCTTTTATAACTTTTTTTTAAATGAAGAGAATTTGACCATAGAACTAAGAAGGGGAAACGACAGTTCAGAAAGCGAGATATTTGCGGAGCTGAACCGCCTTACAAACACTTTGATCTGCCTTGATATAGATTTCAGTGTTTCTGCGAACGGCCATATCATCATAGACGGATAAGGCTTAGCAGTTCTTTATGTATCTTTGAATTAGTTGCTACGATACATTTATCTTTGAACATATCATATTCTTCACCCAGATGGTTCGAAACTTTTCCCCCTGCTTCTTTTAGGATAATAATTCCCGCCGCTACATCCCAGGGTTTCAGGTTTATCTCGTAATACCCCTCGTAAGTGCCCCTTGCAACCATGCAAAGATCAATTGCAGCACTTCCAAGCCTTCTTATATCCTGGCATTTTGGAAGGATATTTTCAAGGTTTCTTATAACAAAGGTAAGATCTGTTTCGCTGTTTGAGGAGGTGTAGGGGAAGCCCGTGGCTATAAGGGATGTTTCAAGCTCTTCATCATCACTTACTTTTAATCTTCTACCGTTACGGTAGGCACCCTGCCCTGTTACGGCAGTATATAGTTCATCAAGGATCGGATTGTAAACTATCCCAAGATAAGGCTTTTTGTTTTTATAAACACCCACCGAGATCGCGCAGTGGGGAACGGCATTGACAAAGTTCGTAGTACCGTCTATGGGATCTATGATTATAGAATCGTTAAACTCTGTATTGTCGTTGTCGGATTCTTCGGCGATTATATTAAATCCCGGAAACTCTTTGGAAAACTTCTCTTTCAGGAAATTCTCCACCTCTACGTCATACTGGGTTACCAGGTCTTTCTTACCCTTGAAGGTTACGTCTTTTACGCTTTCGTAACCTTTTTTGAATATTTCGCCCGCTTGTTTTATTATATCTGTTAACTTTTCTTCCATACCCTACATACTACAGAATATATTCTTATAATCGTCTTCGTTAAAACCTACGTGGAGTTTCTCTTCACCGTTTAAGCCGTGCTCTATAACCGGCCTTTTGATCAGCGAGTTCTCCTCCCAAAGATGGTGTACCTTTTTATTTAGGTCTGCACCTTTTAGGTTCAGGTCCCTGTAAGCCTTGCTTCTTGTATTGAACAAGGCCTTAGGCTCTACAAACCTTAGCCAGTATTCTATTTTTTCCTTAGGAACTTTTACCCTGCTTATATCGATAAACTCGTATTCTACACCCTTATTGTCTAAAAAATCTTTAGCTTTTTTTACACTTGCGCATGTTTTAATACCGTAAAATTTCATGGAATGCCCCCTTTTAGTTTTCTTCCTTAATATATTAATGAAAACAGATTACATTTCAATTACCGAAAAAGAGATCCACTAAACTAAGCCACCCTATCACTATAAGGGGACCAAGAAGCGCTGTTATGATCCCGAGGATAAGGAAATCCTTCGATTCTATCTTCTTGCTTGAATATATTATGGCATTAGGCGGGGTGGACACGGCAAGGCTCATTGCAAAAGAAGCGCTAAGGGCAACGGCGATAACGGCGATATAGGAAGATTCCTGGGAAATGGTCGTAGCTATTGCTATAACTATGGGCAGCATAATATTCGTTGCCGCCGTGTTACTCATAAAATTGGAGATCACCACAACCAGGTATGAAAAAATGAACATTATCCACAGGATGGAAAGACCGTCGGTGGAGATAAGGTTTGCTATCCACATATCAAGCCCCGTCTTTGAAACGGCCATTCCAAGGCTTAATCCCCCTATTATCAGAATTATCACGTCCCATCTTATTTTACACATATCATCGGCATCAAGTATGCCGAACAAGGTAAACCCTATTATCGGGACAAAGGAAACCACGGTTGTGGGTATATGGTGCAAGGGTCCGGTTAGCCACAATAAGATCGTAATAAGGAATATTCCTATAGTTACATCTTTTTTCCAGCTTGGGATAGTGGGCACCTTTGAGAACTTCTTTGTGGAGTCGTCAAAATGCTCCACCTCTTTTATCGCTTTTATATCTATAAAAGGCTCGTTTGAGGGATAGATCTTTAAAATCATATATCTTAATATCAAAACAACCAGTAAAGATGGGGGCAGAGAAAGGGCCATCCATCCTATAAAGGACGGGGCATCCTCACCCAGGATCCCCACCGCGATCGCATTGGGAGGGGTTCCTATGATAGTTGCCATACCTCCCAGGTTTGCCCCTACTACCACGGCTAAAAGCACTGCTTTCTGGAAAGGGTTTGAGTTCTTTATATGATCCAAAAGGGGAATAAGTATAGTCATCATCATGGCCGCCGTTGCGGTATTTGATACGAACATTGACAAAAGATATGTGATACCTATAAGTCCCGTAATGATATTGTGGGGCCTCCCCCCTACGTAAAAAAGAACCTTTTTTGCAAGCCACAGGTCAAGCTTCGTTTTTGAAGCCGCCGCAGCCATGATAAAACCTGCAAGAAACAGGAATATCAAAGGGGATGACCAGGGTTCAAGGTATATCTTCCAATCCTTGGGACTATGGGCAAAATCAAAATCCTTAAACCCAAGAAGCACTATCTCCAAAGCTATGACAAGCAAGGAAACCGCAAAGGCAGGTATAGCCTCGCTCATCCAAAGCCCTGCAGCAAAAAGGAGTATAAACAGGGTATACACCATATCCTGGTTTATCCCGTACTCAGGTATAAAAGCGATACAAAACGCTATAGCGAAAGAGAGGGTAAAACTCGTAAAAATAAACTTCAAAGAGGTTTTATAGGCCTCGTTGAAAAAAAGCTTCAGATGCCTTCTGGTATCTAACATTCTATCCCTTTATCATTAGATAAATACTTTATTTATGATACTTTTTATCTCCTGCTTCATTTCATCGGTAATATTCGTGTTATTTGAATATATGTAAAAAGGAACCGTATTGAGTATCGATTTTTTCAACCTTTTTCTCAACGTTGAGATCTCGTCTATTTTTATCACCTTTTTACCGTCGTAAAAAGAGAAATCTTTTCCGATCCCTATATTCAATGAAACTATCCTGTATGTAAAAAAAGTATTTTCATTTTCATATTTGGAACAGAATTTATCTAAAAGTTCCTGAAGTTTTTTAAATCTATTGTCGCTGACATACCCGAAACTTTCCCGGAACCTGTATCTTTGGTTCTTTTCGAACTCCAGCAAGCTGTATAGGTCGTTAAGGTTTTTCCATACGGTTTTGTAAAACTTCTTGCCGAACAGCACCTCTTCAAAGCTTATAAGGTATTTTTTATCGTGCGGGGTCATTTTTTTATTATACTTGATATTGAAATACTCTTTTTTAAACAGGGTTATCATCCAGTTCTCGTCAAGCTGGCTTATGGTATCGAGCTTTTTTTGGGGATCTTTGCTCTCAAGGAACCTCCAGAGCATGGATATAGAACCTGTCAGTTCCTCTTCCAAATCTTCCGACGAGAAATATCTCTGGGAGAGAAAAAGGATCACGTTCTCAAGCAAAGCGTCGGTTACGGAGATCTTGTGGCTGTAGATTATCTTTTTATATAGGTTGAATCTCATCTCAAGCATATGTTCTATATCTATTATCTCGCTGTCGAAGAACGTAAGAAAGAATTTTCCCTCCTCTTCTATAAGCACCGCCTGCTTGGTTATCCTTATAAAATCGACCCCTCCGCTTATATAGCCGCTGGAAAGCATATCACGGTTCACGTAATCTAGCCTGTCCGCATCAATGGTGCCGTCCACGATCCCGTGCAGCACCTTATAGTCAAACACCCCGTCGCAATTTTCGTTCAGGATATTCAATACAAGATGGTAGATAAGCTTTATATACTCTTTTTGTTTTTGGTTCCCTTTTGTTTTCATCAATTCATATTCAAACAAAAACTTTATCAGCCTAAGCCCTATGGCTTCATGCAGAACGTCTTTGTCGTTACTGGTTATATCAAGGTAAAACTCCAGGAACTTTTTCTCTTTTTCATTTAAACTTTCTTTATCTTTTAAAAGGAGATAAAGCTTCTGCATGGTGTATTCCACCTGGTGGGAAAAAGGGAAATGCCCCACGTCGTGCAGCAGCCCCACGACCCTTACGGCCTGAAGCGCTATGAAATACACGCTTTCATCTTTCTGGGACTTTAAAGGGAGCATAAAGCCGTAGAGGGAATTATCCCTGAAACTTTTAAGCTCGTTCAGGTTCAGGTCTATATCTTCCCTGGCCAATATCTGCTCGATAGATTTTTTCAGGTTTTTCAGGAACTTGTTTCTTACGCTCTGCTTTGCATTTAGAATGGAGTTCTTAAAAATATGGGCGCTTAGGTGCATTGTGCCCAGGCTGTGGATATACCTTTTGGTGTTTATGGATGGATAGGCAAAATAGGCCAAAGCGTTCTGGGTGACGAACAGAAGCCTGTTCACGACCTTGGTTTGAAGAAGCCTGTCCTCAAACTCACTGTATTCTATGTGATTGTAGATCGTATCGTTTATCAGGTTGCTTTGTTTACTCATTTCTTTTCAAAAATTCTTTCTGTAAACTCTGCAAATCTTCCCCTTACGGCCTTGTCAAGCTCTATTGCGAACATATTTATCTCCGGGTGGGAGAACTTGGTCTGCTTTAGAAGAGTGGTAAGTCCGTTATTGTATTTGTTCAGGTACAGGTTGTCTATCTGCCTGTTCGAACCTATAACTATGGCCATGCAGCTTTCATCAAGACGGCTTAGGATAAGCTGGGTCGTGTTCTCCGAACTGTTCTGCCACTCATCCATGATAACAATGGCATCGCTTAAGGTCCTACCCCTCGCCTCACCCGGCCAGAGCATCTCGATATTGTATTTTCCTATAAGCTCTTCCGTTTTTGACTGTATCGACTCCTGGTTGTCCCTGTTCTCGTGTTTTTTGAGTTTCTTCTTGGCTATGAACTCCAAGGTGTCATACAGCGCCATATTGTATATCCTGAACTTTTCGTCGTTTCCGGCAAGATACCCCACATCGGCGCCCTTGTCCAGGGACTCTATGGAGTTCCTTACATATACTATTTTCTCGTAAGCCCCGATATCAATAAGCCTCATGGCACTTGCGATGCTCATCAGGGTCTTTCCGCTTCCAGCTTTTGCGTCAATTACGAGCAGGTCATACATATTTGAGATCATGGCTTTTAGGAAAAACTTCTGCTTCAGGTTTGCAGGCCTTATAACAAGAGGATTGAACTCAGACTCTTCTATAATGTTTATCATCTCGTTTATGATTATTGCATAAGTGGTATTCCCATCTGGCGATATAAACTCATAACAGAAATTCTGCTTGGCGTAGTTTTCGTCTATCTGCACTATGGGAAGGTTGTTAAGCCTGTTGAAATGGCTGGAGTCAAGCTCTACGGTCTTTATAAAATTAAACTCCGGGATATCAGCCCTGTCGTCTTTAAGGGTCTGGGTCTTGATGTTTTTAAAAAGGGCAAAGGTTCTTGCATATATATCGATAGAGAGGAATATAACCTTCAATCCCCTGTAATACTCCTGGGCGATCTGGGCTACTTCTATGATCCTCTTATCGTTGCTTTCGGCGATGTTGTGTTCAAGCATCTCGCTTTCATATACGTCTTTTGAGATAATATGTACTTCGATCTCGTCTTTGTACATCTTTACAACTTTGTAGTTTCTTTTAAAGTCAACCTCTTTGGTCTTGGTAGATGCCAAAAACCTGGCAAAGGCCCTTGAGTAGTACCCAAGATCGTTAAAAAGCTTCTTCTTGTCCTCAAGCTCTATTAAAACCGTTTCGGGAACTACTACGATATTGGTACCGCCGTCGGAGATATTAAATATATTCTGGATATTTTGCAGTATGACATTCGTATCTACCACATACACTTTTTTTGACATGGGATCTACCTTTATGAATGGATATTTTTATTGTACTCTCTTTATAATAAAAGAGAGTATCAGTCAAGATTATTATGGATATATCTTTTTTGCTGGGCGGGTTTTACTTTTTGTACATCGACAATTATAAACCCGTCTATGCAGTCGGAGAAATCGGGATCGATATTAAAGCCGCAGAACTTTATACCCCCCTCTTCGCACAGTTCGCTGTACTGCTTGTAAAGTGTAGGTACTGCTACCCCTATATCGTTCAGGATCGATTTCATTTTCTTAAAATCTTTTTTATAGTCATTTAGTACGAACTCCTCTTTGAGTTCATCTTTTTTAACCACAAAAGGTGTTTTTGGTTCGACGATACCCTTTACCCCGAAATATCGGGTATAAAAGTAGGTTATCATCTCTTTTGCAACGGTCGGGTATGAACTGCTGAGGCTCACTGGACCGAACATATACCTTACGTCGGGATTTTCCCTTAAATATGCACCTATACCGAACCAGAGATAATCAAGTGCCCTGCTTCCCCAGTATTTTGGCTGGACAAAGCTTCTTCCAAGCTCTATGGAGTTTTCAAGGTACGGCTTGAACTCATCTTTGAAATTAAACAGCGTTGCGGTGTAAAAGCCTTTTATACCGTAGTTCTCAAGGACATATTTGCTGTTTGCGATCCGGTATGCCCCTACTATCTCAAGGTCCTCCTCATCCCAAAGCACAATATGCTGGTAATATTTGTCGTAAACATCTATGTCCCTTTTTTGGTTCACACCCTCCTGTACTTTTCTAAAAGAGACCTCCCTTAATCTTCCGATCTCGTTTAGGACGATGGAATCTTTTTCGTAATTGTAAAGATAGATCATCTTCCCGTCTTTTGTTTTACCAAGAGCTTTGGAACTTTGCAGGGCTTTTTTCAGCTCTTTCCTGTTCTCAGGGTGGGCAATGGGGTTCTGGGTGATAAAGAACTTTTTCTTTCCCCTTTTTAAAGAGTAAAGATGCTTTTTATATAGATTTACGATATAGTTTTCGTCAAGCCCGGAAGGGATCGTATTTTCAGCAGGTATAATCTGCCCTATTCTCAAGGCTATCTGCTTGTCTTTTTTCTTGAACATCTCGTCGCTTAAAAGAAGGGTCGAAAAGGTTTTGTTTAAAATGGAAAGAGTATAGAATGTTTTTGAGTTCTTACCCTGGACCAGTACGGGAAGTATGGGGGACTTCGTCCTTTTAGCGAATTTCAGGAATCCCTTGTGCCATTTCCCGTCCATAATACCTTTGGGGGTTGCCCGGCTTACTTCTCCTGCGGGGAAGATTATCACAGCTTCTTCGTTATTAAGAGAGTCGTAAACCTTTTGGATATTCTCCTTGTTTTGGCGGCTTCTGAAATTGTCTATCTTTATAAAAAGGTTTTCCAGGGGTTCAAAGCCCGCCAAAAAATCGTTCGCGATGATCTTTACGTCTTTTCTGACCAGTGACACAAGTTTCAAAAGGCAAAGGGCATCAAGCGCTCCCAGGGGATGGTTGGCTATTATCACCACTTTTCCGGTTGAGGGGATATTTATAATATCATTGTTTGAATAGCTGAAATCAAAATTGAAATAATCCAGCACAGCATCTATAAAATCAAAATTTTCCAGCCCTTTGTTCTGTTCCAGAAATACGTTGATGTTATCTTCGTGGATAAGTTTTTTTGCTGTTTTGAATATGGAGTTTTTTATCAGGTTTGACCGTTTTTGTATATTTGGGAATTTTTTAATTATCTCTTTTTGAATGTCTATCAATAATTTTCCTTGTTTATTTTTTATCTTTCATATCGTCGCTTACTTCACTGTAGTTTGCCCAAAGCATAAATTTCAATACCCTGTCTTCACCACTTAAAGTATTCCGTTTACCTTTGAAGTTTTCTATAAGCAAACACTCCAAGTAGTTTAATATTTTCATCTTTTTTATCCTGAGGGGCTTTTTTGATCAGTAAAGTTCGCTGGGTTTTAATTCAGATGAAGACAATGCAATATCGCTTAATATCTGTTTATATTTATAATCTTTGTCAAGCCCCAGGAATTCCTCTTTCAATCTTGCAATCGCTTTTTGCTTCACGTCGAACGGAGCCTGGCTGGTTTGGTAGGTTTCAAGCTTTTTTATAAATATCTCTCTTGTCATGATCGTTCCTTAAATTTTAATCGAAAGAATTATAAAAACTAATGATTACATTATAGTTACATCTGCAGGAGTTCCCCGGAAGCACGGTTATAGTTTGTAATCAAAGCCCAAAGAGAAACATGCCCCGCCGTTCCTGTTCTCAACGTTTATAGAGGCTTGGTTCTTCTTTGCTATGAACCTTGACATATAAAGACCTATCCCCGTTCCGCCGCTCTCACCTTTGGTTGTAAAGTTGGCATTAAAAATATCATTGATTATATTTTCGGGGATACCGCCGGCATTATCCTGCACGGATACGATCAAGGCGCCGTTGTTTATCCTGGAACTTACGGTTATAAGCCTTTCTTTTATACCGTTTTGGTTAAAGGCGTCCCTTGCATTGTTTATAAGATTTATAAAGATATGTTTTATCTCACTTTGGTTCACCACTAATGTTACGGCTTCGTCCACGTCAATTTCCAGTTTTATATTGTTTTTTATGATGTCGTCATGGATAAGGAGCTGCACTTTTTCAAGAAGCGTTTTAAGGTTTACCTTTTCTATCTTTTCATTGGGCTTGAAAAAAGCCCTGAAATCATCCAGGGTGCTTACAAGATGTTTGATCTGGCTTGATACCTTTTCGTAGCAGGTGTCTATAAGCTCCCTATCCACTTCAAGCCCGCCTTCAAAGAACTCTTTTACCAAAGAGCTGTTCATGGAGATTATATTTATTGGCTGTTTCCACTGGTGGGCTATAATATCCATCATCTCCCCCATTGTTGCAAGCTTTGACTGCTGGATAAGTATCTTGTCTTTTTCACGAAGCTGCCGTACCTGCTCTTTTACCTTCAGTTCCAGGTTTTGGTGGTACTCTTTCAACTGTTGCTGGAGATAAAGCTTCTGCACTTTTTTCCTGACCTGGTCTATGAACTGTCCGGATTCTATGGGCTTTAGGATATACCCATCAACCCCCAAGGAGATGGACTCAAGGAAAAAGCCCGTATCGCTGTGGGCAGAGAGTATGAAAACAGGGATATCTTTATCTTTGTTTCTTATATGCTCGATAAACTTCAAGCCGTTGATTTTGGGCATATTTATATCAGTAATAACAAAATCTATTTTATCGGCGTCGAACTTTTCGATCCCCTCTTTTCCGTCTTTTGCGACTAATATATCTTTAAAGAATATTTTCAGGATATCAAGCGTCTGCAGCCTTGAGGACTCGTCATCTTCCACATACAGAAGTTTCAGGTTCTTGGCAAACTCCATAAGTTCTTTTAATTGCTGTGCCATAAGCCGCCTTGTGTTTTTAACGATTGTACAACGGCTTAATTACGGTACAGTTACAAAAATAAGTTTTTCTTTTATTAATAAAAAGGTCGTAAAAATTTGCGGGTATCTTTAAGACTCGATATAGTGCTTGTCAAGTTTTATATAATTGGACGTGTAATATATCTCCCTTAAAAACAGTATCAAAGAGAGGATCAAAAAGAACATCGCCATCATAAAAGATATGGAGATGACAAGTTCGCTTTTAAAAGAGAAAAGCGTCGTCGCAAAAGCGGAAAGGATCACAAGAGCAACCATAAGCCCCGTTATGGTTGCAAAGAGTATGGCAAGATTGACGTTTTTCAGACGTATGATCAGGAAACTGCGCCTGCTGGCTATCCTTTCGCTTGGTTTGTAGTCTTTGTTTTTTTTCTGCTTGTTGTAGATATAAGCTTCTATTTTTTCCAGTTTGTCAACGATTCTGGTCAATCTTCCCGTAAAAACATTTAAAAGACCCGCCACACCCGCAAGAAGGAACACGGGCGCAACGGATAGTTGAATAAGATGTACGATCGTATCACTGTTAGGGAGGATCATATATATCCTTTTATACTTTTAATACAATTATACTAAAAAAAGAGTAGCTTTTAAAGCTCTTTTTGTATATTTTTTAACCTAATTTCAGGATCCCGGTTTCATTTAGGAATATTGCAAAAACTGAGATAGGAGCTACGTATTTTATAACAAAAAGCCAGATCTGGAAAAGTCTCTCCCCCATATACGGGATCAGTGCATTTCTTATAAGCTCTTTATCCATAACATGCCCCACGAACAATGCAAGCAGAATCCCCCCTAAAGGCATTAGGATAGATGCCGTTATAAAATCGAACCAGTCAAAAAGGTTTTTGCTCCCGAAAGTCAAGGCTTCCGAATATGCGCTTGTATTGGACAACAGGGCAAAAAGCCCGAGCACGTAAAACACGGATGCCGTTGCATAAGTGGCTTTTTTTCTCGGGATATTTTTCCTCTCCTCAAGATATTTAACCGTAGGCTCAAGAACCGAAATAGCAGAGGTGATGGAGGCAAATGCAAGCGCCACGAAAAATGCTACGGCCATAACATTACCTATGCTTCCCATCTCATAGAAAATAGCAGGAAGGGTGATAAACACAAGGCCCGCCCCTTTTCCCGGCTCCTCGCCCGCGCTAAACAGTACGGAGAAGATAATAAGACCTGCAACAATTGCGATAATTGTATCAAGGGCAACGATGGATATGGAAGCTTTCACTATATTTGAGTGCCTGTCCAAAGATGCGGAATAAGCAAGTATCGTTGCCATACCTATTGAAAGGGTGAAAAATGCGTGCCCGACGGCAAGTATCACGGAGCTTGCATGGAACTTCTCAAAATTTGGGTAAAACATAAAATCAACCGCTTTTGAGAAACCGTCCAGGCTCATACTGTACAGGAACATAACGATCAAAATAATAAGAAGTGAGGGCATAAGAATATTGTTCATCTTTTCTATACCCCTTTTTACACCCTTTGAAATGGTATATGCAATAATGGCAAAAGCCAGGGTATAATAAACGATCTGGGAGTAGATATCCCCTTTAAGCATCCCCATAAACACTTTCTCAGCTTCGGCTACGTTGGTAGGAAGGGAGGTAAGGGCAATGATTATATAATTTAATATCCAGCCTACGACTATGGAGTAAAAAGAGAGGATTATGATACCAGTAAGAAACGTGAACCCGGAATATTTCCAGTATTTCTTACCCTCCGGGGCAAGGGTTTCAAAAGCACTGACGGAATCTTTGTTCGTGGAACTACCCACCAAAACTTCCGCTATAAAGATAGACATACCTATAAAAAGCACCGTCACAAGATAAACGAGGACAAAAACACCCCCGCCGTTCTCACCCGTAATATAAGGGAACTTCCAAATATTACCCAATCCCACTGCACTACCTGCAGCCGCCAGAATAAAACCTATCCTGGAAAACCTGTTTTTATACATTATTTTCCTTTAATATCCAAAATATAAATGGTTTATTATATGGAAAAGATATATAAAAGTTGTATAAAACCCCATAAAAAAGTATATAAATTTTAATATTTAATACTTTTTTATCTTAAAATAATCCTATGTTCTATTAATCATCAAGGGCGATAGATTTTGAGAAATACGGGTTATTTAACTGGAACTTGCTTAATATCCTGCTGTAAAGCACGCTGTTTTGGAACATATCCCCCATCATAACAAAATTATCTATTTTGAACTTTGTCTTCAGCTGGGTCAGCGTAGTTATGGCCATATCCCCGTATGCTTCAAAGATCGAATAGGCTATATAGTGATCTTCGGCACCTGCAAGTTTAAAGCTTATAACTGAACCTATTAAATTTTCGTAAGAGAAGCCCTTGTCATTGAAGTTCATATCTATTTTTAAGCCGCCGTTGCCCCTGAACTCAAATGATTTATCGCTTACTGCCTCGAATCCTTCTTCAGGAAGTTCAAGTATTGCAGACAGGGTTTCAAACAGCCCCGGCTTTTCTGTTTCAAGTTTTTCTACTATATGAGGGTATTTTAAACCGAAGTTTTCAAAAAGCTTTGACCTTTTGGGGTCGTTTTTAAAGTTTTCTAGCAGCTCACCTAAAGAGAACTCCTGGAATTTTATAACCTCTTTTGCCCCCATCTCGTTGGAAACAAGGAAAGATATACCGTTTGCAAGGCTTAAGTTTGCACCGATGCTTCCTTTGAAGCCCGCCTCTTTGGAAATATTTAAAAACCTGTTCACAACTGCGTTTTCATCCAGTTCTTCCAATAAAGAAGCAAGCCTTGAAGCCCTTATGATGGTTTTGTTCTTTTGTACCACAACCACATTCAGGTCATCGGTGTCATGGAAGAAAAGATAATCAACCCCGCTCTCTTTTGCGTTAATCGCAGCAAGTGCACTTCTGTTGTTATAGGCGGCTTTGAGGTTTATATAATTTTTTCCCGTAAGCTCTTTGAGGGTTTCATCTTTTATGGTAACTTTGAGAGTCGGTTTTTCAATGGAGAACAGTGTTCTTACTTCATCTTCCGTTACGATAAACAGGTCGTTTATTTTAGAAGTATCAGTTATAAGCACCCCGCAACCTTTTGAATAGTGGGGTGAAAATATTGTATAGTCTGAGGAGTTCATGGTTTCAAGGTTGTTATAATGGTCACATTTTAAAGACTCGTCAAGATAATAAGGGCTTGCAGGATCGTTGAGCATCTCAAGACATTTTGCACAGGGTGCGATATTGTAAGGCTTTGGATGGATATGGGTCTCTTCTATGATCTCATCACTGCTTAGGGTCTGAATTTCCCCTATGAACATTGAGTGGGGAAGATATTTTGATACAAGCTGGTTGAAATGATTTAAGCCGTGTTCATCCTCATTATCTATAAGAAGTGTGATCTTTCTGTTTTTGAAAGTAACGCTTGCCTTGATCTCGCTTTGGTCTATTATATTCTGCAAAAATCCCGCAAAATAATCGTTGGGGCTGTTGTATTCTATGATCTGTTTAACAGGCATCGGCATAACCTTTGCATTCGCTTTGGGGATCCCCGTAACTTGATATGATATCCTCCAAAGATACCTCTTTTTCATTTTTGGTAAATTTTATCCCCGATCTTTCCAGTTCACCCAAAGCGGTATCTACAAAACCTTTGAACTTTTCTTTTATCTCGCCGCTTAAGCCCACGTTTACAGACTGGATATCTTTGGGAACTATCCCTATTATATTCACGTCTGCCATCTTGTCCAGCAAAGAGCAGATCTCAAGCATCTCCACTATCTCAACCTCATGGGCCGTCTGCTTGTAGCTTCCAAGCCCCAGAAGCTCCGATGCGGGCATATTGTAAACAGATCCCACTTCATCCTCTATAGTTATGGTATCAAGTATCAATACCCTGTCGTAATCCTGGTAATAGGTCATAAGCTGGAATCCTAAAACTCCCCCGTCCACCATTGTCACGTCGTCTTCAAAGGTATAATTTTGTTCAATATATTTTTGTGCATAAACACCCACACCCTCATCCTGAAAGATGATGGTTCCGGCACCAACTACCGCAGTTCTCATTGCAAGCCTTTTTTAATAATATGTAAGAAAGATAATAACCTATCCCTCTTAAATAGTATCTAAATTCAAAAACAACAAAGTCAAACGACTTTGTTATTTATCTTCACCTTTTGGGGTTTTGACATATTTGCTTCCGCCCACAACGATGCTTATATCACCCTCCTGCCAGAAGATCGTTCTCCAGAATTGGTAATAAACGTGGAACATCACCCAGGCGATAATATAATACATAGTATAATGGTGTGAAAGCCTTACATCCATATATGTACCGCCGGTAACCCAGACCGTCCAGTCAGTTGCAACGTGAAGTATCCAGGGCCACCAGGCACCGATACTGCTGATCCCGGAAGCCAGCCCGTGTACATAAAGCTGCAAGCCCGTTAAAAGCATCCACAACAGCATAAGGTGGAATACAAAGAAAAATACGGCATTGAAACTGTCAGCATGTGACGAATCAAACTCTTTTTTCCTGTTCAGGGTTATCAGGTTAATAAACACCGCAAAAAACTCTTTTATATTTTTTCCGTTAGGTATAAGCTTTTTATAGGGTTTCTCAAATCTTGAGAAAAAGTATAAATAAGCCACGACGATACTGCTTACGTCAAAAATAATAGCTACAATAAAGTGAACCCATCTGTTCCAGGCCATCACATATTTATCAACGGCAGGGTCTGCGATAAAGCTTTGATAATAGGGATGCCCTATATAAAGCCCTGTCACAACGGCGGCGACCATGCAGATCGCTACCACCCAGTGGTTGATCCGCATAAATGCGGTCATCCTTTTTACTTGTTTATAAGACATAGTGAACTCCTCTTGCTATACGGCACAACTAGTGTTTACTTTGAAGCTGCTCAACTCTTTCCCTTTAGTATCTATGATATGCACGGCACAAGCGATACAAGGGTCAAAACTGTGAACGGTTCTTAATATCTCAAGAGGCTGGTCCACATTGGCAACTTTCGTACCGATGAGCGCCGCTTCATAAGCTCCCATCCTGTCTTTGTAATCTCTAGGCGCCGCATTCCAGGTTGAGGGTACTACAGCCTGATAGTTTTCTATTTTTCCCTCTTTGATCTTAACCCAGTGGCCAAGTCCCCCTCTTGGAGCTTCTGCAAGACCGTGCCCTTGCGCGTTTTTGGATACTTTGTCAAAGTCAAACTCAGTCCAGGTAGAAAGATCACCGCTTGCAACGTTCGCAGCCAATTCATCTACCCACTCGATCATAACATCTGCCATAAGCTCTGTTTCAATTGCACGTGCGGCTGTCCTACCTACGGTTGAGAAAAGTGCCGCTGCCGGAGCAGGCTTCCCAAGTCCCAGTTTCTCACCAAGAAGAGCAAGGAAATTTGTCACATATTTCGTGATCCTTTCATCTTTTGCCGCAACACCTACGACCATTCTTGCAAGAGGTCCGACCTCTACCCTTGTATCATCGTAAATTGGAGACTTGATCCATGAGTATTTCTCCTCAGGCTTAATATATTTCAAGCCGTCGGCTTTTTTCTCAAACCCGGTATAGTTAGGATCGGTTTCACCCTCATAAGGGTGAAGTGGCTTGGTACCTTTATACCAGGCATGCGTAACATCTTCTGCCACTTTCGACTGGTCAAAAGGATGAAGCGTTGAAAGATCGCCGTTTAGTACCACACCTTTTGGGAAAAGAAGCGCAGAGTTGTAGAACCCCGTATCGTCAAGCCTGAAGTCACCGTAAGACATATAGTTCTTCAACCCTGCCCCGGTACCGTCCAGCGCTTCGTCAACATATTTAACACCCGCCATTGCAAGGTCTGGAAGATATGCTGTTTTGATAAAATGGGTGAACTTTTTCAATAATGTTTTAAACAATGCTATTCTTGCAGGATTTTGAATATCCTGCACACAGGTCACCCCTCCTACTACAAGTGATTGAGGGTGAGGCATCTTACCGCCGAAGATAGCCATTAATTTGGCTGCGTCCCTTTGAAGATCAAGAGCCTGCAGGTAGTGTGCTGTTGCTATAAGATTTTGCTCAGGGCTTAGCTTGTAAGATTTATTCCCCCAGTAAGCATTTGAGAATATTCCGAGTCTTCCTTGTTTTACGAACTTTGTAAGTTTTTCCTGAATCTGGATAAGTTCGGATTTGCTTACACCGTATGGAGTTTTTGACCAGTTGTATGATTCTTTTTCCGCTTTTTCAGGATCGGCTTCAAGTGCGCTTGTGATATCAACCCAGTCAAGCCCGTGAAGATGATAGAAGTGTACCACATGGTCATGGATATATAATGCACCCTGGATAAGATTTCTAACTATCCTTGCATTTTTAGGAATAGTTACGTCAAAGGCATCCTCAACAGCCTCGATACTTCTTTGGTAGTGTGTACCGGTACAAACACCGCAGATCCTCATAGCCAAAAGCCCCGCATCCCTTGGGTCTCTCCCTTTCAGGATAGTCTCGATACCCCTGAACATCGTAGAACTTGCATAAGCGTCTTTGATAACATTGTTATCATCGATCACCGCTTCAATTCTTAAATGTCCTTCGATCCTTGTAATCGGATCTACAATTATATGCTTACTCATTATCATTCTCCTCTTTTTTACCTGCTGCTATACTTGCCGCCGCATGGATACCTATACCGATACCTGCTGCTGTTAATAATCCCAAACCAAATTCGTCAACCGTTTTCTCAACTCCCCCCGTAGGAGCTTTGATCCTGCTGTCCGCGATCGGTCTCTCAGTTGCATATTTGTCCCAGAACTGGGGTTCTGAACACCCGATACACCCGTGCCCTGCACCGATAGGCCAGTTCACCGCCTCGTTGTATCTTACAATTGAACAGTTGTTGAAGGTCATTGGACCCTTACATCCCATTTTATACAGACAGAAGTTGTTTTGTGCACCCTCGTCACCCCACTCTTCTACGAATTCACCCGCGTCAAAGTGGGCTCTTCTTTCACAGTTGTCGTGGATCCTGTAACCGAATGCGAATTTCGGCCTGTTTAAGTGGTCAAGTTCCGGAACCTGTCCTGTTAGAACGAAATGCAGAATAGTTCCCGTGATATTTGCAGGGTTTGCAGGACACGCAGGGATATTGATAATAGGTTTTCCCCTTACGATATCCTGTACACCCACCGCTCCCGTAGGATTTGGAGCTGCTGCTGGAACACCTCCGAACGTGGCACAGGTACCCACTGCAACAAGTGCCGCAGAATCTTTTGCAACCCTTAGAAGGTGATCTTTAAAGGTCTCGCCCTGGGCACCTATAGTACACCACTGCTCCCCCGCACCTACAGGGATGGAACCTTCCACCACGCAAAGATATTTACCCTTGAAAGTATGCATAGCCTCTTCAAGATGCTCGTCGGCCTGATGACCCGCTGCAGCCATCAGGGTTTCATTAAACTCAAGCGAGATAACTTCCAAGATAAGTTCATCGATAGTGGGAGCGTCGCTTCTTAAGATCGCTTCCGAGTTTCCGGCACAGTCCTGCAGCTCAAGCCATATTACGGGAACCCTGTTCATAAGTTCTGCAGCTCTGGCAACCGTCGGGGTAAAGGAAGCGGGAAGCATAAGCATGGCACATGCCGCGCTGGCCCATTTCATAAAATCCCTTCTAGTCAAGCCTTCAGCTTCCAAAACAGCTTCGATCGATGTTCTCGATGCGGCATCTGTTCTTTCAAGCTCATCAAGCCTGTCGTTCATTTTTTTCATTAAACCGCTGTAATACTCTTCACCGCGATTGGTATTAACTTTTGCACCCTTTGCACTAAATAAAGACATTAATGCATCTCTTCTATCTGTCATAACTTCCCCTTTTAAATTTTAATGAATATAAAATGAATACTCATTCACCATTCTAAAATTGTAGTTTAATTAAACTTACAGGGGACTTAACTAATTATAAATTTTTATTAACTTTGATTTAAAGCCATTTTTGGGAAGAATTGTTGATAAACGGCTTTATAGAGGGATCTTTATTGTAAATTGCGCACCGTAATATTCCCTGTTTTCAAAAATAAAAGTCTCATTTTCTACAAGAATTTCACCTTTAATATGCTTTGAGATTATCTCGTTCGCCATGTAAAGCCCGATACCCGTGCCGCGGTTTTTATGCTTGGTGGTAAAATAGGGTTCAAATATTTTGGGAAGTATCTCTTTTTTTATCCCGCCTGCATTGTCTTTGAAAATAATATAGGCGAATTTTTCATCTTTTTTAAGCTCGATAAAGATATACCTGTCATATTCCAGGTTTTCAAGGGCATCTTTTGCGTTGTTCAAAATAACAAGTATCACATGGATCAGTTCATTCCTGAAACTGTTTATGCTTATATCCTCCATATTTTTTATTATCGTTATGCTTTTATCATGGAACTTGGACTTTAGCAGGCTTATGGACTTGTCGACTATCTCTTCAAGCTTAAAAAGTTTTTTCCCTTTGTTCGGGGAAAAATAGTTCCTGAAATCTTCTATTGTAGAGGAGAGGTATTCCGCGTTTTCGTTTATCGCCCCCAGGGACTCTTCCAAGAACTTGTCGTCAAGCATGCCGTAATCTTTTTTCAGCTCGATAGCACTGCTTGCCGTCGTGATAACGGACAGTGGCTGTCTCCACTGGTGGGCGATATTTTCAAGCATCTCACCCATAGCGGCCATTTTCGACTGCTGGTAAAGTATATTTTCTTTGTTTTTAAGCTCCTCTTCAACCTGGTTTTTCTTGTCAAATATGCTGTTCACCTGCAAGGAAATATCGCTTAGTTCTTTAAACCTTATATCCTTTGTATCGATTTTTATATTCTTGTTCAAAAGATCTTTAAGGGCATTTAAAAGCTTTTCCATATCTCCCGATAATGAAGATTTCATATAATTAAAAAGGATATAATAAAGAAATATAAATAATACACCGAATACCGCTGCTATGAAGATATCGCTGTATAAAGCACTAAGAAGCTCTTTTTTCCTTTTTTCTATCTGCTTGTCTATATCCGAGAGGGTCTCCCCTTTTCCTATATAAAGGCCCCATTCGTTAATACCCGCAACAAAGCTTATTTTGTCTTTTTCAATATCGTTGCCCACAGGTACGGAATATTTCAGGTAGCCGTTTCCGTTCTTTGCTATTTTTATAAGCTCCTGTACAACTTTCAGGCCGTTTGAATCCGTCACATCGTAAACATTTTCCCCTTTTGCGGGATAACTCAGGCTCAAGCCCTCGTATGTTGCGGCAAAAATATAGTTTTCCATATTCTCACCGGTCCTGAAGTTTTGTATCTTTTCCAGAAAATACTCTTTTGTACTTTTTACAATATCTTTTTTAAATACCCCGGTGCCTATATAACAGTCAAATGGCTCAAAATAACTGAAGTATGATATCTTTTCCTCAAATTTTCCCGAGATATGATCTTTCCATACATATTCATAAAAACCTTTTTTCTTTTCTCTTACCATATCGATAATCCCCTGGACCGCACCAATGTTGCTTTTTTCCTTAAGATCAAATACGTTATTCCCCTCCAGGCTTCTTAATCCGGAAGTAAGAAGAAAGGTTCCGTCAAGCTTTGTCATAAAGACATACTGGTCCCCTATATCGTCAAACCTTAACTCCCTTAACGATTCAATTATGATCTGCTGTATGTTCGGCTTGTCCTTATATGAGGCGTAAAGGTTTTGCGCTATATTATAGGCTATATCAACCCTCTTTTTTATCTCCTTTTTTATTTTCTGTTCCTGCTGGGCTTTTATTTTGCCGATATCGGAGATAAAAAATTCAACTTCGTTTTTGAGTATCTCTTTTTTTGTGTTTATGAGATCTTTTTTTATAGTTTTTTTCGCATTGTAATAATCGTAATAGGACAATAGTGAATTAAACAGGACTATGGATACTATGGTTATGGCAAAAAGGGTTATGGTTGAGCGGTATATTGTGTTATATAAACTTTGTTTTTTCATAAATCGTCCCGATGTCAAAAAATAAATTTTGTAAAATAATTGACAACATTATAAGTATAAAACAATTAAATTACAAATAATTTACTAATGGGTCGTACAGACGGAGCATACGTCAAATGACTTGAAAACCGTCTGGGCCAAGGTTATATCCCCCAGTCCTTTCATAGCCTTCTGGGAAATCCCGGGTTCCTCTTTGGTCCCGTTTCCAAGATTCCACTGGGTGGGGGTGATTATCTGGTAATCTTCTATCTTTCCATTTTCAAGATGCACTTTATGTACCAGTGAGCCCCTTGCCGCTTCCACGCATCCCGTTCCAAAGCCTGAAAGATTCGTAATATCGATTGAGGGTTTTATATAAGAAGGCTGGGAGAGGTCAAGTTTTTTTAAAAGCTCCTTGCTGTGTATAAGAAGCTGGGGTATCTCGCAGACCCTTGCAAGTATCCTGCTGTAGATACTGTCTTTGTATCTTCTGTGGGAATCTTTTATAAGGCTTGTTTTGTTTATCATTGCACGGCTTAGGGGACCCACTTCATAAAAATCTTTTTTGAACTTCACGTTCTTTGCATAGGAATTTTCATTTTCAAATTCATAGATATATTTGGGATTTATATTATGGTTAACCCTTGTCTGGACGGCTCTTCCTTTTTTAAAATAGCTGTTCTGCCCGAACACTATGAACCTGTCGTAACTCTTCCCCGCCCTGGTCAGGTTCTCATTTTCCATTATTTTCATAATATGGGGCAGATCGCCCTTTTGTTTTAAAATATTCTCTATATTCTCACAGGAAAGGAAGTTGTCAAGATCAACGTCAATCAAAAAATCCCGATAGAACTTCAAAGTTTCATCTATATAGTTCTCAACTTTTATAAGATCGTTGTTCAATATCTCGTTTACTATCCCTCCCACTACGGCATAAGAGGTATGGGGATACTGTCCTGCCAGCGTTGCTATAGCTTTTCCCATAAGCTGAGAAGGGCGTACCGCTTTTAAGATATCCTGCTTTTTGCCTAACAAAGGGGAAATAACCATATAGAACCATTTGAAATGATTCTGGATAATCTCGAAGTTCAGGGTAAGTTCCCTTATGATTTTAGCTTTGGGGGAGATCTCTATCTTCTCATAGCAATTCTCCAAAGCCTGGACGGTTGCTATAAGATGGGCATGCCCGCAGATACCGCAGACCCTGGGGTTGATCACCAGTGCATCCTGGGCAGCCTTGTTTTTAAGTATATTCTCTATATGCCTTGAGCTTAAGAACTCAATATCCACAAAATCAATTCTTTTGTTCCGGTCAAAACTGAAATGAAGTTTCGCCTCACCCTCTATTTTCTCAATTAATTCGGTCATTTAGAAAAATTCCTTTTTTACCACTTCTATATTATATCTGTGGATATGCTGTTTTATGGCCTCCGCTGAAACCTTTTCTTTACCCTGGGAGTCTATCCACTCTTTGGGGGAGTAGTCTGTAATAAGCTCAAAACATTTCAAAAGCTTCTCTTTGGGAAGATACTTTTTCTCTTTTATGCAGATCCTACCCTGGTTGTCCGCATCAGAAAGGATTATAAGCTCTTCCAAAAGTTTTTTGTCCCTTTTAAAACTTTCAAAGAACTGGGCGACCTTTGAGGGCTTCATGGTATCAAGGATATAAACCCTGATATGGTTTTCAATGATGAAAAGCATCCTTTTTTTGATCTTTGAGGGAACCTGCATATCCAATAAAGGCTCTACAATTTCTATTTTATCGTGTTTTGCAGAATTACCGTAGGTTCTGTAACAATAAGGCTTTGCTATATCGTGGTAAAGGGCCGAGAGCTTTAAAAGCCTTGACTCTTTAGAAAGATTTTTCAGCACCATCATAGTATGGATAAAACAGCTGTCCTCCATGTGGTAAACAGAACCCTCTTTTAAGGTCGTAAGCCCGTAAAGGGAAGGGAATATCGCATCCAGCACCCCAAGCTCGAAAAGAGTCTCGAAAAAAAGATGGGTGTTTTCCATATCCAGGATCTTTTCAACTTCTCTGTAAACTCTGTCAGGCTGAAGTTCTTTTAGATGCTCTTTCATCTGGTAGATCAATACTTTCGTAGCGGGGGCTATTTTCCATCCGTAGCCCAGCTTGGCCCGAAACCTTGCAATTCTAAGCACCCGCAAAGGGTCTTCCACAAAGGCTTCGCTTGTATGGCGTAAAACCTTTTTTTCAAGATCCGCCCTGCCGTTAAAGGGGTCTATAACCGTATCTGTCTGCTCATCATAAGCCATGGAGTTTATAGTAAGATCCCTTCTTTTAAGATCCTCTTCCAAAGTTACGTTTTGGGTAGATGTTTCAAAGCCGTTATACCCCTTTGATATTTTCCTCTCTACCCTGGCAAGTGCCAACTCGCAGCCGTTCTCGTCTATAAATACGGGGAAGTCTTTCCCCACAAGTTTCAAATGGGAAAAATCCTGGGCCGTGTATCCCACTGCCACAAAATCCTTGTCGTAGGTTTCAAGCCCTAAAAGCCTGTCCCTGACCGCACCTCCAACCAGATATATCTTTTTTTCCAACATATTTATACTTTCTTATTCCATAAGGTCATTTTCCAGCCTCTCTATCTTAAAGGCTTTTGAGATACCGGCAATGGTTAGGTATGTCCTTTTTGCTATACCCAAAGGGAGTTTCTCCGGGATCCCCATGTTTTTCTTGGTAAGATACAGATTTTCCCTTGGGAACGAAGGCATGGTACACCCGAAACAGGGATGCCCTATTCTTGTCTTTGAGTTCGTTTCGTTCCATAATATCTTGTTGCAGCTTCCGTTTGTAAAAGGTGCCTGGCAGCCGTGGGCGTAGAACATGCACCCCTCAAGTTTCCCGAAGCTGTGGTTGTCGACCTTGTACTCGAAATATTCGTTCCTGGTACAGCCGTTGTGAACGGTATAGGCATAAAACTCTTTGGGTCTTAAGTATTCGTCAAGTTTTATCTCATACTCTTTTTTTATGCTGTACAGCGTAGAAGCCAAAACCTCCGGATGTATGGGACACCCGGAGACGCTTATGGTTTTTGATTTTAGTTCCTGGAACTTGTAGTGGGGTTCCTCCCCTCTAAAATGCAGGCCGTACCTGTTGGGCATATTGTCAAGGAACATCCCGCCAAAAGAGGAGCATGTCCCTACGGTGACTATCTTTTTTACCTTTTGGGCATACCTGATGATAACATCCTCAACGGGAACGTCGGCTTTTAAAAGCCCCTCTTCCATTGTTCCGTCAAGGATCAGTATATCGCAAGCTATATCTTCGTTTACTATTTGCTTTAAACTATAGTTCCCCTCAATGACAGGATGGTAGATAAACTCAAAATCCTTTAAAAACCTTTCAAGCTGCGGATAGTTGAAAAAAGAGTGCACGTTTCCGTTACACGATAAAGAACTAAGCCACAGCAGTTTTGTTTTCATCTTTTTACTTTTGCAATGCTCTGTAGATATTTTCGGTTATATCGTCGATATAATCTTCAAGCTCGTTTGGAAGTATCTGCTCCCCTTTTAAAAAGACCATTCCACCCAGATATCCCATAAAAAGGCCGAAGGCGCTGAAAAAGTCCTGATCCCGCAAGTCTCCTTTTGCAACACCCTCTTCAAAATAGATCATGATCTCCGTTACGAACTCGTTCACGCAGATCATCCCCTCGCACCCTTCCTGGAAAACCTCCCTGTTGGATAGATAAACCCTTAAAAAATAGTCTATCATCTCAGGTTTTAGTTTTGCCGTTTTAAAATATACCTCAACGATTCTTCTTGTTTTCTCTTTTGTGGGTATATCGGAAAGATTTATCTTCTTTAGTTTTGACCCAAGATATGCCGAGATGAACTTTATGATCTCTTTTGCAAGGATATCTTTTGATTTAAAGTAGTTGTACATATTCCCTACGCTCATCTTTAAAGACCTTGCAATATCGGGTATGGTCGTAGTGTAGAAACCTTTACTGGCAAAAAGCTCCAATGCAGCCTGCATTATAAGCTCTTTTTTCTGCTGTTTTTTGTCTACAATTTCTTCTGCCAATTTTATCTGCCTTTTATAATCTGCCCCAAGCTTATCGCCCCGTCGTTCGGTGGCAGCTCGTTGCTGAATAGTGATTCAGGTATTTTATCCAAAATCAGTTTTAATAACACCTTATTCTGGAACACGCCGCCTCCCAAGACAACTTTCAAGTTACTTTTTAAGGCTATTGTTTCTATTATTTTTACGATCGTATTGAAAAATCCCGATATGGCGGCGACTTTATCCTTTTCTTCCAAAACAGCCTTGATCATAGGCTTTATATCTATTATTTTCCCGTTTATCTCAAAAGGGTAGCTTATCTTTATATTCCGGTCATAGAAACTCTCAAGCATAGAGCCGCTTTGCCCCTCGTAAGTTATGGTATGTATCACACCCGTAAGCGAGGCAACCGCATCAAATAATCTTCCCACAGAAGAGCTAAGGGGAGAGTTCAGCCCCTTTTCCCATGCGATATAAAGTGAGTTAAGTTCCGGTCTGCTAAATGCTTTTATGGTTGGATGATCCATATCTATTGCATCTTTGCCGTATATATCAAAAAGCAGGGAGAGTGCCGCCCTTCGAGGCTCCTTTATAGCCTTTTCACCACCAAGAAGCTTGAAATACTCTATATGTGCAACTCTCTCATAACCGTTAAGGTCACAGATAAAGAACTCCCCACCCCACAGGTTGCCGTCGTCACCGTAACCCGTACCGTCAAAGGCAACGCCAAGTACCTTTTGCTCTATCTGTTTTTCAAGCATCACCGCCGCTATATGGGCATAATGGTGCTGTATATCCGCAACTTCTATTTTGCTTTGAAGCTCTTTTGCAAACTTTGTACTCTCATAGAAAGGGTGCTTGTCGCAGATCACCATATCAGGCTTAAAGTCGTATATCCTTTCAAGGTTATTGATATTCTGTTTGAAATACTCCACGCTTTGGATACTGCTTAGATCACCTATATGGGGAGATAATATAACATTATCCTCAAAAGCTATTGCAATAGTAGATTTCTGGTTTGCCCCCAGGCTTAATATCTTTTTGTTTAGTTTAAAAGGAAGTTTCACAGCCTTTGGGGCATACCCCCTGGCACGCCTGAAAAAAAGCGTCTGGTCATTTACAACGGCAACAACACTGTCGTCACACCCGTTTACTATGGGCCGGTTATGATCAAGGCAATAATCCCATACATTATCCAGCCTTTTAAGCTCTTCAAAGTTTATACATAAAGGCTCATCGCTTATATTTGCGCTTGTAGCTACCAACGGCCTGCCGCAGTCTTTCAGGATAAGCTCATGCAAAGGGGTATAGGGAAGGAACAAACCTATCTTGTCAATACCGGGAACTACATTTGAAGCTAAAGAAGTATCTATATCACCTGATTTTTCAAGCAAGACTATGGGTCTCTCTTTTGAGTATAGAAGCTGCTCTTCCCTTTCGTTTATATATGCCAGCTCTTTTGCACTGTTTATGTCGTTTACCATAAGGGCAAAAGGCTTATGGGGTCTTCTTTTCCTCTCTCTTAGTTTTTGTACCGCTTTATGGTTCGTGGCATCACAGACAAGGTGATATCCCCCTATCCCTTTTACCGCTATTATATATCCAGCCTTTATAAGCTCAGCCGTTCTATCCACTATCTTATCTTGGGATAGTTCCAATATCTCATTTGATGACTTAAGCTGCAGTTTAGGCCCGCAGTTAAAGCAGCCTATGGGCTGGGCATGGTATCTTCTGTTGCTTGGATCTTTATACTCTTTCTCACACTCTTCACACATGGGAAACATATCCATAGAAGTATTTACCCTGTCATAGGGAAGCCTGTTTATAATAGTATACCGGGGTCCGCAGTTGGTACAGGTGATAAAAGGATATTTATATCTTCTGTTATTGGGATCATTCAGCTCTTTCCTGCAATCCTCGCAGATAGATATATCAGGGGGCATAACGGTAAACTTTCCGTTTATGCTCTTGGTCTCTATGATATCAAACTTTTCAAACTCTTTATATCCTGTTTGCCTATACTCTATGGAATCTACCTGGCTTAAGAGGGGCTTTTTTTCTTTTATATCATATATAAAGCTTTCCAGACTTTTCTCATCCGCAGTTATATATATAAGCACCCCGTCCGAATCGTTATGAACAGTTCCTTTTAAACTATATTCATTTGCAAGCTGGTATATGAAAGGGCGGAAGCCGACCCCCTGCACTATCCCTTTTACCCTTAGGGCATAGGTTTTGGGTCCAATTATCTTATCTCGTGTCATAAAACAATTATAGCATAAGTTATTTTGGGGGATTATTTTAATTAATATTATTATATTATTTCATTACATAAATATTACGAGGTATAAATGGATAATATAAAAGAGGATCTAAAAAAGGTTATAGTTGAAACTATGATCCCGGAATCGGAAGCTTTTTTAGAAGAATTGCATGAACTATTAGAAAATAAAACTGCAACCGATGATGATATGGAAGCTATAAAAGATATGGAATCATTTTTAGTTGAGCTTCAAAATATCCTTTTAGCTATAGATAACGATTCCCTGACCGACGAGCAGGCCGAAGAGGTACTTGAAAAGATACAGGCTATGCTTGACGAGCATGAGGAACACAAAGACGAGGAACATTAGTTCCTGTTTTTTAACAGACAATTCTTTCCTTCCAATTTCTATTTGGAAAAAAATAAAACAACATAATAAAACTTTATTTTAAACTTATAACCCTCCCAAAGGGAAACTCTTTCTCTTTATTTGGTGTTACCCACACTACATCGTATCCGGGCTCTTCGGCAGGCATGGTTCCCAGACCGTCGGTGAAATACAAGAACAGCGTCACATTGTCTATATTTTCATCGGTATATTTGAAGGTCTCTTTAAAATTGGTGCCCCCGCCCCCTTTTACGCTGTACTCTATCTCATCACCCGGATAAAGTATATGGTGTTCATGCACCTTTGCATCAGCTACAAGAAGATCTATCTCGAAATTCTCAAAGGTGTTCATAATAGATTCCACCTCACTTAAGAACATGGCTAAAAGCTTCCCGTCAATTGATCCCGAACTGTCTACGGCTATTACAAGCTTGGCCTTTGTCCCGCTTAAGGAGGGAAGTGCCACACCCTGGCTTAGGTATCTTTTATTTGGAGGAAGAAGGGAATAGTCAAATTTCACCGCATTTTCTATCAGTGTATAAAGCTCATCGCCCCAGCTTATCTGCCCCTCAAAAATGGAAGGCACGAGTATCTCTATACCTAAGGGCAGGTCCCCTTGAAGTTTTGCCTTGTTTATGGTCTGCTGATGGATATCATCTATGGGGTTCTGGTCATATTCGTTCGTATCGGGCATCTTTTCATAGCGAATATTCTCAACCTCTTTTGGTGTATGCTTGTCCTCGTCTATCTCGTCTTCTAGTATCTTGTATATGGCTTCACAGCTTAGGTCGTCAAACCTTTCATCGTATAAAAGCCCGTCGGGCAGCTCCAGGCCGTTGTTCACTAGAAGGCAGTTTATGGCATAATCCTGTGCCATGGTCCAAAGCCACTGCATCCGCCCCTCTTTTCTATTGTCGTACCCAAGTGCCTGGTGCATGGCGGAATTGGTAAGAAGGAAGCTTAACTCCTCGTCGCTTAAGAGTTCTATATAGTCGTCGTTGTATTCAAAATGTTCAGAGGTACTTGCAAAGGTTTGTATATCTTCGTTCAGCTTTGGCTTCTGTACTGCCGCTACGGTTCCAAAGTACGGCTGCTCCACAAGCAGCGAGGCTTTTACCTGCTCTATCCTTTTTTCTATTCTTTTTATATTATTCGTCATTTTCCGTCACTTGCAAAAACATTTATTAATTTATTACATTTCGCTATTTTCTTAAGAAAAAAATTATACTTACCTATGATAGAATCTCCGTTAAAATTAAAAGATTTAAAAACAACAGAGTAGACAATGGGAAAAACAAAAGAGCTTTTTGACAAATCGGTAGTATTGATCAAACAGGAATCAGACCTAACTAAAGATATGGTCATAACATTTAAAGACCTTTTGCATAAACAGCTTGGGGGCAATAAAAACCCCACAGAGGAAGAGATCGCAGAAGCCCTGGACCACCTTAAAGATATAGGAAAGATCACTGCCCTGCTTCCTCTTGTGGCATTGCCGGGTTCCGTTATAACAATACCGCTTCTGGTAAAGCTTGGGAAAAAATACAACATAGACATACTCCCTAACAGAGACAAGCAGTCAAGAGATTAAAAACCTGTGGGCATCGACCCACTCTTTCCAGGCAGGACTGGCCTCCACATCTATACCGTTCTTTTGCATATCACGTATAAGCATAACCGCAAACTCCCCGTTCAAAGACAATGAAAAGTTCAGTACGTTCGTAAGAGCTTCTGTTGAAAAATCTTCTTTTAATGCATAAACTATCCCTATGGTAAGTGCATAAAGTGCCGAGTTTCTTTGGGGCAGTTCAACGCCGTTTCCTTTTAGTATCTCGTTTATATCGGGAAGTTCATCCATAACTTTTGTATAGTTCAAGAACTCTTTTGCCGTTTCAGCTCCTATGGCACCGCTTATTACGTTTTCAAAAAGTTTTTCGTCAAGTTTTGATCTTAAGATATCATCGACGAATTTCCAGCTTCTAGGTGTAGCAAAAGATTTATTTGCACTTTTGGGATCGAACATAAAAAGATCACCGGGCTTATAGCTTAAGTAAGAGATGATCCTTTTATCTATACCGTACTCATAAGCCCAATGTTTCCAAGACTCAAAATCAAGATCAAAGTTAAGATGGACGAACCTGTTTGCCAAAGGGGTGGGCATCCTGTAGGTCACACCCCTGTCGCTTTCATAGTTTCCTGCAGCTATGATGGAATAATTTTTGGGCAGAGTATACTCCCCTATCTTCCTGTCAAGGATAAGCTGGTATGCGGCTGCCTGAATAGTAGGAGGTGCCGAGTTTATCTCATCCAGGAACAATATCCCGAACTCCTCACTTTGGGTATCAGGAAGGAATTCAGGCTTTGCCCAGACAGCCTTCTTCCCCTCGCTTTCAAAAAAAGGGATACCCCTAAGATCTGTAGGGTCAAGCAGGGATAATCTAAGATCGATAAATCTCATATTTTTCAACTCGGATATCTGCTGAACAAGGGAGGATTTACCTACTCCCGGATTCCCCCAGATAAAGGTTGGGATCTGGGAGTCTATCAAAGGTATCAGTGCTTCTTTTAGTTCCGATGAGTTCATTTCATTTTCCAGTATATTATTTGAAAGGATTTTATCATAGTGGATTTAAAAAGCTATTAAACATAAAAACTATTTTTAGTTTGAAATTTATAAAAATTATCCTATCATATTACGATAAAAGGCTTATGATGAAAAATTTATGGATTTTGATATTTTTTAGTGTATTTATCTGGTCGGCGATTGAGCCAAAAGATTACTTTACCTGGTTTTTGGAGGTTCTTCCTGCAATTATTGGAATTGTTATTTTAGGCTATACATATAAGAGATTTCCCCTTACCCCGTTGACATATGCACTTATACTGCTACATTCCGTTATCCTGATGGTGGGAGGGCATTATACCTATGCCGAGGTTCCACTATTTGACTATATAAAAGATATCTTTGAACTTCAAAGGAACAACTACGACAAGGTGGGACATTTCGTACAGGGGTTCGTCCCTGCAATTATTGCAAAAGAGATATTCATAAGAAAAGCCGTAATAAACGGCAAAAACTGGATGAACTTTTTAATCGTATCATTCTGCTTAGGCTTTAGCGCTTTTTACGAGCTTATAGAGTGGTGGGTGGCTATAGTTTCAGGTACGAGTGCCGAAGCTTTCTTGGGAACGCAGGGGTATATCTGGGATACCCAGTCCGATATGGGCTGGGCACTGTTTGGAGCCGTAAGTGCCTTGGTACTTTTATCCAAAACCTTGGAGAAACAAATAAAAAAGTTAGAAGTTAAAAGAGATTAATTCATCTCTTTTAACTTTTCAAGTCTTTTAATAGCATCATCCAACTCTTCTTCTTTTTTAGAAAAACAGAACCTTGCAAGGTTCAAGCCTTTTGCATCATTGTAAAATGCCCTTGCGGGAACGGCTGCGATACCTGTCTTTTCTAAAAGTGTTACCACCTTTTCTTTGTCGTCAGCTCCTTCAAGCTTCGATATATCTGCCAGTACATAATATGCACCCTTGATATAATCAGCCTTTAACCCCGCTTCATTCAAGGCTTTTACGAACTTGTCCCTTTTTCTTTGGTGCTCTTTTGCAACATCTGTGTAATATGACTTGGGAAGCTCCTGCAATCCTTTTAAAACACCGTTTTGAAGCGGTGCCGCAGGACATACGTATATAAGGTCGTTAAATGCACTTGCAGAGTCAATAAGCTCTTTAGTGCTTATAGCATACCCAAGCCTCCATCCGGTTATAGAGTATATCTTTGAAAACCCGGAGATAACTACCGTCCTTTCTTTAAGTGCCTCTACACTTAATGCTGAAGTGAACTCAAGGTCATCATAGATAAAGTGCTCATACATCTCATCACTGAACAGTACCAGATCTTTTTCATTTACTATTTTTGCCAGTTCGTTCAGCTCATCTTTTGTATAGACCTTACCGCTTGGATTTGAAGGGTTGCAGATAAGTATAGCTTTCGTATCTTTTCCTATACTGTTCTTTAGTTCATCAAAATCTATGCCGTAAGATGGAGGGGTTGTTTTGATATATTTAATTTTACACCCTATGGCTTTCAGCGTAGCTACGTGATAGCCGTAATATGGCTCGAAAACTATCACTTCGTCGCCCTCATCCAAAAGGCTCATTGCAGTAGTGTAAAATGCTCCCGTGGCACCGTTACTTACAAGGATGTTTTCAACCGTTACACCCTGCTCATAAAAATCATTCTGCTTTTTTGCTATTGCATCCCTTAACTTATAATTCCCGTATGCGGAAGTATATACGTTCTTCCCTGCATCCAGGGCTTCTTTTGTACCTTCTATTACCACTGAAGGCACATCAAGGTCACAAAGACCCTGCGCCATGTTCAATCCCTTGTGCTCGTTGCACAAAATAGACATCGCCCTTATTTCCGATTGTGCTATGTTTTTTGCTTTTTTACTTAATTTCATCATAAGGGAATTATAGCTTTTTTGGGTTTAAAATGGTAATTATTAATTTAGTTTTAACACTATATCATCAACGCAGATATTCAACCTGGAAAATGCGAACCACTTTTTACCCAGATCTTTTAAACTGGCTCCAATATGATAAATCTCTTTTTTGTCAAGTATCAAAAACCTGTCGTGTGAATTTTTGAAAATTTCAAGCGTGATATTGCCGTATTGTTTTTTATATTTTTCATAATCCAGCTTAAGCTGTTTTGATATAGCAGAGGTATAGATAATCACTTTTATATCGGGAACTTTTGAAAAAATAGTAAAAACACTGTCATCGATATAGTTGTCTATTAATATTATTTCACTCCCGGCACTTTTGATTAGATCAATTGTAAAACTATAGGCATCATAAATCTGCCCATCGTAAAATATACCTTGCGACGGTGGTTTTAGCTGTTTGGTTTCTATAGCTTTAAAGATTTTATCAAAGTTATTATCATGGAGTAAAAGTTTTTGTTCTATCTGGTCAAATCTTTGGAAAACAGAGGCGTTATCTACTAAATACTTTCTCATCTGCACGAAACTATTAATGATTTTTATACTTGTTTGTATTGCCGTATCGCTTTTAAGTACCGCACTAAGCATTGAAATACCTTGTTCTGTAAAAGCATAAGGTGATTTTCTTAATCCCATTTTATCAGAATTGGAAATCACAATTTGTGACTTCCAATTTTCAAACTCTTCCTTTGTAAGTTGAAACATAAACTCAGTAGGGAATCTCTCAATATTTCTTTTTACGGATTGATTTAAAACCCTATTTTCCACTTGGTATAGTTTTGCCAAATCTCTATCTATCATAACCTGAACACCTCTTATAGTATAAATCCTGCTGTTTATATCTTCAATAACTATCTCCATAATAATGCCTTTATGATATTTTGAAAATTTTATCATATTTGAATAATTGCTATTAAAATATGTCAGTATGCAATATTATTTAAACCTATAAAAGATATATTTTTTAAGAAAAAATAATATTTTACAAATTTAAAAACCAATGAACTTTAACGATGACTAATAAACTTTAAAGCTTGTAATTACTTGTATTTTAGGGGGTATTTGATATATTTTGATTTTTTCTTTTTCCTAATAAATATAATATTTTTGCTTCATTAAACTTTTAAAGGAATAAATATATATTATAGTATTTTATTGACTATGCTACAATGGTAAAGAATAGTTTAAGTTAAAATGACAAATGTCACATATTTTAAATATGTTATATATAAAATAACATTAAATTAAAAAAGGTAAAAAATGAATGAATTATTTGATAAAGACAACATAAAAACTCAATGTTTCAATGATAATGATCTAGAAAGACTTCTAAAATTAATAGCCTCAGGTAAAGCTATATTATTTACAGGTGCAGGATTTTCATCTGGAGCTATAAATATTCAAAATAATGATGTTCCAACTGGAAAACTATTGGCAGATAAAATTGATGAAATTACAGGAGAAGAGTCTCATCAAGATTTATTAGTAGCATCTCAAAATGCCATTGATAATAATATGTCAGATAATCTTATTGAACTTATTAAAGATATATTCACCATAAAACAAATACAACCTTATCATCAGACTATTGTTGCTTTACCATGGAGAAGGTTTTATACTACAAATTATGATTTTGTAATTAGAGATGCTGGTTTGCAAAAAAATAAAAGAATAAAATGTGTTACAACTTCTGACAGTCCAACAGAACATCTTAAAGAAAAAAATTTGTGTGTTCATATTAATGGACATCTTGAGTGTCTAAATAGTGAAACATTAAATACAGATTTTAAATTAACTGATTCTTCTTATCTACATAATGATGCTTTAAATGATTCTGCTTGGGTAGATCACTTTCAAAAAGAGCTTTCACTTGCTTCAGCAATTGTCTTTGTTGGTTATTCTATATATGACTACAATATAAAAAAACTACTTTTTAATAACAAAGATAAACTAAAACATAAAATTTATTTTATAACGCGGGAAAAACCATGTGAAAAAATAAAAACTGAGCAACAGTATGGAAAAGTGATCAATATCGGTGTAGAAAAATTTGCAGAATATATTTCTAATAATCAAAATATTATTAATGAGTATTCAGAAGCTAAAGATACCACTTATGAAAGTATCAAAAAATATACTATATCTGATGAACCAGAAAATATTTCCCATCAAATGGCAAGAGAGTTTTTAATTTATGGGAGGTATGATCAAAACTATATAGATCAGGCTATTCAAAATAGCCAAAAAAATCAGTATTTGATTGTTCCAGAGTGGATTGATAAGTCCATTGACTTAATAACTGAAAATAATTTTGTTCACATTACCGGCGATTTAGGAACAGGTAAAAGTGTAGGTATGCAGATAATAGCGAATAAACTTACAAATCTTGCAGAAAATGTTTTCATACTCAAAGATAGACATGGTGAGTATATAGGAGATATAAAAAAAATTTTAGAACAATATAATCAGATAGTATATATTTTAATTGATAATGCTGAACAAAATTATGAGATACTACAACATATATATACTATTAACAGTCCAAAAATTCGTTGCGTCAGTTTTAGTCGTAGAGGTATAAATCAAATAATTAGTAATGATATAAGTTCCAAAACCAAACTTTTTTCACTTGATAAAATGAAAGAATCTGATGTAGAACAATTAATAAATATGCTAAACAATATTGGTATTGCAGGGGAATACTCTAATAAAGGTTTAAAATCATTTATTGAACAAGATTGTGATTATTCACTTCCTTGCTTTTTATTAGATATATTAAATTCACCCCAAATTTCTGAACGAATAAAAAAAGAATTTGATCAATTGAATAGTTTTGGGAACGGTAAATATAGAGATACAATTATTGCACTTTGTTTACTTGGGGTATTAAACCGAGAATTATCTTTTTCAACGATATCAATGCTCACAGAGAATAGCAATATACGGGATACAGTATTATTAGAACATATTATCTTTAAAAACTTTTTTTCAATAGATGGAGATTCTATTGAATCGAAGTCTCCTATATTTTTAACCCACCTTTTACAAAACTATTATTTTGATAGTATTAAAAAAGAAGTATTTTTAAAGTTTGCAGTAATATCAAATTACAATAAGCAGAAAAGCAATTTAAATGACCGAACTCTAAATATAGAATTTGAAAAAATATTTAAAGAGTTAGTTAAATATGTATCACTTTCAAAACTCTTTGAAAAAGATAATTTTGATGTACTTTTACGTTACTTTGAGCAACTTAAAGATGAAATCAATTGGCTAAGTAGGGATCCGAACTATTGGATTCAATTGGCCATATTAAATTTAGCAAGAGGACAAAAGTATTTTGATATTGCTAAAGATATGATAGTAACTGCGAGACAAAAAGCAAAAAACAAAGAAAATTATGAATTAGACTATATTGATACTGTTGAAGCTAGGTATAAATTGGCAGTAGCTTTAAAAAGTTCTACTCCCATCTCCGAATGTTATGATTTATTTTTTGAAGCAGATGATTTATTGAAGAATATTGAGGCTTCTGATCAAAAATATAGAAGAGTAAATCAATATATAAGTATTTTTAAAAGAATAAACGGTTCTATTTCTAAAGAAAAACTAAAAGTATTTTTAGATCGCATTAAACTTCAACTACTTAGAATAGAAGAGTTGGAGCATGAAAATTATAGAGGAATAGAAAGAGTTCATTTTGTTTATAATTGTGAAGCCAATCTTAAAAAAATTTTGCAAGAAATAAACTTATAATTAATATTATATATAAAATAACCAAAACAAAGATAGTGTAGTTTCATAAAAAATCACTTACGGATTCCCTCCAAGATAGAAATATTTTATTGATCTTGCGGAACTCAAATAAAAGAGTGAATTTATCACTCTTTTATTTTCAAGCAGTCCTCGATCTTCTTCATAAAATATTTATATCTCTTCGGCTTTTGCAGAGGTGGGTATATTTTTAAATCCGCCAATTTTTAATATAAAAAGAAACAGATATATTCACGGACTAATAGAGAAGGGTTGCATTTGAAAAAGCTGAAAATTTTATATTTTTATACGTAACCCTGCCGAGAATTGTCTGAGCGTTAAGAAGTATGACTAGATGTCATACTTCAGCGAGTTTCGCAGGCAAAGTATAAAACTATCAAATGGGAAGGTTCTCGAAGAGCTTTTTCAACGTAACCGATTTTTTGTAATACTTTTTATAAAAAAAGTATTACAAATAACCCAAATTAATTCTACCTTATTTCAAAAAAACAAACTCCACACCCCAGAACCCTTTGATAAAGAAAATGATACAATAACCCCATGAAAATATTTACAACACTACTACTGCTTTTTACCTTTATGTTGGGAGAAAAGACAATGAATATATACGATATCGAAGTAAAAGATATAGACGGAAACCATCTGACCATGTCCAAATACAAGGATAAAGTTCTTTTGATCGTGAACGTCGCCAGCAAATGCGGCTTTACGGGACAGTACGAAGGATTAGAAAAACTGCATGAAAAATACTCGTCAAAAGGACTTTCCGTACTTGGCTTCCCCTGCAACCAGTTCCTAAGCCAGGAACCGGGCACCGAAGAGCAGATCAAAAGCTTCTGCTCTTTAACCTACGGAGTGAAATTCGATATGTTCTCAAAGATCGACGTAAACGGCGGCAACACCCACGAACTTTACAGATACCTCAAATCAAACTCAAGCGGCATCTTGGGAACGGATATTATAAAATGGAACTTCACCAAGTTCCTCGTTGACAGAAACGGCAAGGTTATAAAAAGATACTCCCCAAGTACCGAGCCTTCCGAGATAGAAAAAGATATTTTAAAGCTGCTTTAGAAATGACGGATAAAACACAAAATGAGCTTGTAAAAGAGTGGAAAAACCTGAGGGTAAAGTTTTTCAACGTCCTGAACGAGGATAAAACAAAGTTTGAAAAACTGCACGGAAACCACCCTTTGTATGATTCTGTAACAAAACATTTTGATAAAAACTTCAAGCAGATCAACCAGATCGTGCAAAACGAGATTGAGATATTTCTAGAAAACAAGAACAAACCAAAAGGAGATTAATTGGCGCAAAAATACAAATTTATTTCATGGAACGTCAACGGGATCAGGGCCGTAGATAAAAAAGAAGCCCTGAAGTGGGTAGATGAAGAGGATATTGCCGTTCTGGGGCTTCAGGAGATAAAAGCAACAAAAGAGCAGATACCCTCAACCATATTTGACAAAGAGTTCGACAAACTGCACGTAAGCACCTCCGCAATAAAAGGAAGATCGGGAGTTGCCCTGTTTTCGAATATAGCATGGGAGCATGAGGACAACTGCATGGGTGTGGATATACTTGACGAGGGGAGGATAAACGAAGTTTATTTTACCCTGGGAGATAAGGATATAGCTTACTTCAACGTATATTTCCCAAACGGACAGAAGGATGACGAAAGGCTTAACTACAAAATGGCGTTTTACGACAGGTTTTTGGAGCACTGCGAGAACCTGCGCTCACAGGGAAAATCCATCATCGTATGCGGAGACGTAAACACGGCCCACAAAGAGATAGATATAGCAAGGCCAAAAGCAAATGAAAAAACCTCGGGCTTCCTCCCCATGGAGAGGGAATGGGTATCAAAGTTCCTTTCCCACGGATATATAGACACCTTCAGGCATATAAAAGGGGAAGATCCCCACAACTACAGCTGGTGGAGCTACAGGGCAAACGCCAGGGGGAACAATGTAGGCTGGAGGATCGATTACTTTTACGTAAGTGAAGATCTTAAAGATAATATCTCCGATGCTTTTATCATGGACCATATCATGGGAAGCGACCACTGCCCCATAGCTTTGGAGATGGAATTCTAAAGCTTTAAAAGGATAGAACATGCAAAGCCGCCAAGCACTTATCGATCACCTTATATACACCAATGCTCTGGCAACTCCCCGTATCATAGAAGCTTTTAAAAAGATCGACCGGGCAGACTTCGCCCCAAGATCTTTTTTCGGGGAGATTTACGGGGACTATCCCCTTCAGATAGGATACGGGCAGACCATTTCCCAGCCTGCGACTGTAGCCATGATGATGGAGATGCTGCAGCCCAAAGAGGGAGACAAGGTTTTGGATATAGGAAGCGGTTCGGGATGGACCACCGCCATATTGGCATATATAGTAAAAGATTCGGGCTTTGTTACAGGAGTTGAAAGGGTTCAGGAGCTTATGAGAATAGGACGGCATAACCTTTCAAAATACGATTTCAAGAATGCAAAGATAATCTATGCAGAAGAAAAACTCGGCATCCCTAATGAAAAGTTCGACAGGATCCTGGTCTCGGCAGCGGCCCAGGAGCTTCCTTACGAGCTTGTGGAGCAGCTGAATACGGGAGGGAAACTCGTGATCCCCGTACAGGACTATATCTACGAGATAACAAAGCTTGAAGATGAGCAGATCAAACTTGTCAAGCATTACGGATTTTCATTTGTCCCGCTGATCTATTGATATAAAAAGGAGTAAAATGACACAGGAAATAAGAAACCCCCTTACAAAAACACTTATCACAAAACTAAGAGAGCAGAAAACCGACGCTTTTGTTTTCAGGCACACGGTCAAAGAGATAACAAAGCAGCTAGCCTTTGAGGCATTGAAAGATTTTAACACAGTAAAAAAAGAGATAACAACCTGGCAGGGGGAAAAAAGCTTTGATACCCTGGATCAATCAAGCCTTATAGCAGTAACGGTTCTCAGGGCCGGCCTTCCCATGATAGAAAGCATAACAGACCTGCTTCCGGATATCAGAGGAGGCTTTCTGGCCATGAAAAGAAATGAGACCACCCACGAAAGCGTATTGTATTACGACAGAGTCCCCGAATGCAAAGGAAAGACCATCCTCCTTGTAGACCCCATGCTTGCAACGGGAGGTTCCATGTGCGATGCAATAGAGCTTCTAAAGAAAAAAGGGGCCTCAAAGATCATAGGCTTGAATATCATAGGCTCCCCGGAAGGGATAGAAAGACTTGAAAAAGAGCACCCCGATGTGGATATCTTCGTAGCACAGATAGACGAAAAACTGAACGAGAACAAATTCATCATCCCGGGACTGGGAGATGCGGGGGACAGGTCTTACAATACGCTAGAATAAAAGCTTTCCCCATATTCCCCTTTTATGATGTTTGATATATAATATACGCAATACCAGGATAAAAAGGAGTTCAAATGAAATGGCTGGCAGGAGTAATGGTTTTATGCAGCAGTTTGCTGTCGGACGTTATAGCGATCAGTGCGGAGGGGAACAATTTGAGTTCCCCTATCAGTTCCAACGCATCCCGTTCCGATTATTATATTTTCGTCAATGAAAAAGGGGAACTGCTTGAGATCAAGGCAAACCCTTTTAAAGATACGCAAGGGGGAGCAAGCTTTAAATTAACACAAATGTTAAAAAGCAAAGGGGTATCCAGATTCGTAGCTTCCCGTATAGGTGGGAAGCTGGAAAACTCCCTTATATCGAACGAAATAAGCTTCACGATCAAAAAAGGTGAAGTGGACGGCTTCATCCAAGAGCTGAAAAAAAGATAGACTATTTCAAGGGGAGAGTTATCTTGAACTCGGCCCCTTTGTAACTTTCACCCTCATATTCAAAATCCACGTTGTAAGCATTTATGGTCCCGTTCATACCGTTGACTATCAGGTTGTAGCACATATGAAGCCCAAGCCCCGTACCTTGTGATTTGTGCTTGGTGGTAAAATATGGTTCGAAGATCTTTGGCAGTATATCTTCTGGTATGCCCCCTGCATTGTCCCGCATAGTGATAACTATACTGCCTTTTTCCACCTTTTCTTTTATAAAGATAAGCTTGTTTTTCATCTCTTTTTTATGTAACTCGTCTTTTGCATTATTAAAAATATTAAGAAAAGACTGGATCAGTTTATTGGGCGTACCAAGTATCTCTATATCACTTTCAAGATCCAGGTGAACCTCCAGGCCTTCCAGCTTGATAGTGGAATCAACCAGGTTCAAAAAGTTTCCGGTACACTCTTTCAGGTCAAACTCCACAAGCTTTGAGTCGTTTTTCACGAAATCCCTGAAATCATCTATGGTCCTGGAAAGATACTGCACGTTCCTGTTAATGCTCTCGCAGGTTTCGTTAAAGGTTTCATCGCTTAAGATATTATGCTCTTTTTGCACCTGCATTCCCGTTGCGGAAGTAGATATGACGCTTAAAGGCTGTCTCCACTGATGGGCAATATTCCCTATCATCTCCCCTAAAGATGCCAGCCTGGTCTGGTGCTCTATATTTTTGGACTGGGTGATATCTTTGGAGGAGATGATGATCCTCTCCCCGTCGGGCATCAGGGATATGCTCATATTCACTATCACCCTTTTGCCGTTTTTGACAAGGCATGTTTTTTCAAAATCCTTGATGTAGCCTTTTTCCTTGATCTTCTTGATCAGGTTTTTTGACTTTTCCATATCTTCGGGGATGCTCAGCTCTATGCAGGACTTTGACAAAAGCTCCTCTTTTGAGAATCCCGTCATCTTTAAATACGCGTCGTTGAAGTTCAGGAAATTGGACTGCAGGTCAAGTATCGCTATACCATCTATGGAGTTTTTAAATATCATCTCAAACTCCTCTTTCTGCTTCTGTATCTCTTTCGTCCTTGCCTGCACCTCTTTTTCCAGCTCAAGCTTCATATTGTGTATCAGGTCGTATCTTTTCTGCTCCTCTTCCGATATATTGCTAAGCAGCTCGTTAAATTTCGACTGCAGGATAGAGAGCTCGTTCTCATCCTCAAAATGTACCGATATCTTCCTATTGTCCTTGTCTTTCCAGTTCAGGTTCGAGATAAAATAGGTAAGCTCCCTCAAAGGAAGTTTAAGGTGCTTGTTAAATGCCAGGATAAAAAGGATAAGAAGCGCGGCACTTTTTATAAAAGCGTTCAAAAGGATCATGGTAAAGCCTATTTTAAGCCTTTCGTATACTGCCGAATTATCGCTGTACAATATCATGTCGGCCAGGAAGATATCTTTGCCGTTGAAATTTTTCTCTATTTTAAATCCGTGGGAAAGCTCGTTTAAAAGGATCTCTTTTTCCGTTAAAAGGGGATTTATCTTGTTTATCACCATATCCCCGTTGGGGTCTTTGATAACGATCCCGTAGACAAGGGGCATTTTATAAACGGCTTCGCTTATGGAGACAAGCTGGTCATTGTTTAGTTCCCAGAGAGCTGTTTTAATGGCAGGGTAAAAGGTAGCCGCTATTTTTTTCAGTTCGTCGTCTATATTTATCTTTGTATATCTGTATTCAACCACAAAATGAAAAGCGGTGACAATGAAAGTGATGATAAAATATATGATCAGTATAGAATTTAACAGCTGCTTGGATAGTTTCTCTCTTTTCTCCATTTTCTCACTTTTCTACTTTAAAATACTTTTTTCCGTATTCTTCATATATCTCGTCATATCTGCCGTTTTTTTTCAAGGCAGCAAGCCCTTCGTTGAAATCATCCCTAAGGCTCTTGTCCCTAAATGCCGTCCTGTATCTCGTAGGCTCAAAAAGTTCTGCTTTTTCTACTTTTATATCCTTGTCAATCTTGTTTTCAGAGACGAGCATATTTGTATAATATTGAAAAATATGGCGATCCATAACCGCGACCTGGGTCCTGTTCTTCAAGAACATATAGACCTGCAGCTTCTGGTCCGCTATCTCCCTGTACTTTTTCCCCATATCCGCAACAGTATTTTCAAACTCTTTTCCCAAAAAGACACGGGCATTCTGGAAGGCGCTTATATGGTATGGTTTAAGATCTTTTATAGAATCTATTTTTATATTTTTGTTTGAACTTAGAACAAATGCGTAATTGTGATACTGCATAAAATAATCTGAATAGAAAGCCTCGATCCCCGATGTCTGCTTTATAATGGAGGTTGCATCCACATAACCGTTCTTGAACATCTCAAAGCCCCGCCCCATCTCTAAAAAAACAGGCTTGACCGTATGATTTTTATAAGCCAGGGCCTCTTTTACGATCGAAAGCACTATGCCGCTTCCGTCTTTAAAAACATAAGGGGGAGTGGAAGTTGCGAACAACATCTGGATATCCTTGGCAAACAAAGATATATTCAAAAGCATAAAAAGAAATAATTTGATCATATAATATCCACAATCGTAAAATCAGCAGATTATACAGAAGAAAAAATTATCACTTTATTAAAATATCAACTTTTATTATTTTTCTTTTCAGGCTGGTAAAGCATATGGTGCCAGAAAGAGAATCCGACCAGTGCCACCCCTGCCCCTATATGGAGATTCTTCATCAGCCTTGTTTTCATATAAAATGAAGTGGCTACGGTTATTCCCATGGAAGCGGTCATACCGATCTTTGCTATCTCTTTTTTCGTATCCAGGTCAATCCTTGGAGGTTTAAAGTTTTTTTTCTGCTCTTCTTGTTCGTTTTTTTTCAAATTTTCGTTTTGCATTTTGTCCTGTCTCATATGTTAACGCAACTGTCAAAGCTGCCGCTATTCCGCTTGCAATGGGGAAAAATAATGCCATGATCCATCCTTTTTTTATAATGATGAAAATCATAACATAAGCTTTATTAGCTCTTTATTAATATTGATATTAAATATCAATATTAATAGTGGCTCCTTTTTACACCTTTCATCGAATTCAAAAGCAGCCCGATAGTAGTACCGTTGTGTAAAACCGCAGTTGTCAGAGGGGAGAAAAGCCCCAGGGTAGCACCCGTTAAGATAGCGCTGTTTATCCCGACCGTAGCGTTAAAGTTGTTCCCTATAAGCTTCATCGTTTTATTGGAAAGCTCTTTAACCTCCGCTACCGCTGCTATATCGTCCTTCAGCAGTCCTATATCAGCCGTGGCTTTTGCGATATCCGCACCCTTGCTCATGCTGATCCCCACATCGGCGCTCATTAAAGCGGGAGCATCGTTTATCCCGTCACCCACGAAGGCTACCTTTGAGCCTTTTGCCTTAAGCTCTTTTATCACGGCTGCTTTGTCTGTTGGTTTCATATTCGCGTATACCGTATCGATGCCCAGTTCTTTTGCCATTGCGTCGGCTTTTGACTGGATATCACCAGTAAGCATAACAAGATTTTTCACCCCCAGGCTTTTAAGCCTTTTCAGGGTCTGTTCTGCATTTTCCCGAAGCCTGTCCCTCATCCCTATGGTTCCAAGAAGCTTGCCGTCGTAACCTATGTAAAGGATGGTTTTGCCGTCAAGAAGGCACTTTTGTATCTTTTCTTCATGGGAGGAGAAATCTATCTTCTCGTCATCTTCAAGAAAATGCCTGCTCCCTATGACAACCTCTTTGTTCTTTACGAAGGTTTTAACTCCGTGGGCAACTATGAATTCCACCTCTTCATGGTGCATATGGACAAAGCCGTGCTCTTTGGCAGCTTTTACCACAGCTTCCGCCACCGGATGGAAATAATGCTCCTCCGCGCTTGCCGAAAGGTTAAGGATATCATCTTCACTCCATTCCTCATCAAAAGAGTTGATGGTTTCAACCTCAAGCTCCCCGTAGGTAAGGGTTCCAGTCTTGTCAAATACGAAGGTATCTACTGCGTTCAGGGACTCGATAGATTTTGCACCTTTTATCATTATCCCCTCCCGTCCGGCTTTTGAGATGGTTGATTTAAAAGCAACTGGCGTTGCTAATTTCAAGGCACAAGAATAATCGGCCTGCAGCACCGCCGCAACCGACTCGAAATCCCTGTTTATAAGGTATGAAACCCCGGCAAGCCCCAGGGTAACGGGTACAAGCTTGTCTGCCAGTTTCGTTGCCTTAAGCCCCACTGCTGATTTCTCATTCAAAGAGGTGCTGATATAGTTTTTGATACGCTCGGTCGCGGTATCTTCCCCTACCTGCTCAGCCCAGATCTTAAGGCGCCCCTCTTCTACCACCGTACCGGAGATCACACGGTCTCCTCTCTCTTTTTTTACGGGTTCAGATTCACCCGTCATGGACACCTGGTTCACAGAAGCGCTTCCGGAAACGATATGCCCGTCTATTGCTATGGTGTCCCCGGCACCCGCTATTACCAGGTCCCCTACTTTTATATCTTTGGTATCTATAAGTTTCTGTACCGTTTTGCCGTCCTGCTCGATCTCAAGCCAGGCCTGCTTTACGTTCGGTTTTGCAAGCTCTTTTATAAGATCGTCAGACCTGTGCACCGTAGTCTCTTCTATATATTCCCCGAACTCAAGCATAAGGTTCGTACCGTTTGCGGCAAGGTAATCACGCCTTGCAAGGCTGACTCCAACCGCCGTGGCTTCAAGCACTTTGGAAGTAAGACCTTCTGAAAAAAGCTCTTTAAGCCCTTCGAACATCAAAGGCTTGGAAGCCAGAGAAGTCACTACGAACTTTGCCGTATCGTTGGACATCAAAGGTTCCGCCGCCAAAGCAGCAGAAGCCCTTACCACTCCCGTAAGGCTCGGCTTCTCGTCCACGCACGATCTGCACTGCTTTATAAAAGGATCGCATATCTTGTAGTTGTCTATGTTGATATTTTCAAGCATCTCCTCCACCGTGCTTTGGGCGCTTCCGTCATGCTCGATCACTATGGAGCCTATTTTTTTGTTTATCCTTGCCTTGTTTATACCGTTTACCGATTCAAGATAGCTTACAAGCGATTGCTCGTTGTACTCGTCTTTTAAGAAAACGCACATATACCTCAGACGTTTTTCGGTCTTGTGTATTAATTTGATATTTTCACTCATCAAGTTTTTCTTAACCGTTATGCTCTGCCTCTAGTTCTGCCTGGGCATCTTCGTATCTTTCTTTCATCTCCTCGATCCCTGCACTGAACATTGCGCTTCCTTTGGCAAAAGTTTTAAACAACGCTTTTTGTGCCTTTTCATTTGTCATAAGATATACGCCTGCCGCACCTACCAAAGCACCGAGCAGGAATTTCTGGGTATCGAAACTTCCAAGAAGGCTGCTTGCAGGCGTATTTGCGCTCTCAAGGGCATTTTGCTGGTTGATATAAGGATTTACGTTCTGAAGTCCCAGATCCTGATTTGGTATCTGGGTATTCATACTGTTATTCATATTTATATATGGGTTTGTATCAAATGGTTTATTTGTCTGCATCTGCTTGTTCTCCTGATTCTTCTATTAATTCTTCTTGCTTATCTTTTAATAAAATTTTTTCTTCTATTTTTTCACTTATCTTTTCAACGGCATATATCCCCATAGCTCCCACTGAAACAGCGGTAAGCATACCGAATATATTATTCTGTCCCAGATAATTGGCAGCTGCTATGGCGCTTCCCGTTGCAATACCCCCTTGTGCAGATAACTTCAAAGAGTTGTTTACAGCCTCATTTTTAGAGATCTCACCTTTTGTATATCTGTTATAGTTCAATGCACCAGCAACCGCGCCTGCCGCAAGGGTTCCGCTTATAATATGTCCCGTCACGCTTCTTGGGTCTCCCGTATCTATTACGACGTTATTTGCCATTTTCCAAGTTCTCCTTTTCTTGTTTTGTTTCTTCAGGTTTTATCGTGTTTTCCAATTCTTTTTTTGATTTAAGGCACTCCACTTTTTCGCTTACGCTTTCTTTAACGTCTTCGGCGAACTCTTTTGTCTTCTCGAAACCTTCCTGCGCCAGCTCTTTTGCTTTTTTGGCACCCTTGTTTACCGTTTTTCTTAGTTTCTTGTTATTGTTTATGGCTACGACCGCAACTGCTCCTGCCGCTACTCCTGCTATAAAAGGTAACATATCCTACTCCTTTAAAAATGTCCCGTTTTTTAAGGGATCTTCTTGTTAAATACTTCTTTTAACGATAGAACAGGTTCTATCAAAAGAAGTAAATCCTAAAGGGCAAACGAGTTTGCCTATCCTATTTTTTCTTTTTCTTATTCTTCTTCAGCAGGTATACCATACCCGCACCTATAGCCGCCCCCACTGCAAAAGGTATCAGAGGCATTGCTCTTCCCCTTTCTCTTTTGCCATCTGGGAGAATACCATTGTCCCCACAGCTCCAGCAAGGGCACCCCCTATGAACGAAAGATTGGTATTGCCCAGGAACTTCATAATATCCTCCTGGCTTAACTCTCCCGTTGAGAGTTTCATGGCCATCTGGTTAAACTCGTTCATCTTTGCACTCATATCTTCCTGTGCAGGAACAGTATCGTGGGCAGAATACTGATTATAAATAGCATTGATATCAACGGGCAGTGAGGAGTGTTTCGCAACGCTTTGCCTGAATGCAAAGAGATGATTATTGTAAGATGCCGCCTGGAGCTTGTAAAGAGTATCAACCACATCGGGGTAATTCTTTGCATAGCTTATAAGGTTGTCGTACATCCTGATATTGTCTATCTCCGCCGCGACGCCTATCTCTGAAGCTTCCAGAATAGAATTTGGAACCTCTATCTTCCCCTCCCAGTCGTTTACGGGTACGGGCACCCCGTATTTTTGAAGAAGGGGTATCAATGCCTCGTAATGCCTGATCTCCGCTTGCATTATATTTGTAAAAGGCTCCACGGCACCGAACTTTTCTATGGTTTTTTTATAGGTCTCGTATGCATGGAACTCGTCATACACGGCGATCCTTAATACCTGGTGCAGTACAGGCTCGTTGTAAAAGGGATCAACCCTTAAGCCCGTTAAAAGCTCTTCGTCGAAATTCCTGATCTGTCCGGGGCTTTCCCCACTCTTTGCCTCTTCAGCCGTGTTCAGCTCCTGCTCGTTATTTTCCATCTATGCCACCTCCTTTGCAAGCTCGTTCAAAAGTCCCGATATATTATCAAGGTTCCTTTGCTCCAGCAGGTCTTCCCAAAGTTCAAAAGGGAAAGCCTCGTTGTCGTACATAACCGTTATGGAACCTACTATCTTGTTGATCTTTATATTCTTTATCCCGTTTATCTTTTGGGGAAGCGTCCGGATATCCTCGATCGTGACACCCGACGAATGTTCTTTGATCTTCGGATTTACCCGAACCCTGATACGCCCTTTTATATGGTGTATCTTTTTCAGGTATGAAGATATTTCAATTATTTTTTCAACTGTAACCATAAATTTTAACTCCTGTATTTGAAATATTATTTTTATATTTTAAACTCTAACTTAATATAAAGTAAGAATTATTATCGTTTCTTCCCTTTTATCCCCTGCTGGGAACTGTACGCCAGCCTGGAAGAGTTGGCCATTATCCCTACGGTATGGCCTATATGTATGGCTCCTGCCGCGGCGGGGCTTAATCTCCCTGCTGCCGCCAAAGCCACGCCGGCAAGGTTGGTTCCCGTGCCTATCCAGTAGTTTTGGTTTACCACGTCAATGCTTTTCCGGCTGAGATCATAAAGATAGGTCACGTCCTCGGGATGTGAATGGGTGACGGCTATATCGGAAACGGCGATCGCAGCTTCGCTTCCCCCTGCCGCAAAAGAGACGGCAACATCGGCACGGCTCATGGCAAAAGTATCATTCACCCCGTCTCCCACCATTACCACTTTGTTATATTCTTTTTTTAGTTCATCTATCACCGAGGCTTTCTCATGGGGAGTCTGGTTTGCATAGACCGCGTCAAAATCGTAATTTTGGGCGAAACCTTTTGCCACTTTCTCTTCATCTCCCGTTAAAAGAACTATATGTTTTACACCTTTTTCTTTCAAGCGGGATATCATCTCTTTGGTCCCGGGCCTTACCTCGTGGGCAAAGCCCAGGATCCCAAGAACCCTTTTGTTTCTGGCTATGAATACGACCGTTTTCCCCTCTTCAAGGAAACTTGCGCTTGATTCTTTGAACTCTTCATATGAGATCCCCTCTTTTTCAAGAAGTTTTTTATTCCCGATCAGGATATCTTCCCCCTCGATCTGCGTTTTTACCCCGTAGCCCGGGATCACCTGGCTTAGGACGCACTGTTCTACTGCTATGTTCTGATCTTTAGCGTACTGCACGATCGATCTTGCAATGGGGTGGGAGTTCCTGTATTCCGCCATCGCGGCATACTTGATTATCTCCTCCTCTTTGAGCGGGCCTGAAGTTATTATATCCGTGACAAGGGGTCTTCCGGTGGTAAGGGTTCCTGTTTTGTCAAAACAGAACACATCGGCTTTTGAGATATTCTCCAAAGCTTCTCCCCCTTTTATAAGCACCCCGTTCTTTGCCCCATTTGCGATACCCCCGCTGATTGCGGTGGAAGCTGCCAAAACGGTGGCGCAGGGGCACGACATCACTATCATAACGGCAAAGGCGTTGATAAGGGATCCTGTAAATATAAAAGTGCCTGCGGTTAAAAAAGTGCCCAGTTTCAAAAGCCTTGAAGCCAGCCTGTCGGCTTCCTGTTCGCTTGGTGATTTCAAAGCAAGGCTTCTTTCAACCTCCGCCATGGTCCTGGAGATATAGGTTGCATTTCCAACCCCCTGCACTTTTATGTAGATACGCCCCTTCTCGCATATGGTCCCTGCGAACACTTCATCGTCTGTTTCTTTAAACTCAGGCTCGCTTCTTCCGTTGATCAAGGCTTCGTTTATCTCAGCGCTTCCTTCAGTGATGATACCGTCAACGGGGATCTTCTCGCCGCTTCTTGCAACAACTATATCGCCAAGTGATATCTCATCTATATCAACCTCAAGCTCCACCTCGTCAACAAGCTTGTAAACTTTCTTTACGTCAAGCTCCACAAGGCTTTTTATCTCATCCTTGGACTTTGTGGCGATATACTCCTCAAGGAGCATACCTGCCCTTAGGATATAGATTATCTCAAATGCGGCAGTTGCCTCGCCAAATAGCACAGCCAAAAGAAGGGTACCCCCCATAAAGGTTTGCAGGGTGAATTTTTTTTGTTTTATATCGTCATAGGATTCTTTAAATAAAGGGATCGCGGCAAACAGGGAAACGGCAGCCACTAAAGATAAAGGGGAGGCAGCGACCGCTGCACCCAGGATATGTTCCTGTACAAAAAGATATCCGGCATAAAGGGTAAGGAGACCGAACTCTACAAGCTTCCTTGTCCAGCTTTTCTCATCATCCTGCTTCAGCTCGCATCTGCTGCAGCTGCTGTTTGAACCGCACAGGGCCTGTGATGCAGGAACCGAGAGATTTACATTTTTCATTTTATCCCTAAACAGGTGTTGAAGCTTTTGTATTATCTCCTCCAGGGTTGTATTCTCTTTATGCCTGAAGATAATAGAGCTGCAGCTCCTGTTTTCCCTGAAATCTATAAAAAGATCGTTCAATTCAAGGCTTATCAGCTCTATGTTTTTTCTGCTTTTGAATATATCCCACTTAAGTCTTGCCCGGTTGCCTGAGCGGCTTTTGATCTTTATTGTTTCCATGCCCTGTTCTGTCTCTATTGATTTTGATATTAATTATCAAATATTACACACTATTAACTTAAACGATAATAAAATTGATAACAATTATCATATTAATAAAGTTTGAAAACGACGGGGAGTATGATGGTGGTTTTTGTTTTTGGCTTGGGAAGTGTCTCGTGTAAAATCGTCTCTACCGCTTCCAATGCTGCATTGTCAAGCTGTTTTTTATTTGATGATCCTGCTATGGAGTAATGGATTATCTTCCCTGAAGTATCTACTACAAGTTTTAGTTTTACGCTTCCGCTCCAGCCCATCCTTTTGGCAATTGAGGGGTATTTCAGGTTTGAAAGTACCATATCCCTTATCACGGCAAAATTGGTCTTGATGAAGCTCTGCCTTTGCAGTTTCTTATCCTGAATAGTGTTTTTTATATTTTTATTTACTTCTTTTAGCGGCTTCTTTTTTTCTTCTATTACTTTTTTTATCTCTTTTTTTATGATTTTTTCTTTTTTCTGTGCAGTTTTGGGCTGCTCTTTTTTTATAATTTTTTTCTCTGTTTTCTTTTCAATTATCGGTTTATGTTTTTTTATCTCTTTTTTTACTGTTTTTTCTTTCTTTTCAGGTTTTACCGTTTCTTTGGGTTTCTCCTGTTTTTTGGGCTTTTCCTCTTTCTTTACGACAGGTTCCGGCTTTGTTTTTGAGGGAACCTCTTTTAGAAGATGCGTACAGGTAAGATCCACTGCAACCATCTTTTCTTTATCCGCTATTTTTACGGGATCGTCCTTATCCGCCAGAATCGCTCCCAAAAGCGTCGTATGGATCAAAAGGGAAAAAAGTATCCCTTTTGACTCGTTCTTTTTAAATAAAAAAGCCATGCTCTTATTATTCTGCGATCTGCGTGCTTGACACTTTTACAAAGTGCCCTTTTCCTGCATCAAATACCGCCGTGTATTCCCCGTTGGGCTTATTGAAAGTGATCTCGCTTCCTGCCGGGAACTTGCCGTCGATAACCGCTTTTCCCTCCTGCTCAACGCTGAACTTAACTCCTTCGGCACTGCTTCCGTCACTGAATCCGCCTTCGCAGGTAACCGTGTTGTCCCCGTTGTCAAAACAATACATTACGGGGGTATGCGCGAAAACAACCCCTGCAAATAAAAGATTTCCTATTAATATTTTTCTCATTTTTTCCCTTTGTTTAGTTATTTACCCAAACCTGCCATTGTTCTTTGGTAAGTATGGATTTGATCTTAAGCAGTGCCTGCACCTTATACTCCATCGCTTCGTGTTTCAATTTAGCGATCTTTTCTATTTTTGATTTTAGTTTTTCGTCAAAGCCGTCAGCTTTTTTTACAATATCCCTTTGGATGCTTTTTTCAAGCATAAATATCTCCTGAACCGACGGATTGTATTTCCCGTGCATTATAGGCCTTACTTTTGACGCGAACTCTGTTTTTTGATCGTCGCTTAACTTTATTTTTCCTGTTTTGAACATCTTGCCGCCCGGGAAAGGTAGACTTACCAGGTCGTTTACTATCATGTTCCTGTTTTTCTTTCCACCCTCAGGTGCAGCCGCATAAAGCGAACTTCCCGCAAGCACTACTGCTGCTAGTAATAATTTTTTTAACATTTTATTTCCTTAAAATTTATATTTTAACCCTATATAATAATTAACCTTTTCAACGGCACCTAGTTCATCGGGGATATTTTCACCGAACAGATTATCTATCCCTGCGAATATATCCATATTCTCCACCGCATCGGCGTAAACAACTTTCATGTTCGTAAGGGTGAATGCTTTTATTTTTTGATATGTATCATCCACCTGTTCACCCGTATACTTTGTCGTGGTTCTTAACTCTATCCCTGAATCAAAGAAATAGCTAAGGCTTAAACTTGCCAGGTCTTCGGGAGTATATGTTATTTTCCTGTTATCCGTCCTGTTCTCGCCGTTGATTCTTGAATAGGTAGCTTTTACCATTAACTGCTCCAGGGGCACTACGCTTAAAGAGGTTTCAAAACCTTCGATCCTGCTGTCGCTTACATTCCTGAAAGTGTTGTAGTCGGTTTGGGAGACCATTGTGATCCTGTCTTCGATATCTGTTTTAAACAAAGAGATATCAAAGTTCCAGATCTCCCCTTTGGTACTTAAAGCTACCTCGTAGGTTTGGCTGGTCTCGGGCGTAAGGTCCCAGGTTTCGGTTTTGCCGTAAAGAGCGTCTACTACAGTGGCACCAAGCATTTTTTTACCGCTCGGGCTTGTCTGGTCAACATAAAGCTCTCTGTCGTCGGGGCTCCTGAAACCTTCAGAGTAGTTGGCTTTTATAACCGTGTCTTCTGCTATTTCATAGCTTCCCCCGAAAGAAAGCGAAGTTTCATCCTCGCCTATGGAATCTTTGTCATATCTTGCACCGTAGACAAGGTTCAGCTTATCCAGCATTGAATATTCATGCTGGATAAAGGCGCCCTTGTATGTCCTGTCGTCCACATTGTATGCGCTTGACTGAACATCGGTTTTCCTGTATTCACCACCTGCCGTTATTTTACTTTTGTCCGAATAGATATAACTACCGTACAGATCGTTGTTGATATGCTTTATTGTGGAGCTGTTAAACCCTGAAAGCGACTCCTCGTAAGAAGCGTATCCTATCTCGCTCCATAAAGGGGTATATACCTTTCTAAGCTTGTCGTACTTTGAATAAGAGAGGTCATATTTAAGAAAAAGATCTTCCGTAGGATTGTAATCTACGCCAAGAGAATATGTTTTCCTTTCATTTTCGTCAAACTGTTCAACGGGAAGGTATTTAACCTTTATCTTATTTCCCGCCATCAGGTAATTTGACTCATAGATGGTACTTATTGCAGTTGATTCCTTATCCTCGTCCAGATAGCTGAAATCTGCCCTTAATCTTATCTGGTCGCTTAGTTTTTGTGCTATGCTTCCGCCGAAATTTTTAAGGTCCATCTCCGCCTGGTAGGTTCTATTTACTGCATAGGTATCGTTTAGATTGTTTCTAAGAACTCCCCAGTTCCCGGCCGCAGGCAGGGTTGAAGGTGATTTTTCCACACCCGCTTGCATCACCTTTACATCGGTAAATTCCGTTCCGCTGAAACCGTCCCTTTTAAGGTAACTTGAATAAAGCTTGTATGAAGTATCATCCACCTTACCGGAGATATTAAGGTCCACGCCGTTCTTGTTCTTGCCGTGGATAACCTGGAGGTCGCCCCCAAAAGGTTTTTTGGGTTCTTTGGTGATGATATTCACCACTCCCCCCATTGCATCGCTTCCGTAAAGTAAACTGGCACTCCCTTTTACTATCTCGATCCTCTCTATCATCGAGGAGGGGATTCTGTCAAGTTCATAGGTTTTGCTGAACTCTCCGTTTACCCTTTTGCCGTCTATAAGGATAAGGGTATCGGCATGTGCCATCCCCCTTATGCTCATTGTCGCCCCGTTACCGGAGAAATTGTTCAGGTATATATCACCCTGGGTATTTAAAATCTCCCCGACGTTTGAAGCACCGCTGTTCTTGATCTCCTCTTCCCCTATTACAGATACCTGCATAGGCAGTTCTTTTACACTGTTTTGTGTTTTTGTACCTATTGTTACTATATCGTCCAGTTTGATGGAATCTGCAGCATAAAGAAATGTAGAAGCAGCCAAGCTGAACGAATATAATCTTTTTATATTCATTTTCACCCTTAAAATATATCTCATTGGCTGGCTACTACAATTTGCTGGCTATTTGAAATTGATAATTGTTATCGTATTATATCTTTACTTAAATTTGTTTGAAATTTCCCGGAACTTATCAAATAATAAAAGAAAATCCCGATAGCTATGGTTAACAGCCCGTAAAGTGAGACCAAAGGCTTGTTGGTAAAAGAGAATACCACTATTCCAAGATTACCCGCAATAAACACCAAAGGCACCAGGGGGTAAAAAGGGGTCTTGTATGGGCGGTGGACGCTAGGCTGTTCAATACGCAGTTTGATCAATCCGGCAACGGTAAGAACCGCCGAGAGGGAAAGGGTAAAACCTATATAGATCAGCAAGGTCTCAAAGGTTGCCGTAAGTATCATCCCAATAGCAATAACTGCCTGCAAAAAGATCGCCTGTACCGGGGTGTTTCTCTTGGCACACACCTTTTTAAACCTTTTAAAGAACAATCCGTCGTCCGACATCGCGTAATAAACCCTGGGGCCCGCCATTATCATTGCACTGACCACCGATAATAAACCCATCGCGATCGCAATACCTATAAATGAGCCGATATTTTCCCCGAAAAGCGCTTTTGAGGAACCGGTCCCAAGCTGCAGCATCCCGCTTATCTGCTCCATAGGAAGAGCATAAATATAAATAAGGTTTAAAAGAAGATATAGAACTATCACGAAAAGGGTTCCCAGTATCAAAGACAGGGGCAGGTTCCTCTGGGGGGTTTTTATCTCGGCTCCAAGATAAGAAGCCGCGTTCCATCCGCTGTATGCAAAGGATACGAATATCAAGGCGATGGAAAACTCTCCCCAGGAGAAACTCGAAGAGGATTCGAACAGGCCTTTCGTGATCCTTTGGATATCCCCTTCACCGAAAAGGAATCCCCCTATAATTAGAGCCCCTATAAAAAACACCTTGAACGCCGTCAGAAAATTCTGTACCCCTTTTCCCACCTTTACGCTGTGGTAGTGAACATAAGACAACACTATAACTGCACCTATGGCTACGAAAGAGATAAGGTTCAGGCTTACAAGCTCATATCCAAGGATATCCAGGCTGAACCATTTTTCCTCCCTTTCCCCCAGCAGATATGTGGCAAAAGCGATTGCAGCGGCGGCAATGGGGGCGGAAAAGCCCACGATCAAAGATATCCATCCCGAAACAAAAGCCGGCATCTGACCGAAAGATTCTTTCAAATAGGCATATTCACCCCCGGCTTTGGGGAACATAGCCCCAAGCTCGCCGTAACACAAGGCTCCCACCAAAGCGAATAATCCGCCTATCAGCCAGCACCACAAAAGCACCTGGGTGCTTTGAAGCTCCGCCACTATAAACCCCGACGTGGTAAAAACCCCCGTTCCTATCATATTTGCAATAACCAGTATAACGGCGGAACCCAGGCCTATATCCCTTTTAAGCTTTCCGTCCATTGTTATTTTTTATCGAGAAAATCACCCACGTAAACCAGGTGGTTAAAAGGTATTTTCTCCTCCCCTACTATATTCTCGATAGTTTCCAAAGTCCCCTTGTAAACTTTCTCTTTTTTCGAAGAGCCCGCATCTACGACAATGGCAATAGAGGTGCCTTTTTTATAAAGCCCCCTTAAATGGGACATAAACTCTTTAAACTCCCTGTCCATAAAAAATACCAAAGTTGACCGGGTGGCTGCAAGCTTTTTAATAAGTTCATTATCCGTATTTCCTATAGTAAGGGTCACCCCGTGTGCATTTTTCGTCCCCCCTATTACAGATCTTTGCAGCGCCGCGTTGGCCGCATTAAAGCTTGACAATCCTGGAATGATCTTTGGATCAAGGTCCTTGAACTCGTGGATATATCCCGTATGGGGACCGTAGATAGTAGGATCTCCGTTATCTATGATAACTACGTTCCGGCCTTTCTTTACAGCATCCCTTATTATGCTCCTGTATTCATTTTCTATTTCAGCGATCTGTTCGGGGGATTTCTTGCTTCTTTTATTGCCGTGCTTCAAGAACATCGCATGCCCCGCATCATAGATGGGCTTCCCTTTTATAAGGGGCTCGAACTTCCCTGGTTTCCCCTTCATTATAAATATGATATCGGCCGCTTTTATCGTGTTGTATGCCTTTAATGTCATATTGTCAAGATCACCCGTACCTGAACTTACCAGTGAAAGATTACCGTTCGCACCCATCAATGACGTACCGAACAAGGCACCTACAAACAGTGCCGCCATGCTTAATTTTTTAAACTCTTTTTTCATATTTCAACCTTTTTTAAAATGTATATTTGATACTTACCCTTATATCCCTTCCAGCTTCCGCCACGGCTTCACCGTTGCTTGTAAGAGATGTTTGGGCGACATAGTTTTTATCGAACAGATTATTAACCGCAAGGGAGAGGGAAAGGTTTTCCATCCCGCTTGGGATATAAGAAGCGGAGATATCATGCAGGGCATATCCCGACTTGTTGTTTACGTCGTCTGCCGCGCTTTCGTTTTCCAATACCCCCGTAAAGGTATACCCAAGCTTCAAGTTGCCGTTGACATGGTATGTAAAGTCTGCCACTATCTTGTCCCCGTAACTTCCGGCTTCCCTTTTCGAGGTTCCTGTTATCTCCTGTCCGTTCTGCTCAACTTTGGCATGGGAATAGCTTAGAGAGCTTTTTAACTTTTCCAGGTCGTAGCTGGTGCTTATCTCGAATCCCCGGCTTTTGATATCATCGTCATTGATAATATCGCTGACGGCAGCTCCCATTCTTCCCCCCGTACCTACGACTACAGGATCCTCTATCTTGGTATCAAACAAGGTAAGATTTAAAGCAAAACGGTCAGAACTTTGGAAAAGTCCGCTTTTTTCAAAATTTGTCCCGATCTCATATTTTTTCGATCTCTGGGGTTTTAGTTCCCCCGAAGCGGAGCCGTTGAAAGTAAGGTTCGGGTCAAGATTGCTTAACCATCCCACGGGTATGGTATTTGAACCGCTTACCGCTTCCCCGTAACCTGCAAACAGCGACCACTCATCAGAGAGGAAATATTCGGTATTTATATTTCCCGATACTTCAGTATCGCTGCTGTTCTTATAGATAAGGTCACTTTCAAAATCGTCAACCCTCGCCCCAAAAGAGAGCTTCAGTCTATCCATCTGCATCCTGTTCTGGATAAACACCCCTTTGTTCTCGTATTCAACTTCGCCGCTGCTGCTTGTCCCTTCTTCATTCTCATAATCAACTCCCGCGGTAAGGTCGCTTGTAAAAGCCTCATTCCCGAAACTGAATATATTTCTTATATCAAGCCCTTTTGTTTCGCTGCTTATTACATCCTGGGGATTTGTTTCAAGATAAGTCAGGTCCGTATCGTTCTTATATACTTTAAAAGAGGTATTGATATATCTGCTGGAGGGATTGTATTTATGGTTGAAAACTGTTGTTTCCCTCTCAACCTGCTGCCGTTCAAGGGTTCTTGTCCCGCTTGGGTCATGGTAACCCATGTCGCTGCCCGCTCCTCCCGCTTGATATAATCCCTCCTGGATATTTTTTTCGTGGCTTATCCTTATATCGTGGCCTGAGATCCCAAGGGCGCTTATTTTCACCATATAATCTTCTACCTCTTCAGCCGAACCGTAAACCGTTCTTCCGCTTCCGGTCTCATAGTCGTCGCTGTCAGACTTGCTTCCATAGATCAAGAATCCCACTTTATCGGCCTTTCCGTAGACCCCCAGACTGTTCTTATATGAATCCGCCGCGCTTCCAAGGGTGGTTTTTATAAAAGCCCCTGCCGTTTTGCCCTCTTTTAAAAGATCCTGGGCATCGACGGTTTCAAGGGAAACGCTTCCCCCGAGATTCCCGGGCCCCATATCAGCGGAAGCCACGCCCGCATCAACTTTTACGCTTTTTAATATCTCCGTATCGATATTGTTCAAGCCTCCCCTGTGCTGATGCAGGTCTTTGCTTTGTTTCGCCCCGTCTATGGTTATATTGGTAAGAGCCTCGCTTATACCCCTGATGTAGAATCTTTTTGCATTGGGGCTTCCCCCTGCAACGTCGATTTTTATATCGTGTTTTAAAGCTTCCGAGAGATTTTCGGGTTGAGATTTTTTTGCGCTTTCCAGATCAAACTCTTCAACCTTTTTCTCCTCTATGCTTACTGCCGTAAGCTGTACGTTTTCATCGGCATTAAGATAATTTGTACAAAGTAATGCAGCCGCTGCAATACAACTTATTTTAGATTTTTTCAAATCTTTATCCATTATATCTCCTAAAATATTGTTATTTTGGCTGGCTACTTTTGAAAAGTTAAAGTTTGCTGGCTTAGAGCTGTTTATTTTGTAAGTATGAGTTTGTTTTCTTTTGTTATTCTAAGTGTATAAACAGAACCGTTATGAAATATCCTAACGGTTTTTTTATCATCGAAAAGTGTTTTCGAATCCAGTGATTTTATATTGTTTTCATTGTCCATTTTGTACTACCATTCCTATTTTTTTAATTCCTTTTTGTTTAAGCAGGTCAATTATAAAGACAAACTCTTCATATGCTGTAAGCTTGTCCGCCCTTATTGAGACCACGTCTTCTTTTTTTATATGCAGTATCTCCGTCTCAAGATCTCTTTTGGGAATATTTTTGCTGTTTATGAAAAATTTTCCCTCTTCGCTGATAGCAATGTCATAGGTTTTGCTTTTGATCTTCTCCTGCGCCGTTCCGCTTGGAAGGGTCAATTCTATCTTTCCTAAAGAGATAAAGGAAGATATGGTCAGGATAATTGCCAGAAGCACCAGCATCACGTCAATAAGAGGTACTACATTGATCCCCTCAATCCTCTTTAACGATCTCATCTTCCCACTCGCTTATTGCAATATCGACTTTTCTCATAAGCCCCCCGTAGATCATGGTGGAAGGTATTGCCACTATCAAGCCTGCGGCGGTTACCTTAAGTGCCAAGGCAAGCCCTATTATGATCTTTGAGGTATCTATCTGTCCGCCGCTTAATCCTATTTCGTAAAAAACGACCATAATTCCCCCTACCGTTCCAAGAAGCCCTATATAAGGTGCATTGGAACCTATTAAAGATATGGCCGTAAGGTTTTTTGTGGTTGCCCTTTCTATCTGGTTTTTCGTCTTAAAAGCTTTATAATCGATATTTCTGAAAAATATCAACCTCTCTATGGCATACCCTAAAGCCAGGATACTCATAAAAAACAAAAGCCCCAAAGTACCGAAATCAACTATATGCTTTATATTGTCCAAAAACTATTCCCCCTTTTTATCCCGGCATTCGCCGCAGATCCCGTAAAGGATCATATTGTGGCTCTCCATCTCAAAGCCGTTCTCGTTTGCTATAAGCTCCTGTATCTTTTCAAGCTCCGCATCAAAGAACTCAACTATCTTCCCGCACTTGACGCAGACCAGGTGATCATGGTGGGAAAGGATATTAAGCTCGTACACCTTGCTGTCCATGCCGTCGATCAAGATCCCTTTTATGATATTCATCTCCTCCAGAAGGCTTATTATCCTGTAAACCGTGGCAATACCTATATTCAGGTTGTAAGTCTCTTTTACTTTAAGTGCGATATCTTCGGCGCTTAAGTGCTCGTCGCACTCAAAAAGTATCTTAAGCACGTATTCCCTCTGGTTTGAATTGTTCAGCCCCAATGAGCGTACAAGCTTCCTGAACTTTAAAATAAACTCGTCAAAATTGACCAGGTTCTCTTTTGTTATATCGTTGTCCATAATTTTCCCGTTTCTTTTTGATAATAATTATTGTAATCATAATAAAACATAACTTAACTCTTTATTAAAATGATAATTGTTATCATAATTGGCATATTACTTTGTTCTTGCCGCTTTTTTTAGCTTCGTAAAGGTTCTCGTCCGCCCTTTTTAAAATAGACTTGGGATCATCCCCCGCCTTATACTCCACAAGACCGAAAGAGCAGGTAATCCTCTCAAGCTTTTCAAAATCTATCTTTGATATATATTCCCTGATCCTGTCCGTAAAGGATAATGCACTTTTAATATCTATTAAAGGGAGCAGGATAACAAACTCCTCCCCTCCCCATCTGGCAAAAGTGTCACTCTCCCGGACATGCCCTTTTACCGCTTCTGCGACCTTGCTCAATACCACGTCCCCGTAATCGTGCCCGTAGGTATCGTTAACGCTTTTAAAATTATCTATATCCATGATCACCAGGCAGAACTTCTGCTCCTCGAACCTGGAAGCTATATGGATAAGGTCTTTCAAACTCTCTTCGAACTTCAGCCTGGATGCGGCACCCGTAAGCTTGTCCTCAAAAGCCATTTTTCGGATATCCTCTTCAAGGTATTTATATTTTTTCTCCATAAACTCTTTCTCTTCCTGGTTCTTCCTGATCCCGAACAGAAGATAAAGGAATAAAAATATGCTCAAGAATGAGAAAAACGCTATAAAAATGAAGAACCTGTTAAGCCTGGATTCGAAATTTCCCTTTTGAAGCTCTTTTTCTATCAGGACGAAACCGTCGTTCCCGGCCCATCCCAGAAGAAAGATCTTTTCCCCTTCCGAAAAAATCTTATAATCCTCTATAAGTATATCGGGGAGATGCTTTTCAAGCTTTTCCTCCATAATTGATTGCTTCTTAAAGAAGCTTATCTTTTCAGAATACCTGGGTATTGTCTCCTCCCCTTTGTCTATAAAAAGGGGCGTGCTTTTTATAAACTCTTTTACCATCTCTTTATTATCAAAAAAATCCGGGTTTTCCAGATTTATCTCTTGGGATAAAAGCTCTTTTGCGTTTATTTTTTTATAGAAATTGTATATAGAGATTATATGGTTTTCACTTTTCTTCCTGTACCCGTTTTCTATGGCAAGATAGGTATTGTATATATACAAGCAAGAGATGAAAAGTAGGAAGAAATAAGCCAAAAATATTTTTGACCTGTTTTCATAAAAGATAGCGTTCATTTGATAATTCCTGTTATATGAAGATTTTGTCTGATCCTGAAAGGCAGTGAGAGAGTGATCTTATCTTTGAATAAATTTGTCTTTAAACAAAAATCCCTGGACGAAATCGATCCCCAGGTTCTCGCTCAGTTCCAGCTCATCCGGGGTCTCCACCCCCTCAAGCACCACTTTTTTGTCCTGGGAATGGATAAACTCTATAAGACCTTTTACGATATGGGAGAAATATTCGTTGTTCTTCAGCTGGAACAATATATCCTTGTCAAGTTTGAGATAATCGCAGTGGCTTAGCAAAAATATGGAAAAGATAGAGTCCTCTTTAAAAAAGTCGTCAACGGCGAACTCGAATTTAAACTTTTTAAATATCTCTATAAGCTTTTTGACGTTTATCTTCTGAAAAGAGTTCTCCACGATCTCGATAACGAAATTCTCCTGCTTTGAAAAAAGCTCCATGAACCTGTTCACCTCGTTCTTGTCACTGATAGAATGGACATCCAGGTTGACGAACAGCTTTTTATCGGGCCTGTTCTCAAACTGGTGCTTTTTCAGGCGATATTCCAGTTCCGAAAAAAAGGTTTTATCCCCGTGGCAGACCTTCAGTACATTCTCGGGTGATAAAAGGTTTTCTTTGTATTGAAACCTTGCCAATGCCTCATAAGCATATACCTCATGGCTCTTTAAACAAATAAAAGGCTGGTAAACCGTGTAAAAATCTTTTTTGTCAAGTATGCTTTGAACCATATTTAAACTGATCATATCTTTATCAGTGCAAACATTTAACCTGCTCATAATAGATCTCCTGATATTGGTATTTATAATATTCTTAAAGAAGCCCTGCTGCCAAAAATTAAAAAAATACAAGACTTCTTTAAAAATATTTTATGGTTCTTATAAAACTCCAAGGGCTTCAAAGCCCCTTGGAGAGGATTCAAAACCTATTTCATAGGCTTCGCTTCAACCCAGATAACAGCATCCTGGCTTAACTCTTTCCCTTTATACTCTTTGTCAGACCCGGCCCCAAGCGCGCAGAATCCCCAGAATCCCGCTTTCGGGATAGAGAAAGTGAACTCACCGTCTTTGTTGGCTTTGATCCCCATTGTCACAAAAGCATCCTGCGGGGCTTCCACGTATGAAGTTCCCATTTTGTTGTTCTTCATATCAACGTCCCTGTTCAGGTATTCAACCTCTATCTCCGCGTAAGGTACCGGCTTTCCGTTTGATTTAACGATCCCGGTGAAACTTCCCCCTTCCCAGATAGAATAAGGTTTGGTCAAGGGCACGATCTCTGCTTTAAGTCCCAGTTCCGCATCCCAGTCAGTAGGCGTACCCGCTACGTTTACAACGGTTTTGGTGATCTGCTGGATATAGATACCCTCCCCCTCTTCATAATAAGGTACGGGTTTCATCACAAAAAGGTGATCGCCCATTCTTCTTGCTTTATATTCGGATTCGTAAGCTTTCCCGCTGTTATGGTTCCCTTTAAACGTAATCGGCTTCAGGGTATCTTTCAGGTCTTTTTTCTTCTCTTTGTTGATCACGTAAAACTCTTCAACTCCTGCCATATCCATGGTATGCTCGTCTGCGAACGGGTGTGTGAACACATGCTTGAATTCTATTGTTTTTCCCTTTTCAAGGGCAGTATTCGGGGTATATACCATTTGGAAGTGCGCCATTGCGCTTGTTGCCGCTACCGTTGCCGCCGCTATTGTGCTTATAACTATTTTTTTCATATTTTTCCTTTTTAATTTTATAATGTTAATAATCTTATTCCGTTATATCGGAACCTTTTATAAGTACCGTATGCCCTTCTCCCGCCTGGAAGACTGCACTGTAATCACCCTTTGGCTTGGTAAACGTGATCTCGCTGTCCCGGCTCATTTTACCTTCAAATACCGTTTTGCCGTTCTGTTCAAGCCTGAACTTAACACCGCTGGCACTGCTTCCGTCGCTGAAGCCTCCTTCGCAAGTAACGGTTCCGTCACCGTTGTCAAAACAACTCATAATGGCCGTATGGGCGAACATTGAGGTTGAAAGCACACCCAATGCAAATATTGCTCTTTTTCCCGTTGCCAGGATCCCTTTTTGTTTTTTCATTTTTACTCCTTAGTTTAAATTTGATTTATATACCGAATATTTCCCGTTCACCTTGGAAAACTTTTTAAAACCGCCCCTCCAGTTTATCGATTTTGAAGGGAACAGACCAAGTACCAGTGCTATACCTACTACGGCAAAATAGTAGTAGCTCATAGCTTCCAGACCGCTCCAGCCGTATAAGGAGCCGATCGTAAACACTCCGGAGGATATAAGCACCCCAAGAAGCACCGGGAAGAATATCGCAAAGCTCATCCACCCGTAACTGTTCGTCTGCATCTTTACGACGATCATAGTTGCGATACAAGGAGGGGTCAACAGCATAAAGATGATAATCGCAGCCGCGTGCAGCGAAGTATAACCGCTGTTTTGCGCCATGGCCTCTTCGGCTCTCATATCGTCCGCCTTGTTGTTCTCGTATAAAGACCCAAGAGTAGCAACCGCACTTTCCCTTGCGGCAAAGGAACTTAAGAACGCAACATTTATCTTCCAGTCAAATCCCGCATACTGCGTAACAGGCTCTATAGCCCTTCCGGCCATCCCAAGCAGGGAGTTCTCCACTTTTTCGTTCTTGATATCCCTTAATATGCTTTTTCTCTGTTTTGAAAGCTTTCTAAGGTTCTTATTTATCTTTTTAGCCTCTTTGTCGGCTTTGGGCTTGATAAACAGGTAATAACTTGAATTTAAGGCTTTAAACTCCTCATCTATATCAAGGGCACCCTCTTTTGATGTTGCCGTCATCCTTTTTGCCTTGTAGGCATCATAATAGTTCAGAAGATCGAAAACCTCCTGTTTCTCGTCAACATATTTATAATAGCCTGAGCTTTTGACTTTTTTATCAAAAACCGCCAAGGCACTCTCTGCCCTGTTTTCGTATTGAAGCTTGGATTCTTCGCTAAGCCCCGGGAACTGAAGCATCGCAAAAAGTATTATCGCAACCGCAAGCACGATAGTCACGACCTTTTTGATATATACCCATACCCTTTGCGACGCCCTGAATATCACGCCTTTGAAAGTGGGCAGGTGGTAAGGGGGAAGCTCCATCACAAAAGGCGCGGTTTCCCTGTTTTTCAATACGGTGCTTGTGAGTATCTTGGCAACGATCAAGGCTATAAAAACCGTAATGGTCGAGATAAAGAACATCATAAGTGCCATATCAGGCTTAAAGAACGCCCCAAGAAGCAGGGTATAAAAAGGAACCTTTGCAAGGCAGTTCATATAAGGAACGGTCAGGATCGTTGCCATTCTGGCCCGATCATCGGCAATACCTTTTGTGGCCATGACCCCGGGAACCGCGCAGCCTCCTACCATGGCACCACCTAGAACAAGAGGCAGGGTCGACTGCCCGTGCAGCCCGAACTTCTTGAACACCCGGTCAAGGATGAAAGCCATTCTTGGCATATAACCCATATCTTCCATTATTGCTATAAGGGCAAAGAGTATGAAAAATATAGGGATATAGTTTAGAAGTGCATTGGCGCTGTTTACCATCCAGACTGCAAAATCCGTTATCATAGGCACGTCTGTAAACTGCGCTTCGGGAACGAACCCTATAACGAAGTTTTTAAAGGAGGCCAATATGGGCCAGGTATAATCGGTAAGCTTGTAGCCGTAGACAATGGATATCTCGTACACCAGGAACATTATCCCAAACAGTATGGGAAGAGCCAGGAAGCGGTTCAGGACTATCTTGTCGACCTTGTCGGTCAGGGTCTCTTTGCCCCCGTTTTTCTGCCTGATGGTTTTATGGAAAATGATATCCGCCGAGTCGTACCTGAACGCCGCAAGAAAAGAGACTGTGTCTTTATCGTATTTTTCATGGAAAAGATCGTTCTGCATCTCCACTTTTTCTTCAATATCGTTATACTCTTTTTTCAAATATTCAAGTACAGTGGTATCGCCCTCCAGGGCTTTTATCGCCATCCATCTTTTATTTAACGGGGAACTTGAATCCTCCACAAGATCAAGTATATTTGATATATGGGGCTCAAGCTCCTCGTAATTGATCTTGAAGTCCTCAAACACCTCTTTGTTCTCGTAGGTTTCAACCACCGCTTTCATGATCTCTTCGCCGCCAATCCCTTTTGCACCGCTTGCCTCTATAACAGGGCAGCCCAGCATCGAGGATATCTTTGCGCTGTCTATTTCTATCTGCCGTCTCTGGGCCACGTCCATCATATTTAGAACGACCACCACGGGGATCCCTATCTCCAGCAGCTGGAAAGTAAGATAAAGGTTTCTTTTGATATTTGAGGCATCCACCACGTTTACGATGATATCCGGACTTTCCTCCATAATAAACTCTTTTGCCACCCTCTCTTCAAGGGAATAAGAGCTGAAAGAATAGGTTCCCGGAAGATCCACCATTTCTATTTTATATTCGTTATAATCAAAAAATCCTGTTTTTTTGTCAACCGTTACTCCCGGATAGTTTGCTATATGCTGCTCTATACCGCTTACAAGGTTGAATATCGTCGATTTACCGCAATTGGGCTGCCCGGCCAATGCCGTCCTTATCTTCTTCATATAGACTGAACCTCAATAAGCCCGGCCTCGCTTTTCCTTAAACTGACAAGATAATTTTGTATCTTTAATTCCATAGGGTCAAAAAGGGGTGCTTCCCTTACAACCTCTATACTAGTTCCGTTTACAAAACCCATGTCAAGAAGCTTATGCAATAACTTGCCTTTGGCGTTTATTTTCATAATTTTTGCTTTTTGGCCGGTTCTTATATTATCCAATCCCATATTTGTTCCTGTCTTTCAATTTTGATAATCATTATTAAAATAATATCAGATAGAAACTTATTTTTTTCTTAATAATGATAATAGATATCATTAATAACTGTTTAAACAGAGATATCTATTAACGGGTTTTATTTTCCTTGTCGTTCTTGCAGCAGCCCTCACTGCCGCAGTCGCAGCCACCGCTTGAAAATAATTGCTTATAGAGATAATAAACTGCCCAAAGCGTCAAAACTATTAAAAGTAATGTATCCATAATGATCCTTTGTTTATTATTTAATTTTGATAATCATTATTGATAATACTAAAATGAAGCTTAATATTTTATAAGTTTTGATAATTGATATCAAAATAAGATGATCGTTTTGGAGAGAGGAGAATAAAGGAAGATCGATAAAACAGAAATGTTTTATTGATCCCAGAAATCCCCGTAGGTGTCCCTTTTGAACCTGTTGTTCTGATCCTGGATGATCCCAAGGGAGTTTCTTGAAAATTCTTTGTAAGTTTCGTTGTTGGAGACGCTTGAATTGTACCTGCTGTCAACCTGCAGCTGCATCAGGATATTTATAGGGGTGGATTCGTTTTCACTTAGGCACAGGTTTATCTCGTGAATATCCTTTTGGTAAAGCTTTTTAAGTATCTCTTTTGGTGTATTTGGGTTTTGGCTAAGCGTTATATCTATATTTATATCATCAAGAACAAAGAGCTTTTCAAACAGGTTTTCACTTAAATTGGGATTGTGGGCTATTGCTATATTGTAAACCAGGTCGTTTTTTTGGAAGAACTCATCAAGCTTTTCTTTGGGGCACAAAGGGTTTTTAAGAAGGTTTATATTTACGTTGTCTATCCCAAATACAAAAAGCTTTTCTATGTGCTCTTTATTCAAAGAGGGGTTTGAGGAGAGGTATGCAAGCCCTGCATCACCAGGATCGTTTTCAAGGATCATAGTAAATATCTCATCATCCAGCGGGAAATGTTTGAAAAGCTCGATTTTCAGCTCTTCGTCATTAAGCACCTCTTTTAGGTCTTCCAATTGCAGGTTCCCTGAACTTATGAGGTTCTTTGTAATATTTTCCCTGTTCAGCTTAAAAAGCCTGCCGCTTATCATCTTGTTTATAGATTCGTTCAAGGCAAGGAACTCCAGCTCTCTTTCATTGCCGTCTTTTAATATCTGCATTAAAACTGGTTTGGGGGTGTTGGGATTAAGTGCAGCTACCTCTTTCAGGCTCAAAGGCTGGCTGCTTAAGGCGTTCTTGTCGCTGATGGAATAAGAAGGCATATTGTAAACAGCTTCCAGGAGCTTGGGCTCCCCGGTCTCAAGGGCCGTATAATATATACCTATGGGAGAGTGCTGGATATTATGGTTGGTCTGCTGCAAAGAGCAGAACCTTTGAACTATAGAGGTTGAAACGTCCCGGTTCTCGTCGTTGTCGTGGAGCCCCTCCCCTCCCCAGTCATAATACTTTAAAAGGGAAAGGAAAACATCATCACTGAAATATTTGTTGTTTAGAAGCTTGATAATCCTATCTTTGTCTTTTGATATCTTTAAAGCCATAAGGATCGAGTCTATATCTATATTCCGGCTGAACTCTTTCTCCAGCTCCTCGATACCTATAAGCTCTATCCCCTCTTTTGAAAGCAGATAGAACTTTTCCTCCAGGTGAACAGGTGTCATATATCCCTGTATTATCATATCCGCTTCATCAAGGGACTCTGTTATCGTTCCCCCGTTTTGGAGAAAGTATTTTACCAGTTCATCTTTTTCTATTTTTTCCCCGCGCCCGGAGAAATATATCTTTTGCTCTTTAAACTCTATCATGGATAAAATAGTATCAAAGAACCTTTAAAGTGGTGTTAAGAACACAATTAATTTTTCCGTTTAATAAACTCAATAGCTCTTTAAAATATCAGCGATGGTATCGATCCCTTTTTCCATCTGCTTAAAAGTCGAGTTTGTAAAATTGAACCTTATTGCGCAGCTTCCTTTCTCTCCTACATAAAATTCATCGGCGGGCACGAAAACAACTTTTCTCTGCTGACACTTGTCTAAAAGATCGTAAATATCAACACCGTCAAGCTTCCCGTAGATGAACATCCCCCCTTTTGGCTTTTTGTATTCAAATTGGGGAAGTTTTTTATCCAGGCAGTCACAGAAATATTCCATCTTCTGCCTGTAATTGTTCTGCAGGATTTTTAGATGTTTCCCAAAAGCTTTTGTCTCTTTCAGGTATTCATCCAATATCCCCTGGGAAATACCGCAGCTGTGCAGGTCAATGCTCTCTTTGATTGGAAGAAGCTTTTCAATAAGCTTTTTATCCGCCCTTATCCACCCTATCCTGAGACTTGGTGCAAGGGTCTTTGAAAATGAACCCAGAAGAAAACTTCTTTTTGGGATATAGGAACTTATAGTCTTAAACTTTTTTTCAAAATAAAGGTCGCTGTAGGGGCTGTCCTCTATTAAGTACCCTTTGTTCTTTTTGATTATCTGCGCAACGGCTTCCCTTTTCTCACTGCTGTATGTCGCAGTTGAGGGGTTTTGAAAATCAGGGATAAGGTACGAAAGCTTCACTTTTTTTGAAAGTTTTTCAAACTCTTGGATATCCACTCCGTCATCTTCGAGGTTTACGCTTTTTATCTTCAGGTCATTTAGCTTAAAAGTATTAATTGCACCAAGGTATGAGGGCTGCTCCAGAATGATCTTCCGGTCCTTGAAATATCTGGCAAGGATAAAAAGCGCCTGCTGGCTTCCCGTGGTGATAAGTATGTTTTCTGCTTTTGTCTCAAAGCCCTCTTTAGAATATCCTAAAGCTATCTTTTCCCGTAAACTTTCAAGACCGTTGGTTTTGCTGTACTGCCAGATCTCGCTTTTTTTCAAAGAACTTTTCGTAGCGGATCTTAGTTCAGCTATGGGGAACAGGCTCTCATCGGGCAATCCTCCCGCAAAGGATATGGTCTGCTCGTCAATAGCTTCCAAGATCTCTCTTATAAATGATCTTTTCATCATATCTCCTTTTTTTTGACAGAATTTTATAGAAAAAAGAGATTTTATTCTTTACTGATATTGTTTATAAAATTATCTATTATTGCTAATTTTATAATCAAATATTGCTATAATAGCTTATGAAAAAAGAAACCTACCAAAAAAGAACAAAGATCGCCAACGATATTATGTACTATATCTATAAATATATAGATACGGATATAAACCTGGACAGGCTCTGCGTGCAGCTTGATATCAGCAAGTTCCATATGCACCGTATCTTCAAGGATGAGTTCGGGAAGAATATCTATGAAAGCATCAAATCAATAAGGCTTCAAAAAGCATCCAACCTACTTATAACCAACAAATACTCAACCATCACCCAAATAGCCTCCATGTGCGGTTACAGCTCCCAAAGCTCTTTTATCAGGGCTTTCAGGCAAAGATTCAATATGACCCCCAAAGAGTGGAAAAACGGGGGATTTAAAGAGTATTCGAAGAATATCTTAAGGATCTACAATAAAAAAACCTTTGATATCACCCCTGAGATAGTAAAGATGCCCGAGCTCAAAGGCTACTATATAAGGCACACGGGCTACGGCAGGTCCATAAAAAAGACCTGGCAGAAACTTTACACCTGGACGCTGTTTAATGATATAAAAGATTACACCCAGTTGGGGCTGCACCACGACAATCCCATCATAACGCCCCTTGACGAGTGCCACTATATCGCGGCCATCGTTTTGGCGCAGGACAAAGAGATACCAAACTGTACCCTTCCCACTTTTACCATTCCGGGAGGTATCTATGCGAAATTCCACCTGGAAGGGGTTTACGGGGATGTTCTGGAGTTTATAAGGTGGGTTTACCACACCTGGCTGGTTCAAAGCGGATATGAGACCACCACCTCACCATCATATACAATCTATAACAAGAACCACTTTCTAAGGGAGGATGAGAGGTTTGACCTGGAGTTTTATCTCCCTATAAAGTTCGTATAAAAGAGTCCTTTATCTTTTTTAGCTCGTTCTTTTCAAAGAGTATCATCATGGTCTGGTCTGCATAATATTTCACGGCTTCCCTCATTGTCCTGTCAAGGTGATATATTCTCAAAGCTTTTTTCTTCCCTTTTGGGAAAAGCAGCTCATACCTGTCTTCTATGCGGCTTCCTTGAAACCAGAGCAGCTCTATAAACTCCTCCTTTGCTTTTATGGAACAATACCCGCCCTCTTTTGTAAAATAGGAGGTGGCATTTTCCCGGAATCTCTCTTTTACCCCGTTTCCTACGGATATTTTTATAAAATCCCTTACAAGAAGAAAAAGCTCCCCGTTTGCGCCGTTGCTGTCTTTTTCAAAGGCTGTGCGCATTGTCCTTTCTGCCATGGGAGTTTTAGAATATCACTTGGGATATCTTTTCAATCTCATCAAGCTCCAGCTCAAATCCAAATATATCTATATCTTCAGCCATGTGTTTTTGGGAAGTTGTCCCTATCAGGGGGACTATGCCTGTCTGGGTCAGGTATCTGTAAAATATCTGCGCCGGAGTTTTTGAGTATTTTCTTGAAAGCTCGTTTACTATAAGGCTGGAAAGGATATGGGGATTTGCCGTCAGGGTCCAGAAGCCCTGGTAGATGATCCCTTTTTCTTTGCACCAGGCCCTTATTAGCTTGTCATAACCCGAATGCTCATAAAAACGGTTCTGGATAATTGAGGGCTTTACTGTGCTGTTGTCGTACAGGTACTGCAGCACATCAAGGTCGTAGCAGTTGCTTATCCCAAGCTGCCCCGCCTCTTTTTTTTCATAAAAACTCTCCATAACCCTCCAGGCCTGTTTCAGTTTTGCTCCGGGGTATATAGGAGAGTGAAGCACGTAAGAGTCTATAAAATCCGTTTGCAGGTTATTCCTGGAAACTTCAAAAGAGCATTTTATCTGCTCCACTAAAGAATCATTGGGATCATAGGGGATACTGTTCATATCCTGCCCGTCAACAGGGGTGAATTTTGTCTGGATAAATATATCTTCCCTTTTCAAGCCTTTTTTATAGGCAGTTAAAAGCCCCTCCCCTACAAGGTCTTCCCTGTAGTGTTTGGGCTGGCAGGCCGTATCTACACCCCTAAAGCCGCCAAGAAGAGCTTCTTCCACGAACTTTGCCGTGTTTTCTTTCTTCCACGCCGTGCCGTATATAAGGGCGGGCATCTTTATATTCTCGTTTGTGGTTAGAAAATCCATCTGTCCATATCCTTTTTATTTTCTTTTCCGATATCAGTTTGATTACAAAATTTTAATATTCATGGAAAATATTATCAAGTTAACGAATAATTAACAATATTGATGTACAAATTTATATTGTTATTTTATAACAATAAATCTTACGACAAAGGGTCATTATGAAAAAGCTATTAAGTATTTTTACTTTAGTATTTGTTTTACTTGGCGGTTCTGCATTGGCAGAAGACAAAAAAATGGGACTTTTTGTAAATCTGGCAACAGATGATACATGGAACGCCTGCAAAGCAATCTCTTTTGCAAAGAAAAAGTCATTGGACAGAGGCCATAAAACAGTAATCTGGCTGAACGCAAGAGGTATTTACCTGGCTGATAAAAGAAGAGTTTCTGAATCACCGAACCTTTTTGACAACAAAACCCTTACACAAGCTTTACAATCTTTCGTAAAAGCGGGAGGAGAAGTATACGGCTGCAAGATCTGTGCAAAAAAAGCAGGTTTAAAACAAGCTGATCTAATCGAAGGTGTTAAACTTGGAAAAGAGGATGTTATTCTTCCTTATATATTCAGTCCCGATATGAAAATCATATCATGGTAAATAAAACTTTTTAAAACTTTTAACATTTTCCGGTAATTCCTCTTTTAAAAGGAATTTATCGGATTTATAAAGTTTTAATTTACGGAAATAACAAAATTGTCGTCAACTTCCACGACGGCAAACTCATGCTCCCCGCAGAAAGTCTCGTTCAATTCCTGTGCCCAGGCACGTGCAACCTTATAGGCGCTTTCTCTATCTTCAAAGGACTTGATCTGGGGCATCTTCTTTCTTTGCGCACAGGCACACAATCTTTCTACTACTACATGGTACTGCATAATGACTCCTTGTTTTTATACTTTTTACTCTTCATTATCCGTTCCGGCATCACTGATGTTATAATAAAACCTGATATTTAGATCTATTATATAACCTTTATGAAAGATTAGAGCTTTTTAACAATGATCGACTGCTTCCTCATCCTGTACCTTTCAAAAGGCTCGTTGTCAAACTCGTCATAATCCACTACTTCATAACTATCGTCAAAAAAAGTTTTCAACTCCCCCGCTTTTAAAAGATAGTCGGGATTAGATCCCGGCTTGGTGTTCGACTCATGGTGCATATAGGTTTCTATAAACAGAACACCCCCTTTTTTCAGGGCTTTGCCAAGATGGGGGATGATATTCCTGTCCAGGTAATTGGTCTTGACGATAATATCGTAACTGTCCGTCTGGGGTATAAGCCCTTCAAGGTCAACCAGCTTCGTAGCTATATTCCCATATCCCTTTTTATCAAGAAACTCCAATGCCACTTCCGATATATCCATGGCATCTACTTGAAACCCGTTTTGTGCAAGATATATTGAGTTTCTCCCCGTACCGCAGGCGATCTCCAGGGCTTTTTTGCCTCCGGCGCTCCCTGCCGCTGTTTCAAGCTTTTTGCTGTGGGGCCTGTCTTTTAAAAGTGATGATGTCTCACGGTATTTTTTATCCCATTTTATCTTATCTTCTATTGCCATTTTTTACCTTTAGAGTATTTGCGAAATATTATAGCGGTAATAATTTTTAAAGTAAAATTGAAGTATGATAAATAATATCAAAATCAAGGAGTTTTTATGAGAAGTTTGGAAGATTTTTTAGCCCGTGTGTTAAACGAGGATTTCGGGAAACTGCTTCTTAGGTTTATGGTAGGAGGGCTGATGCTCTTCCACGGATATAAAAAATATCTTTACGGCATCGACGGCATAAAAACCCTTGTGGTAAAAAACGGCTTCCCGGAATATATGGCTTACGGGGTATATCTTGGGGAGCTTGCGGTTCCTGTGTTGATCATTATAGGATTGTACACAAGGATAAGCAGTTTTATCCTGGCTTTTACCATGGGCTTTGCCGTATATCTCGTACACTCCGCACATATCTTTTCACTAAATGAAAAAACAGGCGGCCTGCTTATAGAGACGCCTTTATTATTCCTGCTTGGTGCCCTGGCTTTATTCTTTACAGGTCCCGGAAGATACAGTTTCGACAGGGACTAAAGCCTTTTAAAAAAATTTAGATCTTCCTGTTCTGGTATTTGGACCAGTCCGGGGTCTCATGGCTGAACCCTTCAAAAAGGTGCGACGTGATTATAAAGTCAGCCGTCTGCCTGTTTGTAGCTATGGGTATTCGGTAAGTATCACATATCCTTCTTAAAGCGGTGATATCAGGCTCATGGGGCTGCGCCGCCATGGGGTCAACAAAGAAAAACAAGATATCCATCTTGTTCTCGCTTATCATTGCACCTATTTGCTGATCTCCTCCAAGAGGACCCGACTTTAGGCACTGTACCCCGAAACCCGCTTCACCAAGAAGCTTTCCCGTAGTACCGGTAGCATAGATACTATGCTTTTTCAAAGTCTCCTCATTATGCTTTGCCCATTCGATCAGGTCGTATTTTAAATTGTCATGTGCCACTAACGCTATTGTCATATTCTGCCTTTTTAATAATATTCGCATATTATACTCTTATACTCTAAAAAGATATATAATCAAGCTTCATTTAAAGCTTTATCGGGCTTTTTTAAGCCTTATATATTTATAACTCTCATGGCTTATAAGTATAAGTATAGGAAATGGTAGGAGTATCCATAGATCACCTAAAGGTATATATGCCGTATTGAATATCTTGTGCATATAAGGCACGTTTAGAAGTGCCCATATCCAGATACTAACCGCACCAAAGGCGAACAATATCCCTTTATTGGTATTCCATCCCAAGGTCCAGATATTAAACTCCCAGCTTCTCATGGTCCACATATTTGCCATCTGGCTGGTAACGGCACCAAGGAGGGTCATGGTCATCGCCTGAGCCTGGAATACGGGATCGTTAAGCTCAACTGTCCCGTACTGCCAGCCGTGGCTTAAAAGGAAAGTGATAAAGGCAAACATAGCGGCACAGGCTTCTATAACACCTATAAAAAAGTACCCCCTTTTAAATACCTCCCAGTCTAGTATCTTCTCATTTTTATCCACGGGAGGTCGTTTCATTATATTCTTTTCAGGCTTTTCGCTTCCCAAGGCAAGTCCCGGAAGCATATCACTTCCAAGGTCAATTGAGAGTATCTGTATTACCGACAAAGGTGTGGGTATCTTTAAGAAGAAGGACAAAATATAAGGCACTATCTCGGGAACATTTGAAGAAAGGATATAGGTTACGAACTTTTTAATATTAAAATATACCGTCCTGCCCTCCTCTATTGCAAGAACTATTGAGTTGAAGTTATCATCCAGAAGTACCATGTCCCCTGCTTCTTTTGCTACCTCGCTTCCGCCTCCCATGGAGATACCTATATCAGCTTTTTTCAATGCAGGGGCGTCATTTACCCCGTCCCCCGTCATGGCAATCACTTCACCGTTCTTTTGCAGTGCAGAAGCTATTTTCAGCTTTTGGCTGCTTGCCATTCGAGCAAAGATATAGGTCTTTTCCTCCAGCATCTTTCCAAGTTCTTCTTCGCTTAGAAGAGCCACCTGCTCACCCGTTAACACCTCATCGAATTTTAGTCCGATATCTTTTGCAATGGCGGCTGCGGTGTTCTCATTGTCCCCTGTTATCATCACGGTTCTTATCCCGGCTTCATAACATTTCACCAAAGCTTCTTTTACCTCTGGTCGTGCCATATCCAATATAGCCGCAAAGCCTAAAAAGGTAAGTCCCTCTTCTTCATTGCTATCATTTTTTGCAATAGCAAGTACCCTGTAGGCTTGGGTTTCAAGCTTTTCAAGCTCTCTTTCGAAATAGTTCTTTGCCTCTTCATCAAACTCTTTGATACCCTGTTCACTCATATAATACTTTGTTTTAGACAGAATCACCTCCGGTGCCCCTTTGGCATAAAGCACCTCTTTGTCTCCGAATTTCCCGAAAGTCGACATCATCTTTCTTTCACTGCTGAATGGATTCTCCCCTATCTTTTCAAAAGCCTCTTTTAGATCATACTTCTTTGCAGCTGCCACAAGTGCCAGCTCGGTAGGATCCCCTACGGCCTTTTGCCCTTCTATGGTTGCCCGGGAATTAAAAAAAGCACTTTTTAAAAACTCTTCCAAATTACTCTTTGAGCTTGCAGTCTCTTTTTCAAAGGTAAATTCCCCCGTAGTTTCATAGCCGCTTCCGCTTATTTTTATCTGCTCTTTGGAACTTAAAACTATATGTTTAAGCATCATCTCGTTTTTTGTTAATGTTCCAGTTTTATCGGTGCATATAGTGCTTACACTTCCAAGGGTCTGGACTGAAGAGAGGTTTTTAATTAGGGCATTTTTCTTTGCCATTCTTTGTGAGGCAAGAGATAAAGATAGCGTAATAGTAGGAAGCATCCCCTCAGGAACATTGGCAACGATAAGCGAAAGGGCAAAGATAGCCGCTATAAGTACCCCTTTGCCTGAAAAGAAACCAAGTATAAAGAACACTACCCCTGCAATTAGTGCAAGTACAGTCAAAATAGTGGTCATCTTTTGTATCTCTTTTTCCAAAGGGGTAAGACCTTTTTCAATATTCCCAGTTAAAGTAGCTATCTTACCAAACTCCGTTGCCATACCTATTGAAACCACTACGGCTATACCGCTTCCGTTTATTACGCTTGTACCTGCATATACCATATTCCTGGCTTCAATACTTCTTTTTACGTCCTTTTGTTCCAAAGATCTTTTTGAAGGTTTAGACTCACCGTTTAAGGAAGAAGTATTGATATAAAGCTCATTTGATTCTATCAGCACCGCGTCTGCCGCTATCTTGTCCCCCTCTTCAAGGAGGATAATATCTCCGGGCACCAGCAGTGAAGCATCAAGCTCCGAAACTTTACCCTCCCTTTTTACCTTTACAAATACGGGCATCAGCTTTAAAAGCTCATCCATAGCCTTATCCGCCTTGTAGTTTTGCCAGAAAGTAAAGGTTGCATTGATAAACACCGCAGAGAATATGGCATATCCAAGGATATCATTTCCGGCACTCGGGTCATAATGATCGGCGACAAAAGCCAAGACTCCGGCTATCTCCAAAAGGATAGGGAAGAACTCTATATACTGTTTAAGATACTCTTTTATATAGTTTTTCTTCTTTTTCTTTTCGATAATATTATCGCCAAACTCAATATTTCTATTTACAGCCTCTTTTGCTCCCAAGCCGTTTTCGGATGTACCGAAGTTTTTAAAGAGCTGTTCTTTCGTCAATCTGTAAGGTTTCATAACTGCTCTTTATAGGGGATGAAGTATATGGTGTTTGTCAAAGGTTTTTCAAAAAGTATATCTATTGGGTGCGACTTGAAAACATTTTTGGAATAGTGTCCCCCTATGATGATCAGGTCAAACCTGTGCTTTGCGATATGTTCCTGGACCCTTTCCCCCTCAACGAAGGCATAATCGTGCTTAATGGCAAATCTAAAACCCATGCTTTTTGCAAGCTGCAGATAATGGCGGAGGTTGAATATAACGTTTTGGAGCTTCTCTTTCAGGCTTATATTGTTTTGGTATGAAAGGCGGAATCTTGATATCTTGTCCACGGAGTAGATTTCCGACTTGGCTTCGTATGCCAAAGATACGGAGCTGAAAAAAGTAAATTTATGAACGGAGAGTTTTGAATCCCTTATTGGCATAACGATCTTTTCTATATTATGGGCTCTTCCCACTTTCACCACTTTTACCACCGCCATATCAAGGGGGATCTTAAGCTCAACTATTTTCCTTACAAAGGACTGGTCGTATATGGAGCTGTTCTTTTTAGTAGAACAGAACAAGATAGCTATATCTTTTTTTTCTAGATACTCTTTAAGAAGGCTCAGGCTCTCAAAATATACGAATTCGTTATCTAGCTCAAATGAATCGGCAAGGTCTTTTATATCCTGGATATGGTTGCGCACCTCATCTACATTGTCCTGCTCTTTTAGGTAGACGAACTCAAGGTCGGCATCTAGCTGCTTTGCATAATAAAGGGCGTATATCGCCGTAGTGTGGGAAGACAAAGAACCGTTTACCAGGGTTACGACTTTCATCACAGATCCTTTTTACCTTAAAATGAAACAATAAGTTATTATAGCACCATATTAATACAAAAGCATAACAATTCTTTTTAAAGCTCTTTTACCTTCTTGCAAAAATACTCAGAGATAAAGCCGTCAGGAGACCTTGAAAGCCCTATCTCAAAGCCTGCCCGCTCTATCATCCCTCTTAGCACCCAGTCAAAGGTACTGAACTCATCTTTGATATGCATCTGGATCTCTTTTTTGAATTCGGGGTTTGCTTTTTGGCTTAAGGCGTCTATCCAGCCGTTTATCTTTGTCTCATATTCATTTGGCTCAAACTGGAAAACCACGTCAAAGATATAAAGAGTCCCCCCAGTTTTAAGCATTTTATTCATATTAAGAAGGGCCGCCTGCTTCCAAAAATCGGGCAGGTGGTGAAATGCCGCTTTTGTAACTACAAGGTCAACAAGCGAGTCCTTGTGCTCATAATGCAAAAATCCCGAATGGATATACTCCACGTTTGAGATACCCTCTTTTTCACTCTTGGCCTTTGCCTGCTCAAGCATCGGTTTTGAAGCGTCAATACCGTATATCTTTTTGAAATATTTTGAGGCATATATCTCAAAAGCCCCCGTACCGCACCCAAGATCGATAACGTTCATATTTTTGGTATCTTCAAAGTCCAGGTCTGTTAAAAGAGTCTCAACCTCTTTTTTATAATCCCTGAACTTCTCATGCTGATTGTCATAATCCTGCGCCTCTTTTATATCGGAATAATCCACCCCGCAGTGGATAAACTCGTTATATATCCAGGGTTCCACTATAAGTCCTTTTTCTTTTTGCCGTATATTCCCACCAGACCTTGGGCTCATTGCCTTTTATAAAATCTGTGATCGACATAAACACGTCAAGTACGCAAGGGTCCACTTTAAGCCCTTTTTTTATGCAGAGCTTTTTATATAGATCAAAAGCCTCTTTGCCTTTTAGGTCATTTGGCTTATCTATCCCTATGGATTTTAGATCTTTTGCCATGGCAGGTCCTATATTTGGAAGATCGGTAAGCTTAAGAGTTTTTTCCCTTACTACTCTTACAGGATTCATCTATTTCTCTTTATCAGGAAGGTTTTGTATCATTGAGTCAAAGGTTTTATAGTTTTGCAAAGCTTCCACGACCACATCCAAAGGCTTATGAAAATTTTCTTGAAGCATAGATTCCCCCTCTTTCAGCTCAAAAGCGAGCTTTTCAACAGGCGGCATAAACTGTGCGTCAACCCCCTCTTTGTTTCCCCTTGGGTCTGCTTTGTACCAGCCGTGGTTTTTAAGGTATATTTCATTCAAGGCATGCAGGTAAAAAACACGGCTCTCCCTCTCCCCGTGGCTTAATCTTTGATAGATTATCCCCGCAGGAATGCCGTTTGCCCTTAAAAGTGCCGCAAGCAGGTGCGCCTTGGCGTAGCACCAGCCTGTTCTTTCCTCAAGCACTTCGCTTGCACTTAGAGTTGTGATATTATCTTTAAAATCCCCCGTATGGTGTATCTCGTCACGCACGAACAAAAAGCAGTTCTTTGCTATCTGCTCGTCATCTTTGCAATCTTTTGCCAGCTCTTTTGCCAAAGCCGCCACTTTTGGGTGGCTGTAGTTTATGATCTTTGTTTCTTCCAGATATTTATTAAAATCCATTGTTTAACCTTTTGTTTATTTTCATCATTTTCTTTTTTTAAATTATTAATCAATTTTACAATCAATCCCAAGTACAGAAATACTATCTTCATCATAAAATTTTGTTAATTTTTCTATTTGCCTTTCAAATACTCTTTTATTTTCTTGTATATTAAATATTATAAACATTCCATAATCGGAACTCGTAGCTTCAACATACTTTTTTAATTTATTCTTATATTCTTTCCCAGCTTTTCTATCTGAGTTAGATTCTGAATTATGAGATAATTTCAACTCTAACAAAATTTGTCCTAAAAATCCATAACTAATTGTAAAATCAGCTCTTTTATCATCAAGTGTTTGTTCTTCTCTTTTTATTTTAATATCAGTACTTCTCAACCCTCTCTTTAATAGGGCTAATTCTATTTGCGGTTTTAATGTTTTTTGTATAAAATCTTCTGCATTTTTCTTTTTACCACCTTCTTTTATTGACAATTCCTCTATATATTTATATGCGCCTTCAACCTCTATCCAATGTTTGATTTCTTCAGTTATAGCTTCTTTTACTATTTCCAATAAATGCAATGGTGAACTAACTACTAAATATTCATTCTCTTTAGACTTTTTATAAAGTTTTATAGCTTCCATTATATGTTTTGGTTTTGCCAATTCTTCTAAATAAACTTCTTTTAATTCTTTAAATTTATATTCAAAACGATTCAGTTTATTCTCCTGTAAAAATGTTTCTATTTCTATCAATGGCTTAAATGATTTTTTATTATTTAAATATTTTAAATGTCTAAAGACTATTTCTTCAAAAAAGTATCCATTTAAATCTTTACCTTTAGCTCTTAAGTCCCTTGCAATCTTTAATAACTTTTTATCTTCTTCTATATCATAATCTGTTTTGACAAGTGTATGAGCTAATTTATTATGAGTTCTATCTAAGTCTAAAGATGTGTCCATCAAGTATGTTGCATCCTCTGAAATTTCTGTTTCTTCTCCCTTTTTTATAACTATTTCAAATATTTTTCTAGTAGCTTCTTTATCCTCAAAGTTTTTAACTAAAGCTATTAACATATCTTCATATAGATCATTCTCTTCGCCATTATCTACTAAATATTTTTGAATAATCTCTTGTGTCAAAACTTCTTTTGGCAAAATATCAATTATCTGCTCACGGATATATTCTCTGATATCAGAATTATAAAGCATCTCTAACAATAAAGGTTCAGCCTCTCTTAATCCCATATTTTTATATATCTCAATAAAATTTTCGGGATGTGATATCTTTAAATCATCATCCCTTTTTTCTCCAGAATACACATCGATAATATCTTGAACTGCTTTTGGTGATGGCTCAGAAGCAAGTTTTAATGTAGTTTCGTATTCAGAATTTATATCAAATGGTAAGTACCTAAATACATTGTCAATTAAGTCTTGTTCCTCTTTTACACTAAAGCCAATATTCTCTTGAACCAAAAGTTCTATAGCCTCTTTATAGTAATCTACCATCCATATAGTTGAAGTATTTCCATTAACTTCTACTTTACCATCCAATGGATTATTATTTTTTATTACAGATTTAGCGGTATCTATTGTTCTACTTCTATTAGTTACAAAATTTTCACATTTTTCAAGTCTTTCTATATTATGCAAATAAAAATCAAATAAATCTGTAACAAACATTTTAGATTCAGGTTCTATTTTATATTCCCATTGTCTGCAAAGTCCTATTTGTTTATTTATTTCATCTCTTTTTGCTTTGTCTTGATATTTTTTTTGATTTACTTCTAATTCTTCTATCTCTTTTTTATAAAGTTTTTTAATTTTATTTTTTACATATTTATCAACTTTTTCATAAAAATAAAGTCTATAAACCATAAAATGTTTTAAATTCATTCTTTCATTTTCATCATCTATTTTTTTTAATTTTTTATAAATTTCATCAAAATTTTCATCATTGAAATACTTTGATAGCTCAAAAAGAACAATATCTTCAATTTCAAAATAATGTAACTTTTCAGTTAAATAAGCTTGATAAGCTTCATCAATTAATGTAATTATAAAGGTTTTATCTCTTTCAATAATATTTTTTAAGACTTCATCAAATAAATATTTACTGTCACCTCCATAATGAGTTCCTTTTTTAATTAATAAATTTATAATCAATTTTTTTAACAATATTAAAATATCATCATTAATATTACTTTGAATATTTACTACAAACTGCTTTATATCATCTTGGTACCTATCTTTATAACTTTCATATACAATATAATTTAAATCTTTTTTTATATCATCATCTGAAGTGATTTTTTCTAATATATATTGTAATCCATCTTGAGAATTTACATCACAAATATATCTTACATTATCATCTATTCTGCCCGCCCTATCTATTTTATTTTTTTTAAACTGTTCGTCACATTTAAAATATATATCAATACTAAATCTATCATTTGGAGCTATTTTATGACAGGTTCTTGAATAATCATATTGAACTTCAATACCAGTTTCAAAGATAAAATATATACTTTTAATCCATTCAAAATCATCTTTCATAATTATTGAACAGCTTGATATAATTGCACGATGTAAATTTCTATATTTTTTTACATCAAGTTTTAGCCATTCTAAAAATTTATCTTTCCAAAATTGCAATTGTTCAAAAGAAAGTTTTTTATATTTTGCTATTTCCTCAATAATCTCTATAGTATTTCTTATTCCCACATTATTAATATCTATATCACGATTTATAGAATCAAGTATCTTTTGATAATGTTCCTCTTCAATATAAAAATGAATTAGTTTATTTGGATACAACCATTGACTATGTTCATAATAGTAATCATATACAATATTAAATATTCTAGATTTTACTTTTTCATCTAATGATTTGGGATCAATACTTGTAATGACTTTAAAATACCCCTCTCTCAAAACTTTATTAGAGTTTTTTTCTAAAAAGTCCAAAACTATATTTATCATAAATGGGTATTGTTCCAATACAAACGGCATAACATAAAACCAACTAGTAAATACCTCTTTAAAGTGCGGCTCTACTGCCATATCGAAGAATACTTGATCTATTTTTTCAAATCTGCCCAATTCTTTAGATGCCAAAAAGTCTAAAAACTCTTGATTTTCAAATTCTAAATAATCGATATTATCTTTTAAAAGGCTTTTTTCCGTAAGCTTTTCTACTAAGCCTTTACCTGTAAAAATATTTCCTAAATTCAACTCTTTAAATACAGTAAAAAAATTATCTTTACTAATCTGAGAAACCTGAAATATCTTCATTATTAATGCCAATTCTTCTAAAACTCTTTTTATAGTGTGATTTTCAGATTCTGGATATTTTTTACTTCGTTCTTTATCTATCTTTCTATATATAAACTCTTCGAATATTTCACTTCTGGATAAATTAATAATATGATCCAATTTTTTATTTTTTATCAATTCTGAAAAATAGTACAAAAACCTGGGGATAGTTAAATACTCATATAGATTCACTAATTTAGATTTTTCAATAATCTCATCAATTTGTTGTCTACTTAAACCTCCATCTTTTAAATAGTTAAAAACCTGTTTTTGATAAAAACTATCTAGTTTTATATAGGTAAAAGGTATATTAGATAAGTCATATTCAACTTTTTTAAGATGATGTGTTCTACAAGATAAAAAAAGTTTTATATTTGGATAATCAGAAATAAACTCTTCAACTTTTTCAAAAAACTCGAAAAGATTTGCAAAAGGCAATTCATCAAGTGCATCTAAACAAACTATAGTATTTTTATCCGCAATGAACCCATCTGTATTTGAAAAATAAACTTTCTTTTGTAATTTTTCTTCTGATAAATTTTTTTCAAAAACTTTACACTTTTGAATAGTTTCTAATATTGAACTTTTAATCTGTTTTGAATCTATAAAAAAAACTTTTGTATTATTCTCTTTTCCTTTTAATACCAATTCTTTCAAAAGTCTTGTTTTACCATACCCCGGCTCTGCAATTAGCATTACATATTTTAAATTGTATAATTCAATAAAGTTTGGATAGCTTTTTTCTTCATCAAAATAAGAGTGATAATCTTTTTCTAAAGTCTTTTCAAAATGGTTTATATCTGTATATTTTATTATATTTTGAACTATATATCTGTCCATTTTGTATTATCCTTTTATTTACTTAATTATATTATAACAAAAATTCACTCATCAACTTTAGGTCGAAATCCCATAACCTTTTCCTCAGTCTCTTTTGTATCTTCAAGTATCTGGGAAAGTAATTCAAAAGCGGTTTTTATATACTGTGAATTTTGTATAGTTTGATCTTGATTAAGTTTTAAATCATCTTTCAGGTTTTTTAACTCTATTACTATATCTTTATAATTAAGTGCAAACTCCCTCATCTTTGTAAAGGTTCTCATAATATTTATAGTAACTTCGGTTGCAACCTTGCTTTTAAGTATCGTTGCCAGCATATATACTCCCTGTTCTGTAAAGACTTTGACAGATTTTCTCCTTCCGCCCCAACTTGAAGTCGAAAATTTCGACTTCAAGATTTCAGTTTCTTCTTTTGTAAGCTCAAAATAAAAATCTCCGGGAAACTTTTCAGGATTATTCTTTACCGCTTCATTTATCCTTTTTGTCTCAACATCATAAAGTGATGCCAGGTCACTGTCTACCATCACTTTAATACCTCTGATATCATAAATTTTATTTTCCACTAAATTATTTGGTAAGTTTTCCATTTTGAACTCCATAGATCTATATAAATTTATTTTAACTGGAAATTTTATACTTGATAAAATAGATTGCAATATGCAATATCTATAAAAACCTCCATTAGTTTACTTAAACTAAAAGATAATTAATATAAAATGATATTAAATTCAAAACGAGGGTTAATAACTTTTAACTATATTATATGAAACAAGAAACTATAAAAATGATAGTTGCAGTGGGTTTTACGATAGGTCTCTTAGCCGTTTATTCTATTTGGAACTATAATAATGAAAAAGACCGTTTAATCTCACAAATCGACAAACAGCTCTACTTGGCAGCCGTTACGGTCCCTTTTGTACTGGAAGAAGACTTCCACGACCGAACAACCTCATCCACATCAATCAGTAAAAAAGAGGATGAACAGAATATCAAAAACCTTTCCAAACTCAACAACCAGCTTGGCACAAAATTCCTTTATACGGTAATACGGGACAAAAACGGTAAATACCGCCTTACAAGCTCCAGTGCCTTAGACTCCGAATTAAAAGAACATACGGAAGTCCGGTATTTCACCGATTATCCCGAGGCAAGCGATATTTTGAAAAAAAGTTTTGAAGTTCACAATACAAACTATACCTTACCCAATAAAATCTACAAGCCCTTTTATGTACCTGTATTCAGTGACAGGTGGGGAACATACCGCTCTATCGTCCTGCCTATACTGACAACAAACGGGAACCTTTATGTCGTAGGGGTCGATATAGATATCTCCTACGTAAACACCCTTTTAAAAAACAATACGATCCAGACCCTTCTTTCGTTTATCTTGTTTTTAATCGCGGTTATACCACTTGTTATAACCTACAACCTCATAATAAAACGAAAACAAAAAGAGTTTCAAGAGGTGCATAAACTTTATATGGACCAGTCAAAGCTGTCCGTGACGGATCCCCTGACACAGCTTTATAACCGCTATAAACTGGATATAGAATTGAATATTCAATACGAAAGTTTAAAAAGAGGAGGTCATCCTTTCAGCTTGTTGATATTGGACCTGGACCATTTTAAAAATATAAATGATAAATACGGACACCCAACAGGAGACAAGGTGCTGCAGCTTTTTGCCGGGATTCTAAAAAAGTCTACAAGAACGACAGACACTGTTGGCCGCTGGGGTGGAGAAGAGTTTATGATCATATATCCCAACAGCGATTTACAAAAAGGATCACTTTTAGCCGACAAACTACACCTTGCCCTTAAAAACTCAAAAGAGCTTCAAAAGTATAATCTGACGGTCAGTATAGGTATCGGAATATCCAAAGAGGATACTTCTTTGGATCAACTTATAAAAAGTGTAGATGATGCACTTTACAAAGCAAAAGATATGGGGCGCAACCAAACCATCATCGTAAATTAATATCTACTTTTGGACAAAGCTGTTATAAAACTGCTTTGCCGTCCTTGCGCTTTTACTGGCCCTGCTTTGGGAGAACAACAAAGCCTCTTTATGCAAGGCTTCCATGTCTCCTTTATAATCTTTAAAATAACTCTCAACAACCTCCAGGTACTCTTTCTGCGTCCCGTGGTAAAATGAAAGCCACAGACCGAACCTGTCGCTTAGGGATATTTTCTCCTCTACACTGTCGCCGTAGTGTATCTCCCCGTTTTTCCCCACAGTCGTGCCGTCGTTGTCCCTTTGGTATTCTGTGATAAGATGGCGCCTGTTTGAAGTGGCGTATATCTTGATATTTTCAGGCGGCGCTTCTATGGAACCCTCAAGTATCCTTTTTAAGCCTTTGTAACCTTTCTCCCCCTCTTCAAAGGAAAGATCGTCGCAGAATATTATAAATCTGTAGGGAAGATCCCTTACCATATCGGATATCTCAATCAGATCGTCCAGGTCGTCCCGGTCTATCTCTATGATCCGTAACCCCTCATCCTTGTAGGTATTTAGCAAGGCTTTTATAAGGGAGGATTTCCCCGTACCCCGCGCTCCCCACAATAAAACATTGTTGGAAGGAAGCCCGGTTATAAACCTCCGGGTGTTTTTAATAAGCCCGGCTTTTTGGGTTTCGATCCCTACAAGATCGTCAAATGTGATATTCTCTATATCCCTTACGGGCTTCAAAAGCTCTTTTTTTGCCCGCCATATGGCTGCGTAATTTTTTTCCCACTGCATCGTCATATCCTCACTAAATAAAGTTACAAAGTCTTGGCAAAAGCTATTTTGCTATCTATATCAACATGTTTCCCTGCAACCTTGTCGATCTTTTCAAAGCGTTTTAAAGCTCCCATATTATTTGCTATTTGTATAGCAAGTCCCGGGCGTGCATTAAGCTCCAAAACCAAGGGACCCCTTATCTTGTCTATTACAATATCCGCTCCCAAATATCCCATCTGGGTCATCTCATAACATTCGGCGCTTAAATGTAAAATCTCGTCCCAAAAAGGTATTTCCAGGTTTTTCAGCTCTTTTTGGGTATCCGGATGGTGGGTTACGGGTCTACCGAACTGAACGGCGCTTAATGCTTTGCCTGAGTTTATCTCTATCCCTACTCCGACGGCACCCTGGTGCAAGTTTGCTTTACCGTCACTTGAGGAGGTTGAGAGCCTGACCATGGCCAAAGCGGGATATCCCCTGTAAACGATCACCCGTACATCGGGAACACCCTCAAAACTGTACCCTTCAAAGGTATCATCAAAGTTCACCAGTTTCTCAAAAACGGCGATATCCCTTTTCCCGCCCAGGGAATACAGGCCGCTTAAGATATTGGAGATATGGCGCCTTACGTCATCGTATTGCAAAATATCCCCATTTGGTTTTATAAACTTTTTCCCCTCTTTTTTCAGGACAAAGATCCCTTTGCCTCCGCTTCCCTGAGCAGGCTTTATAACAAAGCCCTTTTCATTTTTGATATGTTGTTCAAAGCTTTTTACATCTGATTGAAACTCTATATACCCCAAAAGCTCGGGTACTGCGATATTATGCTCCAAAGCTATCTTTTTTGTTTTAAGCTTATTGTCAACCAGGGGAAAATCACCCCTTTTATTGTATTTTCCTATGAAGTTGATATTCCGGTTGTTCATCCCCAAAATACCAAGTTTTTTTAACTTAAAAGGGTTTGCGAACATTTTATCTCACCATGGTCCTGAAACGGTAAAGTTCGCTCAATCTGTACCCGCTGTATCTTCCCATAAGTATTATCACTCCCAAAACACCCAAAAGTGTTTCGGGAAAATTAAATGTGATAAAACTAAGAGTGGAATCGGTCATAATAAAGTATGCCAAGACCGCTACGATCAATGAACCGCCCCCTTGCTGCAGAACCTCCTTGGAACCTTCTTCTTCCCAAAGTATCGACATTCTTTCAACCGTCCAGGATAGAATGATAATAGGGAAAAAAGTTATGCTCGTTGCATATTCCAGATCAAGTTTTTGGGAAAGAATCGCCACAAAAGACATAATCCCCACAACCACGATCAAAACAGATGATATCCTTGCCACTAAAAGAAGATTAAGATGGGAGAGATACGACCTTACAAAAAGTCCCATTGTAACAACAAGCAGAAACATCAGTATCCCGGGCAGCAGTTCTGTCTCGATAAAGGCCATGGCAAGTAAAACAGGCATAAAAGTACCCGAGGTTTTTATCCCAACCAAAAGTCTCATAAATACAACAACCAAAGCCCCAAGAGGTACCAGAAGCAGAAGCTTAAAAGTATTTTGGGTCTCATTAGGCAGGGTAAACAGGGAAAAATCCAGTAAAACGCTCTGGTTTTTTACGTTATTGGACAAGGCCGCTGTCCTTGCCGGAACAATACTTTTGGTCACGGAGAAACTTACCCTTGAGTTATCTACACCTTCCGCATCCAGAAGAAACTGAGAACCCCTCTGCCAGATAAAAATATCGGAACTGTTTGAGATGCTCCCTTCATTGATATCAAAAAGATACCACTTGTCTTTATAAAAAACTTCCAGCATCGGATCCAGGGGGATATTTCTTTCCTTGTCTTCCAAGTACAATGCCCCGATAGAGTATACCTGGAATCCCTTTTTTTTGATCAGGTATACCAAAGCATCCCTTTTTTCCCTGTCATTTTTCATATAATTGTTCTTTATCATCTGAACTGCCTGGGAGGGTTCTTTTCTGTTAAACTCTTTGATCAGCAAAGAGGCAAAAGTGATACTGTTCGCACTTTTTTGGTAGATGTTCTCTATGATCGAGGAAGCTGCCTGGGAAATAGGATGGGCAGCTTCTTCTGCCTGTATGGTTTGTTCAAAGTGTGCCGGTTCTGTCTTAAAATATCTGTCTTTGATAATATCTATAGAGTAATACAGGGTTTGTTCACCGCTTTGGGGCTCTCTTTTTGACCAAACCCCTTTTTTTACATTGTCTATAACACTGTTGGTATAACCGTAATTGGGAGAACTTGATTCTTCGTTTATAGTGATAAAGCCGTTTTGCGAAGGGGGCAGAGCCATTGAAACCAATGCGCTTTTCTCTTTCTGGGAGTCAAAGGTTATCTTTGCTTCAATATTCCATATATTTGATGTCTCGTCCTGAAAAAGGGGAAAATTCAAATAATAGATCTTATAACTTACCAGGGCAACGGAAGCAGCTATAAGAAAAATAGAAAACAGTATTATCTGGTTTTTTGATTTCATTTTACCTCTTTTATTGTTTTAGCAAAAACTTTTTGGAGACATCTACCACAAAAAGCCCCCTTAAAAAGTTTCTTCCGATAAGAACCGGGTAATTTAGGTGGCTGCGGTCATTTAAAGAGACCTCGACCAGTTGTTCCAGATCTCCAAGCTTCAGCTTCATATTAACCACATACCGCTTATCACTTTTCGTATCTGATTCCTGCTTGATACGGACAATTCTATGAAGAGGAAGGGCTTTTTGTATTAAATTCTTATTATTATCCAAAATCTTGAACTTTACCCATTTTTCCCCGTCCCTTTCAAACTCTTTGATCTCTACGGCATGGATTGACGAGGTTTTTGCACCAGTGTCGATTCTGGCTTTTAGTCTAATATCCAAAGAGGGGATAAAAACATGTTCAACCTCCCCTATTGTAACTTTTGTTTCTTGTTTTGTCTGCAGCTTTTTTGATTCCTCTTTTATTGGAACCTCTTTTATTCTAACGATCGTTTTTTCCACAACCTTTATCTTTGGGGGAGGACAGACTAAGTTCTCCAAAGCTCTGTCCTCTTTTAGAGTCATAGGAGCCTCTTTCCCCAGATCTATTTTATTAGTTACGCTGCATCCCGTAAAAAACAAAATAAATACTATATATAAAAAAATTTTGTACATTAAAAATACCTTTGAAAACCGATCTATTGTATATGGGGACTAGAAAGCTTTATAGTTAATAACCTTTGCAAAAAAAAGAATAATAGCATATAGATCAAAAAAATCAACTAAAAAGTAAAAACTAACTACAATGCCAAAATTCATTAATATTCTGTTAATATAGGATTTAAAAACGGTTTATAATGATCATCTATAATTTTAGGAACACACTACATATAAAAAGGAATACGGATTGAGAAAACTGGCAATATTACTTTTTTTGTCCACTTTTATCCTGGCTGACGATCTGAATATTTTAAACAAAGATAAAAAAGAGTTAAGAAAGCTTGAGAAACAGATACTCGAGCAAAACTACGAAACACTGAAAAACGACTGGATCTCGACTCTTGACCTGAACTCCAGCTTGAACAGGAGCCGTACTTTCAATGACAAAAGCGACGATTTCACAAAAAGCGTTTCTCTTGGCTTTTCACAAAGTATTTATGAATCGGGAGGGATAGAGTTCACAATAAAATACGCGGACGATAAATTCAGGTCCGACCTTCTGGCATGGGAAAACGAGAACAAGCAGATACTCCAAAACGTTTACAAGATCCTCCTTGGGATCAAAAAGCTTTATATACAGCTTGAACAAAGCGGCTATCAATACAAGAACAAAGAGATCGAACTTATTTTAAAGAAGATCCAGTACGAAAACGGCCAAAGCGATATCACAGAACTAAACGATGCCATAATGGCAAAAAACGACCAGTACAAAGAGTATATCAATCTGGAGAACTCCATAAAAGAGCAGAAAGCTGAGCTGGCAAAATATACAAGCCTGAAATATGAGCAGATAGAGCTGATCGATTTTGCCAATGTCACGAAAGAGGATTACCTCCAAAAGAATATCGACATTTTATATGAGGATTCACTGGTGACCCTGGCGGACACAAGCTATAAAAAACTAAGAACCGATTATCTCCCTAAAATAAGCGTATCCACTTCCCTTTCGTACTCAGACACGGAAGATCTGCAAAACGACACGGAAGATTACAGTAAATCAGGTGCCCTTTCTTTGAACCTGTCGTTCCCATTGTACGATATCAATAAAAAACCCGCGCTTGAAAAATCAAGACTGGAATACCTGAAGCAAAAGATATCTTTGAACGACCTAAGGGAGGAACTTGAAAAAGATTTTGACGAAGCATTGACAAGGGTGGAGACTTATAAAAAATACAACCGGATCATAAAAGAAAATATAAACCTCTATGACGATCTTATAGAGGTAAACAAGATCTCCAACGAGGCAGGGATCACTCCCGGTTACGACCTTGAGATACTGAAAAACACCAAAAAGATAAACGCATATGATCTTGCGATCAATGATATAAACATACAGATCGAATATGCGGATCTATATTTTAAAATAAAGGCTGGCGAATAATGGAACCAAATTTACAGGAACAGTTGAACTCTTACAAAAAGACAGATTCAAAGAAAAAATATATCTGGATCATAATAATTTTAGGCCTGGCAACTGCCGCAGCTTATTATTTTCTCACCATTAAAAAAGAGAACGGCGATGAAAAACTTTCATACAAGACCCAGGAGCTGAAAAAAGGGAACCTGCAGGTAACTGTAATGGCAACAGGGAACCTAAACCCCACAAACAGCGTTGACATAGGTATCGAGGTTTCAGGGACCATAAAAGAGATATATGTGGACTTTAACGACAAGGTGGAAGTGGGACAGATCCTGGCAAAGCTTGACACCACAAAGCTAAAATCCCAGGTAGACAGCTCCAAGGCCTCTTTATCGGTGGCAAAAGCAAATATGCAGCAAAGCGAAGTGACACTCAAAAGCAAAAAGCTTTATTATGAAAGAATGTCAAAGATGTATGAACAGTCAAAGGGTAATTACCCTTCGCAAAACGACCTTGACGATGCAAGATTCGCTTACGAAAATGCCGAAGCCGCATATAAAGCTTCCCAGGCAGAGGTGAACCAGGCGGACTTTAACCTTAAAACAGACCAGGAAAACCTTGAAAAAGCGGTAGTGCGCTCTTCCATAAAAGGTATAGTCCTAAACCGTGAAATCGAGATAGGGCAGACCGTTGCGGCATCTATGTCGACCCCTACTTTGTTCACCCTTGCAAAAGACCTTACAAAAATGGATCTTATAGTAAGCATCGACGAAGCCGACGTTGCCAATATCAAAGAGGGGCTTGACGTCTCTTTTACCGTAGATGCCTATCCAAATGAAACCTTTAAAGGGAAGATCAAGCAAGTAAGATACAACCCCATAGAAAACAGCGGAGTGATCACCTATGAAACCGTTGCTTCTGTGAACAATGAGAAACTGCTGCTGCGGCCCGGGATGACGGCTTCTGCAAAGATCATAACAAAAGAGCTGAAAGACAAACTGCTTGTCCCAAACAGCGCCCTGCGTTTTAAACCTGCTGTTAAAACGGAAACAAAAAAACAAAACGGCATCAGTTTCGTAGGACCCCCTATGAGAAGCAGTAACAATAAAAAATCAAAAGATCTGGACAAGGCAGATTTCAAAACCGTATATATCCTTGAAAACAACCAGCCCAAAGAGGTAACGGTAAGGGTGCTTGAAACGGACGGGAAGTTCACCAGCGTAGAATCCCAAAATCTAAAAGCGGGCGATAATATAATCATTTCACAAGAGAGTGAATAATGGATGAAACAAAACCTATAATAGAATTTAAGGATATTGTAAAAACCTACGGAAAAGGGGAAGCAAAAACCTATGCGCTGAACAAGGTCAACTTCTCCATAAACAAAGGGGAGTTCGTGGCTATCATGGGGGCAAGCGGAAGCGGGAAATCCACATCAATGAACATAATAGGCTGCCTGGATTCCCCTACAAGCGGGGAATACCTTTTTAACGATATAAACGTGGAAAGACTGAACAGGAACCAGATGGCCCTGATCCGGCGTAACTACCTTGGATTCGTTTTCCAGGGATTCAACCTGCTTGGGAGGACAAGCGCTTTGGAGAATGTGGAACTTCCCCTGATATACAGAAGGATCCCCTCCAAACAAAGAAAAGAGATGGCCCTTGAAGCCTTAAAAAAAGTGGGACTTGAAAGCGTGATCTACCACAGCCCGTCAGAACTTTCCGGGGGGCAGCAGCAGCGTGTGGCAATAGCCAGGGCAATCGTCACCAATCCTCTTGTTCTTTTGGCCGATGAACCAACCGGAAACCTGGACAGCATAAAAAGCCTTGAGATCATGGAGCTTTTAAAACAGCTGAACGAGGAATCGGGCATCACCATCATTATGGTGACACACGAAAGGGAGATGGCGGCATATGCCAATAAAACCATATATTTCAGGGACGGGCATATTGAGCAAAGCCTTAAAAAAGGAAACAAATAATGTTAAGCAACGCTTTTTTAATAGCACTCAAAGAGATAAAAAGAAATATCTTAAGATCTATCCTTACTATCCTTGGGATCGTTATAGGGGTGGCTTCTGTTATTGCAATGGTTATGATAGGGGACGGGACCACTGCCAAGGTCCAGGCGGATATATCCAAGCTGGGAAGCAATATGCTTACCCTGCGTGTCGGGCAGGAGAGAAGAGGAAGGGCGAGCACCGACTACAGTGCCAGGGCTTTCAAGCAGGAAGACATAGATGCCATAAAAAGCGAGATATCAAATATAAAAGCTGTTGCGGCAGAAAACAGCAGCAGCGTAAATGCGATCTACTCGAACAAAAGCTACACAACAAGCGTTATAGGGACGAGCAACGATTATTTCATCATCAAGGACTGGCCTTTGAAAAGCGGCAGGGAGTTTGAGGAAAGCGAGCTTAGTTTCGGTAAAAGCTCCTGCATACTGGGAACTACCATAGTAAAACAGCTTTTTGACGATATGGACCCGGTAGGGTCAAAGATACGCCTTAAGAATTTCGGATGTACCGTAATAGGTGTACTGGAATCAAAAGGGGCTGCAGCATTCGGGAGGGACCAGGACGAGGTCATTATAGTTCCACTGAAAATGTTCCAAAGGAAGATCCAGGGTGACAAAGATATAAACTCTATCCTAATCTCCATCAATGAAAGCAAGAATATAGAAAGGGCAAAAAACGACATAACCCTCCTGATGCAGGAAAGAAGGGGTATAAAACCGGGGGAAGACAACAACTTCCATATAAGGGATATGGAAGACCTGCTGTCAACCATGACCTCCACTACCAAAATGCTCACCTACCTTCTGGGCTCCATCGCAGCGATCAGCCTTGTCGTTGGGGGAATAGGTATCATGAATATTATGCTGGTATCCGTGACAGAGAGGACAAAAGAGATAGGGATCCGTCTTGCCATAGGGGCTATGGAGAGTGAAGTACTGCTTCAATTCCTGGTCGAGGCGGTGGTGTTATCTACCCTGGGAGGGATCATAGGGATAATTATAGGCCTTTCCATAGGGTACGGAGTCGTTAATTTTATGGGTCTTCCTTTTATAATAAATACCCAGATAATATTGATAGCCTTTGTTTTCTCAACCCTTATAGGGGTGATCTTCGGTTATTTCCCAGCAAGAAAAGCAGCAAGGCTTAACCCTATAGACGCCTTGAGATACGAGTAAGCTTCAATACTCATAAAACAAATGCCCCTGGGGCATCTGTTTTACAAAAAATTCTTTTCAAGTATCTTTTCAAACCTGTCAAGCTCTTTAGAAAGATCAAGATCGCCTTTGTAGACATCATGGATAGCATATGTTTCCAGCTGCTCAAGCCCGCAGAAATGAAAAGTCTTATGTACAGAAAAGTTTGCCTGGTCTACGCTAAGTCCTTCAAAGAAGCCGTCTTTGTTGTTAAATTCACTTTCAGGGCAGTTATAAGTCAGGCTCAGCATATATTTTTTCCCCTGCATCAAGCCGCCGCTTCCGTATTTCCTGGAAGAATCTTCCCTGCTTCTTCCGTCACTTTCGTAAGTCACCGTTCCTGCACCGCCTGAAAAGACATCATCTATATATTTTTTTGATATCCATGGAACCGTCATCCAGTAAACAGGATATTGGAACAAAATATAATCTGCCCATGTGAACTTTTCAAGCTCCTCTTTTAGATCATATCCCTTGTCTATTGCAGTATTTTTAACCTTAAAACCGTTTGACGTAAAAAACTCATTTGCCTTGTCGATAAAGCTTTGGGTCAATTTCCCCTCTGCTATTCCTTCGTAATATTGGTGTGCATTGATTATTAAAACGTTTTTCAAAATATCCTCCTGTTTTTGTATAAGGGATTATAATGAAATAACTTTTAAACCTATAATATATTTTTATACTAGTTTAGAAATCGATCTTTTATTTATACGCTTCAACCTCTAACCTTACCATATCCAAATGAACTCTTCCCTCCCTGTCTAAAGGTACTTTTTTTATATATGCATCACATACGGTTCTAATAAACTTTTCCCTTTTTTCTTTAGGGATTCTTGAAGTATATGGAAGCCAGGTTGTTCTTATCCAGCCTTTCAAAGCTTCAATATCCTTATGAACCATATCTTTGGGTATAAGCTCCACTCTTTTTACAGTGAAGTTATTTTCTTCCAACAATTTCTTATATTCATCAATACCTAAAAAACCGTATGGGAAATCAAAATCTTTAAAATACTCTTTATACTCAGCATCGACCATCAATTGATCCAAAAGGGATAATATCCCTTTTGCATTGCCCTCACCTCCCATTTGCAAGAGTATCCTGCCCCCTTTTTTCAAGCTTCTATAAACTCCTTTTATAACGGGTCTGTGATCTTTGATCCAGTGCAGTGCCGCATTTGAAAAAACTATATCGAACTCATCTTCAAAAGTTAAATCTCTTGCATCCCTTTGTTCAAACGATATATTCGGGTACTTTTCTTTTGGAAATTTAGCTTTAGATAATTGGATCATATCACATGAACTGTCTACACCTTTTACGAAACCTTCTTTAAGGTACGATGCTATCTCTGCTGTGACTTTACCGTCCCCGCATCCTATATCAAGAATATGTTCATCACCTTTTAATCCTAACTTATCTATAAGCTCCCTTGCCCATATTTGCTGGCCTGTTGAGTGTTTCTCATACTCTTTTGGATCCCATTGGTATTTTACTGTTTTTTCCTCTTTTCCTTTGAACACTTTATATAAATCTATGATCTCATCTTTGCTTAACTCGACCCCTTTTTTATCCGAGGCTTCTTTTACCGTTTTCCCAAACTTTTTGGCTTCATCTTTTGACATCTTTTCACCGAAGAACTGAGCTATAATAAAATCAGCCCCGCCCTTTCCCGACTGGGAATTTATCCGAACAACTTTGTCATAATCCCTTTTTATATCTTTCGGGTCTATAGGCAAATACGGCACGTTCCACTGCTGTTTATCTGTTTTGTCATAAAAATCAAAACCTTTTTTTATGGCATCCTGATGACCTCCGCTAAAAGCCGTAAATATCATATCCCCTACATAAGGGTGCCTGATATGTGTTTTTATTTCAGTGATATTTTCAAAGAACTCTTTTACCTCGTCTATATGCTCCAAATTTAACTTTGGATCGATACCTTGGGAATATATATTAAAAGCAAAATTTACCAAATCCAAGTTTCCTGCCCTCTCACCGTTACCGAACAAGGTTCCCTCAACTCTATCTGCACCAGCCAATACCGCCATCTCGGCACTTGCAACCGAAGTACCCCTGTCGTTATGGGGATGGACGCTTACGATCAAGCTTTCTCTATTTATAAAATTCTTGCACATCCACTCTACCCTGTCCGCATATATGTTCGGCATACAGGCTTCCAAGGTGTTAGGCAAGTTGATTATCAACTTCTTTTGTGGTGTGGGTTCTACCACGTTTATCACCTCGTTGCATATCTTTACGGCAAATTCCAAATCGGTCTGGGAGAAGCTTTCGGGAGTATACTCGTATACAACCTCCCCTTCAAAGTCCTTGGTCTTGTCTATCAATCTTTTCATTGACTCGACTGCCATGGCAATTATCTCGTCATCGCTTTTTTGAAATACTACTTTTCTTTGAAATTCTGCCGTTGGATTATATAAATGAAATATCCCTTTTTTCACTCCCCGCATAGCTTCCACGCTTCTGTCTATTAACTCTGCCCTTGCAGGGATCAACACCTGGATATATACATCTTCAGGCACCATATCTTCCTCGATCAACTTCCTTGTAAAGTTAAAATCAGTGTCCGATGCACTTGGGTAGCTCACCTCGATATGCTTAAACCCCATATCAACCAATACCTTGAAATACTCACACTTTTGTCCGATACTTAATGGATTTACCAAAGCCTGGTTTCCGTCCCTTAAATCTACCGAACAGTATACGGGTGCTTTTGTGATTGTATTATTCGGCCACTCTCTATTGAATTTTTCGACAACAGGATATTGTCTGTATTTATTATGTTTCATATTAAATTCCTAATTTTTTGACATTAAAATCTATTAAAAAGCTGAATATATAACTATAAAATCGAAAATAGATATTCAGCTAAACTGAATTGCTTAAATTATTTAAAATTGATTGTTAAAAACGAAATGTTTTTATTAGAGTTGTGTATTGAGTTGAAGAAGGAGTAGTGTAAAAGCTGCTTTTTGTTGAATTGTACTGTTTTTACGACTGATGTTTATGTCTGTATGTTTTTGCATAATTTACTCCCTTTTAATTTATATGAAATTGTATTTGATTAATACTTAATCTAATATTAAGGATTAATTAACATGGGATAAAATCCAAAGCGATACAGGCTTCATCACCTTCTACCCAGGCATCGCCTCCCTCTCCTATTTCAAAAGCTTCTCCTGCACCCACTTCAAGTTGATTTCCCTCTTTATCCTGAATGATCATAGCTCCTGAAAGAATATATCCTATATGATTTTCTGCTTCTTTACCGTTTATGGCCCCAACATGGGTGCTCCAACGCCAACCGACATTATAAGTTCCCAAGCCCACAGCACAAGTTTTTAGTTTTGTAGCACTTCGTTTACTTCCGTCTAAAAACTCCCAGTTTAAATCTGATTGTGCAATATTACTTTTACATATCTCCATTTTATTTCCTTTTTTAAAATATAACTAAAACTATTTATACTCTAATATATCCCCGGGTTGACAATCAAGATGTTTACAAATAGCATCCAATGTAGTAAGTTTTATTGCTTTTGCTTTTCCTGTTTTTAAAATAGATAGATTTTGCTCCGTTATACCGATCAACTGAGCAAGTTCTATTGATTTCATCTTTCTTTTTGCCAACATTACGTCTAAGTTTATAACTATTGCCATCATAAACTCCTGCTAAACCGTAAGCTTATTTTCTTCATTTATAATTCTTCCTTCATCCATGATCCAAGCTATCACCAAAACAACGATACTAATAAATAATATCCCCATCTGGCTGGAAGATACGCCTAAAGATACCACTCTTTCTCCAACAGGATTATCAAATGAGAAAATTATACTTTTTATCCCTTCATACACTATAGAAAACACAATCCATAAAACAAGTGCTTTTGATATTTTTTTAAATAATACAACTTGTTCTAATGAAAAAACAACCCCTTCTTTAAAAGATGCAAAAAGCTTTCTTGTATAAAAAACTCCATACATCAAGGCACTAAGAGGAAGTAAACTTGAGATAAACCCTGCTATTTGTAATTTTATCGATAAAATATTTTGACTTTCAGGCACCGGCTCTATATTTATATTAATAAATGACTCAGATAATGAATTGATAAATACCCAATAGAAAATATAATATAAAGGTACTGCGATAAGAACCCCTGTAAGCAATATATAAAACAGCTTACTCACTTTTTTAATTTTTGATATGTTGTCCATGGATAACACTCCTTTGCATTTTTTATTTTAGAAGTTTATCAGTTTTTTTACTGCTTGTCAATATTTTATTATTGTTTTACAATAATTATTTATCCTAATTCAATACTAAAAACTATTAACTGCTTGTCTGGATATGGCAAAATGTTACATATTGTTCAAAGTATCTTTTATATAAAATTGTACCCAATGAAAAAATCAAACTTTACCAAAATATTTTTTATCTTGATATCCGCCTTTGTCTTGCAGTCAAATCTTTACGCAAAAGACCCCATAAAAGTAAGCGATACCGAACTAAGACAGCTCATAGGGCAGATGCTTATCATAGGTTTTGAACAAAACTCTATAAATGACAACACCCCTATTATCAAATATATACAAGAGTACAATATAGGAGGCGTGATACTTTTTGACAGGTTTTATAAAGACAGAACAAAGGTCAAAAATATAGATTCACCCGCTCAGCTGCAGCAATTAACTAAAAGATTACAAAACTATTCACAAAACAAACTTCTGATCTGCATAGACCAGGAGGGTGGAAAGGTTCAAAGACTAAAAAGCTCTTACGGATTCAGCCCGACACCCAGCGCAAAAGAGCTTTCAAAACAGGGACTTAAAAAAGCTAAAGATGTATATTCTCAAATGGCAGATATGTTATACCAAAACGGCATAAACTGTAACTTTGCCCCGGTTGTGGATCTTTCCATAAATAAGAATAACCCGGTAATAGAAACTCTTGAACGATCTTACGGTGATTCCCCCAAAGAGGTGACGGATTTTGCCCAAACTTTTCTGGATGCACTTGAAGAAAAAAAAATAGCAGGGGTACTGAAACATTTCCCGGGGCACGGTTCTTCAAAAGATGATTCCCACAGAGGTTTTGTTGATATTAGCGATACCTGGGAAGAAAAAGAGCTTCACCCCTATAAGAACCTTATAAAAAATAAAAAAGCAAAAATGATAATGACGGCTCATGTGTTCAATAGAAATCTGGATATGACCTACCCTGCCACCCTTTCATATAAAATAAATACAAAACTTCTAAGGGAAAAGTTACACTTTCAAGGGGTGATCGTAAGCGACGACCTGCAGATGAAAGCCATATCGGAACACTACAGTTTAAAAGAAACGGTAACACTATCCATAAACTCAAGCGTTGATCTGCTGCTGTTTGGGAATCAGCTGGCATCCCAGGATACAGGCGAACTAGTAAATACTATCTTTAAGCAGGTAAAAAACGGCTCCATAAGCTATAAAAGAATAATCGATTCAAACAAAAGAATAGAAAAATTAAAAAGCTCTTTATATTAAAATAGAATATAAAAGCAAATTATTTACCAAACTCTTATATAAATAAGTTAAAATTATACTCATAAAACAACAAAGAGTAAAAATAATGGAAAATCTTGAAAAGTTCGCGACTGAAGTCGTACATCTCACCGGCAGTAAAGAAGGGTCCATAAGCCCCTCTATCGTCCAGTCTGCCGCATTTGCCTACGGAGACAGCCAGACAGGTGAAAACATATTTAACGGGGAGCTTAAAAAACCTTTATACTCCAGAATGGGGAACCCTACAAGCGGCCGGCTTGAAACGATACTTGGCAAAATGGACGACGGCATCGGTGCAGTCGTGACATCTTCGGGGATGGGTGCCATAAGCATGGCGGTGATGTCAATTGTAAGCAGCGGCGACGAGATCATATCCATAGGAGGCCTTTTCGGGGGAACCTACTCCTTTTTCAATGAAACAGCCGCAAGGTTCGGGGTAAAAACACACTTCTTCGGCGTTGATGATATGGAGGCGATAAAAGATGCCGTAAACGATAAAACAAAGATCATCTTTATAGAAAGCGTGGGGAATCCCAGCATGAGCCTGGCCGATATCCCCTCGATTTTAGACTTTACGAACGAAAAAGGGATCATATCGATCGTTGACAATACCCTGACACCAGTAACCTTCCAGCCTTTAAAGCTGGGGGCTGATATAGTTGTTTATTCCACGACCAAGATCATTACGGGAAACGCCTCGGTCCTAGGTGGTGCCGCAGTATTCAGGAAAGCCCTGAAAGATGACGGGAAACTTTTAAGCCAAAGATACCCGTTCTATAAAAAGTTTATAGAAAAAGCGGGAGAATCCGCCATGATAGCAGCGGCAAAGAAAAGAGCATTAAGGGACTTCGGGATGAGCGCTTCCGCATTCTCAAGCTATCTTACCATGCTGGGTCTTGAGACTCTGCCGTTAAGGATAGAAAGGATAAACAACAGCGTAAGCAAAATAGTAAAGGCCCTGGAGAAAGAAGGATTAAAGATCAACCACCCAAGCCTTGAAAACCATAAACACCACAAAAGGTACAAAGATATTTACAAGGGTGTCATAGGAAGCCTGTTTACCATAGATTTTAAAACAAAAGAGGAAGCATTCAGATTTCTGGACAACTCGAAACTTATAACCATAACGGCGAACGTTTCGGACAGCAGGACGCTTGGGCTTCATATGGCTTCTACCATTTACAGTGATTTTGATGAAAAAGAGAAAGAGTTTCTAGGAATAACAAAAGGGCTGGTCAGGATCTCGGTAGGTCAGGAAAATCCCGACGATATAATAAACGACATCCTCCAGGCGGTAAAATAAAAAGAGCGAAGATACCTCCTACTCTTCGATCAATACGAAATCCTCTTTCCCCACCCCGCACTCGGGACACATCCAATCTTCAGGAATATCTTCAAAAGGTGTTCCGGGAGAAATGCCGCTGTCAGGATCACCTACAAGGGGATCGTAAATATAATCACACACTACACATTGATATTTTTGCATAATAAACTCCTTTTTGAATTTTAGCGTTATATAAATTTTATTGATCAAACCTTAAAACAAGGTTAACCGGATTAATATTTCATTAAGCAAAAAGTGATAATATTTGGGATCATAAAATAAGGAAATATTATGTTAAAAACAAAACTCCTGATCATATTCTCACTGGCCCTTAGTTTAAACCTCCATGCAGCTTCCAAAGAATTTATGCAGAGCATCGGTTATGAAACCTCCTACCAAAGTGCTTTGAGCAAGGCAAAGAACTCAAACAAACCGCTTATGATGGTAATAAGCACGACAACCTGTCCCTGGTGCAGAAAGTTCGAAAGGCAGACTTTACGAAAAAGAACCATTAAAGACGCAGTTTCAGAAAACTTTATCCCCCTTACCCTTACAAGGGACGTTGACCCCTATCCAACGCAGTTTGAAGCAAAGGTTATCCCGACCGTATTTTTCATAGACCCCGATAATGAAGAGGTTTTTTATAAATCCCTGGGATATAAAAACAGGATAGATTATAAAAAGGTCCTGGAAAAAGCCTCAAAAAAATACAAAGAGAAAAATTAAGAAAAACAGATGAAAAAACTATTTATAATATTTATTTTTACAATAAACGCTTTTGCCATTACACCTTTCTCCCTGGAAGGCTTTAAAGAGGCAAACGTAAAGTTCTCCTGTAAAAGCAAAGCCGTCTCGGAAGAGTTCAAAAAAAGTTTAAAACAGCAGGTGATAAAAGAACTTGAAAAAGCCGACATCAAGACCTCCAGCAAAGAGTATTCAAACTTCGTGGTCAAGATCGAGATATTAAAAGTAAAAGATAGTTTTGCGGTGAACGCCTCTATATTCATAGTCGAGGATATAATCCCAGCAAGGGACAAAACCCTTTTAAGCATGGGGATAAGCTACAAAAAAAGCGATCTTTTCGATACAGTCAAAAAAGATATTGAAAGGGATATAAAAGAATCTGTGATCGACTACATCCTATTTGATTTTATTGAACAATACAAAGAGGAGAACAGTTAAGTTCAATTTTTGTAAACCCCGTTCTTCCTTATCATCTTGTATGCAAGAAGCTTGATAAAATCATTAAAAAAGAACCAAATAGTGGCATATATCCATATATACGCCGCATACTCCCATCCTATAGCTTCCATAAACAACCCGTACACGGCAATAAGCGTACCTGCAATACGGGTGGAAAAAACCGTCAGGAACAGCGTCAAAGAGGGGTAAGGCTTATACCAGAAAGGCTTGTCCCCCGTCCTTGCCAAATATATGGTCGCATGCCCTGCGATATCCAGCTTTAAAAATATGATCGCCTGGATCATATCCCTTGAAAAATGAAGCGATTCCAGGATATAAAAAAGCAGAAAAGTGGATACAACCCCAAGAAGCCCCAAAACCGTCGCAATGGTCAAGACCTCTTTCATATTCCACCTTATGGGTTGCGGGGAAACCTTTGCATTGTCAAAAGCGATGGTTAAAATGGGTATATCGTTTAAAAGGGCAAGTATGATGATCATAACCGCCGTAATGGGATAAAAATCAAAAATCAGTATGGCAAGGGTCATAAAAAGTATGATCCTTAATGTTTCGGCTATCCTGAAAATAGAATAGCTCTGCATCTTGGCAAAGGTTTTTCTGGCCTCTTTAAAAGCATCGTTCACTACGCTTAAACCGGGCGCCAGGAGTATCACGTCAGCAGCTGCCCTTGCAGCATCGGTCGCACCCGAGACCGCAATCCCCACGTCCGCTTTTTTAAGTGCGGGAGCGTCATTTACCCCGTCTCCCGTCATGGCGACGATATGGTCCGCTTTTTGCAGTTTGTCAACTATATAATATTTATCTTCGGGGAAAACCTGGGCAAAACCGTCCGCCTCCTCGATTATATCTATGATCTCCGATTCGTGTTTTTTCGCATAACCTATGGGGATAGGTATATTTTTCAAATCTTTTTTCACCTCAGAGACCACGCTTTTTGCAAAAGACCTTATCTCGTTCTCGTTGTCATTTCCCAGCTTTTTGTATATGGCAGAAGCTATGATATCCGTTAAGATGATAAACTCTTTATCCCTGTTCCCTTTAAGCTCTTTTTGGTCAAGGATATTATCTCCTATATTTATAAGCTTTGATATCTGCTTTGCTATGAATATATTATCTCCCGTCACCATTTTCACAGAAACGCCCAGCTTTTTGGCATCCTCTATTGTTGTAGAGGCATCGTCTCTGGGGGGATCGAAAAGGGGAAGGAAACCTACGAAATTAAAATTTTTCTCATACCTGAACTTTACCGCGACACCTATGGTTCTATACCCCTCTTGCGCCATGGCCTCCACTTTGTTCATGATATATTGATCCTCCATAGTGTTGCAAAGCTCCAAAATAACCTGGGGAGCCCCTTTTGTCACTATCAGCTCTTTCCCCTCAATCTCATAAACAGCTTCGGTTCTTTTAACAACAGGATCAAAAGGGATGAACTTTTTAAGATTATACTCCTCTTTAATAACTATCCCCTGCTCTTTGGCGTAATTGAATATAGGGGTCTCAAGGGGATCATTGTTTTCATATTTGCTTGAAAGCATTGCATATTTTATAAGATCCTCCGGGGTATAGGAGTTAAAAGGCTCAATAGTCCTAAGCCCCATCTGGTTCTTGGTAAGGGTTCCCGTTTTATCGCTGCAAAGGATATCCATCCCCGCTAATTCCTCAATTGCCGCAAGACGGCTTACTATCGCCTGCTTCTTGGCAAGGTTCATGGCCCCTATTGCCATGGTAACAGATAACACAGCAGGCAGTGCCACGGGGATGGACGCTATGGTAAGTACCAGACTGAACCTTAATATTTCGGATACGGAATCACCCCTGAACAACGAAGTTATAACTATGATCACGACCAAAACAGCCGTTATGGAGATAAGGTAGTTCCCTATTGAGAGGATAGCCCTTTGAAAGTGGCTTTTCTGCTGCTCTTGGGCTTTTGCCACAAGTGCTACCGTTTTGCCGAAATAGGTGTTGTTCCCGGTGGCGGTAACAACGGAAAGCATCTCCCCTTTCTTGACTATGGAGTTTCCGTAAACGATATCCTCCACCCCTTTTTGCACAGGGAGCGATTCTCCCGTGAGGGTCGACTGGTCAACGCTTAGGTATTCACCCTCCACAAGCCTTACATCGGCGCTTGCCATATCCCCTATTTTCAGTTTCAGGATATCTCCCGGGACAACCAAAGAGGAATCGATCTGCGTAAAAACGCCGTCCCTTAATACGAGGGACTTCTTCTTTACGCTCTCTTTTAAAACTTTCAGGGCGTTCAGGGCTTTGGACTCCTGAAGAAAATCGATCACTACGTTTGTTATAAGCAAAACCGTTATAATGATAAAATCTTCCCATTTCTGAACTATAACGGAAAGGATTGCAGCCAGTTCTATCATCCAGGGGATCGGTCCCCAGAGCCGTTGGAAGATCCTTTCGTAAATGGTCTGTTCTTTTTGGATAAATTCGTTTTTCCCGTAGCTTGAAAGCCTGTTTTGGGCTTCATCGGATGAAAGCCCTTTTTTGATGTCAGTATCAAGCTGGTTTAATATCTCTTTGGTCGATAGTTCTTTGTTTTCCATCTTCTATCCCCTTTTGGATCAAGCTGTTCCAGTATATGCCGCGATCAATATGTGTGATCTAATAACAATATAAAATAATTGATTCAGTTCTCCTTAAAAAAGCTCCCCCTTGGTACAGAAACTAAAAGAAAACTTATATTTTCATAATTATTTATGAAAATTATATAAGTACAAAGATTATAGATTAAAATTAAATATAAAAAATAAAGGCGGGAAGATGGTAGCGGAGATAGTATTTGCAGCGGGATGTTTCTGGGGCGTGGAAAAGCATTTTGAATCCATAAACGGCGTGATCGACGTCAGATCCGGTTATACGGGGGGAAACTATCCAAATCCCACATATCACCAGGTCTTAAACAAAAGATGGGTCAACAATGATAAATCGGTAACAAACCACACCGAAGCCGTAATAGTAAAATTCGACCCAAAAATAGTAAATGCAAAAGAACTTATGAAATCGTTCTGGGAACTCCACGACCCCACTCAGGTTAACAGGCAGGGAAACGATATCGGGAACAACTACAGAAGCGCCATATTCTACACGAACGAGAACCAGAGAAAAATAGCATATGAAACAAAAGCCGTATACCAGACCCTTCTAAAAGAACACGGTTTCGGCCAGATCGTAACCCAGATAAAACCGCTGGAAAAATTCTATGACGCGGAAGCATACCATCAGGACTATCTTAAAAAGAACCCTAACGGTTACTGCCCTAACCACAGCACCGGGGTCAAATTCAAAGATGAGATAAAAAACAGCGAAGCGCTAAAAAACCCGGCTGCCGATCCAGTCACGCCCCTGGGAGGCAAAGAGATCATTATTGTAACTTCCCCCGATTACTGCCCCTATTGCGAAAAACTTGAAAAAGAGGTAACAGACCGTTATAACGGCACGATACCCCTAAGGATGGTTTATAAGGAACAGCTAAAAGATTTTGATATCAAAACAAAGCTCTTTGCAACGCCTACGGTGCTGTTTATAGAAAATGGCAAAGAGATACTTTACCACAGGGGTTACCTGCCCCCTGAAAGCTTTTATGAGCTTCTTGGAGCCTTTAAGCTTGGCAAAGACTCAAAAGCATACGAAATAGCCTTTAACAAAAGCACAGAAAGCAGATACTGCAGACAATATGATATATTCAAAGATACTCCAGATGGAGTATTTATAGACAAGGTATCAGGAGATATACTTTTTGATACAAGGGACAGATTCAATTCAAAAAGCGGCTGGCTTAGTTTCTATAAGGCTGTTGATGACTCGACGATAGAAAAGCCCGATTACAGTTACGGGATGGTAAGGACGGAGGTTCTTGCTAAAAAAAGCGGCATACATCTTGGACATGTATTTGAAAGACCCGACGGGAAAAGAAGGTTTTGTATCAATGCAAATGTGTTGGAGTTTGTTCCAAGAGAGGAGATAAAAGAGAGAAACAAATAGTTTCTCTCTTTTTTATTTATTTTACTTTCCTATACTCTTTTTTCAGTTCATTATAAACTTTGTCAAAAGTAGCATCTTCCATACTTTCAAGAACTCTTATCATAACAACGTTGTCTTCGTCACCGTTCCATACTTTAATATATGTTCCCTCTTTATATCCGTTGTCCTGCCTGAACTTGTTTAAAGAGTTTTTCCCTATGTAAAGTTTTTGAAGCCAGGTAAATGAAAGGCCTGAGATCTTGCAGCATCTGAAGAACTGGTCTATAAATCTCTCAACTCCACTGAATGCAGGCATATTTCCCGTTTCAATGGCAAATGCGATATATGAAAGTTTTTCCGCTTCTTTAACTATTGTTTTTGTATCGACATCTTCCATCTCTAAAGCTTCGTAGATACAATGGGTATTTACCAAAGATACGGCTTTTGGTATATTTGTCTCTTGTAAAATGTAACTCATAAGGAAATGCCATACATCCACAAGCTCTATATGAATATTGTTAAAATCAGGCTTTGAAGCTATATTTTTCCAGTGTTTCCAAGGTGTTGAATCGATAAGTTCCGCAACCTCCATATGGATACATCTAAGCCAGTTTATCTCTTTGTCGAACTTGTTGATCCCAAGCTCCCAGTTTAAGCCGTTCGTATCATCGTTAAGCTTTTTTTGAAGTACGAACATCTCTTCAAGTTTTGAAGGGAAACTTGACGATTCTTCCAAAAGCTCCGCAAGAGGCAGGCACTCTTCCACAAGGACGTCAAGTGAATTCTCCGTAGGGAGATTATGTTCGTTTTGCAAAAGATGCACGATCAGTGCGACCGTATAAGGGATCTCGTCTTTTTCTTCCCATGACAGGATATCAGAAGGCGATACCCCGATATAGTTGGCAAAACTCTCAATTGTTTCAAACCCTAGGTTTTTAACAGTATTTTTCAATTCTTCATATAGCAATTTTTTCTCTCCTGGTTTAAGTTTATTTTATAGGCAGAACTATTCTGAAACAAGCTCCGTTGTCAGTATTGTTCACGGTAAGGATACCCTGCCCGGTCTTTTCTACTATCGTTCTTGACATATAAAGCCCCAGACCCGTACCGTTCTTATTCTTCTTCGTGCTGAAATAAGGTTCAAATATCTTTTTAATGATCGTACTTGGGATACCGCCTGCATTATCGCGTATTTCAAATACGATATTATCATTTTGTTGATAAAATTCAAGATTGATATTTTTGATTTCTATATTTTTTTGTTCAAATGCCTCTCTTGCATTATTCAAAATATTTAAAAAAACCTGTGTTATCTCGTTCAGGTGGATATCGATCTTTAAATCATTTTCATATTTTATACTAAAATTTATATTATCAACTTTAAAAGTGTAAGCGGTCATATCCCTTACTTTTTCCACAAGCTCGCTTGCATAGATCGTTTCTTTCTCTTTATTGGGGTTGAAGAAACTCCTGAAGTCCTCGATCGTTTTTGACATAAATGCCAGCTTGTCCTCAACAGCGTCAACAACCGTATTTAAAGTTTCGTCGGATATATTACCGTCTATAAGCTTTTCAAGGGGAAGCTTTTGTATAAGTATAGCAATCGCCTGCAAAGGCTGCCTCCACTGATGGGCTATCATGCTTATCATCTCACCCATTGCGGTTGCTTTGGACTGCTCAACAATTATATCCTGCTGGGTCTGGGATTCTTTTTTATAGGTTATATCATGGCGTATCCCACTGTAGCCTATGATATTCCCCGCTTTGTCAAACTCGGGGCTGATTGTAGCATCTACCCAGTAGGTGCTGCCGTCTTTGTTCAGGTTCTTGATCTCCCCGTACCATACTTTGCCGCTTTTTATTGTTTCCCAAAGGTCATCGAACAGTTCTTTGGGCATATCCGGGTGCCTTACTATACTATGGGGATGGCCTATAAGCTCATCTTTGGAATAACCTGAGATCCCGCAAAAAGCATCGGAAACGGAAGTTATTATCCCTTCCTTGTCGGTGGTGGACATTATGATATTCTCATTGATCAAATGATCGCTTACTGCCAGTTTATTGCTAACCTCGGTTAAAGACCTGGTATATTTTTTTGCCACGCCCTCAAAGTTTCTTTCGTAAATATAGATGATCTCTTTTTGAAGCTCGTAAGAGTGGATACCCGATTCATAAACAAAATCTATAAGCCCGTTTTTAAAGCCCGCACAGATAACGAAAAGCTCATCCAGCCCTACGCTCTTGCCGCTTAGATACTCAAGAAGCTCCTCTATTACGGGGCAGTCCCCTATATCGCATTTTTCTTCTAAAATAGCTACGTAATAATCAAAAATCCCAAAAGCAAATCTTTTTATAAAATACTCTTTTTTGATACCGTACTTGTTTAAGATCCTGACGACCCCCTCATTGGAGATCCAAAAATGCATGATGCTTACTTTATGTTTTTTAAGTAAATCAATATGAGACTTTAACTGCATCCAAAACCCTAAAACTTCTTTTCAAAAAAATTACAATCAGACCCGCTGGTTCTTTTAACTACGACAGACGGCATTGCCTGGGACTCAAAACCATATGCCCTGCAACCGTGGGGCTTATTCTTTTTCCAGGTGACAAAATAATGTTTACATTTAACGCATACAATTCTTTCTTTCATAGCTAATATTTTACTTAAATAACTTTTAAGAAGAGCTAACACATCTTTAAAAGAAGCCTAGTGTAAAAAAGTTACAATAATACGACCCGGGTAAAAAAGAGCATGGAAGATAAACTAAACTCTAAAGTTTATTATGGTAACTTAACTTGATTTAAAAGAATAAAATGAGATTTGGAGAGTATAATGTCGGGGAAAAAAGTAGGAATAATCGGTGCGGGTGCAGTGGGAGCCAGTGCGGCGTTCAGTCTTGTGATAACTGGAACCTGCAGTGAGATAATCCTTTATGATATTCAAACCCAGACGGCTATAGGCAAAGCTATCGACCTTGAACAAGCCGGTGCCTACTCCCCAACCGGGACGAGGGTCAAAGCGGCAAGAACTCCCGAAGAAGTAGAAGACTGCGACGTGGTGGTCATAACGGCAGGAGTTCCAAGAACAGGGGATATGACAAGGGAAGACCTTCTTACCATCAATGCAAAAATAATGAAAGACGTGGTTGAGAATATAAAGATACATTCTCCAGAAGCGATAATCATCTGCGTATCAAACCCCCTTGACGTGATGAGCTACGCCATCCACAAAATGACCGGGTGGGAGAGAAACAGGATCGTCGGAATGGCGGGAGCCCTGGACAGTTCAAGAATGGCTTACCAGATAAACAACGAAATAGGCTACGGAAGAGCACAGACAAAAGCTATGGTTATAGGGGATCACGGAGAGAACATGATACCTGTTCCATCTATGAGCTCCGTTGGAGGGGTGCCTTTGACGGAAATAGTCTCAAAAGAGATTATGGAAAATATAATCCAAAGAACCAAGCACGGTGGAGCCGAGATAGTCAAGCACCTGGGCACAAGCGCATATTATGCTCCAGGTCGTGGTGTTGCCGTTATGGTTGAGGCGATACTAAACGATGCAAAGATCGTGATCCCCTCCTCCTGCTTGCTTAAAGGAGAATACGGGCACGAAGAGGTATCGGTGGGAGTACCTGCAATTATAGGGAAAAACGGTGTGGAAAAGATAATAGAGCTTGAGTTTGACGATGACTTGGCACGAAAATTCACAGATTCCGTAAATACGGTAAAGAACGGCATAGAAATATTAACAAAAAATAATTTTTTTGACTGATAAAGCACCGTATAAGTAGCGATTTTACACAAAAAGGGTCAACAATTTCGTTGACCCTTTTTTTTTATACATTATTAAATGTTATGATGTTACGATTGCTCTATAAATTAATAATGGAGTCTACATGAGAATTATAGAATTTGAAGATGTGGTAAAAGCTGTCAGGGATATAATCGTCCACTGCGGTACCGATCTGCCTCAGGATGCTTACGATGCATTGAAAAAAGCTATGGAGGAAGAAAAATCTCCCGTATCAAAAGAGGTTTTAAGACAAATACTTGAAAATGCCGATATAGCAAAAGACGAGAAAAGACCTTTATGCCAGGATACGGGTCTTGCCGTGTTCTTCGTAAAAGTGGGTGATGAAGTTAAAATAAACGGCGGCCTTCTAAGAGACGCCATAAACAAAGGAACTGAGCAGGGTTATACAGATGCCTACCTTAGAGCTTCTACCTGTGAGCCTTTTTCAAGGGCAAACTTGAAAGACAAGATAGGTTACAACCTTCCTGCGATCATCCATTTTGATATAGTTGAGGGTGACAAGATAGATATCGAATATGCGGCAAAAGGGGGAGGAAGCGAAAATGTAAGCAGAGCTACCGTTCTTCCTCCCGCAGCAGGTAAAGAGGGTGTAGTAGAATATGTAAAAGAGGTTATCTCAAACGCAGGACCGAACCCTTGTCCACCTATTACTGTCGGAGTTGGTATCGGAGGCACTTTTGAAAAAGCCGCTATCAGTTCAAAACATGCGCTATTTAGAACCCTTGGAACTAAAAACGAGGATCCTGAAATGGACGAGCTGGAACAAAGAATGTTAACCGAGATAAACAACCTTGGAATCGGAGCAATGGGTATGGGTGGAACAAAAACAGCCCTTGCAGTTCATATTGAAGCAAACCCTTGTCACATAGCATCACTGCCTGTATCTGTGAATGTACAATGTCACAGTTCCAGACATACACATATTACAATATAAAAAATAAAATAAATACTAAAGCCAAACTTGATTTGGCTCGCGGAAATAAATTATCAAAATTTCATATTTTGGATAATTTATCGGTAGCGGAAAGGAAAAAACATTGAGTCAAACATACCATTTAACAACACCTCTTACAGAGGAGCAGACAAGATCTTTAAAAGCGGGAGATATAGTTTACCTAAGCGGAACTATCTATACGGCAAGGGATGCTGCGCACAAAAGACTTGTTGACCTTATAGAAGAAGGTAAGGAACTCCCTTTTGACCTTGAAGGAAGCGTGATATATTTCGTAGGCCCTACCCCTCCAAAACCGGGAGACCCAATAGGAAGTGCGGGACCAACCACAAGTTACAGAATGGACAGCTATTCTCCTACAATGTTAAAGCACGGTTCAAAAGGAATGATAGGTAAAGGGAAAAGAAACCAGGAAGTAAAAGATGCCTGCAAAGAGTACGGCGGTATCTATTTCGGTGCAACAGGAGGTGCCGGGGCACTTCTTGGAAAACAGATCAAAAGTGCCGAGATCATAGCATACCCGGAACTGGGTCCCGAAGCGGTTAGAAAACTTGAAGTTGTAGACTTCCCGGTTACTGTTATAAATGACACCTACGGAGCTGACCTTTACCAAATGGGAAGAGAGCAGTACGAGGTGAAAAGCTAGGACAAAAGTGAACTGCTTCACTTTTTCCAGCTTTGGAACCGTAGTGGTCGGAACGAAGTGCAGCCACGCAGGCTGGAGACAAGAGAACTGCTTCACTTCTTCCGGATTTGATGTAATCCCGCATATACGAGGACAAGCAAAGCCGATGAGGATGGAGACAAAAAACTATTTTTTCTTACTTTACCTCATTCAAACAAAATTCTTATCTTCTAAATAACAAAAGTTTCAAAAATTCCCTTTTAACAAAAACAATATCACTTTTTAATACCCCAGGCTATACAAATTATAACTACAACTTAACAGTAACGGATTATCATATTTTAATAATTCATTTGTTATAATGAATATACGAATTAGGTATTACTTCTTAATAATTGTGTAAAAAGTAAACACTCTATATGCGGTTTTTAACACTTTTTTATCAAATTGTTACTTTTTTACAATATTTTAGGCTACAATTTTAAAAGTTAATTCAAATCTTACATAGGAGAAATAATGAATATTCACGAATATCAAGCAAAACAAATCTTTGCAAAATACGGTGTACCGACACCAAGAGGTATTGTTGCAAATACACCTGCACAAGCTGTTGCAGCAGCTCATGAGCTAGGTGGAAACATTTGGGTTGTTAAAGCACAAATTCACGCTGGAGGAAGAGGTCTCGGCGGGGGAGTAAAACTAGCGAAATCTATCGAAGAGGTGGAACAGCTTGCAAGTGAAATCCTGCACATGACTCTTGTAACCCACCAAACGGGACCAGAAGGGAAAGAAGTGCACAAAGTTTATATTGAAGAGGGAGCAGATATTCAAGATGAATTATATCTTGGAGTAGTTCTTGACAGAGCAAAAGAGATGCCTGTTATCATGGCTTCAACCGAGGGTGGTATGGAGATCGAAAAAGTAGCAGAAGAAACTCCTGAGAAAATCGTAAAAGTAGCAGTAGATCCGGCAATCGGATTCCAGGGATTCCACGGAAGAGAACTGGTATTCGGACTAGGTATCACGGACAAAGCTGAACAAAAGAAATTTATCGATTTTGCATCAAAACTGTTTAAATTATACATGGAAAACGATGCTGAACTTATCGAGATCAACCCATTAATTAAAACAGGAAGCGGGGATTTCCTTGCACTTGACGGTAAGATGGGATTTGACGATTCAGCCTTAGGCAGACATCCAGATATCGAGGATATGAGAGACCTGACTGAAGAAGACCCTGATGAAAGAGAAGCAAGCCAATACGGACTTTCTTATGTATCACTTGACGGGGAGATCGGTTGTATGGTAAACGGAGCAGGACTTGCTATGGGTACTATGGATACTATCAACTATATGGGAGGAACACCTGCCAATTTCCTTGACGTGGGTGGAAAAGCAAATGCAGAAACAGTTGCAAAAGGTTTTGAGATAATCCTGAAAAACCCAAAAGTAAAAGCAATATTCGTAAATATTTTCGGTGGAATTGTAAGATGTGACAGAATCGCTAACGGTATTTTGGAAGCTACGAAAATGGTAGACGTAAGAGTTCCTGTTATTGTAAGACTGGACGGAACAAATGCACCCGAAGCTGCAGAAATATTAAAAAATGCAAACATTGATAACGTAATCGCGGCAACAGACCTGGCAGACGGTGCTGCAAAAGCTGTAGAAGCTGCAAAGAAAGCATAAGGAGAGTAGATAGAATGTCAATTTTAGTAAATAAAGATACAAAAGTAATCGTTCAAGGTTTTACGGGGAAAGAGGGAACTTTCCATGCTGAGCAGTGTATCGCATACGGTACGAACATAGTTGGAGGTGTTACGCCTAACAAAGGTGGACAGGAACACTTGGGGAAACCTGTATTTAATACAGTAAAAGAAGCTGTTGAAGCTACAGGTGCCACTGTATCTATGATCTTCGTTCCACCTGTATTTGTTGCAGATGCCGTTATGGAAGCTGCTGAAGCAGGTATCGAACTTGCCGTTATTATCACGGAGGGTGCACCTGTTAGGGATATGCAGGCTGCAAAAGCCCATGCAAACAAACACGGTATGATGACAATAGGACCTAACTGTCCAGGTATCATCACTGCTGAAGAGTGTAAAATAGGTATCATGCCTGGTATGATCTTCAAAAAAGGAAATGTCGGTCTTATCTCTAAATCAGGAACGTTAACATACGAAGGTGCAAACCAGGTATGTAAGGAAGGATTCGGTATCACAACTGCTGTCGGTATCGGAGGGGATCCTATCATCGGATTATCTTACAAGCAGTTACTGCCTATGTTTGAAGCAGATCCTGAAACAGAAGCAATCGTAATGATCGGTGAGATCGGCGGAGATCTTGAGATCCAGGCTGCAAAGTTCATTAAAGAGAACATTACCAAACCTGTTGTTGCATTTATTGCGGGTCAGACTGCTCCAAAAGGTAAAAGAATGGGTCACGCAGGTGCGATCGTATCAGGATCAGCAGGAACTGCTGCTGAAAAAATGGATGCACTTAAAGCTGCTGGGGTTAAAGTTGTTGTATCTCCTGCAGATATCGGTAAAGCGGTAAAAGAAGTATTATCTAAATAATCTTTTATAAAAAACTCCTGTGAAAGCCCCTTGAAAACTCAAGGGGCTTTTTTTATTACAAATAGAAACAAACAGCAAGTTCGTTATAAATTTTTTTCAGATATAATGATCTACAAATCAAATCTAAAGAAACGGCCATGAACTTTCATACAAAATCTATAGATGATACATTCGAACTTTTAGACAGCGACGAAAAAGGTCTAAGTACCAAAGAAGCTTTTAAAAGGGAAAAGCATTTTGGAAAGAACTCACTTCCGAAAGCCAAAGACAAAACTATCCTTGAGATATTCATAGATCAATTCAAAAGCCCCATAATATACATACTCCTGATCGCTTCCATCGTATCTGTAATGATAAAAGAATACAGCGACGCCTCTTTTATCATGGCCGTGCTTTTTATAAATGCCGCCATTGGCTCCTACCAGGAATATACCGCCGGGAAAAAGGCAGATAGCTTAAGAAGCTCGGTAAAAACATATACAGACGTCTTAAGGGACGGCATAAAAAAAAGGATACCTAGCAACAACATTACCATAGGCGACGTGATACTTTTTGAATCAGGTTCAAAGGTCCCGGCAGATGTGCGGTTGATTGAAACAAATGACCTGTTTGTCGATGAATCTCTGCTTACAGGGGAATCTATTAATGTCCTCAAAGAGTGCAGCTTTATAACAGAAGATATAAACCTCCCCGTGGGAGACAGGATAAATATGCTCCATGCGGGTTCTTTTGTTACGAAAGGGAGAGCCAAAGGGATAGTAACGGATATCGGTTCAAATACCCAGATAGGAAAGATAGCAACCCTTCTTGCAGGGGCGAAAGAGAAAAAAGCTCCCCTTATCATCAGGATGGAAAGATTTTCTTTAAATATTGCCAGAATTATAGGGATGGTAATAGTACTGCTTATCTTCTTGGGTATCTACCAGGATATAGGCATCAAAGAGCTTTTCTTCTTTGCTGTTGCCCTTGCCGTTTCATCCATACCCGAGGGGCTTCCCGTTGCAATAACCGTAGCTCTAAGCAATGCCAGTTTAAGCATGAGCAAAAAGAACGTCATAGTAAGAAAGCTCTCCGCCATAGAGGGGCTTGGGTCCTGCACCCTAATAGCAAGCGACAAAACGGGAACCCTGACCCAGAACAGATTAAAGGTTGAAAGATTCGTCAACCTGGAAAAAGAGTTTAACAAGCCCGATGAGCTTGACCCTGTTATATTAAGCGGTTTTATTCTATGCAACGAATCTGATTATCAAAAAAAAGAGAACGGTTACGAATACCTGGGAGACCAGGTAGATATCGCCCTTGCTAAGTACGCCATAGAAGCAGACGAAAAATATGCGAACCTCAAAGAGATATCCAACAAAGTGCATGAGATCCCTTACGAATCGCAAAATGCCTATTCGGCTATACTTTACGAAACAAAGCTTGGGAATATCCACTATATCAAAGGATCGGTGGAGGTAATACTTGATTTCTGCGACATAAACGGCGAAGAAAGAGAAAAAGCCTTGCAGTTAAATGAACAATGGGCAAAAAAAGGCTTCAGGAATATTGCCATTGCATATAAACTCTCGGAAGATAAAACCATCAGTTTAAACGGCTATAGATTCCTGGGCTTTGCTGCTATAATCGACCCATTAAGGGAAGATGTGAAAGATGCCGTCCAAACGGCGCAAAATGCGGGGATAGAAGTAGCCATGGTGACGGGGGATCACCCAAGCACCGCTTTTCATATTGCAAAAGAGCTAAATATAGCAATAGACGAGGATGAGATAATAAGCGGTGCCCAGATACAAGAGTGGATCGACAAGGGAGCCCCTAAAGAGGAGATCGCCTCCAAACGTGTCTTTGCAAGGGTATCTCCCGAACATAAGCAAAAAATAGTCACCTCATTCCAGGAGCTGGGACATTTTGTAGCCGTAACGGGAGACGGGGTAAATGATGCGCCCGCTTTAAAATATTCAAATATAGGAATAGCCATGGGTAAAAGCGGCACCGACGTGGCAAGGGAATCAAGCGACCTGATACTTACCGATGACTCTTTCACCTCCATAGTAAACGGTATTGAAGAGGGAAGAGTAGCCTATGACAATATCAGAAAAGTTATCTACCTGCTTATTTCTACGGGCTTTGCGGAAATAGTGCTTATAGTTCTAAGCATGCTTTTTTTCCTCCCCATCCCCCTGCTTCCCGTACAGCTTTTATGGCTGAACCTTGTAACAAACGGTATTCAGGATGTAACCCTTGGCCTTGAAAAAGCGGAAGACGGGGTATTAAACAGGAAACCAAGACCCCCTAAAGAGCCTATATTCAACAAGGTAATGATAAGCAGGATATTAAGCGGCGGCTTATATATGGGGATAACGGCATTTATACTTTTTTACTACCTGCTTCAAACGGGATACTCCGAAGAATCGGCGAGAAACCTTACTTTGCTTTTAATGGTCCTTTTTGAGAACGTGCATGTGTTCAATTCACGCTCTGAAAACATATCCATATTAAAGATCGACCACAGAAAGAATATGTTCCTGCTCATATCGGTAATAGCCGCGCAAACTATCCATATAATCTGCTTGTACAGCCCTTTTATGCAGTCGCTTCTGGGAGTCGAGCCTGTAAGTTTTTCGATGTGGCTTTACCTGCTCGGCATTGCCTTTGTGCTTATTCTGGTAATGGAAGCAGAAAAGCTGCTTCGCAACTCTTTAAGGGGATAAGAAGATATCCCCCTTCTAGCGTGACAGCTCTTTTTCAAGGTCTGAGACTATTTTATACATTTTAGGCAGGGAATCCGGATTTAAAGAGATAGAGTCTATCCCGCTTTGGACCAAAAATCTGGTAATCTCGGGATAATCAGAAGGCGCCTGCCCGCAGATACCTATATATTTACCCTCTTTTTTACACGCGTCTATAGCCATCTTAAGCATCCTTTTAACCGCTTCGTTCCTTTCATCAAAGATATGTGATATAAGTTCGCTGTTCCTGTCAACCCCAAGCATCAGCTGGGTAAGGTCGTTGGAACCTATACTGTAGCCGTCAAATACCTTTAAAAACTCGTCGGCATATATTACGTTGCTTGGTATCTCGCACATAGCATAAACTTCCAGATCATTTTTCCCCTGTTTCAGACCCGCTTCTTTCATAATATCAACCACTTTTTTCCCCTCTACGGGAGTTCTTACAAAAGGAAGCATCACCTTGACGTTTACAAGACCCATCTCATCACGCACTTTTTTCAAGGCCTCGCACTCCCAGATAAAAGCTTCCTTGTAATCGGGGGAATAATACCTGCTTGCACCCCTGAACCCTATCATGGGATTTTCCTCGTCCTTTTCAAAAGCGCTGCCTCCCGGCATATTTTTATATTCGTTCGATTTAAAATCACTTGTCCGCACGATAACAGGCCTTGGGTAAAAGGCTGCCGCAATAGTTCCTATCCCCTCGCAAAGCTTGTCAATAAAAAACTTTTTAGGGTCACTGTAACCTTTCATAAAAGCCAGGATCTTATCTGATTCTTCGACCTTATCCCCTTTTAGCATATGAACCAGTGCCATCGGGTGTGCTTTTATATAGTTGTTGATGATAAATTCCATCCTTGCAAGCCCCACTCCGCGGCTTGGAAGCGCTGCCGTTTCAAATGCCTTTGAAGGGTTACCCACATTTACGAATATCTTTGTTTTGGTATCTTCAAGCTTTTGCAATTCTATTTTCTGCTCTTCAAAATCAAAAAGGCCTTTGTAAACCCGCCCCTCTTCGCTTGAGCTGCAGTCAACCGTTACCTCCATACCGTTTTTTAATTCTTCGGTCCCTTTTACTGTACCTACAACGGTAGGGACCCCTATCTCCCTGGCAACAATTGCCGCATGGCAGGTACGTCCCCCTTTATCGGTAACGACGGCTGAGGCTTTTTTCATCAAAGGCTCCCAATCAGGATCGGTAGTTGATGCCACAAGAACCTCCCCGTCCCTGAATTCGTCGGCATATTTCAGGTCGCTTATAAAGTGTACTTTCCCTTTTCCTATCTTTTCCCCTACTGCCGTACCCGTTACCAAAATATCATCAGAAGATACCTTTGAGGTAAGCTTATATTTAAGGAGAATATTCTCTTTTGATCTTTTCATCTCTTTGGAAACCACCGTTTCAGGCCTTGCCTGTACGATATATATCTGCCCGTCGATGCCGTCTTTTGCCCACTCAATATCCATGGGCCTGTATTCCCCTGCAAGCTTGGAATAATACTCCTCTATCTTCAGGCCATAACCAGCCAGTTTTATCACCTCCTGGTCATCCAGAGAAAAGCTGCTTATCTCCTCTTTTGAACAATCTATATTCTTGGTTCTCTCTTTGTCGTCATAAACCATTTTTAGGGTTTTATTCCCGATTTTTCTTTTAAGTATGGTTTCAAACCCCTCTTTTAACATAGGCTTGAACACAAGAAACTCATCGGGGGTAACACGGCCGCTTACTATATTTTCCCCTATTCCGTATATGGAATTGATCAGAATAAGCTTATCGTTTCCGCTTTCAGTGTCTATAGTGAACATGATCCCGCTTGTGGCTTTATCGCTTCGTACCATCTTCTGTACCCCGACCGAAAGTGCTACTTTCATATGGTCAAAGCCCCTGCTCTGCCTGTAGCTGATGGCACGGTTTGTAAAAAGGGAAGCAAAACATTTTTTTACACATATCACAAGCTGATCAGGTGTATTAACGTTTAAAAAGGTTTCCTGCTGTCCGGCAAAACTTGCATCGGGCAGGTCTTCCGCTGTTCCCGAGGATCTTACGGCAACGTCTATATTGGAGGCAGAGTATTTTTGGGATAATATTCCATAAGCCTCTTTTATCTCATCCTCAAGCTCTTTCGGGAAACTTGCATTCAAGATCAGGTCTCTAACCTCTTCCCCTTTTTTTTGAAGCTCCTCAATATTTGATATATCAAGTTTTTCCAGTTTCTCTTCTATCTTTTCCCTTAGGTTATTCCGGTCTATTAAAAGCCAGTAGGCTTCCGCCGTAGTAGCAAAGCCCATGGGAACTCTCAAGCCTAAAGACTCCATATCGCTTAACATCTGCCCAAGGCTTGCATTCTTGCCCCCTACTGTGTTAATATCGCTTAACTTTAATTGATCAAAAAACTTGATATATCTCATCATGGTCCACTCCTAATGTTAAAGTTTGATTTAATATTTATTATTACCTTATATTGATCATATTTCAATTAAACTTAAGTAACCGTACGGCAATATTTCTATTGTTACTATACGAAACAATATAATTTTAAATAAGTTACAAAGTAACATAAAGATCTAAATATAAGGAAGTACAAGGCCCCAGGCTTACCTTATGTAGCAGATATTAACATTTAATTATTCATTAAGTAATATATACCTATAATAATCTAATATTAATCTTTGGAATATATCTATGTCATTTATAAAAACAATATTATTAACGCTCATCTTCATATCTTCCGTAAACGCACAGGAAACTGTTATTGATTCGGATAAGGACAATATTCCCGACAAATACGACAAATGCCTGAACACCCCGGCAGGTGTATGCGTGACTGCAAACGGCTGCACGCAGAATATAAAGCAGGTGATATATTTTGATGTGAACTCTTCTGAAATAAGTGACGAGAACAAAGAAACCCTTAAAAGCATAAACGAGATCTCGCTTGAGTGTTACGGATATAAGATACTCTTAACGGGGCATGCCGATTCAACCTATGAAGAGCAGTATAATCTGCAGCTGTCTAAGCACAGGGCACAGGCGGTACAGAGGCAGCTTATCAAAAACGGTGTAAAAGAGGAAAGGATATCCATAAAATTCAACGGTGAAGCTACACCTATTGCTACAAATATTACCAATCAAGGGCGAGCGAAGAACAGAAGAGTGGAAATTTTATTCTATTAGAGTTTTTTTTCTGCTTCGATTCGTAACATACCACCCCTAAATAAATAAACTTTCCATAACTTAAAACTACTATTATTTAATATACGATATTATTTTCTAAGTAATATATGTTTCAGCATATGTTCTAAGATAAATTATTGAATAATCAAGGAGAAACAATGGCTGTAATGGAAGCACCTGAAAACACTCCAGTGTGGGTAGACGAATCACGATGTAAAGCATGTGATATCTGTGTCGCGGTATGTCCTGCGGGAGTACTTGCTATGAGACCTGAACCAACTTCTACGCTAGGGGCAATGGTTGAGATAATAGAGCCAGATTCATGTATAGGTTGTAATGATTGTGAGCTGAACTGCCCGGACTTCGCAATTTATGTTGCAGATAAAAAAGAATTTAAATTTGCTAAATTGACAGATGAAGCAAAAGATAGAGCTGCAGCGATCAAAGAAAATAATTATAAAGTATTGAGCGCTTAAGGAGAAAATTAATGGAAATGAGAGAAATAATTTCGACAGGAAACGACTTAGCGGCAATTGCAGCGGTTGATGCAGGATGTAAATTCTTCGGAGGATACCCTATTACGCCATCAAGTGAGGTAATGCACACTATTTCTGACCTTCTGCCAAAATCTGGCGGAGCTGCAATCCAAATGGAAGACGAAATCGCAGGTGTTGCAGCAGCAGTTGGTGCAGGTATGTCAGGTGTTAGAACTATGACTGCTACATCAGGACCCGGTATCTCGCTAAAAGCTGAGAACCTGGGACTTGCTCAAATGGCGGAAGTTCCTTTAGTTGTTGTAAACGTAATGAGAGGTGGTCCTTCAACAGGTCTTCCTACAAGGGTATCACAAGGTGACGTTAGACAAGCTAAGAACCCTTCACACGGTGACTACAGATCAATTACACTATGTGCGGGTAACCTTGCAGAGTGTTATACTGAAGTTGTAAGAGCATTCAACCTTGCAGACAGATTTATGCAGCCTGTATTCGTACTTACAGATGAAACAATCGGTCATATGCACGGTAAAGCGATGATCCCAACTCTTGAAGAGGTAAAAAAAGGTATCGTTCCTAGAAAAACTTTCGACGGTCCTGCTGAAGAGTACAGACCTTACGGTGTAGATGGTGACGAGCCTGCTGTATTAAACCCGATGTTTACAGGTTACAGATACCACTATACAGGTCTTCACCATGATGCGAACGGTTTCCCTACTGAAGAGATCGAAACTTGTAGAAAGCTTATCCAAAGACTTGAAGACAAAGTTATGATGCATACGGACGAGTTGGAACTGAACGAAGAGTTCATGCTTGACGATATGAACGGTGAAGAGGGTGAAGTATTAATTATCGCTTACGGTTCTGTTTCATTATCTGCAAAAGAAGCGATCAGACACCTAAGAGCACAAGGTATCAAAGCAGGATTATTCAGACCTATTACACTATGGCCGAGCCCTGCTGATAGTATCAAAAAATACACTGATATGATCAAAAACGTACTTTGTGTTGAATTAAATATCAGACAATATACGGAAGAGGTAGAGAGAGTTTCAAGCAGACTTGATATAGAGGGTCTGTACAAAGTAAACGGTAGAGCTATCTCTCCACACGAAATCGTAGAGAAAGTTAAGGAGGTATTCTAAGATGGCTTATAATTACGACAAATTCCTTAGATTGGAAAAAATGCCTACACTATGGTGTTGGGGATGTGGTGACGGTGTTATCTTAAAAGCCGTTATCAGAGCTATTGAAAAATGTGGATGGAAGCAGGACGACGTTTGTGTTGTTTCAGGTATCGGATGTTCGGGAAGATTCTCTTCTTACGTTGACTTCAATACTGTTCATACAACTCACGGTAGAACTGTTGCGTTTGCTACAGGTATCAAGCTTGCAAACCCGGACAAACACGTAATCTGTGTTGCGGGAGACGGTGATGCCATGGCTATCGGTGGAAACCATACGATCCATGCCTGCAGAAGAAATATTGACATTAACTTCATTATGATCAATAACTTCATCTACGGTTTAACAAACTCGCAGACTTCTCCTACGACTCCGCAAGGGTTCTGGACTGTTTCTCAAAAAGCGGGTAATATCGACCCAACTTTTGATGCTGCGCAGGTTGCGATCGCATCTGGTGCTTCATTTGTTGCCAGAGAGACTATGCTTGATCCTAAAAAACTGGAAAGAGTATTGGTTAAAGGTTTCCAACATAGAGGATTCTCGTTCTTTGACGTTATGTCTAACTGTCATATCAACCTTGGTAGAAAGAACAAAATGCAGTCTGCTATGGAAAACCTTGACTGGATCGACTCAATTACTATGCCTTTAAGCAAATACGAAAAACTAACTCCTGAAGAGCAATTGAACAAGTTCCCTACAGGTGTATTAAAACACGATGAAAACGCTAAAGAATACTGTGATATGTATGAGCAGATCAAAGCGGTTCATCAAGGTAAGAGAAAACCAATCACTCAAGATGACTTTGAGAAAAAGATATAAGGAGAAACACTATGGCTAGAACTTTAATGAGATTTACGGGTGTCGGTGGACAGGGTGTTCTTCTTGCGGGTGAGATCTTTGCGGCAGCAAAGATCAAAACCGGAGGTTACGGGTTAAAAACCGCAACATATACTTCACAGGTAAGGGGTGGTCCTACAGTTGTTGATATCACTCTTGACGATGAAGAGATCTTCTATCCTTACGCAAATGACGGAGAGATCGACTTTATGCTTTCTGTTGCGCAAAAGTCTTACGAACTGTTCAAAGACGGGGTAACTCCCGGAGGAACTATCGTAGTTGAGCCTAACCTGGTTCACCCGACTGAAGAGGATAGAAAAAAATGGAATATCGTTGAGATACCTATTATCACTATTGCAAAAGAGGAAGTGGGTAACGTTATTACACAATCTGTTGTTGCTCTTGCAATTGCAAACAACTTTATGAACGCTATCGATAAAGAGGCTCTAAAAGAGGTTATGCTTTCAAAAGTTCCTCCAAAGGTTCATGAACTTAACCTAAAAGCTTACGATCTAGGTTACAAATACTCTGACGAAGCGAAAAACAAATAATTTCAACTCTGAATCAATCTTAAAAGGGGAAGCTTAAAAGCTTCCCCTTTTTTTATGCCTCTCTTTTTTTGTAACTATAAAGATACCAAATATTATGTATCATAATAAATAACGTCATAGTCTAAAATTTAAACCGTTCAGCTATTACGCATCATATTAAAACAGGTTATACTAAATAAAAACAAGGGGATCTGCCATGAGTGAACAGAATAATTTATTGGATATAGTGATTTTCGGCGGTCACGGAGATCTGGCATTTAGAAAGCTTATGCCTGCATTTTACCACCTCTTTAATGAAGAGTTTTTAAGCTGTAAAAGCAGGATCATTACAGTTTCAAGAAGGGATATGGCGCTAAGCGGGCATCTCGAACTGACCAAGGAAAAAATGAAAGAGTTCCTTGAAGAAACATATTATGATGAAAAAAAATATGAGCACTTCAGCAAAAAACTGCAAATAGTGAAAGTTGACCTTGACAAAGAAGCCACCTATAAATCCTTGGCAGAAATGCTTGATGAACACCCAAGCAGGGAAAGGCTCTATTATCTTTCCACCGCTCCCGATTTTTTCGGAACAATCTCCAAAACACTGGACAAATATAAACTGATAACAAAAGGTTCAAGGGTCGTACTGGAAAAACCCATAGGGAGAGACCTTGAATCTGCCAGGGCCATAAACGACAAGGTGCTGGAACACTTCAAAGAGAAGCAGATATACAGGATAGACCACTACCTGGGAAAAGAGACGGTACAGAACATCATGGCGCTGAGATTTTCAAACAGGTTTTTTATGCCCCTGTGGGACGAGGGAAATATCGACCATGTACAGATAACTGTTTCCGAGAATGTAGGGGTCGAGGGAAGATGGGGATATTACGACGACTACGGGGCGTTAAGGGATATGATCCAGAACCACCTGCTCCAGCTTTTATGCCTGGTGGCGATGGAACCACCCTGCTCGTTGGAAGCCGATGCCGTAAGAGATGAGAAAGTTAAAGTCTTAAGATCCTTAAAACCTATGAACGGAAGGGATATAGAATCAAAAACCGTAAGGGCCCAATATACAAAAGGAAATATCCAAGGGGTCGCCGTTCCGGGATACAAAGAGGGGGAAGGGGTACAAAACAGTACAACCGAAACCTATGCAGCAATGAGGGTCGATATAAACAACTGGAGATGGAAAGGGGTGCCTTTTTATATAAGAAGCGGTAAAAGGATGAGTAAAAGAAACTCAGAAATCGTTATCCAGTTCAAATCTATCCCCTATTCTATTTTTGCAAATAACGGAAGATGTATATCACCTAACAAACTTATCATCACCCTGCAGCCAAACGAAAGCATCAAGCTGCAGCTTATGAACAAGATCCCGGGACTTACCGAACAGATGAGGCTTAAGCCTGTTGAGCTTGAACTTAACAATCCCATAAAAGAGGACAGGAAACCGGAAGCTTATGAAAGGCTTCTCCTGGATGTAATTAGATCAAATCCCACACACTTTATGAGGCTTGACGAGGTTGAAGCGGCATGGAAATGGGCCGATATCATACTTGAAGGATGGGAAGAGAACATCTCACCCATGAAAGAATACGGAGCGGGAACAGACGGCCCAACCGCCGCGATCGCCATGATCGAACGGGACGGAAGAAGCTGGCATGAATAACAATTTCAATCAATTTGACTCTAAAGAGAAGCTCCATAAAACCCTTGCGGAAAATATCGCAAAGATATTAAAAGAGGGGATTGAGAGTGACGGCAGTGCAGTATTGGCCGTTTCGGGAGGCTCTACCCCAAAACCTTTGTTTGAAGAGCTAAGCAATATTCCCATTGAATGGGGAAAGGTCTATATCACTTTGGTAGATGAAAGATGGGTGAACAATACCCACAAAGACAGCAACGAGAAACTTGTAAGGGAGCATCTTCTGCAAAACTATGCAAAAGATGCGAAGTTCATCCCCCTTAAAAGCGACGACTCTACTCCTTTCAAAGGTGTAACGCAATGTAATATAGAACTTTCAAGGCTGAAAAACTCTTTTGACGTAATTGTCCTTGGGATGGGAAACGACGCCCATACCGCCTCATTTTTCCCGAAAGACCAGAACCTTACGAATGCCTTGACGACGAACCTTGCCTGTGCCGCAACCGTCCCCGGCGATGCACCCCACCAAAGGATCACGTTAAGCCTCAACAAGATACTAAAAGCAAAACATATCTTTCTACATATCGAGGGGGAATTTAAAAACTTTATTTACAACAGGGCACTTGAACAGGGAAAGATCGAAGAGATGCCCATACGCGCCCTGCTGAACAATAAAAAAACTTTGGAGGTATATTATGCTCAATAGCACCATAGACAAAGTAACCAAAAGGATCATAAAAAGAAGCGAAAACTCAAGAAAGATATATCTTAAAAGACTAAAAGAAGCCCTTAACACCGAAGTGAACAGGAAAGTCCTTGGGTGCAGCAACTTAGCCCACGGGGTTGCACCCTTGGATGAAAAAGAGAAAAAAGAGCTTTTAAACTTCAAAAGGGAAAATGTGGCGATCGTCACGGCATACAACGATATGCTCTCGGCTCACGAGCCATATAAAAGTTATCCCCCTTTGATAAAAAGGGCCTTTAACCTAAAGGGTGTAAGCGCACAGGTTGCGGGAGGGGTTCCCGCCATGTGCGACGGGATCACCCAGTCCCAGCCAGGAATGGAGCTGAGCCTATTCAGCCGTGACAATATCGCCATGGGTACGGCAATAGCCCTTTCACACAATATGTTTGACGGCGCCGTTTATCTTGGGGTTTGCGACAAGATAGTACCTGGTCTTTTAATAGGTGCCTTGAAATTTGGCCACCTCCCCTCCCTCTTTATCCCGGCAGGCCCGATGCCCTCAGGGATCAGCAATGCCGTCAAGGCAAAAGCAAGACAGGAGTATACCAAGGGCAATATAGATTTCCACACACTGCTTGAAACAGAGGCAAAATCCTACCATGCAAGCGGTACATGTACCTTCTACGGCACGGCAAATTCCAACCAGATGCTTATGGAGATCATGGGGCTTCATCTTCCAGGATCCTCCTTTGTACCTACAAATACCCCTTTAAGGGATGCCTTGACCCAAAAAGCGTGTGAACAGCTAATTACTATAATGAAAAACAGCGGTAATTTCAAACCCTTGGGGGAGATGCTTGATGAAAAAAGTTTTGTAAATGCTATCATAGGACTTCTTGCTACTGGAGGATCTACAAACCACACGATACATATAATAGCAATGGCACGAGCTGCGGGGATAGTTATAACCTGGGACGATTTTGACGAACTTTCAAAAGTGATCCCCCTTCTTTGCAGGATGTACCCCAACGGCTCGGCAGACGTAAACCATTTCCACGATGCAGGAGGAATGGCGGTAGTGATAAAAGAACTTTTAGAGCACGGCCTTTTACACGACGATGTAGATACCATAATGGGCAAAGGGCTCCACAGATATATAAAAGAACCCCTACTTCAAAACAACGATCTTGTTTTCAACGAGATAGAAACAGGATCGAAGAACAAGGATGTGATCTCAAGCGTCAAAACCCCTTTCGACACCCAGGGAGGGATCAAGCTAGTAACAGGGAATATGGGAAGAGCCGTGGTTAAAACCTCGGCATTAAAAGAGGATAACAAGATCATACAGGCTCCTGCGATGGTTTTTGAATCCCAGGAAGAGCTGCAGGAGGAGTTTAAAAAAGGAAGCTTAAATAAAGATTTTATTGCAGTAGTAAGATACCAGGGACCGGCTTCTAACGGGATGCCCGAACTTCACGGACTTATGAAACCTTTAGGCGCCCTGCAGGACGAGGGTTATAAGGTGGCGATCGTAACGGACGGACGGATGTCCGGAGCCAGTGGCAAAGTCCCAAGTGCCATACACCTTACCCCCGAAGCCGCAAAAAGCGGGATATTGTCAAAGGTACAAAACGGGGATATGATCAAGCTTGACTGCATAACAGGAACTCTGGAGCTTTTAATTGACGAAAAAGAGATTGAAAAGAGGTGCGTAAAAAAGCCCGACCTTTCAAAGAACCGCTACGGAATGGGAAGGGAGCTATTTAGCGTAATGAGAAACAATGTAAACGGTGCCGAAAACGGTGCCTGCACATTCCAACTGACAGGAGAAGAGATATGACACCAAGAGAGATTTTGAAAGTTTCGCCGATCATCCCGGTAATAACCATAGAAAACGCAAAAGACGCCATCCCCCTGGCCAAAGCCCTGATCCAAGGGGGTATAAATATTATGGAGATAACACTAAGAAGCGATGCGGGGCTTGAAGCTATAAGAAACGTGGCAAAAGAGGTTCCCGATATGGTAGTTGGTGCCGGAACCGTAATAAACACAAAACAGTATGACGAAGTGTGTGAAGCGGGAGCAAAGTTCGTAATAAGCCCGGGATTTACCGTCACCCTTTTACAGCACGCTGTCTCAAAAGATGATATACCTTTGATCCCAGGAGTTACAACAGCAAGCGAGATCATGACCGCCGTAGAATACGGCTTTGATACATTTAAGCTTTTCCCGGCAAATATCGTGGGAGGGGTTACACTTCTTAAAGCGTTCAGGGGTCCATTCAAGGATATTAAGTTCTGCCCCACGGGAGGGATCACCATGAATAATATGGACGAATACCTCAAACTGGACAATGTCCTTTGCGTAGGGGGAACCTGGCTTACCCCGAAAGAGGAGATCACAAACCACAGATTCCACAATATCGTAAAGTTTTGCGAAAAAGCTTTAAACAGTATTATCGTATGTTAAAAAAGCTTTCCTGGCTTAACCTGTCCCTTGCAAAATATGCGGCTCCCAAAAGGGCCGTATTTTCATTAAGTGATATTTTTACCTGTATACCTTCAAGAAGCTCCCGAAACCTCCCTTTATCAAGAAACTTTTCCATAAAGCCGCTGTTTTGCAGCAGGGGAAGTATCTTTGGAGCTATTCCTCCCCCTATGAACACTCCCCCTAGAGATAAAGATTTTAACGCCAGGTTTCCGGCTTCCGATCCGTAGATGCTGCAGAAAAGCTCCATGGTCTTGCAGCACAAAGGATCCTTTTCCTCCATGGCGCACCTGCTTACCATGGCACTTTTGTCAACGCTTTTGGGAAGAGCTTTCATCTTGGTAGATTCCTCCATTGAGTCTTTATGTTTAAGAAACTCGTAAAGGGCATATATCCCCTCCCCTGAGAGTATCCTTTCATAGCTGACATGCCCGTTGTATTTTTCCCTAAGCCAATCCAGCAGCTGATCCTGTTCCTCGTTTAGGGGTGCAAAATCCGTATGTCCCCCTTCTGTTCCCAGGGGATGGTAACTTTTGCCGTCAAAGTAAAGTATCCCTTCCCCAAGACCCGTTCCGGCAGCTATGACCGCCCTTGTTGCAGCCTTTTCTTTCCCTTTGGGGTTAAGTGATACAAACTCCTCCTCTTTCAGATAAAGCATCCCGTAAGCCGTTGCTTCAAGATCGTTGATCAAAAGGATATCTCCTATTTTCAGACTCTGCTGCAAAGATAGGACATCAACCTCCCAGGGCAGGTTCGTTGCGTTGCATTTTCCCTCTACAACGGGTCCTGCTATACCGAAGCAGGCAGATTTCAAAGGCAGATCTTTTAGAAACTCCTCCTTAAAATTTTCTATTATTTCCGTAAAACTCTCATGCTCTTTGCTTGGGTATTGTTTAAAATCCTTTAAATAAAGTTCTTTTCCTTTTATTTCATACAAGGCCAGATTTGTTTTCGTTCCGCCTATATCTCCCGCTAAGATCATTTTTCATCTCCTGTTTTCTCTTCTAGGTTCAAAAGGTACATAAATGCTTCCACAAATACCTCATCGACCTCTTTGGGCGAAAGCCTGTATATCAACTCCCAGGCCTTGGCTCTTTTTTCATTATAGTTTTCCCCGCCGAATCTTTTACACCAGGCTATTCTTACCCCGTGCCCTATCAGGACGTCAAAGACAAGCTCCCCTTTCACTTTTATATGGGGATTTTCCCTGAAAAGCCTGGAGAGTGATTCTATAAGCTCTATATTAAGCTGCCTGTATTCCGGGGCATTTATCCTTTGTAGCTGGTTATCTATCAAAAGCTCGAAGCTCCTCTCATCAGGCGTTGATTCAAAAGTCGTTTCCGAAGCTATTTTGCTGTTTATATCGTACTTGTCCCCGATTATCACGCCGCTGCACTGCTGGAGTATATACCATACCTCATTATGCAGTTTTTCGCTTAAATGCCCTATCATTCCCGTTTCTTTACGGTGTTTTAACCAGTCGATATCTTCATCTGGTTCATCTGCTATCATATCGTGCCTGATCTTCTCTATACTGGAAACACCCGAAATATTTATTGTTTCCTGGCTTCCAAGCTGCTGTACCTTTTGGGTAAAGGATTCCAGTATACCCCTTAAACCTTTATATATCTCGTGGGGAGCCAGGCTTATAAGGTATTCGTACGCTTCCCCTATAGACAAGGATCTTTCATAACTGATCTGACCAACAAGAAGCTGGACAAAATACCACGTCCTTATGGTCAGGATATTCTTGAACAGATCGGGCTCCGTCCTTATTAAATGCCCAAGATGCAGTATTATCTCCTGGGTTATAACATCTTCTGCCGTATTTGTCCCGCAGAACTCCTCTATTCTCTTGATTATGGACAAGCTGTCCAGAGGCTGGGAAAAAGTAGCTTTTTCGTTATATGCCCTTCCCACTGCCAGCTGTTTCTGCCTTATAACTATATCCAGAAGGGAATCTTCCAGATTGTCGTCATATTTTTTCGTAATATGGCTCAGTCTCCTTACCGCCGCCCAATCGTGGTACAAGGTCGCATATTTATAGTGTATCTGTGCTATCTGCCCCAAAGAGAGTGACAAAGATCCTATATTTATCTTAAAATCTTCCCCGTTTCTGTCCAATAATATCTTTAAAACTATTGCCGTTTTCAGCCTGTTTGTATTGTCCGCGACGATATCTACAAGTTCCCCTGTCGAAGCGGAGTATAGCTTCTGCAGTTTTAAGGCATCCAAAGAGTATCCCATCTCTTTAATACTGTCAAAATATTGGGACTCTTTATGCTCTATGCTTATATCCTGCAGTTTCATTTTCCCAAGATAACTGATCTTCTGTACCGAGGCCGTATTTTTCAGCTGTCCCAGAAACCCCTGCTTCACCACGATATCTTTGCAGCAGCCGTTTTGGAGGGAGTTCAAAAGTTTCAATATAAGCTCCCTGTCTTTGTCAAGAAGCATATCCGGCCTTACAAAAAAAGCTATTATGGGCTGCCCCTCATGCTCCCAGTTCCTTGCCAGGAACTTGAGCGACGAGATAAAATGTTCGGCCAAAAGCTGATTGTCATAACTGAAATAAAAACCTTTGGGATTGAAATAATAAGGCAAGAATATTATCTCATCCTCCCCCAGTCCGTAAAGATATGAGCTTGTTATGGTTCTGCTTTCAAGGAACGGCCTGCCGCTTAGGCCAAGCTTTCTATTTTCCCCGAGCTTTGTATGTATCTTTGATAGTTCGTCCGAATACATTATCTTTAAAGGAGCCGCATCCTGTAGTGTCTCCGATTTTATACCGTGGTTCGACAACTGCCGTTTTATCTCTTCGTTCTGGGCAAGTATAGCGACCAAAGGGGTAGAAACCCTTTTATGCCCTATTCTTTCCCTTCTTTTCAAAGGATCGATCAAAGAAGCTTCCAAGATCCCGTCAAGTATCATTTCACTTAACATATACAAACTCTGCGCCCACACCAAGGGGATATTTTCATTGGGGAGCCGTTCCTGTGAACCCGGCTCTTTTTTTTCCGCTTCTATAGAACTTTCCGGGACTATATACAGTTCGGGCAGCAGCAGTTCTTTATCCTGATCTATGAACAAAGGCTTTAGTTTTTCATTCCATTTTTCCGCCTCTACTTTATCCCCCCTTAGTAAGGAATCAAGTAAAAGATAGGTAAAGAACAAGGGCCACTGGGATTCGATGTTTTCGAACATCTTAAGCTCGTAAGGTTCGTAATAAAGCCTGTTCTCGTCTTCCAGGCAGCTTTGGTGCCCGTCGCGCAGGAACCTTTTGCATCCGTAGTTTCCGCAAAGCTTTTCAAGGATCCTGTTCCTTGTAAGGTTCACAAGCTCTTCATCCTCCACCGCATATGCGGGATATCCTATGATGCTAAGAAGAGCAGCGTCCGTTTCTTTCGAGTTCGATTCCCTTGGAAGCAGCCCCTGAAGGGTAAACCTTGATCTTGCTATATCGTTGGATATCACATGTATAACCGCTTCGTTGCAAGAAACATTGCCGAACAGGTTGAAACCGTCCAGTGCCTCTAACGCAGCTTTTGCCATCCCTACGGAACTGCCGTTTATCTCGGGCGTTCCCATGTTTATCTTGTTTCCCCGCTCCCATATTCCGTAATCGCTGCAGCAGTATGTCCTGCTTATGTAATGGACAAGGTTCTGGATAAAATCAACTTCGTCAAGGGTATATATGATCACGAGCCCTGAAGCCGTCATCTGGGCAAGTTTCAGCAAGAACAAAGAGGTGGCATCAAGCTGGAGGTGCCCCCACTCGTTGTCGCCGACTACCGGAAGGGCGCTGTTCGTACCGTATTTGGCATGGAGGGCATCTGAGGGGTTCAGGCTGTATTTGAAAGCTTCCACCTTGCCTGACTGCCTCATCATTGCCCCAAGCAGTCCCCTCATAAGCTTGACCGTGCTTTGGGTAAGCAGGTGTGTCCTGTGGTGATCCGGCCTGTGTTTTTTATAGGAAAGGGCAAGTCCCCAGACGCAGAGTATACTGTACACGTTGTCCCTGACCCACGCATCGGTATAATCGCCGTGGGCGTTAACTGCCGTACTTGCGGGCAGCAGGCCCGTTACGGGATCCTGCCTGTCAAGTATGATCCTGCTTACGCTGTTAAAATGTTTTTCCAGAAATAAATCTGCATCACGGATATCCATATAGTTTACCTTACCAAGCCGCTTTTTATATTTAAACTTTAATCTATCAATTATAGTATTCAAATTTGGTATATAGGATTAAATCAGGATTACAAACTGTAATTTTAATTTTTCTATATGGGAAGTGCCAATCTCTTAATAATAGTTTGGATATAATCGCTTTCTTAACTATAATTCAAATTTAGGATCGAGATTGAATAATTACGGTATTGATATATGGGGTGACGATAACTTTATTATCGAAAACGGTTTGGTTAAGCTGAACCATCAAAAGAACCCGTCTTTATTAGAGATTATTGAAAAAATAAGACAAGAGGGTACGACAGGGCCTTTAATATTAAGGTTCCCGCATATTACAAAAAAACAGATAGAGAAACTTTACAGCACTTTTAACGATGCTATAAAAGACTATAATTACGACTCTTCGTTTTTTGCTGTATTTCCGCTGAAGGTAAACCAGTTTCCAAATTACGTGCTTCCAATGTTAAAAGACAGCAAGAACCTGAACTACGGACTGGAAGCAGGAAGCAAGGCAGAGCTTATGCTTGCAATGGCATATAACAATAAAAACGCGCCTATTACCGTAAACGGTTTTAAAGACAAAGAGATGATAACACTAGGTTTCATCGCAAAAGACCAGGGGCATGATATCACGGTTACCATTGAAGGTATAAATGAGCTGCAAACGATCATCGATGTACATAAAGAGCTGAAGCTTCCATGCCCTAACATAGGGCTTAGGGTAAGGCTTCACAGTCAAGGAAGCGGTACATGGGCAAAAAGTGGAGGGATCAACTCGAAGTTCGGGTTAAGCTCATTGGAGATCATAAACGCTTTGGAGATACTAAAAGAGAACAACCTTACGGACTCTTTGAAAATGATCCATTTCCACATAGGTTCGGCAATGAGTACCATAGGTCCATTAAAAAAAGCCTTGAAAGAATCGGGACATATATACGTAGAGCTGAAAAAAATGGGTGCGGACAAGCTTGACTCCATCAATATAGGCGGAGGCTTGTCCCTTGAATACTCACAATATGAGAAAACAACCCTTTACAGCCTGAAAGAGTTCGCAAGTGACGTTATCTTTACACTTAAGGATATCGCAACCAAGAACTTCGTTGAACAGCCTAATATCTATACGGAATCGGGAAGATTCATAAGTGCCCCGGGAAGCGTGCTCGTCACACCTACGCTGGAGCTTTTCTCAAGTGAATACAACGAATCGAACATAAAGCTTAAAGATATGAACCCTCCTATAATAGAGGAGCTTTACTCGTTATACAAAGATATTAAAAAAGAGAACGCAAAAGAGTATATGCACGACAGTCTGGAGCATCTGGAATCGATACTTACCCTTTTTGACCTTGGTTACGTTGACCTGATCGACAGAAGCAATGCAGAGGTTCTAACCCATCTGATCATCAAAAAAGCGATCAGGTTAAAGGTCCAGGACAAAGATAAAGAGCTAAAACTTCTTGATAACAAGATACAGGAAAAATACCTGCTGAACTTCTCGATCTTCCAGTCCCTGCCCGATTTTTGGGGTATCGACCAGCAGTTCCCGATCATGCCTATTACCCATCTTGACCAGAAGGGAACAAGAAGTGCAAATATCTGGGATATAACCTGCGACAGTGACGGGGAGATACCTTTTAAATCCAACAAGCCCCTTTATCTGCATGATGTGGATCTAAGGGAAGAGGAGTATTTTATCGGGTTCTTTTTAGTGGGAGCATACCAGGATACCCTGGGGATGAAGCATAACCTGTTCAGTTCCCCTTCACAGGTAAACGTAGTATTTGAAGAGGGCGAGATGAGATTCGAGAACTTTATCCAGTCCCAGAGCATCAAGGATATCTTTGACGACCTGGATTATGATTCGGATATCGTGCTTGATAATCTATTAAACAAAACAGACAACGAACTTCTTAAGGGGAAAATCATCAAATATATAAACGACAACAGTTATCTGAAATCAATAAACATGCAAGGGATCAATTGATATGTCATTATGGAGTTTAATAAAAGAGGATTTCAGCGTTCCTAAAAAAAACGATCCTGCTTTACACTCTAGTTTTGAACTTTTTTTCAATTATCCCGGGATCTGGGCGATAGTTAACTACAGGATCGCCAACAGATTGTATAAAAAAGGATGGAAATCCCTGGCAAGGGCCATAAGCGGCATAAGCCAGTTCTTTACAAATATAGATATACACCCTGCAGCTACCATAGGAAGAAGGGTATTTATAGACCACGGCTTCGGCGTGGTCATAGGGGAAACCTCGGAGATCCACGACGACGTGCTTATCTACCAGGGGGTGACTTTAGGCGGGGTCAGCCTAAACAGCGGCAAAAGGCACCCTACGGTAAAATCCCACACGGTAATCGGAAGCGGAGCAAAGATCCTGGGAAACATCACCGTGGGGAAAAACAGTAAAATAGGTGCTAATTCCGTAGTTATAAAAGATGTCCCGTGCAGTTCCACCGCAGTGGGAGTTCCCGCTAGAATAGTAAAAAGAAAAGATGAAGACTGCAGCGATATGGGGCAGTTGGACCACAACGATCTTCCCGACGTATCAAAAGAGATGTTCGATTATCTTTTAAAAAGGGTGGCCGTTCTGGAACATGCCGTAAAAGAGCATGACGGAATAGACGTATCAAACGAAGATAAAGAACTGGAAAAGATCTACGAGAACTTTATCAACGCAATGAAAAAAGAGTAGTTTTGGAGATCTTGATACTCCTTGGGGTCGTGACCGGGTTCGTTTCGGGATTCTTCGGGGTCGGAGGAGGTACTATCCTTGTGCCGATGCTTCTTCTTGCTGGATTTGAGATGAAAAATGCCGTTGCGATCTCCATTATGCAGATGGTATTCAGTTCCACATACGGAAGCTTCCTGAACTTCAAAAAAAACACCGCTATCCTTAAAGACGGCCTTATCATAGGATTTGGGGGATTTCTTGGGGGAAGCCTGAGCGGTATTATCGTTTCTGTTATAGACTCCATATATCTTAAATATATCTTCCTGCTGGTAATAATCTTTACCCTTTACAGGATAATCTTCTCCTCAGCAGATCCAGTACAGCAAAGAGCATCAAAAAATAAACTGGTGCTTATACTAATAGGTGCGGTAATCGGTATGATAGCCATGAGTATAGGCGTGGGTGGATCTGTTATGCTCACCCCGATACTTGCGGGGTATATGTATTATAACCTCAAAGACGCTTCCTCTTTGGGGCTTTTTTTCGTAATATTCAGCTCCATAGCAGGTTTTATCAGCCACAGCCTAAGCGGCCATATGCTTTATTACGAGGGTGCCATAATAGGCCTTTCCTCCATGGTCGGGGTTTATTACGGTATAAAAGTGAAAAACATGATCAATTTAAAATCATACAAGCACCTGACCGTTGGACTTTATGTTATAATATTACTTTCTATTATATATAAACTGTAAAGGGGTCCTTATGAAACATCTGTTCGAAGTTGAAAACGTAAAATGCGGCGGTTGTGCAAACACCTTGAAAAAAGCCCTTCTTGATGATTTCGGGGAGGTTGAAGTAGACCTTGAGACCATGCCAAGAAGAATAACCATCGAAGCTGAAGAGGTAGATGAAGAAAAACTCAAAACAAAACTAAGATCCATAGGATATCCCCTCTCAAGCGACGAACTTTCAACTTTGCAGAATGTAAATGCAAAGGCAAAAAGTTTCGTTTCGTGCGCGATCGGGAAAATGGAAAGCTGATTTTTAAAACATATAAAGAAATAAATGGTAAAATCCGCTTATGAATTTAAACGAGATAAGAGAAGAACGAAAAAAATGGTTTGAATGGAAAAACATCAAACCTATGATCCAAGCATTGGAAAATATCAGGGAAATAGATACTTCCCATATGGATATCAAGCTGCAGGACTGGATAACGGCAGGGGATAAGGACTCTTTAAACAAAGAAGAGCTCAAGATCCTTGAAGATAATGCAAAGGTGCTGATCCCCTGGAGAAAAGGTCCTTTCAGCCTGGCGGGCCTTGATATAGACAGCGAATGGCAGAGCAATAAAAAATACAACCTTTTAAGACCCCACTTTAACCTAAAAGACAAAATCGTGGCAGATGTCGGGTGCAACAACGGTTACTATATGTTCAGGATGCTTGAGGACAAGCCCAAAAGGCTTGTAGGTTTTGACCCGGCACCCCACTTTAATATACAGTTCGATATAGTTAACCATTTTGTAAAAAGCGATATAAGGTTCGAGCTTTTAGGTGTGGAGCACCTGGAGTTTTACGAACACAAATTCGATTTTATCTTTATGCTGGGTGTTCTTTACCACAGAAGCGACCCTATAAGCTCTTTAAAATCTTTATACAGAGCTTTAAACCCAGGCGGCGAGATAATAGTGGACAGCTTTATGATAGACGGGGAAGATGAAGTTTCCCTCACTCCCCACGAAAGATATGCAAAGATACCTAATATCTATTTCATCCCTACGGTAAACTGCTTTAAAAACTGGCTCAATAGAGCGGGCTTTACAGATATTGAACTGATCGAGATAACAACGACCGACAATACGGAACAAAGGGTTACCCCCTGGACGTTTGAACAAAGCCTTGACCACTTCCTTGATCCCAATGATCCTACCAAAACGGTAGAAGGCTATCCTGCCCCCAAACGGGCATATCTTAAAGCCAGAAAAAAATAGCTTTTTCATTTTTGTAACCGAACCTGCCATATTTTTTTGTAAAAATATGGTAGAATTTCCAAAATTTATTTTAGGAAAGATCAATGGAAAAAAAAGGTATTTTAATTATCGGTGCAGGTGGAGTAAGTACTGTTGCGACAGTTAAATGTGCGATGAATATCGATACTTTTGAAAAGATAACACTGGCAAGCAGAACGATTGGCAAATGTGAAGTTATCAAAGAAACGGTAAAAGAGAAAACAGGCGTAGATATAGACGTAACTACCATAGATGCGGATGATACGGCTGCTTTAATCGAGCTTATCAATAAACTTAACCCAAAAGTTGTATTAAACGTGGCGCTTCCATACCAGGATCTAACCATCATGGATGCCTGCAGCGCTACAGACACACACTATATAGACACTGCAAACTACGAGCATCCTGATGAAGCGAAGTTCGAATACAAAGAGCAGTGGGCAAGAAACGACAACTTTGAATCAAAAAACCTTACGGCACTTTTGGGAAGCGGATTTGACCCGGGTGTTACGGGTGTGTTCGTAAAATATATAGAAGAGAATTACCTGGATACCATCGAGTTCATAGATATCATGGACTGTAATGCAGGTGATCACGGATACCCTTTTGCAACCAACTTCAACCCTGAGATAAACCTAAGAGAGGTATCTGCAAACGGTAGATACTGGGAAGACGGGAAATGGATAGAGACAAAACCTCTGGAAATAAGAGTTGACTGGGATTATCCTGAAGTTGGCGTAAAACCTTCATACCTTCTATACCACGAAGAGCTTGAAAGCTTATCCAAAAATATCAAAGGTCTTAAAAGAATCAGATTCTTTATGACGTTCGGTGATTCATATATCCAGCATATGAACTGCCTTCAAAACGTAGGTATGCTTGGTATCGAGCCTATTGAGCACCAGGGTCAGAAGATCATTCCTATTGAGTTCCTAAAAACATTGCTTCCTGATCCTGCATCTTTGGGTCCTAGAACAAAAGGTCTTACAAATATAGGTTGTATCTGTGAAGGTCTAAAAGACGGCGTAAGAAAAAAATATTACATCTACAATATCTGCGACCACCAGGAGTGTTACAGAGAAACTACCGCTCAGGCAGTTAGCTACACTACGGGAGTTCCGGCAATGATAGGGACTAAGCTGGTTTACAACGGTACCTGGGATCTAAAAGGTGCCAGAAATGTAGAAGAGTTTGCATCGCAAAGCTATATGGACGAATTGATGACCCAAGGACTTCCTTGGAAAATTATAGAGTTGGATGTGTAATTCTTAACTTTTTAGTTTTGAAAGGTAGGCTGATTGCCTGCCTTTTTTTATTTCATAAGTAGTAGTAAGATAAGAAACTATCATATCAATATAATTAATCTAAAATATCCTAAAAAGAGGTATCAGATATGTCTATTAATGAGATTCTTGAAAGTGCTTTGGAATTACCTGTTAACAAGAGGGTAATTATCGCAGATCTACTTAACCAAAGTCTAAATCCTATGGAGAAAGATATAGAACAGAACTGGATTAAAGAAGTAAATAAAAGATTGGAACTTTTAGATAAAAGGGAATTAGAAACTTTATCTTACGATGAGTTTTTTAATGAAAATTAAATTTTCAAAACTTTCTAAAAAAGATTACAACAAAGTGGTCAAATATTATAAAAAGGTAAGATAAACTATCTTTTTTCTTCTTGTTACTTTTTTAATAAAGTAACAAGAAGAAATAGTTTTGTACATTTTTTCTAAAAAATGAAAATAAAACTATAATAGCTACACTTCATTATAAAGAAAATGTAAGATTAAGAAATCAAAACTGTAAAAATAAACTAATATATGCTACACTTGTACAATATGATACTTACTTAGGAGTATGCTATGAGACTTATCGACCTATTTTCCCACTACATCAGAAACCAAAAAGACCTTTTAGAATATATCGAAAAAAGAAAGAATATAAACGAACGCGGAGAGTTCAATGATGCAACCTTGAAAAAGGCCGCACAAAAACTTGAAAGACTAAAAGAGGAATATCCCGACATCTATAACGGTATGCATGAAACACTCGAAGAGTATTACAAAAGGGACGAAGGGCATTATGTTGAATACCCCATCAATTTTTTAAGACAGATATTAATGATGTTTGAGAACCATGTAACGGTAGAGCAGGTTTACAAATCATACACAAAAGGCCTTGATCACCACTGCAGGGATGCATACAACTAAGCATTTAAAATTATTTTACTAAAGATATTTTAATTATCATATCATAAAAGATAATATTTTTATCTTTTGGCACTATCTGAATAATCATTCATTAAAAATTATTTTATTACATTTAGATTACAATTACTTATTATATCCTCAGTAAATTCCCCTTAAATAATAAATTTGTTCTATTTTCTACCAATTTTTAAAAAATTATTAAATATAAATATTAATTTAAGAATAGGGATGATAATATCCGGCATTTTTTTAAAAATATATTTTTCAAGAAAGGGAAAAGGTGAAATTATGAAGTTATTTAATCTTAGAATAAAAATTATTTTATTTGGTTTATTTCTATTTATAAACTCTTTTATCTTTATAACTACAACTGTTTTCAATGAAATATCCCAAATAAGGGTGATCATCTTTTTCCTAACTGTTATTTTAATTACTTATATCTACGTAACAATCAACCAAAGAGACAATTTCAGGTCTTTATCCGATCTTTATGACAAAAATGTAAATTTCTCAAAAATAGATATCAACGGAGTGATAACAGATACAAGCGAGCTTTTCTGCCAAATCAGCGGATATACGAAAGAGGAGCTTATAGGAAAGCATTACTGCTTTTTAAGGATCCCCTACGTGGCTTCGGAGCCTACGGACCTTTTAACAAAACTTGAGCAAAACAGATATTTAAAGCAGGAAGTCAAAAACCTAAGAAAAGACGGCAGTTCATACTGGCTCAAAGAGGAATACAGCCCAAAATACAATAAAAAAGGAAGCCTTGTAGGATACAGGGTGATAAAGCAGGATATCACCCATGCAAAAGATATCGAGCAGGTACAAAAGGAGATCATCTTCAATATGGGATCCATAGGTGAAAGCCGAAGCAAAGAGACGGGGAACCATGTAAAAAGGGTTGCCGAATACTCAAAGGTCCTGGCCGTAAAATACGGACTTGACGAAAGTGAAGCGGAGATGCTAAGACAGGCAAGCCCAATGCACGATATCGGAAAAGTAGCGATCCCCGACTCAATCCTAAATAAATCGGGTCCTTTAAGCGAAGAGGAAAAAGAGATAATGCAGACCCACGCCCAAAAAGGGTATGATATGCTGAAGGTCTCAGACAGGCCTCTGCTTAAAGCTGCCGCGGTAGTAGCCTTGGAACACCATGAAAAATGGGACGGCACTGGATATCCAAACCGTAAAAAAGGTGAACAGATACATATTTACGGAAGGATCACGGCAGTTGCCGATGTATTTGACGCCTTGGGAAGCGACAGGTGTTATAAAAAAGCCTGGGACGACGAAAGGATATTCAGGCTTTTCGAAGAAGAGAAAGGGAAACACTTTGACCCAAGACTTGTGGAGATATTCTTTGAAAATATTGAAAGCTTCCTTGAAATAAGGGATCAGTTCAAAGATATGCTCTAAATTCCCCTTTTCATTTATATTAAGTATCAATTTACCCGAATAAACTATATTTGTTTTAACCACTATTTGCTATAATTTCCTTAAATTTTAATATAAGGAATCTACCTTGAATACCCTACCCTCACCATGTTATGTCTGTGAAGAAGAGTTACTGGAAAAAAACCTTAAGCTTTTGAAAAAAGTACAGGATGAAGCGGACGTGAACATCCTTTTGGCATTAAAGGGATTTGCCATGTATTCCACTTTTGATCTGTGTAAACAGTACCTCAAAGGGTGCTGTGCAAGCGGGCTGAATGAAGCGATACTGGCCCATGAAAAATTTAAAGGCGAGGTTCATACATACTCCCCTGCTTTCAAGCCGAATGAGTTTGACAAGATAAGCGATATATCAAATCATATCGTCTTTAACTCCTTTAACCAGTTAAAGACCTATAAAGACAGAACCAAACCCCACAACTCCCTGGGACTTAGGATAAATCCCGAATACTCAAGCGTGGAGGTCGACCTGTACAACCCCTGTGGTACATACAGCCGGCTTGGGATAACAAAAGCCGAGTTTGACAAGGGACTTAGATCTTTTGAAGAGCTTTTTGATACCATTGAGGGACTTCATTTCCATGCCCTTTGCGAACAGAACGTGGATGCCCTTGAGGGGGCTCTTGGGATGTTCGAGGAAAACTTCTCCCAATATTTTGACCGACTGAAATGGGTAAACTTCGGAGGGGGACACCATATTACAAGGGAAGATTATGACGTGCAGGGACTGATCAATCTTTTAAAAGAGTTTAAAAAACAATACCCACACCTTAAAGTATACCTGGAACCGGGCGAAGCGGTAGGCTGGCAGACAGGTTATCTTGAAGCTACGGTTCTTGATATCGTACACAACGAAATAGATATAGCCATACTTGACACAAGCGCGGAGTGCCATATGCCAGATACCCTGGCAATGCCCTACAGACCAGATATAAGAGAAAGCGGACTGCCCCACGAAAAAGAATACAGCTACCGCCTTGGAGGGAATACCTGCTTAGCGGGAGATATTATAGGGGAATACTCTTTTGACGAACCGCTTCAGACAGGAGACAGAATCATTTTGGAGGATATGATCCATTATACGATGGTAAAGACCACCACTTTTAACGGTATAAACCTTCCAAGCATCGCCATAAAAAGGAAAGACGGCACTATGGAAGTAGTAAGAGATTACGGCTACAAAAGTTATATAGACAGACTTTCATAATCTGTCTAAAGCTTAAAGACTTTATAATTATAAATTAAATATACTACTACCCAAAAACACTATTAAGGACTTATGTGAAAAGAACTCTACTACTTTTATCTTCTATTGCAACTTTGTCTTTTTCATCTGAGGTTTATAAATTTGACAATATTAAATTTGAGGGTCTTACCCAGATCTCAAGTAATATTGCATTGGATACATTAAAGCTTGACGGGAAAAAAGAGATCACTGAAGAGCAGATCAATAAAGCGATCAAGGATTTTTACAACTTTAACTATTTTAACGATATTACCGTTTCCAAAAACGGTGACGATATTGTTTTTAATTTCAAGGAAAAACCTTTCATCGTTCAATTAGAAATAACAGGTTATAAAACAAGGGAAGAAGACCTTGAGACTATCTATAACTTCATGAACCTTAAAAAAGGTACGATGTTCACCCAGGAAAAAATAAACAACGCAAAAAAAGCCCTTCTTGAGTATATAGAAAAAGAGGGTTACTTTAACAGTGTCGTAGAGATAGAAACAACACATATAGACGATTCAAAGGTTGCCGTGAAATTTGAGGTCAACAAGGGTAACGAGATCATAATCAAAAAAGTAAAATACCTTGGTGCAAAGGCATTAAGCGAAAGCGACTTTGAACCAGTTATCGCAAATAAAGAGGAAGACTGTTGTTTTACATGGTTCTTCGGGCAAAACGACGGTGAGATGAACTTTGAGCAGCTTGAATACGACAGCCACAGGATAAGAGACCTTTATTTACAAAACGGATTTATAGACGCTAAGGTCAAACCTGCATTCTCAAAAGTAGATTTCAATACAAACACTGCGGAAGTCCAGTACAGTATCACCGAAGGTGAGCAATACTCTATCAACGACGTATTGATATATGTGGACGAAACCATAGCCGATCCTAAAAAACTTTACGAAGAGATGAAAGTAAAAAAAGGAAAGATCTTTAATATTGAAAAAATAAGAAAAGATCAGGAATATATAAAAACCCAGGTTGCAAATAAAGGTTATGCCTTTACTGAAGTAAGATACGATGTTAGAAAAATAGAAGGTACAAATACGGCAGACCTGATCTACAACGTGATCCCTGGAGACATGGTTTATATAAACGACGTGATAATCTCCGGAAACACAAGAACTCTTGACAGGGTAATAAGAAGGGATGTTTACCTGGCACCGGGTGACCTTTTCAACCTTACAGACTTTAAAGACTCTATCAATAAACTAAACAGAACAGGTTATTTTGAAAATGTCGAGATACAAAAAGAGAGAGTCTCAAGCGATAAAATGAACCTTATCGTAAATGTAACGGAAGCACCTACGGGTAACCTTATCGTCGGTGGTGGATACGGAAGCTACGAAGGATGGATGGTTAATGCCTCGATCAGCGACAGGAATATCTTCGGAAGCGGTTTGGAGCTTGGTTTTTCAGTAGACTATTCAAAAAGAAGATCAGATTTTGCCCTTACTTTGACAAATCCTGCCATAAGGGACAGCGAATACAGCGGTACTATCAAAGCTTATAACGATGATTCAGAAATCACAACAACCGATCTTAATTCAGGAACCAAAAATATTAAAGAGATGGGACTGTTAGTAGGAGTAGGAAGAGGTATCGGTAGATATACAAGAGCCGGGATAAATTATGAGATATCTGATGCAGATGTTTCATATGAATATGATGCAGCATCAAATGATACATATATTACAAGTGCGTTAACACCGTATATAAGCTTTAACAATACCGACGATTACCTTTTACCAAGGGAAGGTATCAGTACTGGAGCAAGCATAAAATACGCAGGTGTTGGAGGAGATGCTGAGTATATAGAAAGCTCTGCGTATTTCAAATATTTCTACGGACTTGAAGATATCCTTGATTACGACGTTATATTCAGATATAAAAACCAGATCAAATACCTGACCGACAACGGATATATACCTGTAGGTAAAAGTTTCTATATGGGTGGCCCAAAAAACCTAAGAGGATACGAAAGTTACGCTTTCCAGCCTTCAAACAGCAGGGTTCCTCTGGATCAAATGTTCGTAAACAGTATAGAACTTAGCTTCCCGCTTCTGCCAAGCGCAAAAATGAGATGGGCGTTATTCTACGATTACGGGATGATCAAAGGTGACGGAACGGCTGTCGATACAAACGGGAATACGATAGATGAGGATTATAAACGTTCAGGTGCGGGAGCCCTTATATCATGGAACTCACCTGTAGGACCTATACAATTCATATTCTCACAAGCACTGGACGATGAACCGGGAGACAGAACATCAAGTTTTGAGTTTAATATGGGAAGCCAGTTCTAGGTCAAGAAATGAATAAAATTATGAAAGAAACATTTAAAAGAATATCCAACGAAGAAGCCCTTGATCTAATAAGAAATGCTTCTTTGCTGGACTTAAGTGAAATGGCAAGCAAAAGAAAAGCACAGCTTCACCCGGAAAAAGTAACGACTTTCGTAGTTGATCGAAATATCAACTACACGAATATCTGCTGGGTGGACTGTAAGTTCTGCGCCTTCTACAGACATGCAAAAGATGAAGACGCTTATATACTTACATATGAAGAGATCGATAAAAAGATCGACGAGCTTTTAGAAATAGGTGGAACACAGATCCTGTTCCAAGGGGGTGTACACCCAAAACTAAAAATTGATTTTTACGAAGACCTTATAGAGCATATACATAAAAAATACCCGTCAATAACCATACACGGCTTCAGCGCGATCGAGATTGATTATATTTCAAGAATATCAAAAATAAGCTATAAAGAGGTTCTTGAGAGATTAAAGGCAAAAGGTCTCTCTTCAATACCTGGAGCCGGAGCTGAAATACTAAACGATGACGTAAGGGATATAATAGCCCCTAAAAAACTGGATACAAAAGACTGGATCGATGTCCACAGGCAGGCACATAAAATAGGTGTAAAATCAACGGCTACAATGATGTTCGGAACCGTTGAGACGGATGAACAGATAATAGACCACTGGGACAAGATAAGGCAGCTTCAGGACGAGACGGGAGGATTTCGGGCATTTATTATGTGGAGCTTCCAGTCTTCACATACAAAACTTGCCGAAGAACTGCCGAATATCCCTCCCCAAAGTTCAAACAGGTATTTAAGGCTTTTAGCCGTAGCAAGACTTTACCTTGACAACTTCCCCAATATCCAAAGTTCCTGGGTAACACAGGGAAGCTATATAGGTCAGATGGCACTTAAATTCGGTGCAAATGATCTGGGAAGCACCATGATGGAAGAAAATGTCGTAAGCGCTGCGGGGGCTACGAACAGCATGAACCAGAACGAGATGATAAACCTTATCAAAGATGTGGGTGAATATCCTGCAAAAAGGAACACTGCATATGAAATCTTGGAAAGATTTTATTAAAAACTTTTTAATACTAAATATTTTATTACAAGGATTATTAATGGGAGCTACCATTAAAAGCATCTCATACGACGGGGCTAAGATCCCCGCAATTTATGAGAAACACCGGACACTGCCTATATTCAATCTGCAGCTGATCTTTCAAAACAGCGGATATATAAACGATAAAGAGAATCCGGGTCTTACCAACCTTAGCGCTAAGATATTAAATGAAGGTACCTTAAGCGAAGGTGCAGTAAAGTTTGCAAGAAAGCTGGAAAATGATGCCATCTCCATAAGCGCAAACAGCGGTTTTGAAACCTTTGTTATAGAAATAAGCTGCCTGAAAGAGGAATATAAAAAAGCCCTGGGATATCTAGAGGAACTTTTAAAAGACCCTAATATAAGTGAAGAAACCTTGCAAAAAGTAAAGACACTTCAGTTAAGCAAGCTTGAACAAAAAGAGAATGATTTTGACTTTGTAGCTTCAAACGGATTAAAAAGCATAATCTATAAAGATACCGCTTTGGAATTTCCGGCTTCCGGGACAAAAGAAAGCCTGGAAAAGATAACTCTAAACGATATTAAAGAGAATATAAACAAGATATTCAATCTGGACAACCTGATCATCGCAGTAGGCGGTGACCTTGTATATAAAGATTTCAAAGAGGAGATAAAGCCGCTTCTTTCAAATTTCCACAAACACCCTGCCCTGCCGGTAAAAAGAATAGAGATAACAAAAGAATCCCAGAACAAAGAGATAATCAAAGATACGCAGCAATCGTATATTTACTTTGCAAGCCCTTTTGATCTTGAGGTAGACAGCCCTGACAATTATAAGGCGAAGGTAGCTTCGTTTATCTTAGGGGGAAGCGGTTTTGGAAGCCGTCTTATGGAAGAGATAAGGGTAAAGAACGGCCTTGCATACAGTGCATACGGTTATATAATCAATAAAAAATCCCATTCCCACTTTACAGGGTACCTGCAGACAAAACTGGAAAATACCCAGAAAGCAAAACAGATGGTCGAGGATATCGTAAAAGAGTTCGTTGAAAACGGCGTTACAAAAGAGGAATTAAAAGCCGCTAAAAAATTCCTCTCCGGAAGCGAGCCACTTAGAACAGAGACTTTCTCCCAAAGGCTTAACAGAAGCTTTACCCTTTACTACAAAGGACTGCCCCTTGATTATCCGAAAAAAGAGCTTGAAAAAATAGAAAAGCTCTCATTAAAAGAGTTGAACGATTTTATAAAATCGCACAAAGAGATAAACCAATTATCTTTCAGTATAGTTACAAAATAAATTAAAAAGGATAAGTACTTGTTGAGATTTGCACAAAATCCTGAAAAAAACTTGACTATCGGCAATCTTCGGATTGCCTTATTCAATTTTATACTTTCAAAACAGGAAAATGAAGAACTGTTAATAAGAATAGATGATGTAAATAAAGATAAAAATTCAAAAGAGAATAAAAAAGAAAAAGAACTAATCGAGCTGTTAAATCTTTTCGGAATTGAATATGCAAGGGTCGTTGCACAAAGTGAAAATATAAAATACCATACAGGTATGGCCATGAAACTTCTTTTGGATAAAAAAGCCTTTAACTGCTTTTGCAGTGAAGAAGCATTGGAGCAGGACAGGCAAAAAGCGATAAAGGAAGGGAAACCCTACTCTTACAGCGGTTTTTGTGAAACTATAAGTGATGAAACAAAATTTCACTGTAATGCCCCTTTTGTCGTAAGGATAAAAAAGCCTTCAAGTGATATAAAGTTCGACCTTCCTTTTAAAGGGCAGATCACTTTTACACCTTCTGATATAGACAGTTTCACGATCTTAAACCATGATAAAACACCCACATCAGACTTTGCTTCCGGTGTTGATGATATGCTTTATGATATCTCTACGGTTATACAAGACCAGGATCAGTTTTTAGATACGGCAAGACACCTTCATATAATGCACTCTTTGGGGTATGAAAAAAAGATAAACTATATAGACCTTCCAAAAATCAAAAATCGTGATGTGACGGTACAATCACTTATAGATGAAGGTTATCTGCCATCAGCTATTGCCAATTACCTTGTACTATTAGGGTTTAATGCTCCCAACGAGATATTTACCATCGAAGAAGCGATAAAATGGTTTGATATAAAAAATCTTTCCAAAGACGAAGTAACTTTTGACAAGGAAAAACTAAACTCTATTAATAAAAAGTACCTGGAAACTTTAGATGATATGAGGCTTTCCAAGATTTTGGGATATGCCGATACGGATATAGGAAAGTTAGCAAAAGTATATCTAAAAGATTGTAATACGATAAATGAGATCAAAGAAAAGATCGATATGATATTTTCTCAAAAAGGAAACTTCGAAGAGTTTACAGAAGAGTTCAATCAGTTAAGAGATTGCCTGCAAAATGCACCCTACTTTGAAGACCTTAAAGAACTTCAAGAGTATATTTTAAAGCAGACAGAGCTTCAAGAACCTGTACTTTCAAAAGTCCTGGATTTCTCAATCACGGGATCAAAAGAGCCTCAAAACCTTGAAGATATTTATCCGTATATAAAAAACTATTTAGGGGAGATCATTAAATGATAGATTCACTGATCGTTGCTTTTGCAACATTGCTTATAAGTATTATTTCACTGTATAAATGGGTTATTATAATTGCTGCCATACTTTCATGGGTACAGCCGGATCCATATAATCCGATCGTGCAGATGCTTTACAGACTTACAGAACCTGCATATGCCTTTGTTAGAAGATATATACCTACGGTATTTGGCGGGATGGATATGGCACCGCTTATTTTGATATTTGCTTTACAATTTTTAGAGATCTTTTTAGGATCGCTTTTTTCAAAAATACTATAGAAATTTTAAAAGCACTAATTAGATAAAATACATATCAAAAATAGAGATAATTAAAAATATTACAAATAATTCAAGGTTGAATAAAAATGAGTGAAAACAAAGATTTTTTACGTTTAAAAGTTGAAGAGGATCTAAAAAACGGTAAATACGAAAATATCGTTACAAGATTCCCTCCTGAACCAAACGGTTTCCCCCATATAGGACATGCAAAATCTATTGCATTGAATTTTGGAATTGCCAGAGATTATAACGGGCATTGTAATCTTAGAATGGATGATACGAACCCCACGACTGAAGATACCAAATATGTTGAAGCATTGAAAGATGCCGTAAAATGGCTTGGATTTGACTGGGGCAGTGAAGTTAATTATACCTCCGACTATTTCCCTAAAATCTATGATTATGCAGTTGAGCTTATAAAAATGGGTAAAGCCTATGTTGACAGCTTGAATGAAGAAGAGATAAGGGAATATAGGGGGACTTTGACCGAACCCGGGAAAAGAAGTAAATATGCCGATAGAAGCATTGAAGAGAACCTTGATCTTTTTGAGAAAATGAAAAACGGTGAATTTAAAGACGGGGAACATGTTCTAAGAGCCAAAATAGATATGGCTGCAGCGAATATGAAAATGAGGGATCCTCTTTTATACAGGATCCGTCATGCCCACCATTTTAGAGCAGGTGATAAATGGTGCGTCTATCCTATGTATGATTTTGCCCACTGTTTGTCTGACTATATCGAAGGGGTGACACACTCTATTTGTACCTTGGAGTTTGAAAACAACCGTGATATTTACGACTGGGTGCTGGATACTTTAAATCTGCAGCCTCCAAGACCATATCAACATGAGTTTGCAAGACTTGGAATCAACTATACGGTTATGAGCAAACGTAAACTTCTGGAACTTGTGAACGGCAATTATGTAAGGGGTTGGGATGACCCAAGGATGCCTACTATCGCCGGATACAAAAGAAGAGGATATACAAAAGAGTCTATACTAAATTTCTGCCACCAGATCGGTGTGGCAAAAGCAAACTCTACAGTTGACGTATCGCAGCTAGAGTTTTGTATAAGGGATGATCTAAATAAAAAAGTACCAAGGGTTATGTGTGTACTTGATCCTTTAAAAGTAACTATAGAAAACTATGAAGGCAATGAAGAGATCGAAGGTTCATATTATCCCCACGATGTCCCCAAAGAGGGATCAAGGAAAATCCCTTTTTCAAAAGAGATCTATATAAATCGTGAAGATTTCAGCGAAAATCCCCCTAAAGGATATAACCGTCTAACCTTGGATCAAAGCGTAAGATTAAGGCATGCATATATTATAAGCTGTAAAGAGATCATAAAAGACAATGAAGGAAATATTACGGAGATAATCGCCCAATATCACCCTGACTCAAAAAGCGGACATGATACAAGCGGTATAAAAGTAAAAAGTGCCATCCAGTGGGTTGAAAAGAACAGCGCAAAGAATATCGAAGTAAGACTTTACGACAGGCTTTATAAAAATGAATCCCCTGAAAGCTTGGAGGATCTAAACCCAGACTCTTTAAAAATAATTAAAAATGCACTTATCGAGCCTGCCGTTACAACTGAAAAGATCGATGAAAGATTCCAGTTTGAAAGAGAGGGATATTTCTATGCCGATCCTATTGATTATACTGATGAAAATCCCGTATTTAATAAAATCGTAGGATTAAAAGATTCATGGGGCAAAAAAGAAAAATCAACAGATAATTCAAAAAAAGCAGAAAGAAAACCTGTAGAGAAAAAAGTCCAAATAGAGGGTGAAGCTGCACCTATGAACGGAACACAGCAGGCACTATATGAAAAATATACCAAAGAGCTTAAACTAAATAATATGGTTGCCGATATTTTAGCCCGAGATGAAAAACTCTCAACTTTTTACGAAAAAACTTTATCTGCCCTAAACAGCCCTGTAAATTTGGCAAATATCGTGGCAAATGAAGTAGCAAGGGAGCTAAAAGAGAAAGAATCAAGCGAACTGAAATTTACCGCAGGACAAATTGCCCAGCTTGTAAAAATGATAGATGAAGAAACCATATCAACAAAAATCGCAAAACAGGTTTTTGAAGATATGGTTCAATCAGGAAAAGACCCTAAACAAATTGTTGATGAAAAAGGACTTATACAGATAAGTGATCCTGAGGAAATCTTACCTATCATTGATGAAGTAATAGAGAAAAACCCTGAAAATGTTGAGAAATACAAAGCAGGCAACACCAAGCTTTTCGGCTTTTTTGTAGGACAGGTACTAAAAGCTACAGGTGGAAAAGCAAATCCTAAAGTTGTCAACGAACTGGTTACTCAACAACTGGCAAAATAATAAACTTTTTTATTCAATACTTATAAAAAACCACTCAAACTTATCATCCGGTTGTATATAAACCGGATGAACCAAACAACTATTTACCGGAAAAATCAAAACAATAATAAATACAAAAATAATTTTTAATATTTTAAATAAATTTATAGTATAATCGATCTAACTATACCAAAAGGAATCGGAAAAGATGAAAAAAATTTTAATCGTTGATGACTCGTCAATGATCCGTCTTGTAGTTTCAAAAGCCGCAAAGAAAATGGGCTATGAGATAATTGAAGCTTCAAACGGACAAGAGGGATTGGATCAGCTTTTAAAGAATAATGATGTTTCCCTGATACTTAGCGACGTTAATATGCCCGTTATGGACGGTCTTCAAATGGTCGCAAAGATAAAAGAGGACGAGAAACTGAAATTTATCCCTATCGTTATGCTGACAACAGAAAGCAAAGATGAATTAAAACAGCAAGGAAGAGCTCTTGGAGTAAAGGCTTGGATGGTTAAGCCGTTCAATGAGAAAACATTTACCAAGGCTATGATGAAGCTTTTAGGATAAGCTGTGAAAATAACATTCGATGAACTAAATATTGCCCGGACCGAAAACTTCCACGACTCCATTCTTGAAACACTCAAAGATAACAAGGGGGATACATTTACCCTTGATTTTGAAAGTGTGGAGAAAATAGACCTAAGCAATATACAACTTCTTATTTCATTGAAAAAATATTGTAATGCCAACAATATAGAACTAAAACTGGAAAACCTGAATTCCGAACAGATCAAACAATCGATCAATATCTATAACCTTAACGAACAACTGGGGATATCTGTATGAGCGAAGAACTTCAACTGTTTTTGGAAGATATGGATGAACAGTTATCCATAATGGAATCCACCCTGCTTGATATCTCGGAGATATCCCTGGATGATATAGATAAGGAGATGATTGACAAACTTTTCCGTGCTATGCATACCATGAAAGGAAATGCAGGTATCTTCAACTATGAAAAGATCGTTGAATTTGCCCATGCGGCGGAAAACCTTCTTGATGAGATAAGAAACGGTAAAATAAGGCTTACCCGGGATATGGTAGATACCTTCCTTCTTATCAACGACCACTCGAAAGTCCTGATCGATATATATACAAAAGACAATGAGATGGATGAAGAGCAGCTTCAGCACCATGAGTATCTTCTTGGGCTTATATCCGATTTTCTGGAAAAGTCACCGAACGAACAGGAAGAAAAGATTGAAGCTTCCTTCGAAACGGAAAATGACGGGGAAAACAAAAGCTATAAAATCGAACTTGCCCTAAAAGATGAATTTTTCAGATCGGGGATGGATATAATCTCCATCATAAAATACCTGGATGCAATAGGAGAAGTTGGAGAGGTTAAACTTATCGACGAGCTTATACCCCCTATTGACGAAATAGATCCCCTTAATTCATATATCAAACTGCTTATCATGTATGAAACAGACGAACCAAAAACAGAGATCATAGAAGCTTTTGAGTTCGTACAGGAAGATATAGAGCTAAAAGTAAGCCTCGTTGAAAACGAATCCACTAAAAAAAGTACGCAGGAAGAGGAAACAGAAATTAATGAGGTGGAAAAAACCGAAAAAACATTCAGGGTCTTCAAAAAAGCAAAAAAAGGGATAAAAAAAGAGGTGTTGCCAAAAGATACTTTAAGCAGCAGTTTCACCCTTAAAGTTGATTCATTAAAAGTTGACAAACTTATCAACCAAATAAGCGAGATGGTTATCGCAAATGCAAAAATAAGCCGCCATACCCACAATTCTAACAATACAGAACTCGAAGAAGCTGTCGCAGTTATGTCGGAGATGCTTGAAGAGGTAAGAAACGGGATAATGAACATCCGAATGGTACAGGTGGGAGACTCTTTGGCCAAACTTCGAAGAATAGTAACAGACAGTGCCAAAAAACTCAACAAAGAGATAAGCTTCCAGATAATAGGAGGGGAAACCGAACTTGATAAAACGGTAATAGAAAAGATCTCCGATCCGCTTGTTCATATGCTTAGAAACTCCGTAGACCACGGTATCGAAACCCCTTTGGAAAGAGAAAAAAAAGGGAAAAAGCCTAAAGGTAACATTACCCTTAAGGCATACCCGGACGCAGGGACCATAGTGATCCAGATAATCGACGACGGCGCAGGCATAGACAAGGATATCATCTTTAACAAGGCTGTTGAGAAAAACCTTGTAGAAGCAAATGCGAAACTCTCTGAAAGCGAAATATTCAACCTTATTCTGGCTCCCGGTTTCTCGACAGCAAGCGAAGTTACCGATATCTCGGGCAGAGGCGTCGGTATGGACGTAGTAAAGAGGAATATCCAGGATTTGAGGGGAACCGTGGATATCGACAGCAAATTTGGATTCGGGACGACCATAACAGTAAGGCTGCCTTTGACCTTGGCCATCATCGACGGATTCCTGGTGCAAAGCGGCGAATCAAAATATATAATCCCCATCGACCATATCCAGGAGTGCATCGAGCTTACAAAAGAGCTCAAAGAACAGATGGCAAAGAACGGATATATCTCCCTTCGCTCCAACATACTGCCTATACTGGATATAGCCGAACACTTCGAGCATGGGGAAGAAGCCAAAAGCAGGCAGAACGTAGTGATCGTAAAATACGGTAAATCCCGGGTAGGACTAAAAGTAGATGAGCTGCACGGAGAATTCCAGACGGTTATCAAGCCTTTGGGGGAACTTTTTGAAAATATCTCCGGCATCTCCGGGGGAACGATTCTGGGCAACGGTGAGATAGCTTTGATCTTTGATATACAAAAACTAATAGAATATAAAATCACACAAAAGGAAAGTGAAAATGGAAACTGAAAAAATACTGGGTGAGAGGGATCTTATAGTAAGTTCTACAGATAACAAAGGGACAATAATTTACGTGAACAATACTTTCAGTGAAGTATCGGAATATCCCAAAGATGAACTTTACGGCCAGCCCCACAATATAATCAGGCACCCTGATATGCCAAGGACCATATTCAAATATATCTGGGAAAACCTTTTAAACAAAAAACCGGTGGTCGCGTATATCAAGAACTACGTAAAAGGGAAACAGCAATACTACTGGGTAAAAACGGTTATCTACCCAAAAGTGACAAACGGGGAGATAAAAGTTATCACCTCATACAGAACCAAGGCTACGCAATTTGAGATCGACCAGATAAAAGAGATATATAAAACACTTGTAGAGTATGAAAGGAACCATACCTTAGAGGAATCCATGAGGTTCTTCACCGAATACCTGCAAAGCAAAAGCCTTACCTACGACACAATGGTGAACAGGCTTAACGACAAGCAGCAGATACTAAACGCGGCCCTTTTAAACCTTGATATAAACAAGTTCAAAACAGACCACCTTATATTCAGAAGCAGGATAGAAAGCCTTGTGGAAAAAGGTTATAAAAATATCGAAGTGACAAAGCCTACCTGCTGCGCTTTCGGGAAAAGGCTGGCGACGATGGAGAATGAAGCTTTCGCAAAAGACAGAAAGTTCGACCATATCAAAACGATCCACGACAAGATCCACGGGGAACTCCAGGAATACGTGGATGCGAACGAGAACCAGAGAGAATCTTACATGAACGGCATATACAGAGATATCGACGAGCTGTTCGAGGTAATGGAAGAGCTGAAAAACGATCATAAACATGACCAGATATCATAAACAGGGGCAAAAGGAATAATATGGCAAAAATAAAAATAGACGAAAAAGAATTCGACAAAATATTAGATGCGCTAAAAGATATAAAGAACGGGAACTTTGATATAAAACTCAAATCAAGCGATAAAAAAACAAGCAGACTTATGGAAGGGATCGTTTCTGCCGCAGACGAGCTTAAAAAAGTGGAAGATGCCACAAATACCATATATACCGAGATATCGAACGGAAACATGGACCACAGGATAGACTCCCTGGAATTCAAGGGAAACTACAAAAACATACTGGAATCCGTCAACTCCATGCTTGATGTTCCCGTTGCAGCCATAAGGGATCTGAACTATGCCATGACAAAACTGGCAAACGGAGACTTCGAGGCAAAGGTTTCCAACAACTACGTGGGAGAATTCGAGGATATGAAAAAAGCCTTCAACTCCCTTTCTATCGTTCTTATGGATATCCAGGACGACAGCTTTATGTTAAACCAGGCTGCCTTGAACGGACAGCTTAACATACAGGCCGATGATTCAAAATACGTGGGTGATTTTGCAAATATAATCGAAACCATAAATAACTTCACAATGGTGACAAAAAACGTTTTCGATGAAGCTATTTACGGACTGAAAGCCCTTCAGGAGGGTAATTTCGAGAACAGGATCACAACGGAATATAAAGGTGACTTCGAGATAATAAAAGAAACGGTAAACGAAACCGCCGAAACCCTGACAGGATTTATCAATGACGTTGCCCAGTTAAACACGGAAGCCCAAAAAGGTAACCTGAAAGCAAAAATAGATGAAGAGGGTTATTTGGGAGGATACCGTGAAGTTGCACAGGGGATCAATGCCTTCTCCGCAAACGTGGAACATATAGTTGACACCGTTACAACAGCTTCAAACGAAGTGCTGGATGCTGCAAACGTGGTAAACAAACTTGCACAGTCCATCTCTTCGGGAGCGGAAGAGCAGTCAAGCGCCCTTGAGGAAACCACGGCATCGATAGAGGAAATAAGCGGTAATATCTCGGAAACCACAAAGAACTCCCAACGAACAAGCCTTGTTGCGGACGAGACCGCAAAAGTGGCCCAAAAAGGGGGAGAAGCGGTTGAGCAGACGGTAAGTGCCATGAACACTATTTCCGAAAAGATCGTTATTATCGAAGATATCGTTTACCAGACAAATCTTCTTGCCCTTAACGCTGCAATAGAAGCGGCGCGTGCGGGAGAGCACGGTAAAGGTTTTGCGGTTGTAGCTGCAGAGGTCAGAAAACTTGCCCAAAGATCAAAAGTGGCAGCTGAAGAGATAAGCCAGATCACAAAAACAAGCGTAGGGATCTCAAAAGAAGCCGGAGAACTTATAGAAAGTCTCCTTCCAAAAATAGACGAAACCGCCCAGCTGGTAAACGATATAACCGAATCCTCAAAAGAGCAGGAGATAGGTATCAGCCAGATAAACGAGGCGATGAGCGAACTTGACGCGGTAACCCAGACCAATGCTTCGGCTTCAAGCGAGCTTAGCTCCTCTGCCGAACAGCTTGACGCACAGGCAAGCGAGCTTAGTAAAATGATGTCACACTATAAAACATCCAACTCATCCCAAGTTCAAGAGGCAAAAAAAGAAAATACCGCTCCTTCAAAAGTGCAAAAAATGAGAAAAGAGGAGGAGCCTGAAGAGCTGAACCTTAGAGATTTTGAAAGGTTTTAGGATAATTTATGGATAAAGAGATCCCTAAAAACGACGCCCAGTACCTGTTCTTCACCCTTGAAGATGAGGAATATGCCATAAACGCTTCTTATGTGCAGGAGATAGTGGACTATACAAAGATCACAAAAGTGCCGAAGTCCAACGCCTGCGTAAAGGGAATAACAAATATAAGGGGTGAACTTATAGGGGTGGTCGATCCAAAGATAAGGTTCGGAATAAAGCAGTCACCGGTTACAAAAAGGACCTCCTTTATAATAATAAAGCTAATGAACAAAGAGAAAGAATCTTCCATCTTAACAGCCCTGATGGTGGATATGGTTATAGAGGTTGAGGATATAAAAGCTGAAGATATCCTCCCCTCTCCGGAGTTCGGTATGAAGATCGACAAAAGATTCATAAAAAACGTGATCCGCAGAGGCGATACATATATATCTGTTTTGGATATGGAAAATGTATTAAATATAAAAGAGTTATCACAAACATTACAAGGTTAAGAAATTGCAATACGATGATGAACTAAACGGATATGACGATATTGATCTTTTTGAATTGATATACACCGATTCAAGCAGTACAAACCAATATTTGATATTTGAAGGTTCCAATAATGAAGTTTATGCCATGAACGTTTCCAAGATCGTGGAGATATTAACCTACAAAGATCTTAAAATGGTAAAGAACCGGGACAGTTCCATCATAAGGGGTACGGCAAAGATAAGGGACGAGATCGCCACTATTATAAACTTTGACGAATGGTTTGAGAACGAAGTGCTTGATGAGAGTATGTACGAATATATCATTTTTGCGGCTTTCGGGGGATATAACCTGGGGATCATGATAAAGAACGTGGAATACCTGGTAACTATAGATTCCCAAAATATGAAAGACAACTCCATGAACAACCCCAAGACGAATTTCATAGCGGAGATAAAGCTTCATAATGAGAACAGGCTGTGCACAATATTTGACTGCGACAGGCTCCTTTTGGATACCTTTCACGAGATTTCACACAAGAACGAGATCTCGAACCTGGATATTGAGAAAAGCCTGCCAAGCGAGAGAATCATACTTTTTGCGGACGACAGCAGTTATATAAGAAGAACCGTTTCCGCACTGTTCCAGAAAATGGGGGTAAAAGGGTATATCTTTGAGAACGGGCAGGAGCTTTTGAATAAATTGACAAAAACCGATCCCGATGAAGTGGCCCTGATCATCACGGATATAGAGATGCCGGTAATGGACGGGTTTAATCTGATAAAATCTATCAACGATATGGATCATTTTGACGATATCCATATCATCGTACATACGAATATGAGTAATTTTATCGCCAAAAGTTCTTTGATCGAGCTTGGGGTTGATGAAGTTATAAACAAAATTGATATGGAAGCACTTTATAAGGCTATTGTAAAATATTTTAAATAATGAAAAACAACGAAATAGAATTAACCGATAAAGAATTTGAACTTTTTCAAAAATTAGTATTTAAAGAGATAGGGGTCTCTTTGGGTAACTCCAAAAAGTTTCTGGTAAAGAACAGGCTGTATAAACAGCTTTTGGAGTACGGCTTAAGCTCCTACAGCGATTACTACAGGCTGGTACAGATCAATAAAAATGAAAAAACGGCGATGCTTAACCTTATCACTACAAACGAAACCTATTTTTTCAGGGAGAAAAGCCATTTTGAGTTTTTGGAAGAGAATATTATAAAAAACTGCGGCAACACCGATAAGATAAGGATCTGGAGTGCGGCAAGCTCCGTGGGGGCAGAGGCTTATACCATAGCCATGATGCTAGATAACGCAGCCTGTGATTACGAGATCATAGGAAGCGATATAAACACCGAAGTGATCAAAAAAGCCAATGTGGGGCTTTACCCTTTAAAATGGATGGACAAGATCCCCCACGAGCTAAAGGTAAAATACTGCCTCAAAGGGAAAGGGAGGCACGAGGGGTGGTTCCTCGTGGACAGATGTCTGATAAAAAACATTAAATTCCAAACCAGGAACTTAATCGAGGTGCAAAACGATATGGGGAAATTCGACGTTATATTCTTAAGGAACGTACTTATATATTTTAACGACGAAACAAAAGAGAAAATTATAAAGAACGTCCTAAAAAACCTGAAACAAAACGGTTATCTGATAATATCCCTGACTGAATATATCCATAATACGGAGATCTTCGGCTTGAAAAAAGTCCAAAGCTCCATATTTCAAAAGGTTGATCAATGAAAAAGCTAAAAATCCTGGTTGTCTCAAGTAAAGGTGGTGTGGGTAAAAGCACCGTGTCGATGCAGGTGGCAGCACCCTTTTTATATGAGAAAAACGGTAAAAACCCCATCTCATTTTATGAATTTGACGACGAGAACATAGATTCCCTAAGCTACGGGGGAAGCAAACTAAGCCACAGGGAATCCATAGACGTGGAAGAGTTCGTTATCATGAACAAATTCATAGAGATATTGTCAAAAGATGAATTCTGCTGCATTGACGTGGGAGGAAACAAATCAACTTCACTCTGCCTTGATACCCTAAACGACTGTGGAATGATAGAGCACATGGACCTGATACTGATCCCCCTTCTCGACGGCGAGCAGGATGCGATAAACGCAAAAAAGGTTTACGGCCGGTTAAAGCAGATAAACGAAAATATCCGCGTTGCCTTTGTTTTAAACAAGGTAAAGAACATAAACTACGTCGAATACCAGTTTGACAACTTCTTCGGCGACGTCAGGGGGATATTTGAAGACGGCGACGCCGTTGTGAACAATATAGACAAAAAGCATGCCCGGAACTATATCTGCCTTGAAGACAGCGATATCATAAAATACAGCAGGAAATTCGGTATGACCATATATGAAATAGCGGAGCAGCAAAGGGACTTTATATCGGAGTTCAAGGATGCTTCACTGGAGAAACAAAAAAAGCTCATAGCATTCAAGAACTATGTTTACCAGAACAGCAAAAAATACTACCAGAATATTTTAATACCCTCATTTGAAAAACTAGAAATGATACTAAAGGATGAAGCGTGATCACAAAACTTTCAAACAAATTGACACTTTTAACCCAGAATTCAAAACTCCTTATAGTGGGAAGCCTTGAGGAAAGACTCCTGGAAGGGGTTAAAAAATATTTTAAAACCGTAGAGCTTTTTGAGGAGATAGAAGCTTCAAAGGATATACTGAATACAACGCTTTACGACCAGTTTGAGGTTGTCCTGTTTTCTTTTGACAAGAAAAGCTTTGAAAGCTTCAGGGAAAACAATATAGAGTTTTCCCCAAAAGGGATATATATCGTAACAGATGAGATATACCCGCAGTTTCACTCTTTTATAAACGATATATACTCGATATTGATAGACCCAACTGAGGATCAGCTTCAAGAGAGGATCTACGGTGCCGTTTCCATACTTGAAACCAACAATCTTATAAAAACAAAAGAGAAAGTTGTAAATAAATATAAAAATGATGCCATAAACGACGATATAGACACCTTCCTTGACCAATACAGCGGTAATATAATGTTTATCAACGACGACCTTAACGAAACCCTGGAGAGGCTGAAAGATCTGGAGATATCAAAAGAGATATTCTCAAATATATCAAACAACCTGCTCCAGCTTTCAAGGATATTCCAGGAGAACGAGAATCTCAAAAAACTCTCCTATCTCCTTGAAGAGTTCAGCCAATTCCTCGACAGCATAGAGCTTGAATCGATCGAGCCTTCAAGGTTCGCAAGCTTTGATTACCTTACCAATATAATCGAAGACCTGACCCTTTATATTGACGAACTGTTCGTATACAGGCTGTTTAAGGATGTGGCTATATTTGAAGATTCTATGGAGAACAATATAGGATATTTTGAATCACAGCTTTTCGGCATCAAAGAGGACGAAGATGAAAACCTGGAGTTCTTTTAGATGATAAAGGTTTTTATAATTGACGATTCCATCCTGATCAGGAACCTTATAAAAAAGATACTCAAAAAAAATCCCTCCATCCAGATCATAGGGGAAGCGCCGAATCCCGTCGATGCGATGCAGGAGTTTAAAAATGTGGGCCTGCCCGATGTTTTTATCCTTGATATCGAGATGCCCAAAATGGACGGGCTGTCGTTTTTAAAAAAACTTAAAGAGGAAAGACCTATCCCAGCAATAGTCTTCTCAAGCGTTGTGGAAAAAGGCTCCCAGAAAGCGATCGAGGCTTTAAGGCTCGGGGCCTGCGATATTCTTCTGAAGCCAAAGGATATGAACGAGCTTAATTCCCATGAGATATACGAAGAGTTCAGCGATAAAATAAAAGCTGCCGCACACTCAAAGAACATAGATGATATAGTTATAAACCCTGCAGGCAGCAACGGTAATATAAGGGGAAAAAGCGATAAGATAATCGCAATGGGTGCCTCAACAGGCGGGGTACAGACCCTGGAGAGCATATTGACGAACCTGGCTGCAGGGCATCCCCCTATTCTTATAACCCAGCATATGCCTGCCGGGTTTACGGCTTCCTTTGCGAAAAGGCTTAACAAAGAGTGTCCAAACTCCGTGGTAGTAGAAGCAAAGAACGGGGACGAATTAAGAAGCGGCATGGTTTTTATTGCACCCGGGAATATCCACCTTGAGGTGCAAAAAGATCCCTTGGGGTATAAAACGGTGCTAAAAGACTACCCGAAGGTCTCAAACCACAAGCCAAGCGTTGACGTGCTTTTCAAATCCATGGCAAAAGAGGTAAAACAACAAGGTGTCGCCTTTTTACTGACGGGAATGGGCAGAGACGGGGCAATGGGCCTTAAAAAGATAAAAGAATCAGGCGGGACCACCTATGCCCAGGATGAACAAAGCTCGATAGTGTATGGTATGCCCCGTGCAGCCGTGGAGATGGATGCTGTTTGCAAACAATTATCAATAAATGATATAATAAATACGATAAACGATATAAAGTAGAGGTTGTAATGAAAAAAATTCTTATTGTCGACGATTCAAAAATGATCATAGAGCTTTTGGAGAAAGCTTTGTTCAAGACCATTGATAATATCGAGATACTGGAAGCCTCTACATATAAAGAGGGTCTTAAGTATATCCTCCGGTACGGGGATAAAATAGACGTGGCGATCCTTGATCTGAACCTGCCCGACGCAAAAGACGGGGTATTGATAGATGTGGCGGAATCCAACAATATAAAAAGCATCGTTCTAAGCGGGATCCTGACAAACGAGATAAAAAAAGTATTATGTACAAAAAAATCTATCGTCGACTGTATAGCCAAAGACGGTAAAAAAAGCATCAAAAGTGTTGTAACTTCGGTAAACAGGATCATAAAGAATAAAGAAAAGAACATCCTTTTGGTGGATGATTCAAAGATGCAGATAGCCGAGCTTAAAAAGATACTGGAAAAAATGAACCTGAACGTAAGCGTAGCCTACGACGGATCCCAGGCTTACGATATGATCCAGAAAGGGGACAAGAAATATTCCCTTATCATTACCGATTATTATATGCCCAAAATGGACGGTATGGAGCTTACCTTCAGGATAAGGGAGCAGCACGACAAGGATGAGCTTGGGATCATCGCTATCAGCACTGCGAACGATCTTGAGATCATAACCCAGTTCCTGAAAATAGGAGCGAACGATTTTATCTGCAAACCCTCAAACGAGATAGAGGTTATGACAAGGATCAATTCAAACCTTGATCTTATAGATCTTTTTGATAAAACCATCGAACTTGCCAACAAAGATTATATGACGGGAGCCTATAACAGGAGATACTTCTTTGAAAGTGCAAAAGTGGCGGCCTACAGGGCAAAAAGGGATCAAAAGAATATCGCCGTAGCGATGATAGACATAGACAACTTCAAGAACATAAACGATACTTACGGCCACGATATGGGTGACAGCGTGATCTGCGATGTTGTAAATATCATGAAAAAGAATCTAAGGGAAGCCGACCTCTTTGCCAGGTTCGGAGGTGAAGAATTTGCGGTCCTTCTTGAAGACATATCCAAAAATGATGTTGAAAAACTGTTTGAGAAAATAAGGCTGATATTATCAAAACACCCGGTTAAGGAAAATAAACACACCGTACATTTCACAGCTTCAGCCGGTATCTATTACGGAGAGGTCCTGGATCTTGACCAGATGATAAAAATAGCCGACAATGCCCTTTATTACTGTAAAAAAAGCGGAAGGGACCAGATCTGTTTAATGGAGAGATAAAAGAGTATCTATATACCTTATAATATCTCCAGATCTTTTAGCATATCTTCCAGATTCACGGCATCGACCGGCTTTTTTATAAAACCTATGGCTCCAGATTCCCGGGCCTTTTGAATAGATTCTTCCTTTATATCCGCGCTTACTATAATGATCTGGGCATCACTGTCAAAGCTGTATATCTGCCTTGTGGCATCAAATCCGTCAAGTACGGGCATATCAAGGTCCATAAAGCAGATATCGGGAGAATGGATCTCATACAGCTCCACCGCTTCTTTTCCGTTCGTAGCTTCTAAAATATCTATATTGTTATTATATATCTGCTTCAAGCTTTTTATGGTCATTCTTCTGGCCAGTTTCGCATCATCTACAACTAGATATTTCATATATGTCTTTCCTAAACTTTACATTATAGAGTGATTTTATCCAATAATCTCTATAAAGCTGATAAAGGGGAAAACCTCAAATACCCGTGATCTGTGACATATCATTTTAAGTATTACTTTTAATTATAATATTATTTTAATCCCCATTTAATTTATTTTGCCTATAGTATTATAATTTTTTTTTATAAAGGATCTTTAATGAAAAAGCTTTTTCTACTTATACCCTTGTTAAGTTCGCTCCCGCTGTTATCCCTCCAGGCAAATGAAGACGCCGCTATCGCGAATTATAAGAAAACATGTAAAAAATGCCACGGGAGCGCATATTACGTTGCCAAAGTCAAAGAGAGCCAGGAGTGGGAAGAGTATTTTATAAACGATGCAAAAAAACTTTTAAATGCCCATCTTAACGATGAGAAAGCGATGCAAAAACTAAATTCAAACTATTTTATAAAAAGGAAAGAGGACCTGAAGATATTTTTGATGGAGAACGGCAAGGATATGGGTACTGTCCCTCCATGCAATAGTACAACCTGCGGTTTTGACCTAAGGCTTCTTGACAAGAAAGAGAAAAAAAGTTCCCCGTCCCTGTTTAAAAAAGCAGAATAGTTTTCCTGGATAGATATTGCACTTTGCAATATTTTTTCTAAAACTTTTTTATTTATATTAAAATTCAAATAAAAAAGGATATTCATGGAAAATAATATACTTTGCAAATGTAGATGCGGGGAAAACGTTATTTGCTATGATACCCTGTATGAATGTAAAGGGTGCAAGGCAAAAGTATGGAAAACAAGCTTCGGAAAAGAGTTCAAAGATCATGAGGCAAAAAAACTTTTCAAAGGGGAGACTTTTATCTTAAAAGGCTTACGTTCATCAAACAATAGTTTATACGATACAAAAGGAAAACTGGAAGATGGAAAACTAAAGCTTCTCTTTGACGATGACACTAGATCCACTACCATGTTCAAATGCAGCTGCGGAGGTGAAGTGACCAAGATCAACGGAGGTTACAAATGCCACAGCTGCAACCAGGTGATATGGGAAAGGTTTTTAAACAAGATGCTGACCTTCAGACAGGTAAAAAGACTTTTCAAAGGGGAAAGCCTGCAGCTAAACAATCTCAAATCCCAAAGGGGCAACAGATTCAACGCAGAGATATTCTATGCTGGCAATGAGCTATCTTTAGAATATCTTTGATACAATACGGAAAAATAACCATAGATAAAGGATAGTAGATGTTGCTTGGGGTAAACATAGACCATATTGCAGTTTTAAGGGAGGCAAGAGCCATAAACGACCCGAATCCCCTTGATGCCCTGGGCATCTGTAAACTAACAGGTGCAGACCAGATCACCATCCATCTAAGGGAAGACAGAAGACATATCCACGACGAGGACCTAAGAAAGGTTATGGAGATCTCGCAGCTTCCCGTAAACCTTGAGTGCAGTATAAACGACGAGATGGTAAAAATAGCCTGTCACCACAAACCTCACAGGGTTACCCTTGTACCTGAGAACAGGGAAGAGGTAACGACCGAGGGTGGACTTGACCTAAAAAAGAACTTTGAAAAAATAAAAAAAGTGATAAAAAAGCTTCAGGAAAATGAAATAGAAGTTTCCCTGTTTATCGACCCTTGCGAAGAGATGATAAAATTAAGCAAAGAATTAGATACCCAATGGATAGAGCTTCATACGGGAAGCTATGCAAACATCTACGCTATGCTTTTTTCAGGCCTGGACAAGACACACCACAGCATCAAAGAGCTTGAGCTTCCTAGAATTGAACTTCAAAAAAGATTGAAAAACTCCATAAAAGAGATAAAAAAGACGGCAAAATATGCCGACTCACTGGGACTGAAGGTAGCCGCAGGGCACGGGCTGAATTACCAGAACGTCTCAACCATAAAAGATATAAAAGCTATACAGGAGCTTAATATCGGCCAAAGCATCATAGCAAGAAGCGTTTTTACGGGGCTTTCAAAAGCCATTACCGATATGAAAGAGCTGATCAAATAATGAAAAAAAAGAAAATCGCCGTAAGTATCGGGGATATCAACGGTATAGGGATACAGCTGGCACTGCAGAACCATAAAGAGGTCTCAAAGCTTTGCGATCCGGTATACTGCATAGATGAAAAGCTTTTAAAGCAGGCTTCGAAACTTTTGGATATAAAAATACCAAAAGATTTTAAAACCTGCGGCACTTACGACGATTTTATCATCAAGCCTTCGATTGTAGACAAAGACTCGGGAAAATTCTCATACGAATCATTTCTAACAGCGATCGACCTTGCAAAAAACAACAAAGTTGATGCGATAACTACCCTGCCCGTGAACAAAGAAGCCTGGAACAAGGCCGGAATCCATTATGTCGGCCATACGGATATGTTAAGGGACGTCTTTAAAAAAGACGCCATAATGATGCTTGGATGCGACAAAATGTTCGTTGCCCTTTATACCGAGCATATACCTTTGAAAAAAGTCCCAAAACAGATAAAAGTAAAAAAGCTTGTAAACTTTTTAAAAGACTTTTACAGATCCATAGGAAGCGTGGATGAAAAGATAGCCGTGCTTGGGCTCAATCCCCATGCCGGAGACAACGGGGTACTGGGGGATGAAGAGACCAAGATAAAAAAAGCGATAAAAAAAACCAATACCCTGATAGGAAAAGATATTTTCTCTCTTCTGGTTCCCGATATTGCCTTCACTCCACATGTAAGAGAAAACTACAGATACTTTGTAGCAATGTACCACGACCAGGGGCTGGCACCGCTTAAAGCTTTGTATTTTGAAGAGGGGATCAATGTTTCTTTGAACCTGCCTATTATAAGAACCTCGGTAGACCACGGCACAGCTTTTGATATAGCCTACAAAAACAAAAAACTTTCAAACAAAAGCTACCTAAATGCGGTAAAAGAAGCCGTAAACTTTAAAAATAGGATATAATCCCATTATGATAAACAAACATATTAGAATAGGTGAAAAAAACACTTTAAAAATCAACAGATTCACGGAACCCGGAGCCTACCTTGAAGCCGCTGATGAAGAGGTCGTTCTTCTTCCAAACGCTTATGTAACGGATGATATGAAAGTAGAGGATGAGATCGAGGTATTCGTATATACCGACTCCGAAGACAGACCTGTAGCGACCACGGAAGAGCCGTTGGGTTACAAAGACCAGTTCATCTACTCAAAAGTTCTTGACAGTAACAAACAGGGTGCTTTTATGGACATGGGGCTTCAAAAAGACCTTTTCGTTCCAAAAAGCAGGCAGAAAAAGCCTTTTAGGGTCGGTGAATACAAAATCGTAAGAATAGTAAAAGACGAATTTACGAACAGGCTTTACGGGGAAGAGAGTATAACAAGGTATCTTCTGAAGAACACAAAACATTTCACCCCGAACCAGGAAGTGAATATCCTGGTATTTGCAAAGACCCCGCTTGGTTATAAGGTTATCGTAGAGAATAATTACGAGGGGCTTATATATGGAAACGAAATATTCCAGGAGATAAATACGGGGGATAAGCTGACAGCATATATAAAAGCCAAAAGAAGTGACGGGAAACTTGATATCGCCCTTCAGCCCATGGGAAAAAACAACGCCCTTGATATAGATACAAAAAAGATACTTGACCTTTTAAAAACAAACGAGGGGTTCCTCCCCTACACCTACAAGATCGAACCGGAGCTTATAAAAGAAGTTTTCGGGATAAGCAAAAAAGCTTATAAAAGGGCCCTTACAACCCTTATAGACTCGAAGAAAATAGAGTTAAAAGAGAACGGGATGGAGCTTATTTAAAAGCTTTCCTATTCCACTTTTTTAAACACTATCCGAACCAGGGCGCCTTTGTAGGTCTTGGAATTATACAGATACTCCACATTTAAAACATCAATAGAAGCTTTATATCTCTCTACCAAAATATTATGAACCATTGATAAGCCTATCCCCGTACCTATACTTTGGTGCTTGGTGGTAAAATAAGGTTCGAATATCCTGTTTTTTATACTCTCTTCTATCCCGCCTCCGTTATCTTTGAAAGATATTTCCAAACCGCCGTTGACCGATTTGGTGGAGATGAATATATATCTGTCGTCGCTTATGGAAAGATTCTCTTTTATTGCGTCTTTTGCATTGTTTATGATATTGATAAACGACTGTACAAATTCATTTTCGTTACCCAGTATCTCTATATCATCCTGCAGATTCAGTACAGGCTTGATATAGTTGTTTACAAGGGTGGGTTCAACCATGGTCAATGTTTTTTTAATAGTTGATATGATGCTTATCTTCCTTTGGGACTGTTCATCTTTTAAGAAGTTCCTGAAGTCATCTATGGTACTTGAAAGATAATTTGCCTGGTTGATGACATTCTGGGTACATTTTAATATCTCTTCGTCGCTTACATGCCCCTGCATATCAAGTTTTACCTCGATAGCACTTACGGAAGTTGTGATGATACTTAAAGGCTGTCTCCACTGGTGGGCTATATTGCCTATCATCTCCCCCATAGAGGCAAGTTTCGCCTGGGACTCCAGAAGCTTGAACTTCGTCATATCCTTGGTGGTTGCAAGGAGCCTTTTTTTATCGGGAAGAAGGGTCAGGCTTATATTGATGGTTATGGTTTTACCGTCTTTGATGATGCATGACTTTTCAAAGTTCTCCGCTTCCCCGGTTTCGATCACTCTTTTTAGTATCTCTTTTACTTTTTCCCTCTGGCTTACGGGGGTCATCTCCAGGCATGTTTTTGAATAAAGTTCCTCTTCGGAGAAGCCCGTCATTTCGGTATATGCCTCGTTGAACTTTAAAAACCTGGTATCAAGATCGAATATTGCAATACCGTCTTTTGAATTGTCAAAGATCATCTGAAGCTCCTGCTTCTGGTTCTCAAGCTCTTTTTCTATATTTTTCTGCTTTGAAATATCAGTATGGAACCCTATCACCCTGTAAGGCTTGTTGTCTTTGTCAAAAAGAGCTTTCCCCCTGTCAAGGATCCAGATCCACTGGCCGTTCTTGTGCTTGATCCTGTGGATATTCTCATAATAAGGGGTTTGGCCGTCAAGGTGCTTCTGCAAGTCTGAACGGGTCTTTTCGATATCATCGGGATGAACCCTGCTTGACCATTCGTTCAGGTCATTTTTTATCTCATTTGCCTTGAATCCAAGCATCGCTTTCCAGGTTTTGTTGAAATAAACCTTGTTCGTTCCTGGGTCCCAGTCCCAAAGACCGTCTTTTGTAGCATCCATTGCAAGCTCAAATCTTAAGTTCAGCTCTTTTTCAACAAGTCTTGATCTTTTTATCGCCTCTACCATATGGTTTATCTTTGAGGTCAGGGTCAGGATCTCAATAGATCCCCCGCTTAGGATCTTGGAGACAGGGATCCCCTCTTTGTCGCTTTGCCTGATCGATGCGATTATTTTTGAAATAGGCTTTAGTATCAGGTGATTTATCAGAATAAAGAGGAAGGACATTATAAAAACATATATGATCAGACTTGTAATTACGCTGCTCTTTACTATCCTTTTAAGCTCCTCCATCATAAAAATATCCGTATTGTAGATCATGATCCGGCCTATTTTTTCCTGCTGCTCGTTCAGGATATCTACTTTGTTCGAGAAAAAGCTGTTTTCGATCTTGGATAAATGCTCCTTGTTCAAAGGATCGAAATCGATTATATTCCATTTATCATCCCTTATCTTCCCAAGTATATACTCCTTTTTCCCCATGATCTTACCCATATTATAATCATATGCTATTATGGCGATCGTGCTTTCATGAACCATCTCGCTCAATAAAAGCTTATCATACTCATTTACCGAATAAGCCTCGATATATGGTCTTACGGTATTTCGCAACTGTTCCAAAGAGCTATTTGCGTCAGACTTGATCTCATTGGTCAACTTTTTTTTGACGCTTATATAACTAAAATATGTCTGAAAGCCCATAACGGCAGTGATCACAAGGATAATTATCACAGCCAGGGAAACATATAAAGAATTACCCTTTTTTTTCTCCATCTTACTTCGCACCAAGCCCCAGAACGTTTCTTTTTATAATAGGAAGCTTCTCTTCAAGATTTTCCTTGTCAATAGCCAAAATTGAAAGCATGATATTTTTCTCGACCTTTTCTCCCTCAAAATGCTTCGCCAAAACCTCTACCGCTTTTTCACCCATTAAGAAAGGCTGCTGCATAGCAGCTCCTACTAATATACCTTTTGGGATAAGCTCTAAAAAAACAGGTTCCGCGTCAAAACAGATCAAAAGTATCTCCCCTTTTTTCCCGCTTTGCTCTATAGCGTCCAGTGCGCCTTGGTATCTGTCGGAACCCTGAAGCCAGATAGCCCTTAGGTCCGGATAGTTCCCGATCAGCTCTTTTGCGAAGTCAAAAGTCTCTTTATAGGAAAAAGTCACCTGCTGTTTTATATCTGCACCTTTGATCCCCGACTCGCCCAGGGCTTTCATAAAACCGCTGGTTCTGTCTTTTCCGTTTTTCCTTTTCTGGGGTATCGCTATGATCCCCACTTTACCGTTCTGGTAGCCCTTTTCTATCATTGCACGGCTTAAAACCTTTCCTATGTCGTAAGCCCCTTTTTTATTATCGGAAGATATATAAGAGAGGTATTCCCCCCTGTCTGTTCCTATATCGGCTATAACTACGGGAATGCCAGCTTTTTTCGCCAATTTCAGAATAGTCACGCTTGAAGATGAATTAATAGGAGAGATGATCAGACCGTCAACCTTGTCGTTTATAACCTTTGCGGTAAACTTCATCTCGTTCTTGATTATGTTGTCAGAACTGTAGATATCAACCTCAAAACCCAGCTTTTCGGAATTTTGCTTGATCCCTCTGGACATTATGTCCCAAAAAGGGATTCCGGTATCGGAAACAATATACGCCAGTTTTTTACCGCTGTTTTGGGCAGAATAAAGAAAACCTGCCGATAATACCAATCCAAGAACTATTCCTAAAAACCTTTTCATCATATACCCCTTTTTTATTCTAGAGAATCCCTTATGAACTTTTCTCAATAGGGAGGTTTACCGTAAACTGCGCACCCGTGTACTCTTTACCGTTTTTTGATATCTTTATGTTCTTGACACTTATATTTCCACCCATGCCGTTTACTATTATATTATAGGTCATATGCAGCCCAAGACCCGTCCCCTGGGACTGGTGCTTGGTGGTAAAATAAGGCTCGAATATCTTGGACTGTATATTTTCATCCATCCCTCCGCCGTTGTCTTTAAAAAGGATATGGAGATTTTCCCCGTCGCTGCCTATGTCAATATCGATAAATCTCTCATTCTCATTATTCTTTTTCAAAACATCTTTTGCATTATTAAATATATTTATAAAACACTGTAAAAGTTCGTTCTCATAACCTCTAACAATTATATCATCTTTTATATTCACAGACAACTGCAGATTATAAGTTCTTATGGAGGAATCCATAAGGGTTCTTAACTTTTCTATTTCAGAGGAGATGAAAAAGTCGCTTTTTTCCCTGTCTCCTTTTATAAAGTTCTTAAAATCATCGATGGTTTTCGAAAGATACTGGGCATTCTCGTTTATCATGTTGCACACTTTATATAACTGCTTGTCACTGAGTTTTTCATATTCCCGTTGAACCTTTAATCCGGTAGCCCCTGAAGAGATCACGGATAAAGGCTGTCTCCACTGGTGTGCGATATTTCCTATCATCTCCCCCATGGCTGCCATTTTTGACTGCTCGAACAAAAGCTTGTCTTTATTTTTAAGCTCGGTGATGTTCTGCATCGTTACGAGTATCTCGCCTTTATAGTTTAGGTATAAGGCGTTCATCGTAAAATAGTATATCTTTTCTTTGTATTCCAGTTCCACCAAGTGATCCTCGTTGCAGCTTCTGGCAAGATATGTGGACCAGTTTTCCCCTGCGATCTTTTTATTCTTTGGAAATTCAGTATCATCTATTTTCAGGAACAGATCGCATATGCAGTTGTAATGTTCCTTAAAGTCCTCGAGGGTATCGCACTCGAAGAATGAGAAGAAACTTTTATTTGCACTGATCAGGTTCGAATCGCTTGTGACCAGGATTATGCTGGGGTTGCTGTCCAAAATGGTCTGGATATACTGTTTTTCACTGTCGAGTTCTTTTGTTCTCTCTTTTACTTTAGTGTCAAGCTGCCTTGCGTGTTTTTTTGCGATCAGGTAATACCCGAAAAGCGCCAGGAACAAAATAGATATCACTGTATAGAAAATGATATTGCTTTTTAAAAGTTTCACGTCATTCATATTTATAGACGAGATATCCTTAAAAGCTATGATAAGACCCATCTGATCTCCGTTTATATCGGGGATCTTGTAGGTTGTTATAAGTTTACCGAGATCCGTATCCAAGATATAAGGCTTATTATTTTCAAAGAACTTCTCCGGGGATTTTTCCTCCACATAGGCTATCAGCTTTTTATCCGCATCGATATTTGCTATATAATACTCGCCCAGGAAAGTTTTGGAAAAAGGTTTGGTCAGCTGTTTTTTATACTTTTTATCCACAAGTATAAGGGAAGATACATTCTCCTGCATCAACTGGCTCGATATGGAATTGAAATGGGAGATTATCTCAAATATCCCTATAAACTCTTTTTCGTCGTATATGGGAACCATCGATTTAAAGGTCATATCGAATTTACCCGTACTGATAATGGTCATTATCCGGGGCTGTGTCATCATTTTTAAAACATCGGGTCTAATAGGCTTAAGATCATCTCCCCTTTTATCGATCCAGGTTCTGTATACGGATATTCCGTTCCTGTTGATCAGGTGGAACCAAACGTTTTTAAGGTTGGTATTTTCCGCCAGGGTATCGGTGAACTTCTTCAAATCCTGGTATTTGATATCATTTTGTTTCAGAACTTTTTTAATATCCCTGTTTTGTGCCAGCGCAAGGGCAATACTCAGGGTGGATTCCTGTTTATTGTCGATAAGGACCTTTATATTCTCTTTAAGCTTCTGGGAATAGATATTATATTTTTCATTCTTTAAAATCTCGATCTTGCTTTTGGTAAGATCGTCGGATATGATAAATACTATCACCGAGATAACCAGTATCGATAAAAAAATCAAAATGTCAAATAACTTTTTTCTTAAAATAAATTTTAAACTTTTCACTACGATATAATTCCTTAATAATCATTTATTATATTTCATTAAAACTAATTATTAAATAAAATCGCCTTCCTTAATGAGAATAATCCGTAAAATATATTATAATTCCGTTTTTAAAAAAGTTAAAAAGGTATTAAAATGATAGAGGTTTTACTTCTGGCTTTTGCACTTTCAATGGATGCATTTGCCGTTTCTATAGGATTAGGTGTAAAAAACAGGGAATTCAATAAAGCCCTGGCTTTAAAAGCTGCTTTGTTTTTCGGGATATTCCAGGGACTTATGCCCCTTTTCGGATATCTTGCAAGTATAGGTCTAGGCAGCTTTATCGAATCGGTCGACCACTGGGTTGCATTTTTCCTCCTTGCCCTTATAGGGGGTAAAATGCTTTATGAAAGTTTTGAAGAGAATACGGAAGATGAGATAAATATCATCACCAATAAAGTGCTGCTGCTCCTTGCAATCGCAACAAGCATAGACGCCATGGCCGCAGGTTTTACCCTGAACCTTATGGAGCTTGATCCTTTCTTGTCCATGCTTATTATCGCAGCGGTTACTTTTATATTTAGTTACCTTGGGGTTTTCATAGGTTCCAAAGGGGGAAGCTTCCTTGAAGACAAAGCGGAAAAGCTGGGAGGTGTCGTTCTTATAGGGATCGGGGTAAAAATACTTGTTGAGCACACCCTGCTTTAAACTTAACCGAAGGTAAACTTTTTTTGTAAATAAATATCCTTATAACTGTTTAATTTTGTTTTGGCTTATAATTCAAAATAATTTAAGGAGTTTTATTATGGAAAAGAATATAGGAAGAACTGACCAAATAATAAGATTGAGTCTTGGTATTTTAATTATAATACTAGGGATCATGGAAGGAAGCTGGCTTGGAATAATCGGTTTCATACCTCTTTTAACCGCATTTTTCAACCGCTGCCCGTTATATCCGGTATTCGGCATAGATACTTTTGGTGATTGCGGGGGCGATAAATAAAGCTTAGGTCCACTTCACTTGTGAGATAAAGGGATCTCTTTTAAAAACAGGGATAATATCAGCATCACTACAAGAATAGGTATGATATACCAAAATACGGGTATCAGGGATTCTGAATAAGCCTGGATTATTTTCCCCAGATCCTCTTTGGGGAAAGAGGATAAATAAGATGGTTGCAAAGAGGTGGCGATATCTATATGGCGTGCCCCTTCAACATTGATATTTGAAAGCTTTTCAGATAAGTTGGAGGTGAATATGGCGCCAAATACCGTGACCCCCAATGTCGCACCGACCTCCCTGAAAAAATTATTTGAACTCGTAACGACTCCTGTTAGGGAACTGTCGAGCGCATTTTGCACGACCAGGACTATTATCTGTATTATATTTCCCATCCCAAGCCCCAAAATAAACAAATATAAAGATATAAGCCATACTGGCGTATCAAAAGATAGTGTGGTAAAGCCAAATATGGCGCAAAGGGTCATAAGTGATCCAACTACAGGGAATATCTTATACCTGCTCGTTTTACCCACCGCAATCCCCGAGAATATAGAGGTTATTGTAATACCTGCAACCATGGGAAGCATCAAAAGGCCTGAAACGGAAGCCGACGTCTGTACCGACATTTGAAGATATGTGGGCATAAAAGATATTACGCTGAACATCCCAAATCCCAATGCAAAACCGATCAAAGTAGTATTCAGGAAGATGGGGTTCTTAAATAAAAAAAGCGGGATAACCGGCTCTTGCGCCTTTTTTTCAAAGATGATAAATAAAACAAGGCAAACAACAAAAAAAAGAGCAAGGAATTTCGACTCCCATGAAAAAAAACCGTAATTATCGTTATTGATCAAATTACACAGCAATATAAAACTGACCGTGGCAGATACCAAAGTCAATATACCTCCATAGTCTATAGCCTTTTCACTTTTTCTATTAGGAAGCTTTAAAATAAAATAAGCGATGGCGAAGGAGATAAAGCCTATGGGTATATTTATGTAAAATGCCCATTTCCAGGAAAGGTTATCCACAAAAAAACCTCCCAAAAGAGGTCCTATTGTTGAAGACAAGACAAAAAACGCACCAAGAAGCCCCATATATTTACCCCTTTGATCGGCAGGAACTATATCGGCGATGATCGCCTGGGACAAGACCATCAGTCCCCCGCCCCCAAGCCCCTGCAGGGTTCTAAAAAATACAAAGCTCCAAAAATCGGAAGAGAACGCACACCCGGCAGAAGCCAAAGTAAAAAGCCCGATAGCAAACAAGAATAATCTTCTTCTTCCAAACAAGTCGCCGTATTTTCCGTATAAAGGCATAACTATGGTTGCACTTAACAAATATGCAGTGATTATCCAGTCCTGGTGCCTTACCCCGCCCAGGTCTCCCACAAGGGTCGGCATCACGGTGGAAACTATGGTTTGATCAAGGCTGCCTAAGAACATGGCCAAAACAAGTGCGGCCATTATGCTGTTGGCATTATGTGCAAGATCCTTTGTGGAATTTTTCAATCGTTTTATCCTTGGGAAAGAATATTTTTATTATTCAGTCATTTTATCATTATTATTTAAAATTTCAATATTATTTGAATAAAGACAGGCAAAAACTGATATTTTTAGCAGATAAGGATGAAACAACAACTGCACAAACAACTGCACAAAATAATTTAAGCTATAAAAAGGTGTCTTAGATGATTTGTGTTAAAGTCGATAAGTAATTGCTTTGTGAAAGTTTGAATAGATGGTGCGACGAGCGGGATTTGAACCCGCACACCTAGTGGCACTACCCCCTCAAGATAGCGTGTCTACCAATTCCACCACCGTCGCGTATATATTGTAGTTCTCAAATAGAGATGGAATTATAGCTTATTAAACTTATATTTTCCGTAAAAGAAATTAAATTTTAAATTCCAATTCAACTTCTTTTGCTTTTTCTATCCCGACCAGAGTAAGCCCCTCTTCATTTATGTAATTCAAGGCTTTCAGGTTCTTTAGAAATTTTTTACCCTCTTTCCTGCTGAAAACCCTGCTGTCTTCGAGCATTGCTATGATATCGTTGAAGTTTTCCTCTTCGTTTCTTTTATAAAGTGCAAGTAGCAATACCCTTTGCTCCATATCATCCATGGTTTTTTCCAGATCTTTTATATCTTTAGACATTTTTACCTCTTTAAAAATACTTTTTTATAATAATAGGCCACGCCCAGGAAACAGCATCCTAACATAAGTGTTATTATATCCAGCGTAAAATAAGCAGCGGTGAAACCTATAAAAAAGGTTGTTGTTACGTTTGCCGCCATAAACACCATCTCGTTATAGGCAAGAACCCTTCCAAGATACTTTTTCTCAACCTCCTCCTGCAGCATCGCATAGGTGTAGGACCAGATGGTGGTCGTTGCCAATCCCGTTAAAAACACCCCCGCCAGTGCTATATAGAAACTGTTCTGCAGCAGTGCCCATAATATGATCGACAATCCCTGGAAAACAAATATATAAAACATCCTCTCCCTGCTTATCCAGTTACTTATGAAAAAAGGCCCTATCATAAGAGCAAAAGCCCTTACTGCATTTGTGATCCCTATGGCCAGGGGAACTGCTATTATAAATTTATATTTATAATCCGCAAGAAGCGTTACAAGTGAATCAAAAGCAGTCAATCCAACGGTTGCATGCAAAAATATATAATGGAAAAGGTGTTTGTTATCTTTTAAATAATCAATCCCCTCTTTTATCGAATGGAAGATATGCTTTTCATGTTTTTCATGGGCAACGTCGAAATATGTTTTTGCCAGGATGACCAGGGCTGCAAGGAAGAAAAAGGCATCAATGATAAAAGAGACCTTCACCCCGAACTGGTTCACCACTATTCCCCCAAGAGCCATCCCGCCTGTAAAAGTGAAAGACCAGATGATGGAGTGAAGCTCGTTCGCTTTCACCAAAGCCTCTCCTCCCAATATCTTTGGAAGAAGCGTCATCTCCGAGGTAAAGAACATGGAAGCACTCCCCATCCTTATAAAAAGCAGGATCAGTAAAAGCCAGATATCATTCAATGAATCGATACTAAGGAATGAAAGGGTCATCACGAGTTCCGTTGAAAGCAAAGCTATCATCAAAGGCTTTACGGGAAGCCTGTCAACTATGCTGCCGCTAAAAGGGGCAAGTATGATCCCGGGGATCAGGTGCATGGCCGTTACGGTTGCAATCACAACCGCGCTTGCGCCGAAATCAACAAGCATGGTGTATATGGCCACGTTTGAGAACCATGCCCCGAAATATGCAATAAACTGCACGGCAGAAAGCTGCCGCACCACCTTATGGCTTGCTAAAAGTTCTCGATGTGTCAAGTGTGTCTTCTAATTTGGTTATTTATTTGAATTCGACTTTTACAAGTTTTGAAAAGTTCTTAGGATCCGGTACTATTATCTCACACTTGTATGAGGAGATATGTTTGCTGTCAGCCACGTCGTAAAGCTTTGATATCACAAGCTTCGTTTCCTGTCCGTTCAGGTAAATGCTCTTGGTTCTTATATCCGCCGCTTTATCTATGGGGATATATATCTCCAGTTTCCCTTTTGAGATATCCATGGCCGTATACAGCTCGGTTCCCGGATTCACGTAATCGCCCACCTCAACTGCGATATCGTAAATATAGGTTCCTGTCTCCTCCAGGGTCTTTTTATCGATAGTATCTTTCAAGGTCGCTATTTTCGTTTCAAGATCGCTTATGGATGATTCCATATTCAGTATTTTTATTTTCTGGTTGTCTTTGTCGTATTTGGACTTTGAAGATACTTTTTTATAGCTTTCTAGTATCCCTTTTTCGATAGCCATAACATCTTTAAGGCTTTTCAGCTTTATCTTCGACTGCTCCAGGTCTATCTTGTCCACTTTTGAATCTATCGTTACGATAACCTCTTTATCTACCGGTTTTGATTTTGCCTCTTCGTTTATAAAGGTTACGATTCCGCTTACGGCCGATTTTACGTTGTATGTTTTAAAAGGTTCAAGCTTCGAGTAATACTCCCCCGCAAATGCGATCGTACTTAATATCAATAAACTATTTAATATTTTTTTCACTTTTATCTCCTATTGTTATTGGACGAAATATATCATCATTTATCTTTACATTTAGTTTAACTTTAAAGTCAGTCCCATCCATAAAACTCCCTTTATAGCTTTTTTGGTCAAAAATCACATCCACCCCTTTCATAAAAAGGGTATCGTCAAGTTTCTGGAAAACAACCTTTATCTTTGCGCTTTTGTACCTGTTCCAGAACTTTTCCTGCATATCAGGGGGGATATCGATCAAAAGATCTTTTTCAAAACCGTAATCATAACCGTAAAAGCTTTTGTTATAAAGAACGGCCTTTATCTTCCCCTCTTTGAGGGTCAGCTCTTTTATCTTGGGATTCCCGTAAAATACTTTGAGGGTTTTATTGATGCTGTTTTGGAGTATCTCGTTTATATGGTTTTCTTCAAGATAGTGTTTTTCCAGGTTGGAAAGCTTCCCGTTATAATATCCAACCTGTCCCTGGTACTCTTCAAAAGCGGCATCCCTTTCCCTTTTGTTCTCCTCTTCAAGGAACTTTACCCTCTGAACATAGGTATAATACCTTTCGTAATCCTGCTTCTGTATCTGTCCCAAAGGCTCGATCTTTTTGGGTTCAGGCCTTGGGGGAAGAACGGCTCTTAGCTCTTTGTCTAAAAAATAGTTCATCAAAAGATTGAACCTCTCGTCAAACTTCAAACTCTTATAAGGGTTCTGGATGGCAAAAAGGTATAAAGGGATCAAAAATATTATAAAGATTCTCATTTTTTAAATCTCGTCCTTACACATCTTACATAACAGCCGTAATCTTTACTACCCAAAAAAGTAGCACCCGTTTCAAATCCCACGTACCAGGCATAGTTCTTGTTCTTTATATCCCCGGTGTTCGACCAGTAGCTGGTATTTTCACAAAATTTAAACTGCTCGTTAACGGCAGGCTTTTTGTTTTTTACGTCAATAATGGTCTGAAGCTCTTTTATACTGGGAAGCTTCCAGTCTGTATATCCGTTTAACGTAAGGCTGCCGCAATACTCTTTGGCCATGCTCCAGTTGGAGTTGAACACCTTTACGTCCTCATTGTCCTGCCACATCAGGTTTTTATCTATATCTATAACTACATTTTCACTTTTGAAAAAGTTAGATCCGTACAGCAGATTGATGAACAAAGTAAAAAAAACAAAAGCTCTCATCAAAAATCATCCTTTTCATCACTCAGGTCCCTTACGCACCTTACGTTATACCTGTTCGTTCTAATAGATACCCCCGTTTCACCGTACTTAAAATCAACATACCAGCTCGCACTGTAATCTGTTATATCGTTTGATATGCTCCAGTATCTGTCCGGCACTATATAGACTATCTCATCCTGCACAGCAGGCTCGTACCTGAAATAGTTCACAAGCTGTATCAGCTCGCTGTATTTGGGAAGCCGCCAGTCTTTTTTAGAGGCATGGGCAAGGTTCCTGCAATATCTGGTGGCCTCAAGAACGTTCATTTTAAGATCTTTGTTGTTCTTGTCATCCTGCCACATCAGGCCGTTGGACAGATAGACCACATCTTCGTATTTTTCAAGCTTTGCTTTTTTTATCTCCATCAGGTTGTTCTCGTAGTTTTCAACTTTTTGGGGATAGGTTTCCTCCACATATTTCTTTATAAGAGAGTCAACAAAGCTTTTGCTCACTCCTATCTTCGTTGAATCGCCCCAGCTGAACTCCTGGGAGAAAGAGAAACAATAAAAAAATAAAAAGACCGAAACAACCCTTAAAGCTCTAATTTCTTATCCTTTACCAACCTTAAGATATCTTTTTTTAAAGATTTGATATCTTCATTTGTGCTTTTTTCCATATTGAATATTATTTTATCCAATTGATCATCAATATTTATATAAACAACCAGAAGTTTGAAAAGCTCCTCTTTTGTTTTTGCAGTTTTTATGTTCTTTTCAAAAGGCTTCTCTTCTGTTTTTTTCTCCCTGTTTATAAAATAAACCGCCAAAAAGCTTAATAGTGCCCCAAATACAAGGCCCAAGATAAAATATATCCCCTTCTCTTTGTTCGAGAGCGGCTTGGCGGGTTTTCCTTCTTCTTTTACAGAGTTCTTTGTTTCTTTATCCTCCATAACCTGCAGCTTGGGCTTTTGCACGGTTTCCTTTTTTTCCACAAGGATATTAAAAGAGTCTGTTTTTACCGTTTCTATCTTATTTGCGTTCTTGTTAAAATATCTCAACTCTATTGGGGGGATAGTGAAATCATCGCCTGAAATTATCGAATAGGTCTTGGTATATGTCCCCCCGTATTTTCCCTCTTTGATATCGAACTCTTTCTTTGCAGGGTTGTCGTAGATGGTTGCGTTTGGGATATCAAGCTTTATCTCCCCTATATCATCAAGGTTTCCCCTCCCATCTATTTTTAAGGTGTAAGACAAGGCTTCCCCCTCTTTTACACTTTTTTTATCTGTTTGTGCCTGGATCTTAAAATCACCTATCAAACCGACACCTTCAGGAAGAGGCTTTATATCAAGGGAAACAGCGTTTGAATAAACGGGAACCTTTTTTGTCATGGTTGACCCGAAGAATCCGTAACCCCTGCTGTTGGGATCAAGAAGCACAAGTCCCATTTTAAGAGGTCCTATATCGACCTTTCCCCCTTTTTGGGGAAATAAAAGGTAATTTAAGGTGTACTCGAAATAATCCCCATCGCTTTTTTTAGGCTCCGACCTAAGCTCTTTTACCCAGAAACTTTCAAAAGCGGGTCGCATAAACTGCAGGTCCATTATCTGCAGATCTTTTTTATACCTGAACTTTATGGTAAAAACTATCCCCTCACCCACAAAGGCCGTTTTCCTGTCCGCCCCTATATCCAGGGAATAAAGAGATGAACTGGTCTTTTGGACATCTTTTGCTATGATCTTTCTAGGCTCGGTCTTTTCAACTTTCCCGTCTATTACTATCTCAAAAGAGGGGATGGTAACTGTTTTAGAGGGTCTTAGAATAAAGCTTTTGCTTATGCTTTGACTCTTTATTCCGTTTATGTTGCTCGTACTGCTTGAACTTCCCCCGCTTTGAACGGCAAAATCCCCTATCTTGGATATGAGAGGGAACTTGACGGCGCTTCCTTCCGCGGTGATCGTGAAGATCACGTCGTCGCCTTTATAAAAACTGCTTGGGGCATCTATTGAAACCTTTGCAAAAAGCATAAAAGGGATAACCAGTATAAATAATATCCTACCAAGGCTGTTCATCATCATTTTTTCCTTTTTTAGATTCGACTTTTTGTATAAACAGGGGTGATTTCTGATCTTCTAAAAGCTTCATCCATTTTTTCTCCTCCATATCGCTTATGGGTTCTTGTTTTTTGGCTCCGCTTGAGGCTTTTGCCCGGGATTGTTCCTCTTTTTTATCCCCGTTCCCATCTTTGGAGGGATTTTTATCCTGCTCTTTTTGGGCTTTTTGCTGATCCTCTTTGTTCCTTTTTTCATTCTCTTTGGGATCACCCTGCTTTTTATCGCCGTTTTTGTTTTGATCCCCTTTTTTATCCTCTTCTTTGTTCTTTTCGTCGTTTTGCTTCTTATCCTTGTTTTTATCTTTATTCTCTTTTTGTTTTTGCTTTTCCAGCTCTTTATTTACAAGCTCAAGGTTCTCTTTTGTTTCTTTGTCGTTTTTTATCTTCAGGGCTTTTTCGTAAAACTCTTTTCCCTTTTCAAGGGCACCGGTCTTGACAAAGCTGTTGCCCAGGTTATGGAGTTTTTTATATTCAAGTTCTTTGTTTTCTGTAACTATCTTTGAATAGGTTTTTACTGCTTCTTCATATTTACCCTGCTTGTAAAGGGTGTTCCCCAGATTATAAAGAGAGTGCGCGGAACCGGGTATTTTCCGGTACTCGTCGGCCGCTTTTTCATACTCTTTGTTCAGGTAATAGTTTTTTGCTTTTTCTATATTCTCAAACTCGAACTCAAAACTGTACCCCTTAAGAGGATAAAAAAACAACCCAAGCAGGATAATCAAACCGCTGCTTGCGGTTTTTCTTTTAAATGAGGGGAAAGAGCTTAATGCTATTAGAAGTATAAACAGGGCAAGCCCCAAGGGGTAATAGAACAGCTCTTTGTATATCTTCACCTGTCTTGACTTAAGCTCCTCTTTTTTTGACTGGGCGTTTATCCTTTGAACTATCGCCTTTACGTCAGAATCATCCAGGCTGAATCCTATATATCCCCCTCCGCTTTCTATGCTCAGGTTCTTTATGGATTCGTTTAACTTCACATTTACTATTTTGCCGCTTTTGTCCGTAAGATACCCCTCTTTTGCGGGTATTGGAGCGCCCTCCTTGGTCGCAAGCCCTATACTGTAGATGCTTATGCTGTTATCTTTTGCGTACTGCAGCTCCTCTTTATAAGAGTCGTCGTTCCCTCCGTCGCTTAATATTATAAGATTTTTTACCCGGTAGTCGTTTAACATATGTTTTGTCCCCTGCAGCACGGCAGAGATATTGGAACCGTTTGAAAGGTGCCTGGAGGTATCAAGGTTCTCCACCATATAGTTTAAAGATACGAAATCCTCCGTAACGGGACTTAGGATAAAGGAATCCTCGGCAAAAAGCAGTATCCCTATCGTGGCATTGGGGAAAAGGCTGATTATATCTTTTAGCTTCTTCTTTGCCAGGGATATCCTGTTTGGATAGATATCTTCAGCCTGCATGGAACGAGAGAGATCCAGGGCTATTACAAGGGGGATAAGATTCTGCTTCACCTCTATATCTTTTTTATCCATAACAGGTCTTGCCAGGGCTGATATAAACAAAACAAGCACCACAAAAAACAGGCCGTTCCTTGTATTTTTGTCCAGCCCTTTTTTCCCCACGGCCAGCTTTTTAAGGATATCTTTTGAAAAATATTTTTCCATATTGTCTTTATTGGTCAAAATAAGTACGATCAAAAGGATCAAAGGTATAAGCATCATAAAAAATACATTTGGATATAAAAAGCTCATCTTAGATATTTTCCCTCCGGTTCTTAAGATATATAAAAAACAGTAGAGACAGGAAACTTATAAAAAGGGGATAGAAGAACAGATGATCTTTAAGTACTATCTTGTTCTGGTCTATCCTGCTTTTTTCAAGCTCGTTTATCTCTTCGTACACTTTTTTAAGATCATCCTTACCCCTTGCGCTAAAGCTCTTACCCCCGTTGGTGTTCGAAAGCTCGTTTAACATATACCTGTCAGTAACCCCGATCGCTACGGCATATATCTTTATTCCGTACTTTTTTGCCATTTTAGTGACTATGTTCAGGGGTATCCTGCTTGCCGTATCGTTGCCGTCCGTTAAAAGGATAATGATCTTTGATTTTGAATCCCTTTCTTTCAGGATATTTATAGAGGTGGCTATGCTGTCTATAAGTGCCGTTTTTTCACCCACTATCCCTATTCCCAAAGAGTCGATCACCTTTTTCTGGGCATTTTTATCGTAACTTAAAGGGGAAGCCGTCATAACGCTTTGCCCGAACACCACCAGCCCTATATTGTCATTCACCCTTTTTGATATAAAATCTTTTACTATAGAACTTACCACGTCCCATCTGTTCTGCTGTATATTTTCCCTGTTAAATCCGGTCTGCCTCATAGACCCGCTTGTGTCAAGGGAAAGGACTATATCTATCCCCTCGTTCCTGCTGTTTACGATATTAAGCTCCTTAACGGGGGAAGCCAAAGCCGTAAGGGCGAAAACTATCGTCGTCCATTTCAAAAAAGAGACCGTCGAACTCCCGAGTTTCACGGAACTCTCCAGCAGCTTTAAATGAGGAACGAAATATGAGGAGACTTTGGCCTTGCAGAAAAAGGAACAAAATATAAAGGGTATCAAAAAAGCAAAAACAAAAGGATACTCAAAAGTTATATCACCTAACATCCAAAGACTCCATAAATGTTTCAAATTTCACTTTTATGCTCTTGGGTATAGATCTCGTGACCGTTTTTTTATACTTGAACTCTTCAAGCTCATGGTAAATGTCGTTTATCAGGATCTTTTCCCTCTCCGATTTTGCTATAAGCCTTCCGTATTTTGATATGTCGTATGCAGCTTTTTTGGGATCGGAAAAATCTATATTCTTCAAGATGGCATAATATTGTTTCTGGGGGGAGTTTTTGTCCCTGTTGATATATTTATATATAAAATACAAAAGGACAAATAAAAAAGCAAGGCTTAAAAAGATCAGGGAATAATATATATAGATACTAAAGTCAGGGATCTGTTCTAAAGATTTTATATCATTTATCTCTAACATCTTATTATTTAACACCTCTGTAAAAAACTGCTCTTATGCTTAAAGTCAAAGGATTATATCATAATCTCTTTAACTTTAATTTATTAAAGGCTTATGGTAAAGGATGCCCCTTTGTACTCTTTGCCGTTATATTCCAGGATCCTGTTCTTTACGGTGATGTTGCCGCCCATCCCTTCCGTTATAAGCTTGTAGGTCATACTAAGCCCAAGCCCGGTCCCTTTGGACTTGTGCTTGGTTGTAAAATAGGGTTCGAAGACGCTGTGGATGATCTTTTCGCTGATCCCCCCTCCCGTATCCGAGAAGGTGATCTCAACCTTGTCTTTTACTTTTTTTACCTCTATCAATATATATCTTCTCTCTTCCTCTACAAGCTTTAGGGCGTCTTTTGCGTTATTGAATATATTTATAAAACACTGGGCAAGCTCGTTCGGGTAGGCATCCACGATTATCGATTCGTCGATTTTCGTCTCCACCTTTATATGGTATGAGCTTGCGCTGAATCCCGTTAATTTAAGAAGATTCTCTATACTCTCTTTTATGGGGAACTTTTTCCTGATCCTGTCGTTTTTGATAAAGTTCCTGAAATCATCTATCGTTTTTGAAAGATACTGGGCATTGCTTTCAATAAGGTCGCAGGTCTCGAAGAACATCTCATCGCTTAAGTTATTGAACTCCTTATGCACTTTAAGCCCCGTGGCACCCGTGGATATAACGGACAAAGGCTGTCTCCACTGGTGGGCTATATTCCCTATCATCTCCCCCATGGAAGCCAGCTTTGACTGTTCGTAAAGTTTTTTGTCCTTCTCTTTGAGCTCCGTTATATCGCTTAGGGTCAACAATATATGGTCACTGCCGTTAAGGGCTATGGCACTTATGATATAACATTTTTTCTTCCCGTCAATCCTCATTTGGAGATGGTGGATATTTTCGTTGTGTTCCACAAGATAGTCGCACCAGGTCTGCCCCTTTATAAGCTCTTTGTCCACGAACTCTTTCTCGTCAAGTTTTACGAAATAATCGCAGATACATTTATGCTCTTTTTTGAATTTCTCCAGATCCTCATACCCCAAAAGATCAAAAAAGCTTTTATTGGCGCTGATTATGTTGCTTCCGTTGGTCACGACTATTATATTCGGGTTTGCGTCAACGATGTTCTTTATATATTTTCTCTCTTTTTCAAGCTCTTTTGTTCTGTGCTTGACTTTTCTGTCAAGAGTGAGGTTCAGTTTCTGAAGCTGGGAATTCTTGATCCTAAGGTTCTTCATAAAAAAATACACTATTACAAAGAAGAGCCCGAAAACAATCGCCGTAGCCAATATCAGTTTAAAGAAAAGCCCGTTGGCGTAGTTTATATCTTCGCTTAAAGGGTAGCTTGTGGAAAGCAGCGCCCTTATCTGTCCCTCTTTCTCATAGAAACCGTTCTTGTCCCCGTATATTTCGACCATCTGCTTAGGAGCCGTTTTCGGGTTGTAGTGGCACATCATGCACTCTTTCGTGGTCCTTTTTGTGGGTACGGCATAATAAAGGCTTTTGCCTGTGGGGGTATCTATTATCTTCTTATAAGATTCCCGGGTCCCTTCATTAAACTGTTTTAATATTTTTGATTCTTCGGGAGTGGCTTTGTTGTTCAGGTTTCTTGGATTGTCGCTTGCGAACCTTATTTTTATCTCTTCTTTGTCCCTGGTTTTCCGAAAAGAGTTGTAAAGCTCGTTCACCGCCCTGGCGCTGTAGGTCGAGGACAAAAGCTGCGGCATAAAATAATCACAGGAAATTTGGTTATTTTGCTGTAGCCTGTAAACTTCCTCTTTTTGTATTTTGCTTACGTAACTCCTGAAAGCTTTATAGTTAAGCAGTAACTCGTTTATCTTCACTTCGGCGTTCTCAACCGCTATCTGCCTTGTTTTATCGTAATAAATATAAGAGAGTATCGCCAACAGCAGTATAAAAACGAGTACAAGGTTTCGGAAAATAAACTTCATCCACTCCCCTTTCAAGAATAACTTTCCGTTTATTATACTCTTTTTATTTTAATATTCAAAATCAATGAAAAAGTTTTAATAATTTTATAAAGTAATTCTCGTTCGTATATATTTTTGTAAAATTTATGTCGGATTTTTTAAAGTGTTCATATAGGGAAAGATCGTTCTTTTTCACCTTTTTTTTGTACTCGTTCACCACGGACTTTCCTATGGAACCGTCAAAAACCGTTGAGTCGGAAGGGTCGGTAAAGTTCACGTTGCCAAGGGGTGTGGGATTCTCCTCAAAAGGATCCCTGGTTATGATCGCAACTACCTCGTGCCTTGCGGACAAGAGTTTAAGGTCAAGGTTCTCAATATCGAAAAAATCACCTACTAGAAATATAAGGGATTTCTCTTTTATATGTTTAAACAGCTCTTTTTTTATTGCCCTATTGTCCGTTCTTTTGTTTATGCAGTTATAATTGTAGATATTTTCCACCATCTTTTCCACGCTGAAAAGCTGTTTTGATCTTTTGGTGTTCAGCTGCACTTTTTCATTGGCTATAAAGCTTGTAAAACTGTCCCCGCTTGCAACGCTTGCAAATCCCAGCACGGCACATATCTCGCTTATAAGCTCCTGCTTAAGCTTCTTTGTCCCGAAATGGGCGCTTCCGCTTAAGATAGGGACGATGACGATGTTCAGCTCCCTTTGGGTATGGAAAACCTTTACGAAAGGCTTCCTTGCCTTTGCACTGATCACCCAGTCTATTTTCCTTATATCTTCACCCTCTTCATATTCCCGAAGCTCCACGAAATCGTAGCCGTCACCTTTAAATTTGGAGCTGTTATTTCCTATGTTGTGGCTGAAAACACCTTTTTTGGTCTTTATAAGTATCTTTTTTATATTTTTATCCATCTATCTTCTAACCAAATATTTGAATTCTTTTATTATTTCCATCTCAAGGTGTTTTATATATTTTTTGAAATTGCTCTGGTCCGATTTTATTACGGAAAGTGAAGAGACCACTTTAAAGCCGCTTTTATAAGGCTCCGTCCTTAAGATCTCCCCTTTTGCGAACACCTTGACGAATATCTTGTCGCTGTTTGAAATAACAGCCGTATCTATCTCAAAGCCCAGGGTCAGGGATATCTCCTCCCCTTTTTGGATATTAAAGCTTATATCCTCCACGAATAGGGATATGGTATTTATGGATATCTCTTCGGCAAAAGCTTCTATATTTTTATTCTTGTAATAAAGCCCCAGCTTAAAGCTTTTATCCACTTTCAACCTTTTGTTGCCCATATCCCTCTGGGTAAAATCTATGAATCTGGGCTTTATGAACCTTAGGATATTTTGCCCCGTCTTCTGATTGAGAAAATATGCGTGGATAAACCTGATTGAGCCCTCTACCCCAAGAACCGTATGGGATTCGTATTTTACCGCAACCTGCTGTATCTCCTGTACTCTCAGGGTAAATCCGTCAGGCTCTACCGATTCGATCACCCCTGCACTTGATATGGGGATCCCCTTATAGGAGTTGTGAAGCACCACCTCTTTGTTCTTTTCAAAAATATTTTCCAGAAACTCAAAACACTCGCTGTATTTACTGCTAAATTCCAGGTTCTCAAGGACCTCGCACAAAGATGAGACCATCTGCTCCAGTGCAAGGGGTTTTAAAATAAGCCTCTTAATATCAAAATCTATGACATGCAAAAGCTCAAAATCGTCATTGTTCTCCGAAACCACGATAATAACCGCATCGGGATTGATCTGCTTTATATCGGCTATGAACTCTATGGCGTTTCTTTTTACCAAAGGAAGCCCCAGGATCAAAATATCTGTTTTGATCCTCGAATAGCTTTTCAAAGCTGCAGTCTCATCACCGAACTGGTATACGCTGCTGAATGTTTTATGGAATATCCGTTCAAACTGTTCCCTCAGTTTCTTATCTTTTTCCAGAAAAAGCACGGACAAGCCTTTTGAGAGTTTTTTCAGTTCCTGTAAACTATTATAATCCATGCAGACTCTTAGGGAACGGGGATTTTTTCTATCACTTTTTGAATAATGAAATCGCTGCTGATATCCTCGGCCAGGGCTTCATAGCTTAAAACTATCCTGTGCCTTAACACGTCTTTTACACATAAGGTTATATCCAAAGGTGAGACATAGTCATTTCCCCTTAGGTAGGCTTTCGCTTTTACAGCCTTGAACATATCTATCGTTGCCCTTGGGCTTGCGCCGAACTGTATCAGGTCTTTTATCTCTTCAAGACCGTAATCTTCGGGATACCTGGTGGCAAAAACTATATCTACTATATATTTTTCCAGTTCTTCATCCATATGGATATTTTTCACTTCCCCTTTAATGGTTTGGATATCCTCTTTTTTAAGAACAGTTTCGATGGCTTCAAAGGTGCTGTTTGCAACGCTGCTTGCTATTTTATACTCTTCCTCTTTTGTATTGTAGCCTACTACTATTTTGAACATGAACCTGTCAAGCTGCGCTTCAGGGAGGGAATAGGCCCCCTCCTGCTCTACGGGATTCTGCGTGGCAAGCACCAAAAAAGGATCTTCTATCTTATAGCTTGTCTCACCTATTGTTACCTGTCTCTCCTGCATAACCTCCAGAAGTGCCGACTGCACTTTTGCTGGAGCCCTGTTTATCTCGTCGGCCAGAAGAAGATTGGTAAAAACCGGGCCTTTTTTTATCTTGAACTCAGCATTTTTCATATCATAGACCTGTGCACCCAGTATGTCGCTTGGAAGCAGGTCCGGGGTGAACTGCACCCTTTTAAACTCAAGGTTAAGGGATTTTGCCATGGCATTTACCGTGGTTGTCTTGGCAAGCCCCGGAACCCCTTCCAAAAGCACATGCCCGTTTGTAAACAATCCTATTAAAAGAGCATTAACCATATGCTCCTGACCGATAACCTGCTTTGATATCTCTTTTTTTATCTGTTCAATCTTACTCTTCACACCATACTCTTTTTATAAAATTTACGCATTATTAATTAGAGGGTTATTTTAACAGATTTTTTTATCCATTAGCTTAAATAAAAAGTAAATTTTTCGTAAATATATTTGATTATTTTGCTAATTTTTTACAAATTTATTATTATTTTTTTTTATACCATATTATAATTAATAATTAAAATGATACAATCCATTATTATATAATTTCAGGAGAGAAAAAAGTATGAAAAACTTCTCTATAGGTAAAAAAATCATGCTCTTTGTGGCATCGGTTATTATTTTGGGTGCAGTTGTAGGTATCTCTACATTACTGTACAAAGCGAAACAGCTTAAAGAAGATGTTTACCTGGTACAAAAAGGCGATCTTGTAAAAGAGCTTGAAGGGTATATCACCGGGAAAAAAGACGTAGGGATTACAAACGCATTCTCAATAGCCAACGACGGGCAGATCAAAGAAGCTTTGAAAACCAATAACAGGGACCTGGCAATAGAAAGTTTGAAACATATAAGTTCAACCTTTAAAAACGGTACATCCTTTAAAAATATCAAGGTTCACGTCCATACGAAAAATAACCACTCTTTTTTAAGAAACTGGAAACCGGAAAAGTTCGGTGACGACCTGAGCGGTTTCAGGACAAGCGTTGTGCACGTAAACTCCAGCCAAAAAGCGGTAAACGGTTTTGAGATCGGTAAAGCGGGACTTAGTTTAAGGGCCGTAGTACCTATTGTAGACCGGGGTGTTCACCTTGGGTCTTTGGAATTTATGCAGGGACTTAATTCCGTAGCCAAAAAATTCGACAAGCATAAAGACGGTTTTGTACTTTTAATGGATAAAAGGGTGACGGACGTACAGCAGTTTGACGCAAAAAAGATATTCCAAAAGAACTACATCATCTCACAAAGTTTTTTAAACAAGTCGTTTATGAGCGACGCTTCCAATATAAACCTGGAAAGCCTGATGAAAAACCAGTTCGTAATAGGGAACGGGTATCTGTTCACCTATGTTGACGTGAAAGATTTCAACGGCAAGACCCTGGGTATAGCACTTGCAGGAAAAGACCTACATACCGTGGAGGAAGCGGTAAGGGACGCCAACGATATAGTTTATGCGAGCATCACTATTTTGACCGTTATCTCAGTGATCTCCCTTTTGGTTATCCTTTATACCGTAAAAAGGTTTATCATAAATCCATTGGGAAGGTTTGAAGGTGGACTTCTTGAGTTCTTCAGATATTTGAACAAAGAAACCTCTACTGTAGAACCTCTTCCTATTATAAGCAACGACGAGATAGGACAGATGTCAAAAGTGATAAACGAAAATATCGCGAAAACAAAATCTATCATCGACTCTGACAACAAGTTCATAGAAGAGGTCAAGGCCACCGTTGAAGAGATAAAAAAAGGTTATCTTGATACGCACCTTGACACCAAAGTTGAAACCCAAAGCCTGGAAGAGTTAAGGCTCCAGATAAACGATATGCTGAAAATATTAAGACAGAAAGTTTGTAAAGATGTAAATGAGATCACAAACTCACTGGAGAAATACGCCCAGCTTGATTTCAGCCACAGGATCACCACCTGCTCAGGCCAGGTGTCTTTGGGATTGAACAATCTGGCAGAAACCATCAATAATATGCTTGTTGAGAACAAACAGGTTGGTCTGACCCTTGAGAACAACGCAAAAACCCTTTTGGAAACGGTTCATAACCTGAACGTTTCATCAAACGAAGCGGCGGCAAGGCTTGAGGAGACGGCTGCAGCAGTTGAGGAGATAACAAGCAATATCCACAGTTCCAACGAAAGGATAAGCCAGATGTCTCAACTTGCATCCCACGTAAACAGTTCCGCATCAAAAGGCGAGGACCTTGCAAAAAGGACATCCTCTTCAATGGATGAGATAAACGATAAAGTAAGCGCGATCAACGAAGCTATCGGGGTGATCGACCAGATCGCCTTCCAGACAAATATCCTATCCCTTAATGCCGCGGTCGAAGCTGCAACGGCAGGGGAAGCGGGCAAAGGTTTCGCCGTAGTTGCCCAGGAGGTCAGAAACCTGGCAAGCAGGTCTGCCGAAGCTGCAAAAGAGATCAAAGATCTTGTGGAAGATGCGAACCTGAAAGCAAACGACGGGAAAGCCATAGCTTCAAATATGATAGAGGGTTACGACTCGTTAAATGCCGATATCGCAAAAACCATAAGCCTTATAGGAGAGGTTACAACCTCTTCAAAAGAGCAGCAGACGGGAATCTCCCAGATCAACGACTCTATTAACTCCCTTGACCAGCAGACCCAGAAAAATGCGGCCGCTGCCGACCAGGCAAACCAGATAGCCCAAAACACCTCTATCCTGGCGAAAGATATCGTTTCAAGTGCGAACGAAAAAGAGTTCGTAGGGAAGAACGACGTAAAGGCAAAAGATTTCTCTTTTAGCAGTACAAATACGAAAAGCGCTCCCAAACCGGTATCAAAACCGATTGAAAACACTTCTGTAAAAAAGGCAGAGGCAAAACAACCTGCGCCTGCACCTCAAAAACCAATAGAGGTGGTCAAGTCTTCAACCCAAGAAGATGACGAATGGGCAAGCTTCTAAGGGCGGGCATCCGCCCTTAGATCAAACTGAGCCCTATCCTGTTTTTCTTCAAATCTATACTATCGATCTTTATATTTTTAAGCTGCTGATTTATAGTAAGCATATCCATAGGGTGTGATATCCTTTTATGGGATATTTTGGATATATGCAAAAGAGCATCGTTTTTCAGCCCGATATCTATAAAAGCGCCGAAATCGGTAATATTCCTTACAACGCCGTTCACCTCATCACCCTCTTTCAGTTCCTCTATATCTTTTATCTCCTCACAGAAAGAAACCTGCTCCAGCTCTTCTCTTATATCATATCCGGGTTTTTTCAGCTCGAAAATTATATCTTTGAGGGTTTCTGCACCTATATTGAATCTTTTTGAGATATATGCCATATCCTCTTTGGAGATATTATCAAGATCCATATTTTCTTTTATATAGTTTGCCGCATCGTAGCTTTCAGGGTGAATTCCCGTATTGTCAAAAAAGCTCTCTCCCTTTTTTATCCTTATAAATCCCACGGACTGTTCAAAAGCCTTGTCCCCAAGTCCGCTTACCTCAAGAAGCTGTTTTTTTGTCTTGAAGCCGCCGGCTTTTTCCCTGAAGCTTATAATATTCTTCGCAACCCTTTCGCTTATACCCGAAAGGTAGGATAAAAGCTTGTATGAAGCGGAGTTTATATCCACACCCACTTTGTTTACCAGGTTCTCCGTTATATCCCCAAGCTTTTTTGCCAGCTCTTTTTGGTTCAGATCATGCTGGTACTGCCCAAGCCCCAGACTTTTGGGGTCTATCTTCACAAGCGCGGATATAGGGTCCCTTAACCTTTGAGCAATAGATATGGCACCCCTTATGGTTACATCTAGATCAGGGTACTCTTCCCTTGCTATATTAGATGCCGAGTAAACGGAAGCCCCTATCTCGCTTACAACCGCATAATTCAGGTCAAGGTTATTTGACTTTATCAAAGAGGATATAAAAGACGCCGTTTCTTTTGAGGCCGTACCGTTTCCTATGGCGATTGCCGTCACACCGTGTCTTTTTATGATCTCAAGTATCTTTTTGGAAGCTTTGTTTTTTTGCTCCTCGTTTAACAGGTATATTACGCAGCTGTCAAGATACTGCCCCTCTTTGTCTATCACTGCACACTTGCACCCTGTTTTGTAGCCGGGGTCCATTCCAAGTATCACCTGGTTTACCAAAGGGGGTGTTATAAGAAGCTCTGAGAGGTTCTTCCCAAAAAGCTCAATGGCCTCCTTGCTTGCTTTATCTTTTAATTTAGAGATAAATTCCCTTTTCAGGCTTGGAAGAAGCAGCCTTTTAAAACCGTCGATATAAGCTTCGAGCATAAACCTGGAGGAGCTGTTCGCTTCTTTTCTTATCCTGTATTTTTTTATCCCCTCTATAAGGTAATCCTCGTCAACCTCGATCTTCAGGCTTAACTGCTTCTCGTTTACTGCTCGAAATATCGCAAGCAGCCTGTGGGACCTGATATGGGAAGCTTTCTGGTTTAGGACTGAGAGATCTTTGTATAAGCCCTCCTCCTCAAAAGTTTTTGTTGGCTTCGTCACCAATACCCCGTGGGTTTCAATATTTTTACGTATAACCTCTTTTGTCCTGGGCTCCTGGGAATAACGCAGGGCTATGATATCTTTGGCCCCGGCGATAGCTTCATCTGTAGTTTTTATCTCTTTGTTTAAAAACCTTTCTGCTTTCTGTTCTATCTCTTCTGCGGAGTATTTCATGGTCGAAATTATATTTGCAAGGTCCGTAAGCCCGTTCTTTACAGCACTGTCCGCCCTTGTGTTTTTAGTCCCCTTAAAAGGCTCGTATATATCTTCAAGAGCCGTTAGGGTATCTGCTTCAGCTAACTGTTGTTTTATTCTGTCGTTTAAAGAGTCTTTCTCTTTTAATATATTCTCTATCTCTTCACGCCGTTTTAAAAGTTTCAGGGAATACTCGTATATCTCCTGGAACTTTAAAAGAACCTCGTCCGTCGCATTTCCGGTCAGGTCTTTCCTGTATCTTGCTATAAAAGCTATAGTGCTTCCCTCATCCAGAAGCTTTATGATATTGTTTATATATTTTTCCTCTATATCTATCTTTGAGGCTATTAGTTTTACTAAATTATTCAAATGTTTCCTTATCCTTATCTGTTTTTACCGCCGTTATATCACCGAAAAGAAGTACGTCTTTTAGTACCGCTTTATTGCAGATATTGTTTTTATCCACGTTTATAAGCATCTCCCCTTTTTCACTTGAGAAGATATTCTGGTTTATACTTACTTTCAGGAAACTGTCGATATCCATTTTCATAAACTCTTTCATCTTTTCAAGCTCCACACCTTCGGGCTTTTCTATATCCACCCTTCCGTCATCCTCTTTTGCCCCCACCGCGTTAAATACCAGATCTTTTTTATTTTCACCCTTGACAAGTGTGTTCAGGTTGAAATAAAGGGATAAGATATCATTTGGTGCATAATAGGAGAACTTGACCTTTGTGGTTTCCCTTTTATCCCCGCTCTTGTAAAAATCTGTTCTTTCCAGCATAACCGTTTTGTTTATATGGTCAAAGGTGTACTTTTTCTCTTTTATATAGCTGTTTGTGGATTTTACCTTTTTATATTCGTCGGGATAAAGAAGACCCTTTACCACCCGGCCCCGGCTGGTGTAAATCTCCTGACGGTTGTTGCTTAGGAACTTTGCTATCCCTTGAGTTTTTGCCCGGGCTGTTATAGTGTAGTTTTCATCGTCCCTGTATATCCTGGTCTGGGCTTTCCCCAAGGTTCCGAATATCCCGTAGGAGATATCATATGTGGCTTCAAGCTCCCCTGAGAAAAGATAAAAAGGGAGAATCAGAATAAAAAGAGCTTTTTTCAATTCAAGTACCCCTGATCCCGCATCGATTTTAGTATCTCAAAACATTTGCTTACATCATAAGTTGCACTGTGGTAGGCATCCGGATCAAAATCTATCCCGTAATGGATACAGGTCTCGTCAAGCTTTGGATTTTTTATCCTGCCGTTTTTATTCAAGGCTTTTACAATAGGCTTGTTCTCTTTCATGGTGCAGAAATGGTTTTTAAACTCCACCAAGCCTTCTATATGCTTCAATTCAAAAGATATATTGTGGGCAACAAGTGTTTTGGCACCTTTGCAGAACTCTATAAAATCTTCATCCTCTTTAAAATAGGAGGCATATTTCTGTTCAGCTTTGTTTCTATGCTCAAGTATAAGTTCGGGGGTAAGCCTATGCACCTGGTAGGAGTAATAGTTCACGGGATATCGTGAGAGATAGTATCTGTGGAATTTATCTTTTACGATATATTCCCCCTCAACTGTCTCTACCCTCACTGCCGCCGCTTCTATAACGTCGTGGGGATTTAGTGTGTTTGTTTCAAAATCTAAGATAATCATAGTGCAATTATATCTTAGATAGTTTAATAATCGTACGGTTATACCGCAGGCTTATCCATATGCACATCCATTTGAGGGAACGGAATAGTAATACCATTTGCATCAAGGGCTTTTTTGGAGTTTTCCATTACACCGAAATATACATCCCAGTAATCTGCTACGTTACACCAGGGACGAACAGCAAGATTAACCGAACTGTCAGCCAAGGCATCCACACCAACATACGGTGCAGGCTCGCTCAATACCTTTGGATCATTTTTCATAACCTCAAGCAATACCCCTTTTGCCTTGTCTATATCAGAATCGTATGATATACCTATAACAAGGTCTATCCTTCTTCTCCCTTCGGCAGTATAATTGATCAAAGAATCATTTGACATCTTGTTGTTTGGGATGATCACCCTTTCATTCTGGGGTGTTACCAGGATCGTATTGAATATCTGAACCTCTTTCACGCTTCCTATATATCCCTGCGCTTCGATCAAGTCACCGACCTTGTAAGGCTTGAAGATCAGCACAAGCACGCCTCCTGCAAAATTTGACAAACTCCCCTGCAGGGCAAGTCCCACTGCAAGACCCGCGGCACCCAGAACCGCTATAAACGAAGTGGTTGCAACGCCGAGCATCGAAGCGATACTTATAAATAAAAGCACCTTCAAGGTCCAGGATATCAGACTGCCTAAAAAAGGCACCAAAGTCTCGTCAACCTTCGCTTTTACCATGCTGCTTCTGGTAAACTTCACCACCTTGCCTATAAGCCACAGCCCCACAATCAGTGTAACCAGGGCGAAAGCTATCTTAACGGAATAATCCATTATAAGTTCCATATATTCTCCTTTTGTTTTATGGTCTATTATAGTTAATATTTTAATAAAAATTCAAATTATAAAAACAATTCCCAAACAAAAGAGAATCTAACAAAGCATTGGAGCCTTGCCCGGATCACCCCAGCGCCAGATATATTTTAAAATAAACCATGAAAAATTCACAGAAAATTCTCCAGAATATCTCCAATATTATAAAAACGGCGAAAATATACAGACGCAGCCTGCCGCTGTTTATCTCGAATTTATATTTTTTAAAATAATAATAAACTGCAAAAGGAACCGCAAAAGCCCCAAAAAGATATACGAAACCTATAATATAAGGCGTTATCAGGATATCAAAGTTAACAAAATCCAGCACTTGGCTCTTCAACTTTTTATCACTTTGGCATTATTTATAAATTTGTCCATTCCGTAAGGATCGCTTACTATAAAACTTATATTGCCGTCGTTTATTATAGCCTTTGCACGTGATCTTTCCAGAGTTTCCTCACCGTTGAAATAATCCTTGTTCAGGTACTCTATAGTGTAAGTTTTACCTTCCCTTACTCCCAGTTCTTTGAGTTCCTCCTGGGTATGGGGTTTGAAGTGTGTCATTTTTCAAGTCCTTTTTCAAGTTCCTCTTTCTGGACAACCTTCACCTCGTTTAGGGTTTCGTCCGAGAAAAAATAGTTCCAGTTATAGATTATCGCAACTATCACCGCCGCCAAAACAAACAAAACCGTTTTTAAATCATTTATATACTCTTTCAAGATATTTACTCTTCCTTTTTCAATAATTCGATAAACTTCTGTAAACCAGCACCCCGTCCTTACCGTTCAGGTATTCGTCAAGTTCCGAGTCCACGACCTTTTTTTCAATACTGCTTGCATGCCTTAGATACCAGGTGTCGTTTTTGTTCACCGCTATCCCCACATGGCTTACGTCAAGCCCCTCTTTATGGGTATAGATACCGATATAATCACCGTCTTTCAGGCTTAGGCTGTCAAACTCCCCTACAGGGACATAGCTTATTTTCCTTTTTACTATTTCTATCCCTTCAAGATAAACCTTATTTATCCCTTTTTTATTGAGGCTTTTAACGACGCTTATACAAGGACCCGTTTCACAGGTTATATCTTTGATGTTCCTGTTTTCCAGCCAGTCGCTGAAAAAATGCCTTCTTTTTTTATAAGAAAGCGCCCCCTCTTTGTATCTTACATAAAGAAGATTGCTCTTAAACTCATCGTTTGTGACCGCACCTTTCATCGCTTCTACGTAATCTATAAAAGTAAAACAATCCACCCCGTCAAGTTTCATGACCAGCTTCTCTTTTTCGTTGATCGAACCGATCAGGGTATTGGCTTCATATTTCACCCCGAGAAAAAAAGAAGATATATCTTCCGCACTTTCGCCGGAATATAAAAAGAAAGGAAATATCAGGATCATTAGAAATTTTTTCATAAAGTTATTATATCAGATTTTTGCATCTAAATAAAACATAAGAAAGCAGTTAAAGATAAAGTTTGAGTATTTTAAAAGAAAGAAACAGCAAGCCCGGGCTTGCTGTTTCAAATAAGAAAAAAGGCTACTCGCCTATAGCGGAAATAAAAGCTGAAACGGACGGATCAGACATATCCAGGTCAAGATGGGCTTGTTCCGCTTTTACAAGCGTAACATTGAATCCCTCTTTCTCAAGCTTGTCATAGAAATCCAGAGTATGCTTTGGTTCCGATATCTTATCCTGTGTTCCGTAAACCAGGATATATTTAAGGTTCTTATCCAGTTTGGATATATCCACGTTCTCATATTTACCCCCGGCCAGGGATATTACGTTCAAACCGCTGTTATGTTCTGCAACTTTGGCCCCCATGGATGCCGAAGCCGAGTGGCCTAGATAATTTACCGTATCGGCCTCATATTTGTTTTTAAGCTTAGAGATAAGCTCCAGGGCAAAGTTCACGTAGTCCTCTTTTGTTGACAGTCCCTCACCGTCGCTTAAGCATTTTAATTTATTGCTTGTTGATTTTGAATAACCGGGAAGCGCAACCGCAACCGTCGTGATATCACTGTCCATAACCAAAGATTCGGCAAAAGGGGCATAACGCCCAAGAGTATTTGTACCGCTTTTCCATGTACCGTGGAGCACGATATTAAGCTTCCCCTCTTCGTCACCTTTGAAAACAGCAGTTTCAAGACACTCCCCTGCAACGGAAATAAATTTTTCCCCTTTCGATTCACACTCCGATCCATATAAAGAACTGCCAAGCAGCCCGAACGAGATCAATGTACCCAAAACAATTTTTTTCATAGAATTTTCCTTATATTATAAAATCTTATAATCGTACTTTAGTTACAATTAGTCTTTTCTTAATCATTAGTTTTAATTTAATAGTTTTGAAATAAAATAATCTATAAAATAGCGCCATGAAAAACAATTTTTTTAACAAAGTAAAAGAAGTATTAACGGCAAGCGACCCAAAAACGAAATTTGAGCTTTTTGAAAAGGTATACAAAGAGTTTCTGGAAAACAAACTAAGCCTTGAGCCCATAGATGATATTGAAGTTTTCAAAGAACCTTCATATAAAGATTTTTGTACCATAGTCGATCCCAAACAGGTCCCCAAAAGAACCAACCTTGCAAGCGACGAGGGGAAATCAACGCTGCTTCATGCCATAGCCCATATAGAATACAGTGCCATAGACCTGGCTCTTGATGCCTGCTACAGGTTTATGAACATGCCTTTTGATTATTACAAAGACTGGATGGAGGTTGCCGAAGACGAGATAAGGCACTTTAAGCTTATAAACGAACAGCTTGAAAGCTTCGGCTTAAAATACGGCGATCTTGAAGTACACCAGGGGCTTTTCGAGGCAAGCATGAGATCTCTGGATCTTATCCCAAGAATGGCGCTTATACCAAGATATATGGAAGCAAACGGCCTGGATGCAAACGCAGTGATGATAGAAAGGTTAAAAAAGATACCCGATACCCAAAAGATGATAGAGCTGCTTGAGATAATACTGGAAGAGGAAGTTGACCATGTAAAAAAAGGCGACAGATGGTATAAATACGGCTGTTCGCAAAAAGAGAACTTTGCTTGCGATTATTTCAAGATAGTGGACAAGGTTTACCCGAACTCTTTCAAGAAAAACAAGAACCTTAATATAGAAGCCAGAAAAAGAGCCGGCTTCAGTGACGAGGAGATAGAAAAACTGCTAGAGTTCTAGCGGTTTTATTTTGCAGTTTCCTCTTTTACTGCGATTTTGTCCAGCTCTTTCTTTAAATAGAAAGTAGCGAACGGGATAAGTGAAGCTATGAAAGCCAAAGTATTGAACTTCAATCCCCAGCCGCACTCTTTGCTTGCATCATATTGCGCTTTGATATACCAGATAAACAATCCCCCGTGTATCATCCCCACTATTTTAGTAGCAATAGGAAATCCCGCCATATACTTTAAAGGCATGGCAATAAACAATAAAACAAGGAAAGATATACCCTCTACCGTAGTAACAAATTTGAATGTTTTTAAACTATTATCAAACAATTTTTAACCCTTTTGTTTTTTATTTTAGGAAGTGTAGCAGGATTTATTGATAAGATTTCTTAAAGAAAATTATTAGTTAAATAAATAAAAAGTTTGAAACTTTTTATTTATTTTTTACGGTCATAAGGTAGCTTATAACGTTTTCGATGAAAGCATCGTGCTTTCTCTCTTTTAAGTAGGCAATGTAAAGTTTTCTTTTCATTTTGATGTTTGGAAGCCTTGCTTCAAATAAAACACCCGCTTTTACAAAGTCCTCGATCGCATGAGTAGAAACGATAGAACAGGTAGGAACATCCTCTTTTGAAGAGTGAAGCACTGTCTGAACGATAGCAGTAGGGGACGAAGCCTCACTTACCACGTTAAATGTGTCACAATCCTGGAAACCTGCTGTTTCAAGGTTCTCTTTAAATGTTTTTCTTGTATGTGAGTTGGGATCTCTACAAACCCATTTGTAAGACTGAAGGTCTTCATCTTTAAGACGTCTTGGAAGTTTTTGGTTCGAGAATATTACGATCTCGTCCTCTATCCACTCCCTGTAGATTATACCGTCTTCAAAAACGGGAGACTCTATCAAAGCCATATCCACTTTTTTGTCTTTTAAAGACTGGATAGCCTCTGCACTTGAAGATATGGTAACGCTTACGTCGTTGTCTATTTTCTCTTTGATATCGTTTAAGAACGTAGGCAGGATATAGTTACCTATCGCGTTTGACGCACCGAAAACAAATGTAATGTCTTTGTTTATGATCTTAAGGATCTCTTTTTCGCTGTTTAAGATCACTTTTTCTATCTTTTGAGCGATCTGGTAAAGTTTCTCACCCTCTTTTGTAAGTCTTATTCCGTTCTTTTTTCTGTCAACTATCGCTGATCCTAAATAATCCTCCAAGAATCTCATCTGCTGGGTAACCGCAGGCTGTGAGATACCAAGCTTTGCAGATGCTTTAGAGAATGATTTTTCTTTTACAACAGTTAAAAATGTATTTAATTTTGTAAAGTCTGATAACATAAATCACCTTTTTCCTATTAATTTAATTTAAACGCATTTGGTTTTATAATGACTATGATAACATATATTTATATAAATAAATATTAATTATTAATAAAAGTAATGAAAAAATAAAATTTTTTTAATTTTACTTTTTTTTTGATATAATAAAGTAACAATATTATAAAAAAGAAGTAAAATGTTATCTACTTTAAACGAATCTCAGAAAATAGCGGCACAGCATATCGACGGACCTTTGTTGATATTGGCAGGGGCTGGAAGCGGTAAAACCAAAACAATAACCACAAGGCTTGCATATCTAATATCAATAGGGATAGACCCGGCATCCATATTAACCCTTACTTTTACGAATAAAGCGGCAACAGAGATGAGGGAAAGAGCATATGCACTTATAGATGAAGTCTCCTACCCTCCCCTGTTATGTACTTTCCACAAATTCGGTCTTCTTTTTTTAAAGTTCCATATGGACAAGCTTGGAAGAAAAAACAACTTTGTCATAATAGACAGCGACGATAAAAAGAAGATATTAAAAACCATAGACAAAGAGATAACAACTTCCACTTTGGCTGCAGAGATATCAAAGTTCAAGAACTCAACAATGAGCGTAGAGGAGGCAAAAGCTTCCGCACAGGACAAATATTACACCCAGATAGCAAATATCTATGAAAAATACCAAAACTACCTCCATGAGAACAACCTTGTGGATTTTGACGACCTTCTTTTGTTAAGTTACAAGATACTTGAAGAGAATAAAGAACTGGCAGAACAGACAAGCCAGAGATACCAGTATATCATGGTTGACGAGTACCAGGATACGAACGAGCTTCAATATAAACTGCTAAAGAAACTGTGCAGTTCCCACGACAACCTTTGCGTGGTGGGTGACGACGACCAGTCCATCTACGGATGGAGGGGTGCAACTATCAAAAATATCCTGACCTTCGGGGATACGTTTAAAGATGCCGTTACCATAAAACTTGAAGAGAACTACAGATCGACCCACAAGATACTCTTTCATGCAAATGCCCTTATAGAACACAACAGGGACAGGCTTGGGAAAAAACTCGTAGGTACGAGGGAAGAAGGAAACTCCATAAAGGTTTATGAATCGGCCGACGAGAACGAAGAGACCAAAAAGATCGTGGATGATATAAAAAAACTTATAGCATCGGGGGAAAATCCCAAAGATATCGCCGTGCTTTTCAGGGTAAATGCACTGAGCCGGGCCCTTGAAGAGGGAATGGTAAGGGCAAATATCAACTATAAGCTAGTAGGCGGCATAAAGTTCTACGAAAGATCGGAGATCAAAGACCTTATAGCATACTTCAGGGTCATAACCAACAGCAACGACAACTTCTCCATAAAAAGGATCATAAACAAACCTAAAAGGGGTATAGGTAAAACAACCATAGACAAGCTGGAAGCCGAATCGCACCAAAAGGCAAAATCGATCTTCAGTATCATAAAAGAGTATACTCCCGATGAGCTGACGGCCCTTGTAGGGAAAAAGAACAGCAGAACGCTCAAAGTGTTCATGGCTTCCGTTGAAGACCTCCAGGATATACTAAAAACCGCAAAAATGAAGTTTATAGATCTTTTTGAGGAAACCTTTGATTTTAAAACGACATACGCAAAGGTTATCGATGCAGATGACAGGATATCGAATATAGACGAGTTCTATGGGTACTTAAGGGACTTTTTCCTGCAAAACCTGAACCTGAACCTGGAAGACTTTTTAAATGAGATATCACTTGAAAGCGCTGCGGACGAGATAAGCGAGCAGTATATATCCTTGATGAGCATACATGCCAGCAAGGGGCTTGAGTTCAAGCATGTGTTCATAGTGGGTATGGAGGAAGGATTTTTCCCTATCATAGGTGACGGAAGCGACATAGAAGAGGAAAGAAGGCTTGGTTATGTTGCAATAACAAGGGCAAAAGACGACCTTACCTTGAGTTTCGTCCACAGCAGGTTTTACAAGGGAAGAAGGACACAGCTTGTAAAAAGCAGGTTCCTGACTGAATCGGACCTTATAAAAGGAAGCCTTACAATAGAGAAGAACAAGGCCTTTAAAAAAGACGATCTCGTAAAACACAAGATATTCGGTATGGGAAGAGTCGTTTCCGTTCAGAAAGCGGGCAAAGACCTGAAACTGAAAATTAATTTCGGGGGAAGTAAAAGGGATATACTTTCTTCCTTTGTTGAAAAAATATAGAGGCAAACTTGAATAACAGACTATTTGTAGTAAACAAACCCGTATTTATAAGCAGCAACTTTTACCTGAACAGGATAAAAAGAAAATACAAGACCAAAAAAGCAGGCTTTTCAGGTACACTCGATCCTTTTGCCTGCGGCTGTTTGATCGTTGCTTTCGGGCAATACTCGAAACTTTTCAGATTCTTGAAAAAAACTCCCAAATCATACAGGGCAACTGTATTCCTGGGAACCCAAAGCGAATCTTTGGATATAGAGAATATCTATGAGATAAAAGATACAAAGCCTTTAAGCTTGGAAGATATAAAAAAGGAACTGGAAAGCCTGAAGGGCACGTTGGAATACCTGCCGCCAAAATACAGCGCAAAAAAAATAGACGGACAAAGGGCATACAACCTGGCAAGGGAGGGTGTGGACTTTGAGATGAAAAAGATCACATCCCAAGTTTACGATGTTAAGTTTGTAAACTACTGCCACCCTTTTATAACCTTTGATATAACCGTAAGTGAAGGAAGCTACATACGAAGCATGGCCCAGATACTTTTGGAAAGGCTTAATGAGACGGGAACACTGTCCTACCTGGAGAGGTTACACGAAGGGGAATTTGTTTTTGAAAATGAAAAGGCACTCGATCCCTTAAAATATATAGATCTTCCCAAAAACAGCTATACGGGAACAAAAGAGTGGTTCGAGCTTGGGAAAAAACTTGACATAAACTATTTCGAGAATAAAGAAGAGGGAGAATACCTTATAGTGTTCGACACTTTTTTTGCAGTTATTGAGATAAAGGAAAATGAAGTAAAATACATACTCAACAAGGTGGTGCTCGATGGATAAAACTTATGAAAAAAAATCTTATGCAAAAGTAAATATCTTCTTGAAGATTGCCGGGAAAAGGGATAATTACCACGAACTCGTCTCAAGGTTCGTAAGGGTTCACAACCTTTTCGATACTGTAAAGTTTGAAAAAGGCAACTTTAACGAATTCACTTTAGAGGGAGATTTCGGCTGTGAGACAAGATACAACACCATATACAAAGCCTATCTTAAACTATGCGAAATATCAAGTAAAGCTAGAGAATTATTTAAGAACTATAAAGTAGTAGTTGAGAAACAAATCCCGGAATTCGCAGGTCTTGGAGGGGGAAGCAGCAACTGCGCGACCTTTATGATAATGGTAAACGAGATAGCAGAATTAGGTCTATCCAAAGATGAACTTTCCCATATAGGGGAGACCATAGGTGCGGACGTGCCTTTTTTCATCTACGAATACGACAGTGCGAACGTAACTGGAATCGGAGAGATCGTAAAGCCCTTTAAGGAAGAGATACTGGATATAAAAACCTTCACCCCGGAGATACAATGCGATACGGGAAAGATATTTACAAGCTTCAGGGATAAGTTTTACAAAGAGATAACAAATAAGGAAGCGCAGAAACTTCTTAAGATGAAAAGCAGGGATATATTAAAAACACTCTCCATGGAAGAGGCAAACGATCTTTACTATCCTGCACTTGATAATTACAAAGAGCTTACGCCTTCAAACTACAATCTTCCCGAAAACTGTTTTTTCAGCGGAAGCGGCAGCAGTTTTTTTTATATAAATGAATGATTCGCTATAATTACGATAATATCATAAAAAATCAAGAATAAATTATTTAAAAAAAATATCAAAGAGTAAATATTGGCAAAGAAAAAAGAAGAGAAAAAACAAAGAGAATTTCACAACAGAAAAGCATTTCACGACTATGAGATAAGCGATATACTCGAAGTGGGTATCGAGCTTAAAGGGAGTGAGGTAAAATCCATAAGGGCAGGAAGGTTAAACCTCAAAGACAGTTTTATCCGTATCATAAAGGGGGAAATGTATATATTGAATATGCACATTGGGGCCCTTGAGACCACCCACGTATCATACAGGCCAGCAGAAGACAGGGATAGAAAACTGCTGCTTCACAAAAAACAGCTGAACAAATTCTATGAGAAAGTGACAAAAGACGGCTATACTATAGTGGCAACGAAGCTTTATTTCAACGACAAGAACATGGTAAAGCTCAATATAGGCCTGGCACTTGGGAAAAAACTGCATGACAAAAGGCAGAGTTTAAAAGAAAAAGATATGAAAAGACAGACAGACAGAATATTAAAAGCATGGAACAGGTAAAAAAGATGGAAAACTTTAAGAAACTGAAATTCGGTATTGTAGGGCTTGGACTTATGGGAGGATCATTTGCCAAGGTTGTACAAAAATACAACCTTTCAAGCGAGGTTGTGGGATATGACCACAACCCTTTACACCAAGAGCAGGCTTTGGAGCTTGGCCTGGTAGAAAAGATCGTCGATATCAATGAGCTTTTGGAGTGTGATGTTATAATCCTCTCCATTCCTGTCGATGCTATCATCGCTTTTATGCCTACCCTTGAAAAAGCCGGTCCCGATACCACTATCATGGATTTCGGCTCTACAAAAAAACTGATAGTTGATAATATCCCTCCCAAAATGAAGCACAACTTTATCCCTGCACACCCTATGACGGGAACAGAAAAGTTCGGACCCAAAGCTGCAATCGACGGTCTTTATGAGGGAAAAACGATCGTTTTGTGTGACCTTGACATCTGCGGGGAGCTTCATAAACAAAGGGCCCTTGATATATTCAACGCCATTGCCATGAGAATAGTGCATATGGATTCAAAAACGCACGATATCCATGCCTGTTATATATCACACCTGCCCCATGCGATCTCATTCGGCCTTGCAAATACTGTGATGTCCCATGAGGACCCAGAATATATTATCTCTTTGGCTGCCGGTGGTTTTAAGGATATGAGCCGTATTGCCAAATCAAGCCCAAATATGTGGACGGATATCTTCAGGCAGAACAGGGAGAACCTTTTAAAAGCCCTTTCCATATACGAAGAGCATATGAAACATATGCAGCAGATGCTTGAGGACGAGAACTACGAGGCTATCCATAAATGGATGAAAAAAGCAAATACCCTACACGATATACTTTAAGAAAAAACAGGATATAACAATTATTATGAACGATAACAAAGAAATATTTTTATGTGCGATATCTAATATACAAAGCGGCGTATGCAACGAAGACTGCAAATTCTGCACCCAAAGCGTAAAATACAAAGCGGATATTCAAAGATACAAGGAAAAACCTATTGAAGAGATAGTGGAACAGGCAAAAATGGCAAAAGCGAACAAGGCTATAGGATTCTGCCTTGTTACCGCAGGAAAAGGGCTGACCGATGAAAGGGTCGAGTTCGTTTCCCGTGCGGCGCGTGCCGTAAAAAAAGAGAACCTGGGACTTAAAATAATCGCCTGCAACGGAACAGCAAGCAAAGAGCAGCTTCAGGAACTAAAAAAAGCTGGAGTCGACAACTATAACCATAACCTTGAAACCTCAAGGGAGTTTTACCCCCAGATCGTTACGACACACACCTGGGACGAAAGATACCAGACCTGCCTTAACGTAAACGAAGTGGGACTTAAACTCGTAAGCGGCGGGATATTCGGCCTTGGAGAATCCCAGGAAGACAGGATATCCATGCTTGAATCCCTTGCAAGCCTGAATCCCATGAACGTGCCCGTAAACTTTTTCCACCCCAACAAGGCGCTTCCTATAGTGGAAAACTCTATTACAAGAGAGGAAGCTTTCAAGCTTATTGAACTTACCAGAAAAATGATCCCCAATGCCCATAAGATAATGGTAGCAGGGGGAAGGGAGCTTATGTTCGGCGACGAGCAGTACAAGATATTCGAACACGGGGCAAACTCTTTTGTTATAGGGGACTACCTTACAACATCCGGAAATGCGGCTGCAAAAGATATTGAACAGCTTGAAAAACTGGGTTATACCATAGCACAAACCTGTGAGGGACGTTAAAAATATGAACAGCTTCATATTTTTAGTCCCGAAACCGAAATCATTGTACAAACTTGTTTGTACCGATGAAGGCTGCACCTTGTTAGGAAAAACAAATGACTAACGAAGTTTCCATAATTATCACCCTCTCCATTATAATATTCGCTTCCCCCCTGCTCTCAAAGATATTAAGGATACCAATAATCCCTATCGAGATATTTTTAGGCTCTGCAGCAGTTTATTTCTCCTTTATCAGCGAGAACCATATATTCACCCTTGTTGCGGAACTAGGCTTTATGTATCTTATGTTCCTTGCAGGTCTGGAAGTTGACCTTAAACAGCTCCTTAAGATCTCACAGGAAACCTTTAAAAAAGGTCTTATGTACGCAACGGCACTCTACATCCTTGCCGCATTTTTCACCTGGAGCTTCGATCTGTCCAAAATATTTATAGTAACAATGCCTTTGATCTCCATTGGATTGCTGGCCGTTCTGAAAAAAGAATACGGAGACGTTCCCTGGCTGAATCTTGCCATAACCGTGGGGCTTATAGGGGAGATCATCTCCATAGTTGTCCTGACTGCCGTGAGTGCCGGTCTTGAATACGGTCTAAGCAGCCAGTTTTACGGGACACTGTTTGAGCTTAGCATGGTGTTTGCCGTTATGATCATATTTTACAACTTCTTCCACAACCTTATATGGTGGTATCCCGAGCTTAAGACCTACCTTATGCCAAAAGATGACAACCAGGAGCAGGATATAAGGCTTTCAATGGCCATATTCTTCCTTATGATAGCCATCATGCTTTACCTACACCTTGAACTTGCCCTTGGCGCATTTATCGCAGGGGTATTTATAAAAACCTTCTTTGAGCATAATGAAGAGCTGCCCCATAAACTTGAACACTTCGGGTTCGGATGGCTCGTGCCCATATTCTTTATCTGGATAGGTACTTCTTTCAAACTTGAATCTATATTTATGGACAACCTTATTTTAACTGCCGTTCTTATAACTTTCGGGATGATAATCATAAGGGTCGTAAGCTCAATGCTTTTCGTAAAAGAGCTTGGGATGAAAGAGACGATCCTTTTTGCCTTATCCCACTCCATGCCTTTAACCCTTTTAATCGCCGTTGCAACCCTTGCTTACCATAGCAACAGCATCAGCCAGTTCTATTATTATGCGTTTATTTTAAGCTCAATATTCGAGGTTATATTCTGTATGATATTGATAAAGATCATGAACAGCAGAACAAAAAAAGTACAAAATGTATGATCTAATAGTAGTAGGCGCAGGGGCGGCAGGAATGACTGCCGCAATAGTTGCCGCTAAAAAGAACAAAAAGGTTTTATTGGTAGAAAAGCTTCCTGCCCTTGGGGCAAAGCTTAAAGCCACCGGCGGAGGGAAATGCAACCTTACCAATACCCTTGATGAGCAGACATTTATGGCTTCATTCGGGAAGAACGGGCGCTTTATGAGTGAGGCACTTAAAAGGTTCACCAATAAAGACCTTATAGAATTTTTTAATTCAATAGGTGTACAAACAAAATGCTCCGACGGTTTCAGGGTATTTCCCGATACGCACAACTCCTCAACGGTCCTTAACGCCCTGGAAAAGGAGCTTGAAAGATTAAATGTCAAGATCCTTACCTCCGCAAAGGTTGAAACTATCCTCATTAAAAGCAATAAGGCAGTAGGGATCAAAACACAAGAGGAAAATATCTATGCCGATAGTATCATCCTTTCAACGGGAGGACTGGGCTACCCCAAGCTTGGGACCACGGGGGACGGTTTTGAGATATCCAAGGAGCTGGGGCACAAGATCACTTCCCTGCATCCTGCCATGATGCCGCTTCATACAAAAGAGACCTGGCAGGCAAACTGCACGGCAGATACCATCGCTAAAGCCTCCATAAAAATAGATATAAAAAAACACTCAAAACAAAAAGCCCAGGGGGATCTTATATTTACAAAAAAAGGCTTAAGGGGTCCCGTTATTCTGGACTTTGCAAAAAGCGTAACCCCTTTGATAGAAAAGTACGGGGAGGTTCCTGTTCTGATAAATATGACAAAAGGGATGACACAGGATGATATAATCAAATATCTAAAGCAGAAACATTCCCAGGACCCCCAAAACACGATTCTTGAGCACCTTAAAAACCTGATCCCTGAATCTGTATCAAAAGAGATATTGAACCTTTGCAATATTGACCAAAATGAAAAATACAATACCGTCAAAGGCCAGGTAAAAGAGAAGCTAGTAAACACACTTGCCTGGACACCCTTTACGGTAAACGGCCACGACGGTTTTGACAAGGCAATGATAACAAGCGGAGGGGTCAGCTTAAAAGAAGTAGACCCGAACACTATGAAAAGTAAAATTATCGATAATCTTTATTTTGCGGGGGAGATAGTGGATCTTGACGGACCCTGCGGTGGATATAACCTGCAATGGTCCTTTAGCAGCGGTAATCTTGCGGGGGAGTTATTATAGTTTATCTATAACTATCTGCCCCCCTTTGATCTGAACATCCTCTTTAAATGTTTTTACGTCGCCTTTAACGCTTATAACAACCCTGAAAAACCCTTTATCCGGGTGGTTCCCCACCGCAATAGAATCAAAGAAAGGATGCTCTAGAACTTTTCTTTTTGTATAAAAGTCCGCGTGGGCTTTAAAATCAAATATAAATTTGTTTGACTTTTCTATAACATCCTGGTTGATAAGCTTATATGTGCCGTCAATATATATAACTAAAGAACTTTCGTATACCTTGAATTTAACAAACTGCAGGGGATTGTATTTTATCGCTTTTTGCTCTTTCTCTATTGCCAGAGCTTCTTCTTGCTGTACTTTTTCCTGCTGCAGCTTTAGCTCCCGGGCTTTTCTTTTAGCCTCTTCCTCTTTTGCAAGTTGAGCAAGTTTTTCTTTCTCTGCTTTCTCTTTTTCAAGCTTGCTTGCAAGTTCTTGAAGCTCTTTTTCCTTTTTTATAGCTTCCTCTGCTTCTTTTTGGGCTTGTTTTTCAGCTTCGATCTGCTTTAGGTACTCTTGTTTTTTCTGTTCAAATGTTTCCGTAGCCGCAAAAGGGTTTTCCCTTGCACAAAGTGTTACGGAAAAGATTAGAAATAAAAAGGAAAATAGTATTTTCATAATTCTTCAGGCTCCAGGTTTTTTAGTTCTAAATATTGTTTTTGTAACTTTGCATTTTCATAATGCAGTCTCTTTATATCCTGCTGTAACTGTGCTTTTTTATCTTTCAGGTCACTGTAAACCTCGTAAGAGTTCTTACCGTAAAAAAGCAAGTTACCCACATAGATACCAAATGCCAGCGTTAAAAGGGTCAAGATAAAAGAGTTTATTATAAACTTTTTATTCTGTTTTAACAGCTGCATTTAATTCTTAATACTTATTTTTTAGAGAACGGCTGTTTTCCAAGGTATTCGGCATACCCTACTTCGCTGCCTATTTCTAAAAGTCTGTTGTATTTAGCGATTCTGTCACTTCTTGCAGTTGATCCTGTTTTGATCTGACCGCAGTTAAGGGCAACGGCAAAATCTGCGATAAACGCATCTTCTGATTCACCAGATCTGTGAGACATTACACAGTTGTAGTTGTTTCTTTGAGCAAGTCTGATCGTAAGCATAGTTTCAGATACAGAACCTATTTGATTTGGCTTGATCAAAATAGCGTTACCGATACCTTTTTGGATACCTTCTGCTAAAATATTTGCATTTGTAACAAATAGATCATCACCAACTAACTGTACTTTTGAGCCAAGTCTGTCTGTTAATATTTTCCATCCGTCCCAGTCATCTTCAGATAAACCGTCTTCGATAGATACGATAGGGTATTTGTTGCATAGGTCTTCATAGTATCCAACCATCTCTTCAGAAGTTAATTCTCTGTTTTCTGATTTTAATACATATTTACCCGCATCGTTAATTAGCTCAGAAGCCGCAACGTCAAGAGCGATACAGATCTGCTCACCTGCTTTGTATCCTGCTTTTTCGATAGCTTCCATGATAACTGTGATAGGCTCTTCGTTTGATTTCAGGTTTGGAGCAAATCCACCCTCGTCACCAACTGCTGTTGATTCACCCATACCGTCGATGATCTTTTTAAGGTTGTGGTAAACTTCAGCAGATGCTCTTAAACCTTCATTAAAGTTCTCAAACCCGACAGGCATGATCATATATTCCTGGAAATCAACAGAGTTGTTCGCATGCTCACCGCCGTTGATGATGTTTAACATCGGAACCGGCATAGTCATGGCATTTGCACCTCCAAGGTATCTGTAAAGAGGTATCTTCAAGCTTGCCGCCGCAGCTCTTGCCGTTGCCATAGATACACCAAGAACAGCGTTTGCACCAAGATTTGAATAGTTGTCAGTACCGTCGATATCTTTCATCGTCGCATCAACTTCAGCCTGGTTGAAAGGGCTAAGACCTATAAGTTCGTCTGCAATTTTAGTGTTTACGTTCTCAACAGCCTGTAAAACACCCTTACCCATAAATCTGTCACCGCCGTCTCTAAGCTCTAAAGCTTCTCTTTTACCAGTACTTGCCCCGCTTGGAACGATAGCACTTTGTTTTGTACCGTCACTTAGAACAACCGTAGCTCTAACAGTAGGATTTCCCCTGCTGTCCATCACTTCGTCAGCATAAACATTATCTATATAAATCATTTATAATATTTCCTTCTAGTTATATTTTAAAACCACATATGATATCCAAACATTACTTAAATATTAAAAAAGCCGTTTTGATTACAAATTGTAACTAAAACTTAAACTAATTTTAAATTTTTTCTTTAAATTGTAATTTAATACAAAATTAACAAACACTTAACAATCCGGTGGAATAATTGCGCGAATTAAAAAAAAGGGACAAATTAATGACAAAGATCAAACTATCACTTGTTGCCTCATCACTACTATTTGCGGCAGCGATCAACGCATCTGAAAATCTTGGAACACTCAGTATAGAATCTTCCACTATTGATGATAAATATGAAACTAAAAAAACAGAAGTATCAAATACTACAATTATTACGGCTGAAGATGTACAGAAAATCAACCCGACAAATATTGAAAACATCTTAAATACTATTCCGGGGATCACCGCTTCAAATGTTGGGAATGACAGAGTTAAAATACATATAAGAGGTATAGACAACCAAATGTATATGGGTGAGAAACCGGGTGTTGCGGTAGTTATCGACGGAGTTCCCGTTCAAGAGACTACAGGGAAAATAAATCTTGACCTTGACAATATCGAATCTATAAAAGTTATCAAGGGAAGTGCAAGTTACCTATACGGAAACGATGCAATTGCAGGAGCCATAGTTATAACGACTAAAAGACCTTCAGGGGAAAGCTCATCAAAAATAGAAACAGAAGTTGGTAGCTTCGGGTTTAAAAGAGCATTAGTTTCAACAAATCAAAGTTTTGAAACAGGTGCATTACAATTACAAGGTACGATAAGAGATACAGACGGTTACTGGGACGATGCATATTTAAAACACAAATCGGTAAACGGTAAATATCAGCACTACCTAAGTGAAACAAGCGATTTGACATTTGGAATGGATTATACATCAAGGGAAACCGGTGACGGTACAAGTGTTCACGGGGAAACCCAGTCTATATTAAACCCTAAAAGTTTTACGGAAGTTTCTTATGCCGGTTATTATGACACCGAGCTGCTGAAATCATTTGTAACCTATTCGAACGATATTGACGATAACTCAAATATTATGGTGAACTTTTCAAGATATGAAGATGATACCGTTAATTTTTCTGCAGCTACAGATACCGACGGTGACGGATTAAGTGACGATCACAAAACTATATCAGACGAAGAGTGGATCCAAAACACCTTTAAAAGTGAATATAGAAGATCTTTTGATAATTTTGCGATAATGGCTGGTGTCGATATAGCAAGAAACGAACAAACAAATAAAAATAATGCAAAAATAACTATTGGGGGATGGACTCCGCAAACAGCGGGGGATCTTACAGGAAGTTCAAATAACAAAGAAGATATAGATGCCTTATATTTTGAGCTGCAAAACCAGTTGACAGACAACTTGACTTCAACGATCAACTACAGACATGACAGTATAAAATATGATTATAAGAACTACCTCGACAATAGTTTAAATACTGCCCCCTCTTACAGTGCAAACACCTACAGGGTCGGGTTAAACTATAAGTTAAGCAATACCCATAATATCTATACAAGTTATGCTACAGGTTTCAGGGCTCCGACAGCAGGACAGATAAGCAGCAACATTGATAAACTGCAAACAGACCCGACACTGGATATTCAAACAAATCTGGATATAGAAACTACAAAAAATATTGAACTAGGTATCCGGGGAGATATTTCATCCTTGAAATACGATGCTTCTATCTATCAGCTTGACAGGGAAGATTACCTCGGGAAAAGAGCAGGTAGTTATATCTGGTCTTCTGATGACGAGGAAGATGAATCTTACGGGAACCTGGGAGATATGAGAAGTAGAGGTTTCGAACTGTCAATTCATAGCAACAGGGAAAAAACAGTTTCATTCTCTGCCGCATATACATATCTTCAGGCAAAATTCAAAGAATATACAATTAACCCAAATGACGGACAGGCTCCGATAAGCCTGAACGGGAATATCGTACCTAGAACGTCAAGACATACCTTGAATCTTGCACTTGATTACAGACCGATCCAGGGACTTACTGTTTCACCTGAACTCGTAGCAAAAAGCAGCTACTATGCTGATGAGTCAAATTTATATAAACAACCTGGATATGGAGTTGTAAACTTAAGAGCAGAATATAAGATCAGTAAATCTTTGGAACTGTTCGGAAAAATAGAAAATCTTTTGGATAAAACCTATAACCAATTTGTTAATGTAGGTTACGGTAACGATATGGAAGACGCAACGATCAGAGTAGCACCGCCAAGAGCATATTATGCGGGACTTAGATACAAATTCTAAGCAGGTAAAATAATTGCAGTACACACCCTATTTATCTATATTTTTAATAGGTCTTAGTTTTGGAGCGACGGCATGCATGTTTTCATGTATGCCGTTTCTTACTCCGATTCTAATAAAAAACTCAAACAATATAAAACAATCCCTAAACGTAATGATCCCTTTCAGCCTGGGGAGGATCTTTACATATACGATTATAGCCGTAATAGCTTTTTTAAGTGCGGCACTTGTAAAAGATCTTTTACAGGACAACAGTGTGATCAATACGATATTAGGAAGCGTAACGATATTTTTAGGGTCTCTTATGTTTTATAATACTTATAAAAACAATAAAACCTGCAGTGTTCACAAGCCTGCTTCAAAGCAGCACAGTTTTTCAAGAATAGGTTTCTTCGCCATGGGAGCGACTATTTCAATAAACCTTTGTACCCCCGTTATCTCTCTTATTGCACTATCAAGCAACAGTTCAAGTATATACAGCGCGATAGCTTTTGGATTATCATTCGGGACGGGCGCAGTTTTATTTACCCTGCTTTTTTACGGGTTTTTCTTCTCTACAGTTATAAAAGGTTTATTGGAGCAGTTCTCAAAATATAAAAAACATTTAGAGTTTACGGCTTCACTGTTTTTGATACTGGTCGGTATCTTAATAATAAGCGGCAATTTGTCGCTATAAAAAGGAAATAAATGGTTGATTTTATAAAAAGGGATAACAACGATATGTTCAAAAACCCCATATTGGGGTTTCTGTTCAAGAATAAAAAGTTTCTTTTGAGCTTAAGAATAGCGGTTGCAGCACTATTCTTTTATGCTGTTTACTACGGTTTCGTACATCCTACGCAAGAAGAAAATATCTTTACAGGTGCAGTGTTCTGGGGAATTTTCTGGGCACTGTTCATGGTAGTGACCCTTTCAACTTTCGGGCGAATCTTCTGTGGTATCTGCCCCCACGGTTTTCTGGGAAAATATATCACCAATCTGGGTCTTAAAAAGACCATGCCAAAATGGATGCAGAACAGATATATAGGTATCATACTGCTTGTAATAGGATGGTGGGGTATATATTATACTTTCCCGGGATTCTGGAGAACTCCAATTGGAACAGCCTCAATGTTCGGCGGTATGACCCTTATAGCATTTATAATTTATTTTATCTATAAGGATATGAGCTACTGTAAATATATCTGCCCCATAGGAACCCTGACCAGAGCCTACGACAAGCTGTCATTTACAAAACTTGAAACCTATACGGACAGCTGTAAAGACTGCAGGTCCTTTGAATGTGCATCTGCTTGTGAATATAACCTGAAACCTTTTACCTTTGCAAAAAAGAACCAGACCGATGACTGTACTTTGTGTATGGATTGTGCAGTTTCCTGTGAAGCCGTGAAGTTCAAGATAACAAAACCTGCAGAACAATTAGGAAGCAAGCTTAAAATATTAAGTGCGGAAGTATGGACATATATACTAATCTTTGCTTCGATCCCCGTTTCTATGGGATTTGCCCACGGACTAAATAGAACTAATATAGCGGACGAACTTATATGGAATAAAACGGCTGAATTTTTTGGTCTAGCACCTTATGCAGGTGGATTTGCCTTTGTATATGCAGTTATGTTCAGTGTTTTCTTTGCAGTGTTCGGGATCTATGCAGCTTCAAAAATATTAAAAAAAGAATACAGTTCCACGTTTACGAATCTTGGAGTTGCATTTATCCCTTTATTTATATTCGCTTCACTGGGACACACCCTTGAAACTTTCTTTACAAAAGACTATGTAACTATCGTGGAAGGATTTGCCCAGGGGTTTGGAATGAGCGTTGAAGTGGAAGCCCTGGCAAAAAGGGGTGATGCCTGGCTTCACTATTTCGGGCTGTTTAAATGGATAGGTATCATCTGGTCATTTATCCTTTTATACAAAAGGATGAAACTAATAGAAGCGGCAAAACTTCGTAAGATATTCGCATACTTTTTTGCCTCGTTAATGATACTATTTTATATAGGGTTAAATATCTATACGGGTTACGTATTCTCAAAATACGGGGCAAAAAGCCAAGGAGGTCATTCACACGGAGGGCATGGTGGAAAAGCCATGTTCCAATCTGTACCATTTAAGCAGGCAACACTATTACAGGCAGGAAAAGATAAAACAAGCGGCGTAGTGTGCGGCATGAACCTGCCTATGTTCTACAAAACGAATCATAGTGCAACATTAAACGGAAAAGTAAGACAGTACTGTTCGATCCATTGCCTGGCAGAAGACCTAAGGATAAAAAAACTTCCGCTAGAAAATATCCGGGTAGTTGATGTAACAAGCTTGAAGTTCATCCCTGCAAAAGAGGCATTTTACGTAGTTGGAAGCAAACAACCCGGAACCATGAGCCGAACCAGCAAGTATGCCTTTGCCTTGGAATCTGATGCAGTGGAGTTTACGAAAAAATACGGCGGCGAGATCATGGACTTTAGGAAAGCACTTTTTACGGCATTAAAAGATTTCTCAAAAAAACCTTACGGAGCTGATAAAAAAAAAGCGGCATTTGACCTGACACAGCCTTTGTATCTAAGCCTAAATGACCCCTCGGTTTCCGCTAAAAGATCAGGGGGTCATATGCACGGCGGTGGGGGAAAACCAAAGCCCAAAGGATATATCCCCACAAAGAAAGTATATCTTGCAACCTTAACAAATAAAAGCGTATCGCCTAAGAACATAGAGTTTTTCTACTACGATATAAAACAGAATAAAAAAGATATCATCAAAGAATCTTCAAGAGGGAAAGAAAGCTACAGTTTTGAAGTGCCCAATAACGGGTATTATAATCTTTTTGCAGTTTCAAAAGGTGAAAAGAACGGCAAGAACTTTTACAACGTGGCAAAACTGGAGTACCTGCAGGGTAAACACGGAATTGAAGATATCTACGATGAAAGCCTGAAAAAGAACCTGCAGCAAAACTTGACAAAAATAGACCTGGTCAGGTTTAAAAATAAAGAGGAAGACGGATTTTTCTACAGACATAAAATGGGTGACACACTAAGATTCCAGGCTCTGCTTGATCAAAAGCCCTTAAGCGATGCAAAAGTTAAAATAAAACTGCAAAGCGGCTGGGAAAAAGTGGCTAGAACCGATAAAGAGGGGATGGTCGAGTTTACTATCGTAAGGGATTATTTCCCGCAGTGGGATAAATTCGACAAAAGATTCAAGCAAGATCTATTAATAACCTTGGAACACGATGCAAACGATACGAAATACACCCTGACCTACCCTGCTTCATTTTACCCCAACAGCACAGACTACCAGTCCTATGCCTATGCACTTATACTTATAACCTTGACCCTATTGGTATCCGGGATAGTTATATACAGATTTAGAAAGAACAGGTCAAAACCTTTCAGCGAGGTGAAATTTAATGGGTAAGATCAAAAAACTTGTAAACAATATGGACCTCTCAAAGGTAAGGTTCACTATCCAGCTGCTTACTTTTGTGCTGTTTGTATACGGAGGGTATTTTGCCATTGACCTTGGGTCAAAGCTTCCAATCTTTGCCTGTCCCTATAACGGTGAAGCTGCCGGGGCCTGTTATATGATACCCCTGCAGCATCAACTATCGATGCCCGCACAGGTTTTACTAGGTGGTGCCGGGATCGCAGTGATCACTGGATTTTTAACTTTTCTGTTTTGGTTCATATTCTTAAACAAAGCCTGGTGCGGATATGTATGCCCTTTTGGAACCTTGCAGGACTGGCTTACCCTTTTAAGAAAAAATATGGGGATAAGATTTTCAACCTATACCCAAAACCAGTTCGAGAAGCTTTCCAAGATCAAATATATATTCCTGGCGATAGTTTTGCTGGTACCTCTTCTAATGGGAGTGGGTGTTCTAAGCGGTGAATGGTCTGCGGCATTCTGCCAGATATGCCCTGCCAGGGTAATAAGCCCTATGTTCAGCGGAGATTTTTCTCAGTGGACCATAGACTTCTCAACCAAAACTGCTATGGTGTTAACAGCTATAGGGATGATATTTGCGGGGCTTTTTTTAATAGGAAGTTTTGTAAAGAAAAGATTTTTCTGCTTCTTCTGCCCCATGAGCGCTCTTCATTATATCTTTTCAAAATTCTCGATAGTAAGCCTGAAAAAAGACGGAAGCAAATGTACCAAATGCGGGGACTGTTATGCAGTGTGTGATATGCAGATCAAAGATATTGCCGATGACGTTACAAGCACAAATATACTAAGAGACGACTGTATCCTGTGTCTAAAATGTGTAGCTGCCTGCCCTGAAGATGATGCGCTTCATTTTGACATACTGAACTTAAAGACTTTCAGCTCCACAAAAGAGGGATTTGAAAAAAGAATGGGGATAGAAAAACCGAAGGATTTGCAAAATGACTAAAACTATGAATGAAACAACAAATAAAAACACCCACCGTATAGAATCACCGAAAGAGAAACAGAACCGCCATAAAGCGATGGAAGCGGTTAAAGTCTTAAATACTTTAAAAGAGGAATTTAAGAACCCTATTAAATCCATGGACTATTTTTACGATCTTTTTGAGGATGTTTACTGCCGCCAAAAATCTTTGCATAACGACAAGGTAAAAGTCGGAACCATGTGTATCCAGATACCAAGTGAGATCATATATGCCCTTGATGCGGTGCCTATCAGGCTTTGTAACGGTTTTTATACGGATGATGAAATTGGAAGCGACCTTATGCCGCAAAAAGCCTGTCCTTTGGTAAAAGCAACCGTGGGGCATTTTGCAAGCGGAAACTTCAGCGACAAACCCCATTATGTTTACTCCCCTACAACCTGCGACCAGAAAACAAAAGCCGGAAGCGCAATAGAAGGGTTCGGGTATGATGTGATCGACGTGGATTTCCCAAGGGTTAAAGAATCAGAAATATCAAGGGAGTATTTTAGAAGAAGCATAAAAAACTTCAGTGTTGACCTCTCTAAAAGAACAGGTACAAAGCTTACAAAGAAAAACCTGAAAGCCTCTATCTCAAAAGTTGGTTACGCACAAAGCCTTTACCATAAACTGTGCGAATACAGGAAAGAAGAGGAAGTAACAATAAGCGGGAACGATATGTTCCTGGTAACGGGTGCATTTTTCTTTGACAAGATCGACAGCTGGATAGAAGCCGTTGAAAAACTTCTAAAAGAATGTGAGATAAGAAAGCAGGAAAAAATAAGCGTTGCGGCAAAGATCTCCCCAAGGATAGTTTATACGGGATCACCTCCTATTTTTCCAAACTATAAGATCCCTATGCTTATCGAACAGTCCGACGGGGTGATAGTTGCCGATGAAACCTGCAGCTCAAATAGAATGTTCAACGACAGGGTTGCTGTGGATGAGTGGTTCGTAAACGATATGCTTGATTCAATGGCCGATAAATACCTAAAAGCCTGTACCTGCCCTGTATTTACAAAAAACGACGACAGGATAAGAAGAGTTATAGAGCTTGTAAGGTCATATAATGCCGAGGGAGTAATATACCAGGCATTTGCCGGATGTACCGTATATGAACTGGAGCAGCGAAGCGTACTTGCAGCGATGGAAAAAGAGGGAATTCCCATCCTTTACCTTGAAAGCGATTATTCCCCAAGCCAGGGCGGGCAGCTAAGCACCCGGGTGGAAGCTTTTGTGGAAGCTCTGAAAATGAAAAAAAGAAAACTAAAATAACTATCTTGTAAAACTATACTTTCAATGACATGAAATCTCGCAGGAACGAGGACAAATCCTCCCGTTGGTCTGAGCATTTCAATTATAGTTTTACAAGATTTATGAAAAAAAGGATAAAAGAGATGAAATATTTTGCAGGAATAGACATAGGCTCAACGGCAATAAAAATATCAATTGCCGATGAAAATAAAGAGTTGGTAGGACATAAAATAAGCCCAAGCGGAACGATGTTTTATAAATATGCCCATGAAACACTTGACAATCTGCTAAATGAGCTAAGCTTAAGCAGAAACGATATAGTTTACACCGTAGCAACTGGTTACGGAAGAAAGATATTCAAAGAAGCCAATGAGAACATCAGCGAAATTACCGCAAATGCCATAGGTGCAAGGGCTGCGGCAAAAGACCACGGACAGATCAATACCATAATCAATATAGGCGGCCAAGACTCAAAGGCGATCTCCCTTGATGCTGACGGGCACGTGGTAAACTTTGCCATGAACGACAGATGTGCAGCGGGAACAGGAAAATTCCTGGATGCCTGTGCCATGAACCTTGAATTGGGAGTTGATGAACTTGGGGAAAAACATTTTGACTCGACGGGAACTCCTCTGTCTATAAACAGTACCTGTGCCGTATTTGCAGAATCGGAGATCATAGGGCTGCTTGGAAACGAGCACACCGTACCGGATATCGTATGCGGGGTCCACTATTCCATAGCAAAAAGGATAGTAAAACTGGTAAAAAGGGTCGGAATAAAAGAGGGAATATATTTTGACGGAGGTCCGGCACTAAACGGCGGCCTTGTAAATGCAATAGAAAATGAACTTAGCAAAAAGATATTTATCCCCGAATTTCCGCAGATCACCACATCATACGGTGCGGCGATCATAGGTGTTGATTCATATAATTATGAAAATGCCTAGGGAGGATTATTCAAAGATCAACTGAACTCAAGGAACATATCAGGATGATATCTTTTTATTGACTTAGATCAATAAATCCGTTTTTAAAATCTGCTACAATTTTAAAAATCACAACAAAGGTGTCAAATGCTGATTGAAAAACAAGATCTCCCTCTGGTCGCAATGGAATTTATGAACGATACCCATATAGAAGATATGGAGATAATAAACGATCTTTTTGAACTGATACTTGATTATGAAAAAAATCCCGATATTCACAATGAAGTTAAAATAAACTCCAAATATAAACAATGGTATGACCATACCGTTGAACACTTTAAAGCTGAAGAGGTGATGATGCTGGAGAAAAACTTTCCCCCGTATCTTTTTCATAAAGCTGAACACGACAACGCTTTAAAGGTCATGGATGATCTGTTTGAAAAATGGATCGATCAAAAAGATATCAATATCCTGAAACAATACTTTATAGAGACCCTTCCCCAATAGCTGACATCCCATATAAGATCCATGGATACGGTTACGGCAATGTTCCTTAAATCAGGCCTAAGCCCCTGTACGATGCATTAAATAAATAAAACTAATTTAACAGCGCACCCTTATTCTTATAAAGGGGTGTGAAAAGTCTATTTAATACTCTTTCCAAAACAGCTGAAATCAAAAGCTTTTTCAAACTATAGATAAACTTTTTCCCTACTTTATGATATAATTTATTTATCTGTGAAAAATGCACTATAGAAAAGAGTAAATGATGTTGAAAAAATTATTTAATATAAAAATAGCATATTCAATCGTATTCTTATCATTAATATTCTGGGCACTTTTTGCATACTTTACGATGAGCCAGCTGATCACCTCCCAGGAGGTCTACGCTAAACTGATAAATATAAGCGGTAAGCAGAGGATGCTTTCCCAAAAAACAACCCTGATGGTCAAAAGGGCAGCCGAGACTAAAGACAAAAAACTCCAAGAACACCTTTTGGAACTTCTGGATCTGATGAAAAGAGACCATGACTTTTTACTGAAAAACCTTACATCGTCCCATCTTGAAAATATCTATTTCCAAAAGCCTTACGACATCGACAGGAAAATAAAGGAATATTTTGCCCTTTTGGAAAGCTTTATCAAGAACAGGGACAATACCCTTATTGCAGATATAGAAAACTACTCATTTGTCCTTCTTCCAAATCTTGATCATGCGGTTTACGAATTTGAAAAAGAGAGCGAACAAAAAACCTATCAGCTGAAAAAAAGGGAACTGTTCATACTTGCGGGAACCCTTTTAACAATAATACTTGAAGCACTTTTGATAATCCTCCCCTCAATAAGAAGAATAGAAAGTTCCGAAAAAGAATTAAAAAACCTGAATGAAAACCTGGAACATAAAGTGCAGGAGCAAAAAGAGATAATACTAAAAGAGCAGGAAGATAAAAAAAGGAAAGAGAAGTTCTTTTTCGAGCAATCCAAGCTTCTTTCCATGGGGGAGATGATAGGAAACATTGCCCACCAATGGAGACAGCCTTTGTCGGTGATATCCACTGCCGCGACGGGGATAAAGGTAAAAAAAGAGCTGCAAAGCCTAAGCGACGAAGAGCTTCTGCTTTTCTGCGACAATATAAACAACAATGCGCAATACCTTTCAAGAACGATAGATGACTTCAGGAATTTCATGAAAGGCTCCACGGAAAAAACACAGTTCAACCTGAAAAACAATATAGAAACATTCCTTGAACTTGTAAGATCCACCATAAAGATTCATAATATCAATGTCATCCTGGAAGTTGAAGATGATATAAACGTAAAAGGGCATCCCGACGAACTTATACAATGTTTTATAAATCTGTTCAATAACGCAAAAGATGCCTTGACCGAATCAAGGGAAAAAGAGAAATATCTTTTTATTACGGCTAAACAGGCGGATAAACATATAATAATAGAGTTTAAAGACAATGCGGGAGGGGTTCCCCTTGATATAATAGACAAAATATTCGAACCCTATTTTACCACAAAGCATCCAAGCCTGGGAACGGGCCTTGGGCTTCATATGACGTACAACCTTATCACAAAAGGGATGGACGGAACCATTGAAATTCAGAACAAAAAATATCTGTGTGACGGGAAGATACGCACCGGTGCGGTCTTTACCATCAAAATACCTCTAAACGGTTAAATTAAAAAAAGGTTTATTTATGAAACTCAAACTGATAAGTGCTTTTTTAATTTGTACATTTGCCATATACGCTTTCTTGTCCTATATAAAAGAGGATAAGATCCAATATATCCTCCAGCATAAGACCAACGAGTTCGAAACACTCTACAACGCCATTTACAACCAATACAAAGAGGAAGCGAACCTTATATACCAACTTCTTGTAAACAAGAATTTCGTAACCGATATATACCTAAAGCTCCAAAATGCGCCAAAAGAGGAAAAAGACGAACTAAGGAAAGAACTTTACCAGTTCATAAAAGAGGATTACGATACTTTAAAACTGGTTTCAGTAAGGCAGCTCCATTTTCACCTGAAAAACAACGACAGTTTTCTAAGAATGCACAGGCCAAATAAATTCGGGGACAACCTGACCCTTGTAAGGCCTACGATCGCCTACGTAAACGAGCACCATAAAAAAATAGACGGTTTTGAAGAGGGGAGGATATTCAACGGATTCAGGTTCGTTTTCCCCATAAATAAAAACAACACCCACCTGGGAAGCGTCGAGGTCTCTTTCAGCGGCGACGCGATCATCACGAAGATATCTACGGAATTCAACAGGCAGAGCAATCTTCATATAAGCAAAGAGGTCGTAGATGAAAAAGTTTTCGACTATGAGAAAAGCAACTATATAAACAGCACTTTCGAGGGTTATCTAACCGATAAAGAGGTATTTAAAAAAATAAACAAGAACAGCGTGCAGGAGGAACTCTCAGAAACAACGAAAGAGAAAACCCTTCAAAGCGTAAGGGAATTCAAGAACAACACCTTTTATGATATAAAATCAAAAAAGACCATAACCATCCTGCCCATTAAAAACCCGTTGACAAACAGGACCGTTGCTTTTGTATCGACCATAAGCGATGCGAAGAACATTACGACAATGTCGCAAAACTATTATTCTTTACTGATGGTATCGACCCTGCTTCTTGGTTCGATCTTTTATTTCGTCTACCACCAGTTAAAAGCAAAAATTGAACTGACAAAAAAACTGCAGGAGCAAAAAGAGATAATTCTGGAGGAACAGAACAAAGCAAAAGAGAAAGACAGGATACTTTTCCAACAGTCAAAAATGGCAAGCCTGGCCGATATGCTTGAGAACATAGCCCACCAGTGGAGACAGCCCCTTTCCGCAATATCGACAAACGCAAGCGGACTGGAAGCGGAATTTGAATTCGGGGTATTGGATGACGAGAAACTGAAAAACGGGCTTGAAAATATAATAAACTCCTCAGAGCATCTTTCACGGACAATAGAGGACTTCAGGAAATTCTTTAAACCGGAAAAGCAAAAAAGCCTTTTCCCCATATCTTCAACTATCAAGAAAACCCTGCAGATAATGGAATCGAAATTTAAAAGCAAATCGATAGAGATAATACAGAATATCCAGGATACGGAGATTGAAAGCTACGAGAACGAGCTTATCCAGGTAATCATAAATATCCTCAACAATTCAAAAGACGCCTTGGAAAAAATAGAAGACCCGAAATATATTTTCATAGATATCTATAAAGAGAAAGATCAGCTGGTAATAGAGATAAAAGACAACGCGAACGGCATTTCCAATGATATAATCAATAAAGTGTTCGAACCATACTTTACCACAAAACACAAAAGCCAGGGTACGGGGATAGGTCTTTTTATGTCGGAGGAATTAGTGGTAAAACATATGAAAGGGAGAATTTGCGCTAAAAATGTTTCTTACGAGTATAACGGCAAAGAGTACCGTGGCGCACAATTTACCGTTAAACTGCCTATAAATTATTTGGAAGAGGTATAAGCCGTAGGAGTATAGATATCCAAAGTATATGTGCTGTAGTAGTGTTTCACGCTTGCATAAACACAACCTACAGCTAATAATCCGATAATCACAAGGTTTACCGTTTTTCTTTTCTCCTGGGACTCGTTTCCGTTGTAATCTTCAATTTGATCTAATGTCGGTTCCATGATTTACCTTTATTTTAAACTTACTGCAATTATAAATGATATTTGTTAATTAGATGTTAAAGTAAAAAACTAGACGATATTAGCCAGCAAATGCACAAACTAAAATTTACTCATTAAAATTCTTCAAAATATTGATTATTTAATCTAAACAGCATGAAATATTTATTAAAATAAAAAAGGTGCTGATGATATGGGAAGTGATACAAAATTTTCAATCTTAGGGTATTCTCTAACTATTCCAGTTACTAATGGAAAGCTTAATTTAAGAACTTGGCAAGGTATCTTGGGAAGCATATGTACCATGGTAAAGATAGAAAAGTAGTTGTTACTGTATTTGGAGAATAAGAAAAGTCCGAAAATCTATCTAAAAGCCTTTCGTTGTTAAAGGTTTAAATGATATACTCTAACAGAGCTTATTTTTATCTTTTTTGATTTAACACTTAATTAATATTTTCTGCAGCTCAGTCCTTTGGAGCTGCAAATATGAAAACACAATTTATTAAACAGGCTTTTGAAAAAGCCGTTTCATTTCAAAAATCTGGATCAATAACACAAGCAAAAGAGATATACGAAGCTATTTTACGAGAAGATGACACCAATTTTGATGCCCACCATCTTCTTGGGCTTTGTTATTACCAGTTGGAGGATTTTGAAAACTCTATCAGGTCAATTGACAGAGCTATCGAACTTAATCCCAATGAACTCGATTTTTATATCGATCTTGCTAAAAACTATTGTGCTTTAAAACAATACAAAAAAGCTGAATCTATTTATAAAAAAGCTGTTCTGATTGATCCCAACAACAGTAATACTTATTTTCAGATAGGTATTTGTTTTAAAAAGAATAAAGATTATAAAAATGCACTTTTTTATTTAAAAAAAGCTATTAAAATAAATAATAAATCTTATATCTACCACTATAATATAGCTGACACCTATAACAATCTTAATAAGCAAGAGCTTTGTATTTTTCATTTACAAAAGGCAATAAGAATCTGTCCTGATTTTTATGATGCTATTTATGCAATGGCAAAATGCTATAGAAAAATGAAAAATGAGAAAAAAATGCTTGAGTATCTTCATAGAACATTAGCAAAACTACCAGAGCATGCAGGTGCAAATCATCTATTGGCATCAGTAAATAAAGAAACAAGCAGCAAGTATTCTTCAGAGTATGCTGAAGATCTATTTGATCGCTATGCCGATCATTTTGAAGATCACCTTTTAAGTTCGTTAAAGTACCAGGTTCCATCTATTATAAAAGAAAAGTTAAAATCTCTAAATCCTTCAAAAAACTCCAAGATCTTGGATCTGGGATGCGGTACCGGACTAATAGGAAAAACCATTGTAGATATATTTCCTAATTTAGTCGGTGTTGATATATCTGCTAATATGATAGAAGAAACAAGAAAAAAAGAGATCTACACAACACTTCATATCAATGATATCCATGATTTTCTTTTAAAAAATGTACAAGAATTTGACCTGATCATAGCTGCTGATGTTTTCATATATATTGGAGATCTGGAAACTGTTTTTTCCAGTGTGAGAAAGTGTCTCAATGCTAACGGCTATTTTATATTTACTATTGAACTTTTTACCGAAATTAACAAAGAAAATTACCAATTGGCAAAAAGCGGGAGATTTTCCCATTCTATGAAATATATAGAGTCTTTGTGTAAGGATATAGGCTTTGAGGTTATAGATAAAGAGGAGATCATACTAAGACAGGAAAATAAAATTGGCCAAAAAGGGGCTATTTTTACATTAAGAATCCTCAACGACCTGAATCCAAAAATATGATAAGAATATATAATTTATTTACATTATTTTTGTAGTCTGGTTTCTTGGGTAATGTTTGAAATTCTGTTTTTTTAATTAAGCTGTATTTTTTGTTTTGTCAAATATTTTGTTGCTTGACTTATACTAAGACCTGATTTTGAACAAGCATTTTCAAAACTATCTTTGGTTTTTAGTAGTCTTTGTAAAACTTTATGTTTATATTCTATAGTAAGATTTGTCATTTTTCTCCTTATTTTTTGTATTTATGAATTGAGCCTTTAAACGGTTCTTTTGTATATTCCGCCGTATCTATTTTTTCATATTCAAATCCAAAATCAAGCATCATCTTTTTAAATTTTGAATGATTGCCTCTATTTGGATCAACTATGACAACTACACATGTATCATTAGCATATTTATTAATGAAACTTGAAAGCAATGTGGAATGATTCTGTTGATATAGTAAATCACTGCCTATTATAATATCAAATTTTCCAAGAGTTTTTAGTACTTCATCTTCCCAATTCAACCTATAAAACGGGATCTTTTCATCATTATTGAGCTGAGTATTTTTTAGAAGATAACTTTCTACTTCGGGATGATAATCTGTTGCTGTGATATTTTTATCTAAATGATTTAACAATAAACTGCTTAATCCGATACCGCAGCCGATCTCGAGTATTCTTTTTGAGTTAGTATCAGTTTTAAAAATATAGTTTGCCAAAATCTGGCTTGATGGCCACAAAACGCCGAATAAAGCCCAAGATGCTGAGTTAATTCCCAACTTTTGTGCTTCATTGTTTTTGTCATAAAACTGTTGAGTATCTTTAAGTGTTCTTAAATGTATATCAACATTACCAAATTCTATTGTTTGGTACTTGTGACGAATGTCGGGCAAAACACTTATAGAGTTTCCACGCTCTTGGCATAATCACCTTTATCATTTGAACCTATTTCAAAAGATACGTTTTGACCATCATTAAGTGTTGCTCTTTCATATCCGCTTGTTTTAATCTCACGGTAATGAACAAACAAATCTTTGCTGTTATCTTCTGATTGGATAAATCCAAAACCTTTATCGTTATTGAACCATTTTACGGTTCCATTGTATCTATTTGACATAGAATTTCCTTATATTGTATTACTTCACATTTGAAGCTTATCTAAAGTTTAAATTGATTTCTTTTGATTTTGAAAGTTATATTAATTTTGAAGTGTTAATAAAAAGCAAACAAAGAAAAAGTTTTAATTTTCTTTAAGTATTGTCATTGTATCTGAATATTATAAGAATATCAAGCTTTTTAGACAAAGTGATAAATATTCCAAAATAACTTAATTATAATAATTAGTTTGAATAAAAAAACTTATAAATTAGGCATTAATCAAATATTATGATATAGTAGTTCAATTTCAGCGTATTTTAGTCTGCGACTGACTTCGTTTTTTTCATTACAAGATTGATTCAACTACATAAACTTCAAGCCTAGACTGATTAAAGTCCATACTTTTAAGGCTCGTTCACATATAAGGTACATATGTCATTTACAAAATTAGGCTTATCAAAGCCGATCCAAAAAGCTATTTTAGAGCAAGGATATACAAAACCAACTCCCATACAAGCAAAAGCAATCCCTGAAATATTAGAAAAAAAGGATATTTTAGCAGGAGCACAAACGGGAACAGGAAAAACAGCAGGGTTCACATTACCCATTTTACATCAGCTAAGTGCAAAAACAAAACAAAAAGGTAAGCTTCAAGTAAGAGCACTGATCTTAACACCAACCAGGGAACTGGCATCTCAAGTTGAGCAAAGTGTTCAAGATTACGGTAAATACCTGAACTTAAAATCTTCAATCATATTCGGGGGCGTGGGGATAAACCCTCAAATAGCAGCTTTAAGAAAGGGCGTCGATATAGTTGTGGCAACACCGGGAAGACTTATAGATCATATTGAAAGAAAAACAATTGATCTCTCAAGAGTTGAGTTTTTGGTATTGGATGAAGCAGATAGGATGTTGGATATGGGTTTTATACACGATATTAAGAAAATTATTGCAATATTACCGGAACACAGACAAAATCTGCTTTTTTCTGCAACGTTTTCAAATGAGATAAAGAAATTGGCGGATTCTTTTTTAAATTCACCCGAACTAATAGAAGTAGCAAAGAGAAATACAACTTCCCAATTAGTAAAACAATCTATATACAGAGTCGATAAAGATAAAAAAAGAGCTCTTTTAACATATCTTATCAATAATGAGAACTGGCAACAGGTACTTGTATTTACAAGGACAAAGCATGGTGCAAATAAATTATCAAAACAATTGATAATCGAGGGTATCAGTGCAGATGCCATCCATGGAAATAAAAGTCAAAATGCCAGAACCACTGCGCTTAATAACTTTAAAAGCAAAAAAACAAGAGTCTTGGTCGCAACAGATATTGCCGCTCGTGGAATAGATATAGACCAGCTGCCTCATGTTGTAAACTATGAGCTTCCAAATATTCCGGAAGATTATGTACACCGGATAGGAAGGACAGGACGTGCTAAAAATGCAGGGGAAGCTATATCTTTGGTATGTGTAGATGAAAACTTATATCTTCAAAATATAGAAAAACTGATAAAAGCAAAAATAGAAACAAAAGTCATAGAAGAATTTAGACCTGATCCCTCTATAAAAGCACAACCTCCTAAAAAGAAAAGAAATTCAAGATATAATAACCGTTCCCAAAGAGGAAGAAATCCTAGAGGTTCAGATAGAAAAGATACTAAAAGAGAAAAAAATCAAGGAACTAGATAATGGTAAGAGCAAATAATTCATTAAAAAAATATCAAAAGAGTTAGAGAAAAAGAAAAAGTAAGAAGATGAGCTAGAGGTGATTTAGACAATTCGGTTTACAGTTACCATATGCCAACCTACAATAAAATAAGAGCATAAATTGTTAAACCATTTATGCTCTTTTATATTAGACTGTAACCTGTATAAAAATTACAACTCTATTTCCCTCAAACAATACAACTAATTGAGAGATTATGAGTGACCAGTTTCTCATAGGCATAATCCATTTTTTACTTGCATTTGAATACTATACATAACAGTTTTAAAAGTGAATTTTTATTAGGGGAAGTTCCTTTTATTTTGGTCAGTTTTCTAAATTGACGATGTACAGATTTGATTATATTGCCAGTATAAATGACCCGTTTAAGATCTTCAGGATATTTCTTACCCCACTTCTTTTCAAGATAAATAAGTGATTTTTCCGCCGCTTCTTTTGAAATGGCTTGATAAACAAGCTTCAGGGAATCCTTTTAATTCATCAACATAAGCTATAAGTATATCTTGAACTCCTCAGTTGTTTAAATCTATTAAAACTTGTAACCAGGTTGGCTCCCTCATTTTCAGATCTCTTGGTACTTCTAATTCAAATGTTTGATTCATTATTCAGTCCTGTTTAGAATATATAATTCTATCGAACCGACACAAAACTTCTAACACTCCAGAAGAAGGCATAAAATCCTTGGAATACCATAAAATTAATCCTAATCACACAATTTCCAATAAGCTATATTACCATCAGTATAAGATTCTTCAATAATTTTCTTACGTTGAAATTCACTTAATTAACACTTAATTAACAGCTATAGGCTAAACTTATCACTTTTAAAACCAAAACTAAGGAAATAAATGGATAAGAAAATATATCTTTCATTGATAGCCTGCGCTACGCTGCTTGCTGCAAATGATCAAGATCTAGGTACCCTTGAGGTGACAGAAGAGGTAAATACTACGGTTATTGACAAGATCAACACCCAAGAGGTGAAAAATGCCGACCTGGCCGAAGCACTGGCTAAAAAATCTCCAAGCATATCTTTAATAAGAAGAAGCGGTATTGCAAACGATATTATCTTAAGGGGTCAAAAAAGGGATAATATCAACGTAACTATCGATGATGCAAAAATATTCGGAGCTTGTCCAAACAGAATGGATCCCCCTACTTCCCATGTTATTACAACTATGGTTGACAGTGTTGAGATAAAAGAGGGTCCTTTCGATGTCAGCGAATTTGGTAACCTGAGCGGCAGCGTTAAGATCAAAACAGCACAGCCTACAAAAGAGCTAAGCGGAGAGATAGGTGCAACGGTAGGAAGCTACGGATATAAAAAAGGTGTTGTGAGCGTAAGCGGAGGAAACGACACCATAAGAGCGTTGGTAACCTACTCTCAAGAGGAGTCTGACCAGTATGAAGACGGTGACGGGAATGAACTTTGGCAGCAAACTGCTTTAGCCCAAGATCCTACGACCTACAATTCTCCGGCAGACAACAGGTACTCTGATGCTTATAAAAATATGAAAGCTTATGAAAAAGAATCAATTATGGCAAAAGCTGTAGCAAATATAGCTGACAACCAAGAGATTGAATTAAGTGCAACAAGAAATAGAAGCGATAATATCCTTTATCCTTCAAGCGGTATGGACGCATTATACGATGACAGTAATCTTTACAATGTAAAATATACTGCTCTTGACCTAGGAGAATTATCTAAAAAACTTGAAATAAAAGCTTATAAAACAAACGTAGACCATCCGATGTCCATAGACTACAGAGTAAAAAACATCGTTGTCCCTCCTATGATGACAGGTATGACAAACCATTTAAAAACAGAAACAACCGGTGCAAAGATCATCAATACATTCGATGCATTAGATAGGGAGTTCCAAATCGGTCTTGATACTAGCAAAAGAAACTGGGATGGTTTTTACTATACAGATATGAATCCATACATGTTTAAAAGTATAGATGATACCGATACTAAAAACAATGCAATTTTCCTAAAATGTAAAAATGAATTAACAAATAAACTAACTATGGAAGTGGGAGTAAGATACGACCATACAAAAATAGAAACTTCTGGAATAGACAAAGACAATAAATATACGGACTTCAGCGGAAATATCGTTGCAACATACAATAGTGATGAGAATACTAAATACTTCATCGGTCTTGGACAGTCTAACAGGGTTCCGGATGCAAGAGAATTATATTTTGTTTCTTCAACGGCAGGAGGAACAAGTGTAGGGACTGAAAACCTAAAATCAACAAAAAATAGAGAGATTGATCTGGGAACAGAACATCATTATAAAGATGGAAAAATAAAAGCGAAAGTTTTCTACAGTGATTTAAAAGATTATATCTACTACAGAGATACAGGAGCTGCAACAGATAAATTTGAAAATATTGATGCTACTATTTACGGTCTTGAACTAAGTGGTTCATACTATATCAATGACCAGTTCACTTTTGATGCGGGATACACCTATAAAAAAGGTAAAAAAGATGATCCACTTGCAGGACAGACTGACAAAGACCTGGCTGATATCACTCCAGCTAAGCTGACTGCGGCATTAACTTACGATTACGACAGCAACACAAATGCGATGATCGAATTCGTGCATGTGGATAAATGGTCTGACTTTGATGCAGACAACGGTGAACAGGAGATCAAGGCATATAATATCGTTAACATTAAGGCACAAACCACATTTGCCAAAAACTTTGAGTTAACAGTAGGTATAGATAACCTGTTTGACAAAACTTATGCGGTATCCAATACATACAGGGATTTAACTTTGCTAAGTGATGGGACTGCTGTGATGCTTCTAAACGAGCCTGGAAGATACGCGTATGCGAGTCTTAAATATAAATTCTAACTTAAATTTAACAATCAATTAACATATCAAAGATAAAATATCCCTATTTAAACAATACGGGATATTTTATGGATGTGAATTTTTTAAAAGAGTTTGTCGATTACGGAATAATCGGCTTACTGATACTTATGAGTTTTTTATCGGTTTGGTTTTACCTTGAAAGACTGTTTTTTTACAAAAATATAAACTTAAGCTCATACACTTCCAAAGAACAGCTTGAGATAGATATAACCAACAATATCTCAATCATCTCTTCATTTGCTTCAAATGCACCATATATAGGACTCCTTGGAACCGTATTCGGTATCATCATCACTTTTTATACCATGGGTCAGACGGGAAATATCGATGTGAAGATCATCATGAGTTCCTTGGCGCTGGCTCTTAAAGCAACCGCAATGGGTCTTATAGTGGCAATACCTTCTATGATGTTTTACAACCACTTGGGAAGAAAGATCGAGGTTATAACCGCAAAATGGGATATGGGGAACAAAACTTCAAATGAGGGTTAAAAAATTCGATTCTATAAACGTCGTGCCGTTTATAGACATAATGCTGGTACTGCTTGTAATAGTTCTTACAACTGCCACATTCGTGGCAAAGGGATTTATCCCCGTTGACCTAAGCAGTGCCCAAAGCAGTGAAAAAATGGAGAAGAACAAGGAACTTACCATAACCATAAAACAGGACGGTTCCATATTCTTCGATGAACAAAGCGTAAATAAAAGCGAGGTAGAGGAAAAGCTTTCAACATTCAAGAACAACACCTCCATAAGCCTGAACTGCGACAAGAACGCCAAATTTGAGAATTTTGTTTATATCATTGATATATTGAAAAAGAAAGATTACAAAAACCTTGGGATAATAACAAAACATGAATAGATATTTTTCCTCATTCGTCATTACCGGTATCATATATGCTTTGATCTTCGGGTCATTGTTATACTCTTTTGACGATATAAAACAAATATCATCACAACCAAAACAAAACCAGGACAATGTAAAGTTCACGATAATAGCACAGACCAAAGAGGAGAAAAAAATTGAAAAGAAACCTCTTGAGAAACCTGTTGAAGAAAAGAAAACAGTAAAAAAAGAACCTGTAAAAAAGATCGAAAAAATAGTAAAAAAAGAAAAGCCGAGCCCGATAAAGAAAAAACCTGTAAAAAAGATTGTTAAAAAAGAGCCTCCAAAAAAACCTGAGAAAAAAACCGTAAAAAAAGAGCCTATTGAAAAAGTCGTGAAAAAAGAGGCTCCAAAACAGGTAAAAACAGACAAGAACATCGCCAAACAACAGATAAAACAGCAAAAAACAATAGCAAAGAACGAACAAAAGCTGATCGACAAAGATATCATAAAAGCAAAACAGAACGCCTACTTCAAAATGGTAAAAGAGGCTATCTCAAAAAACAAAGAATACCCAAAATCGGCCCTTAGAAGGGGAATACAGGGTGACGTTAAAGTGATCTTTACCATTTCCAAATACGGGGAACTTATAAAGTTCGATATCCTTGAGGGGAAAAGGATCTTTAAAAAATCCATTAAAACCGCCTTTGACAGAACCTTCCCGGTAAAGCCTCCTAAAGATATATTTTTATCAAATACCGATCTTTCTATCACAATAGCTTACAGATTAAACTAAAATCTTATAGCTTGAATTAAACCTATTTTTGTACAATAGCGGTATGAAAAAACGAATATTGCTTTTATCACTACCCATCGTACTGTTTTCAAAAGATATCACCCTTGAATGGCTGGACCCGAAACCCAAAGGGGTCTATAAAGATTTTTATATCTGGCAGTACCTGAAACAGGATATAAAGCCCGCCCAGGCCCTAAAAGCCGTAGAGCAGGTAAAATACCTCAATCCCAAGATATTCCACCTGTTCAGTAAAAAATATGACGACGATTCTTTTAAGCTCTACTCCAAATGCCTTAAAATGGAAAACGGCAAACTCTTAAAACAGGAAGATTACTGTATAGAATCAGGCCTTAGCGTTTATGATGCGACAAAGTTATCCTACGGCGAACTTTCAAGCGTAATAGAAAAGGTGCAGAACAACTATCCCCTTTACTCAAAAAAACTGCAGATAATAAACTCCCCTGCCCCTTTCAAGACATTGATAAACAGTGACAATGAAACTTTCTTTAACACCTTTAACGAATGCGGCAGCGTGTACAGGCTTAAACATTTTAATGAAACCTTCCCTTTAAAACTCCTGCAAAAACTAAAAAGCGACGAAAAGAATTTTGACAGGACAATAAAAAGGATAGTTACGAACCTTGATATGTCAAAAGCTCAAAAGTCGCTTTTATACCTGGATCCAAAAGGACTGTCATATAAAACCCTGTTTCACCTTGCAGTAAATGCAATAAGGCATGATGAAGAGAAGTTTGCCCTTAACTACCTGGAGGAAGCCCAAAAAAAGGCATATTACCAGATGGAAAAAGACAATATAACATTCTGGCAGTATCTTCTGACAAAAGATGAAAAGTTTCTAAAGAAACTCACCCTAAGCTGGGATGTAAATGTCTATACCCTCTATGCCAACGAAAAACTGAATAAAGAACAAAACAATATCATCTTTGATATAAAGCAGGAGAACAAAAGTTCCGGTTACGATCCTAAAGACCCTTTCAGATGGCTTCCCGTTCTAAACGATACGAAAAAGATGGATGAACAAAAAATGGAAAAGTATAATAATCTCTTCAGCTCATACGATACCATGGCTCACCTGGCTTTCGTAAAAGAGAGGTACGACAGATACAAGAACTCCTATTTTATAACCCCTTTTAAAGATATAGTTTCAAGATACGATAATGAAAGGAAAGCCCTGATCTATTCCATCGCAAGGCAGGAGAGCAGGTTTATCCCAAGCTCAATCTCTTTTGCCTATGCAATGGGGACTATGCAGATCATGCCGTTTCTAAGCAAGGCAATAGCAAAAGAGCTTAAGGAGCCTTACGATATCTACGGGCAGCTGGATCCGGAAGTAAATATAAGATATGCGGACCACCACCTTGATATGCTGGAAAGAAAACTTCAACATCCGCTGTTCATCGCATATGCCTACAACGGGGGGATAGGTTTTACAACAAGATCTTTAAACAAAGGGCTTTTTAAAGAAGGGAAATATGAACCCTTTTTAAGTATGGAGCTTTTACAGTTCGATGAAACGAAGAAATACGGGAAAAAGGTCCTGGCAAACTATTATGTCTACCACAACCATCTAAATAAAGACAAGATAAAGATATCCGAACTTTTAGAAAGCTCGGTAAAATAAAAAAATTTACTCTGTTTTAAAACGGAAGTTCAAAGTATCAGTATCGTCGCTAAAAGTCAGTTTTAGATTTTTACTGTTAAAATCGGGCTTCACTTCGTTTTCGGTATCATCAAAAATCTCTATCTCTCCGGGACTTTCAAAACTGTAAAGGTAATAATCTATCCAGTTGTTTCTCATTGCTATATTTTTATAAAGCTGTTCATCTTTCTCTATCTTCCTGATAGACAGGGGATCGGTTTCATTCAGGGAAAACTTAAACTCTTTAGATGTACCCAAGGGGTAATATACGGAAACCACAAAGTTCTGCTTCCCGTCATCCCACTTCTGTTCTACGGAATTCAAGTATGTAGCAGTAACAAGGATCTTTACATCCTCCCCTTCCATCACCTTTAAAACCTTTGTATATTTCAGGTGCTGTGCATATATAGGCTCTTTGCCGTTAGTAAGTTTATTTTCTTTTTGGCTGCACCCGCTTATAAATAGTGCCAAAACAGCTATTAAAAGATATCTCATCTGCCCTCTTTGTGATTTTTTGCTTTTTCTATATCCGTTTGATATTTATAAACTATAAAATCAAACATCTTAGTTCCCCTGTTCTTTGAAAAAAACAGGCCCATCTCCAAAAGCTTAAAAGATATTCTGTAAAAAGCGGTAAAGGGGATAAGGTAGCTTGCCAGCGTTTCATAACGCCTGTTTGGATAATAGGCGTCAAACTGCTGTTTTAGAACAGACAGCCTCTCGCTCTCTTTTTCAAACTCTTCCATATCGGCCGATTTCATTACGTTTATCGCAAGAAACAGATTGACCACGAACATCAATGCGTTCAGGTTCCAACCCAATATCAATATATCGGCATAGCTCATAACTGCTCCAGTGTTAAATTTAATCCTATTATACTTAAACTAAGGCTAATGTAACATTATATGCGATAAAACTCATTATCCAGGCAACAAGCGTCGTAAATATGAACAGGTAAACAAGATATTTATAACCGCCCGCTTCCCTTGCAAATACCATCGATGCCGCAAAACATGGAAGGTATATCATCGAGAACACTACGAACGCTATTGCCGTTGGAAGCGGTATCTGCTTTCTAAGCTCCGCCTGAAGCCTTTCATCATCCTCGGTCAACTCTTCACCCACATTATATAAAATTCCCAAAGTTGCGACCACGACCTCTTTTGCCGCCAATCCCGTTTCAAGGGCAACGGAAAGTTTCCAGTCAAACCCAAGGGGTGCAAAGAACGGTTCGCTGGCTTTCCCTATCATACCCATATAGCTGTTTTCAAGCTGCAACGCCGTATCGCCGCTTTCATGCTTTGGATAGTTGCTTGCAAACCAGATCAAAATAGTCGCAGCAAGGATAAAGGTACCGGCTTTTCTAAGGTACGACCAGGCTTTCTGGCTTACTATGGTATAGATTAGCTTTAAGCCTGGCATCCTGTATTTGGGCATCTCCATTACAAAAGGCTCATCTTCACCCTTAAATACGAATACCCTTAAAACCTTGGCCATCACAAGCCCTAGAAGCGCACCCGCTATATAGATATAGAACAATATATTACCCGCATCTTCAGGAGCAAAGAACGCCCCTGCAAAAAGCACGTATATAGGAAGTTTCGCCCCGCAGGACATAAACCCTATGATAAACAGCGTAATAAGCCTGTCTTTCTCGTTTTTCAGCGTTCTTGTTGCCATATATGCAGGAACCGAACAACCAAATCCCGTAACAAGCGGGATAAAACTCTTACCATGCAGGCCAAACTTATGGAAAAAACCGTCAAGCAGAAATGCCACACGGCTCATATACCCCGTAGTCTCAAGCAATGCAATACCGATATAAAGGATAATGATATTGGGAAGGAACAGCACAACCGCCCCCACACCCGCAATAATACCGTCAACGATCAAAGACCTAAGACCTTCGTGGGAGATATTCTGTCCCACCGCTTCACCGAGCCAGGCAAATCCCGCATCGATATAATCCATAGGCACCGCACCAAGCTCAAATGTAAGCTGGAACAGTCCCCACATCAGAAACAGGAATATAGGGATACCGAAAAACTTGTTTATAAGGATATTGTCTATCTTTTTGGTCGGATGGACAGGTTTTTCCCTGTCTCTTCTCGTTACCGTTTCGGTTCTGATACCGTGGGCGATAGAGTGGTATTCCTGGCTTCTTATCTCTTTCATATCCTCTGTTTCAAAATAAGTAGCGATATTTTCCTGTGCTACAAGCAGCTCCCCTTGAAGCTGGGCGAATATGGGCTTGTCATGGATATAAGAGTAGAATACCTCATCCTCGAAGATAAGCTTTATGGCCATCTCCCTGCTTGAAAGATCGTGATATTTGAAATTCTTAAGATCGAAGAAATTCGTAAGGTTGTATATCTCCTCCTCTATAACGTCGCTGTATGAGATATTTGAGGTTATCCTTGTTTCGCTGTCGTAATAGTTGTGTACGACCTCCAAAAGTTCCTCGATCCCCTCTTTTGTATTGGCGCTTACCGCAACGGTAGGGATCCCCGTGATAGCCTCAAGCTGCTTCACATCTATATCTATCCCCTCTTTCTGGGCCTCGTCGTACATATTCAAAGCCAGAACCATTTTTTTGTTCAGTTTTAAAAGTTCAAGTGTTAAAAGGAGGTTTCTTGTAAGGTGAGTAGAGTCTATAACGTTTATGATTATGTCGTAGTCTTTTTCCTGGAGATAATCTTTTGCCACCATCTCCTCTTTGGAAAATCCGTTTATGGAATAGGTACCAGGAAGGTCTATCATCTGCACAGCATGGCAGTGGTGTTCAAAACAGATCTCGGTCTTCTCCACCGTTACGCCGCTGAAGTTCCCAACCTTCAGCCTTGAGTTGGACATTGCGTTTATAAGTGACGATTTACCTACGTTTGGCTGGCCTGCCAGTACTATTTTCATAGGTTTCATTATGCGGCCTCCACTTCAATAGCCTGGGCTTCTTCCATCCTTAGGGCTATGGAGGTGTCTTCTATATTTACCTCTATGGTGTTTTTTGCGAGACTTATATTTTCCACCTCTATCGTTGATCCCTTGATCATTCCGAAAGAGTAAAATCTCTGCTTTAGTTCATTATTGCAATCAATATTCTTTATGATCGCTCTTTGACCTTTTTTTAAATCTGACAGCTTCATATCTTTATCCATATGTATTTTTGTGAAATGATAACCATTATCAACTTAAACTACCATTAGAATGAGATTGATTATCATTTTATACTGTTGCAATAAATATTCCGAAGCTTTATTTCACTAGTTTCGTGGCCTTTGAAAAATCGATATTGATATAAACTTCATCCCCGATATTATAATTTACAGATCTGTCGTTTGAGATCACGTCGAACCTGTACTTTTCATTATCATACCTGAATTCCACGTTTAGAACCGTTTTTTCCCCGTAGTCGGAGATATCCGTAACTTTCCCTTTTATATCATCCGGGTTTAAAGTTATTTTACAGTATGCGGGCCGGATGCAGTGCTCGGCACCTTCAATGTTTATAAAGTTGGCATCCCCGAAAGATTTGGCTATAAGTTTTGTTTTGGGGTTTTCGTATATATTCTTAGGGGTATCGCACTGCACTATATTCCCTTTTTCAAGGTATACGATCTTGTCGCTCATAAGCATCGCCTCTTTTGCATCATGGGTAACTATAACGGCCGTTTTGCTTCCCCCTTTCAATATCTGAAGCAGCTGCTTTTGGATACTCTGCTTTGCCATTGAGTCTATGCTGGAAAAAGGCTCGTCGAAAAGTATCAGTTCAGGATTCAATGCCATGGTACGTGCCAGGGCTATACGCTGCTGCTGCCCGCCGCTTATCTCGTGGGGATACCTTTTTTCAAAGCCTTCCAGCCCTATAAGCTTCAAAAGGTCCCTGGCTATTTTCATTTTCTGCTCTTTTGGCATTTTTTTTATACCGAAAGTTATATTCTCGTAAACATTCATATGGGGAAACAGGGCATAGTTTTGAAATACGAAACCTATCCCCCTTTTTTGGGGCTCTATAAAGATTTTTTCATTTGAGAGTGTTTTCTCCTTGTATACCACCGCACCCTTATCGCTTTGCTCAAAGCCCGATATGATATTCAATATAGTGCTTTTCCCGCTTCCGCTAAGTCCCAAAAGGGAGACTATCTCCCCTTTTTTCACGCTTAGGTTTATATCTTTTAAAACCTCTGTTTTGCCGAAGCTTTTATTAATATTTTTCAATTCCAACATTTAACGGTTCCTTAATTTTTATTATCTTTTATTGCTTATCATCACGGGGATAAAACATATAACGACTATGCAAAGGGCATAAAGGGACGACTCCTGTACCATCATATTCCCCGCATACTCGAAAGTTTTTGAGGAAAGGGTCTCGTAATTAAAAGGCCTTAATACAAGCGTCAACGGAAGCTCTTTTATAATATCGACGAACACCAGAAGAAAAGCGAACAGCAGGGTTCTTTTCATAAGGGGAAGTTCCACCCGAAGCATCGTCTGCCAGTAATTAAGCCCCAGGTTTCTTGAAGCCTTGTTTATATTTATCCCGCTCCTTTCAAAGGAGGAATCACAGGTATTCAAGCCGACCGCCAAGAACCTTACGATATAACCGAACACAAGGGCAAATATCGTACCGCTTAAAAGAAGGTCGTCAAATTGGAAACTCTCTATTAGAAACTTGTCCAGGTCCCCGAAAAAGCTTAAAACACCGACCCCTATAACGACCCCCGGGATCGCATACCCCATCCCTGCCGTTTTAACAAGATATTTCATATAAAGGTTGTTGTTTATCCTGAAGCTGTATGCTATAAAAAACGCTATAAGAACTATAATAACGGCACTTAAAGAAGAAGTAAGGAAGCTGTTTAGTATAACCTGAAAAAACTCTTCGTCAACCACATCAAGAGCATACTTGAATGAATAATATGCTATCCAGGCAAAAGGGATAAAAAAACCGAAAAGCACCGGGATCGATAAAAATACATATGCGGCATATCTCTTAAAGCCTTTAAGCTGCTCCTTTCGTACCTCTTTCGAAGCAGATTCGCTTTTAAAGCTCCTTTTCCCCTGGCTTGCTTTCTCAACTATAAGCAGGGTCAGGATTATACCCATGGCGATCACGCTTAAAAATGCGGAGCTTTTGGGATCGTTCAGTCCGAACCATGCCGAATAAACGGCGGTGCTCAGGGTATCCACCCCGTAATATGCCACGGCGCCGTATTCATTCACGCATTCCATTATCACCAAAGAAAGCGACCCTATAATAGCGGGTCTTGAAAGGGGCAGTATCACCCTGTAAAAAAGCCCGAGCTTGCTTTTGCCAAGGGAAAGTGCAGGATTTAAAAGCGCCGAAGAGCTTTTTAGAAAAGAGGATTTGACGATAAGGTATATATAGGGGTAAAGGGCCAGGGACATAATAACTGCAACGGAGTTAAAGTTAAGCACGTCGAAAAAGTTTTTGTCAACCAGTCCCATATCTTTCAAAAATATATGTACAGGCCCGAAAAACCCAAATATATCCCCATAGATATATCCTAAAATATATGTAGGTATCACAAAAGGAAGAGCCAGGGAAAAGGAGAAAAATCCTGCAAACCTGAAATCGTAAAAAACCGTCAGATATGCACTTAGGACCCCGAATATCAAAGACAAAACGGAAACAAAAAATATAAGTTTCAGGGTATTAAGAACATAATCTGTTAAAACCGTATCCCTTAAATGTTGTAAGGTTTCGCTCTCTCCCCCGAAAGAGTAAAAAAACAAAGATATAATAGGCAGCAATATAATAAAAGTTAAAACCGTACTGCTTAAAATATATTTGTTAAAAAAGCTGTTCACTATCTATCCCATCCTATTTGGTGGAAGATCTTAACAGCCTCTTTGTTTTTTGTCCCTACCTTATAAAGGCTGGTTCTGTCCTCTTTAAACCCGCCCCAGGATTGCAGGAGGTCAGATGTTTTGGCATCTTTGTTCACGGGATATTCGAAATTCACCCGGGCAAAAAGCTCCTGTGCTTCTTTACCTGCCAGGAATTCCAGGAGTTTTACCGCATTTTGCTTGTTTTTACTGTAATTTACCACTCCGGCACCGGAAACATTTATATGTGTGCCCCTTTGGTTTTTACCCTGGTTTGGGAAAAACACCCCGATATATTCGGCGGTTGCCTTGTCGCTATAGCTTTTCCCCCTTAACATCTGACCTATATAGTATGTATTGACTATCGCCACGTCACCTATACCTGCCGCGATGGCTCTTAAGCTGTCCTTATCGGCTCCCGTCGGGCGTCTTGCCATATTGTTCTTTATATCTTCTGCCCAACTTTTGGCTTCCTCATCACCTTTGTTTACTATTATAGAAGCCAGCAGAGACTGGTTGTAAACCTCATTGCTTTTGGTTACTACTATTCTTCCTTTCCACTTTGGATCTATCAGGCTTTCATAGGAATCAAGCTCTTTTTTATCCACTTCGTCGATATTGTATGCGATCACCCTTGCCCTTTTTGTCAGGGCGAACCAGAGATTATCCTTGTCCCTTAAATATTCAGGGACAGTTTCATCCAAGAACTTTGAATCAATCCTTTGGAATATCCCTTTTGATCTTGCCAGTTCAAGCATACCTACGTCGGTGGTAAGAAGAAGGTCAGCTTTTGTGTATCTCCCCTCTTTTTCTATTCTTTTGATAAGTTCGGCAGAACTTGCCTTTATCACGTTCACCTTTATCCCCGTTTGCTTTTCAAACTCTTTGTAAAGCTGTTTGTCAACGGCATAATGCCTGTGCGAATATACGTTTACCACGCTGCTTGCAAATAAACTGTTTATAAACAGCGCCGCTAAAATCAGATTTTTCATTAGTTATCCTCCTTAATTAGGTGCTCAAATTTTTTATCGGTCAAAAGATTCATAAAAGCTACCAAAGCCTTTATCTTTCTCTCAGTAAGGGGTTTGCCCTGCTTTAAAAGCTTCATATCATCTTCTGCTACATTTACTTCAGCTTTTCTCCACTGTTTTCCCGTTTCCGGGTTTAAAACCCTTTTTTCATTCAGGTATTTATCGTAAAATTTTACGACGGTGCTTAATTTTTCAAACGCCCCGTTATGCATATAAGGACCCGTAACGGCCACATTCCTAAGGCTTGGCACCTTCATCTTTCCGTCATAAAAAGCCGCGTTTGGAAGAGCTTTTACTTTCGGGTTGTTCATAAGCCCGTGATCTATAAAGCTTCTTGGATCAACCACGTTTTTTTCCATAAGCTGCCCGTTTCGGGGCACCCCTATATTATGGTACTGGTAATTTGAGAAGGTTTCATTCAAAGCATCCTCTTTTTTAAGAAGGTGGCAGGAGGCGCAGTTTGTGTTGTTGTTGCTGAAAAAAAGGCTTCTTCCCAAGTCCTCCAAAGGGCTCAGGTCATACTCCCCTTTTAAGTACCTGTCGTATTTGCTGTCAAAGGGTGCGAACTCTTTCGTGCTTTCAAAAGTAGCTATTGCACCTGCCATTGATTCAAAAGCCTTTTCAGGATTCTTGAATATATCTTTTCCGTAAAGCTCTTTGAACTGCATAGAGTAGGAAGGATCGTTTTTTAATCTTTCCACCACCTCTTTTTTATCGCTCATCGCCATCTCAATGGGATTTAAAGGGGGGCCTCCCGCCTGTCCTTGAAGGTGGTCTTCCCTTCCGTCCCAGAACTGTCCCCCTATAAACTGCCCTTTTTTCCCGTCATAATGAAAATGGGGGCTGAACATGGCATAAGCTGCGCTTGGGGCGTTCCTGTCACCTATGCTTTTTTGGTCATCACCCATACTTGCAGCACCTGAAACATTATTGTCCCTGCTGTCTATAAAGGCGTGTGCCGGGTCGTGACAGGTTGAACAGCTCTGGGTTTTGTTTTTTGACAATATAGTATCAAAAAACAGCTGCTGTCCCAGGGCCTGCTCTTTTTTCTCTTTTTGCTTTAGATCCTCTTTTGAAGGGGTGTTTAAACATCCCGTAAAAACAAGGGGAACCAAACCTGCAAGAATTATTTTTTTATATCTTATATCCATATCTTTTCCTTAAGTTTTTAAAAGGTGTCAAAAGAAGTGTAAATACGGTGTCAAACTCTTTTGACTTTAAACCGAACTTTATGTTTTTGACATCTTTTGAATATTTCAGGCTGCCGAACATCCTGTCCCAGATAGAAAGGTAGCCCCCGAAGTTCTTGTTGCCGTGCTTTGTGCTGTGGTGTATCTGGTGCTGGTACGGGGAGATAAAATATCCTTCCAAGAACTTTGGGTATCCAAGCTTGATATGGGAGTGCCGTAAGTTTGACCCCATAAGGGAAAAGATAAAAAGCAGAAGGTTTACCCCTACTATCTCAAGAACCCCTATATAAGCGCCGAAAAAGTATATAAATATTCCGCTTACCACACCTATGCTCAAGGCATACCTTATACCGAACAGTATATTTTCAACGGGATGGACCCTGTAAAAGGTCAAAGGATTCAATACTTTTGCGCTGTGGTGAACCTTGTGAAACTCCCAAAGGAAAGGAACAGTATGTAAAAACCTGTGCAGCCAGTATCTTGTAAAATCGCTTACCAAAAACAGGCAAAGGGTATAAAGAACCATCACTTCCATATTTGAAAGAAAAGTCACCTTTACAAAGCCGTAATTATCAAGAAGATACTCGTAAGTAAACATCGTTACCTCTTTTACCCCGAACAAGAACGGCAGTATAAAAAGCGTCTTTATAAAAAAAGAGACTATAAAATATTTATAATCCAAAACTGCGCTTCGGTGCAGCCAGAGTTTTTTGTTTAGAATGACTCTTTGCTCTTTTTTATACACGGCAAGATAGACTGCCGCGATTATCATCGAAGATAATATATAAAGCCAGTATATCCTTTTGTTCGGGGCAAAAAGGGCAAAAAACGAATCAACTAAACTGTTAATCTCCATCTGCGTCCAATACCTTCGCCGTAACTTTCAGTTTCCCTATAAGTGTAATATAATATGTCCCATGCAGTTTTCTAACTGCCCTGTAAAGGGACTTTGCATTTGCAAAATCATCGTTCTTTATATATTCCAGGTTCGATAAGGACTCTTTCAGGTATCCCACCGCCTCGTTTAGTTCATCGTTTATATCATATGATCTAACAAGGGAACCGAAGTTTTTATAATCTTTATTATCCAAAATATCAAGATGGGTGTCAAGAACGGCCTTTATGGCCAAAGCGGAATTTTTGCTTAAGAAATATTCCCCCCTCTCATTATCAGGCTCCCCCTTGTATTTTCTGCTAAGTCCGCTTGGGTCGCCTATTCTCCACTCTTTTAGTTTATAGGAATTCTCGATAAGTGAATTAAGCATGGCTGCATTTGCTTTTTGCTCGTCATTTACGAAATCATTCTGTACAGCTTTATACCCCTCGTATATATCCTGCAGATTTTGTTTTATCGTTTTTATAATGATCAGGGCAACATCTTTCACCCTTTGTTTTTTCATATCTTTGGTAAAAAGGATATACTCCAGGGCATTGATCGTTTTATGGGAATTTTTATAAAGAGTGATGGAAAGATCCTCACTTCCTTTCAATATCCTGTCAAGCTGTACTTTTATATCCTCATTGCCGTGATGGAAGGTATCTATATATCTAGGGGTATCAAGGTAACCCTCGTCAAAATCCCCCAGGATATAAAACGACTGCACGCTTTTCCACGACCTGACCAGCTCTTTAAAATCAGCGCCTAAGTTTTCAAACCGGTCGTTTTTCAGGTCATCTTGCAGTTTTTCTGCACTTTGAACTGCAGAAGATGAATTCTTTAAAACTATATTCTCATATATGGATTGCAAATGTTCATTTGCCAATAAAAGATTGAAGAACAATCCCAAAACCAATACTATTCTCACTATAACTCCTTAATATACTTTATGATGCTTTCTCTTTGAGATTCACTTAGATTCATAAAGTTCTCTTTTGCTCTTAACGCTTCCCCGGCGTGCCAGAGGATCGCTTCTTCAATTGTTCCTGCCCTTCCGTCATGAAGCAGATCAGGCTTTTGCCCCAGGGCTTTTTCCCTCTTTCCTATCCCCCAAAGGGGTGCCGTACGCCATTCACTGGCTTCAGCCAAGAACTCTCTTCTTCCGTCGCTTAACTCTTCACCCATATCATGCAGAAGCAGGTCGCTAAAAGGCCTGATCTTATATCCGTTTGAGAGGGTGAATGTAGGAATATGGCATGATGCACACCCTATGGCTGCAAAAAGCTCTTCCCCTTTTTTTTCCCTTATAACAGACTTCGGAGCTTTCAGGTTCTTTAGGTAAAAAGCCACCGCATCAAGCCTTTGATCGGGAAGGTCAAAAGGGCTTCCCCCTCTTAAAGGATCACCTTTGGGGGCATTATTGCACTCTTTTTGGGCTGCGGTGCAGTTCTCATCGGGGAAAAGGGAAGTTGTCAGGCTCATATCGTTGTTTGCAGCCGCCGCACTTTGGTATTTTACCGTGGAGGCCGAAGCTTTCCAGGTATATCTTCCGACTTTAAATCCCCCGTGTTGGGGAGAATAAACCATATTGGCTTTCCCCGATATCCCGTCCCCGTCAGTATCGTTTATATCTTGATTTTCCAATATCTGCCCGTCGCTCAGCTTTTCCAAAAGACCTAATCCTATCAGCGGCTGTGCAACCCTGTTCGTTATGGAAACCCCGCCATGAAGCTTCCCGTAATTAAGCTCTGCCAGCTGATGTTCCCTCCCTTTTAAAGGACTCTTCAGATATACAACCTTCCCGTCGGGATAAACGATCTTTTTCTTTTCATATTTTATAAGGGGTTTTGCCTCAAAAGGGACATTTTTAGTTCCGTTCACGCTTATCTGGGAACCGTATACGGGATCTTGGACGAAACCTTTGTACTTCAACTGGTTTTGATGCTCCAAGCTTCCGTTTGAAGGGATTGAAAGCCTGCTTATATATCCCCTTGATATCTCATTTTCTTTGTTGTAAACAGAAGATGAGCCGTTGTTTGGATGGCAGCTAAGACAGGTGTTCGCATTGAACAAGGGGCCCAGTCCGTCCCTTGCCGTGGTTGCGCTGGGAGCCTCGACCCAGGGAATTCTAAAAAAACTTTTTCCCAGAATAAATTTATCAAGCTCTTCATCGCTTAGATCTTCTATCTTATGGGTAAAAACCTTTTTAGAACTATCTTTGGTAAGATATTTTTTGTCCAGTTCTTCTTGTATCTCGTTTGCATTAAGTGAAGCGGATAAAACCGCCGCACTTAAAAGAACACTATATTTTAGTCTCTTCTGAATCTGTAACATCATCCACACTTAAACTTACACCGTTTGCTTTTGCAACAACAACCATCATATCCCCAAGCTTTCTAAGCTCATTTTTCAGTTTTACGATAACTTTTGCCTGAGCATCGTCAGGTCTGATCTGGTAATCAAAATGCCTGCTTGCTTCCGCGATAGCGTTTATTGAAGCTATTTTCTGCTCGATAGATCTCATAAGGTCAAGCACTTTCCCTTTTGTTTCAATATCAAGTGCATCAAAAGGAGCTTTTCCGTAATCAACCCCGTTATAAGTCCCCATCAGGATATTCTTGAACCCTTGGTAGTTTGTCACGATATCCCTGTGTGTATTATCAGAGAAACAAGAGTGCTCATCCTCTTCTGAAGGAGTCAGCACGGCAACTGCGATTCTTTCGTTTGCAAGCTCCGATTTGATAAACACACCCATACCCGCAAAGATATCCCTAAGAGCATCCTCTTTCTTGATAGCTTTGTCACCTTTTCCAAGGAAAGCTTCCGCATAAAGCCCTTTGTTCCCTTCAACTTTGTTGTCCCAAGCCTGTGCAACGGTCTCAAGGTCTGATACTATCTTTGCAGCCGAAGCCTTAAGGTATGCCAGCCTTCTTTGGGCGTTTTTGTCAGAGGTAAAATCGCTTAAAGGTCTTTGACCTGCCGTTAATGCGCCGTTGGTTACAGAATCTTTCATAAAATTTGAATAATCCTGGTCCTGTCCCCATAAAAGGAACTCAACCGCATGGTATCCTGTAGCGACGTTCGCTTCCCCTCCGTTCTCGTTAAGGGCCGTAATAGCGTCGATCGTTATATAGTCTATATTAACGGCACTGCTTCCCTCACCGCCCGGGTTGAACTCACCTTTTGAATCGATGATATTTCCGGCTGTTCTTTTACCGTTGGCATCGATTGTATAATCGATCATATTCTCGTCCAGAGGCCAGGCATTGATCTGACCTTCCAAAGCACCGTAAGTATCGGCTACCCATCCCTCTTCGGCATCGATAGGCCCGTTTGAAAGCCTGAATATCTCGCTCTGCCCGTAAGATTCCCTTGATTTAAGCCAGGCTGCTTTTGCGTCGCTTAGGGTGTTCTCGTTTGGGTCTTGAGCAAATGCATCCACAGCTTTTTGAAGATCTTTTGCATCGTTTAAGGCATCGTTATAATTTACGTATGCTATATGGGCATAAGTTTCAAGTATTGAACCTGCCTGGAAAGAATGCTCTTTCGAGTTTTGTATATTTGCACCGTTTTGTACACAACCGCTTAAACTTAACGTTACTGCCAGTCCTAGTCCTGAAAGTAATAATTTTGATCTGCTTATTTTCATTTTTTTCCTTTATTTTTTATTGATAGATTACCGATCTCTTTATCGAGGATATGAAGTCCCCTCCCCTCAAGACCGATAATATCGATCTTGTCGAGGATGCTTTTGAACAAAGCCTCCTGTTCGTGCTGCTCGCTTACATACCATTGAAGGAAATTAAACGTAGCGTAATCTTTTTCGTTCAATGTCAACTCCACAAGCTCGTTTATCTTCGAGGTTATGAACTTTTCATGCTTGTATGTCTTCTCGAACACATCTTTTATATCCTTGAATTTCGTTTCGGGCCCGTCTATGGATGAGACTATAGCCTGGGCCCCCGTTTCATTGATATAATTGAATAATTTATACATATGGTCAAGCTCTTCGGTGCTGTGTGCAGCCAAAAACCCTGCCGCACCCTCAAGCCCTCGGGCCCTGCACCAGGAAGACATCGAAAGATACAGGTTGGAGGAGAAATGCTCCAAATTTATCTGGTGGTTAAGCTTCTGTAAAACTTCCTTCTTTAACATTGTGTTCCTTTTAGTATTGATATCTGTAATACATACCGTTTGTTTTAGAGTATTTTTTCAAGAACTTTGAAACTATTTTAAATATATTTTTCACAGTTTTCCTTTCTATCAATTTTGATATTCATTATTGATATCTGAATCTTACATATATTTAACTTAAAATAAAATTAATATTGATAATGATTATTGATTTATTTCAAAATCTTTATCTCAAAGTTTTTTTCAAACTTGTAATGAACCCTGTTTTTATCAAGCAGGTACTGGATATTCAAAAATTCGTCAATATCCGTATCCTCTTTAAACTTAAGGTTTATGATCCTTTTTATCTCACCGTTATACTTGAATGTTTTAAACTGGTTTATCTTATCTATAACAATTTCCGGCATCTTTTATCCTTTAACTAAAATAGTTTTTTATATCAGAACACCAAATCTCTATTCTCCTTTGTGTAAATTCTGATTGATTGTCTTCATCAAGTGCAAGCCCCACGAATTTTCCGTTCTTGACGGCTTTTGACTCATCAAACTCGTAGTCGTCGTCTATTATGAACTCTCCCACAACTTCTGCACCGTTTTGGACGACCCTTTCATACAGGATCCCCATTGCGTCCACATAATAATCACCGTAACCCTCCTGGTCCCCAAGTCCGAACAAGGCAACTTTTTTGCCGCTGAAATCAATAGCGCTGAACTCGTCCCAGCTCTCTTCGAAATCATCCTGCAGATCACCCTCTCCCCATGTGGAAGTCCCTATTATCACATTGTCAAACTCTTTTATCTTCTCTACACTTACGTCTGCGATATCGTAAACCGGAATATTGTCCAGCTGCTCGGAGATCATGTTTGCCACGGACGAAGTGTTACCCGTACTGCTTGCGTAAAAAATAGCCGTTTTCATTATTATTTCCTTTTTGATTCTTTTTTGACTTAGTAAATAAACTTTATTTACTACAGGCTTTTAGAAGCATACTATTCCCCCTTGTGGCAGTTTTCATAAGCATAACAATCTTTGCAACTCTCTATGCCCATTATCTTTACATACTCTTTATATACGCAGGAGGTGCTTGATTTTGAACAAACTAGCGGGAGGTTCTTCTTTTTAGCTTCCGTCTTAAAATGTTTCATGGCGTTATGGTTCAAATACGAGGTCAGCATCACCACGCAGTTTGTGTCCGAGGGGATCACCCTTTTACAGATGCTCGCTTTTTTTCTTCCGTCCCAGTGCACTATGTTTTCGGCTCCCAGCTCTTTTAGAAGATTCGTTATGGGTGATACCTTGTCACCCCCTATTAATAAAATACTCATCTTTTCTCCTTTTTTTGGATTTAAAAAAACCTTACCGTACGTAAATTAGGAGAGTCGTACACCCGGTAAGGCTTTTTTAAATCTACAAAGAGTCTGGACCCCTTGTAAATAATCTATTTCAACCTGCAGTCTTTGCAGACGCCGTTTATCAGGACATTGAAGCTCGTAGGCTTGAAGTCCATCTCTTTCAGTTTTTCGTCAAACAGTTTTTCTATATCAAAACTGTAAAACTCGAATATCTTCCCGCACTCTTCACAATAAAGGTGATAATGGGGCGTTTTCTGGTATGTGAGCTCATATCTTTTTTTATCTTCTATGCTCAAACTCTCTACGACACCGAACTTCTCGAACGTCGACAATATCCGGTAAACGGTCGTAAGGCTCAGTTTATTCTCGTAAGAGGAGAGTGAACAGGCCACGATCTCCTCCACGCTTAGGTAATCACCCTTGTTGTATAATATGTTCAAAACTATCTTTTTGTTCTTTGTCAGGAACTGATTATGTTTTTTCAGCCTTTTTTCTACAATATCAATGAACTCCTCGTAAAGAGCTTCATCGTCAGCCACGCTGTGCATCAATTTCACTGGCAGGCCCCGCACGCACCGCCGCACGATCTTTTATTTCTTACAAGTGATTCCAATGAATATGGTATGACTTTTATGGCGTACTGCTCCTCAAGTTCTTCAAGCTCTTTTAGTTTCACTGTTATATGTTTTTTGAAATTATCGTTTTTGGGATAAACAAAATATATCTGCTTTATCTCTTCACTGTTCAGGATGATGTTTTTCGCCATATCAACCTCTTCCCCTATATCCAGGTTCCGGCTGTCCATCTCTTTATTCAAAGGTATTACCTTCACGGGAGAACTTTCAAAAGGGACTATATCTATGGAGTTTTCATCTTTTAAAACATATCTGTTTTTTGTGTCCCTTGATATCTTTGTATAGACAAAATCAAAAAAACACTCCTGTATATCCTGTTTTGAACCGTATAACTTTAGTAATCTGTTGCATTCGTTGATACTCATTTTTTATCCTTTTTTGATAATCATTATTGAAATCATAATACAGCAAACCTTAAAGTTGTATTAATATTGATATCAATTATCAATATCTAATTATCAAGAACTACCAATTTAAAAATTTTTTTGTTATAATATCTCTATGAAGAATGATGAACTAATAAAAAAATTAAAAGAAATAATAAAGTCTAAAGGTCTGAAATATACGAAACAAAGAGAACTTATCTTTGAAACTATATTAAACAGTGAAAAACATCTGAACGCAGAGGAACTGTACGGGATAATCTCAAGATCATATCCTGAGGAAAAAATAGGCATAGCCACCGTTTACAGAACCCTTGCTTTTCTTGAAGAATCGAACCTTATCTCATCCATTTCGTTAAACAACGACGGGAAGAAATTCGAATCAAATACAAAAGAGCACCACGATCATCTGATCTGTACCGAGTGCAACAAGATAATTGAATTCGTAGATGAGGATATAGAGAAAAAACAAGAAGAGATAGCAAAAAAATACGGCTTCAAGCTGAATAACCACACTATGTACCTGTACGGTATATGCCCAGAGTGCCTATCCCACTCAAAATGAAGAAAAAAAACGAGCAGATCACCCTGTGGATCGCCGTAGTACCTATTTTTGCCGTAATAATCACCGCTGTGTTTACGGCAAACACTTTTATCAACCAGATACAAACCAACTCCCGCCAGAAACTGGACAAACTCGAAACTTCGGAATATGCAAAGATAAAAGAGGAGCAGAAACAAAGGGTTGAGCAGATGATCCAGAGGATAGACTATATCCAAAGATCCCATGAAGCAAGGATACTGGACAACGTAAGAAGCTTCACCTACCACGGTTACAATATCTTAAAAACCATCTACGAGAACAACAAAAACCTTTCCCCGGAAAAAATAAAAAAACTCTACACAACGGCTTTGCAGGACCTTAGGTTTTACGAGAACAAAACCGGATATTACTTCGTAATAGATACGAAAGGAAACCTGAAGTTCAGGCCCGCAAGCCAGAAGGTACAACAGGTAAATATACTGGACAAACAGGATTCAAAAGGGAACTACTTTATCAAAGACTTCATACAGGTTGCAAAAACCGCCAAAGAGGGGTACTTAAGCTGGCAGTGGGAAAAACCGGGTGAAACCGTTCCCAAAGACAAGATAGGGTATATAAAATATTTCGAGCCCCTTGATCTTATAATAGGAACTGCCCGATACACCGAGGATATCAAGGAGCTGGTAAAAAAAGAAGCACAGGATTTTTTGATCAATTTCAGATATTCCAATAAGGGCTACTTTTTTGCTGCTACTTACGACGGAACCGGGATATCCCATATAAAAAAGGATTTCATAGGCAAAAACCTCTGGAACCTGAAAGACAAGAACGGAAGGTATTACCTACGGGATATAATCAACACAGGGAAACAGCCAAACGGAGGTTTCCAGGAATATACGGCAGCCATAAACCCCAAAACAAAAAAGCCCGAAAAAAAGATATCCTATATAAAAGATTATCCGGCATTCGGCTGGGTCATAGGTACGGGTGTATACACCACCGAGCTTAATAATTTTTTATATGAGCAAAAGCAAAAACTGAAAGAGGAAACAAGGAAGATCATAGAAAAAACGGTTATGTATGTTTTTGTACTGACCCTTTTTATAGTTATCATAATGTTCATTATCACAAAAAGGTTGAACAAGATCTTCACAGATTATGAAAACGACCTTTTGAAAAAGCAGAACCACCTGGAACAGCAGGTGGAGGAAAGAACAAAAGAGCTTCATAAATTGAACCTCCATCTTGAACAGAAAATAGAACTGGCAGTTGAGGAGAACAGGAAAAAAGACAAGATGCTCCAAGAGCAGGCAAAACTGGCGGCAATGGGTGAGATGATAGGAGCCATAGCGCACCAGTGGAGGCAGCCTCTAAATGCCTTAAGCCTCAGTATCCAAAACCTTGACGACGATTATGAAGAGGGGCTGGTGGATAAAAAATTCATAGACACCTTTATATCAAAGAATAAAACTGCCATAGAATTCATGTCCCAGACAATAAGCGACTTTCAAAACTTTTTCAGGATAGACAAGAACCGATCGAAGTTCAGCGTTAAAGAAGCAGTAAAAAGCGTCTTGACCATCCAGGACGCACAGCTGAAGAACAATAAAATAGATATTTCCCTTGAAGGGGAGGATTTTATCATAAACGGCTTTGAGAGTGAATTCAAGCAGGTGGTCTTGAATATTATAAACAATGCCCAGGATGCGATCCTGCAAAACGATATCCCAAAAGGTAAAATTAAAATTAATTTGGAGAATAATATCATCTGCATAAGCGATAATGCAGGAGGAATACCCGAAAATATACTCGACAGGATCTTTGAACCCTATTTCACCACCAAAGAGCAAGGCCGGGGTACGGGGATCGGCCTTTATATGTCTAAAATGATCATCGAAGATAATATGAAAGGGGATCTGTATGCCCAAAACAATGCAGACGGGGCCTTGTTCGTCATAAAACTCAATTAAGGAGAAACTATTTATGTATGATGTTTTAATAATAGGAGGTGGAGCCGCAGGATACGGCTGTGCCCTGACACTGACAAGCGTTGAGGGAACCAAGGATTTCGGGAAGAACAGGAAATACCTTATGATCGACAACGGCAACAGCGATATAACAAAAGCCAGGTTCTTTAATGTCGCGGGGGTAGATTTCGGCATAGGGGGAGACGAGCTTATAGTTAAAATGAAGCAGCAGCTCAAAAACTACAAGTCCTGCGAAATTCTAAACGATACGGTCACAAGATTGATAAAAAAACCTGAAGGGTATGAAGTAATTACCCCCGATAACTCTTTCGAGGCATCTACCGTGGTAATAGCCACGGGGATGCACAAGTTCGATATTCAGTGTGATGGCGTGGAAGTAAATGTCCTGGAACATACCGACGTACTAAAACCTAACAAAGTATGCCTTAAGAACGAGGATAATATCATTGCCCCCAACCTTTACGTGGCTGGTCTTGCAAGCGGGGCTAAAACAATGTTCGCCATAGCAAACGGGGAAGGGAGCAAGGTAGCCTGCCAGATATTCAAGCAATGGACGGGGAAACCTGCCGTAGCCCATGATAACCTCAAAAATTAGAATATATTTCCTTTTTTTCACATTAGCCAGCGCCATTATGCTGGCTATAGTTATATTTAACAACTATAAATTTAAAAACACTCCCCTATCATGGGATATACAGAAAAAAATATACGATAAAAAACAGCACCTAAGAAACCTGGCCTACCGCAAATACGGGGTAAGCATTGATGTTCCCGTACTAATATCGGACAAAATGCCCGACAACCTGTTCGGCCTTGCAGTTTATACAAAGAAAAAAGAGATTAAAATAGTACTGAACAAAAAAAGATTTCAAGAAAGCGTAGAATATATGATCGATTATGTACTGCCCCACGAATATGCCCATGCAATGATGTTCCACTTTAAAGATTTCAGCAATGAGAACGGGGGCCATACTTTAAAGTGGCAGAAGATCTGCCTGGATCTTGAGGGTAAAAAATGCGACAGGTATGTAAAACACAAAGACGTGATCTACGGGAAGGTTCCTTTTTAATGAAAATAATCGAAGACAAATATGACGGCATAACAATAGCACACGACACGGTTTACCCGGAAAAAGAGAAATTCAAAGAGGATATAAAAAATATCATCATTTCGGCAGAGGATAAAAAACTTCTCTGGGTAAAACTGCCCATCGAAAGATCTGAGCTTATCCCCGTGCTTGTATCTATGGAGTTTGAGTTTCACCACTGCAACGAAAGGGATATAACCATGGTAAAAAAACTGGTCAATGATCCCGTAGTCCCAACGCCAAAGAACCACACCCTGGGAGTGGGAGCGATCGTAAGGGACAAGGATAAAGTTCTTGTGATAAAAGACAGGTTCTCAAAAGGGTACAAGCTTCCGGGGGGCCATATCGACCCCAATGAAAGTATCACAAAAGCCTTGGCAAGAGAGGTTTACGAAGAAACAGGGATAAAAATAGAGTTTGAATCCATAACAAACCTGGGGCATTTTACAAGATCCCAGTTCGGGGAATCGAATCTTTATATAGTATGTACCGCCCAAGCTTTAACAAAAGAGATAAATATCCTTGACAAAGATGAGATAGTAGAGGCCAGGTGGATAGAAACAGAGGAGTTTTTAAATATGGAAGATACGAACAATTACAATAAAAAGATCATTCATACAGTTTTGAAAAACGAAGAGTCAAAGCTTACCCACCATAAGCTTGAGCTTAGCGTGCAAAGTCCCTATGAACTTTTTTTCTAAGATACATTTTTGTATCTGTTAATCTTCTATTAACTGTTTTTGAAACTTTATTAACCTTTATGGTTTATAATTCTTTCATCATTAAGCAAAGCAATTTGTTTTTTTGATACATTTGTCTCCTTTAATTTTTTAAAATCAAACACTAAAAAAAAGGCTCCTTACCCCGGGAGCCTTTTTTATTTTCGGATAAAAACTATTTCATCAAAGGAAACGGTCCAACTACACCGATCCAGGATTCTTTGTCACTTTCACCGCCCGCTTTGTCTTCGTCGCTTTCACCGAACGGGTGCTGGATAACTGTTGTCAAGTATCCGTTCCCGCCTATGTTAGAGTACCAGAACGGAGAAGTTGTCTCAGAACCGAACGGACTTGTCAAAATTCTTGTCAGGTCTTTTGTTTTTACGTTGTATGCCCAGATGTAATCTATCTGGTGAGCTCCCGTATCTTCACCGATAATTAAAATGTCCGAGTTTTCTATGAAAGTCAGGTTATCAGGCTCTGCAATTCCGTTGATAGAACATTTGTTACCTTCAAATTCGCTCCCTTTTGGATACTCTTTCATTTCACCCAGAAGTTCTCCAACAAAGTTTGTAGCAACCAGATCGCTGTTTATAACTTTGCCTGAGGTATCTTTTTGGGCTTTACCCATAGCAAGTTTGTATACAGCGCCGCAATCGTTTCTTGGAAGTCTCATATCATTGTTACCGCCCATATCGTATTTGGGACTTGCTTTACCTTTTTTCCTGAAATCCTCCATACCGTATTGGATCCTGCTGATAGCTACGTAAAGTGTATTTCTTTTTGGATCAAAAGTTATACCCTCTTTTTTCCTGAACTCGGTCGTTGCACCTTTGTAAGCCGCATATCTTCTGCTTTCAAGTCTTGAAGCGTATTTATCCATCCCCGGTTTTACCTGTAAACACTCAAATCCCCAGGTTGTATTAACAGAAGTAAATCCGAAAGGACATTTACCCTCGCCCGCAGGCTCGGCTGCATTGAACATATCTTCAAACATTGCATCGTTCAATACAAAAGAGTGGATCTCTTTATCCGCTGCATGACCAAGGTTTACCCAGGTAATATCAAAATCCCCTCCGTTTAAAGCACTGTTTTGCTTTAACTTGGCAGAATACAAGGTACCTGAAGTTAAATCTTTAGCTTCATCGGCAATAAACATGAACATTGCACCGTTTGTCCCGTCATCTGTTAAATATACCGTTTTTTCGTCAGGCATTACGTAAGCCAGCTCATGGGCAAATCTTCCTAGAGTATAGTGTTTTAAATACTCGGTATTGCCTTTTGAGTCTTTATCTTAACCTCCGGAGTCCATCCCCAGTAGTAAGGGTTTCTGGCTGTATCGCCCTTTTTAAAGTACATACCGAAATTTTGGTAGTATTCATCTTTTACGGCTTTTCTTGCATTGGGCTCATACTCTTCACTTCCCAGATGGCTTCCCCATGGTGTTTTCTGGCCTGCACAGTGTACCCACCCGCCTTGGTAATCAGCCTGGGAGATATGGCTTGCTGCAACTGCTTTAAGCCCTCCCTTGTCTGTTTTTTCCAGTTTTGAGATATACATAGCTCCGGGAGCACACTCAAACTGGGTTATGGCAAAGAGTTCACCCTCTTTTTCATGTAAAGTAGTATGATCGGGACCCGATCCGTCTTTGCTTGTTCTACAGATAAAAGGGCTTCCGTCTTTGTGGGTTAAAGGCTTGCCAGTCTCATCTTTTACCTGTCCGAAGATCTCCATGGTTTTACCGTCAAGGCTTGGAAGCTTCTGCCCTGTTCTGGCAATCGTATGGAAATCGATATCATAAGTTTCTCCGTTGATAACAACCTCTTGGGAACTTAATATTTTTTTCTTCTGTTCGTCAGTCACGGGAGCTAATACAGGCTTGAAATATATCTCGTTTGACTGCCCCTTTGATGGTGCCGGAGCATTGTTGCATCCAGTTAGAACAACGGTAGCTGCAGATACGGCTATTAAACTTTTTAAAATCGTCTTTTTTTCCACTTTTTATTCCTTTATTTATATATAAAATTTACCGAAATATTAAATCCTCTTGATTACAGGATGATTACATTGTATGTAATCATCCTGTAACTTCTTAAAGCTATATTTTCAAAAATTTTGAGAGGGACGGAAACTTCGATGGCTAGATTTTTTAGTGTTTTATTAATTTTTAATATATTTGCCTATTCCCTGGAAATAAACCTGAAAAGCAAAACGGTCCATAATGAAACGGCCTATATCACAAGCCAGTGTTATACCAAAACCGAGGACTCAAAAAACAAGAATATTTTATACAATCCCTGTTTTGGCTGCCATACGAAAAACAAGGAACCAAACTATACCTTGTATGACGATGACCTGCAGCTTGCTTACGATTTTCCAAGCCCCGCTTTTAAAAATCCCTGGACAAACCTTTTTAAAGACAGGACAGAAGATATCCAAAAGATAAGCGACGTACAGATCATGGAGTATGTAAGAGAAAGCAACTATAAAAGAAACGATGAAATAATACTGAAAAAGAAACTAAGCAACCTTTCAGAAGAATGGGACTTTAACGATAACGGCAAATGGGACGGGTATATCCCCGACTGCCATTTCGACTTTGACAAAGAGGGCTTCGATAAAGATCCAAAAGGTGAATTTACGGGATGGAGATCTTTTGCATACCACCCTTTTTTGGGAACTTTCTGGCCTACCAACGGAAGTACCGACGATGTCCTGATAAGGCTTGAAAAAGCTTTCCAGGAAGATGAAAATGGAAATTTCAATAAAGAGGTTTACAAACTGAACCTGTCCATAATAGAAGCCTTGATAAAACAGGAAACCGTAAATATAGACCCAGTCGATGAGAAAAAGTACGGAGTGGACCTGAACCAAAACGGGGAACTTGATTTTGCAGACAGAGTGGTTTTCAAATGGGAAACCCCGAAATACAACAATAAAACTTTAAAAATAGAAGATTTTACCATGAGCTATGTGGGAAAAGCAAAAGATCTTTTAATATCTAACGACTACCTGATAGCCCCGGGGCTTTACCCAAAAGATACGGAATTTATACATTCGGTCAGGTATATAGATATAGACCAGAACGGCGAGATAACGATGGCTGCCAGGATGAAAGAGCTTCGATACGGAAAGAAAACAACCTGGCATACATATTTCCAGCTAAGCAGCGCAGGGATGGAAACAGTAAAAGAGAAAGAAGCCGTGCCCGATAATACGGAGGTTTACGTAGGGGATAGGGAAACCGGGCTTAGCAATAAGATAGGATGGTATTTCCAGGGGTTTATAGAGGATAAAAAAGGGGAACTAAGACCCCAAAGCTACGAAGAGACCATGTTCTGCATGGGATGCCACAGCAATGTGGGTGCAACAGCCGATTCAACTTTTGTTTTCCAAAGGAAGCTGGGGCACGATTCATTCCAAAACGGCTGGTATCACTGGAGCCAGAAAGGATTAAAAGGGATCCCGGACAAAATACTTAAGAACGGGGAAACGGAATATGTAAGATATCTTAAAACAAACAATGGGGGTGACGAATTCAGGCAGAATGAAGAGGTGATGGAGAAATTCTTCCGTAAAAACTGGAAAAAAGATGATAAGAACATACAAAAAGAGCTTTTAGCAAAACTTGAAGACCCGGCCGTGATCCTGGATCAATACTGGAAACTAAAAGAAAATGAGATAAAAAAGCTGAGAAAAGATATCTCACACCTGATCCTTCCAAGTAAAGAAAGAGCTATAAAACTCAACAAGGCATATAAGGTAATAGTAGAGGAACAAAGCTACATCTACGGAAGGGACACCCATATCAAACCTGCAAATAACGTGCACAGGCAGATAAAAGAGGGGCAGATGACCCAGCTTGAAAAACTATTAGAGTAGATGCTGAAAAGATATAAGTTCTTTAGAACCTAGGAACGCTCTCTTAACTTTAAAAGCTTCAGGTTCTTATAGCTGTTTATTATATCCAGTATAATAACGCTGATAACCCCCATGATCCAGTAGATGAACCACTGGGATATCATCCCTTTAAAGCCGCCCTCGTAGATATAATCCATAAGCTGGAAAACCAGGAAAAGAAGAAGGGTATTTTTCAAAGTAAGGTTTGAGCCTGCGTTAAAGTCTATCACCTCAAGCCCTTTTAGTTTTCTTTTGTAGAAAAAGGAAAACAGAAACAATCCAAAAGCAGTAATTATAAAGATATATTCCTCAAGGATAAGGCTTACCGTCTTATATTCACCAAGGACCAATAAATAGACAGCCATCATAGCCCCGAAAGAAGCCAGGAAAAGAAGCTTCAGCCTATTTTGACTCATCTTTTTCAACGCTGTTAAAAGATGATGCCAGCATAAGCCAGGCAAGTATAAATCCTGTCCCCCCGATAGGAGTGATAGCCCCCAGCCATTTCATCCCCGTTATGGTCATAATATACAAGCTTCCACTGAATATCAGCATACTTACGAACATAATATTTCCTGCGGTGTTTATGTTCTTGTTGTCGTTTATATATGCACAAAAAGCTATAACGAACATCCCTAGGCTGTGGTAGAACTGGTACTCAACTGCCGTATTGTAAACGGCACTCATATGTGCATCAAGCATATCTTTTAAGGCATGTGCCCCGAAAGCCCCGAAGGCAACGCTAAGTGCCGTCATAAAAGCACCCAGTTTTATAAATTTTGCTGTAGTATTATTCATATTTTACTTCCCATTTTAAATTTTCCAGCTCTTTTTCTGCTTTTGAGCAAAGAGGTGAATCTATGATTATTATCTTGTTTTTGAAACCTGTACCGGTAAACCTTTTTACATTTTCATATATCTCCTGAAACCTTGCCGCATCTTTTAGAAGAACCCTGCTTTTTTGGCTGATCACGAACAAAAGGGAGTGTTCATTGAAATATATCCCCATCTTTTTCCGCAAGCCTATATCTTTTAGATCAAGCTGCTTGAAGTTTCCATCTATATTAAACTTTTCTATCAATGCTTTATACAATTTGTCTCAAACCTTTTATATTTTTTGCTATTATACAAAAAAATATTAAATCCCCTTTTATATAAAAGGTTTCTTTAGTTTAAATGCTCTTGGATCTTCCGGATTATCTCGTCTGTTATAAGGATCTCGTATTGGGTGTACACTTTTAGATATTCACTCTCGAACTGGTCTTTCATATTTTCAGTAAAAAATATGTCGTCTATTATATCTTTTGATTTTTGCTTGATATAATCATCCACGTTCAAAAGATCGTCGTCATTGTTGACAAAATCCTTCAAAGAGTGCATCAAAGCTCTTTTTCTTAAAAGGTACTCGAACTTTTCCTCAAAATCATTATTCTCGAGGTTATGCAGTATTATTTCAAAAATATTTGATAATGCAGTATAAGATTCAAAATGAAGATCCAGTTCATTCAGCTTTTTGATCGTTTCCTCTATATCCTGGATGGTTTCAAATACGTAATTTCCCAATCCTATCTGATAATACAGCTCGTATCTTGCAAGCATATCAACTATCTTTTCTTTTGTACAAAAAGGTCTTAAGTTTTTATTTATATCCATCTTGTAATTTTAGCTATATTTTTATTAGATTTAAAAATACTCTTCCAAAAAATACCAAACAGTAAAGATTATCAGGCCAGCCGTTATTATGCTGGATATATATTTTTTAAGCAATTCCATCGTTTATCCAAAGATCATATAGAATCTCTGGCCTCGTGTACTGTATTCGTGGCAGTATCTTTCAGGTTGTCGGTTTCATTGGTCGCCCAGGAATTAAAGCCTACCAATGCACCTACGGCAATGATCACAAGCAGTAAGGTAACAAGGATCTTATCCATAGAGCCTTTTTGGTCTCTAACTATCTTTCTAAAAAACAACTTTTTCATCATTTTTTCCCCGCTTTACAACGATCTGATTAATTATACACTAAAAATATTACTAAAAAGTCACCTTTACTCTTTGATCTTTATATTATATTCGCTTATCATGCTGTAACTGATATTATACTTCTCCAACTCGTTTAATATACTGTAATACTGCGCCGACAGAATATGCTCGTTTGAAGAGTCACAGTAAATGGTTTTGCTCTCTTCGTCAAAACGGCATAGATTATAGTTTCTAAGCAATATGGGGATAACCTTCCGGGTATCCTTGAAGCTTTTAAAATATTTGCACACCATCTTGTCAAAGTTTATAATAGTATGGTACAGCTCCTGCAGGTTTAAAGGCTTCATCACCCTTCTTCTGTTATAGTGTTCGATACATTCGACGCAATCGCTGTTCTGGCTGCTTTCAAGGTTCGAACTTAAAGTTATCACTCTTTGCAGTGGATTTGTTTTCGTGATCTCTTCCAAAAGCTTTATGTTGTTTTCCAAAGAGAAATCCACTATAACAAAATCTATTTCGTTACCCCTGTAGATATTCATGCACTCTTCATGGTCTTTTGGAACTATTATCTCCCAGCCTGTTTTCAAAGTATCGCTTAACAACATCAGCGATTCATGGGTCTGTGGTGTATCTATTATTAATATCTTCATACTTCTATTATACTACAGATTTGTTAATATGGCTATATTTTTCAAAAAATCTCCATAACAACTTTTTTCTGCTATAATAATCTAAAATCTTATTTATAAGGGTATAAATTGCTTGAAATTATAAGAAACAAAATATTGAAGAACCGCCGAGGTGCAATGGATAAGGTTATAGTTACCCTGATTCTGGTTATTATCTCCGTAGGTGCAATGGTGGGTTTGAATAACTGGGCTCAGGAACAGGAAAAAATAATGAAAGAGAGAACCTCAAAATCTGTTGCCGAAGCAAGAGAAGATGCAAGCGGAGGGTAAGCAGAGAAATATATTTCCCTGCAAGACCTATAACAACTCGTCGAAATCCGCCAGTTGATTTTCGCCCTTCTTTTTAGCTTCTATCAAGGCATGGTTCGCCATCTTGTAAAATGATTCTTTTGATAGTTTTTCATCCATATGATTGGTTTTTAGCCCGATAGACACGGATATCCCTTTTTTGGTTTCTTCTATCTCTTTTATCAATTTTTCCAGATGCTGTTTCACCTTCCCCTCCTCGTCTGCGAGCACTATTGCCGCAAAGACACCGGAATCAAGCTTGAATATGGAATCTGTAGCCCGTTTGAAGTGAATCTGCAATATATCTTTTACCTCTATCAATATATCGTCCATATCCCTTTCTCCCTTGTTTTTGGACAACTCCCGGAAATCCCTGATCTCTACAATAAAAAAGCTTAAATAGGATCTTTCCCTGTGGGATATGGCATATTCGATATCAAATATCTCTTCAAGGTGTTTTTTATTAAAAAGCCCCGTCAAATCACATCTTAGCGATGATTCGGCAAGCTCTTTTCTGGCTTTTTCAAGCTCCTTGAGGGTTTTGTTTTTAAATTTGATATTATCGTAAATAAAATATATCAATAAGCAGATAAGGACTATGGACAAAAGTCCCAGTGAGTTCACCACAAGATAAAGCATATCAAGCAGTTGGGACACCTGCTCGTCAGCGGTATTGTTATCGGCATTTGCAGTTGAAAAAAAGAAAAACAGAAGCGGAAGATATCTCATTTTGCAGTCCTTATTTTAATAATAAGATTTATTATATCATATCCGGGGCTAATTGTTCTATTATTTATACTTTTATTTAAAGATAATTAAGATTTTACGACTAAAAATATTTACTTTTTTCCAAAAACTCTTTATATGATTTTTCCCAGTTTTCCGTATGAGTTGCATCATACAATTTATAATTTATATTACTTTTATTCTCAAATCTGTTTTGGTATGATAAAAACACCTCTTTTGGCACTATATGGTCATCTTTGCCGATTAAATGGTATTGCCTTGTATCTTTTAATTTTTCACTGTAATTTGCAGGATTTAAAGAACCCCTCAATGGTGTGATACTATGTATCTTTATCCACTTTTCTATATCTATATTCCCTGCAACTGTTACTATTTTCTTTATATCATCCCTTTGTGAAGCCGTAAGTAATGCAACTGCTCCCCCGCCCGAATAACCTATTAAGGTGAAATATTTATTTTTATGCTCATTTTTTATACTATCAAGGGCTTCAACATAGCTGTCAATAATCTTGCCGTTAAACCTGTGGCTTGTCCAATACTTCTTCTCACAATTTTTTGAAGATATATATTGACAGGGACGTGCCAGATAAATTTTACAACTACTTTGGTCAATATTCATTAACTTTAATCCAACTGGATTAACAGGTGTAGGATCTGATGAGATCCTGTTTCTGCTTATCCATGCCAGACCGTCCCCTTCGATATATATATTTATATTTTCACAAGTCTGGGAAACATTCTGAAAAGAAAAGATATTGAAATTATCTGTTTCTATGTTTTTTTGAATAGTTTGTTCATCTTTTAATGAAAATGCATTATCCAATCTTTGTTTAGGTGTCGGGATATTCTTGGAACATCCTGAAAAAAATAAAATTATGATAAAAAGAAAAGTTTGCAGCTTTTTCATTTAATGATTATAATGAAAAAAGGTTTAATACCTTTTTCCATTTTAGAATTTCAGTACGTATTTAGCAGAAATAGTGTTATTACTGAAGTCACTTCCCTCCCCTGTTCTATTGTATGAGAAATTGATATTTGAGTTTTCATCGATATCTCTTTCATATCCAAACCCTACATCATAAGACCATCTTCCATTATCTATACCGTTTGTAGTAAAGTTAACTCCGCTAGCACCCTGGAATGATGAACTTACACTTTGCTGTTTATCATGAAGATCATATCCTATATTTACGTTACCTATCACTTTAGACTCTTGATCAAGTTTATAATATGCTATTGTCCCAACTCCTGCAATAAGTTCAGTTCCCGTTGAAGAGTTTGTAGTCAGGTTCAATGCTCCTGCTCCCGTTTCAGAGTAAGCAGGGGTTTTAAAGTGTCTGTATGTAGTTTCAAGTAGCGGCTGTAACATTAACTTATCATTGATCTTATAATCCCTTGCAAGTTTCAGGTCAAATGACGCTACATTTGCCGTAAAGTCAGCTTTTGCAGTATCTCCTGTGAATACCACTCTTTGAGAATCTGTTTTTTGCCATGAGTATCCCAATTGGTAAAGAAGTTTTGTTTTTTCATCTATTACGGGAACATTTCCGTAAACAAGTGTAGTAAATACATCAAGGTCTGATTCCTGGTTAACATTATTTACATCAACATTAGCTCCCGTATAGAAGAATGCAAATCCAAGCGACTGGTTCGCTTTATATTCACCGTCAACACCTATACCAAATCCGTATGAAGAAAGATCAAATCCGTTTATACCGTCTTTATTGTTCTGTTTACCTTTAGACCCGAACGGTTTGAACCAGAAATTCTTTTCCGTGAACATCTCATCCCCTGAGTTAAGCCCGCTTCCTGTGCCACCCATATTTACATTTTGTCTTTGAGTTACGATACTTGCTATCCCTCTTGAGATCTGTCCACTTGCTGCCGTAGCTGCTCCTGCTGTTTGAGGAGTAGTTGAATCAACTGCAGCAGCAACTGCTTCATTGGTAGATAAACTATTTAATGCTGTAAATACTGGTGTCATATCACCGTAAGTTCCTGCAGCTTGTATCCTGTCAAATGCCGTTGCCGCTGAAACTGCAGGGGATTGTCCACCTCCTGATATAGTATTAGATTCGTATGTTGAAGAAACTGCTTGTGCAACTGTTTGACCTTGAACAACGTTAAGATCTATAGTTTCTCCATCCTCTACATATTCAAAATTCAATAATGCAGAGTTATCTGTAATATTTAGTGTTCCATTAATTGTTAAAGCAGTACTCGCGCTAACTACATCAGCAAGTGTTGTACCTGCAAGCAAACTTACATTAGTCGATGCTGCCAGAACATCAACGTCAATAGTACTTCCATCTTCAAATGTTGCATTATCTGCCTGTAGCTGTGAATAGGTCGTTGTTGTTCCGTCTGTCATTAAACCTATTTGTAATTTTCCATAGTTAGTAAGATTACGTATATAAGCTGCTGTTGTATCCGTATTTGCATTGTAAGGAAGTGAAATAAGTCCGGCATTTGTTAAAGAAGCTTGTTCTACATTGATATTACCGTAAAGTTCACCAAATACGTTATTAGTAACAGATCCTATTCCAGCATCTATATAAATAAGCTCTACAGAGTAAGCACTATGATCAAGTTCATTATTTACTGTTGACGTGATCGTTCCACTGTTGTAGATACTACCTCCACCATCATTTGCATAGATTCCGTGAGCACCTGCAGATGTTGAGTTTACCGTAATATCCCCGCTATTTGAAATAGCATTTAATACACCCGCAAGACCTCCATAGTTTGCTCCGTCAACATATATTCCGTATGCTTCTGCAGATGTAGCATTAGCAATGATATTTCCTGTATTTTCAACCCCACCAGAATTATCAGTCCACGAAAAGTAGATTCCCATGGCATTACTATCTGCTGTTGCAGTTATATCTCCGTTATTAGTTACTAGTCCTTGATTGTTAGTAAAATCTAAGAAAATCCCGTAAGCATCATCACCTGTTACATTTATAATGTTGTTATTTGTTATAGTTTGATCAACATCATTCCATCCGGTATACATACCGTAAGCTTCATCTCCACCTGTTATATCAAGGGTTCCATCGTTGGTCATAATACCCTGATTCGTATTTGTAGAGATACCATAGGCAAAATCTGAACTGGCACTTACTGTAATGTTATTACTATTTATAATACTCCCGGTATTGTCTCCTGTACGAATTCCATACGCGGAACTATTAGTCATAGATGAAACATCAATAGTACCTTGATTCTCAATAGTTCCGTCATTGTCTAAGCCAACATAGATACCATCAGCACCACTTATACCTTCTGATGATACTGTTATAACACCCGTATCTGCATTTATAATAGAAGCACCTGCTTTATTGGTAGTAACTTCAATACCGGTTGCACCAGCTCCTGTAGTAGTTGTAGAAACAGTTATATTTCCTTGGTTCTCTATACTACCAGTGGCTTCATTAAAGGAACCGGCATCAATTCCCCATGCATTTCCTGCATCATTTTCTACAGTAATATTACCTGTAACCGTATTTACGATGCTATCAAAGTTTCTGCTTGAAACAAAAATACCTGCAGTTACTGCATTAATATCACCACTATTGCTTATTAGTCCATAATTAGATGTTGAGATAGATACACCGTTAGTCCCAGCATTAATAGTACCTGATGAATAATTTATAATATCACCGTTATTGTTAGTGCTGATATAAACACCATTAGTACCAGCATTTATAGTTCCGTAATTGGCAATCGTACCTAAAGCTCCATTATTTCCATAAATACCAATAGCACCTATATCTGAAGAGAGAATACCGGTTGATTGATTCACTATCAATCCATTATTATCTGTAGCAGAAGTTCCTATACCTATCGCATTTCTATTCCCATCCATCTCAATTGTAGTTGCATCAATTGTCCCCGCATTATCGACTGTACCGGTAAAACTACCGTCGGTAGTCACTGTTACGGGTCTAAGAGTGTCTAAGGTAATACTAGCACCTTCATTAACTGTCAAAGTATCTGTTAACCCTAAAACCTGTTGCGTAGTCTCTGCACCGGAGATCACTGTATCAACAGCCGATGCAGATGTTGTTATTACAACTGAACTAACAATAGCTGAAACTACTAAACTTACATTCCCGCCTTTTAATATCCTAAACCTAGAACTAAAATCAATCAATCTTTTCATCCCTTAATTCCTTTATTACAAAAATATTACAAATGGTATATGATCCCTGACGGAATACTGACGGAAAATAAGATTTTAATTTATGGTATAATAATGAAAAACCAAAGAAGAAAGTGATAAATGGCGAAATTTTTATTGTTGTGTTTTTTATTGACAAGCTGTATCTTTGCCGATACTAGTGTAGATATAAACGGCAAACACTCTTATGAGAGCTTTGAAGTTCAATACCTTAAAGATGAAACATCAAAATTAAGCGTTGAGGATATTTCAAAAAATGATTTTGAAAAAAGAATAAAAAGTAATTTTAACTTGGGCTACAACAAAGGATCGATCTGGTTTAAGTTCACTTTGGAAAACAACAGTAACAATGACGTATTCATATTAAGTCTCAATGAAAGCTTTTATGAGATTGCAAATCTTTACTATTATGATAAAAAATGGATAAAAAAATCAAACAGTATTTTTACCCTTATTAAAAACAGGGAAGTAAAGTCAAACCATTTGGCTTTTGATATAAAACTGCCGCAAAATGAAAAAAGAACATACTTTTTGGAGTTAAAAGGCAAATACGCCTACTTCGGGAACCTTGTTTTATACGAAAAATCTTATTTTCATCTGAAAAACAGTTTTGGGATAAATATTTTATATACTTTCAGCCTGGGTATCATTTTGGCCCTTATACTCTTTACTCTCTTTTTATATACAAAAACAAAAGAGAAGATATATTTTTATTACATGACTTACTGTTTTTTCAATTTCATATATTTTGCAAATATCGGGGGTCTATTGGTATATATAGACCTGCAAGAATATATTTATGAATTACAGCTTGCTCCCGCTTTTATGGTAGGATTCTTAACGCTTTTCTCGAATGAATACCTGGAAACAGAAAAATATCTAAAGAGATTTTACAAAATAGTAAAGTTTTTATCCCTTCCGTTTTTTATTCTCGGACTTTTGGTTGTTTACTCATATCAGCCCTGGAATAAATTTATAAACAACTTCTCAGGGTTAATGGGGATATTTCTTATTATCCTGTCAATTATCGTATATTTTAAAGGTAATCACAAAACCATAGTCTATACTTTTGCCATGATATTATATTTTACTTCTATTTTCATGTTTTCATTTATGGTGAATGGAACTCTTGAGTATTCAGACTTTACAAGAAATGGATTTACCGTTGTCAATGCAATCGAGATGATCATTTTCTCTTATATCCTTGCAAACAGATACAATCAGATAAAAGAGGAGATGATCATAACCCAGAAAAAGCTTTTGGCAATAAAAGAGGGAAACCAGATACTTTTGGAAAAAGAAGTAAAAAAAAGAACCTCCCAGCTGCAAGAGGGTTATAACCAGATCAAAAAACTGCTGGGGGAAAGGGAGATGCTCCTAAAAGAAGTCCACCACAGGGTAAAAAACAATTTTCACACTATCATGGGACTGCTTTGGTTCGAGGGGCAGAAAGAGGAGAAAGACAAACAAAAGTTTCAAAGTTTAAGAAACCGTATAAAATCCATGTCTATGATACACGAACGCCTCTATAAAGCGGAAGATATTTCCAATATACCTATAAAAGAGTATCTTGAAAACATCATAAACAATCTTGTAGCAGGCTGCAGCAAGCTTAAAATAGAGCTAAAAAGTGATATTGAAGATCTCTTTGTGGAATTTGACTATGCTCTGTCTTTGGGGATAATCGTAAATGAGATATTAAGCAACAGCCTAAAACACAATTCAGACAGGGATAGCTTGAGTTTGGATATTGAACTGTTCTCAAAAGAGAATAAAATCTTTCTGATAATAAAAGATAACGGCAGGGGATTTGATATGCAAAGCCCGGCAGACGGTCTTGGGATGACCATTATAAAAAGCTTTACGGAAAAACTGCCCGATAAACATTACAGTTTTACACTTGACGACGGTGTAAGATTTGAACTTTCATTTAAAGAAAAGGGAATCAGTGAACAATAAAGATATAAATATACTGATCGTGGAAGATGAAGTTTTATCCTCCAAATATTTGTCGGGAATATTAAATTCCCTGGGATTTAAAAATATATGGGAAGCAACAAATGCCCAAAGCGCTTTGGATATCGTAAAATCAGAAAAGATCGAGCTGGTCTTTATGGATATAAATATAGAAGGTGTAATAGACGGTATACAATGCAGCGACCTTTTGAACAAAGAATACGTTATACCTGTTATTTTCACTACGGCTTACGGGGACAGCCAAACTATCAAAGAAGCAAGCCGGACCAATCTTTTCGGCTACCTGGTTAAACCCTTTGAAAGCCACGATGTGGAAGCTGTTTTAAGTGTCACCCTAAAAAGAACGCAACAGGATAAAAAACCTGAACCTAAAAAAGACGCAAATGTAATCAATCTGGGGAAAGATCAAACCTACAACTTATCCAGTAAAACCTGTTATATAAAAAACATACCCGTTCATTTGACAAAAAAAGAGCTGGAGCTTTTGGATACTTTTTGTAAAAACCTAAACCAGAACATCCCTTACGACATACTCAAACTAAAAGTGTGGGATAATTTGGATATCTCCGATTCAACACTCAGGGACACCGTAGCAAGACTAAAAAGAAAGGTTCCCGAACTGAACATAGAAAATATAATCAATTATGGATATATATTAAAGCATAATAATTTATCTGGGAATTAAAAAAGATTTTGGTGGAGCCGTGGAGAATTGAATAACATTATATAAATACCTCGTTTAAGGTAATTATTAAGTAATACTATTAATCTTTACCGTAAAAATTACCGTAAAATTTTTTATCCACTTCAATTCCCTGAAATGAGATCCAACTATATAATAAAGATATCGATATAACTTTAAGATATACTAAATTGGCTCCAGAAAATCTATTGAAAAATTAGGGTTTTAGACATTTTTTATATGACGGTAATTACTGATTTACATAGAGTGACTTTGGATCCTTATAAAGTTTTAAGTTTATATAATGTATATTTAATAAATAGTTAGTAAAAAAATATAGGAGGCAAAACATGGCTTTAAAAATAGAACATGGAAAAGTAGTTAGTATTAAATTACCAAAACTATCATCAAGACAGCTTAAAGTTATGGATAGAGCAAAACCTAATCAAGCTATTATAAAAAGAGCTACTTCAAGAAAATATAATATAGTGTATTCATAGTTTGATAACGATAGAAAACTATAATACCAATTCTACATCTTTATATCAACTTGCTAAAAAAATTATCCAAAATACAAGCTTATCGAGTGATCTTAAAAAGTCCAGTAGAGAAACGCTTTTTATAGAAGATATATGCAAGCGTGTTGAAAAATCACAAAGTGTCTTGTATGTATTAAAAAACGGTGTAACCGTCTTAGGACTTGTAGCTATTTCTGCAACTGCTATAGAAGACCATCCCTCTATATTAATTGATTATATTTTTGTAAATGAAAAGGTTAGGGGACAAGAACTTGAAATGTTGGAAAATACAAAGCCCTTTAGATATTTAATAGAAATGATAATAAGTATCTCAAAAGATTTGCAAAAACAAATAGGTATTAGATATATTGTTCTTTTACCAGATAGTGATGATTTACAAGATAAATATAAAAAACTCAATTTTGAATACATGAATGGCAAAAAAAAACGTTGGATGTATTTTAAAATTTAATAGTTTTTTCAAAAAAAGACTATAAAAATCAATAAAAGGGGGAGGGAACTAGTCATTCCCCTGGCACTACTATCTAATTTTAACCTTTCAATTAATTTTATTGTTTATCTGGACACTCATGACAAATTTATTTTATATTCTATAAAAGCAGAAAAACACCATAGCATATGCAGTACTATTTTTTCTTTACGAGAAGATACTTTGAAAAAATATTATAATGATGAAAGTTTTATATTATTTAAGAAAAAATATAAAGAAGTAATCGAAGAATATATAAACTAAGCCCAGTGACCAAACTGGGATCTCTTATCCTCGTCAGCCAAGCTGTTACGGGCATCTATCACCATTAATGTAGTTTCCCACACTGTAGGCGTATGGAAGGTCAATCTCCACCCCTTAGTTTTAATATAAAAATAGAAATCATTATATCAAAAATTCTACTCAATTTTTGTTTTATCTATTTTAATATTCTTATGCTCTAATAATTTAGTACACTCTTTTTTTAATTTTTCTATATCTATATCAAAATTTTTAGCATCTAAACTCATAAATTGAATAGGATCAGTAATATTAAGATACTTCATATCACTTTCAATTTTATTCCTTTTAGATTTAAATAATATATGCAATGCCAAACTCTTTGTTTCTTTTAGATCCGCTATATTTCGACACAACTGTATATCTTCTTTTGAAATATTTTTAGCGTAATCGATTGTAGTTTCTAAATCATAAGCTTTAAAAACTTTAGTATTCTCTCCAACTATAATATATTTCTTTTTATTTAATAACCCTAACCTTGGATATCCAGAAAAATCTTGATATAGTCTAATTAATAATGTAGGTTTAGCGATATCCGGCCATTTATCATGTTGCTTTACTGAGTTTGAGATTGACAATATAGGTAAACTCAATAATATAATTAAGAAAAGAGAAAATAATGATATAAAAATATAAATTGGAATACTAGGTATAACAAATTTTATAATATTAACATAATGATGCAAACTATAAAAATAAAAATATTTAATCACAAAATAAATTAAAATTAAAACTATTAAAATTGTACTCCCATAAAACATAAATTCTGTAGGAAAATATATAAATAGCAGGAACAAAGGAATAATACCTGTAACAATAAATATAAATGAAATAATAATAACTACAAAATTCAATAATAGAATATCAATATCTTTTACAAGATCTAACGGCATACCCACACTATTAAGACCTAAATAAATATATACGGTATAAAGTACTGTAAAAAGAGCATTTAATGCTATATAGCCTAAATAATATTTTTTTATATGTTCAATAATCACTGGTAAAGAAAAAATTTTAAGGACTGACTTATCATAAGGTACTACACGATTTTGTATTTGGGTTAATTCTATGTAATCTTTTTTTGTAATATCACATCTAGGTATAAAATAATAAATAACTTCAATATCATCACTATATAGATACTCAGATTCAAATTTAGTTAAAATATATTCATGAAAATTGGGAGTGTTAGAAATTCTGTGTCAATCTGATAAAATAATATCAAGGATTGACAAACATGAAAGAAAAAGAAAATACATTTGACTTTAATGAAGCAGTACAACAACTTTTAGCTGGTAAAAAGATCAGTGGGAAAGATGGTGTACTTGCACCTTTAGTAAAACAATTAGTAGAAGCAGCTTTAGAAGCTGAAGTAGAATCTCACATAACAGCCGATGTTTTATCGGGGAATAAAAACCGTAAGAATGGTAAAACATCTAAAACTATAAAATCAACAGATGGTACATTTGAACTTAATACCCCTAGAGATAGAGCAGGATCATTTGAACCTCAAATAATAAAGAAAAATCAGACAACAATTTCAAATGAAATAGAAGAAAGAATTATCTCTATGTACGGCTTAGGAATGAGCTATAAAGATATTATCAAACATATCGAAGAGATATATCGTATAGAACTCTCAACTGCAACCATAAGTGCTATAACCGATAAAATAATAGAGAAAGTAAAAATATGGCAATCTCGCCCGTTAGAAGCGGTATATCCATTCGTCTGGCTGGATGCAATCCATTATAAAGTCAAAGACGGCGGCAAATATGTCACTAAAGCCGTATATACTGTTTTAGGTATGGGTATTGACGGTAAAAAAGATATTTTAGGACTTTACTTGTCTGAAAGTGAGGGAGCAAACTTCTGGCTTTCTGTTTTAACAGATTTAAACAACCGTGGGGTTGAAGATATACTCATAGCATCAGTTGATGGATTAAAAGGCTTTCCTGAAGCTATAAAGACCATATTTCCCAAAACAGAAGTTCAGCTTTGCGTTGTTCACCAAATACGAAATTCTTTGAAATATGTAGCTTCAAAAGACCAAAAAGAGTTTATGAAAGATCTAAAACTTGTTTATCAAGCTACCACCAAAGATATTGCAGAAGAGGAACTTCAGAAACTTGATGATAAATGGAGTAAAAAATATCCTATAGTTTTACAGTCTTGGCAGAATAAATGGGAAAATCTATCTTACTATTTTAAGTATCCAAAAGAGATCAGAAAAATCATGTATACAACCAATATCATTGAATCTGTACATCGACAATTTAGAAAATTAACAAAAACAAAAGGAGCATTTCCAAATGAAAATTCACTTTTAAAATTGCTGTATATGGGAATAATAAATGCGAAAAAGAAATGGACCCAGCCAGTCCATAACTGGAGCCTAACCATCTCTCAACTTGCTATATTTTTTGAGGGAAGGCTAGACGATTATTTAGAAGTGTAACTTTACAAGTTACGATTAGTTACTTGACACAGATTTTTGAACGGTCTCTGAAAATTACTTTTTGAAGAAAAATTATTTAATATATATTTTATATTTTTAATAGTTGTTTGTTTAAATTTTAAAATTTTATTATCATATTTAATTATGTAAAATAAATCAAAAACCTCATACTGAACATCGAGTTTCTTTCGATACTTATCAAATTTTAGTAAATCATTCTTTATTGATTTATATTTCATATAATAGCCCCTTTTTTATAACTATTTATAACCTTGAGATGTGGATTGTTCTTTTAGGTCTTGTGGGGTTTGAATAATGTTATCTTCATTATCAAATTTATAGCCTTCTTTTTCTTTTTCTTGCAAAAAAGCTTTTAAGTTATCATTTACTATTTCCTTATTCTCCTTAACTTTTTGTGATATCCTTCTCTCTATTTCTACTTCTACATCACGTCGTAAAGAACTACAAAACTCTGGATTTAAGATACAATATTCAATAATATTTCCTTCCAAATCCTTTTTATGTTCTATTATATAATCATTATAAATTTCTGACATTACATTTACCTTTAAGTTTGATACATAAATTATAAGATAAACAAACTAAAAATCAATATTAGCCTTTTTACTTTTTATCTTTTACAATTTTATTATATCGTACGATATAAAAAAACTTTAAGTATGGGCTTTTCTATCTACTAAATTTTACTAAAAGCACTCCCGATTCGTGGAATCAAAAACTTTAGGGACCAATATAGTAATTTTAAAAACTAACTCCCGATTTAAAGAAAAAGCTTTATTGTCTATATAAAATATGCAAAATTATCTACTATTTTTACACCCAGCTTTTTATGAATCATCTTTTTACTTATAAAAACTAGAATTTACTATAAACTATATAAACCCTTTAAAATAAACAAATTTACAATATTGACACTACTATTTTTATAATGATTTTAAGAACAATAAAAAATCAAAAAAACTTACACCCAAGTTTTTTTGATTTTCTATAAATAAACGCTACTATCTCAGCTACAAAGCTTTATAAATTTCATTTTCCATGTCATTTTTAAGACCTTCTAAAAAAAGCAAATTCTGAGAATCTTTTTCTTTTAAAATATCTTCGTTAATTTTTTTAAGATCTTTTTCTAGATCATTTACACAAACTACCTGGGAACTTGCTTCAATCTTATTAAGACAGTATTCGGCTTTCTCTTTAAAATTATCTATATAATCTTTCATATATTTCCTTTAACCATAAGTGATTGTTTTAATTGTTCATTTTCAAGTTTTAGTTCATAGTTTTTTTCAACAAGCTCTTCATTTTTAGTTTGTAAGCTGATATTTTCCATAAGTATTTCTTCATATCTTTTTACTAGATCATCTTTTGAAAAGTTGTTAAGCATCATTTGGTAGTCTGTTTGAGTTGAATTTTCATATATGTCCTTAAATGTTCCCGGTGATAACATATTAATTTCCTTAATTTTAATTTTTATAGGAATGGTTGTCCACCAATAATTCCCGCAACAGTAAATCCAACTACCATTACTCCAAATAATATTCCAAAAACAAATAAAATCATTTTGAGTATACTTTGATTAACTTCACTTTGAGATTTTGACATATTAAACCCTCTTATAATAAGTTTTGATCATTTTATAAGAACTTAAATAAAAGGCAGTTAAAAGTTATTTTTATATAAAAACTATAATATACTATCTTATATATTTTTATACTATTAATTATATTTTTTTACTCTTTTAATCATTTTTTTCAAGAAAATCATGAACATTAATATTACTATGTAAAATATCCATAACATTTCTACCACTAAAGTCCAGCTTTTCTTTTTCTTCTTTTTTATCTTCTTTGCTTTGTACTTTAGGATCTTTTTTTATAGTTTTTTTAACTGGTTTATTTTGATTATTTTTTTGACTATCCGGTAACTTATTCATTGAAAGTTTTTTTCTTTTTTTTATTCTTATATTGATGAAATTAACTAACGAATTTTTAGACTTTGGCATATTGTCAATTTTAGTTTTTGCATATTCCCAAATTTGATCATAGGTAAGACCTGCATCTCTTAATCCTATAATATCATCTTCAATTTGTGTAAATACACTTTGTCTTTTTGAAGTTTGCTGCACTTCTTTTAAATATTTTTCTGCATCTTTTGACAACATCTTAAAAAGCCTTTATTTAAAGTAATTTACAAGTATTATACAATTTATTACAACTATAGTCAAGTAATTACAAGTTAAATTACAATTACTAAACAACCCACATACAACCGCCTTAGCGGTTGTATGATATGAGCCATTGCCCCACTTTCTTTTTTTTGAAAAAAAGAGGGGCGAGGAAGTGCGGAAGCTGTCGCTTCCTTGTTATTGAGTTTGATAACTTCTTTGATTATGTTTGTGGTTTTGTAGTTTATTTGTGTAGATTTGTTGAACCTCTTGATCGGGTTCGGATAGTTGGTTTTGTTCACTGTAGTATGTATCTTGATCTAGTTGAGATTGTTCATCGATTCTTTCTTTAAGTTCTTCAAAGTCATAAAGTACATTGACCATATCAATACTATTTTCATATTTCATATTTTGAATTATTTTATCTGTATCATCTAATTCATTTATGATTTTTTTAGCACTGTAAAAACGGCCGGTTTCCAGGTACTCGTCTACTCGTTCAACTTTTCTAATGTATTCTTTTTTATCGATATACATTTTCTTAAACCGGGTGAACTCACTATTTAGTCTTTGCATTACATTTAAAGCTGCTTCCAGTTTATCGTCCGGTAGATCCTGATTAATTAGATAATGATCATTTAGTTTTTCTTCTAACTTCTCGACAAACTTATTTAAAAACTTTTCATCATAGTTAGCAGATAATTTTATTTCATTGATAAAATGATTAATTTCATGTTCTTTAAGACCCATATCTAAACCTATTTCAAGAATGATATCTTTAGATGAAATATTAAGCACCTTGCCATAGTTCAATACTTTGAGCCTAAGCTCTTCTATGCCTTCATGGGGTAAAGTATCGTATGAAGCGTTTAAAAGCTCTATATCCTTGCTTAAAACGGCTCTTTGCATTATATCCCATACTTGACCATACTCTTTAGGTTTTTCTCTATGGGTATAGTTATGAAGATTCATAGCTTTTAACTGTTTTAGGATATCTATATCTTTTACTTTAATATCAACCTTAGTATCTTGTGCAAGCTCTTTTACTTCAACAAGTTTATTCTGTTGTCGTCTTTGAACTTCTGATTCTATGGCCAACCTAAATTCATAGCTACCGTTAACTTTTAATTTAGATAGATCCCAGCCTTTAGCAATAGCCGTTTCAATTATGACCTTTACGTTGTTTTCAAGTTCATTTATATTTTGGTGTTTAACAGTGATCTTGTTATCTTCTACCTGGATAAAGGTATTTTTCTTTAAGATCTTATCTTCTGTTATATAGTAACCGGTTAGATCCGTTTGTGGAGTTCTACCGTAGATCCTCTCAAACTCGATATCTTGAATTTTTCGTTTACGTTTGAGATATTCCTGGTCCTGCTCTTTCGGTATATACTTTGAAAGAAAAGAATCTTTATATGAAAGTTTTGGTTTTTCCGGAAGAGTACCTGCATCAAGCAACTGTTTATTCTCCATAAGCTGCTTTGTGATTTGCGGTATACTCATACGCAACTGGTTAAAGTATACAGTAGCCGTTTTACCGTTATGTGGATTAGTAAAAGATATCCCTATTTTCTGTTTATCTTTTGACTTTATTTTAAGATCCTGGTAACCAAGCTCTTGTAAGTTCTCTCTGAAGCTTTTCTCATTTACACTGTACTTTAAGACAGTTTCTATATCTTGCTTCACGTGGTAACCCAGTGACTTTTGCCACCTTTGGCTTTTATAGTCTTTATCTTTCTTTTGGATATCAACTTTTACGTTAGGATCGTTTGCAATCTCTTTGATTAGATCAAGATCTATCCCTTGTAATAATTGCCCTTTATTTTGCAGCACATCATAAACAACACTATTAAAACCAAATGCCTGTTCTATACAAGCTCTGGTTATCTTGGAGTTCCTATCTTGTATAAGACCTGTTATCTTTTCTCGATCACCGCTTTTTAATATGGATATCTCTTTTTTATGATCTTTGTTTAAAAGTATAGGAAAGTCATACCGCAGTTTTTTACCCTGTTTATCTATTAAATCGATATCCAATTTATTAAGCCTGTATTGAAGACCCAGATAACCTTTAAAAAGATGATCTTGCGTAGTATCACCTTTTTTGTAAGCAGTTTCAATCTTATTGAGAGCCTTTAGAAGATTACCGTTATTAACAGCATTTATAAAAGCTTGATCACTTGCTTTTTTCATATACCAGGTAAACCCGGTTGCAGAAGCTTTTGAGTTTTTGTCTTTCTCATAACTTGTGGCTTCTTCAAAATTTGCAACTAAGTTATGACGTGCTGCAACGTCACTAATCAAATTCCGCAAATGAGAATATCCCTTACCCAGCTTTGTGGATTCACCTTTTGAGTTTTTAAGCTGCCCTGGTACAAGTATATGGATATGATCATATACACTGTAATTGTTCATAGCTTCACTGCTTTGGTTATGATATGCCATAAGTGTATTATTTAAATCTAACATACGGGTTCTTGGAGCTTTACCCTTACCGTTAGATTCTTGAAAGTAATATTGCTCCTTTTGCAGATCATTAAAAAAATCAGTCATGATCTTATCTATCTCTTTTTGGTTTGTAGTGTTGTGATTTAAGATAAACTGGCTTTTATCGAATGAAAAGGTGAAATGCGTGTTTTGGGGAGATTGTAGATTGAAGTTTTCAGGCAGCCCGTCACTTGTGGTGTGGGCATGACCTGTTATATGAGCTTTTAGGTCAAAACCAGCCATGATTTTGACCTACTCTTAACAATATAACTGCTGCTATCATTCCGGCTAAAAAAGATTGAAGTATCACCATACTCTTTTTTTCACTTTTAAGAAGATCAACTGTATCTTTCATTTTTTCATTTTCTTTTTCAATCTGTCGGTATAGATATTTAACTGTTTCTTTACCATCGTTCATTTCTTTTAAAAGCTTTTTATTCTCTTCAATTTCTAAGTTTACAGCAGCTGCCATTTTCATAGTTTTTTCATCTAAGAATGAAGCAAGATCTTTTTTTACCGGTGAGATATCTATATTTTCAAAAAGTTCTTTTAACTCTTTTTTATGCTGTTCCAGTGTATTTGATATCTCCTCAACCTTTTCAAGGTTTTTACTGATGCGAGCATTATAATAATTAACCTGTGTAGATTGATCAAGCTGGTTTTTAAATTCTTTTTTACTCTTTTCCAGTCGATCCTGCAAAAGCAAGATCTCATGAAAAAGGATATTCATTTTTTCAAAATTATCCATCTTTAGCTCTCACTAATAGTAGTAAATACCTGTTGTAAGTTTTGATGGTAAGACTTAGCCAGCATTTGAGTAAATAGCTTATCACTTGCTTCTTTTGAAGCCTTCATATCCCCCTCTTTTGCTTTTTCCCTTGCCAATGTTCGATAATCCGTATCTACTTCAATAAGATCTCCGGTTAAAAGTTTCATCCTTTCCAAGTTCTCAAGTACTTCATAATTTTTAATTACAAGTTGTGGATCTACCTCAATATTTAATTTTTGCATAGCCTTGATTATTGGTGTAAACTCGCTTTGAATATCTGATTTAACCCTATTAAATACTACTTTTATAATATTTGGATCAACCCCTAATGAATTTAAAATCGTCAAGGTCTTCAAAGTATCGTTGGATTGTTTTGTATCTGAAACAGTGGGTATAATATAGTAATCAACCATTCCCAGTACTTCCGGGGTTTTTATAATTTCGTTTAAGAAACTATCAACTACAGAAGCACCACAATCTACAATTACATTATCATAAGTCATCATTGAAGTGAACATATCACGGGTATTAGATCCCTCAAACTTTATTACATTTACACCCTTAAAACCTACACTGGAAGAATTATGAGTTTCAAGTTCAATTATCGCTTTTTCATCATTTAAAAATTGATACAAACCTCTTGAAAGGTTACTCTTCCCCACGTTTCCACTTGTATTTATTATTATTGCTATCATTTTATTTCTCCTAATATTTTAAAATTGCTTTTGTGCAATTTGGTAAGTTGTTGTTATTCTTCCGAACACGTCATATTTCTTTAAAAACTCTTCTTCTGACATAGTGTCGTCAATCCCGCTAGGGGTTGAGAACCTAAACGCACCCGTTGCCAGGTTCTCGCTTACTCGCCTAATTAAAATTTCATTTGTTTTTTCTTTATGAAAGAGCAAATAAACTTTTCCGTCTTCTAAATTTTTTTTGGTTTTATCAACCACCACAAAGTCCCCGTGATTTATTTCCGGGGCAAATTGATCCGTACTATTTTGAAAATTCCAAAAACCTGGATTCTCATTTTGATTAACCGGTAAATAGTTAGCTAATTGATTATTCATATTCAGCCTTTTAAATCTTGATTTGTGCGAAATTAAACACCGTACACCCAGAAAGATGATCGACAAGTTTTTCGTTTTTTAAGAAGTGATCTTCATTTTGATAAAAAATCACTGTTCCACCTTTAACTCTTAAAATTTTACCGTCGCTTAATTCGACAAACTCTTGCACTTCACCATCCAAAAAAATGGTTTTATGCTGAGAAATTGTGTTATTTATATCTGTTGTCATTTTCTACTCCTTACCTTCGATTTTTCTACTTAAATTCACCAGATCATTATCTCTCGGCTCTGCTGCTTCATCTATCATTTTTATTACCTTATTAGGCATATGGATCGTTATGTAATAGGCCATAGGGAACATGATAAATATACTTATAATCTCATATGTAGCCATCTTCATCCCAAGATCAAGCATAGCTTCCATCCCCGTACCTATTGAATCAAGAATTGATTGAGAACTGCTTACCGAATATGTAACAGCTTTTAAAGTCTGAATATCTAAAGTTGTAAACAGGTTGAAGATATGACTTAAGAGCTGCTCGCCAAAATACAAAAATGCAATACTGAAGGTAAAGACAATAGGAAAAGATACCAGGTATATAATACGGGATAGTAGAAACCCTGTTGATACATTCTGTTCCCCGGTAAAAGCTCCTTTGTAGAATCTTAGGAAAAATATACCGATATAAAATACGGTTATAAATACTTCCACTAGATACATAACTATTGAAAAAAGCATTACTGCAATTACTCCTGCTATTTTAAATTGAGTAAGACCTGCTATAAAGGCAAATTTAGCAACAAGGTGCGACAATACAATTGCCGCCGATTCTTGCATCACATTCATTAATTTTCCCATAAACTTATCGACAATTGCAGTCGTAGCACCTTGTGGGGTGACCATCGACATATATTTGATTAGCTTCTTTTTTGCGTTCTTTTTAGCTTTTTCGACCTTTTGTTTACCCTGTTGGATCCTTGCTTTTAATTTACTTTTTGCCTACTCTTTTGAATCATAAAACCAGTCTTGCGTCACTTCATCGGTTATAGGACTGGGCGACATTTGACGGTATAGCATTTCCTGCATTTTTGTGAAACTTGAAAAATTATGAAGAAATGCAAATGAGCTTATAAAAGTTACCGTGTTAACTCCCCCATTGATTACTGAAGAATCGCTGAACTCATTTTTTGAAAAGTACGAATCCATGTTTTTATCAAGCTCCGCTTCTTTTGCATCATCAAGGTTTAGTGCTATATCGTTATAGTGCTTTTGAATTGAATAACTCAAAGGAATACTCATCCACCCAAAGTCACGGCTTACAGACGCGTATATGTGTGATACACTGGAAATAGCTCTTTCCATAGGGGATAGTCCATCGTATTTTTTTAAAGTGGCTATCTTGTGTTGCAGCAGCTTCGAATCGCTTTCGATCATCTGCATATTATTATAAACTGAACCCTCAATATTACGACAAGTTCTTGGTTCAATCACCCTGCCCTCTCGGTATATCTCACCTTGGATATCTGCGGTAGCTAGATCTATATTTTCATTTAAAAACGAATCATTAGTGAAGTAAGTATTACGGCAAAGTTCTAGCGTGCCGATCTGGTGAGAGGTGTAGGTAAGATTATTTACTATTTCTTCCGAGATCGATAGAAGCTGTTCTTTTGAATATACATCACTGTTATTGGCAAGCTCTTTTATCTTACGCTTTGTGATATCGTATGTTATCTGATCTGCCGTCTCTGTAGTATATCCTACTACATGACCAATACCTTGAGCACCCATTGATAGTGCCTGATCAAACTGTTGATTATTGGTGATTGTTGAACTAAAAGGTAATAAAAAAATAAATCCCATTAGCAACACCGCATAAATATTAACTGCTCCGTCTTCTTTCCGTAGCATTGTTCGCGGCATATTTACGACTCGGCTTCTAAATTTTTCCCACCCCATTGAAACAATTATTCTCGTAGTAATAATTAGAATAAGAAAAAAATAGAAACCAAACATCTCTGCCGAAATAAATAGATCGAAGTATGATCCAAACAGTGATCTATCTATAAAACTGTCTACTGAATCTACCGAGTTAAAGAGCTCTTCACGATTATTTGAAGCTGCTTCGCCTGCGTCATACCAGCCAACATATGTAAGAGCTGACTGCCACCAGCTAACGCCATGTTCTCTTCCAAATACTGATTTTTCATCATTTTTAGTGTTTGAATCTATCAGTTCCGTTAGATCAGTGTTTTCGTCACTGTAAACATTACCCTGAGCCCTAAAGAGTAAATCTCCTTTAGCATCAGTTCCAATTATTTTTTCATCATTGAAACTGATGATGCTAGTAAGCATCTGGGAATATGTGTCAAACCCTTTACGATCATAGTTTTCATTTAAACCCACGCTTTCGATTATCTTATCTACGTCTACTGTTTGATTTTCGTTTATGGAATCTATATCGTTTTGAAGTGTTGCATAGTCAAAGCCCAGTGTTTTTTCACCTCTTAAAATCTGTTCTTTTTTAGACTTTAGAAGGTCCATGTAGTAATCGTTTTTTGTAAAACGATAAGTAAACCCTAATTTACCCACTGCGTTGTAATAATTACAGGTATAAGTACCGTTTGTGAAGTCTATATTACGGATAGTTGCGTATTCATAAGCCGTATCATAGGTTTTTAGTACCGTAGTATTATTGGCCACTATTTTAACAACAGTTTGCGGACAGATAAATGCGTACTCAACACTTGCTTTCTTGTCAGATGGCCTTGTTATCTCCTTGGGAACCTCTACCTTGATAATATCAACACTAGTACCATTGGAACTGGTGATATTGATGTCAGTATCATCAATCTGAAATCCAAAAAGATTCAAAGTTATACTAAGATATAATATTAGCCTGATCATAGGGCAGCCTTTTTTTGTCGGAGGGCTGCTTTTATAAGTGACGGCTTTGGCCGTTCTTTTCCAGTAGTTTGATAAAAACTATCTTCAAGGTGATTATCGTATATTTTAATATACAATAGTTCAGTCAAATTATATATAACTAAACTAACACCTGACATGAGAATCAACCCCTATATTATAAAGCTATCAATCTGTATACCGTAGCTAACCAATATAATAACTATCCCAAACAATAGATCAATCTGGGATATCCTGATTTTTGTTTTTTTGAATTTTTCAAGTTCTTCTTCGAACTCTTCTCTTTTTAACATTATTTTTCTCCTTTAATTTTTTACCCGTTATCATCACGGGTAGTATTTGTTTTTTAACAGTGAGTTGTAAAAGATCTTGAGTATTAGTATTCACTCGTTATAACTCACATGGAGTGAGCTATAATGAATCAATACAAGGTTTTTAAGCCCCTTGTTTGATCCAATTCACCACCATTTCATTTTTAAGATATGTTTTGAAGTTATTAATAGTTCTTGTATCACCTTTGAGCAATTTCTTTTTTAGTGAATCTGTATATATAAACCTATTTTTGATTTTTGTTTGATCGCCCATAGTGACAAATGTTAAAAAATCAGCCATGATCTCGTCTGCTTCAATTCCACCTGCTTCAATTATTGATATTTTCTTTTTTAGTTCTTCTTCATCCTCTTCCTCTATAGATTTATTAATAAATCTAGTATTATTATCTGTCGGATTTTTTTCCGAGTTTTTTTCGGATTTTTTTCCGACATAGCTATTCGGATTTTTTTCCGATATAGTGGAAGTTATATATTTTTTACCTTTTTTTGTCAGTCTTGTACAATCTTTTTTTAGAAACTTTTGGTAATCGATAAATTGATTTTTTTCCAGTGATTTAAGGTGACGATATACGGTATCGTCTTTAAGATTTAGTAGTGGTAGTTCTGCTGCAATTTTAGATCTTGCCGTCCAATAATATACGCTATTGTCAATTATAATGGCATCGGCCCAAGTAGGTGCTACACTTAATACATCTAATATAATTGCTTCTGTTGTATTTTTAATCCCAAGCTCAATAGCCTGAGCCTGGTTAATAGATATATTATACTTCATTATTCGCCCTTTAAATGCTATCTATAAGTCACCGTCACCGAACCCAAGGGCGAACAAGAGCACGGTAACTTATAGATAACACATCATTTAATATATTAATTAAGGGCAAATAATTATTTATGTATAATCATAATTGCCCAACGTTTTACGGGGTATGGCTTAACTCTCCACGACCAAATTTTGAGTTAAGCTATTTATTATGCGATCTTCACAGTCTGATTTGTCAAGAACAATGCTATATTTATTAATGGGAATCGTATGTGTCCTTTTTGACCTCTTCCTTTTATATATTCTGGTATACCAGATCCAGCTGCCATCGCACGATCAAGACTTGCAATACTCATATTCATAAATAATGCTAATTGTTGTTTTGTTGCACCAGCACTTTTTTCAATTCCGGGAATACTATTTTTAACATGTTCAATGTTGTATTTTAATATTTCATTCTGTGTCATAATGTTTCCTTTTCTTATATATTTTAACTTAAAGTGTTATAATGACATTATAAAAGACTTCAGCTTATTTTTAACTTAATATGTGTCAATATGACTCAATATGTTTTTTAAATAATTTTATTTGTGTCAAAGTGTATGTGTTGTATTATTTTATATTTAATAGTGAGGATGACTAATGATTAGTGAAATGGTAAAAATTTTAGGTAATAGTAGAAAAACTATTTATAGATGGAAAGAAGAACAGAGACCAATTATTAATCTCCTTGAAAAATATTTTACTCAAGAAGATCTTCAAGAATTTTTAGAAACTAGTAAAATATCAAAATATGACCAATTACTAGAATATGAAAATTTCAAAAATATTAATAGAATTAAATATATATCATACTTTTTAAATCAAAGTGCTAATTCTTGGGATAAATTCTCGACTGATTTTTATTTTGGTTTACTTGCCTACATTAGACTTACGGGTAATGAATTCGACTCTTTCAGTAGTGCTGCTATTTCCTATTCTCTTCGTCTTGATAAACCAAAAAAAGATTTACATTACAATACTAGAGAAGTTATGCATAAAAGAGTACTTCCTATTTTAGAGTATCTTGATAAGCAAGATGGTATGTTTCAATATCTTATTAATATCTCTCAAAATGAACTTGAGGACTTAAAAAATTACAAAATAGATAAACATAATTATATACTTAATAAAAATATTGAAAGTATTGATAAAGAATTAGAATATCATATAAAAAAATTTAAACAGTTTAATGTTGGAAATAGGTTGGAATAGATTTTTAATGAAAATTATTTTAAGGTCTATAAACACCTTAAAATAAGGCTTTATAAGTAGTTTACTTTTATATAATCTTGGTGGAGCCGTGGAGAATTGAACTCCAGTCTTAAAACAGGTCATAAAAGCGTCTACATGCTTAGAAAGGTTGAAAATCTTCACTTAAACAGCAACTCAACCTGCAAGGCAACTGCTAAGCTAAGATCTGAATGTCTCCCTTTGGGCGATCAGGCCAAAAAGATAATCTATCAGGTTTGAACCCTCTAAATCCGCGCAGATAGAATCAGCGGTGAGAGCCTCCTTGGACTCAACCCGAAGGGAATCCGTTAATGTAAGTTAAACTTACGCAGCTTTTGCGTAAGCTGGAGCGTAATTTGTATTGTTTGCGTCTAAAAAAAATGAACAGATTATCGATATGTTCAAACCGGCATGCAACTTATACTCACTGCTCTAATCGATACCAAGTCGACCCCGAGCTTAAAAAGTTTGGAATTATACCAAAACTTTTACCAAAATGCAATATGATTATTAAAATCAATATTTTAAACATTATAATTAATTATAAGTTATATTTAAGTGGTTATTCTTTATTATTCCCCCAACTAAATGCAACTTAGTTGCATTTATAATATTAAGTATTATAAGAGGGAGAGTTAAATGACTTTTTCAAAAATCGCAAATCTGCCTACAAGATACGGGAACTTCAAGGTCAAAGCATACAAAGACGGCTGCCAGGAACACCTGGCGATCATGAGCGAAGAGTTTTTTGATATGGATATTCCCAATGTCAGGATACACTCGGAATGCCTCACGGGAGACACCCTGGGCAGTCTTAAGTGCGACTGCAGCAACCAGTTGCACCTGGCACTTGAATATATAGCCGCTCACGGAGGCCTTGTGATCTACCACAGGCAGGAAGGCAGAAATATAGGGCTTGTAAACAAAATAAACGCCTACCATCTGCAGGATCAGGGCTTTGACACAATAGAAGCGAACCTTGAACTGGGATTTAAAGAGGATGAGAGGGATTACGGCTGCGTTTCTTTTATACTAAACGACCTTTCGGTAACAAAGCTCAATATTATCACGAACAATCCCGATAAGATAGAGTTCCTAAAAGAAAACGGCATAGAGATACAAAGACGGATAAAAGCTATAACACCCAGAAACCTCTACAACGAAAAATACCTGGACACAAAAAAAGAATCCATGGGACACCTTCTGTAAAAAGGAAAAAATATGTTAAACGAACAACAAATAGAAAAACTAAAAGAGCAGCTTCTGCAAAGAAAAGAGAAACTCACAAAAGAGGTAAACTCAAGCGGCGAGATCATCAACGACCTCCTTTGCGAAGACACCCTTGACGATATAGATTTTGCGGAAGTATCTTCCGATAGCTTTAATATGAACACGCTTAGAAACAAGCAGATCGAAGAGCTTAAAGAGATAGATGATGCACTAAAAAAAATAAAAAACGGCACTTACGGGGTATGTGAGATGTGCGACGAGCAGATAGGCATCAAAAGGCTGAAGGCAAAGCCCCATGCAAAATTCTGCGTCGACTGCAGGCCTATTTATGAAGAGAGTCTGAAACATAAATAGATCCCAAAAGAATTTATAACAATTTTTGTACAATTGCAAAGTTATAATAAAGGAGTTGAATTCAGATGATAAGATTATTAAAAAGATATTTACCCACGCTTATTTTTGCATATATAATCTCGATAGCTTTTTTATATCTTATCCAGGATTCACTTATCTTTCCGGGGAAATACACGGCAGAGGAGTATGTACCCCAGAATACTTATATAAACAATAATATAGAAAGCTTATCCTTTACAACAAAAGAGGGTACAAAACTTGAAGGCGCATTTATTAACAACAAAAGCGGCTCCCTTGTTATATATTTCGGAGGAAACAGCGAAAATGTAAAAAATACCATGGGTATCCTCTCAGAAATAAGATCGCACGATTTTATCTCTTTAAATTACAGAGGATTCGGACAAAGCGGCGGGGAACCTAGCCAGCAGAATATCTACTCCGATGCTCTGCAGATCTATGAATATTTTAAAGACCGCTATAAAAGTATCTCCCTTATGGGAAGAAGCCTGGGTACCGCAACTGCCGTTTATGTGGCGGCAAATAAAAAAACAGACAATTTATTGCTTATCACCCCTTTCGATTCTGTTGTAAATGTTGCACAGGACAGATATATGGTATTTCCCATAAAACTGTTGATAGAACACCCCTTTGATTCACAAAAACATATGAAAAACGTAACTGCTCCCGTGTCGATTTTAATGGCCCAAGATGACAAGGTCGTACCTAATATAAATACATTGAACCTGAAAAAAGATATAACAAATCTGAAACTTTTCCGGGTAGTTGAGAACACAGATCATAATAAAATAATCAAAAATAAAAAACTGATCGATTTTATCAAAGCAGCATTAAAATAGTTTTCAGTACAATTTCAAAATACTTAGATCATAAGGAAAAACTTTTGAACACTCTTGAGCTTGACTACAAACACACCTGGCACCCTTACAATTCCCTCCCCACAAAGACTGAGATACTTCCCGTAAAAAGAACTTATGAACAGACCATCGTCCTGGAAGACGGAAGGGAACTAACAGACGCCATGAGTTCCTGGTGGAGTTCTATACACGGATACAACCATCCCGTATTAACAGGAGCCTTAAAACAGCAGGCCGAAACCATGCCCCACGTAATGTTCGGGGGTCTTACCCATGAACCTGCCGCAAGATTATCCAAAAAACTGGCTGACCTAAGCTCTCTTCCAAGCGTCTTTTTATGCGACAGCGGAAGCGTAAGCGTGGAAGCCGCCCTTAAAACCGCCATACTTTACAAAAAAGCAAAAGGCAGGAACCTGAACAAGTTCATAGCGCTGAACAATGCCTACCACGGCGACACTTTGGGGTGCATGAATGTATGCGATCCCGTAAACTCCATGCACTCGCTTTACGGGGACTACCTGAACAAAAATATCTTTACGGATGTTGAAAACCTGGGACAGACCATAGAAAAATACAAAGATGAAGCTGCAGGTGTAATAGTAGAACCCGTGGTCCAGGGTGCGGGAGGTATGAAGATACACGATCCCTCATACTTAAAAACTGCAAGGGAACTTTGTACGAAATATGATATCCCCCTAATAGCAGACGAGATAGCAACGGGATTTGGCCATACGGGTAAAATGTGGGGATGCGACCATGCCCTTATCACTCCTGATATAATGACCGTAGGCAAGGGTCTTACTGGGGGATTTATGACCATGGCGGCCATGATGACAACGAAAAATATAAGTGACACCATCTCAAACAGCGAGATAGGGGTGCTTATGCACGGGCCTACGTTCATGGCCAACCCCCTTGCATGCAGCGTTGCAAACGCAAGCATCGACCTGCTTCTCTCAACTCCCTGGGAAAAAAAGGTAAAAAATATCGAATCTGTTTTTGCAGCCGAATTAAAAGAGCTGAAAAACCATCCAGCAGTTGCCGACGTAAGGAATATAGGGGCAATAGGGGTAATCGAGCTGAAAGAGGATATCCATGCCCAAGCAATACAGCAGTACTGCGTAGACCACGGGGTATGGATCAGACCGTTCGGGAAACTTGTTTACAGTATCGTCTCATACAATATAAAAGAGGATGAGCTTCTAAAAATAACGGAAGCTATGAAAGGAGCAGTAAGATCATTGCCTTAAGGGTTCTGTTCATCCCTCTTTGATCTTTCTTTTCTGGTTTTTATTATGTTTCTACCCATCAAAAGAAAAAACACCAGAGCTATCACTCCGTTAACGGTACCGTTTAAAATATTATTTTCCATAAAGAAGTTTACAGATAGAAAAGCGAAAATAAAGCCTAGAACCAAGCACATAAGAGTTTTCCCAACCTTTTGAAATATCGTTATATTTTTGTAAAAAATATTATCATAAATAATTTATCAATTATATTGTAAAATTATTTAATTAATTCAATCCGGGGTGAAAATGGCAAACGAGAACAACTATTTCAGTAAAAGATTAACTCTTCTGCTATTTGACGAAAATCCCCTGCAAAAACTGGAAGAAAATCTTTCCGGTTATTTCTACAATATCATCAGGGTCGACAGCAGAACAGCAGCTCTGGAAAGTTTCCGTAAAAACCATATAGACCTTGTACTTCTAAATATCGAAGAGAACGGAGATATCCATTTAAAGTTCGATATCATAGAAGAGATCAAAAAAGTAAAACCGTTTATGATAACCCTTATCCACTCCTGCACAAGATCCTGTGAGATCCTTGAAAAAGCTATAGAATCAGGGATCGACGCCGTTCTGGAAACACCCATTGATGAAACGAAACTCTTTAAAACCCTGCAGAAAATAGAAAGAAAATATCTTTTTAACGAAGAGTATGAGGCAAACAGGCAGAATATAAACCTCTTAAAACAGTACAAAGATATCGCGGACAAAAGTACCATCATCTCAAAAACAGATACTAAGGGAAAGATAACTTATGCGAACGATAACTTCTGCAAAGTTTCCGGTTATTCAAAAAGCGAGCTGATCGGCAAGAACCACAACAAGATAAGGCATCCCGACAATCCTTCCGAGATATATAAAGATATGTGGGAGAGTATAAAGGAGAGGAAAAAAGAGTGGAACGGCATACTTAAGAACATATCAAAATGCGGCAGGGCATATTACGTAAAAACCACCATTACCCCTATTTTGGACGAAGAGGGAAATATACTTGAATATATAGCCCTAAGGAACAATATAAGCTCTATAATGAGCGACAAGAAACATTTCCTTGACAAAATAGACTCGAACATACTTTCACTGCTGATACTCGTACAGATAAACGAGTTTGACATGCTTGAGAAGTTTTACAACCTCACAACCATAGACCAGATAGAAAAAATGTTCGGCTACAAGCTTTTATCCTATCTTCCCCAAAGCTACAAGTTCGACAACGTTTATAACCTTGATAACGGAAGATATGCCCTTGTGACCGATTTTTACGACTTTATGAATTCCGAAGTCGAGATAAAAACCTATCTGCACCAGTTCATAAATAACGTAAAAGAATCAAAACTTGAAATAGACAATGTGGAATACGACCTGAATGTCTCCCTAAGCTACGCCTACGGCAAATATATGCTTTACGAAGATGCAAAATCAGGACTGGAAGAATCTCTGGAAAAGAATATAATAGTATGCCATTCAAACGACTTTTCACTCTATCACCAAAAAGAAGCTAAAAAGAACCTTGAGGTTATAAAAATGGTTAAAATAGCCCTTGACAATTATAATATAATCTCCTATTTCCAGCCTATTATCAACAACAAAACAAAGCAGATCGACAAATACGAATCCCTTGTAAGGCTCATTGACGAAAATGGGAATGTCCTAACCCCTTACAATTTCCTGAACATCTCCAAAAAAGGGCACTACTACAATAAGATAACCCACCGGGTACTGGAGAACACTTTTAAGATATTAAAGAATATCACCACAAAACTATCCGTAAACCTCTCCGCCCTTGATATTGAGCAGGACCATATGAGGGAAACCATATATGAGTTCCTTGACCAATACAAGGTGGAAAGGGACAGGCTGATCTTCGAGCTTCTGGAAGACGAGAATATAAAAGATTTCAGCAAGGTCAAGGGGTTCATAAAAAAAGTAAAAGCGATGGGTATAAAAATAGCCATCGACGATTTCGGCGCAGGATATTCCAACTTTGAAAGACTTCTTGAGTTTGAGCCCGATATTTTAAAAATAGACGGAAGCCTTATAAAAAACATTACAAACGACCCCTACAGCAGGAACGTGGTAGAGACCATCGTTTCTTTTGCAAAAAAACAGAATATCTTGACAATTGCGGAATTTGTGGAAAACGAGGAGATATTCAACCTTTTAAATGATATAGGGGTTGACTACTCGCAAGGGTATTATTTCGGCAAGCCCGAAGAGATGAAGCTTTAGAAGCTTTACCCTTCCACCCTTTTTTGCTGCCTTTTGCTTCTGGATGATACTTTAAGCTTATCATAGCTGCTTACTATATCGCTGTATTCCCTTAGGAACTTGGGCAGCTTCCTTCCCCCCACTTTTAATATATCATCGACCATATCTTTTGCCACAAGCTCTTTATCTTTTCCCTGTACCTCAACCATAAAATCAAAAAGAAATTTTGCAAGCCTGTCCAAAGAGATCTGCCAGGTTGAATAGGTCTGTTCATAAAGCCAGGCGGTAAAGGCATCAAAGGTTTTATAAACGCTTTTCTTATGCACAAGGTTTTTAAAGGTTTTTATAAAGTTCCCGCTGTTATAGACAAGGTCCCAGTACCTTGCGAACCTTTTCATATGCTGCATCTTCTCAAAAGAGATCAGGTCATTGCACAGTATATCGTAGGGGGGCACGTCAGTATATACCATGCCGTATATCTCGTCATGCCTGTTAAGCGTGGTCCCGGAAAGCTTTTTAAGCACCCCTACCTGCACTTCGGAGTTGCTTAAACTGCAAAGATAATCAAGGTTTTCCCCGAAACTCTCCAGGGTTTCCCCGGGAAGCCCTATGATAAGGTCCAGATGGATATGGGCATTTGTCTCGTTCTCAAGAAAGGCGATATTCTCTTTTATCTTGGGGATATTTAGGTTTCTTTTTATATTCCTTGCAATATCTTTTTTCAAGGTCTGTATACCTATCTCAAGCTGCAGCGACGCAGGGGGGAACTGCTTTATTTTTTCCCTCAAAGCTTCGGGAAAATTATCGGGGATCACCTCAAAGTGGGCCATATAGGGTTCATCTTTTTCCAGGAAAAAATCAAGCAGCCTGTTGGCAACCTTGATATTCAGGTTAAAGGTCCTGTCTATGAACTTGAAGTTTCTAACTCCCCTTTCCCAAAGTTTTTCAAACTCTTCAAGTATCTTGTCTATATCGAAGTTCCGTACCTGCTTGTCTATGGATGAAAGGCAGAATTCGCAGGAAAAAGGGCAGCCTCTTGAGGCTTCCACATATATATACCTGTTCTGCACGTCGTTGTCGTCGTAATAGCCGTAAGGAAGTTCGATCTTCTCAAGGTCCAGGACCTGGGGAGGGAATATCTTTTTGCCAGGTTCACTGCCCTTTAATATATCGCGGCAAAGTTCATAGAACTGTATCTCCCCCTCCCCTTGTATAATAAAATCGGCTATATTATAGTCAACCCTGAAAGGTTCGTAGCTTACCTCCGGACCTCCAAGTATCACGACGGTTTCGGGACTTACCTTTTTTATGATATGCACCAGTTCGTAAACATCGGTGGCATTCCAGATATATACCCCTATGCCCACTATTTTTGGCTTTGAGCTTAGGATATCAAAGGCTATATCCTGCATCCTCTCTTTGATAACATATTCTTTGATAGATGCTTTTGCTTGAAGCTCTTTAAGATTTGCATAAAGATACCTAAGCCCCACCGCACTGTGGGTATATCTTCCGTTCAGGGTTGTTAATATTATTTCCGACAAAACTTTCCTTAAAACTTTTTCGCAATTATAACACAAAAAGATTATTAGTTATTGATACAGTTTATGGAACTTTTTATATGCTCTTTGGTGTCAAACTGGATAAGGATATGGGTAAACCCCTCATGGGAAAGCCTGTGTTTTATCCTTTTGCCTATATCCTCGCACTCTTTCAGGCTTATATCCTCATCATCCATAACCAGGTGAAACGAGATATATTTCTCTTTTGAGCTTGGGCAGTGGATATGCAGGTCATGGTACTGCAAGACCCTTTCCTCGCATTTTATCAGCTTATCCAGTTTCTCTAAAGAAATATCGCTAAAGTTTATATCCATCAAAGAGAAAAAGCTTTTTTTCAACAGCGGATATGAGTGCCTGATGATATACAGGCTGAACAATACGGTCAAAACAGAGTCAATATAATAGATCTCAAAGAGGTATATGAATATACCGGCGATCACAACCGCGACCGACACAAGGGCATCGCTTAACATATGCAGATATGCAGACCTTATGTTTGCATCCCCTTCATGGTGATGGTGGTGATGTTCCTCTTCATCACCGTGCCCGTGATGGTGATGGTAATGCTCCAGGCCTATATTGTTAAGGATATAAGCGCTTATGCCGTTTGCCGCTACGGCTATAAGCCCTACGGCTATCATATATAAAGGCTCTATCACTTCAGGATCGAATATCCTGTTCACAGCTTCATATATAAGATACAACATAGTTAAAAGCAGGAACAGGGTATTGACAAAAGCAGCCATCATCTCCGCTTTTATAAAGCCGAAGGTATATTTAAAAGTGCTCCTAACCGCCCCCAGCCTCAATGCCAGGTATGTGACGACTATGGCTATAACATCCCCCGTATTATGCAGTGCGTCCGCTATAAGGGCAAAAGAGTTGGATATTATCCCGAATATAATCTCGCTTAAAATAATTATTGAGTTGAATAAAATTATAAGGAGAACCTTTTTCTCTTTGCTCATGCCGTCCCTCCTCTTATTTGTATTTGCTTAGTTAATCTTATTAAAATAACACTTCGTTTGCAATTAACGATCCCCTTTATAATATAAAAGGGTATCCCCTTTCTAAAACAAACTTCGCTATAATCCCTTTTATATTTAGGAGAAAATATATGAGAGCTATAGAACTTTTCAAACTTATTACCGCCGTCCCAAGATGCAGCGGTACCCATGAGCCTTTTATAAAATTTATGAAAGAGTTTTCAAAAAACAATAAGTTTTTATGCGAGATAGACGACGCCAATAATATCCTTTGCTATAAAAAAGAGCACACCCCAAGGGTCTGCCTGCAGTCCCACTATGATATAGTTTGCCTGGAAGAAGGGAAGATCCCCCAGATAAAAGAAGAGGACGGCTACTTGAAGGCAGAAGACTCCACACTTGGTGCCGATAACGGTATAGGGTGTGCCTATATGCTTTCTTTAATGGAAGAAGATGTGGATGCTGAATACCTCTTTACCTGCGACGAAGAGATAGGATTGATAGGTGCCAATAATATAAAGCACGAACTTCAATCCTCATATATGCTGAACCTGGACAGTGAAATGGAGGGTGAGATATGTATCGGCTGTGCAGGGGGAGTAGATATCTTTGCCCTGACCCCCAAAGGGGAATACTGTAAAAATACAGAGGGAAAAACCATGTATGAGATCGAGATAAAGGATCTTGACGGGGGGCACAGCGGGGTGGATATAGACAAGAATATCCCAAATGCCATAAAACTTATCGCAAAAACGATAAAAGAGTGCGGCGGAGAGATCCTCGACATAAACGGGGGAGAGAGGATAAACTCCATCCCCAAAAGGGCAAAAGCGATAATCCTGACAGACAAGACCCCCGCTTCTACACACCCGAACATGAGCATAAAAAAGATAAATGAAAAAACCGTACACTATAAGCAGCTGGATAAAAACATCCTGGAGTTTCTATACACTTTCTCCAACGGGGTAAGGGCATATGATAAAGAACTTGGGGTGGTTCAAAGCTCAATAAACCTTGCCATAGTGGAAAACACTATCGAGGGGGTGAAGATCAGTTTAAGTGCCAGAAGCATGGACAATGAAGAACTGAAAACGATAAAGAGAGAGACTACCGCGATGCTTGAGCTTTTCGGCTTCGAGATATCGACGGACGGGAAATATCCCGCATGGAAACCTTCCCACTCACAATTCAATGAAGAGGTACTGAACACCTATAAAAAATTTGTCCCCGAAGCACAGATAAAAGCTATCCACGCAGGATTGGAGTGTGCCATATTCAAGGACAGATACCCCCATATCCAGGTCTGCTCAATAGGACCCAATATCTATAATCCCCACTCGTTAAGGGAAAGATGCGAGATAAGCTCTGTCCATAAACTGTATGATATCACAAAAGAGATCATAGGGAAAATCAATTCTCATTAGTCACAAGGGCAAGATTGGTCAAGGAGTATTTCTGGAGCAGATCCAGTACCTTTACCACCCTTTCATATTTTACGTTCTTGTCTATCCTTACTATTACGGGCTTGTCTTTTTTCTCCACATTTGAAAGGTTTGTATCAAGCTTTTCAAAAGTGACGACCTTCCCAAGATAAGCCAGGGACTTGTCCGAAAGTTCTATATTTATCTGTTTCTGCTCCACCTCAAGCTCTTTTGCGCTTGATGCAGGCAGGTCAAGGGCCAGGGCAAGCTCCTCTTTTTTAAAAACGGAACTTACTATAAAAAATATAAGCAGTATAAACACCACGTCTATAAGAGGTGTAAGGTCAGGGGATATCTGTTCTCTTCTTTTCATTATTTTATACTGTTAAGAACCGCTTTTTCAAGCTTGATCTCCAAAGAATCAAGCGTCCCTATAAGATAGTTATAACCTATGTAATGGGGGATTGCAACAACAAGCCCGGCAACCGTAGTAATAAGCGCCACGCTGATCCCGCTTGAAAAAACCGTAGGGTCTCCGAGTCCCTGGTATGTGATATTGTCAAAAGAGTTCAATATCCCTATAACCGTACCAAGAAGCCCCAAAAGCGGAGAGATGGAAGCTATGATCTTAACAGTGTTAAGACCCGATTCCAGCTGTTTTACCTTTAACTGCACAAGTGCCTGTATATGCTGTATCTCGAACTTTGAGCTCTCTTTTAGTTCGCTTGCGATAGAGCTTGAGATATTCTCAACTTTCAAGCTTGCCCACGAAAGCACCAAAAGCTTCCAGATCATTATGGATATACCGATAACGCTCATTGCCATCAGGAGGTAAACTATACTTCCCCCTCTTTCTATATATGTGTAAATATCTATCATTTAACTATTTTCAAGAACTCTTTTGGAGGCTTGTACCCTATGATTCTTTTATCTTTTAATTCAACGCCGTGCTCAAAGAAAACAAGTGCCGGAGGCCCGAAGATATTGAATTTTTTCATCAATTCTTTGTCTTCTACAGTATTCTTTGTAACGTCCACTTTTACAAGGTGGTATTTCTCAAGCTCTTTTCTTACCTCTTTATCTTTGAATGTAATATTGTCAAGCTCTTTACAGCTTACGCACCATGTCGCCCAGAAATCCACCATTACGGGCTTTTGAGAGTGGGCAACCACTTTTTCAAGCTCGTATAGGTTTTTAACATATTGATAGTGTATCTTGTCCTCGTTCTTGCTGCTGTTCACCCCGTACATAACGAAAGCTGTTGAGATGATCATCAACGCACCTGCAACTATCTTGCCGAATCTATTTCCGTTTCTAAGAAGGTAAAAGGCACTTCCCATAAGCAGTGCAACCGTAAGAAGTATGGTAATACCGAATGGAACGATCCTGTCAAGCATCCAGATGGCAATACCCAGCATAATCACACCGAACACTTTTGAAACGGTAGTCATCCATCCGCCAGGTTTCGGCATATATTTACCGGCACCTATACCTATAGCTAAAAGAGGTACTCCCATACCAAGGCTCATAACGAATAATGCGGCTCCACCCAAGAAAGCATCTCCCGTTTGACCTATATAAATTAACGCCCCAGCAAGAGGAGGAGCCACGCAAGGCCCCACTATAAGGGCAGAAAGGAATCCCATGATTGCAACACCCGTAAATCCTCCGTGCCTGCTGCTTGTGTCGCTTGCCTTGTTTATCTTTGTCATCCAGGATTGGGGAAGACCTATCTCATAATACCCGAACATGGAGAATGCAAGTGCCACGAAAACCGCCGCAAATGAAACTATCACGTAAGGATTTTGAAGCATAGCCTGTATATTGGCACCGAACAATCCTGCCAATACCCCTGCAATGGTATACGCCGCACTCATTGCAAGAACATAAACAAGTGAAAGGATGAATCCCCTTTTTGAAGACATCTGTCCCCCGTCCTTTGTAGACTGCCTGACTATGATACTTGAAAGAATAGGCACCATAGGGAAAATACAAGGAGTAAGTGCCAAAAGAAGCCCGAAGCCGAAGAACGTAGCCAGGATAAGCAGCGTGTTGCCCCCTTTTAAAGTGTCGGCAATGGCGTCGGTCTCGTTTTGTGCAATCGGAGTTTCTACAGGTTCGCCCTTTTTAAACAAGCTTGGCTTAACCTCATCTTTTGAAGCAAAGGAACCTTTTGAGTCAAACTCTTTAAACATAGGAGAGTAGCAAAGCCCCGCTTTGGAGCATCCCTGGAAATTGAACCCAAGCTTATAATCACCTTCCCCTATTTTTTCTTTTATAAGAGCTTTTGGTACTGTTATCTCCACAGAATCAAAATGTACCATAAACTCGTCGTAATTCACGGGCTCTTTTATAACAAGCTCTTTTGTCAGGTCAAGCTGCTTGGGGGAAAGTATAGAAACTTTTAAAAACTCGTCGTACAGGTATATGCTTTTATCAAGTTTGACGCTGAAATAAACATTTTTCTCATCTTCGCTTATTGCGGTTTTAAAGGCATCTTCAGGCTTTAGGAAACCGCCGTTTGATGAGGATTCCCCTTTCTTTGAGGATAATGTCCCTTTAAATGTTTCGCTCATAGGAGAGTAGCAAAGCCCCGCTTTGGAGCATCCCTGGAAATTAAACTGCAGCTCGTAATCACCCTTCCCTGCTTTTTCCGTGATCAGGCTTTTGGGCACATCTATGACCAAGGTGCCTAAATGAACCATAAAATCGTCGTAATTCACTGGCTCTTTTATCTTTAGTTCTTTTGTTATATCAATCTGCTTTGGACCTGTTATTGAAACTTTTATAAATTCATCATAAAGATATATGGTTTTATCCATCTCAACCTTGAACCTAACGCTGTCGGCATCCTCGCTCAACGTTGTTTTAAAAGCTTCGGCAGGTTTTAAAAAGTCGCTGTTACCAAACAGCGAACTGATAAAAAATAGTGTAAGTAAAAGTTTTTTCACCATTTTGACTCCTATATTGGTTTTAGTTTAAAGTATCTTTGGGAATACCGAAATAATACCCCTGGGAATAATCGATCCCCATACCCAGTACCTTTTCGTATATCTCTTCACTGCTGACATATTCGGCAATGGTCTGGATCCCCATCTCTTTGGCAAAAGAGACGATCGCTTTGACGATGGACTCGGACGACTGGTCATGGACTATGTTTTTTATAAGGCTGCCGTCTATTTTTATAAAATCTGCCTGCAGTTCCATAAGATAAGTGAAGTTCGAATAACCGCTACCGAAATCATCTATGGCGATCTTGCACCCGAAAGACTTGAATTCGGATATGATCTCCGTAGTTTCTTCAAAGTTCTGTATCTCCTCACTTTCCGTTATCTCAAGAACCACGTTCTTTGCAATGGGATTGTCACGGAAAGTCTCCCTTAAAAGGTTCAGGGTCTTGGCATTCTCAAAATCCTCAACAGAAAGGTTTATGGAAAAAGAGTAATCTGTATCTTTAAAGGTCTCCATAGACTGCTTCAGCACTATCTTGGTAAGGTAAGAATAAAGCTTCGTCCTTTTTGATATATCAAGGAAATAAAAAGGGGATATCATATTCCCGTTCTCGTCCATCAGCCTTACAAGAGCCTCGAACTTTTCCTTTTCTTTTGTTTTATTATTTACTATGGGCTGGAAAAAGGTCCTTACCTTGTCGTCAAATATAGCTTCGTTGAGCCTTTGGGTCCATAAAAGGTTGTTCTCTATCTCTTTTTGGAAATTAAGCTCATGGGTATATCTTTGGAACCTTTTTTTATGGGACTTGGCATACTGAAGCGCGATATCTGCATTCTGGTATATCTTTTTCCCCTCTTCGAAAGAAGCTGTCCCTATTACCATATTTATATAGATATCGCTTTCCATTATATTAACGGGCTTGGATGATATAAATTTGCTGAACTCTATTATTATTTTTTCCAAAGACTCAATAGGCTCCGAGGTAAGCACGGCAAAGATATCTATTGGTATCCTGTATATTTCGGCCTCAAAACCGCCTATGAACTTTTCTAACTCCTGGGCTATGATACGAAGGAGGTTATCCCCTATTTTATGCCCGTAGAAATCGTTTATATGTTTAAAGGAAGCTATGTCGATAAGAGCCAGGTTCAAATTGGAAGCTTTATCCTTGTCCTCAAGCAGGGCGGCACGGCTTTTGAGGTTCGTCACGTCGTCCACCATCGCCCTTTGGGCTATTCTTTTTGTTTCGAAATAATCTGTTATGTCGTTTCTAAGGCCTATATACTCTATGATATTTCCATCTTCGTCAAGTATGGGGATAATAACGCTGTCCACATAATAATGGCTGCCGTCTTTTGCCCTGTTCTTTATTATCCCTTTCCAGACCTTTTTTGCCTTTACGGTTTCCCAAAGTTCTTTGAAAACCACCTGGTCCATATCCGGGTCCCTGATAATATTGTGGCTTTTGCCCAGCAATTCATCTTTTGAGTACTTGGATATTTTACAAAATTCGTCGTTTACGTAGGAGATTATCCCTTTTGGAGTGGTTTTTGAAACTATCATTGACAGGTCCACAGCATTTTTATACTGTTCCAAAAGGTTTTTTGCAGAATTTAATTCTTCTTTCATTCAATATACCCAAAACAATTTTGGGTATATGTTATAAAAAAGAATCTAAGAAAGCGGTTAAAATAATAACAACTTATCTTAAAACTATTTTGCTTTTTTCAATGCCTCTATCAGGGCATCTATATTCTCTTTGGGAATATGCACTTTCCACTGGACGTCGTCATTGTCGCCAACAAGGGAAACACCTATGCTTGTAACTTCACCCGTACCCTGCCCGTAAGGGTCTTTGATATTTGCTATGCTTATAGTTCCGTTCTTGGTTCCTGAAAGCTGTATTGTTTCGATTTGTGTTGTATCAGACATAATGGTTCCTTATTTGTTTTTTTCAATACTAGCATAAAAAGTTTTATGTTACAATTACGAAATTTTAATCAAGGTGTAATATGAGCAAAGAACATTTAAGCAGGTTTATAGGTTTTGGTATCGCGGGAAATTTCGCGCACCATTTGGAGCAGGCAGGTGAAGCTTCTGATTTTGTAAATGTGGAAGTTGAAGATGAAAATGCCCCAAAAGGGATATTCCCTTTCTATCTTCCAGACAGTGAAACCTTTTTGGGGACTTACCCCCTTTCAAATAAACATATAAAGCACCCAAGAACAAAAGAGGGAAACCTGCAAATGGAGCCTGAAGCCGCTCTGATCTGCGAACTGAAATACGAGAACGGCAAGGTTACGGAACTGATACCCAGCTTTTTTACGGCATACAACGACTGCAGCATCAGAAAAGAGGGAGCAAAAAAAATAAGCGAAAAGAAAAACTGGGGTGAAGAGACAAAAGGGATCTCCTCCCAGATAATGCCCCTTGACAGATTTGAAAAAGGGGGAGTGATGGATAACTACTCCATCGTTTCATATATAAGAAGAAACGGGGAGCTGCACCAGTACGGTGAAGATAGCCCCGTTACTACATACAACTATTTCTACGGGAAACTAAAAAACTGGATAATAGAAAAGCTGAACAGCCAGAAAGATTCAGGCCCATTGGAAGACCTGAACAAACATATAAACGACTGTGGCAGACCTAACGGTGCCGTTATAAGCATAGGTGCCACAAGCTATACCTATTTCGGGGAGAACAACTTTCTGAAAATAGGCGACGAGCTGTTCGTATATATTTACGACAATACTGCATATAAACTTGAAGATATAGAGAATCATGCCCGAAACGGGGCCGAAGAGAAGCTGAAAAACTGTTCGTTCCTGCACCAGGAGGTTATCTAACCTCTTTCGTGCAGTATTCTGTCAAGCAGGCTGAACACATCCTTGCTTGCTTCTTCCATCTCCTCAAAAGACTTGATAAGCTTGTCAAAATCCATTTTACCGCTCTCTTTAGCCTCTTCGATGGTATCGAACACATGGTGCGTACCGTTGTGTACCACGGAGTGTGGATGGTCAAGAAGGTGATAACTTGCCGTGCTTGAGAAATATCTTTTTCCAAGACCCTCGTTGTACCATTTTCCAAGCCTGCAGTTCTTATGGTCAACAAAGGCAAAAGCTGGCTCTTTTTTAGCAACTGAAAGGTAAGTATTCACTTTCCATATTACGTGGTCAAGTTTTGCAAGGCTCATAAATACCCTGTCGGTTATATGACCAAGCCCGTTGAAGGCCTCTTTTGAAGTGTTCATCACCGAATTCATCTCAGATGAATAAGTACCCGTATCAGTAGTGATGGCATCTATGGATTTTGTCATATGCTCGAACTTCTGGTTCGTCAAGGCAACGCTATGCTGGATCGAATTGACCACGTCTGTTATCTCTTTTGCGGCTTCTGCGCTTCTGCTTGCAAGATTCCTAACCTCCTGGGCAACCACGGCGAAACCTTTCCCCGCTTCCCCTGCCGTTGCAGCTTCAACGGCTGCATTAAGTGAAAGAATGTTTGTCTGGAATGCTATCTGGTCGATTGTCGTAACCGTATCTGCAATATTTGCGGCTTTTGTATTAAGCTGGCTGACCACCTCGTTTATCTCCGACGCATTGCTGTTTAGTGATGTAAGGTCACCCATGATGGTTTCAAGTTTTTGGGACGATTTGTTGTACACCTCGTTCATCTCGTATGAATTGCTTAAGTTCTCCCTTGACAACTCTGTGGATTCCGCAAGATTGGACTGGATATCAAGAAGTCCTGTTTTTATATTTTCGTTTTCGTATTCAAAAAGGTGTTCAAGTTTTTCAAAATGTGTATTATCGATACACTCTTCCTCTTTTTGTTCAGCTTTTTCATTTAACTGCTGTTTTAAACTCTCGATCTGATCTTGAAGATTCTCTTTCAGTTTTTTTTCTATCTGAAGATTCTGCTCCAATTCCTCAACCTTGCCGTGCAGGTCATTATTGGTATTCTTTAATATCCTGCATTCTTCCCTGCAGCTTTCAAGCTCTATTTTGATCCCGTTATTGAAAAACATTACGCACTCTTTCATTAGTTATATTTGTAGTTAAATTGTAACATATTAAATCTTATTTATAAGGCAAAAGAAAGATAATTATTTACTTTTCATTTACTTTCTTTAATATACAGTTTACCTAATTTCGCAATAATTATAAAATAAAAAATCATCCAAGGGGTTTTATAATGTATAAAAACAAAATAATCTTATCGGCGCTTGTTGCAACAAGCCTGTTTGCCAATTCTATAGATATGAATCTTGTCGAACAGAATCCAAAAAGGGTAAACGGCAACGGCAATTACGAAATACTATCTTTTAACAACAGCATTAAAGATGCAAGAAAAAGCGTAGTGAACATCTCCACCAAAAAAGTCGTAAGAAACAGCGAGAGCCCTATTTCCCAAATGTTCTCCGATCCTTTCTTCAGGGAATTCTTCGGGCAGGGCTTCGGGAACAACTTCAAGCAGGACAGGATCCAGAAGTCCCTGGGGTCCGGGGTAATATTGTCAAAAGACGGGTATATAGTGACAAATGCCCACGTCGTTGAAAATTCCGACGAGATCATCGTCTCCGTCAATGATGAAGAGCATACGGCAAAACTTATAGGGGTAGACAAGGACAGCGACCTTGCCGTAGTAAAAGTTGAGGCGAAGAACCTTATCCCCATCAAGGTAGGAAGTTCGAAAAACCTCCTTATAGGTGATGTGGTATTTGCCATAGGTAATCCTTTCGGTGTAGGGCAGACGGTAACTCAGGGGATCGTATCCGCATTGAACAAGAACAAGGTGGGTATCAACAGGTACGAAAACTTTATACAAACCGACGCCTCCATCAACCCGGGTAACTCGGGAGGAGCCCTTATAGACAGCAGGGGTGCACTAATAGGTATCAACAGCGCAATCCTGACCAGAAGCGGCGGCAACAACGGCGTCGGATTTGCCATCCCCGTATCAATGGTGAAGAACATCGTAACCAAGCTTGTAGAGGACGGCAAGGTAACAAGAGGTTTCCTTGGGGTTTCCATAGACAACCTTAGCAAAGAGCTTAAAGACGTTTACAAACATAAAGAGGGAGCACTGATACTTGACATCTCAAAAGACACCCCTGCATACAAATACAACCTGAAAAGGGGTGACCTGGTTTATGCCGTGAACGACAGGCAGATAAAAGACGCGCAGGAGTTCTCCCAAGTGATAGGCTCCTTTAAGCCAAATGAGAAAGTGTCGTTAAAAGTTGAAAGAAACAAAAAAGATATATCCATAGATATAGTTCTGGGTTCTAGGGATTCTTTACATATGGTATCCACCAACACTCCGGTGCTCGGGGGGTTGTATTTAAGCGAGATAACCAACGAGAACTCCGCAAGATTCAGAATAGCCGCAGGGACAAAAGGTGTTCTTATCAACGACGTCAAAGCTGCAAGCAAAGCTGAAAAAGTTGGTTTTCAAGCGGGTGATATTATAATACAGATAGAAAACATAGAAATAGAAAGCCTCAAAGATATTGAAAAAGCTTTAAGCAAATACGAGGAGAAACCAAAAAGGGTTTACGTAAACAGATACGGAAGAATCCTTTTATCGGTTATAGAATAGGATTAATATGATAAACGTTTTAATGGTTGAGGATGATATCGAATTAGCGGATATGATAACAAGATATCTCTCCACCCACGATATAAAGGTCTCCAATATCGTCAACGGCCTTGAGTGCCTGGGGAAACTCTCAGCCCCAAATAATTACCGCCTGCTGATACTTGACCTGACACTTCCCGATATCGACGGGCTGGAACTTATCGTAAAGATAAGGAAGCTTTCCGACATACCAATAATCATCTCAAGCGCCAGGGATGACCTTCTGGACAAGATAATGGGGCTTGAAAGGGGTGCTGACGATTACCTTCCAAAACCCTACGACCCGAGGGAGCTTGAAGCCAGAATAAAATCCATCTTAAGAAGAAGAAATCCGGTTGAGCAGAAAAAAGAGATATTCCAGCTTGACCTGGAAGACCACAATATAACGTTCAAAGGGGAAGCCCTTGAGCTTACTTTGGCAGAATTTGATATATTAAGCCTCCTTATCCAAAGAAAGAACGGCGTGGTTTCAAGGGAGGATATGATATACGAAAGCTTTCATATAGACGATAACAGCAGCCTGAAAAATATCGACGTAATGATATCCAGGATACGCCAGAAGCTGGCACGAATAGACGATACCAGGAAATATATAAGCTCGGTCAGGGGAATGGGGTATAAACTTATAATATGAAAAATATCCCCATCTCCTCTTTTATCCATATTATATTCACAATAACCATCGTTGCGGTTATATCTTTGCTGTTTCTGTTCATAAAGCTTGAGAACCAGGCTTTCCAGCACAATCAGGAGAACAGGTTCCTGCTGATCTCGAATACCTTTATAACCAAATTCTACCACAGCCCGGATGATTCAGAGATAGAGAACCTTTCCCAAAAACTGAATCTCTCAAGGATCAGGGACAGAAACAAAAATATACATATACTCAACAACGCAAAAGTTATCTTCACAAAAGAGAGCATAGACTCAAGGGTAAGAGTCTTCCAGCTGCAGAAGAATTTCTATATCTATATTCAAAGTATAGGATATAACCTGATGTATGAGATAAACATAGAAAAAAACTACAAGCTTTTTATAGCCGTTGCCCTGTTTAACCTGATACTTCTTTTGATACTTCTTCTTTATTTTTCCATACTTAAAAAACTGAGACCTTTAAAAACCCTCCATAACGAGATCATAAAATTCAGTAACGGGGACCTGAGCGTGGAATTAAAAGAGCTTTCAAAAGACGAGATAGGACAGATATCCAAAAGCTTTAACACCGCAATAAAAAATATAAACCAGCTTATCAATTCAAAAAACCTTTTTATGAAGAATATTCTCCATGAATTAAAAACCCCTATCACAAAAGGCTTGTTTCTGGCAAACCTTATAGAAACTAAAAACGAAGATGACAAGAAAAAGCTGATCAAAACCTTTAATACCATAAACTCCATTATAAACCAGCTGTCAAATATCGAAAAACTGAAAAACATACACCTGAATATAAAAAAAGAGCACATAGACCTAAAGCAGATGTTTGAGCACCTGTTTATAATACTCGATACGGACAAAAGCAAGGTCCATATAACCAAAGACAGCAATGATATAAATATAATAGCCAATAAAGAGCTTTTTGCCACCCTTATAAAAAACCTGGTGGAAAACGGGCTTAAATACTCCACCAAAGACCCGGTCCGTGTAGAGATAAAAAAACAATCGATCGATATAATCTCCTACGGGGAAAAGCTAGAAAAACCCCTTAACTATTATACCCAGGCCTTTATCCAGGATAAAAAGAACTCTTCGGGGTTCGGCCTTGGGCTTTATATAGTCCAGGAGATAGTCAGCCTTCACGGCTTCAAGCTTGAATACTCCCATGAAAACGGGCAGAATATATTCAGGGTGGTTTTTAAATAAACTAATTCTCTATTTTATGTTTACTTTTATTATACCGGGTATATAATAAGTTAAATTTAAGAAAAGGAGTCTGTAATGCAAATAGATTCAAAAGGCTATACCCAGGCTAACATAAACGCTTTTAAGGAAAATATGCCCAACAACCAAAAAGGGATGGAGCAAAAAGCCCAAAATTCTAATGATATAAAGACCAGGATGGATGAAAGTGCCGTTGCGGTAACCCTTTCGATGAATGCACAGATAGTTTTATTTTCAATGGATGCCTCCCAGCTGAACAAGGGAAACATTACGGCCCAAAAAGATATTTTCACACTTTTATCGGGAGGGGAGACTTCCCAAGGGTTCAGCCTGTCGGATATCGGATATGAAGGAAAACCCATAACTGAACTTTCCGTAGATGAAGCAAACGGGCTGCTTGATGAGGGTGGTTTTTTCTCTGTTGAAGAAACCTCGAACAGGGTCGCCGACTTTGTTTTCAGTTTTGCGGGAGATGATGTAGATATACTAAAAGAGGGTCTTGAGGGTATCAAAAAAGGTTTTGAGGAAGCTGAAGAGTTATGGCAGGGACAGCTTCCCGATATCTCTTATGAAACCCAGAATAGAACCGTCGAACTGATACAGAACAGGATCGCCGAGCTTGAAAATACCCAAAGCTCTTCAGAGGAGTAAGGGCTTAGATAACAGTTCCGTCCTCTATCATAATTTTATCCCGTCCCCCTTTTTTGGCATCATATAAAAGGCTGTCTGCCTTGTTTAGGGTATCTACGGCGGAAGTGTGGGTATCCCTGTAGGCGATGCCCGCGCTGAAAGTGACTTTTATCTCTTTATCCTGGTAATTAAAATCGCTGTTTTTGATCAACTCTTTTACCCGTTTTGCATATTTTACTATCTCTTTCTCTTCATCGTAATTCAAAAGGACCACAAACTCCTCTCCACCGTATCTTGCAACGGTATCCTCTCCCCGTGTGAGCTTTTTCAAAACGTTGGAGAATTTTTTTAGGATAATATCCCCGCAGTCATGGCCGTAGCTGTCGTTTATCTTTTTAAAATGGTCGATATCGTAAAAGACTATTGCATATTTGGAATGGAAGATATCGTGCTTTTTCTCTATCTTTTCAAGCTCGATATCAAAAGCTCTTCTATTATAGATATTTGTTAGATAATCCAGCTTTTTTTCCTCCTGGGCATTTACAAGTTCCTGCTGCATGGTAAGGAACTTCTCTTCCAGGCTGTTGAAATTCTTTCTCTCTTTTAAAAGCGAGATACGGTGCTCCTCGACGGCCTCTTCCAGGTTACAGACCGTATCCACAAGCTTGCTTTGAAGTGCGCCCAGTTCCCTTATGGATGATTTTGATATATCCAGGGTTTCCAGCTCGTTTTTAATATGTGAAAATGCCTTTGAGGTATCGCTGCTTGAGATTATCGTTTTTTCAAACTGCTTTGAAAGGAATTTGGTAAGCTTTACTATATCATTGGTCTTGTTAAACAAAACCTCCCTGTCTTTCTTTACCCTTTTCCCGCTTGTGCTTTTCAGCTTTTCTATGGTCTCTTTTTCCAAGAGTTTAGAAGGGTCTTTTTCCAACCTGCCCGTTAAAAGCTCTATCTCCTCCTCTATATCGAACTGTATGGAAGGGGCCATTATCTCTTTTAGTTCACGGGCGAAAAGTTTCAGGTTCTCTTCATTATCAATAGTGTTCTTTTGGTGTTTATCCGCTTCATCGTGTTTTGTCTTCTCAAAAAGCTTCTGGGCCAAAGAACTGTAGGTGTGTACATTTTTAAGGGAAGTTTCTTTTAGTATCCGGTCAAAGATCTCGCACTCTTTTATTTCAAGTCCCTCTTTCCTGGCTTGAACATAAAACTCTTTAAAATAGTTATCGGGAGTTATATCTAATTTACTGCTTTTTAATTTTATTAATGTGTTTTTTACTATATGTGTAATATTTTCCAATTTTTTACCCTGTTTACAAGCAACAATTATAGTATAAATAGATTAAAATTTTATAATTTAAGAAAAGTTATCCTTATGATTATCCCTTTTTCAGCCCTCAAACCGGGGATATTTTCCCCTGTTTTGATTCAGGCTCTTAGAATTTCAGGTAAAATCCGCGGTCGAAGTTTTCCAGGTCTTTATAGAATTCCAAAGATTCAAACTCAAAGTTTTCCTCAATATATTTTCCAAGAGGTTTCTTCTGGTCGTATCCCATCTCGCATATAAGGTGCTTTATCCCCCGATTGGAGGATTCATTGATGATATCTTTTAAAAGCTCATCCCCTATGCTGCCGCCGAAAAGTGCATTTGAGGGTTCATACTTAACGTTTCTTGGCAGCTTATAGCTGTCGGCTATATAAGGGGGATTTGACACGCACATATTAAACTTCTGATCCATCGGTATTGCTTCGAACAGATCGCTTTTGACAAATGTTATCTTATCCTCTACCCCGTGCTTTTGGGCATTTGACCTTGCAAGCTCCAAAGCCTTTTCATTTATATCAACGGCAGTAATAGTAATATCTTTTACCAAAAGTGCAAGCATTACGGAGATGATCCCGCTTCCTACGCCTATTTCTATGATATTGGGGTTCGGTATATCTTTCAATATCCCTTCCGCTTTTTCGACCAGTATCTCGGTTTCGGGCCTTGGGATAAGCACCCCCTCTTTTACGTTGAACATCTCGCCGTAAAAGCTTGCCTTGTTCGTGATATACTCCAGGGGATAATGGCTTGATCTTTTTTGGACAAGTTTTTCAAGCTCTTTTTCACAGGAACACTCTTCGTTATAATTAAGATGAAGCCAGATAACGTTCTTGTCAAGGATATGAAGAAGCAGTATCTCCACCTCTTTTTGGGGGATATGGGTCACATCCCTTAAAAGAGCGCCGTATTTTTTTATAACCTCTTTATATGTTGCCATCAGGGCATTTCCGGAGTTTCTATGGCTTCGCCTATTTTTGCATAGCTTTTCCCTACCCTGCATATAGGATCACCGTCGTGTTTTTTATCGATATAGGCTTTTTTTATCTCAAGGATCACGGGGATGGTCGAGGTCCCGTCAAGATCAACCTCTTTTAAAAGCTCGCAGAAGAAAACCCTGGAGATATCCTCCACCATAGGAGGGAACTCGTCAAATTTTCTTTCGAGTTTTATATCGAACTCATCCGCTTCGCTTACCCCCTCCAAAGCCTTTGATGTGTAATGCATCTTTTTAAGGTGTTTTTCGTCAACCATACAGATAGTACATTTCCCCGTTGTCCTTATATTCAATAAAGTGTCTTTTGGCAAGCCGTCCTCTTTATGACCTATGGAGACCATCACGCTCGGGGGATTTGAGCTAAGGGGCGCAAAATAACTAAAAGGGGCCAGGTTCACCACCCCCTCTTCACTTTCGGTAACTATCCATGCAATAGGTCTTGGGATGATCTCGTTGGACATCACCTTGTAAACTTCTTTTGGTTCAAGTTCGCTAAAATCTATTTTCATACGTCTGCCTTGCAATTCTCTTTTAATGCTTCATCATCTTTTATGCTGTTTATCCCTGCACCGCTGTAACCAAGCTCTTTGAGCCTTTCCACAAGGGGCGGGTGGGAATAGTAAAAGAATATATACAAAGGATGGGACAAAGGAAACGACTTGTTCTCGTTCGCAAGCTTTAAAAGGGCATTTACAAGATCTTCTTTAGACTGCATGGCGCTTCCGAACTCATCCGCCTCATATTCGTTATGCCTGCTTATGGCGCTTATCAACGGCATAAGGAAAAATGAAAGTATAGGGGAGAACATCAGGAACATTATAATAATGGCATATGGCTCGTTATTCAAATGAAGCTGTAAGAACAGCTCTTCGGGTATATTACCGAAAATAGCAAAGAATATGAACATAACAAATCCCATGATCCCTATATTTTTCAGGATATCCCCGTTCTTGAAGTGTCCAAGCTCGTGCCCCAGCACGGCAAGCAGTTCATTGTGTGTAAGCTTTTCTACCAAAGTATCAAACAGAACCACCCTTTTGGTGCTTCCAAGACCCCCGAAATAGGCATTAAGCCTGTTGTCCCTCTTGCTTGCATCTACACTGAACACACCGCTGCTTTTAAATCCTACCCGGTCAAGAAGCTTTTCTATTTTTCCCTCAAGCTCCTTGTCTTCCAAAGGAGAGAACTTGTCGAACATCTTGTCCCTTACAATGGGATAGATCATGTTTATCAAAATAATAACAGCAAAGATAAAGGCAAATCCCCATATCCACCAGGCAGGGAAATTCTCTATAATAAGCGTCAACCCTGCAATAACCGCACTACCGAACACTAAAAACAATATACCGCTTTTAATAGTGTCTTTTATAAAAAGCTCCGCGGTCATATTGGAAAAACCATATTTTTTATCAAGTTTGAAAGTGGTGTAAAGCTCAAATGGCAAGCCCAAAAGCCAGTTAATAACAATAAAAAGATCAACGAAGATAACGGCTTTAAGCCAGCCGTCGTATGAAGCGGTCAGTTCGTCCAAAAAGACCAGACCGAAACTGATCCACATAAAAAATATCACGAATTCGTACATGGTGCTTGCCATAGATACCCGCTGGGACTCTACCGCATAATTCCCTGCCGTTATAAACTTCGAAGGGCTTAATATCACTGCGTTTTGCTGTTTTGCTTTTTTTACATAATCTATCTGCATAAAAGTAGTATATATATTGACTAGAAAATATATACAATATGCGGCTATAGCTATTGTCAACATCTAAAATATCCTAAATTCTTTTTGTTGGGAATTATAACTATTTTACTCTTATAAAGCTTTAGGATATTCCTAACTAAAGGATTTAGTTAATGTGGGATTAAATAACGGGGATCAACTGTCCCGCTATTTATCAGACAGCTACGGATATATCCTTTATCCTTTTTTCGATATCCCTTTTTTCTGGTCCGTTGTAGTTGGTATCTATAGGTCTTTTTCTTCTGTCAACCTCGTCTTTTCCTATAAACTCTTTTTTATCGGCGCTTTCTACAACCTTTGAAGCTATGGCAGATGTGGTATTGGCGATATTCTGAACATCTGAAGCTACGCTTGCATTCTGCTGGGTCTGTTTATCCAGCTGGTTTATTGCAGAGTTTATCTGCTCGATACCCGTCTGCTGCTCTTTGCTTGCAGTTTCAACATCGTTTATAAGCTCGATGGTTTTCGAGATATTTTCACTCAACAGCCCGAAACCGTTTATCATCTTGTCAGCCGTAGCTTTACCCTCATTGGCTTTATTCGTAGCATTTTCCACGAGTACCTTGATCTCGTTGGCTGCTTCAGCTGATCTGCTTGCCAGGTTCCTTACCTCCTGGGCAACCACCGCGAACCCTTTTCCTGCTTCACCCGCAGTTGCAGCTTCAACCGCCGCGTTAAGGGATAGAATATTTGTCTGAAACGCTATCTGGTCAATCACCCCTATTGCTTCACTTATGGACCTTACCTGCTCGTTTATATCATCCATCGATAAAGTCGTCTGATTTGCCAGATCATGTCCCTCTTTTGTTGAAGAGGTCAGTTCATTGGTATAACCCGCCATTTTTATCACGTTTTGGGTATTTTGGGAGATATTGCTGGTCATCTCTTCCAGTGATGCCGCAGTTTCCTCCAGCGATGCCGCCGCCTCGTTTGAGGAGCTGCTTAAAATATATACGTTGTTTAAAAGGGTCTGTGCCGAGGTATTAAGCATCACGCCGCTTCTTTTATTCTCTATAAGCATCTCGTTTATCGCTTCCCTTAAGGCATTTATCGCCTGGACAAAACTGTCCAGCGAGGTATTCTCGTCAATACCCTCTATCTTTAGATCTTCCCTGTAATCATAATTTCTGTATTTTTCCAGTATATTGTTGATCGATACGAAATTCTCTTTCGTAGCTTTTATCATATCGTTTACGTTGTTCTTCAACTCTTCCAAAGAACTGTTGGAGGTCGAGCTTGTGATCTGCTGTGAATATGAACCCCTTTTAACCTTTGAGATAACATCTTCAGCCTCATTGATAAGGGCTTTGTCCTGTTCAATGGTTCTTTTTGAGATATTTATGTTCTCGTTTACGATCCTTGACATCTTACCTATCTCGTCGCTGCTGCTTGTATCCAGCTGTATAGTTTTGTCCGATTTTCCGTTAAGGTAGTCAAAGAAACCTATCAGCCCTTTTTCAAACTCTTTAAGCCTGCTTGTGATGATCCTTTTCAGGAATATGGAAAGTACTACTATAAATACGATGACCGATATTACAAGAAGGCTTATGTATGTATAGCTGATATCTTTTGCTTTGGAGATGATATCCCTGATCGCGGTGCCGTCTTCTGCCACAAAATGGTATCCCACAAGTTTACCGTTCAAATCTTTTAAAGGCACTGCAACCGCAAATACCCCGTTGCCATAGAAATACCCCTGCGCTACAAGCTTCCCTATATCCGCTTTTTTAACCATCTCAACGGTTTCTTTTGCAAACCATTTCGGATTTGAGATATAATAATTCCCTATCTTGGGATTGTTCATTACCTCTTTAGCCGTCTGCACACCCTCTTCCGATAATACCATTACGTAATGTTTCTTTATCTTGAAAAAATCCCTGCTTACTGAACCCACTCCCTGCATAAACTCCAGGGAACCTATAAACTGCCCCTCTTTTTTTATGGGGACTATTCCCCGTATGAACATTCCCGCTTTCCCAAGCTCGTATACCGTTTTTGATTTTCCGCTGTTTTTAACTTCCAGCAGGCTGTTTCTAAATGAGGAAAGGTCATCCCCGTATTTGTCAAGCTTCCAGCTTCTGACGAAAGACCTTGTATCTTTAGTGTGAAGATGGACCTTGATCCCTTTGAAGTTGGTATTTTCGGTATACTGTGCAGCTATTTTTTTAAGCACCCTTATCGCTTCATCCCTGTTATCTGTCTCAATCGCATGGACAAGCGCTTCGTTTGCGGTAAAACCTACGGCGTTCGTTATCCCTACATCCTCTTTTTTCGATAACTTTTCTTTAATCAGGTTAGCTATCATATTATGCCGAAGCTCAAGCCTGTTCTCTTCTATGTTTGAGTTTGTATAAAGCCCGAAAGCCAGGGCAACAACTATAGTAACAGAACTCAAGCCCAGGAGAACCACCTTCAGCTTCGTATCTATTTTTTCCATATTTTTAAACATTATTTAACCTTTCCGCTAATTATTAAATAATTTTTAGTTAATTAAATCATTATTTAATTTTATGGAATGATATAAAATTAGAACTTAAAAATATGCGTTAAAATATAATAAAATCGGTTTTTTTTCACCCCCTTAATCTTATTTTTTTATTGAATAAAACAAGAAACGGGGATAAATTAAGAAGTAATAAAATTATTTTTTGAAATAATTATTGAAAAAGTTTTTGATTTTTTTTACTGAACTATCTTTGTCAGTTATATAAATAAGTTCCAAATTTTCGGAAAAAGACTCTTTTGTAAGATTGGCGCTGCCCAATAAAAGGTTTTTTTCATCGAAAAGGATAATCTTCATATGCTGTTTTCTTTCCTTGACCACTTGGCACTCTATATTCTTTTCATCGCAGAGGTAGTCAAATCTTGAGTTTTTATTTTTAAGCTTGGAAGCATCAAAAAGTATATTTACCCTTACACCCCTTTTCGCTGCTTTTTTTAGAAGCTTGGCTATTTTTTTGTATTCGAAATTATATACTGCGATATCGATGCTTCTCTTTGAATCCCCGATCAGACTCTCGATCTTTTCAAAAGCCTCTTTTGACTCCTCCGGAAGCAGGTATATTTTCTGCGCCCCGTAAAGGTTCAGGGAAAGAGAGAAAAAGATAAAAAAGAGTATGGTTCTTTTCAACACTAGTGGCACTCCAGAATCGTCCTGTCGGGACTTACCAGGTAATCATACCCGTTATAGATAGTGTATACCCCGTAAAGGATAACGGAGATCGCCGCCAGCTTTATCATAATGCCCCTGAAGCCGCTTTGCTTAAACAAGCCTACGAAAAACCCGAGGCTGAACAGTGCAGGGATGGTACTAAGCCCGAATATAACCATAACCAGCGCCCCGTACAAAGGATCGGCAGTACTTGCAGCGGTTATGGCAAAAAAGTAAACGAAACCGCAAGGAAGAAGGCCGTTAAGCATCCCCAAAAGGAAGAAGCTGAAAAGGGTCTGGCTTTTAAGCAGGGCCTTGAAATTGTTGCTGTACCAGTCCGATTTTGATACGGAATGTTCAATGATAGTCAGGAACTTTATCTTCCCAAGAAGTGAAAGACCCGTTAGAAGCATCGCTGTTCCCGCAACCAGCCATAGTATACCGTTTGCGGTGTTTGAGAAAGTAGCAACACCTCCAAGGTAACCGAATATCGCCCCCAAAATCGCATAGGTAAGGATACGCCCGAAAGAGTAAAGAAGGTGCGCTATGGACTGCTGCGCTTTAGTCCACTCCTGCTGTACTTTTGTACTGCTGTAGGCGATCACTATCCCCCCGCACATACCTATACAATGCCCGAAGGAACCTAAAAATGCAATTGTAATAATACTTAATATATCAACCGTTTCCATATCTATTCACCTAATAACTGTTTTCTGATTTTCGGATTTCCAAGGTGTTCCCCCCTTACCATATGGAGGAACATCGTATCAAAATCTATAAGCCCCTCTTTCTTGTTCTCGTAGGCCCCGAAGCCGTAGAACATAGGGGTTTCGTCTGTCCTGCTGTACCAGGCCTTCCTTCCGTCTATATACCTGTGGGTATCTTTTGTCATAACCCAGATATGCGCTTCTTCTTTAAAGGCCTTGTTCTTTATCCAGTTCACCATGCCGCCGTGATCGTGAAAGAACCAGGTCTTTCCATTTGGCGCTACTACCTGCGAAGCATAGCTTATATCGTCGATCACCATACCGCAGTCGCTGTCCTGGAATTTCCCAAGCTCTATTTTTATTGGCTTTTTATCGGTATTCCCGGTATAGACCACTGTCATATTCTGGGAAGTTGACATGGATACGAACAGCAGCACGATAACCGCAACAATAAACAGAACCGTTAATATTGGAGTAAATTTCTTCATCATTTTATCTTTAACTTATATGCAAATGTATAAAGCACGGGCAGGTATATAAGGTTCAATACCGTTCCCCATGCCAGACCGAACCCAAGGGCAATAGCGATAGGCTGAAATATAACGGCCTGACCCGTTGCAAAGAATATAAGGGTGCTCATACCTATCAAGGTCGTAACCGTCGTTAATATAATAGGCCTGAACCTTTTAGTCGCCCTTATAAATACCTCTTCCACGGTTTTAGCTTTTTTAAGATATGTCATCATAATGATACCGTCGTTTATAACAACCCCCGCAAGGCCCAGGGCACCTATGATAGAAGGCATAGAAAGGTTAAGCCCCATAAGCTTGTGCCCTATTAGAACTCCAAGGAACGAAAAAGGGATCACCGACATTAAAATAGCCGTCTGCCTGAACGAATTGAACAGGTAAAGCATAGAAAGCATAATAAGGGTCACGGCCAGTGCGGAAGCCGCCATCATATCCTGAGCAAGCTCTTTTTTCTTCTCAGCCTCACCTTTTAATACCAGCTTTATCCCCTCTTCTTTGATAGAGTTCAATGTGGGTTCAAGCTTTTCCAAAACTTCCGTTGCAGTTATTATCTTGGTATCTACGTTGGCATAAACATAGAAGTTTTTTATACCGTTGTCTTTTGTAAGCTGCTCGAAAGACTTTTTAACGGTGAAGTCACACACTTCGTATAACCTTACCATCTCCCCGCTGCTTAATTTTATAGGGGTATTTTTAAAGGAATCGAAGTTATCCTTGTTTAGGCTTTCTATTTTTATATCAAGCATATCTTTCACGTCAAAAGATACCGACTTTTTCTTTGAAAGGTAAAGGTTCGACAGATATGAACCTATTGCCGACTCGGTCAGCCCAAGCTGCTGCCCGTAGGAGTTTACTTTCAGTTTTATCTCGTCGATCCCGAACTTTGCCGAGTTCGCCACGGCCTTGGTACCAGGGATAGATCGCAATTCATCAGTGAGCTTTTCAATGGCAGTTATGATCTTTTCGTCATTGTTCGATACGAGGCCTATCTTGATATCGGCTTTTATGGGACCCACTTTTCTCTCCAATACCGCTATCTCCGTTAAACCGAACTTCTGTTTATAGTTGTTCTGCTCTATGAACTTTTTAAGATCCCTTGATATCTCCTGGGATGTTTTCGTCCTGCTTCTCTCACTAGGATCGTAATAGATACTGAAATAAGGGGTGATATATTTATCAAGGAAATTGCTGGGTGCAAGCTTGTTCAGCTCAACCGTCATATACATAACGTAAGGAAACTTTTCGGTATTGTTCCCGCTGTCTTTTCTATACCCGGCCCTTGAATCGATGCTGCTTATATGGAAATCGCTTTTTCTGGCGATCAGGTCCTGCTCTATCTTTTTGACTATCTCGAAAGATTCCTCCAAAGTGGTGTTCTGGTTCGCTTTTATGGATATCTTTACATCATCCGAGTCAAATTTGGGGAACATCTGGAACTTTGAGGTCATAAGCGCCCCTGCTGTTAACAAGGGAACCAAAACTATAAAAAGAGCAAGGAAGGTTTTCTTCCAGTTCATAAAAAAGTGGATGATCTTGTTGTATATCCTGTTGGGGTATTCCCATGATGTTACCTTTGATCCCACTTTAAGGGTATGGGCCGCATGGATAGGGAGGAATACGAAAGACTCTATCAAAGAAGCAACTACAAGCGCTGAGAGGGCGATAGGTATAAGCTTCATAACCTCACCCATGGTCCCGCTTATCATCAAAGCAGGCAGGAATGAGAAAAGGGTCGTCAGGCTGGCAAGGGTAACAGGCTCAACCATCTCCTTGGCACCTTGTATTGCGGCTTCTTTTGGAGGCATCCCATCCTCTATATGCTGCTGTATATTCTCACTTACGACTATGGCATCGTCAACCACTATACCTATGGCTATAAGAACCCCCACCAGGGAGATAAGGTTTATGGTGTACCCGAAGATATACATATAAACAGCCGCGATAACAAATGAGGTAGGGATACCGATAAAAATGATCAGTGACATTCTGGCATTGATCAAAAGCCATACAAGCAGCACGATAAAGATTATACCGATGGTGATGTTGGAACCCACTATATCAAGTCTTTCCCTGATCCTGTCGCTGTTGTCGTCGCTTACGCTGATCTGGATATCAGGCTGCTTGAGCTTCACCTTTTCTATAAGCTTTTTTATATTTTCGGAGATCTCTATGGCATCGGCGCTGTCAAGCTGTTTAACCGCCAGGGAAAGCGCGCTTTTACCGTTAAAAGAGTAAAGTGTGTCCGAATCCTCGTATCTTTTTTTGATAGTTGCTATATCGCTTAGATAAAGGCTTCCGCTTGAAAGCTTGATAAGTGTAGATGCCATCTCGTAAGCTGTTTTCGCCCCGTTGTATGTGGAGATGTAGTAATGTTTCGAGGCGTCTTCTATTTTACCTATGGGGAAAATATATGACAAAGAAGCAATCGTATCAAAAAGCTCGTTCTTGTCTATTCCGTAGGCTTCTATTTTCTGATCGTCAAGAAGTATCTCGTAATATTTGTCGCTGTCCCCGAACACCGTAACTTCACTGATACCCCCTATTGTAAGTATGTCGCTTTTAAAATCATCGGCAAAACCTTTCATCTGGTCTACTGATAATTTATCGGAAGTAAGCGAGATGTTTATAAGGTCCCGGCTTCTCTCAACCACATTGACGGTGGGTTCGTCCATATCGCTTGGAAGGTCGCTTTTTGAAAGGGCAACGGCATCTTTTACCTTGTCGGCCATATTGTACCTGTCTTTACCCTTTTGGATCTCAAGTATGATACTGAATTTTCCCGGGCTTATAACCGTGGTCGTCTCGATGACCCCCTCCAAAGATTTTACGTTATCCTCTATCTCGGACACCGCCATCTTGTCAAGGATATCAACGCTGGCTCCCGTATATGAACCGCTTATTGAGATCATATCCATCTCAAAGGTGGGGAATATCTCTTTCGGCATTTTATTATATGACCAGATACCCACTGCAAATATCAGGAAGAACAATACATAGTTCATCCTTGAGTTATCAACAAAAAATCTTAAAAACCTTTCAAACATCCATACTTCTCTTTAATTTTAATTTCACGATTTTATAATAGTTTCATTAACGAAATATTAATATCTATTTTACGATCTCTTTTATCTTCTGTTCATCCAGGAAGTCGTTGTGGTATTTTACTATAAGAAGATTTTCCGTATTGTTTATGTACCACTCGTCTACACCTTCCGTAGAATCAAGCTTGTTATGGTGTTCGCTGTTTGTCTCATCAAGGTTTATATAAACGTTTTTCTTTCTCATAGGGTTTGGAAGGGTTACTATAAGTACAAGCCAAAGAACACTTATGATCACAAGAATACTAGAGATACTGCTTAAACTTTGAATATAACTTCCGTCAACCTCTTTGAAATAGATACCCCCTACAAGGCCCCCAAGGAATGTCCCGAAATACCCGAACGAGTTGAATACCCCAAGAACTTTCCCTTTTTCGTGAACCTTTGCATATCTGGTTGTAAGGCTTTGCATAATAGGCTCGTGCATATTAAATCCTGCGAAGAACACTATCACGCCTATTATGAACAGGGTCTGTGAAGTTGAGTTTCCAAGGATATAATAAGAAAGGGCAAAGAAAACTATCCCCAAAAGAAGAACCTCTTTGAACTTCCCCTTTTTCTCCGCCATAACAGCAGCCGGTCCCATTGAAAGTATACCTGCGATCATTGCAGGGATATATACCTTCCAAAGTTCGCTTAACTCCCAGCCGTAAGTTTTTGTTAATACAACGGGGATGATCATAAACGCAAAGGTCATAAATCCTTTTTGTAAAAAGTTTGTGATGTTCATTTTCATGATCTCGCCGTTTTTCAGAAACTCCAGCTTTGAGGCATTATGGTATGTATGTGTCACCTTTGGAGCATCGGGTGCTTTTGCAACAAGGATATAGATAGAAACAAGTGCCAGAACGGCAGTTATCCAGAATAAAAACTCTATTCCGGCCAAGGCTCCAAGAACAGGGCCTAGAACCATAGCCAAGGCAAACGAAGCGGCAATACTTCCACCCATGATGGCCATTGCTTTGGGTCTTTGCTCCTCTTTTACAACGTCGCTTATCATAGCAGTCACAACAGCCCCTATTGCTCCGGCTCCTTGTAAAAACCTACCTAAAAGAAGCGTCAGGATATCCGTTGAAACGGCACAGAAAACAGAACCTATGGCAAAAAGCAGAAGCCCCGTTATAATGGTCCCTTTTCTCCCCAACATATCGCTCATGATCCCGAAAGGCACCTGGAAAAGCATCTGGGTTATAGCGTATCCCCCTATAACGATACCCACCAGGGTCGAAGTGGCTCCGGGGAGACTGTAAGCATAAACTGAAATAACCGGTAATACTATAAAAAGTCCTAAAAACCTGAAAGAGATTATAAGACTTAAAGGCATGATTGTTTTAAACATATTGATTCCTATTTGTTGCAAAAGAGAGCAACTGTTAATAAAGTAGGCGATTATATCTAAAAAATAGTAAATTGAACTAAAAAATCTTTTATGTTAAAATTCCAAAGAAACTATTAAGGAAAAAATAAATGAAAATTATAATTGCCTCCTCGAACAAGGGTAAAATAAAAGAGATACACAAGCTTCTTCCCCAATATGATACCGTTGCGTTCAGCGAGATACTCGGGGATATGGATATAGTTGAAGACGGTGACAGCTTCAAGTCAAACGCCATCATAAAAGCAAAAGCGATCGTAGAGAAACTAAAAGAAAAAGGCTTTAAAGAAGATTACATCGTGATCTCCGACGACAGCGGCATAACCGTACCTGCACTGAATAATGAACCGAATATCTACAGTGCCAGATATGCAGGAGAGGGGGCAAGCGACAAGGAAAACCTTGAAAAACTCATATCAAAACTAAAAGGGAATAATATAAAAAGAACCCCTGCATATTATACTGCCTGTATAGCTGTAGGATTCCACGATAATATCTACACGACCCACGGCTGGATGCACGGCGAGGTGATAGACGAGGCAAAAGGGAACGGCGGGTTCGGGTATGATCCTATGTTTATCCCAAACGGTTACGACAAAACCCTGGGGGAGCTTCCCGATGAAGTAAAAAAAGAACTAAGCCACCGAAGCAAAGGCTTAAAGCTGGCAATGAAGCTTATAGCTTCCCTGACCAGAAAAAAGTAGTTAACCCTACTTTTTCTATCTTGCGTAACCGGTAGCTCTAAGCTCCCTTATTACGTTTACCTTTATCTCTCCCGGGTATTGCACTTTTTCTTCTATCTCGTTTGCTATCTCAGTTGCCATAAGTATGGACTCGTCATCGTTCACGAGATTTGCGTTTACTATCACCCTTAGCTCACGCCCTGCGTTAATTGCATAGGCATTTAAAACACCCTCGTGGCTTGTGGCGATCGCCTCTATCTCTTCGACCCTTTTCAGGAAGCTTTCAAGCACTTCCCTTCTAGCACCCGGACGCGCCGCGCTTAAGGCATCAGCCGCGCAGACGGCGGCTGATTCTATAGAAGTGGCCTCTTCGTGCCCGTGGTGAGCGTAGATGGCGTTTATAACCTCTTCCGGCTCTCCCAGCTTTTTACAAAGATCCGCACCTATATCCACATGTGATCCCGGCATATCGTGTGTAAGGGCCTTTCCTATATCATGTAAAAGCCCTGCCCTTCTTGCCAGGATGGTATCACCTCCCAGCTGGCTTGCTATAAGCCCTGCCAGGTTTGCAACCTCCAAAGTGTGTGCCAAAGCGTTCTGCCCGTAGCTTGCCCTGTATCTAAGGCGTCCCACAAGATATACAAGCTCTTTGTGCATATTTGTGATACCCAGATTCGCGACGGTCTCTTCACCCTCTTTTCTTATATTGTTGTCAAACTCGTTCTTAACGCTGTTGTAAACCTCTTCTATCCTTGCAGGGTGGATCCTGCCGTCTTTTAGAAGCTCTTCTATTGTTCTTGTAGAGATAGCACGCCTGTAAAGATTAAAACTGCTCACCGTAATAGTGTTTGGGATATCCCCTATTATAATATCAACGCCTAGGCAGAACTCCAGGGCTTTTATATTCCGTCCCTCTTTACCTATAATTTTACCCTTTGCCTCTTCATCTGGAAGGGGGATATTGTTTATAAGCCTCTCGGCCGCAAACTCACCCGCATATCTTGTCACCGCATGGGATAGGATATTGTTGATCTCTTTTTTGGAGTCCATCTGGGCTTTTTTGTACTCTTTCCTAAAGATAGACGCTACTTGTGCACGGCTTTCATCTTTTACGTGCTCAAACATCATATCTTTTGCTTCCTCTTCGGTAAGGCCGCTTGCGTTTTCAAGAATCTTGCTTACTTTTTTGTTCTTCTCCTCAAAAGTTCTTTTCTGGGCCTCTAATCCCTGCTTCAAAGAGGAAACCTCTGACTTGATATTGCTGATATCCCGTTTTTTCTTTTTAATCTCTTTTAACTCGTCTTCGATAAGATGGTTAAGGTCCCTTTCTTTTGACTCCAGTTCCCTTTTTGTATTTTTAAATTCCCTCTCATAGTCGTTTTTGGCCTTGTGTTTGGCTTCTTTCAACATCGCTTGAGCTTCATGCTCTATAACTTTAGCTTTCGCTTTTGCCTGTTCTGTATAAACTTCAAACTTCGCACTGTTCAATTTGTTCGCGACAATAAAACTTATTGCAGAAGATATTACAGCAACTACGGCAGATATAATAATAACTTCCATATTTAAACCTTGCTTTTACCGGCAGATTATCTTGCCGATATAATATAATCAGGGCTTATATCATAATGATCCGTAACTAAAGAATTTGTTTTACATAATTTCAGTTGTGTAAACACGGTTATAGGTCTTTTTTTCAAAGTGGGGAAAAACCTGTCATACATACCTGCACCGAACCCGACCCTTCTATGGGTCCTGTCGATCCCTACTATGGGAACCACTACCATATCAAGGGCGATATCGTTGTTTTTAAATCTTGAAAAAGGGGGTTCTTTTATACCGAACTTTGCTTTTTTCAAAGGCAGCCTGTATTTTACGGGTACGAAAGATTTCCCCTTCATAAGGGGCACGTAAACCGTAATACCGTCTCTTTTTCTTAAAATATTTATAACAGGTCTTACATCAACTTCCATCCCCAAAGGGATATAAAATAATATGTTTTTTGGTTTATGTATATCTATAATGTTTAATATATCTAAACAAATCGTTTTATTTTTTTTTAATTTACCAATATTACTTGAAATCTTTAATTCATTTAAACAATGTTTTCTAAATGCTTCTTTAGTCACATTAAGCCTTTTTAGGATAAAATCCGATTTATATTCTAGCAGAAGGAACTAAAAATGAAGTTTAAAAATTTAGCATTTTTATCAATATTAACAGCGGCACTTTTAACAGGGTGTTCAGATAAAGAAAAAATAGATGAGAATAATTTTGTAGAACCAAAAGAGAGTAAAGAAGCGGTACAGCAGACCCCTACATTCAACTTGAAAACCATAGACGGGAAAGATATCCAGATCGTTGCAGACCTTAACAACGGGTGGAAATTCAAGGGGATCCCTGAAGGAAAAGTTATACTTCTTGACTTCTGGGCGACCTGGTGTCCACCTTGTAAAGCGGAGATCCCTCACCTGAACCATATCAGGGAACAGCTTGGGAAAGATTTCGAGATCATAGGCGTTGAGATAGGGCAAAGAAACGGCAGCGTTACCCCTAAAGATGAATTGGCAAAATTCGTAAAAGATTATGAGATGAAATACCCCGTAACAAGCGGAGGAGATACCTTTATGCTGTTTGGAGGGGTAAGGGAACTTAATCCAAACGGGAGCATCCCTTTTATGGTGCTGTTCAATAAAAAAGGTGAATACCTTAAACACTACATCGGCATGGCTCCCGAGGAGATGCTTATGAGTGATATAGAAGCTGCCATAAAGATGAAATAATGTTCGGTATTTTTAAGAAGTTTAAAAAGAACAAACCCCAAGAGGATGAGATAAAAAAAGAGGAGCTTCAAGAAGAAGAACCTCAGGTTCAAGAAGAGACTTTTAAAGAGGAAGCTTCCAAAGAAACTCCCTCTAAAATTGAAAAGCCTGAAGAAACAGCGGCTTCCCAAGAGCTTGAAACTGTAGCAGCCCTTGAGGAAAAGACTGCAGATGAAACAAAAGAACCAAAAGAAGAGATAACAGAAGAAACAACGACCGAAGAGGAACCTCAAAAGATCGAAGAAAAAGAAGAGGAGATCTCTTCAAAAAGCTTTTTCTCCAAAGCCCTGGAAAGAACCGTATCAAACTTCAAATCTATCGTCCCGAAAAGAAAAGAAAAGATCGAGTTCGACGTTATCGAAGAGCTTTTAATCGAAGCTGATATGGAATACGAGATCATAGAAAAAGCCATGGACGGGCTTCCTGATATGATCACCAGGGATCAGTTAAGACACAGGCTGGTTATGCTTTTTGAACATGCCCCGGAGGTTGATTACGATAACATCCCAAAGCCTTTTATAGAGCTTATCATAGGGGTTAACGGTGCGGGTAAAACGACCACCATCGCAAAGTTGGCAAATATGTACAAACAAAACGACAAGAAAGTTATCATGGGCGCAGGCGATACATTCAGGGCGGCGGCGATCGAGCAGCTTTCAACCTGGGGAGAGAAGCTGGGCGTACCCGTGATCAAAACAAAACAGGGGCATGATCCAAGTGCGGTAGCTTACGATACTATCCACTCTGCCGTTGCAAAAGGTTTTGACCATGCCATAATAGATACGGCAGGAAGACTCCAAACGCAGACAAACCTTGCAAACGAGCTTAAAAAGATCGTAAAAGTGTGCAACAAAGCTTATGAGGGTGCACCCCACCAAAAGATCATGATCCTTGACGGAACACAGGGTAACACGGCAATTGCACAGGCACGGGCCTTTGACGAGATGATAGGTATTGACGGTATCATCGTAACCAAGCTTGACGGAACTGCAAAAGGGGGAGCGCTCTTTAGTATCTCCAACCAGCTTGAGATGCCTATATTCTATGTGGGTATAGGGGAGAAAGCGGATGATATCATGCCGTTCAGCCCTGAAGATTTCGTGGACAGCCTTCTTGACGGGATATATGAATAATGTCCCCAAAAGAATCTAAAAAACCCCACGTTCCCTGCAGGTACTGCAAGCAGGAGATAAGGCTCAATACCAGGAGATGTCCCTACTGCGGGACGTTCAATCCTACCGTAAAGCAAAAAGAGATCATTATAACCACTATTATAATGATAATAATACTTTACATATCAAGCTTTTTTATAAAATAAGCCCCTCAACGGAAGATCACTTGTGTATACAGACCAGGTGATCCCGTAAAATTCAAACATTCAAAACAATCTCAACAGATTCTCAGTATAATCATCAACACGATTTGAAATTAAATATTTTAATATTTTTTAAGCTTTAAAGGCTTAAATTAACCTCTAAGCAAAGGACTATAGATGCAGATATTCAAACTTTTTATATTAGGTGCCCTAAGTGCCGCTATTTTTAACGCCTGCTCCATAAACGGGGAAAAAGAGACCAGGTTTTACGGGAACGTGGATGTAAGGACGGTATCTTTAGCATTCAGGGTATCGGGAAGATTGGACCAGATAAACTTCGACGAGGGGGAAAAGGTTAAAAAAGGAGAGGTCATAGCAAAACTTGACGATGATATCTATAAAGAGAACCTTAACCAGATAGAAGCCTCCATAGCTATGCAAAAAGCAAAGGTCGCCAAGCTTGAAAAAGGTTATAGAGTTGAAGAGATCAAAAAAGGGGAAGCCAAACTTTTACAAAGCGGGGTTGAGAGAGACAGATTAAAAAAAGAGTTTAACAGAGTCTCTAAACTTTTTAAAGAAAACTCTATAAGTGAGCAGGAGTACGATAACGCAAAAGCTGCATACGAACAGGCCGATGCCCAGTACCTATATACCCAAAGCTCCCTTGAGATCCTTAAAAACGGTTATGAAAAAGAGGATATATTAAGTGCGAAAGCAGCCCTGGCATCTCTGGAAGCCCAAAAAAACCTCCACAAGATAAATCTGGAAGACACCGTACTTTATGCACCGAACGACGGTACGATCATCACAAGGGCATATGAAAAAGGCTCTATCGTAAGCCCCTCGCAGCCCGTTGTGGAGCTTGCAAAAGATGATGAATACTGGGTTAGAAGCTATATGAGCGAGAAATATCTGGGGATAATAAAAACGGGGCTAAAAGCGGCAATTCACACAGACAGCGGCAATACATACAAAGGAGTAGTGAGTTTTATATCGCCTATTGCCGAGTTTACGCCCAAAACGGTACAGACTGAAGATCTAAGAACAGACCTTGTTTACAGATTCAGAATAGTGCTTAAAGATTTTGACGACGGAGTAAAACAGGGGATGCCCGTAACTATTACATTTGAGAATATAAATTTCGATAAATAGAAATGTCTATAGTCCAAGTAAAAAACCTAAATAAATCTTTTAAGAATCAAACTGCTTTAAAAGATATAACATTCCAGATAAAACCCGACAGGATAACGGGACTTATAGGTCCCGACGGTGCCGGGAAAACCACTCTTATACGTATATTGTCGGGGCTTTTAAGTTTTGAAGCGGACGAGATTGCAGTGCTTGACTATGATTTAAAAAGCTCCTCAAAAAACATACAAGAGCTTATAGGTTATATGCCCCAGAAGTTCGGCCTGTATGAAGACCTTAGCGTAAAAGAGAATCTACACCTTTACGCAAACCTTCAATCCATCCCCAAGGAAAATATAGAAAAAAGGATCGACGAGCTTTTAAGGTTCACCGATCTTGGCAGTTTCGGGGATTTTCTGGCTTCAAACCTCTCAGGCGGGATGAAGCAAAAGCTTGGTCTTGCCTGTTCTTTGATAAAAAAACCCAAACTTTTACTCCTGGATGAACCGGGCGTGGGGGTCGATCCGGTTTCAAGGAAAGAGCTTTGGGGAATGGTTGAGAACCTTACCAAAGAGGGGGTAAGCGTAGTCTGGAGCACCGCGTATCTTGACGAAGCTGAACTTTGCGACGAAGTTATACTCTTAAACGAGGGGGAACTATTGTTCCAGGGAGACCCAAAAGTGCTAAAAGAAACAATGAAGGGGAAAACCTATACCATAAAAGGAAAAATTAAAGAGAAAAGGAAGACCCTCTCTCGTGCACTTTCCTATCCATATATAAAAGACGGGCTTATCCTTGGGGACAGGGTCAAGATCATCACCGACGATACCAAACAGCTTCCCCCCCTGGAAGAGATAAAAGCCCCGGATGCAAGCATAGAAGAGGTTCCTCCCACATTTGAAGACGGATTTATGAATATCCTAGGCGTTGATTTTAACGGAAGCTCCCCTTTGGCAGAATTCATAAAACCCATAGAACTTGAAAGCGAATATGTAATAGAGGTAAAAAACCTTACAAAAACTTTCGGCAAGTTCACAGCAGCGGAGAACTTAAGCTTTTCCATAAAAAAAGGTGAGATATTCGGCCTGCTTGGACCAAACGGCGCAGGGAAATCCACCACCTTTAAAATGCTATGCGGTTTGCTGAAACCCACAAAAGGAAAAGCGAATATCCTGGGATACAGCTTTGAGAAATCTTCATTGGAAGTACGGGCAAAGATAGGATATATGTCCCAGAAATTTTCACTCTACGGCAATATCTCCGTTCTTGAGAACCTGAAATTCTTTGCGGGGGTTTATGAGCTCCAGGGGGAGGATAAAAAACGCTCTATACAAAATATGCTGGATATATTCGACCTGGAAAAATACAAGAACTCAGTATCTGCCGACCTTCCCCTTGGGTACAAGCAGCGCCTCTCCCTTGCCTGTGCCATTATGCACAATCCTGCCATCTTGTTTCTGGATGAGCCCACAAGCGGAGTGGATCCCCTTACAAGAAGGGAATTCTGGAACCATATCTATGCAATGGTGCAAAAAGGGGTCACGGTAATGGTAACGACCCACTTTATGGAAGAAGCCGAATACTGCGACAATATAGCCCTGATATACAAAGGAAGATCCATAGCAATGGACACACCTTATAACCTGACCCACAGCATATCGCCCGATGCTACCATGCAGGATGCTTTTATCAAGCTTATAAAAAGAGGGGAAAATGAGATCAAATAGGTTTAAAGCACTCTTTATAAAGGAATCTTTGCAGATCGTCCGGGACCCAAGCTCCATATTAATAGCTGTGGTGATGCCTTTGATACTTCTTTTTTTAATGGGTTATGCAATATCGCTGGATGCAAAAAACATCCCCGTAGGCATCGCCGTGGAGAAACACTCCAAATACTCAGCTTCCCTTTTGAAATCGTTCCAAAACTCAAAAAGCTTTGATGTGAAAGTGGACAGGGACAGGAGGGTTTTCGAAAAAGGGATGCAGGAAGGGAAAATAAGAGCCCTTATAATCATCCCCTCAACTTTTGCAAAAGATATACTAAGAGGGGAACCAAGCATACAGATACTGGCCGACGGCACGGAGCCAAATATAGCAGGATATGTTCAGAAATACACCAACGGCCTTTGGGAAAACTGGCTAATGCAGGAGGGCTTAAATAAAAATACAAAGAACGTGCACATAGCAGTAGAAAGCAGGTACTGGTTCAATGCGCCCCTTCTTAGCAGGTACTTCCTCCTTCCGGGATCCATAGCCATAATACTTACCCTAATAGGTACCCTACTAACTGCTCTGGTCGTAGCCAGGGAATGGGAAAGAAATACCATGGAGGCAGTGATGTCCACCCCCGTTACCATCACCGAGCTTGTTATAGGAAAGATCATACCCTATTTTATCCTGGGGCTGCTTTCGGCCTTTATCTGCGTGGTAATAACGATCGGATGGTTCGGCATACCTTTTCAGGGCTCTTTTTTGATCCTTTTTATCACCTCATCCATATACCTGTTCCCCTCTTTAAGTCTGGGGCTTTTGATCTCAACCCTTTCAAAGAACCAGTTCGTAGCGGCCCAGGCTTCACTGCTGGCCGGATTTTTACCGGCTCTTCTGCTTTCCGGGTTCGTATTCCAGATCAGCTCCATGCCACAGTGGCTCCAGTATATTACATATATGCTCCCTGCCAGGTATTTTGTGGAGATACTCCAAACCCTCTTTTTAAACGGCAATATCTACGAGATAATAATCCCGAACACAATATATATGATACTGCTTGGAACGGCAGTGTTTGCCGTGATACTAAAGATCACCAGAAAAAGGCTTGACTGATGAGAATATTCTTTAACCAGCTTATGGCTCTTATGAGAAAAGAGTTCCTGGCTATCTGGAGCGACAAAAAATCAAGAATAGTAATAATCGTCCCCCCTTTGATGCAGCTTTTGATCTTCTCTTTTTCCGTTAACCTGGAAGTGAAAAATATCAGCATAGGGATAATAGACAGGGACAACAGCGTAAAAAGTGCAGAGCTTATAAGGGCACTTCAATACAGCGACAGCTTTAAGAACGTATATAAACTGAAAAGCCAAAAAGAGATGCAAAAAGCCATAGACGTACAAAAAGTCGTAGCGGTTATTTATATACCCCAGGAGTTTGCAAAAGATATTCAGACACGAAAAAAAGCCACCATACAGATAATAGCCGACGGAAGGAAATCCAACACTGCCCAGATCACCGAAGGGTATATACAAAATGCCGTGAATATGGTATTCGGGGATATCACCCTGCAGCAGAAAACCATCGTAAACAGGAACCTTTATAATCCAAACCTTGACAACTTCTGGTGGATAGTACCGAATCTCATAGGAAGTATCTCGATGATAGTAGCCCTTATCCTTACCGCCCTTTCCATAGCAAGGGAGAGGGAGCTTGGGACTTTTGATCAGATGCTTATGACACCCCTTTCATCAACCTCGCTTATTATAGGCAAGACCATCCCTCCCCTTATCATAAGCATAATTGAAGCGGCGGTGATATTTGCCATTTCGATCCTGGGCTTCGGGGTTCCTTTTACAGGTTCGGTTCTTATACTCTTCTTAGGGGTAACCTCTTTTTTATTTTCCATCGTTGGGCTTGGGCTTTTTATATCCTCCGTCGTATCGACCCAGCAGCAGGGGATCCTTGGAGCGTTCGTGCTTTTGGTCCCTTATATCCTGATGTCGGGCTTTGCAACTCCCGTAGAAAATATGCCCCAGTGGCTTATACCCTTTACGGATATAGTTTCATTAAAATATTTTCTGATACTTTTAAAAGGGGTATATCTAAAAGATATAGGCTTTGATATAGCGATCGAGCTTATAACACCTATGCTCATACTTGGGCTTATATCTTTAAGCGGGGCTACCTGGATGTTCAGGAAGAAAGTGGCATAAGAGGCTTTAAAAGCTTTTAGGAGTTTAGTATCTCTATCCCCTCAGCTTTTAAGAACTCGTATAAAAAAACCTCCAGGTCATCCTTCCCGCAGCCTGCGAAGTTGTTTTTCATAAACTCGTCTATCCCTTTTTTATTATGGTTCAAGATGGGAACTATCTTTATCCCCGTAATTTCCGAGAGGAAATGGCTGTCGTCGCTGCCCTCCTCATAAGAGTGGTTCAGGATCGATCTTGAGAAATTGTTCAGTATATGGTAATAGATATGCAGGAACTCAATCTCGGTCAGTCTAAGGGCAAAGGTGTGGCTTATGATCTTCCACTCAAAAGATGCCAGGGGGATAAGCTTTTCCTCTTTTATGGTTATCCCTATTTCCTCTTTTATCTCCCTCTTTAAAGCCTCTTTCAGGGATTCCCCCTCTTCCACTCCTCCTCCCGGGAGTCCCATGCGACCGTCCCATCTGTCGATCATAATGATTGCCGGGCATTTTATATGGGTCTGGTCTTTGAAGTATTTCCAGGGGGATATCTCTTCAACATAGATGACCAGAAAGACGGTATCTTTTTTACCCGGCGACCTTTTACCGAATTCAACTCTTCTTTTTTCCAACTTAATATCCTGAATAGATTTGGGTAATTATACTATAATTTATTCAAAAGAATGGGTTGTAAAAAGCTTTTGAGACTAAAACAGCTCCAGGGCCTGCTTAAACCTGAATTTCGTTACAAGCTCTTTCAACTGCTCGAAAAGCCTGCCGTCCTCTTCATCAAGATTGTAATATTCAAGCTCTTCCATTACGGGCCTGCAGTTCTTTGCCCTTTTTGTTTCCAGTGCACTTTTCAATCTACCGAACAGTTCATCCCTTTTCTCTTTGCTTATATCTTTTTTCTCTTTTGGTTTTTCGGGAAGCTTCTGCTCTATCTCTTCAATAATGGCATTAAACAGCTCAATGAATCCAGGCAGCATCTCCCTGTCCAGGGTATCTTCCATCTTTTTTGCCAGCCCGTTCAGCTCAAACGCCCCAAGAGAGCCGCTCAAGCCTTTTATGGTATGCATCGTCCTTTTAAACTCTTCGTCGTCAAGCTGGTAATAGTTTATATCTTTAAATTTCACCATCCCTTTTAATATCTGAAGAAAGGTTCCCTTTTTGCCCATTACAAGTTTTAAGCCGTACTCTTTGTCAAAAGTGCTGAACTCGGGAAGCTTTATATCCGGAACCTTTGTTTCCGGCTCGTTTTCTTCGATAATATCCGTTTTCTTTGAGATATACTCCAATATGGCAAGAAGCAGCTGCTCCACCTCTATAGGCTTGTTAAGGTGCCTGTTCATCCCTGCCTCTTTCGTTTTTTCAAGATCCTCTTTCATAGCATTTGCCGTTAACGCGATAATAGGTATATCTTTGTCGGTTTCCCTTATCTGCCTTGTTGCTTCATAGCCGTCAAGTACCGGCATCTGTATATCCATCAGGATCATATCATAACTGTTCTGCCCGTGTTTTTCCACAGCTTCCGCACCGTTTGAAGCTATATCTATATCTATCCCGCTGTTTTCAAATATCGCCTCGATTATCTCCTGGTTCACCTCATTGTCTTCGGCCAAAAGGACCCTGCTCCCTTTGCGCGTTTTTATCTCTTTCTGCAGATCCTCCTCTTGGTCTGCTTTTTCCCCAAGATCAAGATAACGCTGCTCATCCGTCAGTTTTTCCAGTTCTATTTCAAATATAAAGGTACTCCCTGCCCCTAGGGTGCTCTCCACCCAGATCCTGCCGTTCATCAGTTCAACAAGCTGCTTTGATATGGCAAGCCCGAGACCCGTACCTCCGTATTTTTTGGTGGTACTGCTGTCTGCCTGGGAAAACGACTGGAACAGTTTGCCCATCTGCTCTTCACTTAAGCCTATTCCCGTATCCCTTATCTCAAACCTAACCATCCCGTTGTCCTGTTTCTTTACAAGAAGCGACACTTCCCCCTCGTGGGTGAATTTTATCGCATTTCCCAGAAGGTTCGTAAGTATCTGGCTTAACCTCAAGCTGTCCCCGTAAAAACTTCTCCCTACGTCATTGCCGTAATGGACCTCCAGCTTCAGATTTTTGGCACTTGCCCTTGTATCTATGATACTTATCACGCTTTTAACCAGTTTTAGAAGGTCGAAATTGCTTTTTTCTATCTGGAGTTTTCCCGCTTCTATCTTGCTGATATCCAGGATATCGTTTATTATCTCAAGAAGTGAGTTGGCCGAAGTGTTTATCTTGTTCAGGTAATTTTTCTGGGTATCGTCCAGTTTTGTTTTCAAGGCAAGGTGAAGCATCCCCAAAATACCGTTCATAGGGGTTCTTATCTCATGGGACATATTTGCCAGAAATTCAGACTTGGCCTTTGTAGCATGATTCAGCTTGTTCACCATGTCGGAGAAATTACGGCTTAGGGTGTTTATCTCCTTGATATCGGTATCTATGGGTTCAAGTATATTGTTTACGTCCGTTGCCTGGGAAGTCTGCTCCGTAAGCTCCTCCAACGGAGCAACGATCTCGTTTGAAACTTTTCTTGTCTTTTTAAACAGAAAATAAAAGAACAGCATATAAAAAAGAGCCATCAAGGCTATGGCCATATAACCTATCTTATCGGACAATGTTTTCAGCTCGTAAATAGTCGCAAATATCTTTTTCTCGTCCAGGACTATCATCAGCTTCCACTTTGTCTCCTTGATATCACGGTTCATTATTATATATCTTTCATCATTGATCACAAGCTCCGAGCTTGATTTTTCATTTAGAAGCATATCTTTGAACTGCTCCCCGAACGGGCTTTCATTTTTATATATATTGTACTCTTCAGGCTTTGTCACCGTCTGGGTGATCACATCGGTATAGGTGTGTTTTTTCAGCTCCTCAAGCTCCAGAAGCTTTTCTATGCTTTGGGGCATGGCAAGTATCATACCGTTTTTATCGATCAAAAACATCTTGGCATCGTAGGGAAGCTTTGTGTCCAGAATATTGGATACGAAATTCTCTATTGTTATATCAAGCCCGCTTACCCCTTCCAGGAAACCTTTGTTGTATACGGGAACTATACATGAGATCATCCACCCGTTCCCGGCAGGATCCAGGTAGGCGTCTGTCCAGACAGGTTTTTTTAAAGGATTGTGCCTTTCATCCGCAAGGAAGTAAAAGTTGTAATCTTCCATGTTTATATGCTCGCCGTATTGCTCGTAAACCTTGTCGATAAAAGGGTAAAGCCTGTTCATATTGTCATAACTGTTGAAATAGGAAGCCACAATATTTGGATTGAGGTCGACTATATCTTTAAGCAGGGGATCCATTGCCTCGGTTATAACCGCTTTGTTTCTCTCATTTTCCCCTATTTGGGTCTTGGATGAATAATAGAGGCTTGCCCCCTCTTTTGACTCTTTATAGAATACCCCGTTAGGCGCTACATTGAATTTGGGAGTCTTGCTTATATTGAAATTCCGGGGATCAGACAATATCCGTTCATGCTGTTTTTGCATGGTTGTTGCCAACATAGTTACTTTTGACAATACCTGGTCTATTTTATCGCTTTCGTAATTTAAAAGTTCCGAACTGTCCTTTAAAGCATCCTGTTTTAAAGTTATGGTGTTTTGGTTGTATATATATACGTTGATCGTAAAATATAACAGCAGCAGGGAAATCTCTATTATAAAAATAGGGATAAGGGAATATCTTAAAAAGTGGTTGGACAAGATGTGATTTAAAGAGAAAGACCTATTATCCATAAACTACCCTTTGAATATCTTTGTTGAATATCTTTGATATTGTTCCTCTATATTTCAAAACAACTCCTTCGCCTGCTTAAATTTGAATTTGAATATCAGGCCCTTGATCTGCCCGAACAATTCAGTATCCTTTTCATCCAAATTATACTTTTCTAATTCTTCAATAACCATTTTGCAGTTTTTTGCCCTTTTGGTCTCAACCGCTTCTTTCAGGCGTTCGAACATTTGATCCCTTTCCTCTTTGCTTATCTCTTTTTTATCTGCTTTTTTTTCAGGCAGCTTATTCTCTATCTCATCTATGATCCTGTAAAGCTCTTCTTTAAATCGGGGAAGCATATCCCTGTTCAGGCTTTGTTCCATCTCTTCTGAGAGTTCATTAAGGCTGGAAGCTCCCAAGGAGGCACTTAAGCCTTTTACTGTATGCATCGTCCTTTTGAACTCTTCATCCCCAAGAGTGGAGAATTCTATATCTTTAAACTGTTTTATCCCTTTTAATATCTGCATAAAAGCACTTTTTTTGCCCATTACCAGATTCAGGGCATACTCTTTGTCAAAGGTCTCGAACTCAGGAAGCTCGCTACTTTGTTCCCTTTTTTCAACGGGGCTTATTTGCGTTATATCTGTTTTTTTGGGTATGAACTCAAGCAGGGTCAGGAACAGCTGTTCCACCTCGATAGGCTTGTTAAGGTGCCTGTTCATCCCCGCTTCTCTTGTTTTTTCACTATCCTCTTTCATGGCGTTTGCCGTTAACGCTATAATAGGTATCTGCTTGTCTGTTTTTCGTATCTCTTTTGTCGCTTCATAGCCGTCAAGTACCGGCATCTGTATATCCATCAGGATCAGTTCGTAACTGCTTTTTTCAAACTTTTTGACCGCTTCAAAACCATCATTTGCCGTATCTATGTTTATTCCGCTGTTTTCCAGAAGATCCAGGATTATCTCCTGGTTTATCTCATTATCCTCCACAAGCAATATGCTGCTCCCTTTGAGGGTTCTTATTTGCTTTTCAAGATTACCTCCCCTCTCTAGAACGGAAGTCTCCTCTTTACCTGTTCTTCCTGTGAATATCTCTTCAAGCATATTATAGAATATCTGTGGATTTACCGGCTTATGGATATAATGGTTTATCTGGTGCTCCCCTATTTCAAGTTTAATATCATCAAGGGTATTTGCGCTTATAAGGATAATCTTATTCAGGTCAATATCCAGTTTCTCCTCAAGGATCCTGCATGTTTCTATACCGTTAAGTTCGGGCATATTCCAGTCCACAAGTACAAGATCATATTCATGCGGATATTTTTCAAGCACCTCGATCGCCTCTTTGCCGCTTAATACTGTATCTATATCGACACCGAAACTGCTCATCAGCTGGCTTAGGATATCAAGCCATGTCCGGCTGTCGTCTACTATAAGAACCTTCTTATCATTAAAGACCGAGTATTTTGCTATTTTATCCTTATTTTCAAGCAGCTCTATCTCAAACTTGAAGGAACTTCCCTCCCCAAGTTTGCTCTCTACCCAGATCTTGCCGTTCATCAGCTCTACCAGTTTTTTGGATATGGCAAGTCCAAGCCCCGTCCCACCGTATTTTTTGCTCGTACTGCTGTCTGCCTGGGAGAATGACCTGAACAGCTTAAGCATCTGCTCTTCCGTCAAACCTATTCCCGTATCCGTAACCTCGAACCTTACCCTGTCTTCACCAGCTTTTTTCACCCTAAGACCGATCTCTCCCCGGTCGGTAAATTTCACCGCATTGCTTAAAAGGTTTATAAGTATCTGGTTTATCCTAAGGGCATCTCCCAAAAATTCACTGCTTAGGTTGGGGTCATATTCGATTGCCACGTCAAGCTTTTTGTCCTCCGCTTTAAGTTTTATCAGGGTTATCACATCTTTTATTACTTTGAAAAGATCGAATTTTTCCTTTTCTATCTCCATTTTACCCGCTTCTATCTTGCTGATATCCAGAATATCGTTTATGATCCCAAGCAGTATATTTGCGGAACTGTGGATCTTATTGATATAATTCCTTTGTTTCAGGTCAAGATCTGTTTTTAAAACAAGATGCGCCATACCTATGATCCCGTTCATAGGAGTTCTGATCTCATGGGACATATTTGCCAGGAACTCGCTTTTTATCTCTGTCGCTCTTTCAGCTTTCTCTTTCTGCTCGATCAGCTCCTGCTCTGCTTTTTTCTGTGGAGTGATATCTTCGATGATCCCCTGGATCTCAATGATCTCCCCCTTGTTGTTTTTTATGGGGTAAGAGTAAACGTTGCAGGTTTTCAGTTCACCCGATGGGGCAATAAATTCGGTTTCAAAATAATCAGACTCTATGATACCTCCGCATATATCCACATAACTCTTGACATTTCTATCCAGTCCTTTTTTAGTCCAGTTTATCGATTTGCCCCAGGATCTGTTTATCACTTCCTCATGTTTCAATTCAAATATTTTTTCAACCGCATGGCTGACATAAGTTACTATCTTAGTCCCCGGGATAAACGCATAGATAAGAAACTCGTTTCCTATATTGCTTATGAACTTTTCATATTGGTCTTTTATCAAAGAGATCTCTTTTGTACTCTCTTCCACTTTTTTCTCCAGGTTCTTATTCAGTTCCTCAAGCTCTTTGGAAAGCTGCATATGTTCGGTGACGTCCTGGTAAACCCCTATCATCCCTATGATCTCGTTCCTTATATTTTTAAGGGGAACCTTGGAGGTATCCACGATCACTTTTTTCCCGTTCTCCTGGGTCTGTTCCTCGATAATATGGAGTTTGGGCTTATCATGCTCCATAACCTCACTGTCGTCTTTTCTGTAAAGCCCGGCTTCATTCGCCCAAACCATATCAAAATCATTCTTTCCTATAAGCTCATATTCTTTTTTCAGTGAGGCATCCCCTAAAAACGCCTTATTGGCTCCCAGGTAAATACCCTCACGGTCTTTCCAGAAAACCCTTACGGGAATAGAGTTTATGATCGTTCTAAGCAGCAGCTTCTCCTGGAGAAGTTCCGAGTTCTTGTTTTTTATCTTCTCCCTTGACCTGTTCAGTTTCAGATTTGTCAGATACAAGTAAACAGCCAGGAACATAATAAGCACCAGACTTGAAATAAACAACAATATCTCTTTTTTGTAAAACTCGAACACGGTCGGTTTCCTGTTCAGGATAAGTGAATTTTCGGGCAAAGTAGATTCTTCGATCCCGAACCTTGCCATGGCATTATGGTCAAAGATAACCTTGTTTGAAGGATATTGTTGTTTAAAAGAACCATTTTTCATAAAATCAACGGCCGCTTCCGCCATGGAATACCCTATGGTCTTTGCATCAAACGTGTTTCCCCCCAGAGCCCCTGTACCCAAAAGGGTAGAATAAAAAGTATATACGGGAACATTCGAGACTTCTGAGAGTTCCGTTATAACTTTTTTAGGGATAAAGGGTCTGCTATTATTATCCTTGGTCATCAAGGTAAAAAACAAAACAGTATCATCTTTTAGGCCTGCTATATGTTTTTTATATTGCTCTATTGAGAGATTTTTAAGCAATTCTACTTTGTACCCCTTATACAAGGAAACCTTTCTTTTAATAAGTGCAGTAATATCTTTGGAGCTTGTTTCATCATTGCATAGAACGACTATTTTTCTGCTTTTTGGATTTTGTTCAAGCGCCAGGGCGACAGTTTTTTCAACAGCTCTGCCTATCTGGCTTTGGAAGAAAAAATAGTTTTTCCCGGTTTCTTTTATATAGGAGTTCTTTGCAAACACCACGACAGGTATATCGCCGAATATCCCATGTGCATGCCTGACCTGGAAATCAGTCCCATAACTTGAATCCACCAGCAGGGCGTCGATCCTTACGTTTTTATATTTCCTTTTCAGATAGTCAAGCCACAGCTTCTCGTCAAAATCATCCCTTAATCTTATATTTTCCATATATTCCTGGTAAAGTTCTATCCCGTAAAGCTCCTGGGCTGCAATAAAGTTTTTTACCCCATTTGTATATTCCTCGGTCCAGGGAAGGGTCTGGTGATAACTGGATAGAAGCAGCAGATTCCTGGTCTCTTTTGCGTAAAGAAAATTAAATATAAAAGAAAAAATAAAAACTATATTAAGGATATATTTCATAGATCAGCCTTTCCATTGTATTGCAGCAGTTCCAGGGCCTGTTTGAATTTGAACTTTGAACTCAGTTCTTTGACCTTTTCAAACACACTTAGGTCTTCCTTGTCAAGATTATATCTTTCAAGCTCTTCGATAACAGGTTTGCAGTTTTTCGCCCTTTTTGTTTCCAAAGCCTCTTTCAATGCCAAAAACAGTTCATCTTTTTTCTCTACCGTTATATTCTGTTTTTCAAGATCCTTGTCCATGATCTTCTGTTCGATCTCTTCAATAAGCTTGTTCAGCTCCCTTATAAGCTCGGGCAGCCTGTTTCTGTCCATGCTCTGCTCGATCTCTTTGGCCAAAGCGCTTAAAGCCAGCGCCCCCGCACTTGCGGTAAGCCCTTTTAGGGAATGGATAGTTCTTTTGAACTCCTGGTCATCCAGATTTTCGTATTCTACCCCTTTGAATTTCACTATCCCTTTTAGTATCTCGATCAGGGCGTTTTCCATCCCCATTACAAGATTCAGGGCATACTCTTTATCCAGGGTCTCAAACTCGGGCAGAGTGCCTGCCCCGGTCTCAGTGCTTTTATCTGCATCATTGTCCTGTTCAAGATATTTCGATAAGGTCTTGTAAAGTTTTTTCATATCAACAGGCTTGCTCAAATATTCATCCATACCCGCTTCAAGAAATCTTTCCCTGTCCCCTTTTAAGGCATTTGCCGTTAATGCGATAACGGGAATATGTTTTATCCCCTTTTCATTCTCGTACCCGATGATCTTTCTAGATGCCTCTATGCCGTTCATATTGGGCATATTCTCATCCATCAACAGAAGATCGTAAGCGTTTCTTTTAAAAGCATCCACAGCTTCAAGTCCGTCGTTTACAATATCAAAACCAAGCCCCATCTTTTTAAGCACGATCTCCATGAACATCTGGTTTGCCTCGTTGTCTTCGGCTAAAAGTATTTTCCCTTTGAGTTTCCCGATCCTGATATCTTCGATCTCTACACTTTCAATCTCTGAGCCTTCCTCCAAAGGTATGGAGAAATAAAATTCGCTCCCTTTTTCCGGTTCGCTTTTTACTTTTAACTCTCCTCCCATCAGTTTTACAAGCTCGAAAGATATGGCAAGCCCAAGCCCCGTACCTCCGTATTTCCTGGTTGTGGAGGTGTCTTCCTGGGAAAATTTATCAAAAATCGTTTCCAGGTACTCTTTGGATATCCCGATCCCTTCGTCTCTAACCTTCGCTTTTAAAAAGCCGTCCATATATTCAATATCAAGATAGATACTATTCCCTTCATGGGTAAATTTCACGGCATTGCTTATAAGATTGTTCAAGACCTGTTTTATCCTTAGGATATCCCCGTTGAGGGATTTTGGAAGCTCACTGTAACTTACATAGAGATTCACCCCTTTTTGAGCGGCTTTTGCCTTAAAGAGCCTTTTGGTGACCTTGAACTCTTCTACGGGGTTGAAATCTATATTATCAATGGATAATTTACCGCTTTCGATTTTCGAGAAATCAAGGATATCGTTGATTATCTCCAGAAGATTGTTGCTGGAACTGTTTACCACCTCAAGATATTTCTTTTTCTCACTGTCGGTTTCTTTTTCCCTTAAGAGTTCAATAAAGCCGATGATCGCATTTAAAGGTGTCCTTATCTCATGGGACATATTGGCAAGGAATTCCCCTTTGGCTTTTGCAAACTCTTTGGCTCTGTCCCTTTCCGCTATTGCCACTTTTATCTGCCCCTCGATAATGTTTTTCTGGTACTCGATAAGCCTTTTTAATTTATTTTGCTCGGTGATATCCATACCGGAGCTTAGGATACCTGTCATATTTCCATCTTCATCGTACAGATATGCACTCTGCCAGGCAATATGCTTTGTCTTTCCATCTTTAGTTAAAATATTGTTTTCAAAATACTCAATGGCGGATTCTTTATTGCCCTCGATCTGATCAAGATACTTGCCAAGCTCTTTTTCCCCTTCAGTCTTGGGCAGGCATATATCAAACCAGTTTTTACCAAGCAGTTCATCTTCTTCAAAGCCCAGAAGCTTGGAAGCTGCAGGGTTTATCAAAGTGATATTCCCTTTTTTATCAAGTACAACTAAAATAGACTGTATGGAGCTAATATAATATTTCAGTTTTGAAGATAAAGAGCTAAGCTCTTTTGTTTTCTGGGAAACACTGTTTTCAAGCTCTTTTTTCTGGTTAAAAACCTTGTAAGCCAAAAATACAAAAATCAGAAATATAAAAAATGATGCAATTCGTACAATCTCAACACCAAAGAGTGTCATATATATAAAATCATCCACATTATAGGAAACTATCCATGCCGAAACTTTATCTTTCGTGTCTCTTATAGGTAAAAATGAGATCACGTCAATATGATCCTTGGAATAAATAAACGCATAATGTTCTTTTTTATCATGCTCAACAAAAATACTAAAAGGTATCCCCTGCTCCATCTTTTCTCTTATCTCTTTTTTATATGATTGAAGCTTGGTTCTATTATCCACCACGCATATATCTTTTTTGTGCTGGTCAGTAAGAAGGAGCATATATTGGTCGTTTTCTGCAGATTCCATATATTTTGAATTTAACTCTTTCGAATTCCATAAGTTCACATTAAAAACACTTTTATTCACCAGAAAATGAGAATGCAAATTGCTCATTGTAGTCAGATAATTTTGCACATAGCTGCTTGAAAAAGAGACTTCCACCGCACACAGGTAATTCCCGTTCTTGTCAAACAAGGGCCTTACGTATCTTAAACCGTGGGTGGTCCTACCCCCTTCAAAACCTTCAATGGGCTTTTTTGTTTTATTGGTATGTTCGAAACTGTATCTTATGCTGCCTAGGTCGTCGCCGTATTTTTCAGGCTTGTGCATCCTTAAAAAAGACCTGTTATTAGGAAGGCAGAACTGAAACTGGTATACCCCATTTTTTTTGAGCTGTTCATATTTAAAAAGCAGCCTTTGGTAAAGCTCTTTTCTTAAAGATTCTTTTTCCCCTTCCGTGGAATCGGGCAATTTGTTTAAAATATCCATCATATTTTGATTTATATACTCAATGGTATTCTGTACAACGATGTTTTGCTGATATTGGATACTCTTATAATCATTTTTAATTTCATTCAGACTTGACTTCAGAGATATCTCTATCCTCTCCGATTTGTTTATCTCCGTAATTGTATATGTGATTATATTTAAAACAATAAACAATAAAAAAAGCATTAGTTTCAAGTTCATGCAATAACTTCTTTCAAAACATCTCCCTATAGATTCTGCAAATTTCGTATACATCGGTTCTTACCCTTTTCAAAGACTTAATAAGAGTACAGCTCTAAACATCTTTGAAACGTTCCCTTATGCTTAGGAACTCTTCCAGGTTTGCAAAGAATATATCGACCAGGTTCGGATCGAACTGTTTCCCCCTTTCCTCTTTAAAATAATCTATGATCTTCTCATCTTCCCATGCCTTTTTATAGACCCTGTCGCTTCCAAGGGCATCAAATACGTCCGCTATAGCGGTTATCCTCCCCTCTATGGAGATCTCCTCCCCTTTAAGGTATCGCGGATAACCCGTACCGTCCCATCTTTCATGGTGTTCGAAAGCTACCGTTGCCGCTGTCTTTAAAAGGGGCCTGTTTGAGTGCCCTAGCATCTTGTACCCAAGCTCCGCGTGAGTTCTCATTATATCAAACTCTTTTTCGTCAAGCCTTCCCGGCTTATGGAGGATATCGTCGCTGATCGCAACCTTTCCTATATCGTGCATAGGGGAGGCATCCACAAGGAGGTTTATATTCTCTTCGCTTAATCCTGCATGTTTTGCAAGTATCCTTGAGTATTCGGCAACCCTTTTTACATGGTTCCCCGTTTCTTTGCTTCTTGTTTCCCCTATGGCACCCATGGTGAAAACAACCTCTTTTTGCGTATCTTCTATCTCTTTTTGAAGATCGTAAATATCTGTGATATCATGCCTGACGCTTATATATTCCTCTATCTCGCCGTGGGAATCAAGTATGGGCATCACTATGCTTTGGACGATATAATATCCTCCGTCCTTTTTAAGGTTTTTCACCTCGCCGTGCCAGACCTGTTTATTTTTTATGGTATCCCACATATCTTTGTATATATATGTAGGTGTATCGGGATGCCTTACTATATTATGCTGTTTCCCTATAAGCTCATCCCTTGAATAACCGGACACTTTGCAGAAAGCATCGTTTACATAGGTGATTTTTCCTTTTAAGTCTGTTTTCGAAACTATGGTGCTTATATCCACGACATCCTTGTATTGGTTTAAAAGGAATATGTTCTGCTTCAGGTTCTTTTCCAAGATAGATTTCTGTTCTGAGAGGGAGAGGTGGGTATTTATCCTTGAGAGAACCTCCCTGGCCCTGAAAGGTTTGCTGATATAATCGACTCCCCCTATCTCGTATGCGGTCTCTATGGAATCCTCATCTGTTTTTGCAGTGATAAATATCACCGGTATATCCTTGCTTTGTGAATTGCTTTTTAATCTTCGGCACACCTCAAAACCGTCGATTCCGGGCATCATGATATCCAAAAGGATCAAATCCACTTTCTCTTCCTCTACAAGCTCCAAAGCCCCTTCACCGTCCAAGGAAGCCAGGATATCGTATTTCTCGTCCAGCAGTTCCATCAATGTATTAATATTAGCTTCCGTATCATCTACAACCAATATAGTTTTCATATTATCCATTAATATAAACCCTTTCCCTTTAATATTCATTTTATTACATTTTTATTACATTATAACACTTTTTCCATATTTTTGCTACTATACCAAAGTATAGGTTTAAGAATATGTCACTTATTTTATTATTAAATACTATTATAAGTTCTTTTAATAAAAAAAGGGCTTATGAAAATTACACTATAATAATAAAATGGAAAACAAAATATATTATCTAAGCCCCGACGATATTAACGACCGGCATGTTCTATTTGACTTTATCTATCCAAACAAAAAGTTGAACTATTATTACAGCGACGATTTCAGCCCCTCTTTTTATATAAAGCTTGCCCGTGCCGGATTTATAAGCGTGAGCGACAAGATAAACGGCAGCTATTTTCTGCTGCCCGAGATACAGTTTGAATATGCCGTTTTAGATTTTAAGAACCTGCATATCTCCAAAAAAGTGAAAAAACTTTTAAATAAAAGGGGGAACTACACTTTCAAGGAAAATAGCGATTTTCACGAAATCTTAAAGAAGATCATCCATACCCATGAAAATCCCTGGCTTGAAGGAGAGTATGAAAAGATGCTTAGAAACATATACGAGAACTTCAACCGGGAAAAGAATTTCAAGCTTACAAGCTTCGCCCTTTATGACAATGAGACAGGCGATCTGGCAGCGGGGGAGATAGGATATATTATAGGCAGGACCTATACCAGCCTAACCGGATTCAAAGAGAAAGATAAAAGATACAACAACTACGGAAAGCTGCAATTAACCTTACTGGCACAATACCTTGAAAAAGAGGGTTTTGCTTTTTGGAACCTGGGGCATCCTTATATGCAGTACAAGCTGGATCTTGGGGCCGAAGTTTTAAGCAGGGAAGATTTTCTGGATATCTGGATAAAGCACAGGGAGGGATAAATCCCTATTTTAATTCTTCCGGCTTGCCAAGAAGGAATCCTTGGGAATAATTGATCCCTATATCTTTTACCGTTTGGAGTATCTCTTCTGTTGCGACAAATTCAGAAACGGTCTTTATATCCTGCTTCCAGGCAAACAGCTGGATCGTTTCCACAACATCACGGCTGTATTTATCTTTGTCTATATTTTTGATCAAACAGGCATCGATCTTTAAAATATCGGGCTGGAAATCAAGGAGCCTCTCAAAGTTTGAAACGCCTGCACCGAAGTCGTCAATGGCAATTTTTACCCCGAATGTTTTAACCAAAGAAATAAAATCTTTCACCACTTCGAAGTCTTTCACCTCTTCATCCTCCAAAAGCTCGAAAACAAGCCTGTGGGAGTTGTGGGAGTTTGACATTACCAGGTTTATAAGCTTGTTTCTAAGCTCCAGATCCTCTATATCAAGGGCGGAAAGGTTTATGGATATCTCTTTATCCGTTTTTTCCAAAGCCTCAAAAGAGTTGTCTATAACTATACTTGTGATCTGGTTATAATATTTTGTCTCTTTTGCAACATCAAGGAAAAAGAAAGGTGAGATAAGTTTACCATCCTCATCTATAAGCCTTACCAAAGATTCATATTTTTCTATCTGCATGGTTTTATTATTGATAATCGGCTGGAAATGAGAAATTATCCTATTATCGGCAATTGCTTTTTGGATCATTTTTATGGTTTTAGAGTTATTAAGAGCCATCTCTTTTAACTGCTTGGTTATCTCGTTTGCAAAAACTATATCTACCTTTTTCTCTTTTGCTTTTTCAAGTCCGTATTTAGTATTTTCAAAAATATCATCTTTTTCATTTGAAAAGCTGATAATTGCAGGAAGTTCGAATTCATATTCGTCAACGACTATTATTCCCTCTTCTATATTCTTTAAAAATTTTCTTAAAAGAATATCCAGCTGCGAAGCACTCAGCTGTTCTTTTTGATGTATCTGTAAAAGAGCGAATTCTCCCTCTCCCAGATTAAAGATAGAGTCAATATTTAGACCATCGGGAATATAAAGATTAAGCATCTTGTGGAAAACAGATAACATATCATCCAGAACACTTTCATCATACAGATGTTCCAATATTTGGAAATTATCGATCCTTACCATAATTAAAACAGGATGGTTACAGGTCTTGATCTTGTCTATGAGCTGTTTTTTAGGATCAATAAGCTCGGTTATCTCATTTCTTAAGCCCATATACTCGACGATCTTTCCTTTTTCATCGAAAATAGGAGCTATCAAGGCATCTACATAATAGCTGGTTCCGTCTTTTGCTATATTTTTAAGCTGACCGTGCCATTCCCTTTTTGAAGATATCTCTTTCCACATTTGCTTAAAAAGATCCTCTGAGGTATCGGGATCCCTTAATATCCTGTGATTCTTCCCGATAAGTTCTTCTCTCTCATATCCTGAGATCTGGCAGAACTTGTCATTGACATATGTAATTTCACCTTTTGGATTCGTCTTTGATACGATTGCGCTTTTATCGGCAATATCTTTGTACTGTTTTAGGATATTAAGCTCTTTGGTTTTATTGATAAAATCAACACCCACTTCCAAAGATTCAAGAAGCTGCCCTATATTAATAGGCTTTGTAATATAACCCCTGACCCCAAGGCTTATCGTAGCCATAAAGTTTTCCCGGTCGGAATATGCCGTAAGAACTATGGCATAGAAATAAGGATCGATCTCTTTGATCTTCTGAAGCATATCTATACCGTTAAGTTTAGGCATATTGATATCTGTAATGATTATGTCAATATCGTTGTCCCGGTACTTTTCAAAACCGTCCTCGCCGTCAACGGCGACGGTAAGGTTTTTAAAAAGCTTGCCAAGTATCTTTACAGTGGCTGTTCTTGCGGATTCGTCATCCTCAACATACAATATTGAAATATCTTTACAATCTTCAGGTCGTAACATCTATTAACCTTTTTAGTTTTTCAGGAACTCTACTATTTCACTTTCAAGTTTATCTATATCTATAATAGTATTATGCAGGATTTCCGCTTCAAACAAACTTTCAATAACAGAGGGGATCGGAAGATCAAGTTTTGAAGATATAGTCTCCAAAGCCTCTTTGTCTGAATATTTCTTGTCATCTTCATTAAGAGCATTTAAAACCGTAGGGGAGAACTTGGTCCACTCCGCAGTTGAATAGATAACAGTTTTAAGATCTTTATTCACAGCCAGCTCTTCATACCCTTTTATGCAGGTTGCAGTGTGGGGATCCATAAGATATCCGTTATCGACATACTCTTTGATCGTTTTAAGACCGTACGCATCGTCACTGTATGTAGCGCTGAAATATTTCTGCAGCGCTTCAAGTTCAACTTTGGTATGCTCAAAGTAACCTTTTTCATTTAAAGAGTCCATAAGTTCTTTGGTTCTAAAGGCACCGCAGATATCGTAAATAACCCTTTCGATGTTCGAGGACTTCAAGATATCCATTGCAGGAGATTTAGTAAGCTTCAGCTCTTTGCCCCTGATATCGTAAATACCCAGAGTAAGCCATTGTGTAAGGATATTGTTCTCGTTTGAAGATACAAGAAGTTTCTCAACGGGAAGCCCCATTTTTTGAGCATAATAAGCCCCTAGGACATTACCGAAGTTCCCGCTTGGGACGTTTATATATATTTTCTCACCAAGTTTTATCTCACCCTGTCTTAGAAGCTCAAGGTAGCTTTGGAAATGGTAAACGATCTGGAAAATGATCCTACCGAAGTTCACGCTGTTCGCCGCACTTAATTTTATACCGTCATTTTCAAGCTCTTTTTTAAAGCTCTCAGACCCGAGAAGCGATTTCAATGCAGTCTGTGCATCGTCGAAATTACCGTTGATACCTATTACTTTCAGGTTCTTCCCGTCTTCAGTTACCATCTGCAGTCTTTGAACGTCGCTTGTTCCTCCGTGAGGATAAAGACAAACAACCTTGATACCCTCTTTGTTCTTAAAGGTATTAAGCGCCGCTGGACCCGTATCGCCGCTTGTTGCAGCCAGGATAAGGTATTTTTCCCCTCTTCTTTTTGCAATTGCGCTTAAAATATGCCCGAACGGCTGTAATGCCATATCTTTAAAAGCCCTGGTAGGCCCGTGGTACTGCTCGTTTACAAAAAGATTCTCTTTGATCTTTACCACAGGAGAAGGATTTGTATTGTCGTCAAACTTGTCGTACAGGTTCAAAGCCTCGTTTATGGTTTCGTCGTCTATATCTATCTTAAATGCTTTTAAGATGTCAAAAGCAAGCTCTTTGTAGCTTTTGTCAATATGTGCAGTTAAAAACTCTTCACCCAAAAAAGGTATCTGCTTAGGCACATAAAGACCGCCGAAAGATGAACTTGGATTTAATATAGCATCTGAAAACTCAACCTCCGCAGGTCTTACTCCGTCATTTCCTCTTGTTTCTATAAAACTCATTTGTAATATTCCTTAACTTTAATCTTTTTGTAAAAACTGGGTACCGATACCGTCGCTTGTAAACAGTTCTAACAAGATAGAGTGCTCTACCCTACCGTCTATGATATGCGCTTTGTTAACGCCGTTGTAAATAGCGTCTACACAGCTGTCAACTTTTGGTATCATACCCCCTGCGATCGTACCGTCCGCTTTGTATGCATCAACATCCTCTTTATCAAGAGAATTCAAAAGTTCACCCTCTTTGTCAAGAACACCTTTCGTGTCAGTCAAGAACAATACCTTGTTTGCTTTTAACGCTATTGCGACTTTTGATGCAGCGATATCCGCATTTATATTAAAGCCCGGGTGGTTTGGTTTGGCGCTGTTTGCAATAGGAGCAATAACAGGCACGAATCCCTCTTCGATAAGATCTTCCAGAACCTGATAATTAATAGATGTAACATCACCGGTAAAACCGAACTTACCGCCCTCTTTAGGTATCGCTTCTATACAGTTGCTGTCTTTTCCGCTTATACCTATGGCTTTTGTACCGTGAAAGTTCAGAAGCGAAGTGATATTCTTGTTTATCTCTCCGCTTAACACCATCTCAACGATCCTCATGCTCTCTTCACACGTAACCCTGTGTCCGTCAACGAACTCCGAAGGGATCTGAAGCTTGTTCAGCATTTCAGATATTTTTGCCCCTCCGCCGTGAACGATAACAGGTTTTATACCCACAAGCTGTAAAAGTGTTATATCCTGTGCGAATTTTTCCTGTAACTCAGGAGATGTCTGGGCAGATCCGCCGTATTTGATGACTATTGTTTTGTTTCTGAACTCTTTAATATAAGGTAAGGCGTCAAGGAGGGTTTTTATCTTGTCTTGTTTAAGTTTCATCTTGTTCTCTTTTTCTTTAAAAAAACTTGTTTATCTGCATCTAAGCTGTCAAAAAAAGAAACTATCGTTTTCTTATCTTTTCTAACCGCCAGCATATAGCTGTCCGCCGTTACAACGGCACCGTGTTCAACCAGGTATTCCACAACTTCAAGGCAGTCCACTTTAATGGCATAATCAAGCGCGGTATATCCCAGATTGTCTATCATAGAAACCGAAGCACCGTATCTAAGCAGGTCGGAAACCGATAAGAGATCACATTTCTGTGAAAAACTCATCAAAAGGGTAAATCCGTTTTTGTCTTTCGTATTCGCATCGGCACCGTTTTGCAGAAACGATGCGATTTGGCTGTGCTCCATTTGGTTTCTCTTAAGACTTTAAGTTTTTAACAATAGCAGCAGCAGCGCCTTTTCCGTCCGCTGCGGCAGTAACTGCAAGGTCTGCACCTCTTACTGAGTCACCGCCTGCATATATCTTGGAGTTTGAAGTCTGGTAATGGTCATTTATTTTTATACCGTTCCATTTGTCAAGCTCTAAAGCGGCATCTGTTAAGAATGAAGGAACTTCCTGGTCAAAACCTAAAGCCATGATAATGATATCAGCTTCTTCAAGGTATTCGCTTCCCTCTATCTCTTTAACGCTTTGTCTTCCGCTTGCATCAGGCTCGCTCATTTCAGTTCTGATAACGTTAACACCATTTTGCTCTATTGATTTAGGTGATACGTTAAATACGAACTCAACACCCTCCTCTTTGGAGTTTACAACCTCTTTTTTAGATCCCGGCATATTTGCTTCGTCTCTTCTGTAAAGACACTTGATAGATTTTGCACCCTCTCTGACTGAAGTTCTAACACAGTCCATAGCGGTATCTCCACCACCTATTACGACTACGTTTTTATCTTTTACGTCGATAAACTCAGGCACGTCTTCCCCGAAGTTTCTTTTTTGGATAGATCCAAGGAACTGCATTGCAAGGAATACGTTATCGTTTTCTTCCCCTTCTATTCCAGGTTTCTTACCTTTTGTAGCACCGATCCCTAAGAAGATAGCATCATAATTGTTCTCTAACTCTACAAAAGTTTTATCACGGCCAATTTCACAGTTAGTATACAGGTTCATTCCCGCTTCAACAAGCCAGTCGATTCTTCTTTGAACCCTGTGTTTGTCAAGCTTGAATCCAGGGATCCCGTATGTTAAAAGACCACCAGCTTTTGCCGATCTTTCATACATATCCACGTTTACACCCGCTCTTAAAAGGAATGTCGCCGCACTGATACCAGCAGGTCCGCTTCCTATGATCGCAACTTTTTTACCTATCTTGCTTGCGCTGAACTTAGGCTTCAATCCCTGCTCAAATGCAGTTTCACTGATATATGTCTCAACGGCACCTATCGTGATAGCTCCGTGAGTATCGTTCAATGTACAGTCACCTTCACAAAGAACGTCCTGAGGACAGATTCTTCCTAAAATTTCAGGGAAAGGTGAAGTTTCATTAGAGATATTAAATGCCAGTTCAAGGTCTTTGCTTGCAGTTTGTTTTAACCACGCAGGGATAATATTATGTAAAGGACATTTATTGTGGCAGTATGGATCACCACACCCTATACATCTGTCAGCCTGCTCTTCAGCCTTGTTCTTATCAAATACATTATAAACTTCGTTGAAGTCTTTAATTCTCTCCATAACCCCTCTTTTTGAAGGGTTGTTTCTATCTACTTTTGTAAAATTTAACATATCTCTTAATCTCCCTCATCCGGATTAAGCGGTAAAACTTTCATATCTTTTGGTTTAACCATCCAGAAGTTTCTAATCTCTGATCTAAAGTGATCTAAAATATTTTGTGCATTTTCAGATTCTGTTTCTGAAACATAATCTCTTAGCGTATTTTTAAGATAAATTCTCTCTAACTCAGTATCGTCAGTATCGATTCTAAGTGCTTCGATAAGCTCCTGGTTCATATTATCTATAAATTCTCTGTCTTTATCGTAAACAAACGCTAATCCGCCTGTCATACCCGCACCGAAGTTGATACCTGTTTTTCCCAAGATAACAACGATACCGCCTGTCATATATTCACAAGCACTGTCACCAGTACCTTCTACTACCGCGATACATCCAGAGTTTCTTACTGCAAATCTTTCACCAACCGTAGCTCTTACGTATAGTTTTCCGCCTGTAGCACCGTAAAGGCAGGTATTACCCGCACCTGCGTATTGGCTTCCTTGAAGCTTTGGCTTGATAACTATCTTACCGCCGTTCATTCCCTTTCCTACGTAATCGTTTGCCACACCGTCAAGGTTTATAGTGATACCTTTTGACAGGAACGTACCGAATGACTGCCCCGCAACACCTTTTAGGTTATATGTAATAGTATCTTCCGCTAATCCTTCATCCCCGTATCTTTTTGCTATCTCACCTGAAGTCAACGTACCGAAACTTCTGTTAAGGTTAGTGATCTCAGAGCTTACCGTTACAGGTCTCATAGGATTCTCGATAGTTCCTATAACTTTTCTAAGAAGTCTTTGTGACTCTTCGTTTTTATCAAACGGGATATTTGATTCAACCTGGCATGTATCAACACCCTCTATTCTTCTTAAGATATTTTGGAAGTCGAATTTTTGTGCAAACTCATCATCCATAACTTTAAGAAGGTCGCTTCTACCTATGATATCTTCCATTTTAGAGTATCCAAGAGCTGCAAGGATCTCCCTTACGTCTTCTGCAAGGAAAGTAAAGTAAGAGATAAGCCTGTCAACTGTTCCACTGAATTTATGTCTTAGGTCTTCATCTTGTGTAGCAACACCCACAGAACATTTGTTCGTATGACAGATTCTTAGGATCTTACATCCAAGAAGCGTTAAGGCAGCCGTACCGAATGCGTAAGACTCAGCTCCTAACATAGCAGCTTTAACAACGTCAAGACCTGTTTTCAATCCACCGTCAGTTTGAAGGTGAACCTGACCTCTTAGGTGGTTCGCTTTTAAAGCATTATGTGCTTCAGAAAGACCAAGTTCCCAAGGGTTACCCGCATATTTAATAGATGTTAAAGGAGCAGCTCCCGTACCGCCGTCTCCACCGGAGATAATAATCTTGTCAGCATAAGCTTTAGCAACACCTGCCGCAATAGTTCCCACACCTATAGATGAAACAAGTTTAACCGTGATCGTCGCGCTAGGGTTTACCTGCTTAAGGTCAAAAATAAGCTGTGCCAGGTCCTCGATAGAGTAAATATCATGGTGAGGAGGAGGCGAAATAAGCGTAACACCCGGAGTGGTATGTCTAAGCTTAGCTATCATCTCGGTTACTTTAGCTCCAGGAAGTTGTCCACCCTCACCAGGTTTTGCACCCTGAGCCAGTTTGATCTGAAGCTCTTCACAGTTTACAAGATATCCAGGAGTAACACCGAATCTTCCTGATGCGATCTGCTTGATCTTTGAGTTTTTAATAGTATTATATCTAGCAGGATCTTCTCCACCCTCACCAGAGTTAGATGCACCGCCTATAGTGTTCATAGCAGTTGCGATCGCTTCGTGAGCTTCGATAGAGATAGACCCACAAGACATGGCAGCAGCCGCGAATCTTTTAAAGATATCCTCTTTTGGCTCAACATCATCTTTACAGATAGGTTTTTTATCACTGTTGAACTTCAGGAAGTCCCTGATGAATTTTTGACCTCTGTTCTCGATAAGTTTTTTAAGCCCTTTAAAGTCTGAGATATCTTCAGTTAAAGTTGCAGCTTTGTTATGCATAGCTTTTGTAACTTCAGGACCGTAATCGTGGTATTCACCGCCGTCGATATATTTATAGAACCCGCCCATTTGAAGAGGGAACATTGTTTTATCGTCAAAGAACGCTTCAAAGTGTCTTGACTCTATTCTTTTTTCGATATCGCTGTAATCAAGACCTGCCAGGTCGTTGTTTGCATGTGCGAAACACTCGGTACAGATCTCGTCGCTTAACCCGATAATATCGAATAATGAAGAGTTTCTGTATGATGCCATAGTAGAGATACCCATTTTAGACATGATCTTTAAGATACCTGCTCCTAAAGCTTTTGCAGAGTTTTTAAGTTTTTGCTGTAATGCGTACCCGGAAACACCTTTTCTCTCATAATAAGAGATGATCGAAGCATACATCATATATGGATATATAACAGCCGCACCAAAGGCGAACAATACCGCACAACTGTGCGGATCGTAGATCTCACTTGTAACACAAACGATAGAAACCGTACTTCTGATCTTATCCGCCAATAGCTGCTGGTTGATGTAACCTACTGCAAATACCATAGGGATAAGCTTATTGTTTTCAGCTAGTTTTCTGTCATCTAAAATAATAATGCTTACATCTTCATTTAATACCGCATTTTTTACATCAGCATATAAAGCTTTTAAACTCTCGTGAAGATCGTTTTCATATGAGGTATAGAATGTTTTGTTCTTGTAGTCTTTGTCGTATCTGCTTGAGTTCTCGTCACCGAAGCTTGTTAATACGTCATACTTCTCTTTCATTAAGATAGGAGATGCGGCTTTGATCCTTTTAGAGTTCTCAGGGCACTCTTCAAGTACGTTGTACGCATGCCCCAGTCCCGTATTTAAAGACATAACTATCTTTTCTCTGTAAGGGTCGATAGGAGGGTTTGTAACCTGCGCGAACTTTTGTCTGAAGAAATCGGTAAAGTTTCTGTTTTTTTGCGAGAAACATGCCAATGGAGTATCGTCACCCATTGATCCTGTAGGCTCTTTACCCTCGTCAGCCATAGGGATGATCATCTGGTCTAATGTTTCATAAGTTATATTTGCGTATTTTTGTCTTTTTTCAAGATCTTCAAATCTGTAATCATCAAGATTCTGGAAAGTATCTTCAACATACTCTTGAAGGTACTGCATATTTGAAGTAAGCCATTTTTCGTAGTTTTGGGTTGATTTTAGATAATCGTTGATATCTTTGTTTTTTAATATAGACCCGTTCTCAAGATCCACTGCGATCATTTGACCCGATTGAAGTCTTCCTCTGTCTACAATATCCTCTTCGTCGATTAAAACCGTACCGTACTCACTTGTAATGAAAAGTCTTTCATCTTTAGTTACGAAATATTTAGAAGGTCTAAGCCCGTTTCTATCAATTAGACAACCAATATGTCTACCGTCAGTCAATGAAACCGCAGCAGGTCCGTCCCATGCTTCGAATCTGATCGCGCTGAACTCGTAGAATGCTCTAAGGTCACTGTCCATATAAGGAGCGTTCTGCCAAGGTGCAGGTACAAGGCTTCTTGCAGCTTTGAAGAAGTCCATACCGTTAACCATAAGGAATTCGAACATATTATCCAAAGAAGCACTGTCGCTTCCGCCTGCTTGTAATATAGGGAATATTCTTTGAAGTTCTTCATCCGAGAAAACATCAGATTTAATAGACTCTGTTTTTACCTCTACGTTAAATCTGTTCGCTTCTATTGAGTTGATCTCACCGTTGTGCGCAATACCCCTGAAAGGCTGTGCAAGTCTCCACTTAGGTAAAGTGTTTGTTGAGAATCTTTGGTGGAACAGTGCAAACGAGATCTTGAAATCTTCATCGTTCAAATCTGTATAAAATTGCTTTATCGTCGTAGGCATAACAAGCCCTTTGTAAGCAATCACTTTTGAAGAGAATGTAGGGATGTAAAAATCTTCTTCATCTTTTAGTTCGTGTTCAGCTTCTTTTCTGGCTAAATATAACATAGCCTCGAATCTTTTTGAAGAAACCAAAGTATTTGGAACTACGAATACCTGAACCATCTTTGGCAAGATAGATAAGGCTTGCGCTCCAAGTGCATCTGTATCGATAGGCACGTTTCTGTTTAAGATCACTTTTAAATCATTCTTTTCACAGTAGCTTCTGAAAATATCCATTTGCGCTTCATCTTTAGCGAATACAAAAGCAACTGCGTATTGTTTAGGTAAATCAACACCTTCATTTAATGCCACTTTTCTCATAAATTCATCAGGCATAGATAAAAGAAGTCCGCTTCCGTCTCCACTTTTACCGTCTGCTGCAACCGCACCCCTGTGCATCATCCTTTCAAGCGATGTTATTGCATCTTCTAAATTCTGGTGAGTAGGTTTATTCTTCAAATGCGCAAGAAGACCGAAACCACAATTGTCTTTAAAAGAAGTTAATTTGTCTAAATTACAACCCATTGTTTTCCTTTATGTTATTTTAATACCCGTAAGTTTAAAAAGGGTATTACTCTAATTTGTCGTGATTTTATCCAAAATATAATTAAAAGGCAGTTAAACAAAAAAAGTTCTTTTTAAGTTTAAATAGCATTATCGTAGCAGAAGTAAAAATAATAAGAAAAGCGTTGAAAATAAAAAAAGGGAAGCTTTATGCTCCCCTTTTAAATAAAATAAAATACCACTAACAAGAGAAAGTTGATTTGAACTCGAACGCAGTAGGTCTAGCTTCGTCAGGCCATACTTGAGTCTCGAATTTGTACCCTTGGTACGCGTCAATAAATTCTTGTGTAAATACAGGTTTTAAGAAATCATTGTCTCTGATAAGAGCTTCCAGTGATCCTCTTAATGTATGAGGCATTTGAGGGATACCTTTTTCTCTGATCTCATTAAGAGATAGTTCGAATAGATCCTCATCCATTGGTCCAACCGGGATATCTTTGTTCTTGATACCGTCAAGTCCAGCCATCATCATTGCAGCGAACGCAAGGTAAGGACAAGCAGTTGAATCAGGGAATCTCATCTCAACTCTTGTAGCTTTTTCACCCGCACCGTATGGGATTCTACAAGAAGCAGATCTGTTTTGTGAAGAGTAAGTCAGGATACTTGGAGCTTCGAATCCAGGAATTAATCTTTTGTAAGAGTTAGTTGAAGGGTTAGTGAACGCCGCAACAGCTCTCGCGTGTTTAAATATACCACCTACGTAATGTAATGCCATCTCAGAAAGGTTTCCGTACTCACCCTCTTTGTAGAATAAGTTTTTACCCTCTTTCCATAATGATTGGTGAACGTGCATACCGTTACCGTTGTCACCGTAAAGCGGTTTTGGCATGAATGTACAAGTTTTACCGTTTAGGTGTGCTACCATTTTACAAACATATTTATATTTTTGAACGTTATCAGCTGCACCTATGATATCAGAGAATACGATACCGATCTCACCTTGTGCCTGAGCAACTTCGTGGTGCCCTAGAACAACTTCTAAACCAACCTCTTCAAGAACCTGCATCATCTCAGCTCTTAAGTCTACCATTGAATCTGTAGGTGCAACCGGGAAGTACCCGCCTTTAGTTCTTGGTCTGTGACCCATGTTACCCATTTCATAGTCTTGGTTATCAGCCCACTCACCCTCAGATGAATCGATTCTGTAACCAGCTTCATTGATGTTGTCTACAATTTGTACATCATCAAAGATGAAAAATTCGTTTTCTGGTCCGAAATATGCAGCATCAGCGATACCTAACTCATCTGCGTGAGCTAAAGCTTTTTTAGCGATAGATCTTGGACATCTTTCGTATAACTGACCTTTATAGATATCGTAAACATCACAGAATACGATGATAGTAACATCCGCAGTGAACGGATCCAGGAATGCAGTCGGTACATCCGGCTTTAATAACATATCTGATTTGTTGATCGGCTGCCATGCATCGATAGATGACCCGTCAAAAGGCATTCCGTTATCAAGAAGCTCAGCAGATACTGCGCTCATTCTGTAGCTGATATGATGCCATGCACCCTTAATGTCTGTAAATCTGAAATCAACGAATTCTACTTCGTTTTCTTCACAAAATCTAAAAAATTCTTCGGTATTCTTTACGAATTTTCCCATTTAATTCTCTCCTGTATTTATTTTAGCCTATTTTACCCAATTTTAAAAAAATGTCAAGATATTTCTTGTATAAATATTATACAAATATTGTTTTTTATATTAAAAATGTATAATATATAAAAAATTTTAAGGATTTTTATGACAAACGAAGAAGCTGTAAAGAATTTAGACACCATAATCACCAGGGTTGAAAAGGCCAGGCTGGGCTTGGATGATCACCATATAGTACAGATCGTTGCCATCAGTAAATACTCCACAAGTGAAGATATTGAAACTTTATACAAAGCGGGACAAAGGGCTTTCGGAGAGAATAAAGTACAAGACCTTAAAACAAAAATGGAACAACTTGAGGAGCTGCCTATCTCGTGGCATTTTGTGGGAAGCCTGCAAAAGAACAAGATCAATAATCTTATCGACCTAAACCCTGTTTTAATGCACTCTTTGGACTCTTTGGAATTAGCTCAGGAGCTTGACAAGAAACTAAAAGCAAAAAACAAAACAATGAACTGCCTTTTACAGGTGAATTCAGCATACGAAGATACAAAATCGGGTGTCGATCCCAAAGATGCCGTTGCAGTATACAACAAGATAAAAGAAAACTACACCAATATCAAATTAAAAGGGATAATGAGCATAGGTGCACACAGCAATGATGAAGAGCTGGTAAGGGAAAGCTTCCAGACAACAAAAGATATCTTCGAGCAAATTGACGGTGATATCTGCTCTATGGGGATGAGCGGTGATTTTGAAACCGCGATAGGATATGGAAGCAATATGGTAAGAGTGGGAAGCGCACTTTTTAAAGCAGAAGCCAAGTAAAGACTTGGGCTTCGCTCATACTAACCGTTAAATAAACTAAAACTAACTAAAAATGTGGTCAACTGGATAAATACCACACCTGCCAAAAGCTTTTTTTGTTCAACTATGTTAGTAAATAATTCTCTCAATTTTCCTCCTTATTTTACCTCGATCTTTTTAATACTCTTCTCTTTTTCAACCTTTGGGATCACAACTTCCAAGACTCCGTTTTCGCTTGAAGCGCTAATATTTTCAATATCCACGTTCTTTGGCAGCGTGAAAACCCTCTGGAACTTTCCGAAAGTTGTTTCAACCTTGTAGTAATCTTCCTCTTTCACCTCTTCTTTAAAGTCCCTTTGTCCCGAGATCGTCAACTTTCCGTCATCTATATCGATATTTATATCCTCTTTTTTCACTCCGGGAAGGTCAACATCCACATGGTAGGCAAATTCACCCTCTCTTGTATTTACTTTTGGAGAAAATGCACTTATAGAACTACTCTTTGATTGTGCAGGATATGTGTCAAAATACCTTTGCATATTGGAAAACTCTTTAAACGGGTCAATTCTTGTTAAAAACATTTTATCCTCCTGACTTTTATAATTTTAAAATAACAAATTAATCAAATAGAAGTTTTTTAAACTTCAAAAGAATATTAACATATTTTTTAGCACTTGTCAATATTAAGTGCTAAAATATTTAGCATATATAATATTTAAGTGCCAGAATTTAAAGTTTTTTTAATTTTTTATCATTTATAATTTCATTACTTTAGTTACTAACGCTAAAGGTTTACTTTCAAATAAGGAGGTGAGACTGAAGGAAAGATTCGGTTTTTTGACTTATTTAAAAATAAAAACTAAAAGAATTAGATATTAACTTTACCTTTTAGCACTTATTTTGAGTTTCTTTTAGTTTTAGGCATCTTTGGGTAAACAGCAGGGATTCTTTCCCTGTTATTTACCCAGGCTTATGGAATTCACTATCCCTTTCGTAGATAAAATCATCTTCAAACTCTTCAATTTTAAACTCTTCAAGTCTTTTTATCCTGCTTTTTGTGTCGGGATGTGTCCTGAGGATAGAGGGATCTTCCCTTTTATAAAAAGGGTTGAAAAGCTTGCTGAAAAAGTTTTCCTCTATTATGTTCAACTTTAAAAGGGCGTTTTTCAAGCCGTTGGGGTCACCTGTCAACATCACCGCATCCACATCCGCGCCGTATTCCCTTATTCTGGAAAGGGAAAGCTGCATCAGCATTATCAAAGGGGGAATGAACAAAAACAAAAAGAACAGAAAAAGGAAATAAAAAGTATCCTCAAAAAAGATAAAAGGGGACAGAAGTATCAGTATCGCCTGCCCTATATAAGCTACAGAGATCGCGATCCTGCTTGCTATATCGGTAAGCTGCATTATCCAGATGTCATTGTTCTTTATATGGCTTATCTCATGCGCCAGTACCCCGTAAAGTTCCTTATCGTTCAAAATACGCAAAAGACTGTCCGACAAGGCAATGGCGGAATTGCTTTTGCTCCCTGTGGAAAATGCCGTGAAAGAACCCTCTTTTATATAGTATATTTTCGGGGGATTTTCCAAAGAGGCGTTTTTTGAAAGATTATAGACCGCCTTATAAAGATTCGGCATCTCATAATAGCTCACTAATCGCCCCTTGTAAAGCCTGAGTATGCTTTTTGGATCAATAGAAGGCAGTACAAATACCAGAAAAAGCCAGCAAAAAAGGGCAACCGCTACCCCTGCAGGCCCGAATATCAAAAAAGATGCTATCCCCAAAAGCGCGGCCGTACCTGAAATAATAAGAAAAGATTGAAAAAAATTTAATATTTTCCTTTTAAGTATGGATTCTTTTTTTAATCTCATTTTCCGGATTATTCCACTTAAGGATATTTAACCGTTTCCATCCCAAGATCGAGCCATCCGTAGTTTATCCCTCCGTCAAGTTCCCAGACATATTTATACCCGAACTGTATCCCAAGCAGCTCCCCTACGGACTTGGTCCTGTTGGCATGGGCACATACCAGGATAAAAGGCTGCTCTTTTGATCTTACTATCTTGGTAAACTCCCCCATCCATTTTTCAATGTCGTAAGAGCCGAAAGCGTCGAAGAAGGTCAGTTTATGGCTGTTTTCTATCGTACCGTAGGTTTTCCACTCATCTTCCCTTCGTATATCTATAACTTCAATGCCGTTCTTTACGGCTTCTTTGAACTGTTCCACATTCAAACTTCTAAATCCTGCACTCAGGTCTTTCATTTAATCGATCCTTTTTTTCATATTATACCATTAAAGGTACTGTTTTATATCCACCTCATCTATCTGGAAATCAAACATATAATCTTCCGCATACTCTTTGTATATGCCGCTTTTTAAAAAAAGCCTGAAAATATCTCCGTCAAGATGCTTGTCTTTTACCATAAAGCTTAATATCTTTATGGATTCCGACAGAGTTTTGGGTTCTTTATAGGGCCTGTCGCTTGCGGTCAGGGCTTCAAACACATCCACAATCGCCATGATCCTTGATGGAATGGGCATATCATCAATGGTAAGGCTCCTTGGATACCCCGTACCTATAAGGGTTTCGTGGTGGGCCCCTGCATAAAGAGGAACATTTTTAAGATTCTCGGGAAAGGGCAGATGTTCAAGCATCTGTATGGTCATCATAACATGCTCCTCTATCTTGAACCTCTCCTCCTTTGTCAAAGTCCCCTTGTCTATGCAGAGATTGTAAACTTCTCCCAGGTTGTAAAGATCTTCTGGGACCTCCCTGGTAAACCCCATACGCCCATACTCTTCATAATCAAAATAATCCCTGGGTATGATGTGCCTTTTCTTATCGCTTAGGAGTGTTTCAAGAGCAGGGGTTTGGGGATCGTCGAGCATTGTCCTTTTTTTCTCTTCATGGGCAAGCCCCAGGGTATTGTCAAAATACCTTACCCAGGTTCTTTTGGCTATCTCTTTTATTTTTTCCTGGGTCTGTTTATCGGTAAACTCAGCTCCCACGTTTGAAACCGCTATAAGCTCAAACTCTTCAAAAAGTTTTTCATGCTCCTTTTCAAGCCACTTGTCGACCTTTTTCCCATCTTCACCTTCAAGCTTTTTATTCAAAGCCTCAATAGTAAGATCCCTGTGTATTACTTCAAACCTGGTTCTTACCTCATGGATCCTGTTATAAATAGTCTCAAGCTTGGTTGCCTTGTCTACAACATACTCAGGGGTCGTAACCTTTCCGCAGTCGTGCAGCCAGGAAGCTATATCAAGCTCACGCAGCTCATCTTCCGTTTCCAGTTTGAAATCTTTGAATATCCCCTCTTCCGATTCACTCGCGGCACGGGCCAACATCATTGAAAGCTCGGGAACCCTTTTGCAGTGGCCTCCCGTGTACCTGGATTTGGCATCGATGGCACCGGCTATAAGCTTGATAAAGGAATCCATCAGTTCTTTCTGGGCAAGCTGCAGCTTTTGAACCTCTTCAAGCCTTCTTTGAAGTTCGTCATACTCCTGCCTCTGCCTTTTGTCTGACCTTGCCATGATCTTTTCCTGCCGGTTTATATCTTTTACAAGTTTATCGGCAGTTTTTATAAAGCTTTTTTTTAGTTCCTCAACCTCGGCAACCAATTTATTATTTGACGTATCCATACCTGAACCCCCGTGTCACGTGATAAAATAGCTAAACGCCCTTTTAGCGGCTATTTCTTAACCAAATTGATTTTAAGGGTTTCAAAATCCTCTATAAAATCTTCCCCCGCTTCCTGGGCGCTCTCGTTCTCTTCGTCGTATATCCAGTTTATCTGTATCTGGTGATCCTGGTTGTTCTCCTCAAGAAGGTCAAAAAGATCAAAAAACAGTTTTGAACTGCTTGAATTGAAATATATGATCTCCAAGTTTACGACGGTGTTTTCTTTTGCATTGCCGTCAAAATACTCCTCAAACCATCTCATAACAGGTTCATAAAACTCAAAAGTGTTCTCCGGATATGATTTTCCTGCAATGTTCACTGTCCCCGTTTGGGCATCCATATCGATCTTCGGTGTATATTTTGTTTCTTCAATAATCAGTTTTTCCATATTCAATTCTCCTTGTTTGCTGCGATTTTTGATATAAAATGAAAGTAATACTTCTCTTCATTTATTCTTTTAAACTCATACTTTATCTCATCACTTCTTTTTGCTATTTCATAGAAACCTATACCGCCCCCTTTTCCGTGCCTCTCTTTACCGCTTCTTCTTAACTCCCTGTATCTTTTTTTCAGCTCCTCCCGGCTCATGGTTATTATCTCTTCAAGCTTCGGTTCTATTCTATCTTTATCATCTTTTCCTATAACATTCTGGGAATGGATAAAGTAATTCATTTTCTCATCTTTTCCTACTACAATCAAACCTTCGGATTTAACCTCTTTACACCCTTTGTTTACGCTCTTTGAATAGTTCATCACGTTTTGCGCCAACTCTATAAAGATAGTAAATATATTATTTGCAACCCCCATTTTCAGGTCATGGTGTTCAGCTTCTTTTTCCAAAGCTTCGGTCATCCCGGTGATCAGGGTCTGAGTTAAAAATCCTCCATATGTCAGAAAAATGATACCGTCTTTTTCCACCAGATCCTGTATACTATTCAAATCCATTATATTTCCTTATTATTCAACTCATTTATCGCAAGAGTGAAATCCCCGATACCAACTGGCTTTTTCAACACTTTTTTAACACCTGTTTTTAGAACATTTATCAAAACTTTTTTATCTATTATAGATGTTATTAAAAAAATATTTATATCCGGCTTTAAAGCCAGGATTTTTTCAGAAGCTTCATCCCCCTTCATATTGGGCATTTCAAGATCCATGGTTATATGGCTGGGAGACAATGCAGCCGCCATTTCCAAAGCTTCCAAACCGTCCTTTGCCTCCCCTATCACCTCAAAACCCAGAGTTTCTATATAATCCCTCATTTTGGATCTTGCCAGCTTTGAATCGTCAACCACCAAAAATTTCATAAGTTTCCCAATCCTTTTTTAATCAAGATATTTTTATCCCCACAAGGGTAACGTCATCGTTTCTCTCTTCATTTCCCTGGTATTGCTGCAATGAATCCAGGAAGATCTCCTGCTGGTCCGCAAAACTCTCCGTGTAGTTCTCCTCTATCAATCTTCTGAACCGTTTTTTCCCGAAAGGAAATCCTTTAGCCCCTCCGTTCTGGTCCAGGTAACCGTCCGTCGTCAGGTAGAACTGCATCCCTTTTTTTGCCTCTATAACATGCTCCTTGAACCTGAAAGAGGCATCCGATTTTTTATATCCCACAGAATGCCTGCACCCTTTTATTGTCTGCAATTCCCTGTTCTCGTCTATATAGAATAAAGGTGTCTGCGCCCCTGCGAATTTGATGATAGATTCTTTTTTATTGTAATATAATATCCCTCCGTCAAAGCCTGCGTTCGAGATACTGTTCTCATCATCCTGCTTTAAAAGATGCTTCATTGTTTTATTGAAAACGGACAATATCCCAGCAGGGCTTACGGGATCTTTTGTGGTTAAGATCGAGGTATTCACCTGTCTCTCTATCGCTTTTACAAGCATCGTGACAAAGGCTCCGGGAACCCCGTGCCCCGTACAGTCTATCACCATAAGCAGGCATTCGTTCTCATTCCTTAGCTCTTCGAACAGGTAGATATCACCGCCCACTATATCCTTTGGATGCCAGATGGTCAGGTAATCGTCAAAATATTTCCTGAACAGGTCGTTTGACGGGATCAAAGAGTGCTGGATAAGGGATGCATACTCAATGGAATCCTTCGTATGCTCGTGAACCCGCCTTATCTCATTCTCCATCTCTTTTTGTTTCGTTATATCCACGGTCATCCCTATATAGCAGTCCTCGCCCTTGTAATGTATGGGGGTGACCGATAATAAAGCGATAAAGTTCTTACCCTGCCGGGTAGTGACGGAAACCTCCATCGCTTCAACTATCCCATTTTCCCTTATCTCGTCTATGATTACCTGGGGACCCTCTTTTAAAGTATAAATATCATCTACCTTTGCTCCCTCAAGCTGTTCTTTCGATCTTCCGTACAGTTCGCAGGAGAACCTGTTGGCATACATTACCACCCTTCTGTGTTTAGACGTGATAAGTATCGGCAGCAATATATTTACCAGGATCTTGTCTGTTGATTTTTTTGACAATTCAAGATCTTTGGTCCTTTCCTTTACTATCAATTCAAGGTTCCTGTTAAAATCAGCCAGCTTGTCTTTCTGCTCCTGCAGGTCGGCTGTTTTTCTGTTGACCATCTGCTGTAACCTGTGATTATGGTAAACAATGACCATAAAAATGATTAAAACCAATATTGCCGCTTTCCATATAAGGCTGTAATCAAAGTCATCACCCACTTTTAAGCCTATCCATCTTTGGCGTATCAACTCAAGATCTTTTGAGGAGATGGAGTTGATAGCTTTATTGATTATGCTTAGGGCCTCGGGAGGGCTGTCTTTGCTAAATCCTATCTGAAGCTGCCTCTCTTTATCCAGCTTATAGACCACTTTCAGGTCAAAAAGATTTTTTTTGAAAATAGTATAGCTTATAACTTCAAGGTTCCCCACAAAAGCGTCTATATTGTCATTTGAAAGCTCCTCTATCCCTTTTACGGTCCCTTTTAAAGGGACAAGTATAAGGCTTGGATAATCCCTTTTTAACATGGCATGGAGAGATGTACCGTCAGATACCCCGACCCTTAATCCTTTAAGGTCTTTCAGGTCCGTAATAAATGATTTGTCGTTTTTCATTATCACCCCGTCCGTAAGGGTCAGGGTGGGATTTGAAAAGTTCAGGAAGCTCTTCCTTTCGGGAGTGATACTGATCGCTGCCAGCATATCGATCTTTTTTCTTTTGATAAGATCAACCGACTCGTCCCAGGAAGCGGTCGGTACCAGTTTGAAATCGATTCCCGAGATATCTTTTATCTGTTGAAGGTAATCGGCCATCATCCCCTCGTACCTCCCCGACTTTTCATCCACCGATTCAAGGGGAAGCCAGTTAGGATCCACGGAAAACGAGATAACGGGCTTTTGGGATAACCATGCTATCTCTTTTTCGGAAAAATCCAGGCTGCTGTGTTTATTGTTTATGGTGCTCATCCATTTGTCGGTTATATTTCTTTTTTGGTCCCTGGATATGTTTTTCACGGCTTTGTTAAGTATCGGCACCAATTGTTCATAATCTTTTTTAACAGCCATATGCAAAGGGGAAGGCACACGTTTTTTCACTATATTGTTAAACTCCAGTCCGGTGATAAAGTTTTTCTCTATCGTATATGTCGTAGAGGGATTATCGTTGATAAAAACGGCCGCTTCACCTGAACCAAGTATCCTCAGGGCATCAAGTATCCCCGAAGCTTCGACGATCTTTATCTTCGGATGGTTCTGCTTAAGCCATTCCAATACCTGATAGCCCTTTATCGCTACCACTTTTTTTCCGTACAGTTCCTCTATGGCGTTGATCTTGGGATACCCCTCTTTTGTTATATAATACTCCGTTAAAGCAAGATAGGGGTGGGTGAAGTTGACAAACTTTTCCCTCTCTTTGGAGAAATTTATCGCAGGGAGCAGATCAAGCTGTCCGTTCTTCAGGGAATTTAGCAGATTATCCCACGACTTATCCGTTTTGATATCGAACTGCAACCCGGTGATCCCGGATATAACGTCCAGGTAATCTTTCGCCAGGCCTGAATATTCGCCGCTTTGGTCCACAAAATCAAATGGGGCCCAGTCGACCTCCCCCCCAACTTTTATTAGGGGATGCTTTTTGATCCAGTCTCGCTCCTCTTTGGTAAAGATATTCTTTTTATCTTTCCTATTTTTTATAAGCCATTTGTTTCTTAGTTCAAATAACTGTTTTGGCGTCACTTTCACCATCGCTTTTTGAAGTATCGACTGAAGCTGCGGATAATCATTCCTCACGGCTATATGGAAATTATCAACATAATCTTTTTCAAAAACAAGATCGTTTACAAATTTTATATTCTCCAGGTTCATATCGGCTATCAGGTAATTTATAACTTCCCTGGAACCCAAAACGGCGTCCACCTTTTTCCGGGAAAGAAGTTTTAGAGCCTCGCTCAGGTTCTTTGTTATCACCCTTTGGATCAAAGGGTATTTCTTCAACAGGTACTCCTCATGTATAAACCCCTCTACCAGTGCCGCTTTTTTACCGGTAAGTGAATCAAGCTCGTTTATATCGTTAAAATCCCTGTTGGTGAAGATCGAGGTTTTATTGTTATGGTATTTTCCCGTAAAAAGGAGAAACTTCTCCCTCTCTTTGGATCTTGCTATATTAAGCATAACGTCCAGTTTTTTATTTATCGCCTTGTTATACAGGTCGCTCCATTCCCCCGTGACATATTCCACCTCTATACCTATTATCCCTGCCAGCAGATCCATATAGTCTATTGAAAAGCCTTTCGGTGTACCGTTTTGGTTGTAATTGAAAGGGGGCCAGTTCTTTTCATTGTGGACGCTTATTTTGGGATGGGTTGAAAGCCACTGTTTTTCCTCCTTTGAAAGATCCAGCAGGTTCCTATCAACACAGCATAAGCTGATCACACCTATTTTTTCCTTCTCATATAGGATATCGGCCGAAAAGCTGCTACCTTTTTTAAGGCACTCTTCAACAGGGCCCTTTTCAAAACTGAAAAGGGTTTCGTTTTGAACAGAATCCACCACCTCGACTTTTTTTATATAAGGTTTCTCCTTGATATAAGGGGTCAGGGTTTGGGCGATCCCCTTTGTATCCAGTTCAAAGACCTTTCCCGATATCATATTTGACATATTACGGGCATCTTTCTGGCTTGCAAAGAGGAAATTTATGTTCAAAAGAACAAAAAGAAAAAAGACTATTAGATTTTTCATGTTACTCCAAATATTTGTTTATATTGTCTATCACGTTTATACCCGTGGATTTCGAACATATAAGATACCTTTTGTTTCCTTTGGGAAAGCCGTTTAACTGGATAAACTCCAGCACCTGCCTTTCGGGGTATTCTTCAAGGATCACTTTTGCCTCTTCATATGAGACAAGCATATAATCGGCTCTTTTTATCGAGATAAGTTTTAACATCTTGATATTGTCGCTGTTCACATCCCTTTTTTTCACCTTGTATTTTAATATCTTTTCGTCCAGTTCTTTCCCGTAAGAGTATGATTTTTTAGCCAAAAGTGAAAGTTCTCCGTCACCGAAAAGCATATCGATATCTTTTTTGCTTTTTACTTTTATATTATCTTTCCTTGCAATGATCCCCATGGGCTTGTCTTCATAAAGGGGTTTTGTATAAAGGGCGAACATCTCCCTTTGGGGATTCTTGAACCAGCCTATTGCACATACCGCTTTTTTATCCCCTTTTATCTCGAAAAGATGCCTGGATGAGGGCTTCTGTTTTAATTTGTATGAAATTCCACTTTTTTCCAAAGCCTTAAGCAAAGGATCCGCAGCAAGTCCCTCCAAACTGTCCACTTTTTTTATAACATAAGGTATCCTCTCCTCATAAAGCACCTCAAGTGCCTGGGAGAAAAGAGAACTTGAAAAAACGAAAAAAAACAAAACTGCTTTCATACATCCCCCTTTTAATATATTCTGATCTATAAATTCTATATTTTATCTATTTTTATCCCGACGACAGTTACGTCGTCGTTCCGCTCTTCATCTTTCTGGTACTCTTTCAAGGATTCACTAAAGATGGTTTTCTGCTTCTCAAAAGCTTTTTCATAATTCTCTTCTATCAGGCTTTTAAATCTTTTTTTACCGAACGGGAACCCTTTCTCCCCTCCATTTTGGTCGATAAACCCGTCCGTGGTCAAATAAAAACTTGTTTCTGTGCTGATATCTATGATATGCTCTTTAAATTCAAAATCCGCTTTTGATTTTTTATACCCTATTGAGTGCCTGTCCCCCCTGATCATCATATATTCACCGTTTTGTAGATAAAACAGGGGAAGCTCTGCCCCGGAGAACTTGACCATGTTTTTTTCTTTATTGTAGTATAAAAGAGCGGCATCAAAACCTGCGTTTGAGATACTGTTCTCATCTTCCTGCTTAAGCATATGCTTCATTGTTTTATTAAAATACTCCAATATCCGTGCAGTGCTTACATCCAAACTAAGATCAGTGGAGATCACTGCGGAGATCTGCCTCTCAAGGGCTTTTACAAGCATAGTTACAAAAGCCCCCGGGACCCCGTGCCCCGTACAGTCTATCACCATAAGAAGACACTCGTTGTCTGTACGCAGTTCGTCAAAGAGGTAGATATCCCCTCCCACTATATCTTTCGGTTCCCAAAGGGTGAAATAATCCTTAAAGTATTTGGTGAAATTATCGCTGTTCGGGATAATGGCATGCTGTATCAAGGAGGCATATTCTATGGAGGATTTCGTATGTTTATGTATTCTTCTTATCTCTTTTTCTATCTCTTTTTGCTTCGTAATATCCGTCACCATCCCTATAAAAGCCTCTTCCCCTTTATATCTTATAGGCGTGACCGACAGCAATGCGGTAAACTCTTTCCCCGTCCAGGTTCTAAACTGCTCTTCGCTGTTTTCGATCTTGCCGTCTTTTTTTATTGCGTCAAGGATATGGAAATGCTGCCCTTTGATCGTATATATATCGTCTATATCGCTTCCGATTATCTCTTCCAGGGCTTTTTCATACTGGATCTGCGCATGTTTGTTCGCATACAATATCTTTCTTCTTTTTTTTGAAGTAATAAGTATGGGAAGCAGTATATTGGACAAGATCCGCTCTATCTCCTCCCTTATCTTTTCAAGCTCGGTTATATCGGTAAATACGGCTGTTTTAAGCTCCTTACCTTTAAAGAAGAATTTATCGGCCGTCACCGTAAATACATGGTCATTGCCGTTTCTTACTATCTTTGCCTTATGGAGCTCATTTGGGCGTTCGTATACATAATCAAGCCAGCTCTCGTCGCACATATCTTTCTGCAGATATTTCAAAGGCTCCTGCATATCAAAAGTATCGCAGATACAGTTACCGTATTTATTTACGAAACTTTCAACATCTTTAATATCAAAGAAATTGAAAAACGCCCTGTTGGCGGTCTTTATAAAGTTTCCGTCACTTGATATGACTATATTGGTCTGGGAATTCATAATAGAATTGATATACTGCCTCTCGTCGTTAAGCTCAGAGGTTCTATCCTCTACTTTTGCCTCCAGGGTCCGGCTTAACTGTTCCACCTCTTTCTTTGCGGTTATATCCTGCCTTATGGCGCTGAACCCCGTGATATTCTGATTATGGTCAAACTCAGGTGATATAACGGTATCGGTCCAGAAGAAACTTCCGTCTTTTCTTTTGTTCTTTATCTCCCCTCTCCATACTTTCCCGTTTTTCACGGTTCTCCAAAGATCAGTGTAAAGCTCTTTTCCCATATCCTCATGCCTTAGAATATTATGGGTTTTCCCCATCAGCTGTTTCTTTGAATAACCGCTTATATCGCACAGGGCGTCGCTTACATAGGTTATCCTCCCGTACTCGTCGGTTTTGCTGGCAATTACATAGGTATCAAAGGATTTTAAAAGGGCTTTTAATTCTGCCGTTTTTTCATCAACGATAGCTTTAAGCTTTCTGTTCCAGTAAAATATCCCCAGAAGTATCAAAAGAGACAGGGCCGTGATCTTATAGATCAGCTCCCAGTCTATTTTCTCTTCGACCATAAGCTCGGTCCATTTCAGATATATATCTGAAAGCTCTTTATCCCCTATGGACTCTATAGCCTTGTCCAGGATCGATATAACCTCTTTTGGGTAACTTTTTAAAAGGGCGATCTTCAGCTCCAGGTTATATTTCGTTTTCGTTGCTATTTTAAGATTGTCGTACCCTTTCCTGTTGATAAAATATTTTGCCGTTGAAGCATTGATCACAAAGATATCTATGGTTTTGTCTTCAAGCTTTTCAAACCCTTCGTGTATCGATCCCACCCTTACAAGATCGAGATGGGGTTCTTTTTCCTTTAAAAGCCCGTCTATATAATAATCTTTCACCACGGCTATTTTAGACTCTTTTGAAAGATTCTTAAAAGTATCGAAGTAATCCCGCTTGTCTTTCTGCCTTACCACGAATACGTAGGGTGTCTGGTATATATTCCTTGAAGTGAAGTTCATATACTCACGTTTATCTTCGTTTTCCCCTACGGCGCTGTACATCTGCGCTTTACGGGATTTTACCGATTCAACCGCTTTATCCCAGCTCTCGGAGGGGATCTGCTTGAAATTTATGCCGCTTCTTTGGCTGATCAGGTTTAATATATCATAGATGATACCCGTATGTCCGCCGAGCTCGTTCTTCCACTCAAAAGGGGCCCAATCAGGATCGTAAACATAGGATATGGATTCCCCTTTATCTATCCATGCCTGTTCTTTGGGGGTGAATTCTATTTTTTTAAAAGAGGCCCCTTCCATCCCAAGCCATTTCCTGTTTATCTCCTGCTTTACCCCTTTTGGTATGGAATCTATAACCTTGTTTACCGCATGAACGAATATTTTCCAGTCTTTTCTGATACCAAGCCCAAGCTTCATGCTTACATCGGTCTGACCCGAAACCTCAAGATTGGACAATCCCATCTCCGCAATATTATATGTAGCAAGGGTCAAAGAACATACCATGGCGTCAAATTCACTGCTTGAAACCCCTTTTAGCCCCTCTTTGGCATTCTCAACCTCTATATAGTGAAGATATGGGTAATTTTTGAATATCCTGTTCAGATAGCCGTACCCTTTGACCACGGCCACTTTTTTCCCTTTTAGCTCCTGCAGCGTCGAGAAACCGCTCCCTTTCCTGCTTACTATCGAAACAGGACTTACTATATAAGGCACGGTTGAGATATGTTTATCTTTTAGCAGATCATCGACCGTATAATTGGAGAGCACGTCAACCTCTCCGCTGAGTGCTTTTTGTAGGGACTCGCTCCAGCTTTTGGTAACGATTTTCTCGAACTTTATATCCAAACTCTCTTCGATTATCTTCAAATAATCAGCAACCATCCCCTGGTACTGAGCGTTCTTGTTAAAAGACTCGTAAGGCATATAATTCGGATCTGCCGTGAACTTTACGGTTTTATGGTTCTTAAGCCACTCTTTCTCCTCTTTTGTCAGGGATATCTTTAGATCCGCTTTGTTTATGTCAAACCATTTTTCCCTGATTTTCGCCATCTCTTTTAAAGATATGGAATCAAGCCCTTTTCTCAGTATCGATGCGGCCAATGGGAATTTTTTGTTTGTCCCTATATAAAGCTCGCTTGACTTATGGTAGATCTTCGAAGCTATCTTAAGCCCCTCTTTTTTCAGCACCTCGCTGTCTATATTGGTGCTTAAAGTTGCATCTGCTTTACCCTGCGCCACGCTTTTAAAAGTACCGTATGTGGTATTTTCAAACAATATCTCGGCACTTGGTATCTTTTCTTTTACCACCTGCTCGAATATGGTATTTGTCTCAACCGCTATTTTCTTCCCTTTTAGGTATTCCAAAGATAGAATATCGTTATTCTCTTTTTTTACCACCAGGTAATACGGGCTGAAATGGTAGGGGCTTGAATATATGAAATGTTTGTTTTCCCTCTCCTTTGTCCAGCTTAAACTGAAAATGGAGTTCACTTTCCCCTCGACCGCGGCGTTATAGGCATCGTTCCAGGAGTTGTAAGGAACCGGCAATATGTTTATCCCCAGCTTTTTATTTATAAGCTCGGCAATATCGCTGTGAAATCCAATAAGCGTCCCGTTTTCATCCCTCATATCGTAAGGGGGATAATTGTTCACCACGGCGATTTTGATCACGGGATTTTTTTTGATCCATTTTCTTTCAGAATCGTTCAGCTTTATCACTTTGGATTTTTTATAATCCCTGTTCTGTATCATTGAAAGCTTCTCTTTGGGGATCATCCCGTATGCCTTGTTTATGATGGAGAAAAGCTCTTTTTGTTTTTTGCTTATACCTATGTGTACCTCTCCGTATTTGCTGAAAAACTTGTTTACCACTTTCAGGTCATACTGCTCCATCAATTCGGGGTCCATGGTATAGGTCAGTATTGCCTGCACCTTCGGGTCTTTGTTTTGGGAAAGGGTTTTATACATATCAAGGTCGCTTTTCATAAGCACGGGATCAATGTCGTAGTTAAGCTGTTCCAGGATCTGCCCGGTAATGGAATTTTCTTTCAGGTATATGCTCTTGCCGGAAAGGTCCTCCAAAGAGTTAATGGAGTTGTTCCCTTTCCTTACCAGAATATATGCAGGGGTAAAATAATAGGGCCTTGTGTAATCAAAACTTTTATCCTGCCGCTCTTTGCTCCAGCTTAAATTTAAAATACCCTGTACCTTTTCCCCTTTGGCCGCAGCGTCAAAGCCCTCTTTCCAGTTATTGAACTTCACTAGGTTTATATTTATCTTCCCGTACTGGCTTAAAAGCTTTATATACTCTTTGTGTATATTCTGCTGCTGGTCATCTACGGGCCAATAGTTCATATACGCAAGCCTGATGGAGGGATTTTTCTCTATCCAGGCTTTTTCTTTAAGGGTATAGGAGTTTGAACCTTTTTTGAGTATCTCGCTTAAAAGCCACTTGTTAAGTATATTGTTCTTTTCCACAAGGGTGATGCTGTTTAAAGCTTTGCTTACTATGGAAGCCAGAAGGGGATTGCTTTTTGATATCCCTATATGCAGGTCGTTCGTATAATAATCCATGGGGATCACTGGCTTTAAGCCCGTGATAAAGTCTGATTTTATGGTATGCATCACCACCGCGTAGCCGTCTATGTAAAGATCCGCCTTATTTAATAAAACGGCGTCTATCCCTTCGGCTTTGTTCTTCACCTTACAAAGGTTTATACGGGGAAAGCGTGACCTTAGGTTCTCTTCTATGGCATACCCTTCGATAACTGCCACCTTTTTATTCTCTAGGTCGTTCAGGGTATTTATAGAATCGTCATCCGCCCTTGAGAATATATAATCTTTCACCGTAAAATACGGCTTTGTGAAGAGAGTGAACTCTTCCCTTGCCTTGTTTTTATAGATGGCAGGGAGAATATCCAGCTTCCCTTTTTTAAGATCCTCCAGAAGTTCTTTCCAGCTTTGCCCCGTAATATATTCAAACTCTAAACCGCTTTTTTGGGATATAAGATCCATGATATCTTTTGATATCCCCTGATACTGCCCGTTTGCACCGACAAAATCAAAAGGGGGCCAGTCCTTTTCCCCTCCGACTCTTACCTTTTTATGCTCCAGCAGCCATCTGCTCTCCTCGGGAGTGAACTTTATCTTGTTATCAAGCCCCGTTAGGTGTCCCACATAGTTTTCAAATATATCCTGCTTCTGGTGTATAGTTATGGTGTCATAGGCTTTTTGCAGTATATCCCTTAATATCTCGTTCGACCTGTTCACCCCTATTGCAAGAAGCGACCTGCTGATGGTTGATTTGCCGTGAAAATCAAGGTTCGTTATAAAATTGTTCTGGAGTATATAATTAACAACCGCCCTGTTGCCCACATAGGCATCTGCCTTTCCCCCGGATAGGGCCTCAACGGCCTCGACGGTGTTGTCGTAATATATGAATCTTATCCCCGGAACGTTCTTTTTGAGTTTCTTTATGATCCCGTAGCCTTTTTCAACGGCTACACTCTTGCCCGAAAGGTCCTCTATGGTATTGAAATACTCTTTATTATTCTTCAAAGTAATTATATAATGGGGAATATCGGCATAGGGTGTTGTAAAAAAGTAGTATTTTTCCCTTTCTTTTGTAGGGGTGATATCCATCATGGCATCAAGGGAGCCGTTTTTTAGCTTCTCAAGGTTGTTATTAAAGGTATCGGCGACGATTTTCAGTTTTCCGCCCAGTTTGGCGTTTAAAAGATGTATATAATCAGCAGCCAGCCCTTTGGGCACGCCGTTTTGGGTAAAGCTTAAAGGGATCCAGTTTTCCTGTATCCCTATTTTTATCTCTTTTTGGGATTTCAGCCATTTAGCCTGTTCATCTGTCAGATCTAGATCAGCATTCTGCGAAGCAAAAAGAGAAAGGGTAGTTATAAAAAAAATAAATATAATTTTTTGATATAAAGCTTTCCTCATAGTTATAAACCTTTGTTATATATCTACAATTGTATAACTTTAAATCTTAAAAGAAAAACTTAAATTATTACTATTCGTTCCTTAATACGTCAAGGACATCTATTTTGGTAGCCTTGTGTGCAGGATAGAAAGATGATAAGAACACGATCACCATGCTTCCTATTACTATTGAGGCGAAATCAAGCTTATCCAGGACAAGGGGCAGTTTGCTTGTACCGTAAACGTCAGCGGGCAAAGAGATGATATCAAAGTTCTCAAGGAGATAAATACCGGCAAACCCAAGGGCAATACCCACGACTATACCTGCAAAACCTATAATGACCCCCAGCCTTAAAAAGATATGTTTCACCTCTTTTATGCTTGCACCAAGCGAAAGCAGAAGTGCGATCTCTTTTCTTCTGCTCATTACGGTCATAAGAAGGGAGCTTATTATATTAAGGGAAGCTATAAGGATGATAAGCATAAGGACAATGAACAACGCCTTTTTCTCCATCTCCATTGCCGCAAAGAAGTTTCCGTTCTGCTGCCACCAGCCTATTACGCCAACACCGAACCTTGGTATCTCTTTTTTTATAAGCTCTATATCTTTAAAAGGATCGTCGCTGTAGATATGGATCCCGTCATAATGGGTTTTCTCTTTTTTCAAGACGGTTCTCAAGGCTTCTATGGTGGTATACATATACGCCTTGTCATAAGCCGTAAGTCCCGACCTGAAATCACCCTCAAAGGTAAATCGCTTCATTTTGGGCATCATGGAAAAACCGCTCGGGTTTACGCTGCTGAAATAAAGGGTTACTTTCTCCCCCTTGTTCAAATATAGCTCGTCTTTGATCCCCTGCCCCGTTATAAGGTCGTATTTGGAGATCTTTCCTATATTTTCTACCGCTTTGGCGTATATCTTGTTTATGGGCGCTTCTTTATCCCTATCCACGCCGAACAAAACACCACCCGCCATTTCATTGTCTTTCTGGATCATCACCTGGGCGCTGATATAAGGGGAAAATTTAAGATGGGGAAATTTGTTTTCAAGATTTGTTAAAAGCTCTTCATCAACCGCACCCTGGATTCTGGGGTAAACGCTTAAAGGATAGTTCATTGTAAAAAGCTTGTCTTCAAACTCTTTAGCCGTACCGTTCATAATAGCCATGGCAACGATAAGTACCATCACCCCTACGGCTACACCTATAAATGCCAGAATGGCACTTATGGAGATAAAGGGGTTTTTTTTGTCAAACTTTAGATATTTTTTTATTATAAAGTTTATAAGTTTAGTATTCACTATTTAGCCAATACGCCTTTTTTAGGACCGCTCTGCCCACAGCATTGTTTGTATTTTTTACCGCTTCCGCAAGGGCAGGGTGCATTTCTAGGCACTTTTTTCTCGATCAGGGGCTTTTGGGTCTCCTCTTCACTGTTTAAAGTGATATCCTCAACCGATGCTTCCATCTCCTGTCTCAGTTTTTCCAGGGCTTCCTGTTCAGCCTGGATCTCCGACTCGTCCCTTAACTGTACAGAGAAAAGGATTCTTATGATCTCGTATTTGATAGAGCCTATAAGCTCTATGAACATATTGTAAGATTCTTTTTTATACTCTACAAGAGGGTCTTTTTGGTTATATCCTCTAAGCCCGATACCCGTTTTAAGCGTATCCATTGAGTACAGGTGTTCCCTGTATGCATTGTCAAGAACCTGAAGGTAAAGCACCCTTTCGATCTCTTTTCTTTGATCTTCAGCGGCTACTGACATCTTCTGCTCGTAGTTTGACTTAAGGATACTTGTAAGCTTCTGCTCGATATCGGCAAAATCATTACCTTTAACGTCATCAAGCGTGATATCCAGGTTTAGGTCCTCTTTGATCTTCAAGATCAGGTTCTCATAGTTGAAATCGTCAACCATAGGGCTTGAACTTGCATCTTTTGCATTCTCAAGTATGATTTGGGCGAACTCCCCTATGTTCTCATCTATTTTTGAAGTGATATCAAAACTCTCGTCCAGAAGTTCATCCCTGAACTTGTAGATAACCTTTCTCTGCTCGTTTGCAACATCATCATATTCAAGAAGATGCTTTCTGCTTTCAAAGTGCATCGTTTCCACTTTTTTCTGTGCATTTTCAACAGCTCTTGTTACCATCCCGGATTCGATATGCTCACCCTCTTCTAGACCAAGCCTGTTCATAATTCCCGCAATCTTGTCAGACCCGAATATCCTAAGAAGGTTATCTTCCAAAGATAAATAGAACTGCGATTCACCGACATCACCCTGACGCCCAGATCTACCTCTTAGCTGGTTGTCTATCCTTCTTGACTCATGTCTTTCAGTACCTATAATGGCAAGACCACCAAGCTCCAGGCACTCTTTTGGAAGCTTGATATCTACTCCCCTACCTGCCATATTTGTAGCGATCGTTACGGCACCCTTAAGCCCCGCATCCTCGATGATCTTACCCTCTTTCTCGTGCTGTTTAGCATTTAACACGGTATGGGGGATCTTCTCTTTTTTAAGAAGTTCGTGAAGTTTTTCGGACTTTTCGATGCTGGCTGTTCCCACAAGCACAGGCTGCCCTTTTTTATTAAGCTCTTTGATCCTTGCACATACGGCATTGAACTTTTCCCTTTCCGTTTTATAGATAAGGTCGTTCTTGTCGTCCCTTGCAATAGGAAGGTTCGTAGGGATAGATACAACGTCAAGGTTGTATATCTCCGCAAACTCGGTAGCTTCGGTTTGAGCAGTTCCCGTCATACCCGCTAATTTGTCGTACATCCTGAAATAGTTCTGGAAAGTGATATCCGCCAGGGTCTGGGACTCCTCTTTGATCTTTACACCCTCTTTTGCTTCCAAGGCCTGGTGAAGCCCGTCGCTGAACCTTCTACCCTCACTTAATCTTCCCGTGAACTCGTCAACTATGACAACCTCATCGTTTTGAACAACATAATCAACATCTTTTTCAAATATATTGTTTGCTTTAAGCGCCTGGTCAAGATGGTGCGAAAGAGCGGCATTTTCAAGTGAGTAAAGGTTGTCCACCTCGAAAAGTTCCTGCGCCTTTTCTATCCCCTCTTCAGTTAATATAACCACTTTGTTCTTTTCATCTACCGTATAATCACCTGTATATTTGTCGCTCTCATCAGGTCTCTTAGCTTCTATCTTTTCACCCTTTTGAAGTTTTTGGGCGATCTCGTTCGCTTTTAGATAGTTCACGCTTTTGTGTTTTGTAGGACCGCTTATGATTAAAGGGGTTCTTGCTTCATCGATAAGGATCGAGTCGATCTCGTCCACAACCACGAAATTGTGTTTTCTTTGGACTTTCTCCTCCAAAGAGTAGTTCATATTGTCTCTTAGGAAATCAAACCCGAACTCGTTGTTCGTACCGTATGTGATATCGCACCCGTACGCTTCTTTTCTCTCCTGGTCGCCGTGGGTTTCACCCGTAACCGCACCTACGCTGAAGCCTAGGAAATTGTATAAGGGCTCAAGCTCTTTTGCATCCCTGCTTGCAAGGTAGTCGTTCACCGTAACTACGTGAACCCCAAGGCCGCTCATGGCGTTTAGAACAACTGCCAAAGAACCCACAAGTGTTTTACCCTCACCCGTTTTCATCTCCGCTATTCTTCCGTCATTAAGCACCATACCACCTATAAGCTGCACGTCGTAGTGCCTCATATTAAGTATTCTTTTACTGGCTTCCCTTGTAATGGCAAAAGATTCATTTAAAACATCGTCTAAAGTTTTTGCACCCTCTTGCACCTGCGCTTTAAGTTCATTAAAATAACTTTTAAGCTCATCGTCGCTCATAGCTTCGAACTTCGATTCCAAGCCGTTTATAAGCTCGGCACGTTTTCTATATTTCTTTACTTCTTTATCGTTTTTAGTTCCAAAAATTTTTGAAAATATCTTTAGCATAGAGTTTATCCCTTGGGTTATTTCAAATAACCTTCTAATAAAATTTTAAGCTTGATTCTATCGAAATAATTGTTATGAAGCTATTAAATATAACCCTATTTTATCTTTTTGCATTTATATACAGAGGTTCCACAAGATCGCTGTATTTTTGAAGATCGCTTATCCTGTTTTCGTATACCGGGTGTGTGCTTAATATCTCGGGCTTGCTTGCATGGGAAAGCTTTGACATCTTCTGCCAGATCTTTACGGCTTCTTTTGGATCATATCCAGCTCTTGCGGCAAGTTCTACTCCTACCCTGTCGGCTTCCCTTTCTGCTTCTCTGCTGTTTGGCAGATTAAATGTAACGTCAATTATCTCGTTTGCGATACTTGAAATATCTACCTGCAGCCCAAGAGCGCTTGTAGCTAAGGATAAAGTCAGCTGTGCAGCAAGATTTCTTGAAACCCGTTCCCTGGAATGTTCCCGTAAAGCATGACCCATCTCATGCCCCATGATCGCCGCTATCTGGGCATCGTTAAGATCAAGTTTTTCTATAAGACCCGAATAGAACATCATCTTGCCTCCGGGCATGCACCAGGCATTTAACTCTTTTGATTCTACCAGGTTGACCTCCCATCCCCAGTTTAAAGCATCATTTCTAAAAACTGCCGTATGGGGGATAAGGTCGTTTAAAATCTTCTTTATCCTCTTTGTTGTTTTATGATCCTTATTATATATTTTTTTCTTTTTTGCTTCATTTACCATTTTAGAATAAGCAGCCTTGGAACTTTGGTCCATCTGCTGAGAAGAGATCATCATAAACTGTTTTCTCTCGATCCCCACGGCTGTTTTATTGGTACTGCTTTTATATGCACAACCTGTAGTGAAGAAAAATGTAAAAGATAAAACAATAATGTAGGAGAATCTTTTAAACGGCATTTTACTTGCTCACTTCACCTATCTTTTCTTCAACAGATTTTACCTTCTGCTTTAGCCTGTCTGTTTTGCCTTGTCTTATATCAAACTTCAAAACTGAATATATCCTGCCGCAATTCTTTGCCTCCAGCACCTCGTAACACTCTTTTACAAGATCCAGGGCTTCCCCCATACTTCCGCATTCAACTATGGTAGCCATGGGTGTTAGCTGATAGGGATATCCGCTCTCCCTTACATGCTTTACAACTTCGCTTACATATTCGCTTTTGCTCTCCCCGACGTCTGTGGGGAACATTGCAAACTCCAATAAAACACTTGTCATATAAACTCCTCAAATAATAAATAAAAAAGATTCTAACATAAAATCCCAAACCGTGGAATTATATTTTCCTTGAAATAAAAGTTTAACTATTTCATATAACTTTTTATCACGTTCGACCAGGCGTAATACCCCATATCGTTAAGGTGAACCTCGTCTTTCGTATATTTGCGCCTAAGGGAGCCGTTTCTTGAAAGGTGTCTGTTCAGATCTATAAACCTTATCCCTTTTTTTACAGCATAACTTTTAAGCAGCTCATTAAGCTCTTTTACCTTCCTGTTGTAAGAGGGATCTATCCTGTCCCCGGTATAAAGGGTGCTTTGGATATATACCTTTATCCCTTTTTCACGCAGGGTTTTTACGATCTGCTTATATATGGTAAATATGCTTTTTACGCTGTAGCCGTTCGCTATATCGTTGATCCCCGCCATTATAAACACTTTTTTCGTTTCGGGGTCGATTTTATCAAGCCTGTCCAATATATCTTTTACGGTGTCCCCGTTTATCCCCATGTTCTTGATATTTTTATAGTTCAGCATTTTCTGCCAGTCGGTTCTGTATGTTATTGAATCCCCCAGCATCACGACCCTGTCAGCCCCGAACAGCCCCAGAGCAAGGAACATCGCCAATAATATCTTTCCCATATCTTCACCTTTTTTTATAAAACGTTTTATATTAACCAAAAAATGTTAAAATTCAAACCATAAAACAATATTAGGAAAATCGTATGAAAATATTCTTAACGGCACTATTAAGCGTCAATCTGCTTTTTGCCCTGGATTTCAGGGATAAAACAAGCTTTGAAGCATCTTTCGAACAGTCAATCGTCAACAGCTCGAACAGCGAGATACTTTACGGGGGAAAGCTTTTTATTAAAGAACCTTCGCAGGTTTTATGGAGATATGAGACCCCTATCCAAAAAGATGTTTATATAAATGATACCGAAGTGGTCATTATAGAGCCTGAGCTTGAGCAGGTGATAGTCTCAAGGCTGCAAAAAGAGCTGAACATATTAAAACTTTTGAACGATGCGAAAAAAATAAACGAGAACAAATACGAGGCAGACCTTTACGATACGAAATATTTTTTAGAGATCAAAGATAACGAACTTGAAAAGATAAGCTACAAGGACGAGCTGGACAACAGCGTGACCATAAGCTTTAAAAATATCAGGTCAAACCACCAAATACCGAACGAGGTCTTTAAATATACCATCCCCAACGATTATGATATATTGAGAAAATAAAATGGGATTTGATCAATTCAATATAAACGGGAAACTGAAACAGACCCTTTTAAAATACAACTATACCGTTCCCACGGCTATCCAGGAAAGAACCATCCCTTTGATCCTTGAAGGCTTGGATATTATTGCCCGTGCCCAGACGGGAAGCGGGAAAACAATCGCATTTGCCCTTCCGTTAATGGAACTCTTGGGTAATGAGGCCCGAAGCAAAAAGCCAAAGATCAAAATAGTTGTTCTAACCCCCACAAGGGAATTGGCCCGGCAGGTAAAACAGGTGTTCATACAGTTGGGCGAAGCTTTGGAACACAAACCTGAAATAGTGAACCTAATAGGCGGGCAAAGTATAAGCGACCAGCTTCTAAAGCTCCAGAAAGGGTGTGATATAGTTATTGCCACCTCGGGGAGGCTTATTGAGATCATCGGGAAAAAACAGATCGACCTTTCACACTTGAAATATTTCATACTTGACGAAGCCGATAAGATGCTGGACCTGGGATTTGAGGAGGAGCTTGATTCCATTTTGGAAATCATCCCAAAAAACAGGCAGAACCTCCTGTTTTCCGCCACATACCCCCAAAAGGTCCTTGATATAGCTTCTAAAGTGACCTCAAAAGCTTCAAAGGTCACCCTTGAAGATGAGCTTAACATTACGGAGAACATCACCCAAAAAGCCATTGAGGTAAATAAAGAGAACAGGAGCGCCCTTCTTAGGCACCTTATAAAAGAAAACAGGTTTAAGCAGACGCTTGTTTTCATGTCTACAAAAAAAGCCGCCGATAATATTGCGGCAAAATTCAGAAAGTACGGGTTCAATGCGGAATCTTTCCACGGGGCTTTGGAACAGGATGAAAGGGATTACACCCTGGAAGACTTCAAAAACAAAGATATAAATATACTGTTTTGCACGGACCTTGCAAGCAGGGGGCTGCATATAGAGGATATATCATGTGTGGTCAATTATGATCTTCCTAGAAGTACAGATGACTATATCCATAGAATCGGTAGAACAGGCCGTGCAGGAAAAAAAGGAACTGCAATAACCTTCGTAGGGCATGAGAACAAAGAGCATTTCAAACTTATAGAAAAAAGATGTAATATAAAACTGAAACTTGAACAGATAGAAGGTTTTGAACTAACAGGAAAACCCATAGAGAAACAAAAAGGGGAAGCCCCCGTAAAAGGGAAAAGAAAAAGTAAAAAAGACAAGCTTCGGGAGCTTCAGGCTTCCCAAAACCAAAAATAACGACTCTCCTAAACTTTTAGTTTAGGAAGGTCTCTTTTTCTGCTTGCAAGAGCAATCACCACGAATACCATCGTAGTAACAACATATACCCACATAGGAATAGGCACAGGATCACCCGTAGCATACGAGTGCATTCCGCTTAGGTAGAAGTTCACCCCGAAATATGTCATAAGCACCGTACTGAATGCAAGGGTCGATCCCACGCTTAATATATAAGGGGTATTAAGTTTGGATATAAGCCTCATGTGCAGTACAAGCGCATAAACCACGATCGCCACGTACGCCCAGGTCTCTTTAGGGTCCCATCCCCAGTATCTACCCCAGGACTCGTTTGCCCAGACACCGCCCAGGAAGTTACCCACAACAAGTGCCGCAAGACCTATTATAAGGGCAGCCTCGTTTATAGCCGTGATCTGCTTGATAGTATCGTCTATATGAGGCCTTTTTACAGGATCCCTTACTATAAACAGAAGAAGTGCCATAAATCCAAGCATAGCTCCGATCGCCAGGAAGCCGTAAGATCCCGTGATAATAGATACGTGGATTGTAAGCCAGTAGGATTTAAGTACGGGTACAAGGTTCGTGATCTGAGGATCTATACCGCTTAGGTGGGCAGTGAACATAAACACCCCTGCCATAACAACAGTTGCACTTAAAGCCATAAGGGATTTCCTGAAGAAGAACAACCCTGCGAACATGGAAGACCATCCTATATATATAAGAGACTCATAAGTATCACTCCAAGGAGCATGTCCGCTTATATACCATCTCATCCCCATACCGTACGTCTGTATTGCAAAAAGCACAGCCAAAATAGCGAAGAATGCCGTATTTATTTTAGGAGACTGCCATTTTTTGTTAAATACGGTAACAAATGAAACTATAAACAGTATTATACCTACAAGCACGTAAGCTAGTGTTACTTTAGGGAAGATCCCAAGCTTGTTAAAAAGTATCTCCTGGTCTATTTTTGACTGGTCGGGGTAAAGATCAGAACCAACGCCTTTTTGGTACATCACTATAAAATCAAGGAACTTCTTGGCTTCATCGTATTGACCGTCTGAAACATTGGTGAACATCCCTTTTATCATATTTTCCAGTGCCGCTTTATGCTGCCCTTGAAGCTGGGAGAAAACCTCCGAAGGAACCATCCACTTGGTTGACTTCATACTCTTGTCCGGATGCGGGAATACCCTGAAAAGGTCCCCGTAAAATACCATATAAGCGATATTCAGCCTCTCGTCAAGCTTGATAATATCTTTTTCGTATGTTCCCCTTTGCTTTGCGTCAACGGCGTTTGCCTCTTTAACGAAAGGAGCAAGCTTGTAGCTTCGGTTCTCGAATATCTCGGAAAATGCTATAAGATCCCTTGATTCGTCTATACCTAGCGCCCTTTTAAGTTTCGGGGTCTGTATCTTGATCATTTTGATGTTCATCCAGATATCCGGTCTGCTCATCATCCCCAATACAACCTGGTCAGGATTCATCCCCATCAGGGTGCTTTTTCTGCTAAGCTTGTTTAACACTTCAAGATTCAAGGTATCAAAAGGTTTCATTCTCCCCGCGCTTTGAACCACAAGTTTGCCGAACTCTTTTGCAAAAGCTTTTGACTCCTGCTGGTATTTGGTAAGGTATGCAACTATATCTTCCTGTTTCACCTGCTCAAGAGGGGTGTTTTCCTGTGCATTTGAAGGTACAGCATACAATAAACAGGCAACGGCTGCAACCGCCGCAAAAGAGTTAAACTGTTTTATATACCGGGTAAGCTTTGCAAACCTTGATTTTTTATCGAACATATTCATTAAAAGTCCTAAAGCAAGTAAAAAATACCCTATATATGTAGGGATGGTCCCCGGGTCATTGTTAACAGAAAGCACCGTTCCCGTTTCATCAGGGTCGTAAGAGCTTTGGAAGAACTGGTATCCCCCGTAGATAAGAGTTGAGTTCATAAATATTCTATAATCGAACTCTTTGTTATTTACCTTGTCTATCAGCGTTACCTCGCTTGCAAAAGATGAAGGTGACATACTTCCGGGATATCTGTCAAGCTGGAAATCGTTTAATCTGATTGCAAAAGGTATCGTAAGGTTTTTTGAACCGTAAGTGATAGTTACTTTTACATTGTCTTTAAAGTCGATCTGCCTTGTAACTCCCTGCTGTCCCCTCTGTCCCACGAGTTTGACAACCTGCTCTTCGCCGTTGAAAGAAACCTTTGTACCTATCAGGTTCATAGTAGCTTTCCCTTTTTTGGCAAACTTATAAGAATCAAGCTTTACGTTTAAAAGCTTGTCAGCGAACATAATGTCATAATTGAAATCGTTGTTCCCTATAGCTGCGAACTCTTTTTGGAACTCTTTATAAAGGGTTTTTCCATCTTGTTCTATATATACCTGGAAATAAGGCTCCAAGGATATCATGGTGTTCTGGGTCTGTCCCTCTTTTATATGCATGATACCCTCGTATCCTACATATCTGGTAACACCCGCACCTATTAACATAACGACAAAAGAGAAATGGAAAATAAATCTGGCTTTCTGTCTCCACATCTTTCTTCGGTAGATTATACCCATAAGGTTTATAACCGAAAGGGTCATAACAATCTCATACCAGACATGGTTATATACAAAAACCCTTGCCGTCGATGTACCGTAATCATTCTCTATAAAGGTAGCGACACCTGCCCCGCCCGCCAAAAGGGCAAAAAGCAGAAGCATCGTCCAATATGAGAATAAAATATCCGTAAACTTTTTAAATAAACCGTTTTCCATAAAATATTACCTTACAACTTTTCTATCCTATTTAAAAAAGGGTATAAGACCTTTTTTAAAGGGGACAGATTTTTAAACCTTTTGTTTCGGGGAATATAATAAAATCCCAAAATCAAAAATGAACGCTAATTATAATTAATCTTTATTAATAGATGATTAATCATTTCAACTATTTAATTACTTTTTGGAATATCACACCGTCGATGCTTTTTCGTGCCAGGTTTTCTATCTCGTTCTCATCTTCAATAAGTGCCAGAACTTTTGAATCAAACAGATAGTTTTCCGCGGTTTTCTGCACCTCTTCAAGTATATCTGTACACGGCAGAAGATATTTGGCCCCGAGGGCATTTGCATAAAGGGCTTCTTTCAGTGAAGTTATTTTTACGGCGTAAGGGACATTGTTGCCGAAGCAGTAGGACATGATCTCTTTATCGTACGAAAAACAGACCGTGCTGTTTGAAGAGGTTTGTTTTATATCCTCTAGGGTTTTTATATTTTCTATCTTTTCAAAAGGTATGAACCTATCCCCGATAATTATCATAAGTTCTCCTAGCTGTTAAGGCACTCTTTTGAGCAGTAATATTTGCCGTTGCTTAAGATAGCCTCGTCTTTTGATACGTAGGTACCGCATTTGGGGCACTCTACCATAGTGTCGGTTATCTGTTCCGTATCACTGTTTTCTTTGTTCTTAATGCTCTCTTCCCTGTTCTTCTTAAAAAAAACAATATAGACCAGAAACAGTACGACCAGAACCGCTAAAATCTTAAATATCATCAAATAATCCTTTTCTTTTCATATACAGATAGTTCCTGTGTTCTCCGTTTGGGATAACGTCGTAGCTTTTAAGCTTCGCTTCCCTTATCTCCTCTTCGCAAAGGCTCCCTTTGTAAAAAAGGTATTCCGTATCGTTTCCGCTTATGTTGTTAGTAAGGCTTAAAAGCAGCGCCGTGTTCGTTACCGCCCTGCTTGTTATAATATCGTAGCTTCTGGGACTCAGCTCTTCGACCCTTTTTTGTATAACTTCCACGTTTTCCAGTTTTAACGCGTTCTTAACAAAATTCAGAAATGCCACCCTTTTTGCTTTGGGTTCTATAAGGGCCACTTTTTTTTCAGGATTTGCAATAGCCAAAAGCATCCCCGGATACCCTGCTCCCGTTCCTATATCGGCAAGGGATTCAAAACTGTTCACGAACTTCATGGGATAGATGCTGTCTACTATATTGTCCTCGATCTGCCCCGTCGTAAGCTGAGCCGTTAAGCTGTGTACCGCTCCCCACTGCTGAAGCAAAGAGATGAACTTTGTGCATCTGTCGTAAAAAACCTCGTCAAAAGACAATCCTGCCTGCTCAAACTTTGATCTTAACATTTTTATCTCCCGGCCTAGAAAAGATGGTCCATCTTCTCTTTTTTTACCCTGAGGTAATTCTCGTTCTGCGCCGTTTTTCCAACTTCAATTGGAACCCTGTCTAGTATCTGTGCTTTGATCGCTTTTAGTTTTGCAGGGTTGTTGGTAATAAGGTTCACCTTGCTTATCTTGTAATAATCAAAGATAAAATCAACCACCTCGTAGGTTCTGTGGTCGCTTGCAAAGCCTAGCTGGTGATTGGCCTCAACGGTATCAAAACCTTTATCCTGGAGATTGTAGGCGTTAACCTTGTTTAAAAGACCTATGTCTCTTCCCTCCTGCCTTAGATAGATAACCATGCCGTTGTGTTCATTGATATAATCAAGGGCGAAATTAAGCTGCGCCTGGCAGTCGCATTTTATGCTCCCTATGGCATCCCCGGTTAAACATTCGCTGTGGATCCTTACCGTTACAGCCTCATCTTTTGGAAAACCATCTTTATAATTTGGCGTAAATATTACAAGGTGCTCTTTAATACCCTCTTTGAATGATTGTATTAAAAAATCCCCGTGCGTCGTAGGCAGATTAGCAACATTTGATACTTCTATATTCATCCTGGCTTATTACTCCGTTACTTTAATAAGGAGATAATCCCTTATTAGTTAAAATTGTGTGAATTATAACTAAAAAGGTTTACATAAATGTTTAAAAGATTTAGAAGATTACGAATTAATGAAACTTTAAGGTCTCTTGTAAGAGAAACCGTCGTTACCCCTGACGACTTTATCTATCCCCTTTTCGTAAGGGAAGGTGAAGGGATCAAGGATGAAGTTTCATCGATGCCCGGTGTATTTCAGATGTCTATCGACGAGATATTAAAAGAGTGTGAATATATAAGAACCATTGGGCTTAAAAGTATTATATTATTTGCGATCCCTGACGTAAAAGACAGTACGGGAAGCGAATGCCTTTGCGAGAACAGCATCATAAGCAGAACCGTACGTGCGGTAAAAGAGAAGTTCCCCGATATGTTCGTCGTAACAGACCTTTGTTTCTGCGAATACACGGACCACGGCCACTGCGGTATCCTAAACGAAGATGAAACCGTGGACAACGACGCTACCCTTGAGCTTTCTGCACAGCAGGCGATAGTTCACGCAAAAGCTGGAGTTGATATGATCGCCCCAAGCGGTATGATGGACGGTATTATCGAAACACTTAGAATCGCCCTTGACGAAGCAGGTTACGAGAACCTTCCTATTATGTCTTACAGCACCAAATTTGCAAGTGCCTACTACGGGCCGTTCAGGGATGTAGCAGAAAGCGCACCCAGCCACGGGGACAGGAAAATGTACCAGATGGACCCTGCTAACAGGCTGCAGGCAATTGATGAATCACTTGAGGATGAAAAGCAGGGTGCGGATATACTTATGGTGAAACCTGCCCTTGCATACCTTGACGTAATAAGGGATATAAGAAACAACACGAACCTTCCCCTTGCGGTATATAACGTAAGCGGCGAATACGCAATGCTTAAAAACGCGGGCGCTGCGGGACTTATAGATTATGACAAGGTTATGGAAGAAACACTTATCGGGTTTAAAAGAGCCGGTGCCGATATCATCATCACCTACCACGCAAAAGAGTATTGCGAGCTTCTAAGAAACAGATCTAAATAAGATCTGCTTCTTCTGTCTTCAAAAAAGTAACATATCTATCCACTCCCATTGCACTGCTTTTATTTAAGTGTATATTATCCCGGGAAAATTAAGCAATTTTTGATAATATTCGGAAATATAATAAATTTGATAAGGAATACAAATGGAATGTGAAATGCCACAGATCAATTCTAATAAAGAAGAGATAAAAAAAATACTGGAAGATACGAAAACCGTAGCTATCATCGGATGTTCCCCGAAAGCTGAAAAAGACAGCAACAGGGTTGCGGTTTATCTTCAAAATGCGGGATACAAGATCATCCCTGTTTACCCTAAAGAAGATATGATACTTGGGGAAAAGGTATACAGAAGCCTAAGCGATATCCCAAAAGATATCAAAATAGATATGGTCGATATATTCAGGAAGCCTGACGTTATCGCAGAGGTTGTAGATGAAGCTTTAAACAGGGGAGACGCATGGTGTATCTGGACACAGCTTGGGCTTGTGAACAATGCAGCTGCAAAAAAAGCGGAAGAAGCGGGATTGAAAGTGGTACAAAGCCATTGTACCAAGATAGAGCACGCTGCTTTATTCTAAAAAATAGAACAGGTAGGATTGCTTTGCAGCCTAAGAGTTGCAACGGTACCTGTTGTACCGTCTGTCCTGTTTTTCAGGTTGATGGTTCCACCTAAAGTGTCTGCGGCGCTTTTTGCCAGGAACAATCCAAGCCCCGCACCCTTTTCATTACCTACCCTTTTAAAAGGTGCAAAGAGATCAACCTCTTCATCTATCCCAACACCCTCGTCTTCAACTTCTATCATTACGAAATTTTCCGTTGCCGTCGTGTATATGGCAACTTTTTTCCCTTCAGGGGTGAACTTAATGGCATTTTGGACAAAGTTCTGGATGATCTGGGTCAAAAGGGTCGGCTGGATAATAGTGATAAAACTTTCAATATCGGAATGGAACTCCAAATTGATATTTTTCTCTTTGGCAATAAGCCCGAAGCTTTCCACTTTATTTCTCAAATAATCTATAATATCGATCTCCACCGGTTTTTCGAACTGGGCACCCTCCTGTCTTCCCATATCAAGAATAGAGGATATCATCTGGTTCATACCGTCTATCTCGTCAATATGAAGCTTTAATACCTCCTGGTACTTTTCAGGCTCCCTAACTCTTCCAAGGGTAACCTGGGATTTCAGCTTCATAACGGCCAAGGGGGTTTTCAGCTCATGCGCCGCACCTATGAAAAGCTCTTTTTGATATTTAACGTAGCTTTCAATCCTGGTGGTCAGGGTATTGATAGAGTTCGCCAGAGGCAGGAACTCCACGGGAAGCTTGTTCGTATCTATCTGGGTCAGGGAGTTCTCGTTCATATTCGAGAGTTTTCTGGTTATGTTTATAATAGGGGTCAAAAGAGACTTTGATACGGTAAGCGCGTAAAGTATGACCAGTATTATCCCTCCAACACCTAAGAACATCAGGTTTCCGAATATCTTGTTAAGCATCCTGTGTGATGCGGTGATATTTTTCGTCAGTTTTATATATTTGCCGTCTGCCTGATCTGCAGGATATATTATCTGCATAAAATGTTCATTTTCATTCTTGAATTTAAAAACGGTTATTTTTGGAAATTCTTTTAATGTTATGAGTTCTATCTTGGTGTCTTTGTTGACAAGGACTTTTAAGTGTTCCCTTCTTTCAAAGGAGGTTTGAGTGGCAGTTACGATAAGCTGGGCGTCTTTTACCATCTCGTCGTGGATATCCTGGTAGATGGTTGAACGGGTAAACCCGTAAAAGATAAAAGACAGGACAATGACAAACATCGAAGTAGCAAAAATAAGTTTTTGGGAAAACTGCTTGTATATACTGTTCTTTGCCATTTTTTATCCTATCTTTTAGTTGTTTTTATTCCTCTTCTTCAGTTTTTGGAGGATAACAGAATCTATAACCTCTTCTTCTGATCGTTTCGATCGTAGCGATATTTAAAGGTTTATCCATTTTTTGTCTGATCTGGTTGATCGCAACTTCGATTACGTTTGGAGTTACAAGCTCCGGCTCTTCCCAGATAGCATCCAGTAATTGCTCTTTGGATACGATCTGGTCTCTGTGTCTAGCAAGGTGTGTAAGAACTTCAAAAGGCTTACCTTTAAGCTCTATCTCAACACCTTCGTACATGATCTTCTCTTCATCAGGATTGATCGCAAGATCGTCTATTTTTATAATGTTTGTTCCACCGAATCTTAATCTACACTCGATTCTAGCAAGTAAAATATCAAAATCAAAAGGTTTTTTCACATAATCATCGGCACCTGTTTTCAATGCCTTGATCTCGCTCTCTTTATCATCTCTAGCACTTACGATAACAACAGCAGTTCTTCCGCTTCTGTTTTTAACGATCTTTGTTAATTCTAATCCATCTCCGTCAGGCAGCATCCAGTCAGTCAATACCAAGTCATAATTTCTGATTTCTATAAAATATTCTGCATCTTTAAAATTCTCTGCTATGTCTACCTGGTATCCGAAATCCTGTAGTCCCTCCTGAAGTGTTCTGTTTAAAGTACTTTCATCTTCAACGATTAAAATTCTCATTTATTCACCTTTTCTCTATTTCTATTTGAAAACTTAAATTTAAGTTAACTTTTATTTTAAGGCTCGGATTATACCATAAAAAATAGGAAAATTAAAGAGTTTTTAAGATAAATTTTGAAATTTACAAATGTATGCTAAAATTCACATAAGCTTTTCAGCCATTTAACAAATTCATTTGGCTAAAATAGGCAAAAATATAAAAAGGTTGAAGATGAAAAAAGTTATACTCAGTGCCGTTGCAGCACTTACATTAGCAACAACTACTTATGCTGCGGAGGATAAAGTATACGTAACTGTGAACGGTGACTCTATCACTAATTCTGACATTGCCGTACTTCTTAGGGACCCTAGGGTTAAATTCGACAATTTACCTAAAAACCAGCAGGATGCTATCTTAAATAACCTTATTGAACAAAAGCTTTTATCTCAGGAAGCTATGAGATCTGAGATCGTAAAAACACAAGAATACAAAGATGAACTTGAGAAACTTAAACAAACCCTGGCTTTCCAGATCCTTATGAGAGACATAGGCAAAACTGTCGATGCTACGGATAAAGAGATAAAAGAATTCTACAACGAAAACAAAAGCAAATATGAAGCTCCTTTAAAATTAAAAGCAAGCCATATCCTTGTAAAAACCGAAAAAGAAGCTGACGAGATAATCTCGACGCTTAAAGGCGCAAAAGACAAAAAAGCAAAATTCACGGAACTTGCAAAATCAAAATCAACCGGACCTTCGGGACCTAACGGCGGTGAGCTTGGATGGTTCACACAAGACAGAATGGTGCCTGAATTCAGCGAAGCTGCAATGAAACTTTCAAAAGGTGGTTTCTCCAAAAAAGCGGTTAAAACTCAGTTCGGATACCACGTAATCTATCTTGACGATAAAAAAGATGCGCAGACAGTGCCTCTTGAAAAGATCAAAGATAACGTAAAACAACAGCTTTTACAAAAGAAATTTGTAGAGATCGTAAAAGCAAAAGCTGAAAAACTAAAAGCAAAAGCAAAAATAAATTATACTAAATAATAAAGGATAACATATATGGCAGTATTAGATATTGTAAAACCTGGAGTTTTAACAGGAAGCGAAACAAAAAAACTTTTTGACTATGCAAAGGAAAACAACTTTGCGATCCCTGCTGTGAACGTGGTAAACACTGAATCTATCAACGGGGTGCTGGAAGCAGCGGCAAAAGTTAATTCTCCTATAATCTTACAATTCAGCAACGGGGGAGCTACTTTTTTTGCAGGTAAAGGATGCAAGGCAGACAACGCTTCTATCCTGGGGGCGATAAGCGGCGCTCAGCATATCCACACTATGGCGGAAGCTTACGGAGTACCTGTAGTTCTTCACACAGACCATGCGGCTAGAAAACTTCTGCCTTGGATAGACGGTCTTTTAGATGCCAGTACTAAACACTTTGAAAAAACAGGTAAACCTCTATTTAGTTCACATATGCTTGATTTAAGTGAAGAGCCTTTGGAAGAAAATATGGCAACTTGTGTTGAATATTTTGAAAGAATGGCAAAACTTGATATGATGATCGAGATCGAGCTTGGTATCACGGGTGGTGAAGAGGACGGTGTTGACAACAGTGACGTTGACAATGCTCTTTTATATACTCAGCCTGAAGAGGTAAATTTTGCTTATGAAAAACTAAGTGCAGTAAGCCCTAACTTTACTATTGCGGCAAGCTTCGGTAATGTTCACGGTGTTTACAAACCGGGTAACGTAGTACTTACTCCAAAAATCCTTGACAACTCTCAAAAATTCATTGAAGAGAAACACTCATTAGCTTCAAAACCTGTTAACTTCGTATTCCACGGGGGAAGCGGTTCATCTTTAGAAGAGATAAGGGAAGCTATATCTTACGGTGTTATTAAAATGAACATCGATACGGATACCCAATGGGCATTCTGGGACGGGGTAAGAGGTTTCGAGAAAGAGAAACACGACTATCTTCAAGGACAGATCGGTAACCCTGAAGGGGAAGACAAGCCTAATAAAAAATATTACGACCCAAGAGTCTGGCTAAGAGCCGGGCAGCAAACTCTTATAGCAAGACTGGAAGTTGCATACAACGACCTGAACTGCATAGGAAAAAACTAATTTAAAATTCGTAAACGGAAAAAAGGAAGCTTTATCGGCTTCCTTTTTTTTTAGCAAGGAAATATAAATGGATGCTCAATTTTTAGAACACTACCTGGAAAGTAAAAAAAAGATAGTTTTATTAATCGGAATAATCTTTATTTCAATAATCGGCGTGTTTATAACGATACACAATTATTCAAACAATCTGCTGATAAACAACCACCAGATCATCCATACCATAAGTGATCTGAAATATTTAATAACAAGGTCCCACCTGCTTCTGGAAAAATCAAAGAACGATAAAAGTACCGATCTTTCCCCTATCAATGGATACTTGGACACCAATATAAACAATATAACAGACCTGGAACATAATAAACCCGTAGAAGGGTTCAAGTACGATACGGACTATGACGACCAAGAAACGAGAGATATTTTTCTTGCGATCAAAGAAGACCTGGAGAGACTGAAAAGGATCAAAAAGGATGAAGGAAATAATATACATCAACTTTTCAACTCACTGAACGATGATATCCTGAAACTGGAAAAACACCATAAAAACAGGTTTGAGAAACAATACGGCGATTATATGGAGATACAGTATACCATTTACGGATCAATGGCTTTTATCATCCTTTTTGCCCTGTATTTTATCGGTAACTTTAACAAAGAGCTTGAGAACAAAACACTTTTCTCCCATATCGACAAACTTACCAATATCCAGAACTTTAAGGGTTTTGTCAACGAGGGTGATAAGCTTGTTTATTTTTTTGAAAGGTACAAAACAAGTTTCAGCGTAATGGTTTTCAATATAGACAACTTCAAAAACATCAATGAAAAGCATGGAAGAAAAATTGGAAACCTTCTTTTAATAGATATAAGCAAGCTGGTACACAGGAAAATAAGGGAAAACAGCGATATGCTGTTTCGTGCCCAGGATGACAACTTTATCATACTGTGTCCAAATATCTCCATAGACAATGCCATATTAATGGGGAAAAAACTCCAAGAAGAGATAGATAAGAAACTTCATCCCCTAAAAGGGATCAATATAACGATAAGCCTGGGGATAACGGAAGTTCAAGAAGGGGATCATCCCGCTAAAATATATGAAAGGGCCAAAGAGCTGGTGCATATCTCCAAATTAAACGGCAAGAACAATATCACAAGCGATTATGATATGATCGAAGAGGAGGAAGATCAACAAAACAGTTGATCTATTTCCCCAAAGTTTTAAAAGAGTCGCTTTTCCCGTCATAATATTCAATGGTACCGTCCTCTATCTTATAATACCACCCGTGCAGGTCCAGTTTCCCTTTTTTGACCTTTTTCCTTACCTCCGGGTATGTAAGCAGGTTTTCAAGCTGGTGCTTGATAGAAGCTTTTTCCGTAAGTCTTAAAAGCTTCTGCATATTACCTTTATCTTTTTTCTTTAAGGCATTCTTGGCCTCTATCTTTGCCCTTTCACCAAGCTTTAGCCATTTATGTACATGGATCAAAGAGGGTTTGTCGCTCAGGTCCTCATACAAAGATGCACATGCCCCGCAGTGGCTGTGCCCGCAGACAATGATATCCTTTACCCCAAGGGCACTTACCGCATATTCGATTGCGGCACTGCTTCCGTGATAATCGTTATCGGGCTTGTAAGGGGGTACGAAATTTCCTATATTCCTTAAAATGAACATATCCCCGGGCTTTGCATTTACTATAAGATCCGGGACCACCCTGCTGTCACTGCATCCTATGAAGAGGATCTCGGGCTTTTGCCCGTATTGAACCAGATCGTTAAACTTGCTTTCCAGTTTCAGGAACTTGGAATCCTTGAACTTTTTATTCCCTTTTATAAGTTTCTCTATGACCATTTTAATCCTTGATTATGATCGGAAATTCTACAATATGTTTTATGATAATTAGATTTTAAAAAAAAATTAATTGTTTTTTTTATTTGACTCTACGTTCTCTTTACCTTCAAACTCTTTTTCATTTGCGCTATCAAGGACGAACTTGGCGATATTGTCCGTTTGAACAGCCACGTCGTAAGTCTCGTTTGCAATAGCCGCATTTTGCTGTGTCTGCCTGTCAAGAACAGAGATAGCATCGTTTATCTGTATGATACCGGCCTGCTGCTCTTTTGAAGAGGTTTCCACGTTTTTAATAAGCTCTATCGTATTATTGATATTTTCGTTCAGCTGGGTATATCCCTGAATCATCCTGTCTGATATCTGTTTACCGTGGTTTGCCTTGTTCGTCGCGTTCTCTACCAGCGATTTAATCTCATTGGCAGCTTCCGCAGACCTGCTTGCAAGGTTCCTGACCTCCTGTGCAACAACCGCAAAACCTTTCCCCGCTTCACCTGCGGTTGCCGCTTCAACCGCAGCGTTTAACGACAGGATATTCGTCTGGAACGCTATCTGGTCTATTACCGTGATCGCTTCGTTTATGGAAGTTACTTCATGGTTGATCTCATCCATTGCAACTGTTGTTTCGTTTGCAAGCCCCTGCCCCTCGTTAACAGAATCGGTTACCTGGGAAGCGTATTTCGCCATTTGGACGACGGTCTGGTTGTTTGCGGAAATATTTCCGGTAACCTCTTCAAGGGCCGCCGCCGTTTCTTCCAATGATGCTGCTGCATCATTTGCATTTTTATTCAGGGTATTTACATTCTCTAAAAGTATATTGCTGCTTTTTTCAAGATCCAGGCCGTTTCTTTTGTTTTCGATAAGTATCTGGGTGATGCTTCCCCTTAAATGGTTTATCCTTTTAAGAAGCTCATCGAAAACTCCCCCACTCTCCACATCATCAACCTTAAGCTCTTTCCTGTAATCAAGGTGGACATATCCTTCCAAAATCGCGTTAACCTGAGTAAATCTCTCTTTTAATAGAACAAGAGCCTCGTTTACCACGGTTTTCAATTCTGCCAGATTCGGATTCTTCGAATCAACTTCAATATGCTGGGAAAGCCATCCGTTTTGAACTCTTCTCATTACTTTTTGGGTATCTTTTATAAAAGCGTTATCCTCTTTTATCGAGGTTTCGATCATCCCGATATTGGCGTTGATATCTTTTGCCATTCTCCCGAATTCGTCGTTTGAATCAAGCTCGATCCTGTTTATATTGTCAACTTTCCTGTTTAAAAAATCAAAGAAACTTCCAAGGCCGTTTTGAACCTTGGCAAGCGAATTGGAGATGGAAGAGATGATCGTAAATGAGAATATAGCAATAAATATAAAGCCTACAAGGGAAAAGCTTAACATAAAGATCAGGATATTTGCAGAGTTGGTTATATATTCCTCTTTATACATATCATCTTTTTTCTTGCTTTCATCCCTCCATTTTTTTAATGCACCTTTTAAAGGTCTCCAGGATTTTACGATGTGGGTTGATATCTCGTCGGCTTTCAGTCCGTGGGTCTGTGCTTTTTGTATTAAATCGTTTATATCATCAATATATGCTTTCGACAAGGGCATGATATTAAATTTTTCCACCCCGTTGCTGAGTTTTTTCACCCTCTCTTTTCCAAGGTTCTTAATATGGTTCTCCATACCGACCACGGCTTTTTTAAGATTTTCCAGGGTCTTCATATCCTCAGGGTTTATATACATTCCCCTAAGAGCCGAAGTGATTTGAAGTCCTGCCGTTAACGCCCCTACTACGCTTCCTCTTATATGTACCACATCCTGCATAGTGGTAAACTCTTTTTCCTGAATGGTAAGTTTTGCCGATACAAATATGTTCAATCCCACAAAGGTGATCAAGAATATTGCCGCCAATGATATTAGTTTCTGCCGGATACTAATATTTTTCAACATTTGATTCTCCCGTTAATAATTTTTTTGTTAATCTTATAACAATATTAGCGCGGGATTATAATTAAGTTTGATTTAATAGAGACTTAAATTTATACTTTTAAAAGTTATTTGTAAAGTATAATATTATTTTTTAAGTCAAATGGAAGATTATATCTTCCGCTATCTCATCTATGGCTTCAGTGGCTTTTTTATATATTACTTTGCTGAAAAGCTGATCCTCTATGGCACTGCTGTATTTAAGATTGTTTAAAACCGAATACTTAGCAAAAGCGGCCAGTGTATTGACACCGATCACGTTTCCGCTTGTCCCTATGACCACAACCATCGTGCAGGTTTGAACCGCCTCTTCAAGATAACGGTACATGGATGCCTGCTCGCCGAAAAATACTATATCGGGCCTTATTTTACCGCCGCAGCTTGGACAGTTTGGGATAAAATCATCCTGCTTTTCATACCCTATGTCAAATCCCTCGCCGCAGGATTCACAAACAAGTTTTTTAAGGGAACCGTGAAGATGGACCACATCTTTACAGCCCGCCTTTTCAAACATATCATCGATATTTTGCGTTAAAACAGCTATTTCATCACCATATTTTTCTTTTAAAGAAGCAATAACTTTATGGGCAGAATTGGGCTTCTTATCCTTAAGCTTGAGCCTTAAGTCATCATAAAAATCTATGGTTGCAGCCCTGTTATACTCCAGGCATCCCGCCATGCAGATCTCTTCTATTTTATAATTATTCCAAAGGCCGTCTTCTTCCCTGAAGGTGCTGATCCCCGATTCTGCGCTTATCCCGGCCCCGCTTAAGACCAGTACTTTTGGATTGTTTATTATTTTTTTCATTCAAATCTCCCTATAGTCATTTAAAGTAATAATTTAACCTAAATTTAATTTTAGTATTATTGACATATGTCAAAAAAAGATGTATGATTTCACCAAGGAAAGGAAAAATTATGATTAAGATAAGTAATATTTATAATTTCTACATCGAAGGTTTCAGAAATATGACCGTAGGGAAAACCCTATGGAAAATTATTTTTATAAAACTTGCGATAATTCTGGTCTTTCTAAAATATGTCACTCACGATAAAAATTTTAAAAGTGAGTATACCACAAACGAAGCTAAAACTCAATTCGTTTATGAAAATCTAATATCACAAAAAGGAGAATAGATGATGGAAGAACATCTGGTTGACTGGTCAAGAGCACAATTTGCTCTAACAGCGATTTATCACTTTTTATTTGTTCCGCTTACCCTTGGTCTTGGATTTATAGTTGCTATTATGGAAACTATATATGTTAAAACCAACAACGAAGAATATAAAAAGATGACTAAATTTTGGATGACGCTGTTTGCGATAAACTTTGCAATAGGTGTGGCAACAGGTCTTATTATGGAGTTCGAGTTCGGTACGAACTGGGCAAACTACTCTTGGTTCGTAGGAGATATATTCGGGGCTCCTCTTGCAATTGAGGGAATACTTGCTTTCTTTATGGAAAGTACCTTCTTTGCTGTTATGTTCTTCGGATGGAACAAGGTAGGGAAAAAGTTCCACCTTCTTTCAACCTGGCTTGTGGCAATAGGGTCAAACCTGAGTGCACTTTGGATACTTGTTGCAAACGGATGGATGCAATTCCCTACGGGAATGAGCTTCAACCCTGACACGGTAAGAAACGAGATGAGTAATTTCTGGGACGTGATTCTCTCCCCTGTAGCTATAAGTAAGTTCCTGCACACTATAGGAAGCGGTTATGTTATCGCGGCTTTATTTGTAATCGGTATCTCGGCATGGTACCTTTTAAAAGGGAGAGAAGTTCTTTTTGCAAAAAGATCTATGGTAATAGGTGCTACTTTTGGTCTTATTACAAGTTTGTTCCTAACTTTAAGCGGTGACGAATCTGCACACCAGGTAGCTTTAAAGCAGCCTGTAAAACTTGCAGCGATGGAAGGGCTGTATGAAGGAAAAGAGGGTGCAGGTATCGTAGCTGTGGGTGTGCTTAATACGGAAAAAACACTAACTAACGACGAACACCCTTACCTATTCGAGTTTGAAGTACCTTATGCACTTGCACTTCTTGGATACCATGATATAAACGCTTATGTTCCGGGACTTAAAGACCTTGTTTACGGTAACGAAGCAAGAAATATCATAAGTACCCAGGAGAAAATGGAAAAAGGCAAGCTTGCCGTACAGGCTCTTAAGGATTATAAAAAAGCCAAAGAGAGCAACGATATGGTAAAAGCGACCGAAGCTAAAAAAATACTTGACGAGAATATGCAATACTTCGGGTACGGACATATCAAGAATCCTGAAGACGTAGTACCACCTATTGGTATCACGTTCTATGCGTTCCACGTGATGGTTCTTCTTGGGGGATGGTTTATCTTCCTGTTTGCGATTATCCTGTACCTTGCAACAAAAAAAGATATAGCAGATTACAGACTAATGCTAAAGGCTGCACTATGGAGCTTACCGCTTGGATATATTGCTGCGGAAGCCGGATGGATCGTAGCTGAAGTAGGACGTCAGCCATGGGCTATCCAGGATCTTATGCCCGTAGGAATTGCGGCAACCAAGATATCCACTACAAATGTTCAGGTAAGCTTCTGGATGTTCGCAATACTGTTTACTCTGCTTTTAATTGCAGAAATAAAAATCATGACCAAACAGATAAAAATTGGTCCAAACGGAGGTCATTAAGATGGGATTCGGTGATTTAGAACTATTAACTTTACAACAATACTGGTGGATAATCATTGCCCTTCTTGGCGGATTGTTCGTATTTATCATGTTTGTACAGGGTGGTCAGACTCTTATCGGCTCTTTAAGCGAAAACGAAACTGAAAAAACAATGCTTATAAACTCTATAGGTAGAAAATGGGAGCTTGGGTTTACCACCCTTGTTCTGTTCGGTGGGGCATTGTTTGCTGCATTCCCTTTATTTTACGCTTCAAGTTTCGGTGGTGCTTACTGGGTATGGCTTGCAATACTTTTCTGCTTTATTATCCAGGCTGTAAGTTACGAATACAGAACAAAGCCTGATAACTTTTTGGGACAAAAGACTTATGAGCTGTTCCTTAAAATAAACGGTAACCTTGGGGTATTTTTACTGGGTGTTGCTATCAGTACTTTCTTTAGCGGAAGCGAATTTATCCTTGACAGCAACAATTTCGTTGACTGGCAGAATGAACTAAGAGGTTTAGAGGCACTTCTTAATCCGTTTAACTACCTGCTTGGTTTTGCCCTTGTATTTTTAACGAAAATCAACGGTGCGCTTTATTTTATAAACAATATAGAATATGAACCGATCAGGGAAAGAGCGGTAAACTCTATCAAATACAATATGATATTGTTCCTGATCTTCTTCTTGGGATTCATGGCATGGATCCTTACAAAAGACGGATTTGCGGTAGACAGTACTGGTGTTGTGTTTATGCAGGAATACAAATACCTTATCAACTTTTTGGAGTTGCCTGTTGTTCTGGGAATGTTCCTAATAGGTGTTATTATGGTTATCGTTGCTGTTTTTACGACTATCCAGTTCAAAAAAACATGCTGCATAAAAACAGGAGGTGTAGGTGTAGTTCTTACGGTTATGGCCGTATTATTAAACGTAGGGTTTAACAATACTTCATACTACCCTTCAACAGTAGACCTGCAAAGCAGTCTTACTATAATAAACAGTTCGGGAAGCCACTATACTTTAATGGCAATGAGCTACGCTTCACTGATGGTTCCGTTCGTATTGGCTTATATAGCTTACGCATGGTACAGCATGGACAGAGTCAAAATAACAAAAGAGGAGATCGAATCTCCGGATGCACATAATTATTAATATAAAAAGGATCATAAAATGAAAAAAACTATATTTATGGATAAATACCCAGTATTCTCTTTGGAGCTTGATAAAAGTGAAGTTGAACAAAAAAACGTTCCTGAAATAATTGAATACTTTAAAGCTAAAATAGAAGCACACCCTGTAGCGAAATTTATCGCAGTATTTGATCACTACAGCCATACAAAAGGACTAAATGGAGAGATCGCACCTGAGATATTGGATGCACAGAATATCGTATTTTGTTTCGGTCCCGTTCTTCCAAACACTAAAATGCTGGCTGTAAGACCTAGAAGTATCGGTATTGCGGAATTAGAAGATAAATTTGTAGTGGAGTTCCTGGAAGTTCCAAAAGAACAGCTTCACGAACTAATGGAATCTTGGGCAAAAGACCTAAAAAAATAAGGATATTATCATGGAATATATCTACGAAATAGCATGGCTTTGTCTATGGCCTGTCGTAATCTATCTGGGATGGAAGTTCAGCATTAAAAATGCGACTAACTTCGAGAACAAACTAAAATAAAACTTAAAAAAATATAAATATTTTTAAATTAGAATAGCACTCTAAGCTTTAGAGTGCTATTTTTTTGATACCATTATAAAAAATTTCAATGGAGTTTATATAATGGAACAGATCAAAACTGTATTTTTACTTGCACTACTTTCAGTTATATTTGTAACGATAGGATTTTATTTTGCCGGAAGCGGCGGAGCCATGGTAGCACTTATATTAGTTGGGGGCATGAACTTCTATGCCTACTACTATTCAGACAAGCAGGTTCTATCCCACTATGATGCAGAACTTTTACCCCAAAACCATTATATCTATAAAATAGTATTAAGGCTTATAAGCAAAACAGACCTTCCCATGCCCAAGGTTTATATCATAAACGACCCCGTGCCCAATGCCTTTGCAACGGGAAGAAATCCCCAAAATGCGGCAGTTGCCGTTACAAGCGGGCTTCTTGAGATATTAAATGAAAAAGAGATAGAAGGGGTGATCGCCCACGAACTTTCCCATGTGAAACATTATGATATCCTTGTCGGAACAGTTGCGGCCACCGTTGCGGGAGCCATAGCATGGATAGCGAACATTATGCAGTTCAGTGCCATGTTCGGAGGGAACAACAATAGAAACGTTCATCCCATAGTTATGATCCTTTTGGCGATCATACTTCCCCTTGCCGCATCAATCGTTCAAATGAGCGTAAGCAGAAGCCGTGAATATATGGCGGATGAAGGGGCTGCAAGACTTACGGGAGATCCTTCATACCTTCAATCTGCATTAAGCAAACTTGAGAACTACGCCCATAGGGCAACACTGCACAACGCAACTCCTGAAAGTGCGCATATGTTTATAGTCAATCCCTTTAGCGGGCATAATATGAGTTTCGGGGATCTGTTTAGAACGCACCCTACGACTGCTGACAGGATCGCAAGACTCGAAGAGTTGAAGTTTGAATTGAGATAAAAAAAACGGCTCTGAATTTAGAGCCGTTTTTAAATATAAGCAAAAGAGTTTATATCTCTTCCACAATATCTTGTTGAACCAATAGATTCACGGTAGGATCACCGACAACTGCCGAGTTGCTGTTGTCGTATACATTGTAAACTATACCCTCTATATTCTCTGTTGTACCTGTATCTGTCCAGTGTCCAGTATCTACCTGAACCCTGTCTGAACTACTGCTGTCACCTATTATTTTAAGGGTATTGATATTACTATCCGTAGTGGTCATATCAAATACATCGTCAATCGTAAGATTTGTAACAATATTTGTTCCGCCGCCTCTTAGATCTATCGTTTCTATATTATCTATTCTACTGCTGTCGATAGAATTAACATTTGAGAAATCTATATTCATACTACCGGATATAAGTAAGGTATCGCTTCCCGCTCCCCCGTCTATAGTATCGGCAGGATCAAATACTATTGTATCGTCACCGCTTCCACCGTAAATAGTGTCAATGCCTTCTCCACCGTCTATGGTATCATTACCTTCCTGACCGAATATAACATCATCACCTGCTCCGCCGTAGATCTCGTCATTTCCACCTTCTCTGCCGCTTTCGGTTGCTACGGTTTGCTGATTATCCAAGATATACTGCAAGGTATCTGTACGATCCCAGTCTGTCGTAGTACCGTTTCCGTTCTCAAGCTGCTGGAACACAAGCCATCCGGAACCTTCCGGGGTCGAAAGTCCCTCATCTATAGCCAACTGATCGGTATTGAACACATCACCAAAGATAAGGTCGTTTCCTTCCCCTGCTTCTATATAATCATCGGCAACTGCATCCTGGATAGTGGAAGCCCCTGATAATTCACCTATAACGCTTGTTAGCTCTTCTGCCGAAGTAACATTTGTCGCATCGCCTCCGTCACCTTCAAGCAGAGACAATAATGCCAGATTATCGCTAGATACATTTATACCTATGGCCTCGATCGTAAACGCCTGTTCAGAGCCTTGAATAGTCTCTATATTTAATACGTCATTAACATTGTCATCATTTGCTGAACCATTAGTATCATATGTACCAAGAACATGGGCCATAGCTACTTCACTGGCATCAGTTGACCAACCACCGCTTGTACTAACAGGATCCCCGTCATTGTTTAAGGCATAATTAGGTTCACCGTCAGAAACAAATACAAGTTTATTTACATCCGCATCTGCCAAAGGAGCATCCGTACCTGTCGAATTTATCCAGTTATTAGCTTCAACCAGACCCGCTTCATAATTGGTACCGCCGCCTGTAGACAGTCCGTTGATTGCAGCAACTGCAGCATTATAACCTGCAGTAGTGCTTATATCAAAAGTACCCAATGAAGAAGCACTCTCATCAAATGAAACCAAGTGTACACGGATCGCCTGAGCCCCTGAAGCTGCAAGATCACCTAATGAGTCTATAACAGAACTTTTCAATGCTTCAATTCTAGTGGTCGTACCAGTACCAAACGAAATATTAGTAGTCATACTACCCGATATATCCAATACAAATATAATATTTGCAGTAGATCCTGGCACAAGTGTTGTTCCTCCCGGATCTCCAGAAATAACATCATCACCTGCACCGCCCTCAAGAGCTCCCACACTTGCCTGAGGCAGGGTATGAAGATCGGTAGCACCGCTTACGTCATCCTCTGGAGAACCTACGATAAATCTACCCTCAATGACCGGGTTGAATTGAACATCCAGGGTTGAAGTCGCAGTATCGCCGTCTTCATCTACAACTCCAACTTCGAAGCTTGTATTAACAGGGTCTTCAACCTTGCTTGTAACAATTTCAGAACCTGAGATACGGAAACCGTTTCCTCCGTCGTTATCAGACAAGTGAATACTTACTATACTTGTCAAGGTTGTAGGTATCTCTTGGGAAACACCTTCTGTAAATGTCATATCACCCGATTCTTGTACTAAATTACCGTTGCTATCAGTACCGTACGCAACCCAGTGAACCTCATTGCTCGCAACAGCTTGTACATCGATCGTAAATGAAGCACTTACTACAGGATTAGTATAAGTAAAATACATAACTTCCGTACCGGTTACCCATTGACTTCCAGCTGCAAGCCCCTGTGTACTGGAGTTCACTTCTCCTCCTGATGAATCAATAGTCATTATTACCTCTTCACCAGATGGAATAGTATCTCCCGGTTTATACATATTTCCGGCATCGGTTATAAGCAGGTAATCCTGATTACCACCGGTATTATCAACAAAGGCTGTACCGTATGTTTCTACAGAACTGTCCAGCTTACCGTTCATATCGATTACATAATTACCGCTTGCATCATAACTTAAAGTAAAGATCAAACTCTGAGTTATAGATGAAGAATCATATTCCCCAGGAGTTGTACTGCTGTCCGTGTATCCGTAAAGGATTCCCGTATTTGTCGGATCAACAAAATAATAAACCGTATCACCGCTTGAAGTAAGTGTTGAAGCAGCATATGTAACAGTAGAACCGTCCCAACCGCTGATATTTCCGGTTAAGTCTGCAGATCCCGGCTGATCCGCTCCCATAGATAATATAGAAGCTCCATCTGCATATCCGGAAGCTTCATTATCTAAAACTGCTGATTCTACAGAAGTTATTGTTGGTACGTCATCTATTATTTCAACAGTTAATGTATCTGCTGTTGAAGTATCTCCGTCTGAATCTGTTACTGTTACGTTAAACTCGTCTTTTACTCCGTCTATATTAGCACCCTGGCTGGTATGATCTGTCGTATTATCGTTTAATGTATATGTCCAGCTGTATACACCGCTGTTGTTTGCAACTACCAACGTTCCGTATGTTCCGTTTACTGTTCCGCCGTTAGTAACATTTACACCTCCCACACTCAGTGTTTGAACTGTATCGTTACCTGTACCTATTGTAAATGTTCCCGTTGCAACTTCTGTTGTTAGTGCAGGACTGCTTCCGTCGCTTAATGCCGCTTCGTTTACTGTTCCGTCTGTTACTGTTACGCTTGGAGTTGAATCTGCTGCCAGTGTGATATTAACTGTAGCTGTATCTGTATCTCCGTCTGCGTCCGTTACTGTATATACGAAGCTGTCGCTTCCCTCTTCTCCTGCTGTAGGTGTATATGTAAAAGTTCCGTCTCCGTTATAAACAACTGTTCCGCTTGCAGGCTGGGTTGTAACTGCAACACCGCTTGAAAGGCTGACTCCGTCCGCCCCTGATGTTATATCTGAAGTCACATCTATATCTATAGCCGTATCTTCTGCTGGTGTTACCGTTGGAGTATGATCTACTGCTGTTGGTACGTCATCTATTATTTCAACAGTTAATGTATCTGCTGTTGAAGTATCTCCGTCTGAATCTGTTACTGTTACGTTAAACTCGTCTTTTACTCCGTCTATATTAGCACCCTGGCTGGTATGATCTGTCGTATTATCGTTTAATGTATATGTCCAGCTGTATACACCGCTGTTGTTTGCAACTACCAACGTTCCGTATGTTCCGTTTACTGTTCCGCCGTTAGTAACATTTACACCTCCCACACTCAGTGTTTGAACTGTATCGTTACCTGTACCTATTGTAAATGTTCCCGTTGCAACTTCTGTTGTTAGTGCAGGACTGCTTCCGTCGCTTAATGCCGCTTCGTTTACTGTTCCGTCTGTTACTGTTACGCTTGGAGTTGAATCTGCTGCCAGTGTGATATTAACTGTAGCTGTATCTGTATCTCCGTCTGCGTCCGTTACTGTATATACGAAGCTGTCGCTTCCCTCTTCTCCTGCTGTAGGTGTATATGTAAAAGTTCCGTCTCCGTTATAAACAACTGTTCCGCTTGCAGGCTGGGTTGTAACTGCAACACCGCTTGAAAGGCTGACTCCGTCCGCCCCTGATGTTATATCTGAAGTCACATCTATATCTATAGCCGTATCTTCTGCTGGTGTTACCGTTGGAGTATGATCTACTGCTGTTGGTACGTCATCTATTATTTCAACAGTTAATGTATCTGCTGTTGAAGTATCTCCGTCTGAATCTGTTACTGTTACGTTAAACTCGTCTTTTACTCCGTCTATATTAGCACCCTGGCTGGTATGATCTGTCGTATTATCGTTTAATGTATATGTCCAGCTGTATACACCGCTGTTGTTTGCAACTACCAACGTTCCGTATGTTCCGTTTACTGTTCCGCCGTTAGTAACATTTACACCTCCCACACTCAGTGTTTGAACTGTATCGTTACCTGTACCTATTGTAAATGTTCCCGTTGCAACTTCTGTTGTTAGTGCAGGACTGCTTCCGTCGCTTAATGCCGCTTCGTTTACTGTTCCGTCTGTTACTGTTACGCTTGGAGTTGAATCTGCTGCCAGTGTGATATTAACTGTAGCTGTATCTGTATCTCCGTCTGCGTCCGTTACTGTATATACGAAGCTGTCGCTTCCCTCTTCTCCTGCTGTAGGTGTATATGTAAAAGTTCCGTCTCCGTTATAAACAACTGTTCCGCTTGCAGGCTGGGTTGTAACTGCAACACCGCTTGAAAGGCTGACTCCGTCCGCCCCTGATGTTATATCTGAAGTCACATCTATATCTATAGCCGTATCTTCTGCTGGTGTTACCGTTGGAGTATGATCTACTGCTGTTGGTACGTCATCTATTATTTCAACAGTTAATGTATCTGCTGTTGAAGTATCTCCGTCTGAATCTGTTACTGTTACGTTAAACTCGTCTTTTACTCCGTCTATATTAGCACCCTGGCTGGTATGATCTGTCGTATTATCGTTTAATGTATATGTCCAGCTGTATACACCGCTGTTGTTTGCAACTACCAACGTTCCGTATGTTCCGTTTACTGTTCCGCCGTTAGTAACATTTACACCTCCCACACTCAGTGTTTGAACTGTATCGTTACCTGTACCTATTGTAAATGTTCCCGTTGCAACTTCTGTTGTTAGTGCAGGACTGCTTCCGTCGCTTAATGCCGCTTCGTTTACTGTTCCGTCTGTTACTGTTACGCTTGGAGTTGAATCTGCTGCCAGTGTGATATTAACTGTAGCTGTATCTGTATCTCCGTCTGCGTCCGTTACTGTATATACGAAGCTGTCGCTTCCCTCTTCTCCTGCTGTAGGTGTATATGTAAAAGTTCCGTCTCCGTTATAAACAACTGTTCCGCTTGCAGGCTGGGTTGTAACTGCAACACCGCTTGAAAGGCTGACTCCGTCCGCCCCTGATGTTATATCTGAAGTCACATCTATATCTATAGCCGTATCTTCTGCTGGTGTTACCGTTGGAGTATGATCTACTGCTGTTGGTACGTCATCTATTATTTCAACAGTTAATGTATCTGCTGTTGAAGTATCTCCGTCTGAATCTGTTACTGTTACGTTAAACTCGTCTTTTACTCCGTCTATATTAGCACCCTGGCTGGTATGATCTGTCGTATTATCGTTTAATGTATATGTCCAGCTGTATACACCGCTGTTGTTTGCAACTACCAACGTTCCGTATGTTCCGTTTACTGTTCCGCCGTTAGTAACATTTACACCTCCCACACTCAGTGTTTGAACTGTATCGTTACCTGTACCTATTGTAAATGTTCCCGTTGCAACTTCTGTTGTTAGTGCAGGACTGCTTCCGTCGCTTAATGCCGCTTCGTTTACTGTTCCGTCTGTTACTGTTACGCTTGGAGTTGAATCTGCTGCCAGTGTGATATTAACTGTAGCTGTATCTGTATCTCCGTCTGCGTCCGTTACTGTATATACGAAGCTGTCGCTTCCCTCTTCTCCTGCTGTAGGTGTATATGTAAAAGTTCCGTCTCCGTTATAAACAACTGTTCCGCTTGCAGGCTGGGTTGTAACTGCAACACCGCTTGAAAGGCTGACTCCGTCCGCCCCTGATGTTATATCTGAAGTCACATCTATATCTATAGCCGTATCTTCTGCTGGTGTTACCGTTGGAGTATGATCTACTGCTGTTGGTACGTCATCTATTATTTCAACAGTTAATGTATCTGCTGTTGAAGTATCTCCGTCTGAATCTGTTACTGTTACGTTAAACTCGTCTTTTACTCCGTCTATATTAGCACCCTGGCTGGTATGATCTGTCGTATTATCGTTTAATGTATATGTCCAGCTGTATACACCGCTGTTGTTTGCAACTACCAACGTTCCGTATGTTCCGTTTACTGTTCCGCCGTTAGTAACATTTACACCTCCCACACTCAGTGTTTGAACTGTATCGTTACCTGTACCTATTGTAAATGTTCCCGTTGCAACTTCTGTTGTTAGTGCAGGACTGCTTCCGTCGCTTAATGCCGCTTCGTTTACTGTTCCGTCTGTTACTGTTACGCTTGGAGTTGAATCTGCTGCCAGTGTGATATTAACTGTAGCTGTATCTGTATCTCCGTCTGCGTCCGTTACTGTATATACGAAGCTGTCGCTTCCCTCTTCTCCTGCTGTAGGTGTATATGTAAAAGTTCCGTCTCCGTTATAAACAACTGTTCCGCTTGCAGGCTGGGTTGTAACTGCAACACCGCTTGAAAGGCTGACTCCGTCCGCCCCTGATGTTATATCTGAAGTCACATCTATATCTATAGCCGTATCTTCTGCTGGTGTTACCGTTGGAGTATGATCTACTGCTGTTGGTACGTCATCTATTATTTCAACAGTTAATGTATCTGCTGTTGAAGTATCTCCGTCTGAATCTGTTACTGTTACGTTAAACTCGTCTTTTACTCCGTCTATATTAGCACCCTGGCTGGTATGATCTGTCGTATTATCGTTTAATGTATATGTCCAGCTGTATACACCGCTGTTGTTTGCAACTACCAACGTTCCGTATGTTCCGTTTACTGTTCCGCCGTTAGTAACATTTACACCTCCCACACTCAGTGTTTGAACTGTATCGTTACCTGTACCTATTGTAAATGTTCCCGTTGCAACTTCTGTTGTTAGTGCAGGACTGCTTCCGTCGCTTAATGCCGCTTCGTTTACTGTTCCGTCTGTTACTGTTACGCTTGGAGTTGAATCTGCTGCCAGTGTGATATTAACTGTAGCTGTATCTGTATCTCCGTCTGCGTCCGTTACTGTATATACGAAGCTGTCGCTTCCCTCTTCTCCTGCTGTAGGTGTATATGTAAAAGTTCCGTCTCCGTTATAAACAACTGTTCCGCTTGCAGGCTGGGTTGTAACTGCAACACCGCTTGAAAGGCTGACTCCGTCCGCCCCTGATGTTATATCTGAAGTCACATCTATATCTATAGCCGTATCTTCTGCTGGTGTTACCGTTGGAGTATGATCTACTGCTGTTGGTACGTCATCTATTATTTCAACAGTTAATGTATCTGCTGTTGAAGTATCTCCGTCTGAATCTGTTACTGTTACGTTAAACTCGTCTTTTACTCCGTCTATATTAGCACCCTGGCTGGTATGATCTGTCGTATTATCGTTTAATGTATATGTCCAGCTGTATACACCGCTGTTGTTTGCAACTACCAACGTTCCGTATGTTCCGTTTACTGTTCCGCCGTTAGTAACATTTACACCTCCCACACTCAGTGTTTGAACTGTATCGTTACCTGTACCTATTGTAAATGTTCCCGTTGCAACTTCTGTTGTTAGTGCAGGACTGCTTCCGTCGCTTAATGCCGCTTCGTTTACTGTTCCGTCTGTTACTGTTACGCTTGGAGTTGAATCTGCTGCCAGTGTGATATTAACTGTAGCTGTATCTGTATCTCCGTCTGCGTCCGTTACTGTATATACGAAGCTGTCGCTTCCCTCTTCTCCTGCTGTAGGTGTATATGTAAAAGTTCCGTCTCCGTTATAAACAACTGTTCCGCTTGCAGGCTGGGTTGTAACTGCAACACCGCTTGAAAGGCTGACTCCGTCCGCCCCTGATGTTATATCTGAAGTCACATCTATATCTATAGCCGTATCTTCTGCTGGTGTTACCGTTGGAGTATGATCTACTGCTGTTGGTACGTCATCTATTATTTCAACAGTTAATGTATCTGCTGTTGAAGTATCTCCGTCTGAATCTGTTACTGTTACGTTAAACTCGTCTTTTACTCCGTCTATATTAGCACCCTGGCTGGTATGATCTGTCGTATTATCGTTTAATGTATATGTCCAGCTGTATACACCGCTGTTGTTTGCAACTACCAACGTTCCGTATGTTCCGTTTACTGTTCCGCCGTTAGTAACATTTACACCTCCCACACTCAGTGTTTGAACTGTATCGTTACCTGTACCTATTGTAAATGTTCCCGTTGCAACTTCTGTTGTTAGTGCAGGACTGCTTCCGTCGCTTAATGCCGCTTCGTTTACTGTTCCGTCTGTTACTGTTACGCTTGGAGTTGAATCTGCTGCCAGTGTGATATTAACTGTAGCTGTATCTGTATCTCCGTCTGCGTCCGTTACTGTATATACGAAGCTGTCGCTTCCCTCTTCTCCTGCTGTAGGTGTATATGTAAAAGTTCCGTCTCCGTTATAAACAACTGTTCCGCTTGCAGGCTGGGTTGTAACTGCAACACCGCTTGAAAGGCTGACTCCGTCCGCCCCTGATGTTATATCTGAAGTCACATCTATATCTATAGCCGTATCTTCTGCTGGTGTTACCGTTGGAGTATGATCTACTGCTGTTGGTACGTCATCTATTATTTCAACAGTTAATGTATCTGCTGTTGAAGTATCTCCGTCTGAATCTGTTACTGTTACGTTAAACTCGTCTTTTACTCCGTCTATATTAGCACCCTGGCTGGTATGATCTGTCGTATTATCGTTTAATGTATATGTCCAGCTGTATACACCGCTGTTGTTTGCAACTACCAACGTTCCGTATGTTCCGTTTACTGTTCCGCCGTTAGTAACATTTACACCTCCCACACTCAGTGTTTGAACTGTATCGTTACCTGTACCTATTGTAAATGTTCCCGTTGCAACTTCTGTTGTTAGTGCAGGACTGCTTCCGTCGCTTAATGCCGCTTCGTTTACTGTTCCGTCTGTTACTGTTACGCTTGGAGTTGAATCTGCTGCCAGTGTGATATTAACTGTAGCTGTATCTGTATCTCCGTCTGCGTCCGTTACTGTATATACGAAGCTGTCGCTTCCCTCTTCTCCTGCTGTAGGTGTATATGTAAAAGTTCCGTCTCCGTTATAAACAACTGTTCCGCTTGCAGGCTGGGTTGTAACTGCAACACCGCTTGAAAGGCTGACTCCGTCCGCCCCTGATGTTATATCTGAAGTCACATCTATATCTATAGCCGTATCTTCTGCTGGTGTTACCGTTGGAGTATGATCTACTGCTGTTGGTACGTCATCTATTATTTCAACAGTTAATGTATCTGCTGTTGAAGTATCTCCGTCTGAATCTGTTACTGTTACGTTAAACTCGTCTTTTACTCCGTCTATATTAGCACCCTGGCTGGTATGATCTGTCGTATTATCGTTTAATGTATATGTCCAGCTGTATACACCGCTGTTGTTTGCAACTACCAACGTTCCGTATGTTCCGTTTACTGTTCCGCCGTTAGTAACATTTACACCTCCCACACTCAGTGTTTGAACTGTATCGTTACCTGTACCTATTGTAAATGTTCCCGTTGCAACTTCTGTTGTTAGTGCAGGACTGCTTCCGTCGCTTAATGCCGCTTCGTTTACTGTTCCGTCTGTTACTGTTACGCTTGGAGTTGAATCTGCTGCCAGTGTGATATTAACTGTAGCTGTATCTGTATCTCCGTCTGCGTCCGTTACTGTATATACGAAGCTGTCGCTTCCCTCTTCTCCTGCTGTAGGTGTATATGTAAAAGTTCCGTCTCCGTTATAAACAACTGTTCCGCTTGCAGGCTGGGTTGTAACTGCAACACCGCTTGAAAGGCTGACTCCGTCCGCCCCTGATGTTATATCTGAAGTCACATCTATATCTATAGCCGTATCTTCTGCTGGTGTTACCGTTGGAGTATGATCTACTGCTGTTGGTACGTCATCTATTATTTCAACAGTTAATGTATCTGCTGTTGAAGTATCTCCGTCTGAATCTGTTACTGTTACGTTAAACTCGTCTTTTACTCCGTCTATATTAGCACCCTGGCTGGTATGATCTGTCGTATTATCGTTTAATGTATATGTCCAGCTGTATACACCGCTGTTGTTTGCAACTACCAACGTTCCGTATGTTCCGTTTACTGTTCCGCCGTTAGTAACATTTACACCTCCCACACTCAGTGTTTGAACTGTATCGTTACCTGTACCTATTGTAAATGTTCCCGTTGCAACTTCTGTTGTTAGTGCAGGACTGCTTCCGTCGCTTAATGCCGCTTCGTTTACTGTTCCGTCTGTTACTGTTACGCTTGGAGTTGAATCTGCTGCCAGTGTGATATTAACTGTAGCTGTATCTGTATCTCCGTCTGCGTCCGTTACTGTATATACGAAGCTGTCGCTTCCCTCTTCTCCTGCTGTAGGTGTATATGTAAAAGTTCCGTCTCCGTTATAAACAACTGTTCCGCTTGCAGGCTGGGTTGTAACTGCAACACCGCTTGAAAGGCTGACTCCGTCCGCCCCTGATGTTATATCTGAAGTCACATCTATATCTATAGCCGTATCTTCTGCTGGTGTTACCGTTGGAGTATGATCTACTGCTGTTGGTACGTCATCTATTATTTCAACAGTTAATGTATCTGCTGTTGAAGTATCTCCGTCTGAATCTGTTACTGTTACGTTAAACTCGTCTTTTACTCCGTCTATATTAGCACCCTGGCTGGTATGATCTGTCGTATTATCGTTTAATGTATATGTCCAGCTGTATACACCGCTGTTGTTTGCAACTACCAACGTTCCGTATGTTCCGTTTACTGTTCCGCCGTTAGTAACATTTACACCTCCCACACTCAGTGTTTGAACTGTATCGTTACCTGTACCTATTGTAAATGTTCCCGTTGCAACTTCTGTTGTTAGTGCAGGACTGCTTCCGTCGCTTAATGCCGCTTCGTTTACTGTTCCGTCTGTTACTGTTACGCTTGGAGTTGAATCTGCTGCCAGTGTGATATTAACTGTAGCTGTATCTGTATCTCCGTCTGCGTCCGTTACTGTATATACGAAGCTGTCGCTTCCCTCTTCTCCTGCTGTAGGTGTATATGTAAAAGTTCCGTCTCCGTTATAAACAACTGTTCCGCTTGCAGGCTGGGTTGTAACTGCAACACCGCTTGAAAGGCTGACTCCGTCCGCCCCTGATGTTATATCTGAAGTCACATCTATATCTATAGCCGTATCTTCTGCTGGTGTTACCGTTGGAGTATGATCTACTGCTGTTGGTACGTCATCTATTATTTCAACAGTTAATGTATCTGCTGTTGAAGTATCTCCGTCTGAATCTGTTACTGTTACGTTAAACTCGTCTTTTACTCCGTCTATATTAGCACCCTGGCTGGTATGATCTGTCGTATTATCGTTTAATGTATATGTCCAGCTGTATACACCGCTGTTGTTTGCAACTACCAACGTTCCGTATGTTCCGTTTACTGTTCCGCCGTTAGTAACATTTACACCTCCCACACTCAGTGTTTGAACTGTATCGTTACCTGTACCTATTGTAAATGTTCCCGTTGCAACTTCTGTTGTTAGTGCAGGACTGCTTCCGTCGCTTAATGCCGCTTCGTTTACTGTTCCGTCTGTTACTGTTACGCTTGGAGTTGAATCTGCTGCCAGTGTGATATTAACTGTAGCTGTATCTGTATCTCCGTCTGCGTCCGTTACTGTATATACGAAGCTGTCGCTTCCCTCTTCTCCTGCTGTAGGTGTATATGTAAAAGTTCCGTCTCCGTTATAAACAACTGTTCCGCTTGCAGGCTGGGTTGTAACTGCAACACCGCTTGAAAGGCTGACTCCGTCCGCCCCTGATGTTATATCTGAAGTCACATCTATATCTATAGCCGTATCTTCTGCTGGTGTTACCGTTGGAGTATGATCTACTGCTGTTGGTACGTCATCATCAAAACTAACTGCACTGCTTATATCTATGCTTTGGGAATCTGTGGCAGTATCTCCATCCGCATCTGTTATAGAAGCTGTTGCCGTTAATAGTACATTACCGGCAACTAAACCTAAGTTATTTACATCATTATTAGTTGGATCATTATCATCGCCTTCACCTAGATGATCAATAACCGCATTTTGGATTAAGGTTACATTACCACTTGAATCTACACTAATTGTAAAAATAGGCTCCAATAGGGAAGTTCTACCCTCAATTACTCCATTATTATTAACTAACGTGATATTTTCACCATTGCTTTGTAATCCCGTATCGGAATTGGTAAATGAGAGTTCATAATTCAAGCTTGCAGGTGTACCACCTTGGTCTGCACCCATATCTTGAGTTAATGTAAATAAAGAACCAAAAGGTACAGCTCCACTGCTATCGCTGTCCGTGCCTATAGTATCTGCATCCTGGGTTGTTAATACAGGCAGGTTAAAGTCACCTCCATATAAAAGTCCGACATCAACTTGCGGTACATCATCCACAATAGTTATATTAATGGTTGCAGGATCGGAAACCAGCTCCCCATCGGTAGTAGTTAGAGTAAACATATCCGTCTCATCCTGGTTTTCGATATCGGTAGTTGCGGTTGTAAGTTCATATTGGTATTGGGCTACACCGGTTGCAGGATTATAACCGGTTACTGTTAATACACCCGTTGGTGTAGAGATTGTATTATTATTTCCCAGATCTGCTATAGGTATCACTACTCCGTTTATGGTTACGCTTTGGATCGTATCCAAACCGTTAGAATCAGATAAAGTAAATGTACCGTAAGCAAATTCCGTATCAGCTGTTGAATCACTTCCAGCTGCCATACCCGATTCATATACTACATCGTCTGCCCCTGTAGGATTACCCGCATCAACAACTATACTAGGTGGAAGATTTTCTTCTACTTCTATTATATCTTCCCCTTCATCAAGAATGGTTTCTGTACCTGCAGGGAACGTTGCATCTCTTAAATCTGTCGTGATATCTACTTCATCTCCGGTCCTATCCTCAAATCTACCCGCCAGCGCATCAACTTCTGTTGTTCCTGCAGCGGCTGTTTCTTCAAGATTTTCGATATCTTCCGCATTTGCTATCTCTTCACCTGCTCCTGCCGCTGTTTCTCCAGCAGGTACATTATCATATGTAGTATCAAGCATTAATGCTTCTTCCAGATCTTCCGGCTGCACTACATTTCCTGAAGCCAATTCTTCCGGCAACAGTGTATTATCCAGCAATAACTGCTCATTTGCACTTACCGTATACTCTTTGCCACCTTCATTTAAGGCAAAAGTGATAAAACTCTGGGCACTATTACCGCTGTCACCGATAATCGTCTCTCCTGCAAAAAGCTGGTCTCCCGCTTTTAAAACTCTCATTTCCCCGTTAGTGCCTTTTACATAAAAAACACCGCTGATCTCTTGTATAATACCTATTAGTTGTGCCATGATAATACTCCTGTATATTGTATACTGGTATTCTACAATTAAACAACAGCTATTTCAATTGTACTTTGGTACAAGTTTAAAAATTAAGATTTTGATTATTTTTATTTTTATATTACACCGGTTTAAAACCGGTGTATTTATGGGAGAGAATAAAGAATGGTAAAAGTTATATTATCTCTTCGTTTATAGTGTCTTGAACGTTTAATATAACCGTCTGGTCAACTGTACCGTCAAAAAAGCTTCCCTGGTACTGATTATAAGTGATACCGTTTACTTCTATTGTAATATTCAGTGATTCCCATTGATTATCATCTATTTGGACACTATCCGTACTATCTCCCATTAGATGTAAGACATTGTTGTCATCAGTCATATCAAAGACACTTTGAACAGTTAAATTAGTAACTGTAGTTTCACTTCCACCTCTAAAATCAAGGTTTTCTATATTTGTGACTTTTCCGTCTCCTAAAGATGAGAAGTCCAAAGTTTCGCCCGCATTTACTATTAACGTATCGGTACCTTCTCCACCGTCGATGTAGTCATCACCGCCTGCTGTATCTATCACGTCGTCACCTGAAGTACCTAAAATATAATCATCACCCGAAGTTCCCGTAATGACCCCGTTTACAAGATCCTCTTCGGCATCTGAAACTACAATAAAATCAACACTGTCAATATCATTATCAGCATCAACCACTTGTGCACTGTAATCCATAATAACCTCTTCGGAAATCGTAGTTGTCACAGAGGTTTCAAAACCAAATCCCACTTTTACGCTTGTATCGGAAGTGCCTTCAAATCCTGCTGTTACGTTCATATAATCTATTGCGTCCCATCCATCGGGAAGATCAACGGTATAAGAACTAAGTGCACCTCCCGTATATGTAGTATCCGTGATCTCTTCCCATTGGGACAAAGTTTCATTATATACATAATCTCCCGATCCTGAACTTAACATGATTGTTTGAGTTTGATTAGGAAGCGTACCCACTATAGTCAAATAAAGGAGATCACTTTTTCCACCCCCGAAATCATTTGCACCAGTTCCTGTAAAACTTAATGTAATAGAGCTTGCATTGTCTACGGGATCAAATTTGATAGATTCGGTTGTAGCTTTTTTATAATTACTTTCGAAAAGGTTGTTTTCTACCCCTATCCCTGAACCTGATGCATTAACTTCCGTTCCTACTGCCGTAACAGGGATACTGCTTCCGTCCAGTGATAAAAGATTCAACGTTGTACCGTCTTGTATAGCCGAAACTCTTGCATCTAAAGTATTATTTGTTTCAATATCTGTATAAGTCACAAGATAAGATTCTCCAGGAGCCCCGGGCGATGCAACGCCGCTGAATTCGGAATAATCGATATTTACGCTTACGGGATTGTTTAGATTGACCGTATAATTATCACCGTCCAGTTCAAAACCGAAATTGTATGTTTTACCGTCATAAATAAAATAACCGTCACCTGTGTTAGTATCACTGTCATAATTAAAATTAAAACTGTCAACTTCACTTCCCGCAACAGTCACGCCGTTAAGACCTATGGAAGTTACGGCAGGGATATCAGCACCGCTTAAAATATCCATTGTACCGATGTAAGTACCGTCACCTACCATACCTATTGCATTTGTTACAGCAATAGAGGGAACATCATCTGCAATAGTCAGAACCAAATCTGCAGATGCCTGCTGACCGTCATTATCGGTAATTGTAACGGAAACAATAGCCGAATCGGAATCTGCATTGGCATCATGGGTATATGGAGATGTTTGGGTAAAAGTATAATCTCCGTTTGCCTCATTAATAGTCAATATCCATGAGATTGTTATCAATGTAGTGATACCGCCAACAGATGTTTGAGAGATCAAAGTTCCCAAACCACCGTCATAAGAGACACTAAACGGATTGGTTAATGATGCACCGTCTATATTATAATCTATATTAAGGCTTCCTTGAGCAAATGCCTGAGTAAAGAGTTCTGCATCACTTTGTGAAGCAGACGCCCCCTCTATAGTAGGTTCATAATTGATATCTACATTTGTAGAACCTGCCGTTACAAGTTTTTCATACTCACTACCGCCTGTATATGATGCGATACTGTTCACGATATTCGGCTGGGTAATAATCTCTTCATCCGTATAAGTTCTGGTTGTAAAACCTACACTGTTTCCTGCATAAATAGTTACCTCTTCCCCGTTATCAAGGGTAAATACAAGATCATTATAAGTATTTACCGATCCAGGTCCACCGCTTAGGGTCACGATATAAGTTACGATACCTCCAGATTCAGAGATCTGTTCCGTAGTAGTAGTTAAGGTTGCAGTTACCGTATCTATCGTATCATTTACAGTCACATCTGCAGTATCTGTTGTGATAAGGTTCTCGAAGTTACCTCCGCTTGTTCCCGTTACTGATACAGTATATGTTTCCCCGTCGTTATGCACGTCATCGCTTTGGATCGAGAACGGTGTCGACGTTCCTGTCGTAGCTCCGGCTGCGAAACTGATAGTTGCTCCGTTGCTTAATGTTACGGTCATTGGAGTATCTGTTGCATGGTCTAAGCTTGCGTTTATTACTGCTGTTCCGCTTCCTTCATATACTATTACGTCATCCAGCGTAAGGGTTGTATCATCTATTGTATCCACGATTTCTGTACTCGCGCTGCCGTTCGTAGTATAATCTACGGAACCGAACCCGCCGCTCGTACTATCGGTAATTGAAACAGGTATGGTATCACTGTCAATATATACATCTTCAAAATCAGATTCTGCAACACTATAGGATGCCGTACCCGATGTCGTACCTGCCCCTATTGTAACGGTTAAACCGTTGCTTAAAGTAACTGTCATATCCTCTAAAGGAGCAATATCCGAAGTTACCGTATAGATAATTATACCACCGTCTTCGCTTAATTGAGGAGTAGCACTCAATGTAAGAACTGCATCTTGCAGCTCTTCAGCAACAGTAAGATCCTCACCTTCATCAAGAATGGTTTCCGTGCCTGCTGGGAATGTTGCATCTCTTAAGTCTGTCGTGATATCTACTTCATCCCCTGTCCTGTCGGCAAATCTACCCTCCAGGGCATCAACTTCTGTAGTACCCGCTGCAGCTGTTTCTTCAAGGTTCTCGATATCTTCCGCATTTGCTATCTCTTCACCTGCTCCTGCTGTTGTCTCTCCGACAGGTACATTATCATATGTAGTATCAAGTATTAATGCTTCTTCCTGCTCTTCAAGCAACAGCGTATTATCCAGTACTAACTGTTTATTTGCATTTACCGTATACTCATTACCACCCTCAGATGAAGCAAAAGTGATAAAACTTTGGGCACTGTTATTACTGTCACCGATAATCGTCTCTCCTGCAAAGAGCTGATCCCCGGCTTTTAAAACTCGCATTTCCCCGTTGGCATCTTTTGCATAAAAAACACCGCTGATCTCTTGTATAATACCTATTAATTGTGCCATAATAATAATCTCCTATATCTTATATAAAAATATTCTACAACTAAACAACAGCTATTTCAATTGTACTTTGGTACAAGTTTAAAATATTTTTTTTATTTATTAAAAAGCAGTGCCAAAGCAAGCCTGTTTGACACGCCGGTTTTTTCGTAGATATTTTGAGTATGGGCTTTTACGGTACGTATGGTTATATCAAGTTTTTCGGCAATCTCTTTGTTTGTCAATCCTTCTTTAATGCACAGGGCAACCTCTTTTTCCCTTTGGCTAAGATTGTCAAGAAGCTGCTGCGAACCTGTGGGCTTATCTTTAAGCCTTGCAACCATTTCATCTATAAAAGCGGAATAAAGCCACACGCTTCCGTCCAATATAACACGCAGTGCTTCATTCAGGTGGATATCATGCATCATAAGATTGCCGTACCCTTTGACTCCAGCCTGCAATATTTTTTTCGTACTTTCAAACCGGGGATTTGGATCAAGAATCAGGATATGGGCTTTGGCATCTATCAAGGGTTTCAAAAATGAGATCGGGTCATCCCCGCATGAAGAGAGATTTACTATCAATGCAGATTCTTCTTTCAAAACCTCTTTATAAAGAGTTTCCACATCGTTTATCTGCATCAAATCAAAGCTACTAAGACTTATTTTCCATCTATCTAACAATGCCAGGTCGGTAGAATATAGTAAAGTTCTCATCTTATCTCTCCGTAAATGTATAATGTTTTGCTCTTAATATAGGTTTTAATATATAATCCATAATTGTCTTTTTACCCGTTAAGATATCAACGCTTGCAACCATTCCTGTCATAATAGGGAGTTGATGCCCGTCTTTTTCAAGATGGTTATTGTTGGTTTTTATAAGAACCTTGTAAAAACTGTTCTCTTTCTTATCCATCTCCGTATCGGCACTGATCTTGATGACCTTGCCGTCAAGGCTTCCGTATATGGCAAAATCGTAAGCTGTGAATTTTACTTTTGCATCCTGACCTATAAACAAAAATGCAATATCAGCAGGCTTGATCCTTGTTTCAACTATCAAAGAATCTTCAGTAGGCACGATCTCAACAAGGTCGGCTCCAGGTTTTATCACGCCCCCTATGGTATTTACAAAAACCCTTTGAACTATTCCGTTCGTGGTTGAATATACGTTTCTTCTATCAACTTCGTCTTTTAAGCCGCTCATATTTGAGACGACCCTTTCAAGCTCCGCCGTGGTTTTATTTAACTCCTCCTGTGCGGTAGAGTTAAATTCCCTTTTCAGGTCTATTATTTTGTTTCTTGCTTCAAGTATTGAGGATTCCAGTCTGGGAATAGAGTTTTTTGTGAAACTTAGCTCTTTTTCCGTATTGTTTTTATCCCTTTGAAGTTTTAAAAAATCCACTTTGGACCTTACCCCTTTGGCAACAAGAGGCTCGGACATCGTCACCTCTTCATCTATAAGCTTTAATTCATTTTCAAGAAACTCTATAGATATTTTTGCCTCTTTAAGGCTGTTTTTCTTCTGCTTCAGCTGCTCTTCCAGAATATTGATCTTTGACTGTAAAGAATCTTTGTTTATATTGTAAAGCTTTTTCTCCAGCTCAATATAACTCAAATAATCTTTGTCAGAATTACTGTCAACATTGAAAGAAAGCCCCTTAGCTTCCGCGGTAAGCCTTATTATCTTGGCTTTGAGTTCCAAAGACTTCAGATAATTGGTTTCATAAGTCGACTGGGATTTTTCATTCCCTATTTTTATAAGGATATCCCCTTTTTTTACGATATCCCCTTCCGAAACAAGTATCTCTTTTACAATACCCCCTTCAAGATTTTGGATCATATGGTTTTCAGTGCTTGGTATAACCTTTCCCTGTCCCCTTACTATCTCGTCGATCTCGGAAAAAGAAGCCCAGATTATCAAAGATGCTATGATCACTATCCAGAACCATACTAAAATACTGATCTTTTTGGGAGTATTTTCAAGTACGGCGGAGCTTAAGCTTCGCATATACTCGTAATCATCTTCGCTATATCTGTATTTTATATCATTTTTCATTTTGCACTGTACCTTTTAAGTTTGACAATACGGCCTCTTTCGCACCGTCAAGCTGAACTTTACCGTTATCAATCACGATCACCCTCTCAACCATTGACAAAAGGTTTATTTTCTGGGTGATCAAAAGAGTTGTTTTCTCTTTTAAATATTCCGTAAGATTTTTAACCACCATTGACTCGGACTGCATATCCATGGAACTAGTAGGCTCGTCAAATATCATTATCGGCTGATCCAGAAGAATAGCCCTTGCGATCCCGATACTTTGAAGCTGTCCGCCTGAGAGTCCCACTCCCCCTTCCCCTATAGGCATCTCATATCCCCTTGGGTGTTTTCTTACAAAGTCGTCTACCCCGCTTATTTTGGAAGCTTTCAACATCTGGCTGTCAGTTGCATAGGAAGCCTTAAACGTAATATTTTCTTTGACCGTACCGCTAAAAAGCGATATCTGCTGGGAGGTATAACCTATATGCTTACGTAGATCCACAGGATCTATCTGGCTTATATCTATACCGTCCACAAATATTATACCGCTGTCAGGCTCGTACAGTTTCAAAATAAGCTTTACTATACTGCTTTTCCCCGATCCCATACGCCCTACAATGGCAACATGCTCACCGGGGTTTATAGTAAAAGATATATTATTAAGCACGGGGATATCGCTTCCAGGATAAGTGAACGTCACGTTCTGGAACTCAATTTTCCCGTTAAAAAAAGGTCTATGGACAAACTCATGGTTCTTTGGCCTTTCAACAGGCATGGAAACTATCTGGTCAAGTACCCCGTATGAGGCTTTAGCCTCATTATAGTTCGCTATCAATGCGGCAGCCTGTCCCATCGGGGCAACCGTCCTTGATGCCAGGATAACAGCTGCAATAAGTCCCCCCATTGTTAATTCAAACTCCTGGATAAGATAAACACCGAAAATAATTATAAATATCGTATTAAGCTGTATCAACAATCCTGTTATCGTAGGAATTGATGAAGACAAAAGCCTGGTATGGAGACTTTTTTTTGCGATCTCCCCGCTTGCTTCTTCCCAAAGCCACTGCTTATTCCCGAATATTCCCATCGATTTAAGGGTCTCGATATTATTCAAAGTCTCTATCAATATGGAATTTTTCTTTGCGGCTGCTTCATGGGTCTGCAGTATACTCTCCTGCAGAGGTGACCTTACAAAAAAAGTATAAACCAAAATTAAAAAAATCGTAGATAAAGGGATAAATACCAGATCCCCTGCGATATAATATATTACCCATAAAAATATAACTGTAAAGGGCATATCCACAACGGCTACGATAGTCGCATTCGTCAAAAATGAACGTATAGAATCAAAATCTTTCAGGTTACTTGCAAATGCTCCCACGGACTGCGGCCGCACTGCCATCTTAAGATCCAGTACTTTCTCAAACAAGATGGAGGACATGATAATATCACTTTTCTTTGCCGCTATCTCTATAAGATATGCACGGGTAAACTTCAAGAAGGTGTCGATCAGATAGACTATCATCACCCCTATCGCAAAGAACCATAAGGTTTCCGTTGCATTATTGGGTATTACCCTGTCATATACGCTCATTGTGAATAAAGGTGAAGCCAGAACGAAAATATTGATAATGATCGAGGCAAAAAGAACATCTTTGTAGATATTCGCAGAAAGTTTCAGAGTACTCCAAAACCAGTGTTTCTGCTCAACCTCCAATGTTCTGTTCTGGCTTGTATTGGTATTGAAGCTTTTTTTAAGCATTATGGCAAATCCCAAATACTCTTTTTCCATCTCTTCAATATCAACCCAGCTCTCAACAATCTCGTTATTGAAAAGGGTCAACACTTTTAACTTTGATTTATCTTTTGAAAAGGAATCCACCACGCATGCGTTACGCCCTTTTAATATAAGTATCAAAGGCAGCTGCAGAGCAGAAATATCATCAAGTTTTCTTTCAATGATCTTTGTTTTCAGTCCTGCATATCCCGCAGCCCTGGAAAAAAGGGCTTTGGCATCCTTAACAGTAAAAAGGTCGGGGGTGTCTTCGCCCGGTTTTACGGGCAGGTTTGCTACCAAGGCCTCTTTGGAAAAAGGCTTATGATAGACTTTTGTAAAGACAACAAGACAATCTAGTAAGGAGTCAAGCCCCTTACCGTACTTTTTTTCATCAGCCATATTTGTTTACTTTAAATCTATTTTTTTAAAGTTGCTTCATAATATTTTCTGTGTTTGTCTATCTCTACGATATATGGTTTATGAAGTAATACTTTTGACGGGAATGTGTCTAATGCTTTCTGTGCTTTCTCTTTAGTATCAAAAGCCCCGTAAACTACTTTTATCCTGTCCGTGTTAGGGAATTTGTACATAAAGGTATTTTTTTCAAACTTATTCTTTTTGATAAACTCTTCTGCTAATTTTTCATCACTGTAAGTTGATAATGAGATAGTGTATTTAGCTCTTTTGCTGTTTAGGAACTCATCCTCGAAAGAGCTGAACTCCGGTTGCGGCTCGATAAGTTTTATCTCTTCTTTAGCCTCTACGTCAACAGCTGTTTTTTCACAACCGTAAGAATCCACATTCTCTATATTTTTAGAGTTTTCACAAAGGTCATATCTGTCGTCAACTTTATCCCCGTCAAGGTCTCTTACGACTTCTTCATCTTTGATATCTGTTTTTTCCTCTTCTGCAACAAGATTCACAGGAGCATAATATTTTTTGGAATCGTCAAACAAGCTGTTTACCATCTCACCCATTGCATCCAGTATTCTGTATTTCGAGAATAACCAGTCGTGCTCCGCAGTGATCGTTTTGATCTTTGCAGTGATATAATCATCCTGTGCAGTTAAAACATCTAAAAGTGTTTTTTGCCCCTGGTCAAACTCTTCTCTGTATAATCTTAAAGTATTTGCACTGTCTTCGGCATAAGATTTCAAGAATTTAAGCTGATCCTGGATCATCGTATATGCAGACCATGAAAGCTGCAGCCCTTCTATAACCTGTCTTTTTATATCTTTTTGCGTTTCGAACTCTTGGTGTATAAGACTTTTGTTTTTCTGGATATTTGCTTCGTCAGCCCCGCCTCTGTAAAGATTGTATTTTAATACAAGCATTGCACTGCTTTGTCTGCTGAATCCTTCAACACCGTCAACGTCATTGTCAATAGTATGGTCTAAGACCAGATCAAGTGTAGGAAGGTATCCTGTTTGAGATTCTTTGAAAAGTTTTCTTGCAGCCTCAAGGTTATACTCGGTTACCTTCACCGAAGGGTTGTTTTGTACAGAGTACATCGTAGCAGAATCCAGAGTTTTAGGAAGTTCTGTATTAAACTCTGGAGCTTCCAATTCACTGTAGCTTACTTTTCTACCAAGTAATCTTTCAAAATTGAATTCTGCATCAACAAGGTTGTTCTTTTGGGTTAGCATATTGAATTGCGCCAGCTGTAAAGAAGACGCGACTTTTTTCACGTCGGATAAGGTACCGAATCCGGAATCATATACATCCTGGATCTTGCTGTAGATATCCTGGGTGATTCTTACATTTTCCTCTTCAGCTTCCAAGAGAAGTTTAGTCTTAAGAAGATTTATATACGCCCTTACGGTATTAAATGCAACATCATTCGCCTGCTCTACATAATTGTAAGATGCCGCAAGAACTCTTGCTTTATGGTAATTTACCTTATCTTTTGTAGAGAATCCGTCATATATCTTCTGGGTAAGGGTCAAAGAGTGTACATATGTATAATATGCAGCATCTTTGGGACTGTCACCATTTTGGTAAGTATCTTCATACCCTACTCTTGAAAGAAGATCAAGGCTTGGATAATATCCCGCTTCCGCAATATTCACATCTTCAACGGTTTTTCTGTAATTTTTCAATCTTTCCAAAACCAAAGGATTTGTACTTAATGATTCGTTAACCGCTTCCTGTAAAGTCAAGGCACTACCGTTTGTAGCAAGCAGTCCCGCAACGCTTAAGACACTAAAAAACTTTTTCATAATATATCCTTTACTATTTTAATATAATCGCTTCAACTCTTCTGTTTTTAGAATAGGTATTCTCAGTACCGTCTTCTTCAACCAGCGGCTGCTTTTCCCCGAAACCTACATGCTGCAGTCTCTCGGCAGGAATACCCTGTTTTATTAAAGCATCATAAACAGCCTGAGCCCTTCTTTCAGACAATGCCTGGTTATACTCATCACTTCCCCTGCTGTCGGTATGCCCCTGGATCTCAGCTTTAAGTTTTTTAGGTTCATCCATGAAAACGGCAAACTGTTCTATAATATCGTAAGAATCTTTTGTTAAAACGGCAGAATCAAATTCAAAATTTACAAGCAATGTATAGAATATCTTACAACCCTGCTCGTCAACTTCATATCTAAGATCCGTATTTGGACATTTATCAAGCTCGTTAACTACACCGTCCCTGTCGTCATCTTCGAACCTGAACTCTTCAACAACCTCTTTTACGGGTTCAGGCTCCGCTATCACGGGAGCAGCAGGTTCTTTCTCTTTTTCATAACCAAAAGGTATAAGCACACCGAAGCTGTAAACCAGCTGGTTCTCGTCAGATTCAAAAGTCGTAAGGTGTTTGATCTCCGCGAAAAGTCCCGCATCTTCATTTATAAGGTATTTACCACCGATACCGTAGTTGATACCGAACATATTGTCAACACCGGTGTTGAACTTATCCTGTGGATTGACGTAAGAAAGACCCGCAGTTATATATGATTGGATATTATCTTTTTCAAAATAGTAATATTCCCCGTTAAGTGCATAGAAATTAACAAATGAGGAACCTAAATTGCTCGTATAATCGAATGTTTTTCTTTTAAAAGAGACATTAGCCATAAAATCATTATTGATCTTTTTGGCAAAATCCACTCCGTAAGTATACCCGTCTTCAAAACCTGAACCCTTTTCAAAGTTTACCCCGCTGACATTAGGCCTTATCTCGTACTCGGGAAGTTTTGCCCCGAATAAACACACAAAACCTGTAATAAATAATAAAACAATTTTTTTCATTATGAACTCCTTTTGATTAGTTTATCAGTTTTATTTAAAATCGATACTTAATAATTAAGAAAAAGATAAATTTCCATTCAAATAACATATTGAAATATTATTAAAATAAAAACTTTAACAGATTAATTATAGCTATTTCTTCAAAAAAAATAAAGATTTATCCTTATAAATTGGAGTTTTAGGCATAATTTTGCGATTTTGTAACTGAATTGTAATTTGGAATAAAAAATATAGGTTGAGAGGAAACCTAAATTATTTAACGTCTAATAATGTGTTAGCGTCGATTTTGCTTAATCCTGATTTTGAACAAGCATCATTGAAGTTCTCGTTTGATTTTATCAATCTTATCAAAACTTTCAATTTTTCATTTTGTGTAATGTTTGTAATTGACATCTTTTCTCCTTTGTAATTTTGCATTAAATGGCAGACAGGAAGGGATTCGAACCCTCGAGGCTATTACACCTACCCGCGTTCCAGGCGAGCTCTTTCAACCGCTCAGACACCTGTCTACATGAAAGGATAAAAAGAATTTATTTTCAAAGAAAAGAAATTTTGTTTGGTTGCGGGAGCCGGATTTGAACCAGCGACCTTCGGGTTATGAGCCCGACGAGCTACCTAGCTGCTCTATCCCGCGATAAACAAATGGATGGGGTAGAGGGATTCGAACCCCCGAATATCGGTACCAAAAACCGAGGCCTTACCGCTTGGCGATACCCCAACATGATTATTATATTTGAAAATCTTTGAAAAAGTTAAGAAAAAATTGGTTGCGGAAGCTGGATTTGAACCAGCGACCTTCGGGTTATGAGCCCGACGAGCTACCTAGCTGCTCTATTCCGCGGTCAACTTAAAAAGTGGATGGGGTAGAGGGATTCGAACCCCCGAATATCGGTACCAAAAACCGAGGCCTTACCGCTTGGCGATACCCCAACATTTTATCTATCTTTTTAAGTGACGGAATTATAGTAAAAGATTTTATTTTTGTCAATACTTTTTATGATAAATTTTGAAATTTCTGCTATAATCTCGAAATATTAAATTTAACAAAGGCTAGAGATGTCGGCAATAAAAAGAGTACAAGAAGCTATTGAAGAGATAAAAAAAGGGAACATGGTTATCATGTTGGATGATGAAGACAGAGAGAATGAGGGTGATCTTGTATACGCAGCGGCATTAAGCGACGACCAAAAAGTTAATTTCATGGCAACCCACGCAAAGGGATTGATCTGCGTTGCGGTTACAAAAGAGACTGCAAACAGGCTGGAGCTTAATCCAATGGTTGCAAGCAACACCTCCTCTTATGAAACTGCATTTACCGTTTCAGTGGATGCTGCTACGGCAAGCACGGGAATAAGCGCAGGAGAAAGAGACGATACAATTAAAATACTGGCAAACCCCATAAGCAAAGCAGCCGAACTTGTAAGGCCGGGGCATATTTTCCCCCTTATAGCAAAAGACGGAGGAGTTCTGGTTAGAACAGGACACACAGAAGGAAGCGTAGACCTTTGCAAACTTGCAGGGCTTGCCGGGGAAGCTGTTATCTGTGAGATAATGAAAGAAGACGGAACAATGGCAAGACGTGACGACCTTGATATATTTGCCCAAAAACATAATATGAAACAGGTATATATATCTGACCTGGTTGAATACAGAATGGCCCATGAATCATTGGTAAAAATGGTATCTGACGAGGCTTCTACTTTTTTTAACACTGATGTCAGAAAAAAGATATTTGAAGACCACCTTGGAAACAGCCATACCGTTATACAGTTCGGTGATATCCAGGAATCAAGCCTTGTAAAATTTCATACTGTAGAACCGGATATAAATATCTTTTTAAATGATGAAAAACTAAACTCGATGTTAAAATCCATCAACTTCCTCCAGGATAAAGGGGGAATACTGATATTCCTTGACAACAAGCACGAAAACAGCGAAACAATGAAAGATTTCGGGATCGGGGCACAGGTTTTAAGCAGCCTTGGAGTAAAAGAGGTCAAGCATATCACAAGCGGAGGGAGACACTCCTTTATAGGTATAAACGGGTTCGGACTAAAGATAAAAGAGGAGATCCAGATAGAGGGATAACCCCTCCTCCTTTTTATATACAATCTATATAAAGGGCAAGCTCATCTGCCAGCAAAAAATCATTTGCATATATCCTGTTATTTTTTTCAGTCACTTTTCCGGCTTCCATAAGATCCAATACTTTGTTATACTGCTGTTCATTTAAAAGATCTTTATCAACACCTGCCACGCTTCTAAATCCAAGAAGTATCTTTTCTATCAGGATATCCTCTTCGCTCAAAGTTTCAATATCCTCGTATTTCAAAGGATCTTCGATATATTTGACCACATCTTTTTGTGTATATAACCTTTGATTGTCTATACACCCCACTGCGCCGCTTCCTATTCCCAGATACTCTTTATACTCCCAGTAACCCATATTGTGGCTGCTTTTTGCCTCTTCGTTCTTGGCAAAGTTAGATATCTCGTACTGTTTAAATCCCATCCCCTCAAGCTCTTCGAAAAGATATCTTCCGTGTTCGATATTTTCAACCCTTACGCTGCTTTTATTGAAAAACTTCGTCCCCTCTTCTATGGTCAGGCTGTATGCGCTTACATGATTTACGGGAAGCTGCCTTATTATCTCAAGATCACTTCGAAGCAGCTCTTTCGTATCAAGTGCGGTATCGTATATAATATCACAGTTGATATCCTTAAAGCCTGTTTCAAAAGCGTTGTTTATGGCTTCTACCGCCTGGTTCTTATTATGATTCCTTCCCAGGAAATCAAGCTTTTCATCGTTGAAGCTCTGCACCCCGAAACTTATACGGTTGATCCCCGCTTCCCTGATCTGTTTAAGCCAGCTTTTTTTTGCCGAATTTGGATTTGCTTCTATTGTTATCTCTATCTCCTTATTAAGCAGATAGGGTTCTATGGTATATAAAATTTCTTTATAATAGGAAGCCTCCACTGTACTTGGGGTACCTCCCCCTATAAATACCGTTTCTATTTTTTTATCCACTCTTTGAAGCTCATATTCAAGCTGTTTATTCAAAGCTTTCATATAAGAATCTTTGTAATTATGAAGATATGTGTAAGAGTTAAAAGCACAATAATGGCATTTGCTGTCGCAAAAAGGTATATGTATGTACAAAAGCAATTTTGAAGTATCCTTATAGTATAATCGCGAATATATTATTGTAAGTATAAGGTAAATAAATTAATGGAAGATAAAATAAAAGACAAAGGAAATGAAGTTACTGAAAAAAAGAACTACAGACCCAATGTAGCAGCGATAGTTTTATCTTCATCATACCCTGCTAAATGTGAAATTTTTATTGCATCGAGAATCGATGTAGAAGATGCTTGGCAATTCCCACAAGGTGGAATAGATGAAGGTGAAACACCTAAAGATGCTTTATTCAGAGAACTCAAAGAGGAGATCGGAACGGAAGATGTAGAAATAATCGCCCAATATCCTAAATGGGTAAGTTACGATTTCCCTCCCTCGGTTGCCCATAGAATGGCGCCTTTTGACGGTCAGACACAAAGATATTTTCTTGTGAAACTAAAAAAAGGTGCAAAAATAGATATAAATACTCACGAGCCTGAATTCAGCGAATTCAAGTTCGTAAAGACCGAAGAGTTGAACAACTATATAACTTTTTTTAAAAGAACCGTTTATAAAAAAGTTTTAAAATACTTTAAAAAAGAAGGATATATTTAATATGTTAAGGGTATTGAAATTTGGAGGTACCAGCGTAGGTACTTTAGAAAGAATTCAAAATGTTGCGGATATTATCAAAAAATTCAAAGACCAGGGTGATGATATCGTTGCAGTTGTAAGTGCCATGAGCGGTGAAACAAACAAGCTTATCGAGTATGCTGAGCATTTCAGCAAGACTCCGAACGAATCTGAAGTTGATATGCTTTTAAGCTCAGGAGAAAGAGTAACTTCTGCACTTTTATCTATTGCATTGAACGAGCAGGGATACCCTGCAACCTCAATGAGCGGAAGGGAAGCTGGTATCATAACAGATACGGCACATACAAAAGCCAGAATCGAGAATATCGATACAACGAATATGAAAAATGCCATTACTGAGGGTAAAACTATCATTGTGGCTGGTTTCCAGGGTGTAAGCACCCAGAACAAAAGAGTTACGACTCTAGGCAGAGGGGGAAGCGACCTTACTGCAGTTGCACTTGCAGGGGCGCTTCATGCCGACGTATGTGAGATATATACCGATGTGGACGGTATCTATACAACCGATCCTCGAATAGTAAGCAAGGCTAAAAAACTTGACAAGATCTCATACGACGAGATGCTTGAACTAGCAAGTCTTGGTGCCAAGGTCTTACAGAACAGATCAGTAGAGATGGCAAAAAAACTAAACGTAAATCTTGTATCAAGAAGCAGCTTCACCCCTGAAGTTGAAGGAACATTAATAACAAAGGAAGAGAATATTATGGAACAACCTATAGTTAGCGGTATTGCATTAGACAGAAATCAAGTGAGAATCGGAATGTACGGACTTGTTGACAAACCTGGAATAGCTTCGGCTATATTCACGGCATTAGCGGATGCAAATATAAACGTGGATATGATAGTCCAAACAATAGGAAGCGACGATAAAACAAACCTTGACTTTACCGTGCCTACTACGGAACTTGAAAAAGCAAAATCGGTAATGGAAAAATTCAAAGCAGATACCCAATCCATCGATTACAAGGATGATATCTGTAAAGTATCTATCGTAGGTGTCGGGATGAAATCCCATACGGGTGTTGCAAGCAAAGCGTTCTCTGCTCTTGCGGACAGCAATATCAATATAAGAATAATAAGCACAAGTGAAATAAAGATCTCAATGATAATTGAGGAGAAATACGCGGAACTAGCGGTTAGAAGCCTCCATGACGTTTATGAGCTGGATAAATAGGATCAACTTTTGCAAGAGTTTATAAACTGGACAGTTGATACGATCAGGCAGGACAAGCTTCTTGGTTCCTGGCTGGAAGAGAGAAAATATGACTGGACTCCCCTTATCTCCCAATCTATAACGAATGTCATAGACAAAGGCAAAAGCGTCCTTATCATCACGGACAACGATTATGAGTGGTATCTTAAGTATATCCTCTCAAATATAAACAAAAAAACCCTGGGCAGGCCTCTTCTGCCTTTTTATGATTTTAACTCTTTTCACAATATAGATTCCGTAAAAAGCGACAATGACGTTGAACTTATAAAAGATATGTTAAGCATCTCTTTCCCCAACGGCTACTTTTTCTGGTATATAGGCAAAAGCCAGCACAGAAGGTCAACCCTTGCCAAGTTTTCCCACAAACCGCTGCTTTGGGTTATGGATGAAGAGCTTTCAAACAGTTTCAATCTAAAAAGCAACGATGAATCTATAGATATGAAGCTGCTTCAGATGTACAGGTTATTCGACAAAACGATCGATGCAACACTATTTGCACAGGTGGACGTATTAAAATAGATGGTAACAAAATCAACACTTTTTATAGTAAATGATATTCAACAACATGTTGAAACCCTTACCGCAAGTTTACCCAGACACTCTGTCAGGATCATACAAAACGAGGAAGAGGGAAAGAACGAATTTCTCCTTCCCCAGGCACAAAAAGCGATAAAAGAAGCATATATTGCCACAAACGATACAAAATACATAGTTCTTTGCGGAGAATCGTTCAGGACCGAGGCCCAGAATTCACTTTTAAAAGTATTGGAAGAGCCGCCCCACAATATAGTATTCATACTTGTAACTACTTCCAAAAACTCCATTTTACCGACTATCCTCTCAAGGTTGCAGGTAAGATACATGAAAACAAAGAAAACCCTTACCGATACCACTTTAAATATAAGGAACCTTGAATTAAAAGAGGTTTACGAGTTTTTAAAACAAAACCAGAGAATATCAAAACATGAAGCCAAAGAGATAATTGAATCCATAATGTTCAGCGTGAACAAACAGCAGATGAGACTCACAAGAAAAGAGCTGGAAAGTTTCAGCAAAGCTATGAAACTTCTGGAACTTAACTCCAGGCCCATAAATGTTATGACAAGCCTGCTTTTAAATATAATGGTGAACAAATAGATGATTTTTTATAAAATAAACTCCGACGATACGAATAAGCTTTTTAACACACTTGGATCCGATAAACCGGGATCAAAGATCATGGCGGCAAAAACAGACATCCACCTGGTATATATCAAAGATCTTCACGTCGGTGCTGCAAATATACTAAAGCAGGACGCACTGTCAATAGGGGCTGATCTTGCCGTTCCCCAGGGCGTGATAATAGCAAAGGAAAAGTACGTGGATGCAGTTCTTATGGGTACAAGCAAACACTTCGAGATACTTTCAAGAAAAGAGCTTTCCCAGCCTTTTGGCTTAAAAGAACTTGCAAAGGGACTTAAAGAGTTCATCTCTGTAAAAAAACACCCCACAAAGATCATGGGGATCATAAATGCCAACGACGACAGTTTCTTCGAAAAAAGCAGGTTTTCCCCCAAAGGGACTTCTTCGCAAGCTCAGGGCGATTACGATGATGCAATAATTAGTAAAATAGATGAAATGATAAAGGACGGTGCGGATATCATAGATATAGGGGGTGTCTCCACACGTCCGGGAAGCGATGCTGTAAGTGAAGAAGAAGAGCTTAAAAGATTAAAACCCATCTGCGATATTATAGCAAAAGAAAAACTGCATGAAAGAGTTGTTTTCAGTATAGACAGCTATACACCATGCGTGATCGAATACGCCCTGAAATCAGGCTTTAAAATAGTAAACGATATTACGGGATTATCAAATGATGAAGTAGCAAGAATAAGTGCAAAATATGATGCAACCGTAGTTATTATGCATATGCAGGGGAATCCCAAAGATATGCAGAACGATCCCGTATATGACGACGTTATGGTTGATGTGGACAACTTCTTTAAAGAGAGAATAGAAAAAGCGAAGAAATTCGGGATAAAAGATATTATTTTAGATGTGGGTATAGGATTCGGGAAAACACTAGAGCACAACCTGACGCTTCTAAAGAACACGGAGCACTTCAGCCATTTCGGCTATGAGATCCTAATAGGTGCCAGCAGAAAATCGATGATAGACAAGATCATCCCGACCCCTACACAGGACAGGCTTCCTGGAACCCTTGTAATACATCTAGACAATGTAAAAAGGGGAGCATCCATAATCAGGTGCCATGACGTAAAAGAGCACTACCAGGCACTAAAAGTGCAGGAAGCCATAGAGAATATCCTCTAATCTCTACTCCTCGAATACGATAATATCGTATTGGCTTTTTTTCACAACCAAAGCCTTGCTTTTTGAGGCCGTACTTTGCTCGACCTCCAGCTTCTTTATCTTTATATGCATCTGCTCTATCTTTGCCTGAAGCTTTAGTATCTTGTCAACTCCTGCAAGATTAACCCCCTCTACCCTTGTTAGGAAAAGGATATTTTTTATGGAGTCTATATCCTCCTGGGAATAAAGCCTTATTTTCCCGTTCGTCCTGCTCGGGGTCACAAGCCCTTCCCTCTCATACTGCCTTAGGGTCTGGGGATGGATATCAAGTATCTTGGATACCTCACTTATTAGATAAACCGGTTCGCAATATGATTTACTGTAAGACATGACTAGATCCCGTCTGGCAATTTACTCTCAAGCTCTTTTACAAGATCTTCGTCCAGTGTTTCAAGCTTTGGAATAATAATGTTGGCTTTTAGATATAAGCTTCCTCTCTCTTTTGTTTTCCTGTTCAAAGCTCCCAAATCTTTTACCCTGAACTTTTGGTTCTGCTTTGTATTTTGGGGAACTTTTAAAGTTATTGTTTTGGTTAATGTTGATATCTCTGCTTTTCCACCAAACATTGCAGTTTTTAAAGGAAGATCGAACGATTTTACAAGATCGTCTCCGTCCCTTTCATACTCGGCACTTTCCTGTACTTTTAATGTGATAATAAGATCCCCCCTGGGATACCCTTGAGCCTGCTTCCCTTTACCTTTAGCCCTTATCTTCTGACCGTCGCTGATACCTTCTGGAATCTTTATATCAAAGGTCTCATTGTTTATGGAGATATTTTTTGTTCCACCTAATACCGCCGTATTGAAATCAATAGTAAGGTTTGCGCTTATATCAAGATCGGGCTGACCGAATCCGGCACCGCCGAATCCCCCCTGGGAACCGAAACCTCCGAATCCCCCCTGGCTGAATCCGCCGCCGAAACCGGAACTTCCGAATCCTCCGCCGCCTTGGGAGAACATCTGTCTTAAAATATCATTTATATCTACTCCCGCACCCTGGCCTCTTGCAAAATCGTGGAAGTTCTGACCCCCGAACATATTATCACCGTACGTGTCATATTGGGCTTTTTTCTCCTCGTCACCCAATACCTCGTATGCGGCATTTATCTCTTTAAACTTTTCCTCCGCTTCCGGAGACTTGTTCATATCAGGATGATACTTCTTCGCTAAACTTCTATATGCTTTTTTGATCTCTGCCGCTGTGGCATTTTCGCTGACACCAAGTGTCTCATATAAACTTTTTGCCATATATTACCTCTTGTATTAATAAAATAATTGTTTGTATTTATCAAGTAATAGTTTCCTATTACTTGATAAATATTATATCATAAACTTGAGTCTAAGTCAATCAAGGTTGATATCAGGCATAAAAAAAAGCAGGGCTTAAACCCTGCTTTTTATTTACTTTGTTTTTAAAGATTAACCGTCGTTTGTAATTGTCTCGATAAGCTCTTCCAAAATTTCATCGGCTTTGTCGTTTTCGATCTGGCAGGTTCCTGCGGCATTATGCCCCCCTCCACCGTATTTAAGCATAAGCTCTCCGATATTTGTCTGTGAAGACCTGTTTACGATGGATTTACCTGTTGCAAATACCGTATTTTGTTTCTGGAATCCCCAGATAACGTGGATAGATATATTGGTATCCGGGAACAAGGCATAGATAGTAAACCTGTTTCCCGGGTATATAATATCTTCGTTTCTAAGGTCAAGTACCACAAGGTTGTCGTGAAGCGTTGAACATCTTTGGAGCTGGTCTATAAAGTCATCCTGGTATTTGTTGTAAAGCTCAACTCTTTCAACAACATCAGGAAGCTCCATGATCTCTTCTATGGTGTGGTTGATGCAGTAATCGATAAGATCCATCATAAGCTGGTAGTTTGAGACCCTGAAGTCCCTGAATCTTCCAAGACCAGTTCTTGAATCCATAAGGAAGCTTAAAAGCTCCCACCCTTTTGGATTAAGGATATCCCCGACACTGAATTGTGCCGCGTCGGCTTTGTCCACAGCTTCCATCATATCGTCAGCTATCATTGGAAGTTTCTCTTTACCCCCGTAGTAATCATATACCACTCTTGCAGCGCTTGGAGCATCTGCTATGATGATATGATTATCTGATTTCCCGTTTCTGATAGTCTCACTTTCATGGTGGTCGAACACCAGATGGGCCTGCGGTACATACGGCAGGTTGGTAACGATATCGTTTTCGGTTATCTCTATCGTACCGTCCTGCATATCCTTGGGATGTACAAACTTTATATCATCTATCATATCCAGCTGTTTAAGTATAACCGCACATACCAAACCGTCCATATCACTTCTGGTAACAAGCCTAAATTTCTTCGACATTATCATATCCTTTTATAAACAATTGATCTATTCTATCCAAATTATGCTAAATTTGTATAAACGTTCTGAACGTCGTCGTCGTCTTCGAGCTTGTCAAGCAGGACCGACAATTCCTCCATCTGTTCATCCGTTATCTCTACAGGAGAATTTGGAATTCTTTGTAATGAACCCTTTTCATACTCTATTCCCAATTCGTCCAGTTTTTTTGACATATCCCCAAAATCCGTATAATCTGCGATAATAGAAATATGCTCTTCATCTTCCACTTTTATCTCTTCAAGCCCTGCATCGATCAGTTCCATCTCCAACTCATCCATATCCATTTCAGGCTTATTAAGTTCAAATACCGCTTTTCTGCTGAACATAAATTCCAAAGATCCAGTAGGTACTACGGAACCTCCGCTTTTGTTAAAGATCGTTTTTATATTTGCTACCGTTCTTGTATTGTTGTCTGTTGCCGCTTCAACGAAAACAAGAACTCCGTGCTGCCATTTACCCTCGTAATTCACCTCTGCAAGATCTGCCGCATCTTTTGCACTGGCTCTTTTGATCGCTGCTTCGATATTGTCTTTTGGAAGGTTCTGCGCTTTTGCGGTCGCTATTGCCGTTCTAAGTGAAGGGTTCAGGTCTGGATCTGCTCCTCCGCTTTTTGCCGCCATTGTAATCGCTTTGGCAAGTTTAGGGAATACTCTTGACATGTTCCCCCATCTTTTCATTTTAGCCGCTTTTCTATATTCAAAGGCTCTACCCATAGTTTAAAATTCTCCTTGTTTGATAATTATTATAGATTTTTATAAATTAAAATACCTGAGATTATACCATAAAGAAAATTTCGATACAATTACGCAAAAAAAGGAACCCCTGATTGAATACCCCCCAACCCCATCAAATGGACTCAAAATCAAACCATAACAAAAACGTACTCCACGGTTTTTTCGTAATGCTCGGGACAACCGTAGCCGAAGCACATACGATACTGCCCCTTATTATCACCTACTTCGGCGGCGGTGCTATTCTTGTGGGGCTTTTTTCCTCACTGCTAAGGGGAGGAGCCGTACTTGTGCAGCTTTATGCGGCGTTCCACGCGCAAGGGTATCCTCTGGTACTCAATTATATGAGAAAGGTTTTTCTTTTCAGGTTCCTGGGATGGTTCTTTATAGGCGTTACGATTCTGCTTTTTGGGAAAGATTACCCCACACTGACCCTTTTTTGCATAGGGACGGGACTTTTTATATTCTCTTTCTCCGCAGGATTCGGGGCTATATATTTCAAGGAGCTTCTAGCAAAGATATTCACCCACAAATTCAGGGGAAAATCCATGGCCACAAGGCAGTTCTTCTCGGCACTTGCCGCTATTATAAGCGGTGCAGCTGCAGGATATATGCTGGAACTTTACGAGCCTCCGTACAACTTTGCTTTTCTTTTTATCATAAGCTCTTTTTTAATGGGTTTTGGTTTCTGGGCGTTCGGGACTGTTACCGAACCTGTTAAGCAAAACGTCTCCGTAAAAGAGAAATCCTTCAGGGAGTTTTTGAAAAATGCAAGAAAGCTTTTAAGAAGCGACAAAAATCTGCAGGTTCAGGTGGCTACGTTTCTCCTTGCATATTCGTACCTTTTTACCCTCCCGTTTATCATACTTGACGCAAAAGAGAAGATAAACCTTGACGGGGTTGCCATAGGTTCGATCATCACGGCACAAATGGTAGGGGCCATGATCAGCAATATAATCTGGGGAAAACTCTCAAGCAGGGGATTTAACAAACGTATAGCAAATATATCGATCTTTGCGAGCATAATATCCATACTGCTGGCATTTACAGCATCAAACCTTTTTATGTATATGCTGATATTCTTTATAATAGGGGCCGCAATTGACGGAAGCCGTATATCTTCGACGAACCTTGTGATCATAATCGCCCCTGAGGATAAAAGGCCCGTTTACAACGCCATCCAGACAAATATCACCTCATTCGGGATGTTCTTCTCTTTTGCGGGGGGAGCGATACTTGAGTATACGAATTACCAGTTTTTATACGCCTTTACCCTTGTCCTGCTTGTCGTTTCATTCCTTTTGTCGCTTAGATTGAAAGACCTGGACTAAAAGATGAAAAAAAGTATGGTGCTAATCGAGCTTGTTTTTGCCCTTGCAATTTTCTCGATAATAGCACTTTACTCCATGAATATCGTTTTAAATATAACAAACAAGAACCATACCCTCTCTAACGATCTTGAAAATATACTAAAGCTCGAAGCAACCAGGCTTTTTATCCAAAAACATCCCCTCTCATCTATAAATCTTATAAACGGCAATTTGATCTATAACGGGGAGAACCTTCTTTTAAACAATGTTTCAAAATACAATATTTCAAAAAACGGTGATCAAACAAGCATATATATCTGCCTTGAAGAAGATTCCCTATGCCAGAACTGGATAATAAAATGAAAAGCTCTTTCGCCCTTGTATCAACAATAATCATCGTTGTTTTATTATCACTTTACTCTCTTAGCATATTAAAGAACAATACCCTTTTTTCAAATATAAACACCCATAAATATCTCCATCTGCAGGCAAAGATGCATATGGAAAAGATAAAGAATTTTATAAACACCCACGACGACGAGGCGATAAACAATTTTAGTTTAAATGATAACAGATATAATATGAAAATAGTAAAAACAGATCTTGAAAACTCTGTCAGGTATCACGTGAGCCTGGATACGGCCGATGAAAGCAACGTAAGAGTGTATAAGATCTTTGAAAAATAGGACAACAATGGATAAACTGTACGCCCCATGGAGAACCCAGTATATAACCAGGAACGAAGAGAAGATAGAAGGCTGTGTATTCTGCCATATCGTAAACAATCCCGATGACGACGAGAAGCTGGGCGTGATACACAGGGAGGAGGATTTTTTCATAGTCATGAACAAATACCCCTACAGCCCGGGGCATTTTATGATAATCCCAAACCACCACACGGCAAACCTTGAAGACCTTGACGGCGATACCTTTGCCAGGATGTCGAACTTCGCCCAAAAAGGGGTGAAGCTTCTAAAAGAGGTTATGAACGCCCACGGCGTCAATATAGGGATGAACCTAGGCAAAGCGGGAGGTGCGGGGATCGCACCGCACATACATATGCACCTGCTTCCTAGATGGATAGGTGATACGAACTTTATCACCACAATAGGCGAGACAAGGGTTTTCAGCAGTGATTTTGACGAGATTTACAGAAAAATAAAAGATGCCGCACCAAGTTACTTTAGATAATCATACTTTTACCCTGGTTCACAGAACCAATAAAAAGATAAAAAGGATAAGCCTTCAGCTCGAGAACAAAGACGAGATAATCATCAAAACCCCTTTGAAGTTCAAGGCCCACCTTTTAAAAGATATAGTTTATGAGCATAAAGAGTGGATATTAAGAAGCATAAACAAAGTACCCTACAAGAACCAGTTTGAGTTTATAACGGGAGGGAAAGTTCCCTTTTTGGGGGAACACTACCCTATGGTGCTAAAAGAAGACCCCTCTATAAAAACCGTTAAATTCACCTTTGCAGGGGACCTTTTCCAGGTAAGCCACAATCAGGACACCACTTACGAGGAGTTTCTTGAGGGCCTGAAAAAATTCTATAAATACAATGCCATAAAGATCATTGACCCTATCTTTGACGAATGGTGCCATAAAACGAAACAGTACCCGAATAATATAACGTACAGGGTGGCAAAGACCAGATGGGGAAGCTGCAGCGGCAAAAATGACATATCAATAAACTATAAGCTGCTTCAGTTTGAAAAAAAATGTATAGAATACGTGGTTCTGCACGAATTGTGCCATATAGTGCACAAAAACCACTCAAAACATTTCTGGGATATGGTAAGTTCTTTTATGCCCGATTATAAAAACGTGGAGAAAAAGATCAAAAGCAAACTGTTCTAAAACTACTCTTCGCTTTTTTCCTTGAACTGCTCAAGGCTTGGGATAGTATGTATTATACCTTTCAATTTTCTTTTGTACTGAACCATCTCTTCGGTTCTTTTCAAATATGCAAGAAGCACATCTTTGGTAGAAAGGCTCTCATCGGTTGAAAGCATAGCTTTAATGCTTTTTTCCAGAACCTGCCCCGGATCCTCGCCTATGTCGATGGTATATGCTATATTGTCGATATAAAAAGTTATCTCGTTCAACTTTCGTTTCCGTCTTTCAATTTACTTTTTATGGTCAGAAGCATATCCTGAGAATTTCTCGTAAGCAGATCATTCTTGTTCTTCATAGACTCCAGCTGTGCTTTTAACTTCCTGTTCTCTTTTAAAAGATATTGAAATTCTGCAGACATTGTTTCCAATTTTTTAGTAAGTAATTCTAACACATCCATGGTAGACATTTTAGCAAATTCTAGCTTATACAAATAAAAAGTTTTTTTATTACATCTTCCTGATAAAATTATAACTGTCCATAAACCTGAATGCTATGAGGTTCTCCAAGATGGCAATAAGCACGATAAAGTTTATAAACGAGCTTCCCCCGTAACTAAACAGGGGAAGGGGCAGCCCCACTACGGGGGCAAAACCTATGACCATCAGGATATTAACGCTCATATTCAAAAATATAAGAAGCCCCAGGCCGCTTGCGAAAACGCTTATAAGGTGATCGTTCCTGTAATGGTTGTGGATAAACAAAAGATGCAGAATAAGCAGCAGATAAAGAAGTATCAAGCCCACGGAACCTATAAAGCCGTATCTCTCCACAAATGAAGCAAATATAAAGTCGCTTGTGGCAATGGGGAGGAACTTCAGCTGCGTCTGGGTAGCATCCTCTTTCTCTTTTCCGAACACCCCGCCGGAACCTATGGCGATAACGGACTGTTTCACGTGGTAGCTCGGCTCCTCGCTTATAAAGTCATGGATACGTTTTTTCTGGTAATCTTTTATCAAGTAGGTATATATCAAAGGGGAACTGATACCAAGCACCAAAACTATACCTGCTATGATCTTCCAGTTTATCCCCATCAAGAACAATACCCCGTATCCCACAAGCATCAAAACAAGCGCCGTCCCAAGGTCCGGCTCTTTTGCAATTAATACAAAAGGGAGAAGTATATAAAACGAGAAATAGATGAAATCTTTCACTTTATATCCCCCTTTTGGAGGGGGCCTGTGCTTGACCAGATAGCCAAGCATAAGTAAAAATGCGGGCTTAAAAAGTTCGGAAGGCTGTATGGTCATACTTGTAAAAGGTATCTGCAGCCATCTTGTCGCCCCAAGCTTTGTAATACCGAAAAGCTCAACGCAAAGAAGCAGGAATATCCCGATCCAGTAAACTATCGGGATAAAGCGGCTTAGGCTTCTAAAAGGTATGACGAACACAACTAAAAAAGCAAATAATGACAATAAGAAATATATAAGCTGCTTGTGTGCCAATACCTCGTTTATCTCATATATAAGATAATGTGATAAAAATATCAACGGTAATATCAATAAAACAAGTTCAAAATTAAAGTGTGTTATTATCCGTTTATCAAAGAAGTAAATCATACGGGATGATATCTAAAAAACCGTAATATTCCCTTTAACCATCAAGAAGAAAAGACAGTGTGACCGATGTCCCCTCCCCTTTTTGGCTTTGGATATCTATCTGCACCCCGTGCATATTGAGTATGTTTTTCACTATTGCCATCCCAAGGCCGCTTCCGTTTGGATATTGGGACCTGCTTTTATCGTTTTTATAAAACTTGTCAAAAACCCTTGAAAGCTGCTCATCATCCATCCCTATGCCGAAATCCCGGACTTTGAGTTTCGTTATATCTCTCTCTTTGAAAAGGGAGATATTTATTTCCGAGTTTTCGGAAGAGTAAAAGATCGCATTTTCCACGATATTTTTCACTGCGATCTTCATCAGGGTCTCGTTGCCCTCTATTATCGCATCGGTGTCAACTTTCAAATTCAGTCTGCACGATCTTGATTGGGCTATTTTGCGGCACTCTTTTACGGTTTCCAGCAAAAGTTCATCAAGATATATCTGCTCAAAATCTATATTTTCATTCTCTATTTTTGAAAGGAACAGAAGGTTGTTTATAAGAACCTCGATCTTTATTATCTCTTCCAAAACCTCATTAACGCTTTGTTCATACTCTTCAACGCTTCTTTCTTTCCTTAAAAGCACCTCCAGCTCTCCCCTTATAATGGTCAGGGGTGTTTTAAGCTCGTGGGAAACATCGGCATTGAACTGGTTGATCTTTATAAAAGCGTTATCAAGCCTTTCAAGAAGCTTGTTTATCTCTCCCGAGATCTGGGAGATCTCGTTTTTATTCTCCTGCAGCTTTATTCTTTTTGAGGTATCGTGCCCCCTTATGAAGCTTATCTGTTCAAGCAGGTCGTCTAGGGGATGGAAGTTCTTGTTTATTATATAATTTCCAAGGAGTATTGAAATTACAAGAACCAAAGGGGTCACAAGCAGCAGCATATAGATAAAGTTATCAACCAGCCCCTCCATGCTCTCCATGGTAGTAACAGCTTCTATTACGTAGTATTGCCCTTTGTATCTTATTTTTAAAAAGGAGGAGAGATATTTTCCCTCTTTTTTAAACTCCACGTTATCAAGGGGGATATCTTTTAAAAAGCTTTCATCTACGATTATATCATCAGGAAACAGCGTGGTTCTCACCTCATCGATGATATCCTTTTTTTCATCGATCTTAACAACTTTTAAATATAAGGGCTCGAACTGAAACTCTATATCCTCATCCAGCTTTACATCTTTGATATGGTTGTGTTCCGATATATCATCTTTTATATCAAGGAGGATTATTTTCAAGGAGGATTTAAGCTCATAGATTACCGACTGCTGCAGGGAATTGAAAAGTATGAACCCGAACAGCACTAAAATGATCATCTGCACTATCAGGTAATAAAGCAGAAGCTGTTTTTTAATGGAGTTGTTAATAATCATCTTTCTCACTCAATACAAAACCCATCCCCCTTACGGTTTTTATAAGTTTCGTATCGAACTCCTTGTCTATTTTATTTCGAAGCCTGTAGATATATACGTTGACTATATTGCTCATCTTTGATTCGTCCAGCTCAGAAAGAGAATCGTTTATAAGGGTTTCGGAGAGTATCTTCTCTTTGTTCCTTAAAAGGAACTCCAAAAGGGTGAACTCTTTTGCGGTAAGCTTTATGGCTTTATCCCCCCTTTTTACTTTTTTCTGCACAAGGTCAAGCTCAAGGTCCCCCGCCCTTAAGGTATTGGAGATCTCCTTTTTTGTTCTAAGCTGCACCCGTATCCTTGCCAAAAGCTCCGAAAAGGCAAAAGGTTTGGATATATAATCGTTCGCGCCTAAGTCAAGGCCGTTTATCTTGTCGTTTAAGCTGTCCCTTGCCGTCAGCATGATTATGGGAGTTGAAATATTGTTTTTCCTTAAACTCTCACAGACCTTAAAGCCGTCTATGGTTGGAAGCATTATATCAAGAAGTATCAGGTCATAAGTGTTTATTTCACTTAGGTATATCCCGTCCTCCCCGTTTTGCACGGTATCAAGGATATATCCCTCTTCACTCAAGCCTTTTTTTAAAAAGTTCGTTATTTTAATATCGTCTTCAATCAGCAGAATTTTCATAAAACTATTATACTACTTTTTTATTAATCTAATAATCGCCATTTCGCCGTCTGCCAAAAACCTGTAGCCTATCCCCCAGGTCCCAAGCCCCCTGTTTACGTAAACGGCCATCCCTTTTACAAAATGAAGCCCCGATAAAAAAGGCTGAACCAGCCTTACCAAAAGATGGAAAGGAAATATCTGCCCTCCGTGGGTATGACCGCATAAGAACAAATCGCTCCCCGCTTTTTGGGCAAGGGTATAGTCTTTTGGCTGGTGGGAGAGAAATATTTTGAACATATCTTCTTTTTTTATATCTTCAAGGAGTTTTTCTTCATCCCTTTTTATCCTGAAATATTTTGAGAATCTGTCGCTAAGACCCGCCAGGATATATTTATGCCCCTTAAAAAAAAGAGAGTAAGAGGTATTGTCCAAAACCTCTATATCTGATAGTTCAAGTACCTCAAGCAGCTCGTCGTATCCGTAAAAAATATCATGGTTCCCGCTTATAAAACAGACAAGATGCCTGATCTTTTTAAATAAAAGAAGTTTCTGCTTTATCTTTGAAACAGGGCAGTCTATAAGATCCCCGGTAATTACCACAAGATCCACCCCCTGATTATTCAAAGTTTCCACAAGAGATATTATCTGTCCCTCTGGAGTTTTTTCATTAATATGAAGATCGCTTAAATGAAATATCTTTAACCCTTCAAACCTTTGATCCCTTACGGGTATATCGATAAAAGAGGGCTCCATATCCAAGCTTGACTTTTTGAAACTATTTAAAAATCTCTTCAATCTTTTTCCCATCTTTTATAAACCTTATAGTTTTTACCTTCCCCTCTTCAAACTTTACGACGCTTAAGGCATCATCCTGTACGGGGAAAAGGGTGTTCTTTTCATAGAAAAGCATCATGGTATAATTATATTTCCTCATTTTAGGCAGGGCGAAAAGTGAAGTTACAAATGAGGGCATGGTATGGATATCTGAGATATAAATGGCCCTGTTCCGTTCCAAAAAGCCCTTCTCTTTTGTCTTTAAAAAATCATTGACCCAGGATGAGACATCTTTTTGGGAAGATATTAAAAATATCTCATACTTTTTTGTATCTATGGTATGCACCTTGTCGAACTGGTCGGGGAGGGTGAAAGTTTTTAAACTATCGCCCTCTTTTATAACATCTGCAAAACAAAAACCCATAATTAAAATCAAACCTATTAAACTTTTTAACATCATTTTTCCTTTAGGTCAAGGTTCACATCTATATCTACCCGGTCCCTTACCGTTAAAAACAACAGTACGGGAGGCTTGATACCAAAATCGCTCATATTTAGGGAAAACTTTGATCTTAAGTTTATCAAGCTATCATTTTGGACCATTTCGGCATCCACATCCAGTTCTTTTTTTACCCCGTGCAGTTCAAGCACCCCGTTTAGCATATAACTGTTATCACTCTTGTCATCTTTTGAGACACTCTTTATCGTATAGCTTATCAAAGGATGTCCTACCACGTTTATAGTTTCATGCATATGATCGTCCCTGTCTTTGTTATCAGATACCAGGTCGGCAGCTTTTATGAATATCTTACCTTTTAAACTTGTAATCCCGTTTTCCATAGAAAGGTCTGTTTTTATATCCCGTGATTCAGGATCGATCGTAGAATCCCCGAAAACCTCAGTGTGTGCTTTAACAACACCGCCGTGAAACTGCACCTTTGATGCAAAACCGAAACTTAAGACCAGGCATACTGAAATTAATACTTTAAACATAATATACTCCTTGTTGTGAATTTGTTTTTTTTGTTATAAGAAGTTCCCTTATAATTATAAACAGTAAGAACAGTGCCGGTATATAGATCATAAGATCCTCCAGGGCAAAGTATAATCCTGCACCGCTTGCTATCCATCCAATAAATACCATTACGATCCCTGTTTTTCTTATCTCCTTTATCTTTATTATCTCCTGTAGGATCACCGTATTGTAATAGGAGATGACAAAAGGGTAAACAACACTTAAAAGCAAAGGCTCCCTCATAAAATAAAACAGGTAAGACAAGGCAAACATGATCACAATTATCATCTCTTTTGATTTATGCCCAAGCCTAAGCTTTATGGCAGCTGCCACCCCTGTAATATGGAAAAATATTATCTCATAAGTGTATCCCCCTCTCCAGATTGGTATTTGTATATCCCTTGAGAGGGATTCAAAAAGGGCAGAATCCAAAAAGACCCAGAGCATCATCATAAATACGGGATAATTAAGTGACTCTTCTTTATCCAACTGTTTTTTGGCTCCCGTTTTAAAAATACTTACCAAAACTACCAGACTGAATATTATCCCAAGAAGCGCCCTGTCCTGAACGGGAGTGTTAAACAAGGAGGTTCCCACAAGATATGAAATGGAAAGTATGATTATAAAATCATTGGGCGCTGCTTTTCTCAAAGAGTAGATAATCAAAGGCGCCATACCCCCTACGCTCAATCCCAGAACAAACAGCATCAGGGAATTGAAATCGGGATAAAAAAATGTCACGCAAAGCTGTATAAAAGCCAACAGCAGCATCTTCTTTTTTATATCATAAACAATATAGGTGCTTAAAACAGATCCTATCATACCCCCAAGCGGCATATAGGCTATAACGTTCAGATCGGAACCGAAGAACTCCACTATCCCCGTCTGGGCTATAAGCAGGTAATAACAAAGCTCGAAGGCAACAAAAAAGATCAAAGAAAAATTAAGCTTATTCATCGATTCCCCCTTTCATCCAATTATTATGAAACCAAATAAAATACACGGCCATAAAGATAAAATCATATATTGCAATTAAAAGTGCTTCGATTCCCAGTTTTTCACTTAAAAACAGACTTAGGAATATTCCACTAATAAATACCCTTATAAATGCAGTTAAAAACGTAAGCATCTGCCGGTGCTCTTTATACCTTAAGGCAAAAAAATGGATAACTCCCGTCATGGAAACAAAACCGAATACCACATATTCATATTCCCCGTGGAAAGTGAACCCTATGATAGGATAGATAAAGCCCGCAAAGAGAAAAAGCATTATCCCCCCAAGTCCGTCGCTTAAAATCCCCAGCAGGTTATATTTTTCAATGGAGGTATAATTTACGCCCGCTTTTATAAAAACAAGCAGCGAGCTTATGGCAAGCACCCCGGCAGCGGTTCTTATCCCCCATAAAGTTCCTATATCAAGCTTTAAAAATCCACCCTGCACAAAACCTGAAAGGGATAAAGAGACCAATATTACGCCCATGGCAATAAGGTATGCAAAATTAAAGAACCTCTCCTGAAGCTGCTTTATAATATCCCCGTAAAGTGCCAGGGTCATAAATAATACCCCTACCCCCATGGCGATATGCGCATGGGCAACTACAAGATCGTTCCTGTGGAATACCCATCTTATAGATTCGATGAACAATATATTCCCCTCTATATCAACGAATAAAAATGCCAGTATCGATATCAAAAGAAGCAGTTTTGAGCCGCTTTTTATATCTGCGTCTTTATACCATCTATATAGCAGCGGAACATAAAAAAAAGTAAGCCACTGGAAGAACCACTCCTGGTTATAAGAAAGCTCCCCGATAAAGGTTCTGTGAAGCACCGATAAAATATAGAAGAACAAGGGGATTATCCAGAAGATATTCCATCTTGCCTTAAAATCATCCGTGCTTAGATACTTGATGATAAGATAATATATGGGTATAAGAGCCAGGCTCATCCCCAGGGTATTATCCCCGTGGGGTCCCGTAACGGTCGCTTCAACCTGCCCTATTTGGGGGTTCATCAAAACTACAAGTACAAAAGGGGCAGCAACCACCACATACAGGCATACCTTTATCCATAAAGGGATCACCTTGTAAAGCCTTATATACCTGTAAAGAGCCATGGCATAAAATATCCCGGATAGAAACAATATAAAGTTCAAGCTGTAATGGAAATCGTAAAAAGCCAGGCCGCGGCTTACTCCCAATAAAAGAGAGATCACCATATATGCCAGGAATACGAACCAGAACACCGTATAGATTTCCAGATACCTTACAGCTTTTTGGTCATAACCTATATCTTTGTTTATAATTAAAAAAGGCAGATAGGAAAGCATCAAAGGGATAAACCCGTACAGCATCAAGGAGATATGAACCGACCTTGTGTTCACGGGGCTTAAGATATCACTGTGGAAATTCACCCCCAGAAGATTTATGGAGTAAAGCAGCCCGAAAAAAAGCCCCGCTGCAAAAAAGAGCAGGGAAAGGTAAAAATATTTTTTTATAAAGAGATTAAATTTTTCCATCGTTCACCTCGTATATCCTGTCTGAAAGTTCGGCAAGTTTTTTATCGTGGGTCGCTATTACCACGGTGGTTCCTTCAGCACTCAGGCTTTTAAAAAGCTCAAATACTTTTTGGGAATTCTTTGAATCAAGATTTCCCGTTGGCTCGTCCGCAAAAATGATTTTAGGATTATTTACCAAAGCCCTTGCAATAGCGGCACGCTGCTTCTGCCCTCCCGATATCTCGTTCGGATATTTATCTGCCAGATTTTCTATTCCAAGAAACCTCATCATCCCCAAAACCTCGGTTTCATTCTTTTCAATAAGTGCCAATTCTATATTTTCCTTTATATTAAGATAATTTATCAGGTAGTGAAACTGGAACACAAAGCCTATATTTTCCCTTCTGAAATCATCTATGTTTTTAATTGAATTAAGAGTTTTACCCTCCAGTTCTATACTCCCGCTTGTAGGCTGGAGCAAACTTGAGAGAACAGACAGAAGGGTAGACTTGCCGCTTCCGCTCTCCCCAGTTAAACACACGAATTCCCCTTTTCCTATATCCAGAGAGATATTATCCAGTACCTTCTCTTTCCCGTAAAAGTGGGTGATGTTTTTAGCTTTTATCATCTGCTTCCCTTTTGTATCAAGATAACAGGATCAACTTTTGAAGCGCTGTATGAGGGGACAAGAACCCCAAGTATGCTCATTATCACTGAAGTTATAAAGATGGAAACTGCCAGATTTAAGGTTATCTGCCCGTTCACATATCCCTGTAATGTAGTTGAGTGCTCTATTGCCGTTAAAATCCCTTTTGAGATCAAAAGCGCAAAGATAAAAGATATAACTGCCAATATCAGGCTCTCGACCACCAAAGAAACGGTTATCCTAAAACTGCTGATCCCCAAAGCCCTCATTATCCCGAACTCGTCTTTCCTGTCATTTACAGTTATGCTCATAATTGAGGTTATCGCCAAAAGCCCCATGGCAAAAGCGATAAACGATATAACATTTGAGGACTTTTCTATGATGTTAAACTGGTTATAATTGTTTATAAAGTCCTCCGTTGATTTTGCCTCTATCCTGCCGCTTAAAAGATTGATCTTATTTATCACTTCTTTGGAATCGGAACCCATCTTTATATTTACAAGCAGTAGCGATGAGGACTTGTTGAAAAGCTTACCCGCATCTTCCGTGTTCATAACAATCCCCCCGTTCTCAAAACCTATTTTGCTTGAGTAAACACCGGCAAGTCTAAAGCCCCTGTCGCTTATGGTTATATCTTTTTTGTTTGAAAGCTGTTCATAAATAGACTTCCCCACTATAACCTCGCCTTTTTTTGGATAGGAGCCTGCATTTAATTTATAGTTTGAGAACCTGTTTTTGCTCACCCCGTAAACGGCCACTATGGGGAGATTCTCAACGGGGCTTGCACCAAGCGTCATTGAGGAGATCTTCGTTACCCCTTCTATTTTTTCTATGGGGTCTGCAAGCTTTATATCAACATTGCTGAAAAAAGTATCTGATATTTTTGCCTGGGTTACCAAAATATCCCCGTCTGTTTTTAACATATTGGAATACATCCCTATGATCCCTTTAGATATCGAGGATATCAGAAAAATCGCCGTTATTGAAAAAGTGAAACTCAACAGTATTAAAAAAGTTTTCAACCTGTTCGAAACAAGTGCCTTAAAAGCGTTTGAGAACATAAACCTTCCTCTTTTTTGATCTTAAAGCATTATAAAAAAGCTTTATGAACGATCTATGAACCTAAAATTAATTTTTGTTCATATTCTATTCATATTTATTTATTATAATTTCACCGTGTTGCGGATGCACTCACGGCTATTGTTATTTACTTATTAAAAACAACCTAGAAATTTCAACTCCTGTTATAGACATATAACAATCAACCTAACGATAAGTATTAACATAGCCCTTTGTTTTAAAAGTTGCTATTATGATAAGCTTAAGGATATGATATGAAAATTTTAGTTGCCGAAGACGATATAAAAATATCATCTTTTCTATCAAAAGGGTTAACGGAAGAAAACTATATCGTTGACTGCTGTTTTGACGGAGAGGAAGCTTTATACTTAATAGAAACCAACCGATACGACCTTATTATCCTTGATCTGATGATCCCTTACGTTGACGGCATAAGCCTTTGCAAAAGCCTGAGGGAAAAAGAGATCGAAACACCTATCATCATGCTTACTGCCAAAAGCTCCATAGAGGAAAAAGTACTGGGGCTTAACAGCGGGGCAAACGACTATATATCAAAACCTTTTTCATTCGATGAACTGATCGCCAGGATAAAAGTGCAGTTAAGGGACGGCAGGCACCTTACGAATATACTCAAAGTTTCAGACCTGAAGCTTGACAGCGATAACAAAACCGTAACAAGAGCTGATAAAAAGATCGACCTAAGCTCCAAAGAGTATATACTTTTGGAATACCTGATGTTCAACAAGAACAAGACGGTAACGGAAGATATGATAAACAACTCTTTATGGAACATGGACAAGCAAACAGCAAGCAATATAATAAACGTATATATCTACCGCTTAAGGAAAAAAATAGATAAAGATCATCATAATAAGCTTATTCATACTGTAAGAGGGATGGGATACAAAATAAGTGCCGATAATGAATCTTAAAAATATAAAAACCAGGCTTCTTTTTTACTACTCGATCGTAATTACCATAATATTATCACTTTTTTCAGTCGTTTTAATAGAACAGTTCTACAACCAGAACATAAAGACCGTAGACAAACAGCTTATAACGGTAATAAACGAGATAAACTACAACCGCCATTTTTTTGAAAAGCTTGACAATGAAGAGTTCATGATAAAAAACCTTTTTATCACGACCTATAAATATAATAACGGCAGCTTCATCAAAATAGCCTCAAACACCCCCGCCCCTTTTGAGACAAAAAACCTCAAAAAGCTAAGAAAAGGGGAATTCCAACACCTGAGCTTCAAAAAAACAAGGATAGTAAGGTTCCGAAGCGACAAAAATGACAGGATATATATCGAAGCCGCGACAACCATCAACGACAAGGTGGAGCCCCAGATGGACCATCTTAAAAATATCCTTTTCGTCCTTATCCCTATTTTGCTGATACTCTCCGTCATAGCAGGGTACTTTATCATTAAAAGTTCCTTGAATCCCGTAAAGAATGCAGTACACGAGGTAATGGAGATAGAATCCCACAACCTAAACAAAAGGATAAGCAGCCACACCAGCAATGACGAGATAGAGGAGCTTATCACCACCTTTAACTTTATGCTTGACAAGCTTGACGAATCCTTCTCAAAAATAAAAAGATTCTCAAACGATGTCTCCCATGAACTGAAAACCCCCCTTACGATCATAAGGGGCGAAATAGAACTGGGCCTTAGGAAAGAAAGATCAAACGGCGAATACAAAGATATATTAAAAAGCACCCTTGACGAGACAAAATCCCTGCAGGAGCTTATAAACAACCTGCTGTTCCTTTCCAAGGCGAACAACAAAGAGATAGAAGAGGAGTTCAAGGAGGTTGAACTGGACGAGATACTGACCGATTCGATACTTCAAAACAGGAAGCTGATAGAATCAAAAAAAATAAAGTTCGATTTCCACCCTTTTGACAGCGTCAAAGTCCACGGCCACCCCTTCCTTTTAAAGATAATGATCTCAAATATCCTCCAAAACGCTATAAAATACTCCCATAAGAACTCTCCCGTAGAGATAACCCTGGATGACGAAAAACTGATTATAAAAGATTACGGCATAGGGATAAAAGAGGAGGATATAAAAAATATCTTCGACAGGTTCTATCAAGTGGATGATTCAAGAAGCGGAAGCGGCTACGGCCTTGGGCTTTCCATAGTAAGGTCTATAGCAAATATCCATAAGTTTACCATCGATATCCAAAGCGAATATGACAAATACACCAAATTTACCGTAAACTTAAGAAAGGAGCCAAAATGAAAAACAGCAGATTCATTATCGTATACACACTTTTGATCATCTCTATCTACTTGTATTTTTACTCTTCTATTCCCATACCAAGCTACAAATAAATAATAAATTATTCATACTGCATTCATAATATTCAAATAAAATTTTATAACAATTTACAACAAAGGATAAAGTATGGAATCTATCTATATTGAAAACTATATAACCATGTCCCCCAAGCAAAAAGAGGCCTTTTTAATATTTATACACAATTTCAAGGATCTAAGGGTCAAGAAGCAGAAACTCCTGTTCTGTGAGGAGTCTCTGCTTTTGGAGTTTTTTGAAAGATCAAGCATCGACAAGGCCTATGAAAGATTAAAGATCTTTTTCAAGAACTTCACAAAAATAAAAGTGGATATCATCACCCAGATCATCCCGGGGTCGGACTATTCGATCTTCAGATTCAAGAACGACCGTCAATTAAGGATAAAAAAGAGGATCGAAGAGTGATCCGGGCCTTTGCAGTTCATATCATATTCATAAATTTTACCTACAATCAAATACTTTTTAAAGAAGGATAATAATGAAAAAAAAGATATCTAAGATACTAATAGCAAACAGGGGTGAAATAGCCCTTAGAATAATAAGAGCCTGCAAGGAGCTTGGGATAAAATCAGTTTCCATATTCTCCGAAGTGGACACGCAGGGGGTATGGGTAAGGAAAGCCGACGAATGCTACCCTATTATGGGAAATCCCGTAGAAGCATACCTAAACTACGACAACATCATATCCATAGCAAAAAAAGCCTCCTGCGATGCCATACACCCGGGATACGGTTTTTTAAGCGAAAATGCCGACTTTGCAAGGGCATGTAACCAAAACGGCATCACTTTCATAGGGCCCAAGCCTGAACATATTGAGCTGTTCGGGGACAAAATGGCCTCAAAAACAGCCATGAAAGCCGTAGGCGTTCCCGTGCTTGAGGGAACAGAGGAACCCATAGAAGACAAGGCTTTGGGAGCCAAGATAGCAGCAGGGATAGGATTCCCCGTTATAATCAAAGCTGCCTTCGGAGGGGGAGGAAGGGGTATGAGGATAGTAAAAAATCCAAAAGACTTTTACTCTGCCTTTGAAAGCGCCGTGAACGAATCGAAAAAATATTTCGGAAGGGGCGAGGTATTTATCGAAAAATATGTGGAGAACCCAAGACATATAGAGGTGCAGATAGTTGCGGACAAATACGGCAACGTGGTGCACCTAGGGGAGAGAGACTGCTCCATACAAAGAAGGCACCAG